>NZ_JBNJNA010000001.1:0-3735000 GCF_050936315.1 Pseudonocardia sp. CA-107938 | reverse complement strand
CTGCGGCCGAGCCGAGGATCAGGTCGAACCGCCAGGCGAACAGCAGCGTGCCGAGGTCGGGTGGGCCCGGCAGGTCGTACCCGATCACCACTTCGGTGCGCGAGGGGCGCCCCTCCCCCGTGTCGGGTGGCGCGGAGCGGCCCAGCGCGACGGCGAGCCCGACGGTCGCGGCCATGATCAGCACCTCGACGCCGGCGAGCCGCACCAGGGCGGACGTGCTGCCGCCGGCGGCCGCGTCGACGGTGCTCCGCCGGTGCAGCGCGCCCATGCCGCCCAGCACGAGCAGCGCCACCACCTTGAGCAGGATCAACAGCCCGTAGAACGAGCCGAACAGCGCGAACAGCGGGATGCGGACCAGCGTGTTCACGACGCCGGTGAACGCGAGGACGATCCAGCAGGCCAGGGCCAGCCGGGAGAACCGCGGCACCGCGGTCGCGAGCGCGGTCGCCCGGTCGGACCCGCGCGCCGCCGCCAGCACGACGACGGCGGCCAGACCGCCCACCCACAGCGACGCCGCGAGGACGTGCAGGACCAGGCTGTTGGACGCGACGTCGTGCGCGCCCCCGGTGGCGGAGTGCCCGGTGAACGTCACCGGCAGCGGGCCGGCCACGGCCAGCGCGAACAGCACCACCGTCCAGCCCCAGCTCAGCACGGTCCGCGCACCGGCGAGGACGACCAGCGCGATCACCGCGGTGAGCGTCCATGCGGCGCCGGCGGACAGTCGGGGCACCAGCTGGACGAGCAGGCCCAGGTCCAGCACGTCGGTGACCGGCCGGCCCAGCGCGTCGGCGACGTTGAGCGGCACCAGCGCGAGCGCCGCCACGGCCCAGACAGCCGCCGTCCACGACGCGACCCGGACCGCGCGGAAGCCGGCGACGTCGAGGTAGCCGGAGCGCTGCGGCGGCACGAGGAACGCCGCGAGCAGCAGCGCGCCGATCGTGAGCACCATGCTGATCTCGGACAGCGCGCGCACCGCGGGCAGCCCGACCGTCGTCAGCTCGCCGGGATCGGGGAGGCCGAGCGCGACGAGCGGGCGTGCGCCGCTGCCGGCGACGATCGCCGCGGCGACCAGCACGGCGATCGCGGCTGCCAGCACCAGGAGTGCGGCGGTGCGCGGTGGACGTCGCTCGGCGACGGTTCGGGAACGGCTGTCGTCGGCAGTCACCTGCGCCATGCCGACCAGGCTATGCCTGGCCGCCGGCACCCCACCGGCGGTGTGCCGGGCCGGCGCGCGAGACTCGCCCCATGCGGCCGTCCGCGACACCTCTGCTCGGGAGGCTGACCGATGGTGGAGGTGGCACGGCGGCCGCGTGGGCGACCGCTCCCCTGGCGGACTCGGAGTACCCGCTCGAGCTCGTCCCCGACGCGCGGGGCGTCGGGCTGGCCACCGCGTCCGGCCTGGCCCGCGCCGCTGCCGCGGCTCTGCCGGTGTGGACGAACGCGCTCGACGGGATCTGCCTGACCGCGGTGCTCGCCGCCGCGCCCGACGTGGACGGCGTGTTCGCCGAGGTCCGGCGGGTGCTGCGGCCGGCGGGCACCCTCGTCGTGGTCACGCCGTCGGCCGCCGTGCGGGCGCCGGGGCAGCTGCCGCTGCGCGCCGTCCACCGGCACGGGTGGCCGCACCGCTCCGCGCTCGACGACGTCGGCTGGCTGCTCGCCGCTGCCGACTTCGCAGTGCTCGCCGACGACCGCGTCGCCTTCGAGGTGGACGTGCCGGAACAGGACGCGGCGGCACTGGCCGCCGAGCTCTCGGCCGCCGGTGTGTGGCCGCCCGCGGTGCCCGACGCCGTCGTCGCCCGGCTTGCCGCCCGCGGCGGTCGGCGGTGGCCCGTGCCCCTGCGGCGGCTGGTCGCCCGCCGCTGACGGAAACGCAGGACTCGCCCCGCAGAACGCGAGACTCGCCCCGCAGAACGCGAGACTCGCCCCGCAGAACGCAGGACTCGCGGGGGTCAGGTGCCGGCGCCGACCAGTTCCACCAGTGGGGCGGGGCGGCCCAGGTGGAAGCCCTGCCCGTGGTCCACGCCCAGGCGGCGCAGCTCGCCGACGAGCTCCGGCCGGTCGACCTGCTCGGCCACGGTGACCATGCCCATCTGCCGCGCCAGTGCCACGACCGCGCCGACGAGTGCCCGGTCGGTGTCGGACTGGTCGACCTGCGCGACGAAGTCGCCCGCGACCTTCACCGACGTGAACCGCAGGTGCTTCAGGTAGGCGAACGAGCCGAACCCGGCGCCGAAGTCGTCGAGGGCGAACCCGACCCCAGCCTCGACCAGCCGGGTCGCCAGGCCGCGCGCTGCGGCCAGCTCGGTGACCGCCGCCGTCTCCGTGATCTCGACGCCCAGCCGGTCCGGCTGCACCTCGTTGCGGCGCAGCTCGTCGAGGATCCAGCCGCCGAGGTCCGGGTCCTCCAGCGAGCGGCCCGACAGGTTGGCCTCCAGCCGCAGGCCCGACTCGCGGGCGCGCGGCGTCGCGAGCGCGCGCACCGCCTGTCCCACGACCCACCGGTCGAGCCGGTGCACCAGGTCGGTGTGCTCCACCGGAGGCAGGAACTCGGCCGGCCCGAGCGGCGGCTCCAGCCCGTCGCACAACCGCAGCAGCAGCTCGTACCGCGTGGTGCGGTGGGTGCGCAGGTCGACGATCGGCTGCGCGGCCAGCTGCATCGAGCCGTCCTCGAGCGCGCCGGCCACGCGCCGCAGCAGGGCGGACCGGCCGCCGGCCGCGCGCCGCAGCTCGTCGGAGTAGCCGACCGCGCGGTTGCGTCCGGTGCGCTTGGCCTCGTCGAGCGCGATCCCGGCGTGCTCGAGCGATGCGTCCACGTCGTCGCGGACGATCTCGGCGACGCCGGCGCTCACGGCGACGTGGATGATGCCGGCGCCCGTCGGGACGGGGGTGCGATCGACCGCTGCGCAGAGCCTGTCGGCCGCTGCGACCGCCTCGGCGATCCCGCGGGCGGGCAGGACCGCGGCGAAGCGGTCGCCACCGATCCGGCCGAGCAGCGGCCCGCCGCCGATCTCGCGGCGCAGGACGCTCGCCAGCGCACGCAGCGCCTCGTCCCCGACGGCGATGCCGTGCAGCTCGTTGACCTCGCCCAGGTGGTCCACGTCGATGACGACGACGGCGCCGCGGTCGGGGCCGGCAGCGCTCTCGGCGAGGTAGGCCATGAGACGCTGCCGGCTGGCCACCCCCGTCTGCAGGTCGTGCCCGGCAAGGAACGCCACCTCGCGCCGTGCGGTCTGCATCTCGGTGACGTCCCGGGCGGTGCCGACCAGGCGGACCACCGGCTGCGCGGCGAGCCCGCGGCGGCCCTCGCCGTGCACCTCGAACGTGCGCAGGGCGGAGCGGTCGGCCCGGTACATGCGGATGGTGCGCACCCACGGCTCACCGGTGCGCGCCGCGTCGATCGCCGTGCGGCGCAGCAGCGGGGCGTCGTCCGGGTGCAGCAGCTCGGTGAGCTGCCGCCGGTCAACCCCGACGTCGGCCCGGAGGCCGATGATCCCGAAGAGCTCCGGCGACCAGCGGACCCGGTCGGCCACCACGTCCCAGTCCCAGGTGCCGGTGCCGGGGACCTCGGTGACGGGTCCGCCGTCGTAGTCGGTCTCGTCCACCAGCGAGACCAGCCGCCCGCCAGGCACGTCCCGCTGCTCCGCCCGCCACCACCGGACGGATCCGTCGGGGGCGGCCCAGCGCAGGCACAGGGGCCCGCCGCGCAGGCCGGTGACGACGTCAGCGGCGCCGGTGCTCCCGTCGGACCAGTGCCCGCCGTACGGCTCGACCAGCTGCGCGGCGGCGGCGTTGTGCCAGCGCACCCCCGCCTCGTCGACCACCACCATCGCCGCCGGGGCCATGCCCGCCGCGGCCGCCGCGATCAGCAGCACATCGGGGGACATATCGGGCTCGTGCGCCACACGCGTCCTCTCCGGCGGGCTGCGACCCGTCCGATCGGCTCAGGACCGCCCGGACTGCTCGGCCGCAGCCCCGACGATCAAAGGCGCCTGCTCAGCGGGAGCAGGTTCCTCCACCAGGTCGGCGACGATGCACGTGATGTTATCCGGGCCGCCGCCCGCGTTCGCCCGTTCGATGAGTGCGGCCACCGCTCCGGCCCGCTCCTGCTCGTTCGCCAGCACGTCCCGGATCTCCGCGTCGTCGAGCACGGCGGTGACCCCGTCGGAGCAGATGAGGTAGCGGTCGCCGATCCGTCCTTCGTGCTCGAACAGGTCGGGTTCGGCGGTGGTGCCGTCCTGCAGCGTGCGGATCAGCCACGACCGGCGGGGGTGATCGGCCGCCTCCTCGGCGGAGATCCGGCCCTCGTCCACGAGCGCCTGGACGAGCGTGTGGTCGCGGGTCATCCGCACCAGCTCGCCGTCCCGCAGCAGGTAGGCGCGGGAATCGCCGATGTGCAGCACCCCGATCCGGGTGCCGTCGACGAGGAAGGCGACGACCGTGGTGCCGGTGCCCCGCATCTCCGGCTCGGCGTCGGCGAGCGCGGTGATGCGGGCGGCCGCGTCGTCGATCGCCTCGGCGAGGTTCGCGAGCAGATCCACCTCGGCGAGATCGACGCCTTCGAGGCGCCCGGCCAGATCGAGGAACGACGTGACGGCGACGGTGCTGGCCACCTCGCCGTGCGCATGGCCCCCCATCCCATCGGCCAGGGCGAGCAGCCGCGTGCTCGTCACGGCCGAGTCCTGGTTCATCGACCGCCGCCGACCGGTGTCGGAACCGGCGGCCGAGCGCAACGTCGGGAACATGCCGCACAGACTCTCATGCGGTGAACGCGCTGTGCGGGCGACTGCACGAGCCGTTGCCTCCTGTGCCGTCGACCTGGCGGAGCTGCGGCGTTCGCGGCCGGCGACCGGGCGATCGACGTGACGGGCCGACACGGCCGCGCGAGCATCGCCGCAGGGCCGAGCTGCTGCCCGTGCTGGAACCGTGGAGCCTCGCCGAACCCGCGGTGACCTGGCGATTCGACAACAGCAGACCCCTGGCTGTTCCTCGACACCGCCATGACCTCGGCGCAGGTCGGTGCCGCCGCGCGGGCGATCATGGTGCGCAACCATCGATCAGCCGCAGACCACCCGACCGGTGGTGGCGCCGGCCCGTCCCGCCGGCACCGGCGGTGAGCCCCGAGCACGCCGTGGAGCTGATCTGCGATCCCGCCGGATTCCCGGCCGCGATAGGTGGGCTGCTCGTGCGCGACGGCACGCTGCCGCCGACGGCGGCCTCGTCGACACCGGTCACGGCGTCACCTCCGTGGTCGAGCACGTCGGCTCGCGGATCCGCGTCTGGGCCGACGTCGACATCGACGCCGAGGAGCCGATCCCGCGCGACAACCCGTACGTCGAGTTCGCGCGGTCCGAGCTCACGGACATGCTCGACGGTGCGCGGCTGCGGCTCGCCGGCTTCCGCGACCGGGCGCGCGACTGGGCCCTCGAGCAGCGCCTCACGCCGTCGACGGCCAACCGGTTGGCGGAGGCGCTCGACCGCGGGCTGGAGATCTCCGGCCGGTACTACTGAGTGCTGCTCGCCGCTCCCGCGATCGACGACGCGACGACCGCGGACATGATGGTCGACCTCACCGCCTGCACGGCCTGCGCCACGGCCGAGCCGGCCCAGTCGCCCTCCGCGATCTGCTTGGCGCGGGCGCGCAGCTCGCGCCGCGGCCCGTCGACGACCTTGTGCTCGGCCTTCACCGCGTAGAGCAGCGACACGAGCGCGGCGGTGCGCTCGTCGGGATCGGTCTTGCCGGCGAGCGCGGACGCGACGCGGGAGTGCAGCGCCGCCCGCGGCGCGGGGTCGACGAACCGCCAGGTCGTCGCCGGGAACACGCCGAGGACGCGGCTCGTCTCCCCCGCGACGATCCCGGCCGTGGCGAGCCGGTCGAACGTCGCCGCCCGCAGCTTCGACGACAGCCGCTCCACCGCGGACGCCGCGCGGCGCCTCCTCGTGCCGAGGCGCTCGGCGGCCGCGTCGAGCAGCGCGTCGCCGGTCGGTTCGCCGACGACCGTGATCCGCGCCCTGCTGCCCGTGCCGGACACGGTCAGGCGGCCGGCGCCGGCCAGGTCGAGCAGCAGCGCACCGCCGATGACGCGGTCGAACGCCGTGCCGTCGACCAGCGGTTTGCCCGTCGCCGGGTCGACGAGCAGCAGCGCGAGGTCCTCCGCGAGGGTGGGCATGGGTTCTCCTTACCGGACGGTGTGGGTGCGACGCGACGTCAGGCGTCGCGGGTGGCGGCGCGCCATGCGGCGAACCCGACGGGTCCGGTGAGCCAGCCGACGAGCAGCAGCGCGGCCGGGGCTGCGGCGAGGTGCTCGGCGGTGCCGGGCGTCGACACGCCGGCCAGGCCGTGCACCGCCGCGGACGGCATCAGCGGTGCGAGGACGGCCAGCGCGTCGACCCAGCCGACGACGCCCGGGAGCAGGAGCAAGGCGAGTGCGCCGGCGACCCCGCCGCCGGTGCTGCGGGTGGTCACGGCCACCGCGAGGCCCGCCACGGCGTACACCACGGGCCCGGCGGCCGTGCCGGCCAGCAACCGGACGTCGATCGGGGTGAGGTCCAGCCCGGCCAGCAGCAGCGCCGCCTGCCCGACCGCCACGCACAGCGTCGCGGCCGTGATCGCGACCAGCACCGCGATCCCGACGACGACGGCGGCCTTCGCGAGGATCACCCGTTCGCGGTGGGGGGTGAGGAGGAAGGTGGGCGCGATCGTGCCCGTCGGGTACTCCGAGCCGGCGATCAGCGCGCCCAGGACGACCAGCACGACGGCCGCGACGTCGACGCCGACCAGAGCGGCCCCGACGACGTCGGGCGGTGGCACCTCCGTGACCGTCCGGCCCTGCGTGACCGGCAGGCTGAGCACGAACACGGCCGCCAGCAGCACCGCGGCGACCGGTGCTGCCGCGGCCAGCGCCGGCACCGAGCGCACGGTGACGGCCTTGATCAGCTCGGACCGGATCGTCGCGATCACGACGCCGCTCCGCTCGACAGGGCGCGGACGGCCGCCTCCAGGCCACGGTCGTGCAGGCTGAGCTCGCGCAGCGCGACCCCGCGTTCGAGGGCGACCCGGCCGGCCGCCTCCGGGGGCAGCCCGCGCACGGACAGACCGTCCGGGGCTCGGTCGACGGTCCCGCCGGCCCGGTCGAGCGCTCCGGCGAGGTCCGCCGTCGCGCACGGGTCGGCCGGGACGATGCGCAGCACCGCGGTGTGCCCGCGCAGGTCGGCGATCGTCCCGGCGGCGAGCAACCGCCCGTGCCCGATCACCACCACGCGTTCGGCGGTGTGCTCCAGCTCGCCCAGCAGGTGGCTGGACACGAACACGGTCCGACCCTGTGCCGCGAGCCCGGTCAGGAGCTCGCGCACCCAGCGGATGCCGTCAGGGTCGAGGCCGTTGAGCGGCTCGTCGAGCACCAGCACCGCTGGGTCGCCGAGGAGCGCGCCGGCGATGCCCAACCGCTGGCGCATGCCGAGGGAGAACCCGCCCACCCGCCGGTCGGCGGCGCGCGCGATCCCCGTCTGCTCCAGCACGTCGGTGATCCGCGCGGACGGCAGGCCGGCGGCGGCGGCCATCCAGCGCAGGTGGTCGCGCGCGCTGCGCCCGGGGTGCGCGCACCGCGGGTCCAAAAGCGCGCCGACGGTGCGGGCCGGCTGCGGGAGCGCGCAATAGCGGCGCCCGCTGAACGTCGCCGTCCCGGCCGTCGGGGCGTCAAGACCGAGCAGCATCCGCAGCGTCGTCGACTTGCCGGCGCCGTTCGCCCCGACGAATCCGGTGACCGCGCCCGGCTCGACGGTGAACGACAGCCCGTCCACCGCCGCCAGCTCGCCGTAGCGCTTCGTCAACCCGTCCACGGTGATCACACCAGCACGATCCCCGGCCGGCGGGCGGGCGCGGTAGCTGCTTTCGTCGGTGCGGGGTGAGCCGATGGAGGGCTGGCGCGGCGAACTAGCCTGGACACGTGAAGGCTCTCCTCCTCGAGAACATCCATCCCGTCGCGGCCGAGGCGCTGCGTGACGCCGGGTACGAGGTCGACGCCCGTTCGCGGTCGCTCACCGAGGACGAGCTGGTCGAGGCGCTGCCCGGGGTGAGCCTGCTCGGGATCCGGTCCAACACGACCATCACGCCGCGGGTGCTGGAGGCCGGGAAGGACCTGCTCGCCGTCGGCTGCTTCTGCATCGGCACCAACCAGGTGGACCTCGCCGACGCCGCCGCGCGCGGCATCGCCGTCTTCAACGCGCCGTACTCCAACACGCGCAGCGTCGTCGAGCTGGTGCTCGGCGAGATCATCGCGTTGGCCCGGCGGCTGCCCGAGAAGACCCAGCGCATGCACGAGGGCGTGTGGGACAAGTCGGCGAAGGGCAGCCACGAGATCCGCGGGCGCACCCTCGGCATCGTCGGGTACGGCAACATCGGCACCCAGCTGTCGAACGTCGCCGAGGCCGTCGGGCTGCGGGTGATCTTCTACGACACGGCCGACCGGCCCGCGCACGGCAACGCGCGGCGGATGCGGTCGCTGCCGGAGCTGCTGGCCGCGGCCGACATCGTCACGCTGCACGTCGACGGGCGTCCGGGCAACGCCGGCCTGTTCGGCGCCGAGCAGTTCGCGATGATGAAGCCGCGGTCGATGTTCATCAACGCCTCGCGCGGCATGGTCGTCGACGCGGAGGCCCTGCGCGACAACATCCTGTCCGGGCACCTCGCCGGCGCCGCCATGGACGTCTTCCCCATCGAGCCGAAGGCGCAGGGCGACCCGTTCGAGTCGCCGCTGCGCGGGCTCGACAACGTGATCCTCACCCCGCACGTCGGCGGCTCCACCCAGGAGGCGCAGGAGGAGATCGGGCACTTCGTCTCCGGCAAGTTCCTCGGGTTCGTCCAGCGCGGCAACACCGCGCTCTCGGTGAACCTGCCCGCCGTGGCGCCGCCGCATCCTCAGGGCAACTTCCGCATCGGCTACCTGCACGCCAACGCCCCGGGGGTGCTGGCCGGCATCCACCAGCTCATCGCCGACGCCGGTGCCAACGTCGTGGGCGAGTCGCTGACCACGCTCGGCGACCGCGGCTACGTCATCGCCGACACCGACCTCGAGCTCACCGACGGGCAGCTGGCCGAGCTGCGCCGCTCGCCGCACACCGTGTGGCTGCGGACCTGGCGGCCCTGAGGGCAACCGGTCAGTCGTCACCGCCCGACGAGTCCCGCGACAGCCGGGCGATGACGACGAACGCCAGTACGACGGCGAGCACGAGCGCGCCCAGGATCCACAGCCTCAGGTCGACCAGCACGGACCCGGCCGACGGTTCCGGTGACGGGGTGGGCGCAGCCTGCGCGTACGCCGGCGCGGCGAGCGCAGCCATCACCGCACCGACGAGGAGCAGCAACGACGCCGTCCTCGGCAGCCACCGGGCCGGCGCGGTCGATACCTCGGGAGAATGGGCAGAAGACATCACAGATCATTCCTTCGATCGGGCACGACGATTCGTCGGGAAAGGGCGCTGCCGTCAGATGCGGCAGGGGTACGGGCGGTGGTTCCCGTACGCCGGTGGCGCCCTGCTCGAGATCCTCGACGAGAGCCGCGACGCGGCCCAGGCCCGATCCGGCGCTTGCGCCGGGGACTCCTCGTCCGAAGGAGGAACTGCGAACTGCGGCAGTGCCAGTTCGACGATCGTCCGCTGCACGAACACGTTCCAGAGCAGCGGCGTCGCCGCTCCCATCGCGGCGTGCACTCCGGCGCCGACGACGAGCAGCGCTGCCGGCGGCCCCTCCGCGCCGGCCGCCAGGTGCTCCGCCCACTCGATCAGCAGGAACGTCGCCGGCGCACCCGCGGCTGCCAGCGAGCCGGGGCGGAGCAGGCCTGCCCACCGCGGCTGGCCGGGGGCCAGGCCGGCCGCGACCACCGTGACCACGAAGGCCGCCATCGCGAGCATGATCGCGCCGACGCCCTGGTGGACGGGGGCACAGGGGCTCGTCCCGTCATGGGTGTGGGCGAACAGGACGGTGGTCAGGAGGTGCGCCGTCGACCACGTCACGACGCCGAACGCCGCGGCGGCGGAGACGACCAGGACGCTCCGAAGCGAACGCACGCCTGTCACCCCCGCCCGATCCCGTTGTCACAACGGTAGAACGGGAATCGGCATTGCGGGGTTAGCCGTCGGTAAAAGGTGGGACCGAATTCAGATCACTATCACGATCGGGGGTTGCCCGACGGTGACAAAGACCTGCGCATTCATTCCCGATTCCGTGCCCACGGGGGAACGCCGTCGGTGCGCCGGGGCAGCTGCCACGGGTTGGCCTCCTGGAGCGCGTCCGGCAGGAGCGCGTCGGGGAACCCCTGCCACGCCACGGGCCGCAGGAACCGCTCGATCGCGGCCGTGCCCACGGACGTCGTGGTGGGCGCCGTGGTGGCCGGGTACGGGCCGCCGTGCTGCTGCGCCCAGCTGACGGTGACGCCGGTGGGCCAGTCGTTCCACAGCAGGCGCCCGGCCAGCCGGGTCAGGCTGGGCAGCAGGCCACGCACCAGCTCGGCCTCGCTCTCCTCGCCGTGGACAGTGGCGGTGAGGCCGGGTTCCAGCCCGTCCAGGACGTCGAGCAGCTCGGCCTGGTCGGTGTAGGTCACGATCAGCGATGCCGGCCCGAAGCACTCCTCGCGGACCGTCGCGTCGGCCTCCGCGAACGCCTTGGCCGTGGTGGCGAGCAGGGTCGGGGTGAACGTCGATCCGTCTGTTCCCCCGGCGACCAGCACCTCGACGCCGGGCGCCCCGCGCACCTCGTCCAGCCGCTGCGTGAACCCGGAGGAGATGCGGTCGTTCAGCATCGGCTGCGCCGCGGCCGCGGTGACGGCGGCGCGGAGGTCCTCGTCGAGGCCGTGACCCGCCGGCAGGAACAGCAGGCCCGGCTTCGTGCAGAACTGCCCGGCACCCAGGCTGAACGAGCCGGCGTAGCCCTTCGCGATGGCCGGGCCCCGGGCCGCGACCGCACCGGGCGTGACGACGACCGGGTTGACGCTGCCCAGCTCGCCGTAGAACGGGATGGGCGTGGGCCGGGAGACGGCGATGTCGAACAGCGCGCGCCCGCCGGCCACCGAGCCGGTGAAGGAGGCGGCCGCGATGCGCGGGTCCTTCAGCGCGGTCACCCCGTCCTCGACGCCGTGGATGACGTCGAAGAGGCCCGCCGGGGCACCGGCGGCGGCCAGTGCCTCGCGCACGATCGCGCCCGTCCGGGTGGAGAGCTCCTCGTGGCCCGGGTGCGCCTTCAGCACCACCGGGCAGCCCGCGGCCAACGCGGACGCGGTGTCGCCGCCGGCCACGCTGAACGCGAACGGGAAGTTGCTGGCCGCGAAGACGAGCGTCGGCCCGATCGGCACGAGCACCCGGCGGATGTCCGGCCGCGGGCCCATCGGCCACTCAGGGTCGGCGTGGTCGACGGTGGCGCCGAGGAACGCCCCGTCGCGCAGGACGTCGCCGAAGAGGCGCAGCTGGAACGTGGTGCGGGCCAGCTCGCCCTTCAACCGGGGCGCCTCCGGCAGGTGCGTCTCGGCGGCGGCCAGCGGGATCAGCTCGGCGGCCGCGGCGTCGAGCGCGTCGGCGACGGCGTCGAGCCATCCGGCGCGGACGGTCGGCGTGCTGGCTGCCGCCGGTGCGGCCGCGCTCGCGGCAGCGGCCAGCACCGAGTCGAGAGAAGTACCCATGTGTGCCTGTCTACTCGTGTGCCGCGGTCGCGGCAGCCTGCAGGTCGGGCCAGCGGGCCGGCCCGGCGAGGCCGAGGTGGTAGAGGTGCAGCTCGGCGGCGCCGGCCTTGGCCAAATCGGTGACGTAGGCGCCCATGTCGGGCACCGGGTTCGCCGCCACCGCGGTGACGTAGCTGCCGACGGCCACCCGCTCGGGCAGCTGCGCCCGCGCCGCGGCGACGGCGTCGATCGACACCCGGCCGGGCGCCCAGTTCTGCAGCACCACGGCGTCGACGTCGTCGGCCGCGCGCGGGGTGAGCCCGGGAAGGGCGCCCGTGACCCAGGGGTCGAGCGCGCCGTGCAGGACGACGCGCGGGCCCCGCCCGATCCGTTCCAGGACGGCGGCCCGCAGGGCGTCGACGGCCTGCTGCCGGGTGGTGAGCAGCACGTCGCTGAGCTCGCCGGGCAGCTCGTCGACGGTGGTGTCGAGGTCGACGATGAGCCGGCGCACCTCTGCCCGCAACGCCGCGCGCACCCGGTCCGGGTCCTGGCCGGCGGCGCGCCACCCGGCCGCGCACGCGGCGCAGCAGCAGATCGACAGCAGGCGCGCCACGGCGGGCGACCAGACGCCGTCGGTCTTCTCGTGCTGGTGCTGGTGGACGGCGCCGAGCGGGCCGCAGGCCTCCAGGATCACCGACGAGAACTCCAGGTCGCGCAGGCTCTCGGCGGTCAGCACGGCGGCGTAGGTGCGCACGGCGTCCTGGGCCGGGCACAGCGCCCACGGGTAGACCTCGTCGAAGCAGTTGCGCACGGCCAGCTCCGGCGACCGGCCCCCCAGCAGCGAGTTGTGCGTGAGCACGATCCAGGCGGCCGCCGGGATGCCCGCGGCGGTCAGCGTGCGCACGGCGTGACCGGCGCTGTCCGGCCCGGGCACCCAGTCCGGCGGCGCCGGCCGCAGCACCGCGCCGTCCCACGCCTCCGCACGGACCGGCCGGTAGAACGCCGCGTGCCGGGCGATCACCGACGTGCCGTCGGGCGACCACGGCGTCGCTGCCCGCGCGCTGTGGTAGGCGACGGCGACCGCCACCTCGTCGACGCCGAGCCCCTGCGCCCGCTCGACGAAGCCCGGCGTGGGCACGTCCCACGGGTACGCGTAGCCGACGAGCTTCACCAGCGGCCCCGGTTCGGGGTGAAGCCGGGCACGAAGCGCTGCATGTAGGTGGCGTCGTCGCGCTTGGTCAGGCCGCTGCGCACGTACGTCTCGTGCGCGCGGGCCAGCGCGTCCGGGTCCAGCTCGACGCCGAGGCCGGGCTTGTCCGGCACCGCGACGGCGCCACCGCGGAACTCCAGCGCCCCGGGCACGATCACGTCCTCGGACTTCCACGGCCAGTGCGTGTCGCAGGCGTAGGTGAGGTGCGGGGTCGCGGCGGCGACGTGCACCATCGCGGCGAGCGAGATGCCCAGGTGGCTGTTGGAGTGCATGGACAGCCCGACGCCGAACGTCTCGCACGTCACCGACAGGGCCTGCGTGTCGCGCAGGCCGCCCCAGAAGTGGTGGTCCGACAGCACGACGCCCACGGAGCCGGCGCGGAACGCGGGCGCGACGTCGGCGAAGCGGATCACGCACATGTTGGTGGCCAGCGGCATGCTCGCCTGCGCGGCGACCGTCGCCATGCCCTCGATGCCCGACGTCGGGTCCTCCAGGTACTCCAGCACGCCGTCGAGCTCGTGGGCGACGCGGATGCTCGTCTCCGGCGTCCAGGCGGCGTTGGGGTCGAGCCGCAGCGGGTGGTCCGGGAACGCCTCGGCCAGCGCCCGCATGGCCTCGATCTCCTGCTCCGGCGGGAACACGCCGCCCTTGAGCTTGATCGAGCGGAAGCCGTACTCGTCGATCATGCGCTTCGCCGAGCCGACGATCGCGTCGGGCGTGAGCAGCTCGCCCCAGTCGTCGGGATCGGAGCCGGGGTGGCCGCCGTACTTGTAGAACAGGTACGCCGAGAAGTCGACGGCGTCGCGGGCCTTGCCGCCGAGCAGGTCGACGACGGGTCGGCCCAGGTAGTGGCCCTGCGCGTCGAGCGACGCCACCTCGAACAGCGAGTAGACGGTGGCGACGGTCTTGTCGAGCGACGACCCGCCGGTCAGCCCGTGCGCGTCGGCGAACACCGAGCCGCCGATCGTCGTGGCGACGAGCCGGCGCAGCCCGGGCAGGTCGAACACGTCCCGCCCGGCCAGCTGCGGGAGCACGGCGCGGACCTGCTCGACCAGCGCGAGGTCGCCGTAGGTCTCGCCCAGCCCGACCACGCCGTCCTCGCAGCGCAGCTGCAGGATGCTGCGCAGCGCGTACGGCTCGTGCACGCCCATCATGTTGAGCAGCGGCGGGTCGGCGAACGCGACGGGCGTGAGCTCGGCATCGATGATCCGCATCAGAGCGCCCCCAGCACGGCGTAGCCGCGTTCGATGATCGTGCCGAGCCGGTCGATCTGGTCGGGCGTGGGTTCCACCAGCGGTGGCCGGACCGTGCCCACCTTGTCGCCGCGCAGCCGCGCGGCCGCCTTGACCAGGGAGACCGCGAAGCCCGGCGTCTCGTCGCGCAGCGCGACCAGCGGCAGGTAGAACCCGGCGAGCAGGGCGTCCATCACGGCGTGGTCGCCCTCGCCGAGCGCGCGGTGGAACCGCATCGCGATCTCCGGCGCGAAGCAGTGCACCGCCGACGAGTAGCGCGCCACCCCGATCGGCGCGTACGCCTTCGCCGAGACCTCCGCCGTCGGGAGGCCGTTGAAGAACAGGAAGCGCTGCGCCCGCTCGCTCCCCACCGAGCGGATCGTGGTGACGATGCGGGTCATCAGGTCGACGTCGCCGTAGCCGTCCTTGAGGCCGACCACCGACGGGACGTCCAGCAGCGCCGCCGCCGTCGCCGCCGTGAACACCCCCGTCCCGCGGTGGTAGACGATCACCGGCACCGACGACTCGCCGACGGCGAACCGGACGTGGTCGAGCAGCCCGCTCGGCGGCCCCGTCACCAGGTAGGGCGGCAGCAGGAGGACGCCGTCGGCGCCGCCCTCCTGAGCTGCCGCGATCCCGGCGCGGGCGGTGGCCGCACCACCGCCCGCGCCGACCCACACCGGCACCCGACCCCCGACGACCTCCCGGGCCCGCCTCAGGAGCGCCGCCAGCTCGCCCGGCGCCAGCGAGCTGAACTCACCGGTGCCGCACGCGACGAACAGTGCACCCGCCCCGGCCGCGACGTGACTCTCGACGTTCTCCGCGAACGCGTCGAGGTTCAGCTCGAGGTCCTCGGTGAACGGGGTGAGCGGGAAGGCCAGCAGGCCGTCCAGCGCGACCGTGTGCTCCATCAGGTGTCAGCTCTCTCGTCTCTGGTGCCGGGGGTCACGCGGGGACCGCGGACCCGTCTTTCGTCGGGACGTCGTCAGCGTCTTCGCGACCGATGACGTCGATGATCTCGTCCGTGGACGGCCGGCGCTCGGGTGCGATCCACCCGAGGCCGACGAACACGGCCAGCGAGATGAGGATCGGCGCCGAGACCGTCACGGCCAGGGTCGCGTTGAACACGTAGTAGGCGAGCGCGTAGGCCAGCAGGCCGGCCGCCCACGACGCGAGCGCCGCCCGCGAGCCCGACCGGCGGAACCACGGCAGCATGCCCAGCAGCAGCGGGATCGAGATCGGGCCCATCAACGCCGCCACCCACTGGACGACGATGGTCAGCACGCCGCCGAGGTTCTGCGCCTGCGTGGCGACGAGCATGGTCAGCACCACGAAGACGACGGTGGTGATCCGCGCGGCCGCCAGGCCCTGCTCGTCGGTCCACTGCCGGGCCCGCTTCACCAGCACCGGGATCATGTCGCGGGTGATCACCGCCGAGATCGCGTTGGCGTCGGAGGACACCATCGCCATGGTGTGGGAGAAGATCCCGGCGAGCACCAGGCCGATCAGGCCGGCGGGCAGGAACGTCGTGGTCATGACGGCGTAGGACGTGTTGGGGTCCTGCAGGCCGGGCACGAGCAGCGGCGCGGCGAACATCGGGAACATCATCACGAGCGGCCACAGCAGGTAGAGCGCCGACGAGAGCCGCGCGCCGCGCCGGGCCTCGTACGTGTTGGGCGCCGCCATGTACCGCTGCGCCAGGTTCCACATCCCGCCGTTGTACTCCAGCGTCTTCACCAGCACGTAGACCAGCAGCACGACGGTGGTGAACTTCGAGGTGGTCGGGTTGAGGTGCGACGGCGGGAGCTGGCCCCACAGCGTCCAGAGGCCGGAGATGCCGCCCAACTTGTCGAGCACCACCCACAGCATCACGACGGCGGCGAGCGCCTGGATGACGAACTGGCCGAAGTCGGTGAGCGCGTCGGCCCACAGACCGCCGACCGTGCAGTAGATCAGCGTGACGGTGCCGGTGATGACGATGCCCCAGACGTAGGGCACCCCGGCGAAGACGAAGAGCAGGGTGGCGACGGCGTACCACTTCGCGGCGATGTCGAAGATCTTCAACAGGCTGCCGCTCCACGCGAGCGCCTGCTGCGTCGGCACGTTGTAGCGCTTCGCGAGGTACTCCAGCGGGGAGGCGACGCCGAGCTTGGAGCGCAACCGGTTCCACCGGGCGGCGAAGAGCCAGCTCCCGATGCCGACGCCGATCCCGATGCTCGCGAAGCCCCAGAAGTAGACGGTGATGCCGTCGGTGTAGGCGACACCCGCGTAGGCGACGAAGAGGACCGCGCTGTAGCCGGACATGTGGTGCGAGATACCGGCCAGCCACCACGGCATCTTCCCGCCCGCGGTGAAGAAGTCCTTCACGTCGTGGATCCGGCGGTGCGACCACCAGCCGATGCCCACCATCAGCGCGAAGTAGAGGGACACCATCGTCCAGTCGAGGACGTGCATCGCTCGACCACCCCCTTCGTGTTCACATATGTGAACGAAGTCTGCTAACGTGACGACGTTCGCCTATGCGAACGCCGCACAGGAAGCTAATGTTGTGCCGGTCACACGTCAACCGCGCATCGGAGGAGTTCCACGTGCCCCGGGAAGCACAGCTCCGCCAGTACGGCGCCGGCAGCACCGAGGCCGGCGTGAAGTCGGCGCGACGCGCGATCGAGCTCATCGAGACGTTCGCCGGCGGCGAGGTCTGGCTGACGCTCGCCGACCTGCACACCCGCACCGGCCTGCCGCGGTCCAGCCTGCACGGGCTGCTGCGCACGCTGCTGGAGGCGGGCTGGCTGGAGGCCGACGCCGCCACCGCGAGCTACCGCCTCGGCGTCAACGCGCTGATCTGCGGCACCGCCTACATCGACCGCGACCCGGTGGTGCCGCTCGCCACCGAGACGCTCGAGGAGATCCGCGACCGCACCGGGTTCACCGCGCACTTCGCCCGCCGCAACGGCTCCGAGGTGGTGTACCTGGAGACGCGCGAGTCGCGGCGCTCCACGCACCTCGTCTCGCGGGTCGGACGCACCCTGCCCACGCACGCCACGGCGCTCGGCAAGGCGCTGCTGGCCGAGCTCACCCGCGACGAGGTCGACGCGCTGCTGCCGCCCACGTTGCCGGCGCTGACCCCGTCCACCATCACCGACCGCGACGCCCTGCACGCCGAGTGCGCGATCACCCGCGACCGCGGCTACGGCGCCGAGGTCGAGGAAGGCACACTGGGCGTGCGCTGCGTCGCCGCCGTCATCCCGTACCGCATCCCGGCCACCGACGCGATCAGCTGCTCGATGCCGGTGGAGCAGGTGACCGACGCCGAGGCCGAGGAGGTCGGCGAGCTCCTCGTGCGGGCCACCGCCGAGCTCGGGATGCGGCTGCGCCGAGCAGGCATCCGCTGACCAGCCCGATCACTGAACGGAGTCCCATGGCAGACCAGCGCGTCCTCATCACCGGCTCGGCCGGCATCGTCGGCACGTTGATGCGGCCCCGGTTGCGACGGGCCGGACGGGTGCTGCGCCTGCTCGACGTCGTCCCGCAGCCCGAGCCGGAGCCCGGCGAGGCGGTCGAGCTGATCACCGGGTCGGTCACCGACCCGGAGGTGATGGCGCAGGCGTGCGCCGGCGTCGACGCCGTGATCCACCTCGGCGGGCTCAGCCGCGAGAGCTCGTGGGAGGAGTCGCTCCGGGTCAACGTCGACGGCACGCACACCCTCCTGGAGGCCGCGCGTGCCGCCGGGGTGACGCGCATCGTGCTGGCGTCGAGCAGCCACGCCGTCGGGTTCCGGCGCGTCGCCGACGCCGGCGAGGACGGGTTCCCCGCCGACAGCTCGCCCCGCCCCGACACCTACTACGGCGTCAGCAAGGCCGCGATCGAGGCGCTCGGCAGCCTCTACCACTCCCGGTTCGGCATGGACGTGATCGTGATCCGGATCGGCACCCTCTTCGAGTCACCGCAGGCGCTCGGCAAGCGCGGCCTCGTCACCTGGCTCTCCCCCGACGACGGCGCGCGGCTGTTCGAGGCGTGCCTCGCCTGCCCCTCCCCCGGCTACCGGATCATCTGGGGGGTCTCCGACAACACCCGGCGCATGTACTCGATCGCGGAGGCCGAGGCCATCGGCTACAAGTCCCTGGACAACGCCGAGGACCACCTCGCCGAGTTCGAGGGGCTGCCCGACGTCACCGGCCCCGCTGCCGAGTACCTCGGCGGCCCGTTCTGCACCGTGCCGCTGGGGGTGTACAACCCGATCTCCTGACGGGGCTCGGGTCAGCCGTCGCTCCCGGCTCGACGGCGGAGGACGAGGGCGGCGCCGCCTCCGACGGCGATTCGAGCCCCGGGCAGGCCTGCGTGACCGGTCGCCGGAACTCCTGGAACGTCGCCCACAGGAGCGACGCGCACGCGACCGCCATGAGCGCGGCGAGGACGCGGAACTCGGCCGTGGGCGCGAACTCGGCCGACCTCGGGCCGCTCGGCGGCAGGAGCACGTGGAGGTAGGCCAGGGACGAGGCCACCTGGACGAGGACCGGCACGTACCAGAGGCGCGGTCGGTGGAACGCGGCGACCACGGTGAGCACCTCGGCCACGTAGAAGTAGCGCTCGTGCATCGACGGCAGCAGGAACGGGACCAGAAGTGCCGTCGCCGCTGCCATGAGCACGACCCGCGGCACGGTGAGCCGTTCCCGGCTCAGCCCCACGGCGAGGCACAGCCCCAGCACGACGACACCGGCCACCCCGACCCCGAGGGGCCGGATCACCGCGGCATCGGCGTCCGCCGGCAGGAACTGGTAGATCGAGGGTGCGTTGAGGGTGAGGGCGGTGTACTCGGCCGTCTGGTGCACGTACACCGACAGCAGCTCTCCGAGGGGCGCACCGACCGCCAGCGCCGGCACGGCCGCGAGCGCGACGGTCGCGGGGACGGCCAGCAGCGTCCGCCACGGCATCCACTTCTTCAGCACCAGCGCCAGCAGCAGCGGGAACAGGAAGACCGCCTGCAGCTTGAAGGCCAGCGACAGGCCGAAGAACGCACCGGCGAGCCACGGCCGTCTGCGCAGGACGAAGTACACGCCACCGACGCCGAACGCGGCGTAGATCGCGTCGGCCTGTCCCCACATACCGCTGTTGACCGCCACCGTCGGCAGGAAGAGCACGACCACGGCGGCCAGCGACGGCAGCCGGCTGCCGCCGTGGCGCAGCGCGACGATGCGGTGCACGAAGTACGCCAGCACCAGGTCGAAGGCCACCGAAATGATCTTGACCCCGACGAGCGCCGGCACCGGTAGGTACGTCAGCAGCGCGAGCAGGTAGAGGTACGGCACGTTGTAGTCGGAGAACCGGTGCGCCAGCGCCGCGAACCCGCCGTGCGTGGCGATGAAGTCGTACCAGGGTTTGATGAAGTGCTGGTAGTCCCCGGACTCGAAGCCGAGGACGACGATCCGGACGGCCACGGCGGCCAGTACCGCCACGGCCATCGGGCCCGCCTGCCGAACTCTGCGCTGCCATGGCACGCCGCGACCGTAGATCGCGAACCTGGGAGCCGGCTGGGAACGGCCAGTGATCAGGTCAGGTCGCCGTGGCGCAGCACGTCGCGGGCGATGTCACCGATCTTGCGCCGGTCGTGGCGCGCCTTGCTGCGCAGGAGGTTGAAGGCGGTCACCGCCTGGGTGTCGCGCCGGGCCATCAGGAAGCCGACCGCCCGCTCGATGACGACGCGGTTGTCCAGCGCGTACTGGAGCTGGTCGGCCAGCTCCCCGGCCCGCCGGGCCTCCAGTGCCGTCTGCAGGGTCGACGCGACGACGGTCGCGTAGCGGGCCAGGGCGGCCTCCTCCGTGGCGTCCCAGCGGTGCGGCCGGTCCCGGTACACGTCGAGGGAGCCGACGGGGACACCGCCCAGCCGCACCGGGACACCGAGGACGGCCCGCACACCGTTGCTCGCAACGGTGTCACGGCTGGCCGGCCATCGCTCGTCGCCCGCGATGTCGTCGGTCGTGGTCATCTCGTCGTTGACGAAGGTGTCCACGCACGGGCCCTCACCGGTCTCGGTCTGCACCTCCTCCAGCACGTGCCCCGGCCCGTCGCTCGCGACGGCGTACTGCAGGACGTTCTGCTCGTCGGCGATCATCAGACCGCTGCCGGTGACCTGGAAGAGCTCGACGCAGGCCGTGACGACGAGGTCCAGGCTCTTCAGGAGCTCTCCCTCGCCGAGCCCCTCCAGTCGGCGCAGGCTGGCCGCGAGGCCGGCCGGATCGATGGATGCCACGGGACCTCCCAGGTCGCCGGCTTCAGGCCGAGGCGGAACCGGCACCGTGGACGGCGAGCACCGAGCCGATGACGGCAGCGCAGGCCAGGATCGCCCGCCGCTGCACGCCGGTCCAACCCTCGGTGCCGGTCCGCATGACGGTGAATGCTCCCAAGACGCGCCCTCCGACGCACACCGGAGCCGAGACGACGCCGCGGACGGACGTGCCGCCCGGTGCGCCCGCGCAGACCCTCAGCCCTGCGTAGCGGATGTCGAGGTCGAGGTCGACGACCTCGACCACCGCACCGGTCCGCACCACGTCGTGGGCGGGACCGAACCCCTCCACCTGCTGCGCCTCCTGCAGCAGTTCGCTGATCGGGTCGCTCGCCCCGATCGGTCGCAACCGGTCGTGCTCGTCGAGCAGCATCAACCCCACGCCGTCGACCCGCAGGATCTCGGGGGCGGCGGCCAACAGCTCCTCCACACTGCGCACCGCCGTCAGCCGGGGCAGCTGCGGCGCAGTAGCGGCGGCCACCGCGTCCGGCACGGAAGGCTCGAGGACGAGCGGACAGCCGATCATCCGATTGACCCAGTGGAGCACGGCGTGGCCAACGACGACCCGGACCGGTATGTCGTCCGGCTGCATCGATCCGATGACGTCCGAGAGCACGTACATCCCGCGGAGGGCGACGAATACCCCGGAGCAGTCGATCACGACGGCCTGGTCCCGGTGCCGCCGCAGCAGCAGCCCCAGATCCGCCCGCGCCGCGGCCTCGGTCGCGAGATCCAGGTCCTGCACCGCCTCCAGCACGACGACCCCGCCACATCCGGCGGTGCTGGAAACCTCGAACACCCTCATCGCACCCACCCGCTCCTCGAGGACCGGGCACGGTCGGCCGCGGTCCGCCGAGATCGCAGGGGCAGGGCGATCCTTGGTCAGCGACCCACCCTACCAGGGGACAGGTGGGTCCACCTGCCGTCCGACGTGACGCGCTCGGCCCCCGGGAACCGCCGCAACGACGGCGTCGGCGGCGCGTCGGGCACGATGGCCGGTGACCGTCAGCAGGAGGAGTGGAGCGTGTCGCCTCAGGCCCGCAGCACCGTCGACCAAGGCCGCGCCACGCGCAAGGCGATCCTGCAGGCCGCCGTCGAGCTCTTCGGCGAGCACGGCTACCGGGGATGCTCCCTCGCCCAGATCGCAGCGCGCGCGGGAATCGGGCAGTCCGGGGTGCTGCACCACTTCGGCAGCAAGGAGCGCCTCCTCGTCGACGTCCTGCAGGAGCTGTACCCGGCGGATCGACAGCGGCCCGAGGCCGACGCGGTGGCCGGCGGCGAGCTGAGCTTCCCCGACCTGCTCGACGCGACGGCGCGCCGCAACAGCGAGAACCCCGCGGTGGTCCGGTTCTTCTCGGTGCTCAGCGCGGAGAGCCTCACCGCGGGGCATCCCGCGCAGCAGTTCTTCGTCGAGCGGTACGACACCATCCGGGAGCTGTTCGCCGAAGCCGTTACCGGCGACGTCCCGGATGCGCGGACGAAGCTGCTCGTCGGCGTCGCCTTCGCCGCGATGGACGGGCTGCAGACGCAGTGGCTGCGCAACCCTGCCGAGGTCGATCTCGTGGGGAGCATGCGGGTGATCACCGACCTCCTGCGCGCCGAGCTGGGGCGCTGAGCACGCGCCGGTCCGTCCTTGCCCCGGAACGAGGCGCGACCTAACGTACCGACCGTTCAGTCAGTCGGTTGATGGGCGGGGTGCGGGATGACGGTCGAGGACGCGGCGCGGTTCACCGCCGGCGCCACCTACTGGACGACCCACCCGATCCCCGGGCACGGCCCGATCCGCTTCGCCGACGGGCCGCACGGCCTGCGGGTGCAGGACGACGACCCCGACCACCTCGGACTCGGTCGCAGCGAGCCGTCGACGTGCTTCCCGCCGGCGGTGACGCTGGCGTCGTCGTGGGATCCCGAGCTGATCCGCCGCGTCGGCTCGGCACTCGCGACCGAGGCGCGCGCCAAGGGCGTGCACGTCGTGCTCGGCCCCGGCATGAACCTCAAGCGGACCCCGCTGTGCGGGCGCAACTTCGAGTACCTCTCGGAGGATCCGCTGCTGTCGGGCCTGCTCGCGGCGGCGATGGTCGAGGGCATCCAGTCGGTGGGCGTCGGCGCGTGCGTGAAGCACTTCGCGGCCAACAACCAGGAGACCGAGCGCCTGCGGATCAGCGCCGACATCGACGAGCGCCCGCTGCACGAGATCTACCTGCGCGGCTTCGAGCTCGCGATCCGGCAGGCGCGGCCGTGGGCGGTGATGACGGCCTACAACCGCATCAACGGCGTCCCCGCGTCGGAGAACCCCTGGCTGCTCACCGACGTGCTGCGCGACCAGTGGGGCTTCGACGGCGTCGTCGTGTCCGACTGGGGCGCCGTCCGCGACCCCGCCGCCGCCGTGCGCGCGGGGCTGGACGTGCGGATGCCCGGGCCCGACACCGGCCGGAACGACGGCCGCGACCTCGAGCCGAGCGTGCTCGACCGGGTGCTGGAGCGGCTCACCCTGCTGGCGCAGCGGACGAACGGGGCGGCTGCCGCGGCACCCGACCTGGACGAGCACCACGCGTTGACCCGACGCGCCGCCGCGGAGTCCGCCGTGCTGCTGACCAACGACGGCCTCCTCCCCCTGTCCCCGAGCAGCCGGATCGCGTTCGTCGGGGAGATGGCGCGCACCCCGCGCTACCAGGGGGCGGGCAGCTCCCGCGTCAACCCGACCCGGGTCGTCTGCGCGCTCGACGCCGCCACGGGGCGGATCGCCGACCTGCGCTTCGCACCCGGGTACCGCCTGGACGGGACCGCGGACGGCGCCCTGCTCGCCGACGCCGTCGAGGCCGCGAGCGAGGCGGACGTCGTCGTGCTGTTCCTCGGCCTGCCCGACAGCGCCGAGGCGGAAGGGCGCGACCGCAGCGACATCGACCTCCCGGACGACCAGGTCGCCCTCCTGCGCGCGGTCGCCCGGGCGAACCCGCGCACGGTGGTCGCGCTCAGCAACGGGTCCGTCGTGACGACCGCGCCGTGGCGCGCGAGCGCGGCGGCGATCGTGGAGTTCTGGCTGACCGGGCAGGCACACGGGGAGAGCGTCGTCGACGTCCTGCTCGGCGACGTGACGCCGTCGGGCAAGCTGGCCGAGACGGTTCCCCTGCGACTCGCCGACACCCCGGCCTACCTGGACTTCCCCGGCGAACGCTGCCACGTCCGCTACGGCGAGGGCATCCACGTCGGATATCGCCACTACGACGCCCGCCGCCTCGACGTCGACTTCCCGTTCGGGCACGGACTGTCCTACACCGAGTTCGCCTACACCGACCTCGACGTCGACGTGCACGACCTGGCCGACCCGGTCGCCGTGACGCTGACGCTGACCCTCACCAACACCGGCGACCGGCCGGGCGCGGAGGTCGTGCAGGTCTACGTGGGCGACCGCAGCGGCCTGGTCCGCACCCCGGTGCAGGAGCTGCGCGCGTTCACCAAGGTCCGGCTGGCACCCGGCGAACGCCGACGGGTCCGCGTACCCGTCCGCCGCGACCACCTGCAGCACTACGTCCCCGACCTCGGCTGGGTGTTCCCGGGCGGGCCGATCGACGTCCACGTCGGGTCGTCCTCGCGCGACATCCGCCTGCGGACCGCGGTCACGGTGCCCGGCGAGCCCGTCGTGCCACCGCTGACCCTGTGGTCGACGCTCGCGGACTGGTCCGACCACCCGGACGTGGGCCTCGCGCTCTGGAAGCTCGTCCAGGACCGCGGCGGCATGCCCGGCCGCGTCGGCGACCTCCTGGGCGACGAGACCGGCCGGCACAGCGTGCTCGCCTGGCCACTCGTCGCCCTGCTGCAGTTCCCCGGCGTCCCGCTCACCGAGGCCGACGCGATCGACCTGCTCAGCGCCGCCGAGACCGCACGATCCGCGCCCTGATCGGCTGCGCACCCGGCCGCTGTGCGTGCCGTGCGCTCCTACGACCACCGGAATCGTCGGCGCGTCCACCGATCGGTGGACCCCACGTTCACCCGCAGCACCGGCCGGCCGCCCGACGGTGCGGACGGCCCGGAAGCGGGACCTTGGTGGCACCGGAGAAACCCCCCGGAACCCACCAAGGAGACGATCCCGATGACCACCACGACCACCACCCCGGCCCCCACCTCCACCCCCGCGAACAACGGCTCCCGCGGCCGTGGCGTCGCCCTCGCCGTCGCCGGTGTGCTCGCCGGCGCGGCCGTCGCCACCGGGCTGGTCTACGGCCTCGGCGCCGGGACGGCGGCGCCCACCACCCCGACCAGCAGCGTCGTGATCGACGGCGGCGGCGCGTCCGGCAGCAGCACCCACCACCACGTCACCCCGGTGAACCCCGTCAAGCCGGTCAAGCCGTCCGCCGCGATCGAGACGCTGCAGCGCGAGCTCGGCCAGCTCAACTACTACGAGGGCCCGGTCACCGGGATCATGAACGCCCAGACCACGCAGGCCATCACCTACCTGCAGCGCGACGCCCACCTGCCCCAGACCGGGACGATGAACGCCGCGACCCAGGCCGCGCTGGCCAACTTCCTCGCGCACGGCAACAACCAGATGGGCTCGTGAGCGGGCACGATGCGCACATGCCCGGTACACAGCCGGATCCACAGCTGGACGCCACGGTGGCCGAACACGCCCGCCGTGGCGTCCGGCTGCAGATGGTGCTGCGGGCGGTGCTGCTGGTGTTCCTCGCCGCCACCGTCCTCGCCGTGCCGCCCGGTCGGGGGCTGCTGGCGTGCGAGCTGGTCGTCGCGGCGTACGCGATCTGGATGGTCGCGTTCGCCGTGTGGTTGCGCGGCGGCGGCCCCACCGTCGTGCGGTTCGCCTGGCTCGCGCTGTTCGTCGACCTCGTCGTCCTGACGGCACTGACGCTGCTCACCGGCCTGCTCACGCCGGACAGCTGGACCGCGGACGTGCTCGCTGCCGGGTTCGGGCTGGTGCCGGTGATCGCCGCCACCGACCTGCGGCCCCGGGTGTGCGCGGCCGTGGTGGTGCCGACGGTGCTGCTCTCGTTCGCCGTCGCCGTCATCACGCAGGAGGCCAACGCCGAGCCGTGGTCGTCGCTGCTGCTGCGGACGCTGCTGCTGGCCGGGGTCGGGCTCGGCTGCGTCGGCCTGTCGCGCATCCAGCGCTCCCGCGTCACGACGATCGCCGGCCTGCTCGGCGACCGGGCGCGGCTCGTGGCCGAGCTCGCCGACCTGGAACGCCGCGAGCGCCGCGAGCTGGCCGAGAACCTCCACGACGGCGCCCTGCAGTACGTCCTCGCCGCCCGCCAGGACATCGAGGACGCCCGCGACACCGGCGACGCGGCCGCGTTCGACCGGCTCGACGAGGCGCTGACCACGTCGTCGGCGCTGCTGCGCACGACGGTCTCCCAGCTGCACCCCGCGGTGCTGGAACGGGCCGGGCTCCCGGCCGCCCTGCGTGACCTCGCCGCCACCACCGGAGCCCGGGCCGGCTTCACCGCGACCGTCGACGTGCGGGAGTGGCCCGAGCGCACCCCCGCCGACGCGCTGCTCTACCGCACCGCCCGGGAGCTGCTCGGCAACGTCGCGAAGCACGCGCACGCCGGTACCGTCGGCGTGGTGCTCGACGGCGGGGGCGACCACCTGCGCCTCACCGTCACCGACGACGGCGACGGCATCACCGAGGGCGCCGCGGCGCGCAGCCTCGCCGACGGCCACATCGGGCTCGCCTCGCACGCGCTGCGGATCGAGGCCGCGGGCGGTGCGCTCACCGTCGTTCCGGGCCCGACCGGCGGCACGGTGGCCACCGTGGAGCTGCCCCGTCCCACGTGACGCGGCGGGCTCCGGCCGGACAGCAGTGCGTCGATCAAGGGCAAAGTGTTGTTGTTCGATCTTGGTCGACGACGTTCTGCCCTTGATCACCGAAACCTCGGGCCCGCGCACCCTGACCGACCCTCCACCTGGCCTCTGGGCACGAGGTCGGTGCGCCGCTACCGTGCCGACGGTGAGCGCGGCGGCGATCCCGGCCCGTCGGCGGCTCGCTGCCCTGCGCCGCCCGGCCCGCGTCACGCTCGTCGCGTGCCTGGTCTTCTACATCGGCCGGTACCTCCTCGACGCCCCGACGCTCGCGGTGTACGCCCTGTTCACCGCGATCGCGCTGGGCGCGCTCTCGGACGTGTCGGGCCCGCCCACGTCCCGCACCCGCACCTTCCTGGGCGCCGTCCTGGTTGGGCTGCCGCTGGTCACCATCGGCACGCTGGCCGCGGCGAGCACGGTCGCGGCGGTCGTGGGGATGCTCGTCGTGGGGTTCGTGCTGGCGTATGCGGGGGTGACCGGTCCGCGGGTGCAGTCGGTCGCCCCGGGCCTCCAGCTGTTCTACGTGCTGCCGTGCTTCCCGCCCTACGCACCCGACACGCTGGACGAGCGGTTGGCCGGGCTCGTGATCGGCGGGCTGCTGCTCGCGCTGGCCGATCGGGTGCTGTGGCCCGATCCGGCGCCCCGGTCGACCGTTTCGCGGCTCGCGGACGCGGCGGAGCTGGTCGCCGCGTTCGCGGCGGAGCTCGCCGACCGGCTCGGGCACGGTCCGGTGCCCACCGACCTGCCGGGCCGGGCGGAGGCGACGGCTGCCGCGACGGCGCTGCGGATGCGCGCGATCCCTGCGGCCGAGCGCCCGATCGGCCCGGGTGCGCGCGACCGCTCGCTGCTCGCCGCCGCGGCCGCCACCCGCATCGCGACGGCCCGGCTCGCCGTGCTCGCCGACCTGCTGTCGGATCCGGACGAACCCCCGCACCCGCACACCGCTGCACTCGTCTCCGGTGCGGGGACCGCGTTCGGCCAGGTCGCCGCAGCGCTGCGAGCGGGCGGAGCACCACCCGGAACGGGGTGCGTCGACACGGTGCTCGACGCCTACGTGGACGAGCACGCCCACCGCCTCGACGGTGCCGGACCGGTCATCGGCCTGCGGCCCGGGCTCGCCGCGGTCACCGTCGCCGAGGAGGCGAGGCTGGCACTGGTCGCCGCCGGCGGGATCGTCGGCGCGCCGCCGCCCGCGGATCCACCGCCGCCGCTGTGGTTCCTGCGGGAGCGACCGGCCGCGCTGTGGTGGCACCGGCTGCGCACCCACGTCACGCCGCACTCGGTGCACCTGCAGAACGCGGTCCGGCTGGCGCTGGGGCTGGCCGCGGCCCGCGCGGTCGCCGGGGTGCTGGACCTCTCCCACGGCTTCTGGGTGCTGCTGGCCACGCTGAGCCTGATGCGCACGTCGTCGGTGGCCGGGCGGGCGGTGCTGCCGCAGGCCCTGGCCGGCACGCTGGCCGGCGCGGTGGTTGCCGGCGCGGCGCTGACCCTCGTCGGGGACGCCACCGACGTCTACGCATGGGCGCTGCCGCCGGTGATGGTGCTCGCGTTCGCGGCCGGACCGGTGCTGGGGCTGTGGGCGGGGCAGGCCGGGTTCACCGTCGTCGTGTCGCTGCTCTTCGCCCAGCTCGCGCCGTCGACGTGGGAGCTCGCCGGCACGCGGCTGCTCGACGTCCTCGTCGGCGGCGTCGTGGGCGCCGTCGTCGGTGCCGCGGTCTGGCCGCGCGGCGGCAGCGGTGAGATCCGCCGGGCCGCCGCGGCCGCGCTGCGGGCGGGCGCCGACGTCGTCGATGCGACGGCGGCGCGGCTGACCGGCGGCGGCACGCGGACGGGTCCCGACCTCGCGCGGGCGAACGCCCTGTTCGAGCAGACCTACATCCAGTACCGCAGCGAGCCGCACCCGTACGGCCCGGAGCCGGACTGGCTGGCCGTCCTCGCGGTGGCGCAGCGCATCGACACCGTCGCGACCGTGCTGCGTGCCCGCCACCCCGACACGGATGCGCTGCCGTGGCCGGACGCAGCGCACCGCATCGGGGCCGCCGCGGCCCGGCTCGCCATCGCCTACCGGGCGGCGGCCGACGCGATCGGCGCCGGCCGGCCCCTGCCTGCGGGCGCCGGCGCAGCGATCTGCGCCGAGCTGGCGGGCCGTCCTGCCGACGGGGTCGCCCCGGACCGGGAGTCGGCCCTGCGCGTGCTCGACGCCTGGGCGTGGCTGCTCGGGCTCGCCGACGACCTGTCGCTGCTGGAACGGGTCGAGCGCAGCGGATGACGCGTGCGTCCCCCGATCGGTGGACCCCGCGCTCACCTCGCGAACGGCCCGGCCGGCCGACGGTGCGAAGCCGCTGGTGGGAGCACCCTTCTCCTATCGGAAACACCGCCGATCAGCCATCAGGAGGACGCCATGAGCACCGCCACCGCCGCCCGGTACACCCGCACCGACGAGCCCACCGAGGTCATGCACCCCGTGTACGACCGCCCGCGCCGCGACGGCCGCTTCGAGATCGACAACGTGGTCCGCGAGGTTCCCGAGGTCCGCGACCTCGACGCCGCCAAGCTGTGGACGGGTGGCATGGCGACGGCCGTCGTGGCCGCTTTGATCGGGCTGGTCGGCTCGCTGGTGCTGCGGGCCGCGATGCAGCAGGGGCTGCACCTGCCCGGCGCCACCGCGTTCGGCGAGCAGTCGACCGTGCTGCTCTGCACCCTCGCGGCGACGGGCGGGCTCGCCGCGACCGGCCTGGCGCACCTGCTCGTGCTGTCGACCCCGCGGCCGCTGGCCTACCTGGGCTGGATCGTCGGGCTGGCCACCGCGGCCGCCGCCGTCCTGCCGTTCCTCACGGCTGCCGCCCTTCCGCTGGCCGCCGCGCAGGCCGTCATCACCGTGGTGATCGGGATGGCGATCGGCAGCCTGGTCACCGGGTCCGCTGCCAGCGCCCGCCGGTGAGCCAGACCGGATCCGTCATTCCAGCAGTCCGAGACGCATCGCAGCGGCCACTGCGGCCGCCCGGTCGGAGACGCCGAGCTTCTCGTAGAGCCGCTGCGTGTGCGTCTTGACGGTGCTGGCCCCGATGAACAGCTCCGCCGCGGTCTGCGGCACCGACAGCCCCCGCGCGAACGCCTGCAGCACCTGCCGCTCCCGCTCCGACAGCACGGGCGCGGCGTTCTGCGCGCGCAGCCGGATCTCCCCCGCCAACCCCGCCGCCACCTCCGGCGGGACGACGGTGCGCCCGCGGGCCACGTCGAGGACGGCCTGCACGATCTCCCCGCGCCGCGAGTCCTTCGCCAGGTACCCGGCAGCACCGGCCTCGAGCGCCTGGAACACGATCGCGCTCTCCGTGTGCGCGGAGAGCATCAGCACCCGGGTGGCCAGCCCGTCGCGGACGACGGCGTGCACGACCCCGAGCCCGTCGATGTCGGGCATCTCGTGGTCGACGAGCGCGACGTCGGGCCCGTGCTCCCGGATCGCGGCGAGCGCCTCCCGGCCGTCACCGGCCTCGGCGACTACGTCGATGCGCCCGCTCGTGACCAGCCCGCGGGTCACGCCGTCGCGGAAGAACGGGTGGTCGTCCGCCACCACGACGCGCACCTTCTCCGGGCCCATCGCGGCAGCATAGGTGCGGGGACGGGTCGGTCGCGCCCGTCCGACGACGAGCAACGTGGCGACGGCCGAGGACGCGGCGGCCGCGACGAGCGCCGCGGAGGCGGACGTCGCCGTCCCGGTCAGCGCGCCGGCCACGGCGGTGCCGGCCCCGTAGCCGGCCCACATGAACGTCGTGAGCCAGGCGAACGCCTCGGTGCGCTGCCCCGTCGAGGCGGACTGCGCGAGCAAGGTGGACTGCAGCGTCTCGCGCACCCCGGAGACGACACCGACACCGGCCACGACGAGCGAGAGGACGAGCAGCGCCGGCGCGGCCGCCGCGCCGACCAGGAGGAGCAGGCCCTCGACCACGCACACGACCACGAGGAGTCCGCGAGGTGCCGCCCGCCAGGAGCGCGACCCGTAGGCGAGGGCGCCGACCAGCGCGCCGACGGAGATGAGACCGGCGAGGACCGCCGCGTAGCCGATGTCCGCCGCCGCGTCCGCGGCCGCCACGGTGCCGATGCGCAGGCAGCCGAAGACGAACGTGTCCGCGGCCGCGACCACCAGCACGATCGCGGTCGGCCCGTGGGCGAGCGGTCCGAGCAGCCGCGCGAGGGTCGTCCGCGGCACAGGATCCGCGGGCACCGCGGAGTCGTCCCGCACGGTCCGTGTGCGGAGCAGGAGGACCAGGCCGAGCAGCACGGCGACGCCCGCCCCGGCGACGATCGCATCGGGTGGCACGACCAGCACGAGGACCGACACCACCGCGGGCCCGGCGATGAAGGCGACCTCGTTGGTCATGCCGTCGAGCGCGTACGCGGAGCTCAGGAGGCTCGCCGGCACGAGCTGCGGCATCGACGCGCGCACCACGGCCGCGACGGGCGGGTTGGACAGCCCGTGCAGCGCCGCCGCCGCGACGATCACGGGCCCCGGGACGTCGACCACCACCGCGGCGACGAGCAGCGCGAAGGTCGCCGCGTGCGCGGCCGTGAACAGCGCCAGCACCGCGCGCGTCGAGAAGCGGTCGACGAGCCGGCCGGCCGTGGGGGCGCAGACCGCGAGCGCCAGTGCGTGCCCGGTCAGCACCAGCCCCGCCGTGCCGTAGGTGTGCCCGCTCTCGATCAGCGCCAGCGGGAGCGCCAGGCTCAGCACCGGCACCCCGAGCCGGACCACGGCCGAGGCGCCGAGCAGCTGCGGCACGACCGGCGCGCGCAGGAGCCTGCGGTACGCCGAGTCGACCATGGCTCCCCCTGTTACCATCAAAAGCGGTTTTGCCTATGACAGCAGCAAGGATGGTTACCGGTCAAGTGGAAATAGCCTGTAACGTGACGCGCCTGGCGTCCGCCGTCGAGCACCTGGTGAACCTCGCGACGGCGACGCAGCGGAGCGGCCGACCCGTGACGCCACGGACCGGCACCGCACTGGTCGACGAGCTGGGCGAGCTGCTGTCCGCCCCCACCGTCGCCGCGCTGCGCGCCCAGCCCGGATCCGGGGAGGGCCTGGCGGACCTCGCGCGCGAGATCCGAGCGGTGGTGGTGGCGCCCGGCGCGCAGGAGAAGGCCGCGCTCATCAACGCCATGATCGAGCGGTACCGCGCCCTCCCGTACCTCGTGGAGGACGTCGGCCAGCCCTTCCACCTGCACTTCCACGGCTCCGGCGACACGGTCGTCGACGCGCTCGGCGGCGAGTTCGCGGCGATGCTCGCCCTCGTCGTCGACGGGTACGGCGCCGACCGCTTCGGCGGCTGCCGCGCTGCCGGGTGCGACGCGGTCTACATCGACCTCACGCGCAACGGGTCACGTCGGCACTGCAGTGCGGCCTGCACGGCGCGGGCGAAGACCGCCGCGTACCGCGACCGGAAGCGCCAGCACACCGCGTCCGCTCGAACGGACGACCACCCGCCCGGCTGACCGGCCCACCGCCATGCGACAAATCCGTTGTCGACCGCAGACGGCTCCGCTCGAATGGGCGAGGTGGCTTTCGAATCGATGTCCTTCGACCCGCGCACCAGCTTCGGTCAACGGGTGGCTGCCGGTTACGACCACGAGCCGCTGGGCGACGAAGAGGCGGCCGTGGCCCGCCTTGCCGAGCTGGCCGGCTCCGGGCCGGTGCTGGAGCTCGCCGTCGGCACGGGCCGGATCGCGCTTCCCCTCGCCGCGACCGGCCTCCGCGTCGACGGCATCGAGCTCTCCCCCGCGATGATCGAGCAGCTGCGGGCCAAACCCGGCGGCGACGCCATGACCGTGGCGTGCGGCGACATGGCCGTCGTCGAGATGCCGGACCGGTACTCGCTGGTCTACGTCGTCTTCAACTCCCTCATGAACCTCCTCACCCAGGACGAGCAGGTGCAGTGCGTCGGCGAACGCGGCGCGCCACCTCACCGACGACGGCCTGTTCGTCGTCGAGAACGTCGTGCCCGACCCGATGTACGCGCTGCGCCACGACCGCAACGGCGTCGACCAGTACGTCGACGCCGGCCGGATCAGCTCCGACGGGGTGCACATCGAGGTCGGCCGCTACGACCGCGTCACCCAGCGGGTCGACAAGTCCCACGTCGACCTCGGCGCCGCGGGGATCACCCACGAACCCCTGGCGCTGCGCTACATCTGGCCCAGCGAGCTGGACCTCATGGCCCGCCTCGCCGGCCTCCGGCGCCGCGCCAGGTGGGGCGGCTGGGCGGGCGAGCCGTTCGACAGCCGCAGCCTGCGCCACGTCACCGTCTACGGGCGGTAGCCGAGGAGCTCCGTCGCCTCCTCCCGGGAGATCGGCGAGTTCGGGAAGGACGTCATCCGCATCAGGGGGAAGTTGCCGAGCATGCGGCGCATGGCCGGGTCGGTGAGCTTGTTCGGCGCCCGCGCGTCGATCAGCGCGTCCAGCGCCGGCCCGGACACCGGGTGGGCCAGCACCTCGTCCAGCGTCGCGTCGGCGCGCAGCGGCGTCGCGACGGCGGGGGCGTCGACGACGAACTCCGCCGTGACCGGCAGATCGCGCGAGGACGACCCGGCGGCCACCGTGAACCGGCCGCCCTCCAGCACCCACTCCCCCGAGACCGGGTCGACGTAGGACAGGTCGCGCGCGCCCAGGGTGAACTCGACGCGGACCGCCGCGCCCGGTTCGAGCACGACCTTGCGGAACGCCTTCAGCTCGCGCTCGGGCCGCGCGACCCGCGCCTCCGGGTCGCCGACGTAGACCTGGACGACCTCGGCGCCGGCCCGCGTGCCGGTGTTGGTCACCGTCACCGCGACCGCCACCTCGGCGTCGTGGACGTGCACGTCGAGGTCCGAGTACGCGAACGTCGTGTACGACAGGCCGTGCCCGAACGGGTAGGACACCTCCTGACGGCGGGCGTCGTAGCCGCGGTAGCCGACGAACACGCCCTCGCCGTAGCGCACCTTGCCGCCCTCCCCGGGGAAGTTCAGGTGGGCAGGGGTGTCCTCCAGGCGCAGGGGGATCGTCTCCGCGAGCCGGCCGGACGGGTTGACGCGGCCGAGCAGCAGGTCGGCCAGCGCGGCGCCGCCGGCCTGGCCGAGCAGCCAGCCCTCGAGGATCGCGGGCGCGTGGTGGTCCCAGTCCGAGACCTGCACGGTCGACCCGTTGGAGAGGACGACGACCACGCGCGGGTTCACCTCGGCCACGGCGGCCAGCAGCTCGGTCTGGGCCGCCGGCAGGTGGATGTGCTCACGGTCGTAGCCCTCGGACTCCGCAGCGGCCGGCAGGCCGAGGAACAGCAGGACGACGTCGGCCGTGCGGGCCACCTCGACCGCTTCCGCCTGCAGCGCCGCGGTCTCGCCGTCGTCGATCCTGACGCCGGGCGCGAACACGGCCCGGTCGCCGAGCCCGTCGCGCAGCGTGGTCCACGCGTCGTCCAGGCGGGTGGGCGTGACCTGGGAGCTGCCTGCCCCCTGGTAGCGCGGGGTGCGGGCGAACTCGCCGATGACCGCGACGGTCCCGCTCCCCTCGGGATCGACGGGCAGCAGCGGCGAGCCGTCGACCGGGTCGTTCTTCAACAGCACCGCCGACGCCGCCGCGGCCTCGCGGGCGAGCTCGTGGTGCGCGGCGTGGTCGACCTCGCCGCCGGCCTCGAGCGCGGGCAGCGCCCGCGCCAGCAGCGTGAGCACGCGCTCGGCCGCGCGGTCGACGACGGACTCGTCCAGCGCGCCCGACTGCACGGCCGCCACGATGGCGGCCTCGCCGACACCGCCGCTGGCCGGCATCTCCAGGTCCAGGCCGGCCGCGAGACCGGCGACGCGGTCGTCGACCGCACCCCAGTCGGACATCACCATCCCGTCGAAGCCCCACTCGCCGCGCAGGACGTCGGTGAGCAGCCACGGGTGCTGCGACGCGTACGTGCCGTTGATCTTGTTGTAGGAGCACATCACCGTCCACGGGCGGGCCTCGGTGACGACGCGCTCGAACCCGGCCAGGTAGATCTCGCGCAGGGTGCGCTCGTCGACCTCGGCGCTGACGCGCAGCCGCTCCGTCTCCTGGTTGTTGACCGCGAAGTGCTTGACGCACGCGCCGATGCCCGCGCTCTGGATGCCGCGCACCAGCGCCGCCCCGAGCACCCCGCTGACCAGCGGATCCTCCGACAGGTACTCGAAGTTGCGGCCGCACAGCGGTGAGCGCTTGATGTTGATGCCAGGGCCCAGCAGCACCGCGACGCCCTCGGCCCGCGCCTCGGCCCCCAGCGCCTGGCCCACCCGCTCGACGAGCTCCACGTCGAACGACGAGCCGAGCGCGACCGCGGGCGGGAAGCAGGTCGCGGGCACCGAGTCGTTGAGGCCGAGGTGGTCGGCGGCCCCGGCCTGCTTGCGCAGCCCGTGCGGGCCGTCGGTGAGCATCACCGCCGGCACGCCGAGCCGCTCGACGGCGCGGGTGTGCCAGAAGTCCGAACCCGAGCACAGCGACGCCTTCTCCTGCAGCGTCATCTGCGCCAGCAGCGCGGGCACGTCCAGATCCGTCGTGCGGCGGTCGGTCGTCGTCATCCGGTGGTCGCTCCTTCGTTCGTCAGCACCTCGGCACTGTCCTGGAATCCCAGCCGGCACGCCTTCAGCCAGACGGGTCGATCGGTGGGCGGCGGGCTCGCCGGGCAGGCGATCCGCCACTGCCGCCCGTCGGCGACCGGCGTGCCGATCGCCTCACCGAGCGGGGCTGTGTCCTCGGCGGCCGCAGCCGGCGCATCCGCCGTCCACACGACGACCGCGCCCTCGGTGGCGCACTCGACGACGGTCCCCGCCACTCGCGGCTCGGCGGTCACCTGCTGGGTGCCGCCGGGACGCCAGGTCGCCACGAGGTCGTCCTCGTCGAGCTCGCCGAGGTCGCCGTAGGTCGCGAGCCAGCCGTCCAGGGCGCCGCGGAAGCGCGCGAGTGTCGCGGCGTGGGCGGGGTCGGCGGCCAGGTTGTGCTGCTCGTGCGGATCGGCGACCAGGTCGTAGAGCTCCTCGGCCGGCTTGGCCGCCGCGACGAGCGCCCGCTGCAGCGGGGTCAGCAGGTCGGGGAGCGCGCCGCCGGCGCGCTGCACCGCCTCCGCCGACGCCAGCCGGCGCAGCTCCTGCCAGGTGTGCAGGCCGTCGGGGTACGCGCAGTGCTGCATCGGCGGCCGGTCCGGGTGGTAGTGCCGGACGTAGCGGTGGGTCGCGTCGCGGGCGGTGCGGCTGCGGTCCTGCATCTCGCCCTGCCGGTCCAGCCCGCCGAACGCGTAGGTGTTCGGGCTCGCGACCACCGCGCCGTCCGCGTCCAGCAGCGGGGTGCCGTGCATGTGCGCGGGGACGTCGACGCCGGCCAGCCGCAGCGTGGTGGGGGCGAGGTCCATGAGGTGCACGACGTCGCGGTGCACGCTGCCCGGGGCGATCCGGCCGGGCCAGCGCACGATGAGCGGCTCGTGCAGGCCGGCGTCGGTGAGCCACCGCTTCGCACGCGGCACGCCCGGGCCGTGGTCGCTCCAGAACACCACGACGGTGTCGTCGGCGAGGCCGTCCTCCTCCAGCTGGTCGAGCAGGACGCCGATCTCGTGGTCGGCCTCGGTGATCAGGTCGTGGTAGCGGGCCCACGAGCGGCGGAACGGCTCGGTGTCGGGGTGGTAGGGCGGCACCGCGACCGTCGCCGGATCGTGGCGGTGGTGGTCCGGCACGTGCGCGGTCCGGCGAGCGAACGCGTCGTCGTCGAGGTAGATCTGCGACTCGTGCGTGGTCAGCAGGTGGAACGCGGCGAAGAACGGCGTGTCGGGAGTGGGCCGGTTGCGCCAGTGCGCGTGGGCGCTGCAGTCGTCGAAGGCGCTCGGCGGGGTCGGCACCTGGAAGTCGGTGAACCAGTTGTTGGTGGCGTAGTACCCGGCCTCGCGCAGGTGCTCGCTGAACAGCCGGACCTGCGGCGGCGGCACCGCCTTGGTCCGCATGTGCATCGTGCCGATCGCCGTCGGGAAGCAGCCCGTCATGATCGCCGAGCGGGACGGCGCGCAGATCGGCGCGGCCGCGAAGGCCAGGTCGAACCGCATGCCCTCGGCCGCCAGCCCGTCCAGGCGCGGCGTGCGCGCCTGCTCCGCGCCGGGGTGGACGCCGGCGTAGGCGCCCAGGTGCGGGCCGATGTCGTGGGTGGAGATCCAGAGGATGTTCGGCGGACGCGTCACGCCGCGAGCTCCGCGGCCAGTTCGGCGCCGATCACCCGCAGGTCCGCGACGCTGACCACCCCCGCGGCCGCCAGGCTGTAGAGGCTCGCCCCGGGCGGGACGGTCAGCTGCTCGGTCTGCGCCAGCGACGGCAGCCGCCGCTCCACCACCGACCGGGCACCCGGGCGGTCGAACAGCTCACCCAGTGGGGCGCGGAGCAGGTCCGCGGCCTGGAGTGTGGCCACCTCGGCCATCGGCTCGGCGGTCGCCGCCGCCCGGGCTGCCTGCGCGGCCACCAGCAGGTGCTCCGGGCCGACGTCCCCGGTCTCGGGCAGGCCGAGCCGGGCGAACTGGCTCGGCGGCGCCTGCGCCGCGCGCATCGCGGCCACCAGCAGGCCGGCCAGCGCCAGCTCGCGCTCGTCGTCGGCGAGCGGGTGCTCCTGGTGCGGGTCCGTGGCCAGGTCGTACAGCAGCGTGCCGTGCAGCCACGGGTTCATCCAGTGCCCCGCCGCGGGCATGCGCATGGTGCGCAGGCCCTTCGTGAACGGCAGCGGGTCCGCCGGCTCCCACGACTCCAGCTCGGCCGGGGCGAACCGGCTGCGCATGTGCGTCGGCATGAGCGTGTACTCCTCGAGCGGGGCGTTCGCCCGCTCGACCGGCGCGCGCATGTAGACGTGCCGGCCGTCGGTGACGTTGACGTGCCCGCCGTGGACGCCGAACAGCGCGCTCTCGTGCAGCACGTGCACGTCGTCGGGTCCGGCGTCGAGCGCCGCGCACAGGTCCTTGCCCTGCATGTCCGGCGTGGGCGGCAGGCCGAAGAACCCCAGCAGCGTCGGGGCGATGTCGATGGTCTGCGCCAGCGCGGCGCAGCGGGTGCCGCGGCCGCCGTGCCGCGGGTCCCACACGAAGGCGGGCAGGTTCACGAGTTCCTGGAACCACGGCTGCGCGCTCTTGGCCCACCAGCCGTGCTCGCCGAGCAGGAACCCGTGGTCGGTGTTGACGATCAGCAGCGTGTCGTCCCACAGGTCGTGGGCGTCCATCGCGTCGAGCACCCGGCCCAGCGACTCGTCGCACATCGACACGAGCGCGGCGTACTCGGCGCGGACCTGCGCGACGTGCTCGGCCGGCTCGGTCACCTTCCGGTAGCCCGGCCAGTCGACGGCCTGCCCGCCCGCTGCGGACGTGTACCGCTCGCGGAAGCGCGGCGCGGAGTAGAACGGCTCGTGCGGGTCGAACAGCTCCAGCTGCAGGAACCAGTCGTCGCTGCCCGCGTTGGTCTCCAGGAAGTGCAGGCCGGCGTCGACCGTGCGCACCTGCGAGTGCCCCGCGGCCCCGTCCATGTACGTGCGGTTGACCGCGTCCTGGCGGCGCATCCGGTGCAGCACCGACCCGGACGCGTGCCCCGGCGAGACGACGCCCTTCCACGGGTCGCCCTCCTGCCCGCGCAGGAACTCCCAGGTCGTGAACCGGGTGTGGTAGGTCGCGCCGCCGTCCTCCCAGTAGTGCGGGTGGTCCGACACGAGGTGGGTGTGCACGCCCGCCTCGCCCAGCAGCTGCGGCACCGAGTCGTCGAACGGCTCCAGCGGCCCCCAGGAGCGGTGCAGGAAGTTGTGCCGGCCCGTGTGCATCTCGCGGCGCGCCGGCATGCACGGCATCGACCCGGCGTAGAAGCCGTCCATCGTCACGCTGCGCTCGGCCAGCCGCGCGAAGTTCGGCGCGTGGACGGGGGTGTCGGCGGCGTACGGCGGGAGCACGTGCCGGTTGAGGCTGTCGAACATCAGGACGACGGCGCGCACGGCTCCCCTCCCGTCGCAGCGGCGACCCCGGGGTGGTCGGGCACCGTGGGCGTCGGCTGCGGGCCGGCGTCGACGAGCGGCCGGCCGTCCAGCAGCCGGGCGCGCAGGTCCTCGCAGGCGGCGATGTGCGCGTCCATGGTCTCGGCGCCCCGGCGGTGCTCCCACTCCTGCATCTCGAGGGAGAGCTCCGCGTCGTACGGGATCTCGGGGCGGGTCTCCAGCGTGCGGTCACGGTGGCGGAAGCGCGCGACCTGCGCGTAGCGGGCGGCGAGCTCGGTGTCGACCAGGGCGAGCACCTCCTCGCGGGTCAGGAAGCCGGCGAAGGCGAGCCGGCCGCGGAACTCGTGGCCCAGGTGCGCCTCCGGCGGGCGGTACGGTCCCTTGAGCCAGTCGAGGAACACCGTGGTGCCCTCCGCGGTGGCCCGGAAGATCTTGTAATCCTGCGCGCCGGGCCGGGACTTCACCTGGTGCGTCACCCAGCCGTCGGCCTCCATGCGGGCCAGCGACCGGTAGACCTGGCTCATGGTCGTGTTGGGCCGCAGGAAGCGCCCCGCGGTGTCCAGGTACTTCTTCAAGTCGTACCCGGTGCTGGGGTAGCGCAGCAGCACCCCGAGCAGGATGTGCTCCAGCTTCATCGGGCCGGCTCCCCTCGGTCGGGCACCCGCAGCACGGGCAGCGGCGCCTGCGCGTGCCAGGACACCGGCACCGCCCCGTTGCGGACGGCGAGCCGATCGCGCAGGTCGTCGGCGGCCTCGGTGCGGCCGGTGCGCCGCAGGTACGCCTCGAACTCGACGGGGTCGCTGTAGAGCGTGGGCCCCTGCTGCATGGAGATCTGCATCGGGTCGGGCAGCGCTCCCGGCGTCGCGGCGTAGGTGTGCCACCAGTCGAGCAGCCGCGACCGCATGCTGTCCAGCAGCTCGGGCTCCTTCGCCACCAGGTTCTCCGTCTGGTGCGGGTCAGCCGCCATGTCCCACAGCGACTCCTGCTCCACCGCGAACGACCCCGGGTGGTACGTGCGGGTGTACATGTGCGTCGCCGTGCGGACCGAGCGCTGGTAGGTGTGCGCGCCGTGCCCGAGCACGAGGTAGTCACGGGGCTCCTGCTCCCCGCCGCGCAGCAGCGGCGCGAACGAGGTGCCCTGCCACTTCTCCGGCAGCTCGGTGACGCCCAGCATGTCCAGGATCGTCGGCGCGTAGTCGATGTTGTAGAGCAGGTGGTCGTAGTGCCGCGCCTGCCCGTCGTCGGTGGCGCCGGGCCAGTGCACGATCAGCGGGATCCGGTTGACGGGCTCGCTCGCCATGCCGTGCTCGGCGTAGGACCCCAGCTCGCCCATCGACTCGCCGTGGTCGGCGCTGACCACGATGGCGACCTCGCCGTCGAGACCCAGATCGGTCAGCGCGTCGAGCAGCCGCCCGAAGTGGTGGTCCCAGTAGTGGATCGCGCCGTCGTAGCCGTTGACCAGGTGCTCGAAGTCGGCGCGCGTGCGGATCGCGTCCGGCATGTTGTGTGGCACACGGGACCTGCGCGGCGCGCCCGCGTAGTGCAGGTCCGACGCCGAGCGCGGGCCGTGGACGCGCTGGTGCTCCTGGATGGTGGCCTCGTCCGGCCACTCCGGCGGCGGCCCACTCGCCGCGGCCCGCTCGGTCCACTCGGCGGGGTGCAGGTAGTCGGTGTGCGGGTCCCAGTAGGTCAGGTGCAGGTACCAGTCGTCCGTCTCGCGGTGGCGCCAGAGCCAGTCGATCGCAACGTCGGTGACGATCTCCGCCGGCTCGTCACCGATGTCCGGCGTGGTCTGCAGGGTCTCCAGCACGCCGGCGTTGAAGTGGTGCGCCCGGTGCCGCTCGGCGAACGAGGAGATGCTCGCCGTGCGGTACCCGAGCTCGACGAGCGCCTGCGCCAGGTTGGGCCGGCCCGGCATCGGGCGGTGGCCCGGCTCCATGCGGAACCGCGCGTCGTCCCCGGCGTGCCCGATGACTCCGTTGGTGATGCCGAACTGGCCACTGACCAGCGCCGTCCGCGACGGCAGGCACGGCGAGTCCGAGCAGTAGTACCGGTCGAAGCGCACCGACCGCTCCGCCAACCGGTCCAGGTTCGGCGTGATGCGGCGGGGATAGCCGTACGGGCCGGTGTGATCCGGTCGCAGACTGTCGACATCGACGTAGAGGATCTTCACTGCGTTCCTTCCATGGCGAGCTCGCGGCGCTGCGCGCGGCGCTCCCGCTGGCGTACGGGGTCGGGGACGGGTGCCGACATCAGCAGCCGTCGCGTGTAGGGGTGCTGCGCGTCGCCAGTCACCTGGTCGGCGCGGCCGTGCTCCACGACCAGGCCGCGGTGCAGCACCATCACGGTGTGGCTGAGGTGGCGGACGACGCCGAGGTCGTGCGACACGAACAGGTAGGCGACCCCGGTGGCCTCCTGGATCTCGGTGAACAGCTCCAGCACCCGCGCCTGCGTCATCAGGTCCAGCGCCGACACCGGCTCGTCGCAGACGATCAGGCGCGGGTCCAGCGCGATCGCCCGGGCGATCGCGATGCGCTGGCGCTGCCCGCCGGAGAACTCCCGCGGCAGCCGGTGCGCCGCGTCGGCCGGCAGGTGCACGCGGTCGAGCAGCACGCGGATGCGGTTGCTGGCCGCCGCGCGCTCCGTCCCGGCGGCGACGAGCGGCTCGGCGAGGATCGACTCGATCGTCAGCGACGGGTTCAGCGACGTATACGGGTCCTGGAACACGACCTGGATGTCGCGGGCGAGCCCGCGGCGCTCCCGCCGTCCGGCGTGGGTGATGTCGCGGCCGTCGAAGCGGATCGTGCCGCCGCTCGGCTCGACCAGCCCCAGCACGGCCCGCCCGATCGTCGTCTTGCCCGACCCCGACTCGCCGACCAGGCCCACGGTCTCCCCGCGGCGGACGCGGAACGAGACACCGTGCAGCACGGGGTGCGGGCGCGCGAACAGCCCGCGGCCGGGGAAGGTCACGTGCAGGTCGTCCACCTGCAGCAACGGCTCTGTGGGCGGCGCGGTGGCGGTCATCGACCCACCTCCACCGGAACGTCGAACGGATAGGGTCGGACCGGACCGTCGTCGACCATCGCCGCCAGCAACGACTGCGTGTACGGGTGCTGCGGTGCCGCGAACAGCGCGTCGACGGCGCCGGTCTCCACCACCCGGCCCTGCTGCATCACCGCGACCCGGTCGCACAGGTCGGCGACGACGCCGAAGTTGTGCGTCACGAGCACGACCCCCATCTTCAGCTCGCGCTGCAGGTCCCGCAGCAGGTCGAGCACCTCGGCCTGCACGGTCACGTCCAGTGCCGTCGTCGGCTCGTCGGCGATGAGCAGCCGCGGCTCGCACGAGACCGCACCGGCGATGAGCACGCGCTGGGCCATGCCGCCCGAGATCTCGTGCGGGTAGGCGGCGAAGGTCCGCTGCGGGTCGGCGATGCCGACCCTGGCCAGCAGCTCCAGCGCCCGCTCCCGCGCCCGCCGGCGGTCCAGGCCCAGCTTCGCCCGCATCGGCGTGACGAGCTGGTAGCCGATGCGGAACGCGGGATCGAGGTTGCTCAGCGGTTCCTGCGGCACGTAGGCGATCTCGGAGCCGCGCAGGGCGGCGCGCTCGGCCCGGTTCAGCCCGGTCAGCTCGCGGCCGTCGAACCGGATGCTGCCGGCGGTGACGCTGCCGCCCTCGGGCAGCAGCCCGAGCACCGCGAACGCGGTCTGCGTCTTGCCGGATCCCGACTCGCCGACCAGCCCGAGCACCTCGCCGGCGTCGACGTGCAGCGTGACGCCCTGCACCACCGTGCGGCGGCCGCCGTCCGGCGCGGGGTAGGACACGTCGAGGTCGCGGACGACGAGCAGGTGGTCGCCGGGGGCGTCCTCGACGGGAGCTGCGGGGCGCGGCGCGGACGGCGTGACCCGGACGGGCGCGGTGGTGCCGCGGTCCTCCAGCGCGTCACGCAGCGCGTTCGACAGCAGCATGAGGCCGGCGCAGACCAGGCCGACGACGAGTGCGGGCCACAGCACGAGCAGCGGCGCGAGCGCCAGCTTGCGGAACCCCTCGTTGATCATCGCGCCCCACGACGGCAGCGAGTTGTCGCCGACGCCGAGGAACTGCAGGCCGGCCTGCACGGCGATGGCGATGCCGGCCACGCGGGCGCACTGGATGATGATCGGCGCCCGCACGACGATCAGCACGTGCCGGCCGATGATGCGGGCGTCGCTCAGCCCGGACACGCGGGCCGCGTCGACGTACAGCTCGCCGCGGACGGCCTGCACCGCGCTGCGGACGATGCGGAAGAAGCCGACGCTGAGCAGCACGCCGAACACGCTCATCGCGATCCACGTCGACGGGCCGACGGTGGCTCGCACGGCGAGCAGCACCACGATGGCCGGCAGCGCCTGCAGCATGCTGGTCACGGCCGTGCTCGTCGTGTCGAACCAGCGCCCGTAGTAGCCGGCGACGAGCCCCGTCGAGACGCCGAGCACCGCCGAGATCGCGACGGCCAGCGCAGCACCGAGCAGGTTGACCTGCCCGCCCCACACCAGCCGGGACAGCACGTCGCGGCCGCTGGAGTCGGTGCCCAGCCAGTGCTGGCCGCTCGGCGGGGCGAGGGTGCCGAACAGGTCGATCCGCGCCGGGTCGGCCAGCGGCAGCAGCGGCGCGGCCGCGGTGACCACCACGATCAGCAGCAGCACCACCGCGCAGGCGACGCCCAGCGGGTCGGCCAGGAAGCGCCGCAGCGCACCGGCCGGGGTGGGCGTGGTCATCGCAGCCTCGCCTTCGGGTTGAGCCACGCCACCACGAGGTCCACGACCAGGTTGACGACGATGACGATGAGGACGGTCGCGACGACGACGCCCATGACCAGCGGGAGGTCCCCCTTGGTCGTGTTGGTGACCGCGAGCGAGCCGAGCCCGGGCAGGGCGAAGACCTGCTCGATCACCACCGACCCGCCGAGCAGGCCGACGAACTGCAGTCCGAGCATCGTGAGCCCGGTCGTGGAGGAGTTGCGCAGCACGCTGGTCAGCAGGATCCGCCGCTCGGAGAGCCCGCGGCTGCGCAGCGTGCGGACGTAGTCCTGGCGCAGCACCCCGATCGCGGCGCTGCGCACCTGCTGGGCGACGCCGGCGATCGCGCCGAGCGCGAGCGCGGTCACCGGGAGGGCGAGCGAGATCGCCCACGCCAGCACGGAGCGCTCCGGCGAGACGTACCCGACCGCGGGGAACCACGCCAGCTGGACGCCGAGCAGGGTGGCCAGGAAGAGCCCGACCAGGAAGTTCGGCACCGCGTCGACGGCCGTGCTGACGACCTGGAACGCGCGGTCCAGCCAGCCACGGCGCACCGCGCAGGTGAGCCCGATCGCGAACGCGAGCACCCCGCTGACGACCAGCACCGACAGCACCAGGCTCAGCGAGACGGGCAGCGCGTCGGCGAGCGCAGCGGTGACGCTCTGCGGCGTGTAGAACGACCGGCCGAGATCGCCGCGCACGGCACCGGCGACCCAGTCCAGGTACTGGGCGAGGACGGGCCGGTCGAGGCCGAGCTCCTGCTCCTTGGCGAGGATCTGGTCGGGGGTGGCGGTGTCGCCGAGGATGTTGCGGGCGATGGAGTCGCCGGCGGCGGTGCGCAGCAGCACGAACGCGACCAGCGAGATGACGACGAGCAGCGCGGCGCCGGTGGCCAGGCGCCGGGCGAGGTAACCGATCATGGCGTCTCCCTGCGCTCAGGCCGCGGCCGGGGCGTAGTTGTAGAGGGCCGGGGTCGCCTGGCGGCTCTGCGCGGTCACCGACAGCGCCCGGCGGTGCAGGTACATGGCGTCGGGCCGGTAGAACGGCGCGAACCAGACCTGGTCGACGAGCCGCCGGTTCAGCTCCGTCGCCGCCGCGGTGTCGCCGCGCTGGTAGCGCGCGATGCACTGCGCGATGACCGGGTCGGCGACCTTGAACGTGTTCCAGGAGGCCTTCTCGGCCACGAAGTTCGTCATCTGCCGCCAGGTGCCCTGCATGGCGAGCGGGAAGTACGCGATCGACGCCTGCGCCTTCTGCAGGTTCGGGATCGTCGTGCCGGCGGCCCACTCCAGGCGGCGCACGCGCACGCCCACGTCGGACCAGTTGGCGATGATCGCGTCGGCGAGTGCCGGGTCCAGCTCGGGGTAGACCGGGAAGTTCAGGTCCAGCCCGCCGGCGTGGCCCGCGTCGGCGAGCAGCTGCCGGGCGAGCTGCGGGTCGTAGGGGAAGGCGTGGTCCAGCTCGGGCAGGTAGCCGTCGTCGCCCGGGCGGAAGATCTGGCCGGTCACCACCCCGGTGCCCAGCAGCACGCCGCGCAGGATGCCCTCGCGGTTGATCGCGACCGACAGCGCGCGCCGCACCCGCACGTCGCCGAGGGCCGGGGTGAGCCGCCCCAGCCGATCGAACATGATCAGACCCTCGAAGTTGACCGGTCCGGTCGTGTTCTGCAGACCGGCGCTGAGCCCCTCCACCGCGTCCGAGGCGCTGGCGGTGAACGCGCCGTCGAGCTGGCCGGCCTTGAGCGCGTTCAGCCGGGAGCGGCCGTCGGTCATGATGTTCAGCACGATGCGGTCGAACGGCAGCGGCGCGCCCCAGTGGCGCGGGTTGCGGACGAACGTGTACCGGACGCCCACGGACGTGCCGGCCGGGTCGAGCAGGTACGGCCCCGAGCCGACGGGGTTGCTCTCGATGCCCCCGGCGCGCAGCGCGGCCGGGGACGCGACGAATCCGCCGGCGCTGCCGAGCGTGTCGAGCAGGCCGGGGTCGGGCGCCGACAGCACGACGACCGCGCGGTCCGGCGCCGGCGTCTCCACCCGGTCGACCAGCCGCAGCATCGAGGCCAGCGGGCCGTTGCCGGTCTTGAAGGCGGTGAGGTTCGCCGCCACCGCGGCCGAGTCGAACCGGGTGCCGTCGCTGAACACCACGTCGTCGCGCAGCTGCAGCTGCAGCCGGGTGCGGCTCGCGTCGTACTCCCACGCGGTCGCGAGGCGGGGCGTGATCCGCCCGTCCGCCTCGATGCGCACGACCGGGTCGTACACGGCCTGGAAGTACGGCAGGAAGTGGCCGAGCTGGGCCTGCGAGGGCGCGAAGCTGGTCGGCCCGACGATGGCGCCGAGCCGCAGCTCGCCGGGGTTGCCCGCGGCGGCGGCGACGTACCCGGCGCAGCCGCTGGTGGCGAGCACCCCGCCGGCGGCGGCGCTGAGGGCGAGGAATCCCCGCCGGGAGATCACGGTAGTGCCTTCGTCACGGTGGACTCCTGTGTCCGGCTGGTGAGGCGCGCCGATGGTTCCCCGACCATTCCACTTGTGTCAAGGTCTGGTTCCTGGTTTCCTGGGACCACACCGGGAGGAGCAGGCCGATGGAGCACCAGGTCGACGACGACCGCCGCTTCCCCGCGCGGCTCTACCGCGAGGGCGTCGAGCCCGATCCGCGGTTCAGCCTCGCCAACGAGCGCACCTTCCTCGCCTGGATCCGCACCGCTGTCGCGCTCGTCGCTGCGGGGGTCGCCCTGGAGGCGCTCGACCTCGGCCTGAACCCCAGCATCCGGCGCACCGCGGCGCTGCTGCTGATCTGGGCCGGGCTGCTCGCGCCGCTTCAGGCGTGGGTGGGCTGGTACGCGACCGAACGGGCGCTGCGCCGGGACCGCCCGTTGCCGCCCGCCCGTATCGCCCTGCCCGTCGCCGCCGCCGTGGTCGTCGCTGCGGTACTGCTGCTCATCGGGGTGCTGACGCGATGAGCGACGCGCCCACCGGGCGGCCGGATCGGTTCGGTGATCAAGGGCAGAAGGTCGTTCCGGATCGAGTCAGGAACGACAGTTCGCCCTTGATCACCGCACAACCCGGCGACCCCGGCGTGCAGCCGGAACGCACCGCGCTGGCGTGGCGGCGCACCGGGCTCACGCTCGCCGCCGGCTCGCTCGTCGCCCTCCACGTCCTGCCGGGGGTCGGCGCGTCCCCGTGGTGGCTGCTGCCCGGCATCGGCGGGCTGGTCAGCGCCCTCGCCGTCGTCGTCGCGGCCGACCGCCGGTACCGGCCGCTGGCGCGAGTGGCGTCGGCCGGCGGCGCAGCCCTCGCCACCACGGTGGCCACCGGCCTCCTCGGGGCGGCCGGCCTCGCCTACGTCCTGCTGCGCTGAGGGGAGACCACATGCCCGGCTGCTGCCCGCCCGCGCGCCCCGCAGCGAGCACCCCGCCCGTCGTCGTCGCTTCCGTAACGGGGCACGACGGGCTCGTCGTCGATCTGCCGGGCGGCACCTTCCGCATGGGCACCGACGACCCCGACGGGTTCCCGGAGGACCACGAGGGACCGGTCCGCGAGGTCTCGGTGCGGCCGTTCTCGATCGACGCGCACGCCGTCTCGAACGCGCTGTTCGCCCGCTTCGTCGCGGAGACCGGGTACCGCACCGACGCCGAGCGGCTCGGCTGGAGCTACGTGTTCGCCGGGTTCCTGCCCGGCGCGCTCCGCAAGGTCTCCCCCCGCCCGCCGCAGACGCCGTGGTGGTGCGCCGTCGGCGGGGCGAGCTGGGCCCACCCCGAGGGCCCCGGCAGCGACGTCGCCGACCGCGCGGACCACCCCGCCGTGCACGTCTCCTGGCATGACGCCGATGCCTACTGCCGGTGGGCCGGCCGCCGGCTGCCCACCGAACAGGAGTGGGAGTACGCCGCCCGCGGCGGCCTCGACCAGGCCCGCTACCCGTGGGGCGACGAGCTGACCCCTGGCGGCGAGCACCGCTGCAACATCTGGCAGGGCAGCTTCCCCGTGCGCAACACCGCCGAGGACGGCTACGCCGGCACCGCGCCCGTCGACGCCTACGCACCCAACGGGTACGGCCTGCACAACATGGCCGGCAACGTGTGGGAGTGGTGCGCCGACTGGTTCGACCCGGCGCAGGCCAACCGCAGCATGCGCGGCGGCTCGTACCTCTGCCACGAGTCCTACTGCAACCGCTACCGCGTCGCCGCGCGCACCGCGAACACCCCGGACAGCTCCAGCGGCAACACCGGCTTCCGCACCGCGGGATGACCGGCCGGGTCGCGGACGGATCGACGCGCTACGGTCGGACGGTGCCGGTGGAACCACCGCCCTCGCGCTGGCGGTTCGACGTCGCCGCAGCCATCGAGCACGGGGGCGACGACCTCGTCGCGGTGGGCGGCGACCTGGAGCCCGGCACGTTGCTCGAGGCGTACCGGCAGGGACTGTTCCCGATGCCGGTGAGCTCGGTGCGACCCGACGGACCGATGGCGTGGTGGTCGCCGGTCCGCCGCGGCGTGCTGCCGATCGACGGCCTGCGGGTGTCGCGGTCGTTGCGCCGTGCCTGCCGCAGCTTCGAGATCCGGGTCGACACCGCGTTCGCCGAGGTGGTCGACGGGTGCGCCGACCCGAGCCGTCCGCACGGCTGGATCGACGAGCGGATCCGCGCGGCGTACCTCCACCTGCACGAGCTCGGCTGGGCCCACTCCGTCGAGGCCTGGCGCGACGGGCGGCTGGAGGGCGGGCTGTACGGGGTCGCGATCGGCGGGCTCTTCGCCGGCGAGTCGATGTTCCACCGCGCCCGCGACGCCTCGAAGGTGGCCCTCGTCGGCCTCGTCGAGCTCCTGTCCGACGACGATGCCGGCAACCGGCTCGTCGACGTCCAGTGGTCGACGCCGCACCTGGCGTCCCTGGGCGTGCGCGAGATGACCCGCAAGGACTACCTCGCCCGGTTGTCCCGGTTGCTCGCGCTCCCGCGGCCGGTCGCCTTCGGTTGACGACACCGGCCGAGCTGGATCCCGTCCACCCGGCGATCACGTGATCCCGCTGGTCACGGCAGCAGCGCGAGGTCGAGCGTCGCGAGCCGGTCGGGATCCGCGAGGACGTCGTAGGCGTGGATGACGCCGTCCCGGACGGTGAACGTCACCGCGATCGCGAGGCGACCCTGGGGAGCCAGCACGAGACCGGGTGCCCCGTCGACGAGGACGAGCTCGGCGTCGGCAGCGCGACCGGCGAGCAGAACGGTGCCCTCGGCCACCGCCCGAGCGCCGCGCAGCACGGCCGGTGCCCCGGGCGGCAACGCCGCGGGATCGGCACGACGGACGACGTCCGGCGCCAGCACGGCCAGCACCGCGTCCAGGTCCCCCGCGCGCGCCGCGGCGAGGAACGCCGCGACGACCCGGCGGTGCGCCGCGACGTCCTCGTCCGGCGGCGCCGTGCCGCGGATCTTGAGCCGTGCCCGACTGGCGAGCTTCTTGGCCGCAGCGGGACTGCGTTCGAGGATGGCTGCGATCTCGCCGTGCGGCACGCCGAACATGTCGTGCAGGACGAAGGCGATGCGCTCGGCCGGGTCGAGGGTCTCCAGCACCGCGAGCAACGCACGGCCCACGGCGTCGGCGAGGACGGCCTGGGCGGCCGGATCGACGGCGCCGCCGTCCAGCGGACCGTCCGCCTCGGCGACCTCGAGACCCACGGGGTGGCCGCGGACCCGTCGAGCGCGCAGCCAGTCGAGGCAGATCCGGCTCACGACGGTCCGCAACCAGCCGGCGGGGTTGTCGATGCCCGCCGGGTCCGGGATGCGGGCCAGCCGCAACCACGTCTCCTGCACGGCGTCGTCCGCGTCGGCGCTCGAGCCGAGCATGCGCGCGGCCAGCGCGTGCAGTTCGGCGCGCTGGGCGACGAACACCCGTGCCGTGGCCGAGTCCTGCGATGGCATCGGTCCCCTTCCTCCGTCCCGGTCCGTCGAAGAGATGACGAAACCCGGACCGTCGAGGTGACAGGAGATGATGCCCGGTGCACTTGCTGCATCTGGACTCGAGTGCCCATCCCACGGAGTCGGTGAGCCGCCGGCTCACCGCGTTGTTCGCCGGTGCGTGGCGTGCGGGCCACGGCGACGCCACCACCACCTACCGCGACCTCGTCGCCACACCGGTGGCACCGATCACCGAGGCGTACTGCACGCTGGGTCGCCGCGTGGAGAGCCGTGCGGCGACCACCGGCCCGGTCGAGGACCTGATCCGCACACCGGACGAGCAACGCGAGTGGGACCTGACCCGCGCGCTCGCCGACGAGCTGGTCGCCGCCGACGTCCTGCTGCTGGGCGCCCCGATGTACAACTACGCGACCCCTGCCGCGCTCAAGGCGTGGATCGACCGCATCAGCTTTCCCGGCGCGTTCACCGACGTCGACGGTGCGTCGCTGCTGGCCGGGCTGCGGGTCGTCGTGGTCACCAGCTGCGGCGGCGCCTACGGTCCCGGCACGGACGCGACGGACCGCGACTTCCTGACCCCCTACCTGCGCGCGTACTTCACCAGGCACGGCGTTGCGCCGGACGACATCGAGATCGTCACCGCCGACCGCACCCTCGCCGCGCTCGTACCCGGCCGCGAGCACCAGCGACCCGCCGCCGCGCGCTCACTCGCCGCGGCGCGCGCCCGGCTGCTCGCCCTCGCCGCCCGCCTGTGATCGGTGCACCGTGGGGAGGTCGTGCACGGACGAGTCGACGACGATCTGCGGGTCGTGGGCGGTGACCGCGCTCCACGGGATGAGGCGGGCGTGGCGGTGCAGGCGCTCGACGATGGCGCGGATCAGCCACGGGCCGTGCTGACTGGGACGTTGGTAGCCCAGCAGGGCACCGCTGTGACGGGGGCTGACGAGCAGCGCGTCGAGCCGGGGCGCGGCCATCGCGCCGCGCAGCGGGCCGTCCTGGACGCAGCGCAGGTCGGTGACGACGCCGATCCGGTGGCCGTCCCGGTCGACCACGTCACGTCCGATCAGGTCACTCGCTCGCATGCCGGCTCCCCGGGATGCGGGAGATCACGTGCTCGTCGACCCACCGTTCCAGCGGTCGGACGGCGAGCTCGGCGACCGGCCGCGACACGGTGATCGCGCTGTCGATGTCGGTGACCAGCCGGAAGTCGAGCCGCTGCGTGTCCGTGGTCTCGGTCTCCTTCTGCGCCAGCCGCGCGGCGATCGCCGTGATCCACTGCCCGATGCGCCCGCCCAGGCGCGGGCCGAGCGCGCGCGGGCCGATGAGGATGGCGGTGACGTAGGGCCGCCCCTCGTCGTCGAGTTCGAGCTCGAGGTCGTCGACCTTGCAGACCGGTTCGCCGTCGCAGTCCACGACCTGGCGGTCCAGGAACTGGAGGTGCAGGTCCAGCACCCGCCCGGCCGGTGTCGTCATCGCGTCCTCCTGCGTCATTGCCCGGCCCCCGAGATCACCATCAACGGAATGGCGGCCACAGCCGTGACCACGATGAGGATCAGGAACAGTGTGGCCAGCAGGTTCGTGATGCGCCCGTTGGCGTGCTCGCCCATGTAGTCGCGGTCGTTCGCGATCACCAGGATCGGGAAGTAGGTCAACGGCAGCGCGACCGCGGAGAACACCACCGAGAGCTCGGTCACCTGGATCGGGTCGACCGTGGTCAGGATGAGCGCGATCCCGGCGATCACCGCCAGCAGGACGACGAGGTGGAACCGAGCCGCCTCCCGCGGGCGCAGGAACTTCCCCCACGCCCACCCGAAGTACTGGGCGAGGCTGTACCCGGTGGACAACCCCGTCTCCAGGGCGGCACCGAAGGTCGCTGCGACGAAGCCGAGGATCGCCACCGCGATCCCGATCTTGCCGAGCGCGACGGCGACGGGCAGCCCGACCTGACCGAGCGTCTCGACCTGGACCCCCGCGGGCAGCAGGACGAGCGCCGCGGTCGCCGCGATCGCGAGCGACAGCACGCCGCCGAGCGGGAACCCGATGAACACGTTCATCCGCATCGTCACCAGGTCCTTGGCCGTCCACTTCTCCTCCACCGCCCCCGAGGAGAAGAAGAAGACCTCGTACGGCGTCATCGCCGCGCCGAACAGGCCGACGCCGTAGTAGAAGTAGCTGCTCAGGTCCTCCTCGGCGGGCTTGCTCGGTACCGCGACGTCGTGCACGAGCTGCAGCCACGGCGGATGCAGCTGCCACAGGGCCACCGCGAACACCACCAGGGCGAGGCCGAGCAGGCCGGTGACGTTCTCCAGGATCGAGAACTTCACCCGCCAGATCACCAGCCACACCGCGAGCCCTGCGATCGGCACCCACAGCAGGTAGTGGACGCTGCTCGCCAGCTCCAGCGCGAGCGCGACACCGCCGATCTCCGCGGAGAACGTCAGCAGGGTGATCAACATCGAAGCGACCAGGTTGGCCAGCGCCGCCCGCGGCCCGAGCCGTTCGCGCACCAGGTCGAACGTCCCGCGTCCGGTGATCGCGGCGACGCGCCCCGACATCTCCGCGAACAGGCAGATCCCGACGATGCCGAGCAGCGTCACCCACGCCAGCGACATCCCGAACCGCGCCCCGGCCAGGCTGTTGGTGACCAGGTCGCCGATGTCGACGAACCCGCCGATCGCCGTCAGGATCCCGAGCGCGACGGCCAGCAGCCGGCTCACGACTGGTGCTCCTTCTCGAAGCGCTCCAACGCGTCCGCCACCGCATCGAGGTCGGTCCCGACGGCCGCGACCTGCTGCCGGTCGCCGCGTTCCGCCGCGATCCGCGCACGAGCCACACCCTCCGTGCCGCGGGTCAGCAGATCCCCCAGCTCCGCGCGCAGACGGTCGGAGCCTGCATCGGCCGGCGGTTCCTGCGACCGGAACGACTCCTGCGTCGACGAGAGCGCGTCCTCAGCGTCCTCCAGCACCGTCACCAGGTAGCCGTCCGGGAGGTCACCGGCGAGGCCGGTGCGCATCGCGATCAACGAGGTCCTGACCTGCGACAGGCCGTCCTGCGCCGTCCGACCGGCGTCGGACGCGAACCCTGCTGGCGAGGCGCATCCCGCCAGCACGGCGACCAGCACGAGCAGCCCCGACCACGTCGCCCGGCGCCGCGGGCGGGCGGTCATGGCCGTGCCGGTCCGCGCAGCACGAACCAGGCCAGCACCGCGAGGAGGGCAGCGAACTCCGCCCACGCCGCGACCAGCACCCACCCGGACACCATCGCGCAACTGTGGCACAACACTGATCGATCCGCTGATCAGCGCGATCTCAGAGCGACGCGGAGCCGTCCAGCACCTGGCGCAGGCGTCGGCCGGCGGGTCCGGGCAGGCGGCGACGGCTCTGGAGGTGGGTGAAGACCCCGGCGAGGTCCGGGTCGTCGAGCAGCGCGGCCCGCGGCACGTACGGCTCGACCGGTCGGAACACCCCGTCGGCGGCCCAGCCGCGTCCACCCTCCCGCGGCACGGCGTCCGACACGAAGTCGACGACGCCGACGACGCCCTGCTGCGCCGCCGAGCGGTAGACCACGGCCCGGCTGCCACGCGTCGTCGAACGCAGGCAGCAGACCCGCTGCGGCACGCCGGCCGGGAGCTCGCTGCCCGCCCGGTGGACGAGGACGAGGACCGGCGTGGGCGCGACCGGGGCCGACATGACCCGATGATCGCACTACCACCGGGACGCGGGCGTCAGGTCCCGCCGGCCGCCGCCCGGCACCGGGAGTCGCGCTGAATTGTGGGTAGGACGTAGCTCTCCGGCCGTCCGTGCCGCGGCCTACGCGTCGTCGACCGAGAAGGACACCTCGAGCGCGTAGCGATGGGCGACGTAGCGGGACCGGGTCAGTTCCAGCGGTTCGCCGTCCTGGTCGAGGATCGCCCGTTGCTCGACCAGCAGTGCCGTGCCGTCGTCGACCTGGAGCAGGTGCGCGGTGCGGTCGTCGGCGTTGGCGGCGGTGATCGTGGCGTGCCCGGTCGACGGGACGCGGCCCAGGTCGACCAGGGTCTCGTGGAGCGACCGGTGCTCCAGCTCGGCGGAGAGCAGCGCGTCGAGGTCGCCCGGGAAGACGGCGTCCTCGACGGCCACGGGCTCCCCGTCCGCCAGGCGGACGCGCCGGATCGCGACGACCTGTGCTCCCGCCCGCAGCCGCAGCCGCCGGGTCTCCTCGGCGCTGGCCGGCCGGCGTTCCCGGTGGATCAGCCGGGACGACGGCCGGCGGCCCTGGCGGCGCATCTCCGCGCTGAAGCGGACGAGGTTGTCCGCCCGCCGTGGAGTGGGCGGTGCGGCGACGAACGTGCCCCGACCGGACTCGCGGTAGGCCAGACCGTCCTCCACGAGCCGCGTCACGGCGGCGCGCGCGGTCATGCGACTCACGGAGAACTCCTGCGACAGCTGCGCCTCCGACGGCAACGGGTCGTCGGGCCGCATCGCGGCCAGGCGCACCCGCAGGGCCTGCTCGATGCGCCGGTAGCGCGGGGCGAAGGCCAGGGCGTCGGATGCCAGGTCGGGCTGCACCCGCCGATCCTACGAGACAGGTAGCCAGCTAGCTGTATAGACAGCTAGAGTCCTGCCGGTGACCAGCCACGACACTCCATCCCCGGCCGCGATCGCGAAGATGATCGACCACTCACTGCTGCGGCCCGAGCTGACACCCGAGGACATCCGGGTCGGCTGCGCCCTGGCCGCCCGCCACGACGTCGCGTCCGTCTGCGTACGACCCGGCGATGTCGTGCACGCCGCCGCGCTGCTCGCCGACACCGGGGTACTGGTCGGCACGGTCGCCGGCTTCCCGCACGGCTCGTCGACGACGCGGACGAAGGTCGCCGAGACCGAGACCGCCGTCGCGCAGGGCGCCGCCGAGATCGACATGGTCGTCAACATCGGGGCCCTGCGCGCCGGCGACGTCGACGCGGTCGAGCTCGACATCCGGGCGGTCGTCGAGGCCGCGCAGGTGCCGGTCAAGGTCATCCTGGAGAACGCCTACCTCACCGACGAGCAGAAGATCGCCGGATGCCGGGCCGCCGAGGTCGCCGGCGCCGCGTTCGTGAAGACCTCGACCGGCTACGCGCCCAGCGGCGCCACCCTGGCCGACGTCCGGCTCATGCGGGCCGCCGTCTCGCCCCACGTGGCGATCAAGGCCGCGGGCGGCGTCCGCACGCTGGACGTCCTGCTCGAACTCGTCGCCGCCGGCGCGACCCGGTTCGGGGCCACCGCCACCGAGACGATCCTGGCCGACGCCGCCCGCCGGACGACCTCGACGGTGTGACCGGTCGGCCTCACCTCAGGTGGCGGACGAGGAACCGCGTCGAGGCCTCCCCCTCGAACTGCGGGACACCGGTGTGCCCACCCATGTTGGCGTGCAGCGTCTTCTCCGTGCTGCCGAACGCGTCGAAGAGGTCAAGGGCACGCTGGCGGTCATTGCCCTCGTCGTCCCACTGCAGCAGGACGTGCACCGGAGCGGTGACCCGGCGCGCTTCCTCGATGATGCCGAGGGGCACGAAACTCCCGGCGAACAGGAGCGCGGCCGCGATGCGCGGCTCGATGCGCGCCAGCCGGACGCCGATCGCGATCACCCCGCCCGCGAACCCGACCGGGCCCGCGATCTCGGGTCGCAGGAGGAGCGCGTCAATCGCGGCGCGCCATTCGGGGACCGACGCCTCGACGAGCGGGAGGATGAGCCGGTCGACGATCTCGTCGCCGACCGGCTGACCGGCCGCCAGGGTCCGGCGCACGTCGGCCCGGGCCTGGTCGGCGGCGGCGGACCGGGGCCGGACACCGCTCCACGGGAGCTCGATGGTCGCCGCGGCCAAGCCCTCGGCCACGCAGGCGCGGGCGCGGGCGGTCACCCGGGGGTGCATCCGGTCCAGGCCGCCGGGATGGCCGAGCAGGACCAGCGGGGCCGGTGCGACGGCGGACGCGGACGTCCACAGGACACCCGGGACGTCGCCGAGGGCGAAGCTGCGCTCGAGGACGTCGTCGTCGAGGCGCTGTTCAGAGGTGAAACGCATGATCGGGCCTTTCGGGAGCTCGCGAACGGCGCTCCCGGACGACCTACCGCCCGACCGTGACCCCTGAGGGGAGCACCCACGTCGACTGGTTCACGGGTACCACCTCCTCGGTCTCTCGCACGGCCCCGGCACCGTAGCAACGGCAGCTGTGGCCGACCACGTATTTTCCGTTCATCGACTGCCCGTCCATATTTGGACGATTCGTCTATTCTTGCACCATGACTCACCTGCTCGACCGGTCCGGCCGCCGCTACCCGGCGAACGACGCGCGCTGGCGCGGCGACGACGGCAGCCCGCTGATGATGACGCCGCTGCGCGCGCCGGCGCCGGACGAGATCGTCGGCTCCGACCGGTCGCTGTGGCGCTACCGTGCGGCGCTGCCGGTCGCGCCCGAACACGCGGTCAGCCTGGGCGAGGGCATGACGCCGATGCTCACGCAGGACTGGGGCGGGCACCGGGTGCACGTCAAGCTGGAGTGGTTCAACCCGACGAGCAGCTTCAAGGACCGCGGGGTCAGCGTCATGATCTCGCACCTGCGCAGCCTCGGCGTCCCTGCCGTGCTGGAGCACAGCAGCGGCAACGGCGGTTCGTCCGTCGCCGCCTACGCCGCGGCCGCTGGGATGCGCGCCCGGATCGTGGTGCCCGCGGCGACCTCACCGGCGAAGATCCTGCAGGCCCGCGCGTTCGGCGCGCAGCTCCAGCCCGTCGAGGGCAGCCGCGACGATGTCGCGGACGAGGCGGTCCGGCAGTCGGCGAGCACCTGCTACGCGAGCCACAACTGGCAGCCCTACTTCCTCCAGGGCATCAAGACCATCGCGTACGAGATGTGGGAGGCACTGGGCTTCACCGCGCCCGACAACGTCGTGGTGGTGGCCGGCGCGGGCAGCCTCGTGCTCGGCTGCGACATCGCCTTCTCCGAGCTGCTCGACGCCGGGCTCATCAGCCGGCGGCCGCGGCTGCTGGTCGGCCAGCCGGAGCACTGGGCCACCATCGCCGACACGGTCAACGGCGTCGACCCGACCACGCGCGGTCCACGGGTGCCCACCGTCGCGGAGGGCGCCTCGATCGCCCGTCCGGTGCGCCTGCCCGAGGTGGTCGACGCGATCCGCCGCTCCGCCGGGGCCGCCGTCGCGGTCACCGAGGACGAGATCACCTCGGCCGTCCGCGCGCTGGCCGCGCGCGGCCTCTACGCCGAACCCAGCAGCGCGGTGGCGGCGGCCGCCTTCCACCGCTTCGCCGCCGACGGCACCATCGGCCCCGACCAGACGACCGTCGTCGTGCTGACCGGCACCGGCCTCAAGGCGATCGACGCGATGGCCCGCGTCCTCGACGCCCCGGAGCCGGCATGAGCACCGACGAGGACGAGCACCTGCTGGCCCAGGCCGCCACGACGGCGGTCGCGATCGGCCGGATGTTCCCCGGGCTGTGCGAGGTGGTGCTGCACGACCTGCGCGACCCCGGCAACGCCATCCGCGTCATCGAGAACAACCTGTCCGGGCGCGCCGTCGGGGACTCGGCCACCGAGCTGGGGCTGCGCCGCATCGCCGATCCCGCCTACCCCGACGTCGTCCAGAACTACCCGAACCGCTTCCCCGACGGGCGACCGGTCAAGAGCACCTCGATCGGCATCAGGAACCGCGCCGGTCGCTACATCGCTGCGCTGTGCCTCAACCTGGACCTGTCGTCGCTGTCCCCGATGGCACTGACGCTCACCGCCCTGGTCAGCACCGCCGTCGAGGACCAGGGCGAGGACCTGCGCCCGCACTCCCTGCGCGCCACCGTCGAGGCCTTCGCTGCGGAACGGGCGAGCAGCCCGCGAGCCCTGTCCCGGGAACGCAAGCGCGAGCTCGTCCGGCTCCTGCACCGCGACGGCTGGTTCGCGTCCCGCAGCTCCGCCGAGACCATCGCCGACCTCCTCGGCGTCTCCCGGGCCACCGTCTACAACTACGCCAAGTCGGCGGACTGACGCCGTATCGTCAAGATCGGCCACCAGCACAAGCACGTACGAGGGGTTCAGCGTGGAGCATTCGTCCGTCACCGAGGAGCACGTCGCGACGGCGTCCCGACCGAGCGCGTTGCGCATCACCGATGTGCGCGTGGCCAACCTGCACGGGGTGCCGTTCCGCTCGTCGATCATCCGCATCGACACCGACCAGGGACTCGTCGGGTACGGCGAGGTCCGCGACCAGGCCAGCGCCACCTACGCGCTCGTCCTCAAGAGCCGGCTCGTCGGCGAGAACCCCTGCAACCTGGACAAGATCTTCCGCAAGATCAAGCAGTTCGGGTTCCACGGCCGCCAGGGCGGCGGGGTGTCGGGCGTCGAGATGGCGCTGATGGACCTCGCCGGCAAGGCGTACGGCGTGCCGGCCTACGCGCTGGTCGGCGGCAAGTTCCGGGACCGGATCCGGTGCTACGCGGACACGCCGTCGCTCCCCGACCCGGCGGCGATGGGCGCACGGTTGCTGGAGCGCAAGCAGCGCGGGTTCTCGATGCTCAAGATGGACGTCGGCATCGACCTGCTCTGGGACGTGCCGGGCGCGTTGATCGCGCCGGCCGGCGCGCGCGAGGACCAGACGACGATGCACCCGTTCTCGGGCATCCAGGTCACCGCGAAGGGCGTCGAGCACCTGGCCGCCTACGTCGACACCGTGCGCTCGATCGTCGGCTACGACGTCGCGCTGGCCGCCGACCACTTCGGGCACATCGCGCTGGACTCCTGCATCCGGATCGGCCGGGCGCTCGAGCCGTTCACGCTGGCGTGGATCGAGGACCTGATCCCGTGGCAGCTGACCGACCAGTGGCGCCAGCTCACGACGTCCGTCGCCGTCCCGACCTGCACGGGCGAGGACATCTACCTGCTCGACGGCTTCCGGCCGCTGCTCGACGCGGGCGCCATCCGGGTGGTGCACCCGGACCCGGCGACGTCGGGCGGCATCGCGGAGACCAAGCGGATCGGCGACTACGCGCAGGAGCGCGGGATCGCGATGGCGCTGCACCTGGCCGCCTCACCGATCGCCACGATGGCCAGCGTGCACCTGGCCGCGGCCACCGAGAACTTCCTCGCGCTCGAGCACCACGCCGCGGACGTCGAGCTGTGGAGCGACCTGGTCACCGAGCTGCCGCGCCCACTGATCCAGGACGGGCACATCGCGGTGCCGGAGACGCCGGGGCTCGGGTTCGGCGACATCGACGAGGAGCTGTTCCGCCGCCACCTCGACCCCCGCGACCCGGTGTTCTTCGCGGAGACGACGCACTGGGACGCCGAGTCGAGCCACGACCGGCTCTGGAGCTGACGCTCGGGTCAGGCCGGTCCGCGCCCCTGTTCCGCGCGCCACTGCTCGTACTCGGGACGGGCCTCGTCCGACAGCGGGTAGTACCGGCGCATGTCGCCGCCCTCGGACAGCCGGATGCGGGAGAACTCCTCCCACTCGGCGTGCTCGGTGGCGACGGCGAGGAGCGCAGGCGCGAGCTTGACCGGCACGACGACCGCGCCGTCGTCGTCGGCGACGATGATGTCGCCGGGCTCCACGAGCGTGCCCCCGCAGGCCACCGGCACGTTGACGGCGGTCGGGACGATGCCGGTCTGCGTGTGGAAGTTGGGGGTGGCGCCCCGGATCCACAGCCCGAGCCCGAGCTGCTTGGCCTTGCCGATGTCGCGGAGGCAGCCGTCCACCACGACGCCGACGCCGCCGCGGCCCTTGAAGTAGGTCAGCATCATCTCGCCGAACACGCCGCTGCCCATGTCGCCACGGGCGTCGACGACCACGATGTCGCCGGGCTGGGTGTGGTACAGCACGTGGCGGTGCAGCTGCTTCTCCGGCTCGGCGTACTCGTCGACCGGGTAGAGGTCCTCGCGCTTCGGCAGGAACTGCAGGGTGAGGGCAGGACCGGCGACGCACACACCCGGTGTGACGGTGACCGGGCCGCTGATGAACGCGCTGCGGATGCCCATCCGGCTGAGCTCCGCGCTCGCGGTCGCGCTCCCGATCTCGGCGAGCGCTGCGGAGAGCTCTGCCGGTGGGCGATCGATGTCGGGGGTCTCGATCATGCTGTCTCCCTGCGGTCGTCGGGCGCCTGGGACCTCGTCGAAGATCGACTCTAGGCCCACCGGCAGGTCCGTACCCGCTGCGCGGCTCGAACATGACCGTTCAGCCCAACGGGCCGTCCGACGGTCACTCCTCGGCGGTCTTCTCCCGTGCGCCCTTCGGGGCGCCGACGCTCTCCAGCACGATCATCGCCTCGGTGTGCACGACGCCCTCGATGCCGCGCAGCTTGCCCTGCAGCAGCTCGCGGAGGTGCACGGCGTCGCGCACGTGGCACTCCACGACCAGGTCCCACGAACCCGTCACGACCCACACCATCCGCACCTCGTCGAGCGCGGAGATGGCCTCGACGCAGGCGTCGAGGCCGCGGTCGGCGCCCAGACGCACGACGACGAGGGTGTGCATGTAGCCGAGCCGGACGAGGTCGATGTCGGCGTGGTAGCCCATGATCACGCCGACCGACTCGAGCCGGGCGATGCGCTCGCCGATCGCGCCGGGCGAGCGGTTGAGCTCGCGCGCGATGGCCCGCACCGACATCCGCGCCTCGTCGCGCAGCAGGGCGACGATCGACCGGTCCAGGGCGTCGAGGACGACCGGTGCGGCCGCCGCATCCTCCGCCGAGGCGGCGCGCACCTTCTCCGTCATCGAACGTTCCCTTCAGAGCGGGGACGGGCGACACTTGACGACTCGCCCGAGGGCGCAGCCTACTTCCGTTCTGCCGAATGCGGCGTACGCCGCGCACATGCCGCTCGTCGGTGCACCTGCCCTTTCGGAGCCTCGGGCGGACGGTCAATTGCTCACTCAGACCACCGAGGATGGAACAGTCGACCGACTTCATCCCGTTTCACTTGTCAAGCGTCGGCAGCGTGGGGTACCCATGTGCGTCCTGCCCGGCTTGGCTCGAAGGAGAGCGAGACAGTGGACGGTGCCCCCGAAGTCGCCGACCGCACGCCCACCGGCGTCGCGGTCGGAAAAGCCATCCGCCGGCTGCTACCGCTGCTGGTGCTCCTCTACATCATCAACTACGTCGACCGCGTCAACATCGGCTTCGCGGCGGCCTCGACGTTCAACGCCGACCTCGGCCTGAGCGCGGCTGCCTACGGGCTCGGCGCCGGCCTGTTCTTCATCGGGTACTTCCTCTTCGAGGTCCCGAGCAACGTCATCCTGCACAAGGTCGGCGCGCGGCTGTGGATCGCCCGGATCATGATCACGTGGGGCCTCGTCGCCACGTCGACCGCGTTCATCCAGGGCGAGATCAGCTTCTACGTCGTGCGCGTCCTGCTGGGCATCGCCGAGGCCGGGTTCTTCCCCGGGATCATCCTGTACCTCACGTACTGGTTCCCGCGGGCGCAGCGGGCGAAGATCGTCGCGCTGTTCTTCATGGCCGTGCCGCTGTCCTCGGTGTTGGGCAGCCCGATCTCGGCGCTGCTCATCCAGAACGGCGCGGGCACCCTGGGCTTCGCCGAGGGCTGGCGCTTCATGTTCTTCGTGGAGGGCATCCCCGCCGTCCTCCTCGGCATCGTGGTGATCTTCCTGCTGCCCAGCAAGCCGCGGAACGCCCGGTGGCTGACCACGGCCGAGGCCACCGCGCTCGAGACGACGATCGCGGCCGAGGACGCGCAGACGGTGGAGCGGGAGGTGACCGTCCGGGAGGCGCTCACCAACGTCCGCGTCCTCGCGCTGAGCACGGTGTACTTCGGGGTCGTCTTCGGCCTGTACGTGCTCGGGTTCTTCCTCCCCACTGTGATCAAGGGCTTCGGCACGCAGTTCGGCGTGAAGATCACCCTGTTGGAGAACGGGCTGATCACGGCGATCCCGTACGCCGTCGCCACCGTGGCGATGTTCTTCTGGTCGCGCCACTCCGACGCGCGCCAGGAGCGGGCGTGGCACGTCGCGCTCCCGGCGTTCGTCGGGGCCGCCGGCATCATCGGTTCGATCTACATGAACAGCCCGGTGCTCGTGATGGTGTTCGTGACCATCTGCACGGTCGGCGTGTTCACGGCGATCCCGGTCTTCTGGCAGCTGCCCAACGCCTTCCTGACCGGCGTCGGCGCGGCGGCCGGCATCGCGCTGATCAACTCGTTCGGCAACCTGGCCGGGTTCGCCGGCCCCTACCTCACGGGCCTGCTCAAGGACCTGACCGGCTCCATCGCGCCCGGTCTGTGGGTCGTCGCCGGGTTCATGGTGCTCTCGGGCATCATCGTGCTGGCGCTGGCGCGGCAGAACGCCGGCAACCCCGTGCTCGCCCCCGCGGGTGAGCCGGCCGCGCACGACTGATCTCCCTCTGCTCCACCGGGGCGGGCCGCGGTGCGCGGCCCGCCCTGCCCACCGGAAGGCTTCCCGCGATGGAGCTCACGAAGGGCGCGCCCCCGTCGACGGCCCGGATCGCGGTCGCGAGCTTCATCGGCACCGCGATCGAGTTCTACGACTTCTACGTCTACGGCACCGCCGCCGCGCTCGTGTTCGGCCAGGTCTTCTTCCCCACGGTCTCGCCGCTGGCCGGCCAGCTCGCCGCGTTCGCCACCTTCGCCGTCGGGTTCGTGGCGCGCCCGCTGGGCGCGATCCTCTTCGGCCACTTCGGCGACCGCATCGGCCGCAAGCGCATGCTGATCGTCTCGCTGGTGACGATGGGCCTGGCCACGATCGCGGTCGGCGTGATCCCGTCGTTCGAGACCATCGGCGTGGCGGCCCCGATCCTGCTGACGCTGGCGCGCTTCGTCCAGGGCATCGGGCTGGGCGGCGAGTGGGGCGGTGCCGTGCTGCTCGCCACCGAGTACGCGCCTGCCCGGCGTCGCGGCCTGTTCTCCGCGTTCCCGCAGCTGGGCCCCGCCGTCGGGTTCGTGCTGGGCAACGCGCTGTTCATCGTGCTGAGCCTGGCGATGACCCGTGAGGCGTTCCTGTCGATCGGGTGGCGCATCCCGTTCCTGGCCTCCGCGGTGCTCCTCGGCGTCGGCTACTACATCCGCGTGCGCATCGCCGAGACCCCGGTCTTCCGGGCCGCCCTCGAGGAGCGCGCACCGGCCCCGGTGCCGTTCGTCGAGCTGCTGCGCGCCCGTGCCGGTGTCCTCGTGCTCGCCACAATGTCGTTCGTGCTGGCGCACACGCTCTTCTACACCGTCACGACGTTCACGCTCTCCTACGCGACGACGACGTTGCAGCTGGACCGCACCGTCGTCCTCGTCGCCACGATGATCGCGGTCGCGATCATGGGTGCCGCGACGCTCGGCGCGGCCGTCTGGTCCGACCGGCTCGGCCGCAGACGCCTCTGCATCGCCGCGGCGGCACTGGCGGCAGTGTGGGCGTTCCCGCTGTTCTGGCTGATCGACACGCGCGACCCGGCCCTGATCACGCTCGGCGCCACGGGCGCGCTGCTGTGCTTCGCGCTGCTCTACGGGCCGATGGGGGCGTTCCTGCCGGAGCTGTTCCCCATCCGGTACAGGTACTCCGGGGCGTCGTTCGCCTACAGCGCGAGCGGGATCGTCGGCGGCGGTGTCAGCCCCATCGTGGCGACGGACCTGCTGCAGCGCACCGGCTCGACGACCGGCGTCTCGGTCTACGTCGCCGGCATCGCCGTCGTGGGCCTGCTCGCGCTCCTGCCCCTGCGCGAGACGAAGGACGCCGACTTCACCGACGGGCTGGTCACCGTCACCTGATGCGGACCGAAGCACTCCGGTTCGGCGTCTTCCTCCCGTCCGCGCAGTTCGCCGGCATGACGGCCACGCAGGCGCTGGACGCCACGCTGGCCACGGCGGTCGCCGCGGAGCAGGCCGGGTTCGACGAGGTGTGGGTGGCCGAGCACCACTTCCAGTCCTACGGGGTGTGCCCGTCGGCGATCACCATGGCTGCGCACCTGCTCGGGGTCACCCGACGGGTGGCCGTCGGCACCGCGGTCACCGTCCTGACCAGCCAGCACCCGGTCGCGGTCGCCGAGCAGGCGCTGCTGCTCGACCAGATCTCGCGCGGCCGCTTCCGGCTCGGCGTCGGCCGCGGCGGCCCGTGGGTGGACCTGCAGGTGTTCGGCGCGCCGGCCGGCGCGTTCGAGTCCGGCTTCGCGGAGTCGCTCGACCTGCTGCTCGCGGCGCTGTCCGGGCGCACCGTCGCGGGGTCCGGGCCCCGGTTCACCTTCCCGCCCGTGCAGGTCGTCCCGTCCGGCACGGGGAGCGGCCCGCCGGTCGTGGTCGCCGCGACGTCGCCCGACACCGTCGACGTCGCCGCGCGGCGCGGGCTGCCGCTCCTGCTGGGCATGCACGCCGACGACGCGGAGAAGGCGGCGGCCGTCGCCCGGCACGGGGGTGCCGGTCACGTCGGCGTCGGCGTCGCGTTCGTGGCGGACACCGACGCCGAGGCGGAGGGCGTGCTGCGAGCCGCGCTGCCGCGCTGGCTGGGGCCCGGACTCGCCTCGTACCGGCGCGCCGACGGCCGGGCGCACCGCACGCGCGACCCGCACGCCTACACCGAGCACCTCATCGGCATCCACCCCGTCGGCTCGGCGCAGCGCTGCCGGGAGCGGCTGGCCGCAACGCTGGACGCGACCGGGCTGCGCCGCGTCTCGTTCCTCGTGGAGGGGGCCGGTGATCCTGCGCGGACCCTGGAGAACGTGCGTCGGCTGGCCGTCGAGGTGCTGGAGCCGCTGCGCGCGCAGCGAGCAGGTTGAGCGGCAGCAGTCAAGTCTGGCGCCGAGCAGGCAGACCGTGCGTACATGGATGGGCACTGTCCGTCGTGATCGGAGAGAGAGACCCATGTCCTTGGACGTCCCTGCACCCGTCCTGCGCGCGGCCGAGAACGGCCCCGTCGACGACGAGACCTTCCTCGACGTCGTCCGCACGTCCCTGCCGTACGCCTGGAGCGTCGTCGAGGCCGCCGTCGCCGACCGCGGCGACAAGCCGTTCGGCGAGCACGAGGTGCCGCCGCCCAGCGAGCAGGAGCGCGGCCAGCTGCTGCGCGCACTGGCCAGCAACGCCATCCGCGGGGCCCTCGAACGGCACTTCGGCGTGGTGCTCGCGTTCCAGAACTGCCACCGCGTTGCGGCCTTCTCGCCCGCCGCCGTGGACGGGCCGGAGTTCCACGCGTTCACCAGCGTGCGCGGCCAGCTGCTCAACCAGAGCCCCGAGCTGCGCGACTGCTGAGCCGCGCCCGGACCGCACCGCACGACGTGACAAGATCGAGATCGAGATCGCCGCCGCCGACGTCGACGAGGTACCGCGTACGTGAAGGAGAACCTGTGCCTCGCTACCACGTCAGCTCGACGTCCTCGGCCCCCGTCGAGGTCGTGTGGGGCCTGTTGGTCGACGGTCGCAGCTGGCCGCGGTGGGCGTCCGGGCTGGACGAGCTGGTGCAGGAGCGTTCGAGCGGGCTCGGTGCGCAGGGCGGCGACGGCGTCGGCGCGGTGCGCGCCTTCCGCACGGGCCGGGTCGTCACCGGGGAACGCCTGACCGAGCTGGTGGAGCAGCGACGCCTGTCGTACGAGGACGCCTTCAACCACGCGATGAAGGACTACCGGGCGGTCGTCGAGCTGGAGCCGACGCCCACCGGCGGGACGGTCATCGACTGGCGCGGAACCTGGCGGATGGTTCCCGGTATCGGCTGGATCCTGCCCTTCGTGCTTCCCCGGGTGATGCAGCGGATGGCCGACGACCTCGCCGCCTACGCCGGCTCCCCGGCAGCCGGCCGCCGGCCGGACGGGTTGTGATGAGATCTGCGGGTGCCCGATGACGGATCGCCCACGGATCCCGGTGCGATCGACCCGTGGGGTGCTCCACCACCGGCTCCCCTGGGGAGTGCGGCCGCCGGCCAGGCCGTGTCGGACATCGCGGCACCGGTGCTGGCCGGCTTCGTGGTCACGCTGATCGGGGTGGTGGCGCAGAACCCGGAGTCGTTCCTCCTGCCCGGCCTCGCGATCGTGGTCATGCTCGTCGCGATGATCGCCTTCGTGGTGTCCGTGACGTGCGGGTTCAGGGCCCGCCAGTTCCTGTGGACCAGGGCGGACCTGCTCGCGTGGTACGACGGCCCGATCGCGGCCGCGTTGGACGGCGCCTACCGCGCCATGCATCGGCGCGACATCGCCACGTGGGCCCGCTGGCGGGCGCGGGTCAGCGCGTCGTACAACGTGGGCATCGTCGCGCTGTTCCTGGGGGTGGCTCTCGTGTGCCTTCCGCCGGCCCGCTACGGCGGCGAACCGGTCAGCGGGACGGAAGCGGTGCTGCGGTACGTCGCAGGAACGTTGGCCGCCGGCGCGGGCGTCGGCGAGTTGTTCTGGTGGGTGTACCGCCGAAGGCGCACCGTCGCGTGAGACAGCACTAGGGTTGGTTCCAACGCGGGGAGGGTGCACCGGTGTCCCGGATGTCGATCGTGCTCAGCGAGCTGCCGGTCGTGCATCGCCTCGAGTTCGCTCCGGGCGCGGTCGTCACGTTGATCCTGGAGACCGACGGTCGCACGGACGAGCTCGTGCTGGGCGGGGTGCTGCTCCGGTCGCAACCCGTGGATCCGTTCCGGCTGCGGATCACCGTCACCGCCTCCGGGGTCGAGGCCGTGGCGACCACGTCGGGGGCGGACGTCATGAGCAGGCTGGAGCGCCCGGTGTCCGTCGGGGCGACGCTGACCGTGGCGATCCACGAGTCGTCGGCGTGGGACACCATCGAGCTGCCCGTACCGCGGTCGTACGAGCGCCGGCCGGCACCCGTCGACAGCGACGAGGACTTCGGGTCCACGGGCCCCGTCCGCCCGGCCCGCCGTCCCCCGGGCCGGGCGCAGGCCGCCCCGGGCATCGCGCCGCGGTCGGGGCAGGCCTGCGCCAGGCACGGGATCTCACCACCCGAGCAGTGCCCGTACTGCGCTCCGGTCTGAGTCTGCGCGGTGTGCAGCACGGCGGCATGAAGGCGCACGTTCGTGGGCACCCCGTCGACATGACGGATCGATCCGAGGGAGTCCCGGCCGCCACGCTCAGCGACGACGACCTGCGCCGCGAGCTGGCCCATCTGCACGAGACGCGCCACGACACGGTCATCGCAGGCAGCGAGTCGGCCCTCGAGAACCACACGCGTCGCATGCTCGAACTCGAGGAGGAGTTCCTGCGGCGCCTGCCGGGCGAGGCCGCCCCCGACCCCATGCGCACCCGGGCCGGACGGCGCAGGGACGCTGCCGGCTCGTCCGGCTGACGGCAGCGCCGACTGGTATCGGCCACCGCCACTCGGCTCCGCGCGAGTGGCGCCGAGAGTTGATCAAGCGCGCCCCCGGCAGGATTCGAACCTGCGACCTAGAGATTAGAAGGCTCTTGCTCTATCCAGCTGAGCTACAGGGGCGTGCCCGGACGGACCGGACGGGAGCAAGGGTAGCGGCCGGGGCGGGTCGGCGCGGGAAGCGGGCGGCGCGTACCGGCCGGTGGCGAGTGCGCCATGGCGCACCCCGACTGTGAAGTGGTTCACATGCCGTCACAACCGAGCGGGTCGCGGCATCTGGTGGGCATGACGAACACGGAACAGACCACAGTGTTGATCACCGGAGGCAACAAGGGGCTCGGTTTCGAGACGGCCCGCAGGCTCGGCGAGCTGGGCTGGACGGTCTTCCTCGGCTCGCGCGACGAAGGTCGCGGACAGGCCGCGGTCGACAAGCTGGCCGCCGGGGGCGCGCAGGTGGTCCTGGTCCCGCTGGACGTGACCTCGGACGAGTCGGTGGCCGACGCCGTACGGCTGGTCCGCAAGCACACCGACCGGCTGGACGTGCTGATCAACAACGCCGGCGCGCCGGGCAGGGCCGTCCACCCCGCGGAGGCGACGGCTGACGAGATCCACTCCGTGTACGACACCAACGTGTACGGGCCGGTCCGGGTCACGCAGGCGTTCCTGCCCCTGCTGCAGGCGGCCGACCAGCCGCGGGTGGTGATGGTGTCCAGCGGCGTCGGGTCCTTCGCGGTCGTGACCGACCCGAACCAGGCCGTCTCGAAGATGCACGAGCTCGCCTACACCTCGTCCAAGGCGGCACTGAACATGATCACCGTCCGGTACGCCCAGGCGTTCCCGGACATCAAGTTCAACGCCGTCACGCCCGGCGAGGTCGCCACGCGCAAGTTCGCCGCGACGGACATGAACAACCACACGGGCCAGTTGACGGTCACCGAGGGCACCGACCCGTTCATCGAGATGGCGACGCTCGGCGCCGACGGACCGACCGGAACCTTCATCGACCGCCTCGGTCCCGTGGCCTGGTAGCCGGTGCGGGTCAGCGCGGGAAGCGGGCGGTGCGCTCCACCTCGTTGAGGTCGAGGTGGTTGCGCATATACTGCCCGCTTCCGTCGGCCGGTGGCGTGTACTCCCACGGCGTCACCCTGCCGGTGCGGAGCGCGGAGTCGACGAGCCGCCGCCGTGCCTGGTCGGCGAGGACATCGGTGTGCAGGGCGTCCATGTCCCAGTCGCGGTCGACCTGCTCGCGGAACGCCTTCACCTGCGCGGACCACGCCGAGTCGGCGGCCAGGTTGACCCGCTCGTGCGGGTCGACGGCGAGGTCGTAGAGCTGGTCAGGGTCGACCGGGGAGTGGACGTACTTGAGGTCGCCGCGGCGGATCATCACGATCGGGGCGATCGCACCCTCGCCCATGTACTCGCCGACCACCTCCCGCTCGACGGTCGGATCGCCCGCGCACAGGTCGATCAGCGACCGTCCGGCAAGGGGATCGACGGGCGCCGGCGCGGCGGCGCCGACGAGGTCGGTGACCGTCGGCAGCACGTCGACCAGCGAGACCGGCGCCGCCACCCGCTTCGGCGAGAACCGCTTCGGTGCGTGGACGATCAGCGGCACCCGGGCCGAGCCCTCGAAGAAGTTCATCTTGTACCAGAGCCCGCGCTCGCCCAGCATGTCGCCGTGGTCGGCGAGCAGCATCACGACCGTGTCGTCGGCGACGCCGAGCGCGCCCAGCGTGGCCGTGAGGCGGGCCGTCCACTCGTCGAGATAGGAGATGTTGCCGTAGTAGGCGCGGCGGGCGTTGCGGACGTCGTCCGGGTTGATCCGCACCTCGTCCATGGCGCTCACCCGGCGCAGCCGGGCGGTGTGCGGGTCGAGCGGGACGTCGGCCGCGGAGATCTCCGGCAGCGGGATGTCCGCGCCCTCGTAGAGGTCCCAGTAGCGGCCGCGCGTCACGTACGGGTCGTGCGGGTGGGTGAAGCTGACCACCAGCAGCCACGGCCGCGGGTCGTCGTCCCGGGCCAGGTCGTGCAGCGCGCGCACGCCCTGGTGGCCGACCTCGTCGTCGAACAGCAGCTGGTTGGTGACCTCGGCGACCCCGGCCCGGGTCACCGAGTCCATGTTGTGGAACCACCAGTCGATCCGCTCGTCGGGCCGGAGCCAGTCGGGCGTCCACCCGAAGTCCGCGGGATAGATGTCGGTGGTGCGCCGCTCCTCGAACCCGTGCAGCTGGTCGGGGCCGACGAAGTGCATCTTGCCGTCGAGCACCGTGCGGTACCCGCCGGCCCGGGCGTAGTGCGCCATCGTCGGGATCGTGCTGGGCAGGTACGCGGCGTTGTCGTAGCCGCGGGTCGCCGACGGCAGCCGGCCCGTCATCATGCAGTAGCGGGCCGGGGTGCACAGCGGTGAGTTGGAGTACGCCGCGTCGAACACGACACCCTCGCGCGCCAGCCGGTCGATCGTCGGCGCATGGGTGACGCGGTTGCCGTAGCAGCCGAGCGCACCCGGGGTGAGCTGGTCGAACATGATGACCAGGATGTTCGGCCGCGCAGCCGGACCGTCGTCGCCCATGGTCGCAGTGTGGCATCCGCGGGGACGACCCTGCCGGCCACCGGATCCGCCCGTGATCAAGGGCAGACGGTCGCGCAGCGCGCTCGACGAGACGTTCTGCCCTTGATCACGGCAACGGCTGCCACCCGGTCAGGCGGTGTCCTGCACCGGCTCGTCGACGCACGCTGCGAGCACGTCCCAGGCCGCCTGCCGACCGACGTCGACCGCGGCGCGCAGCGGTTGGGGGCGGCGCTCGGTGCGGCCGATCCGCGGGCTGCCGAGCGGCGGACGGATCTCCAGCGCGGCGGGGTGCGCCGCGAGCAGGTCGTCCTCCTCCGCCCGGCCCGCCTCGCGGCGCAGCCAGGTCTCGAACGCGCCCGGCGCGTGCCGGGCGAACCACCGCGACAGCACGAGCCGCTCCGGCCGCGACGGAGCCGACACGAGCTCGTCGGACCGCCGGGTGCGCAGCGCCACGATGTGCGTGGCGCCCTGCTCGAGGGCCGTCTGCACGGGGATCGCAGCGCTCACGCCGGCGTCGATGAGCCGGTGCCCACCGAGCTCGACCGGGTCGCCGGCGAGCACCGGCATCGCCGTCGACGCGCGCAGCGCGGTCTGCAGGCTCGCGCGGTCGTGGATCGCGTCGTGCAGGTCGACGGGACGGCCGGTGCGCGCATCGGTGGCCATCGGGTGGAACTCGACGGGGTTGGCGAGGATCTCGGCGAACCCCATCGGCATGATCTCGGTGTACACGGTGTGCACGAGGAACTGCGTGTCGACGATCGGTCGCCGCCGCAGCGTCCGCACCGGGTCGATGGTGCCGCGCATGATCGACGGGGTCCACCACGCGTGCTGGGTGCGCTCGGCGCGCCCGCACAGCAGCCACGCCCCGTTGAGCGCGCCCGCCGAGCTGCCGTACACGGCGTCGAACGCTGGGAGCAGGCCCAGCTGCTCGATCGCGACCGTCATCCCGCTCGAGTACGCACCGCGCGAGCTCCCGCCCTCGACGAGCAGCACGACCCGCGCGTCGTCGCTGCGGTGGCCGGGGATGCTGCCCTGTCGCATGCGCTCACGCAGGACCTGCACGACGTTGTCCGTCACCGTTGCGATCTCCGTTCACCGAGCGACGTCACACAGGTTATGGCCACCGCACACACCGCAGAACCTGTGTGCCGTGGCCGTAACTTGTGTGACGTCGTGCCCCCACCTCGACCGCGGAGCCCTGCCATGACCGAACTCCCCGACGCCCTGCGCGCGGCGCTCGACGCCGCGCTGGCGCGCGTGCCGGAGGCTCGGCTGGCGGCGTCGGTGCAGCGGCTGATGACCGCGTACCGCTCCGGGGGCGCGTTGACCGCACCGGCGCTGGCGTCGGCGGCCGACGTCGCCGCCTACGCGGCCTACCGCATGCCGGCCACCTTCGCCGCCGTGCGGGCCGCCCTGCAGCAGGCCACGGAGGCGGTGCCCGGCTGGGTGCCCCGGACGCTCTGCGACGTGGCCGGCGGCACCGGCGCGGCGTCGTGGGCCGCTGTGGCGGCCCTGCCGAGCCTGCGCTCGGTGACCGTGCTGGACCAGGTGGGCGACGCGCTGACGTTCGGCCGCGACCTGGCTCGCGCCAGCCCGGACGCCGCGCTGCGCGACGCGACCTGGCAGCGCTGGCGCGCCGGCACCGAGGTGCCCGCCGCCGACCTGGTGACCATCTCCTACCTGCTCGGGGAACTCTCCCCCACCCAGCAGGCGACGGTGCTCGGGGCGGCGATCGCGGCCGGCGGCGCGGTCGCCGTCGTCGAGCCCGGCACCCCCGACGGCTACCGCAGGGTCCTGGCCGCCCGCGCCGCGCTGATCGAGCACGGCCTCGCCGTCGTGGCGCCGTGTCCCCACCAGCTCGCCTGCCCCCTCGACGGACGGGACTGGTGCCACTTCGCCGCCCGGGTGCCGCGATCCGCGCTGCACCGTCGGTTGAAGGACGCCCAGCTCGGCTGGGAGGACGAGAAGTTCGCCGTCGTCGTCGCGCTGCCCGGGCCTGCGCCGACGGTGCCGGGCCGGGTGCTGCGCCATCCGCGCTACCGCAAGGGCGTGGTCGCGCTGGAGCTGTGCACCCCCGCGGGCACGGCCGCGCCCGTGCTGGTGTCCAAGCGGGAGGGCGAGCGCTACCGGGCGGCCCGCGACACCGGCTGGGGCGACACCTGGCCGCCGGCCTGATCGGCTGCCGCCCACAGCTGCGCGAAGTGCGAGACCGGGCCGCTCCCCCCGCCGACGTGCAGGTCGTCGGCCGCCGCGATGCTGGCCGTGAGCCACCGCTTCGCCGCCTCGACGGCCTCCTCCCACGAGTCCAGCCGGACCCGCAGTGTCGCGACGGCCGACGACAGCGAGCACCCGGTGCCGTGCGAGTTGGTGGTGTCGATGCGTGCGGTGGCGAACTCGGTCGTCGTCCCGTCCGGTGCGACCAGCGCGTCGGGGGCGTGCGGGCCGCCGAGGTGACCGCCCTTGGCGAGCACCCGCACCCCGTGCGCGGCAGCCAGCCGGCGCGCCTGTTCCAGCACGTCGGACCACGCCGTGGCTGGCGGCTCGTCCAGCAGCGCGGCGAGCTCCGGCATGTTGGGGGTGACGAGGTCGGTGTGCGTGACCAGACCGCGCACCGCCTCCTCGGCGTCGGGCGCGAGCAGCCGGTCGCCGCTGGCCGCGACCATCACCGGGTCGAGCACCACCAGCGGCGGGCGCACCCGCGCCAGCCAGTCCCGCACGACCGCCACGATGTCGCCGTCGAACAGCATGCCGATCTTGACCGCGTCGATCTCGACATCGTCGCTGACGGCGTCGAGCTGCTCGGCCAGGAACGCGGGCGGCGGCACGTGGATCGACCGCACCCCGCGGGTGTTCTGCGCGACGAGCGCGGTGACCGCGGCCATCCCGTAGCCGCCGTTCGCGGCGATGCTCTTGAGGTCGGCGTGGATGCCCGCGCCACCGGTCGGGTCGGTCCCGGCGATGCTCAGCACCCGGGGCACACCTGTCATCGTCGACATCCCTTCGTCGGCACGACCCTACGTCCCGGGGCGTGGTGACGGCCGTCACACCAACCGTCGGCGCGGGTCGTCGATCTCCACGGGCGACCGCACGTCAGCCGAGCCGGAAGGCCGAACCCATGTCGCTCAGCACCCGCATCACCCGTGGCGCCACGACCGCCCTGCTCGTCGGGGCGACGGTCGCCGGGACCGCCCTCGCCACCGCCGGTGCGGCCGACGCCGCGACGCCCGGCGGCGGCTACTGGGCGGCGATCGCGGTCTCCCAGCGGACCGGCAGCGTCGGGTACGGGTACGACTACCCGACCGTAGAGGCGGCGAAGTCCGCCGCCGTGCAGAGGTGCGGGAGGTCGGACTGCCGTGTCGCGGTCTACGTGATCAACGGCTGCGTCGCACTGGCGCAGGCCCGCAACGGCGCGTGGGGGACGGCGTGGAGCGGTTCCCGCGCCGGGGCCGAGCGGATCGCCGTCCAGCACACCGCCGGGTCCGGTGCCCGCGTCATCGGCTGGGCCTGCACCACCGGGCACCAGTGAACGGTCAGCCCTTCGGTACGACGACCACGACGGTGCTGCAGATCTTGTCGGCGAACGTCTGCTTCATCGGGTCCCAGAGCGGCCACAGGTAGCCGACCAGCGCGATGCCGTCGAGGAAGTGCGCGAGCTGTCGCAGGAACGCCCCGCCGAACCCGATCGGGGCCCCGGACTGCATGCCCACGAGCTTCAGCCCGACGATCTTCTTGCCGATCGACTGCCCGGTGACGCCCTGCCGGTAGCACTGGTTCCAGATCGTGAACGCGATGAGCGCCACGTAGACCAGCACACCGAGGAACGCCAGCGACAAGCTCTGCGTGACGTACACGAGCAGGCCGACGAGGAAGAAGCCGACGAGTGCCGCGACGGCCGGGATACCGCCGTCGATGAGGGCCGCTGCGGCCCGGGCCGGCCACTCGGCGAGGGGCGCCACCTGCGGCGCGACACCGTAGCCCGGCTGGCCGTACGGCTGCTGGCCGTACGGCTGGGCGTAGGGCTGGTAGCCGTATCCGGGCTGCTGGTACGGCTGCCCCGGGTAGCCCGGCGCACCGTTGCCCGGTTGACCGTAGGGCTGCCCGTACTGCTGCTGTCCGTACTGCTGGCCGTACGGGCGCTGCTGCGGATCGAACGGCTGGTTCACGATGGCTCCGGGATCGACGCTGGGCTGTCGCCGGGAGTGTCTCCGCAGACGGGCCGTTCGTTACCCCGTCCGGCGGTACACGCCGGATCGGCGTGGGCCGCGATCGCGGCGGCGGCCTGGTCGAGCACGGCGAGCGTGCCGGCGGTGTCGCGGTCAACGATCCACGCGAGCGTCGCCCCGTCGAGCACGACGGCCGCGTGCCGGGCGAGCACCGGCACCGGCACCGCCCACGTGACGTCGGCGGCCGCCGCGACCGCGTCCAGGAACCGGGTGGTGGCCTGCAGGTAGGCCGCGTACTGGCGGCGGGCCACGGCGTCGAGGCCCGGCCGGCGGAGTGCGTACTGGGTGAGCTCGTAGGTGAGCTGGTGCGTGGCCGGATCGCCCTCGACGCCGCGCCAGTACGCGTGCATCCCCTCGCGCAGCATGTCCGCGACGGCGCGCCGCGGCGCGACCGACGCCATGGCGGCGGCGACGTTGCGTTCGGTGATCGTCTCGACGACGACGGCGAGCAGGTCCTCCTTCGATTCGAAGCAGTAGTGGAAGAACCCGAGCTGCATCCCGGCCTCGGTGACGACGGCGCGGGTCGTGGCCTTCGCGACGCCGTCGCGGGTCATCACCTGGATCGCGGCGTCCACGAGGACGCGCCGGCGCTCGTCGACCGACAGTCGTGCCACCCGCGCGAGGCTACCCAGCGGGGGTCGGGGTTACCGTCGGTCCGTGCCGACCGAGCTGAGCGGGGTCCCGGAGACCGCGCTGATCACCTTGCGCAACCGGGCCGTCGAGGCGGCGCGGCCGGACGGCGTGCTGGCGGACCCGCAGGCACTCGCGGTGCTGGAGCGGTTGGGCGAGCGCACCGAGCGCTACGCGACGTTCTCGAACGCCGACCAGGCGATCGCGCTGCGCGCGCGGGTGTTCGACGACGTGACCCGGCGGTTCCTCACCGAGCACCCGGGCGCCACCGTCGTCGCGCTCGGAGAGGGCCTGCAGACCTCGTTCTGGCGGATCGCCGACCCGCACGTCGACTGGCTGACCGTCGACCTGCCCGAGATGGTGGCGCTGCGGAAGCGGTTGCTGCCGGCCGAACCGCGGATGCGCGCGTTCGCCGGGTCGGCCCTCGACCGGGCGTGGATGAACGCCGTCCCGTCCGGCGCGCCCCCGTTGATCACGGCCGAGGGCCTGCTCATGTACCTGCCGCCCGACGAGGTGCGCGCGCTGCTGCGCGACTGCGCGGCCCGGTTCCCCGGCGGGGCGATGGTGTTCGACACCATCCCGGACTGGGCCAGCACCACAGAGGGCGCCTGGCTGTCGGCCGACTACAAGTTGCCCGCGATGCCGTTCCACCTGTCGCGGCGCGAGGCGGCCCGGCTCGTCGACACGGTGCCGGGGATCGTCGAGGTCGTCGACGTGCCGGCGCCGGCCGGGCGGGGACTGGTCGCGGCCCTCGTGCGGCTGGGGTGGAACCTGCCCGTGGCGCGCGACGTCCGGCCCACGATCACGGTGCTGCGGTTCGGCTGAGGCTTCGCCGGCGCCGGGGTTCCGCGGTGATCAAGGGCAAAAGGTCGTTCCGGGATCGATCCAGGGCGACATTCTGCCCTTGATCACCGACACTCCCCGGCCGGCTCGGCCCGTCCGGCCCGGCTGGAGGCGCGGTGATCATGGGCAAACCGTCGTTCCGAGATCGATCCAGAACCGCGTTCTGCCCATGATCACCGCAAACTCCCGGCTGCCCAAGCCCGGCAGCCGACAGACCAGCCGGACTCGCTACCCGGCCCGCGCACCGGACACCGCTGCGCGGACGGGACGATCTGCCGGTGAGCAGAGCTGCCCGTCACCGCCGCCGCGCCGCCACCGAACCTCCGGCGATCGCCGGGCACCACCGCGGGCACGGGCACTCGCACGAACCGCCGGCACCCGCCGGGCGACGGGTGCGGGTCGCGATCGCCGCGCTGCTCGTGCCGGCCGCGCTGGCGACGGCGGTGGGGATCGTGCTTTTCGCGCCGTGGTCGGGTTTCGCCCGCACCGACGCCGCGGCAGCGGCCGGGCCGCGGGTGCCAGGGCACGTCACGGCGGCGACGGAGGTGCCGTGCGACACCGCCGATCCCGGCGCCCCGCTCGACTGCGTGGCGCTCGACGTCACGCTCGCCGATGGGCGCACGGTGCAGACCGTGGCGTCGAAGGTCCGCGGAACCGTCCCGTGGGGCGCCGGCGACGACATCGTGCTGCTGCAGTCCGGCGACCCGGCCGATCCCGCCTCGTACGACCCCGTGGACTTCCAGCGGGGCACGCCGATGCTCGTGCTCGCCGTCCTCTTCGCCGTCGCGGTGGTGGCGCTGGGCCGCTGGCGGGGGCTCGCGGCGCTGATCGCGCTGGGCCTGTCCCTGGTCGTGCTGGTGACCTTCGTGCTGCCGGCCATCCTGGCGGGCCGCGACCCGCTCGCCGTGGCCGTCGCCGGGTCGTGCGCGATCATGTTCGGGGTCCTGTACCTGACGCACGGCTTCTCCGCGCGCACGTCGACGGCCGTGCTGGGCACGCTCGCGTCGCTGGTGCTGATCGGGGTGCTCGGCGCGGTGTTCGTCGCGGCCGCGCACATCACCGGGCTGGGCGAGGACACCGCGGGGCTCGCCCGCGCGCTGGGCACCTCGGTGGACGGGCGCGGGCTGGTGCTCGCCGGGCTCGTCATCGGCGCGCTCGGCGCCCTCGACGACGTGACCGTCACCCAGACCTCTGCGGTGTGGGAGCTCAACGCCGCCGATCCCGCGATGCGTCCGCGGGCGCTGTTCGCCGCGGCCATGCGGATCGGACGCGACCACGTCGCGTCCTCGGTGAACACGCTCGTGCTGGCCTACGCGGGCGCCGCGCTGCCGCTGCTCCTGCTGTTCTCGGTCGCCGAGCGCGGCCTCACCGACACCCTCACCACCGAGGTGATCGCGGTCGAGGTGGTGCGCACGCTCGTCGGCAGCATCGGCATCGTCGCGTCCGTGCCCGTGACGACCGCGCTCGCGGTGGCCGTGGTGACGCGGCGGTAGCAAGTGGAGCACTGAGCGCCGGTTCGGCTGCGAGATCATTCCGGGTGTCGAACGACGCCTGACATGCACAACCCACCGCAGGCACGGGGCGTTGTACACAGCACCTGACAGCCAAACGTCCGCATCGTGACTCTGCGTCAACAAGCTGCCGCCACAGCCGGCCCAGGCTCTCACGCTGAGTGAGACCCTGTCTTCCAGGGCAAACTTTCTACCTCAAGTTTTTCCAAAGTTGCCCGAACGAGCCACCGAGGGCTCTAACATCAAGACCATTGAACAACCGCCTCGGAACAACACATTGGTCCACCCATCGAAGCAGGGTGAGTTTTAGACGCCCGCCGATGACGGACGATGCTCAGACGATTGGTCCGGTGCCAACCATCGCCGAGATCAATTCGTCACTGCATCAAACCCAACTCGCATCCGGAGGAATGAGTGTACAAGACAGCCCTATCTGGACTAAAATGGTGGCTTATGGCGCCACTTCTTGCAATTGCAATCACCGTCGGAGTGGCTCCGGCAGCTGCGTATGCCGCGCCAGCACTACAGCCCGCCCCGACCGTGGCAATCGGGCGTTGCGTCGCGTCGACGACAGACCCCTGCGTCATCTTCAGCAAGACGGAGACCAGCAACTTGGCGGACGGAGGGCCCGCACTGGTTGCTTCGCTGATCGCCACGGGATGCAGCCTGTTTCCACCGCCGGCCAACATCGTCTGCGCTGTCACCGGAGGCATCATTGGCCCTGGAATGGTGATCATGGCCCGCATCGCACGGAGCAACGGAGCTTGCGTTGGAATCGCAGTTAACATTGTCAGCAAGAGAGCGACTCCGACCTCCGCGAAATGCCTACAAGAATAACATCGACTACGCTGCACGCGACCTCGCAGTGTGGCAATTCCAGAAGTGGCACCCTGCCTCCCGCGGCGAATCGGAGAGCCAGCATTAAGTTGCCGCCGGGGCACACTGGGTTGATACGACTGCCCAACTGTGCAGCCAATTCGAGCTTCTAGCCCGATCCTTGGTCGCCCGGCCGATGGTGATCTTGACCGGTGTCCGATCCGGTCATGAGGTCGGATTCTGCCTGCTGAGAATGCCGAGGTCGCTCGGTGCGCCGGGTCCACCACGGTCCGGTCGGCTTCAGGGCTCGTCGGGACGGTCGGGGTCGCGTTCATCTGGGACGGCGAGCGCGGAGCCAGCTATCCCGGCCAGGACTCGCGCGGTCCATGGTGAGCGGGCGGGCAGGTGCAGCACGGTGCGGCGGGCGTGACGCCGCTTCAGCGGGAAGCGACAAGATGCGCAGGCGCAGTCGTTTGGGTTCCCAGCGCCGCGCGGGCTCGGTGGCGAAGGCGAGCGGTTGGTCCAGGCGGTGGTCTCGCAGGCGAGCATGACGATGGCCTGCCAGATCCGGTTCTGGTTCGACTCCGCAGGGGCCAGGTTGCGCAGCCCGTTGTCTTTCGCAGCGCTGATGCGGTCCTCGACCCGGGCTCGGCGGCGATGCCGCAGCTCGAGGTCGGCGTTGCCGCCCGGGTTCCACCGTGGCGGGTGTTGGTGGCGAAGGCGATGTAGCGGTGCCCGTTCGGGGTCGGTCAGGCACAGTTGCGTCGCGGGGCGCGGGCGTTCGCGGCGCGCGCACGATCACCCGCATCCCGGCCGGCCACCCAGACAGCGCCATGATGACGCTGATGCGTGGCGGAAGCCCTCCCCTCCACCTGGCACGATGGAACCCCAGGCGTCACGACGGGGGATAGATGAGCGAGCCATCGGAGTGGACACGACCGGGCGACCGGTCGCAGGACGAGCAGCGGGAAGCAGATCCGCCGGGTCCCGACCCCACCTCGCCCGCCGGCCACGATGGCAGCGACCCGTGCGGCCCGTCACTGGAGAAGGCGTCGACCGAGCCGGCGCGCGTTGACCCGACACCGACCATCCCGAACCTTGGCACCCAGTACCCGCCGCTATGGCAGCCCCCGGCCGGGCAGCAGCCGTCGGTCGCGAACGTGCCTCCCGCCAGCGGGTCCCATCCCGGCCTGTCCACCCCGCAGTGGCAGCCTCAAAGGGCGGTCCGGCCTGGTGTGATCCCGCTGCGCCCGCTCGGCTTCGGCGAGATCCTCGACGGCGCCATCAGCTTCATCCGCAGCCAACCTCTAGCCACGATCGGGCTCTCGGCCGCGATCGCAGCCGTAGTCCAGCTGCTGAACCTTATCGTCGGGTTGATGACGGGCTTTCCCGTCCAGCCGAACCCGGCCGGCGCGGAGCGCGACGTCGAGCGCTACCTCGACGAGCTATCAGGCTTCTTCGGGAAGTCGATGATCTCGGGCGGCATCTCGTTCCTCGGCATCTCGGTGCTGACCGGTCTGCTGATCGTCGTGCTGTCGCAGGCCGTACTGGGACGCCGGATGGAGGTCGGAGAGGCCTGGCGTGCCGCCAGGGGACGGCTGCTGGGCCTGATCGGCGTCACGTTCTTGTCCGCTCTCGGGGTGGCGGCGGCGATCTTCCTCGGGTTCGTGCCCGCGCTGGTAGCGGGACTGCTCGGAGCGAGCGAGGTCGCCATCGTGGGACTGACGCTGCTCGGGATGCTGGGCGGTCTCACCGCCGCGATCTATCTGTGGGTGTCATGGTCGCTCGTCGGCCCGGTGTACGTGCTGGAGCACGCAAGCGCCATCGGGTCGTTCCGCCGGTCGCGGGCGCTCGTGAAGCGGGAGTGGTGGCGGGTCCTAGGTCTACTGCTGCTCGCCACCCTGATCGCCACCGTGATCGCGACGATCATCACGGTCCCCTTCGCGGGTGTCGCGGCCGCCGTCAGCGGGGGCGCGTTCGGCGTCACCGCCCCGCTGAACCCCGCGGGCATGGTGGTGGTAGCACTCGGCGCGGTCATCGCCAGCACGCTCACCACGCCCTTCCAGGCCGGGGCCGTCGGGTTGATCTACTTCGACCAGCGGATGCGCCGCGAGGGCCTGGACATCACGCTGCAGCGCGCCGCCCAGCAGTGATCCCGATCGAGATCGGCCGCGACGAGGCCGCCGACGCGGCGGCCCGGGAGCTGGCCGATCCGAACTACCACAGCGACCAGGGCATCGTCGGCGCGATCTTCTCCTGGATCGTCGAACGGATCGCGGACCTGTTCCAGCTGGCTGCCGACGTGACGCCGGGCGGGTACCTGTCGCTGCTGGTGCTGCTGGTGGTCGTGGTGGCGGCGGTCGTGGCGATCCGGCTGCGGATCGGGCCGATGGGGCGCAGTGCCGCCGCGCCCGTGCAGCTGTTCGAGGGCGGGCCGCTGACGGCCGCGGAGCACCGCCGCGCCGCCGATGCGTTCGCCGGTCGCGGCGAGTGGGCCGAGGCCGTCCGGTCCCGGTTGCGGGCCGTCGTGCGCGGCCTGGAGGAGCGCGACCTGCTCGACGCGCGGCCCGGGCGGACCGCCGACGAGGCGGCCCGCGAGGCCGGCGCCGTGCTGCCGCAATGCGCGGACGATCTGGCCGCGGCGGCCCGGACGTTCGACGACGTCTGGTACGGCGGCCGCACCGCCACCGCGGAGATGGACGCGCAGCTCCGCGCGGTCGACGCGGCCGTCGTGCGCGCGCGGCCGGTCGGGACCTCGCGGTGACCACTGCGGTGCGCCGCGATCCGCGCGCGGTGTGGCGGGCGGCCCGCGGCCCGCTCACGATCGCGGCGGTGCTGATCGTGCTGGCCGTCGTCGTCGCCGCGGTGAGCCCGCGCACGACCCGCGGCCACCTGGACCCCGACTCGGTCGGCGGGGAGGGCAGCCGGGCGCTGGTGACGCTGTTGCGGGAGCGCGGGGTGCAGGTCGAGCACGCGACGCGGTCGGCCGACGTCCAGGGGGCCGGGCGCGACACGACGGTGCTGGTGCCGTTCCCGGACATGCTCTCGCAGTTCCAGCTGGACACCCTGGCGGCGACCCAGGCCGATCTGGTGCTGCTCCAGCCGACCGACGGGCAGCTGCGCGTGCTCGCGCCGGGGGTGACCGTCGACCGCCGATCGGGCACGGAACGTCCGCTCGAGCCGGGCTGCCTGCTCCCGGCCGCACGCGCCGCCGGGTCCGCCGTGCTGGGCGCCGGCACGTTCACCGCGCCGCCGGACGCGATCACGTGCTACTCCACCCCTGAGGGCCCGGCGCTGGTGCAGGTGCAGGCCGGCGGGCGCACGGTGGTGGTGCTCGGCGGCCGCACCGCGTTCACCAACGACGACCTCGCCGACGAGGGCGACGCGGCGCTGACGATGAACCTGCTGGGTGCGCACCCGCGGCTGGTGTGGTTCCGGGCGCTGCCGGAGGGCGCGCCCGTCGACCAGCAGCGCAGCATCGACGAGCTGGTGCCGCCGGGCTGGCTGTGGGCCGCTGGCATGCTCGGGGTCGCCGCCGTGCTGGCCGCGGCCTGGCGGGCGCGCCGGCTCGGCCGGGTCGTCACCGAGCCGCTGCCGGTGACCGTCCGCGCCGCGGAGGCCGTGGAGGGCCGGGCCCGGCTGTACCGGCGGGCCAGGGCGCGCGGGCACGCCGCGGACGTCCTGCGGGAGGCGTCCCGGGCGCGGCTGGCCGCGCTGGTGGGGGCCGCGGAACGGCCGGCGCTCGTCGCGGCCGTGGCGGAGCGGACCGGGCGGCCACCCGGCCAGGTCGACGGGCTGCTGTACGGTCCAGCGCCTGTGGACGACTCCGCGATGATCGATCTGGCCAGGGCGCTGGACGCCTGCGAAGCGGAGGTACGACGCGCATGACGACCGAGGCACTCCCCGATGCCGACGCTGCGCGGGCCGCGTTGCACGACGTCCGGCGCGAGGTGGCCAAGGCGGTCGTCGGCCAGGACGCGGCGGTGACGGGCCTGGTCGTTGCGCTGCTGTGCCGCCGGCACGTGCTGCTCGAAGGCGTGCCGGGGGTGGCGAAGACGCTGCTCGTGCGCGCGCTCGCGGCGACCCTGACCCTCGACGCGAAGCGTGTCCAGTTCACCCCCGACCTCATGCCCGGCGACGTCACCGGCTCGCTGGTCTACGACGCGCGCACCGCCGAGTTCTCCTTCCGCGAGGGCCCGGTGTTCACCAACCTGCTGCTCGCCGACGAGATCAACCGCACCCCGCCGAAGACGCAGGCGTCGCTGCTGGAGGCGATGGAGGAGCGGCAGGTGTCCGTCGACGGGCAGCCGCGGCCTCTCCCCGACCCGTTCGTCGTGATCGCGACGCAGAACCCCGTCGAGTACGAGGGCACGTACCCGCTGCCGGAGGCGCAGCTCGACCGCTTCCAGCTGAAGCTGACGATGCCCCTGCCCGACCGGGCTGACGAGATCACGATCCTGTCCCGGCACGCGGCCGGGTTCGACCCGTCCGACCTGGCCGCAGCCGGGGTCACGGCCGTCGCCGGGCCCGCCGACATCGAGGCCGGCCGCCGCGCCGTCAACGAGGTCACGCTGGCGCCCGAGGTGCTCGGCTACGTCGTCGACGTGTGCCGGGCGACCCGCTCGGCCCCGTCCGTCACGCTGGGGGTGTCGCCGCGCGGGGAGACGGCGCTGCTCGCCGCCGCGCGGGCGTGGGCGTGGCTGTCGGGCCGCGGCTACGTCACCCCCGACGACGTGCAGGCGCTCGCGCGCCCGACGCTGCGGCACCGCCTGCGCCTGCGCCCCGAGGCGGAGCTGGACGGGGTCACGCAGGACGCGGTGATCGACGGCGTCCTGGCCACGGTCCCGGTCCCCCGATGACCTCACACACCGAGTGGGGTCGCCACACACGGTGCAGCATGTGTGAGGTCCGCACTGGGTGTGTGACGTGGCGCTGACCGGGCGGCTAGCGCTCGTCGCCGCCCTCGGGGCCCTCGTGTGCGGGGTGTTCCCCGGGCCTGCCGCGTTCCTCGCCGTGCTCGGTGTGCTGTTGCTCGGCGTCGTCGTGGACGTGGTGCTCGCCGCACCCGTCTCCGCACTGGCGCTGCGCCGCTCCGGCGACACCGCGGTGCGGCTGGGCGGCAGCGTGTCCGTCGAGCTGGTGATCGCCAACCCCGGCCCGCGCACGCTGCGCGCCCTCGTGCGCGACGCCTGGCCGCCCAGCGCGGGCGCGTCGCCGACCCGGCACCGGGTCACCGTGCCGGCCGGGGAACGGCGCCGCCTGACGACCAGCCTGACGCCGACCCGGCGGGGTGACCGGCGCGCCGACCGCGTCACCGTGCGCTCGTTCGGGCCGCTGGGGCTGGCCGCCCGGCAGGGCCACCACGAGGTGCCGTGGTCGGTGCGGGCGCTGCCCCCGTTCACCTCGCGCAAGCACCTGCCCTCGCGGCTGGCCCGCCTCCGCGAGCTGGACGGGCGCACCGCGGTGATGGTGCGCGGGCAGGGCACCGAGTTCGACTCGCTGCGCGAGTACGTCATCGGCGACGACGTGCGCTCCATCGACTGGCGCGCCACCGCGCGCGCCGCCGACGTCGTCGTGCGGACGTGGCGGCCGGAGCGCGACCGGCAGGTGCTGATCGTGCTGGACACCGGCCGCACGGCCGCCGGCCGCGTCGGGGACGCCCCGCGCCTGGACACCGCCATGGACGCCGCGCTGCTGCTGGGCGCGCTCGCCGCCCGCGCCGGCGACACCGTCGGCCTGCTGGCCTACGACCGGACGGTCCGCGCGCAGGTCGGCGGCGCCGGCCGCGGCGACCTGCTGCCCGGGCTCGTGCAGGCTATGGCGCCGCTGGAGCCGGAGCTGGTGGAGACCGACGTGCGCGGCATGGTGGCTGCCGTGCTGGCCCGTGCGACGCGGCGGTCGCTGGTGGTGCTGTTCACCGGGCTCGACCCGGCCACGGTCACCGAGGGGCTGCTGCCGGGCCTCCCGTCGCTGCTCACCCGGCACACGGTGGTGGTGGCCGCGGTGGCCGATCCGCGGGTCGCCGAGCTGGCCGCCGACCGGTCCGACGCCGACGCCGTCTACGGCGCGGCGGCGGCCGAGCGCGCCCGCGCCGAGCGACGCACCGCGGCGGCCCAGCTGACCCGGCGCGGCGTCACCGTCGTCGACGAGCCCCCCGACACGCTCGCCCCCGCCGTCGCCGACGCGTACCTGGCCCTGAAGGCGGCCGGGCGGCTCTGATCAGGGTTCGGGTCGGGGTCGTCCCGCAGTTGCGGCGGTCCCGCTGCGGCCACACTGATCGGCGTGGGGGAACAGCTCAAGGACGTGCTGGCCGCGCCGGTGACGCGGGTGCTGCTGGTACTCGTGGTGGCGCAGCAGATCGGGGCGGCGCTCGGCTCGCTCGCCGCGACGGGGCTCGCGGGCGTCCGGTGGGGACAGTCCCCCGTCGACGACGCCCTGGCGCTGCTCGGCGCCGTGCTGGGCACGCTGGTCGCCGGCGTGCTGCTGCGGCCCGGCGAGCTGCCCGCCGCCGCGGTGCGGGCTGAGCCGCAGCGGTCGTGGCCGGGGCCCCGGCTGGGTGCCGTGGCACTGGTCGCGGCGCCGCTCCTGCTGCTGGCCGGCGAGGCCGTCCGCATGGGGCACTTCTACTACTACCCCGCCCAGCTCGCGGCGATGGCGACGGATCGCACCACGATCCTCGTCTCGTACGGGCTGTTCACGCTCGGCCTGCTGGCACTCGTGCCGGCGTTCCTCGCGCTGGCCGCGATGATCGCGGTGCGGGAGCCGGGCTGGGCGTTCTGGGGCGCCACCGCCGCGGTGCTGGGCACGGCCGTGCGGCTGTTCCAGGACGGCATCGGCTTCCTCGCCCTGCACCTCGTCGACGTGCAGGGACTCGACACCGCGACGCATGCGGTCACTGCGACCTACCAGTCCTGGTACGTGCTCTACCCGCTCACGTTCCTCGACAACATCGGCTGGGCGCTGCTCGCCGTCGGCGCGGTCCGGGCCGGGGTGCTCGGCTGGCTGCCGGCCGCCGGCGTCGCGATCATGCTGACGCACTCCAGCGGCGTGTTGAAGGGCAGCGCGGTGAACTCGCTGGTCGCCACGGCGCTGCTGGCCGCTGCGCTCGTTCCGCTCGGGGTGGCGGCGTGGCGCGCGGCCCCGCCGGTGTCCCGCGCGGCGTGGCGCGGTGGCTGGGTCGCGGCCGCCGCGCTCGTCGCTCTGTACGCCTACCACCTGCTCGTGGAGGTCTGATCAGCCGGCGGTGGGGAGCAGGTCACCCGCCTCGTCGACGTCGCCCGTCTCGCCGGCCCGCGCGGCGCGGCGGCCCAGCACCCACACGTACGCGACGAACGCCAGCTCGGCGAGCACCCCGATGCCGATGCGCGCCCACGTCGGCAGCCCGGACGGCGTCACGAACGCCTCGATCACGCCGGACACGGCCAGCAGCAGCGCCACGCCCAGCGCCATCCCGACGGTGGCCCGCCCGGCGGCCGCGACGGCGGTGGCGCGCGGCAGCGGACCCGGGTCGACCAGCGTCCAGCCCAGCCGCAGCCCGGCCCCGGCGGCGACGAACACGGCGGTCAGCTCCAGCAACCCGTGCGGGGTGATCAGGCCGAAGAACAGGTCCAACCGGCCGGCGCCGGCCATGATCCCGCCGGTGACGCCGATGTTGAGCACGTTCTGCCAGAGCACCGAGACCACCGGCACGATCAGGATCCCCGACACCAGGCAGATCGCGGCGATCCACGCGTTGTTCGTCCACACCTGCGCCGCGAACGAGCCGGCCGGCGCCGACGAGTAGTACTGCTCGAACTCGACGTCGACGAGCCTGCGGATCTCCGCCGGCGACGCGATCGCGGACTGCACGTCGGGCGACCCGGCCACCCACGCGCCGACCACCAGCGACAGCACGACGCTCACCGCGGAGACGCAGAGCCACCAGCGCCGACCTGCGTAGAGCGCGGCCGGGAACCCGGCCACGAGGAACCGCACCGCCACCTTCCACGCCGGCGTGTGCACGCCCGCGATCGCCGAGCGCGCCTCCGCGACCAGCTGGGACAGCCGCTGCACCAGCGCCGGGTCCGGCGACGACGAGCGGATCGTCGACAGGTGCGTCGCCGTGCGCTGGTAGAGCGTCACCAGCTCGTCGGCCTCCGGCCCGGACAGCCGCGACGCCCGCGCGACGAGCCGCTGCAGCCGCTGCCACTCCGGGCCGTGGCGGGCCGTGTAGGCGTCGACGTCCACGTGGTCAGCCTAACGACGGCACAATGGCCGGGTGCGTGACGTGATCACCGGCGAGGCCGTGGTGGTGGAGCTGCCGCTGGCCCAGCTGGCGTCGCGCTCGCTCGCGTTCGGCATCGACGCCGCGCTCGTGCTGATCCTGGACGTGCTGATCCTGCTCGGCTACGCGTTCGCCGGCACGTTCGACGCCGACCCCGCCTTCGCGGCGGCGATGGTGATCGGCACGTCGGTGCTCGTGCTGGTGGGCGTGCCCGTCACCGTCGAGACGCTCAGCCGCGGGCGCAGCCTCGGCAAGCTCATCGTCGGGCTGCGGGTGGTGCGCGACGACGGCGGGCCGATCCGGTTCCGGCACGCGCTGGCCCGCGGACTCGCCGGGCTGATCGTCGACTTCGGGGTGGTCAGCGGCTTCACCGGCGCCGTCGCCCTGTTCTCGTCGCTCATCTCGCCGCGCGGCAAGCGGATCGGCGACCTCCTCGCCGGCACGGTCGTCGTGCGCGACCGGGTGCGCACGACCACGCGCGGCGGGATCGTGATGCCGCCGCCGCTGGCCGGGTGGGCGAACACCGTGACGCTCTCCCAGGTGCCGGACGCGCTGGCGCTCTCGATCCGCCAGTTCCTGCTGCGCGCGCCGGACATGGACGCGCAGGCGCGCGCGTCGATGGCCACGTCGTTCGCGGCGGAGGCGACGGCGCTGGTCAGCCCCGCCCCGCCGCCCGGCACCCCGCCGGAGGCGTTCCTCGCCGCGGTGCTGGCGGAGCGCAGCCGCCGCGAGACCGCGCGGTTGAACGTCGAGCAGGCCGCAGCGGCCCCGGTGCGGCCTCCGCCGGCCCCACCGCCACCGCCCGCGGACGGCTTCACCCTCCCCCGCTGACGCGTCGAGAACGACGTTGCGGTGATCAAAAAGCCTTGTTGATCACCGCAACGTCGTTCTCGTCGCCTACCCGGGGGTGAGTGCGCAGTCGCCGCAGTAGCCGCCGGCCGGCGTGCGGTAGTACAGGCAGCAGGAGCGGCGGCGGAACCCTGCCAGACCGCCCTCGCTCGTGCCGGCCAGCGGGCCGGTGCCGAGCAGCTCCTCCACGATGCGCGTGGCCGGGCCGCCGCCGAGCACCGTCAGCGCGCCCACCAGCGCCGACGCGACGTTGCCCCACAGCAGCCCCTCGGCGACGGGGCCGTCCGCCGCCACCGCCTCGACGAGCGGGCGCAGCTGCTGCTCCAGCAGCACGTCGGCGACGAGCGCGGCGCCCGGTTCGGGGGTGCGCCAGCCGCCGACGTGCGCGCACGCCAGCTCCATGGCCTGCCCCGGCCGGCTGCGCACGACCGTGCCGGCAGGATCGAGGTCCAGCACGACCCCGCGACCGAGCCCGGCCAGCACCGGCGAGACGAGCCGGGCCGCGAGTCCCTGGAGCATGATCGACGCGGCCACCCGGCGCTCGGTGGTGCCGAGCCGCGCACCGACGGTGTCGGTGAGCGCGGCCAGGCCGGCGGCATCCAGAGCCGTCCAGCCGTCGCCTGCGCGCTCCTGCACGGCGAAGTACGGGCCGACGGCCGCGGCCGCGGCGAGCGCGTCCGCCACCTCGGCGTCCGCGGCGCGGCGGGGCGCCGCGGCCGTGGTGGTTCGGGCCCACTCCGCCAGCTCGGACCAGCCGGCGAGCTGCCGGGTGGCGCCCGCGGCCTGTGCCCGGAAGCCGTGCGGGTGGCCGGTGACCTCGGCGTCGGCCGGCCCGTCCGGCTCCGGGGTCCAGCCCTCGCGCTGCAGGGCGCGGCCGATCAGGGCCGCGTGCTCCCCGCGGATGCGCACGGTCGGGCCGGCCGGTCCGGTGCGGGCGAACGTGCCCGACCCGGCGTCGAAGGCCAGCGCGGGGGTGTCGAAGACCGCGCCGATCCGGCCGGTCGCGGTCAGCTCCTCAGGGGTGCCGGTGTGCAGGTCGCCGTCGGCGCCGACCAGCCACACGCGGTCGGCCAGCCGCAGGGCCGACTCCAGGTCGTGCGACGACGCCACGACGCACATCTTCGCCGTGCGGGCGAGGTCGCGCAGGAGGACGAGCAGCCCGACGCGCGCGGCGACGTCGAGGAACGCGCCGGGCTCGTCGAGCAGCAGGACCTGCGGCGCCTGCGCGAGCGCCCGCGCGACGAGCACCCGCTGGCGCTCCCCGTCGGACAGCTCGGCGACCCGGCGTGCCGCGAAGGGCGCGGCACCGGTCGCGTCGAGCGCGCCGTCGATCGCCGCGAGGTCGGCCCGGCCGAGCCGACGGAACGGACCGGTGTGCGGGAGCCGGCCGAGGCCGACGAGCTCGTGCGCGGTCAGCAGCCCGGGTTCGACGCGGTCGGTGAGCACCACCGCCAGCTGCCGGGCCCGCTCGGTCGGGGTGCGCGCGAGCAGGTCGACCCCGTCGAGGCGGACGCTGCCGGCGAGCGGCGGCAGCAGCCCGGCGGCCGTTCGCAGCAGCGTGGACTTGCCGGCACCGTTGGGTCCGATGAGCACGGTCAGCTCGCCCGGAGCAGCGGCGGCGTGGACGCCGGCCAGCACGGTGCGGCCGCCGTGGCCGACCGTCAGGCCGTCGAGCACGAGCGTCACGTCGCCGCACCCGCGAACCGGCTGCTGCGCAGCAGCACCGCGATCACGACGGGTCCGCCGATCAGCGAGGTCACCACGTTCAACGGCACGACGAGCTCGGCGCCCGGCGGGTGCGCGGCGATCGTGCAGGCCAGCAACGTCACCGCGCCGACGAGCGCGGTCGCCGGCAGCAGCAGCCGGTGATCGGACGTGCCCGCCACCAGCCGGGCCAGGTGCGGCACAGCGATGCCGACGAAGGCGATCGGCCCGCAGTACGCGGTGATCCCGCCGGCCAGCAGGGCGGCCGCGACCAGCACGGCGATCCGCACGAGCCGGACGTCCACGCCCATGCTGCGGGCGTAGTCCTCGCCGAGCAGGAACGCCGTCAGCGGCGCGGCGACCAGCCCGGCCAGCACCAGCCCGGCCGCGACGACCGCCGCGAGGACCGGCAGGTCGGCGCCCGTGGTGGCGTCGACGCTGCCCAGGCCCCACACCAGGTACTGCTGGGCGGTCAACGGGTCCGACCACACCAGCACGAGGCTCACGACGGCAGCCGCCACGGCACCCACCATGACACCGACGATCAGCAGCGTGACCGCGGAGCGCACGCGCCGGGCCAGCACCAGCACGAGCCCGAGCACCCCGGCGGCGCCGACCGCGGCCGCGCCCACCGCGCCCACCCGGCCGAGTCCGACCAGGCTCGCGCCGAAGGTGGCGCCGGCCGCAGCGGTCGTCGTCGCGGCGAGGAACAGCGCCACCCCGAGGCTCGCCCCGGCCGAGACGCCGAGCACGTACGGGTCGGCGAGCGCGTTGCGGAAGAGCGTCTGCATGAGCAGCCCGGCCACCCCCAGCCCGGCTCCGGCCAGCACGGCGGTGCCCGCGCGGGCGAGGCGGAACGTGCCGATCACGACGCTCCACCGCGGATCGGAGGGCTCCGCCCCGACGATCACCCGCACCGTGTCGGCCAGCGGCACCGGTACCGGTCCCGGCGCCACGGCCAGCACGAACAGGATCCCGCCGACGAGCGCGAGGCCCACGAGCGCGCCCGCTCCCCTCACCCGGTGGCCTGCCGGTAGTAGACGAACTCGTGGCCGGGCAGCCGGTCCGGGTGCAGGATCGCGGCGAGGTCGGCGAGCACCTCGTCGGGGTGGGTGACGCCGCGCTCGAAGACGTCGTTGCCGCCGGTCGGGCCCACCCGCCGGTCCCGCGTCCACACCTGGCCGTCGCGCACGGCGGCCAGGGTGCCGTACCGGGCGTCGGCGGCGACCACGGCCGCCTTCGTGGGCAGCGGGCCGTCGGTGAGCCAGATCCGGGCCTGGCCGTCGGCGGCGAACACCGTCTCCAGGTCCTGGGCGAGCGCCCCGGAACCGGGGTTCGCGGCCTGCGACCAGGTCCCGCCGGCGTCGCGGACCAGGTTGCCGGCGATGCCGCCGCCCTGCGGAACCCGCCAGGTGCCCTGGTAGGCGGCACCGAGCAGCACCGGGACGGGCGGCGCTCCCGCGACCTTCGCACGGACGTCGGCGTAGCGGCGGGCGATGTCGTCGTAGACGCGGTTCGCCTCGGCGTCGTGGCCGGTCAACGCGCCCACCACCTTGATCCACTCGGCCTGCGCGAGCGGGCCGGTCTCGAGGTAGTCGGCCCAGCCGATCACCGGCACGCCACCGGTGCGCAGCGCGGGGAACGCCGGGTCCTCCGTGCCCTGGCTGAGCAGCACCGACGGCGCCGCGGCCAGCACCGACTCGCCGTTGATCTGGCCGTTGGTGGCGAACCCGCGCACGGCGCCGGACGCGATCCGGGCCCGCACCGCCGTGTCGGAGACGTAGTCGGGAGTGGCGACGCCGGTCAGGACGTCCAGCGCGCCGACGTCGGTGATCATCGGCAGCTGCGTGGTGGAGGCGGCGTAGACGCTGCGCACCGGCGTCTCGATGACGGGCGCGCCGGCGAGCTGCGGCGGCAGCTGCGGCCGCGGCGCGCCGCACTGCAGCAGCACGTAGGACTCGGGGGCGCCGCCCGGGTAGGGCTGCTTCACCGTCAGCACCCGGTAGCTGCGCTCGTAGTCGAGCGTGACGGCGGTGGCGTGCTCGAACTGCGCCTTGACCGGGAAGTAGTCGGTCTGCGGATCGAAGGCCGTGACGCAGCCCGGCGCCGGTGGCGCGACCGGGGGTGCCGCGGCGCAGCCTGCGAGGGCGAGCAGGGCGGCGGCGCAGGACACGGCCAGGCGGGCGGGCAACACGATCATTGATCGTCGCATCCCGCCGTCCGCCCGAGCGATCCGCATCACCCCGGATCGGGCGGTCCCCGACGCCCGACCGGGTTGCAGTGCCGTCCGGCCCCGATCCGCGGTGTCAACCTGCTGAGGTGCTCCCCTGCGTTGCCGCCGCGCTCGTCGCCGTCCTGCTGGCACCGGCCGGCGTCCCGGCCGCGGTGCCCTGCGCGGCCGGCATCGTGTGCGCCGATCATCTCTTCGTCGACTCGGAGGGCGCGGCCCCCGAGCAGGTGCGCACCCTTCGCGCGCAGGGCCGGACGGCCGACGCGGCCGCGCTGGAGAAGATCGCCGGGCAGCCGCAGCCCGAGTGGGTCACGGGCAGCGCCGACGACGTCGCGGGCCAGGTCGGGCCCTACCTCGCCCGAGCGCGCGCCGCGGGCGGACGGCCGCTGCTGGTGGGGTACGCCATCCCCGGTCGCGACTGCGGCGCCGGCTACTCCGCGGGCGGTGCGGGCGACGCCGCGGCCTACGAGCTCTGGTCGACGGCGTTCGCGCAGGCCGTGCGCGGCAGCGGCGCGATCGTCGTGCTGGAGCCGGACGCGATCCCGCACGCGCTGCAGGGCGAGTGCGCCGGCGACCCGGACGCGCGGTACGCGCTGCTCGCCGACGCCACGCGCAAGCTCGCCGCCGCCGGCGCCGCGGTCTACCTCGACGCCGGCCATCCCGGCTTCACCGGCGACGTCGCCGCCACCGCGGACGCGCTGCGCCGCTCCGGGGTGACGCAGGCCGCCGGGTTCAGCCTCAACGTCGCCAACTTCGGCTCGACCGCCGAGAACGTCACCTACGGCACCGCGATCTCGACCGCGCTCGGCGGGAAGCACTTCGTCATCGACACCAGCCGCAACGGTGCCCCCGACGCGGCGGACGGCTGGTGCAACCCGCCGGGCCGGCGCCTCGGCGAGGCTCCCACGCTCAACCCCGGCATCCCGCTCGTCGACGCGCTGCTGTGGATCAAGCGGCCGGGCGAGTCCGACGGCGACTGCGGTGGCGACGCTCCGTCGGCCGGCGAGTGGTACGGGTCCTACGCGCTGTCGCTCGTGACGCCGTCGAAGTAGTCGCGGGCCTCCTCGACCTCGTCGATGTGCCGCTCGGCCCACTGCTTGATCTGGCGCATGACCGGCAGCAGCGTCTCCCCGAGCGGGGTGAGCCGGTAGTCGACGCGCACCGGCACCGACGCGTGCGCCGTCCGCGCGACCAGGCCGTCGCGCTCCAGGGACCGGACGGTCTGCGTCAGCATCTTCTGGCTGATCCCGGGCATGGTGCGCATCAGCTCGCTGTAGCGCTGCGGGCCCACGGCGAGGGCCACCAGCACGAGGCTCACCCACTTGTCGCTGATCCGGGCGAGCAGCTTGTGCGTGGGGCATTCGCGGATGAACGCGTTGTACTCGATCGCGGCCAGCTCGCGGCGCTGGGCCGCGGTACGGGTCGTCACGTCCTACCTCCAGGAGCGGTACGCACTTCAAGGTGCCTTCTTCCCCATGGAGAGTAACGCGCCGAAGGTGTGCAGCATGACCATTTCAGTGCAGCACTCCATGAGAGCGGTCGTGGTGGACGAGCCCGGCGGCCCCGACGCGGCCGTGCTCGTCGAGGTGGCGGTGCCCGAGCCGGGGCCGGGCCAGGTGCGGATCCGGGTGCGGGCGGCCGCCGTGAACCCCGTCGACGGGTTCGTGCGCTCCGGTGCCGCGACCGCGGCCGGGTTGGTGGTGCCCCGGGACCGCCTGGGTCTGGGTTGGGACGTGGCCGGCGAGATCGACGCGATCGGCGACGGCGTGGCCGGGTTCGCCGTCGGCGACGCGGTGATCGGGCTCGCCGACCGCCTCGACGTGCCGACGGCGGCGTACGCCGAGTGGATCGTGCTGGACGCGGACGCCGTCGCGCCGGCGCCGGCGGGCTGGAGCGCGGTGGAGGCGGCGACGCTGCCGCTGAACGCGCTCACCGCGGCACAGGCGCTCGACGTGCTGGACCTCGTCGCCGGCTCGACGGCGCTGGTCACGGGCGCGGCCGGCGCGGTCGGCGGGTACGCGGTGGAGCTGGCCGTCGCGGCCGGCCTGCGGGTGGTCGCCGTGGCCGGGGCGGACGACGAGAAGCTGGTGCGCAGCCTCGGCGCCGAGCGGTTCGTGCCCCGCGACGCCGAACGGCTCGGCGCGGCCGTGCGCGCGCAGGTGCCCGGCGGCGTCGACGGGGTGCTGGACGCCGCCGTCGTCGGCGTCGCCGCCCACGACGCCCTGCGCGGCGGCGGCGCGTTCGTGTCGGTGCATCTCGGCTCCGCGCCACCACCGTTGCGCGGAAGCCGGGTGACGCGCGTCGCCGTCCGCGCGGACGGACGGCGCCTGCGGCAGCTGTCGGAGCTGGCCGCGGCCGGCCGCCTGACCGCCCGGGTGGCGGACGTCCTCCCCTTGGCACAGGCGGCAGAAGCACACCGGAGGCTGGCGGACGGCGGGCTGCGGGGCCGCCTGGTGCTGACGCCCTGACGGGAAAGTGGCTTTGCTGCCACGGGGGCCGGGCCTACCCTCCCCGGCATGCACACGGTGCGGCGATTCGGTCGCCCCCGGCCGCGACGCGGCGGGGGGCGCTAGCCGCGCGTCCTCGTGCCCGGCGGCCGGGGGGTCGATCCCCTGCCACCGCCACCGTGAGGACCTGCCGTGCTGCTCTCCCCCGACGCCCTGTCCGCCGCGCTCGCCGTCCGCGACCTGACCGATCCCGCCGCCGGACCGCACGCCGTCCAGCTCGTCGTCAACGACGTCGTCGCGGCGTTGACGGCCCGCTGGCGGGTGCCGGCGATCGAGCACCGCCCGCACCCCGTCGTGGACGTCGCCGACAACTACGACCGGCTCGGCTACGCCCCGGACGCGGTCACGCGCGACGCCCGCTACAGCCACTACGTCACCCCGACGACCATGCTGCGCAGCCACGTCAGCTCCGGGGTGCCGGGCGCGCTGCGAGCCCTCGACCGCGACACGACCGACGTCTTGCTCGTGCTGCCGGGCATGGTGCACCGGCGCGACGCCGTCGACCGCCACCACGTCGGCACCCCGCACCAGCTGGACCTCTGGCGGATCGTGCGCGACCGCCCGATGCGCCCGGCCGACCTCGCCGGGATGATCGACGCGGTGGCCGCGGCCGCCGTGCCGGGTCGGGCCGTGCGCACCGAACCCGCCGTCCACCCGTACACGGTCGACGGCTGCCAGGTCGACGTGCGCGACGGCGACGGGTGGGTGGAGCTGGCCGAGTGCGGGCTGGCCGCGCCGGCCGTGCTGGCGGGCGCCGGGCTCGACCCCGCGCGCTGGAGCGGTCTGGCGCTGGGCATGGGGCTGGACCGCGCGGTGATGCTGCGCAAGGGCGTGCCCGACATCCGGCTGCTGCGCGCCACCGATCCGCGCATCGCCGGGCAGATGCTCGACCTCTCCCCGTGGCGGCCGGTCTCGCAGCGGCCGCCGGCCCGCCGCGACCTGTCCCTCGTCCTCGACGCCGCCGACGCCGACGTCGAGCTGCTCGGCGACCGCGCCCGGGCCGCGCTCGGCCCCGACGCCGACGCGCTGGAGGAGCTGTCACTGCGCGCGATCACCCCGCACGAGCAGCTGCCGCCCCGCCTCGGCACCCGTCCGGGGCAGGTGAACGCGCTGGTCCGGCTGGTGCTGCGCCCCGTCGACCGCACGCTGACCGCGGCGGCGGCCAACGCGCTGCGCGACCGGGTGTACGCGGCGCTGCACGAGGGCCCGGTCGCGGAGTGGGCGGGCCGCGACGGTGATCATGGGCAAACCGTTGCTGGTGGATCTTGGGAAGCGACGTTCTGCCCATGATCAACGCCGCACCCGGGGCCGGTGCCTCAGCCCGGTGCGGCCGCCGCCAGCTGCCCGGCGAGGGCCTGCGCGGCCGTCTGCAGCTGCGGCGCGATCCGCTCCACCGCCTCCCACGTGACGCGCGCGGCGGGGCCGGACACCGACAGCGCCGTCGCGGAGGGCGCTCCCGGCACCGCCACGGCGACGCAGCGCACGCCCAGCTCCTGCTCGGCATCGTCGACGGCGTAGCCGCGGGCCCGCACGCGGTCGAGCTCACGCAGCAGCAGCGCCGGGTCGGTGATCGTGTGCGGGGTGGCGGCCGGCAGCCCGGTGCGCGCGATCAGCGCCCGGACCTCGACCGTCGGCAGCGTCGCGAGCAGCGCCTTCCCCACGCCGGTGCAGTGCGCGGGCACCCGGCGTCCGACCTCGGTGAACATGCGCATCGTGTGCTGCGACGGCACCTGCGCAACGTAGACGACCGCGTCGCCGTCGAGCATCGCGAGGTTCGCCGACTCACCCGTCGCCGTGACGAGCGCGGTGAGCTGCGGGCGGGCCCACTCGCCGAGCATGCGCGACGCCGCCTCGCCCAGCCGGATCAGCCGCGGCCCCAGCGCGTAGCGCCGCGACGGGAGCTGCCGCACGTGCCCCGACGCCACGAGGGTGCGCACCAGCCGGTGGATCGTCGGCAACGGCAGGCCGGAGCGGCTCGCCAGCTCCGACAGCGCCACCCCGTCGGGACCGACGCCGTCGGCGAGGTGTTCGAGCAGCGCGAACGCCCGATCCAGCGACTGCACCCCGCCGCCGCGCACGCGCTCCGGCACGGGCCCTCCGATCGACTCGTCCCCCACCGATCGGACGAGGATAGCCCGCTCAGGACTCCTGGTAGATCTTCTCCGCGTACGCCGGGCCGTAGTGCGCCTCGACCTCGGCGAGCGGCTGGTCCTTCCGCTCGAGGGCGTGCGAGATCCGGGCGCGGCTCGGCACGCGGCCGGTGTCCCACGTCTCCGGCTTCCACGTCCTCGACCGCAGGAACGCCTTCGCGCAGTGGTAGAAGACCTCCTCGACCTGCAGCTCCAGCGCCAACCGGGGCCGGTGCCCCTTCACGACCATGTCGTCGAAGTACGGACCGTCGGTGACGATGCGGGCGCGGCCGTTGATCCGCAGCGTGTCGTCGCGGCCGGGGATGAGGAAGATCAGCCCGGCGTGCGGGTTGACGACGATGTTGCGGTAACCGTCGACGCGCCGGTTGCCCGGCCGCTCCGGCATCGCGATGGTGTGCGGGTCGAGCACGCGCACGAACCCGGCCGGGTCACCCTTCGGGGAGACGTCGCAGCGCCCGTCGGCGTCGCTCGTGGCCAGCATGATCAGCGGGGTGGCCGCGATCCACTCGACGTCGATCGCGTCGAGGGACGTGCGCACCTTGTCGGCCGACGGCGGGGCCGGCCTGCCGATGAGCGCCTCCAGCTCCTCGATCGTCGTGATCTGACCGGTGCCCGCGGTGGTTGCCGTCACCCTCGCGAGTCTAGGAAGCCGGCCGGTCGCGTGTCGCGGCCTTTGCGGCAGGATGTCGGTCATGGCACAGGTGACGGCACAGGCCAGGCGGTCCATCGCAGCCCCGGCCGACGAGGTGTACGCGGCGCTCGCCGACTACGCCACGACCCGACCGAAGATCCTCACCGAGAGCTACTCCGACTACCGCGTCGAGTCCGGTGGTCACGGTGCCGGCAGCCGGGTGGCGTGGAAGCTGCAGGCCACCAAGTCGCGGGTGCGCGACCAGGTCGTCGAGGTCACCGAGCCCGCCGCGCATCAGCTCGTCGAGGCGGACACGAACTCGAGCATGGTCACCACCTGGACCGTCGCCGGCGACGGCGACCGCAGCACCGTCACCGTCGACACCTCGTGGAACGGCGCCGGCGGCATCGGCGGGTTCTTCGAGCGCACCTTCGCGCCGCGCGGCCTCGCCCGCATCCACGACGGCGTGCTGGAGAAGCTCGACTCCGTGGTCACGCAGTGACGATCGCCGTCGCGGGCGAGGCGCTGGTCGACCTCGTCCCGGCCCCGGTCGGGGAGTACTTCGAGGCCCGTCCCGGGGGCAGCCCCGCGAACGTCGCGCTCGGCCTGGCCCGGCTCGACGTGCCGGCCCGGCTGCTCGCCCGGATCGCCGACGACCCGATGGGGCGCCGGATCCGCGAGCACCTCGCGAGCAACGGCGTGCAGCTCGACCACGTCGTCACCGCGCGGGAGCAGACGTCGCTGGCGCTGGTCACCGTCGGCGAGGACGGCGGCCCGAGCTACGACTTCCGCATCGACGGCACCGCCGACTGGCAGTGGAGCGCCGACGAGCTCGTCGGGGCGATCGACCCGTCCGTGGTGGCGGTGCACTCCGGCTCGCTCGCGCTGACCACCCCACCCGGCGCCGGCGTGCTGCGGTCGCTGCTGGCCGATGCCGCCGCCACCGCGACCATCAGCTACGACCCCAACTGCCGGCCGATGCTCATGGGCGACCCCGCCGACGTGCTCGCCGGCGTCCACGAGGTGCTGGCGTTCGCCGACGTCGTGAAGGTCAGCGCCGAGGACCTCGAGTGGCTGCTGCCCGGCACCACCCCCGCCGACGTGCTCGACGACTGGCTCGGCCGCGGCCCCGCCGTCGTCGCCGTCACCCTCGGCGGGGACGGCGTCATCGCCGGGAGCGCCGGCGGGCTGCGCACCCGGCGACCCGGCATCCCCGTGCAGGTCGTCGACACCGTCGGGGCCGGCGACACGTTCTCCGCGGCGCTGCTCGCGGGGCTGCACGACCGCGGCCTGCTCGGCGCAGCCGCCCGCGACCGGCTCCGCGCCATCGACGCCGAGACGCTCGACCGGCTGCTCGACCGGGCGGCCGAGGCGGCATCGATCACGTGCTCGCGCCGAGGCGCCGACCCGCCCACGGCGGCGGAGCTGAACCGCTCCACCGGCTACCACTACTGAGCAGCCGCCGGGGCCGGGGCGGTGGGTGACGGCCCCAGATCCCTTTCGTCACCCACCGCCCCGCGCGCACATTCGACCGCTCCCGCCGTCGCGGAGCGAGACTCTCCACCCGCTCGCGCGTCCCCCGATCGAGGCACGCGCGAACGCGTCCTCACGCGCGGCTGCCCACCAGCCGCTCGACCGTCCAGGTGTTGCGCACCCGCTCCACCGGCACCTCGCAGGCGACGGCGCGTTCGCAGCCGTTGCGCAGCCAGTCGAGCTGGCCGGGGGCGTGCGCGTCGGTGTCGATGGTGAACTCGCACCCCGCCTCGACGGCCTGGCGCAGCAGCCGCTTGGGCGGGTCGAGCCGCTCCGGCCGCGAGTTGATCTCCACGGCGACCCCGTTGTCGGCGCAGGCCGCGAACACCTTGTCGGCGGCGAACTGCGACTCGGGACGCTTGCGGCTGCCCGTCACCATGCGGCCGGTGCAGTGCCCGAGCACGTCGACGAGCGGGTTGTCGATGGCGCGCAGCATGCGCCGGGTCATCTCCGGGGCGGCCATCCGCAGCTTGGAGTGCACCGACGCCACCACCACGTCGAGCTCGGCGAGCAGGCCGGGGTCCTGGTCGAGGGTGCCGTCCTCGTTGATGTCGACCTCGATGCCGGTGAGCACCCGGAAGTCGGTCAACTCCTCGTTCAAGGAAGCGATCTGCTCCAGCTGCGCCCGCAGCCGGGCCGCCGACAACCCGTTGGCGACGGTCAGCCGCGGCGAGTGGTCGGTGACGACGAGGTAGTCGTGGCCCAGCCCGCGCGCGGTGTCGACCATCTCGCGCAGCGGCGAACCGCCGTCGGACGCGTCGGTGTGGCTGTGGCAGTCGCCGCGCAACGCGTCGAGCAGCTCCTGGACGGGCGCGTCCAGCGGGTCGGGCGGCGTCTCCTCCAGCCGCTTCAGGTAGCTCGGCACCACCCCGGTGAGCGACTCGACGACGCACTTGGCCGTCACCTCGCCCACGCCCTTCATCCGGGTCAGCTCACCGGCCAGCGCGATGCGGGTGAGCTCCTCCGGGTCCCAGCCGTCGAGCCCGTTGGCGGCGCCGCGGAAGGCCCGCACGCGGTAGGTCGACTCGTGCGCCCGTTCGAGCAGGAACGCGATGCGGCGCAGGTCGGCGACCGGGTCGCGAGGAGCACTCACCTGCCGATCGTGGCACAGCGGCGGCTCACTCCATCCAGCGGCGCAGCTTCCTGCGCGACGCCTGCCGCCACAGCTCCGGCAGCTCTGCCTCGACGGCGGCGGCGCGGGCGGTGTCGTGGCCGTGCAGCACGCCGAACGCGAAGCCGTTCTCGCCGTCGGTGTGGGCGAGGGCGCCGAGGCTGCGGAGGGTGCCGCGGGACACGACGGTGTCCTGGTGCTCGCCGAGCGCCTGCTGGATGCCCTTGACGGCCTTCGCGTAGCGCTTCGCCGGCTTGCCGACGGCCGGACGGGCCACCTCGGCGACGTAGCGCAGCCGCTTGCCCGCCTTGCGTGCCTCGTGCATCGCGATGTCGCGCCGCTCGGGCGGCAGCTCGGGGTCGAGCGCGTGCTCGACGCGCGCGGCGAAGCGCCGTTGCTGCTTCGCGACGTGCCGGGGCAGCTCCTTCTTCGCCTTCTTCGCCGCCCGCTTGCGCAGCGGAGGAGCAGCGACCAGCTCGTCGAGCTGCTCCCGCAGCCGGACGTACTCGACGCTGTCGAGGGCCGTGAGGGCGGCGGCGTTGCTCTCGCTCTCGATCCGCGCGAAGTACCGGTTGGCGACCGCGGCCGCGCCGCCGAGCCGCAGCTCGTCGGGCAGCTCGGCGAGGCCGGCCAGCACGCGCTCGCGCTGCACCTGGGCGTCCCGAGCGGGGGCGAGCGCCTGGCCGAGCCGGCGCAGGCCCTCGACCAGCGGGTCGGTGCGCTCGCGGTCGAGCAGGCGGCGGTGGCCCTGCAGTGCGCTGCGCAGCCGCCGCGCCGCCACCCGCAGCTGGTGCACCGAGTCGGGCTCGCCGCGGCGCACCCGCAGGTCCTCGGCGGCGAGGCGGTCGTTGTGCTTCGCGAGGTAGGCGACGAGCGCGCCACCGGCCCGCTTCTCCGACGGGCGCGCCCGCTCCGGACGGGCCGGACGCAGTAGGCGCGTCAGCTCCGCCTCCCCGCACGGCTCGGCCCGCCGCAGCCCGGCCTCCGCCGCCCGGTCCGCGAGCGCCGGGCGCAGCGCCGGCGGGGCGTCGATCGCCACCTCCGTCCACGCTTCCACCTCGGTGCTGCGGCCCAGCGTCGAGAGCGTGACGTGGTCGTGCACGACGGTGGCCAGCCGCGCGCCGGACTCGTCGAGCAGGCGGTGCTCGGTGCGCGTGGTGCGCACCCGGCCGACCGGACGGACGTTCCGCCCGCGCGCCGCGCCGCGGACGAGCTCGGCGATCCCCGCGGGCAGCGGCAGCCGCGCGCCCGGGGCGGCGTCGGGGTCGACCGGCAGGTGCAGCGGGTCCCCGTCACCCGGGGTGTGCAGCTCCCACCGGGCCGGCGAGTCGTCGCGCAGCACCGAGACCGTGACACCGGCAGCGGCCAGCCGCAGGTCCGCCGTGTCGTAGCGCTCCACCTCCAGCACCCGGGCCGGCGCGGCCTCGTCGCCGTGCACGCCGGGCAGACCCGCGACGGGCGGGATGCTCGCCTCGGCCGGGCCGCGGAAGGTCAAGGTCGTCTGCTCGTCGGTGGTGGCGCTCATCCCTGTCGGGTGCCCCGAACGAGTGCCCCTCAATCGCGCGGCAGCTTCGCCTTCTGCACCTTCCCCATGTCGTTGCGGGGCAGCTCCTCGACGAACCGGACGCGGCGCGGCCGCTTGTGCGGCGCCAGCAGCCGGGCGACGTGATCGGTGAGCTCCTGCGCGTCCGGCGCGGGTCCGGCCGGCACCACGAAGGCCACCACGCGCTCCCCGAGGTCGTCGTCGGGCACCCCGATGACGGCCGCCTCGGCCACCCCGGGGTGCTCCAGCAGCGCGTTCTCGATCTCCCCTGCGCCGATCTTGTAGCCGCCGGACTTGATCAGGTCGGTGGCGCTGCGCCCCACCAGCGCGAGCTGGCCCGACTCCGTCCAGCGGCCGACGTCGCCGGTGGCGAACCACTCGTCGGCACCGCGCGGCGGCCGGTTCAGGTAACCGTCGAACAGGGAGGGACCGCGCACCTCCACGGTGCCGAGGTCCGCCGAGTCCGGGACGGGCACCAGCCGCAGCTCGGTGCCGCGCAGCGGGCGCCCCACCGAGCCGGGTTCCGGCTCGTCGTCGACGCGGGCGGCGGTCAGGATGAGGGTCTCGGTGAGTCCGTAGCGCTCCCGCACGGCGAGGCCGGTGGCGGCCCGCATGCGGGCGTGGTCGACCGCGGTGAGCGCCGCCGAGCCGGAGACCAGCAGCCGGGCCCGGCCCACGGCCGCCGCCGCGTCGGCGTCGCGTTCGAGCTGGTCGGCGAGGCGGTGGTACTGGGTCGGCACGCCGAACACCATCGTCGCGCCGCTCGCTGCCAGCGTCGCCGCGTCGAGGGTGCCGAGGTGGCGCAGCCGCCCGCCGCGGCGCAGCGGACCCAGCACGCCCAGCACCAGCCCGTGCACGTGGAACAGCGGCAAGGCGTGGGCGAGCAGGTCGTCGGCGGTCCAGGCCCACGCCTCGGCGAGCCCGTCCAGGTTGGCGGCGATCGCGCGTCGCGACAGCACCGCGCCCTTCGGCGGCCCCGTCGTGCCGGAGGTGTAGATCACGAGGGCCGGCGCGCTCTCCGGGACGTCGGCCGCGTCGGACCCGGCTCGGGCAGCCACGTCGATCTCGACGCGCGGGAGGCCCGCGTACCCGTCCGGCAGCGCGACGCCGGGCGCGGCGAGCACCAGCTCCGGGACCGAGTCGCCGAGCACGTGCGCGAGCTCCCGCTCCCCCAGCTTCGGGTTGACCGGCACGATCGGCACGCCGGCGTGCACGGCCGCCGCGACCGCGACGGCCGTCTCCAGGCTCGCCGTCGCGTGGACGGCGACGCGCGAGCGCCCGGCCAGCGCACCGGCGAGCGCGCCGACGGCGCCGGCGAGCTCGGCGTAGGTCAGCTCGCGGTCGCCGAAGCGCAGCGCGGGACGGTCGGACGGGTCGGCGAGAGCGGGGAGCAGCACGCGCTCACGCTAACCCGACGACCTTGCCGGGGTTCAGGATGTTGTGCGGGTCGAGCGCCTGCTTGACGCTGCGCTGCAGCGCGAGCACCCCCGGTCCCAGCTCCTGCGTCATGCCGGGCATCTTCAGCAGGCCGACACCGTGCTCGCCGGTGACGGTGCCGCCCATCTCCAGCGCGGCGGCGACGATGTCGTCGAACGCGCCCTGCGCGCGGCGCTTGGCCTCCTCGTCGCCGTGCGGGGTGAGCATCAGCGGGTGCAGGTTGCCGTCGCCGGCGTGCGCGACCGTCGCGATCTGCACCCCGCGCCGCTCCCCGATCTCGACGATGCGACCGATCATCTCGGCGAGCTTCTGCCGCGGCAGGCATACATCCTCGGTCAGCATCGCCTGTCCCAGCTGCTCGAGCGCCGGGTAGACCATCCGGCGCGCCTCGAACAGCGCGTCCGCCTCGGCCGGGTCGGTGGACTGCATCGCGTCGGTCGCCCCGGCCGCGGTGAACTCGGCGAGGATCGCGTCGGCCTCCTGCGCCGCCGCCGGCTCCGGCAGGTCGGTCTGGGCCAGCAGCAGCGCCGCGGAGTCCTCGGGCAGGCCCGCGTGCTTCCACGCGTTGACCGCCTTCAGGCTGAACCGGTCGATCAGCTCGAACGCGGCCGGTTGCAGGCCGGCTGCGATCACGCGGGCGACGGCCTCGCCCGTCGCTTCCAGGGTGTCGAAGAAGCCGACGACGGTGCGCGGCTCGGTGGTGCGCAGCGGCCGCAGCTTCACGGTGACCTCGGTGATCACGCCGAGCGTGCCCTCCGAGCCGACCATCAGCCCGACGAGGTCGTAGCCCGCGACCCCCTTCGCGGTCCGCCGGCCCAGCCGCAGCACCTCCCCCGCGGCCGTGACGACCTCCAGCGCGAGCACGTAGTCGCGGGTGACCCCGTACTTCACGCAGCACAGCCCACCCGCGTTGGTGGCGACGTTGCCGCCGATCGTCGACCACGGCGCGCTCGCCGGGTCCGGCGGGTACCAGAGCCGCTCCTGACGGACGGCCGCGCGCAGCGTGTCGTTGACGACCCCCGGCTGCACGACCGCGAGCCGCTCCGGCCCGTTGATCTCCAGGATCGCGTTCATCTTCTCCGTGGTGAGCACCACACAACCGGCGACCGCGTTCGCCCCGCCGGAGAGCCCGGTGCCCGCGCCGCGCGGCACGACCGGGACCCGGTGCCGCGCGCACACCCGCACCACGGCCGCGACCTCGTCGGTCGACTCGGGGCGCACCACCGCGATCGCCTGCCCGTACGGGGCCCATTCGGCCTCGTCATGGAGGTAGCTGCGGACGGTGTCGGGATCGGTGAGCACCCGGCGCGGCGGCAGCGCCGCCAGCAACTCGGCGGCTACCTCGTCAGGCACGACCGTGGTCATGCCTGACGCTAACCCGTGGCGAGCCGCTGGGCGAGGGCCCGTCCCAGCAACGAACCGGAGCGCCAGGCCGTCTCCACCCGGCTGCTGCCCCACCCGTCGCCGGCGAGCGCGATCCCGTCCGCACCGGCCAGGTACGGCTCGTCCCGCCCGTCGACCGGGGCGGCGTGCGGCCAGTGGTGCGCGTGCACGGACTCCGGCTCGGGGAGGTCCAGCAGCTCCCGCGCCGCCGCGACGACCTCGGCGGGCGACCCGCCGGTGGCGTGCGCGACGAGCACGGGCGCGCCGTCGCCGCGCCGGTCGCCGTCGTCGGCGACACTCGTCAGCAGCGGGTGCCCGTTCACGAAGGCAGCCGGGAACGGTGCCCACACGCGTTCCCGCCACCGCATCGCCACCGCGAGCACCGACCGCCACTCCCGACCGCGCGCGGCCGGCGCGTCGACGAGCGCGCCGACCTGCGGGTCCGGCATCGCCAGCACGACCGCGTCGGTCGGCTCCCCGTCGACGAGCGGACCGGGTTCGACCGACCGCACGGTGTGCCCCAGCCGGACGTCCAGACCGGTGGCGAGATCGGCGACGAGCCCGCCCAGCCCGCCGGGCGCGGCCCACCGCATCGGCCCCGGCGCCGTGCCACGAGTGCCGTTCTCGATCACGTCGAGGGTGTCGGTCCACGTCCGCACCAGCCCGCGGGAGCGCCAGCCGTCGACGACCCCGGCGAACCCGTCGTCGCGCACCGTGAAGTAGGCGGCACCGAGATCGACCGGCCGCCCGTCCAGCTCGGGCGAGCACATGCGGCCGCCGATCCGGTCCGCCCGCTCCCGCACCTGCACCGCCACGCCGGCGGCGGCCAGCTCCCGCGCACACGCGATGCCGGCGATCCCGGCCCCGACGACCACTACGCTCACCGGGGAACCGTACCCACCCAACAAGTTACCGAGGGTAAGTTACCTGCGGTAGGATGGCTCGGTGGAGACCAGAGCGCCTCGCCGTCGCCTCGGCCGCGCCGAGCGCGAGCGGCAGATCCTGGACGCGGCCGTCCGGGTCTTCAGCGAGCGCGGGTTCCAGCAGGCGTCCATGGACGCCGTCGCGAAGCTCGTCGGCGTCACGAAACCGGTGCTCTACACCCACTTCGGCTCCAAGGACGGGCTGCTGCTGGCCTGCATCGCCCGCGCCCGCGCGGAGCTGCTCGACGTCACCTCGACCGCCGTCGCGGCCGCCACCAGCGCCGAGGACGCGCTGCGCCGCGGCACCCGGGCGTTCTTCGACTACCTCGACGCGCAGGGCCCGGCGTGGATGCTGCTCTACACCGAGTCCGACACCGGTGCGGCGTCCGAGAGCCTGGAGGCCATCCGCCAGCAGCAGGTGGACTTCATCGTCGGCATGCTCTCCGCCGCCCGCCCGGGCGTCGAGCCGCAGCGCGTCGAGGGGTGGGCGCAGATCATCGTCGGGGCCACCGAGCGGCTCGCGCTGTGGCGCGGCCGCGGCGACGGCGACACCGTCACCGCCGAGCAGGCCACCGACTACCTCATGGACCTCGCCTGGACGGGTCTGGCGCAGCGGCAGGGCGAGGCCGGGCAGAATCTCCGGGCGTGACGACTACCGCCCCGCGTCTGCTGCAGGTGCGCCGCAGCGTCCGGGTGACGCCGCGGATGGTGCGGGTCACCCTCGGCGGCGACGAGCTCGCCGGCTTCGGCGGGACCGGGCCGGACCGGCGCATCAAGATGTTCTTCCCGGTGCCCGGCCAGGAGCGTCCGGCGGTGCCGCGGGCCAGCACCGGCGGGCCCGTGTGGCCGGCGGGCGAGGCGCGGCCGACCATCCGCACGTACACGGTGCGCCGGTTCGACCCCGACGGCGGCGAGCTCGACGTCGACTTCGTGCTGCACGAGGGCCACGGCCCGGCCGCGGCGTGGGCGCGCGACGCGCAGCCCGGCGCGTGGGTCGGCGTCTCCGAGCCGGGCGGCCGGTACGACCCCGACCCGGCTGCCGACTTCCACGTCGTCATCGGCGACGAGACGGCGCTGCCGGCCGTCGCCACCGTGCTCGCGGCGCTGCCCGCCGGCGTGCCGGCGGTGGCGTTCCTCGAGGTGGCGGACGCCGCCGAGGAGCAGGAGCTGCCCGGCGCCGCCGAGCTCGTCTGGGTCCACCGGGGCGACGCGCCGCCCGGCGAACCGCTCGCCGCTGCTGTCCGCGCCGCCACCTTCCCGGCGGGACGCGGGCAGGCCTGGCTCTCGGGCGAGTCGACCTGCGTCAAGGACCTGCGCAAGCACCTGCTCGACGAGCGCGGCCTCGACCGCCGCGCCGTCTACGCGACGGGGTACTGGCGCGCCCGCTGACGCCGCGCGTCGTGTCGGTGATCAAGGGGAGAACGTCGCTGTTCATGATCGAACAACGACGCTCTGCCCTTGATCAACTCCCGGTGCGGTAGACCGTCAGGCGGGCACCATCCGCGTGCCCTTCTGCACCCAGCCCACCGGCACCCCGGTCTCCGGGATCGTGCAGCCGGCAGCCGGCATCGCCGTACCGTTCGGGCAGGTGACAGCCGGCTTCACCGCCACCACGGGCTTCGGCGCCGGCGTCGGGTCGGGCTTCGCCGCGGGAGCCGGGGCCGGCTTCGCAGCGGGCGCCGGGGCCGGCTTGGCGACAGGCGGCACCTCGACGGGCGGCGGCACGATCTTCGGCAGAGCCGGGGCAGGAGACGGTGCCGGCTTGACCTCCGGTGCAGGCTTGACCTCAGGGGCCGGCTTCACCTCGGGTGCGGGCTTGGCCTCCGGGGCCGGCTTGACCTCCGGCGCGGGCTTGACCTCCGGCGCAGGCTTGGGCGCCTCGGACGCGGGCCCGGCGTTCGGCAGCGGCAGTGCCGGCACGACCGCCGGCAGCGACAGGTCGGGATGTCCCTCCGCCTGCCCGCCCGCAGGCGGCTTCGCCGGCTCCTTCGCCGGCTCCTTCACCGACTCCGTGGTGGGGCCGGTGTTGGCCGGCGGGTCGGTCTTCGGCGGAGCCGGGACCTCGACCTTCGGCGGCGCCGGCGGCTGCTCGACCGGTGCAGGCAGGACCTTGTCCGGCCCGGTCAGCGGCGGCAGCGGCGGCTGCGCCGGCTCGGCCGGCTTCTGCGCCGGCGGGTCCGTCTTGTCGGGCGTGCCCTCGGCACCCGGCTTCTTCGCCTGGGCGGGCGAGCACGGGTCGTCCGGCTTAATCCCCACCACGGAGTCGACGGCACCGGCGACCGCGCCCACGACGTCGCACACCGGCTTGGCCGGGTCCTTCACCGGGTCCTTCGGCGGGTCGGCCGGGCAGGCCTTGCCGTCGTCCCCGCACGGCTTCGGGTGCGACGGCGGCGGGACGCAGTGCCCGTCCTTCCAGGTCTTCCCGTCGGGGCAGTGCGGGCGGCAGGGCGGCCCGTGCCGGTCGCCGTCGGTCGAGATCGCGACCGGTGCACCGGGATCGTCCGGCTTGCAGTCGGGGCGCGGCTTGCACCAGTCGTGCTTGTCGCGGTCGCAGTGCTCGACCGGGGCGCGGCAGTGGCCGTCGTCGTCGCGCCAGGTGCCGCGCGGGCAGTGCCGCACGCAGTTGCCGTCGTCGTCGCGGTACTCGCCGCGGTGGCAGTCGTCGACGATCGGGTGGTCGGAGTCGTCGTCGTGGTGCCACGCCTCGGTGTCGTCGGACTCGTCGTAGCTGAAGCCCTGCCACGGCTCACCGACGTAGTCGTTGTCGTCGTCGTCGGTGTAGGCGGCCGGGGCGAGCGGGTTGCCGCAGGCGCAGCGGACGCGCGGGGTGCCGTCGGCGTCGACGAGCACCGCGGTGCCCTCCTGCAGCACCGACTGCACGGCGCCGAGGTGGCCGTCGACGAAGCGGTGGTTGGTGACCTGCATGTCGCCACCGAGCACGGCAGGAGTCAGCTCGGCGACGTAGGCAGCGATCTGGTCGACGCCCACCTTGTTGCCACCGCTCCACTTCAACGTCGGGTCGGCGTTGAGCGCCGCCGTCCACGCCGCGGCCGCGGCGGCGTGCCCGTTGAGGTACGCGGTGAGCGTGGCGGGGTCGCAGGTGTGCTGGTCGCCGGTGCCGGCGTTCTCGGGCACCGTTTCGGCGGCCGGTGCCGGCGACAGCAGCGACGGGACGAACGGGTCCTCGCCGACGGCGTGCGCCGGCTCCAGGAACACCGGCTGCGCCTGCGCAGCGCGCGCGGTGAGGATGGCGGCCCCGAACAGGCTCGCCATCATGGTCAGCGCGACCAGCACCGCAGCGAAACCGCGGTACCGCTGCGTTCTCTCCGTCAGTGCTGACGTCATCCCCGACCCACCCCCACGTGGTAACCCGATCGTGGGATTGTCCGTCGAAAGGGCTGGGACGTTACACAGATCGCACAGGACGTTCTCAGGCCGTCCCTCGATCAGAGGCCCAGCTGCTTGGCGATGATCTCGTTCATGATCTCGTTGGTGCCGCCCCCGATGCCGAGGATGCGCACATCGCGGTAGTGCCGCTCCACCTCGTGCTCGCGCATGTAGCCCATGCCGCCGAGCAGTTGGACGCACTCGTGCGCCACGAACTCGGCGGTCGCGACAGCGGTGTTCTTCGCCATCGCGGTCTCCGTGAGCTGACCGCCGCTCGCGAGCCAGCGTGCGGCGACGGTGCGCGTGTAGGTGCGCGCGACGTCGATCCGGCGCGCCATCTCGGCCATCCGGTGGCGGACGAGCTGGCGGGTCGCGAGGGGGCGACCGAACGTCTCGCGGTCGCGGATCCACTGCATCGTGAGGTCGAAGCAGCGCTGGGCGGTGGCGTAGGCCTGCACGGCCAGCGAGAGCCGCTCGCTCTGGAACTGCTGCGCGATCTGCACGAACCCGCTGCCCTCGGCGCCGACCACGTTGGCCGCCGGGACGCGCACGCCGGCGTAGGACAGCTCGGCGGTGTCGGAGCAGCGCCACCCCATCTTGTCGAGCTTGCGGCTGACGGTGAACCCGGGCGTGCCCTTCTCCACGACGAGCAGCGAGATCCCCGCGTGGCCCGGACCGCCCGTGCGCACGGCCGTCGTGACGAAGTCGGCCCGCACGCCGGAGGTGATGTAGAGCTTCGCGCCGTCGACCACGTACTCGTCGCCGTCACGCACCGCCCGCGTGGTGAGACCGGCGACGTCGGAACCGCCGCCCGGCTCGGTGATGGCGAGCGCGCCGATCTTCTCGCCGGCCAGCGTCGGGCGGACGAACCGTTCGATGAGGTCGGCGTCGCCGCTCGCCACGATGTGCGGCACGGCGATGCCGTGCGTGAGCAGCGACGCCACGACGCCCCCTGACCCGCCCGAGAGCAGGATCTGCTCGGCCACGACGAACCCGTCGATCGCGTCGCCGCCGCCTCCGCCGACCTCCTCTCCGAACGCGACCCCGAGCAGCCCGACGGCCGCCGCCTCCTCGTGCAGCTCGCGGGGCAGCTCGCCGGCCTCCTCCCACTCCGCGAGGTGGGGGACGATCTCGCGGGTCGTGAAGTCGGCGACCAGCGCCCGCAGGGCCTGTCGCTCGTCGGTGAGCCACGGATCGGTCATCAACCCTCCAGGGTGTCGACGGCGACGTGGCCGTCCTTGCGGGTGACGCGGACCGGCACCCCGACGATCTCCCGCGGCGCCCCGCGGCGGTGGAGCGACAGCGCCATGGCCGCGTCGGGGTCGCCGGGTGCGGTGGTGGCGGCGATGCGCGCCCCGTCGGGCAACCGGGCAACCAGGAACGCCTGCTCGGGTGCGCCCGCACGGCCGTACTCGACGGTGGCGGCCTCCACCACGGCCTCGGCGACGTCGGGCACCGGCACCAGGCGAGGCGCCGGGCCGGCGGTGTCGCGGGGCTGCGGGTCGCCCCGGTACGGCATCGGATCGCGGGAGAGCAGCAGCGCGTGCTGGTGGGTGAGGTAGCCGCCGTTGCCGTGCACGAGCGCGCGGCCGCCGCCGGCGCGCAGCCGCTGTGTGACGGCGACCAGCGCGTGCAGCGTGTAGCTCGACAGCGGCCCACCGAAGGCGTTGTGCCCGCCGGTCACCCCGGCGACGGACGTGACCGGCAACCCGAGGTGGTCGGCGACCAGCTCGGGCACGACGGGGAAGCAGCTGTAGACGTCGATGACGTCGAGCTCGGCCGGATCGAGCCCGGCGAGCGTGCGGTCGAGCGCGTCGGCCAGCGCCGCCGACGAAGCGAACGAGGGCCGGGCCAGCACGTCGGTCGCGTCGCTCGCGCCGGCACCGCCGACGACGTGCACGATCCGCTCCTCCGGCACGCCGTGCGCGCGGGCCGCGGCCAGGGACGTGACGATCACGGCGGCCGCCTGGTCGACGTGCGGCATCGCGTTCTGCGCCAGCGTGTACGGCTCGGCCACCATCCGGTTGCCCTGGCCGGGCTCCGCGATCTCCGCAGCCGTGCGGACCTGCGGGTTCCACGCGGCGGGGTTGGCCGCCGCGACCTCGGTGAAGGCCGCGTAGAGCCGCGCGGACCGGGCGATCGCGGCGTCCGGGGACAGGCCGAGCGCGTGCCGGTGCGCCGAGTGGAACAGGGCGTAGACCCGGCGCGGGAGCAGGATCCCGGCCGCGAGCATGGCCGGGCTGCCGATCTCCTCGGGGTCGAAGGCAGGTGGTCCACCGGGCGCGCTGCTCCAGCCCGCCGCAACGGGATCGGTGCCGGCGGCCCGCAGCGCGCCGAGCGAGGCCATCGCCTCGCCGCCTGCGATGAGCGCCACCTGGGACGAGCCGTCGGCGATGCGCGCGGCCGCCTGCTCCAGCAGCACGGCGGGCCACTGCCCACCGACGCTCGAGTCCACCGTGTGCCGCGGCCGCGCGCCGATCTCCGCCGCGATGCTGCCGGCGAGGTCGGCGTAGGCCCAGCTGGTGGTGCGCACCGTGGCGACGGTGTCGGTGGCGGCGAGCAGCCCCGGGGCACCGCAGTCGGCCGCTGCCGCGGCGACGGCCGCCGACACCAGCTCGGCGGGTTCGCGAGCGGCGGCGACGTCGCGGGCGCGGTTGCCCCGGACCTGCCCCACCCCCACCAGTACGGGTGTGCGTTCGGCGGACACGCCCGCACGTTACCGCCCAGTAGCTCCAGCGCGCCCTAACCGACCTCCGGCACGTGCGCGTCCAGCCAGGCCACCAGGGGCGCGGCGGCCCGCCAGGCCCCCGCGACCCGGGCGAGCGGCTCATGCGTACTCAGCCACGGCCCGACCGCCCACGTGTGGCCGACCTGCAGCGCGCGCAACCGCAGTAGCGCCACGCGCGGATGGTCGGCCGGGTAGCCAAGGGGTGTGCGCGCGGCCGACGGGGCCGGGAGCAGGGACAGTCCGCCGGCGGCCGCGGCCGCGAGCGCCGTGGCCAGCTCCCCGCCCGCGTCGCCGGCGACCGCTGCGCGGTAGGCGCGCAGCGCCGGCCCGGTGAACGCGTACCGGCCCACCGTCACCGCCAGCCCGCTGCCGGACAGGACGAACCCCCGATCGGTGCCACCGGCTGTGCTGGCCACCCCGCCGGTGTCGGTGCGGTACGGCGGGACGTCCGGCCGGAACCGCCGGTTGCGGTACGGCCGGAACACCCGGACCGGACCGAACTCGGCCCCGAGCGCCGCGGCCAGTGCGCTGGTGGGCGGGCGGACCGCGGTGTCGTAGCGATGCCGCTGCGCGGCCCAGAACTCCGCGGTGTTGTCGGCCTCGAGCTCGCTCAGGAACGCGACGGCGTCGGCGGGCCAGCCGGTGAAGACGGTGCTGGTGGCGGTGGACATGGGATACCCCTTCCGGTGGATGGTCGGGGCTTTGACGGATCCGGAGGGCGCGCGGTTCCCTCGATGCGCCGATCTCGTGCAGGAACGCCCGGAACAGGCCCGTTCGTCTGCACGTGACGGACCACGTACACAGCGGGCACACAGGATTCACCCATCGACGCCACAGCCGCGCGCGCGAGCCTGACTAGCATGTTTCCGGTGAGCGAGCAGGTCCCGTCGCTGCGGCGCGCCGACGGGGGTGCGGTGCGGGTGCTGGTCGTCGACGACGAGTCGACGTTGTCCGACCTGCTGTCGATGGCGCTGCGCTACGAGGGCTGGGAGGTCCGCACGGCGGCCGACGGCCTCTCGGCGGTGCGGGTGGCGCGGGAGTTCCGCCCGGACGCCGTCGTCCTGGACGTGATGCTGCCCGACTTCGACGGGCTGGAGGTGCTGCGCCGGCTGCGCGGCGAGACGCCCGACGTCCCGGTGCTGTTCCTGACGGCGAAGGACTCGGTGGAGGACCGCGTCGCCGGGCTCACCGCGGGCGGCGACGACTACGTGACGAAGCCGTTCAGCCTGGAGGAGCTGGTCGCGCGGTTGCGTGGCCTGATGCGCCGCTCGGGGATGGCGGCGGCGGCCCGGCAGGGTTCCGAGCTTGTCGTCGGCGATCTCGTGCTCGACGAGGACAGCCACGAGGTGCGGCGCGGCGACGACGTCGTCGAGCTGACGGCCACCGAGTTCGAGCTGCTGCGCTACCTGATGCGCAACCCGCGCCGGGTGCTGTCGAAGGCGCAGATCCTGGACCGCGTCTGGCACTACGACTTCGGCGGCCAGTCCAACGTCGTCGAGCTCTACATCTCCTACCTGCGCAAGAAGATCGACGCCGGGCGCTCACCGATGATCCACACCGTGCGCGGGGCGGGGTACGTGCTGAAAGCCGCCGGATGAGGTTCGCGCCCCGGACGTTGACGGCGCGGCTGGTGGCGGTCGTGGTGCTGCTGCTCGCCGTCGCCGCGACCGTCATCGCCGTGTCGACGACGCTGATCCTGCGGCATCGCCTGATCGACCGGCTCGACGCGGACCTCCGGGGCGCCAACGGGTTCGCCGTCAGGATCGTGATCGGGCCGCAGCAGGGCACACCGCTGCCGCAGCTGCCGGTGCCCCCGCGCGACCCCGACACCCTCACGGCGGTCGTCAACGACGGCAAGGTCGTGGGCGCCGCCGTCTACCCGCGCGACGCCGATCCCGTCCCCGTGCCCGAGGCGGACTTTCCGCAGCTGCTGGCGCTGACCCCCGGGGCCCCGCCGACCTCCGCGACGATCGGGGACTTCGGCGACTACCGGCTGGTCGCCTCTCGGATGACCACCGGGGTGGTGCTGGTGACCGGGCTGACCCAGCGGCGCGTCGACGACACGGTGGCGCAGCTGATCATCATCTCCGTGATCGTCGCGGGGGTGACGCTGGCCGGGGCGGGCGCGGCCGGGCTCGTCCTCGTGCGACGGGAGCTGCGGCCATTGCAACGGGTGGCCGCGACGGCGGCGAAGGTCAGCGAGATCCCCCTCGACCGCGGTGAGGTGTCGCTCGCCGAACGGGTGCCCGTCGCCGACCCGGCCACGGAGGTCGGCACGGTCGGGGCGGCGCTGAACACGATGCTCGACCACGTCGGCGCGGCGCTGGAGGCCCGGCAGGAGAGCGAGACGCGGCTGCGGCAGTTCGTCGCCGACGCCAGCCACGAGCTGCGCACCCCGCTCGCCGCCATCCGCGGCTACGCCGAGCTGACCCGCCGCGCGGACCTCACGCCGGAGGCCGCGTACTCGGTGGGGCGGATCTCGTCGCAGTCGGAGCGGATGACGGCGCTGGTCGAGGACCTGCTGCTGCTCGCCCGGCTGGACGCGGGCCGTCCGCTGGAGCGAGCTCCGGTCGACCTCACCCGGCTCGTCCTCGACACCGTCAACGACGCGCACGCGGCCGGCACCGACCACCGGTGGCGGCTGGACCTGCCCGAGGAACCCGTCGTCGTCACCGGTGACGCGTCGCGGCTCACCCAGGTGCTGGTCAATCTGCTGGCCAACGCCCGCACGCACACCCCCGCCGGGACGGCGATCACGGTCGCGCTGGAGCCGAACGGCTCCACCGTCTGCCTCTCCGTGCTCGACGAGGGGCCCGGGATCGCCCCCGAGCTGCAGCCGCACGTGTTCGAGCGGTTCGCGCGCGGTTCGGAGTCGCGCTCGCGCGAGAACGGCAGCACCGGCCTCGGCCTGTCGATCGTCGACGCGGTGGTGGCGGCGCACGGCGGCAAGGTGGAGCTGACGAGCCGGCCGGGCCGCACGGAGTTCCGCGTGGACCTGCCGACGTCCAGCAAAGGTTAGGCTAAGTTCACCTGCATGGTGTCCCGTCTGCGCCGCTCGGTGCTGGTCCCCTCGTTGCTGGTCGTCGCCGCGCTGCTGGCCGCGTGTGCCGGTCCGGCGCCCGTTGCCGCGCCCGCGGCCGGCCCCGGATTCCCCGTGACGATCACCCACGCCTACGGCACCACCGTCGTGCCGGCCCGCCCGCAGCGCATCGTGGCGCTCGGCACGGCCGACGTCGCGATCGCGCACGCCGTCGGCGCCCCGATCGTCGGCGCGCTGCGCAACTTCGCCGGCGACCCCAACCTGCCCTACGTCCAGCCGCCGCTGCCGCCCGAGGTGCTGGGCATCCCCGCCGACCCCGAGGCCGACCTGGAGCGGATCGCCGGCTACCGGCCCGACCTGATCCTGGCCGTGACCTCCCCGCTCGTGCTCGACAGGCAGAGCTACGACCAGCTCGCCGCGATCGCGCCGACCGTCACGTACGGCACTTCGCTGTACGCGGCCTCGATGCAGGACGACGCCCGGCAGATCGGGAGGGCCATCGGCGCGGAGGCGAAGGTCGAGGAGCTGATCACCGCCGCCGACGCGCGGGTCGCCGCGCTGCGGACGGAGCTGCCCGGCCTCTCCGGCCGCACGTACCTGTTCGGCCAGGCCCGCGGCGAGGTGCTGCCGATGGTGGTGGGCGAGCAGAACCTGTCCACGGTGTTCATGCGCTCGCTCGGCCTGCGCGTGCCGGAGGCGTTCGTGAACGCGCCGGCCACCGCGGCACTCGCCCCGGGAACGGTCGGGGTCAGCTACGAGAACGCCGGCCTCCTCGACGGCGCCGACGCCCTGTTCATCACGTTCGCCGGCAGCGGCGACCGCCAGCAGTTCGAGGGCAACAAGCTGGTCCAGCAGCTTCGCGCGGTCCGGGGCGGCACCTACGTACCGCTCACGACGGACCAGGCGGTGGCCCTGCAGGCACCGAACGTCGTCGCCGTCGACTGGCTCATCGGGCAGCTGCGCCCGACACTGCAGAAGGTGGCGGCCGGGCGGTGAGCCACGTCCAGGGCGCACCGGAGTGGATCACCACACCGGACGGGCGCCAGCTCTACGCCATGGTGCTGCCGGGCCCGGGCGGTGCCACTCCCACCGTCGTGTTCGAGGCCGGCGCCGGGGCCTCCCGCTCGTCATGGGCACTCGTGCAACCGGCGGTCGGCGCCCGCACCCGCGCGATCGTCTACGACCGCTCCGGGCTCGGGCGCAGCGCCCCCGACCCGGTCTCGCGCACCCTCCCGCGGATGGCCGACGACCTCGCCGCCGTGCTCGACCACGCAGGCCCCGGCCCGTTCGTGCTGGTCGGGCACAGCGCGGGCGGGCCGATCGTGCGAGCGGCTGCCGCGCGGCGGCCGGAGCGGGTCGCCGGGCTCGTGCTCGTCGACCCGACCGACGAGGCCGGTCCCACCCTGTTCACCCCTTGCTTCCGGCGCACCGAACGGACCGCCTTGCGAGTCCTCGCCCTGCTCGCCCGCACCGGCCTGCTCCCGCACCTGCAGCGCTCGGTGCGCTCCCGGCTGCCGGCCGACGCCCGCCGCGACCTCGACGCCGAGGGCTTCACCCCGAGCGTCGTCGCCACCATGGCTGCCCAGGCCACGACCTTCGTCGACGTCGTCAGGGCGTTCCGCGAGCACCCGCCGGAGCTGGGCGACATCCCCGTCACCGTCATCTCCGGGGCCCGCGCCGGCGGGCTCCCCAGGCGGCTGCGCGCCGAGATCACCGCCGCCCACGCCGCGCGGGCCGCGTGCTCGCCGCACGGACGGCACGTGCTCGCCGCCCGATCCGGCCACCTCGTGCCGATCACCGAACCGCACGTCGTGATCGGGGAGATCCTGCGGCTCTGCGCCGACCTGCCCGGCTGACCCGCCACTCACAGCCGGCACACAGCCGTGCCACCAGGCCCGCACAGCCTCGATCGACAGCGTCGACGCGGTGACTGCCACGCTCCCCCATCGGACGGTCGAGTCCGCTCCACCGCGCCCCGGGCCCCGCCGGCTCGCACTGGCCGCCCTGCTCTGCGGCACCGCCGCGCTGTACCTGGTCGACCTCACCGCGTCCGGCTGGGCCAACGCCTACTACGCCGCGGCCGCGCAGGCCGGCAGCTCCAGCTGGACGGCGTGGCTGTTCGGCTCGTCGGACGCCGCGAACGCCATCACCGTCGACAAGACCCCGGCCGCGCTGTGGGTGATGGGGTTGTCGGTGCGGCTGTTCGGGCTGTCGAGCGCGAGCGTGCTGGTGCCGCAGGCGCTGCTGGGGGTCGCGACGGTCGCGCTGCTGTACGCGGCGGTGCGCCGCACGTCCGGCACCGCCGCGGGGCTGCTGGCCGGCGCGGTGCTGGCGCTGACGCCCGTAGCGGCGCTGATGTTCCGCTACGACAACCCGGACGCCCTGCTGACGCTGCTGCTGGTCGCCGCCGCGTACGCGACACTGCGGGCCGTCGAGGCGGGTCGGGTGCGGTGGCTGGTGCTGGCCGCGACGCTGGTCGGGTTCGGCTTCCTGACCAAGATGCTGCAGGCGTTCCTGGTGCTGCCCGCGTTCACCGCGGTGTGGCTGCTCGCGGCACCGCTGCCGCTGCGCCGCCGGTTCGTCGGCCTGCTCGCCGCGGGCGCCGCGCTCGTCGTGGCCGCCGGCTGGTGGGTGCTGCTGGTCGAGCTGTGGCCCGCCGACCGGCGGCCCTGGATCGGCGGCTCGCAGACGAACTCCGTCCTGGAGCTGGTGCTCGGCTACAACGGCCTCGGCCGGCTGACGGGCGACGAGGTCGGCTCCGTCGGCGGGGGCCCCGGCGGCGGCTGGGGCGCGGCCGGCCCGTTGCGCCTGCTGGGCACGGAGATGGGTGGCGGCATCGGTTGGCTGCTACCGGCCGCCGTCCTGCTCGGTGCGGCGGTCCTGTGGTGGACGCGGCGCGCCGACGTGGTGCTGTGGGGTGGCTGGCTGCTGGTCACGGGGCTGGTGTTCAGCCTGATGAACGGCATCATCCACGCGTACTACACGGTGGCGCTGGCGCCGGCGGTGGCCGCGCTGGTCGCGATCGGCGCGGTCGCGGCGTGGCAGCGCCGAGGGACGGCTGCCGGCCGGTTCGTGCTGGTCGGTGCGGTCGTCGCATCCGTGGGGATGGCGGCCGTGCTGCTGTGGCGCACCCCGGCGTGGCAGCCGTGGGTGCTGTGGACGGTGCTCGCGACGGGCGTCGTCGCCGTGGTCGGCCTGGCCGCGGCCCACCGGCTCCCGCGGGCGCCGGTGCTGATGATCGCGCTGGTCGCTGCGCTGCTGGGCCCGGCCGCCTACACCGTCGCAACGGCCGCCACCCCGCGCACGGGCGCGATCCCGGCGGCCGGCCCGGAAGGACGGGGCGGGGTGCGGATCCTGGCGGCACCGCCGCCCGGTGGACCTGGCGCGCAGCCCGGGCGGTTCGTCGGCGGCCGCGGCATGAGCGGTCTCCTCGACGCACCGACGCCCGGACCGGAGCTCACCGCACTGCTGAGCGAGGCCGACGGCCACACCTGGGCCGCCGCGACCGTCGGTTCGCAGAACGCGGCCGCCTACCAGCTCGCGTCCGGCCACCCGGTCATGGCGCTCGGCGGCTACAACGGCACCGACCCGTTCCCGACGCTGGCGCAGTTCCAGCAGCTCGTCGCGGACGGGCGGGTGCACTGGTTCGTCGGCGGCACCGGTCCCGGTGGCACGGCGAGCGGCGGCAGCGACACGGCCCGGCAGATCGCGGAGTGGGTGGCCGCGACGTTCCCCGCCACCACGGTCGACGGCACCCCCGTCCACGACCTGACGGCGGCGTCATGACCGCGGTCACACCCGATCGGGGCGCGCCCACAGCCCGCACACAGGTCGACCACAAGGCCTCGACAGCGCCGACCCCGAGGTTGGCACCCATGTCCACCGCGACCGCTTCCACGGCCGACGAACGAGGCCGCTCCCCCGCCCGGCCCGGGCCCGTGCTCGACATCGTCGTGCCCGTCTACAACGAGGAGGCCGACCTCGAGCGCTCGGTGCGCCGGCTGGCCGCGCACCTGACCGACCGCTTCCCGTTCTCCTTCCGCATCACGATCGCCGACAACGCCAGCACCGACGCCACCCCGGCGATCGCGGAACGGCTGGCTGTCGAGCTGGACGGCGTGACGGTGCTGCACCTCGCGCAGAAGGGCCGCGGGCGGGCGCTGCGCACGGCGTGGACCGCGTCGGACGCGAGCGTGCTCGCGTACTGCGACGTCGACCTGTCCACCGATCTGAACGCGCTGCTACCGCTGGTGGCGCCGCTGGTGTCGGGGCACTCCGACCTGGCGATCGGGACCCGGCTGCGGCCCGGGGCGCGGGTGGTGCGCGGCGCGAAGCGCGAGTTCATCTCGCGCACCTACAACCTGATCCTGCGGGGTGCGCTGGCCGCCCGCTTCTCCGACGCCCAGTGCGGCTTCAAGGCCGTGCGGGCCGACGTCGCCGAACGGCTGCTGCCGCTGGTGGAGGACACCGGCTGGTTCTTCGACACGGAGATGCTCGTGCTGGCCGAGCGGGCCGGGCTGCGCATCCACGAGGTGCCCGTCGACTGGGTCGACGACCCCGACTCCAGCGTCGACATCGTCGCGACGGCCGTCGCCGACCTGCAGGGCGTCGCGCGGCTGGCCCGCGGATTCGCCACCGGCCGGATCCCGCTGGGCGCGCTGCGCGGACTGGGCCGCGAACCGCTGGCCGGCGAACCGAAGGGCATGGCCGTGCAACTGCTGCGCTTCGCCGTCGTGGGGATCGCGTCGACGCTCGCGTACCTGCTGCTCTACGCGCTGCTGCGGGATCCGTTCGGTGCTTTCGGCGCGAACCTGCTGGCGCTCGTCGGCACGGCCGTGGCCAACACCGCGGCCAACCGGCGCTTCACGTTCGGGGTGCGCGGCGGCGGTGGCGCGCTCACCCACCACGTGCAGGGCCTGGTCGTGTTCGCGCTCGGCCTGGCCCTGACCACCGGCGCGCTGGCGCTGCTCGGTGCGCTCGCGCCGGCCGCGAGCCAGCCCGTCGAGATGCTCGTGCTCGTCGTGGCCAACCTGCTGGCCACCGTGCTGCGGTTCGTCGCGTTCCGCAGCTGGATCTTCCCTACCCGCACCCCGGAGAACTCCGCATGACCGCGACCCTCGACCGACCCACCGCGTCCGCCGTGGAGCCCACCCGTCGATCGCGCGGCGAGCACGGCGCGCTGGCCGCGCTCCTGCTCGGCACGGGCGTGCTCTACCTGTGGAACCTGTCCGCGAACGGGTGGGCGAACGACTTCTACGCGACGGCCGTCCGGTCCATGACGCTCGACTGGAAGGCGTTCTTCTTCGCCTCCCTCGACGTGGGCGGCACGGTGACCGTCGACAAGCCGCCGGCCGCGCTGTGGGTGATGGCGCTGTCCGGCCGGATCTTCGGCTTCAGCTCGTGGAGCATGCTGGTGCCGCAGGCGCTGATGGGCGTCGCCACGGTCGCCCTGCTGTACGCGGCCGTGCGCCGGGTCGCCGGTCCGCGGGCCGGGCTGATCGCCGGCGCAGTGCTGGCACTGACTCCGGTGGCCGCGCTGATGTTCCGCTTCAACAACCCCGATGCGCTGCTGGTGCTCCTCATGGTCGCCGCCGCGTACGCGACGGTGCGCGCGATCGAGCAGGGCGGGACGCGCTGGCTGCTGCTGGCCGGGTTCCTGCTCGGGTTCGGGTTCCTGGCGAAGATGCTGCAGGCGTTCGTGGTGCTGCCGGCGCTCGCGCTGGCGTTCCTGGTCGCGGCGCCGACCGGGATCTGGAAGCGGGTGTGGCAGCTGCTGGCCGCGGGTGGCGCGGTCGTCGTCGGTTCGGGGTGGTGGATCGCGATCGCCGAGCTGTGGCCGGCCGCGAGCCGCCCGTACATCGGCGGCTCGACGACGAACTCGGTGCTGCAGCTCGCGCTCGGCTACAACGGGCTGGGGCGGATCTTCGGCGGCGAGCGCGGCGGCGGGACGCGCATCGAGATCGGGACGGGCCCCGCTCCGCGCCCCGGCATGGTCGTCTTCGGCCCCGAGGGCCCGATGGGCGGAGGCGGCTTCGGCGGCGAGGCCGGGCTGCAGCGGCTGTTCAACGGAGAGATCGGTGGGCAGGCGACCTGGCTGCTGCCGGCCGCGCTCGTCCTGCTCGTGGCCGGGTCGTGGCTGGCGTGGCGGCACCGCGAGGTGCGCGGCTCGCTGGTCCTGTGGGGCGGCTGGACCGTCCTGACGTTCCTGGTGTTCTCCCTGGCAGAGGGCATCTTCCACCCCTACTACACGGTGGCGCTGGCGCCGGGCATCGCCGCGCTCGTCGGGATCGGCGGGGCGCTGCTGTGGCGGGAGCGCTCGACGTGGTGGGTGCGCGGGGTGCTCGCGCTCGTCGTCGCCGGGACGGGCGCGTGGGCGTTCGTGCTGCTGGACCGCTCGCCGCAGTACCTGCCGTGGCTGCGCTGGGTGGTGGTCGCCGCGGCCGTGCTGGGCGCGGTCGGCGTCCTCGCCGGGTTGCGGGCGCGGGCGTTCCTCGCGGGCACGTTGGCGGCGGTCGCCGTCGCCGGGCTGGCCGGACCGACCGCCTACACGCTGACGACGGTGACCACGTCGCACGTGGGCGGCATCCCGTCGGCCGGCCCGCCGATCGAGGAGGCCGGCCGCGACCGGGGCCAGCGCCCGCCCGGTGACGGGCAGCTGATGCGCGGCCCGGGGATGATGGAGCCCGGGACCGTCGATCCCGCGGTGGTCGCGCTCCTGCAGTCGGCCGGCACCGACTGGTCGGCCGCCACCGTCGGCTCGCAGGGGGCCGGGCGGTTGGCGCTGGCGAGCGACACCGACGTCATGCCGATCGGCGGGTTCAGCGGCGGCGACCCGGCACCGACGCTGGAGCAGTTCCAGGCCGACGTCGCTGCGGGACGCATCCACTGGTTCGTCACCGGCGGGGAGCGCGGCGGCCCGGGCGGCGGCCGCGGCACGGGCAAGCAGATCACCGAGTGGGTGCAGCAGAACTTCACGGCGCAGACGATCGGCGGTCAGGAGTTCTACGACCTCACCGCCGCGCGCTGAGGACGTGGGCGGGGCAGGATGGCGCCGTGGCCGATTCCTTGTTCGGTGCCGTGTCCGCTGCCGTGGAGAAGACCGTGGAGAGGACCGCCGTGTCCGCGCGGGCGGTCGTCGAGCTCGTCCGCTCGGGGGTGATCCGCCCGATCCGGCCGGACCGGATCCTCGGCATGGGCGTCGGCGGGCTGCGCTACGGGTTGACCCTGACCGCGGGCTACGCAGCCGGGGCGGCCCGCCACCCCGACCGCACCGCCATCGTCGACGACGCGGGTTGGGTGAGCTACGCGGAGCTGGGCCGGCGCACCGATCGGCTCGCCCGTTCGCTCGCCGGCCTGGGCGTCGGCGCCGGGGACCGGGTCGGCGTGCTGTGCCGCAACCACCGCGGTGCCGTCGAGGCGCAGGTGGCGGTGGCGAAGCTCGGCGCCGACGTCGTGCTGCTCAACACCGGCCTGCCGGCCGCGCAGCTGGCGACAGTGGCCGAGGAGCAGAAGATGCGTCTCGTCGTCGCCGACGCCGACTTCGGCGACAAGCTCGACGCGCTCCCCGACGACGCCACGATCGTCATCGGGTGGCACGACGGGCCTGTCGGTCATCCCACGCTCGACGAGCTGATCGCCCGCAACGGCCCCGGCACACTGCCGCTGCGCCCGGCGGAGGGCCGCACGATCGTGCTGACGTCGGGCACGACCGGCCCGCCGAAGGGGGCGCGCCGGCCCAAGCCCAGCGGCCTGACCCCGGTGGCCGCGGTGCTCTCGGCGATCCCGTTGAAGGCGGGCGAGCCGGTGTTCATCGCCGCCCCGCTGCTGCACACGTGGGGCAACGCCGGCCTGCTGCTGGCCGTGCTGCACGGCTCACCGGTGGTCCTGACCAGGCGTTTCGACGCCGAGGCCGCGCTGGAGCTGGTGGAGCGCGAGCGCTGCGACGCGGTGATCGCCGTGCCGGTGATGCTGCAGCGCTGGCTCGACCTGCCCGAGGACGTGCTCGCCGCCGCCTGGCAGGAGCACCGGCCGCGGATCGTCGCGGTCAGCGGCTCGGCGCTGGCCGCGCCGCTCGCGACCGCCTTCATGGACCGGTTCGGCGACATCCTCTACAACCTCTACGGCTCCACCGAGGTGTCGTGGGTGTCGATCGCCGGGCCGGCCGACCTGCGCGCCGCTCCCGGCACGACCGGTCGCGCGCCCGTCGGCACCCGGCTGGTGATCCTCGACGAGCACGACCAGCCCGTCCCGCCCGGCGTGGAGGGCCGCGTGTTCGTCGGCAACGACATGCCGTTCGAGGGCTACACCCGCGAGGGGGCCGACGTGGAGCGGCACGGCGACCTGCTCGGCACCGGCGACGTCGGCCGGCTCGACGACGAGGGCCGGCTCCACCTCACCGGCCGGGCCGACGACATGATCGTCAGCGGCGGGGAGAACGTGCACCCCGGGCCGGTCGAGGAGCTCCTGGAGGAGCGGCCCGAGGTCCGTGAGGTCGCCGTCGTGGGCGTGGACGACGAGAAGTTCGGGCAGGCGCTGGCCGCGTTCGTGGTCGTCTCCGACGGAGCAGACGTCTCCGCCGACGACGTCCGCGGCTGGGTGCGATCCGAGCTGACCCGCTTCTCCGTGCCCCGTGACGTGCACTTCCTCGACGAGCTGCCGCGCAACGCCACCGGCAAGATCGCCAAGAAGGAGCTGCCGGTGTCCGCGAGTGACACGTGACCCATTGGAGTTAGGCAAGCCTAGGCTAGAGTGAGGCGATGGCGGACGTCCTCGACTCCCGGTGCGCGGTCCTCGCGCTCACCGAACCCGTCGCGGGCACCGCACCGGTCGCGGCCGGCTGGGTCTGCGTCGAGCAGCGCGGCGCCTGGCCGCGCAACGTCGACGACCACGCCGACCCGTCCATCCGCGCGCTGCACCAGCGCGCGGCCGCCGTGGGCTGGAAGCTGCTGCTGATCCGCCGGCCGGGCCGGGCCCCGTCCGGGCCCACCCGGGTGCTGCTGGCCGACATCTCCCCGGCCGCGCCGCGCCTCACCACCCTGACCGTCGACGGCCCGGCCGAGCTGGACGCGATCGTCCCCGGTGAGACCGTCGGCGAGGAGTACTCCGGCGGCGTCCTGCTCGTGTGCACGCACGGCCGGCGCGACCGCTGCTGCGCGCTCGACGGCCGCGCGCTCGCGACCGCCGTGCGCAGCATCGGCGAGCCCGAGGTGTGGGAGTGCAGCCACCTGGGCGGGCACCGCTTCGCGCCCACCGCGCTGGTGCTGCCCACCGGCTACCTCTACGGCCGCATCGACACCGCGGGCGCCGCCGCCGCCGGGAAGGCCGCCGCGCTCGGCGAGGTGGAGATCGGGCAGTGCCGCGGCCGCTCCGCGTGGTCGCCAGCTGGCCAGGTCGCCGAGCTGGCGGTGCGCGAGCTGACCGGGCTGCGCGACGCCGCCGCCCTCACCGTCGCCGCAGGTGACGGGCCCGACGTGCTGGTCACCGCCACCGACGGCACCCGCTGGTCGGTCCCCGTGCGGCAGACGACGCGACCGGCGCGCCCGGCGTCCTGCGGCGCCGCCCCCACACCGTCGACGAGCTGGCACGCCGGCGAGCCGGTCGTCGTCTGACTCAGACCGGCACCCGCAGCACCGCGAGCACCTCGGGTCCGCGCAGCTCCAGCCGGCGCAGGGCGCGCCCGCCCCACCCCCACGCCGCACCGATCCCGCACGCGACCCCGACCGGGACGGCCAGCCAGCTCGCCACCGGGACCAGCCCCGTACCGCCCACCACCAGCAGGACCACGGCCGGGACGGCGACGGCGAGCTGGAGGAGCACCATCAGCATGCGGCGCATGACGTTCGCCATTCCGACACCGCTGTTGCCGGAGCCGAGGGGGTTGCGGCCCTTGCCGCTCGGCATCGGGAACGGCAGCTCGACCGAGGCGAGCAGCACCGTGCCAGCGCCCGCCCCCACCAGCGCCGGGACCAGTGCGAGCACCCACGGGTAGCTGTCCGTCGCGCCCGTGACGGCGGGCAGGACGATCGCCGCCACGACGGCCACCGGGCCGACGATCAGCACCCACGCCCACTGCCGGCCGCGGACGTCCGCCCGCACGGCGCCCGGGGTGGTGAGCGTCTGCCAGACAGCGGTGCCGTCCAGGCCGTAGAGGTTGCTGACCTGCATCGTCGCGAAGACGGCGATCCACAGCGGAGCGAACACCAGTCCCGCCGAGCCGACGCCGTGGAGGGAGAACGCCGGCAGCAGCAGGCCGATGAGGATCGAGATCAGCATCATCGTGCGGCGCTGCGCGTCCCGTCGCCACAGCGTGAGCTCCTTGCCGATCACCGCGCCCAGCGGGGTGTCGGGCAGCAGCGTCCGGCGCGCCGTGCGCGCGCTGCGGCCCGTCCGGCGCGGTCCGGCCGGCGACCCGCCGGAGGTCAGGCGGCGCACCAGCAACCGCGACCAGGCCAACACGAGCACCGCGTCGAGCACGGCGAGCGCGGCGAGCCAGCCCAGCGCCGGGAGCCACTGCTGCGCGGCCGCGGCGGCGACCGCGTTCGGGCCCCAGCCGCTCGGCAGCGCGCGCAGCGTCGCCGTGAGCGCCGGTGAGCTCTGGCCGACGACGATCGGGCCGACCTGCTCGAGCACCCACCGCGCCGGCAGGTAGGCGAGCCCGACCAGTGCGCCGAGCAGCACCCCGAGGTCGCGGCCGCGACGGGAGCCGAGCAGGTCACCGAGGCCCGCGATGACCACGCGGGACAGCAGCACCACGAGCCCGAGCTGGGCGGCGACCGCGGCGGTGGCCACGACCGCGGCCAGCACCCCGGCCGGGGCCGCGAGCAGGATCAACCCGCTGAACAGCACGAACGTCACGGGCACGGCCACGCCGACCAGCGACGCACCCAGCAGACCCACCGCCAGCCGGTGCGGCCGGATCGGCAGCAGCGCGAAGTTCTCCGGGCGCAGCGTCTCGTCGCCGCCGCCGGTGAGGACCGGGCCGAACAGCCAGCCCAGCATCCAGACGGCGAAGAGCGCCGACGCGACGTCCGTGCCGACGGTGATCCCGCCGTCCTGGGCGACGATGAACACCACGCCGACGGCGGCCGCCACCAGCCCGACGACCCCACCGATCGCGAACGAGGCGCCGCCCTTCCCGCGCAGCGTGTTGCGCAGGACGCGCGCCTTCATGCCGATCAGGACGCCAACCACGACAGCCCCTCCCCGCCACCGACGCGCCCGCCCACGAGCTCGACGAACGCGTCCTCGAGGCTGCCCGCGCCGCGCACCTCGGCGAGCGTGCCTGCGGCCACGACCCGACCACGCGTGATCACCGCGACCCGGTCGCAGATCGTCTCGACCAGCGACATCACGTGGCTGGACAGCACCACGGAACCGCCGGCGGCCACGAAGCGGGTCAGGATGGTGCGGATCGTCGACGCCGACACCGGGTCGACGGCCTCGAACGGCTCGTCGAGCACCAGCAGCTTCGGGGCGTGGATCAGCGCCGTCGCCAGGCCGATCTTCTTGCGCATCCCCGCCGAGTAGTCGATCACCATCGTGCCGTCGGAGTCGGTCAGCTCGAGTACGCGCAGGAGCTCGTCGGCGCGCTCGGCCGCCGTCGCGCGGTTCAGGCCGCGCAGCCGCGCCGTGTAGGTCAGCAACTCCCGTCCGGTGAGGCGCTCGGGCAGCGACAGCCCGTCCGGCAGCACGCCGACCAGCTCCTTCGCCCGCGTCGGGTCCGCCCACACGTCGTGGCCGAAGATCCGCGCGACGCCTGCGTCGGGCCGCAGCAGCCCCACCGCCATCGACAGCGCCGTCGTCTTGCCGGCTCCGTTCGGGCCCACGAGCCCGAAGAACGAACCGCTCGGCACCGTCAACCACAGGTCGTCGACCGCGACCGTCGCCCCGAACCGCCTGGTGAACCCGTCGATCGCCAACGCGGTGGCACCTCGATGGATCTCGCGCACGTCCACGACGCCTCCCTCCCCGGCTGCACCACCCACGGGTGCCCGATCAGGAGCGAGGGTGCGGCACCGGCAGGCGTCCGCACAGCAAGGTCGAGGCACGCGTCCGTCAGGAGTCCCTTACCGCCGGGACACCCCGCGTCAGCGGCGGCGCGTGCCGAACAGGCCGCGCGTGATCTCCCGGCCCAGCGCGCTCGCCGCGGAGCGCAGGAACGACTTCACCACCGGCGAGCCCAGCACCTCGGCCACCATGCCCGGCTCCTCGCGCTGCTGGCGAGGCGGGGGCGGCGGCGCGTCGTCCGGCGGGGGCGGCGGCGGGGGCGCCTCCGCGATCTTGGCGGTGAGCTTCTCGTAGGCGGACTCGCGGTCGACGGTCTCGCCGTACTTCGGGTAGAGCGGCGACGCCTTCGCGGCCGCCGTGACGTCCGCGGCGCCGATGGCCGCCATCAGCGACCGCGGAGCCCGCATCCGCGCCCACGCCACCGGCGTCGGCGCACCCCGCTCGGACAGGACGGTGACGATCGCCTCGCCGGTGCCCAGCGAGGTGAGCGCCTCCTCCATGTCGTAGTTCTTGGTGTTGGGGTAGGTGCGGACGGTCTTCTTGAGCGCGTCCTGGTCCTCCGGCGTGAACGCGCGCAGCGCGTGCTGGATGCGCGCACCCAGCTGCGACAGCACGTTGTTGGGGATGTCGGTGGGCAGCTGCGTGCAGAAGAAGACCCCGACGCCCTTCGACCGGATCAGCTTGACGGTCTGCTCGATCCGCTCCAGGAACGCCTTCGACGCGCCGTTGAACAGCAGGTGCGCCTCGTCGAAGAAGAAGACGAGCTTGGGCTTGTCGAGGTCGCCCGCCTCGGGCAGGTCCTCGTACAGCTCGGCGAGCAGCCACATCAGGAACGTCGAGAACAGCCGCGGGTTCGCCGCCTGGTCGGCCAGCTCCAGCAGCGTGACGACGCCCTTCCCGTCGACCTGGCGCATGAGGTCGCGCGGGTCGAACTCGGGCTCGCCGAAGAAGTCCTCGCCGCCGGCGGCCTCCAGGTTCACCAGCGCCCGCAGGATCACGCCCGCGGTGGCCGAGGAGACCCCGCCGATGCCCTTGAGGTCGGCCTTGCCCTCGTCGCTGGTCAGGTGCTGGATGACCGCGCGCAGGTCCTTGGTGTCGAGCAGCGGCAGGCCCTGCTGGTCGGCCCAGTGGAAGATCAGGCCGAGCGTCGACTCCTGGGTGTCGTTGAGGTCGAGGACCTTCGACAGCAGGATCGGCCCGAACTGCGTCAGCGTGGCCCGGATCGGCACGGCGCTGCTCGACCCGCCCAGCGACAGGAACTCGACGGGGAACCCGGTCGCCACCCAGTCGTCGCCCGTGTCCTCGGCCCGCGACTCGATCTTCGGGTTGGACTCCCCCGGCCGCGCCATGCCGGACAGGTCGCTCTTCACGTCCGCCAGCAGCACCGGCACGCCGGCGGTGGAGAGCTGCTCGGCCAACCCCTGGAGCGTCTTCGTCTTGCCGGTGCCGGTCGCGCCGGCGACCAGCCCGTGCCGGTTCAACGTCGCGAACGGGATGCGCACGCGCGCGGATGGATCGACGACGCCGTCGATCACGACCGTGCCGAGCTCGAGCGCCCCGCCCTCGGTCGCGTAGCCGGCGGCGATCTCCTGGGCAGCGGTGTTCCCCACGGCGCCGGAGCGTAGCGCCACACCGCCCCCGGCGTGCCGCAACCCGGCCGACCAGCACCGGCGGGGCTACTGTGACCCGTTGTGAACGACCGGATCGTGTGGATCGACTGCGAGATGACGGGGCTCGACCTCACCAAGGACGCGCTCATCGAGATCGCGGTCCTGGTGACCGACGGGGACCTGAAGGTGCTCGGCGACGGCGTCGACGTGGTGATCCACGCGCCCGACGACGTCCTCGACGGGATGCCCGACGTGGTCCGCGAGATGCACGCGAAGTCCGGCCTCACCGACGCGGTGCGCGCCTCCACCATCGACCTCGCCACCGCGCAGCGGATGGTGCTCGACCACGTCCGCGAGTTCGTGCCCGAACCCCGCATCGCCCCCCTCGCCGGCAACTCCATCGCCACCGACCGCGGGTTCATCGCCCGCGACATGCCCGAGCTGGACGAGCACCTGCACTACCGCATGATCGACGTCAGCTCGGTGAAGGAGCTGTGCCGGCGCTGGTTCCCCCGCGTGTTCTACGCGAAGCCGGAGAAGGGCCTCGCCCACCGCGCCCTCGCCGACATCGAGGAGTCCATCCGCGAGCTCGCCTACTACCGCGACACCCTGTTCGTCCCGGCCCCCGGCCCGACGTCCGAGCAGGCCCAGGCCGTCGCCGCCCGCCTCGTCGCCGGCGGCTGATACCCGTTTCCGGGCGGTGCGGACGGCACGCTAAGCTTGGTGAGCGCCCGGTTCACCGGGCGGCATGGTGGGTGTAGCTCAGCTGGTAGAGCACCTGGTTGTGGTCCAGGGGGCCGCGGGTTCAAGTCCCGTCACTCACCCCATGTCGCGGCTCACCCCGCTGCACGGCACGGGATCAGCGTCTGTTAGCGTTGATCCAGCGCCGGGCAGCAGGGCGCAACGACAGGCGCCGTTAGCTCAATCGGCAGAGCAGCTGACTCTTAATCAGCGGGTTCGGGGTTCGAGTCCCTGACGGCGCACCACACCAGCAGGCCAGAGCGATACAGCTCTGGCCTGCTCGTGGTTTCGGGACCATCGAACCCTGTGTCACCGGCCAGCTCGCGCATGGCCGGGTTGCGGACGTCTCCGTCCGCAACCCGCAATCGAACGCCGGCGGTTCCGCCGTGACGAGAGCCGTACCGGCGTTACGCCCGACGCCGCTCCGCCCGGGCGCCGGGGACGGTGAGCCCGAGCATCGCCAGGGTCTCCGCGCAGTCCGCGGCGTCGGTGGCGCGACCGGCCACGACACGCGCGGCGCGCGCCTGCTGCTCCTCCTCGTGCAGGACGCCGGCGGCGTGGTTGGCCGCGAACTCGCCGGGAACGAGGGGGGTCGACATTCCGGTCCACGTCATGTGCCGTGACTCCGATCCCGCAGCCGGCACGGAGGCCGCGCGCGGTCAGCGCCGGGACGGCGATCTGCACGAGGCGCGCTCCAGCGGTGCGGCACGACCCACCCGGCACGCATGACGCTACGCGTCGACCCGGCCCCCACCGCCGCCCGACCCCGGATCGTGACCTTCGTCGGCCGACCGGTCGCACCGCCGCGCACGTCGCTCGAGGCGAGTCGGGCGCAGTCGTCTGCCCCCACAACACGATCGACGCTGGTCCAGGAGCGAGTGCAGGCCCTCACGGCGTGTCCGTAGCGGCTCTGAGCCCATAGCCGCCGGTGCCCGCGTCCGCTTCGAGCGGAAGCAGGTCCACAGCTACGTGGTAAGGCCTCAGGGCCCGTCGAGTTCCCGCAACGCTCTCTCGATGAGCTCAGCGGCGGCTCGGCCCCGGACACTCTCGGCCCGAACTGCGTCGAACATGGCCACGTAGCGGCCGATCTCCTGCGGTCGGGTCACCTTGATCGCGGCGGTCGGTGTTTCGAGTGCCGCCGCATTGTCGTCGAGGATCCAGAAGCCGACGGTGGCGAACGCGTGCCGCACGGCCCCGGCCGGGATGATGCCGATCTCGACGTTGCGCCGTCGGACCAGTTCCCGGAGGTGCGTGAGTTGCTCCGCATGCGCCGTCTCGTCCGTGAATCGGGTGCGCAATGCCTGCTCGCCGAGCACGACCACGAGCCGCCGATGGGTTGCAAAGCCACCGCGGTCCGCTGGAGGCGATCGGCGACGGCCGCCTCTGTGTCATCCGGCGCGTCGAGGAAGCCGTACCAGAACGCGAGCATGGCCCGGTAGTACGCCTCCGTTTGGAAGACGCCCGGCATCACGATCGGTTCGTGGATGCGGAACAGCCGCGTTCGTCGGTAGGACGCCAGCGAATGTGGCTGACTGAGCCGCTTCATCCCGGCGCGCGAGAGGCGTGCCCACTCCTGGTAGGCGCCTTCGACCTCCCGTGCAGTGGCCAAGAGGTCCGGGATCTCGGGTTCAGCAGAGCAGGCCACGCACCAGTCCCGGATGTTCTGTTCGGTCGGCGGCTGGCCGCCGTTCTCGATCCGGCTGACGCGCGTGACGTGCTGGCCGGTCGCTGTCGCGACGGCGTTCTGCGTCATTCCCGCGGACCTGCGCAGCTGCCGCAAGCGGGAGCCCAGCTCACGGCGCGCCTCGGCGGCGATGCTCGTCGGGTCAGAGCTCGGCAACCGGCACGGCCAACTTCCACACGGTCTCGAAGGCACGCCGGCAGGAATCGACGATGTCGGACTCGTCGATGACCTCGAACGCCGTATTGGTGCCGTCGCCCGCGTAGTGCAGGAACAACGCGAGCGCGTCGTCGAAGACGTAGAAGTCACCGCTCGCCGGCAGCAGCACGTCGATCAGACGCTGCCGCGAGATGTATCGGTTGTCCTCCCCGGCCTCGACGAACGCCTCGACGAAACTGCCGACCCACTGCTGGTACTCGCTCATCGGCTCCGACACGACACGCAGCCGTCGACAGCTCCGCCCAGCAACGCGATGCGCTCGCAGGGTGCGGAAGTACGGCTCGCACCATTGCAGGTCATCGGGCTCGCCGCGCCGCCACTTCGCCCAGTGCGGCGACTCGGTCGCGGTGCCGTACGAGTCCCGTGTCTCCAAGTGCACGAAGGACGACTCGATGCCCGCGCAAAGTGCATCGAGTTCGTCCGCGGTGGTGAACCTTCTCGTCACGGTTGTGGGAAGAAGGGAACCAACCGGTCCGGGATCTCGGCGCACGTCTCCCCCTCCGGGATGTTCATCGTCGCCAGAGCGTCGGCGTCGGTGACGGTCCACCCCTGCACGATCCACGTCCCACGGTCGGTCCGGTACAGCGTGGGCGATCCGTTCGGCACGGAGCCTGGGATCCACGGCAACAAGTTCAAGTCGTACGACAGTGGCCTCACATGTCCACAACGTCAAGCTGCAAGTTTCTGCAACATGCTGGTCAGATGCCATTCTCTGCGCGTCTGATGTGCGTCGCACACGAGGACGCCGGTGTTCACGTGCGCACCGAGATCGCCATCGTCCTGGCGGGCGGTGAGCCTGCTGTCTGGCAACGGCTGATGGGCGACCACGTCTCGGACGCCTCAGGACGATGCATCGCCTGCCGCGTCCACGGCGTCGGCGGTCCGCGCTGGCCCTGTTCGCTACGGGCGGTCGCGGAGGCCGCGCACGAGCTGGTTCGGTCCGACCGCCAAATGCCCGCCGACCGCTGAACCGTGGTTGGAGGCTTGTGAGCGAGCGCCGACCACATCCGGTCGATCATGGGCAAAGCGTCGCCTGTCGATCTTCCCCAGCGACAGTTTGCCCTTGATCACCGCACCGTCGGCCCCGGCCGGCCCGACCACTCACGCACCCCCACCGAACGGGTGCTCGATCAACTCCACGACGCCGCGCTCCCGATCCCGCACCTGCTCCGCCACGGCGACGAAGCGGGCGATGAGGGGGTTGGTGGCGCCGCGGCGCCACGCGACGCCGGCGGGTGAGCCGGGGGCGTCGTCGATGGGCACGTAGCGGAGGTCGGCGCGGGGGGTCATGCGGGCCGCGGCCGCCACCGTTGCCGCGCAGGCCATCCCGGTGGCGACGACCTCGAGCTGCTCGGTGTGCGAGGTGGTGTGGGCGACGATGCGGGCGGGGCGGCCGTCGCGGTGGGCGTCGAGGGTCCAGAAGGAGCGGTAGGCGTCGTCGGAGGTCCGGCTCACCACCATCGGGAGGTCGACGATCTCGTGCACGGAGACGCTGCGCCGGCCGGCGAGCGGGTGCCGGCTGGAGATCGACAGCACCAGTGGTTCGACGAACAGCTGCACGAACTCGACGTCGTCGGCGCTGATCGGTTGCCGGACGAACGCGACGTCGTAGCTGCCGTCCGCGATCGCGCCCGCGGCGTCGGGTGGGGCCGCCTCGTGCATCTCGATGTGCACGCCCGGGTTCTCCTCGACGAAGGCGGCCATGATCGGCGAGGTCAGCTCCAGCGCCGCCCCGGTCACGAACCCCAGCCGCAGCGTGCCCACCTCGCCGCGGCCGGCGCGCCGGGCGGTCTCGAACCCGGCGTCGAGCACGGCGAGGGCCTCCCGCACCGCGGGCAGCAGCTGGTGGCCGGCCTCGGTCAGCTCGACCTTGCGGGTGCTGCGCCGGAACAGCGGCGTCCCGACGATCTCCTCCAGCTCCCTGATCTGCTTGGACAGCGCCTGCTGCGCGACGAACATCCGGGCGGCGGCACGCGTGAACTGCAGCTCCTCGGCGACGGCGACGAAGTAGCGCAGCCTGCGTGTCGACACATCCACAACGAGGAAGCGTAGATGCAGGTCGGGGTCATGAAGCGCCCTTGATCACGTCCCGGTACCAGCCGTAGGACGCCTTCGGGGTGCGCTGCAGCGTCGCGTAGTCGACGTGCACGAGTCCGAAGCGCTGCTCGACGCCCTCGGTCCACTCGATGTTGTCGGTGATCGACCAGACGAAGTAGCCGCGCACGTCGACGCCGTCGTCCATCGCCGCCCGCAGCGCCCGCAGGTGGCCGTCGAGGTACTCGATCCGGACGCCGTCGTCGAGATCTGGGGTGCCGGGCGGCGGCGACGTGCCGTTCTCCGTGACGTAGATCGGGGGCAGCGCCGCGCCGTAGCGGTCACGGAACGTCGTGAGGATCTCCCGGAACGCCTGCGGTGCCACCGCGCCGCCGAGCCCGGTCCGGGGGCCGTCGTACTCGTGCAGCGTGAACGGCAGCCCGGCCGGCAACGGCACACTCTCCACGACGGTGGTCGCGGTGTTCGAGGCATCCGCCGCCCCGACGATGGACGGGCTGTAGTAGTTGATGCCGTACCAGTCCAGCGGCGTCGAGATGATCCGCAGGTCGTCCGCGACGGGGCCGGGCAGCGCGGCCGCGAGGCCCGGGTCGGGGTAGCGGCCCAGCAGGATCGGGTCGGCGAACAACCAGTTGTTGAGGTCGTCGAAGATCGCCGCTGCAGCCACGTCGGCCTCGGAGGGGCTCGCCGGCCAGGTCGGCGCGTGGCTGGCCGCGATCCCGATGCGGTTCGCCCCGGCCGCGCGCAGCGCCTGGACGGCGAGCCCGTGCGCGAGCAACTGGTGGTGCGCGGTCGGCAGCGCGTCGAGCATCAGCTGCCGGCCCGGCGCGTGGTAGCCGATCGCGTAGCCGAGCATCGACACCTCGCGCGGCTCGTTCAAGGTGAGCCACATCGAGACGCGGTCGGCCAGCCGCTCCGCCACGACGGCCGCGTACTCGGCGAACCGGTGCGCGGTGTCGCGGACCAGCCAGCCGCCGGCGTCCTCCAGCGGCTGCGGGGTGTCCCAGTGGTACAGGGTCGCGACCGGCGCGATCCCGGCTGCGCAGAGCTCGTCGACGAGCCGGTCGTAGAAGTCCAGCCCGGCCGGGTTCACCGCGCCGCGGCCCGCCGGGACGACCCGCGGCCAGGCCACCGAGAACCGGAAGGCACCGGCGCCGAGGTCACGGATCAGGGCGACGTCCTCGGGGAAGCGGTGGTAGTGGTCGGTCGCGACCCGAGCCGGACCGCCGCCGGGCAGCCCGCGGCTCGCGTAGAACGTGTCCCACACGGACGGGCCGCGCCCGTCCTCGTCGACGGCGCCCTCGGTCTGGAACGCCGACGCGGCGACGCCCCACAGGAAGTCCGGCGGAAAGCTCAACCCCTCGACCACCCTCGGACCCTAGGGACGGCGGACGATCGGACGGAAACACCGGCTCCTGCCCCGATCCACAACCATTCGCATGTGGATCGACGTCGACTCCGGTGCTTCCCTCCACGATCCCGCGCTGTCATCTTTGGCCGACAGCGCCGAGGGATGGGGACGTTCATGGCAACGACCGAGGAGGCCCCCGCAGCACGATCCGCGTTGGCGGAGCCGACCACGCCGATCGGCGGCGGCTGGCTGACGTCGTGGACGGTGGCGCTGTCGGGCACCTACGCCGCCTACTTCGCCGTCGCCCAGGTGGTGCTGCCGAAGCAGGCCGACCTCGTCGCGGGTGCGAGCGGCAAGGTGGCGCTGATCGCCGTCGCCACGGCCGTGCAGTCGATCGTGAGCATCGTGGCCGTGCTGGCGGTGGGTGCCCTGTCCGACCGGACGACGGCCCGCCGCGGCCGACGCCAGGTCTGGGTGCTGGCCGGCGCGGCGATCACGGCGGTCGGGTTCGTGGCGCAGGCGTTCATGACCGACGAGTTCGGCGTGGTGGCGACGTGGGGCCTGTCGAACGTCGGCATCTCGATGGTGATCGGCGCGGCGTTCGCGACAGTGCCGGACGACGTGCCGGTGACCCAGCGGGCCTGGGTGTCGGCGTTCTTCGGCATCGCCGTGTCGGGCGGCCCGCTCGTCGGGATCGCGCTGGTCAGCCTGGTGGTGCTGGACGTCGCTCCGGGTTTCGTGGTGCTCGGGCTGCTGGCGCTGCTCTGCGCGCTGCCGTTCGCGTTCGGCACCCGGGGCCGGCGGTTGCTGCCCGCGGAACGTCCGGCGTTCTCGCTGCGCGCGCTGACCACCGAGATCGTGCGGCCGCTGCGGCACGCCGACTTCGCCTGGGCGTTCAGCGGCCGGTTCTTCATCCAGCTGTCCAACGCGCTGGCCCAGGTGTTCCTGTTCTTCTACCTGCAGGACTTCCTGCACCACCCGGACCCGGAGCTCGGCACGTTCATCCTCGTGCTGATCTACACGGTCGCGGTCGTGGTGGCCGCGCTGCCCGTCGGGCGGATCTCCGACCGCACGCAGCGGCGGAAGCGGATGGTCGTCATCTCCTCGGTGCTGCAGGGCGGGGCCGGGCTGATCTTCGCGTTCCTGCCGTTCTTCGAGGCGACGATGATCGGCACCGTGATCCTCGGCGTCGGCTACGGCGCCTACGCCGCCGTCGACCAGGCACTGATCACCCAGGTGCTGCCCAGCGCGGAGGACCGCGGGCGCGACCTCGGCGTCATCAACATCGCGAACGTGCTGCCCTACGCGCTGGCCGGTGTGTTCGGCGGCATCGTGATCAACTCGTTCGGCTACCCGACGCTGATGGTGCTCGTGCTGGTCACCGGTCTGATCGCGGCGTTGACGGTGCAGCCGATCAAGAGTGTCCGCTGACGCCGGGCTGCGGCTGCTCGCGTACAACGTCCTGCAGCCGCCGCTGCTGTCCTGGCCGCGGGCGCTCGTGCGGGCCGCCCGCGCGTACGAGGTGATCGTCGCCGCCGACCCGGACGTGGTGGTGCTCTGCGAGGCGTTCAGCGGCACCCCTGCGGCGCGGCTCGTCCGCCGGCTGCGGCAGGCCGGCTACCACGCCACCCCGCAGGTCGGCAGCCGCCGCGGACGCAGCGCCTGGACCAGCCGGTCCGCCGGCCGCGGCACGCGCACGGGCGGGGTGGTCGGCGGCGGCGTGGTGGTCCTGTCCCGGACGCCGATCCTGCAGCAGCACGAGCACGTCTTCGCCGCGACCCAGCCGGGTACGGAGGACGACTGGTGCGACAAGGGCGTCGCGCTCGTCCAGGTGGCGCACCCGGCCGGGCCAATCTGGGTGGCCGGCACCCATCTGCAGGCCGACGAGCCCGGCACCCCCGTCGCGGCGACGCGCGAGGTGCGGCAACGGCAGCTCGCCGAGATCCGCGACGCCGTCGGCGCCGTCGTGCCCGCCGACCAGCCGGTGCTCGTCGCGGGCGACCTGAACGTCGAGTACTACGCGACCGACGAGCGGGGGCGCCCCGCCGGCGTGGGCACGGCGTGGCAGCAGGCCGACGCCGCGTTGGGCGGGCGGATCGAGCCGGACGGGCCCATCCACGACTTCACGTTCGACGGCGCGCGCAACCCGCTGACCGGCGCCGCCTACCGGAGCTACCGCAACGTCCTGGACTACGTGGGCCGGCTCGACGGTGGCCGGCCGCTCCCGCGGATCTCCACCACCACGCTGGTCTCCGCAGGCGACGCGTCCGACCACTTCCCGGTGCTGGCGGAGGTCCACCGTCAGGTGTAGGCGTCGCCGATCCCGGAACGCAGCACCTCGAACGCCTGCTCGGCGGCGGCGACGGCTTCGGCGTGCAGCTCGGCCGCGGTCTCCCCACCGGCGATCCGGCGGACGTTCTCGTCGGCCAGCAGGTGCAGCGTGGTCGTGATCTGGTGGGCGACCACGCGGCTGACGAGGTCGGGGCGGCCGCCGGCGAGCGCCTCGGCGAGCGCCTCGGCCCGCCTGGCGGTGAACTCGCGGAGGCGCGCGGAGAGCGTGGGCGCGGCTTGCATCATCCGGTAGAGCGCGCGGACCTGCGGCGCATCGGTCAGACCCGTGATCGCGTCCCCCGCGGCGAGCCCGGCGAGGTAGTGGCGGCACAGGGCGGCCAACGGCGACTCGCCTGCTGCGCGCTCGCGCACGACGCGGGCCAGCTCGTCCTCGTGGTCGGCGATCCGGTGCACGACCAGGTCTTCCTTGGTCGGGAAGTGCTTGAACAGCGTCGGCTTCGACACCTCCGCGCGTGCCGCGACGGCCGCGCAGGAGACGGCGTCGAACCCGTGCTCCAGGAACATCGCGATGGCCGCGTCGGCGATCGCCTCGCGGGTGCGCTGCTTCTTCCGCTCACGGAGCCCGGTCGCTGGATCCACGACGGCATCGTAGCAACCGAGTCAATAAATTGATCGGGTTAACCCATCCTGGAAGACTCGCCGCGGAACCGACGAACGGAGAGCACCATGCGGATCGGCGTCGCCCTGCCCACCGACCACACCCGGCTCGCGACCGAGTCCAACTCGGTGGAGGCCCTGATCGACCAGGTCCGCGACCTGGCCGCCGCCGGCCTGACCGCGGCCTGGCTGACCCAGCGGCTCGACCACGACGCCGTCACCGTCGCCGCACTCGCCGCTCGAGAGGTGCCCGACATCGAGATCGGCACGGCCGTCGTGCCGATCTACCCGCGGCACCCCATCGCGCTCTCGATGCAGGCCCAGACCGCGCAGGCGGCGAGCCACGGCCGGTTCACCCTCGGCGTCGGCATGTCGGTGAAGGCGTTCGTCGAGCAGGCCTACGGGATCACGCCGCACCCGCGCGTCCGCCACCTGCGCGAGTTCCTGGAGGCCCTGCACGCGCTGTTCGAGACCGGGTCGGTGGACCTCACCGGCGACACCCTGGTCGCCAGGAGCCCGTTCCCGGGCGCGGTGCCGGGCGCCGCGCCGCGCGTGCCGGTGCTGGTGGCGGCCGCCGGCGAGCTCACCCTGCGCGCCGCCGGCGAGCTGGCCGACGGCGCGCTGCCGATCCTCTCCGGCCCGCGCACGCTCGCCGAGTACACCGTGCCCACCCTCACCCGGCACGCCGCCGCGGCCGGCCGGCCCGCCCCGCGGATCGCGGCGATCGTCTCCGGGGTCGTCACCGCCGACGTCGAGGGCGCCCGCGCGCGGATCGCGCAGAGCATGAACCCGTACGGCGCGATCCCCGCCTACCGCGCCGCCTTGGACCGCGAGGGGCTCGACCAGCCCGCCGACCTCGCCGTGGTGGGTGACGAGCAGCTGCTCGCCGACCAGGTCGCGGCGTACCTGGAGGCCGGGGCCACCGAGCTCGTGTACACGCAGACGGCGACCGGCTCCCGCGAAGACGAACGACGCACGTGGGCACTGCTGGGCGAGCTGGCCAAGCGTTGACGCAACTCATCAGTTGCCATATAGTCGCAACCCATGAGTTACCATAATTCCTTGCCACCCATGGTCGACCGCGCCACCTTCCAGGCCCAGCTCGACGAGCTGCGCGTCCGGGAGAAGGAGCACACCAGGGCGGGCGACGCGATCGCCGCCGCGCGCCGCCGCCTGCCGATGGTCGAGGTCGACCCCCACCTCGAGCTCACCGGCCCGGACGGCCCCTGCACGCTGCTGGACGCGTTCGAGGGACGCCGCCAGCTGCTCGCCTACTACTGGATGTGGCGGGCCGGACGGACGGCCGCCGAGCAGTGCGAGGGATGCACCTGGGACACCAGCCAGATCGGCGAGCTGTCCTACCTGCATTCCCGTGACATCACGTTCGCCGTGATCGCGCAGGGCCCGTACGCCGAGAGCCGCCGCTACCGCGACTTCCTGGGCTGGGAGATGCCCTGGTACGGCGCGCAGGGCGCCGCGCTGGACGAGCTGCTCGTCGGCCGCGAGGTCGGGATGATGTACCTGGTCGGCTACGTCCGCGACGGCGACCGCGTGTTCGAGACGTACTGGACGACGCGGCGCGGCGTGGAGGAGATGGACTACAGCTACGCGCTGATGGACCTCACCGTGCGGGGCCGGCAGGAGCCGTGGGAGGACTCGCCGGCCGGCTGGCCGCAGAACGCGACCGACGGCATGCGCCGGGACGGCCGCCCACTGCCGCAGTGGGCGCGGCTCGCCGCCGGGTTCTCCGACGACCTGACGGGTGCGGCGACATGACCATCCGCAGGTTCGTCGTCGACTACCTGCAGATGCTGGCCGCCATGGTCGCCGGGACGGTCGTGCTCGCGCCGCTCACCCAGGTGGGCCACCACTCCGGGACGGCGGCCGGGGCGCTGCTGATGGCGTCGACGATGTTCGCCGGGGCTGCCGCCTGGCAGTTCGTGCGGGGCCACGGCGGCGCTGCGATCGCGGCGACCGCCGTGGCCACGTACGGGCCGTTCGTCGCGCTCTTCCCGCTGGTGTGGCTCGGCGTGCTCGACACCGATGGCCTGATGGTGCTGGGCCACGTGCTGATGCTGCCGTCCATGGCCGTCACGATGCTGCAGCGCGGGAGGGAATGCGCAGGCCGCTGACCGCGTTCCACGCATCGTTGACGATGCAACAAACGGAGGCGGGTCATGCAGTTCGGTGTCTTCTCGGTCAGTGACATCACGACCGATCCCACGACGGGCACCACGCCGACCGAGGGCGAGCGGCTGGCCGCGGTGCTGAAGATCGCGGAGAAGGCCGAGGAGGTCGGCCTGGACGTGTTCGCGCTCGGCGAGCACCACAACCCGCCGTTCTTCTCCTCCTCCCCCACGACGACGCTCGCGTTCATCGCGGCCCGCACCCGGCGGCTGCAGCTGTCGACGGCCACGACGCTGATCACCACGAACGACCCGGTGAAGATCGCCGAGGACTACGCGATGCTGCAGCACCTCGCGGGCGGTCGTGTCGACCTCATGCTCGGCCGCGGCAACACCGGGCCGGTCTACCCGTGGTTCGGCCAGGACATCCGCGACGGCATCCCCCTCGCCGTCGAGAACTACGCGCTGCTGCGGCGGCTGTGGGACGAGGAGGTCGTGGACTGGGAGGGGAAGTTCCGCACCCCGCTGCAGGGCTTCACGTCGACCCCGCGGCCACTCGACGGCGTCGCGCCGTTCGTGTGGCACGGCTCGATCCGCAGCCCGGAGATCGCGGAGCAGGCCGCGTTCTACGGCGACGGCTTCTTCCACAACCACATCTTCTGGCCGCCCGTGCACACCAAGCGGATGGTCGAGTTCTACCGTCGGCGTTTCGAGCACTACGGGCACGGCGCCGCCGACCAGGCCATCGTCGGGCTCGGCGGGCAGGCGTTCATGCGGCGCAACAGCCAGGACGCGGTGCGCGAGTTCCGGCCCTACTTCGACAACGCGCCCGTCTACGGGCACGGCCCGTCGCTGGAGGACTTCACCCGCCAGACCCCGCTGACGGTCGGCAGCCCGCAGGAGGTCATCGACCGGACGCTCGGGTTCCGCGAGTACGTCGGCGACTACCAGCGCCAGCTGTTCCTCGTCGACCACGCGGGGCTGCCGTTGAAGACCGTGCTGGAGCAGCTGGACCTGCTCGGCGAGGAGGTCGTGCCGGTGCTGCGCCGCGAGTTCGCCGCGCTGAAGCCGGCGCACGTGCCGGACGCGCCCACGCACGAGTCGCTGGTCGCGGCCCGCGCCGCCAACGAGCTCGAGGTGGCCTGACATGGCCGAACGCACCATCGCCGTGATCAGCGCCGGGCTGTCGACGCCGTCGTCGACGCGGCTGCTGGCCGACCGGCTCACCGCCGCGACCGTCGCCGCGCTGCAGGAGCGTGGCGTGCCGGCCCGGGCCGAGGTCGTCGAGCTGCGCGAGCACGCCCGCGCGCTCGCCGACCGCCTCGTCACGGGGTTCGCCGACACCGCGCTGCAGGAGGCGCTCGACACCGTCGAAGGCGCGGACGCCGTCATCGCCGTCACGCCCGTGTTCACCGCGTCCTACAGCGGGCTGTTCAAGACCTTCGTCGACGTCCTCGATCCCGACGCGCTGGCCGGCCGGCCCGTGCTCGTCGCCGCGACCGCCGGCACCGCCCGGCACTCGCTCGTGCTGGAGCACGCGCTGCGCCCGCTCTTCGCGTACCTGCGGGCGGTGGTCGCCCCGACCGGCGTCTTCGCCGCGGCCGACGACTGGGGCGAGACCGGACTGGCGGAGCGGATCACCCGCGCCGCCGGGGAGCTCGCCGACCTCGTCGCGGCCCGTCCGGCGGTGGAGGTGGCGGACCCGTTCGCCGCGGCCACGTCGTTCACCGAGCTCCTGCAGCGCTGACCCCCGCACCCACGGTCATTCCACGACGAGCAGGTCGATGTGGACGGCGAGCAGCCGGCCGTCCGCATCGACCGTGCACAGCACCGGGAAGACGCCGTCGCCCCACCCGGAGTGCGCGAGGACGACGTTCTCCCCGGCCGTCGCCAGCGGCAGCTCGATGTTGGCGCACCCCTCCATGAGGTGCTCCGGCGAGTCCATCAGGGAACGCCCCTTCGGGCGGCGCCTCGCCCGACGAGTCGGCCGCGCGCACCGCGGCCGGCTCCCCCGGCGCGAGCACCACGCTCAGGTAGGCCTCACGGAGGTGGCTGCCGTCCTGCTCCTCCGACACGTCGGCGACGGTGACGTACACCGGGGCCCCGGGCGCAGGGCCCGGAACCGCTCCAGCTCGATCATGGGCGGACCGTACCGGCGCCCACCGTCAGAACGGCGCGTCGTCCTCGTCGGCGGACACCGCGGGCAGCCGGGCGAACGGGTCCCTGCGGGGCGCGGACCCGTTCGTGGCGGCACGCGGTTCGCCCGCCGACTCCGACAGGCGCGTCGCCCACGCCGGGAACGGGAACTCGACGGCCAGCGGCACCGGGATCTGCGGCTGGGAGACGAACATCGTGCCGGGCTTCGCGAGCACCGCGCGGGCCCGCTGGGCAGGCGGCAGGAACCCGTACTCGGGGCGGCCGGCCTCGGCCGGGTCGAGCCGGCCGACCACCTTCACCGACGAGTTGGAGACGATCCGCCGCTCGACCTCGCTGGCCGTCTGCTGGGCGCCGATCAGGATGATGCCCAGCGAGCGGCCGCGTTCGGCGATGTCGAGCAGCACCTCCTTGATCGGGCTGGAGCCCTCCCGCGGCGCGTACTTGTTCAGCTCGTCGATCATCGTGAACAGCAGTCCGGCGGCCCCGGAGGCCTCCTTGCGCGCGGTCTCCGTGGCCAGCACGACGCCGACGACGAACCGCTGGGCACGTTCGGGGAGGTTGTGCAGGTCGACGACGGTGACCTGGCGGCCTTCGGTGGTGACGCGGCGTGCGGGTAGGTCGGGCAGGTCGCCCCGCACCAGCGTGCGCAGCGGTTTCGCCGACGAGCGCAGCCGTCGCAGGAACGCGTTGACGGTGCCGGTGCCGGTGACGGGCCCGGCCCAGTCGCGCCGCGTGTCCTCGTCGAGCAGCTGGTCGGAGACGAACTCGACGAGGTCGTCGTAGGTGCGCAGGATGCGTCCGTCGATCTGGACGGCGCCGTCGCCGACGCCGGCCGCCTCCCGCTTGAGCCGGGCCGCGACCTGGTGGATGACCATCGTGTACTGGTTGCGCTCGTCCTCCGCGTCGGCGAAGACGTACGGCAGCAGCTCGCCGGCGCAGAACTCGGCGAGCGTCCACCAGAACGCGGCGACACCGCTGGTGCGGCCCGTGACGTGCGGTCGCCCTACCGGGTCGTCCGGCGTCGGCGGGGCGAAGAACCCGGCGGAGGCGAACGGTTCGGCGGGCAGCCCGAGGCGGGCGTAGTCGCCGCGGAGCTTGTCGTCCAGGTGCGTGTTGGCGTGGTCGAGGAACAGCAGGTCCTCGCCCTTCACGCTGAACACCAGCGCTTTCGCGTTCACCGCGCGCGGGCCGAGCGCGCCGCTGCGGAACAGCCCGTAGAGCAGGAACAGCGCGAAGCTGGTCTTCGTCGCGACCCCGGAAACGCCGCTGATCGAGACGTGGCCGCCGCGGGTCCCGTCGAGGAACTCCAGGTCGACGTAGACGGGCTCGCCGTCGCGGCCCATGCCGACGGGCACCTTGCGGCTCATGGCGTCGAAGTAGAGGGCTTCGGCGCGCTCCTCCCCGGTGGCCCGCCGCACCGGCGCGCCCGGCGTCGGCGGCACGTAGCACTCCGGCTCGACGCGGGTCGTGGTGATCTCCGCGATCTCCTGCACCTGCGCGGGCAGCACGCCGTCGGCGATGAGGAAGACGTCGGAGCCGAACGTGGCGCCCTCGTGCCGGGCCGTCACCTGCGTGACGACCCCGGACGTGCGAACCCGGCCGAACCCGGGGACGTCGCGCTCGGCCACGACCACGTCGTCGAGCTGCAGGTACTGCTCGGGGGCCAGCGCGACGCTCCACTCCAGCGGGGTGGAGTCCTCGGTGCCGACGACCCTGCCCACCGGTTCGCTCACGGCGGGGACGATAGGCCCCCGAACGGTCGACGCGTTCTGTCGGGGGTCGGTGGAAAGGTTCGCGGCCCACGCCTACGGAGGACGTCTCATGACCATCCGCACCATTCCGTGGCCCGCCGGCACGCCGTGCTGGGTCGACATGTCCGTCGCCGACCTCGACGCCGCGAAGGCGTTCTACGGTCCCGTCGTCGGCTGGACCTTCGCCGACACCGGCGAGGAGTTCGGCCACTACACGCTCTGCCAGCGCGACGGGCACAGCGCCGCCGCGATCTCGCCGCCGATGCAAGGTGCGCCCGGGCCCGTGCCGTGGACGGTGTACATCGCCAGCGAGGATGTCGCAGGCACCGCGAAGCTCGTCACCGAGAACGGTGGGTCGCTGCTCGTCGAGCCGATGGAGATCCCGCGGATGGGGGTGATGGCCGTCGCCGTCGACCCGACGGGTGGGGCGTTCGGCGTGTGGCAGGCCCACGACATGGTCGGCTTCGAGATAGCGAACGAGCCGGGCGGGGTCACATGGACCGACGTGCGGCTCACCGACCCCGAGGCCGGCGGCGCCTTCTACAGCGCGGTCTTCGGGTGGACCTACCAGCCCGTCCCTGGGGCGCCGGACGACTACGGCACGATCCACCTCTCCGCCGACGGCGCCCCGGTCGGTGGGCTGGGCGGCATGATGGGGGCGCCGGAGGGCACACCGTCGCACTGGCTCACCTACTTCTCGGTGGCCGACGTCGATGCCGCCGGCGGGCAGGCCACCGCGCTCGGCGCCGGCGAGCTCATGGCGCCCGTCACGAACCCGTTCGGCCGGATGGGCATCTACACCGACCCCACCGGTGCGGTGTTCGCCTTGCACCAGCAGGTGTCCGGCTGAACGCTGGCGACGTCACACATAGCTGGGCCCCTTCGCACACGTCCGGACGTGTGTGAAGGGGCCCGGTCATGTGTGAGGTCGGCGGATGCGCCACCCTTTCGGCGTGCCCCGCAGCTCCCCGTGGCGGCTCGCCATGGCGGCGGGCGCGCTCGCGCTCGCCGCAGCGGCCTGCTCGTCCGCCCCGACGCCGACCCGGCCGGTTCCGCCCCCGCCCGACCCGGAAGCGGCGGTGAGCTGGGCGACGAGCGAGCTCGACCCGTGCGCGCTGCTCTCGCCGGCGGTCGCCGCCGTCGAGGACGGCGGACCGGTCTACGCGGTGTCGCCGCACAGCTGCGCGATCGGGGGCACGGCGGACCAGCGGATCGTCGTGGCCGTGGGCACGGCGTTAGGCACGGCGGACCGGGCCGTCGCGGCACCGGTCGTCGTGGGTGACCGGCGCGCCTACCTGACGCGGGACGTGCCGATCGACCCGAAGGCGCGCTGCGCGGTGGACTTCCCGATCTCGCCGACCCGGTCGGTGCGCGTGTCCGCCCCGGCCGGCGAGGGCGATCTCGCCGGCTCCTGCGCCACCGCCACGACGATCGCGGAGCCGATCGGACGGGACCTCGCCGCGCCTGCCGAACGCGTCCGCGCGGCGGCACCCGGGGACGTCGGCCGGTGGGGCGCTTGCGACCTGATCGGCACGGCGCTGGGGTGGCAGGCCGATCGCGGCGCGTTCGCCCAACCCGACGCCGACACGTGCCGCGGCACCCCGCAGGGACCCGGCTCGGAGCCGTCGGTGCAGGTGCGGCTGTCCACCGGACCTGCCGTGCTGCCCGCGCCCGGCGCCGGTGAGCGGACGGTGCAGCTCGCCGGCGGCCCGGCGCTGCAGGCCGGCACCGCGGCGCAGTGCACGCTCACCGCGATCGCGCAGGTGCTGTCGGACGCCACGGCCCACCGCATCACGGTCGTGGTGCGTGAGGCGACGGACGACCCGTGCACCGCTGCCGCCGCCACCATGGCCACCCTGACCACGGCAGTGGCCGACGGACGCGCCGCAGCACCACCCGCACCGGCCGCCCTCGGGTACGCCCCGAGTGCTGCTGACGACCCGGTTCCGGCGGCGTGCGGCATCGGCGCCGCGCAGGTCGCGAGCTGCCGCGCCCCGCGCCGCGTCCCGCCGCCCGACTCCGCAGCAGCTCTGGTGGGCGGCGGCGCAGACCCGACCTGCGCGATGCTCGGCTCGGTCGCCGCGTCCGTCGGCGAGCTGGAGATGGCCGCCGCGGACGGCACCGGCTGCATCGGGCTGGCCGGTGACGGGTACGCGGTCACCGTCGGCGTCGCGCCGGGTGGGCAGCCGTGCGCCGGCTCGACGGTCCCACTGGCGGGTGGGCGGAGCGGCATCCGCTGCCCATCGGCGGCCGGCACGTTCGACCTGGCCATCCCGCTCGGCGGGCCGGTGCTGCGGATCACCGGCCAGACGCGTGCGCCCCGCGGCGACCGTGCCCGCACCCTTCCCGCCGACGCGGCCGAACAGCGCACGCGCGCACTCACCGACGCGCTGGTGACCCGCTACGTCCCCTGAGCCGGGCGGGTGAGGCCGGCGATGTCGGCCGCCGCCCCGGGGTAGTCGCGCTGCAGGTCGGCGCGCTGCCCCAGGCTGAACATCGCCCACTCGAACGGGGGAGCCATCGTCGTGCCGATCAGCGTCCACGCACCCGCGGAACGGGAGCCCTGCCACGTCCCGGCCGGCACGACCAGCTGCGGTCGCTCGCCGGCGGCCAGGTCCGACCCGAGCACCGGACGCTCCACCGTCCCGTCCGGGTGCAGCAGGAGCATCTGCAGCGGTGCGCCCGCGTAGTGGTGGTAGGTCTCGGCGGCGGTGAGGACGTGCAGCGCCGAGAAGTCGCCGTCGGCGAGCAGGTAGTAGATGGCCGACGAGTGGGCGTCGGCGTAGGTGCGACGGAACAACCCGCCCTCGTCGGGCAGCGGCTCGAGGCCGAGCAGCTCGGCGATCTCGGAGGCGGTCACCATCCCGTCGCCCCCATTCCGGCGTCGACGACCAGGTCGTGGCCGGTGACGGCCCGGGCCATCGGCGAGGCGAGGAACACGCACGCGTCGCCGACGGCGGCGGGCGACACCAGCTCGCCCAGTGGCGCGCGGGACCGCCAGCGCGCCACGCCGTCCGGCCAGTCGTCGGCGATCCCGGGCCGTTCCACCAGTCCCGGCGACACGCTGTTCACCCGGATCCGCGGCCCGTACTCGACGGCGGCCGCGCGCGCCAGCATCACGGTCGCCGCCTTCGCGGCGGCGTAGTGGGCGTGCCCGCGGGCCGGACGGCTGCCCTCGATCGACGCGACGAACGTGATCGATCCGCCGTCCGGCAGCACCGGCGCGGCGGCCTGCAGCGTGGCGAACGGGCCGGTCGCGTCCGCGTCGAGCACGGCGCGCCAGTCGGCGACGGGCATGCCCGGCAGGTCTGCGACGGGTTGGACGCCGGCCGCGGCGACCACGGCGTCGAGCCCACCCAGTCGTTCGCGGCACTGCGCGACCAGCCGGTCGCACGCGTCGGGGTCGGTGACGTCGGCGGCGAGCGCTTCCGCCCGTCCACCGTTCGTCACGATCTCGGCTACGACTGTTCTCGCCCGCTCGGCGCCGGTGCTGTAGCCGACGCCCACCGCTGCGCCTGCGGCCGCGAAGCGGCGGGCGATCGCGCTGCCTATGCCGCCGGAGGCGCCGGTCACGAGCACCACGGTGTGGTTGAGGTCGATCACGGTGCTCAGTCTGCCGGGGGCGGTTCTGATGCCTCCTGAACTACGGGGTAGCGCCGTTGGGGTGTCCGGTCTGTGTTGCGGCGCTGCCCGGGTTTTCAAACGAATAATGTGGTCGGCTTGGCGGCCGTACCCGACTGGGAACTCTGTCTGACTGCCTCCCCTCGGTTTGCTTGCGTGGTCATCTGGCCGTGGTGCCGAGTCGGGTGGCCCGGGGGAATCTCACCCCCGGGCTCCCACAGAACGGAACGTGACAGTCTCCCGTCATTCCGCTCTTCTCATCTGAATCCGCGGAAGACACGCACCCATCCCCAGTGCGCAAAGAGGTTCGGTTCCCGCTCTGCGAGCGTCTGCCACCACTTCTTGCAACGACGATAGGAGCGCAGCCGTCTGTACTTGTTGCGAGCCCAACGCATCAGGTAGGAGTTGATGCGCGCCAGGAGCGGATACAGATACGACCGAGCGAACCGGCCGTAGTACTGCATCCACCCCGCCACGATCGGATTGAGTATCGCGGCGAGGCCGTTCAGATCCTCCCTTGTCCATCGATGGATCCGTAGAGCCCGGACCCGTCGACCCATCTCCTTGAGCGCCTCCGGGCTGACCGCTGGCAGAAACGACGTGAACACCTTGCCGCTCTTCTGATTGCGGGACATCCTCGGGCGGAACGTGTACCCCAGGAACGTGAACGACGTGACATCATGGCTGCCACGCCGGTTACTGTCCTTGCAGTACACGATCTTGGTTTTGTCCGGGTGCAACCGCAGCCCGACCTCGTCCATCCTCGCAAAGAGCGCGGCCAACACCTGATGTGCTTGCCGCTCGGTCGAACAATGCACGACAGCGTCATCGGCGTAGCGCTCGAACTCCACAGACGGGAACTCGCGCGCCAACCACAGGTCGAACGCGTAGTGCATGAACAAGTTCGCCAACACCGGCGAAACCGCGGACCCTTGCGGAGTTCCCCGATCCCGCTCGACCAAGGTTCCGTCCGGCAGTTGCAGCGGTGCAACCAGCCACCGCTTCACATACAGCACCACCCACGGACATTCGGTATTTGCCTCCACCGCTTTAACCATGAGGTCGTGATCCACGGAGTCGAAGAACTTCTGGATGTCCAGATCGATCACCCAGTTGTACTTCCAGCACCGTTCCCGACACCTGGCCAGAGCATGATGGGCCGACCGCCGCGGTCGGTAGCCGTAGGAGTCCCGATGGAAGATCGCCTCGGTTCGCGGCTCCAACTGCAGTGCCACCACCGTCTGCGCGATCCGATCCGCAACCGTCGGCACCCCGAGAACCCGGGTCCCTCCGCCTGCCTTCGGGATCTCCACCGCCCGCACCGGAGGCGGGAAGTACGTCCCCGAGGACATCCGTTCCAGATCTTGTACAGATTGTTCTTCAGATCGGTCTCGAACTCCGCGATCGACTCCTCATCCACCCCGGCAGAACCCTTGTTGGCTTTGACTTTCCGGTACGCCTCCCAGGCCAGCTGCTTCGAGATCCCAAACGACTTCTTCTTCGGACCTGGCGTGCTCACTCGGCTCCTCCCGAGAGCTCTCGCCCTCGGTTGTTCTCGTGACCAAACCTATTGATGAGCCGGCCCCTTCGCTCCACCCCCACTACAGGAGCTTCAGCACTACTACGAGCCGGTCCGCCAGCGAACGACGCATCAGTACTCAACACCTCCGGGATCCGCCCGTTGATGCGCTCCCTCTTCCACTCGGCGATCTCTCCGATCGACCGAAGCGGACTATCGCCGTCCGCCTTCCCACGTTCCGTGCAGATCCCGCAGATCGGGCTCACGCCGCCTCAACGCCGGACACCGCCTGGCCAGTAAACGGGCACCCGCCAGACTCATCCCAGGAACTCGAAAACTCCCTGGTTTCGATGCCACCTACTAGAGTAACGACGCTTCGTCAACGGTTCGCTCACGCTCATCTTCCCGATCCCCACCTGACGTCTCACCGACGCCTTTTCCTCATCGCTCACCACGACGGTCTTCAGCCAACGCAGCATGAGGTGGTTTGACGCCTCCCCCCGCAGGGCGGCGCCGAAGGGCCACAACCTTCATCACCTGCACAGCACTGCCTCCAGAAAGGTGCCCTACAACACCTACCTTCCGCACTCGTGGCGCACATTCGAACACTTGTTTGGCTCGCCTGTTTTCGGTAGGATACAGGCATGTCCACGACCGTCCATGTCGCGCAGCTCGCTGAGGCTGTTGCACGGCTCGAAGAGCAGAAGAATGCTCTCGCCGCGCAGCAGGCTGCGGCGATCCTTGCGCTTGGGCGGGCGGTGGCGGCGCAGCAGATCGATGCCGGTGTGGTTGACCCTGATGATGTGCAGCGGGTCGTTGCCGAGCGAGTCGGGCTGGCTTGCCGCGTGTCTGCTGTCGAGGGTGGGAAGCGGGTGCGGATCGCTCGGGATCTGCAAGCCGGGCACTCCCGGGTGCGGGCCCTGTTCGCGGCCGGGCTGCTCAACGAGCAGAAGGTCGCCTTCATCACCAGCGCCGGGTCACACCTCGACCCCGAGGAACGATCCTGGGTCGACGAGCAGCTCGCCGAGCGCGGTGTCGAGACCTTGAGTGTTCGACGCATCCACGATCTGGCCCGGAAGCTGGCGGCGGAGGTGGCGCCGGAGAAGTTCGCCGCACGCTGCGCCCGGGCCCGGTCCGGGCGGCGGGTGACAGTGCGGCCCTCCACCGAACCCGGCATGGCGGATCTGACCGCCCACCTGCCCGTCGAACAGGCCGTGGCCTGCTACGCGGCATTGCGCAAAGCCGGGAACGAAGTCTGGGTGCGACCGGAGCCGGTGCGGCGGGGGCGGGGCGAGATCATGGCCGACACCCTGGTCGAACGGCTCACCGGACAGGCCCAGGCCGAGGACGTCGACATGCAGGTGAACATCGTGGTCCGGGTCGAGGACCTGCTCGACCCCGACAGTGCCCTGCCCGCGGAGGTCCCCGGCTACGGGCCCGTCCCGGCCGACATCCTGCGCACCGGCGCCGGACGGAAGACCTGGCGACGGTTGTTCACCCGCGACGGGGCGATCATCGGCGGGGACTCGGTGCAGCGCTGCTTCACCGGGGTCCTGGCCGAGCTGATCAAGATCCGGGACGGGGGCCGCTGCACCGCCCCCTACTGCGATGCACCCATCAGACACATCGACCACATCGAACGCTGGCGCGACGGCGGCCGCACCACCTTCGACAACGGACGCGGCTTGTGCGAATTCCACAACCATCTGCGCGAAATCGGCACCACAGCCAGTCGACCACACAAGCAACGGAAGCGAAGACACGCAGACAGAGTTCCAAGTCGGGTACGGCCGCCAAATCGACCATATGATGCAGTGAAAACCCCGGTAGCGCCGCCACAGAAGCGAGCACCCGAGGCGGCAACCCCGCTCGCTCCGCAACAAAGCCGACGACCTGAAAGTGCCGGCTGACAGCGCCGAGGATGAGCTCACCGACGAGTACTAGCCCGGACTCTTCATGGTGGGCTGAGGGGTGGGGTGACCCCCGAAAGAAGAAAGTGCCTCGTGACCAGGTAGGACAGGGCTTGCTGAGGGCTCTGTTCACCGCGGTCGAGGAGGCACTTTCCGAGTGCAGGCTACAACTACCCGTCCGAAGATCATCGTGACTGCCGATGGGGCCGGGGTGGTGTCGCACGCCGGGTCCCGTCTTCTGGCCGATGTTGCGGACCGGACCACGCTGACCGGCGAGTTGTCCCAGACGCTGAACGGGTTGCGGCCTGCGCGAGCGCGTCATGATCCGGGCCGCGTGCTGGTAGACCTCGCCGTCGCGGTCAGCGACGGCGCCACGACGATCTCCGAGATCGCGGTGCTGGGCGACCAGGCGGAGTTGTTCGGGTCGGTGGCGTCGGACTCGACGTGCTGGCGATTGCTCGACCGTCTCGACGACGCGGCGCTCGCGCAGGTGGCGGCGGCTCGAGCCCGAACTCGGGAGGTCGTCTGGGACCAGCACGCCGAGGCCCATGGGCGGGCGTTCCCACTGGCCACAGTGGCCGGACAGGATCTTGACGTGCTGGTGATCGACCTGGACGCGTCGATCGTGATCTGCCACTCGGAGAAGGAGCAGGCCGCGCCGACGTTCAAGCGGACCTTCGGCTACCACCCGCTGATGGCGTTCTGCGACAACACATCCGAGTTCCTCGCCGGTGTGCTGCGTCGCGGCAACGCCGGTGCGAACACCGCCGCCGACCACATCACGGTGCTCGACCAAGCCCTCGCCCAGATCCCCGACCAGCACCGCCATGGCCGCAAGATGCTGATCCGCGCCGACACCGCCGGCTGCACGAAAGCGTTCCTCGCTCACGTCCGCGACCAGCGAGCCAAAGCGGTGAGCTGCGAGTTCTCTGTCGGTTGGGCCATCACCGACCGCGAACGCGCCGCGATCACCGCGGTCCCGCGCACGGTGTGGGCCGCGGCCGTCGACGCCGATGGCAGCCAGCGCGACGGCGCCGGGCTGGCCGAGCTCACTGGGCTCCTACCCGCCGCGGCGTTGGAGGGCTACCCGCCGGGGACTCGGGTGATCGTTCGCCGCGAGCGTCCGCACCCGGGCGCGCAGCTGGACCTGATGGAGACCCGGGACGGCTGGCGCTACACCTGCTTCGCCACCGACACCCCCGCCGGACAACTGGCGTTCCTCGACGCCCGACACCGCGCCCATGCCCGGGTCGAGGACCGGATCCGCACCGCGAAGGACACCGGCCTGAACCACTTCCCGTCCCGCACCTTCGCGATCAACTCGGCCTGGCTGACCGTCGTGATGCTCGCGGTCGACCTGCTCTCCTGGACCCAGCACCTCGTTCTCGACGGGCACCTCGCCAAGGCCGAACCGAAGACCTTGCGTTACCGGCTCCTACACGTCGCAGCCCGGATCACCCGAGGCCAGCGCCGCACCTGGATCCGGATCCAGCAGTCCTGGCCCTGGGCGAGCGCCCTCGCTACCGCGTTCGCTCGTCTCCGCGCCCTGCCCGTCCCCGCGGGCTGAACCCCGACTCCCGGCCGGCACGAGCGGCTCGGAGCACCCGGCAGAACAGCAGGCCGGACGACCCTGCACGCCCCGACCCGGAAACCGGCATAATCACAGAAGAAAGATCAACTACCGCTCGTCATGAATCACCAGGGCTAGTGGCGCACCCCAGGCGCAGGCAACGGCACGACCTCCGGCGCCGGAGCCCCACGGAACTCCCGGAGCATCGCGACACAGCCCTCGGTGTCGATTGCCCTTTCAGCACTGTCGATGCCGTAGTGGGAGAACACCGTGCCCGCGACCCAGGTGGCGATGCCGGGGTCCGTGATCGCCACCGTGCGGACGTTGCCGGGGAGGCGGGGGCCGGGGCGCTGGAAGTCGCCGAACAGCACCGCCGTCGTGGTGGCCGAGCCGACCGCCAGCAGCGCCTCCACGAGCGGGACTGCGGCGGCGCCCTCGACGAGCACCGCGTCGTAGCGGCGGCTGGGCAGGGCGGCCGCGGCCGCAACTGTCGTGGCGACGACCGAGGCGCCGTCGACGAGCTCGGCGCGAGCCGCCGCCCGCCGCTGCGCCGACCGCACGCCGAGCGCGTGGTGCTCGGCGCCCAACCGGCCGCGGGCGGCCGCTGAGGTCGGGCGGCGGCGGCGCAGCCGCAGCAAGCGCTCGTAGCGGCCGGGCAACCCCTCGGACAGCGCCGCCGCGACCAGCTCGCGGTCCTCGTCCGTCGGCTCGCCCCGGGTGCGGACGGCCTCGGCGCGCGCCGACAGCTCCTCGGCGTAGACCTCGGCGCGGACCAGCTGCGTCGCGGCCGCCAAGACGTCGGCGTGCGCGTTCACCAGGCGCGCGTCGACGGCGGCGAGATCGGCTGCGGTGATCCGGCCGGCGGCCGCCCGCGCCTGCAGGAGCTCCCACTGCACCGCGCTGCGGCGCGGGCCGGCATCGCGCTCGGCCTTCGCGAGGTCGCGGTCCGCGAGCTTCGCCTCACGCCGCCGGCGCCTGCGGTCCAGCCAGCCGTCGGCGCCCCGCCACGCCCAGTGCCGGGCCACCGCCTGCTCGGTGCGATGCCGGCGCAGGTCGCGGTCGAGGCGGCGCAGCTCCTCCTCCAGCACCTCGATGCGGGCCAAAGCCATGCGCGCCTCGGCGAGCTCGTCGCGTTCCCGCAGGATCGCGGCGCGCGCAGCGATGGCGAGGCTGTGCCGGGTGGCGGCCGTTCGCATGACGGCGAGCGCGGCGCGCCGGCGCGGCTCGAGCTCCGCGGCCTCCTCGGCGGCGGCGACGCGCCGGGCGGCGCGCTGGTAGGCGTCGTCGTCGTAACCCACGAGCTCGGCGGCGAGCGCGGCGATCTCCGGGTCCTGCCCGGCGAACGTCGCGAGCTGGTGGCCGACGACCGCGCGGCGACGGTCGTCGACAGCGGTCTCCCGGGCCGCCAGCCGGTCCAGCGAGACGCCGTCCGCGTCGACGCCGCGGGTCGGCCCCACCCGGACGACCTCGCCGTCCTCCGGTTCGAGCCCCGCGACGAGCGCGGCGACGGTCGCGTCGACGCCCGCGTCGGTGGCGCCCAGCAGCAGCACCCGCCGGCCGGCACGGACCAGGTCGGCGGCCGCCCGCGCGACGACCGCGGACGTGCGCGGCCCCGCCGGCCCCCACACGAGCCGCAGCCCGGGCGTGCGGCAGGCGCGGTACGCCTCGGCCTGCTCGGCGGACAGCCCGACCGGGTGCGGGATGGTCGGGTCCGGCCGTCCGGCGAGCTGCTGCCGGGCGAGCGCGCCGGCGAGGGGCGCATCATCCGACCTCTGGAGTCCGGCCAGCAGCGCATCGACCGGCCGGGTGACGGACGACCACACGCTGCGCACGTCCGCCGGCAGGCCCGCGGGCACCCGCAGCAACAGGTCGCCGCGCTCGTCGCGGCGCACCTCGTCGACGAGGAACGCGCCCGGACGATCCGGGCCGTCCGGCCCGGCGAGCCACCACTCCTCGGCGACCACACCCGGGTCGGGCAGCTCCAACCAGCCCGGATCACCTGCCGGCGCGGCCTCCCCGAGGCAGCTCCACCGGCTGGTACCGGTCGGCCCCCCGGGACACGCGGCGATCCAGCGTTGCACCGCGGCTACCGCCCCGGCCGTCCATTCGGCAGGCATCTGGCTCCCCCGAGAAGTCCACCCGCACCCCGATCGAAGTAAACCAGGAATGACCGTTCGATCACAGAACGCATCCGCCGGTGTGATTCCGCAAGCCCACGATGGGGTGGACGTCACCACCCGAGCGGTGCCGCGTAACACCGCGGAAACCACGGTGACCCGCGGCGTGCTTAGGTTCCCTCGCGGAACGGGTGTGCCCCAACCCGTCCGATGTCCCCGAACGTGATCAGGAGCTCGACCGATGCAGCTGTCCCGTATGCCGCACCCCAGCCGGCGCGACTTCCTCAGGATCGGCGGCCTCGGCGCCGTCGGACTCGCCGCCGTCGCGTGCGGTGGCGGCAGCCCCGCCCCGGCCGGCGCGCCCAGCGGATCCGCAGCGGCCGGATCGCTCGGCGAGCTGTCGGTCCAGCTGTCGTGGATCAAGAACATCGAGTTCGCCGGCGAGTACTTCGCCGACTCGAAGGGCTACTACAAGGAGGCCGGGCTCTCCGCCGTCGACCTCGTGAGCGGCCCGGTCGCGAGCGCCGAGGCGCTGGTCGTGGCCAAGAACATCACCGTCGGGCTGTCCGCCCCGGATGCGACGGCCCGGTTCATCGTCGAGCAGGGCGCACCCCTGAAGACGATCGGCGCCACGTTCCAGAAGAACCCCTTCTGCATCCTCTCGCTGGCCGACGGCAAGCCGATCCGCACGCCCGCCGACCTCGCCGGCAAGACGATCGGCATCCAGGCCGGCACCAACCAGTCGATCTTCGCCGGCATGCTGAAGGCCAACGGCATCGATCCCGCCACGATCAACCAGGTGGTCGTCCAGTACGACCCGGCGCCGCTGACCGAGAAGAAGGTCGACGGCTTCATGGCCTACCTCACCAACGAGCCGTTCCTGGTGAAGGCCAAGGGGTTCACGCCGGTCACGATGTCCTTCGCCGACAACGGGCTGCCGTTCGTGTCGGAGACGTTCGTCGTGCTGCAGGAGACGATCGACACCAAGCGTGACCAGCTCAAGGCCTTCCTCAAGGCCGAGATCCGCGGCTGGACGGACGCGGTGAAGGACCCGGCCGCCGGCGCGAAGCTGGCCGTCGAGACCTACGGCAAGGACCAGAACCTCGACCTCGCCGGCCAGACCGAGCAGCTCAAGGCGCAGAACGAGCTGCTGGTCGTCTCGCCGGACACGAAGGCGAACGGGCTGTTCACCATCACCCCCGAGCTGCAGGACAAGGTCGTCACGGCGTTGAAGAACGTCGGGATCACGATCACCAAGGACGAGCTGTTCGACCTGTCGCTGCTCTCCGAGGTGTACGCGGAGAACCCCGGTCTGAAAGCCTGACCGACATGACGCACGCCGCTGCGACCGGCATCGACATCCAGGGCCTCACCAAGCAGTTCGTGCTGGGTCGCCGGACCGTGGACGCGCTGGCCGCCGTCGACCTGGGCACCGAGCGCAACTCGTTCCTGTCGCTGATCGGGCCGTCCGGCTGCGGCAAGTCGACGGTGCTGCGCATCCTCGCCGGCCTCGACACGCCGACGGCCGGCACCGCGGTGATCAACGGTCGACCGGTCGGCGAGATCCAGCGCGACCACGAGCTGGGCATCGCGTTCCAGGAGGCCGCGCTGCTTCCGTGGCGCACGGTGGCCGGCAACATCCGGCTCCCGCTGGAGGTCGCCGGCATCACGCCGGAGCCCGGGCTGATCGACGGACTGATCGAGCTCGTCGGGCTCTCCGGGTTCGAGAAGGCGAAGCCCGCGCAGCTCTCGGGCGGCATGCGCCAGCGCGTCGCGATCGCGCGCTGCCTGGCCGTGCAGCCCACCGTGATGCTGCTCGACGAGCCGTTCGGGGCGCTCGACGACATGACCCGCCAGCGCCTGAACGGGGAGCTGCTGCGGATCTGGACCGAGCGCCCGGCCACCACGCTGATGGTCACGCACGGCATCTCCGAGGCCGTCTTCCTCTCCGACGTCGTGGCCGTGATGAGCCCGCGCCCGGGCCGGATCGTCGAGGTCGTGCCGATCGACCTGCCGCGCCCGCGCACCCCCGACCTGATGCGCACGCCCGAGTTCCACGCCTACGTCGACCGGCTCTCCGAGCTGCTGTTCGGGCGGGTCGGGGAGAACGCGTGAACTCGAGGGCGGGCGGCCTGGTCGGGGTCGCCGTTCTGCTCGCGCTGTGGTGGCTGGCGTCGGTGCTGCTGTTCCGCAGCAGCGGAGTGATCCCGACGCCGCCGGCCGTGTTCGCCAAGCTGCTCGACGGGCAGCTGTGGGCGAGCACCCTGCGCAACACGGTGGCGACCGTGACCTCGGCGGCGCAGGGCTACCTGTGGGGCAACCTGGCCGCGATCGCGCTGTCGGTCGCGGTGCTGCTGCTCCCGCGGCTGGAGGCGCTCGCCAACCAGATCGCGATCGTCACCTACTGCATCCCGCTGGTCGCGATCGGGCCGGTGCTGGTGATCGTGGCCGGGCGCGGCTCGTCCGGCGCGTCGGTGGCGCTGGCCGCGATGAGCTGCTTCTTCACGACGGTGGTGGGCTGCCTCGTCGGGTTACGGGCGGCGCCGCGGGCCAGCGTCGACCTCGTCCGCGCCTACGGCGGCACCGGCTGGACGGTGCTGCGCAAGGTGCGCGTGGTGGCGGCGCTGCCCAGCCTGCTCGCAGCCCTGCGGATCGCAGCGCCGGCGGCGTTCCTGGGCGCGATCCTCGCCGAGTACCTCGGCAGCGGCGGCGGCTCGACGCTGGGCAAGGCGCTGATCGCCGCGCAGGCGCAGGCCGACGCTCCCCTGCTCTGGTACCTCGCGCTGGTCAGCGCGCTGGTGTCGGGTCTGTGGTACCTGCTGGTCGGGCTGATCGCACGAGCCGTCACCCCCTGGGCGGCCGGCTCGACGGCGACGGTGGGTGCGGCATGACCGCCGCTCTCGACACGGCCGCGCCGGCGTCCGTCGCCGGGTCCGTCCTGCGCCGGGCGGGCCGGTCGCTGGTCACGATCGTCGTGGCGATCGTGGTGCTCACCCTGCTCTGGACGGCGCTGCTGGCCGTCTTCCGCATCTCGACGTTCGTCGGCAAGGCGCCGTGGGACGTGTGGCAGTACCTGTTCACCGAACGTCCGGCGCGCGGCGTGCGGCCGGCGTCGCTGACGGCGGAGGCGGCACGGGCCGCGACGTTCGGGGCGCTCGGCACCACGCTGGTGAACGCGGCGATCGGGTTCGTCTCCGGCATGGTGGCGGCCACGGTGATCGCGGTCGCGATGGTGTCGTGGCGGCCATTCGAGTTCGCGTTCCTGCCGATCGCGATCGTGCTGCGCTCGGTGCCCCTGGTCGCGATGGCGCCGCTGCTGCTGCTCGTGTTCGGGCAGGGCAGCCTGTCGATCGCCGTGATCGCGGGCATCGTGGTGCTGTTCCCGGCGCTGGTCAACATCGTCGTGGGGCTCTCCGGGGCGCCGCAGCAGGCCGTCGACGTGGTGCGGGTCAACGGTGGCTCGGCGGCGCGGGCGATGCTGATCGTGCGCATCCCGGCCGCGCTGCCGCAGTTCCTCGCCTCGGCGCGGATCTCGGTGCCCGGCGCGATCGTGGGCAGCATGCTCGCGGAGTGGCTGGTCGGGTTCGAGGGCATGGGCGGGGTGCTGTCGAACTACAACGGCACCGGCAACTACGGCGGCGTCTGGACGATCGTGGCGCTCGCCGTGATCGTCTCGATCGTGCTGTACGAGTTGATGACGATCGTGGAGGCCGCGCTGCTCGCCCGCTGGGGGCCGGAGGCGGGGCTCGCCGGCTGACGGCTTGCGTTTCTTTTCCAGCAACACTAGCGTCGCGGTATGGCCGCACGCATCCCGCCGCTCGACGAGCCCTACGCACCCGAGGTCGCCGACCGGCTCCGGCAGATGATGGGCTCCGACGCCGAACCCATCGGGCTCTTCCGCACGTTCGCCCACAACCTGCCGATGGCGGCCGGGCTGAACGCGTGGGGCAGCTACTACCTCAGCTCGAAGCTGTCGCTGACCCTGCGCGACCGCGAGCTCGTCATCGACCGCGTCACGGCGCGGTGCGGCTGCGAGTACGAGTGGGGCGTGCACGTCGCCGTCTACGCGGAGAAGGTCGGGTTGACCGCGGAGCAGCTCCGCTCGATCACCCATGGTTCGCCGGCCGACCCGTGCTGGAGCGCGCGCGACGCCCTCGTCATCGAGGCGGTCGACGCGCTGCACGACAGCGCCACCGTCCCCGACCAGCTCTGGGCCCGCCTCGACGCCGTCCTCGGTGCCGCTGAGCTGCTCGATCTGACGCTGCTCGCCGGCTGGTACCACGCGATCAGCTACGCGGCGAACGCCGCCAGGGTGGAGCTGGAGCCGTGGGCGCCGCGGTTCGTCGACCACGCGGCGTGACCGGTCAGCCGCTCGCGTCGACGCTCTCGACCGCGCCGGGCACCGCCTGCACCCACCGCTTCGACCAGCTGTTCAGCGGCGCGATGGTCTCGCCGATCTCACCACCGATCGCGGTGAGCCCGTAGGCGTCGTCGGCGTCCTTCGCGACGATCCCGGCGGCCTCGAGCTCGCGCAGCCGCCGGTACAGCACCGACGACGACAACCCGGTGCACCGCGCCAGGATCGCCCGCGCGCCCAACGGGCCGTCCTGCAGCTCCCAGAGCAGCCGCAGCGTCCAGCGCCTGCCGAGCAGGTCGAGCGCCGCCATGATCGGCCGCCCGGTGGTCGAGCCGCGCACCACCTGACACCACCCCGTTTCGTTTTCGGGAACGTAGCAGAAAGGCAATCACCCTCGGCGCCGCGCTGCGGCTCCCCGCCGGCACGACGGTGCTCGACCTCGCGTGCGGCAGCGGCGAGATGCTCTGCACGTGGGCCCGTGACCTCGGGTACCGCGGCACCGGCGTCGACCTGAGCACGGTGTTCGTGGCAGCGGCGCAGGCGCGGGCCGCCGAGTTGGGCGTCGCGGACGCGGTGCGGTTCGTGCAGGGTGACGCGGCCGGGTACGTCGCCGACGAGCCCGTCGACGTCGCGTCCTGCCTGGGCGCCACGTGGATCGGCGGCGGCATGGAGGGCACGGTCGGGCTGCTGCGGCGCAGCGTCCGCCCCGGCGGCATGGTGCTGGTCGGCGAGCCGTACTGGCGGCACACCCGACGACGAGCTGGCCGCGCAGTTCCGCGAGGAACTCGCCAGCTCACCCCTACACCACGTCCGCCACTAGCCGGAGCTCCTCGGCTGGGGCGTGTTCGTGCTGATGAACCGCCACCCGGGGGATCCGTCGAGAACGACGTTGTCGTGATCAACAGGGCGTTTTGATCACGCCAACGTCGTTCTCGACGCGAACCTGGGCCGGCTACAGCGACTTCTCGAAGAAGTGCTGGGAGTAGGGGTCGTCGTGGAAGCGCGGCACCTCGCGGTACCCCAGCCGCCGGTACATCGCGACCGCCTCGGTGAGGCTCGCGTTCGTGTCGAGGCGCACCCGGTCGGCGCCGCGCGCGCGGGCCTTGCCCTCGAGCTCCGCCATCAGCCGGGTCGCGAGGCCGAGCCCGCGTGCGGACGGCGCCACCCAGAGCCGCTTCACCAGTGGCGGCTCGCCGTCGGCGAAGGCGAGGCCACCGCACCCGACGGTCTCGTCGCCCAGCACGGCCACCAGGAACAGCCCGGCCGGCGGGGTCAGCCGGTCCGCGTCGCCGGGCGGCCGGGCGAACCCGCCGGCGAAGCGCCGGTCGAGCTCCTGCGTGTACGCCGCGAGCGCGGCATCGGCACGGGGAGCGTGCGGATCGCACTCCTCGATCCGGACGGCCCCGGCGGTGAGCAGCCGGTCGACCTCGGCCATGGCTGCGACGAGCCGGGCCCTGCGCGGCTCGTCGAGCGGTTCCAGCAGGCTGCCGGCGAGCGCGTCGGAGAGGCGATCGAGCTCGGCGCGTTCCGCCTCTCCTGCGGGGGTCAGCCGCACGGTGCGCGTGCGGGCGTCGTCGCCGTCGGCGACGACCGTGACGAGACCGGCCTCCTCCAGCCCGCGGAGCAGGCGGGAGAGGTACCCGGAGTCGAGCCCGAGGCGGTCGCGCAGATCCCGCACCGCGCCCCCACCCGGGCCGATCTCCCAGAGCAGCCGCGACTGCCCCAGCGATCGGCCGCGGGCGAGGTAGGCGTCGTCGAGGGCCCCGACCCGCTGCGTGACCGTGCGGTTGAACCCCCGGACGACGGCGATCTCCGATTCTCTGACCACGGTCAGAGAATACGTCTCACTTCTGGTCGTCGCGCCAGGCGATCCAGTCCTTCAGCAGGCCGAGGTCGTACGTCGGGCCACCCTTGCCGACGGTGAACAGCGTCGCGCCCGCATCGAGGAGCGCAGCGCCGACCTCGTCCGGCGAAGCCTGGACGCCGACGGAGCGCTCGATCTCGGCCGGGTCGCGGCCGACGTCGGCGCAGTGCTGGTCGAGGACCGCCGTCTTGTGCTTCAGCGTGTCGACGTCGCCGAAGCCGTGCCAGATCTGGGCGTACTGCGCGGTGTAGCGCAGCGTCTTCTTCTCCCCGCCGCCGCCGATGAGGATCGGGATGTCGCGGGTCGGCGCCGGGTTGAGCTTCGCCCAGCGGTCCTTGATGCGCGGCAGCGCCTGCGCGAGGTCGGCGAGCCGGGAGCCGGCGGTGCCGAAGTCGTAGCCGTACTCGTCGTAGTCGCGCTGGAACCAGCCGGCCCCGATGCCGAGGATCAGCCGCCCGTCCGAGATGTGGTCGACGGTGCGCGCCATGTCGGCGAGCAGCTCGGGGTTGCGGTAGCTGTTGCACGTGACCAGCGCGCCGATCTCGACGCGGCTGGTGGCCTCGGCCCAGGCGCCGAGCATCGTCCAGCACTCGAAGTGCTTGCCGTCCGGCTCACCGTAGAGCGGGAAGAAGTGGTCCCAGTTGAAGACGATGTCGACACCGGCCTCCTCGGCGGCGGCGACGGTGCGGCGGATCTCCGCGTAGTCGGCGTGCTGCGGCTGGAGCTGGAGTCCGATGCGGATGGGGTGGGTCATGGGTTGATCGTTCCACCGGGTCCGCGGTGGCGCGCGCCGGGCGTCACCCGCCGGCGGGCACCGGGGCGAGCACACGCGCGACGGCGCGGAGCAGCGCCGTCGGCTGGTTGGTGAGGCCGGCGCCGCGCCGGGTCGCCTCCTGCACGCGGTCGGGCGTGGCGTGGGCGACGTAGAACACGCACGGCACCTGGTGCCCTGCCGCGCGCGCCGCCTCCAGCAGCCCGAAACCCGCCTGCTGGTCCGCACCCAGCTGCAGGTCCGCCACCAGCATGTCGAACGGGCGCGACGCCATCGTCGACAGCGCTTCCTCGACGCTGGTCCGCACCACCACCGAGACGCCGAGCGCGCCGAGCATGGCGTGCTCGTAGCGGGAGTTGTCGGGGCGATCGTCGACCCACAGCACGGTCCGTCCGAGCAGACCACCGGCACGGGTGGCCTCCTCGGCGGCCGCGCGCGACTCGCGGACCACCCGCGCAGCTTCCTCCGGCGTCGTGCCCGCATCGCGCGCGACGGTCGCGGCGACGATGGCCGCCTCCGCCTCGGTGGTCAGCGTCGCGGCCAGTCCGGCCGGACCCGTCGCGGGGTCGCGCCGCCCCGCGATCAGCCGTTCCAGCGGCTTCCGCAGCGCGAAGAACGCGACGAGCACGACCAGCGGCCACACGACCGTGCCGATCAGCCCGCCGATCGCGTCGATGACGGATGCGGTGGGGTCCGGTGCCATGTGCCCACTCCTCGTGCAGTTGTCGTCACCGAGAGCAACGACGGCACGGGCGTCAGGTCACCGTCAGTCCTCGTCGGGAACGGTGTGCACGGCCGCTTCCTCCGCGGACGCCGCACCGCCCGCGTACCCCTCGTCCTCCGCGAAGAGCTCGTCGTCGTCGACGAACGCGCCTCCGGTGGCCGCGAGGCGGCCGGCCCGCTCCTCGCCGACCTCGTCGTCGTAGAGCTCGCCGTCGGTGTCGGACGTGTCGCCCAGCTGGTCGCCGTCCTCGTCGTCGAACTCGTCGTCGGGCAGCTCCCTGGCCAGCCGCCGCTCGATCGACTCGCCCTCGCGCTCCTCCTCGGGAGTGGTGCCCCAGTCCTCGCTCGCGAACGGCCGCTCGGGCGGCGAGTACCCCTCGTCGAGGGGGTCGACGCCGCGGTCCTCGAGCGTGTCCTCGGGTTCGAGCTGGGCATACTGGTCGAGGTCGTCGCCCTGGTCCGGATCGGTCATGCGCGGCACTGTAGCCGCGGTGCCGGCGCCCGGCCGGGTGGCCGCCTCAGGTTCCCACTGCCAGGCGGTACACCGCCCATGCGGCGACCACCACCACCGCACAGAACACCAAGGTGACCAGCGCGAACGGCCAGGAGATCCGGCGCAGCGCGATCCGCCGCACGGCGAGCACCAGTCCACCGAGCCCGCCCACGACGGCCAGCGCGAGGCCGGCGATCACCGCCGCGTGCGCTGCGTCGCCATTGCACCGCGGCGGCGTGCACTCGCCGAACGCCAGGAGGAACACCCCGCCCAGCACGCCCATCGCGACGACGGCGGCGACCACGACGAGCAGCACGGCCGACACGACGGCGTCGGCCGTGCGGATGCGCGGCGCCTCCGCGGCAGGGGCGACCACCCCGTCAGGCGACATTGACCCCGTAGTCGCGCGCGATGCCGGCCAGCCCGGACGCGTAGCCCTGACCGACGGCGCGGAACTTCCAGTCGCCACCGTGCCGGTAGACCTCGCCGAAGACCATCGCGGTCTCGGTGGACGCGTCCTCGGAGAGGTCGAAGCGGGCGATCTCGGAGTTGTCGACCTCGTTCACGATCCGGATGTAGGCGTTCTGCACCTGACCGAAGTTCTGCGAACGGGAGTCGGCGTCGTAGATGCTCACCGGGAACACGATCTTCGTGACGGTGGGGGCCATGCCCTGCAGGTTGACCTTGATGACCTCGTCGTCGCCCTCGCCCTCACCGGTGAGGTTGTCGCCGGTGTGCTCGACGGTGCCGTCCGGGCTGGTGAGGTTGTTGAAGAAGACGAAGTGGCTGTCCGAGAGCACCTTGCCGCTGTCGCCGAGCATGATCGCCGAGGCGTCCAGGTCGTAGTCGGCGCCCGTGGTGGTGCGGACGTCCCACCCCAACCCCACGAGGATGCTGGTGAGTCCCGGGGCCTCCTTGCTGAGGCTGACGTTCCCGCCCTTGACGAGGGTGACGCTCACGGGCTGATTCCCCCTTCGGATGTGCTCGAGCTTCCGTCGCCGGCAACCCTATCGGTGGCTGTGACGAGCAGCTCAGCGCGACCTTCTTCGGACAGTGTCCAGAAACGCTAGAATGGACACAGTCCAGAGAAGAGGAGCGTGAGATGACCAGCACCGTAGGTATCGATCTGCAGGACACCCTCGTCGAGCTCACCGACCTGCACCTGCAGGCCAAGCAGCTGCACTGGAACGTCGCCGGCCGGCACTTCCGCACCGTCCACGAGCAGCTGGACGAGCTGACCGCGCTGGTCCGCGACGCCGCCGACACCGTCGCCGAGCGCAGCGTCACCATCGGCCACGCGCCGGACGCCCGCGCGATCACCGTCGCCAAGGACAGCCCGCTGCCCGACGCGCCCGAGGCCAAGGTCAGCGACGCCGGGGCCGTCGACCACGTGGTCGCGCTGCTCACCGTGATCACCGAGCGGCTGCGCGAGCGGATCACCCGCATCGCCGACCTCGACCCGATCAGCCAGGATCTGCTGATCGGCGTGGCGGCGGACCTGGAGAAGCAGCGGTGGATGTTCAGCGCCCAACAGGGCTGAATCCCGAGCAGTCGTTGCGCGAGCGCGGCCTGCGGGCCACCCGCCCGCGGGTCGCGGTGCTCGCCGCGCTGCGCGACCTGGGCGCGCACCGCTCCGCCGAGGAGGTGCGCGTCCGGGTCGCCGAGCGCGGCGAGCCGCTGCCCCGCTCCAGCGTGTACGGGGTGCTCGACGCGCTGGTCGTCGCCGGCCTCGTCATGACGGCCGACGCCGGTCCCGGCGTCGTCCTGTACGAGCTCGGCGACCGCTGGCACCACCACTTCGTGTGCCGGGTCTGCCACGGCGTCACCGACGTCGAGTGCGTCACGGGGGCGAAGCCGTGCCTGACCCCGGGCACCGACGTCGGCACGGTCGACGAGGCGCAGGTGATCTTCCGCGGCGTCTGCACCGCCTGCGCGTCAGGCGCGCGGGCGTAGCCGCACCGTCGGCAGCTCCGGCGCCGGCAGCGGCGGTGCCGGGTGCGCGACGGTGCCGAAGCGGCCGTGCGGGTCGCCGCCGTCGATCACGTCGGCCTGCCACTGCCGCCGGAAGGCGGCGACCTCGTCGTGGCTGCGCCCGACGAAGTTCCACCACATCACGATCTGCTCCCCCAGCGGCACGCCGCCGAGCAGCAGCGCGCGCACGGCGGTGCCGGCGGTGATCGTCAGCTCGGACGCCCCGGCCGCCACCACCCCCAGCTCGGACGGCGCGACCGGCTGGCCCTGGAAGGTCGCCTCGCCGGCGTCGACGAGCAGCCCGTGCTCCGCCGCCGGGTCGACCGGCACCCGCACGGTGGCGCCCGCCGGCACGTCGACCTGCGCCCCGACCAGCGGCGAGAACGTCGTGACGGCCGCCCGCCGCCCGGCCAGCTCGCCGACGAACACCCGCACCGTCGCCGCGCCGAGCGCGAACGGCTCCGGCTCCGCGTGCTCGAAGAACGGCGCGACGCCGCGGTGCGCATCGGGGAGCGCCAGCCACAGCTGCACCCCGTGCAGCGCGTCCGCCGCCGCCGTCGACGTCTCGCTGTGCGAGATGCCGGCACCGGCCGTCATCAGGTTCACCTGACCGGGGCGGACGAGCGCCCGCGCCCCCGTCGAGTCGCGGTGCTCGATTTCCCCCGCGTACAGCCAGCTCACCGTCTGCAGGCCGGTGTGCGGGTGCGCCGGCAGGTCCATCGCCGCCGCGTGCGGGGTGGGACCGTAGGCGTCGGCGAAGCACCAGGCACCGACCAGCGTCCGGCCCCGCTGCGGCAGCGTGCGGTGGACGGTGAGCGCCCGCGCCCCGCCGAGCGGCACCGCGCGGGCCTCGAGCACCTCGATCGTCACCGAGCCATGCTAGGCCGGTATCACCTGTTCGGTGCAGGTCACAGCGTGCCAACATCTACCGCGGGGAGCTGCCGACGAGATTGCGTGCGGGCGCCCCCACAGTTACCGTGTCGATCTCTTCCGACCGGTCCGGGCCATAGGGGTGTGCATCTGGATGGACTGGTCGTCGATCTTCCCGCTGGTCCACGCGGAAGGCTGGATCAAGGAGCTGTCGGTGCCGCTGTTCACCGGCGTCATCGGGTGGATCACGAACTGGACCGGCGTCCTGATGCTCTTCTACCCGATCTCGTTCAAGGGCGTCCGCGTCCCCGGGATGAAGGTGCTCGCCCAGTTCTTCCCGCGCAAGGTGCTCGAGGTGCCGATCGGGCTCGCGCAGGGCAGGTTCGGCTGGCAGGGGATCATCCCGTCGCGGGCGGCGAAGATGGGCAGCATCGCCGTCGACAAGGGCCTGACGAAGCTCGGCACCCCCACCGAGTTCTACGAGCAGCTCGACCCCACCGCGATCGCCGAGCACATCCTCACCACCTCGCGCGCCGAGATCGACGGCATCATCGACCGGCTGATGCGCACCCACTACCCGATGCTGTGGGCGAACGTGCCGCCCAGCGTGCGCACGGCCATCCACGCGCGCGTCGAGGCGCAGCTGCCGCGGATCGTCTACGACCTCACCCGCGAGATCGGCGAGAACATCGACCAGCTCCTCGACGTGAAGCTGATGGTCATCGGCTACATGGAGGAGGACCCCACCCTCGCCAACATGATCTTCCAGGAGATGGGCGAGCGGGAGCTGCGGCTGATCATCCACTTCGGCTTCGTGTTCGGGTTCATCCTGGGCATCCCGCTGCTGCTGCTCACGATGGTCTACCCGGAGTGGTGGGTCGTGCCGCTCTGCGGCGCGATCATCGGCTACGTCACCAACTGGTTGGCCATCACCGTGATCTTCGAGCCGGTGCGGCCGGTCAGGCTGGGCTTCTACACGCTGCAGGGCCTCTTCATCAAACGGCAGCGCCAGGTCGCCGACGTGTGGGCGCGGATCATCTCCGAGCGGATCGTGTCGCTCAACAACATCGGCTACGAGCTGTTCAACGGCCCGCGCGGCGACCGCACCCGGAAGATGATCGAGAACCTGATGCGGCCCGTCGTCGACCGCGCCGTCGGCGTCGCGCGGGTGCCGGTGAAGGCCGCGATCGGCCGCGAGGCCTACGACACCATGTCGCGCTACGCCGTCACCGAGGCCACCGAGGTGGCCAGCGCCTCGTTGCTCGACGAGGAGTTCAACGCGAGGCAGACCACCCGGATCCGTAACCTGGTGGCGGAGAAGACCCGCTCGATGCCGCCCTCCGACTTCGCCGACATGCTGCGCTCGGCGATCAAGGAGGACGAGTGGCTGCTCATCCTGCACGGGGCGGCGCTGGGCATCCTGGCCGGGTTCGCGCACCTGATCGTGTTCGGAGCCTGAGATGGATCTGCCGCCTGACGCCGTCACCGTCCGGCCCGCCGACCCGGCCCGCGTCAACGGGCACCGCGCGGTCGCCGCCGAGCCGGCCCGCCGCCGCGGCCTGTTCGGGCGCGCGGTCGGCCTGCTCGGCGACTCCGTGGGCGCCGCGATCGGCGGCCCGATCGGCGACGCCGTCAGCACCGCCATCGACCGCACCGTCGGCACCGTCGTCGACACGGCCGAGACGGCGGTGGTCAGCGGCGAGCTGCTCGACACCGTCACCGTCGGCCGGGTCGTGCGCGCCGTGCCGGACATCGCGAAGGTCACCGGCGAGCTGCTGTGGCGCACCAACCGCTGGACGGTCAACGCGTCGCTGCACCTCGGCAGCGTGGTGGTGCAGGGCGCGATCTCCGGCCAGTCCGCGCACGTGCTGCTCGACCAGCTGGGCACGGAGGCCAAGCACTCGCTGCGCGAGCTGCTCGGCGTGGCCGACGAGCCCGACCCCATGCCCAAGGAGCTGCGCGACCGCATCGTCCTGAACGGGAACGAGCCGCAGATCAGCCTGCCCGACCGGATGCGCGCCCTGCTCGACGCGTCGTCCGACGTCACCTTCCCCGACACCGGGCACCCCGCCTACGTGCGGCTGCTGTCGGAGCTCGCGCCCGACGAGGCCCGGATCCTCCGCCTGTTCGCCGAGCGCGGCCCGCAGCCGTCCGTCGACGTGCGCACGAAGCGCCCGTTCGGCGTCGGGTCGCAGCTGGTGGCGCCGGGGATCACGATGATCGGCCGCTACGCGGGGTGCGCGCACGTCGACCGGGTGCCGGCCTACCTGAACAACATGTTCCGGTTGGGGCTCATCTGGTTCTCCCGCGAGCCCATCCCCGACCAGTCCCTCTACGACGTCCTGGAGGCGCAGGAGGAGGTCGAGGAGGCGATGAAGAAGGCCGGCGGCGGCGTCACGGTGCGCCGCAGCATCGAGCTGACCGCGTTCGGCGCCAACCTCTGCGCGATGTGCGGGCTGCTGCCCGCGGATGAGCGCACCACCCGGCCATCGGACGAACAGACGACCCGGCAGCTCCTACCACCGGACGCCCGTTAGCCCGTTCGGCCCAACGAGGTAACGCTCCGATACCGCCACCCGATGCATTCCCCGTAGCTACCCCTCGATCGGGGGAGCACGGGACCTCGGGGGACGGGAATGGACGCGCTGCGGGCACTGATCGACGATCCGCGCGCGCCTCTGGCGTTCCTCCTGCTCATCGTCCTGATCACCGTGGCGTCACTGGTCGCGCACCGGGTTCGGCGCCCCCGCGTGGGCACGGGCGCGCGGCGGCCCTGGCCGGCCGTCGCGGCCGCCGGCACCACGGTCCTGCCGATCGCCCCTGCGCCGGCCCTGCTCCGCACCGTCCCGCAGCGTCCCGAACCGATCGGCACGGTCCTGCTCGTCGTCACGCCGGGCGGGCCGGTCGCCGCACGGCGCCCGGCCGAGCTGCTCGGTCTCGAACCGGGCCTGCACGTGCGGGTGCGCCGCGCCGACCTCGACCCGCACGCGCTCGTCGCCGCGCTGCCCGACGAGGCCGCGAGCCTGCTCGACGACCTCACCGCAGCGCCCACCGACGCCACCCGCAACGCCCGCTTCCGGCGCGCCGCCGACGCCGCCCGCCCGAAGCTCCCGTGCGCGACGATCCTGGCGGGGCCGCCCGGCACCGCGCCGGTGGTCGCGACCGGCGTGATCGACATGACGCCGCTGCTCGGCGCGGAACCGCGGCTGGCCGCGCTGCTGGCCAGGGCCGTCGCCACCGGCGCCCGCACGTGGGACCGCCGCGACTTCGCCACGGCCCTGCTCGCCGCGGCCCGGGCCTGCCCGGCCGGTGCGCTGATCAGCCTCGACGACCTCGACACCGACGACCCGTGGGTCGCAGCGCACCGCGCTGAGCTCGGTCGCCGCTACGGCAGCCTGCTGGGTGTGCGGGCCGAGGCCTCCTGAGCTTCACGCGACCTCCACGCGGTCGCGGCCGCGCTGCTTGGCCCGGTACAGCGCGGCGTCGGCGGCCTGCAGCAGGGACCCGTCGTCGACGTCCCCCGGCCGCGGCCGGGCCGTCGCCACCCCGATGCTGACCGTGACCGCACCGGTCGCGCTCGTCTCGTGGGCGATGCCGGACCCGCGCACGCTCTGCCGCACCGCCTCCGCCACCAGCGCCGCGCCGGCTGCGTCCGTGTGCGGCAGCAGGACGACGAACTCCTCGCCCCCGTAGCGGGCGGCCAGGTCGGTGGGCCGGCGCAGGGCGGCCTCGATCGCCGCTGCCACCGCGGCCAGCACCGCGTCGCCGCGCACGTGGCCGTGGCGGTCGTTGAAGGACTTGAAGTGGTCGACGTCGACCACGAGCAGCGACAGCGGCTCCTGCGCGGCCGCGGCTGCGGCCCACGACGCGGCCTGCGCCTCGGCGAGTCGCCTGCGGTTGGCGAGGCCGGTCAACGGGTCCGTGCCGGCGGCCGCCAGCAGCTCCTGGTTGCGCTCCTCGAGGTGCAGTTCGCGCAGCCGCGCCACGGTCACGTCCCGGCCGATGACCAGGACGGCGGCCTCGTCGTCCGCCGCGGCGGGGCGCAGGCGCAGGTCGAACCAGCGCCAGCTGCCGTCCGCGTGCCGGACGCGGGTGAGCCGCTCGGCCGACCCGTCCCGCTCCGCCGCCGCGACGGCCTCCAGGAGCGCGGGCCGGTCGGCAGGATGGATCCGCGACCACCACCCGTCGGCGTCGGGCCCGCTGCCGTCCGCGTGGACGAGCGCGACGAGGTCGCCCGCCTCCTCGACGGCGCGCCGGTACGCGTGCCCGGGACCGTGCCCGTCGAGGGTCGCGAGCACGGCGAACCCCGTCGCCATCAGCAGCACGAGGAACAGCTGCGCCCACAGCAGCCCCACCGGCTGGGACCCGTCGGCCACGGCGACGAACGGCCCGTGCCCGGACGCGGTGGACCCGATCACGATCGGCACCACCGCCAGCGCCGCGAGGTTCGCGCCGAGCGCGCCGTGCCGCACCGTGGCGACGACCAGCGGGATGGGCAGCAGGATCAGCAGCAGCGGCTGGTCCAGCACCATCAGCACCGTCGTCAGTACGACGAGGACGGCCACCGTCCAGGCCAGCTCGGCCTCACGCTCGGCCGCCGGGCGTCGCCGCAGGTAGGTCGGGCGCAGCCGCAGGACGGCCGGGACGATCAGCAGCGCGGCGACCACGTTGGTGGCCGCGTACGTCAGTGCGGTGGTCGCGAGCTGCTCCCACTCCGCCGGGCCGCCGCGCAGCAGGTACCGCCACAGGCACTGCGCGAGCGCGCCCAGCGTGAACGGGACGAGCGCCCCGACCAGCGTGAACCGCAGCCACGACGACGCGCGCTCCGTGGTGCCCTCGATCCACGCCGGGTCGCGCCGCAGCACCAGCGCGGCGAGCAGCACCACCCCGGTGTTGATCATCGTCGAGCCCGCGGTCGGCACCACCGCGGCGCCCATCGCGACGCCCGTCGTCACGCACGTCACGGCGAGCACGACCGCGGTGCGCAGCAGCACCCGACGGGGGACGATCAGCAGGGCGGCCAGCACCACGGCGTTGGGCAGCGAGATCGCCGGCAGCGCCTGCGCGTTCACGACGACCCGGCAGAACACCACCGAGGCGGCGGTCGCGACCATGGCCACGAGGAGGGTTCCGACCGGCCATCGGCCGTCGGAACTGCCGTCGCGCATGTCTCCTCCCGCCACGCTCGGTGAGCGCGGGGAAGCATGCCACCGCCGATCGTGGACCACCAGAGGTATGACGCTGCGCCGAACGTCGACACTCGCGGCACCCGCCCGCTACCTGCGGTTGCTCCGGATGGGCTATCGCCAGCGCATCGACCGGGTCACCTCCGGCGGCGCGCCAGCGCCACCGCGGCGGCGACGGCCAGCCCGGCCGCGGCGGCGACCGCCCAGCCCGGCACACCCGACGCCGCCTGCGCCGGCGCCGGCGGCTCGTCCGCCTCGTCGAGGAGGGTGACGGTGCCGGCGTCGCCGTCGACGCGGATGCGGGCGCCGTCGGTGATCCGGCGGGTGGCCACGGCGGTGCCGAGCACCGCCGGGATGCCGTACTCGCGCGCGACGATCGAGCTGTGCGAGAGCGGGCCGCCGATGTCGGTGACGACGGCCGAGGCCATCGCGAACAGCGACGTCCAGGCCGGCGTGGTGATGCTCGCGACGAGCACGTCACCGGGTTGCATGCGGCCGAAGTCGGCCGGGCCGCCGAGCACGCGGGCGGGCGCGGTGACCTGCCCGGCGCTCGCGCCGGTGCCCTTCAGGACGCTGCCGGTCTGCTCGGTCGACGCCGCGGGCAGGAAGTTCTCGAACCGGTCCAGCACGGTGCCCTTCGGCAGCATCTGCGGCGGGGTGGCCCGCCGCTGCCCGCGCCACACCTCCTTGCGCTCCGCGACCTGCGCGGTGCGTGGCTCCCCCGCGGTCAGCTCCGCGCGCCGCAGCCAGAACACGTCGTCGACCTGCTCGATCACGCCCGCCTCGACGAGCCGACGGCCCAGCTCGCGCAGCACGCGGCGCATCTGCGGCCAGGCCAGCCCGATGTCGGCCAGCGCGTCCTCGCGCAGCGGGGCGGTGGTCTGGGCCCAGCCGAGCAGCGTGCGGAACACGGCCCGCCGGGCCGGGTCGAGCCGGGCCGTCACACGCGCGGCGAGCTCGTCGCGGCGCTGCGCGGAGCGGGCCTGGCGCTCCCGCGGGTCGGTGCCGCCGCCGCGCAGGTAGAACCGCAGCGTCTCCAGCAGTGGGGCCGGGTCGTCGGCCGGGACGGCGTTGGCGAAGTCCATGTTGTACGTGGCGTGGCCGTGCGCGTCGAGGTGCGCCTGGAACCGGGCCCGCCACGCGTCGGCGTCCGGGCCCGGCGGGAGGTCGTCCGGCCCGCCGGCGAGCAGCGCGTCGGCGAGCGCGGGCCGCTCCCGCGTCCAGGTCGCGAGGTCGTACAGCGACGCCTCGGCGCGGATCGGGGCGCTGTCGAACCCGAGCAGCAGCGTCGCCGCCCCCGGCTCCCCGGGCCGGCGCACGGCCAGGTCGTAGAACTTCGTGAGCACCACCTCGCTGCCCGCGGCGATCGGGATGATGGTCTGCACCGCGGTGTAGTACTCGGTGCCCGCGTCCAGCAGGGTGACGGCGGATTCGACCAGCTCCGCGTCGCCGAGGTCGGGCAGCGAGCGCGCCGACTCCGTCGCGACGATCTCCCGGTACCTCGGGTGCGCGTGGTCGCGCCAGCGGGACGGGCCGGCGGTGCCGAGCTTCGGCAGGGCCGGCACGCTGCGCAGCGTCAGCCGGGTCATGAGCGCGCGGTCGTAGCGGTAGTAGGCGTAGCCGTTGATCGTCGGCAGGGTGATCTCGCCGTCGTGCACGGCGCCTGTGCCCAGGAACTCGCGCATCAACGCCGGCAGGGTGCGGCCCACCGACGCGTCGACGAGCTCGGCGAACAGCGGCGTGAGCGGGTCGGGCAGCTGCTCGACGATGCTCGCGCGGATGTAGAGGGCCTTGTCCGGGACCGGCCACTCGGTCGGCACCGGGCCCTCCGGCTCCGGCAGCGCGGTGATCGGGCGGGACTGCACGATCGCGAACGTCCCGCCCGCGCGGGCCCACTCGATGTCCTGCGGCGCCCCGAAGTGCGCGGCGATCGCCGCACCGAGCCGGGCCAGCTCGACGGCGGCGGCGTCGTCGAGGACGGCTGCGGTGCGGCGCGCGCCGGTGAGCTCCTCCTCGCGGGTGCCGTCCTCGGTGGTGACGGTGATGACGGCCTTGTCCGCGTTGCTGCGCGAGAGCACCCGTCCGGCCGCCGGGTCGACGACGACGTCGTCCGTGGTGACCGCGCCGCTCACCACCGACTCCCCCAGCCCCCACGCGGCCGACACGACCGTCTCGCCGCGGCGCCCGTTCGTCGGGTTCGCGGTGAACATGACCCCGGCGGCATCGGCCGCGACCAGCTGCTGCACCACGACGGCGAGCGCGACGTCGGCCGGCGGGATGCCGAGTCGGGCGCGGTAGGCCAGCGCCCGCGCCGTCCACAGCGAGGCCCAGCACCGGCGCACCGCGTCGAGCAGCCCGTCCGTGGTGATGTTGAGGTAGGTGTCCTGCTGGCCGGCGAAGCTCGCGCCCTCCAGGTCCTCCGCCGTGGCCGAGGAGCGGACGGCGAACGGGCCGTCCCCCAGCTCGGCCACCGCCGCGGTGATCTCCTTCGCCAGGGCGTCCGGCACCGGGGCGGTCTCCATCAGCTCCCGGATCTGCGCCGACGCCGCCTCGGGGTCGGAGCCCGCGGCCAGCTCCAGCAGCCGATCGCCGATCCCCGTCTCGGCGACGAACGCCCGGTACGCCGCCGTCGTCACCACCACGCCCGGCGGCACCGGGAACCCGCCCCGGACCAGCTCGCCGAGGTTCGCCCCCTTGCCACCGGCGACGTCGACGTCACCACGACCGAGATCGGAGAACCCGCGGACCCATTCGACGGAACCCATGGATCTGCATTGTTCGCCGGTCCACCGAGCCGTGCGCAAACCTGCACCCGTCGGGGCCTCAGGAATGTCTCAACATCGGCGGGCCGGACGCAGAACTCGCCCGGCGGAACGCACGACTCGCCCAGCCCAAACGCGCGACTCGCGGTCAGTGGTGCTGCGGCCCGCGGCCTGCCGGTTCGGCGCCCAGTGCGCGGCGCACCGCGGCGAGCTCGCGGGCGTAGCGGGGCCAGCCGAAGCCGGCCGTCGCGTAGTCCTCCGCCGTCTGCTCGGCGATGGCGTGCGCGGCGTCGCGGTCCCCCGCCGCCAGCTCGAGCGCGGCGGAGACGGCGCGGGCGGCCAGCCACGGTGCTCCCCCGACGGGCGCGTCGAGGTAGACGATGTCGAGCAGCGGCCGTGCCTCCTCGGGGCGGCCGGCGCGCACCAGCACCTGCGCGAGGTCGATGTGCGCCATGCTGGCCCCGGTCTCGGTGTAGGCGAGCGCGGCGCGGCAGCTCGCCTCGGCCGCGTCGAGGTCGCCCACCTGCAGCGCGACGGCGGCCCGGACCAGGTCGTTGAGGGGCAGGATCTGCCGGTCGTCGAGGCGGCGCGCGTAGTGGTCGGAGCGCTCGGCGAGCGCACCCGCCTCGTCCAGGCAGCCCAGCTCGACCAGCGTCTTCGCCTCGTTGGACAGCCCGCGGGCCAGTCGGTGCTCGTCACCGGCGTGCTCGTCGAGCGCGATCGCCTCCCGGAACCTGGTCAGCGCGCCGTCGGGATCGCCGGAGAACAGCAGCGCCGTGCCCAGCGCATCCGTGATCGACGACCTGCGCGTGCCACCGTCGGCGGCCGCGAGCGCCGACGTGAGCGTGCGGACGGCCTCCTGCAGCCGGCCCCGTTCGATCGCGACGATGCCCTGGTGGTGACGCACGACCGTGCCCAGGTCACCGTCGGCACCGGACGTCTCGATCCGCGGCAGCAGCGCCGCAGCCCGCTCCAGCTGGGCGGCCGCCACGTCGATCCGCCCGGACATCAGCGCGTGGAACGCGTGGTTGGACAGCCCCCGCACCTGCTCGGCCGGCTCGGCGTCCCTGGCGGTGACCACCGCCGCGAACCGCTGCGACGCCTCCGCGAACCACGCCCTGACCACCCACGGCGTGTGCAGACCGTTCGCCAGCCGCAGTCCGGCAGCGGTGAGCTGCGGGTCGGCCGCGGCCAGGTCGAGCGCCGCGGCCAGGTTCGGCCACTCGGCGAACACCGCCGACACCGACTCGGCCGAGGCGAAGTCGTCGACCGCGGCCACCGTGGCGACCCACCGCTCGGCCCAGTCGAGCAGCGCAGCACCGGTGGCGGCGGCCTCGCCGGACCCCGCGAGGTGCGCGGCGGCGTGCGCGCGCACGCTCTCCAGCAGCAGGAACCGGGGCCGGCCCGTCTCGACGTTGACGGTGACGAGGCTGCGGTCGACCAGCTCGCTCAGCACGGGCGCGACGTCACCGGACTCGACCGCGCCGCCGGCCGCCACGATCTCGGCGGCCTCCAGGTCGAACCCGCCCGCGAACGCGGCGAGCCGCCGCAGCACCTGGCGGGCCTGGTCGTCGAGCAGCTCGTAGCTCCAGTCGAGCGCGGAACGCAGGCTGGAGTGCCGCCCGGCCCGGTCGCGCCGGCCACCCACCAGCAGGCGCAGCCGGTCGTCGATGCGGTCGGCGATCTGCCGCACGGTGAGCGCGCGCGTCAGACCGGCGGCGAGCTCGATGCCGAGCGGCAGCCCGTCGACCGCCGCGCAGATCACGGCGATCTCCTCCTCCGCGGCGGCGCTGGTGGTGTCGGCGTAGCTGGCCGCGCGGGACCGGAACAGCGTGGCGGCGTCGGCGGGCCCCAGCGGGCGGACCCGGTGCTGCACCTCCCGCTCCACCAGCAGCGGGCGCTGCGACGTGACCAGCACCGACAGGCCCGGGACGAGGTCGCGCAGGTCCCCCACGACGTCGGCGGCCTGATCGACGAGGTGCTCGGCGTTGTCGACGACCAGCAGCGCCCCGGTCAGCGCCGCCACCGCGCCGTCGCGGGCGGCGTCCGGGTCGTCGGGCAGGTCGAGCAGGCGCACCAGCGCGGCGCGGACCGCACCGGCGGGCAGCGTGGTGTCCGCGTCCGCCTCCTCGGCCACGCCCGGCCGGGCGCGCACGGCGGCCAGCTCCAGCACGTGCACGGTGCGGCCGCCGGCGGCGGCCCGCGCCGCCACCTCCGCCGCGAGGCGGGACTTCCCGCAACCGGGCTCCCCGACCAGCGTGACGATTCCGGCGCGCCCGATCATGTCGGCCAGCGCGGCCAGGTCGCTGTCGCGGCCGATGATCGCGGAGACGCTGCCGGCCGGTGCGACGACGGGTACGGGTACCGGTGCCCGCACCGCGACCGCGCCCGGCGGTGCGGGGCGCAGCGTCGGGTCCTGGCGCAGCAGCCGCAGCTCCAGGTCGGCCGTCTCCGGGGCGGGGTCGATGCCGAGCTCGTCGGCGAGCGAGCGGCGCAGGTGGGCGAGGTGCGCGAGCGCGTCCGCCTGCCGTCCCGCCTGGTAGAGCGCGGTCGCGTAGAGCACCGACACGCCTTCGTGCAGCGGGTGTTCGGCTGCCAGCGCCTGCAGGGCCTGGACGTGCTCGGGGCCGGCGCCGAGGCCGGTCTCCGCGGCGAGGTGGGCGATCGTGATGTCGCGGTGCCAGTCGTCGAGCCGGGCTCCTTCGGCGGCGCCGAACGGCAGGCCGCGCAGGTCGGCGAGCGCGGGACCGCGCCAGCGGCCGAGCGCGTCGAGCGCGGCGGAGCGGGCGGCGACGTGGTCGCCGGCCCGGGCCGCCGCGGCGAGCCGGTCGGCGGCGGTGCGGGCGCCGGCGAGATCGGTGACCGTGGCGTCGAGCCGGTAGCCGGCGCTGGTGCGGGTGAGCCGCACCGCCTCACCGCCCAGGCTGGACCGCAGCCGTGAGACGAGCACCCGCAGCCGTTCGACGGGACGCGCCAGGTCGGCGTCGCCCCACAGATCGGCGACCAGCCGTTCGTCGGCTACTGCGACGGCGCCAGCCAGAGCTAGTCTGACCAGCAGTGCACGTTCGGACGTCCGGCCGATCACGATCGGCGTGTCGCCTGCTCTGACCTCCACCGTGCCGAGAACGTCGACCTGCATCCCCGCCCCCTCGGTTCACTACAGCTGTAGCGTAGTTTCCGGTCGACCGCACCCCTCTTCGGGTCCGTGAAACGCCGGCGACGCGCCGGTGCAAGGTCGGCGGGCAACCCTTCGGGCACCCCGCCCCGAGGAGATCCCGTGTCGCCCACCCCGTACCCGACGACGGCTGCCGGCGAGCTGCGCGCGCTCGTGCGGGGCGTCGTGCGCGGTCCCGACCCGGTCGTCTCGGCCGCCGGGAGGGCCGACGTGGTGGCGACCGTCGGGTTCGCCCGCCGGCACGGGCTCCGGGTCGCCGTGCGGGCCGACCACACCGGTGGCGCGGTCGTCCTGGACCTGTCCGCGATGCGCGGCGTCGCCGTGGACCCGCTCGCCCGCACCGCCGTCGTCGCCGGCGGCGCCACCTGGGCCGATGTCGACGGCGCGACCCAGCCGTACGGGCTGGCGGTGCCGGGCGGGCGGATCAGCAGCAGCGGAGTGGCCGGGCTGACCCTGCGCGGCGGCGAGGGCTGGCTCTCCGGCCGGCACGGGCGCAGCTGCGACAACCTGCTGCAGGCCGAGCTCGTCACCGCCGACGGCGGCGTGCTCACCGTCGACCACCGGCGGGAACCGGACCTGTTCTGGGCGCTGCGCGGGCGCGGCGGCACCGTCGGCGTCGTCACGTCGCTCACGTTCCGGCTGCACCCGATCCCGCCGCTCGTGCTCGGTGGCCTGCTCGCCTACCCGCTGGCGGCCGCCCCGCGGGTGCTGGCGGTGCTCGCCGAGCTGGTCGCCGCGTCGGGCGGCGACCTCGGCGGGGCCGCCGCGTTCCTGCACGCCCCGCCTGCCCCGTACGTGCCGGGGGACGTCGTCGGCCGGCCGGTGCTGGCCGTCGTCCCCGCGTACTTCGGCGGACCCGCCGCCGGGCAGGCCGTCTTGGGGCCGCTGCGCACCGAGGTGGCGCCGCTCGTGGACGCCGTCGGCCCGGTGCCCTACGTCGCGCTGCAGCGCCAGCTCGACGCCGGCGACCCGCCGGGGACGCGCACCCGGCACGCGAGCGCGTCGGTGCGACGGCCGACCGACCAGCTGCTGTCGGACCTGCAGGACGCGGCCGCGCGCATGCCCGGGCCGCTCTCGGAGATCGTCGTCGTCCCGCCGAGCCTGGGCGGGCACCGAGGGCGCTGGCTGGTCCACGCGCTGGCGAAGTGGCGCGACGCCGAGGTCGGCACCGACGACGCCGCCGCCCGCTGGGCCGACGCCGTCGTCGCCGCGACCCGCGCTGCCGACGGGCCCACGCGCTGGACCCCGGGCGCTGCCGACGCCCGCAGGCTGCAGGCGGTCACCGCCCGGTGGGACCCCGACGGCCTGTTCCGGTGACCTGATCCCCCACCCCCAAGGAGTGCACGACATGAACCCCGTCCGACACGTCGTCGCGGCACTGGCCTGCCTCGTACTGGCCACCGGCTGTTCCGGCGGCGCCCCGGCACCGGCTGTGCCCGCTCCGGCTGCTCCGGCGGCCGCCGCTGCCCCCGCGCAGGACTTCTGCGGCGCGCTGCGCACGCTCGCCACGAAGACCAGGGAGATCGGCTCGCAGAACGCGATCAGCCCGGCCCAGTACACCGAGATCGGCGACGAGATGGCCGCGCTGGTCCCGCTCGCTCCGGCCGACGCCGCCGCGCCGCTGACGACGCTCGCCGACGAGTACCACAAGATCGGCGCGGGCACGAGCACACTGCAGAAGTCCGCCTCCAAGCTGGGTGCGGCGACGGTGAAGCTCGCGGAGACCACCACCCCGAAGTGCGCCGGTAGCTGACCGGAACCTGGCGAAACGGACGTCACCGGCGGGCGAGGGGAACGCCGGTGCCGTAGGCTCGTCCGGCCATGCCCCCGCCCAACCTGCACCGGCGTCGCCGGCTCGCCGAGGCGGCCACGCACGTGCTCGCCGAGGGCGGCTCGCGGGGGCTGACCCATCGCGCGGTCGACGCGTTCGCCGGGGTCCCGGCCGGCACGACGTCGCGCTACTTCCGCAACCGCGACGCGCTGTTCGTCGCCGTCACCGAGTACGCGATCTCCACCCACCTCGACGACCTCGGCGAGGAGCTCGGTGCTGCGCCGGCCGGTGGGCGGCTCACCTGCGACGACCTCGTCGAGCTACTGGTGCAGACGGCCCGCGCGGCCGTCGGCGAGCAGCGCTTCCGGCACCTCGCGGTGGCGGAGCTGTTCCTGGAGAGCAACCGCCGGCCGGCCCTGCGGGAGGCCATGACGGCCGCGGCCCGGCAGCACCGCGAGTCGCTCGGCGCGCTGTTCGCGGCGGCCGGCGTCCCGCTCGACGAGCTGGCCGCGCGGCGGCTGGTGGCGTTCATCGACGGGATGTTGTTCAGCGCGCTCGCCGAGTTCCGCACCGCGCCGGCGGAGGTCGCGCAGGACATGGTGGAGGCGCTGGTCCGCGATGAGCTGGCGACGTTCCTCGGCGACCGACCCGACCGGCTCACCGGATGCTCCGCGCTGCCAGCACCCGCGCGGTGACGTCACGGCAGAGCGCGGCGCCGAAGTCGCGGCCGCGCTCGCGCGGGTAGCGGGTCAGCACGGCCAGCGTGCCGGCGTCCCACGACGCCACGCAGTTGACGTTCCAGATGCCGCGCGCCGAGTGCTCGGTCCAGCCGTTCTTGACCGCGACCCGGGTCCCTGCCGGCAGCGCGTCGGGGATCCCGAAGGCGCCGTCGGCGTCCACGGACCGCAGGTCGGCGACGAGCTCGGCGCCGCCCGGCCGGCGCGGTGCCTCGTCGAGCACGCACTCCATGATCCGCGCCGCCTCCACGGCGGAGACCTGCGCGAACGACCAGTAGTGCTGGCGGCTGGTGGTCACCGCCACCTCGCACACCGGTTGCAGGTCGCGCAGCACCTCGTCGCCGCCTGCGCTGCGGTAGAGCGTCTCGGCGGCCTGGTCGTCGCTCTGCCGGACCGCGGCCGAGATCAGCCGCAGCTCGTCCGGGGTCACGGCGGGGCCGCGGGTGGCACGCAGCCGCAGCACGTCGACGCCGATCCACGCCTTGATCGTCGACTCGGCCTCCGTGCGCTCGGTCGCCGAGTTCGCCGAACCGGACCAGCTGCCGCTCGCGCGGTCGTGGAACGCCCACGCGGTCCACACCGAAGGGTCGGTGGCGGTGGCGACCTTGGTGACCGGGCCGATCGGCCGGGCCGCACCCGTGACCGGCTGCGCGCACGCCGAGCCGAGCAGGCACAGCAGGGCCACGGCGAGGACGGACCGCTTCACCGACGTGCCGGGACGACGCGCCAGCTGCCGGCCCCGCCGACGCACTCGTAGTCGGGCCAGGAACCGTCCGCCATACCGGCGTTGCCTGCCCGCAGGCAGCCGGCCTGCTGCTCGTACGGGCCGAGCCGCGGATCGTCGGACCGCACCTGCGGCGCCGCCGCCGTCGAGGTGGCCGGGCCGGGCCGGGCGGGCGCACTCGTGGGGGTCGGGGTGCGCGGCGCGGGCCGCTGTGCACCGACGGTGGGATCGGCGGCGGCGACCGGTCGGGAGCTGTGGACCCCGCCGGCGAGCAGGACCACCGCGACGGCGACGACGACCGCTCCGGTGACACCGGCGATCGCGGCATGGCGGGCGATGGACACGGCGTTCCCTCCGACGGGTGATCTCGACGTCGGGAGCTTGCGTGAGCGGCGCTTCACCAGCGTTTCCTCGCCGCAACGGCGGGCCGAACACCCGTTCCGGGCAGGAACTGGGCATGACGGGCAGCGACCTCTACGGTTCAGCCCATGAGCGTGCCTCCGCAGCAGCCCCCCGGTCCCGGTCAGCCGGGCGGGCCCTCGCCCTACGGGCCTCCGCCCGGCGGCGGCCAGCCGTACGGGAGCAGCCCCTACCCCGGGCAGCAGCCGCCCTACCCGCCGCCCGCTCCGCGCGGGCCGGTGGAGAAGCCGAAGGAGGTGGAGACCGCGTTCCGGCTGGGGCTCCTCTCCGTGCTGCTCGGCGTGATCGGGGTGGCGCTGGGGTTCGCGCTCTCACCGGTGTCCATCGACGCCACGATCGCGTCGGGGCAGGTGCCGCCGGGCGTGACCACCGAGCAGTTCCGGCAGATCACCACGGTGATCCTGGTCGGGATCGCCGTCGTCTGGCTGATCTTCCTGGCGCTCTACGTGCTGTTCCTGTTCAAGATGCGCGCGGGACGCAACTGGGCCCGGATCGTGATCACCATCCTCGGTGCGATCGCGGTGCTGTTCACCCTGTTCGGCATCGGGAGCATCGGCCAGACGTTCGCGATGGGCCCGATCGGCGTCGTCTCCGGGGTGCTGTCGATCGTGCAGTTGCTGACGATCATCGCGGGCATCGTCTTCATGTTCCGGCCGGCGGCGGGGCCGTACTTCCGGCAGGAACGCGACTACTGAGGTTCGTCGCGCACCCGCGATGATTCCCCGGCGCGACAGGAGTCCGTACGAGCATGACCACTCACACGCTGCACCTCCCCGACGTCGAGCTCGTCTACGACGTCCACGGACCCCTGCCCACCGCCGACGGCCGGCCGCCGCTGCTGATGATCGGGCAGCCGATGTGCGCCGACGGCTTCTCCGCGCTGGCGGCGCAGTTCCCGGACCGCACGGTCGTCACCTACGACCCGCGCGGCCTCGGCCGGAGCGTGCGCAGTGACGGGTTGACGACCAGCGTGCCGCAGACACAGGCCGCCGACCTGCACGCGCTCATCGCGGAGCTGGGCGCCGGACCGGTCGAGGTGTTCGGCAGCAGCGGCGGCGCGATCGCCGGGCTGGCGCTGGTCACAGCGCACCCGGAGGACGTCGTGACCCTGGTCGGGCACGAGCCGCCGCTCTTCGGTCTCCTACCGGACGCGGACGCGGCGCTGCGGGCGCGGGACGCGTGGATGGACGCCTACCGGGCGAAGGGGTTCGGCGCCGGCATGGCGGCGTTCATCGCCATGACGTCCTGGCAGGGCGAGTACACCGACGCGTACTTCGCCCAGCCCGCGCCGGAGCCGGCGATGTTCGGCCTCCCCACCGAGGACGACGGCGTCCGGGACGATCCGCTGCTCTCGGAGCGCTCCCTCCCGGTCACCGAACTCGTGCTCGACGTCGCGGCGCTGACCGCCGCGCCCACCCGGATCGTGATCGGGGTCGGCGAGGAGTCGGCAGCCACCGTCACCGGCCGGACCGGCTTCGCCACGGCCGCGGCGCTGGGGCTGGAGGCCACGATGTTCCCCAGCCACCACGGCGGCTTCGTCGGCGGCGACACCGGCTACGGGGGCAAGCCGGAGGAGTTCGCCGCGACCCTGCGCACGGTGCTCGGCTGAGGGTCCGGCAGTTGAGGGTTCGTGCGGCTTTCGGTGTCCAGGTGGTTCCTCGCCTCGGGGGATGGCAAGCCGACGAAGGAGGCGGGGTGGGTGAGGAAGGCGCCGCCCGCAGCGCAGACCGGGCGTCTTTGCAAGGGCGGCAACGCCGCGAGGGGCCGCCTGGGCGCCGAAAGCCCGGACCCTCAACTGCCGGGCCCCCTAGGGTCGGTCCGTAGGGTCGACGCGTGCACATCGCGTCCCGGGTCCGTGCGGAGATCGACTCGCCGATCGGCGCGTCCTACGCCCTGGTCGGGCACCGGGGCGGGCGGCGGCCGCTGCTCGACCTCGGTCAGGCGGCGCCGCCGTACCCGCCGGCCGCGTCGGTCGTCGAGCACGTGGCGGCGGTCGCGCACGACCCGACGGGCGCCCAGTACGTCGGGCAGGCGGGGCTGGAGTCGTTGCGGGTCGCGTTCGCCGCGGACCTGACCGCGGCGTACGGCGGGCCCGTCGACGTCGCCGACGTCGTGGTCACCGCGGGCTGCAACCAGGCGTTCTGCCTGGTCATGGGCGCGCTCGCCGAGCCGGGCGACGAGATCGTCACGGCGCTGCCGGTGTACTTCAACCACGACATGTGGCTGCGGATGACCGGCATCACCCCCGTCTACCTGGATCCCGGGCCCGACCTGGTGCCGACGGCCGCGGCGGCCGAGCCGCTGATCACGCCGCGCACGCGGGCGATCGTGCTGGTCAGCCCCGGCAACCCGACGGGCGTGACGATCCCGCCGGCGGGCATCGCGGAGTTCGCGGCGCTCGCCGCCCGGCACGGCATCGCGCTGGTGCTCGACGAGACCTACCGCTCGTTCCGGGGCACCGACGCGCCGGCGCACGGCCTGTTCGCCGAGCCCGCCTGGCGGGACACGCTGGTCAGCCTGCACAGCTTCTCCAAGGACCTCGCCATCCCCGGCTACCGGGTCGGCGCCGTGGTGGCCGCGCCGGCGCTGAACCGCGAGGTGCTGAAGCTGCTCGACTGCGTGGCGATCGGGGCTCCGCGGGTCGGCCAGGAGGCGGCCTGGGCGGGACTGACGACCGCGCAGCAGTGGCGGGCCGACCGGGCCGCCGAGATCGCCGCGCGGCGGGCCGCGTTCGCCGACGCCATGGCGGAGCGGCCCGGCGGCTTCGAGCTGGCCGCGACCGGCGGGTTCTTCGCGTGGGTGCGCCACCCGTTCGCCGACCGCCCGACGGAGCGCGTGGTGCGCGACCTCGTCGTCGAGCAGGACCTGCTCGTCATCCCCGGCACCGCGTTCACCCCGGACGACCGCTGCGCCCTGCGGGTGAGCATCGGCAACCTCGACCCGAGCCGGCTGGCGGACGTGGTGGAGCGGCTGGTGGAAGCCGGCCGCTGACCGGTGTCGGGCCTTCGACCTGACTCGTCCGGGCGGGCCCAGCCGATGCGGCATCCGGGCACAGGATCTCGCAAGGTCTAGGTCACGGCGAGGTCACGACGTACAGTCGGAGCATGCGACCGGCCGAGGTCGAGCCGGCGACCGATCCGCAGCCGGAAACCCCTCAGCGGGCCCGCTCGCCCTGGCGCCGCGCCCAGGTCATCGGTGCTGCGGGTGCGCTGCTCGTCGTGCTGCTCGGCGCGCTCGTCTGGCGGGTGTCGACCATCCCGGACCCACCGACGGCCGCCGACGTCGACCGGGCCGTCGCCGCCCAGCTGGAGCGGGCCCGGCAGGAGGAGGCCGCCACCCCGCCCGCCGCCGCCCGCGCGTACCGGACCATCACTCCGTCGCTGGTCACGGTCACCACCGACCAGCCGAACGCGCAGGAGACGCTCGGCACCGGGGTGGTCGTCAACGCCGCCGGCGCCATCCTCACCGCCCTGCACGTCGTCGAGCACGCCAGCACGATCCGCCTCACGTTCGCCGACGGGTCCACGGCCGGCGCCCAGATCGTCAACCGCCGCCCCGACCAGGACATCGCCGTGCTGCTCGCCGACCGCACCCCCGGCGTGCTGGTGCCCGCCGTGCTGGCCGGACCGCCCGCGGTCGGCGCCGACGTGTTCGCCGTCGGCAACCCGCTCGGGCTGCGCAGCAGCATCTCCGCCGGCGTGGTGTCCGGCATCGACCGCAGCATCGCCACCGCGGCCGGCGGTCGGCTCAACGGGCTCATCCAGTTCGACGCCGCCGTCAACCCCGGCAACAGCGGCGGCCCGCTGCTCAACCGCGCCGGCCAGGTCGTCGGCATCGTCACGGGGCTGGCCAACCCCGCCGGACAGCAGTTCTTCACCGGCATCGGGTTCGCGGTGCCGATCGCCACCGCCGGCGGCGCGGCCGGCGGGCCCCAGCAGTGACCCCATCAGCGAACGGAGCGCACATGTCGTCGGGCCCGCTCGAGGAGACCCTCTACCAGGTCAAGAAGACGATCGTCGGCCAGGACGCGCTCCTGGAGCGGATGCTCGTCGCGCTGCTCGCCCGCGGGCACCTGCTGGTGGAGGGCGTGCCGGGGCTGGCGAAGACGATGGCGGTCAAGGCGCTGGCGCAGGCGATCGGCGGGGAGTTCCAGCGCATCCAGTTCACCTCCGACCTGGTGCCCGCCGACGTCGTCGGCACGCGCATCTACAACCAGCGGGAGGGCGAGTTCCAGGTCTCCCGCGGACCCGTCTTCACCAACCTGCTGCTCGCCGACGAGATCAACCGGGCACCGGCGAAGGTGCAGAGCGCGCTCCTGGAGGTGATGCAGGAACGGCAGGTCACGATCGGCCGCGAGACGTTCCCCGCGCCGGACCCGTTCCTCGTCATGGCGACGCAGAACCCCATCGAGTCCGAGGGCACCTACCCGCTGCCCGAGGCACAGCTCGACCGGTTCATGTTCAAGGTGCTCGTCGGCTACCCGTCCGCGACGGAGGAGTTCGTCGTCGTGGAACGGATGATCGGCACCCCCGAGCAGGCCGGCGCGGTGCTCGACCCGGAGCAGCTGCTCGCCTTCCAGCGCGCCAGCGACGCCGTCTACGTCGATCCGCAGATCATCGAGTTCGCGGTGAAGCTGGCCGCCGCGACCCGGGACCTGTCCGCGGCGGGCGTGCCCGACATGGCCCGCTACGTGACGTTCGGGGCGAGCCCCCGCGCGTCGATCAACATGGTGCTCGGGGCGAAGGCGCTGGCGTTCCTGCGCGGACGCGACTACGCGCTGGCCGGCGACGTGCGCGAGCTGGCCCGCGACGTGCTGCGGCACCGGATCGTGCTCTCCTACGAGGCGCTCGCCGACGACGTCTCCCCCGACGACGTGCTGGAGCCGGTGCTGAAGGCCGTACCGCTGCCGGAGATCGAGCACCCCGAACGGCACGTGCGCACGCCATGAACCAGATCGCGGGCACCCTCACACCGGACCGGCTGCTGCGGCGGCTCGAATGGCGGGTGCTGCGGCGCCTCGACGGGCGCCGGCAGGGCGAGTTCCGCACCGCGTTCCGCGGCTCCGGCGTGGACGTCGCCGACCTGCGCGAGTACGTGTGGGGCGACGACCTGCGCCACATCGACTGGAACGTCACCGCGCGCACCGACGTCCCGCACGTGCGCGAGTACCTGGAGGATCGCGAGATCACCGGGTGGCTGGTGCTCGACGTGTCGCGGTCGATGGCGTTCGGGCCGGCGCAGCGGCGCAAGCACCGGGTGCTCACCGAGGTGGCGGCCACGATCGCGCAGCTGCTCTCGCGCGGCGGCAGCCGGGTCGGGGCGGTGCTGTTCGACGGGGCGGTGCGCGAGGTGATCCCGCCCGGGCAGGGCCGCAACCAGGTGCTGCGGATCGTCGACCGGGTGCTGCGCGCCACGCCCGGCGACGAGCGGGCCGAGCAGCCCGGCACCACGGACCTGGCCGGAGCGTTGCGGGCACTGCAGGGCATCGCCCGGCGGCGGTCGCTGATCGTGCTGGTCAGCGACTTCATCGGCCCGTCCGGCTGGCAGGCCCCGCTCGGGCAGCTGGCCCGCCGGCACGACATCGTCGCGGTGCAGGTGCACGACCGGCACGAGTTCGACCTCCCCGCCGTCGGCATGATCTACGTGGAGGACGCCGAGACCGGCGAGGTGATCTTCGTCGACACCGGCGACCCCGGGTTCCAGCGGCGGCTGCGGGCCGGGGCCGACGAGCGGCAGGACGCGCTCGTCGCCGACCTGCTCGCCGCCGGGCTCGACCTGCACCCCGTCGCCACCGACGACGACCTGGTGCGGGCCCTGTTCCGGATCGCCCGGCTCCGCAGCCGGCAGGCGGGACGGGGGCCACGCCGATGACGCTCCTGTGGCCGTGGGCGCTGCTCCTGCTGCTGGCGGTGCCGGCGGCGGTGTGGTGGTACCGGCAGCAGCTGCGGGCCCGGGAACGCCGGCGTGCCGAGCTGGCCGAGCTGGGCCTCGTCGCAGCACCCACGGCCGGCGGGCGGTGGCGGCAGCTGCCGGCCGTGCTGCTCGCCGTCGGGCTGGTGCTGCTGGTCGCAGGACTCGCGCGGCCGCAGGCCCGGGTGCCGGAGCCGCGTCGGGAGGGCACCGTGATCCTCGCGTTCGACACCTCGGCCAGCATGACCGCGCCCGACCAGGCACCCACCCGGCTCGCCGCCGCACAGGCGCTGGCGAGGCAGTTCGTCGAGCAGCAGCCGCCGACGGTGCTGGTCGGGGTGGTGGCGTTCAGCAGCACCGGGCTCGTCACGCAGGAGGCGACGGCCGACCGGGCCCTCGTGCTGGCCGCGATCGACCGGCTCACGGCCACCGGCGGCACCGGCATGGCGGGCGGTCTGCAGGCGGCGCTCAGCACGATCGTCGGCAACCCGGTGTCGATCGGCAGCACGGCCACGGGCGGCATCGAGCAGCAGGGACCCGACCTCGGCTTCCACGGCTCGTCGTCCATCGTGCTGCTCACCGACGGCGAGGACACCGGCGAGCTCGACCCGCTCGAGCTCGCCGACCTCCTCTCCAGCACCGGCGTGAAGGTCTACCCCGTCGGTCTGGGCACCGCCGACGGCACCGTCGTCGACATCGACGGGTTCCAGATCGCCACCGCGCTGCAGGAACGGCGGCTGCGCGACATCGCCGACCGCACCGACGGCAGCTACGTCGCAGGCTCGGACCCGCAGGCGCTCGCCGCGCTCGCGAAGAGCGTCGACCTCGCGTGGACGGTGCAGCCGCGGCGCGTCGAGCTGACCGCCGTCGCCGCCGCGCTCGGCGGGCTGGCCCTGCTCGGAGCGCTGCTGCTGTCGCTGCACCGCACCGGACGGGCGGTGGCCTGATGACCGTCCAGTGGCCGTTCGTGCTGCCGGCGCTGCTCGTCGTCCCGGCGGCGATCGCCTACTACGTGTGGCTGCAGCGGCGGCGGCGCCGCCAGACCGTGCGCGTCTCCGACGTCGCGCTGGTGCGCGCCGCGGCGCCGCGCCGCCCACCGTGGCGCCGGCACGTCCCGTTCGGGCTGCTCGTGGCCGCGATCGGGTTGCTCGCACTGGCCGCGGCGCGCCCCCAGGTCACCGCGAACGTGCCGGTCTCCCGGTCCGCCGTGATCATGGCGCTGGACGTGTCCGGCTCGATGTGCGCCACCGACGTCGAGCCCAACCGGCTCGCGGCCGCGCAGAACGCGGTGCGCGACTTCATCGGCAAGCAGGACGCCTCCACCACGATCGGGCTCGTCGTCTTCTCCGGGTTCGCGCAGGTCGCCGTCGCCCCGACGCAGGACCGGGAAGCGCTGCTGCGCGCCGTCGACGGGCTGACCACCGGGCGTGGCACGACGATCGGCGCCGCGATCCTCAAGTCCGTGGACGCGATCGCGGAGATCGACCCCGACGTCGCCCGATCCGATCCCGGTTCGACGCCGCTGCGGCCCCGCGAACCCGGGACGTACGCGCCGGAGATCGTCGTGCTGCTCACCGACGGCGCCAACACCCGCGGCATCTCTCCGCAGGAAGCCGCCCACACCGCCGCCGATCGCGGCGTGCGTGTCTACCCGATCGGGTTCGGCACCCGCAACCCGACGTCCATGGTGTGCACGCCGACCCAGCTCGGGGCCAAGGGCAACGAGGGCTGGTTCGGCGGGTTCAGCGGCGGCGCGGGCAGCTACCTCGTCGCGGACGAGTCCACGCTGCGACAGGTCGCCGAGACCACCGGCGGCGAGTACTTCGCGGCCGCCGACGCCGGCGAGCTGCAGTCCGTCCTCGACGACCTGCCGCAGACCGTCGCGACCCAGCGCGAGGACATCGAGATCAGCGCGGGGCTCGTCGGGATCGCGGTGCTGGCGCTGGTCGGTGCCGTGTGGGCGGCGGCGCGCTGGACCGCGTTCCCCTGACGATCCTTGTCGGCGGCATTGTCGGTGGCAGTGCCTACGGTGCCGGCCGTGGAGGACACGACCGCCTACGAAGCCCTGCCCGAATCGCCCGACGCCGTCGCCGCCAGCACCGCCGAGGTCCGCGCCGCGCACGACGTGCTCGCCGAGCTGTACGCCGAACGGCTCGCCGACGCGCTCGACCGCATGCCCGTCGACCGGGCCGTGCTCGGCCTGTTCTGCGAGCTCACCCGCTCGGCCGGGGTCGGCGACGAGGTCGGCGACATCGGCTGCGGCACCGGGCGGCTGACCCCGTTCCTGGCGGCGCACGGGCTGGCGCCGCGGGGCGTCGACCTCTCCCCCGGCATGATCGACGTGGCCCGCCGCGAGCACCCGGGCGTCCCGTTCGAGGTGGCGGACGTGCGCGCCCTCCCGTTCCCCGACGCGTCACTGGCCGGGGTGGTGTGCTGGTACTCCCTCATGTACCTGCCGCCGGCGCAGCGGCCGCTCGCCTTCGCGGAGCTGGCCAGGGTGGTCCGGCCCGGCGGCTACCTCACCGCCGGGTTCAAGGCCGGCGACGACCAGCGCCGCCGCGGCGGCCGCAGCGCCGGCCTCGGCGTCGTCTTCGACGTGTGGTGGCACTCCCCGGAAGAGGTGCAGCAACGCCTCACCGACGCCGAGTTCGAGGTCGTCTTCCGCGGCTGGCGGCCGCCGCAGGAGGAGTACGAGGCGTCGGAGCAGGGCTTCGTGGTGGCGCGGCGGGTCGGCGGCGGGGCGGGACGCGCGGTGGCCTGACCCGGTGCGTTCGGCCGGCGGGCGGGCCGGGCTCCCGTGCTGGGCGTGCGAGGCCGGGCCGCGGTGCACCGCGTCGATCATGGGCAAACCGTGGTCAATCGATCTACCCCAGCCACGTTTTGCCCATGATCACCGCAACCCGGGATCGGCCGGCGCGCCAGGCCATGCCCCGGCCACCCCGTTTCGTCGATCAAGGGCAAACTGCCGCTAGTGGATCTTCAACCACGACCTTCTGCCCTTGATCACCACCGCAACAGGGCCGGGCTGCCCCGCCCCCGGCGGCGGCCACTGCCCGATCATGAGCGATCGACGATCACGCAACGTCAGACCGCCCGCAGCCGGGCCGCGCGCTTCGTCAGGTACTGCTGCTCGGGGAGGTTGACCGCGCGGGCGGCCGCGGCCGCGTAGTGCCGGGCGGCGGCCGCCGGCTCGCCGGCCTCCTCCAGCAGGTGCGCGCGGACGGCGTCGAGGCGGTGGTGCCCGGTCAGCTTCGGCGCGACCTCGTCGAGCAGGGCGAGCCCGGCCCGCGGCCCGTCGGTCATGGCGACGGCGACCGCCCGGTTGAGCGTGACGACGGGGTTGTCGGTGAGGCGTTCGAGCAGCTCGTAGAGGGAGCGGATCTGGGCCCAGTCGGTGGCCTCCGCGGTCGGGGCGGCGTCGTGGACGGCCGCGATCGAGGCCAGCAGCTGGTACTCCCCCACGACGCCTGCCTGCCGCGCCTCGATCACGAGCCGCATGCCCTCGGCGATGGCCGTGGCGTCCCAGCGGGCGCGGTCCTGCTCGGCGAGCGGGATCAGCTCGCCGTCCTTGCCGGTGCGCGCGGGCCGGCGGGCGTCGGTGAGCAGCATGAGCGCGAGCAGCCCCGTCACCTCGGGGTCGTCGGGGAGGGAGACGCGCAGGAGCCGGGTGAGCCGGATCGCCTCGGCGGCCAGGTCGACGCGGTGCAGCCCGGCGCCGCCGCTGCTGGTGTGGGCCTCGGTGGACATCACGTAGAGCACCCGCAACACCGACTGCACGCGCCGGCCGCGCTCCGCCGGCTCGGGCAACGCGAACCGGGCGCCGGCCTCGGCCACCTTCGCCTTCGCCCGGCTGATGCGGGTGCCCATCGTCGGCTCCGGCACGAGGAACGCGGCGGCGATCTCGGCGGTGGTGAGTCCGCCCACCGCGCGCAGGGTGAGCGCGATCGCGGACGCCGGGGTGAGGACGGGATGGCAGCACAGCACGAGCAGCCGCAGCGTGTCGTCGGTGTCCGGGACGGGCGCGGCGGGCGGCTCCAGCGCCGTCGCCTCCTCGCGCCGGCGCCGGGCGGCGGCCGCGCGGTGCTCGTCGACGAGCTTGCGGGTGGCGGTGCGGATCAGCCAGGCGTGCGGGTGCTCGGGCACGCCGTCCCTCGGCCAGTGGTCGGCGGCGGCGATGAGCGCTTCCTGCACGGCGTCCTCGGCGGCGGCGAAGTCGCCGTAGCGGCGCACGAGCACGCCGAGGACCTGCGGCGCCGTGCGACGCAGCAGGTCCTCGACCGGCTCCGGACCGCTCACTCGCCCACCGGGAAGGTGAACATCACCTGGCGGACCTCGATGTGCTGGCCGAGCGGCTTCCCACCGGGCCCCGGCGCCGCGGAGACGGCGGCGGCGATCTCCAGTGCGCGCTCCTCCGACTCGACGTCGACGAGCTGGTAGCCCGCCAGCAGCTCCTTCGCCTCCGGGAACGGCCCGTCGGTGACGACGGGGGCGCCGGCCCCGTCGGCGGTGACGACCTTCGCGAGCTCCGGCTCGGTCAGCGCGCTCATGTCGACGAGCTCACCGTTGGCCACCAGCTCGGCGTTGAGGGCGCGCAGGCATTCGAGGTGCCGCTCCATGTCCGCCGGGTCCCACTCGCTCATCGGCGGCACGTCGAGCGTCCGGTCGTGCTTGGTCAGGATCATGTACCGCGGCATCAGCATCTCCTTGCCTCAACGGGGGTCGCCGTGCTGCGCGACGAGGTCGGCGACGGCCTTCGGGAGGGTGGTCTCGAAGTCGTGCAGCACCACGTGGTCGGGGGTGATCGTGATGACGGCCATCTGCGAGTAGAGGGCCTGCACGCCGGCCCTCCAGCCCTCGACGGCTTCGGCCGGCATGAGCTTGGGCGCGCCGGCGAGGTACTCCGCGGGCACCCCGTCGACGATCTCGACGGTGGCCGAGCCGCGCACGAGCAGCGAGCGCGGCGGCATCCCGAACCGGTCGACGACGAGGGCGACGCGCGGGTTCTCGCTGATCGCGGCCACCTTCGCCGAGCCGACGACCGTGGCGAACGCGATCTGCTCGCCCTTGGTCCAGAAGCCGATCGGGATCACGCGGGGCTCGCCGTCGGCGCCGAGGTAGGAGAACCGCCCCATGGCGGAGTCGAGCAGTTCCCGGGCGATCGGCTTGGCGAGGGTGGCGGTGACGGTCTGCGCGTCCATCGGAGGGCTCCTTCGTTCGGGGTTCGGACGCAGCGGGAACGGAGCCGGTTCCGTCGCTTCGACATCCTTCCGATGTGACCTGCGTCACTCCGCCATTGTGGAGCGGAGCACGCGCGACAACCCCAGTGCCGCCGTCCGCACCGCCGGCCCCAGCCGGCCGGTGTCGAGCCGGTTCGCCCACCCCGTGATCGAGATGGCGGCGACGGCGTGCGGGCCACCGGCGAGGACGGGTGCGGCGACGCACGCGATGCCGACCGTGGACTCCTCGTGCTCCACGGCGAGGCCCTGCTCACGGATGCGGGCGAGCTCGTCGGCCAGCAGTCCGGGCGCGACGACGGTGCGCGGTGTGCGCCTGCGCAGCCCGGCCGCGACGACGGCCGCGAGCCGCTCCGGCGGGCCGAACGCGAGCAGCACCTTCCCCACCCCCGTGCAGTAGGCCGGCATCCGGCCGCCGACCCGGGAGCCGACGGCCGGCCCGCGGCGGGTGGTCAGCTTCTCCACGTAGACGACCTCGACGCCGTCCGGCACGGCGAGGTGGACGGTCTCGTGCGTGGCCTCGAACAGGTCGGACAGGTACGGCGCCGCGGCCTCCCGCAGGCTGCGCTGGCCCGGCGCGCGCTGCCCCAGCTCGAACAGCGCCATGCCGAGCCGCCAGCCCCCGTCGACGCGCTCGACGACCCCCCATCCCGCCAGCTCGCCGAGCAGCCGGTGCGCGGTCGGCTTGGGGACGCCGGTGCGCCGAGCCAGCTCGGCGAGCGAGAGCTCCTCGTCCCCGGCGCGGAACGCCGTGAGCAGGGTGAGCGCGCGGCCGATCACCGAGTTCGGTGGGCCGTCGGTGGTCATGGCGCCCATCGTAGGAACGCCGGTGGTCAGCCCGCCTGCGCGCGGTTGTGCGCACGCAACCGCTCGGTCAACGCCACGATGTCGGCGCGCAGCGCGGTGGCCGACTCGAGCGTGAGACCGGTGGCGGCGGCGAACTCCGACTGCGCGGCGAGCGCCTGCCCGCGCAGCGCCAGCCCGGCCTCGGTGGCGGAGATCTCGACGCTGCGCTCGTCACGGGCAGAGCGCCGGCGCGCGACGAAGCCGCGCGCCTCCAGGCGCTTGAGCAGTGGCGACAGCGTGCCGCTGTCCATGTGCAGGCGCTCGCAGAGCACCCCGACCGGCACGGGCTCGGCCCGCTCCCAGAGCACGAGCATCACGAGGTACTGGGTGTAGGTGAGGCCGGCGGCGTCGAGCATCGGGCGGTAGCAGCCGACGATCGCCCGCGCCGCGTCGTGCAGGGCGAAGCACAGCTGCGCGTCGAGCAGCGGGGCAGCTGCGGGCTCGGTGGTCATCGCCACACGATACCAGGGGTGCGCAATTAGGTTGCGTGCAATACAGTCGTGCCCAACAGAACAACGAACCGGAGGACTGAGATGGCAACGATCTACACGGCGTCGGCGACCTCGACCGGCGGCGGCCGCGACGGGCACGTCCGCTCCAGCGACGGCTTCATCGACAACGACGTGAAGATGCCGCCCGCGCTCGGCGGTCCCGGCGGCGCCACCAACCCGGAAGAGCTGTTCGCAGCGGCCTACGCCACTTGCTTCCACGGCGCACTGCGGCTCGTGGCCGGCAAGCAGAAGGTGGCCGTGCCGGCCGACGCCACCGTCGAGGTCGCCGTCGGCATCGGCCCGGACGACACCAGCTTCGCCGTCGACGCGTCGATCACCGCGACCCTGCCCGGGCTCGACCAGGCCACCGCCGACCAGCTGGTCGAGGCCGCCCACCAGGTGTGCCCGTACTCGAAGGCCACCCGGGGCAACATCGAGGTCACGCTCGTCGCCAAGGTCTGAGCCCCTAGGGTCGGGATCGTGAGCAAGTCCCATCCCGACCAGTGGACGATCGGTGCGGCCGGGCCCCGGCCCGACCCGGCCGCCCTCGCCGCGCTGCGCGAGCTCGCCACCACCCAGCTCGCGGACGCCGAGGCACCGGTCGCGGTCGTCGGCCCCGGCATCGCGCGCGTCGCGGGCGGGCGGGAGATCTGCGGGCCGGCCGTCACCGTGTGGACGAAGCCGGGCGACATCCTGCACGTCCTCAAGGCCGTCGACCTGGTCACGGCCGGCGACGTGCTCGTCGTCGACGGCGGCGGCCGGCTCGACGCGGCCGTCGTCGGCGACATCGTGGCCGGCGCGCTGGCCGGGCTCGGGTGCGCGGGGCTGGTCGTCGACGGCGCGGTGCGCGACGTCGACGGGATCGACGAGACCGGCCTCGCCACCTTCGCCCGCGGCGCCCACCCGGCCACCGGGTCGAACACCGGCCCTGGTGCGATCAACGTGGCGGTGCAGGTCGGCGGTGTCGCCGTGCGGCCGGGCGACGTGGTGCGGGCCGACTCCAGCGGGGTCGTGGTCGTGTCGCACGAGCACGTCGCGCAGGTCGTCGACGCGGCGTCGGCCGTGGCCGAACGGGAGGCGACCTGGCGGCGGCGGATCGCGGCCGGCGAGCCCCTGCCTGCTGCGACCGGCATCGACGACGTGCTGGCCAGGGTGCGCCCCTGAGCGACGTCCGGGCGGACAGTGGTAGCAAGGACCCGTGCGCCGCCGCGTCCCTGTTCTCGTGCTCGCCGGGTTCCTCGGCGCCGGCAAGACGACGCTGCTCAACCACCTGCTCACGCACAGCCGCGACACCCGCATCGGCGTCGTGGTGAACGACTTCGGCAGCGTCGGCGTCGACGCCATGCTGGTCGGGCGCGCGGTGGGCGGGGTGGTCCCGATCGGCAACGGCTGCCTGTGCTGCGCCACCGACGAGGCCGGTTTCGCGCCGCTGCTCGCGCGGCTGACCGGCCCCCGCTCCGGCATCGACGTGGTCGTCGTGGAGGCCAGCGGGATCGCCGAACCGGACCGGCTCGTCGCCCTCGTGCAGGCCGCGACCGGCCACCACGCCCTGTTCGGCGGGCTCGTCGAGGTGGTGGACACGGCCGAGTTCGAGGACGTGCGGCGGCTGCACACCGAGCTGGACCGGCACGTCGGGCTGGCCGACCTCGTGGTGCTCAACAAGTCCGACCTCGCCGGCCCGGAACGCACCGAGCGGGTGCGGCAGCTGGCACGGGCCGCCAACCAGCGCGCCCCGATCGTCGTGACGAACGAGGGCGCGGTCGACCCGCGCCTGCTCTACGAGGTGACCGAGACACCGGGCCGGCAGCTCATGCTGGCCCAGCTCGACGACCACGACCACGACCACCTGCACGACGGCTACCGCGCTGTCGCGCTCTCGGCCGACCGCCCGCTCGACCCGGCCGCGCTGGTGGCGTTCCTGCGCGACCGTGCGCCCGACGCGTACCGGGTGAAGGGGTTCGCCGACCTCGGTGACGGCCGCCCGCGGCACGTGGTGCACGCGGTCGGTCGCCAGCTGCGGCTCGAGCGGACGCCGTGGCCGCGCGGCGCGGCGCGACGCACCACCCTCGAGGTGATCGGCCGCGACCTGGACGAGCCCGCGCTCGTCGCGGGCCTGCGCGCCTGCGAGCGCGAGGACCCGGCCGCGGCGGACGATCTGGCGGTTCTCGACCCGTTCGTGGCGTAGCACCGCGACGTCGTTCGGGCGGGCCGGCTACTCCACCAGGTGCAGCCGAACGAGGTGCCCGAGGGCCGTTCGTGTCCGATGTGGCCGGTCGCGTTTGACCATGGCCCGGCCGGGGGACTTCCTCCGTGTCAGGGCGTGACCCACCGGCCACGTCCACGGACGTCCGCACGACGAGTTCGTGCGGACAGGGGCATCGAAAGGACATGTCCATGATCATCCTCGGCCTGATCCTGCTGCTGATCGGCTGGCTGACCGGACTGAGCCTGCTGTACTACATCGGCGGGATCCTGCTCGTGGTCGGCCTCGTTCTCCTGGTGCTGGGCTCCGTCGGTCGCCCCGTCGGTGGCCGAAAAGTCTGGTTCTAGCGCTGGATCCGTTCGGCCCGCAGCGCGGCCCGTCGCACCTTTCCGGTGTCGTCGCGCAGCGGCCGGTCGACCCGTTCGATCGACCGCGGCAGCTTGTAGCGCACCAGCCGTGCGGCCAGGTGCGCCAGTAGTTCGTCATCCGTGACGGGGAGCGTGGTCTGCACGATCGCGTGGACCACCTCCCCGTACTCGGGATCGGGCAACCCGATCACGCACGACGACCCCACCGCGGGGTGCTCGTCGAGGGCTGCCTCCACCTCCGCCGGGTACACGTTCGACCCACCCACCAGGATCAGGTCGGCGACCCGGTCGGCCAGGTAGAGGTAGCCCTCGACGTCGACGTGGCCCATGTCGCCGACCGACTGCCACCCGCCCGCCGCCTCCCGCGGCTGCGCCCCGAGGTAGCGGTACGGGCCGGACTCGGTCTCCGACCGGCGCATCCACACCTCCCCGACCTCGCCCGGCGGCAGTTCCCTGCCCTCGCCGTCGCGCACCGACAGCTCCCCCACCACCGGCCTTCCGACGGAACCGGGGTGCGCGAGCCACTCCTCCCCGTCGATCACCGTGACGGCCTGCGCCTCCGTCGCGCCGTACAGCTCGACGACCGTGCGCGCACCCACCCGCTCGATCCAGAACCGCTTCAGCCACTCCGGGCAGGCCGCCGCCATCGTCACCACGGTCTGCAGCGACGAGAGGTCGGCAGCGGCCAGGTCGGGCAGCTTCGCCATGCGATGCAGCATCGTGGGCACCGCGTAGAGCCAGTCGACGCGGTGCCGCGCCACCAGCTCGACGGTGCGCGCGGCGTCGAACCGCGGCATGACGACCAGGTGGCAGCCCAGGAACAGCGCCGCCGTCGCCGTCACGAGCGGGCCGTTGTGGTAGAGCGGGCCGGGCATCAGCGCCACCCCGTCGACGGGGACGCGCACCGCCAGCCCGATCGCCACGGCCTGCTCCAGCACCGGCGCCTGCGTCGAGACGATGATCTTCGGACGGCCGGTGCTGCCGCCCGACGTGGGCGCCTTCAGCGACGGCCCGACGACCGTGGGCAGTGGCCCGTCCGCCAGCGCCGGGTCGGGCCGGAACCCGAGCGGCACGGTGGTGCGGCCGGGCGCGTCCAGACCGACCACGAGTGCCGGTGCAGCGAGATCGAGGATCGCGGACAGCTCGCGGTCGGGGAGCCGCGCCGACACCGGCTGCGGCACCGCACCGAGCTTCCACGTCGCGAGCGCGGCCTCGACGAAGCCGATGCCGTTCGGCAGGCCGATGGTGACGTAGTCGCCGACCCCGACGCCGAGCTGGGCGTACGCCCTGGCCAGCCGGTTGCTGCTGGCCTCCAGCTCGGCCCTGGTGACGGTCGCGTCGGCGTCGGTGACGGCGGGCCGGTCGGGATCCGCCCGAGCCAGCCGCGCGAACGCCTCCCCCAGCGGAGTCCCCAGCTCGTCCACGAGGTCAGCGTGCCACGGTCACGCGTCGCGGGCGATCTTCTCCAGGCGCTCCCGGCGCTGCTGCCACCAGTCGCGGTCGCCGTCGGGCAGGAGCTCGGTGCCGGGCTGGTAACCGGCGGCGCCGTCGACGAGCTCGCGCACGATGTCGGCGTGCCCGGCGTGCCGCTGCACCTCGGCGACCGTGTGCACGAGGATGTGCTGCAGCGTGACCTGCCGGATCTCCGGCGGCCACCACGGCACCTCCCCGACGGCGTCGAGCGGCAGCTCCTCGATCACCGCGTCGGCGCGGGCCGTGATCTCGGCGTACAGCGCGACGATGCCGGCGCGCGTCTCGTCGGGCGCGGCCCACATGTCGGCGTCCTGCTCGCTGCCCTCCCCCACCCAGGGCAGCGACTCCGGCAACGGCCGACCGAACGCCGCGCCGAAGTGCCCCCACTCGACGGTCGCGCAGTGCTTGACCAGCCCGAGGAGGTTGGTGCCCGTCGCGACGAGCGGGCGGCGGGCGTCGTACTCGGAGATGCCGTCGAGCTTCCACAGCAGGGCCGAACGGGCCGAGCGCAGGTAGCCGTGCAGGTCCGCCTTCAGGTCGATCACGGTGTCAGGTTGCCGGAGGCTCAGAGCCGGTAGCGCGCGATCCGCTCCGGCTGGAGGACGATGCGGACGGTGTCGGCGGCCAGGAACTCGTCCAGCTCCGCCTTGTGCTTCGGGTCGTCGAGGTCCCAGTAGCGCGCGGCGAGACGGGTCATCGTCTCCCCGGCGCCGTCGGCGTGGACGGTGGCCTTCCCTTCGAGCGACACCCAGTGCTCGGTCTCGCCGACGGGTGCGGCGACGAGCACGGCGGCCCACGGATCCTCACGGAGCCGCTGGACCCGCAGGGCGCCGGTGTAACTGATCATCTCGACGGTGCCGTCGGCCAGGTGCTCGAACCAGACGGGCCGGGGCATGGGGCGGCCGCCGGGTGCCGGCGCGACGGTCAGGATCGCGTTGAGCGGGCGGGCGAGCAGGGCGCGGTCGGCGTCGGTGAGCTGGACGGTCATCGGTACTCCTCCGAAGTGGTTCGATTGACTCAGTCGATCGAACCAGATCGGGTCGCCGTTTGTTCCGCCGCCGAAAGCAGGCCGTCCGCCACGACCAGCAGATCCGGATCCGGGGCCACGGCCGGCCCGCAGGCCAGCAGCTGCAGCGCGGTGCCGTCGGCCACCACCATGAGCAGCCGCGCCAGGCGAGCGGTGTCGATCCCCTGCTCGGCCGGCGTCGCCGCGGCGTCGAGCACCGCCGACAGCACCTCGGTGAAGCGCGCGTAGCAGTGCGCGGCGAGGTCCTGGTGCGCCGGCGCGTGCAGGGCCCACATCTGCAGCTCGTACTGCGCCACCGTCAGGTCGCGCTCGGTCAGCGCCGACTCACGGAACAGTGCGAGCAGCTGCGCCACCGCATGGCGCAACCCGGACCCGGGCACCACCTGCCGTGCCTCCAGCGCCACCCGCGTGGCGTCGACCGCGTACTCGGTGACGGCCGCGAAGAGCTCCTCCTTCGAGCGGAAGCTGTAGTGCAGGCTCGCCTGCGACGCGCCCGCCTCCTCGGCGATCCGGCGGGTCGACGCAGCGGCCACGCCGTCGCGGCTGATCACGCGCACCGCCGCCTGCACCAGCTGCGTCCGACGCTCTTCGACGGGCACGTGCGCCATCGGCCCAGCCTGTCACACCGGCAGCTGCAGGAACGCGTCCAGCGCGGCCGCCGCCGTGAGCATCGCCCTCGCCCGCACCGTGAACGCGGCCCGCCGCGCCTCCAGCGCCGCGTGCAGAGCGGTCGTGTCGCCGCTGCGCCGCACGCCGTCGAGCACCGCCCGGATCTGCGGGAACGGCTGGTAGGACTGGCGGAGCAGCACCACCAGGCGGGCGTCGCGGACGGCGTCGGCGTCGTAGCGCCGGTAGCCGTCGCGGTCCCGGACCGGGTGCAGGAGACCCGCCGCCTCCCACACCCGCAGCGCCGACGCCCGGACGCGCAGCCGGTGCGCCAGCTCCCCGACCAGCAGCCCCTCCCGCGGCACGGACTCCGGGACGACCGGCGGCGCCGTGGCCACTGCCGCCAGCGCCGCGGCGGTCGCCTCCAGCGCCAGCCGCTGCGCATGCAGGTCGGCGTGCCCGGCGTCGAGCAGCGCGAGCGCCGCCGCCTGCTCCCCGGCGTGCACGGCGAGCATGACGTCGCGGGCGAGCGCGTGGCCGTACCCGGCGACGAGTGCGCGGTGCGCGAGCAGCGCGGCACGATGGCGTTCGTCCAGGATGCGGTGGCCGCCCGGGGTGCGCCCGGCCGGCGGCAGCACGCCCTCGGCGAGCAGGTCGCGCACCAGCTGGCTCGACACCCCGGCCGCACGCGCGACGTCGACCGGTCGCACCGCCCTCACCTCCGCGTTGACGTTCCAGGCCGCGCGAACTGGCCGTTTCGTCGGGAAAACTTACGCCGGTACTTCAACGATACGGTCGAACCCTGTGAACAGGGGAGCAGAACCGGCCGTCGCCACGCGCGACCTCCGGATGACGTACGGGACGAACGAGGTGCTGCACGGCCTCGATCTGGACGTGGGCCGCGGTGAGATCGTCGCGCTGCTCGGCCCCAACGGCGCCGGCAAGACCACCACCATCGAGATCCTGGAGGGTTTCCGCCGCCGCTCGGCCGGCACGGTGACCGTGCTTGGCACCGATCCCGACCACGGCGACGAGGCGTGGCGGGCCCGGCTGGGCATCGTCCTGCAGTCGTGGCGCGACCACGGCAACTGGCGGGTCCGGGAGCTGCTGGCCTACCTCGGCCGCTTCTACGGCCCCTACGGCACGCCGGCGCGGCCGCGCCCGTACGACGTGGACGACCTGCTCGCCACCGTCGGACTGACGGCGGCGGCCGAGCGCAGGATCGGCACGCTGTCGGGCGGGCAGCGGCGCCGGCTCGACGTCGCGGTCGGCCTGGTGGGCCGGCCCGACCTGCTGTTCCTCGACGAGCCGACCACGGGGTTCGACCCGCAGGCGCGTCACGAGTTCCACGAGCTGGTGCGGGCCACGGCGGCCGGCGAGGACATGTCGGTGCTGCTCACGACGCACGACCTGGCCGAGGCGGAGAAGCTGGCCGACCGCATCGTGATCCTGGCCGGTGGCGGTGTCGTCGCCGAGGGCACGGCAGCCGAGCTGGCCGCCCGCGTGGCGGGCGACGGCGAGGTGCGCTGGCGGCGCGGCGGCGTCGAGCACCGGGAACGGGTGGCCGACCCGACCGCGTTCGTGCGCGAGCTGTTCGCCGCCGAACGCCGCGACGGCGTGCGCATCACCGACCTCGACGTGCGCGTGCCCACGTTGGAGGACTCGTACCTGGCGCTGGTGGAACGGGCCGAGCAGCGGGTGGAGGTGGCAGCGTGACGCGGCTGGTGGCGGTACGAGCGGGGCTGGTGCGCGGCGGGATCGAGTTCCGGCACACGATGACCAGCGTCGGGGAGCTGCTGGGCTGGCTGTGGCTGCCGCTGGTGGCGCTGGCGGTGATGTTCGCCCTGCGCGACACCCCGGTGCCGGGCACCACGTTCTCCCTCGGCGCGCAGGCCGTGCCCGGCGTGCTGGCGATGAACTCGGTGTTCTCCGGCCTCGTCGGGCTGGCGGTCGCACTCACCATGGACCGCGAGGACGGCACGCTGCTGCGGGCCAAGGCCACGCCGAACGGGATGGTCGGCTACCTCGTGGGTGCGGTGACGGCGAAGGCGGCGCTGGTCGTGGCGACGCTGCTGCTCATGCTGGTGCCGGCCGCGTTCGTCTACGACGGGATCGAGCTGGACCGCCCGGGTGCGTGGCTCACGCTGGCCTGGGTGCTCGCGCTCGGGCTGGCCGCGCTGCTGCCGATCGGTGCGGTGCTCGGGGCGACGGTCGCGAACTCGCGGTCACTGGGCCTGGTGATGTTCGCGTTCCTCGGGCTCTCGGCCGTCTCCGGCGTGTTCTACCCGATCACGGCGCTGCCCGGCTGGCTGCAGCTCGTCGGGCAGGTGTTCCCGCTGTACTGGCTCGGCCTGGGACTGCGGTCGGCGGTGCTGCCCGATGCGCTGGCCGTGGTCGAGATCGGCGGCTCGTGGCGACCGGTCGAGACGGTCGTCGTGCTCGGGCTGTGGGCGCTCGGCGGTGCCCTGCTCGCGCCGGGACTGCTGCGCCGGACGGCGGCGCGGGAGTCCGGTTCGGCCGTGGCGGCCCGGCGCGAACAGGTGGCGCAGCGTCCGGCCGCGTAGCCGGCGGGCTGCGGACCAGCCGAGCGCGAGCAGCACCGCGCCGACGACGGCGTACTGCAGGACGGCGGCGTAGCGCTCGACGAGCGTCCATTGGCTGCCCAGCAGGTAGCCCGCGGTGACGAACACGCCGTTCCACACGAGGCTGCCGAGCGTGGTGAGCAGCACGAACGGCAGGAGCCGCATGCGCTCGACACCGGCCGGGAGCGACACGGCGCAGCGCACGAGCGGCACCATCCGGCCGAAGAACACGGCAGCCGCGCCGTGCCGGGCGAACCACGCCTCGGCCGCGTCGATGTCCGAGAGCCGGACCAGCGGCAGCCGGGCCACCAGCGCACGGGCGCGCTCGCGGCCCAGCTGCGCGCCGACGACGTAGACGGCGAGCGCGCCGACGACCGAGCCGAGCGTGGTCCAGAACAGCGCCTCGGCGAGCGTGAACACCCCGCGGCTCGCCGAGAACCCGGCGAGCAGCAGCACCAGCTCGCTGGGGATCGGCGGCACCAGGTTCTCCACCGCCACGACGAGCGCGGCGCCCGGCCCGCCCAGCGCCGTCATCACGGCGACCGCCCAGTCCCCCACCGCGTCGAACACGCCGTCGACGCTACGGAGGCCGACCCGGCGACACCTCGCAGGAAACCCTGAGATCACTCAGGGACATCCCGTTCTACGACGTTGGGAGGAAGGTGGCGCGGCATTCGCCTGGACCACACCGCGATGCCGTGCGCAGGCCACCCGTCCGGACGAAGGTCGACCCATGCAGGACATGTCGCGGCGCAGCTTCCTGGGCTGGACGGCTGTGCTGGCCGGGACCGGTGCCGCCGGTTGCAGCACCGGGGTGGTGCCGAGCGCGGTGCGCCGCGCCGAGCCGTTCACGCTCGGCGTGGCGTCCGGCGACCCGGCCGCCGACTCCGTCGTGCTGTGGACGCGGCTCGCCCCCGACCCGTTCGCCGCCGACGGGCGCGGCGGCATGCCCGCCGAGCCCGTCCCCGTCGAGTGGGAGGTGGCCGAGGACGAGGGCATGAGCCGCACGGTCGCGCGGGGCGAGGTGCTGGCCACCGCGGACCTCGGGCACTCGGTGCACCCCGAGGTGGGCGGCCTGCAACCCGACCGCGAGTACTTCTACCGCTTCCGCGTCCCGGGCCGCGGCGGCGCGCTCTCGCCGGTAGGACGCACTCGCACCACCCCGCGCCCGGAGGACGATCCGACGACGCTCGCGTTCGCGTTCGCGTCGTGCCAGAACTGGGGCGACGGCTTCTACACCGCCTACGAGCACATGGCGCAGGAGGACCTCGACCTCGTCGTCTTCCTCGGCGACTTCATCTACGAGGGCCGGATCGGCGCCACGAAGCGCGGCCAGGCCCCACCCGCGCAGGTGGCGCCCGAACCGATGGACCTCACCGGCTACCGCCTGCGCCACGCGCTGTACGGGTCGGAGGCGCTGCTGCAGACCGCGCGCGCCCGCTTCCCGTGGATCGCCGTGTTCGACGACCACGAGGTGGAGAACAACTGGGCCGGCGACGTCTCGCAGGTCGACGACGAACCCGACCAGGACCCGGCGGTGTTCCGGCAGCGCCGTGCCGCCGCATTCCAGGCGTACTACGAGCACCTGCCGCTGCGGGCCGCGCAGCTACCGGTCGGCGCGGCCATGCAGCTGCACCGGCGGCTGCCCTACGGGCGGCTGGCCGACTTCACGATGCTCGACACCCGCCAGTTCCGCGACGACCAGGCGTGCGGCGACACCACCCTCGTCGGCTGCGACGTTCGGTTCGCCCCCGAGCGCACGATCTTGGGTGCCGCGCAGCGGGACTGGCTGCTCGCCGGGTTCAGCTCGTCCACGGCGCGGTGGCAGATCATCGGCAACCAGGCGCCGATGGGCCAGACCGACAACGACCCCGGCCCGGCGGTGAAGGTCGACACCGACCCGTGGGACGGCTACGTCGCCGACCGCAACCGCGTGCTCGCCGCCGCCGCGGACCGGCACGTGCGCAACCTGGTGGTGATCACCGGCGACCGGCACCAGAACTACGCCGGCGACCTGCTGCGATCCTGGGAGGAGCCCGGGGCGCCCGTCGTCGGCGCGGAGTTCGTCGGCACGTCCATCGCGAGCAAGGGCGACGGCGCCGACCTCACCGCCGACTCCCGCACCAAGCGCGACGCCACCCCGACCCTCAAGTTCGTCAACGACCAGCGCGGCTACGTGCGCGTCGACGTCACCCCGCAGCGGCTCACCAGCTCGTTCCGGGTGCTGCCGTACGTGGAGCGACCCGGTGCACCCGTCTCGACGCGTGCGGTGTGGTCGGTGGAGGACGGACGGCCCGGCGTCGTCGAGGGTTAGATCGCCGGGTGCCCGACCGCGACCATGACCAGCGGGTCGTGGCCCTCCGGCAGCAGCGCGGGGTGGACGCGGTGCACGAGGTCGTCGTCGAAGGCGGCGACGAGCACGGCACCGAGCCCGGTGGCCGCAGCCTGCAGCGCCACGTTCTGCGCCGCGGCGCCGGCCTCCAGCCAGACGTAGCGGGCGCCGCGTTCCCACGCCGGCGGCTCGGTGGCGAAGGCGGCGCACGCGGCCTCCAGGTCGGCGCTCAGTACGAGCACCGCGGCCGCGCCGGCGAGCCAGTCGCGGGCGTCGACCGTGCAGGCGGCCAGCGCCGGACCGAACCCGCCTGCGGCGACCATCGTCGACCTTCCGGCATCGGGCTCCCAGCGCCACAGACCGGGCGCGGTGCCGCCGACGTTGCGCACCACGCTCGTGACGGCGAGCGGCCACCGCTCGCCCGCCGACGGGGTGGTGCGGTGCCCGTCGCCCGTGTCGCCCTGCGCGGCCCACGCCAGTGCGGTCAGCTCGGCCGGGTCGACCGGCGCGTCGAGGAACGTCCGCACCGACCGGCGGGCCGACAGCACCTCCGCGACACCGGAACCGATCGGGGTGGTGGTGGCCGTCATGGGTCCACGGTGGCAGGAGCCGCCGGCGGCTGCGCAGGCGGGGTCCACGTCCGCCGTGCGGTAGACAGAGCGGATGGCTGTGCGCCCCGCCCAGGAGCGGCTGTTCCGGCTCGCCGTCGCGATCAAGGGCATCGACGGGTTCGTCGAGCTGGTCGCCGCGATCGTGCTGCTCGCCGTGCCGGCCGCGTTCGTGCGGGAGCTCGTCGACGGCGTGCTGGCGCGCGACCTCCTCGGCCCGCCGGACGGCTCGCTCGCCCGCCACTTCGTCGCGGGCACCGCCGAGTTCGCCTCGGGCAACCGCACCTTCGCCGTCGTCTACCTGGGCCTGCACGGCGTGCTCAAGATCGCGATGGTGGCGGCCCTGCTGCGGAAGTGGGTGCGCGCGTACCCGGTGGTCATCGGCGTGCTCGTGCTGTTCGTGGCCTACGAGCTGTACCGCGCGTTCCACACCGGCTCGATCGTGCTGCCGATCCTCGCCGCGATCGACCTGGCGATCATCGTGCTCGTCTACCGCGAGTACCGCGCGCTGCGCGGATGATCGGCGGGCGATCGGCTCAGGGACGCGCAGTACGAACGTCGCCGATCAGATCGACTCGGCCGGTTCCGCGGCGCCGGCGGATATCGTGATCAAGGGCAGAACGTTGTTCCGCAAGATCGAACTACGACGTTTTGCCCTTGATCAACACGCGAACCCGACCGCCGACCCGGCGCTGCCGACTCCAGCCGGTGATCGGCCGACCACGGACCGGGTGGGACAATCCCCGGCATGCCCCGCACCGGCTCCCCCGGCACCGCCCTCATCGTGCTGCGCGGCAACTCCGGCGCCGGGAAGACCACGGTGGCCCGGTTCGTGCGCGAGGCGTACGGGCGCGGCTGCGCGCTCGTCGAGCAGGACTACCTGCGGCGCGTCGTGCTGCGCGAGCGCGACGTGCCGGGCGCGGTCACGCCGGCGCTGATCGCGCAGACCGCCCGCTTCGCCCTCGACGCCGGCTACCACGTGATCTGCGAGGGCATCATGGCGTCGGGCCGGTACGGGCCGGTGCTGGAGGAGCTCGTGGCCGACCACCGCGGCCGTAGCAGCGTCTTCTACCTCGACGTCTCCTTCGCCGAGTCGGTGCGCCGGCACAGCACCCGTCGGGTCTCCTACACCGTCGAGGACATGCGCGGCTGGTACCGCCACCAGGATCTGCTCGGCCTGCCCGGCGAGGTCGTCGTGCCGGAGCACTCGACGCTCACCCAGACCGTCGAGCTGGTCGCCGCGCGGCTCCCGGCACGCCTGTAGCGCTACGCCAGCAGGTCCAGGTCGCGCGGCACGATCGATGCAGAGCGCAGCAGCTCGACGATCAGGTCGTGGTCGGGCCCGGTGCCGGCACCCGAGCGTGGCCTCCGCTCGCGGACACCGGCCACGGCCCGGGCCGCCTCCTCCGCCGTCCAGCCCTCGCCGGGCTGCAGCTCGTCGAGCTCGGCGGCGACGGTGTCCCAGGTCAACGGCTGCGGGAACGCCTCGTGCCGCAGGTAGCGCTGTCCCAACACCACCAGCACGAGGTGCTCGCGCGGGCTCAGCTGCCAGCGCTCAGGACGGGCGGTGTCCTGTCCGCCGACCCGCGTCTCCAGCAGGTGCTGGCGGCCGGGCGCGGTGCGGATGAAGATCGGCGTGTACGCGGTGGGCAGCGGCCGGCTCTCGCCGGTGAGCACCAGCTGCGACCCCGGCAGCCGCAACGGGCGCCTGCCCAGGTTGTGCAGCAGCCACCGGTCGCCGTCGTGGCTGAAGGCGCCGTGGCGGCGGCTGACGCCGAGGTCGTCCGGGCCTACGCAGACGTGCACGTCGGGCTCGTTGCGCCCGAACAGGACCGTCGTCCCCGAGGTCGGCGCCACCCGGATGCCGCCGAACCGGCCGAGCGCGAACAGCGTGCCCACCGGCGCCGGCGGCAGCTCACGGGCCAGGCTGGCGGTGCCGAGGGGCAGGAGCTGGACGGGCGGGTCCGGGCTGCTGATCTCGCTCATGGCACGTCCCGTCCGTTCCGCCGCTGCTGACGGTCGTTCTACCGCCGCCCGGCCGGGACCCTTCCCCGATCGCAGCTGCTACAGCGTCGCCGGGCCCTCCTGCGGCACCAGCCCGATCTGGCGGGCCACCTCGTCCAGCACGTGCTGGACGGCGACGGTGTCGGCGAGCGGCATCACCGTGCTCTCGGCGCGCCCGGCCGCCACGCCCTCGGTGACCTCGATCAGCTCGTGGAAGTACCCGCCGCCCGTCGCCGGCGCGTCGATCGTCTCCGGTTCGGCGTCGGCGCGGTTCAGGACGATGCGGGACGGGTGGTGGAACCGCGGCGGCACGTCGATCCAGCCGCGGGTGCCGAACACGCGGGCCTGCCCGGGCAGCCCGGCCCGGATCGAGGCGTGCAGGACGGCGCTGCGCCCGTCGGCGTAGCCGAGGAGGACCGACTCCTCCAGATCCACCCCGGACGGCGCCAGCAGCCCGGTCGCGGTGATCGTGTCCGGGGCGCCGAGCACCATCTGCGCGAACGAGATCGGGTAGACGCCGACGTCGTAGAGGGCGCCGCCGCCCAGCACCGGGTTGTGGTAGCGGTCGAGCGGGTCGGTGGGAGCGGAGATGCCGAGGTCGGCCTGCACGGCGGTGACCTCGCCGATCGCACCGTCCGCGATCAGCTCCCGCATGCGCACGATCGCCGGCTGGAAGCGCGTCCACATCGCCTCCATGACGAACACGCCGGCCTTGCCGGCGGCGTCGACGATCTCCTGGGTGGCCTCCGTGCTCACCGTGAACGCCTTCTCGACCAGCAGCGCCTTGCCGGCGGCCAGCCCGGCCAGCGCCGCCGCCCGGTGCTGCGGGTGCGGGGTGGCGATGTAGAGCACGTCCACGTCCGGGTCGGCGATGATCTCCTCGTACGAGCCGTACGCGCGGGCGGCGCCGTGCTCGGCGGCGAACGCCTCCGCCCGCTCCTTCGACGTCCGCGACGCGACGGCGGCCAGCTCGGCCCCCGGTACGAGCGGGAGGTCACCGACGACCTTGCCCGCGATCCGTCCTGGCCCGATCACTCCCCAGCGCACCGTCACACCGGTCATTCAAGACCACGGCAACGGAAGTGCGCTTCGCCACTCCCGTCCGCCATCGGATCCGGACGGTTCCGCGGTTACCGTCGGTAGATGACGTCCACGCAGCGCCCGCAGGGCTTCGCCGAGATGCCGCGGACGTGGCGGCGCAGCGGTCCGGCCGAGTACCCGGAGATGATCGAGGCCCTGCGGACGCTCGAGGACCGGGTGGCCGAGGCGGCGCCGCCGGAAGAGCTGATCCGGGAGGTCCGCGCCGAGCTGGAGGCGCTGTCCGCGCGGCTCGCCGAGCACGCGGTGCCGGAGTCGGACCGGCTCGCCGGTTCGGTGTTCACGCTGCCGGGTCGCGCCCAGACCCTCGTGCCGGTCGTCCACATCGACGAGCTGGTGGCGGAGCCGCTGCCGGTGCTGCGCGGCCGGGTCACGTTCCGCCCGCACCAGCTCGGTGGCAACGGCGCGGTGCACGGTGGCGTGATCCCGCTGGTCTTCGACGACGTGCTCGGGGTGGTCGCGCACGCCGAAGGCCGGCTCATCGCGCGGACCGCGTACCTGCACACCGAGTACCGCGCGATCGCGCCGGTGGGCAAGGAGCTGCAGGTACGCGCCTGGATCGAGCGCGAGGAGGGGCGCAAGCGCTTCTGCGCCGGCTCGCTGCACGACGGCGACACGCTGTGCGCGGAGATCACCGGCCTGTTCGTGCAGCTGCGGCCTGGACAGCCCTAGAACCGTTCATGATCTGAACGATTGCCGGGGTGTAGCGTCACTCCGGTGAACGAGAGACCCGGCCGTCCCACCGGAGCGGCGTTCCTGCTGGCCCAGGTCGGCGCGCTGGGCGATCGCCTCTTCGCCGAGCGGATCGCGCCGCTCGGCCTCAGCTCCTCGCAGAGCGGGCTGCTGCGCGCCATCGCCGGCGAGCCCGGCCGCAGCCAGAACGAGCTCGCCGCCGAGCTGGGGGTGCGGCCCAGCCGGCTCGTCGTGCTCGTCGACGAGCTGGAGGACGCCGGGCTCGTCCAGCGCGACCGGGACCCCGACGACCGCCGCCGGCACGTCCTGCAGCTCACGCCGCGCGGCCGGGCCACCTGGTTCCGCCTCGTCGGCTCGGCCGCCGAGCACGAGGCGACGCTCTGCGCGGCCCTCACCGTCGACGAGCGGCACGAGCTCGCCGAGCTGCTGCGCCGCATCGCCGAGGACCACGGCCTCCCGCCACCACCGCCACGCTCCTGAGGCGACGTCAGGAGGCGGGGACGAGCGCGGCGCGCGGGGTGCGCTGCGCCGGGATCAGCACCGTCGGCGTCCGGCGGACGAACGTGGCGAGCCCCGGCAGGGCCGACACCAGACACAGCACCCCGTAGCCCACCGCGGTGGCGAACCCGGCCGCCGCACCCAGCCCCAGCGCCCCGAACGCGACCGCGGTGATCGCCTCCCGCGGCCCGAACCCGCCGACGTTCACCGGCAGCCCCATGACCAGCAGCGCCAACAGCATCGGCGGCAGCAGGTCGGCGACCGGCGCGGTGACCCCGGCCGCCCGCGCGGCCAGCACGAACGTCGCGAGGTAGCCGACCAGCGCGACCGCGGACAGCACCACCACGCCCGGCCAGACCCGCATCGTCGCCATCCGGCGCAGGTCCGTGACGAGCGGGGCGAGCCGGTGCCGGAACACGATCCCGACGCCGACGAGCACCGCGGCCGCGACCGCGAGAGCGGGAACGACCCACTCCGACACGGCGGACGGCAGCACCGCGTCCGCCAGCACCGGCAGCAGCCGCGGCTGCGCGACCAGCACCCCCACCGCAGCCAGCACGAGCACCACCTGCCCGGCCATCCGCTCCAGCATCACCGCCCGCAGCCCGCCGCCGACGTCGCCCGCGCGCCGGCCGTGCGAGACGGCCCGGTGCAGGTCGCCCAGCATCCCGGCGGGCAGGACCGCGTTGCCGAGCTGCGCCCGGTAGTACTCGACGACGGCCTGCGGCAGCGACAGCCGCAGCCCGGCCGACCGGGCGATCAGCCACCAGCGGGCGGCGCTCGCCGCCGTCGAGACGAAGCCGATGGCGAGCGCGGCGGCCAGCACCGGCGCGTCGAGCGAGCGGAGCGCGGTCAGGACGTCGCCGGCGCCGAGGCGCAGCGCGAGCGCCACCAGCACGGCGACGGCCGCGGCGGCGGGGAGCAGACGGATCGAGGAGCGGATCACAGTGGCTACACGCATACCGGAGCGCCGCGGTTCACCGGTCGTGGACCCCGAGCCTTGCGGCACCCGGCAGAGCGTTGCCGAGAGCCCCGCGTCGGCCCCGGCTCCGCAGCAGGTCAGAGCCCCGCCCGAACGCCAGAAAGGCCACCTCCAGGACGGAATCCGTCGTGGAGGTGGCCTTGCTGGCATCCGCGGCCGGGCGCCGTGCGGCCTGCTCGGCGCGGTGAGCTGTTGCGCCGAACGGGTCGTTGCTCAGTTGGTCGGGCCGCCCGCGGCGTAGATCACCTGGCCGGAGACGAAGCCGGCGCCGTCGCTCACGAGGAAGCTGACGAGGTTCGCGATGTCCTCCGGCTGCCCCACGCGCTGGACCGGGATGGCCTTCGCCGCGCCCGCGACGAAGTCCTCGAACGGGACGCCGACGCGCTCGGCAGTCGCCTTGGTCATCTCGGTCTGGATGAAGCCGGGCGCGATCGCGTTGGCGGTGACGCCGAACTTGCCGAGCTCGATGGCGAGCGTCTTGGTGAAGCCCTGCAGGCCGGCCTTGGCGGCGGAGTAGTTGACCTGGCCGCGGTTGCCCAGCGCCGACGTCGACGACAGGTTCACGATGCGCCCGAACTTCTGCTCGATCATGTACTTCTGCGCGGCGCGGGACATGAGGAACGCGCCCCGCAGGTGCACGTTCATCACGGTGTCCCAGTCCTGCACGTCCATCTTGAACAGCAGGTTGTCGCGGGTCACCCCGGCGTTGTTGACGAGCACGACCGGCGGGCCGAGCTCGCTCGCGACGGCGTCGACGGCGGCCGTGACCGCGGCCTCGTCGGCGACGTCGGCGGACAGGCCGACCGCCGTCCCGCCGGCCTCCACGATCTCGGCGGCGACCGCCTTGGCGCCGCCCTCGTCGAGGTCGAGCACACCGACGGCGAACCCGTCGGCGGCCAGCCGCTTCGCCGTGGCGGCACCGATGCCGCGGGCCCCACCCGTCACGATCGCGACGCGTCCTGATGCAGTCATGCGCTACTCCCTGGTGTACCGAGCCGAGGGCGCGCGTCGAGCCGCAGCGCCCGGTCCGCCGCCGATACTGCACGGTGACCGGCTGGCACTGCGTGCCGCTGCGAGCACCGTCACCCTCTTTCAGCGCCCTACCACCGGCAGCAGCACCCGCGAGCGGCCGTGCTCGATCCGCCGGTGTGACGGGACGAGCGTCGTGGCGGCGTCGGCGGGCTCGGCGGTGCCGAGGTTGCGCGCGTAGCGGGTGTGGGCGCCGCCCGCGACCAGCACCTGGATCCGGTGGCCCGCCGCGAACCGGTGGGCACACGCGTCGAGCCGCAGCACCAGGTCCGCCTCGTGCTCGCCCGGTACGAGCCGCCGGAACGCGTCGGACACGTTGATCGCGCGCCCGTCCGGCGCGACGTCGCAGATCCGCACGAACACGTCGCAGTGCGGGTTGTCGCTGCGGTGCGCCAGCTCCACAACGGGGGTGCCGCCGATCTCCAGCGGCTCGGTCAGCGGGGCGCTGGTGAACGCCAGCACGTCGGCACGGGCGGCGAGCACCCGGTTGTCGCGCACGCCGCTCACCCCCGGCGCGAGCAGCCGCCCGCCGATGCTGGGGGTGGGATCGGCGGGGTCGTAGGTGAACTCCGACGCCGGCTCGTCCGTACCCGGCGGCTCCGCGGCGAGCCCACCGTGCGGATGCAGGTACAGCACGTCGTCGGTGTGCGGCGGCGGCCAGTCCGCGAGGCCGCGCCAGCCACCGCCCTCGCCGGTGACGAACGCGCGCACCCGCGCGGGGCGATCGCCCGTCCGCCCCTCGGACAGGTGCCGGTCGAGCCAGGCGACCTGCTCGGGCAGGACGGTGCGGGAGCCCTTGGTGAAGACCTCCGTGTGCGTCCACGGCCCGACGGTCAGCGCGACGTCGACGTCCCGGCCGCGCAGGTGCGTGTACTGCTCGAGGGTCTGGTCGAGGAACAGGTCCATCCAGCCGGCGATCAGCAGCACCGGAACCTGCACGTTGTCCAGCGCCGCGCCGACCTTCAGCCGCGTCCAGAACGGGTCGTCGCCCTGCGGACGGCGGAGCCACTCCCGGTACCACGGCGCCTTGCCGAGCAGCAGCCGCTCCCCCGCGGCCAGCAGCGGCGCGCCGTTCATGCCGGGCGCGAGCCGGCGCGCGGTCGTGAGCTGGCGGTAGGCACCGCGCAGCCGTCCCGGGTCCTCCTGGTGGACCATCATCTCGCTCCACCCGAAGAAGTCGTCGAGCGAGAACGCGCCGGTCCCCCACGCGGAACGGTGCATGTCGTGCGGACCGACGACCACGATCGCCGTGCGCAGCTCCGGCGGCGGGTCCATGAGCAGCGCCCACTGCACGAACCCCAGGTAGGAGCCACCGACGGTGGCCAGCCGGCCGTCGAACCACGGCTGGGCGCGCAGCCACGCGACGGTGTCGTGGCCGTCGTCGATCTCGTGCTGCATCGGGTCGAACGACGCGCCGGAGCCGAACGTGCCCCGGCAGCTCTGCAGGAGCACGTGGTAGCCCTGGTCGGCGAAGACCCGGCCCATCATGATCGAGCCGATCCCGGTGCGCCCGTACGGGCTGCGGATCAGCACCGTGCCGCGCGCGGTGGCTCCGTACGGGGCGTAGTGGTCGGCGACGAGCTCGACGCCGTCGCGCATCGGCACCCGCACCCCGCGCGTCACCACGTAGTCGCCGGCCGAGCGCGGCAACCCGGTGGCGGCCGCCACCGCCCGGTCGAGCAGGCGCATGCCGAACGATCGCGGCTCGGCGGTGGGAGCGGGCACGGGACCTCCTGGCGTCGCGGGTGATCACCACCCTAACCGCGCGCCGACGCCCGCGAGGTCACACAGCGGCGCTACCAGCGCGGCTGCCAGGACGCCGCCGGGATCGCCTTCAGCCTGCGCACCGGCGCCAGGTCCGTCACGAGCGGCTCCTGGACCGCCGAGGTGAGCGGGCTGCGCGTCTGCGCCGGCACCTGCGGCACCAACCGCGGCCCCGGCAGACCCCCCTCCGCGATGCGCTGCGCCTCGCAGGCGATCCGGTACGGCACGCACGGCCACTCGTGCTCCGGACCGGCCTCGTTCCGACATTCCCGGCAACGACCTCGCGCATCGGGCGCGTGCTCGTCGAGGAACCTCCGGCGAAGCTCCGGCATCCCGGCGAGGATCGTGGCCATGTTCATGCGGTACCTGCCCCTTCGTGGCCTTGGCGAGCACCGTCGAGCACGGCCGACGGGCGCCGGGACCCGGACACGGCCGGGCCCACGACGCCGGCGACCGACGCATCAGCGGTGGGGGTTGACCCGCTCCCGACGGGCGGCACGCACGGGACGTCCGGACGGAGCGGTTCGGCAGCTCCGAGCCGGACGATCCGCGGCTGCGCCGGGCCCGTCGTGGGCGGTTCGGGGCGGAGAGTACTCACGCCGACCGCGCCAGGCCATGAGGCGCTCCGGCCGTGTCGACGGCGTGTCGCGGGTTCGCCCGATCCGGGGGGTCGCGATCATCTGCGCGCCCGCCGCCGCGGCATCACCGACCAGCGCGTTCCTGCTCGATGGTCTCCAGCGACTTGCCGACGGTGTCGGGCATGAACGCGTACCCGATGACACCGCTGACCACCAGGAACCCGGCGAGCAGGGCGGCGACCGGGCCGATCGAGACCGTGGCGAGGAGCGGCACGAAGAAGCTCCACACGCCCAGGACGATCCGAGCCACCCCGAAGGTCACGCCTTGGGCCGTGCCGCGCAGCATCGTCGGGAACAGCTCCTGGCTGAACACCCGGTACGTCGAGTCACCGGCGAGGCCCGCCCCGGCGGTGAACAGGACGATGTTCGCGATCACGACGGGCACCGTGAACGGCAGCACCAGGTAGATGCCGAACGCCGCGACCTGGAGCACCGACCCGATCGCCCACATGATCCGCCGGGTGCGGTAGCTGCGGTCGTTGAGCGGCATGAACACCGCGACGGTCACGACGATGCTGATGACGAACCCGGCGCACGCGAGCGCCACGCCCGCCGCCTGGGTTCCCGCGCCCAGGGTCTGCACCACGTACGGGGTGAAGATGCCCGCGGTGCCGGCGGCAGCCCCCAGAACGTGTAGATCGACCCGCTCCACAGCAAGGCCCGCAGGTGGGGCCCGCGCAGCAGTTCCCTGGCCCGGACGCCGAGCGCGCCGGCCGCGCCCGCCGCCGCGGTCCAGCGCGCCGACTCGGCGATGCCGCGACGCAGCGCCCACGTCACGAGCGCAGCGACGAACAGGTGCAGGAACACGATGCGGATCCCGAGCAGGCCGAGCGAGCTGAGGACCAGCGCCAGCACGAGCACGACGACGGGTCCGATGCTCCACGCCACCTGGGTGAGCCCGAGCAGCCTGCCGCGTCCCCTCGCCGGTGCGATCTCTCCGACCAGCGACAACGACGTCGGCACGTCGGCGCCGACGGCCAGCCCCACCACGAACGTCCCGACGAACAGCATCGCGGGATCGACCGACAGCGCGATGAGCAGCACGCCGAGCGCGTAGATCAGGAGGTCCCACTTGTAGATGCGCTTGCGCCCCAGCCGATCCCCCAGCCGCCCGCCGACCAGCGCGCCGAGGGCACACCCGATCGCGTTCGGGCCGATCGCGGCGAGGATCCCGACCCCGGTGCTCGTCAGCCCGAACTCCGCCTGGAACAGGGTGAGCCCGGCGCCGAGCGCCACGATCGAGCCGGCGTCGAGGTACGACGCCATCGCGGCCAGCACCGACCACCGCCACTGCTGGCGGGTGATCGTCGAGCCGTCGTCGGCGGCCAGTCCGACCGTCTCCGGTGAGGTCATCGGGCACTCCTTCGTCGTCCTTCGGTGGCGACGTGCAGTGGTCAGTGCTCCAGCACGCGGGGGAACAGCTCGTGGTCGAACGGCTGCCCGGTCTCGAGCCCGAGCGGATCGGTGACGACGTGCGGCGCGCCGCTGTAGCGCGCTGCCGCGTCCATGTAGATCACGGCGTGCGCGACGCGCGGCTGGTCGGTCAGGTTGGGGGTGGCGGCGTGCGCGGTGCGGCCGTGGTGGAACGTGAGGTCGCCGGCGCGGAGCGGCACCGTGACCCGCGGCCGCCAGCGCAGCTCCGGCACGGCGTCGAAGAGGGCGGTCGCGTTCTCCAGGTCGACGCTGACGAAGTCGTCGCCGAGGTGCGAACCGGGCAGGAAGGTCATGCACCCGCGCTCCACCGGGACGTCGACCAGGGCGATCCACGCGGTCAGCCAGTGCCGCGCGCCGGTGTGCGGCCAGTAGGGGGCGTCGAGGTGGAACTCGGTCGCGGTGGACCGCTGCGGCTGCTTGATCAGGATCTGGTCGTGCCAGAGCCGCAGCGGCATGCCGGCCAGAGCCTCGGCCAGCTCGGCGATCCGCGGGTCGAGGGTTACCGCACGAATCCGCTCATCGTGCTGCCAGGCATTGACGAGCTGCGTGAACGGCTCGCCCTTGTAGCGCAGTGACTCCATGCTGGCGGAGAGCTCGACGGCCGCGGCCCTGGCGTTCGCGACCCCGGCCTCGTCGAGGACATCGGGCACGTGGACGAACCCGTCCCGGCGGTAGGCGGCGATCGACTCGGCGGGCAAGGTGGCCGTGGCACTCGCGGTGGACATGGCCACAGCGTGCCCGGACGGAGTGCCGCGCCGACAGCCCGATCCGTGCCATCCTTAGCACGATCCTGCTGTGGAGGTCCTCACCGTGATCGTCGACCACCTCGAATGGGCCACGTTGCCGTCCCCGCTCGACGCGGAGATCGACGTGAACCGCCACGTGCTGGACGAGACGCTGGTCGCGCACGACCACGACTTCGTCGAAGTGGCGGTCGTCGCCGGTGGCAGCGCGGTGCACGAGACCCTCTACGGCGAGCGGCGGATCGGGCGGGGCGACGCGTTCGTGATCCGGCCCGGAGCCTGGCACGCCTACCGGCGGTGCGTGCAGCTCGCGGTCGTGAACTGCTGCTTCCAGGCACGGCTGCTGGAACGGGAGCTGCAGTGGCTGGCCGGGGAGCCGCGGCTGCGCCTGCTGCTGTGGCCGGGTCGCGGGACCGACGACGGCGTCGTCCCCGTGTCGCTCGGGGCGGCCGCCTTCCAGCACCTGAACGAGCAGCTCGACCAACTCGCCACCGGGCCCGCCGACCTGCCTCGGCCGTACCGCATCGCGCATCTGCTGCTCCTGCTGCGGACCCTCGCCTGCGAGCTGGACATGACGCAGGTCGCCGAGTCCGAGCGCCTCGCGGCGACGCCTCCCACGATCACCGACGCCCTGCGGTTGCTCACCGACGACCTCGCCCGCCCGTGGCGGGCCGAGGAGCTGGCCGCAGCGGTCGGGCTCAGTCCTGCCCACTTCTCGCGGATCTTCCACCAGGCCGTCGGCCGGCCGCCGATGGCCCACCTCGCGGTGCTGAGGGCCGAGGCGGCCGCCGCCCGGCTGCTGCAGAGCAGCGAACCGCTGTCCGTGGTCGGGGCCGCCGTGGGCTGGGCCGACCCCAACTACTTCGCCCGCCGCTTCCGGGCCCACTTCGGCGCGAGCCCGAGCGAGTACCGCTCCCGGCGGAGCAGCACGGCGTGAGCACCGCCGTCCTCACAGCGTGATGGGGCCGAGATCCGCAGCGGTGCGGGCCAGTGCCCGGATCGCCGGGCTGTCGTGGGTCGACCGCCAGGCCAGGGCCCACTCGAGCGCCGGCGCATCGACCAGTGGCACGAAGACGATGCCGGGCGGGCTGTTGTAGCGGGCCGCGATCTCGCCGAACACGTGCACGCACTGCCCCGAGGCGACGAGCAGGAGGATCTCGTGGAAGGTCCGCGCCACCGGGCCACGCGGGACCCGGCGCCCGGACGGTGTGCGACTGGGGACCATCGAGGAGACCCAGTACTCGGGGGCGTCCGGGCCGAGGTCGACCACGTGCTCGTCGGCGAGGTCCTCCAGGGTCGCGGTGCCGCGGCGGGCCAGCGGGTGGTCCGCCGACACGGCCAGGACCCGTCGTCCGGTGAGCACGGTCGGCCCGACGGTGAGATCCGGTTCGGCGACGGGCAGCCACAGGACGTTCACGTCGTGATCCCCGGCGCGCAGGCTGGTGAACGCGTCGTAGCCGTTGATCTCGCCGAACCGGACGTCGATGCCGGGGTGGCGGGAGCGGAACGCGTCGACGAGCGGGTGCAGCTCGTGCCCCGCGTGCCCGAAAACGCCCACCCGCAGGCTCTGGCCGGTGCGGAGCCCGGCGGCCTCGGCGCGGGCGAGGCCTTCGTGGAGGAGGTCGACGGCCTGCTGCAGGTCCTCGCGCAGGCGCCTGCCCACCTCGGTCAGGCTCACCCGCCGGCTCGTGCGCTCGAACAGCGCCACGCCCAGGCGTCGCTCCTGCCGGCGGATGGCCTGGCTGACCCGGGCCTGGGACACGTGCAGCCGTTCGGCGGTGCGACCGAAGTGCAGCTCCTCGGCGAGCGTCAGGAAGATCTCGATGTCGCGGAACTCCACAGATAACTCCCAGGTTATCAATCGCTACCCGAAGCCTAGCTTGTTCGCCCTACGACCTGCACCGATGCTGGGTCCATGAACGACATCATCGATCGCATCGAGATCGAGGCGCTGCGCGCGGAGATCACCGACGCGGTGCTGATGCGCGACGTCGACCGGGTCGCGGCCCAGTTCACGATCGACGGTGTCATGCGGTGGCCGCACATCGGCAGGGAGTCCGTCGGCAGGGCCGAGATCCGTGCGGGCGTCGACCGCTACCACCGCCACCGCCGGAAATACGCCCAACGCGTCTACGAGGTCCGCTACGTCGACGCATCGCCGTTCGCGGGCACCGCGCCCGCACGACCGACAGGAGCATCGTCATGAACCTCGCGCTGTGGATCGCGGCCGGCCTGCTGGCGGCCGTCGCCCTGCTCGGCGGCATCACCAAGACCTTCGTCCCCAAGGAGAAGCTGGCCGCGCAGCACGGAGGCGAGTGGACGCGCGACGCGAGCGCCGGGTTCATCAAGACCCTCGGCGTGCTCGAACTCCTCGCCGCGGCCGGCCTGATCCTGCCCGCCGCGCTCGGCATCCTGCCGATCATGGGCGCGGTCACCGCCATCTGCTGGGTCCTGCTGATGATCGGCGCGATGGTCACGCACGCCCGTCTGGGGCAGCCCAAGCTCGTGGGGCTCAACGCGGTCTACCTCGCCCTCGCGGCGTTCATCGCAGTTGGGCAGCTTGCGGGGTGAGGTTTGCGGTTCCTGCTTCCGGGGCTCCGCCCCGGGCCCCGTCCCTCCCTCCGGTGGAGCTGTTTACCGGCCGGCTCCACCGTCGCTCGGTCGCCCTCCGGGATGCCACCCCGGCGCTCGGGTGTCAAACGAACCGCGTGTTTGACACCCGACCACCGGCGCGGCCTTGCTGTGCACGCCCGACCGACGGTGGAGCCTCTTTCGCGGGGATCCGGTGACTTCGCAGAGGTTCGGTGGTCCTCGCAGGAGTTCGAACCTCTGCGACGACGCCTCAACTTCTGCGAGGATCCCCGATGCCGACGGCGTGCTTCGCGTCCGGCGCTAAATGGTGTCTGACCTGCGATAATCGGCAGCCGTTCGAACCTGTGTTCGGGTAGAATTAGGGTATGACCGAGAACCCGCTCGCCCAGGCCGCGCGCCTGATCGAGCAGGCGTTCACGGCCCTCTCCGACAGCCCCGATCCCCTCGCCGCGCTCCTCGTTCTGGAGGGGGTGTCGCGGCAGGTCGACCGGGCGAAGGTCGCCGCCATCGCGGCTGTCGAACGCGACGGCTCCCTGGCGGAGAAGGGTTACCGCACCACCGTCGCGGGGTTGAAGGATCTGCTCGGCTGGGACCACGACACCGCCCGGCGGCATGTCACGGTCGCCGAACACGTTGGGCCGCGGGTCGCCCTGGACGGCGCTCCGTTGGAGCCGGTGCTGCCCGCGACCGCGGCGGCGTTCACCGATGGTGCGGCCACGATGCGGCACGTGGAGACCATCGCCGCGCTGATGAACTCCCGCCCCGCCTCCCGGATCAGCCTGGCCGACCGGATCTCGATCGAGGCCAGCCTGGGCGAGGCCGCCCGCACCTTCACCCCGCACGACGTTCGTGTCATGGGCCAAGAGCTGCTCGCCGCGGCTGATCTGGATGGGCCGGAGCCGGATGAGCGGCCCGGTCGTAACGAACTGCAGATGGGCGCGAACGCTGATGGCAGCGGGTGGCTGCGCGGCCAGTTCGAGGACCCGTTGGCGTTCGCGGCGATCTGCACCGCCATCGAAGCCCGCACCCGACCCACACCCGAGAACCGGGGCACCACCGCGGCGGAGCGCAACGCGGCGGCGTTGGCGGAGATCTGTGGGTTCGCCCTCGACCACGGCGCGTCCGGTGAGGTGGGTGGGGAACGCCCCAGGGTCACCGTCACGATTCGGCTCGACGATCTGGAAGACCGGGCGCGTACGGCGATGCTGGACACCGGGGGACAACTGACCCCCGGGCAACTGCGGCGCCTGTTGTGCGATGCCCACCTGGTCCCGGTCGTGCTGGGCGGGGACAGCCAACCTCTCGACGTCGGCCGCACCCACCGCCTCGTCCCCACCTGGCTGCGTCGCGCGGTCGCCCTGCGCGACCACGGTTGCGCCCACCCCGGCTGCGACCGACCACCATCCTGGTGCGAAGTCCACCACGTGATCGAGTGGCAACACGGCGGCGCAACGGCCTTTGAACCGCCCTGGGCGCGGGAGAGGCTCCTGATCTAACCAAGGAGACTGGGGCTATGTCCGCTCCCCGGAAGTTCGACGACGAGACACGTGCCCGTGCGGTGCGCCTGTATCAGGACCGGTTGCGTGAGCACGGTGACTCGAAGCTGGCCGCGCGTCGCCATGTGGGCGCGCTGTTGGATATCAACCAGTCCACGATCCGGAACTGGATTCGCGCCGAGGAGGGCGAGGGATCGGCATCGGCCCGACCTGTGGCGGCTGCGGATGATGTACAGGCAGAGTTGCGGCGGTTGCGCGCGGAGAATGCGGAATTGCTCCGCGCGAACGACATCTTGAAGACGGCGTCAGCGTTTTTCGCCCAGGCGGAGCTCGACCGTCGACTTCGCTGATCTGCGAGTACATCGCAGACCATCGTGACCGTTTCGGGGTCGAGCCGATCTGCGCCGTGCTGTCGCAACACGGCGTCACGATCGCCCCGGGCACGTTCTACCGCTGGCTGACACGGCCGGTGAGTGATGCGCAGCTGGAGGAAGCGTATGTGGTGAACGCCATCGTCACGCTCTATCGAAAGAACAGGTCGGTGTACGGGGTGCGGAAGCTGTGGCGCGTCGCCCGTCGTGCCGGGCTGCGCGTGGGCCGGGACCAGGTTGGGCGGCTGATGCGGATCGCCGGTGTCCAGGGTGTTCGCCGCGGTGCGCACCGGACCCGGACCACCACCCGCGACGAGCGGGCCGCGCGACATCCCGACCTGGTCAAGCGTGGGTGGGCGGCGCCGACGAAGCCGGACGCGATCTGGGTGGCGGACTTCACCTACGTGTGGACCGCGGCCGGGTTCTGCTACGTCTCGTTCATCACCGATGTGTACTCACGTCGTATTCTTGGCTGGCGGGCATCGATGGACAGATCCGCAGATCTGGTCACCTCGGCGCTGGAGCAAGCATTGAGCACCCGACGCCGGACGGTCTACGGTTTCACCACCAATGGACTGATCCATCATTCCGACGCCGGCTCCCAATACACCGCCATTGCGATGACCGAGGCGTTGGCCGAGGCCGGTATCTCCGGGTCGATCGGGACGGTCGGCGACGCGCTGGACAACGCGCTGATGGAATCGACGATCGGACTGTACAAGACCGAACTGATCAACACCCGTGACCGGGGCCGAAACTGGACCGGACGCCTCGAGGTCGAACGCGAGACCGCCGACTGGGTTCACTGGTACAACAACGACAGAATCCACTCATCAATCGACTACATGACACCCGTAGAACGGGAAATGGTGTACGCTGACACCATCACCCAACGGGTAGCCCACCCAGCCGAGGTGGCCTGAACCCGAGCCTCTCGCGAACCCAGGGCGGTTCACTTGGACAACCTGGTCATGCTGTGTTGCCAACACCATGATCAAATCCACGCCACCGAGTGGCGCATAGACATGAGCTCCGGGAAACCGGAGTTCATCCCGCCACCCTGGATGACAGATCTGTGGGCCGCGCCATGACCAGGGCACCTCTGTGCCCTGAGGCAGGCCACAGGCTCCACCGTCGATCGGGCTGTGGCATCCCATCAGGGCGAGCGATCGGCGGTGGAGCCGACCGCAGGTTTCCCGCTCCACCCGAGCGAGGCCGGGGTTCGGGGCAGCGTCCCGAGAGGTCCCGCCTACTTCTCGTACCCGATCGTCTCCGGCAGGGGGACGGTGAACGGGAGGGCGCCGACGTTGGCGAGGCCGTGCTTCACGGCGTAGACGACCGGCAGGGTCGTGGTGGTGAGCAGGCCGTACTGGGCGAGGGCCTCCTTCTCGACGGCGTTGCCCTGCTCGATCTGCTTCGCGGGGTCGGAGATGGACTGGACGGCCTTCAGCTTCGCGTCGAGCTCGGGGGTGCCGGTGCCGGAGAGGTTGCTCGATCCCGTGGTGCAGTAGAGGTCGCACAGGTAGTTCATGCCGAAGGGGTCGGGCTGGTCCTGGCTCCAGATGAACATGTCGTACTCGCGGCCGTTGATCACCTTGGAGAAGTCGGACGACGGCACGGTGCGGATGTCGAGCTGCACGCCGATCGTCTTCATCATGGCGACGAGCGCCAGCGAGCGGGTCTTGGCCACCACGTCGTCGCCCACCACCACCAGCGTGAACTTGAGCGGCGTGCCGTTCTTGGCGCGCATGCCGTCGGGGCCTGCGGTCCAGCCGGCGGCGTCGAGGTCACGGGCGGACTGCTGCGGGTCGAACGTGAGCAGGCCGGCGAGGTTGTCCTGGTAGCCGGGCTGGGTCGGGATCAGGCCCAGCGAACCCGACAGCGGCTCGGTGAAGCCGAGGCCCTGGGCGGCGATGTCGGCGAGCTGCTTGCGGTCGATCCCCTCCAGCACCGCCTTGCGCACGGCGACGTCGGTCAGCACCGGCGACTTCGCGTTCAGGCTGATCACGCCGGTCTGCGCGGCCTTGCCGCGGCGCAGGTCGATCCCCTCCATGCCCTGCACCTGCGCGAGCCGGTCCTTCGTGCCGACGTTGGTGTAGCTGATCTGCCCGTTGCGGAACGCGTTGATGCTGGCGGAGCTCTCCAGCTGCTCGTAGACGACGGTGTCGAGCTTGCCCGGCTTCCCCCACCACTCCGGGTTCCGCACGAACGTCACGGTGCCGTGCTGCTCGTCGTACGTCTTCGCGACGTACGGGCCCGCACCCCACTCCGGGCGCATGTTCTGCACGTACGACGTGTTGAACGCGTCCGCGCTCGCCGTCGCCTTCGGGTGCAGCACCTTGCGGAACTGGCCCTGCCAGCCCGCGTAGCCGCCCTTGAACGTCACGACGGCCTGGCGGTCGTCGACGCCGCGCGTGACCGAGGTGATGCGGTCGAAGCCGGCCACCACCCCCAGGAAGTAGGCGGGATCAGCCCCGCGGACCGCCTTCCACGTGCCCTCGAACGTCGTCCAGTCCAGCGGCGTGCCGTCGTTGAAGTGCGCCTTCGGGTTGATCGTGTACGTGACGCGCAGGTTGCCGTCGACCGTCTCCTGCTGCACGTCGGTCAGGTAGTCGGGGTTGAACTGCGGCGTGCCGTCGACGGCGTACGTGACGAGCACCGGGTTGTTCCACGGCCACAGGTTCTCCGACCAGCCCGACGTGTCCCCGTGGAACGTGTTGAGCTGCGCCGGGATCTCCCGCACCCCGACGGTCAGGGTGCCGCCGTCGCGCAGGTTCTCGTACGGCTGCGGGTCGTACTGGGCCTGGTCCGACACCGCGGCCGGCGGTGCCGGCGGTCCACCACAAGCGGCGAGCACAGCAGCGAGCGCAAGGGCAGCGGCAGGCAACAGGCGACGCATGGCGACCTCTCGGGTACGGGAAACGGCGTAACGGGCCGCCACCCATGATCGCCTACTTGAATCCGCCGAACGCCAGACCCTCCTGGATCTTCCGCTGGAAGACGGCGTAGACGACGAGCACGGGCAGGATCGCGATCACCAACCCGGCGAACAGGGCGCTCCAGTCGCTGCGGTAGCCCTGGTTCGCCGCGAGGATGGCCAGGCCCTGCGAGAGCACGTACTTGTCCTTGGCCGGCATCAGCACCAGCGGCAGCATGAACTGGTTCCACAGCCCGAGGAAGTTGAAGATCCCGACGCTGATGATGCCCGGCCGCGCGAGCGGCAGCATGATCCGGAAGAACACGCCTGCGTGCGAGCAGCCGTCCAGCAGCCCGGCCTCGATCAGCGAGCCCGGCAGGGTGCGGAAGAAGCCGACCAGGAAGAACACCGTGAACGGCAGCGCATAGGCGACGTACACGAGGATCAGCCCGGGGTAGCTCGCGATCAGCCCCAGGTTGCGCACCACCAGGAACAGCGGCACCAGCACGAGGATGATCGGGAACGCCATCCCGGCGATGAACGCGTAGTACAGGACGTCCCGGCCGGGGAAGGTGTACCGGGCGATCACGTAGGCGGTCATCGCGCCGAGCAGCATCACGAGCAGCGTCGCGCAGACGACGACGATCAGGCTGTTGATGAAGTACGGTCCGATGCCGCCCTCGGTCCAGGCGCGGACGAAGTTGTCGAACCGCCACTGCGCCGGCAGGCCCCACGGGTTGGTGAAGATCTCCTGGTCGGACTTGAAGGACGTCAGCAGCGCCCACAGCAGCGGCGCCACCACCATGATCGCCCACACCACCAGGAACGCCCGGGAGAAGGCTCCCGTCGTGCGCTCCCCCACCGACGGACCGTCGGCGGGAGGCGCGATGCGCACGGGCGCCGGCCGTGCCGGTTGTGCCTTGACGGTCGAGACACTCATGCGTACTCCACCTGCTCCCGGCGCGCGAAGCGCATGACGAGGACCGCCAGGACGAGGGTGATCAAGCACAGCGCCACCCCGATGGCGGACGCGTAGCCGAACCGACCCTCGGTGAACGCGGTGCGGTACAGGTACTGCGCCACCACCTCGGTGGAGCGGTCGGGGCCGCCGTCGGGCAGCATCGTCTGCAGCAGCGTGAAGCCGTCCAGCGCGGCGATGCCGAGGTACACGGCCGAGACCTGCACGCTCTCCCAGATCATCGGGATCGTGATCGAGGTCAACGTGCGGAAGGCGCCGGCCCCGTCGAGCGTGGCCGCCTCGTAGACGTCCCGGGGCACGGACTTCATCGCCGCCGAGAACAGCACGTAATAGAAGCCGACCGCGCTCCAGATCATCACTGCCATCACCGCCGGCAGCGCGGTCGTGGTGTCACCCAGCCACGCCCTGGTCAGCCAGGACAGACCGACGGCACGCAGCACCGCGTTCAGCAGACCCGCCTGCGGGTTGTAGAGGAACGCGAACAGGATGCCCACGATCACCACGGGCAGGACGTGCGAGAAGAAGTAGACGACCTGGTAGAACCGCGACCCGCGGACCCTGCTGATCGCCGTTGCCGAGGCGAACAGCAGGGCCAGCCCGAGCACGAACACCGGCACCACGATCAGGATCGCCAGGTTGTGGCTCATCGCCCGCCAGAACAGGCCGTCGGACAGCAGCTCGCCGTAGTTGGCGAGCCCGACGAAGTTCTGCGTGTTCGACAACCCCTTCCAGTCGGTCACCGAGATGTAGAACGCCTGGGCGTACGGCGACACCACGAAGACGACGTAGAGCAGCAGGGGGATGGCCAGGAACGAGACGATGAACGGGTACTTGCCGTGGCGCACGGTGTACCTCTCAGCGGTTGTACTTGGTGATGCTGGAGTCGCCCGCGACCTTGTCGGACACCGCCTGCAGGGCCGACAGGTACTGGTCGGCGGTGCTGCGCCCGGCCAGCAGGTTGCCGGTCTCGGTCTTGAGCGCCGCGCTGAAGGGCGCGTACCAGGTGCGGAACTGCCAGTTGAAGACGTTGGTGCCCGCCGCGCCGAGCGCGGTGGACAGCGACGCCAGCGCCGGCGTCTTCTTCGTCACGGCGTCGGTGCCGCCCTTCACGACGGGCACCGAGGCCGTCTCGGTCGCGAACGCCGCCGCGCCCTTCTTGCCCAGCATGATCCGCAGGTACTCCATGCCGCCGTTGACGTTCTTGGCGTCCTTGGGTACGACGAAGAACTCGGCCGGCTGGGTGCGCAGCGCGGTGGCCGGCATGGCCGAGCCCGGGCCGAGCACCGGCACCGGCAGCACGGTCATCTCGAAGTCGGGCGGCGAGATCGTCTTCATCTCGTTCTCGATCCACGAGCCGGACACGTAGAACGCGGCCTTCCCCTGCACCCACGCCGTCTGCGCCTCGGTGTGCTTGAGGCCCTCCGAGCCGGGGAGGAAGTAGCCCTTCTTCACCATCTCCTCGATGCCCTGCGTGGCCTGCACGATCGGCGCCTGCTTCCAGGCGTTCGGCTTCAGGTTGTCGATGTTCTTGACGACGTCGAGGCCGCCCTGCTTGATCGCGGCGCCGAGGTTGAGGTCGATCACGTAGTCCGCGGCGTTGGTGCCGCCGTACGCGAACGGCGAGATGCCCGCCGCCTTGATCTTCTCCGAGAGCGCCATCATCTCGTCCCACGTGGTGGGCGGTGTCCAGCCGTTCTTCGCGAACAGCGGCTTCGAGTACCAGATCGCGTAGGTCTCGTAGACGTAGTTGACGCCGTAGAACTTGCCGCCGAACGTGCCCTGCTCGATGGTGCCGGGCAGCAGCGTGTCGCGGACCTTGACGTTCGGGTCGTCGATCGACGGGGCGTCGAGCAGCTTGCTGAGGTCGGCGAGCTTGCCCTCGTTGACGAGGTTGGCGTACTCGATCTTCTGGGCGCCGGAGTCGTCCAGCACGTCGGGCGGGTTGCCGCCGACGAACCGCGGCTGCATCTCCTGGCTGATCTGCGTGGTGGCGGTGTGGTTGACCTTGGCCTGCGGGAAGGCCTGGGTGTACATGGCCTCGTGTGCCTTGGCGTAGCCCTCGCCGTAGCCGCCGTTGAAGATGACGACGTCGAGCGGGGCGTCGGCGGCCACGCCGAGCGGGTTGGTGGCGCTGACGGCGCCGGCGGCCCCGCCGGACGGGGCGCCACCGCCGCCGCCGGTGGCGCACGCGGCGAGCACGCCGGTGGCGGGCACGGCGAGCAGGCCGGCAGCGGCCAGTCGCTGGAGGAACTGCCTGCGGTCGAGGCCAGCTGTCATTTTCGATCTCCGGATCAGTTGGGCGGGCAGGTCAAGCAGAGCGTCGGATGCGACCGGCGTAGCGGGCCTCGAGAGCCCGGTTGTGCTCGTCGCCCTCTGGCACGTTCGACGACAGGTAGACGGGCGGCAGCTCGCCCGCGGCGAGCTGGGCGGCGACCACCTCGGCCACCACCATCTGCGCGAGCAGCGCGGCCGTGATGGACGAGATCGCGCAGACCCGCACGTCCCCGCTCTGAAGGAGCGCGTCGCCGTACGGGGCGTGGTTGTCGAGCACGACGTCGGCCAGCTCGAAGAGCCGCTTGCCCGACGGGTGCCGCGACGTGATGCGGCTGCTGTGCTGCAGCGAGGTGATGGCGATCAACGGGTGCCCGTGCGCCTTGACGACCTGCGCGAACTCCACGACCGCGCCGTTGCCGCCCGAGCTGGAGGCGATCACGAACACGTCCCGCGGGTCGATGGCGTGCAGGTCGTACAGCCGTTGCGCGACCGAGAGGTCCCGTTCGAGCAGGGGATCGGTGAGCACGTCGGGGTCGGCGCCGCCGATCAGCACCAGGTCGCGCAGCGCGATCATGTTGGTGGGCACCAGGCCGCCGGCCCGTCCGGCGATCTCCATGGCCAGCGCCTGCGAGTGCCCGGTGCCGAAGGCCTGCACGACCCCACCTGCGCGCAGGCCCTCGACCACCAGACGAGCGGCCGCGGAGACGGCCTCTGCCTGGGCTGCCGCCACCTCGACGACGGACTGCCCGGCAGCCGCCGCGAACGCCGCGGCGGAGATCGGGGCCCGGCGCGTCTCCTGCGCGGTCATCGGGCTCCCTCCGTGGGCTGGCTGATCGGCGACAGCAGCACGCCGCCGTGGCCGGTGCGCACGCCGCTGGACGTCGTCGGCGTGCGGTGGCCCGCGACCGCGTCCGCGGTGACGGCGAACGCCTCCGTGGCCTGCTCGTGGATGCGCTGCGCGACGGCGAGGTAGATCAGGTCGAGCACGAGGATCTGGGAGTGCCGCGCCGACATGGCGCCGGAGCGGAACGACGGCTCGCGCACCGACGTGGACAGCACGTGGTCGGCGGCGTCCGCGATCGGCGACGGCACGAAGTTGGTGAGCGCGACCGTGAGCGCGCCACGCGCCCTGGCCTGCGCGAGCATCTCGACGGTCTCGGTGGTGCGCCCGCTGTGCGAGAGCGCGATCGCGACGTCACCGGGGCGCAGCAGCGCGGCGCTGGTCAGGCCGTTGTGCACGTCGGACCACGTCCAGGACGCGATCCCGATGCGGTGCATGCGCAGCTGCATGTCCTCCAGCACCGCCGCGCTGCCGCCGATGGCGTAGAAGTCGACCCGGCGGGCCCCGATCACGCCTTCGACGACGGCGGCGACGGCCCGCATGTCCAGCGCGGCCGCCGTCTCCTGCATGGCCCGCAGGTCGACGGCGAGGAGGGTGCGCATGACGCGGTCGAGCGGGTCGTCGGGCAGCACGTCGGCGCCGATGCCGACCTCCCAGCCGGCCTGGGCGGCCCGGCCGAGCTCGGTGGCGATGCCGACGCGCAGCTCCGTGTAGCCGGCCACGCCGATCGTGCGGCAGAACCGGGTGACGGTGGCCGACGAGGTGCCGCTCCGCTCCCCCAGCTCGACGATCGTGGCGCGGGAGGCCCACTCCGGGTCGTCCAGGATCACGTCCGCGACCTGCCGCAACGCCCCCGAGAGGCCGGGCAACCGGCCACGCAGCTGGACGAGCAGCTGACCGGCGCCCGCCTCTGCGGGTTCAGGTCCGGCCGGCACTGCCATGAAAACAACCTTTCGGGGGTCGGCGAGGTGGTGAAAATTTCCACCGAACGGGGTTCACTGTCAAGACCTCGTCACGAAACGTTTACCGGAGGCCGGAAGTGGATCTCTACCTGGGCGTCGACGCCGGCGGGACCCGCACCCGGGTCGCCGTGACCGACAGCAGCGGTCATCCGGTCGGGGCGGCCGAGGGCGGCGGCGGCAACCCCGTGTCCCATCCCTGGGACGCCGCCGTCGACGCGCTCGCCGGCACGGTCGTCGCCGCGCTGGGCAGCACGCCCGCCGACCGCGTCGCAGCGAGCGTGATCGGGTTGGCCGGGTTCGGCTGCGCGAGCGACATGGCCGCCGCTGTCGCCGCGCGGGCCGGGCTGTGCAGCCCACCTCTGCTGGTCAGCGATGTGGTCGTCGCCTACGCCGCCGGCAGCGACGAACCGGACGGCTGCGTGCTCGTCGCCGGCACCGGTGCGACCGCGGGGCGCGTCACGGAGTGGCAGCTGGCCGACTCCGTCGACGGGCACGGCTGGCTGCTGGGCGACACCGGGTCCGCGTTCTGGCTGGGCCGGGCCGCGGTGCAGGCGGCGCTGGCGGCCCTGGAGGACCGCCGCGTGCCCACGGCCCTGCTGCCCGCGGTCACCGCCGCACTGCTCCCGCGCGGTGCGCCGGCGGCCGAGCTGCGAGGGGCGATCATCGCGGCCGTGCACGCCGGGCCACCCGTCGCGCTCGCCCGGTTGGCGCCGCTCGTGGCCGCGGCGGCCACCGACGGTGACGCCGTGGCCGGCCGGATCGTCGACGCCGCGGTGTCCGGGCTGGTCGGCTCGCTCGCCGCCCTGCGCCCCGACGGCGACGTCACGCCGCTCGTCGTCGCAGGTGGAGTGGCCGGGAGCGACGGGCCGGTCGGAGTCGCGCTGCGCACCGAGCTGGACCGGCGCTGGCCCGGCTGCGTGCGCCGCGCCGGCGACGGCGCCCTGGCCGCGGCCCGCCTCGCCCGGGAGCTGACCCGGTGCCCTCCGCGGTAGAACGTTCGATCATGTCGGTGTCTCGGGTTACCGTCACTCCTTCGACGATTCCCTCACTGACACGTGTACGCACAGTGTCGGTGAGGGGGTGGAGGATGAACCCATGACCGCGAGCGCTGCTGCGGAGAGCCGCATCCATGTCGACCCCCGGTCGGCCGTCCGGGTGACGTTCGATCCGTACACCAGCGTCCTCGCGCTCGCCTGCGCGAGCGCCCGGGACCTGACCCGCGGCCACGACACCCCGCTGGCCCGCATCGCCACGCGGATGCCCGACCGCGGGCTGCGCGCGGTGGCACGTCTGGTCACGCCGGGCAGTTCGGTGGGGCCGGACTGCCTCACCCCCGCCAACCTGGGCGAGGACACCGACGTCGCCGTCCAGATCGACCGGCTGCGCGCCCTCACCGCCGACGAGCTCACCGCCGACTTCGCGCGGAACTTCGGCGCCCGCGCACCGCAGCACTGGCGGCAGGTCGTCGACGACCCGCGGCCGTGGGCGAGCGACGTCGCCGACGCACTGTCCGCGCTGTGGACGCTCGTCGAGCCGGTGTGGCGGCGCGAGTCCGCGCTGCGCGGGCGCGAGGCCGACCGCGTGGGCGCGGCTGCGGCCCGTCAGTCGCTGGACATCGTGCTGGCCGGCGCGCATCCGCGCGGCCGCGTCTGCGACGGCGCGCTCGTCTTCCCCGATCCGGAGGCCACCGTCACCGACGCGACCGGCCGAACCGTCGTGCTGGCCCCCGTGCTGCAACGGCTCGACGTGTCGATCTCCAACCTGGAGCAGCCGGACATCCTCTGGTTCGCCTACCCGGTGCCCGGCAGCACCGGCCCGGCCGCCGACCCGGCCGGGCTCGACGCCCTGCTCACCCCGGTGCGGGCGCTGGTGCTGCGGGCCCTGTCCGACGGCTGGAGCATGTCGCAGATCGCCACCACCGCCGGCATCGGCGCGAGCGCCGCCACCTACCACGTGGACGCGCTGGTCGCGGCCGGGCTCGTGGTGCGCCGCCGCGAGGGCCGCCGCACGCTGGTCAGCCGCACCCCCCGCGGCGACGGCCTGATCGACCTGTACGAGCACCGGTAGCCCAGGGTCAGCCGCTGACCGCCAGCGCGTCGATCTCCACCAGCATCTCCGGGTGCGGCAGGCCGACGAACACCGTGGTGCGGCAGGGCAGCTCGCCGCTCGGCACGTGCTCGGCGACGAACGCGCCGTACGCCTCGTTCATGGCCGGGAAGAGGGACTGGTCGGTGAGGTAGACGCGGAACATGAGCACGTCCGCCACCGACGAGCCGCCGGCCTCGAGGATCGCGCGGACGTTCTCCAGGGTCCGCAGGGTCTGCGCGGCCACGTCGCCGTGGGCGACGTAGGCGCCGGTGTCGGGGTCCATCGGGCCCTGCCCGGACACCTGCAGCAGGCCGCCCTTGCGGATCCCCTGGCTGAAGACGTGCGCCGGGGCCGGCGCCCGGTCGGTGCGCACCACGGACGTGGTCATGTGCTCCTCCGTTCGTTCGATGGGGGTCGCCAGCCGCAGTCGGCCGAGATCTCGCCGGTGACGGCGAGCAGGCCGGGGAGCAGGTCGAGCAGCTGGTCGTAGGTCAGCACGATGTCGGGCACCGAGACCGAGACCGCGGCGACGACCTTCCCGGCCGCGTCGCGGACCCCGGCGGCGATGCAGTTGATCGACGGCTCGTTCTCCTCGCGGTCGCTCGCCCAGCCCTGCGCGCGCACGGTGGCGAGCTCCGCGACGTACGCGGGCTCGTCGGTGATCGTCCGCGGCGTGACGGGCGGGTACGTCAGCCGCGGCAGCAGCTGGGCCAGCTCGGCCTCGGACAGGCCCGCGACCAGCACTTTCCCCGCCGCCGTCGAGTGCACGGGCCCGCGCAGCCCGATCCGCGACGCCATCCGGACATGGTCGTGCGACTCGAGCTTGTCGATGTAGACGATCTCGCCGCCGTCGAGCTCGGAGAGGTGGACGGTGCGGCCGTGCTCGCGGTTGAACCGCGCCAGGTGCGGGGCGGCGACGCTGCGCACCGCCCGCTGCTCCAGCCCGCGCGCCGACAGCTCGTGCACGCGCGAGCCGAGGTGGTAGCGGTGCCCGCGGTCGCGGTAGACGAAGTGCTCGTCGGCGAGGGTGCGCAGCAGCCGCAGCACCGTGGTCTTGTGCACGCCGACGACACCGGCGAGGTCGTCGAGCGAGGCGGGCCCGCGACCCAGCTCGACCAGGATCTGCAACGCCTTCCCCAAGCTCGCGCTCATGTCAGCACCTGGCTGTCGGCCCGCACTCGCACCGCGGCCCACGCGGCGTCGTCGAGGTCGAGGAGGGCGGGGTCGAGCGGGGGCGCGGTGTCGCCCGGCACGGTGAGCACGGCGGCCGCGCCGAGGTGGCCGCGCCGCAGGCACCGGCCGAGGTCCTCGCCCCGCAGCAGGCCGGTGATCAGGCCCGCCGCGAACGCGTCGCCCGCGCCCACCGGCTCGACGACCTCCACCGCGAGGGCCGGGCGGGCCACCACCTCCCCCACCCGGTCGATCGCCAGCGCGCGCCGCGGCCCGTCCTTCACGACGATCAGCCGCGGGCCGGGCAGCAGCGCCCGCAGCTGCCCGGGATCGGCGGTGCCGAACACCCGCGCCGCCTCGTCGCCGCCGGTGAGCACGACGTCGGCGTGCCCGGCCAGCGCCACCACGGTCGCAGGATCGCCGTCGGGCCACATCTGCTCGCGCCAGTTCACGTCGAAGGCGAGCAGGTGCGATCGCGGGCCGGTGACGAGCGCGTGCATCAACGCCGAGCAGCCCGGCGACAGCGCCGCGGTGATGCCGCTGACGTGCACGATCTCCGCCTGCGCGAGGCGCTCCGCGACGGCGGGGAGCTCCCGGAACCCCGGGTCCATCGCCGAGGCCGCCGAACCGGCCCGGCGGTAGACCATCGTGGTGGCGGGCTCGCCGTGCTCGTCGATCCCGGTGCGCTTGGCGTAGCGGCCGGTCGGCCGGTGGGGGTCGCGCTCGACCGCCCCCGTCTCCACGCCGGCGGCCGTGAGCGCGGCGAGCAGGATGTCACCCAGCGGGTCGGTGCCGAGCCGGCCGAGCCAGCTCACCCGCACCCCGGCGGCGGCGAGACCGACCGCGACGTTGGCCTCCGCGCCCGCCAACCGGGCATCGACGGGCTCGTCCACGTCTGCGACGAGCGCCAGCGCCTCGCCGAGGCACGCCACCTCGCACACGGCTCCCTGCACGTACGCCCCTCTCGACCCGGTACGGCCTCCGTTTGACGGGCCGGTGGCGGAATGTTACAACCCTTCGAGCAAAACACGCAATGCGTATTGCACAGAGTGCAACGGAGGAGCCGCATGCTGGACGAGCGACTGGGCATCGAGAAGTCGCTGCCCGGTGCAGCCGTCGGCGCCACCGTCGCGGAGTTCCTGGCCACGCGGCCGCGGCTCTCCGCGTTCGGCACGCCGCTGCTGGAGCTGTCCGGCCCCGTCCTCGACGCGAACGTCGCCCGGCTCGCGGACTGGTGCCGCGACCGCGGCCTCGCGCTCGCGCCGCACGGCAAGACCACGATGGCCCCCGCACTGTGGCAGCGGCAGCTGGCCGCCGGTGCCTGGGGCATCACGGTCGCCACCTGGTCCCAGGCCCGGGTCGCGGTGACCGCCGGGGTCCGTCGGGTGCTGGTGGCCAACGCCGTCGTCGACCCCGTGGGACTGGCCTGGCTGCGCGGCGCGCTGGACGCCGACGCGGAGCTGCAGGTCCTGGTCTGGGCCGACTCACCCGCGACGGTCGCCGCCACCGCGGCCGGGCTGGGCGCCGGCCGCCCGCTGGACGTGCTGGTCGAGCTGGGCGCCGACGGCGGCCGCACCGGTGCCCGCGACCAGGCCACCGCCCTCGCCGTGGCCGCCGCGATCGAGGCCAGCCCGGTGCTGCAGCTCGCCGGCGTCACCGGGTACGAGGGCTCCCTCGCGCACGGCACCGCCCCGGACGACCTCGCCCGCATCGCGGCCTACCTGCACGAGCTGGCCGAGCTGCACCGCGCGATCGGCGGGTCCGTGGTGTCCGCCGGCGGCAGCACGTTCTTCGACCAGGTCGCCGACGTGCTCGGCCCGCTGGCCGGCGACGGCGTCGAGGTCGTGCTGCGCTCGGGCGCCTACATCGTCCACGACGACGGCTTCTACCGGCAGGTCTCGCCGTTCTCCCGGGCCGGCGACCCGCTCGAGTCGGCCATGCACGTGTGGGCCCGCGTGATCTCCCGGCCCGAGCCCGGGCTCGCGCTGCTCGACGCTGGCAAGCGCGACGTCTCCTTCGACGAGGGCCTGCCCGAGCCGCAGCTGGCCGCGCCGGCGCTCGGCGCGCCGGCACGCCCGATCACCGGCGAGATCAGCGCGGTGGCCGACCAGCACGCGTTCCTGCGCCTCGACGCGGCCGACCCGCTCGCCGTCGGCGACGTCGTCCGGCTGGGCCTCTCCCACCCCTGCACCGCGCTGGACAAGTGGCGCTGGATCCCCGTCACCGACGGGACGGGCGCCGACCCGGCCGTGACCGACCTGGTCAGGACGTGGTTCTGATGCGCACCCTGATCCGCCGCGCGACCGTCGTCGACGGCAGCGAGACCGATCGCTTCCGCGCCGACGTGCTCGTCGACGGCGACCGGATCGCCGCCGTCGGCGACCTGGTCGCCGGCGCCGACCGCGAGATCGACGCGGGCGGGCTCGTCGTCGCGCCAGGGTTCGTCGACATGCACGCGCACTCCGACCTGGCACTGCTGTCCGACGGCGACCACCTGGCGAAGCTCGGCCAGGGCGTCACCACCGAGGTGCTCGGCCAGGACGGGTTGTCCTACGCGCCCGTCGACGATGCCGCGCTGGCCATGCTGCGCCGCAAGATCGCCGGCTGGAACGGTGACCCCGGCGCGGACGCGTTCACCTGGCGCAGCGTCGGGCAGTACCTGGACCGGCTCGACGCCGGCGTCCCCGGCAACGGCGCCTACCTGGTGCCGCACGGGGTGGTGCGGGCGCTCGTCGTCGGCTGGGAGGACGCGCCGGCCGCTGCCGCCGACGTCGCGGCCATGCAGGAGATCGTGCGCACGGCGATGGCAGAGGGGGCGGTCGGCCTGTCCGCCGGCCTCACCTACACGCCGGGCATGTACGCCGACAACGCCGAGCTGCTCGCACTGTGCACGACCGTCGGCGAGCTGGGCGGGTTCTTCGCCCCGCACCACCGCTCGTACGGGGCGGGCGCGCTGGAGGCCTACGCGGAGATGATCGATCTCTGCGAGCGCGCCGGCTGCGCGCTGCACCTCGCGCACGCGTGCATGAACTTCGGGCCCAACGCCGGCCGGGGTGGCGAGCTGGTCGCGCTGGTCGACGCCGCGCTCGACCGCGGCGTCGACATCACCCTCGACACCTACCCGTACCTGCCGGGAGCCACCACGCTCTCGGCGGTGCTACCGAGCTGGTCGCAGGCCGGCGGGCAGGACGCCACGCTGGCCCGGCTGCGCGATCCCGCGGCGCTCGACCGCATCCGCGACGACCTCGAGGTGCACGGCTCCGACGGCTGCCACGGCGTCGTCGCGGAGTGGCACACCATCGAGATCAGCGGGGTCGCGCACCCCGAGCTGGGCGACGCCGTCGGGCACACCGTGGCCGAGCTGGCCGAGCAGCGCGGCGCCGCACCGTTCGACGTGTTCGTCGACCTGCTCGTCCGCGACGACCTGGGCACCGGGATCCTGCAGCACGTCGGGCACGAGGAGAACGTGCGCACGATCATGGTGCACCGCCGGCACACCGGCGGCAGCGACGGCCTGCTGGTGGGCGCGAAGCCACACCCGCGGGCGTGGGGCACGTTCCCGCGCTACCTCGGCCACTACTGCCGTGACCTGGGGATGTTCTCCCTGGAGGAGTGCGTCGGGCACCTCACCGGACGGGCCGCGGCCCGGCTGCGGCTGGCCGACCGCGGCCTCGTCCGGCCCGGGTACGCCGCCGACCTGGTGCTCTTCGACCCCGACGCGGTCGCCGACACCGCCACCTTCACCGAACCGCGCCAGCAGCCGGCCGGCATCCCGTACGTGCTCGTGAACGGGGTACCCGCCATCGACGAGGGCCGCCGCACGGCGTCCCGGTCCGGCCGCGCACTGCGCCGACAGCCCGACGGGAGCACGAGATGACCGCGAGTTGCCCATCCCCGGACGGCGAGTTGCCCCGTTCAGGACCGCGAGTTGCCCCGTTCGGGACCGCGAGTTGCCCGTCCCTGGACGGCGAGTTGCCCGGATCGGGACGGCACCGGGTGTCCCGATCCGGCCAACTCGCCGTCCTGAACGGGGCAACTCGCGGCGGGGTGGACGGGGGCGAGCTGTGACACCCACTGCACTTCAGGGGCGGGTCATCGCCGTCGTGCGCGCCCCCGCCATCCCCGACGTCCACGGGCTCGTCGCCGCCCTCGCGGCCGGCGGCATCCCGACCGTCGAGCTCACCTTCACCACCCCCGACGTGCTGCGCCACGTCACCGCCGCACGGGACGCGGGCACACCGGTCGGCGTGGGCACCGTCCTGACCGCCGAGCAGGCGACGGCCGCGGTCGACGCCGGTGCGGCGTTCCTCGTCACCCCCGGCATCCGGGCGGAGGTGGCGGAGGTCGGGGTGGCGGCCGGCGTGCCGGTCTACCTCGGTGCGTTCACCCCCACCGAGGTCGCGGCCGCCGTGGACCTCGGCGCCACCGCCGTGAAGATCTTCCCGGCCGGGCTGCACGGCCCGCGCTACCTGTCCGACCTGCGCGGACCGTTCCCGGACGTGCCCCTGCTCCCGTCGGGCGGGGTCAACGAGCAGAACGCGGCCGCGTTCCTCGCCGCCGGCGCCGTCGCGGTCTGCGCCGGCACCGGGGTCGTCCCGCCGCAGGCCGTCGCGGCCGGCGACTGGGCCGACATCACCGCACGTGCCACAAGGTTCACCACCCTCATGGAAGGGCCGGGCTGATGCTCGACTGGTTGCAGCACACCACGCCGGGGTTGATCACCCTCGCCGTCGTGGGGATCGCCGTCCTCCTGTTCCTGATCATCAAGGTCAAGCTGGAGCCGTTCATCGCGCTGATCGTCGTCGGGCTGGCGGTCGCGCTGGTCGGCGGCGTCTCGGTGCCCGACCTCGTCGGCAGCCCGCTCAAGGCCAGCGACTCCATCCTGGAGAAGGGCTTTGCCGGCATCCTCGGCCACATCGCGCCGATCATCGGCCTGGGCACCGTGCTCGGCGCGATCATGGAACGCTCCGGCGGCGCCGACGTCCTCGCGTCGCGGCTGCTGGCGCTGTTCGGGCCGAAGGGTGCGCCGCTGGCCATGGGCCTGACCGGCCTCATCTTCGGCATCCCGGTCTTCTTCGACATCGGCATCTTCGTGCTCGCCCCGCTGGTCTACGTCGCGGCGCGCCGCGGCACCGGCTCGCTGGTCCGCTACGCCATGCCGATGCTCGCCGGGCTCTCCATGACCCACGCGTTCCTGCCGCCGCACCCCGGACCCGTCAACGCGGCCGGGCTGCTGCACGTCGACCTGGGCTGGATCATCCTGATGGGCTTCGCCTGCGGCATCCCGGCGTGGCTGGTCGCCGGCGTGTGGTGGGGCGGCTGGATCGGCAACCGCGTGCACGTCGACGTGCCCGAGACCGTCTCCGACACCGAGGGCGGGCGGGAGACCCCCGAGGAGGTCGACGAGGAGGTCGAGCCCACCGGGAGTGCCGGCACCACCACGGCCACCAGGACCGCGGTGCGCACCGCTCCCCCGTCGCTCGCGCTGATCTCCAGCCTCGTCGCCGTCCCGCTGGTGCTGATCCTGGGCGCCACGTTCGGCACCGTCGCCCTGCCCGACGGCAACGGGCTGCGGCTCGTGCTGACCCTCCTCGGCACCCCCACCATCGCGCTCACGATCGCCGTGCTGCTCGCGCTGTACCTGCTCGGCATCCGGCGCGGGATCAGCGCCACCGAGCTCGGCCGGATCACCGGCGAGTCGCTCAAGCCGATCGGCATGATCCTGCTGGTCGTCGGGGCCGGCGCGTTCTTCGGCGCGGTGCTGACCGCCACGGGCGTCGGCAAGGCCGTCGCCGGGTCGATGACCGCGATCGGGCTCCCCCTGATCGTCGCGGCGTACGTGATCAGCTGCGTGCTGCGGCTCGCCCAGGGCTCGGCCACCGTCGCGCTGACGCTGACCGCCGGCATCGTCGCGCCGCAGGTGGAGGCCGCCGGCTACAGCCAGGCGCAGGTCGCGCTGATCGTCATCGCGATCTCGGCCGGCTCGATCATCGCGAGCCACGTCAACGACGGCGGGTTCTGGATCGTGGCCCGCTACTTCAACATGTCGGTGCGCGACACGCTCGTCACCTGGACGACGCTGGAGACGATCCTGTCGGTCGTCGGGTTCGCGGCCGCTGGGTTGCTCTGGCTGGTCGTCTGACCCGGCCCCCAACCCGGCGCCCCTGTCCGGGTTCCACGATCGTGTACCAACCATGCGCTGCGGGGCACTAGTCTCGCAGCGCAGGGCAACAGGGGGCGCGATGAACGACGGGCAGGCGGCGCCGGCCGATCTGGCCGGGCGCATCGCTGCGCAGAGCGCCATCGCGGCCGCCCTCATCGACCTCGAGGGCCACCCGGCGCACACCCTGCTCACCGCGCCGGGCCTCACCGGCACCACAGAGCGGCGGTGGTCGGTCGGAAAGGCGCAGCTCGCCGCCCTGTGGGACGACTTCGCCCGCTACCAGACGGTCGTCGCGGCCGCCGGTGACACCGCCGATCCCGCCGAGCGGCAGCGGCTGCTCACGGGGCCGTCCGTCGAGGTCGGGCGCACGGTCGTCGCCGACCGCATCACCGGGCGCGAGGAGCAGGTCGAGCGCATCACCCTCGACGAGCTCACCGCGCGGATGGACCGCTCCTTCGGCGAGGTGCGCGACCTGCTGCGCGCCGTCCACGAGCAGCACCAGGCACACGTCGCCCGCACGACGCCGCTGGCCGAGAGCCTGAGCAGCGCCCGCCGGATCGCCGCCACCCTCGACGCCGAGGCGGAGACGATCCGCGCCCGCGCACTCAGCACCCGGCTGCACGAGCTGGGCGAGGCCGCCGCCCACGACCCGCTCGGCACGACCGAGGCCGCCGCGCTCGCCCGGCTCGACGCCATCGCGGCCGAGGTCGAGCAGCTCGCCGACCGGCTCACCACCGCCGCGCGCCTGCGTGGCGGCTGGGCCGCCGAGCTCGCCGAGGCCACCCGCGCCGTCACCGCCGTCGACGAGCTGCGGGGGCGCGCCGCCGCAGCTCGGGCACGTGCCGTCGAGATCGTCGTCGGGCCCGTCGCCGAGCTGCCCGAGGACCACGGCCGCGAGCTGCACAGCCGGCTCGCCGCGCTCGACCGCGGCAGCTGGACCACGCGCGCCACCGCCATGGCCGAGTTGCAGGCCGCGATCGCCGCGGCGACCGCCGAGCTCACCACCGCGCACCAGCTCGCCACCGGCCTCATCGACCGGCGCGCCGAGCTGCGCGGCCGCTACGAGGCCTACCGCGCCAAGTCGGTGCGGCTGGGTCGCGCTGAGGAACCCGAGGTGCTGCGTCTCGCCGACGAGGTGCGCGAACTGCTGTGGACCCGCCCCTGCGACCTGGCCGCCGCCACCCGCGCGCTCGCGGCCTACCAGCGGGCGCTCAACCAGGCGGGAACTGCCGCCACCACCCCCGAGGAGATCACGTGAGCTGCTCCGACTGCGGCGGTGCGGTGCAGGACGGCTTCTGCACCGAGTGCGGGCTGGCCGCTGCCTCTGCCCCGGCCGCGGCGCCGGCCGCATGCCCCGCGGGCTGCGGCGGCACCGTCCGTGACGGGTTCTGCGACACCTGCGGGCTGGCTGCCGGCAGCATCGCGCCCGCGGCTCGCCCGCTGCCGCCACGGCCGGCCGCGAACCCGCGTCCGGGCCGGCACGCCGCCGCATCCGCAGCCGGAGTGAGTGGGCCGGCCACGGCGCCGCAGCCGTCGCGGCCCGGCACCGGCTCGGTGCCCACCGACCGCTGGCAGGGGCCCGGCTCCGGACCGGTGTCCGGTCCGCTCTCGGCGCCGTCCGGGTCGATCTCCGGGCCGACCTCGGGACCCACGTCCGGCGGGCGGTCCCGCGCGTCCGGCCGCAGCGGCTCCTACGGCACCGGGTCGCGCGCGAACCGGGCGTCGCGGCGGGCGTCGGGGCGCACCGCGCGCGGCAGCGTCACGCTGCGCGGCCGGCTCGGCGCCGGGCTCGTCGACGTTCCTCCGGTGCCGGTGCGCGACCCGGCAAGCGCGCTGCTCACCGATCCGCAGGTGGCGGAGAACAAGCGGTACTGCAGCAAGTGCGGCGGGCCCGTCGGGCGCAGCCGCGGCGACCGCCCCGGCCGCACCCAGGGCTTCTGCCCCAAGGACGGCGCCCCGTTCGACTTCACGCCGAAGCTCACGCCGGGCACGCTCGTCGGCGGCCAGTACGAGGTGCAGGGCTGCCTCGCGCACGGCGGCCTCGGGTGGATCTACCTGGCGATCGACCGCAACGTCGAGAACCGCTGGTGCGTGCTGAAGGGCCTGCTCGACGCCGGCGACGCCGACGCGATGGCCGCCGCCGTCGCGGAGAAGAAGTTCCTCGCCCAGGTCAGCCACCCGAACATCGTCTCGATCTTCAACTTCGTCCAGCACCCCGACGAGAACGGCCAGCCCGTCGGCTACATCGTCATGGAGTACGTGGGCGGCGAGTCGCTCAAGCAGCTGCTGCAGGCGCGGCGCCGCCCCGACGGCAGCTACGCGCCGCTGCCCATCGGCCAGGCCATCGCGTACGCGCTGGAGATGCTGCCGGCGCTGGGCTACCTGCACGGGCTGGGGCTGGTCTACTGCGATTTCAAGCCCGACAACGTGATCCAGTTCGAGCGGCAGGTGAAGCTGATCGACCTCGGCGCGGTGATCCGCGCGGACGACATGTACTCGGCGGTGTTCGGCACCAACGGCTACCAGGCGCCGGAGATCACGAAGGACGGCCCGTCGGTCCAGTCCGACATCCACACGGTGGGCCGCTCGCTGGCCGTGCTGGCGCTCGGCATGACCCCGACGCGGGGCGGCAAGCCGGCGGAGCTGCCGGCCGATCATCCGGTCCTGATCAGGCACGAGTCGTTCCACCGGCTGCTGCGCCGCGCGACCGATCCCGATCCGCTGCGCCGGTTCGAGTCCGCCGACGAGATGCACGACCAGCTCGCCGGCGTCCTGCGCGAGGTGCTCTCCACCGACGACGGGCAGCCGCGCCCCGGCGTCTCCACCGTGTTCGGGCTGCCCCGTGGCACGTACGCCGCCACCCTGCTGGCCGGTGAGCAGGGGCCGGGCCGGCCCGACCCGGCACGGGTGGCGGCCACCCTGCCCATCCCGCTGGCCGAGGGCGACGACCCGGCTGCGGCGCTGGTGGCGTCGGCCGACGTCGACCGCGCGGAGGTGCTGCGGATCGTCGAGGCCGCGGCGTCGCCGAGCACCGAGCTGCGGCTGCGGCTCGTCCGCGCCCACCTCGACGAGGGCGACCACGACGCCGCGCACGACGTGCTCGACCGGCTCGCCGCCGAGGAGCCCGACGACTGGCGGCTCGACTGGTACCGCGGGGTCGCCGCGCTGGTGGAGGGTGACGCCGACGCGGCCTGCGCCGAGTTCGACACCGTGTACTCCACGCTGCCCGGGGAGATCGCCCCGAAGCTCGCACTCGCCGCAGCGGCCGAGTGCGCCGGCCGCGACGATCTCGCGGGCCCGTTCTACACCCTGATCGCGCGCCCCGACCCGGGCATCGCCGACGCCGCGTTCGGCCGGGCCCGGGTGGCGCTCCGCGCCGGCGACCGCGACGGCGCCACCGCAGCGCTCGACGCCATCCCCGAGACGTCGGCGACCTACGTCACGGCGCAGCTCGCCGCCGTCGAGGCCGGGCTGGCCGGCGGGGGCGGCGAGGCGGAGCTGCGCAAGGGCGCGGCCCGGGTGGAGCGGCTCGAGCTCGACCCGGCCACCGCCAACCGGGTGCGCGCCACCCTGCTCGACGCGGCCGTCGCGCTGCACCCGAACGGTGGGCCGAGGTTCCTGGGCTGCGACTGGCACGAACCCGATCTCCGGGCCGGGCTGGAGCGGTGCCTGCGCACGTCGGCGCGGCTCACGTCCGACCGGGCGGAGCGGATCGCGCTCGTCGACAAGGCCAACGCGGTCCGACCGAGGACCTTCACGTGACTACAGAGGTGACGACGGACGTGACCCAGACCTGCCCGCACTGCGGGGAACAGGTGGGCCCGAGCGACCAGTTCTGCGAGAACTGCGGAGGTGGGCTGCGGGTCCTCCGCGGCGCGACCGCCGACCACGTGGGCGCCGCGTCGACGGTGTGCCGCTCCTGCGGCCGCGAGGTCGACGCGCTCGACCCCGACGAGCCGGGCGACCAGTACTGCCCCGACTGCGGCGCACTGCGCGACGACGGCACCGACCACATCGACATCGACCTCGGCACCATCGCCGGCGTCAGCGACCGGGGCCTGCTGCACGCCCGCAACGAGGACGCGATGGCGCTCGGGATCCGGGCGGCCACCACCAGCGCACCGGCTGTCCTGGCCGCCGTGGTCTGCGACGGGGTGTCCAGCGTGGACCGGCCGCAGCTGGCGTCACGGGCGGCCACCGCGAGCGCGCTCGACGTGCTGCTCACCGAGCGGAACCCCGACGTCACCGCCACCGCGCACATCCAGACCGCGGTGTCGGCGGCCGCGCAGGCCATCGCCGGGCTGCCCTACGACTCCGGCCGCGGCGCGCCGTCGTGCACGCTGGTGGCGGCACTGGTCGAAGGGACCGAGTTCGCGGACATCACGGTGGCGTGGGTGGGCGACAGCCGCGCGTACTGGCTCACCGCGCCCGGCGGCGAGGAGCGCAGCACCGTGCTCACCACCGATCACTCGTGGGCCGTCGAGATCGTGGCGCTGGGCGAGCTGGACGAGGCCACCGCGGCCGCCGACCCGCGCGCCCACGCGATCACCCGCTGGATGGGTGCCGACGCCAGCGATGCCCCGAGCGTCACCCAGCTGCGGCCAGCCGGGCCCGGGGTGCTGCTGCTGTGCAGCGACGGGCTGTGGAACTACCTCCCGGAGGCGGCCGACCTCGCCAGCGCCGCGTTCGCGGCCGGCGCGACCCCGTACGAGATGGCCACCGAGCTCACGCAGTACGCGCTGGACAGCGGGGGCCGCGACAACATCACCGTGGTCGCGCTGCCGGTCGTGCCGGGAACGGACAGCGGCGTCGAGAACAGCACCGCGGAGACCAGCCCCGTACGCAACGGTGTCGGGCATGGAGGGGGCGAGCAGTGACCGCTGCAGAGGAATCCGGGTTCACCGTCGACGTCGACCTGAACCCGTACCTGGCCGAGGGCGCCACACAGGTGGACGCCGTCGTCACCGTGACCGGGCCGCCGGCCGGCAGTGCGGCACCCACGTCGGCGCTGGAGATCATCGTCGTCGACTGCTCGTCGTCGATGTCCGGGCACAAGATCCGGGCCGCGCAGCAGGCCGCGTCGGCGGCCGTGGGGGTGCTGCGCGACGGCGTCACGTTCGCGATCATCGCCGGCACCCAGACCGCCACGCAGGTCTACCCGGCGCAGGGCACCGCCGTCGCCGACACCGAGACGCGTGCCGCCGCAGCACGGGCGATCGCGACGATGCGCGCCAACGGCGGCACCGGCATCGGATCGTGGCTGGTGCTGTCCGGACAGATCGCGGCGAGCTCGTCGGCGGCGGTGAAGCACGCGATCCTCTTGACCGACGGGCAGAACGGCGAGACCGACCGCGTGTTCACGCGCGCGCTCGAGTCCGTCACCGGGGCGTTCGTGTGCGACTGCCGCGGCGTCGGCACCGACTGGAAGGTCTCCGAGCTGCGGCGGATCTCCTCGGCGCTGCTCGGCACCGTCGACATCGTCGCCGATCCCGACGACCTCGCCGACGACTTCGCCGCGATCATGAACACGTCGATGGGCAAGACCGTCTCCGAGGTGGCGCTGCGGCTGTGGGTGCCGCGCGGCGGGGCGGTGCGGTTCGTCAAGCAGGTCACGCCGTCGGTGGAGGACCTCACCGGTCGGCGCACGGACGTCTCGGAGCTCGTCGGCGACTACCCGCTCGGCGCGTGGGGTGAGGAGAGCCGCGACTACCACGTGAGTGTCGACGTCGCCCCCGGCGGCGTGCAGCAGAAGAAGCTGGCCGCGCGGGTCACGCTGGTGCGGGCCGGCTCGGACGAGCAGCTCGGCGGGGGCATGGTCGTCGTCGAGTGGACCGACGACCCGGCGCTCTCCACGCGCATCAACCGCAGCGTCGCCGTCCACACCGGGCAGGCCGAACTGGCCGAGGCCATCCAGGAAGGGCTCGCCGCGCGCAAGGCCGGCGACGAGGCCCGCGCCACCGCGCGGCTCGGCCGCGCCGCCCAACTGGCCGACGAGCTCGGCAACGAGGGCACCGCGCGGCTCCTCGCCCGCGTCGTCGACGTCGTCGACGCACCCAGCGGCACCGTCCGGCTGCGGGCCGGGGTCAGCGAGGCCGACGAGATGACGCTCGACACCCGATCCACCAAGACCGTGCGGGTCCGCCCGGAAGGGGCGTGACGGCATGGCCGCCTGCTCCGAGTGCGGCGCCGCCAGTCGCGCCACCGACTTCTGCGACAACTGCGGGGCCGCGCTCGGCGCACCGACCCCCGCCCCGCCGAAGCCCGCCGCCCCGGCTCCGCCCGCAGCTGAGGAGTGCGCGGCGTGCGGTGCCGTGCGCTACGGGCGGTTCTGCGAGGAGTGCGGGCACGACGCGACCCAACCCGTCCCCGAAGGCGGGGTGGCCGTCCCGACCCCGGCACCGGCCGCGCCGCCCCAGGAGACCTGGACGGCCGTCGTCTCCGCGGACCGCGCCTGGTTCGAGGAGGTCCGCGCCCGCAACGGTCCCGACGCGGCCGGCCTCGCGTTCCCCCAGTTCTGCCCCGAACGCCGCTTCCCGCTCGTCGGACGGCAGCTGACGATCGGGCGACGCAGCCGGCAGCGCGGCGTCGAACCCGAGATCGACCTGACCGGCCCGCCGCTCGATCCCGGCGTCTCCACCGTGCACGCGATGCTCGTCCCGGCACCGGACACCGGGTGGCAGGTCGTCGACCTCGACTCCACCAACGGCACCACCGTCGGCGACGGCAACCCCCTCCTCACCCCCAACACCCCCCGCCGCCTCGCCGACGGCGACCGCATCAAGATCGGCGCCTGGACCATCATCACGGTCCACCGCGACTGAGGCCCGGATCGGCACCGCGAGTTGCCCGGACCGGGACCGCGAGTTGTCCAGATCGGGACCGCGAGTTGCCCCGATCAGGACCGCGAGTTGCCCGGGTCGGGACCGCGAGTTGCCCCGTTCAGGACCGCGAGTCGCCCCGACCCGTACGGCGGGTTCCTGCGATCACCACGTGTATCCACGCGCCGCGAAGGCTGCCCTCAGCTCGCGAAGCAGCCGACCGAGGTCGCCGAGGTCGGCTGCCCTCGATCGGATGACGATCCATCCACGCTTGCACAGATCGATCTCGCGGAGCCGGTCCGCCTCCTCGCGTCCGACGTGGGCCGCATACCCGTCGTGCTCCACGGCGATCCGCAGCGACGGCCACGCCAGGTCGACGAGGTAGTGGACCGTCCCGTCGGGCCCCGTCACCGGCCAGTTGACCTCCGGGATCGGGAAGCCGGCATCCACAAGCCCCCATCGAAGCCAACTCTCGGCAGGTGATCGGGACCGGGGCGACGCAAGATCGAGGAGGAGCGCAGCCCGCACGGTGCCCCGCGGGTCGAGACGGCTGCCGATCTGCGTGGCGATCGCCGAGCGCAGCTGCTCCGGTTCGGCTCCGGCGTTCCGCAGGGCTTCGTCGGCCAGCGCGAGGCCGTCCTGCGCGCGGACCGAGCACAACAGATCTGACAGGACGCGGTCCAGCGCCAGCACGCGGAGTCCGAGTACGTCCACCACGTCGCGGGAGAACATCCCGCGGTGGTGGACGACGAGCCCTGGCCGTTGCTTCAACGTGCGCCCAGGGCGGACGGTGATGTGCACGGCCGCGTCCTCGACGGCTCGGCATCCGTGCAGCCACGCGGCAGTCGGACCGGACAGCGCCGCGTCGTCGCCGGCGACGAGGAGCGCCGCCGCACCCCGGGTCAGGGGGTCCAGGAATCGAGACCCGTCGACGACGACGTTCGTCCAGAGCGGTCGGAGTACGCCTGACTTGATCGCGGTGCGCAATCGGCGATCGCCCAGAGCAGCGAGCGCCTCGCCGCGGCGGTGGGCACCGTGCAGGCCGGAAGGTGTGTCCATGTACCGACCGTGACGCGCATCGGGGCGGCGTGGGAACGATCATGAAAACCTGTGGATGTACTGACGAGTTGGGGACAACTCGCGGTACCGCCCCGGGCAACTCGCCGTCCCGAACCGGGCAACTCGCCGTCCCGAACCGGGCAACTCGCCGTCCCGATCCAGGCAACTCGCCGTCCCGAACCGGGCAACTCGCGGGGGGGCGGGGCCTCAGTCGCGGTACACCGGGGCGGGGGGTGGGGGGAGGGGGTTGAGGAGGTCGCCCAGCCAGCGGGTGTTGCTCGCGGCGAGGGAGCCGTCGGCGATGGACTTCTCCAGCACGGCGTTGACGAACCGGACCATGTCCTCGTTGCCGATCGGGATGCCGACGGCGGAGCGCGAGCTGGGGAGGCGGCTGTCGCTGATCACCTCGGTCTGCGGGTCCTGCGCGGCCAGTCCGGCGAGGATGACGTCGTCGTTGGAGATGGCCGCGACCCGACCGGTCTGCAGGCCGACGATGCAGTCGGGGGTGCTGGCCACCCCCTGCACGGTGACGCCGGGGTACTTCTTGAGCTCCTGCTCGGGCACCGAGCCCGCCGACGTGCAGACGGTCTTGCCCTTGAGGTCGTCGACGCTGCGGATCCCGCTGTTGCGCTGCACGAGCAGCCGCTGCGTCACCGTCTGGTACGGCGTGGAGAACGCGATCGTCTTCTGCCGCGCGCAGGTGACGGAGAAGGTGTTGACGACGATGTCGACCTGGTTCTTCTCGAGGACGGTGGTGCGGTCGGCGATGCTGGTGACGACGTAGCGCACCCTGTCGGGGTCGCCGAAGATCGCCTCGGCGATGGAGCGCACGACGTCGATGTCGCTGCCTTCGAGGTTGCCGTTGGCCGGGTTGCGGAAGCCGACGCGGAACTTGCCCTGGTCGACGGCGGCGACGAGCCGGCCGCGGTCGTGGATGCGGGCCATCGTGGAGCCGTCCGGCATCTGGTTGGGCGGCGGCAGCGGGCCGGCCGGGCGCAGGCTCTCCACCGGGGTGCACGGCGCGGCCGGCGCGGCGGCGGGTGCGGGGGGCGGCGGCGGAGGCGGCGCAGCGGCCTCTCCGCCCTGCCCGAGCGCCGGCAACAGCAGGCTGATCAGCGCCAGCACGGCGCCCACTGCGACGACGAGCAGCGGGCGGCGGGCATTGACCCGGCGGTGGTCGAGGTCGGTCATCGGTACTCCCCGATCCGGCGGCCCAGCCCGGCGACGGCGCCTGCCGCCGCGACGAGCGCGAGTACGGCAGGCCCGCCAGCGAGCCCGAACAGCGCGGTCTCCGCGGTGCGGGCAGCACTGGCGAACGCGGCCCGCTCGGCGTCGACGGCCTGGGTGAGGGCTGCGTCGAGCCGGTCGAACCGGGTGCCGGAGCTGGCCGGGTCGGTGCCGATCGCCGAGTCGACGGCGGCCCGGTAGTCGCCGCTGTCGTCGAGCTTGCGGACGTTGGCGTGCGCGGCCTGCCAGTCCTTCGCGGCCGTGCGGATCCCGTCGATGCCGGCCGTGGCCGCCGGGTCGGCGTCGGCTGCCGCGGCGGCGAGGAGCCCGCCGTTGCCGTCGGGGCCGAGGACCTTGTTCATCTGGTCGACGTAGACGCTGTCGCTCCCGCCGCCGCTGTTGCGCGCCACGAGCACCAAGCTCTCGTTGCTGCGGGCCTGCAGGACGGCGGTGCTGGCGTCGTCCAGCGCGGACGCGACGGTGGCGTGCCGGTTCGCCGCACCCAGCCCGGCACCGGCGATCACGGACGCGGCGACCCACCAGATCAGGGCCAGCGCGAGCGCCCCGCCGGCGACGGCCAGGCCGGGGCTGACCGCGCGGTTGGTGCGCCGGCTCTCCCGCATCGACACGTCGACGACGGCGATGATCGCGGCGAGGAGCGTCACCAGCGGTGCCCACGGGATGCCGCCGCCGACCGAGAAGGCGTCGCCCAGCGCGCCGGTCTGCAGGCTGCGCAGCTTCGCCGCGGCCGGCAGCATCTCCGTGGCCATCAGCTTGGAGGCGGTGGAGAGGTAGGACTGGCCGAGCGGGAGGTTCTGCCGGTTGTAGACGCGGGCAGTCTCCACGAGCGATGTGTAGACGGGCAGCTTCTCGGCCAACGTGGCGACGGGCGCGGCCGCCGGGTCGCCGGCCGGGAGCTTGCCGGCGGCGTCGATCAGGCGGGCGGACGCGCGGGCGACGTCGGCGTCGTAGCGGGCGCGCGCGGCCGCCGGCCCCTGCCCGCCGGACACGAACCCGCTGGTGGCCATCGCGTCGGCGTCGGCGAGGGAGCGGTAGATCTGGGCGGCGTCGGCGACGATGCCACCGATCCGCTCTCCGCCGTCGGCGACGGCGCGCGTCCGGTTGATGCCCGAGACCAGGCTGACGACACCCGCCACGAGGCAGCCGAGCACGAGGACGGCGCAGGCGCGCCGCAGCCGGTCCGGTGTCGCCTCACCGCGGGCGAGCTCCTGCCACCGCTCCCGCAGCGTCGCCGTCCAGGACCGCCCCGGTTCCGGCTGCTGTTCGACCCGTCCGGGCCGCGCACCGACGTCCACGCTCACCTTCGACCCCCCGGTCCACAGGGGCGCCAGCCTAATCGAGGAGGCGTTCGGCGACGGTCAGGTCGTGGGCATACGTGACCTTGATGTTGTGCGGGCTGCCGGGTACCCACCGGATCGGGACGTCCGGCGCGTACCGCGCGACGCACGCGGCGGTGTCGGTGCCGGCGAACCCGTCGGCCGCCGCGGCCGTGTAGGCGTCGAGGAGCGGGCGGGCGCGGAACCCCTGCGGCGTCTGGACGGCGACGAGGCCGTCCGCGGGTCCGGCGAGGGTGCCGTCCTCCCCGGCGACGGCGAGGCCGGGGCGGGGCAGCCCGGGCACCGCGCCACCGTCGGTACGGGCGACCCGCAGCACCTCGCGCACCAGCGCGGCGTCGACGAGCGGCCGGGCCCCGTCGTGGACGAGCACGACGTCGATCTCCCCCGCTCGCACGGCGGGAGCCAGCGCGCGCAGCGCGGCGAGCTCGGACTCCTGCCGGTTCGCCCCACCCGCCACGATCACCGGCCCGGACCCGACCGCGTCCCGCGCGAGCGCCTGCTCCCCGTCGCGGACGACGAGCACGACGGTGCCGAACTCGGGGAGCGCCGTGAACGCCGCCACCGACCAGGCGATCATCGGGCGGTCGCGCAGCGGCAGGTACACCTTGTTCCCCGCGGCGCCGACGCGCGTTCCGCTGCCGCCTGCGAGCACGACGGCGGCGGGAGAGGGCACGTGCCCAAGTCTGCCGGGCGATCCGGACGTCCCGGACAGGGGCCGTGTCCGGCGGAGACCTCTCAGGATCGGTCCGTATCGTCAGTGGCGTGAACCCGTCCGCATGGAGCGCTGCGCAGATCCCCGACCAGACCGGTCGCCGGGTCGTCGTCACGGGCGCGAACAGCGGGCTCGGCCTGGTGACGGCCACCCGGCTCGCCGCCGCGGGTGCCGAGGTCGTGCTCGCCTGTCGCGACGTCGACAAGGGCGCAGCCGCGGCGGCGGGGATCGCCGGCTCGGTTCAGGTGCGTGCGTTGGACCTGGCCGATCTGGCCTCGGTGCGCGCGTTCGCCGAGGGCATCGACGGCCCGGTCGACGTGCTCGTCAACAACGCCGGGGTGATGGCCGTGCCGTTCCGGCGCACGGTGGACGGGTTCGAGATGCAGTTCGGCACGAACCACCTCGGCCACTTCGCGCTGACCGGGCTGCTGCTCGACCGCATCACCGACCGCGTGGTCACGCTCACGAGCTTCATGCACCGGTTCGGCCGGATCCGGCTCGACGACCTGAACTGGGAGCGTCGCCGTTACCTCGCGTGGCCGGCGTACGCGCAGTCGAAGCTCGCGAACCTGATGTTCGCGTTCGAGCTGGAGCGCCGGTTCGTCGCCGCCGGTTCGCGGCTGCGCTCGCTCGCCGCGCACCCCGGGTACGCGGCCACGAACCTGCAGTCGCACACCGAGTCGGTGCTGGACTCGCTGATGGCGCTGGGCAACCGGGTGTTCGCGCAGTCCGCGGAGGACGGCGCGCTGCCCGCGCTCTTCGCCGCCACCGTCGAGGACGTGCCCGGCGGCACCTTCGTCGGTCCCGGCGGCCCGGGTGAGATGCGCGGCGCGCCGCGTCCGGTCGGTGCGGCCGCGGCCGCGCACGACCGCGCGGTGGCCAAGCAGCTGTTCGACGGGTCGGCCGAGCTCACCGGGGTACGTGCGACCGTGCCGCGGGCGAGCACGTGACGGCGCCGAAGGTGACCGTGATCACCGCGCGTAGGATCCCGCCGGTCTCGACGGCGAGTCGCGCAGGGATCGGCACTCGGAGGCGCAGGAGGTGAGCGGGGTGGACGACGACGCCGCGCGGCCCCCGCGCCGCCCCGACACCGGCGTGCGGGAGCCCGACCCGTGGCCGCGACGCAGCGAGCGCGGCCGCCACGATCCGCGGGCGACCCGGAACGGCACGCCGCCGTCGATGGCGGCACGCGGTTCCGACCGGGGTCCCGACGAGCGGCTCGCCGGCCCGTTGCGCCGCCGCCCGGACCAGCCGGGCCGGCCCGCGGATCCGCCGCGCCGCCCGGCCCCGCCGGCGGTGCCGCCGGGTGCCGAGCCGGCGACCCGGCCGGTCGGCCCGCCGCCGCCCCGCCGCCCCGATCCGCGCACGTCCGAGAGCCGGCCCGCCGGCCGATCGGGCGGCCCGCCGCCGCCCGGTCGGGCCGCGCCGGTCCGGGTCGAGCCGGCCACGCGCCCCGTCACGCGCACCCCGGCGCCCCGCACCGAGGCGCCCGACACCCGCACCGAGATGGTGCCGACGGTGAAGGGGCGCGCCGACGCCCCCGACGTCCGCACCGAGATGGTGGCGACGGTCGACGGCACCGACGACGAGTCGCCGCCGACCGCCCGCGTCGTCTCCCCGGCCGCCACCCGCCGGCCCACACCGAAGCGCCACGGCCGCCCGACCAAGCAGCGCACCCTGAAGAGCGCTCTCCTCGCCACGGCCGCCGCCACGGTGGTGCCCGGCTCGGGGCACCTCATGCTCGGCAGGCGGCGCACCGGCACGCTGATCGTGGGCGTGTTCGCGCTGCTGGTGCTGGCGATGGTCCTGCTCGCCACCACCGCCAGCCGCACCACACTGCTGTCGAACCTGCTCTCCGCGCGGGTGCTGATCGTGATCGGCGTCGGCATCGTCGCCGCCGCGGTCGCGTGGATCGCGGTGATCGTCCGCACGTACCTGATCGCCCGCCCGCGCTCGCTGGCCGCCGGCCCGCAGGCCGTCGGCGTGCTCGTCACCGCAGCGCTGTGCCTGGTCGTGGCCGCGCCGTTCGGGTACGCGGCGAACCTCGCCAACGCTCAGCGCAACTTCCTCGACACCCTGTTCGCCGGTGACAAGGGCGGTACGTCGGCGGCCGAGGCGATCGCGAAGCCGCGGCTGAACGTGCTGCTGGTCGGCAGCGACGCCGGGCCGGACCGGGAGGGCGCGCGCACCGACTCGATGATGGTGGCGAGCATCGACACCCGCACGGGCCGTACCACGATCTTCGGGCTACCGCGCAACCTCGGGCACGTCCAGTTCCCGCCCGGCACGCCCATGGCGAAGAAGTTCCCCGACGGCTTCCACGACGCGTCGAACCCGCTGTCGGGCGACTACCTGCTCAACGCCGTGTACGCGTGGGGCCGCGACCACCACGCCGACGCACCGACCACGCCGACGGCCGACCCGGGGCTCAACCTGCTGCACGAGACCGTCAGCTACATGCTGGGCCTGCAGCTCGACTACTACGTCGAGGTCAACATGGCCGGCTTCGCCGCCATCGTCGACGCGCTCGGCGGCCTGCAGGTCGACACCGGTCCGAACCCGATCCCCGTCGGCGGCATCCAGCCCGACGGCACGCACGTCAAGCCGGACCGCTACATCCCGGCCGGCCCGCAGTTGCTCAACGGCGAGGACGCGCTGGCGTACGCGCGGTCGCGCACCGACAGCACCGACTACACGCGCATGGGCCGGCAGCGCTGCCTGCTGCAGAAGCTGCTGACCCAGAAGAGCCCGGCGCAGATGCTCACCAACTTCCAGGCCGTCGCCAGCGCCACCACCAACAGCGTGGCGACGAACATCCCGCAGGAGGTGCTGCCGTCGCTGGTCGCGCTGGCCGGGCAGCCGACGGTGAAGCTGGAGAGCATCGCGTTCGACCCGAGCCTGGTCGACCCGAGCCGGCCGGACGGGAAGTTCTCCACCGCGCGCGTGGACGTCGACTTCATGCGGGAGGTCGTGCAGCGCGCGATCAGCGGGCAGCCCCTGCCGTCGCTCGACGAGGCGAAGTCGACGGCGAAGCCGCGCGCGTCCCGCTCCGCCACGGCCCCCACGGCACCCTCCACCACGGAGGCGCCGCAGACCTCGCCGGTGTCGCTGGCCGACGCCTGCGGCTGAGCGCTCCGGGGCGCTTGCCCGGATGCGGTTTACAGCAGTGGATCAGCCGGGGCGACCGACGTTTAGCCGGACGCGCCAGCTCCCCAGGCTGACACGTCTTGCGATCCGATACATCACCAAGAACCTTGCGCTCGTGTCCATCAGCCCTTGACGCTCAATCACGACCGTTGTCACAGTTCCAGTATCCCCGGCGGCGAGCCGAGTCAACCGAATCCGCCGGTCCGCGCCCGCTTTCCACGAAGGTGCAATCGAACTCAGCCATGAAATCCTCGAACGTGTACGCGCCGTACCTGTTCTTGAGCTCCCTGACGAAGGCGATCCCCTCGGGGGTCGCGTGGAACTGCTTGGAGTACTCGTTGACATCCGCAAGCAGGCAACGGGCGGACACGATCGCCCCGACCCAACCGGCACCGCGAGCGGCGACAGTCCGACCGAGCGAGCCCAAGCTCGTGCCCGCGGTCAGGAGGGATCCACAAACGCCGTCCAGCGCCGTCGGACGGATTCCGTAGCCAATCGATTCCACTTGTGACGGTTCGACAGCGTTAGCGTTTGTCGCGCCGGCGACCGACGCCAAGGCGATCACGATCGCAACAACCGCAGCTCGCGCACGGATCCGAGGCTTCACAACCCCTCCATTTGAACTCGGCGAGTTTCCTTTTGATAGCATCGGCTCCCACCGTCGGTGACACACAGCCTGCGGAGCCAAGGCCTGTACGCTCTCAAAAACAGGTGCGATGCCGCCGGCGGATGGCGCGTCATCACCCGTAAGCACCAACAATCGAGTCCCGGCCTCGCGGTCCACGGAGGCATCGCCCGGCGCCCGTCGAATCCACCCCACCCTGTTGGACCTCCTGCGCCGAACAGCGCATGGACCAGCTGCCCGGCCGAACTTGCCCGGACAAGTCAAATCGACTCCCGCGCGGCGGACGTCTTGTCGACCTGACGGCCCGGTCAGGAGCGGGCGCCTCCGGGCCGCCACGCGTACTCCACCTGCGGGCGGCCCTGGGCGCCGTAGCGGGAGCGGCGGGTCGCCATGCCGATCTCGACGAGGTGCTCGAGGTAGCGCCGGGCCGTGACGCGGGAGGCGCCGAGCTGCTCGGCCACCTCGACGGCGGTGCGTCCGGCATCCTCCCCCGCCGCCTCCAGCACGCCGGCGACGGCCTCGAGCGACTCGCGGCCCACCCCGCGCGGCAGGCCAGGGTCCGGGCCGGGGGTGCGCAGCGCCTCGAACAGGCCGTCGACGTCGCCCTGGGCGAGCACGGGCTCGGCCTCCAGCCGTTGGACGTAGGTGCGGTGGCTCGCGAGCTTCGCCGCCACCGCGTTGAACGTGAACGGCTTGACCAGGTACTGGGTGGCCCCGAAGGCGACGGCGGCGCGCACCACCTCCACGTCGCGTGCCCGCGTCACCATGATCACGTCGGCGGTGCGGCCCTCGGCGCGCATGCGGCGCAGGATCTCCAGCCCGTTGGTGTCGGGCAGGTGCACGTCCAGCAGCACGAGGTCGACGGGGGTGGCCGCGAGCAGGCGCAGCGCCTCCGTGCCGGTGCCGGCCGCGCCGACCACCTTGAACCCGGGCACCCGGCCGACGTAGGCGACGTGCGCCTCGCGGGCGAGCGGGTCGTCCTCGACGACGAGCGTGCGGATCACGCGGGCACCTGGTCGGGCACGGGCAGGCGGACGGTGAACACCGCGCCCGCGGCGTCGGTGCTGGCCTCGGCGCGGCCGCCGTGCCGGTGCGCGGCCTGCGCCACCAGCGCGAGCCCCAGACCGCGGCCGAGGCCGGGAGTGGTCGCCTTCGTCGAGACGCCGCGGACGAACACCCGGTCGGCCACGGCCGGATCGATGCCCGGGCCGGAGTCGCGCACGCGCAGCACCAGCTCGCCGTCGGTGACCCCGGCGTCCAGCCCGACCCGACGGGGCGGCGGGCCGTCGAGGGCGGCGTCGATGGCGTTGTCGAGCAGGTTGCCCGTGATCGTGACGAGGTCGCGCGGATCGGCGACCCCCGCCGGGACGTGCGCGCCGTCGGCGACGGTGAGCTCCACGCCCCGTTCGGCGGCCTGCGCGGCCTTCCCCACGACCAGCGCGGCGAGCTCCGGCACCTCCACCGCCGCCAGGACGGCGTCGGTGAGCTGCTGGGCGATCTCCAGCTCCTCCTCGGCGTAGGCGAGCGCCTCGTCGGCGCGGCCCAGCTCGATGAGCGAGATGACGGTGTGCAGCTGGTTGGCCGCCTCGTGCGCCTGCGCGTTGAGCGAGTCGGCGAAGCCCTGGATGGTCTGCAGCTCGCTCGTGAGGGCGCGCAGCTCGGTGTGGTCGCGCAAGGTCACGACGGTGCCGAGGTCGCGGCCGCGCTGCACGGCCGGCTGCTGGTTGACGACGACGATGTGGTCGGCGGTCAGGTGGATCTCGTCGGCGCCGACGGTGCGGGCGGCGAGCGCCGCGCCCAGCCCGGACGTGACGACCTCGGCGACGGGCCGGCCGGCGACGTCCCCGGTCAGGCCCAGCAGCCGCCGGGCCTCGTCGTTGACCAGCTGCACCCGCCCGGCCGCGTCGAGCAGCAGCATGCCCTCGCGGACCGAGTGCAGCACCGCGTCGTAGTAGGAGTACATGCGCGACAGCTCGGCCGGCCCCAGGTCGTGGGTGGTGCGGCGCAGCCAGCGGCTGATCAGCCAGGCGCCGATCGCGGCCACCACCAGCGCGATCGCCGCGACGGCGAGCACCAGCGACAGCGACGCGGCCAGCGTCGCGGAGACCGCGGTGATGGTGCGCCCAACCGACACCAGCGCGACCACCCTCCCGCCCACCCGGACCGGTACGACGGCCCGCACCGACGGGCCCAGCGTGCCGGTGTAGGTCTCGGTGATCGACTCGCCGGCCGCGGCGGGCTCGATGGTGCCCAGGAAGTGCCGGCCGATCTCGGACGGGGTGGGGTGGCTGTAGCGGATTCCGTCCGGCGTCATGACGACGACGAAGTCGGTGCCGGTGCGCCTGCGCACGTCCTCGGCCAGCGGCTGCAGCGCATCGGACGGCCGCGGCGTGGCGAGCGCGGCCGCCACCGCGGGATCGGCCGCGAGGGTGTGCGCGATCCCCAGCATCTCCCGTGCCGCCGCGTCGTCGTTGGCCTCGTCGAACTGGTAATAGGCGGCTACCGTGACGCCCGCGAGAACGATCGCCACGACAGCGGCCTGGAGGACGAACAACCGGCGGGCAAGGCTCCACGTTCGAGCGAACGCAATGAACGAAACCGTGGCTGCCATCACACCTCCCCGCATGCTGTCGCGCATAGTCGTCGGCCGACCGCCGACGACGCAAACTCCGACGGACTGGGGAGCACCGTGGCATCCACAGAACCAGGCGCAGCATCGGGTGCCGGGTCCGGCACCGACACACCGCCCCGCAAGCGCGACCGCACCCACTTCCTGTACTTGGCCGTCATCGTCGCGGTGCTGCTCGGCATCGCGGTGGGCTTCCTGTTCCCGGACCTGGGCAAGAATCTCAAGCCACTGGGCGACGCGTTCGTCAACCTGATCAAGATGATGATCAGCCCGATCATCTTCTGCACCGTCGTGCTGGGCATCGGCTCGATCCGGCAGGCGGCGAAGGTCGGCAAGGTCGGCGGCCTGGCCATCGGCTACTTCCTGATCATGTCGACGTTCGCGCTGATCATCGGCCTGGTCGTCGGCAACATCCTGGACCCGGGCACCGGGCTGAACCTCGCAGCGATCAGTGGGAAACCGCCGGCCGCGGAGCAGCAGGGCACGACCGAGTTCCTGCTGGGCATCATCCCGACGACGCTGTTCTCGCCGCTGGTCGGCAACAGCGTGCTCTCCACGCTGTTCGTCGCGCTGCTGGTCGGTTTCGCCGTGCAGGCGCTCGGCCCGACCGGCGAGCCGATCCTGCGCGGCATCAAGTACATCGAGAAGCTCGTGTTCCGGGTGCTCGCGATGATCATGTGGGTGGCTCCGATCGGCGCGTTCGGCGCCATCGCGGCGGTCGTGGGGGCCACGAAGGGTGCGGCGCTGATCGAGCTCGCCAAGCTCATGCTCGGGTTCTACCTGACCTGCGTGATCTTCATCTTCGTCGTGCTCGGACTGGTTCTGCGGCTCTTCACCGGGCTGTCGATCTTCGCGCTGCTGCGCTACCTGGCCCGTGAGTTCCTGCTCATCGTCTCCACCTCGTCGTCGGAGTCGGCGCTGCCGCGGCTCATCGCGAAGATGGAGCACGTCGGCATTTCCCGGCCGGTCGTGGGCATCACGGTGCCGACCGGCTACTCGTTCAACCTCGACGGCACCGCGATCTACCTGACCATGGCGTCGATCTTCATCGCCGACGCCCTGGGCAAGCCGCTGGCGCTGGGTGAGCAGATCGGCCTGCTCCTGTTCATGATCATCGCGTCGAAGGGCGCGGCCGGGGTCTCGGGCGCCGGGCTGGCCACCCTCTCCGGCGGGCTGTCGTCGCACCGCCCCGACCTGGTCGACGGGGTGGCGATCATCGCCGGCATCGACCGGTTCATGTCGGAGGCACGCGCGCTCACCAACTTCGCCGGCAACGCCGTCGCGACGGTGCTGATCGGCAACTGGGTGGGTGAGTTCGACCGCGCGAAGGCCGAGCGGGTGCTCTCCGGCCAGGACCCGTTCGACGAGGCGACCATGCTCGACGACGACCACACGCGCGAGTCGCAGGCACCGGAGTCGCCCAGCCTGTCGAAGGCCTGAGCGCACCGTTGATCAAGGGCAGAACGTCGTTCCTCGATCGATCCAGAACGACATTCTGCCCTTGATCGACACACCCGCGGGCAGGTCGGAACCCCGCCCGCGGACCCGGCCGGACGGCGCCTCCGCATCGATCCAGTCGCACCTCTGCGACCGCGTTCGACCAGCAGGCGCCCGCACCCCGCCCCGGCGTGTCGCCGTCCGACACGCCGGGGCGGCCGTCGTCCGGACCGCGCCCGATCTCGATCATGACCATGCGGCGGACTGCTCCGAGCCACGCCGCTGCGACGGCGGGTGACGTGTCAATCACCAGTTGCCACACCTCGGCCGTCGCACTAGCTTTGACCTGCGATTATCACCGAACGTCAGCACCTCCACGATCGGGGTGATGTGTCCACACGGAGATCTCGCCGTGACCGCCGAGAGACCCTCCCGACCCCGTTTCCTGGGCCCTCTCCGCGCGCCTCCGACGCCTTCTGCCACGCTTGCGGTGAAGTTGACCTGCGCAGACACCCGTTCCGGGTGCTGAACAGAGAAGGAAAGGAACCGACATGGCACTGCCCACGCTCACCCCCGAGCAGCGCGCCGAGGCCCTCAAGAAGGCCGCGGCCGCCCGCACCGCACGCAAGGAGCTGCGCGACGCCATCGCGTCGGGCAAGGAGACGATCCCCGGCGTTCTCAAGCGCGCCAAGTCCGACCAGATCGTCGGCAAGACCAAGGTCGCCGACCTGCTGAAGAGCCTCCCCGGCTACGGGCCCGCCAAGGTCTCGGCGCTGCTCGAGGCCACCGGCATCGACGCGTCCCGCCGTGCGGCCGGCCTGGGCGACCGCCAGCGCCAGGCGCTGCTCGACGCCCTCAAGTAAGTCCCTCCGCGGACTCCCCGGCGCCCGGCCCTGCAGCCCGCAGGGCCGGGCGGGTCCGGGCGCGTGTCCGTCATCGGTGGCACTGGTCACCACCCCCGCCGTGGACGCGACGGCCACGGACCGGCAGGCTGAGCGCGTGGAGCGCTTCGTCGATGCAGCACCCGGTGTCTCTCTGTGGGCGGAGTACGTCCCTGCCACCGGGCCCGTCGCCGGCGCCCCGATCCTGCTGGTCATGGGCGCCAACGCCAGCGGCCTCGCCTGGCCCGACGAGCTCGTCGCCGCGCTGGCCGAGCACCACCCGGTGATCCGCTACGACCACCGCGACACCGGCCGCAGCACCTGGTCGGAGGACGAGCCCGACTACGGCCCCGCCGACCTGGCCGCCGACGCCGTCGCCGTCCTCGACGCGTTCGACGTTCCGCAGTCCCACGTCGTCGGCATGAGCATGGGTGGGTTCCTCGTCCAACTGCTGCTGCTCGACCACGCCGACCGGCTCCTCACGGCGACCCTGTTCTGCACCGGCCCGATGGCGACCCCCGGCGCCGAGCCGCTCCCCGGCCCGTCCGAGGCACTGCTGCGGATGTGGGGCGAGCTGGACGACCCCCGCGACGCCGAGGGCGAGCTGGCGTGGCGGGTCGAGCACTGGCGGGTGCTCAACGGCACCGGCACCCCGTTCGACCCGGCCGAGTTCCGGGCCAGGGAGGAGCGGATCATCGCCCACACCGGCCGCGTCGAGGCGCCCACCGCGCACGCCCGCATGATCGCCGACGGGCTCGACCGCGGTGCCGAGCTGGCCTCCGTCGACGTCCCGGTGCTGGTGATCGAAGCGCCGGAGGACCCCGCGTTCCCGCCGCCGAACCACGGCGCACTCGTCCGCGCGCTCGGCGCCGCCCGCTTGGTGCGGATCCCCGGTATGGGGCACGCGATCAACCGCACGGTGATCCCCCCACTGGCCGCGGCGATCCTGACGCAGACCCAGCAGCGCACCCCGACCCGGGCCTGAATCACCCGGGGGTACGCGTCGAGAACGAACTTACGGTGATCAACAAGGCTTGTTGATCACCGTAACGTCGTTCTCGACGCATACCCCGGGTGCTTCAGCGCGCCCGGTAGCGGCGTTCCGGGCGGCCGGTGCCCCCGTAGCGCAGGCGGACGGTCGCGGTGCCGCTGGCCACGAAGTGCTCCAGGTAGCGTCGCGCGCTGACCCGCGACAGCTCCGTCAGCTCGGCGCACTCGCTCGCCGACAGGTCGCCCGCGCTCTCGCGCAGGGCCCGCGCGACCAGCTCGGCCGTCTCCGGGGTCAACCCCTTCGGGAGGCGGGTCGCGGGCGCGGCGCGGCCACCGAAGACGGCGTCGATCTCGGCCTGGCCGGCGTTCCCGAGGGTGGCGAGCGTGGCGCGCACCGCGCCGATCCGGGCGATGTGCCCGGCGAGGGCCTGCGAGTCGAACGGCTTGACCAGGTAGTGCGCCGCCCCGCCGTGCAGCGCCCCCGCCACCGTGGGCGCATCGTCGGCGGCCGTGATCATCAGGACCGACGGGTCGTCGGGCGCGCCGCTGCGCAGCGCGCGGAGCACGTCCAGGCCGGACATGTCGGGCAGGTACACGTCCAGCAGCACCAGGTCGGGGCGCAGCTCGCGCACCGCGGCCAGCGCGGCCGCGCCGGTGTGCGCCACGCCGACGACCTCGCAGCCGTCGATGCGCGAGACGTAGCCGGAGTGCACCCGGGCGACCATGAAGTCGTCGTCGACGACGAGCACGCGCATCAGGCACGCACCAGCAGCGGCAGGACGGCGGTGAACGTCGAGCCGCTGACCGCGACCGTTCCGCCGCGGCGCAGGCACACCTGCCGCACGAGCGCGAGCCCGAGCCCCCGCTCGCCCTGCTCGGCGGTCTTGGTGGAGAACCCGTGCCGGAACACCTCGTCGGCGAGCTCGGGCGCGACCCCCGGCCCGGAGTCGCGGACGACGACCGTCACCGGCCCGGTCGCTGTGCCGTCCACCCCCACCTCGACCCAACGTGGCGCCGGTTCGGCGGCGACGGCGTCGAGCGCGTTGTCGACGAGGTTGCCCAGCACCGTGACCAGGTCGGCGGACAGCGCCGGGTCGTCCCCGGCCTCCAGCCGCGCGCCGGGCGCCAGGCGCAGCACGACCCCGCGTTCGGTGGCCAGGCTCGCCTTGGCCACCAGCAGGGCGGCCGCGGCCGGGTCGCCGACCGACCCGGTGACCTCGCGCCGCCACGCGTCCCCACCGGCGACGATTCCTGCGACGAACCGGCGCACCTCGTCGTGTTCGCCCAGCTCGGTGAGCCCGGCGATGGTGTGCAGCCGGTTGGCGAACTCGTGGGCCTGCGCGCGCAGGGTGTCGGTGACGTGCCGGGACGCGTCCAGCCGGCCCTCCAGCGCGGCCAGCTCGGTGCGGTCGCGCAACGTGACCACGGCACCGACCTGGGCGCCGTGCACGACCACCGGCATCCGGTTGAGCACGAGCACCTTGCCCTCCCGCAGCACCAGCTGGTCCTCGCCGGTCACCGAGCCGAGCAGCACGTCGCGCAGGCGGTCGTCCAGCCCGAGGTCGTCGACCCGCACGCCCGTCGACGAGATGCCGAGCAGGTCGCGGGCCGCGTCGTTCAGCAGCGTGATCCGGTGGTCGCCGTCCATGCCGACCACACCCTCCTTCACACCGAGCAGCATGGCCTCGCGCCGCTGCACCAGCTCGACGATCTCGGCGGGCTCCAGCCCGAGCGTCTGCCGGCGCACCCGGCGGGCCAGCAGCAACGACCCGCCCACGCCGAGCACCAGCGCGACGAGCAGCAACGTGACCGCGGGCCCCGGTGCCGCGACCAGCCCCTCCAGCAGCGACGGCGCCCGGATGCGGGCGGCGACGACGCCGAGGATCTGCTGCCCGACGTCGAGCACGGGGACCTGCGCGTCCACGGTGCGGCCGTCGGGATCCCCGACCCACGACCGGCCGGCCGCCGCCGTCGACTCCCCCGCGGCGAACCGCGTGCCGACCAGCGTCGGGTCGACCGACGCGCGGATCACTCCGTCACGGTCCACGACCAGCACGTCGTCGGCGCCGGAGATGTTGCGCGCCCCCACCACCACGCCCGGCAGCGGGCCGTAGAGGTCCGTGGACAGGCTGAGCCGCACCGTCGGCACCGCCGCCACGTCCTCCGCGACCGACAGCATCCGCCGCCCCTGCACGTCACGGAACTCGGCGTCCGACCGCACCGCCGCGAACCCCGCCACCGCCGCGAGCAGCAGCAGGACGACGGCCAGCTGCCAGACGAGGAACTGGCGGGCGAGCGACCGGGTCACCGCGGCACTGTGTCACCGCGGTACGGGAGTTGGCCAGGTTGCGCGGGCGTCCGCCGGACGTCACACAGCGCGTGGCCACGGCACACAGGTTGCAACCTGTGTGAGGTGGCCGTGCGCTGTGTGAGGTCGATCAGGGGCCGACTCCGGGCGCCGGGTCCTCGATCGCGCGGTAGACCGTGCGCCCGGCGACCCGGTCGAGCGCGTAGACCCAGGTGGTGAGCCCTTCGCCGGTCCAGCGCCTGGCCACGGCCTGGGCGTCCTCCACCGTGCCGGTCTCGACGAACCGCGTCTCGTCGTGGACCACCGTGCCGTTGCGGCGACGCATCAGCCGCGCCTGAACCTGGAACCGATCCCCCATCGAGCGACCTTTCATCTAGATAGATCCCACAGCTTGCCATCTATCTAGATTGATGACAAGCTGTGGCCCGCTGCCGCACCGAGGGTCATTGCTGCGCGTAGGTACGGTGGCGCCCATGTCCGACGGCCGAACCACCTGGCGCGACATCGCCGCCGACCTCCGTGGGGCCATCGAACGCGGCGACGTCCGCCCGGGCGAGCAGCTGCCCACCCAGGCCCAGCTCATCCAGCAGTACGGGGTCGCCAGCCAGACGGTCGCCAACGCGCTGAGCGCGCTGCGGTCCGAAGGCCTCATCCGCAGCCGCACCGGGTCGGGCCACTTCGTGCGGGAGCGCCCGCCGATCCTGCGCAGCACCCGCAGCCGGCTCAGCGCCGACGAGCGCGACGCCGGCCGCGGCGCCTTCCTGTCCGACGCCCATGCGGGCGAGTGGGAGCCGCGGTCCGAGACGGAGATCCGCGTCGAACCCGCGAGCGCGGCCGTCGCCGCAGCTCTCGGCCTCGACGAAGGGGCCGAGGTGCTCGTGCGCGACCGCCGGATGTTCGCCGACGACGTCCCGGTCCAGCTCGCGACCAGCTACCTGCCGCGAACGCTCACCCTCGGCACCCGGATCGAGGAGACCGACACCGGGCCCGGCGGCATCTACGCGCGGCTGGAGGAGGCGGGGCACTCGCCGCTGCGCTTCGAGGTGGCGGTCCGGGTCGGACGCGCCGCGGCCCCGGAATCCGACCGGATGGACGTGCCGACAGGAGCCCCGGTGTTCCGAATCACCCGCGTGGCCATGACCGACAAGCGCCCCGTCGAGGTCAACTTCATCGTCCTCGACGGCGAGCGGTTCGAGCTCTTCTACACGGTCTGAGCCGCACGCGACCGCCGTCCCGTGCCCGAGACAACCGGCGTCGATCAAGGGCAAAACGTCGTCCGCGAAGATCGACAAGCGACATTTTGCCCTTGATCACCGCACCACCCCGGCCGAGCCGAACCAGCGCCCGGCTCAAGCGAGCACCCGATGCGTCCGGTCGACGTGGACGAGGTGCGCGCCGCGCCGCTCCCCCAGCACCTCGACGACCTGGGCGGCGATCAGCACCGACGCCCCGACGTCCACGGTCGAGAGGACCTGGCAGCGCAGCGCCAGCCCGGTGTCGAGCAGCCGCGGTTCCCCCGTCGGCAGCGGCGCCCAGCGCACCGCGGCGAAGCGGTCGCCGGGTGCCGCGAACCGCTCGGCGAGGGCGACGTCGTCCGCGTCGAGCAGGTGCACCAGCGCCGTCTCGGCGGCGAGCACGGCGGCGGCGGTGGAGCTCGCCCGCTTCAGCGAGAACGCGACTGCCGGCGGGTCGAGCGCCAGCGACGCGACGGACGAGGCGGTCAGCCCGACGGGCCCGGCCGCGGTGACGACGGCCAGTCCCGCCGGCTGCCCCCGGAACGCTTCCGTCAGCCGGACGGCCGTGGTCACGCCTCGAAGCGCGCTTGCGCGTCGGCCCAGTTGACGACGTTCCACCAGGCCTTGACGTAGTCGGGCTTGACGTTCTTGTACTGCAGGTAGAACGCGTGCTCCCACATGTCGAGCATGACGACCGGGGTGATCCCGACCGGGACGTTGGCCTGCTGGTCGAACAGCTGGAAGATCAGCAGCTTGTTCGCGATCGGGTCCTTGCCCAGGATCGCCCACCCCGATCCCTGGATCGTGGTCGCGGCCGCGGTGAACTGCCCCTGGAACGCGTCGAACGACCCGAACTGGTCGTCGATGGCCGCGGCCAGCTCACCGGTGGGCTTGCCGCCGCCGTCGGGGGAGAGGTTCTTCCAGAAGATCGAGTGGTTGATGTGGCCACCCAGGTTGAACGACAGCGTCTTCTCCAACCCGACGATGGCGCCGAAGTCGCCCTTCTCCCGGGCCGCGGCGAGCTTCTCCAACGTGTCGTTGAGCGCGGTGACGTAGGTGTTGTGGTGCTTGGAGTGGTGCAGCTCCATGATCTCCGGCGCGATGTGCGGCGCCAGAGCGCCGTAGTCGTACGGGAGGTCGGGCAGCGTGTAGTCAGCCATGCCGGCATCCTCGAACCTGAACACGGGTTGAGCTCAAGCGCGCCGTGACCTAAACGACCACAACGACCGTTGTGCCGCTTAGCGAGACACCCGGTCGCCGCTGCCCCACGATGACGCGCATCACCTCGACGGGGAGGGGCACATGCGCACACGCGTGATCGCACCGGTGCTCGCAGCGCTCGCCGCGCTGCTGCTGGTGCCACCGCTGATCGGCGCCGCGACGGGCGGAGGGGACGGCACGCAGCTGCGCGGCCTGCGGTTCCTCGTGCCCAACGCGCCCGGCGGCGGGTACGACATCACCGCCCGGACGGCGGCGAAGGCCATGGAGGACTCGGGCACCTCGGGCGCGATCGAGGTGTTCAACCTGCCCGGCGCCGGCGGCACGGTCGGCCTGGGGCGCACCGTCAACGAGAGCGGCAACGACCGGCTCGTCATGTCGATGGGCCTGGGCGTGGTCGGCAGCGTCTACACGAACAAGTCGCCGTCGACGCTGGCCGACGTCACGCCGATCGCCCGGCTCACCCAGGAGACCGAGATCGTCGTGGTCGGCAAGAACTCGCCGTACCGCGACATCGGCTCGCTGATCAGGGACTGGAAGGCCGATCCGGGCAAGGTGCCGGTGGGCGGCGGATCGTCGGCCGGCGGGCCCGACCACCTCGCGCCGATGCTGATGGCGCAGGCCGCAGGCCTCGACCCGAAGAAGGTCAACTACATCCCCTACGACGGCGGCGGCGAGCTGCTCGCCGCCGTGCTCGGCAACAAGGTCGCGTTCGGCGTGTCGGGGCTCTCCGAGTTCGCGGACCAGATCGCCGCCGGCGAGCTGCGCGTGCTCGCCGTGACCGCCAGCCAGCGCACCCCCGGAGTGGACGCCCCGACCCTGAAGGAGGCCGGCGTGGATCTGGAGTTCGCCAACTGGCGCGGCATCGTCGCCCCGCCAGGGCTCGACCAGCGGGGACGCGACGAGCTCGTCGCGGCGTTCACCGCCCTGCACCAGACCCCGGAGTGGCGGGAGGCGCTGCAGCGCAACCGCTGGACCGACGCGTTCCTGCCGGCTGAGGAGTTCCGCGCGTTCCTGACGTCGGAGAACACGCGGGTGGCCGGGGTCCTGCGCGACCTGGGGCTCGCGCCGTGAACGAGCATGCGAGTGAATCATCGGCACAGCGCACCGCGCCGGCGCAGGACACCACGCGGGCGTGGTGGAAGGAGCACTCCGAGCTGGGCGTGTCCGCCCTGCTCGGCGCCGTCGGGCTGCTCGTGCTGGTCAACACGGTGCTGGAGACGCGCGGCGGCACGTCGTCGTCGGACCCGCTCGGCCCGCACGCGGTGCCGCTGCTGGTCGGCGGGCTGCTCGTGCTGCTGTCCGTGCTGTTGACGATCGACGTGCTGCGCGGGGGCAAGGGTGAGGCCGAGGCCGGTGACGACATCGACCTCGCGCACCCCGCCGACAAGCGCACGGTCGGCCTGCTGGCCGGGGTCGTCCTCGCGACGGCGGTGCTGATCCCGCTGGTCGGCTGGCCGATCGCGGGCATGGGCCTGTTCTGGGGCGCGACGTACACGCTGGGCTCGCGCGCGGTCCCCCGCGACCCGCTGATCGCCGCCGGCGTCTCGCTCGCGACGTGGATCGTGTTCGACGGGCTGCTGGGCGTCGACCTGCCCGGCGGCCCCCTCATGGGAATGTTCGGGGGCTCGTGATGGACACCCTCACCCACCTGCTCGACGGCTTCGGCCACGCGCTGACCCCCGGCAACCTGCTGTTCGCGGCCGTCGGGGTGCTGCTGGGCACCGCGATCGGCGTGCTGCCGGGCATCGGCCCGGCGATGGCGCTGGCGCTGCTCCTGCCGGTGACGTACGCGTTCGACCCGACCGGCGCGTTCATCATGTTCGCCGGCATCTACTTCGGCGGCATGTTCGGCGGCTCGACGACGTCGATCCTGCTCAACACGCCCGGCGAGAGCGCCGCCGTGGTGGCGGCGATCGAGGGCAACCCGATGGCCAGATCGGGGCGCGGCCCACAGGCGCTGGCGGCGGCCGCGATCGGGCACTTCTGCGGCGGCCTGATCGGCACGATCCTGCTGGTGCTGCTGGCGCCGGTCGTGGCGGCACTGGCGGTGAACATCGGGGCGCCGGACTACGTCGCGGTGATGGTGCTGGCGTTCGTCGCGGTCACGTCGGTGCTGGGCAACTCGCGGGTGCGCGGGTTCGCGTCGCTGGCGATCGGGCTGGCGATCGGGCTGGTCGGGCTCGACCCGTTGACGGGCTCGCAGCGGCTCACGTTCGGCATCCCGCAGCTCGCCGACGGCATCGACGTCGTCATCGTCGCGGTGGGCATCTTCGCCGTCGGCGAGGCGCTGTGGGTGGCGGCGCACCTGCGCCGCGAGGCCCAGCAGGTGATCCCGGTGGGGCAGCCGTGGCTCGGCCGCGCCGATCTCGCGCGGACGTGGAAGCCGTGGCTCCGCGGGCCGCTCATCGGCTTCCCGTTCGGGGCCATCCCGGCCGGTGGCGCGGAGATCCCGACGTTCCTGTCGTACGTGCTGGAGCGGCGGCTCTCGAAGCGCCGCGAGGAGTTCGGGACGGGTGCCATCGAGGGCGTCGCGGGCCCGGAGTCGGCCTCCTCGGCGTCGTCGGCCGGCACGATGACGGCGATGCTGACGATCGGCCTGCCGACGACGGCGACGGCCGCGGTGATGCTGGCCGCGTTCCAGCAGTTCGGGATCCAGCCGGGCCCGCTGCTGTTCCAGCGCGAGTCGCAGCTGGTGTGGACGCTGATCGCGAGCCTGTTCATCGGGCTGGTGCTGCTGCTGGTGCTCAACCTGCCGCTGGCGCCGGTGTGGGCGAAGCTGCTGCGGATCCCGCGGCCGTACCTGTACGCGGGGATCCTGTTCTTCGCGAGCATCGGGGCGTACGCGGTGAGCGGGCAGCCGTTCGACCTGGTCGTGCTGCTCGTGATCGGCGCGGTCGGGTTCGGCATGCGCCGCTACGGGCTGCCGGTGCTGCCGGCCGTGCTCGGGGTGATCCTCGGGTCGGACGCGGAGCTGCAGCTGCGGCGGGCGCTGCAGATCGCCGACGGCGACCCCCTGACGCTCGTCTCCACCCCGTTCGCGATCACGGTGTACGTCGTGATGCTGGCGGTGCTCGTGGTGCCGACGATCCGGGCGCTGCGGGCCCGCCGCGGTCCCCTGCCCGCCGATGCCGAGGAGAGGGAGGAACCGATCTCCCGCTGAACGACCGGCCGCGGCCCCCGTCGAGCCATGACGGGGGCCGCGGTGCGTCCGTACGGATGACCCGACCGGTCGTCCTGGCCTGCAGGTAAGGCAATTCTCACCGTCGGGCTGATTACCGTGCGCAACCCCCGTCGCGACCCTCGATGACTGGGCACCACGTGGTGCCGGGGAGGGATCACGATCATGGAGCAGACATCCGCCCGACGGATGGGTCAGGTGATCGCGGCGCTGTGCGCCGCAGCGCTGAGCGGCGCACTCACCGCCTGTGCCCCCATGGCGGTCGGTGCGCCGGCCGCCATCGGGCTGTCGCCGCCGGGCCTCGACCGCTACTACAGCCAGACGCTCGCCTGGGGTGGCTGTGACGGTCTCGCCACGAACCCCGACGAGCAGAAGCTGTACGCGAACCCGGCGCTGCAGTGCGCGCGCCTGGAGGTGCCGCTCGACTACCGGGCACCCAACGGCCGCACCGCCCAGGTCGCGGTCCTGCGCCACGTCACCGACAACCCCGCGCGGATCGGGTCGCTGGTGGTGAACCCGGGCGGGCCGGGCGGGTCGGGCGTCGAGCTCGCGGCCGGTCTGAGCACCGTGCTCGCCCACTTCCCCTTCGACGTCGTCGGCTTCGATCCGCGCGGCGTCGGGGCGAGCACCCCCAAGCTGGACTGCCTGACCGCCGCCGAGGAGGCCGCGCTCGCCGGCTCCACCGGGGGCGCGGCCGCGGCGAAGGCCACCACCGTGGCGCAGATCGAGGAGCAGGAGCGCGCGTTCGGGGAGCTGTGCGCCCAGCGCTCCGGCGGGGTCGACGTCCTCGCCAACGCCGGCACCCGCGACGTCGCCCGCGACCTCGACGTGCTGCGGGCCGTACTGGGCGACCGCCAACTCACCTACCTCGGCTTCTCGTACGGCACGAGCATCGGCTCGACGTACGCCGAGATGTTCCCCACGAAGGTGCGCGCCATGGTCCTCGACGGCGCCATCGACCCCGCCCAGTCCACCGCGGACCAGGACGTGGCCCAGGCCGCGGGCCAGCAGGCGGCGTTCGACGCGTACGCGGCGGACTGCGCCAAGGCCGCCAGCTGCCCGCTCGGGACGGACCCGGCCGACGCCACCGCCGTGTTCCAGAAGCTGACCAGGCCGTTGCTCACGAAGCCCGTCCCGGCCGGGCCGGGTCACACGTTGTCCTACGAGAGCGCCGTCACCGCGGCGACGGGCTCGCTCTACGACCCGTCGGGCTGGCCCGCGCTCACTGCAGGGCTGACCGAGCTGAAGGCGGGCACGGGCGAGCGCCTGCGCGCGATCGCCGGTCAGGTGCCCGACCAGGAGGCGATGCTCGCCGTCAACTGCGCGGACAACGACCGGTTCACCGACCGGGCCGCGGTGGCCGCGCGCGACGAGCGGATGCTGAAGGCACACCCCTTCGCCGATCCCGGCACGCCGCCCGGTGTCGCCGCACTCGGGTTGTGCGACCTGTGGCCGGCCCCGCCGTCGGGTGAGCGGCACGTCCCGGACGTCGACGGACTGCCGACCGTGCTGGTCATCTCGACGACGGTCGACCCGGCCACCCCGTACGCCGCCGGGGTCGCGCTCGCGGACGAGCTCGACGCCCGGTTGCTCACCTACGAGGGCGTCCAGCACGCGGCCTTCCTCAAGGGCTCGGCCTGCATCAACGCCATCGGCTCCCAGTACCTCGTCACCCTCGAGCTGCCGGCAGAGGGCACGCGGTGCTCGGCGCAGACGGAGGGGTCGAAGTAACGGCCTGACCTCCGGGTAAGGCAACTGTCACTTCGCGGCGATGTCCGGGCGTCCGGGCCCGTCGCGACCCTCTGACCACTGGTGCCGTGGGGCGCCGGGAGGGGAACACGATCATGACCAGAGCATCGACGCGGCGGGCGGTCGCGGCACTCTGTGCCGCCACCGGCGCCGTCGCCGTCGCCGCCTGCGGAGCGGCGGCGCCACCGACATCTCCCGCGCCGGTACCGCCCGGCCTCGAACGCTTCTACGCCCAGCAGCTCGCCTGGGGCCCGTGCGACTCGTTCGCCCCGACGCCCGAGGATGCGCCCCTCTACGCCGACGGGTCGCTGCAGTGCGCGCGGCTGGAGGTCCCGCTCGACTACGCGGCGCCCGGCGGGCGCACCGCGCAGATCGCCGTCCTGCGCCACCGGACCGACGACCCGCGCCGGATCGGGTCGCTGGTGCTGAACCCCGGCGGCCCGGGGGGTTCGGGCACGCAGGCGGCGGCCGCCATGAGCCGCGGGCTGGGTGACGGCCCGTTCGACGTCGTCGGGTTCGACCCGCGCGGCATCGGGGCGAGCACCCCCAAGCTGGGCTGCCGCACGCGCGAGGAGGAACGGGCCGACCGCGCCGAGACCGACAGGTCCGCCGAGGGCGTCGAGGCGGCGGAGCAGGAGGTGCGGGACTTCGTCGCCAAGTGCGTCCAGCGCTCCGGCGGCGTGGACGTGCTGGCGAACTCGGGGACCCGCGACGTCGCCAGGGACCTCGACGTGCTGCGCGCCGCGCTGGGCGACCGCAAGCTGACCTACCTGGGCTATTCCTACGGCACGTTCCTGGGCTCGACCTACGCCGAGCTGTTCCCCGGCAACGTGCGCGCCATGATCCTCGACGGGGCGGTGGACCCGGCGCAGGACAGCGACGCGGAAGCGGTGGACCAGCAGGCCGGGTTCCAGCACGCGTTCGAGGTGTACGCGGCGGACTGCGCCAAGGCCGCCACCTGCCCGCTCGGCACCGATCCGGCGGCGGCGACGGCAGCGTTCCAGGCCCTGTCGCGGCCGCTGCTGCACGCACCCGTCCCCGCCGGGGACGGTCGCACGCTCTCCTACGGCGACACGATCACGGCGGTGATCGCGTCGCTCTACGCCCCGTCGCGCTGGCCGGCCCTCACCGCCGGGCTGGCCGAGCTGCGCACCGGCTCCGGTGCGCGGCTGCTCGCCATCGCCGACCAGTACTACGAGCTCCCGACGGACGTGCTGACGATCGTCCGCTGCGCCGACGACGACCGGGACACCGACCGCGCCGCGGCGGCGGACCTCGCCGCGCGGGCCCGTGCGGCGGCGCCGTTCGCCGATCCGGGCACGCCCGTCGTGGGCGCGTTGGGGCCCTGCGAGCTGTGGCCGGCACCGCCGACGAGCAACCGGCACGTCCCGCACGCGGCCGGCCTGCCGACCGTGCTGGTCGTCTCCACGACCGGGGACCCGGCCACCCCGTACACCGCGGGCGTCGCGCTCGCGGACGCGCTGCAGGCGCGGCTGCTGACCGTCGAGGGCACGCAGCACGGCGCGGTCTTCGAGGGCTGGTCCTGCGTCGACTCCGTCGCGGTCGCCTACCTCGTCGATCTCACCCTGCCCGCCCCGGGCACCCGCTGCTCGACCACCCAGGAGGTGACGAAGTGACCACCATCGAACTCGCGGGGCTGACCAAGCGCTTCGGCAGAACGCTCGCCGTCGACGACGTCACCGCGACCATCCGGTCCGGCGCCGTGACCGGTTTCCTCGGCCCCAACGGGTCGGGCAAGTCCACGACGATGCGCATGATCCTCGGTCTGGACGGGCCGACCGCCGGCACCGCCCGCATCGGCGGCCGGGCCTACACCCAGCTGCGGGACCCGATGCGCGTCGTCGGGGCGCTGCTGGACGCGGGCTGGGTGCATCAGAACCGCTCGGCCCGGTCGCACCTGCGCTGGGTGGCCGCGGCCGCCGGGCTGCCGAAGGGCCGACCGGAGGAGGTGCTGGACCTGGTCGGCCTCACCGCGGTGGCGCGCAAACCGGTCAGAACGTTCTCGCTGGGCATGCGCCAGCGGCTCGGGCTGGCCGGCGCGCTGCTCGGCGATCCCGAGGTGCTGGTGCTCGACGAGCCGGTGAACGGCCTGGACCCGGCCGGCATCGCCTGGATGCGCGGGCTCCTGCAGCGGCTCGCCGCCCAGGGGCGCACGGTGCTGGTGTCCAGTCACCTGCTCGCGGAGATGGCGCAGACGGCCACCGAGCTCGTCGTGCTCGGGAGCGGGCGCGTGGTGGCGCAGGGCTCGACGGCGGACGTGCTGGGTGGCTCGGCCGGATCCGTGCGGGTGCAGGCGGCCGACCCCGCGGCGCTCAGCGCGGCCGTGCGGGCCGCGGGCCTGACGGTGCGGGAGCTGCCCGGCGAGCAGGCCGTGGAGGTACCGGGCGTGGCGCCCGCAGCGGTGGGCGAGATCGCGGCGCAGCACCAGCTGGTGCTGCACGAGCTGACGGCGCGGCAGCCGTCGTTGGAGGAGGCGTTCATGGAGCTGACGGGCGGCACGGCGCAGTTCGTGGCCAAGGAGGTGGCGTCGTGACGGCGGTGGTGGAGGTCGAGCCGGACGTCGCGTCGGCCGTACCGGCGTCCGGTCCGCGGTTCGGCCGCCTGCTCGCGGCCGAGCGCATCAAGCTCCTCTCGACGCGCTCGGTGTGGTGGTGCGCGGCGGTCGCGGTGGTCCTGCACGCCGGCCTCGCGGCCGTCGTCGCGGCGAGCTACGTGCCCGAGTGGGGCTCTGCGTGGCCGGCGCTGAGCAGGATCGGCCTGGTGGCGGCGATCCCGCTGCTGGTGGCGGCAGCGCTCGCGGCCACGGGCGAGCACCGCAGCGGGACGATGCGGACGACGTTCCTCGCCGCGCCGGACCGGGTCCGGCCGCTGGTGGCGAAGGCCGTCGCGGTCGGGGTCGTCGCGGGCGTCGCCGGGCTGGTGGGGGCCTTCGCGGCGTGGGGCGCCGCGTGCCTGCTCGCGCCGACGGCCGACCTGGCCCTGGTCGGAGCCGGTCCGTGGCGGACGGTCGCCGGCATCGGCCTCGTGGACGCGGTGCTGGCCGTGCTCGCGGTCGCGGTCGGCGTCCTGCTCCGCCACGGCGCAGGCGCGATCGCGGCGCTGCTGGGCTGGATGCTTGTGGCCGAGTCGGTGCTGCAGTCGCTTCCGGGCGTCGGGCAGTACATCGCGCCGTGGTTGCCGATCTCCGACCTCGGCCGTTTCCTCGAGGTCGGGATCGTCGAGCCGGACCCGAGCCGATCACCCTTCACCGAACGCCTCATGCTCGAGCCGTGGCTCGGGCTGGGCTACGCCGCGGGGGTGGCCGTCGCCGTCCTCGTCGCGGCGATCGCGCTCGCCCGACGGCGCGACGCCTGACGAGCTCCGGAGAGCGGGTACCCGACCGGGAAACGGCGATCACGCTGCGTCACGAGAATCGCTCCACGTCCGCGGTCGGCGGGGCACCCCCGTTCGGGTGCCCCACCGGCCGCAACGGGGGCCTCGCCAGGGCCGCTCGAGAACCGGGAAACGCGTCGTCGCAGGTAGAAGAAGATCGTCTGCGACCTGCGCATTCACTGGGCCGAACGTGAGGCTGCACTCACTCACTTGGAGTAGTCCCCCTCAGCGATGACTCCACTCGGCGGTATGGCATCGTTCGCCCCGGCGAACGCAGGAGGAAACCACGGTGCAGGTCGTCGCGATCATCAATCACAAGGGTGGCGTGGGCAAGACCACGCTCACCGCCAACCTCGGCGCCGGGCTGGCCGCCCGAGGTCAGAAGGTCTTGCTGGTCGATCTCGATTCACAAGGCAGCCTGTCGGTCTCGTTCTTCACGCAGACGCAGTGGACGAACGAGCTGCTCCCCCACCGGACCATCAAGCACTGGTTCGACAACATCGGCACTCCGCAGGAGATGGAGAGCCCGCTCGAACTGATCAGCTCCCCGCCTCGCGTCCACGACAAGCTGGCCCGCAGCTCGGGTCAGCTCGACCTGATCGCGGCCCACCGCGACATCGCCGACGTCGAGACGCGGCTGGCGGCGGACCTGCTGGCCGACCCGTCCAAGTTCGCGCAGCTGCACGGCCGGCTGCGTGCCGGACTCGCGCACAAGGACCTGGCCGACTACGACACGGTGCTCATCGACTGCGCGCCCAACTTCGGGCTCGTCGCGAAGAACGCCGTCGCCGCAGCGACCATGCTCCTCATCCCCACGAAGCCGGACTACCTGTCCACCAACGGCATCGACTCGCTGGGGCTGAAGATCCGCGAGTTCACCGAGGAGTTCAACGCCACCGGTGCAGAGCCGATCGACCGGCCCCCGGCCGCCGTGATCTTCACGATGGTCCAGAGCCACGACGGCGCCCCCATCGAGGCCCAGCGCAGCGTGATCAGCCGGATCGAGGCCCGTCAGGTGCCGACGTTCGAGACCACGATGCGCGACTCGAAGGCCGTGTACGGGCCCGCGCCCGAGCACGGCGTACCCGTCATCCTCGCCGGCACCGGCCGGGCAGCCACGCGCGAGCTGCGCGAGATGGTGTCCGAGCTGTCCGGCCGACTCGACGGGTTGCACGGCATCGCCGCATAAGTCCCTCCACCGACCCGCTCAACCCCCCGGAGCGGAGCGAAGGAGCCACCCCATGAGTGCACCCTTGGTCCCCGCCATGGTGCCTGGCCCGGCCGTGCCCGTGGGCGCGTCCGCGCTGGAACACGCGCTGGCGCGCGCCGCCGCGCTGGTCGCGTCCCTCTCGCAGCAGGAGCTCGAGGACCTGGCCGCCGGGCGCGGCCGGCTGGTCTACCGGCCGGCCGAGAACGTCGAACACCGCGAGCCGGCCGTCGAGAGCGTGCCGGCCCCGGATCCCCGCGCGCATCGCGCCGCCCGGCGAGAACCGACCCGCCGGCCGCTCGGCATCGACATCTCCGCGGTCGTCGAGCGCATCAACGCCTGCACCAGCTCGGTCGAGGTCGCGGCCTACCTGGACGGGCTCGACGCCCGGTTCACGGTGCCCGTCCTGCGCGAGATCGCCCGCGCGATCGGCCCCACCGTCAACGCCACCGGCCGCACGAAGGGCCAGCTGCAGCGCGACATCGTGGAGGGCACCGCGGGCTTCCGCGAGCGCACCGCGGCGATGTCGGGCGGCGCCTGGGGCTGAGGCCCCGACTCAGCCGCGGCCGCCCCGCGCGGCCATGACAGGGTGTTGATCATGGGCAAAACGCGGCTCGTCGATCTTCGGCAGCGACGTTCTGCCCATGATCGACGGGCCCCGCGCCGTCCGGGCGCCGATGTCCGTGCCGCGTCGGCCAACCGGCGCGAGCGTCGCTGATCAAGGGCAAAAGGTGGTCAGTCGATCTTCGCCAGCAACCTTTTGGCCTTGATCACCGCCACCAGACCCGCTGCCGGGCCCGCGGCCGCGTCCTTCAGCCCGGCAGCTGCTCCCCCGCCTCCACGGCGACGTCGAGCACGTTGCCCGGCGGCGGGAGCGGGCAGGTCGCACCGGCCGTGAACGCGCAGGGCAGGTTGACCGCGCGGTTGAGGTCGACCGTCGTCGCCGACCGAGCGACGGTGACCTCGCGCCCGCCGCCGTACGTGCTGGTGCCGGAGGTGCGGTCGCGGAAGTGCAGCACCAGCTCGTCCTCGCCCCCGGCGAACGCGACCAGGCCGTGCTCCGCACCCGCGATCCGCAGGTGCACCACCCCGACGGCCGTGCGCTCGTGCGTGAGTCCCTCGACAACCGCCCCGACGGTCGTCACGCGCGGCTGCGGGTACGGCTCGAAGCGGGCGGGGACGACCCAGCGCTCGTCGACGGGGAAGGCCGGCACCCCGGCGAACGCCGCGCGGGCGGGGGCCTGCGGGTCGCGGACCCGCAGGAAGTGCAGGGCCCCGCGGCGCAGCACCTCCACGATCCGGCGATCCACCGAGACCATCGTGCCCGGACGCCCGTCCAGCGGGTGCAGGTGCACGGTGGCGTCGATCAGCCGTGCCTCGCGCACCGTCGGCACCAGCAGTCCTTCCGCGGCGTGCGCGGTGAGCTCCACCCCGTCGGTGGTGGCGCTCCAGAGCCCGGGAACGCCGGGGAAGCGGGTGGGCCGCTCGGTGAGTCGGTGCAGCGCGACGACGCTCAACCAGCCGTGCGGCGCAGCCAGCTCCTGCTCCCGCCGCTCGTGCCACGCGTACCACTCCCGGGCCAGGTCCGGGATCGTGCTCGTCATGTGACGTGCAACGCGAACGGACCGCCGATCCATCCCGCGCGGTTGACACCTGCCGTGGCGATCCGCGACGGTGAATGCGTGATCGCGCCTGATCTGACGCGTCGACGTCATGTCGACCTGTTGCGCGTGAATTCCGCGGGTTGTCGCTGAGTCCCTGCGTTCCCGCAGGTCAAGACCGCACAGACAATAGTCCGTACATTTCGCGAGCAATTCCGGGAAGGCACCACCATGTCCGATGAAACACGTCCCGCTCCGCTCGAATTCGCCTACTGGGTGCCCAACGTGAGCGGTGGCCTGGTCACCAGCACGATCGAGCAGCGCACCGACTGGGGCTACGACTACAACAAGAAGCTGGCGCAGACAGCGGAGAACAACGGCTTCAGCTACGCCCTCTCCCAGGTGCGCTACATGGCGTCCTACGGCGCCGACCACCAGCACGAGTCCACGAGCTTCTCGCTCGCGCTGCTGCTGGCCACCGAGAGGCTGAAGGTCATCGCCGCCGTGCACCCGGGGCTGTGGCAGCCGGGCGTGCTCGCCAAGTGGGTGGCGACGGCCGACCACCTGTCGAAGGGACGGGTCGCCGTCAACGTCGTCTCCGGCTGGTTCAAGCAGGAGTTCACCGCGCTCGGCGAGCCGTGGCTCGAGCACGACGAGCGCTACCGCCGCTCCGCCGAGTTCATCCAGGTGTTGCGCGAGATCTGGACGTCCGACCACGCGAATTTCAGCGGCGACTTCTACCGCCTGCACGACTTCGACCTGAAGCCCAAGCCCGTCGACGTGCCCGACCGCCCGCACCCGGAGATCTTCCAGGGCGGGAACTCCACCGCCGCTCGGTACAACGGCGGCCACTACGCCGACTGGTACTTCTCCAACGGCAAGGACTACGACGGGTTCACCGAGCAGGTCCGCGAGGTGCTCGGGCACGCGAAGGACGCCGGCCGCGCCACCCCGCCGAAGTTCGGGCTCAACGGCTTCCTGATCGCCCGCGACTCCGAGAAGGAGGCCCGCGACACGCTGCGCGAGATCATCGCCAAGGCCAACAAGCCGGCCGTGCAGGGCTTCCACGACGCCGTCCAGCAGGCCGGCGCGTCCACCGGCGACAAGCGCGGCATGTGGGCGGACTCCACGTTCGAGGACCTCGTCCAGTACAACGACGGCTTCCGCACCCAGCTGATCGGCACGCCGGAGCAGATCGCCGACCGTGCGATCGAGTACAAGCGGCGCGGCGCGAACCTGCTGCTCCTGGGTTTCCTGCACTTCCAGGAGGAGATCGAGTACTTCGGCCGGCACGTCCTGCCGATCATCCGCGAGAAGGAGGCGGAGCTCGACGAGAAGCAACCCGTGGGGGCCGGAACGCGCTGAGCTCCGCTGATCGTCGTGGCCCTCACCAGACGGCTCCACGTCGACCTCCTCCGGATCGGGTCGTGCACCTGTTGCGCGCACGTCCCCGCCCACACCGATCCGGAGGAGAGACATGACCACGATCGACATCACCCCTGACACCATCACCGCCGACTGGACGCGACCCACGTCCAGCGCCGAGTGGATCGCCCGCGCCCACGAGGTGGCCGCGATCCTCTCCACCGACGCGGCCGCTCGTGACAAGGCTGCCGCCACCCCGACCGCCGAGGTCGCCCTGCTCAAGGCGTCCGGGCTGGCCACCCTGCTCGGGCCCGTCGAGCACGGCGGGGGTGGGCAGGAATGGCCCACCGCCTACCGCGTGATCCGCGCGGTGGCCGCGGCGGACGGCTCGATCGGCCAGCTGCTCGGCTACCACTACCTGTGGTTCTGGGCGGCCCGGCTGGTCGGCACGCCCGAGCAGATCGTCGCTGTCGAGACCGAGGCCACCCGCAACCAGTGGTTCTTCGGCGGGGCGGTCAACCCGCGCGACAGCGACGTCGTCATCCGCGACGAGGGCGACCACCTCGTCTTCAACGGCCGCAAGAGCTTCTCGACGGGCAGCAAGGTCTCCGACGTGACCGTGCTGGAAGGCGTGCTGGAAGGGACCGACACGCACGTCTTCGCGATCGTGCCGAGCGCCCAGCCGGGCATCACGTTCCACGACGACTGGGACAACATCGGCCAGCGGCTCACCGAGAGCGGCAGCGTGACGATCGCCGAGGTGGCGGTGCCGTGGGAGCAGGCGGCCGGGTTCGTCGACAAGACGTTCCAGCCGCGGGTCTACAACACGCTCAACGTGCCGACGATCCAGCTCGTGTTCGTCAACTTCTACCTGGGCATCGCGCGCGGCGCCCTGGAGACGACCGCCGAGTACACGCGCACGCAGAGCCGCTCATGGCTGCACGGCGGATACGAGCGGGCCGTCGACGAGCCGTACGTGATCGATCTGTACGGCGACCTCGCCAGCAAGCTGTGGGCCGTCGAGGCGCTGGCCGACCAGGTCGCGGACGAGGCCGTCGCCATCCACCGCGCGGCCGACGACGTCACCGAGCAGCAGCGCGGCGAGCACGAGGTGCGCGTCGCGGCGGTGAAGGCACGGGCCACCGACGTCGCGCTGGAGATCACCAGCCGGATCCTGGAGGGCACGGGCGCCCGCTCGACGACAGCGGAGCTGGGCTTCGACCGGTTCTGGCGCAACGTCCGCACGCACACGCTGCACGACCCCGTCGCGTACAAGCGGCGGGAGGTGGGCGTCCACCTGCTGACCGGTGAGCTCCCGGAGCCCACCTGGTACAGCTGAGCCGTGGGAGGCTGCGCGGGACTACGCGTCCTGCGCGGCCTCCTCGGACTCCGGCGCCCCTGCCTGGTTCTGCTCCGTCCGGCCTTCGGACTCCAGCTCCTCGTCGCCCACCAGCTCGCCGGCGACCTGCTTCGCCTTCCCGATCGCCTCGTCACGCACCTTCCGCGCCTTCTCGACGGGCTCCATGGACGCCTCCTCCCGGGTTCACCCCACGCGCTGGTGTACCCGGTCCGGCATCCCGGGAGGCGTGTCCTCGCCGACCACTCGCGGGAGGAACCGGCCCGTGCGCGCCACGTACTCGTCGTAGGAGGGGCCGTAGAGCCGGGCCAGCCGCGGCTCGCGCACCGCGCGGACCTGCACCTGCACGGCCACCACGACGAGGACGGCGGCGAGCACCGCGACGATCGTCGGCACCATGACGAGCGTGCCGGCGGTGGCGACGACCAGCCCGGTCAGCCCGGGGTGGCGGATCCGCCCGTGCAGCCCCCGCGTGGCCGGCGGGAGCCCGCGCGAGCGGACCGACACCAGCTCGAGCTGCGTGGCCAGCAGGAGCGCGACGCCGAGCAGCGCGAGGCCGGCCCCGACGACGGCGATCCCGGGCTCCGCGAAGAGCGCGATGGGCTGGAGCACGTCGACGGCCACGAGCAGCGGCGCGGCGAACCCGAGCACTCCGGCCAGGGTGAACAACACGCGGACCAGCACCGTCGCCGGGGCGCCGCGGTGCGTCTCCCCCGTGCCGAGCTGCCGCAGCATGAGCCGGCCGAACCCGACGAGCAGGGCCGCGCCGACCACGATGCCGAGCGCGATCCAGCCGGCGACGTGGTGGTCGAGGGCCGCGTCGACGATCGCGCCGACCGTCGTGTCGGCGAACCCGGCGGCGGCCTCGGCGCCGAGCCACAGCCCGAAGACCACGAACAGCGCGGCGGACCCGCGGCGCACCGCTTCCTCCGGCAGGTGGCGGCCGAGCCGGCGGCCGGCGACGATCGCGAGCGCGTCGGCGGCGACCATGCCGAGGGTCGAGCCGAGCCACACGCCGAGCCAGCCGTGCTGGGTGGCGAGGGTGATGGTGGCCAGCATCGTCTTGTCGCCCAGCTCGGCGAGGAAGAACGCGCCGGAGGCGGCGACGACGGCCGATCCGCGGGCCCGGCCGGCCTTGGCCTGCTCGTCCGCGGAGAGGGCGTCGCCGCGCAGCGTCCAGGCGCCGAAGCCGAGGAACGCGAGTGCGGCGACCAGGGAGATCCAGTCGGTGGGGAGCGCGGCGCCCAACCCGTGCCCGACGGCCACGGAGATCAGGTGCACGACGGCCGTCGCGATGGTTATGCCGGCGAGCACGGGGAGCGCCCGGTAGCGCGCCGCGAACGTGAGCGCCATGAGCTGGGACTTGTCGCCGAGCTCCGCGAGGAACACGACCCCGAAACTGACCGCCAACGCGATCCCGAACGCTGTCATGCGCCTTCCCTCGATCACGGACCGGATCGAGGTCGGGGACGACTTCGATCCGACGCCTGCCGGATCGAAGGTCTCGCTCGCCTGTGGCGCAGGCCGCGCGGCCGGGGCCCGATGCAGGCCCAGCATGTCGACCGCGACGTTGGGAGCTACTCCCCTTCGCTCCACCCAGTCTACGTGATCGGTCCAGTATCGGCTGCATCACGTCCGTCACACGACGGGATGGCCATCTGCTCACAAAACAGGCAGGCTTGACTGGTATTCGTCGACCAAGGAGGTCAGATGCCGGAAGCCGTCGTCGTGGAAGCCGTGCGCACCCCGATCGGCAAGCGTCGCGGGTCGCTGGCCGAGGTCCATCCGGTGGACCTGTCCGCGGCCGTGCTCACCGCGCTCGCCGAGCGCACCGGCATCGACCCCGCCCTCGTCGACGACGTGATCTGGGGCTGCGTGAACCAGGTCGGCGACCAGGCCGCACAGATCGGGCGCTACGCCGTGCTCGCCGCGGGCTGGCCGGAGACGGTGCCGGGCGTGACGATCAACCGGGCCTGCGGGTCGAGCCAGTCGGCGTTCGACTTCGCTGCCGGGATGGTCATGGCCGGCCAGTACGACCTGGTCGTGGCGGGCGGCGTGGAGACGATGACGCGAGTGCCGCTGGGCTCCGGGCGCGACATCGGCTCGCTCTTCGGACCGCTCGTCCGGGAGCGCTACGCAGCCGACCTCACCAGTGGTGAGTTCCCGAACGGCGACTTCAACCAGGGGATCGGCGCCGAACGGATCGCCCGGCAGTGGGGCTTCTCGCGGCGGCGGCTCGACGAGTACGCCGCCCGTTCGCACGAGCTGGCCGCGGCCGCGATCGACCGCGGCGCTTTCGACGGGCAGCTGGTGACCGTGCCGCAGGCGCCCGGGTTCGCCGTCGACGAGGGACTGCGCCGCGGCACCACCCCCGACACCCTCGCCGCGCTCAAGCCGTCCTTCACCGAGGACGGGGTGATCCACGCCGGCAACGCGTCGCAGATCTCCGACGGGGCGTCCGCCGTGCTCGTCACCACGCCGGAGCGGGCGAAGGAGCTGGGCCTCACCCCGATCGCGCGGTACCACTCCGGCGCGGTCAGCGGCGCCGACCCGCTGTCCATGCTCACCGGCCCGATCCCGGCGACGCAGAAGGTGCTCAAGCGCTCCGGCCTGGCCATCGGCGACATCGGCGCGTTCGAGGTCAACGAGGCGTTCGCGCCCGTCCCGCTCGCGTGGCAGGCCGAGCTGGGCGCCGACGAGGACCGGCTCAACCCGCTCGGCGGCGCCATCGCCGTCGGCCACCCGTTGGGCGCGAGCGGCACCATCCTCCTGACCCGCCTGCTCCACCACATGCGCGAGAACGGCATCCGCTACGGCCTGCAGACCATGTGCGAGGGTGGTGGCACGGCCAACGCGACGATCATGGAGCTGGTGGGCTGAACCGGCCGGCTGCGGCGGAGGAGGGACCCGGTTCGCCCGGGGTCTCAGTTGCGGCGACGGCCGCGGGGGCCTGGGCGTTCAGCGACCGCCCCGCTTGCGGTGATCAAGGGCAAACTGTCGCCGACCAAGATCGAACAGCAGCAGTTCGCCCTTGATCACCGAACAAGCGGTGCCGGGGCGAGGCCGGGCCATCCCGGGAGCCGAGCCGGCCGGCCAGCCGCGTTGATCATGGGCAGAACGTTGCTGTCCAAGATCGACAGACGACGGTTTGCCCATGATCGACCCCACACCGCGCGGGACCGGACCACCCTCGCAACGTTCGAGCGCAGCGATCGCCGGCGGCCGGAGGAGCCGGGCCGGGCCGGCAGTCGCGCCGCGGGGCCCGGACCCGGCGACCGCCACCAGGTTGCGGTGATCAAGGGCAAAATGTCGCCGACCAAGATCGAACAGCGACACTCTGCCCTTGATCACCGCCCAGCGGCGCCAGGGCGTCAGGGCCGGGACGCCGAGCGGCCCGCCCCGTTGATCATGGGCAAAACGTCGCTACCCAAGATCGACAGACGACGTTCTGCCCATGATCGACACCGCGCCACGCAGGACCTGGTCGTCCAGCGGGGGCCGGAGGATCGGGCCTTGCTGCGCGAGGCCTTGGCCCAGCCGCCACCAGGTTGCGGTGATCAAGGGCAGATTGTCGCCGACCAAGATCGAACAGCAACAGTTTGCCCTTGATCACCGAACATGCGGCGCCGAGCCGAGCCAGCCAGCCACGCACCCCCAGCCACGCACCCCCAGCCACGCACCCCCAGCCACGCACCCCCAGCCACGCACCCCCAGCCACGCACCCCCAGCCACCCATCGCCGCCACCCCTACGCGTGCCCCAGCCCCATCAGATCCGCAACGCGCCCGGCCCACCGCTCGTGCGCGCTCTGCCTGGTCACGCCGGCGGCTGCGGCGATCTCCTCCCAGGTCGCGCCGTGCCGGCGCAGGCCGAGCACCGTCGGGAACACGTCCAGCCCCGCGGCCAGGCCGATGCGGAGCTGCAGCAGTTGCCACGCGCGTTCGCGGCGGAGCGGGATGTCGGTGCCCTCCTCGGCGTGCCACTCGATGCTGCCCGGTGCCGGCCACCGGCCGAGCAGGGCGTCGGCCTGCCGTTCCGCCTCCGCCAAGGCCGCCATGAGGACGGCCTGACCGGCGGAGGTGACGTCGACCGACAGGGCGAGATCCGTCCATTCGTCCACGATGTCAGGGTAACCCTGACGACTGCATCTGGCGCAACCTGGTATACCAATGGCCCATGAGTGTCCCGGCAACCGAGACGGACAAGCAGCGCAGGCTGCGCAGCCGGCTCGACGAGATGGTCGCGGCGATGGCTCCCGGCGAGCCGCTCCCCGCGGAGCGCGACCTCGCCCGCGAGCTCGGCGTCGCGCGCATGACGCTGCGCCGGGCCGTGGACGCGCTCGTCGCGGAGTCGGTGCTGGTCCGCCGCCAGGGCGCCGGCACGTTCGTCGCCGCACCCAAGGTCGCGCACCGGCTCGCGGCGAACTCGTTCTCCGCCGACATGCGCGCGCGCGGCCTGCGCCCGGGCAGCCGCACGCTCTCGTCGGTCCGCCACCCGGCCGGCGTCATGCTCGCCGCGCTGCTGGAGATCCCGCCGGGCGCGCCCGTGCTGCACGTGCGGCGCCTGCGCCTCGCCGACGACGAGCCGATGGCCGTGGAGGACCTGCACGTCCCCGGCGACCTGGTGCCCGGTCTCACGGGCGAGGACCTGGAGAACCGCTCGTACTACGAACTGCTCGACCAGCGCTTCGGGCACCGGATCGCGTCCGGCACGCAGACGGCGGAGGCGGCGCTCACCAGCGCCGACGACGCGGCCGCGCTGGGTGTGCCGGTCGGCTCGCCCGCGTTCTGCTTCGAGCGCACCTGCCGCGTCGAGGGCGGGCGGGTGGCGGAGTTCGTGCGCTCGGTCTACCGGGGTGACCGCTACCGGATCATGGTGGACATCTTCCCAACCTGACGTGACCCGGGCTACAGTGCCGCGGACTAGACCTCTGGTCTCAAATCCTGGTCTGCCTGGAAGGGGAACCGTATGCGGCTGTGGGCGGGATCAAGGGGGCTGCGCCGGCTCGGCGTGGCCACGGTGGCGGCCACGGCGCTCCTCGTCACCGCGTGCGGCGGTGGCGGTGGCGGCGCGCCCGCAGGGGGCGGTGGCACCGACGGCAACGGCCGCACGCTGAGCCTTTGGATCATGAAGGGCACCAACCCCAACGCCGACGGCTACATCGCCGACCTCAAGGCGGCGTTCAAGAAGCAGACCGGCGCCGACCTCGACGTGCAGCAGGTGCCGTGGAGCGACGCGCAGACGAAGTTCAACAACGCCATCGGCGGCGGCACCACCCCGGACGCCGCCGAGCTGGGCACCACCTACGTCGCGGACTACGGCGACGCGGGCGCGCTGCTCGACGTCACCGACAAGGTCGCCGCCGCCGGTCTGTCGGACGGGCTGGTCAGCGGGTTGAAGGAAGCGGGCGTGCTCGACGGCAAGCTCTACGGCCTGCCCTGGTACGCGGGCGTGCGCTCGGTGGTCTACCGCAAGGACGTGTTCGCCGAGCTCGGCATCCAGGTGCCCACCACGTGGGACCAGGTCGTCGCCGCCGGCCAGAAGATCAAGGCCGCGAAGCCGGGCATGCTGCCGTTCCCGATCGCGGGCGACAACGAGTTCGCCGTCTACCCGTTCGTGTGGGGCGCCGGCGGCCAGCTCGCCACCCAGGCGGGCGGCAAGTGGACCTCGGCGATCGACTCGCCGCAGTCCAAGGCCGGCATCCAGTTCTACGCCGACCTCGCGCTCAAGAACGGCTTCTCGACGCCCGCGGCCGCGACCTGGCGCGAGACGGACCTCAAGGACGCGTTCAGCAAGGGCCAGGCCGCGATGATCATCGCCGGCAACTGGACGCCGAAGGCGATCGTCGAGGCCGCGCCGGACCTGAAGGACAAGATCGGCGCCTTCCCGCTGCCGGGCAAGGACGGCGGGCTCGCCCCGTCGGTGCTGGGCGGCTCGCTGCTCTCGGTGTTCGAGAAGAGCAAGAACCAGGACCTCGCCTGGGAGCTGGTCAAGATGATGGCCACCGGTGACCTGGCCGCGAAGTGGGGCAAGGAGTCGGGCTACTTCCCCGGCACCACGGCGTTGCTGCAGCAGTCGGCGTCGTCGACGGACCCGCTGGTCGCACCGTTCGCGAAGCAGGCGGTCGACGCCGGCCGGGCCGTGCCGGTCACGCCGGCGTTCGGCAAGATCCAGGGCAAGAAGACCGTCGCGACGATGATGCGGTCGATCCTGTCCGGCGAGAAGTCGGTCGACCAGGCCGCCGCCGACGCCGCCACCGAGATGAACCAGCTCTTCAGCGGCTCGTGACGGTTACCGCCGAGAAGACCCGCACGGGTCGGGACGAGGGCGAACCCCCGTCCCGACCCGTTCGGGCGTCCAGCCGGCGGGCGTGGCGGCCGTGGCTGCTGCTCGCTCCCGCGCTCGCCGTGCTGGCGGCGCTGCTGCTGTGGCCGATGGTGCAGGTCGCGCTGCTGTCGTTCCAGAACTACGGGCTGCGCGAGCTGAACCGCGGCACCACCCGCTGGAACGGCGTCGACAACTACGTCTCGATCCTCGGCAACGCCGACCTGTGGCGGGTGGTGCTGCCCAACACCGTGGTGTTCGCGGTCGTCGCGGTCGCGCTCACCGTCCTCGTCGGGACGCTGGTGGCGATGCTGCTGGCGCGGCTGTCACCGCTGGTCCGCGGCCTGGTCACCACCGCGATCATGGTCGCGTGGGCGGTGCCGGCCGTCACCGGCACCTACGTGTGGATCTTCCTGTTCACCCCGCCCGACGGGCCGGCGCTGCAGTTCCTGGACTGGCTCGGCCTCCTCGACGCGTCGACGGCCAACCCGTTCGCCGACCGGATCGCGTTCTACGCCATCGCCGCGGCGAACGTGGTGCACCACGGCTTCCCCTTCGTGGCGCTGACCGTGCTCGCCGGCCTGATGACGGTGCCGAAGGAGCTCACCGAGGCCGCGATCATGGACGGCGCGAGCGCGTGGCGGCGCTTCCGCTCGGTCACGTTCCCGATGCTGCGTCCGGTGTTCGCCGTGGTCACGGTGCTGTCGACGATCTGGGACTTCAAGGTGTTCACGCAGATCTACCTGATGCCGGGCGGCAACGGGGTGAACCGCGGGGTGCTCAACCTCGGCACCTGGTCGTACACGGAGTCGTTCGCGCAGAACAAGTTCGGCACCGGTGCCACGGTCGCCGTGCTGCTGACGGTGCTGCTGCTGGTGATCACGCTGGCCTACCTCCGGCTGCTGTTCAAGGAGGAGGAGCTGTGACGGTGCGGTCCTTCGGCAAGGGCGTCGGCGTCGTCGCGGTGCTGGCCTTCACGCTGCTGCCGGTGTGGATGATGGTCTCCACCGCGGTGAACGGGCGGGCGAACTCGGGCTCGCGCTCGGTGTGGCCGGAGCAGTTCACGTTCGGCAACTTCGTCGGCCTGTTCCGCGACGGCGAGTTCGGCCGCTACCTCGTCAACTCGGTGGTCGTGGCGGCGGGCACCGTGCTGGTCAGCGGGCTGCTCGCGCTGCTGGCCGCGGTGGCGGTGGCGCGGTTCCGGTTCCGCCTCCGCACCTCGGTGCTGGTGGTGGTGCTGATCGTGCAGATGGTGCCGCTCGAGGCGCTGGTGATCCCGCTGTTCATCCAGGCCAAGGGGCTGGGGCTGCTCAACAGCCTGGTCGGGCTGATCGTGGTCTACCTGGCGTTCTCGCTGCCGTTCGCGATCTGGACGCTGCGCGGGTTCGTCGCGGCCGTGCCGGCCGAGCTGGAGGAGGCCGCCTACCTCGACGGCTGCTCGTGGTGGCGGATGTTCTGGTCGGTGCTGTTCCCGCTGGTGGCGCCCGGTCTGGTGGCGACGAGCGTGTTCTCCTTCATCACGGCCTGGAACGAGTTCGTGTTCGCGCTGACGTTCATGACCGACGACCGCAACTACACCGTCGCCGTGGGTCTGCGGAACTTCTTCGGCCAGCACCTCACCGACTGGGGCTCGGTGATGGCCGCGTCCACGGTGATCACGATCCCGGTGCTGGTGTTCTTCGTGTTCGCGCAGAAGCGGCTCACCGACGGGCTCGTGGCCGGGGCCGTGAAGGGATGACCGACCCCGCGCTGGTGCGGCTCGCCGAGCGGGTGCTGCTGCCCGGCTTCTCCGGCGCCCAGGTGCCGGACTGGCTGGCTCGCGCCGCCGACCGCGGGCTGGCCGGCGTGTGCGTGTTCGCGCCGAACGTGCCGGCCACCGGGGCGCTCGCCGACCGCGGCCTGCTCGTGGCCTCCGACGAGGAGGGCGGCTCGGTCACCCGGCTCGACCACGCCACCGGGTCGCCGTTCCCGTCGGCGGCGGCGCTGGGCCGGCTCGACGACATCGCCGTCACGGAGGCGGTGGGCGCCGGGATCGGCGCGCGGGCCCGGGCCGCCGGCGTCGGGCTGGTGCTCGCGCCCGTCGCCGACGTGAACGCCCCGGACAACCCGGTGATCGGCGTGCGCGCGTTCGGGGACGAGCCCGCGCTGGTCGCGCGGCACACGGCCGCGTTCGTGCGCGGGGTGCAGGCAGCCGGCGCGGCGGCGTGCGCGAAGCACTGGCCCGGCCACGGCTCGACGACCGTCGACTCGCACGTCGGCCTGCCCACCGTCGCCGACGACCTCGCCACGCTGCAGGAACGCGACCTGCCGCCGTTCGCGGCGGCCGTCGAGGCGGGAGTGGCGGCCGTGCTCACGGCGCACGTCCGCTTCCCGGCGCTGGACGGGCAGCCGGCCACGATGAGCCCGGCCGTGCTGGACCTGCTGCGCCGCGAGCTGGGCTTCACCGGTGTGATCGTCAGCGACGCGCTGGACATGCACGCGATCGCCCGCGGCGTCGGGCGCGGGCCGGGCGGGGTGGCCGCGCTGGCCGCCGGGGTGGACCTGCTCTGCACGGGCAACCCCGCCTTCCCCGACCCGTACGACGACGAGGCGGGCTATCGCGAGGTGCGCGACGCGGTGCTCGCGGCGCTCGTCGACGGCACGCTGGACCGGCGGCGGGTCGAGGAGGCCGGCGACCGCGTGGCGGAGCTGCCGGTGGGCCGGGCCGGGGCCGATCCCGGCGCGGTGACCGTCGGCGCCGCCGTGGCGCGACGGGTGCTGGACGTGGTCGGGGACGTGCGGGTCGGTGGGGGGCCACACGTCCTCGACCTCACGTCCGGGGCCGGGATGGCCGCCGGCCCCGGGCGGAACTGGCTCGCGGCCACTCTCGGGGCGCGCGCCGACGGCCACGGGCTGGTCGTGGTGGCCGAGCGGCCATCGCCCGAGCTGGCGGCGATGCGGGCACGGCGCCCGGACGCCGTCGTCGTCGTGCCGGGGGTGCCGGACCCCCGCTGGTCGCCGGAACCGCCCGTGGTGCGCTTGTGGGGGTCCGGTCGGGTGCACGCCGAGGCCGCTGCGCGGTGCTTGACGTCGAAGGAGGAAGTGTGAACGAGCTCGACCGGCTGGGGACCGAAGGGGCCCGGCCCGGGCTGGAGCACCTGAACGACCGCCCGCCAGCGGCGATCGTCGACGTGCTGCTCGAGGCGGAGGCGCGGGTGCCCGCCGTGCTCGCCGCCGCGTCGGCGCAACTCGCGGCGGCCGTCGAGGTCGTGGAGCGCGGACTGCGCGCCGGCGGCCGGGTGCTCTACGTGGGCGCCGGCACGCCGGGCCGGCTCGCCGCGCTGGACGCCGCCGAGTGCGTCCCGACGTTCGGGGTGCCGCCGGGGCTCGTCACCGCGATCCTCGCCGGCGGTCCGCAGGCGGCGGGACGCGCGGTGGAGGGCGCCGAGGACGACGACGTCGCCGGCGCCGCCGACCTGCGCGCCGAAACTCCCGGACCGGACGACACGATCGTGGGAATCACGGCGTCGGGCCGCACGCCGTACGTGCTGGGCGCGCTGGACGCCGCGCGCGCCGCAGGAGCAGCCACGATCGCGATCGTCAACAACCCGGGGAGCGCTGCCGCGGCCCGCGCCGACGTCGCCGTCGAGCTGCTGACCGGGCCGGAGGTGATCGCCGGCTCCACCCGGCTCACCGCCGGGACCAGCCAGAAGATCGCGTTGAACGCGCTCTCCACCGCTGCGATGGTCCGCATCGGACGCACCTACGGGCCGTGGATGGTCGACGTGCTCGCGACCAACGAGAAGCTGCGCCGCCGCGCCCAGCGCATGATCGTCACGATCAGCGGCGCCTCCGAGGAGGCTGCGGCGGACGCGCTGCGCGACGCCGGCGGGGACGTGCGCAAGGCCCTCTCCGCACTCCGTGATCGGAGCACCGCATAGAGTCTGCGGCGTCGGGGTAGACCGATCCTGCGAATGGCAGCTGATTCCCAGCACCTCCTCAGCTCCTTCCCAGACAACCGGCGGACCGTAGGTGGCATGAGCGACGAGCAGAGGGAGGCCGACCGGGGCGCAGGCATCCCGGCCGACGGCTCCCGTAACGTTTCCGAGGTCGGTTCCGAACGCTCCACCACGCAGCACGCGATGGTCGGCGCGCAGCAGCACCAGACCCACTCCGGGTCTCCGACGCAGGGCTCCCCGTGGGCCCCGCCCCAGAACCCCGGGCCGGCGGCTCCCCCCGCCGCCGGCCCGGCCTGGTCCCCCGCCGGTCCGCCGTCGAACGGGCACGGCGCCGGCTACCCCACCGCGCAGCTCCCGCCGCCGTTCGGGCAGGACCCCGGCCAGGCGCAGCACCAGCAGCCGCCGCGCAAGCGCGGCCTCGGCACGGTGATCACCGCGGCCGTGCTCGCCGGCGTCGTCGGCGGGGCGGCCGGGTTCGGCGGCGCCTACGCGCTGGTCGGCAACCACGGCTCCGCGGTCGGCCTCACGCAGCAGCCCGCCTCGTCGAACTCGGCGAACCTGGTGCCCGGCTCGGTCGGCGCCGCGGCGGCGAAGGCCATGCCGAGCACCGTCGACATCCAGGTGCGGCTGGCGCAGGGCGTCGGCGAGGGCAGCGGCGTCATCCTCACCCCCGACGGCAACGTGCTCACCAACAACCACGTGGTCGCCGGGTCGACCGGGCAGATCGTGGTCACCCTCGCGGACGGCAGCGAGCACCAGGCGAAGGTCGTGGGAACCTCGCCCAGCTACGACCTGGCCGTCATCAAGATCGCTGATGCGCAGAACCTCACCCCGGCCACGCTCGGCCAGTCCAGCTCGCTGCAGGTCGGCCAGCCGGTGGTGGCGATCGGGTCGCCGCAAGGTCTCACCGGCACCGTCACCACGGGCATCATCAGCGCGTTCAACCGCACCGTCGCCACGCAGGGCGAGAACGGCGGACCGAGCGTCGTCTACAACGGGCTGCAGACCGACGCGCCGATCAACCACGGCAACTCCGGCGGCCCGCTGGTCAACCTCGACGGCCAGGTCATCGGCATCAACTCCGCGATCGCCGGCGACAACTCCACCGGTCTGGGCTTCGCGATCCCCGTCGACCAGGCCAAGCGCGTCGCCGACGAGATCATGCAGAGCGGCACCGCGACCAAGCCGCTGCTCGGTGTGCAGGGCAACACCGCGCCCGCGTCGCCGGCCGTGGCGAGCCCCGGCGCCCGGCTCGACGTCGTCCAGCCCGGCTCGCCGGCCGCCGCGGCCGGGATCGTCGCCGGCGACGTGGTCACGAAGGTCGGCGACACGAAGGTCGAGGACTTCACCGACCTCGTCGCCCGCATCGGCTCCTACGCGCCGGGTGCGCAGGTCCCGCTCACCGTCACCAGTGGTGGGCAGACCAAGACCGTCACCGTGACGTTGGGCAGCCAGCCCGACCGCGCCGCCACCACGGCCAACGGGGGCCAGCTCCCCGGCGGCACCGGCAACCCGTTCGGACAGGGCGGACCGTTCGGCGGCGGAGGCAACTGACCAACCCCTGCAGCCGCTGTGGCCGGGTGATGCTGGCCACAGCGGCTGCGTTCTGCGTACTGTCGGATCGGGTCGATCCAGGTGCGCGGAGGGGTGGGCGATGGCTCGGGTGCTGATCTTGGCGGGGGACGCGGCGGAGGAGCTGGACTCCATGTATCCCGTCTTCCGCCTGCGGGAAGGTGGCCACGACGCCGTCGTCGCCGCTCCTACGACGCGGGCGGTGAAGCTCGTGGTCCACGACTTCGAACCGGACTGCGACGCCTACACCGAGAAGCCCGGGCACCTGCTGCCCGTCGACCTCGCGTTCGCCGACGTGCAGCCCGCCGAGTTCGACGCGCTGGTCATCCCCGGTGGCCGGGCGCCGGAGTACATCCGCACCGACCCCGATGTCGCCCGCATCGTGCGGCACTTCTTCGCGCACGACCTCCCGGTGGGCACGATCTGCCACGGACCGCAGGTGCCGGCCGCCCTCGGCCTGCTGCGCGGCCGCACCACCGCGGCCTTCCCGCCGCTGAAGACCGATGTCGAGCAGGCCGGCGCCACGTTCGTCGACGCACCCGACGTCGTCGACGGCGCGATGGTCTCGTGCCGTGGCTGGCCGGACCTGCCCGAGTGGTCGCGCGCGTTCATGCGCGTGCTGGAGGGCGCGCGCGTCCCGGCTTAGTACGACAGCCGATCGTGATCAGTGCGAGCTGGGTGCAGTAGCGCGGGTGCCGGCGGCGCAGGACCCCGCCGCTCACGCATACCTTCGGGTGCTCACGCACATGTTGGGACGTGTGCGTGAGCACATCAGCGTGTGCGTGAGTGGTAGGTCGCCCGCTGCACGATCACGAAGTTCCGCTGTCGTACTAGAGCAGCTCGAAGATGGTGGCGTTGGCCTGGCCACCGCCCTCGCACATGGTCTGCAGCCCGTAGCGGATGCCGTTGTCGCGCATGTGGTGCAGGAGCGTGGTGGCGATGCGGGCGCCGGAGCCGCCAAGCGGGTGGCCCAGCGCGATGGCGCCGCCGTTGGGGTTGAGGGCCTTCGGGTCGGCGCCGATGTCGGCGAGCCACGCCAGCGGGACGGGCGCGAAGGCCTCGTTGACCTCGAACGCGCCGATCTCGTCGAGGGAGAGTCCGCTCTTCGCCAGCACCTTCTGCGTGGCCGGGATCGGCGCCGTCAGCATGATGACGGGGTCGGCGCCGGCGAGCACCGTGGTGTGCACGCGGGCGATCGGGGTGAGGCCGAGCTGCGCAGCCTTCTCCGAGGTGGTCATGAGCAGGGCGGCGGAACCGTCGCTGATCTGCGACGAGTTGCCGGCGTGGATGACCCCGTCCTCCTTGAAGACGGTCTTGAGCTTGGCCAGCCCCTCGACGGTGGACGGCCGGATGCCCTCGTCGTGCTCGACGACGGTGCCGTCGGGCAGCGTGACCGGCGCGATCTGCGCGGCGAAGCGGCCCTCGGCGCGCGCGGCGGCCGCCTTCTCCTGCGAGGCGACGGAGTACTCGTCGAGCTGCGTGCGGGTGAAGCCCCAGCGCTCGGCGACCATCTCGGCGCCGACGCCCTGGTTGGGGCGGCCGTACTTCGCGCGGAAGCTGTCGGGCATCGGGTTGCCGCCCTCACCGACCGACGAGCCCATCGGCACCCGCGACATCGACTCGACGCCGCCTGCCACCACCACGTCGTACTGCCCCGCGATCAGGCCTGCCGCGGCGAAGGCGATGGACTGCTGGCTGGAGCCGCACTGGCGGTCGATGGTCACGCCGGTGACGGTCTCGGGCCAGCCTGCGGTGAGCACGGCGGTGCGGGCGATGTCGAACGTCTGCTCGCCGACCTGGCTGACGCAGCCCCAGATCACGTCGTCGACGACGGCCGGGTCGATGCCCGACCGGGCGGCCAGTGCGGTGAGGACGTGCGCCGACAGGTCGGCCGGGTGCACCCCCGACAGGCCGCCGTTGCGCTTGCCGACCGGCGTACGGACGGCCTCCACGATCACTGCGCCCCGCATGCGAACTCCCTCGTCCGGATCAATAGCAGTCAGCGCTGCCTGTTTCAGGATAGGCTGCAGATGCCGCTTGCAGGGAAGCGAGCGGCATCACACCGTGCGGAGGTGCGCCCCATGGCCGACGAGGTCCTGACCACCCGCGAGGGCGGGGTCCTGGTGATCACGCTCAACCGGCCGGAGGCGCGCAACGCCGTCAACGGTGCGCTCGCGCAGGGTCTGGCCGATGCGCTGGACGAGCTCGACGGCGATCGCGCGATCACCGTCGGCGTGCTCACCGGTGCCGGCGGCACGTTCAGCTCGGGGATGGACCTCAAGGCGTTCCTCCGCGGCGAGACGCCCGTGATCGGCGACCGCGGGCTGGCCGGGATCACCACGCGCGGCCCGGAGAAACCGATCATCGCCGCCGTCGAGGGCTACGCGCTGGCAGGCGGCTGCGAGATCGCGCTGGCCTGCGACATGATCGTCGCCTCCCGGGAGGCGAAGTTCGGGCTGCCGGAGGCGAAGCGCTCACTGGTGGCCGCGGCCGGCGGGCTGTTCCGCCTGCCCGAGCGCATCCCCCGCAACATCGCCATGGAGTACGCGCTGACCGGCGAGTTCTTCACCGCCGAGCAGGCGCACGGTTGGGGCCTGCTCAACCGCATCACCGAGCCGGGCGGCGCCCTGGACGCCGCGCTGGAGCTGGCCCGGCTGGTCGCGCAGAGCGGCCCGCTCGCCGTCGCCGCGACGAAGAAGATCGTGCAGGAGTCCCCCGACTGGCCGGCGGCCGAACGCTGGAAGCGCCAGGGGGAGATCGTGGGCCCGGTCATGACGTCGGCCGATGCCCGCGAGGGAGCCACCGCGTTCGCGGAGAAGCGCGCGCCGGTCTGGAAGGGCGAATAGATGCCGATCGCGATCACCGACGACCACCGCGAGCTGGGCGAGGTCGCCCGCTCCTTCCTCGACGGGAAGCTGGCTGCGGCGCGGGCGTTGCTGCCGTCGGCGAGCGGCGAGCTCCCGGCCGAGACGCGGCCCGCCGACTGGGGGAAGCTCGCGGGGCTGGGCTGGCTCGGGCTGGCCGTGCCGGAGGAGTTCGGCGGCGAGGGCGCCGGGTTGCCCGAGCTCGCCGTCGTGCTCGACGAGCTGGGCCGGGTCGTCGCGCCCGGGCCGTTCCTGCCGACCGTGCTCGCCTCGGCGATCGTCACCGCGGCCGGCACCGACGAGCAGCGCCGCGAGCTGCTGCCCGGCCTCGTCGACGGCTCCCGGGTGGCCGGGGTCGGCCTGCGCGGGACCGAGGCCGACGGCACCGTCACCGACGAGCTGGTGCTCGGCGGCGGGCTCGCCGACCTCGTGCTGCTCGTCGTCGGCGAGGACGTGCTGGTGTTCGACGCCGGCAGCGATGACACCGCGGTCGAGCGCACGGTGCCGGACGGGCTCGATCCGACCCGGCGCAGCGCGCGGGTCAGCGCACCCGTCGACGCCGCGCTCGCCCGCCTGACCGGTGCGGCGGCGCATGCGCGTCGGCTCGCCCGTGTCCTCGGTGCTGCGGAGGCCGCGGGCATCGCGTCCGCCTGCCTCGACCTGGCCGTCGCGTACGCGAAGGAGCGCACCCAGTTCGGCCGCACCATCGGCACGTTCCAGGCGGTGAAGCACCACGCCGCGAACATGCTGCTCGACGCCGAGCTGGCCACCGCCGCGGCCTGGGACGCTGCGCGGGCGCCGCAGGACGACCCGGGCGCCGAGCTGGCCGCCGCGATCGCGGCCGTCGAGGCGGTGCCGGCCGCGGTCCGCAACGCCGAGCAGAGCATCCAGCTGCACGGCGGCATCGGCTTCACCTGGGAGCACGACGCGCACCTCTTCCTGCGCCGTGCGCTCACGCTGGAGGCGTGGGTGCGACGCACCGGCGATGCCGCCCTGGACGTCGCGCGGCTCGTCGAGTCCGGGGCGAAGCGCGGGCCCGACCTGGACCTGCCGGCGGAGGCCGAGACCCACCGCGCGGAGGTGCGCGCGTTCATCGAGGGTCTGGCCGGCAAGGACCAGCAGGCGCAGCGCGACGCGTTCGTCGAGTCCGGGTACCTGGTGCCGCACTGGCCGCCGCCGTGGGGCCGCGGCGCGTCGGCGACCGAGCAGCTCGTCATCGAGCAGGAGCTGGCCGCGGCGCGGATCACGCCGCCGAACCTGGGCATCACCGGCTGGAACATCCTCACGATCAACCAGTACGGCAGCGACGAGCAGCGCGAGCGCTGGGTGGAGCGCACGCTGCGCGGCGAGCTGCAGTGGTGCCAGCTGTTCTCCGAGCCGGGCGCCGGCTCCGACGCGGCCGCGATCTCCACCCGCGGCGTGAAGGTCGACGGCGGCTGGCGCGTCACCGGGCAGAAGGTGTGGACCACCCGCGCCCACGAGTGCCAGTGGGGCTTCGCGACGATCCGCACCGACTCGTCCGGCTCGAAGCACTCGGGCATCACGATGATGGCGATCGACATGACGGCCGACGGCGTCACCGTGCGGCCGCTGCGGCAGCTCACCGGCGACTCCACGTTCAACGAGGTCTTCTTCGACGACGTGTTCGTGCCCGACGCCGACGTCGTCGGCGAGATCGGGCAGGGCTGGCGGATCGCACGGGCCACGCTGGGCAACGAGCGGGTGTCGATCGGCGGCGGGTCGACCCAGCTGCCGTTCCGGGCGAAGGACCTGCTCCCCCTGGCCGCCGACGACGCGGGCGCGCGTCAGGAGGCGGGAAAGTTGATCGCCGACGAGCTGACCATGCGGTTGCTGCTGCTCCGCCAGGCCGCCCGCGCGGTCGGCGGGATCGAGCCGGGGCCGGAGGGCAACCTGTCGAAGCTGTTCTCCAGCGAGCACGCCCAGCGGATCACGCGGCTGGGCATGAGCCTGGCCGGCGCGGCCGCGGTGACCGGGCAGAACCTGATCGTCAGCCAGAGCTACCTGTGGGCGCGCTGCATCACGATCGCCGGCGGCACGTCGGAGATCGCGCGGAACCAGGTGGCCGAGCGGATCCTCGGCCTCCCCCGCGACCCCCTGCTGAGCTGACCTCACACACCGTCGGGCCCGTTCACACACGTTCGGACGTGTGTGAACGGGCCCAGCGCTGTGTGACGTCGATCAGGCGAGGGCTGCGGCCATGCGGTGCACCGCCTCCGTGAGGATCTCCGGCGACGTCGCCAGGTTGAGCCGGGCGTGGCCCACGCCGCGCGTGCCGAACGCCGGCCCGGGCACCAGCGCCACCCGGGCACGGTCGAGGAACATGGCGGCCGGGTCGTCGGGCAGACCGGCGGCCCGGCAGTCCAGCCAGGCCAGGTAGGTGGCCGGCGCCGGCCGGTACACCACCCCGGGCAGGTGCGCGGCGACCAGCTCGGCGAGCAGCGCGCGGTTGCGCTCCAGCGCGACCATCAGGTCATCGAGCCAGCCGACGCCGTCGGTCAGTGCGGCGACGTGCGCCAGCACGGCGATGTGGCTCGCGCCGGCGAGCACCGCGCTGGGCAGGGCGGCCAGCTCATCGGTCGCGTCGACGCCGGCGACCGCGAGCGCCGCCTTCAACCCCGCCAGGTTCCAGCCCTTCGACGCGGAGTGCAGCGCGATCCCGGCACCCGTGACGGTGAGGTAGGGCGTGTACGAGCCGGTGACCAGCGGGGCGTGGACCTCGTCGGCCACCACGCGCACGCCGTGGGCGGCGGCGAGCTCCGCCACCGCGGCCAGCTCGGCACGGGTGTGCACGGTGCCGGTGGGGTTCTGCGGGTTGCACAGCAGGAACGCGACCCGGCCGTCCAGTTCGGCGAACGCGGCCACGAGCGCGTCGAGGTCGAGGCGGTGCTCCGGCGTCAGCGGCACCTCGACGACGGTGCGCCCGAGGTGCCGGACCATCTCGTAGAACGGCGGGTACACCGGATCGTTCACGACGATCGGGTCACCGGGCCCGGTGACGGCGCGCAGCGACTCGGCGAGCCCCGCCATCACGTCCGGCACGACGCGCATGTGCTCGACGGACGGCGTCCAGCCCCACCGCTTCGCCGCGAACCCGGCCAGCGCCTCCGCGTACGCGCTGCCGTTCGGGTAGCCGCAGTCGCCGAGCGCCAGCGCGTCCGTGACGGCGCGGACCACCGGCTCGGCGAGCCACGTGTCCATCTCGGCGACGAACAGCGGCAGCACGTCCGGCGGGTGGGCGCGCCACTTCGCCGTCGTGCGGTGGCGCAGCACGTCGAGCGGGACCCATGGCCCGCTCATGGGGACGCCAGCCGCTTCACCTCGTCGATCGTCCGCACCTGGTCGCACTGCTCCGGGGTCAGCCTGTTGATCAGCGCCTTGACCGCCTGCGCCTCGGGCGTCGTCGGCAGGGCGCCGTCGACCAGGTCGGGCAGCAGCAGCTCGTAGCCCACGCGGGCGCGCGGCGTGTAGCGGTCGCGGGTGCGCGCCACCGCGGACGAGACCCGGATCGCGTGCTCGTTGCCGCGCGGGACCCCCGGCCGGTCGACCTCGACGGCGGCGAAGCGGAACCCGTCGGCCAGGTCGCACGGCGCGCAGCCGCGCGGACCGGCACCCAGTTGCCCACCGCACGCGGTGCACGTCGAGCGGGCGAGCGCCGCGTCGACCAGCCGCCACGGGTGCTCGCTCGTGTCCTGCAGGACGAGGTCGGCCAGCTCGGCGTCGGTGCCGGGCAGCTCGGCGCGCAGCTCCGCCCACGCCGAGTCGAGCTCCGCCTCGATGCGGGCGACCGCCGCCGCCAGCCGTTCCGAGCGCCACACCTCAGCCAACCTACGCGCGTGCGTGTGCGAGCAGGTGCGTGATCAGGCGCGTCGTCGGCTCGCTGGGCCGGTGGCCGGGGCGGGTGACCAGCATCGCGGTGCGCGTCGCCCAGGGGTCCGAGAGCGGGATGCGGGTGATCCGGGCGGGGTCGGGATGCGGCGCGGCGGCGGACTCGACGGCGATCCCCACCCCCGCCGCGACCGCGGCCCGGACGGCGGCAGCGTCCGGCAGCCGGGCGCGGTAGTGCGGTCGCGCGCCGAGCGCGTGCGAGTGGCTGAGCAGCATCTCGGCCATCGAGTCGACCTCGACGGTGCCGGCGAACGGGTGTGCCACGCAGTCGGCGAACGCGACCTCGGCCGACCCGTCGAGCGGGTGCCCGCGCGGCACCGCCACCACGAGCCGGTCGGCGAACAGCGGCCGCGCGTCCAGCCGGCCCAGGTCGACGCTGTCGGCGGCGATGCCGACCTCCACCCGCCCGGACGCGACGTCGGCGACGATCCGCCGGCTCGTCCGCATCACGACGGCCACGTCGATGTCGGGTTGGGCGCGCAGGAACGCGGTGATCACCGGGACGAGCACGGTGGTCCCGACGGCGCTGATGGCCGGCAGCACGACGGTGGCGCCCGCGCCCTCCGCGAGCTCGGCGCGCAGCCGCTCGTGCCGGGCGAGGACGTCGCGCGCGTGCCCGGCCAGCAGCAACCCGGACGGGGTGGGTGTGGCGCCCCGGCGGTGGCGCAGCAGCAGGGGCGAGCCCGCGTCCGCCTCCAGCACGCGGATGCGGGCGCTCGCGGCCGGCAGCGACAGGTGCGCGAGCGCTGCGGCGCGGGTGATGGAGCCGTGGTCGACGACGTCGAGGAACAGCCGGAGATCGTCCAGCTCGAAGGGCACGACGCGATCGTAGCCTTCAGGATCACCGAAGGCAGAACATGCAGAGCAGGCCTCCCGACAAGGGACTCACCAGCGGAGGATCCTCGCCATGAGCACACTCCTCGCCGCCTCAGCCTTCATCGCGGCCGCCGCGCTCGTGCGGCATTCGGTCGTCTCGGCCGCACGGCGGGCCGCCGCGTGGGAGGACGCGTGCCGCGCACGCCTGCGCGACCGCCAGTGGGCCGCCGTCGAGGCGCAGTGGACGGACGAGGTGCTCAGGAGGCGGTGAGCGCTCGCCGGCGCGGAGGTCCTCGCAGAGGTTGAGATGTCGTCGCAGAGGTTCGGCCTTCTGCGAGGTCGCCCTTACCTCTGCGAGGTGCCGGCGGGCACCCCCTCAGGCGAAGGTGACCGGCTGTCCTGTCGACTCCAGTACGGCCATCCACAGGTCACCGTGCGGGTCGACCATGTTGCGCCGGCTCACCGCGGCCGCCATCGGCACGTGCACGAACCGACGGCGGTAGCGGCCGACGACCATCCCCGTGCGCCCCGACATGGCCGCGTGCACCGCGGCCTGCGACAGCCGCACGCAGTACACGCTGTCGTACGGGTTGGCCGGCACCGAGCGGATCGCGTAGCTGGGGTCGATGTAGCGGATCGAGGTCTCCACGCCGGCGTCGGCGAAGTGGTCGGCGATGCGTCGACGCAGGTAGGGGCCGATGTCGCCGAGGCGGGCGTTGCCAGAGGCGTCGCGCTCCTCGTCGTGACCGGCGATCAGGTCCTGCCCGGCGCCCTCGGCCACCACCACGACGGCGTGGCCGCGCTCCGACACGCGCCGGCGCAGGTGCGCGAGCAGCCCGCCCTCCCCGTCCAGCGCGAAGGGGACCTCGGGGATCAGCACCACGTCGGCGCCGCTGCGGGCCAGCGCCGCGTAGCAGGCGATGAAGCCCGAGTGCCGGCCCATCAGCTTGACCAGCCCGATCCCGTTCGCGGTGGACGTGGCCTCCACGCGCGCCGCCCGGATCGCGTCGCTGGCGTGGGAGAACGCGGTCTGGAAGCCGAAGCTCTGGTCGATGTGCGGGATGTCGTTGTCGATCGTCTTCGGGATGCCGACGACGGCGATGTAGAGACCGCGCGCCGCGACGGTCTCGGCGATCCGCATGGCGCCGCGCATCGACCCGTCGCCGCCGATGACGAACAGCACGTTGATGTGCAGGCGCTCCAGGCAGTCGACGATCTCGTCCGGGTCCTGCGGGCCGCGCGACGTGCCGAGGACGGTGCCGCCGTCGGTCGCGATGTCGCGGGTCGACTCGGGTGTGAGGTCGACCACATCGTGCCCGTAGCGCGGGACGAAGCCCTGGTAGCCGTTGCGGATGCCGACCACGCGGCGCACCCGGTAGTGGTAGGTGAGCGTGCGGGTGAGGCCGGCGATCACGTCGTTCAGGCCGGGGCACAGGCCACCGCAGGTGACGATCGCCGCGCGCGTCTTCGCGGGGTCGAAGAAGATCTTGCGCCGTGGCCCGCAGGGCTCCATGCCGGGCAGCTGGTCCGCCGGCACGCCGCGCGAGCTGAGACCGGCGAGCGTGTCGTCGAGCAGCACGCGGTCGTTCTCGTCGACGTAGTGCTCGCTGGTGCGGCGCGAGTCGAGCAGGCCGGCCATCGGCGAGTCGATGCGGGCCGGGCCGAGCGTGGTGATGGTCATGTCGGGGGCCGGCACGGGGCGGTGGAACTCCACGACCGTGCCGTCGTGGGAACCGTCGGCTGCTGTGCTCATCGGGCGCGCTCTCCTGCGGAGATCGAGCGGAGGGGCCGATCCGCGACGGTGGGGAGCCGGCCTCTGAACCGTTCCAGTGTGCCTTGCCGCCCCCGAGGAGCCAAGAGCCGGTCGCCAGGCTTTTTGCTTGCGTATGCGAACTAATTCGTGGTCACCTGGGGAGTGCCCGCCCGCCCCCTGCTCGTGATCGGCGTCCTCGCGACGTGCGGCCTGGCCGTCTCGCTCATGCAGACGCTCGTCGTGCCACTGCTGCCCCGCTACCCCGAACTGCTGCACACCACGCCCGCGACGGTCACCTGGCTGGTGACGGCGACCCTGGTCGCCGGGGCGGTCGCCGCCCCGCTGCTGGGCCGGCTCGCCGACATGTACGGCAAGCGCCGCATGCTGCTCGTCGCGCTCGGCCTCGTCACGATCGGGTCAGCGCTCGGCGCCGTCGCACCCGACGTCGGCACCCTCATCGTCGCCCGCACGCTGCAGGGCACCTCGCTCGCTGTCGTGCCGCTCGGCATCAGCGTGATGCGCGACGTGCTGCCGCCCGACCGGATCGGCGCCGGCATCGCGCTGATGAGCTCGTCGCTGGGCATCGGCGGCGCGATCGGACTGCCGCTCACCGGGCTCGTCGCCCAGAACGCGAGCTGGCGGTGGCTCTTCGGCAGCGCTGCCGTCCTCGCCGTCGTGCTCATCACACTCCTGCTGCGGCTCGTCCCCGAGTCCGTGCACCGCAGCGGCGGACGGTTCGACCTGCCCGGTGGCCTCGGGCTCGCCGCAGCGCTCGTGTGCCTGCTGCTCGCGATCTCCAAGGGTGCCGAGTGGGGCTGGACGTCGCCGCTCGTGCTCGGCCTCTTCGCCGGCTCCCTCGCGCTGTTCGCGGCATGGGGGGCGTGGGAGTGGCGCGTCCGGGCGCCGCTCGTCGACCTGCGGGTCAGCGCCCGGCCCGCGGTGCTGTGGACGAACGTCGCGTCCGTGCTCACCGGGTTCTCGATGTTCGCCGGGTTCCTGGTGACGACGCAGGTGCTGCAGGCACCCGCCGCCACCGGGTACGGGTTCGGCCTCTCGCTCGTCGCGGCGGGCCTGGCGCTGCTGCCCGTCGGGGCGGCGATGACGATCTTCTCGCCGGTCTCGGCGCGGCTGTCCCGCGCCCGCGGCGCCCGCACGACCGTGCTGCTCGGCCTCGTCCTGCTCTTCGCCGGCAACGCGGCGCAGGCAGCACTGCCGCACTCGCTCCCGTTGGTCATGGGGGCCACGACCGTCACCGCCACCGGTGCCGCCCTCGCCTACTCCGCCATCCCGCTGATCATCATGGACGCCGTCCCGCCCGGGGAGACCGCGTCGGCCAACAGCCTCAACGCGCTCATGCGCATGCTCGGCACCTCGTCGTGCAGCGCTGTCGTCGCCGCGTTGAGCGCCGCGCTGGTCACCCGGGTCGACGGGCACGTCCTGCCCTCGGCCGGCGCGTACACGGCCATCTTCGCGGCCGCCGCCGGCGCGGCGGTCGTCGCGGCGCTCGTCGTCCGGGTGGCGGTTGGGAAGCGCTCGGCGGACGTCGAGGTGCTGGAGGAGGAGCGCGTCGCGGCTTGAGTGGCCCCGGTCAGCCGGTCGTGGTGACCGGTTCGACGTCCTCGCCCTCGACGGTGTCGGCCGCGGGCTTGTGGGAGGCCGGGGGCCGGCGTTCGTCGTCTGGGATCGCTTCCGCAACCCAGGCCGGTTAGCCTGGGCAGATGCTGGGAGAGGTCGACTCGGCGCGGTGCTCGATCGCGCGCGCGACGGAGGTGCTCGGCGACCGCTGGACGGTGCTCATCCTGCGCGACCTGTTCAACGGCATCCGCCGCTTCGACGAGCTGGCGAGCCACCTCGGGGTGGCCCGCAACGTGCTCACTCGGCGGCTCGCGGGCCTGGTCGACGCGGGCGTCGCCGTCCGCACGCCCTACCGCGAGCCGGGCAGCCGGGAGCGGCACGAGTACCGCCTCACCGCGGCGGGTCGCGACCTGCGGCCCGTCCTGCTCGCCCTCGTGGCGTGGGGCGACGCGCACCGGCCCGACCCGCAGGGCCCGCCCGTGCGCTTCGAGCACGACGGCTGCGGCGGCCGCGTCGGGCTGGAGCTGCGCTGCTCCCACGGCCACGAGGTGCCACCGCGGGAGCTGCTGTCGATCCCGCAGTAGATCCTCACTCCGGCGCCGGGCGCGGGTCCCGGCGCATCGGGTGCTCGGGCGGGACCTCGACGAGCACGATGCGCGTGCCGTCCGGGTCGGTGATCCACATCTCGTGCAGGCCCCACGGCTCCAGCTGCCGCCCGCGGACGACGTGCGCGGCGAGCTGCTCGTGCGCGGCGGCGAGGTCGCGCACCTGCAGCCACAGCGCTCCTGGCGACGGCGGGCCGGCGGCTTCGGCGTGCCCGGAGATCTCCAGCTGCCCGTTGCCGAGGAAGAACACGGTGCCGCCGGGGAACTCGCGGGCGATCGCGAGGCCGAGCGTGTCGCGGTAGAAGGCGAGCAGGCGCTCGGGGTCGGCGGAACGCAGCAGGACGCGGCTGGCGAGGATCTCCATCAGGTGCGCACCCCCAGCACGCCGACGGGCACCGGCGCGTCCGGGTCGATGCGCAGCGCGGTCATGACCCGCGCCAGCCCCAGGTAGGTGCCGGCCACCAGCGACACCTCGACGATCTCGCGCGGCCCCAGGTGCGCGGCGAGCGCGGCGAAGCGGTCGTCGGGCACCTCGCCGTCGCGCACCATGTCCGCGGCGAACTCCAGCACCGCGCGCTGCGCGTCCGTGAACGGGGTGAGGTCGCCGCGGTCGAGCGCGGCGAGCTGCTCGTCGGTGATCCCGCACGCCTGCGCGATCGGGACGTGCTGGTCCCACTCGTAGCGGGCGGCGAGCCGGCCGACCTGCAGGATGGTCAGCTCGCGCAGGACGGGATCGAGGGCGAGGTCGGCGAGCAGCGCACCACCGAGCCGCAGCCAGGGCACGAACGCCGTCTCCGCGTTGGCCATGAGGGTGAACACGTGCAGGTCGGGCAGCCCGCCCAGGGCCTTGGCAGTGGCGGGCGGGGCGGACGACGGGTCGACGTAGGGAACGCGGGCCATGGAGCGATCGTGTCAGGCCGGGTGCGCCTTCGCGTGCGCCGCGACGATCTCGGCGAGCTGGTCGGGCACCTCGTCGGGGATCCAGTGGCTCACGCCGGCCAGCTCGATGAACTCGTACGGGCCGGTGACCTCGGTCTGGGCGTGCACGGTGCACTGGCGGGTCAGCGCGGTGTCGCCGTCGCTCCAGACGAACCGGGTGGGCACCGCCACGCGCGGGCCGAACGACGGGGGCGTGAGGAACAATGCGCGGTACCAGTTGAGCGCCGCGGTGAGCCGGCCCGGCTCGGCGAACAGCGCCGCGTCGCGGTCGGCCGCCTCCCGGGACTGCCCGATCCGGCGCAGCACCCCGCGCATCCGCTCGACCGAGCCCAGTGCCCGCTCGGGCAGCCACGGCAGCTGGAACACGTACATGTACCAGGAGGCGAGGCCCTGCCGGCTGGTCAGCAACGACCGCAGGAACGCCCGGGGCGGCGGCACGCTGACCGCCGTCAGGGTGGCGATCCGGTCCGGGTGCCGCGCGGCCAGCGACCACGCGACGGCCGCGCCCCAGTCGTGCCCGACCAGGTGCACGCGGGCGTCCGGCCCCACCACGTCGTCGACGACGGCGAGGGCGTCGGCGACCAGCTCCGGCAGCACGTAGTCGCGGCGCCGCGGTGGCCGGGCGCCGGGCGAGTAGCCGCGCTGGTCGGGCGCGACGCAGAAGAACCCGGCGTCGGCCAGCCGGCTCGCCACCGCCTCCCACGACCGGCCGGACTGCGGAAACCCGTGCAGGAGGAGCACCGGCTCCCCGTCCGACGGGCCCCAGGTGCGGAGGTCGAACCGGAGGTCGCCGCGCGTCGCCGTCAGCGCTGAATTCGACACGACCACATCATGGCCCCTCCACTTGTGTTCCGCCGCCGGTCTTCGCTTGGGTGGGCGCTGTGACGTCCGCAGCCGGCTCAGCGCCGAGCCCTCCAGCGCCCCTGCCCGCCATGGAACGATGCAGCACGGCGTTGTGGGCACGGGGAGGAGAACGGTGACGGGCCAGGAATCGACACGGTCGTTCGGACGGGTCGCGATCGTCAACCGCGGGGAGCCGGCGATGCGGCTCATCAACGCGGTCCGCGAGTGGAACGCGGAGGGCCGCAGGCCACTGCGCACCATCGCGGTGCACACGGCGGTCGACCGGCACTCGATGTTCGTCCGCGAGGCGGACGAGGCGGTGCTGATCGGGCCCGACGACCCGGACCAGGCGTTCGCGTCGAGCCCGTACCTCGACTACGCCGAGCTCGCGCGGGCGCTGCGCGAGTGCGACGCCGACGCGGTGTGGCCGGGCTGGGGCTTCGTCTCGGAGAAGTCCGACTTCGCGCGCATGTGCCGGCAGCTGGGCATCGTGTTCATCGGGCCGTCGCCGGAGGTCATGGAGCGGCTCGGCGACAAGATCGCGTCGAAGAAGCTGGCCGAGGAGGTCGGCGTCCCGATGGCGGCGTGGAGCGGCGGGCCGGTGCCCGACGTCGCCGCGGCCCGGGAGCAGGCCGACCGGATCGGCTACCCGCTCATGGTGAAGGCCACCGCCGGTGGTGGCGGGCGCGGCATCCGCAAGGTGAACGCGGCCGAGGAGCTGGAGGAGGCGTTCACGCGGGCGGCGTCCGAAGGCGCGAAGACCGCGGGTGACGCGACCGTGTTCATGGAGCGCGCGATCTCCGGCGGCCGGCACGTCGAGGTGCAGGTCGTCGCCGACAGCTCCGGCGAGGTGTGGACGCTCGGCATCCGCGACTGCTCGGTGCAGCGGCGCAACCAGAAGGTGCTCGAGGAGTCGGCGTCCACCGCGCTGGACGCCGAGCAGGAGGAGCTGCTGCGCAGCTCCGCGGCAGCGCTCGCGAAGGCCGCCGGCTACGTCAACGCCGGCACCGTCGAGTTCCTGTACGAGCCGAAGGAGCGGCTGCTGTCGTTCCTGGAGGTCAACACCCGGCTGCAGGTGGAGCACTGCGTCACCGAGGCCACCACGGGCGCCGACATCGTCAAGCTGCAGCTGCACATCGCGTCGGGCGGGCGGCTGGCCGACTTCGGTGCGCAGCCGCTCGCGCGCGGCCACGCCATCGAGGCGCGGCTCACCGCGGAGGACCCGGAGCAGGGCTTCGCGCCCGCGCCCGGCCGGATCGAGCACCTGGCACTGCCGGTGGGTCCGGGCATCCGCGTCGACACCGGCGTGGCTGCGGGCGACACGATCCCGCCGCAGTTCGACTCGATGATCGCCAAGATCATCGCGTGGGGCCGGGACCGCGGCGAGGCCCGCGCGCGGCTGTCGCGGGCCCTGCGCCAGACCGCCGCGGTGATCGACGGCGGCACCACCAACAAGTCGTTCCTGCTCGACATCCTCGACCGGCCCGAGGTCCGCTCCGGCGAGCTGGAGACCACCTGGCTCGACACGATGATGGCCGACGGGTACACCCCGCCCCGCCGGCTGGACGTGGCGCTGCTCGCGACCGCCGTCGAGGCCCAGGACGCCCACGTCGCCCGGCAGCGGGCGCGGCTGTTCGCCTCCGCCGAGCGCGGCCGTCCCGAGGTCGGCCACGAGACCTGGCACCAGGTGGACGTGCGCGCCGGCGGGCAGTCCTACCGGATGCGCGTCGCGCAGAGCCGCGGCGACCGCTACCACGTCGAGGTCGACGGCGCTCCCGTCGACGTGGACGTCGAGCGCACCGGGCGCTTCGAGCGCAAGCTGACCGTCGGGGGCGAGCCCTTCGCGGTGCTGTCGGTGCCGCAGGGCAGCGACTACCTCGTCGAGGTCGACGGCGCGGTGCACCGCATCTCCGGCGGTGAGGCCGGCATGGTGCGCGCGCCCGCGCCGGCGATGGTGATCGCGATCCCGGTGGCGGAGGGCGACACCGTCGAGGCCGGTGACGTCGTGGCCGTCGTCGAGTCCATGAAGCTGGAGACGGCGCTGCGCGCGCCCGTGTCGGGCCGGGTGCGGGAGATCCTGGTCGCGGCGAACACGCAGGTCGACGGCGGTACGAAGCTCGTCCGCCTGGAACCGGACACGGACGGCGCCGCCGTGGGTGGCGAGCGCGTCGACGTCTCGGCGCTGGTCGCGCCGCGCGGTCGGGCCCGGCGCGACCCCGCCCGGACGGCTGCCGACGCGCTCATCTCGCTGCGCTACCTGGTGCTCGGCTTCGACATCGACGAGCGCGACGCCCGCCCGCTGCTGGCCGCGCTCACCGGCGCTCGGGACCACCTGGCGCCCGACGACTCGCGGGTGCTCGCCGGCGAGATGGCGATCTTCGAGATCTTCGCCGACCTCTGCTCGCTGTCGCGCAACCGGCGCGGGCCGGAGGACGAGAGCGAGCAGATCGACCCGGGCGGCGAGGAGGCGCGCAACCCGCAGGAGTACCTGTACGCCTACCTACGCTCGCGCGACGCGGAGGCCGAAGGGCTGCCCGAGTCGTTCCGGGCGAAGCTGCGCCGGGCGCTCGCGCACTACGGGGTCACCGAGCTGGAGCCGCCGTCGGACGGCGCAGCGGACGAGCTGGACACCGCGCTGTACCGGATGTTCCTCGCCCACCGCCGCGCCACCGCGCACGTGCCCGTCCTTCTTGACCTGCTGCAGTGGCGGCTCGCGCACCCGGACTCCCTGCCCGCCGCGGCCCGCGACCGCTACCAGCGGGTGCTGGAGCGGCTGGTGACGGCCACGCAGCTGCGGCACCCCGTCGTCGGTGGGATGGCGCGGCGGGTGCGGCACGTCTGCTTCGGCGCGCCGCTGATCGCGGCCGAGCGCGCGCGAGGGCAGCGCGAGGTGCGCGCGGAGCTGGACCGCCTGTCCACCGAGCCCGTGGAGCGGGCGCGGCAGATCGAGCGGATCGTGTCGGCCGGGGAACCGATCCTCGGGGTGTTCGGCGCGCAGCACCACGCCGCGATGCTCGAGGTGATGACGCGGCGCTACTACCGGGTTCGGGAGCTGCGGGACGTCGAGGTGACCGAGCGGAGCTTGCCGGAGCGAGCAGACGACACCGACCGCGGCGGACGTCCGTTGCTCACCGCGCACTACACCCACAACGGCCGCGAGGTGACGGTGCTCGCGACCACCGTGCACACGGCCGCGGACGCGCCGCCGTGGGGCGACCCGATGACCGTCCAGGGCGACCTGCGCCGGATCATCGCCGGCCTGCCGGCCGACACGCTCGTCGCGCTCGACCTGTACGTGATCGCCGGGGAGGCGCCGGACTCCGATCCCGAGCGCTCGGCCGACAAGATCAAGATGATGCTGGGCCGGCTGCCCGACAAGCTGGAACGCGTCGCTGTCGCGGTCCGGCGTCCCGGCGGTGACGAGCGTTCGGCGTGGTTCACGTTCGGTGCCGGTGAGGGCCGCCGACCGGTGGAGAACCGCACGCTGCGCGGCCTGCACCCGATGGTGGCCGAGCGGTTGGGACTGTGGCGGCTGGAGGGCTTCGAGCTCACGCGGCTGCCGTCGCCGGTCGACGTGCACCTGTTCCGCGCGGTCGGCCGGGACGTGCCGGAGGACGTGCGGCTCATCGTGCTGTCCGACGTGCGGGAGCTGACGATCCAGCGCGGCGAGGACGGCCGCATCCGGGCCCTGCCGCAGCTGGAGCACGTGCTCGACACCTGCATGGACGCGCTCCGCTCGGCCCGCACGGCCGAGCAGGCGCAGGGCCGCGGCGCGGCCCGGCTCGACTGGAACCGGGTGCTGCTCTACGTGTGGCCCGTGGTGGAGTCGCCGCTGGAGGAGCTGGACGCGGTCGTGCGCTCGCTCGCGCCGCGGTCGGAGAACCTGGGGTTGGAGCAGGTGCTCGTCCAGTTCCGGCACCGGCCGAGCCCCGACGCCGAAGCCACCGAGTACCTGCTGCGGATGTCGCGGCCCCCGGGCGCGGGCCTCACCCTGCGCATCACCGAGCCGCCGACCACGCCGCTCGCCCAGCTGGACGCGTACCACCAGAAGGTCATCCGGGCGCAGCGCCGCGGGGCCGTCTACCCGTACGAGCTGGTGCCGGTGCTCACGCGCAACCCGGACGGCGGCGCGAACGGCACGTTCGTCGAGTACGACCTCGACGAGACCGGTGCCGCGGTGCCGGTCACCCGCGCGCCCGGCGGCAACACCGCCAACCTCGTCATGGGCGTGGTGAGCACGCCGACGCAGCGCTACCCGGAAGGCATGACGCGGGTGGTGCTGCTCGGCGACCCGACGAAGGCGCTGGGCGCGCTGGCCGAGCCGGAGTGCGCGCGGGTGTGCGCCGCGATCGACCTGGCGCGCAAGCTCGACGCCCCGCTGGAGTGGTTCGCCGTCTCCGCCGGCGCGAAGATCGCCATGGACTCCGGCACGGAGAACATGGACTGGATCTCCCGCGCGCTGCGGTCGATCGTCGAGTTCACGCAGGACGGCGGCGAGATCAACGTGGTCGTGACCGGCATCAACGTCGGGGCGCAGCCGTACTGGAACGCCGAGGCGACGATGCTCATGCACACCAAGGGCATCCTCGTCATGACGCCGGACAGCGCGATGGTGCTCACCGGCAAGCAGTCGCTGGACTACTCGGGCGGGGTGTCGGCGGAGGACAACTTCGGCATCGGCGGCTACGACCGGATCATGGGCCCGAACGGGCAGGCGCAGTACTGGGCACCCGACCTGTCCGCTGCCATGGACGTGCTGCTCGCCCACTACGCCCACACGTACAAGGCACCGGGTGAGCGGTTCCCGCGGCCGGCCCCGACGACGGACCCGGTCGACCGCGACATCTCCCCGTCGCCGCACTCGGGGGCGGGCACCGACTTCACGACGGTGGGGCAGGTGTTCCGGGAGAACCCGGGCCGCAAGAAGCCGTTCGACATCCGGTCGGTGCTCGCGTCGGTCGTGGACGCCGACCACCCGACCCTGGAGCGTTGGGTCGACATGATCGACGCCGAGGGCGCGGTCGTGCTCGACGCGCACCTGGGTGGGCAGCCGGTGTGCCTGATCGGCATCGAGTCGCGGCCGTTGCCGCGGCGCGGCCGGCTGCCCGTCGACGGGCCGACCACGTTCACCGCGGGCACGCTGTTCCCCAAGTCGTCGAAGAAGACGGCGCGGGCGATCAACGCGGCCAGCGGGAACCGGCCGCTGGTGATCCTCGCGAACCTGTCCGGGTTCGACGGGTCGCCGGAGTCGCTGCGCCTGCTGCAGCTGGAGTACGGCGCGGAGATCGGGCGCGCGGTCGTCAACTTCGACGGGCCGATCGTGTTCTGCGTGGTGTCGCGGTACCACGGCGGCGCGTTCGTGGTCTTCTCCGGCACGCTCAACGACAACATGGAGATCGCGGCCGTCGAGGGCTCGTACGCCTCTGTGCTCGGTGGGGCGCCGGCCGCGGCCGTCGTCTTCGCCGGTGAGGTGAACAAGCGCACGGCGGCCGACCCGCGCGTCGCCGACCTGGAGCGGCGCATCGCCGAGGCCCGCCGGGCCGGCAACGACACGGAGGCGTCCGCGCTGACCGCCGAGCTCGCGTCCGTGCGGCCCGGGGTGCGGTCGGAGAAGCTGGGCGAGGTGGCCGACGAGTTCGACGCCAAGCACTCCATCCAGCGGGCGCAGGAGGTCGGCTCGGTGGACGAGATCGTGGCGCCCGAACGGCTCCGGCCCTACCTGGTCGACGCGGTGCAGCGGGGGATGGCGAAGGCGGCGCAGTAGCCCGGGTACTCCGTCGAGAACGACGTTGTGGTGATCAACAGGCCTTGTTGATCACCGTAACTTCGTTCTCGACGGGGGTGGGTCAGCGCGCGCAGGTGCCCTTGCCGGCGAGCACCCGCGCCACCGCGGTGTCGTTCGCGGCGGCGTCGAGGGTGCCGTCGGCGAGCGCCTTCTCCAGTGCCGTGAGGACGGGGCGGGCGTCGCCACCGGCCGACCACAGCGCCTGGTCCGCGCCGGCCGCCAGTGCCTTGGTGACGGCCTGCGGGACGGTGAAGCGGTCGGTGATCGCCTTCATCGCGCCGAGGTCGTCGGTGACTACGACGCCGTCGAAGCGGTAGTCGTCGCGCAGCAACGCGTAGGCCGCCGGGGTCAGCGAGGTGGGGAGGTCGGTGGTGAGGCCGGGCACGTCGAGGTGGCCGACCATCACCTGGTCCTTCGCCTGCGGCAGCGTCTCGTAGGGGCGCAGGTCGGCGGCGCGCAGCTGGTCGAGCGGCGGGGTGGAGACGCGGCCCTTGTGCGAGTCGCCGCTGCTGTGCCCGTGGCCGGGGAAGTGCTTGAAGACCGGGGTGACGCCGGCCGCGCGCAGGCCGTCGGCGAACGCCGCGGCGTAGGTGGTGACGACGGCCGGGTCGTTCGAGAACGAGCGGTCCCCGATCACGGCCGTCGCCGGCTGGTTGCTGACGTCCACCGACGGCGCGTAGTCGACCGTCACCCCGCGGGCGACGAGCTGCCGGCCACGCTTCTCCGCGAGCGCCCGCACCGCCTCCGGGGTCTGCTTCGCCATCGAGCGGGCGCTGGGCAGCTGCCCGTCGAGGTCGTCGATGCGCTGGACGCGGCCTCCCTCGTCGTCGACGGCGACGGCGATCGGCACCCGCGACACCGCCTGCACCTGCTGCAACGCCTGGTTCTTGAGCAGGGCGGTGGCGTTGCCGCCGAGGAAGATCCCGCCGACCTGGGTGTCGCGCACCGTCGCCACGGTGCCGGCGACGTCCGCGGCGTCCACCCCGACGACGAGCCGCTGCGCCAGCTTCGCCTGCGGCGTCATGCCGGCGACGACCGCGGCGCAGGAGGGCTCCGCCGGGGGTGCCGGCGCCGGGGGTGCCGGTGGCGGCAGCGCCGGGGTGGCCGCCAGCGCCGGCAGCGTGACCAGCCCGCACAGCACAGCACCGGCGGCGAGGGCGGTGAGGCAGCGGCGAGCAACGGACGAACCCATCGCAGCCATCATCCCCGCGATGCACCCCGTTCGGCGCGGCGGGGTAGTGCGGTCACCGGCGGTCGGGAGCGGCGCCGTGTGGTCCGCGCGGGGAGTCGGTGATCAAGGGCAAAGTGTCGTTCGCCGATCTTGTGGGACGACAGTTTGCCCTTGATCGACGCGCCAACCCCGCGCCGGAGGCCGGGGCCGGGGCCGGTGATCATGGGCAGAACGTCGCCCGTGGAGATCAACAAGCCACGGTTTGCCCATGATCAACGACACCGCCAGCCGGCTCCGCGATCACCCACCCGACCCTCACCCCAACGCCGGCACCCGCTCCCCCTCCCGCACCGGCCCGGGCGGGGTGCCGTCGCCGAACGGGCGGCCGCCGAGGTCTGCGCGGGAGTGCGGTTCGAGCCAGTTGCGCACGTCCGGGCCCACGGGCACCACGCCCGTCGGGTTGATCGTCTTGTGCACCCCGTAGTAGTGCTGCTTGATCGACTCGAAGTCGATCGTGTCGCCGAAGCCGGGGGTCTGGAAGAGGTCGCGCGCGTACTCCCACAGCACCGGCATCTCGGTGAGCTTCTCCCGGTTGCACTTGAAGTGCCCGTGGTAGACGGCGTCGAAGCGGACGAGCGTGACCCACAGCCGGATGTCGGCCTCGGTGATCGTGTCCCCGACGAGGTAGCGCTGCGTCGACAGCCGCGCGCTGAGCGCGTCGAGCTGCGCGAACAGGCGCGCGTACGCCTCCTCGTACGCCTCCTGGGTGGACGCGAAGCCGCAGCGGTACACGCCGTTGTTGACCTCGGTGTAGATCGGCTTCATGACGGCGTCGATCTCGTCGCGCAGCGGCTCGGGGTAGAGGTCGGGCGCGCCGGCGCGGTGGAACGCCTTCCACTGCGTGGAGAAGTCCAGGGTGAGCTGCTGGAACCCGTTGGTCGCGACCTTGCCGCTCGCGATGTCCACCATCGCGGGCACGGTGATGCCGGCGTCGAAGTCCGGGTCGGCCGCCCGGTAGGCCTCGCCGAGCCACTCGATGCCGAGCACCGGGTCGCGGTTGTCGGGGTCGAGGTGGAACCGCCAGCTGCGCTCGTCGTGCAACGGCCCCGTGATGCCCATGGAGATCGCGTCCTCCAGGCCGAGCAGCCGCCGCACGATCACCGAGCGGTTCGCCCACGGGCACGCCCGCGCGACGACGAGCCGGTAGCGACCCGCCTCCACGGGCCACGCCGACGATCCGTCGGCAGTGATCCGTTCGTCGAGGGCGACGGGTTTGCGCTCGAACGCGCCGGTGGTGACCATGACCCGAACGTACCCACGGCGGCTGTCAGGATCACCCGGTGACCGCTCTCGCCGACCTCGTCCATCCCGGCGCCCTGGTCGCCCTCGCCGACGGCACGGGGTCGCCGCGCTCCCTCACCCCCGAACTGTCCGAGCTGGCGCGCCGCCGCGGCGACCTGCGGCTGCTGACGGGCTGGTTGCCGGCCGCCGACCCGGGGCTCGACCCGGGCGCGTTCGCCGACGCCCGCACGATCATGCCGGGCTGGGGGCTGCGCCGGCACGTCGACGCGGGCGCCCTGCGCGTGCTGCCGGTGCGCATCTCGGCGGTGCCGGCGCTGCTGGCCGGACGGCTGCGGCCCGACCTGCTGGTCGCCACGCTGGTGCGCCGCCCGGACGGGCTGCGCTTCCCCACGGAGGTGGCGTGGATGCGCGGGCTCGTCGAGTCCGGCGTGCCGGTCGCCGCGGTCGTCTCGCGCACCGCGCCCTGCGCCGACGCCGGCGACCCGCTCCCGGACGCGGCCATCACCGTCGTCGCCGAGAACGACGACCGGCCGGCCGAGATCGCCGTCCCGGAGCCGGGCCCGGTCGAGACCGCGATCGCCGCGCACGTCGCCGCGCTGGTGCCCGAGGGTGCCCGGGTGCAGGTGGCGCCGGGCCGGCTCGGTTCGGCCGTGCTCGCCGCCCTCCAGGTGCCGGTGCGGGTCGACTCGGGTTTGCTGCCCGAGTCGGTCGTCGACCTCGACGAGCGCGGCCTGCTGCTCGACGCCACCGCCGCCTACCTGGTGGGCACGCGACGGCTCTACGACTGGGCGGACGGGCGCCCGTTGCTGGGGCCGGTCGAGACCGTGCACGACCCGACCCGGCTGGCCGCGGCACAGCCCCCGCTGGTCGCGGTGAACACCGCGCTGGAGATCGACCCGGACGGGCAGGTGAACGTCGAGGGCACGGCGACCTCCGCGATGGGCGGCATCGGTGGGCACCCCGACTACGCGATGGCCGGCTCGCGCTGCCCCGGCGGCCTCTCGGTGATCGCACTGGCGGCCACGCACGGCGGCCGGCCGACGCTCGTGGAGCGGCTGTCCCGCCCCGTGACGACCGCCGGCCACGACGTGGACGTGGTGGTCACCGAGCGCGGTGTCGCCGACCTGCGCGGCCTGGACCGCACCGAGCGCCGGCACGCGCTGGCGGCCCTCTGGGGATGAGTGAGTTACGATACGACTCGTGCCGTATCGGAATGGTGGCCGTCCCCGCGACGAGCAGCTGGAGCAGCGGATCCTCGCCGCCACCGGTGAGGTGCTGGCCGAGTCCGGCTACGACGGGGTGTCGTTCGAGGAGGTCGCGCGGCGCTGCGGCGCGTCGAAGGCCAGCCTGTACCGCCGCTGGCGGACCAAGCGGGAGATGGTCGTCGCGGCACTGCGGGCCGGTCCCGCGCGCCGCAGCGGAGCCGACGGGATCGACACCGGCAGCCTGCACGGCGACCTGCTCGCCCTGTGCCGCCGCCTGGACACCACGATGCGTTCGGCCGACAGCCGCACGGCGATGCTCCTGCTCCAGGCCGGTCTCGAGGACCCGGACCTGTGCGACGCGATCGAGACGGCCACGGGTCCGACCGGGGCGCGGCTGCCGCGGACGGTGATCGACGCCGCCGTGGCCAGGGGCGAGCTCCCGGCCGGCACCGACCCGTTCCCGTACGAGGAGGTCGTCGGCTCGGCGCTGCTGCTGCGCCGGCTCAACGGCCTGCAGGCCGACGACCGCTACCTGGAGGCGCTCGTCGATGCGGTGCTGGTGCCCGCGCTCCGCGCCTCCGCCGGCCGGGCACTGCCGGCCGGCATCTTCTCCGGCCACCCCCAGAAGGAGATCTCGTGAACCCTGTCATCGACGGATTCGATTACCGGACGCTGCCCGGAGCGGACGGCGTGGAGCTCCACGTCGCCGTCGGCGGCGACGGCCCGGCCGTCGTCCTGCTGCACGGCTTCCCGCAGACCCACTACATGTGGCGGCACGTGGCGACCCGGCTCGCCGAGCGGCACCGCGTGATCGTGCCCGACCTGCGCGGTTACGGCAGCAGCGCGAAGCCGGCGGGCACCGACCCCGGGACGTACTCGAAGCGCACGATGGCGCGCGACGTCGTCGAGGTCGCCGCCGCGCTCGGGCACGACCGGTTCGGCGTCGTGGGGCACGACCGCGGCGCGCTGGTCGGGGTCCGCGCCGGCCTCGACCACCCCGAGACCGTCGCCTACCTCGGGATCCTCGACGTGCTGCCGACCCTGGACATGTGGGCGGTGCTGCACGGCGTGCAGGCGAAGGTCGCCTGGCACCTGTACCTGATGGCCCAGCCCGCCGGCCTGCCCGAGCGGATGATCGCCGCCGTCGCGCCCGAGTTCTTCGCGTCCTTCCTCGACGCGTGGGACCCGGACGGCGCCACCTTCACGCCCGAGGTCCGCCAGCACTACGTCGAGAGCTCGGTCGCCGCGGTCGACTCCATCGTGGCCGACTACCGCGCGTCGGCCGGCATCGACCTGGAGATGGACGAGGCCGACCGCGCGGCCGGCGCGCAGCTGACCATGCCCGTCGGCGTGCTCTCCCAGGACTGGGGTTCCCGGCTCGGCTTCGACGCCGCCGCGCTCTGGGGTGCCTGGGCGCCCGACCTGACCTATCGGCCGATCCAGGCCGGCCACTTCATGGCGGAGGAGAAGCCCGCCGAGACGGCGGCCTTCATCGCCGAGCTCGCCGCCGCCTGACCGTCAGGTCTGCAGGGCGCGCGGCCCGTCCGACCGGACGGGCTCCGGGACGGTCTCCTCGCCGCCGAAGACCCAGTAGCGCATCACCAGGAACCGGGCCGTGCCGCCGAGCAGGCTGGCGGTGGCCACGCAGCTGGCCTCCAGCGTCGGGCCGGGGTTGTCCACGAGCGCGGCGAGGATGAGCAGCACCGTCGAGCTGTAGAACGCGTAGAAGAGCACGGTGCCGCCGCTCTGCACGTAGCTGCGCCAGTGCCGCACGGCCGCCCCGCCGAAGGTGAACCGGCGGTTCGCCTCTGTGGACGCGATCGTGGAGAGCACCAGCGCGACGAGGTTCGCCGGCACCGCGTCGATCCAGGTGCGCAGCACCAGGTAGATCAGCGCGTTCACGCCCGTGCCGAGGCCGCCGACGATCAGGTACCGCAACGCCTGCACGACCAGCGGGTGCCGGGCCGAGAACGGGGCCGCGGACGCTGACACCATCGCCTCGACCACACCCTCTCCCCACCACGACCGCCGGACTCTGTTGTCCCACGGCGGCCCGTGCCCGCGCTGTCGGTCGCCTGTGCAAACGCTGTGCGCGGTGGGTGATTCCGTCCCACGGCCTGTCCGTCATCGTAGCCGGGGCCGGCAGGGGTGCTCAGGTCGTGAAGAACACCGTCTCCCCGTCGCCCTGCAGCCGGACGTCGAACCGCAGCACTCCCGGCCCCTCCGCGACGGCGACGAGCGTGTGCCGGCGCTCCTCCGGAACGGCGGCGAGCACCGGGTCCGCGGCGTTGGCCGTCTCCTCGTCGGGGAAGTAGATGCGGGTGACGACGCGGTCGAGCAGGCCCCTGGCCAGCACCGATACGTCGATGTGCGGCGCCTGGCCGTCGCCGATCGCGCCCGGCTTGACGGTGACGATGCGGTAGGACCCGTCGGGCTCGGTCAGGGCGCGGCCGAAACCGGTGAACCCGGTCCCGCTCGCCCCGCGCGGGTCGTCGGGGTGGTCGAACCGGCCCTCGGGGTCGGCCTGCCAGGTCTCCACGACCGCGTCCGGGAGCGGGGCGCCGGCACCGTCGGTGACGACGCCGGTGATGGTGATCGCGCCCGGCGCGTCCTCGGGCACGACGAGGTGCCGCCCGGGCCAGGTCAGCCCGATCGACAGGAACGGCCCGACGGTCTGCGAGGGCGTGAGCCCCAGGGTCTGCTCAGGCATGGGGCTCCTCGAACGGGGTCTGCTCGCGGCCGCGCAGCACGACGTCGAAGCGGTAGGCGAGCGCCCAGTTGGGCTGGGTCGCGTCCAGGTCGAAGGTCGACACCATGCGCTGGCGCGCGCCCTCGGGGGCGGAGTTGAAGATCGGGTCCTGGGCGAACAGCGGGTCGTCCGGGAAGTACATCTGCGTCACGAGCCGCTGGGTGAACGCGCGGCCGAACAGCGAGAGGTGGATGTGCGCCGGCCGCCACGCGTTGTGGTGGTTGCCCCACGGGTAGGCGCCGGGCTTGATCGTCGTGAACGAGTAGCGCCCCTGCGCGTCGGTGAGGACGCGACCGCCGCCGGTGAAGTTGGGGTCGAGCGGGGCGGGCCAGTCGTCGTTGCGGTGCGCGTAGCGCCCGGCCGCGTTGGCCTGCCAGATCTCGACGAGCGTGTCGGGCACCGCGCGGCCGTCGGAGTCGAGCACCCGCCCGAACACGACGATCCGCTGGCCGAGCGGCTCGCCGGCGTGCTGCGTGGTCAGGTCGTGGTCGGACGGGCCGAGCGGGCCGGTCAGCAGCGGCCCGGTGACCTCGGTGAGCCGTTGCGGCAGCACGATCGGGGCCTGCGTCGGGTGCCGCAGCGCGGTGCTGCGGTAGCCGGGATCGGCCAGGTCGGGATGGGTACCGGGGGGTACGGGCCGGTACCGGGGCAGCGCGTCGGACAGGTTCTGGATCGTCACAGGATCGCTCCGTGGGGAAGGCCGGTGTAGTTCTCCGCCAAGGTCGTCGCCGCGGCGCGGCTGTACACGGTGTACGCCAGCTGCGCCTGCTGCAGCCGCCGCTGGAACTCGTCGTCTCCGTCGAAGACGTGCAGCATCGACGTCATCCACCAGGAGAAGTGCTCGGCCCGCCACACCCTGGCCAGGCACGTCGCGGAGTAGGCGTCGGCGGCCCGCTCGTCGCCGCGCAGCAGGTCGCGCAACGCGCCGGCGAGCACGGTGACGTCGGCGATCGCCAGGTTCATGCCCTTGGCGCCCGTCGGCGGCACGATGTGCGCGGCGTCGCCGGCGAGGAACAGGCGGCCGCGACGCATCGGCTCGGCCACCATGCTGCGCATGCCGGTCACACCCTTCTCCAGCACCGGGCCCTCCTTGAGGGCGAAGCCTTCGGCGGCGAGACGGGTGCCGAGCGCGTCCCAGATCTGGGCGTCCGACCAGGAGTCCGGGTCGGTGTCGGGCGGCACCTGCAGGTAGAGCCGGGTGATCGCCGGGCTGCGCATCGAGTACAGCGCGAACCCCTCCGGGTGGTGGCTGTAGACGAGCTCGTGGTGGGTGGGCGGGGCCTGCGCGAGGATCCCGAGCCACGCGAACGGGTAGGTGCGCTCGATCGTCCGCGGCGCGACGATCGGCCGGCTGATGCCGTGGTAGCCGTCGCAGCCCGCGACCGCGGCGCACGCCAGCTCGTGGCGGGTGCCGTCGGCGTCGGTGAACCCGACGACGGGCGCATCCCCGTCGATGCCGTCGATCGTGACGTCGGAGACGGAGAAGCGCAGGTCACCGCCGTCGGCGAGGCGGGCGGCGACGAGGTCCTTCACGACCTCCTGCTGCCCGTAGACGGTGATGCCGCGGCCGACGAGGTCGGTGAAGTCGATGCGGCGGTCGCGGCGCTCGCCGAGCTCGCCGAAGCGCAGCGAGATGCCCTCGTGCGGCATGCCCTCGCGATCGAGGCGCTCGCCCAGCCCGACCTCGCGCAGCAGCTCCACGGTCGGGTGCTCGAGCACGCCCGCGCGCACGCGCTGCTCCACGTACGCGCGGCTGCGGGTCTCCAGCACCACCGAGTCGATGCCGTGCCGGGCCAGCAGGTGCGACAGGAGCAACCCGGCCGGACCCGCACCGATGACAGCCACCTGGGTGCGCATGACCGGTCAGCGTGGTCGATCGGGGCACGATGCTCGACCGTCCTTCCGATGAGCGGAAGGATGGCGCCCGATGTCCCAGTCCGTGACCGAGCGCGCGCTGGCCCTGCTGGCCTCCTTCCGCGCCGACCATCCCGAGCTGACGCTCACCGAGCTCAGCCGGCGCAGCGGGCTGCCCCTGACCACGACCCACCGGCTGGCGAGCGAGCTCGTCGCCGGAGGTGCGCTGGAACGGGTGGGCGGGCGCTACCGCATCGGGCTGTGGCTGTGGGAGGTCGCCTCGCTCGCCCCGCGCGGCTTCGGGCTGCGCGAGGCCGCGATGCCGTTCCTCGAGGACGTCTACGAGGCCACCCGGCAGAACGTGCAGCTCGCCGTCCTCGCCACCGACGCCGGCGCCGCCGAGGTCGTCTACCTGGAGCGGCTGGCGCCGCGCCACGCGGTGAGCGTGGTGACGCGCGTCGGCGGGCGGATGCCGGTGCACGCGACCGCGGTGGGTCGGGTCCTGCTCGCGCACGGCCCGCGCGAGCTGCAGGAAGCCGTGCTGAGCCGGCCGCTGCAGCGGTTCACCACCGCGACCGAGACCGACCCCGACCGGCTGCGCAGCAAGCTCGCCGAGGTGCGGCGCACCGGGGTGGCGATCACGCTGCGGCAGGTCGAGCTGGTGTCGCTGTCGGTCGCGGCACCCGTCCGCGACGCCGGCGGCGAGGTGGTGGCCGCGATCTCCGTCGTCGCCCCCGTCGAGGACGGTGCGCAGCGGTACGTGCCGGTCGTCGTGGCAGCCGCCCGGGCCATCTCGCGCACGGTCGCCCGTACAGCGGCACGATGAGCGGTCTGCGCTTGCGGCGGAGCCCCCGTGCCCGCGACGATCACCCGCGATGCGCCCCTTCACCGTCGAGGTCCCCGAGTCCGAGCTGGACGACCTGCGCGAGCGCCTCGCCCGCACCCGCTGGCCGGAGGCCGCCACCGTGGGCGGCTGGACCCAGGGCCTGCCGCTGGACTACGCCCGCGAGCTGGTCGACTACTGGGCCCACCGCTACGACTGGCGGCGCTGCGAGGCCGAGCTCAACGCGCTCCCGCAGTTCGTCACCCGGCTCGACGGGGGCGGCGACGACAGCGTCACCGTGCACCTGATCCACCGGCGCTCGCCGCACCCCGACGCGATGCCGCTGCTGCTCACGCACGGCTGGCCCGGTTCCGTGGTCGAGTTCCTCGACATCATCGACGCGCTCACCGACCCGCCCGACCCGCGCGACGCCTTCCACGTCGTCGCGCCGTCACTGCCCGGGTACGGGTGGAGCGGCAAGCCGAGCATCAACGGCTGGGGCGTCGAGCGCATCGCGACGGCATGGGCGCAGCTCATGGACCGCCTCGACTACGACCGGTTCGCCGCGGCGGGCGGTGACTGGGGCTCGATCATCACCTCGGCGCTGGGCACCGGCGCGCCGGAGATGCTCTACGGCATCCACCTCACGATGCCGCTGGTCGCGCCCCCGGACGACGCCCCCTCGCTCACCCCGGCCGAGCAGAAGGCGCTCAAGGCCACCAAGGTGTTCCGCAAGGTCGGCACCGGCTACTCCGCGGAGCAGTCGACCCGCCCGCAGACGCTCGGCTACTCCCTCGCCGACTCCCCCGTCGGCCAGTGCATGTGGATCGTGGAGAAGTTCTGGGACTGGGCCGACTGCGCCGGCCACCCGGAGAACGCCATCTCCCGCGACCGGCTGCTCGACAACGTCATGCACTACTGGCTCCCCAACAACGGCGCCTCGTCGGCGCGGCTGTACTGGGAGAGCTACCGCAGCCGCAACAGCGACGACGTCACCGTGCCGACCGGAGTGACCCAGTTCCCGCAGGAGATCGTGCGGCTCCCCCGATCCTGGGTGGAGCGCCGCTTCACCGACCTGCGGTACTGGAACGAGGCGCCCAGCGGCGGCCACTTCGCGTCGCTGGAGGAGCCGGAGACGTACGTGGACGAGCTGCGCGCGTTCTTCCGCACTTTGCGATGAGCCCACTTCGCAGACCGGAGATCGTCCTCGCAGTAGGTGGAACCTCTGCGAGGACACCCTCCGGTCTGCGAGGTCAGTCGAAGGCCAGTACCGACGCCGTGAAGGCGTGCAGGTGGTTCTTCCCGCCCACCGGGCCCAGCTCGCCTGCCGCGAAGAAGCCGGCCACCCCGTCGGCCCCGAGTGCCGCGCGCACCGTGCGGACGTCGTGGTCGGCGTCGGGGAACATCGCCGTGCCGCGGCCGTTGCAGGAGAACAGCAGCGCGCCGCGGGCCGGGCGGCTGCCCAGCAGCTCCACCAGGTCCTCGCCGGCGCCGGCCGCGTCACGCACCTGGAAGCGCACGGTCTGCCCCACCTCGACGACGTCGCCGACGGCGACCGCGCCACCCAGCTCGTCCACCCCGAGCACGCCGCGGACGAGGAAGTCGCCGCGCCCGTGCTCATCGGCGTACTCGTCGATCGCGACACCGACGTGCAGTCCGCGGGCGACGAGCTCCTGCTCGGCGGGCGGCAGTGCCGTCACGATCTCGACGAGCCGCTGGTAGGCGGGCACGCCGGCCAGTTCCATCACGAGGTTGCGGTCGGCGCGGGTGACCGTCATCGGGTCGCCGATGGGCCGGCAGCCCTGGCTCACCACCGCACGCGCCCCGACGGCACCGTCGAGCCGCACCGCCACACCGCCGCGGCTGACCACCTCGCCGTCGCAGAACAGCCGCGTGGCGCCGGGGCCGGTCGCGCCGGCGAGCCCACCCACGACCGGTAGCCGCGGGCCCACCTGCTGCAGGAACGTCGTCACCGGGAACGTGTACGGGTCGAGGACGGCGGCGAGGATGCCCGTGTCCGTCGCGGGCAGCCCGTCCAGGTGGACCTCGCCGTCGACGAGCCGCGCCGCCAGCCGCATCGTCTCGATCTGCACGTCCGGCAGGACCGCCGCCCACACCGCGACGGCGGGGCCCTGCTCGCGACCGTGCCCGTCGCCGATCACGCCGGTCGCCGTCGACCCGAACGCCGCACGCGCCCCGGCCAGTTCCATGGCCCGCAGGCCGGCGGCCGCCGCCAGGTCGGGGTCCTGGCGGGGACCGGCGGCGACGAAGACGGCCAGCAGGTCCGGCCGCGCCCCGTCGAGCGCGGCCACCGCCTGGGCGACGGCCACCTCGGCGGCGCCCTCCAGGTCCGGGCCGGCTGCGAGACCGTCGCCGAACCGTCGGCCGTCACCCGGCCCGTCCATCATCACGTCTCGTCCTTGCTCCCCCGACGTCCTCTCGCCGGTCATCCTGGTGCATCGAACCCGGCCCGGCCACCGGGCACCGGCGATGTCTGCATGGTCACGTCCGCGTTTCACCCGGCGGGGCCCGGGTACCCGGCAGACTGGCCAGCACCAGCGGGCAGCTCCCCCGAACGAGGCCCACCCCGCGGATGCAGGGCAGGTGTCCACTGGGGAAGGATCAGTGCTGCCAGCAGAGCAGAGAGCAGGAGGAACTCGTGGCCGAGTACTCGCTTCCGGATCTTCCGTACGACTACGGCGCTCTGGCGCCGCACATCGCGCCGGAGATCATGGAGCTGCACCACTCCAAGCACCACAACACCTACGTCACCGCGCTCAACGACACGTTGGAGAAGCTCGCCGCGGCCCGGGAGAAGGGCGACTTCGGCGCCATCGTCGGGCTGGAGAAGACGCTGTCGTTCAACCTGGGTGGCCACATCAACCACTCGATCTTCTGGAAGAACCTCTCCCCCGACGGCGGCGGGAAGCCCACCGGTGAGCTGGCCGCGGCCATCGACGACCAGTTCGGGTCGTTCGACGCGTTCCAGGGGCAGTTCACCGCGGCCGCGACCACGATCCAGGGATCGGGGTGGGCGATCCTGGGCAAGGACCCGATCGCGAACAAGCTGCTGATCTTCCAGCTGTTCGACCAGCAGGCCAACGTCCCGGTCGGGATCACCCCGGTGGTGATGCTCGACATGTGGGAGCACGCGTTCTACCTGCAGTACAAGAACGTCAAGCCCGACTACGTCAAGGCCTGGTGGAACGTCGTCAACTGGGCCGACGCGGGAGAGCGCTTCGGCGCCTGAGCACGCCTGGTCCCGTCGCAGCAAAGCCACTTTCCTGCAAGTTCCTTGCGGCGAAGGTGGCTTTGCTGCGACGTGGGCACCTCAGCGACGGCCGGGCAGCGCACCCGTCGCGCGCAGGAGCAGGTGCATCGCCGTGTCCGTGGAGCGCTCGCGGATGTCCTGGCGCTCGCCGGGCAGCGTCGCCTCCCTCGCCACCACCTGCCCGTCGGCGGTCGTGACGCAGAAGCACACGAACCCGACGGGCTTGGCCTCCGTGCCGCCGCCCGGCCCCGCGACCCCGGTGATCCCCACCCCGACGTCGGCACCGAACCGCTCGCGGGCGCCGTCGGCCAGCGCCCTGGCCACCTCCGGCGACACCGCGCCGTGCGCCTCGATCATGTCGGCAGGCACGCCGAGCAGCGCGGTCTTCGCCTCGTTCGAGTACGCCACGACCCCGCCGGCCACATAGGCGGACGAGCCGGCGCGGTCCACCAGCCGAGACGCCAGCATGCCCCCCGTGCACGACTCGCCCGTCGCGACCGTCCAGCCGCGGTCGAGGAGCGTCCGGGCCAGCAGCTCGTCGCTCGTGGCACCGTCGTCGCTGATCAGCCGGCGGCCGTGGGCCGCGGCGATCGCCGCGTGCAGCGCCTGCGCCGCGTCCTCCGCGCCGGGTGCGGGCCGCAGGTCCACCTCCAGCTCCGAACGGCGCAGGCACGTGATCACCTCGACGCCGCTCGTGTCCAGCTGGGCGAGGGTCTTCGCGATCTCCGACTCCGGGGTGCCGAAGAACCGCAGGTGCAGCGCCTTCGGCGCCGACACGCCGGCCAGGAGCGCCTGCACCGGCGCCGCAGCGACCGCGGACGGCCACATGCCGCGCAGCTCGCGCGGCGGGCCGGGCAGCACCACGACGAGCGGGCCGCCGGGGCGGTCCACCACCAGCCCGGGCGCGGTGCCGGTCGGCGGCAGGACGGTCGCACCGACGGGCACCGTCGCCTGCTTGCGGGTCGCGGCGTCCAGGGCGGGCCCGGCGAACCCGGACCGCTGCGCCCACCCGGCGATGCGCTGCTCGATGTGCGCGCGCATCGCCTCGTCGAGCACCAGGTCGACGCCGGCGAACCCGGCCACGACGGCTGCCGTCAGGTCGTCGGCGGTGGGACCGAGCCCGCCGCTGGTCACCACCAGCGCGCAGCCGGCCGCCGCGAGGAACTCCAGCGCCCGGGCCAGGTCGTCCGGACGGTCCCCGGCCACGACCGTGTGCACCACCTCGAACCCGAGGCCGTCCAGCTCGCGGGCGAGGAACGGCCCGTTCGCGTCCGCGACGGCGCCCGTCACGAGCTCGCTCCCGGTCAGGACGATTCCGGCACGCGGACGGGCGGGGCGTGGTTCCGACACACGGTGAACCTAGTGTGCGTGTCACCGCACCGCTGTCGCCGCTGGTCATCAGCCAACGGGGGGTCTGGTTGTGCCGGTTCGGGGGCGGTCGTAGGGTTCGACAGCCGACCCACTGCCGCCACGACACCGAGGAGCCGCAAGGAATGAACGTCGATCCGCCCGGGTCCGGAGATGCCGACTTCGGCGACATCGGCGAGATCATCCGCTTCGACGTCGTCGACCACGGTGACGGGTTGCGCGTGCTGCACGCCGTCGGCGAGCTGGACACGCTCACGTCCCCGCTGCTGCAGGCGCGGGTGGCCGAGCAGCTGGCCGACGCGCGCTCGCTGGTGATCGACCTCTCCGAGATCACCTTCCTCGGCTCCGCGGGGCTCGCCGTGCTCGTCGGGGCGAAGGACGACGCCGACGCCCGTTCCGTCCGCCTGTGGCTGGTGCCGGGTTCGCGGATCGCGAAGCGGGCGTTGGAGGCCACCGGCCTGCTCGGGCTCTTCCAGGTGGCCGACGACGTGCCGGAGGCGCTGGCCGCCGCCCGCTGAGGTAGCCGAGGAGGCGTCTGGGTGCCTGGTGGCCCCCGCGGTCTTCAACACCGACGTGGCCGAGCATCTCGGTCAGGCGGGTTCGATTCCCGTCCGCCTCCGCCAGCACCCCCTTCGAACACCCGCCGGGTGCCGGCGGACAGTGCAGCCGTCGCCAGGGCCGCTGCCACGACGATCGTCGCCGGCACCGCCCCGACGGCGGACGCGAGCTGGCCGATCGTCGCGTTCGTGACGACCAGCGTGACCGACTGGACCACCCCGAGCAGCGCCTGCATCCGCGACAGGTGCGAGGCCGGTGACCGCGCCACGATCACCGGACCGGCGTGGGCGATGAACAGGGCCAGCCCGAGCCCGTCGACGAGCCCGGCGGCGATCCCCCAGGCCGGCGACGGCGCCAGCGCGAGACCGACGGCCCCGGCGGCCGTCCCGGCCAGCCCGATGCCCGCCAGCAACCCCGCGCGGGGATGCGTGCCGGTGCGCGCGACGACCAACGCCCCGATGAACGCACCGACCCCGACCGCCCCGGCCACCAGGCCCGTCGCGGTCGACGTCCAGCCGGCACCCCTGGCCAGCAACGGCAGCAGCAACGTCTCCAGCGGCAGCACCAGGCCGCCCGCTGCCGCGTAGAGCCCGAACACCCAGCGCAGCGCCGGGTCGGCGGCCGCGATCCGCAGGCCCTCCCGGATCTCGCCGGCCAGCGACGGCGTCGCCCGCGGTGGGACCGGCGCGGTCGGCACGAGCAGCACCACGGCGATGACGGCCACGAACGACAGCGCGTCCAGGCCGAGCACCGCGACCATCCCGCCGGCCGCGACCACCAGACCGCCGGCCGGGTTCCCGGCGAGCATCGCCAGCTGGGCTCCCGCGTTGCGCAGCGCCAGCGCCTTCGGCAGCGCCGTCGCCGGCACGACCAGCGCCGGATACGCGCCCGCGGCCGGGAACGCGAACGACGTCAACGTGCCCGTCGCCGCGGCCAGTGCCACGAGGAACCACAGCGGCGTGCCCAGCCCGGCGGCCACAGCGAGGGCCACCAGCGCGACCGCGGCCATCCCCAGATCCGCGGCCAGCAGCACCGCACGCGGGCCGAACCGGTCCGACACCGCGCCGCCCACCAGCATGAGCACCACCCGCGGCACCGTCACCGCGGCGAGCACCAGCCCGGCCGCGCCGCCCCCGTGCGCCGAGGCGTACCAGCCGAAGGCGAAGTACAGGATCGCGTCGCCGACCTGGGACACCGTCGCCGCTGCCACCCACGCGCGGAACCGCCCCGGAATCACTTGAGCCCCCACGGCTCAACCCTGTCACACCGTACTTGAGTCGAACAGGCTCAATATCCGGTCGGGACGCGACACGACCTGCGGTGTTGCCCGTCCACCGACGTCGCTGTGCCAAGGTGAGCGGATGCACGACGCAGCCGACCTCACCGCGCTCGACGCGGTCGAGCTGGTCACGCGCGTGCACGACGGGCTCAGCTGCGCCGTCGACGTCGCCGAGGCGCACCTGACCCGCATCGCCGCCCGCCCCGGCCCCAGCCCGTTCGTGGCGCACGACCGGGAGCGCGTCATGCTCGAGGCCGCGGCCGTCGACACCCGCCACGACCGCTTCGCCCTGCCGCTGGCCGGCGTGCCGATCGCCGTCGCCGACACCATCGACGTGTCCGGCTGGGCCACCCGCCACGGGCCCGAACCGGCGCGGCGCGACGACGAGCTGGTCCGGCGCCTGCGCGCGGCCGGGGCGGTCGTCGTCGGCAGCACGCGCGCGGAGGCCGACGCCGTCGGGGAGCGCCTGGCCACGCTCGCGGTCGGGACCGACCACGGTGACGGGCTGCGCGTCGGCGCCGCCGAGCGCGGTCTCGTCGCCGCCGTCGCCGGCCTACCGGACCCGGGTCGCACCGGGGTGCTGGCCAGGTCTGCCCGCGATGCCGCGCTGCTCCTCGGCGTCCTGGGGGACGCGCCGCTCGCCGACCCGGGCCACCCGGCGCGGGTGGCGCTGTCGCTGGCCGTGCCGGCCCCGTTCGGCCGGTCCCGGCGACTGCACGCCGACCAGCGCGCCGCCGTCATCGGCGCAGCCGCCCGGCTGCGGGCCTGGCCGGGCGAGGCCGCGATCGTGCTCGCCGACCCGCCGTACCCGATGCGGCGCCGCGCCGCATGGCGCGAGCGGGCGATCGCCTGGCTCGACGCGGGCCGCTTCGACCTCCTGCTCTGCCCCGCCGTCACCGGCCCGCTCCCGGCCGACGCCGGCCCGCTGCGCCGCACCGTGCTCACCCGCGCGTGGAGCGCCGCCGGACTCCCCGCCGTCGTCGCGCCGGTGCTGGTGGACGGCCGCCTCGCCGCCGTCCAGCTCGTCGGGCGACCGGGCGCGGAAGGCGCGTTGCTCGCCGCGGCCGCGGTGCTCGAACGCCGAGCTGTCCCGGCGACGGGCGCCGCAGCCCCCCGCGTCTACGCCTGACGCGGCGCGCGAGTCGCGGTTTCGGTGCGCGCGAGTCGCGGTTCTCGCGTCGGCGAGTCGCGGTTCTCGCGTCGGCGAGTTGCGGCTTGCCGAACTCTTACCCGCCGGGACCATCATGATCGGATGCGGACGAAGGTGCTGCTCGTCGACGACGACCGGGCCATCCGGGATGCACTGACCCGGGCGCTGGAGCTGGCGGGGTACGACGTCGTGCAGGCGGCCGACGGGGTGGAGGCGCTCGACCCGCGGCGGCGGGCCGGCGTGGCCGTCGTCGTCCTGGACGTGATGCTGCCGGGCGTCGACGGTGTCGGGGTCTGCCGGGTTCTGCGCGGCCACGGCGATCGGACGCCGATCCTCATGCTGACCGCCCGCCACGCGACGGAGGACCGGGTGGCCGGCCTCGACGCGGGCGCCGACGACTACCTCGTCAAGCCGTTCGAGGTCGACGAGCTGCTCGCGCGGCTGCGGGCGCTACTGCGCAGGGCCGAGCCGGGCGCCGCGGGCACGCCGCTGACGGTCGGCGAGCTGCGCATCGACCCGGCCGCGCGGCGGGCGTGGCGCGGACCGGCGGAGGTCGAGCTGTCGAAGACGGAGTTCGACCTGCTGGAGCTGCTCGTGCGCAACGTCGGGGTCGTGCTGGAGCACAGCACGATCTACGACCGGATCTGGGGGTACGAGTTCGGTCCCGACTCGAAGAACCTCGCGGTCTACATCGGGTACCTGCGCCGCAAGCTCGGCGACGGGCTGATCCACACCGTGCGCGGTGTGGGCTACACGATCCGCGGCCGATGACGCTGCGCGCGCGGTTCGCCGCCGCCTGCGTCGCCGTCGCGGGGGTGGCGATCGCGGCGGCGCTCGTGCTGAGCTACGCCGCGTTCCGCAGCGTGCTGACCGTCGACACCGAGCAGTCCTTCCGGGCGCTGGTCGATGCCGTTGCCGACCGGGCCCGGCACGCCGAGCTGGGCACCGCCGCCTTCGATGCGCCGCCCGACCACGCCGGCGCCGAGTTCCGGGTGATGACCTCGCGGTTGGTCATCACGCAGGTGCTCGGACCGGGCGGGACGATCGCGGTGCGCGACGCCGGGCGGCCGCTGCTGCCGGTCGATCCGGCGGACGTCGCCGTCGCTGCCGCGTCCGTGCCCGGCGACCAGGCCGAGCACGTCCTCGACGCGGACGGGGAGAGCTACCGGGTGGTCGCCGTGGCGCTGGGCGGCGGCCGGGGCGCGGTGCAGATCGCGCACCGGACGACCGAGGCGGTGCGACTCCTCGGGCACCTCGCGGAGCTCATGCTCGGGGTCGGGGTCGTGCTGTTCGGGCTCGCCGCGCTCGCGGGATGGCGCGTCGCGGACCGGGTCACCCGCCGGCTGCACCGCCTCACGGTCACGGCCGAACGGGTCGCCGCCAGCGGCCGCCTGGACACCCCGGTGCCCCCGGCCGGCCGCGACGAGGTCGGCCGGCTCGGCGCCGCCATCACCACCATGCTCGACGAGCTCGCCCGCGCCCGCGCCGACCAGCGCCGGCTCATCGAGGACGCCGGACACGAACTGCGGACCCCGCTCACCAGCATGCGCACCAACGTCACGGTGTTGCGCCGCTTCGCCGAGCTCACGCCCGACGCGCAGGCGGCACTGCTCGACGACCTCGACAACGAGACCCGCGAGCTCACCCTCCTCGTCGACGAGCTCGTCGGGATCTCGAGCGAGCGCCACACCACCGAACCGGTGCGGCGCGTCCCGCTCGCCGAGCTGGCCGAAGCCGTCGCGGCGCGGGCACGGACCCGCACCGGCCGCACGATCACCGTCGACGCCGAGCCCGTCGTCGTCGAGGGCCGGCCCGGCGCGCTCGATCGGGCCCTCACCAACCTCGTCGACAACGCGGCGAAGTTCGACGACGACGGGTCGCCGATCGAGATCGTCGTCAGCAGCGGGCGGATCGTCGTGCTCGACCGCGGTCCGGGCGTCGCCGACGAGGACCGTGACCGGATCTTCGACCGGTTCTACCGGGCCGACGACGCGCGGTCCCGACCCGGATCCGGGCTCGGACTGGCCATCGTCCGCACCGTCGCGGCCGCGCACGGCGGCACCGTCTTCGTCGAGAGCCGCGCCGGCGGTGGAGCAGCGATCGGCTTCACGCTCTCACCCGACTCTCACCCCGGTCGAGCACCGGTCTCACCGCGACGGCCCACCCTCGGCTCATGACCACAAGCACCGCCCGGGCCGAGGTGGCACTCGCCGTCGCCCGGCTCGCCCCGGCCGCCGTCGTGCTGCTCGCGGCACCGTTGTTGCTCGACGTCGCGTTCGGCGAGCCCGGCGCTCTGGAGGAGCTGCACCGCCGGGCGCCCGACGTCCTGGGCAAGGCCGCGCTCTGCACGCTCGTCGGCTCGTACGCGATCACCCCGATCGCGACCGTCACCGGATGGCGGTGGCACGTCATCCTGCGGCGCGACTACGGGCTCTGGACCTTCGCGATCGCCATGACCGACCTGGTGCTCGCCGCGACCCTCGACGAGCACGGCTGGCGAACCGGCATCGCCGGCACCGCGGGGCAGGCCGCGGGCACGATGGCCACGCTGCTGCTCGTCCCGCTCGCGCTCACGTCCAACCGCTGGTCCATGCGGCTGCTCGGCCGCGACTGGAAACGGCTGCACCTGCTCGTCCTCCCCGTGATGCTGCTGGTCGCACTGCACCTCGTGTTCATCGGGAGCGAGGCCTTCGCCGTCGCTTTCGTGAGTGTCACGAGCGTGCTCTGGGCCCTGCGCCTGCGCCCGGTCCGGCAGTGGGTCACCCGCGCGCGGAAGGTGCGGGCATGATCAGCGCGCGCCGCCGGACCGCCCGCGTCGTGGCCGTCACGCTGACCGTCATCTGCGTGCTGGCCGGTGCCGTGCCCACGGCGACCGAGATCGCGCGGCAGGGTCTGTCGACGTGGGCGAGCACGGAGACCTTCCGCGAAGGCCGCACCGCCGACGACTGACGTCGGAGGGTCCGGAATCCACGACTCGTCGACACCGGAACCGCGACTCGCGCGGGTTACGTGTCGGGCTCCAGGAACGCGTCGAGGAGGCCGGGGACGGCGTCGCGGGCCACGAGCAGGACGCCGTCCTGGTCGGCGTACCTGATGGTGTGGGCGCCCTTCCCGGCCGCGACGGCGGCGGTGGCGGTGAGGAGGCGGGGGCGGCGCTGGAACACCGAGCGCCGGAACTGCCAGGCGATGATCCCGTCGCAGCGGACGGCCGTGGTGGTGCGCACCCCGGAGCCGTGCCGGGCGACGAGGTAGTCGCCGGAGCGGGCGTGGCCGAGGTTCGCGTACTCCAGCGCTGCCCCGAGCACCCCGGCGACGACGAGCACGAGCGCCGCCTCCGGCAGCCACGCGGCGACGACGTCGAGGGCGGCGAGGATGCCGAGCACGACCGCCGGGAGCGCGAACACCGACCACTGCAGCGCGATCGGCCGCAGCGCCGCGACCGGGTGCCGGCGCAGGGGCGCGGCCAGCGGCGACTCCGCGCTGCGCAGCACGGCCGCGGCGACCCGGTGCGCCTCCGCGACGGGCGCGGTGGGCAGCAGCATGTCGTTCTCGCCCTTCTCCTTCCCCTCGGAGTCCTTCTTGGCCCCCAGCCCGGCCGCGACGGCGGCGAGCCGGCCGGCCTTGACCGCGCGCAGCAGGAGCGGTTCGGCCAGCCGGACGCCGCGGATGCGCCGCTCCTCGATGGTGACCGAGCGCTGGGTGATCAGCCCGTAGCTGACGTGCAGGCTGTCGTCGTGACGGGTGAGCCGGAAGCCGCCGTACACCAGCACGTAGAGGACGGGTGAGAGCACCGCGTTGGCCACGAGCAGCACCACCGCGGCGAGGCCCAGGACGAGCAGCACGGAGAACGACGTGACCCAGTCCCACAGGGCCCGCACGGGGGCGGAGGCGAAGACCTCGTCGCCGAGCGCCGTCCGCAGCAGCTGGGCCCCTGCACCGGCCACGACGGCGACGGCGACGAGCCCCATCAGCGACAGCGGCGCGAGCAGCACCCAGCGCGGGTCGAACCGGCTCAGCTCGTCCGCAGGCGGCGGGGTGGGGGCAGCGGCGTCCGCCACGGGCGCCGGCGCGACCGTCCGCCGGGCGAGGAGCACGGTGCGCAGCTCGTCCGCGTCGCGGCGAGCGAGGGACTCGAGCTTCAGCTCGTCGTCGGACTCCCCGCCCTGCCGCCCCGTGCCGACGGCGACGACGGCGAGCCCGGCGATGCGGTGGAGGAGGTCGGCGGTGATGTCGACGGTGCGCAGCCGGTCGCGCGCGACGGCCCGGTGCGTGCGCACGAGGATGCCGCCGCGCAGCTCGACGTGGGTCGCGGTGATGCGGTAGCGGGTGGTGGCCCACGACCAGGCCGAGTGCGCGAACCCGCCGGCGGCGAGCACGAGTCCGATCACGGGCTCGACGAAGCCGACCTTGTCCCACCCGCGGAACGTGATGACGACCAGCCCGGTCAGCAGCAGGGTGCCGAGCGGGCGCAGCGGCGCCACCCAGATGGTGCGCCGGTCGAGCCGCCGCCACCCGTCCTCGGGATCGACGGCGGGCGCCTCGGCCGTGGCGGATTCCGGGGAGCTCATGTGGCGTCGCCCGGGGTGGCCTCCGTGGCGGCCGTGAGCCGTTCGACGAGCTCGGCGGCGGCCTCCTTCTCCAGGCCGTGGATCTTCAGCGAGCCCGCGGTCGACGCGGTGGTGACGGTGACCGTGGAGAGCCCCAGCCACTGCTGCAGCGGCCCGCGCTGGGTGTCGACGGTCTGCACGCGGGACAGCGGCGCCACCCGCCAGTCCTCGAACAGCACCCCGTCCCGCACGTAGACGGCCTGGTCGGTGGCTTCCCAGCGGTGCCGCGCGTAGCGGACCCGCGGCAGCAGCGCGGTGTCGACCGCGGCGATCACGGCGAGCGCCACGACGAGCAGGACCAGCCACACCGGCTGCGTGAACAGCAGGGCCACGACACCCGCGAGCAGCAGCACCCCGTAGACGGCACCGTCCTGCAACCGCCACCACGTGACGGCACGCGGGTGCACCTGGTGGGTCGGCGGGCGCAACCGCACGCGGGCGGGCGGGACGGTCTCGGCGGACGGCAGGCTCACACCCGCAGTCTGCCGCACACCGGCCGCACCTGATCACCGCGTCGAGAACGACGTTGTGGTGATCAACAGGGCTTGTTGATCACCGTAAGTTCGTTCTCGACGCGGCGGGCGGGACCGTCAGGACTTCTGCCACGGCCCGGTGATCGCGAACATGTAGCCGGGCTCCTGGATGTTGGCGAACAGGATGCTGCCGTCCGGCGAGTAGACGGGCCCGGTGAACTCGACGTCCTTGGTCTTGTCCGTGAAGTCGTTGCGGGCCACCGGGAACGTGGCTCCCGCGGGCGTCGCCCCCATGAGGTGCTGCACGCCCTCGCCGTCCTCGGCGATGATCACGCCGCCGTGCGGGGAGATCGAGATGTTGTCCGGGCCGTCGAAGGAGCCGTCGCTGCCGGGCGCGGGGTTGCGGGCGAGCAGCAGCTTGAGCGTCAGCATCGAGGTGGCGGGGTCGTAGAACCACACCTGCCCGTCGTGCGCGACCGGGCTCTCCTCCCGCGCGTAGCTCGCCACGATCCACGCGCCGCCGGCGTCCCACCAGGCGCCTTCGAGCTTGCGGGCACGGGTGGCGTCGGCGTCGCCGAACTGCTGCCGGACGGGCTTGGTGCGGCCGTCCCGGTCGGGCACCGGCACCCACTCGAGCTTGTACTGCGTGCCGACGGCGGTGGCCATCGACAGGTCGGACACGTGCCGCCCCTGCCCGTCGCTGGCCTTCATCACGGCCAGCTCGCCGTCGGTCGGGCCCAGCTTGCGCAGCGCGCCCTTGCCGGCGGAGTAGCCGGCGGGCGGCGTCCAGCGGTAGAGCATGCCGTTGGGCTTGGACGAGTCCTCGGTGAGGTAGATGTGGCCGCGCTGCGGGTCGATGGCGACGGCCTCGTGCTCGAACCGGCCCAGCGCCTTGATCGGCTGCGGGTCGCGGTTGGCGGCGGCGTCGAACGGGTCGACCTCGAAGACGTAGCCGTGGTCCTTCTGGAAGCTGTCCTTGCCGGCGAGCGCGTCGATCTCCTCGCAGGTCAGCCACGTGCCCCACGGCGAGACGCCGCCCGCGCAGTTGGTGGCGGTCCCGGCGACGCCGACGATCTCGCCGGTGCGGTTGCCCTGCGCGTCGGTGCTGACCACGGTGCAGCCGCCGGCGGCGCCCGGGTCGTAGGTGAGTCCGTCGTGGTGGGGGACGGGCAGCTCGGTGCCGAACCCGTCGCGGATCTCGTGGTTGTTGACGAGCACGACGCCGCCGCCGGGACGGGCGAACGCGCCGGTGCCGTCGTGGTTGCGCGGTGTGGGCTCGCCGGAGTCCAGCTTCGTGACACCGGCGTGGGTGACGACGGTGTACCGGAAGTCCTTCGGCAGCGCGAGCATGCCCTTCGGGTCGGCGACGAGCTCGCCGTAGCCGGTGAAGGTCTCCCCCGCCCCGACCGCGCCGGGGGCAGTCGAGGCAGCGGGGGCGCATCCCGCGAGCATCTCGGTGCTGCCGATGAGCAGGACGCCGGCGCCGGCGCCCCGCAGCAGTCCCCGCCGGGACACGTTCATGGATCACTCCCGTTCGCTGGCCGGCGGGCGCGTGTCGCCCGGCCGGGCGCCACGTTCGCCCACCCGGACGACGGGAAGGTGAACGGCGGGCCAACGGCGGCGGGCCTGTGTCCGAGATGACACGTCAGGCCGGTGGTGCCCATTCCCCGGTGACGAGGAACCGCTCGATCGTCTCGCGGTAGGGCTGCAGGTCCATGCCTTGCGCGGCGACCCACTCGTCGTCGAAGTAGCTGTGCCGGTAGCGCTCGCCGCCGTCGCAGATCAGCGTGACGATGCTGCCGCGCACGCCGTCGGCCAGCATCCGCGCGACGAGCTGGTAGACGCCCCACAGGTTGGTGCCGGTGGAGCCGCCGACGAACCGGCCGGTGGTGTCGAGCAGGTGCCGGGCGGCGGCGACGCTCGCGGCGTCGGGCACCGCGATCATCGTGTCGATCACCCACGGCATGAAGCTCGGCTCCATGCGCGGGCGGCCGATCCCCTCGATCCGCGACGGCATGCCGGTGGCGTAGTCGGGGATGCCGGCCGCCCAGCCGGGCGCGTACGCCGAGTTCTCCGGGTCGACGACGGCGAGCCGGGTGCGGTGGCGGCGGTAGCGCAGGTAGCGCCCGATCGTCGCGGACGTGCCGCCGGTGCCGGCGCCCATCACGATCCACTCCGGCACGGGGTGCGGTTCCAGCGCCAGCTGCTCGAAGATCGACTCGGCGATGTTGTTGTTGCCGCGCCAGTCGGTGGCCCGCTCGGCGAAGGTGAACTGGTCCATGTAGTGGCCCCGTTGCGGGCCGCCGCACTCGGCGGCCAGCCGCTGCGCCTCGGTGTACATCTCCAGCGGCTTGTCGACGAAGTGGCACTTCCCGCCGTACCGCTCGACGAGCGCGATCTTCTCCGCGCTGGTCGAGCGCGGCACCACCGTCGTGAACGGCACCCCGATCAGCTGCGCGAAGTAGGCCTCCGACACGGCGGTGGAGCCCGAGCTGGCCTCCACGACGTGGGTGCCCTCGACGATCCAGCCGTTGGCCAGCGCATAGAGGAACAGGGAGCGGGCGAGCCGGTGCTTGAGGCTGCCGGTGGGGTGCACCGACTCGTCCTTGAGGTAGACGTCGATGCCCCACTGCGCGGGCAGCGGCAGGACGTGCAGGTGCGTGTCGGCGGAGCGGTTGGCGTCGGCCTCGACCCGCCGGATCGCCTCGATCACCCAGTCGCGCGACCGCATCGATGGTTCGCTTGCAAGCTCGCTCACGTCAGCACCACCTTCCCGGAACCGGCCCGCACCCGGCCGACGACGGCTGCCGGTGCACCCAGCTCCGCGACCGCCGCGGCGGCCCGCTCCGGTGCCGCGCCGAAGAGCAGCCCGCCGGAGGTCTGGGCGTCCGCGAGCAGCAGCACGTCCAGCTCGCTGCGCTCCCCCGCGTCGACGGCCGCCGCGACCCAGTCACGGTTGCGCCGCGACCCGCCGGGCACCGTGCCGGCCGCCGCCAGCTCGCGCACCCCGTCCAGGAACGGGACGGCGGCCACATCGAGCTCCGCGTCGACGCCCGACGCCGCGGCCATCTTCGTGAGGTGCCCGAGCAGGCCGAAGCCGGTGACGTCGGTGGCTCCGGTGGCACCCGCAGCGCGCGCCGCCGCAGCGGCGGCCGCGTTCGACGCGGTCATGGACGCGATCGCGGCCGCAGCCAGCTCGGGGGTCGCCGTGCCCGCCTTGATCGCGGTGGTGGCGACGCCGACGCCGAGCGCCTTGGTCAACACGAGTGCGTCCCCGTCGCGCAGGCCGGCGTTGGTGAGCAGGTGCGCCGGGTCGACCTCGCCGACGACGGCGAGCCCGTACTTGGGCTCGGGATCGTCGATCGAGTGCCCGCCGACGATCGGGAACCCGCCTTCGCGACCGATCTCCGCCCCACCGGCGAGCACCTCACCGAGCAGCGCGACCGGCAGGTCCACGCTCGGCCACGCGACGAGGTTGAGCGCGAACAGCGGGCGCCCGCCCATCGCGTACACGTCCGAGACGGCGTTCTGCGCGGCGATCCGGCCCCACGTGCGCGCGTCGTCCACGACGGGGGTGAAGAAGTCGGTGGTGGCGACGAGCGCCCGGTCGGGTGCGATGCGCCAGACCGCGGCGTCGTCACCCGTCTCGGTGCCGACGAGCAGGTCGCCGTGGGCCGGCACGGCCACCTGTCCCAGCACGTCCGCCAGCAGGCCAGGGGCGAGTTTGCAGCCGCACCCCGCGCCGTGACTGAACGCTGTGAGGCGACGACCGGACAGTGACGTGGACACGGTCAGGAGCCTACGGTGACCACTCACCGTCGACCGCTTCGACGGGGCCGCCCGCCGAAGGGCAGTGGCCCGGCCCCCGATCGGGGTAAGACACTCCGCCACGTGACGATTACTCCGGCGCAACAGCCAGTCCAGAGCAGTGGTGGCGTACCCACACCCGCCGGCTCGTCCTTCGAGGTCGTTCGACGCGGCTACGACCGCGACCAGGTCGACCGTGCCCTGCGCGAGATGCGCGACCGCGTCGCCGCCGCGGAATCGGCCCGCCAGTCCGCCGAGCAGCACGCCCAGAAGCTCGAGAGCGACCTGCGCGCGGCGCGCAGCCAGGTGGCCACTCCAGAGCCTGCGATGTCCCAGGAGAGCTTCGGCTTCCGCGCGGAGAAGATCCTGCGCCTGGCCGAGCACGAGGCCGCCGACGTGCGCAACCGCGCCGCCAACGAGGCCACCGCGCTGGTCGAGCAGGCCCGCGCCGAGGCGGAGCGGCACCGGCACGAGGTCGAGCAGAAGCTGATCGCCCGCTCCGCAGAGCTCGACCAGGAGGCCGCGCAGCGCAACGTCGCCATCCAGGAGCGCGAACAGCAGGCCGCGGTCACCCTGGCCGCCGCCCGCGAGGACGCCACCCGCATCACCGAGGAGGCCCAGCGCTCGGCCGAGGCGCTCGTCACGGACGCCCGCAACCGCGCCGAGGAGCTGCGCTCCCGGGGTGAGCAGGAGGCCCGCCGCCGCCGCGAGGCCGCCGAGCACGAGCTGCGCCGCATCGGGGGCCTGCACGACGGCGTCCGCTCCGAGATGGCGCGCCTGCACAAGCTGCTGGGCAGCGAGATCGAGAAGGCCTCCCCGATCGTGGCCGAGACGAAGGAGATCAGCTCCGGCACGAGCTGATCCCGCGCACAGCCCGACATCGCGCCGGGCCCGAGGTTCCGACCTCGGGCCCGGCGCGATCTTCGTGTTCGCGGCCGACGCTCCCAAGATGCGCGGAAGCAGCGGGCGTCCTACCGTGGTCGCCGTCGCCGACCCGGGAGAGCACACATGACTTCGGTGCGACCGCCCGCCGACACGGACGGCCAGATCACCCTCACGACCCGCGCCGAGGACGACGGCGTCCGGATCGTCTCGATCGGCGGCGAGGTCGACATGCTCACCTCGCCGCAGCTGCGCACGCTCCTCCTGGACGAGCTGCAGTCGGCCGCCCTGCTCGTGGTGGACATGGAGGGCATCACCTTCCTCGGCACCAGCGGGCTCGCCGTCCTCGTCGAGCTGCGCGACGCGGCGCGCGCCGCGGACGTGCCGCTGCGGTTGGTGTGCACCACCCGTCGGGTGCTGCGACCGTTGACGATCGCCGGTCTCGTGGGCCTGTTCGACGTGCGCGACAGCGTGGAGAGCGCCCGCTCGACCTGACCCACACCCCGATCGGATGTGACCCGCATCACATTCGACTGAAGGTGTGCGGTCAGACCTGCCAAGTGAACGACGTTGAGCTGCACTTTTGCCGTCACCGACCGATCCGGGAGGCGCCACGGCGGTCCCGTGCTGCCCCGACCGTCCATGACGGACGTTTGGCAGGCCATGCCGCCGGGAATGCCGCCGTCGACCGCCCGGCCAAACATCGGGCACGAACGGACGTGAGGTGACGATGAGCGACGTGTCCCGGCTTCCCGGTCCCATGGATCACGCCTGGCAGTGGCAGCGCCTGGGGGCGTGCCGGGGCATGGACAGCGCCGTCTTCTTCCACCCGGACGGCGAGCGCAACCCCTCACGTGCCCGGCGCACCGCGCACGCCAAGGAGATCTGCGGCCGCTGCCCCGTGATGGCCCAGTGCCGCGAGTTCGCCCTGCAGACCCGCGAGCCGTTCGGCGTGTGGGGCGGCCTCGCCGAGGCCGAGCGCAAGACGATCCTGGAGAGCCGCGGGATCGCGATCGCGAGCTAGGAGCGCGCTGAAAAGCTCCGGCCGTAGCGAGCTTTTCAGCACCCTCCTAGGGGTCAGGCCGTCTCGTCGAACGTCCAGGACGTCGTCCCGGCACCGGCGAGCCGATCGGGGATCTCGGCCAGGACCGGCACCTGGTCGATGTGCTGCACGCCGGGCGGTAGCGCGCCCTCCTCGAGGAGGCGCATCACCTCCACCGCGACGCGGGCGGTCATGCGGCTCTGGTTGTGCCCGCTCATGCCGCAGGCCACGCGTCGGCGCCCGCGGCGGGCGTCGACGCGGACGGCGAACGCATCGGTTCCACCGAGGTGCGCGCCGTGGAGCACGCCGGTCAGCAGCTCCTCCCCCCGTCGTTGCCGGGCGAGCCGGAACACGCCCAGCTTCCGGGCTCCGAACAGGGCGGCCCCCAGCGCCTCGCTCTCCAGGCAGAGCCGGGTCGTCACCCGGTCCACGCCCAGGGTGCGCCGCAGCGTGTGCTGATCGGAGAAGGGGAACGGGTACGCCGTCCGCCGCCCGATCCCCGGTAGACCCACCTTGATCCGCGCGGTCCCGGACGCCGGCGCGGCGAGGCCGCGGACCGTCCACCGCACTGCTTCCCGGCCGTGCCGCTCGCCGGCGCCGAGCATGATCGCGATGTCCACGTACTCGGCCCCGCCCAACCGCTCGCTCGCCCGTCTCGCGAGCAGGTTCGTGATCCCCGGGGCGAGACCGACGCTGAGGATCACCGTCGCCGACCCGGCGTCCACCGCCTCGATCAGCGCCAACCTCTCGTCCGACGCGCCGAGGTCGACGACGTGCACGCCGCGGCCGACACAAGCCGACACGGCGTCGGCACCGGCCGGCTCGACGCACATCACCACCACGGCGATGCGCTCGCGGTCCAGCAGGCGACCGAAGCCGGCGACGTCTGCCACGTCCACGCGCAGTGCTCCTGCGACGCCGGGGGCCGGTCGGGCTCGCCGTGGATCGCGGCCGCCGACCCACACCCGGCCCGGGTACAGGCGTCCGAGCTCGGCGGCGACCGACGAGCCGACCGCACCGTAACCGCCGACGACGAGGATCCGGGACGCGTTCATCACTCCACCTTCATACTGAGCGATGCTCTGGCCGAACGGCGCGGGCGGAGCAGAGCAGAGAGGGCGTCCGGCGCCCATCGCCACCACTCCTCGGGCAGCCAGCCGCGATCCCCGACGAAGTGGAGGTACATCTCGGGCGCGAGCATCCCCGTCGCGACGTCGCCGGTCGAGTGTCGCCACCTGATCGGCGTGCCCGGCGACAGCCAGGTCGATGAGAGCGTCTGCACGGCAACGCCGGCCCGGCCGGCGATCGCCGCGTAGCCGTTGCGCACGAACAGCTCCCCCCGCGGCGGCAGCGCGCACGCGCGCACCCCTGTCCGCCGTCCGCTCCTCGACCAGAGCTCGAACCCGGCGAGATCTCGCTGGACGCGGCTACAGCCGAGCTCCTACCGGCGGTCGGCGCGCTCCCCGTCCACCACGGCGAGCTCGAGGCAGCGGTAGGAGAGCAGCGGCAGGCCGTAGACCTGCGCGATGCGCCGGGCGGCACGGGTGACCGTGCTCCCGGCGGAGTCGCCGCCGACGGTCGCCGGTGCGAGGCAGTACACGCCGGGTTCGGGGTCGAACCCGACGAGCTCGCTCAGTGCGGCGACGATGTCGGGCTCCGCCTCCCCGCCGAACGTGGGGGGCAGCCCGAGGCGGTGGGCGCGCACGTCCGGCAGGCCCAGCGCGGCGACCGCGCGGTCCAGCTCCTCGCCGGGATCCACGTCGTCGTCCTGATCGTCATCGTCCGGATCGTCATCGCCGAGATCGTCGTCGAACGTGTCGTCGAGGTCGGCGAGCTCCGTGACCGCCTGGTCGACGCCGGCGACGGGGAGGGCCACCACTCCGCCGCCGTGCCGGTCCTCGTCGGCGACGAACAGGACGTCGCTCTCGTCGAACGACTCGAGGATCCTCGCGAGGTCGGACCGCGGGCGCAGCAGCTCGGTGGCGCTCACGACGACCGCGACGACCCGACGACCCGCCACCGGCTCGAGCCGTGCGGCGGAGTCGCCGACGGAGGCGGTGTGCACCGGAGCACACCCCTCAGGTAGCGCGACCATCCCGACCCTGTCTTCCCCTGCACGCCGGCGTCGCCGTCCACGACATCCGCACCTGCGGCGGAGTCAACTCCACACGAAGCCTCCGACGACGTAATGGCCCGATGAATTACGCCCAGCGGCAGGCGCGGATCCGCGAGCGGAAGCCAGATGTGTGTGCGGTCACATATTCTGCAGGGGCCGATCGGCGGGTTGCGCGGCCAGCGGTCGTCCGCGGCGGCTCCGGGCGGGAACGGTAGGGTGATTCCGGTGCTCCACCCGGTCCAGCCGGCGTCGCTGCTGATGTCGCTGCTGATCACGACCGGTCGGACGCCGCACCGTCGCCAGAGAGGGAGGGCCCGGAAGCGTGACCGAGCCGGACGATTCTCCGACCGTGGCCGATCCGGCCGACGGGACGTCCACAGTGGAGGTCCGCACCGCCGCCAGCGCTGCGCTGATCCCGACCATCCGGGCCGTCGCCTCCGATCTGGCCGCGCGCGCCGACTTCGACCTCGACGCCATCTCCGACCTCCGCATGGCGGTCGACGAGGCGTGCGCCACCCTCGTCGACCTCGCCGCCCCGACGAGCTCGCTCACCTGCATCTTCCGCGTGCAGGCCGAGCGGATCGAGGTGAACGCCCAGGTCGAGGCGGCGCAGAACGGCATCGCCGTCTCCACCGACACGTTCGGCTGGCGCGTCCTGCAGACCCTCGCCGACCACGTCGAGGCCCAGCGCAGCGAGGGGAACGGCGGTTCGGCAGTCCTCGGGATCCGGCTCGACAAGCGGGCGGGCGACCTGTCGCGGTGACGAGCTCGGACGAGGAGTACGGGCACCTGGCGCCCCTGCTCGAGCAGTACTCGTCGCTCGACGAGAACGACCCGGCCCGGGAGGTTCTGCGGGAACAGCTGGTCACGGGGTACCTGCCGGTGGCCCAGCACATCGCCCGCCGGTTCGCCAACCGCGGAGAGCCCATCGACGACCTCGTGCAGGTCGCGACCGTCGGGCTGATCCACGCGATCGACCGGTTCACCCCCGATCGGGGTGCCGACTTCTTCTCCTTCGCCGTGCCCACGATCAGCGGCGAGGTGCGCCGGCACTTCCGCGACCTCGGCTGGTCGATGCGGGTGCCCCGGCGGCTCAAGGACCTGCACGTGTCGATCAACGCGGCGGTGTCGCAGCTGTCGCAGGACCTCGGCAGGGCCCCGAAGCCGTCGGAGATCGCGCAGCACCTCGACATCCCGGTCGCGGACGTGCTGGAAGGGCTGGAGGCGTCGGAGGCCTACCGCAGCTCGTCCCTGGACGAGATGCTCTCCTCCGAGCAGGGCACCGCCACCGTCGGCGAGCTCGTCGGCGAGGCCGACGCCGCGCTGGACCGCGTCGAGTTCCGGCAGACCCTGCGGCCGCTCCTCGCCGAGCTGGCCGAGCGCGAGCGCACCATCGTCATGCTGCGGTTCTTCGGCAACCTCACCCAGACGCAGATCGCCGACAAGGTCGGCATCTCGCAGATGCACGTGTCCCGGTTGCTCTCCCAGACGTTGGACCGGCTGCGGGAACGGCTGGATCCCGAGACGCGCAGCGGCTGACCAGACGGGGGACGACATGACCGCACAACCCGAGCACGTCCTCGTCGTCGGCGCCGGGCTCGGCGGGCTGCGCACCGTGGAGCAGCTGCGCGCCGCGGGCTACCAGGGCCGGATCAGCCTGGCCGGGGCCGAGGTGCACCCGCCGTACGACCGGCCACCGCTGTCGAAGCAGCTGCTCACCGGTGACTGGACGGCCGAGCGGGTGGTGCTGCGCACCGAGGACGGGCTCGACGAGCTCGGCGTGCGCACGCACCTGGGGCTGCGCGCGGTCGCGCTGCGGCCGGGCGAGGTGGAGCTGTCGGACGGGGCGTCGCTCTACGCCGACGCCATCGTCGTCGCGACCGGGCTGGTCGCGCGCACCCTGCCCGGCCAGCCCGCGCAGGTGCACACGCTGCGCACGCTCGACGACGCGCTGGCCCTGCGCACCGACCTGGAGAAGGCGGCGTCGGCGCTGGTCGTCGGGGCCGGGTTCATCGGCGCCGAGGTGGCGAGCGCGGCGCGTGGACGCGGCGTCGACGTCACGGTGCTGGAGGCGGCGGCCGCGCCGGCCGAGCGGGCACTGGGCGCCGAGGTCGCCGCGGTCGCCGCGCGGCTGTTCGCCGAGGCCGGGGTGGACCTGCGCACCGGCGTGTCGATCACCGGCTTCACCGATCCGGGCGAGGCCGGCGTCGCCGTCGAGCTCGCCGGTGGCGAGCAGGTGCGCGGCGACCTCGGCGTCGTCGGGATCGGCGGGCGGCCCGACCTGGACTGGCTCGCCGACACCGGTGTCGACACCACTGCCGGGCTGCCGTGCACCGCCACCGGCCGCGTCGAAGGGCTGGACGGGGTGTGGGCCGTCGGCGACGTCGCCTCGTGGACCGACCGCGAGGGGCGACGACACCGGCACGAGCACTGGACGTCGGCCGGCGACCAGGCGGCCGTCGTGGCCAGGGACATCCTCGGTGCGGAGCTGCCGCCCCCTGCCGTGCCCTACTTCTGGTCGGATCAGTTCGGCCTGAAGATCCAGCTCATCGGCCGGCCGGAGCTCGCCGACTCCGTCGTCCCGCTGCACGGGTCCGGGTTCGACGGTGGCCCCGTCCGCGGCACCGTCGCGGGCTACCTGGCGGGCGACCGGCTCGTCGCGGTGGCGGGGTTCGGCGCCGCGCGGTTCATCGCGCGCTACCGCCCGCTCGTCGCGGAGGGGGCGGACCGGGCGGCCCTGGAACACACGCGCGCGGCCCTCAGCTGACCCGATCGCCGCGTCGAGAACGACGTTGTGGTGATCAACAGGGCTATTTGATCACCACAACGTCGTTCTCGACGGAGCGCTCAGCGGAACAGCTTGCGCAGGATCGCCAGCGCCAGGATCGCGCCGATCGCGATCAGGCCGTACTTGATCTTCGGGTCCTCGAACTTCGCGAGGACGGCCTGCTTGCCGTTGTCCGCGAGGCGGCGGGGGCTGGCCTTCTCGCCCAGCACGTCGAGGGTCTCGGCGAGCGCGTCACGGGCGCTCTCGATCTCTCGCTGGATGGTGTCCGGGTCGCGCGCCACGACGTCTCTCCTCTGGGTGGTACCGGTAGTGCGTAGCGCACACCGTAGAGGGTGAGGGCGCCCCTGTCGGTGCAGGATGCCACGATCTGGCGATGACCACCCGCCTTCAGCCGGGCGACACCGCCCCCTCGTTCACCCTCCTCGACGCCGACGAGAAGGAGGTCTCGCTCGCCGACTACCGCGGCCGCCGCGTGGTCGTCTACTTCTACCCGGCCGCGTCCACGCCGGGCTGCACGAAGCAGGCGTGCGACTTCCGCGACAACCTCGCCGAGCTGAACGACGCCGGCCTCGACGTCGTCGGGATCTCGCCGGACAAGCCGGCCAAGCTCGCGAAGTTCCGCGACAAGGAGGGCCTGACCTTCCCGCTGCTGTCCGACCCCGACCGCGCGACGCTCGAGGCGTACGGCGCGTTCGGCGAGAAGAAGATGTACGGCAAGACCGTCACCGGCGTGATCCGCTCCACCTTCGTGATCGACGCCGAGGGGAAGGTCGAGGAGGCGCAGTACAACGTGCGCGCCACCGGGCACGTCGCGAAGCTGCGCAAGGACCTCGCGGTCTGACCGATAGGCTGGGGCCGACGCCGGCGTACCCCAACAGGCAGAGGGACGGGTTTTAGGTACCCGACAGTGCGGGTTCGACTCCCGCCGCCGGCACCCCTACTCGGCCACCACGGGCTCCGGGCGGCGTGCCGCCAGCACCGCGCCGGTGACACCCACCAGCGCGCCGGCCACCGACACCGCGAGCAGCGCCGGCGGCGGGTTGCCGCCGAGCGCGGCGTCGCCGAGCACGACGACCGCGACCGTGCCCGGCAGCACGCCGACCAGGGTGCCGACGAGGAACGGCAGGAACCGCACCCCCGACAGCGCCGACGCGTAGTTGACCACCGAGAACGGCAGCATCGGGATCAGCCGCAGCGACACCATCGCGAGCAGGCCGCGGCGCTCCACGCGCTCGCCCACCCAGGCAACGGCGGCGCGCGGGGCGTGCCGCTCGACGAACCCCGCACCGGCGGCGCGGACCAGCCAGAACGCCGCGGCCGCCGACACCATGGTGGCGGTGACGGTGAGCAGCAGGCCGGCGGTGGAGCCGAACAGCACCCCGGCGGCCACCGTGAAGATCGTGCGCGGGAACGGGCTGACCGTGACCAGGCTGTGCACGCCGAGGAACAGCAGCGGCGCCCACATGCCGGCCGCCGCGACCGTCGCGCGGATGTCGGCGGCCCCGCCGAGCCGCCACGCGAGCAGCGCGCCGACGCCGACGAGCGCCGTCAGCGCCACGCCGGCGAGCACCCGCCCCCACGTCGTCACCCGCTCGACGTTACCGGGCGCACTAACGTGCCCCTGTGACCCCCTCTCTCGATCCCGACGGGCTGGCCGTGCGGCGCGAGGTGCTCGGCGCCGAGCACGTCGACGCGGCGCTGGCCGCAGCCGACGACGTCACCACCGACTTCCAGGAGCTGATCACCCGCTACGCGTGGGGCGCCATCTGGACGCGGCCGGGCCTGGACCGCCGCATGCGCAGCGCCGTGACGCTCACCGCGCTCGTCGCGCACGGGCATTGGGCGGAGCTGGAGCTGCACCTGCGCGCAGCCCTGCGCAACGGGCTGACCAGGGAGGAGATCGTCGAGGTGCTGCTGCAGTCGGCGATCTACTGCGGGGTGCCCGCGGCCAACTCGGCTTTTCGCGTGGCGCGGGCGGTGCTCGCCGAGGAATGACCTCACACAGCGCGGGGCCGCTTCACACAGGTTGCAACCTGTGTGAAGCGGCCGCGGGGTGTGTGACGTCGGCCGGACGCGGCGGCCGCGTGACGTCAGGCGAGCGCGCGCAGGTGCGGGACGAGCGCGCGCATCGCCCGGCCCCGGTGCGAGGCGGCGTCCTTCTCCTCCGGCGAGAGCTCGGCGGAGGTGCGCTCCTCCCCGTCCGGCACGAAGATCGGGTCGTAGCCGAAGCCGTTGGTGCCGCGCGGGGCGCGGACGAGCCGGCCGGGCCATTCGCCGTGCACCACCGTCTCCGTGCCGTCGGGCAGCACGAGCGCGGCGGCGCACACGAACCGCGCGCCGCGGCGCTCGTCGGGCACGTCCTGCAGCTGGCCGAGGACGAGCTGCAGGTTCTCCAGGTCGGCGCCGTGCCGGCCGCACCAGCGCGCCGACAGCACGCCCGGCATGCCGTTGAGCGCGTCGACGGCGATGCCGGAGTCGTCCGCGACGGCGGGGAGGCCGGTGGCGGCGGCCGCGTCACGTGCCTTGGCCAGCGCGTTCTCGGCGAACGTCGCGCCGGTCTCCGGCGCTTCCGGGAACTCGGGGACGTCGGCGAGCCCGAGCACCTCGATGCCGGCGGAGTCGAGCAGCCGCCGCAGCTCGACGAGCTTCCCGGCGTTGCGGGTGGCGAGCAGCACCTTCGTCATGCCGGCAGTTCCCCCGGGTACGGCTGGGCGAGCGCCTCGGCCTGCAGCTCCACGAGCTGCGCGATCCCGCCCAGTGCGACGTCGAGCATGGTGTCGAGGGTGGCGCGGGAGAACGTGGCACCCTCGCCGGTGCCCTGCACCTCGATGAGCGTGCCGGCGTCGGTGGCGACGACGTTGGTGTCCACCTCGGCGCGGGAGTCCTCCTCGTACGGGAGGTCCAGCCGCACCCGCCCGTCGACGACCCCGACGGAGACGGCGGCGACCCGGCCCGACAGCGGCTTCGGGTCGGAGAGCCTGCCCCGCGCACCCAGGTACATGACGGCGTCGGCGAGCGCCACGTAGGCGCCGGTGATGGCGGCGGTGCGGGTGCCGCCGTCGGCCTGCAGGACGTCGCAGTCCAGGGCGATGGTGTTCTCGCCGAGCGCTTTGAGGTCGATGCACGCGCGGAGCGAGCGCCCGATCAGCCGGCTGATCTCGTGCGTGCGCCCGCCGATGCGGCCCTTCACCGATTCGCGGTCGCTGCGGGTGTTCGTCGCCGAGGGCAGCATGGCGTACTCGGCGGTCAGCCAGCCCAGGCCGGAACCCTTCCGCCAGCGCGGCACGCCCTCGGTGACGCTGGCCGCGCACAGCACCTTCGTGTCGCCGAACTCGACGAGCACGGAGCCCGCCGGGTGCTTCTGGAATCCGCGGGTGATGGTCACGGGGCGGAGCTCGTCGTCGGATCGGCCGTCTGCTCGGGTCACCGCGCCACCATAGAACCGGCACGCGGACGCGCCGCCGGCGACGTCACACAGAGTGCGGCCACCTCACACACCGCCCAACCTGTGTGCGGTGGCCGCGCGCTGTGTGACGTCGGCTCACAGCCGCAACGCCGGGCCGGTGCGCAGTCACGTGGGCGGCCCGGGGACGATCCGGACGATCAGGAGAACAGGGGTGGAGATGGCTGCACGAGCGCGCACCGACCGGGCCGGCGCGACCCGCGACCTCATCCTGGCCACCGCGGAGCGCTTGTTCGCCGAGCACGGCGTCTTCGCCGTCTCCAACCGGCAGATCAGTGAAGCCGCAGGTCAGGGCAACAACGCCGCCGTCGGCTACCACGTGGGCACCAAGACCGACCTGGTCAGGGCGATCGCGCGCAAGCACAACGCGGACATCGAGCACCGCCGCGCCGCACTCGTCGCCGCGATGGCGGACTCGCGGGAGGTGCGCGACTGGGCGGCCTGCATGGTCCGCCCGATCACCGACCACCTCGCCGAGCTGGGCAGCCCGACCTGGTTCGCGCGGTTCGTCGCTCAAGTGACGACGGACCCCGCGCTGCGCGAGATCATGGCCGAGGAGTCGCTCGCCTCACCGGCGCTGACGGAGATCCGCGATCGGCTGCGGGCCTGCCTGCCCGCCCTGCCCGACGACGTCCAGCTGGAACGCGCCGCCATGACGCGGCTGCTGATGGTGCACATGACGGCCGAGCGCGAGCGGGCGCTCGCCGACGGCACCCCCACCCCGCGCGCGACCTGGGCCGACGCCGGCACGGGCATCATCGACGCGGTCACGAGCATCTGGCTGGCCCCCGCCGGCTGAGGCCCAAGCGCCCGTCGAGAACGACGTTGTGGTGATCAAATAGACCTGTTGATCACCACAACGTCGTTCTCGACGCGGGCCCCCGGGTCAGATCTCGTACGACGCGTCCGGCCGGACCACCTCGACCGGGCCGTCGAAGGCTTCCTTCGCCTCCGTGAGCAGGTCGGCGGCGGAGAACCAGGCCGGCACGTGGGTGAGCAGCAGCCGGCCCACCCCGGCCGCGGCGGCGTGCTCGCCGGCCTGCCGTCCCGACAGGTGCACGCCGGGCGGTGGCTCCTCCCACCCGCCGGGGATGACGTGCGGCCAGGTCGCCTCGCACAGCAGCACGTCGGCGCCCCGGGCGAGCTCGACGAGCCCGGCGCTGGGTCCGGTGTCGCCGCTGTACACCAGCGACCGGCCGCCGTGCTCCAGCCGCAGCGCGTACGCCTCGACGGGGTGGTCGACCAGCGCCGACCGCACGGTGACGGTCTCGACGGCGGTGCTCCCGCCGTCGGTGATGGCGCGGAAGTCGAGCACGTCGGCGAGGTCGGTCTCCCCCAGCTCCTGGCGGGACGCCGCGTACGCCCACGCGAGGCGGTCGGCCGCGCCGGCCGGGGCGAGGACGGGCAACCGCTGCTCCAGCGCGTCGAACGGCGGGCGCGGGTGGTAGCGCCGCCACACCACCAGCGGCGACACGTCGGAGCAGTGGTCGGGGTGCAGGTGCGTGAGCAGTGCGGCGTCGAGCGCCCACGGATCGAGGTGGCGCTGCAGCGCGCCGAACGTGCCGTTGCCCAGGTCGAGGGTGACCGCGACCCCGTTGGCGACCACGAGGTACCCCGACGCCGGACCCTCCGGGCCCGGTCCGCTCCCCGAACATCCGAGCACCGTCAACAGCATTCGGGAACGTTAACCCGCTCGCGTGCGCCGCAGCCACCAGAGACCGACGACGGGCAGGACGAGCGGCACGAAGCCGTACCCGCGACCGTAGATCGACCACACGGTGTCGGCGGGGAAGTCGCCGGTGTCGAGCAGCGTGAGGGTGCCGACGACGAGCACCCCCAGCAGCTCGAACGACACCGCGGCCCAGGCCAGCGGGCGGGCCCACGAGCCGCGTGCGGCGAGCCCGACCGTCGCCAGCACGTAGACGACGGCGGCGACCGCCGAGAGCGTGTACGCGAGCGGCGCGACCGCGAACTTGGTGGCGATCTGGTAGCCGGCACGGGCGGTCGCGGCCACGGCGAACAGGCCGTAGACGGCGATGAGGACCCGGCCGGCCCCCGTGGCGGTGGCGGGGCGGTCAGGCAAGCGGCACCCACAGGACCTGCAGCCGCCACACGGCGATGCCGGTGGCGATCGCGCCCGCGGCGATGATCGCGCCGCCCCACCGGTTGTCGGGCTCGGCCAGCGCGAACTGCGTGACGAACGGCAGCACGCAGATGGCCACGACCAGGTAGATGAGCACTTCGGTGGGATCGGCCACCCGGACGCCCGTCGCGAGCTGCACCGCCGCGATCGCCGCCTGGACGACGAGCAGAGCGACCACGACGCCGACGGCGATGCGGGTGTGGCCCGGCAGGGGTCGGCGCGTCGCGCTGAGCGCCAGCCCGTAGACGGCGAGCGCGCCGGTGGCCACCCACAGTGCGACGACGAGGGCCGTGATCACGGGCGCGACGGTACCGGAGCGCGCCGCGGGGTTGCCGGATGGATAGGTGATCACTACCCCCTTGCAGTCGCTTCCTGCCCATCGCGGATCTGTCTGCGCCGAGGCGCCGCAGACACGATGGGAGTCACGTCAGGGGACTCACCGGGCGGCCAGTTCGAGCTCGGGGCACAGCCACCGACGAGAAGGGGGCAAGGTCATGGCAGTCATCTCAAGTCCGCTGGACTTCAACGCGGAGCAGCTCTTCGTCGATCTGTCCGAAACCTTCGGGCGGCGCCTCTACCTGAAGTGCGAAGGCTTCAACTTCGCCGGTTCCATCAAGGTGAAGGCGGCGCTGGGGATGGTCGAGGCAGCCGAGCGCGCAGGTGTGCTGCGGCCGGGCTCGGTGATCGTGGAGTCGTCGTCGGGCAACCTCGGGGTGGCGCTCGCGATGATCGCGGCCACCCGCGGCTACGGGTTCGTCTGCGTGACCGACTCCCGCTGCAACCCGGCGACCCGCCAGATGATGGAGGTGCTCGGGGCGCAGGTCCACGTCGTCCGCGAGCCCGACCCGCACGGCGGCTTCCTGGGCGCGCGCATCAACTACGTGCAGGCGCTGTGCGTGGCCGACCCGCGCAACGTCTGGCTCAACCAGTACGCCAACCCGAACAACTGGGGCGCGCACATGCGCACCACCGCCCCGGCGATCGCGCGGGAGTTCCCGCAGCTGGACGTGCTGTTCGTCGGTGCCGGCACCACGGGCACGCTGATGGGCTGCGCGCGGTTCTTCAAGCAGCGCAACCGGGCGTGGAACCGTCGGGTGCACATCGTCGCCGTCGACGCCGTCGGCTCGGTCACGTTCGGCACCCCGCCGGCGCCGCGGATGATCCCCGGCCTGGGCACGAGCGTCCGCCCGGCGCAGCTCGACGAGTCCTACATCGACGAGGTCGTCCACGTCGAGGAGCCGGACACGATCCGCGCCTGCCGCCGCATGGCCACCAAGGGCTTCCTGTTCGGCGGCTCGACGGGCACCGTCGTCAGCGGCGCGATGCGCTGGCTGAAGGAGTACGGCGCGCCGGGTCTGACCGCCGTCGCCATCGCCCCCGACATGGGCGAGCGCTACCTCGACACCGTCTACGACGACGAGTGGGTGAGCGCCGAGTTCGGCCGCCACACCCTCGCCGACCCGCACCTCACCCAGCCCATCCAGGCGGCCTGAGCCATGACCTCCGCATCTCCGCCCGTTCCTCCCGCCGAGGAGGAGACCGTCGTCGTGCCCCGCATGCGGAAGCTGCGCCTCGCCGAGCAGGGCGACCGCACGGACCTCGCCGGTGACCTGACCGCCGCCCGCGCGGCCGTCGGTCGGCTCCGCGCGGAGGTCGCCGGCCTGCTCCAGCAGCTGGAGCGGCTGGAGGGCGACCCCGACCGCACGGTGTCCCTCCCGCCTCCGGCCACCCGCCCGGCGCCGGCCGCCCCGGTCCGCCCCGACCCGTCCGCCCAGCCGACGGCGATCGTCCCGCGGCCCGCCCCGGTCCGTCCGCAGCCACAGGCCCCGACCCGCCGCCCGCAGGCGCCGATGCCCGTCGCGCGCCCGGTCGCGCAGCCGGTCGCGCGGCCGGTCGCCCGGCCGATCGCGCAGGCGATCGTGCGGCCGACGCCGCCGCGGCTGCCGGCGCCCAAGCCCGCCCCGGCCCCGGCGGCCAAGCCCGCTCCCGCGCCGGCGGCCAAGGCCGCCCCGGGCGGTCTCGAAGCCGGTTACGCGGCGGTGCTGGCGGAGGTCCTCGGCGTCCCGCAGGTGGCGCCCACCAGCAACTTCTTCGACGACCTCGGCGCCGACTCGATGGTCATGGCCCGCTTCTGCGCGAAGGTGCGCAACCGGCCCGACCTGCCCAACGTCGCGATCAAGGACATCTACCAGGCCCCGACGGTCGCGGCGCTGGCCGCGGCCGGGGGCGCGAAGGTCGTGCAGGCCGCGGCCGTGGCGACCGGGACGCACGCCCTCCCGGTGTCCGTGGTGGGCCCCGGCCGGCCCTCCCCCACGCCCGCCGACCTCGACCCGGCGACGGTGAAGCTCGCGCTCGCCCTGCTGAACGAGCCGGCCGCGCCGGTCGCAGCACCGAAGCGGGTGGGCACGCTGGGCTACCTGCTGTGCGGGACCCTGCAGCTGCTGTTCCTGCTCGGCTACCCGGCGCTGGTCTCCTACGCCTTCGCCGTCGGTGCGCAGTGGGTGCTCACCGCGGCCACGCCGCTCGACATCTACGTGCGCTCGACCGAGGTCGCCGGTGGTCTGTTCCTCGGTACGGCGCTGCTGCCCATCGCGGTGAAGTGGCTGCTGGTCGGGCGCTGGAAGGCGACGCAGTTCCCCGTCTGGAGCCTGCGGTACTACCGGTTCTGGCTGGTCAAGACGATGATCAGGACGAACCCGCTGGTCCGGTTCGTCGGCACCCCGCTCTACCCGTTCTACCTGCGCCTGCTGGGCGCGAAGATCGGCAAGGGCGTGACGATCCTGTCGCCGACCGTTCCGGTCGCGACCGACCTGCTGACCATCGGGGCCGGCACGATCATCCGCAAGGCGTCGTCGTTCACCGGCTACCGCGCCCACAACGGCATGATCGAGACCGGCCGCGTCACGATCGGCGCGGGTGCACTGGTCGGCGAGGCGACCGTCCTCGACGTCGGCAGCTCGATCGGCGATCACGCCCAGCTGGGGCACACCTCCGCGCTGCACGCCGGGCAGTCGATCCCGGCCGGCCAGCGCTGGCACGGCTCACCCGCGGAGCCGACCTCGGTGGACTACCGCGCCGTCCCGACCGTGGGTGGGAGCGCGCTGCGCCGGTTCGCCTACTCGGTCGTGCAGCTGGTGACGCTCTTCGGCGTCGTCCTGCCGCTGGGCATCGGTGGGCTCGCGCTGCTGGTGCGGGAGGTCCCGCAGGTGCAGACGCTGCTCGTCGACTACGAGACCGCCGCCGGGAACGTGCCGCTGTACCTGGACGTGCTGATCCTGTCGAGCACGATCTTCGTCGGCGCGCTGCTGCTGGGTCTGCTGGTGATCACGATCGTGCCTCGGGTGCTTGCGCTGCTGGTGCGGCCCGACCGGGTGCACCGCCTGTACGGCATCTCCTACTGGGCGCTGCGGACGATCACCCGCCTGTCCAACAGCAAGTTCGCGACGCGGGTGTTCGGCGACAGCTCCTACATCGTCGGCTACCTGCGGGCCATCGGCTACAAGTTCGGGCGGGTCGAGCAGACGGGCTCCAACTTCGGCACGGCCGTCGCGCACGACGTCCCGTTCCTCTGCCACGTCGGCAGCGGCACGGTCGTCGCGGACGGGCTCACGATGCTCAACACCGACTACTCCAGCAGCGCTTTCGTCGCGTCGCCGGTGCGGATCGGGGCGCGCAGCTTCTTCGGCAACGCGATCTTCTACCCGGCCCGGGCGCGCGTGGGCGACAACGTCCTGCTCGCGACGAAGGTCATGGTGCCCGTCGACGGGCCGGTGCGGCAGAACGTGGGGCTGCTCGGATCGCCGAGCTTCGTGATCCCGCGCGGCGTCGACCGGGACGCGCGGCTGGCCCTCGGCCCGGAGCAGCGCCGCCGCGGCGTCGCCGTCAAGGCCCGGCACAACCTGCTGAGCATCGCGTTGATGCTGCTCAGCCGGTGGGTGTACCTCACGCTGTTCGTGCTGCTGTTCCGCGTCGCGCTGGACCTGCACCCGACGTTCGGGCCGGCGGCGATCGCCGTGCTGGGCGCCGCCGAGCTGGTGCTGACGTTCGGCTACTTCATCCTGCTCGACGCGGCCGTGCGCTGGATGGCGGCGCACGAGCCGCAGGGCGTGTCGATCTACGACCGCACGTTCTGGCGGCACGAGCGCTACTGGAAGGTCGCCGAGGACAGCTACTTCACGCTGCTCAACGGCACCCCGCTGAAGGGCGCGATGTGGCGGGCGCTCGGGGTCCGCGTGGGCCGCCGCCTCTACGACGACGGCTGCATGATGACCGAGCGCAAGTTCGTCACCCTCGGCGACAACTGCATGCTCAACGAGCGCAGCGTCGTCCAGTGCCACTCGCAGGAGAACGACGCGTTCAAGTCCGACCGGGTCACGATCGGCTCGGGCGTCACCGTCGGCGTGGGCGCCTTCGTCCACTACGGGACGCAGCTCGGCGACGCGTCCGTCCTCGAGGCCGACTCCTTCCTGATGAAGGGCGAGGAGATGCCGGCCAACACCAGGTGGGGTGGCAACCCCGCGATCGAACTCATCCCCACCCGCGCGCACTGACCTCCCGGGAGCCTGACATGACCATCATCGAGACCACACCGGACGCCCGGCGCGCCTACTGGCAGCGCGTGCTGGACGGCGCCGGCCTGACCGCGGTGCCGCGCTTCACGGCCGCGCCCGTGCCGGGCGTCGCCGAGCACGTCGAGCCGCTTCCCGCGCACCTCACCGAGGTGCTGGGGATCCCCGGCGTCATGATCGCCGCGCACGCTGCCGTCCTGGCGGCAGTGAGCGGCGAGCGCGATGTCACCACCGGGTACGTCGCCGGCGCCGTGGCGCTGCCGATGCGGATCGCGACCGGGTCGGCGTCGTGGCGGCAGATCGCCGCCGCGGCCTCTGACGCCGAGCAGCGCCTGCACGCCCACCGGGACTTCCCCGTCGACGCGCTGGCCGCCGAGCTCGGCCGCACCGGCCCGCTGTTCGAGGCCGAGCTCGACCTCGACGGCGGTGCCGGCCCGCTGGCCGCGGGCACGGTATGGCGGGTCGCGCTCCGCTCGGGATCGCTGCACGTCAGCTACCGGTCCGACCTGATCGACGCCGACGCCGCCGCGCGGGTCGCCGGCTACCACGTGACGGCGCTGCTCCAGCTCGTCGCCGCCCCCGACGCGCTGCCGGCCAACCTGGTGTCGGCCGCCGAGCGCGCCTTCCAGATCGACGGGCTCGCCGGGCCGGCGCGGGAGCTGCCCGCGCAGCGCTTCCACGAGCTGTTCGAGGCGCGGGTCGCCGCCCACCCGGACGCGATCGCCGCCGAGCACGGAGGCCGGCAGTGGACCTACGCCGAGCTGAACGCCCGCGCCAACCGGCTGGGCCGGGCGCTGCTGGTCCGCGGCCTGCGCCGGGAGGGCGTGGTGGCGGTCGTCGCCGAGCGCAACCTCGACTGGATGGCAGCGGTGATCGCCATCTTCAAGGCGGGCGGCGTGTACCTGCCGATCGAGCCGCACTTCCCGGCCGACCGGATCGCGAAGACGCTCGCCCGCTCCGGCGCCCAGCTGGTGCTGACCGAGACCGGCAGCGACACCACGCTGCGCGCGGCACTCGAGCTGGCGCCCGGCGCGCTCGTCGTGCCGTTCGAGCAGGCCTACGCCGAGCAGCACCCCGACGGTGACCTCGGCATCCCCGTCGCCGCCGACCAGCTCGCCTACATCTACTTCACGTCCGGCTCCACCGGCGAGCCCAAGGGCGCCATGTGCGAGCACGCCGGCATGCTCAACCACCTCTACGCCAAGATCGAGGACTTCGGGTTCGTCGAGGGCCAGGCCGTCGCGCAGACGGCGCCGCAGTGCTTCGACATCTCGCTGTGGCAGCTCGTGTCGGCGCTGCTCGTCGGCGGCCGCACGGTGATCGTCGCGCAGGAGACGATCCTCGACGTCGAGCGGTTCGTCGCGGAGATCGCCGCCCGGCGCGTCGGGATCCTGCAGCTGGTGCCCTCCTACCTGGAGGTCGTCGCGACCTACCTGGAGCAGCACCCGCGGGAGCTGCCCGACCTGCGCGCGATCTCGGCCACCGGCGAGGCGCTCAAGTTCGAGCTGATCCAGCGGTGGTTCGCCCTCATGCCGGGCGTTCCGCTGGTCAACGCCTACGGCCTCACCGAGACCTCCGACGACACCAACCACGAGGTCATGCGGACGGTGCCGGAGTCGGGTCGGGTGCCGCTCGGCCCGGCCGTGCGCAACGTCCGCGTGTACGTCGTCGACGAGAACCTCGACCCGGTGCCGCTCGGCGCGCCCGGCCTGATCGCGTTCTCCGGCGTGTGCGTGGGCCGCGGCTACATCAACGACCCCGAGCGCACCCGCCAGTGCTACATGTACGACCCGCACAAGCCCGGCGCGCGGCTCTACCTGGGCGGCGACTACGGCCGCTGGCTGCCCGGCGGCAAGCTGGAGTTCCTCGGCCGCCGCGACAACCAGGTCAAGATCCGCGGCTTCCGCATCGAGATCGGCGAGATCGACAACGCGCTGCTCGCCTTCCCCGGCGTCCGCGACGGGGCCGTCGTCGTGGCCGAGCGGGCCGACGGCAGCAAGCAGTTGGTGGCGTTCCTCGCCGCGGACGCGCCGATCGCCGCCGACGCGCTGGCCGCCCACATCGGCGCCAAGCTGCCCGAGTACATGGTGCCCACGCAGTTCCACCAGCGCGACGCCCTGCCGCTCACCGCCAACGGCAAGATCGACACGAAGGCGCTGCGGGCGCTCGCCGTCGAGCTGGCCGACGCCGGCGCCGACACCGCGGGCGCCACGGCCCCGGCCACGCCCACCGAGCGGCTGCTCGCGGCGGCGTTCGCCAAGGTCCTCGACGTGCCGGTGGCCCGCATCGGGCGCACCGACCACTTCTTCAACCTCGGCGGCACCTCCCTCACCGCGGTGAAGCTCGCCATCGCGACCAGCCGCGCGGTGTCGCTGAAGGACATCGCCGGCGCCCCGGTGCTCGCCGATCTCGCGGCCCTCGTCGACGCGCGCACCTCCGCATGACCACCTCACCCCAGTACGGAACGAGCAAGGAGAACCCGATGACCGCCACCCACCAGGCGCCGCCGACCGCCTGGCCCGCCCTGCCCGTCCAGACCGCACCCGGCCGCCCGCCGCTCGTGCTCGCCAACTGCGGGCCCGACGCCGAGGGCTGGATCGCCTACCACCGCGGCGCGCTGCGCGACGTGCTCGCCAACTTCGGCACCGTGCTGGTCCGCGGCCTGGGCCTGCGCAGCCAGGAGCAGGTCGCCGCCGTCTTCCGGCTGTTCGGCGGCGAGCTGATGACCGAGCGCGAGGCGTTCGCGGCGCGCGAGCGGTTCCCGAGCGGCGTCTACTCGTCGAGCGCGTGGCCGGCGAACCAGCCGATGTGCATGCACCACGAGCTCAGCTACGCCCTCGACGTGCCGCGCCTGATGATGTTCGCCGCGCTCACCGCCGCGACCTCGGGCGGCGCCACCGGCGTCGCCGACGCCGCCGCCGTGCTCGACGCGCTGCCGCGCCCGCTCGTCGAGCGGTTCGAGCGCGAGGGCTGGGTGCTGGCCCGCAACTACAACGAGGAGATCGGCGCCTCCGTCGCCGACGCGTTCGGCACCGACGACCCGCAGGCCGTCGAGGCGTACTGCCGCGCCAACAAGATCGACTTCCAGTGGCAGCCCGACGGCGGCCTCCGCACCTGGCAGCGGCGGCGCGCGGTGACCGTGCACCCCGTCACGGGGCGGCGCTGCTGGTTCAACCAGATCGCGTTCCTCAACGAGTGGACGATGGATCCCGACGTCCGCGAGTTCCTGGTGGAGAGCTACGGCCCGCAGGGCCTGCCGTTCACCACGCTGTTCGGCAACGGGGAGCCGGTCAACAAGGGCATCGTCGAGCTGATCGGCGAGGTCTACACCGCGCACACCCGCCGGGAGGCCTGGCAGCCCGGCGACCTGCTGCTGGTGGACAACATCCGCACCGCGCACAGCCGCGAGGCGTTCGAGGGCCGGCGCGAGGTGCTGGTCGGGATGGCCGAGCCCATGCGGGTGTCGGCGTGAAGAACACTGAGGGGGAGAAGAAGATGCCACCACCGTTCGCCGTGATCCCGGGGGCGCAGGTGCAGGCCGTGCTCGCCGGTCGCGAGCAGGAGATCGTCGACGTCGTCGCGGGCGCGTACCGCTGGCACGGCGAGGGCGACTCGGTGAACCCGCCGTCGTACTTCCTGACGTTCCCGGACCGCCCGACGGCACGCATCATCGCGCTGCCCGCGTCGCTGGGCGGGAAGGTGCGGGTCGACGGCCTGAAGTGGATCTCCAGCTTCCCGGAGAACGTGGCAGCCGGCATCCCGCGCGCCTCGGCCGTGCTGATCCTCAACGACCACGACACCGGCTACCCGTTCGCCTGCCTGGAGAGCTCGATCATCAGCGCCACCCGCACCGCGGCCTCGGCCGCGCTGGGCGCCGACGTGCTGTCGGCGGGTCGGCCGCGGCCGCGCCGCGTCGGGTTCATCGGGACCGGGCTCATCGCCCGCTACATCCACACGTTCCTCGCCGGCACCGGCTGGACGTTCGACGAGATCGGCGTGCACGACACGCACGCGGAGAGCGCTACCGGGTTCTCCGGCTACCTGGAGCAGTCCGGGGCGGACGCGGTGACCGTGCACGACAGCGCCGAGTCGCTGATCCGCTCGTCCGACCTGGTGGTGTTCGCGACGGTGGCAGCCACGCCGCACGTCAGCGACCCGGCGTGGTTCGACCACCACCCGCTGGTGCTGCACATCTCGCTGCGCGACCTGGCGCCGGAGATCCTGCTCGACGCCGTCAACATCGTCGACGACGTCGAGCACTGCCTGAAGGCCAACACGTCGCCGCACCTCGTCGAGCAGCTCACGGGCAACCGGGACTTCCTGGCCGGCACGCTGGACGACGTCATGACCGGCACGGTCGCGATCCCGGCCGACCGCACCGTGGTGTTCTCGCCGTTCGGGCTGGGCGTGCTGGACCTCGCCGTCGGCAAGCACGTCTACGACGCGGTGGTCCAGGCGGGCGAGCTGAACGTGATCGCCGACTTCTTCCACGACCTGAGCCGGCACGGGTAGCCATGGACACCCTGACCGCCCCCGCCCCTGACCGCAGGCGGCCGCGCCGGCGCGGCCTGATCGCGCTCGTCGCCGTCGCCGGGCTGCTGGTCCTGGGCGTCGGCTGGGGGTTCGCGCACGCCGTCTCCACGCCGCGGTCGGTGGCGACCCCCCTCGGGCCTGCCGGGCCGCAGACCGGGATCGCCGCCCAGGTCAGCGGCGCGTCCGCGCGCACGCACCTGGAGGCGCTGCAGCGCATCGCGGACGCCAACGGCGGCAACCGGGCGTCGGGGACCCCGGGCTACCGGGCGAGCGTCGACTACGTGGTCGGCGTGCTGCAGCGGGCCGGGTTCGACGTGCGCACGGAGACGTTCACGCACACCGGCGACGGCGACCATGACGATGCAGCTCCGACGACCGACCTCAACGTCATCGCCCAGACCCGCACCGGCGACCCGGCGCGCGTGGTGATGGCCGGCGCCCACCTGGACTCGGTGCCCGACGGCCCGGGGATCAACGACAACGGCACGGGGGTCGCGGCGCTGCTGGAGACCGCCACCGCCATGGGTGGCTCACCGAACACGCCGAACGCGGTGCGCTTCGCGTTCTGGGGCGGCGAGGAGCTGGGGTTGTACGGCTCCACCGCGTACGTGGCCGCGTTGCCGCCTGCGCAGCGCCAGCAGATCGCGGCCTACGTGAACCTCGACATGCTCGCCTCCCCCAACCCCGGCTTCTTCGTGCTCGGCGGGGTCGGCGACGCCGGGGAGGAGGCCGGTCCACCTGGCTCGGCCGCCGTGGCGAAGGTGCTGGTCGAGCAGCTGGCCGCGGTCGGCGTCCCGGCCGAGAACGTCCGGCTCGACGGCGATTCCGACTTCGCCGCCTTCGTCGAAGCCGGCATCCCGACGGGCGCCCTGCAGTCCGGGGACAAGAAGCGCAAGTCCGGCGAGCAGGCCGCGCGGTGGGGCGGGCAGCAGGGCGAGCCGTTCGACCGCTGCTACCACAAGGCCTGCGACACGATCGCCAACGTCGACGCGGTGGCGTTCGACCGCAGCGTCGACGCGACCGCAGCCACCGTGCTGCAGCTCGCGACGACGCGCACCTGAGCAGCCGACGGGCGCGACCGGTGGGGATCCGGGACCGGTCGCGCCCGTCGGCACCGTCTCGTCAGTCCCGCCGGGGCGGGTCGTTGCCGACGAGCCCGTCGATCGCCTCGCGCAGCAGGTCGGCGTGGCCGGTGTGGCGCAGATACTCCTCCAGCACGTCGATCTGGAGGCGGCGGGCGCTGGCCGGCGTGCCCTCGGCCATGAGGGTCGACGGGGCATCGAGGTCGGTCTCGGCCCAGATCGCCCGCGCCCGGGCGACGCTCGAGTACCAGAGCGCGTAGAGCTCGTCCGGCTCGTCGTGGACCGCGGAGTGCCAGTCCCACTCCAGGTCGGCGTTCCAGTCCACCTCGGACCACGGCCGGCCCGGCGCCCGTCCCTGCAGGTGGATGCGGGTGTAGCGCTCCTCGACGAACGCCATGTGCTTGATCAGACCGGCGATCGTCAGCGTCGACGGCGGGTGCGTGCGGCGCAGCTGCTCGGCGGTCAGCCCGCCGGTCTTCCACGCGAACTGCGCACGCACCCGGTCGAGCGCGAAGGCCAGCATGTCCTTCTCCGGCCCGTCGACGCACTCCGCCGCCGGCGCGACGTCGGTGTAGTCCATGCCGCCAACGTAGCTAGAGGGCATTCTTAGCCCAGCGACACCGCGGGCTCCCGCTCGACGCGCGCCCGGCTGCGCGAGCTGGCGACGAACACCGCGCCGCCGACCAGCCCCAGCGCGGCCCCGACGATCGGCAGCACCGCCACGCCGGGCCCGCTCACGACGAGCCCGCCGACCACGCCGGAGAGCCCGGCGCCGAAGTAGATCGCCGAGGCGTTGAGCGACAGGGCGAGCGCGCCCTGCTCCCCCGCCACCTCCAGGATCAGGCTCTGGAACGGCGGGTTGAACGCCCAGGTGGCGACGCTCCACACGAACAGCGCGAGCGCCGCGCCCGGCACCGTGCTCAGCGTGAGCGGCAGGGTGGCGAGTGCGAGGATCGTCGCGGAGAGCACGACGAGCACCGTGCGCCGCGCCCCGAACCGGTCGGTGGCCCGTCCGCCGAGGTTGTTGCCGATGAGCGCGCCGACGCCGTACACGAGCAGGAGGGCGCTGGTCAGCGGGCCGGTGACGCCGGTGTAGGCGGCGAGCAGCGGCACCACGTAGGTGTAGACGCTCATCACGCCGAGCACGCCGAACACCGTGACGACGAGGACGGTCTGCACGGTGCGGTCGCGGATCACCGAGAACCGCTCGCGCAGCGTGACGTGCGGCGGCGCGGCGACAGCCGGAACGAGCAGCTGCACCCCGACCGCTGCGACCAGCCCGGCCGCCGCGACCAGCGCGAACACCCCGCGGAAGCCCAGCGAGGCGCCGAGGATCGACCCTGCGGGAACGCCGAGCGCGAGCGCGACGGTGAGCCCGCCGAACACGATCGACACGGCCCGGCCGCGGTGCTCCGGCGGGTAGAACGACGTGGCCACCATGGTGGCGGCCGGGGTGTAGGCCGCCGCGCCGAGGGCGGCGACGATCCGGCCGGCGAACAGCAGCGGGTAGGTGGGGGCGAGTGCGGTGATCGCGTTGCCGACCGCGGCGGTGAGCAGGGCGGCGACCAGCAGCGTGCGGCGGTCCCAGCGCCCGGCCACGGTCGCGACGATCGGCGCGCCGATGGCGTACGCCAGGGAGAAGGCGGTGGCGAGCTGGCCGGCGGCGCCGACCGACACCCCGGTCTCGGCGCTGATCTCCGGCAGCACGCCGGCGACGACGTAGGCGCTCGTGCCGACGGCGAACGCGCCGGCCGCGAGCAGGATCGTACGAGCGGACACAGATACTCCTGTCATCGAACTTCGACGACGACCGTACTACGACACTGGTCAAAGTACGATGGATTTCGTAATATTCCTGACGTGGGAACAATCGAGGCGGCACCGCTGCCGCAGCCGAGTCGCGCGGAGATCCGCATCGAGGCCGTACTGGCGGCGCTCGCCGATCCCGTGCGCCTCGACATCGTCCGCGCGCTCGCCCCGCGGCCCGACGGCATCGCGTGCGGCGAGGTCGCGCTGACCGTCAGCCCGTCGACGCGCACGCACCACCTGCGCACCCTGCGTGAGGCCGGCGTGATCTCCACGATCCCCCTCGGCACGCGCAAGATCTCCCAGCTGCGCCGGGCCGACCTCGACGCGCTCTTCCCCGGCCTGCTCGACGGGGTGCTCGCGGCGCCGCACTGATCAGCGCAGCAGGCTGCGCTCAGCTGTCGTGATCAGCGCCGTCACGACCTCGTCGACGGGTCGCTGCCTGCCGGTGTGCAGCAGGTCGAAGCCGTCGAAGCTGGTCAGCAGCCAGAGCACGTCGGCAGCCCGGTCGGCCGTGACGTCGGGGCGCAACACCCCCTGCTCGGCCAGGCGGTGCGCGAGCCTGGCCATGCCGGCGGCGCGACCGTCCTCGAGGCGTCGGATCGCCCCGCCGACCGCGGCGGCGTCCAGCAGCGCCATCGCGGACAGGACCCGCAGCACGTCGCCGTGCACCGCGTACATCTCGACGACGGCGCGGATGGTGCCGCGCAGGGCTTCCCGGCCGTCCGGATCGGCCGACACCTGGAGCACGCGCTCGAACCCGCCGCGCTGCAGCAGGTCCGCACCCACGGCGTCGAACAGCCCGGACCGGGACCCGAAGACCAGGTAGACGGTGGGGCGCGCCACGCGCGCCAGCGTGGCGATGCGGTCGATGCTCACCGGTTCCCCGGGCGCCTCGCGCAGTCGTGCGTACACCGCGTCCAGGATGCGCCGGCGCGTCTCCTCCGCCGCCTCTGCGCGCAGGCGCTGCTCGTACTTGCGGGCCACGGCTCAACCTTAGCATTCGCTTGACAGACCGAATTCTGAAATACAGGCTGTTGTCCGAAATGAACGACCGCCCGAGGAGCAGCCCATGCAGGTGATGACCCGATGCACGATCAAGCCCGGAGAGGTCGAGCGCGTGCTGGAGCTGCTCCGGGCCGTCTACGAGGAGCTGGCGACGGTCGAGCCGGACGGGTTGCGCTACGCGAGCTTCCAGCTCGACGACGGCGTCAGCCTGGTGTCGTTCGTGGAGCTGGAGCACGGCCCGCAGACGCTGCAGCAGCTCCCCGCGTTCCAGCGCTACCGGACGGAGCTGGCCCAGGCGTGCGTCGAACCGCCCGTCACGGCCGTGCTGCAGGAGGTCGGCGCCTACCGCTTCCACTGACCTGCCGCACCCGCCGTACGACCTCAGAGAGTTGATCATGACATCACCAACAGGCCCGACCGTGCCCCGCGTGGCGATCGTCGTCGGCACGACCCGTCCGGGCCGCAAGGCCGACGTCGTCGCCCGATGGATCCTCGCCGTCGCTTCCCGACGTGACGACGCGACGTTCGAGGTCGTGGACCTCGCCGACCACGTCCTGCCCCACCTCGACGAACCTGTCCCACCCCGCGCCGGCCGCTACACCCACGCCCACACCCACGGCTGGGCCGAGCGCATCAGGTCGTTCGACGCCTTCGTGTTCGTCACTCCCGAGTACAACGGCTCGATCCCCGGCGTCCTCAAGAACGCCATCGACTTCCTCTACGCCGAGTGGAACGACAAGGTCGCGGGCTTCGTCGGTTACGGGATCCACGGAGGCCGCCGCGCTGTGGAGGACCTGCGCCGGGTCATGGGCGACGTCGGCGTCTCCGGCGTGGAACCGGCCGTCGCGCTGACGCTCCGCGAGGACTTCGCGGACCACACACGGTTCAGCCCGCGCGACGCGCAGGAACAGGGCCTCATCGCCGTGCTCGACGAGCTGGTGACCCGGGCCCGCGAGAGCATAGGTGCGGGCGATCGCCTCGATCGGGATTCATCGCTTTTCCCGATGCGATGAACGCACCTAGCGTGGCTGCATGACGACCCACGCCACGCCGACCATCGAGCCGCTGTCCAGCCCGCGCGGCACCCCTCTGACCGCGCTCAGCTGGGACGACGCGCAGACCCGGGTGGCTGGGGCGGGCGACTACCTGCTCGCGACCACCGGCCGGGACGGGCAACCGCACGTCGTGCCCCTGCTCGCGGTGTGGCACGGCGGAGCGGTCTGCTTCGTCACCTCGCGGCAGTCCCGCAAGGTCCGCAACCTCACCCGGAACGCCAGGTGCACGGTCACGGTGCCGGGTCAGGACCTCGACGTGATCGTCGACGGGACCGCCCACCTCGTCCGGGATGCCGCCCGGCTGCAGGAGATCGCGGACCTGTTCCCGCCCAAGTACCCGTGGTGGCACCCGTTCGTCAGGGACGGCGAGCTCCACGACCCGGCGGACACCGACCTCTCCGATCCGCAGCACGTCTACGCGGTCGAGCCCGCGCAGGTGTTCGCGTTCGGCAAGGAGGACGGGTTCAGCGCGACCCGCTGGCGCTTCCGGCCGTGAACCGATCTCGCACAGCGGTCAGGTGGCGGCCGGCTCCACGCCGAGCACCCGGCCGATCTCCGGGCCGAGGAACCGCCGGCCCAGCCGTTCGAACGGCTCGGGGTCGCCGGTGGCGACGAACTCGTGCGGGCCGGCGGGCGGGCTGCCCGCCTCGCGGACGAGGTCGCGCTCCATCAGCACCCGCACGAGGTCCTTCGCCGTCTCCTCGGCGCTGGACACGAGCGTGACGTCGGGTCCCATGGCCAGCTGCACGACCGCGGACAGCAGCGGGTAGTGGGTGCAGCCCAGCACCAGGGTGTCGACCCGCGCTCGTTGCAGCGGTTCCAGGTAGCTCTGCGCGAGGCCGAGGATCTGCCGGCCGGTGGTCATGCCGCGCTCGACGAAGTCGACGAACCGCGGGCACGCCACCGCCGTGACCTCGACGTCGCGGGCGGCCATGAAGGAGTCCTGGTAGGCGCCCGAGGCGATCGTCGCGACGGTGCCGATGACGCCGACCCGCCCGGTGTGGGTGGCGGCCACCGCGCGCCGCACGGCCGGTCGCACCACCTCGACGACGGGCACGGGGTAGCGCTCGCGGATGTCGGGAAGGCAGGCCGCGGACGCGGTGTTGCACGCGACCACCATCGCCTTCACCCCGCGGTCCATCAGCATGTCGCCGAGCGCGAGCGCGTGCCGGCGGATCTCGGCGATCGGCAGCGGGCCGTAGGGACCGTGTGCGGTGTCGCCGACGTACACGACGCGCTCGGCGGGCAGCTGGTCGATGATCGAGCGGGTGACGGTCAGGCCACCCACCCCGGAGTCGAAGATCCCGATCGGGGCGTCGACGTCAGGTGGGGGCTGCGGCACGCCGTCGAGTCTAGTGAGCGCGCGCCCCGGGCCGGTCGGCGCGCGCCACGAGCCACGCCGCCAGCACCCCGGCCAGCGCCCCGAACAGGTGCGCCTGCCACGAGACGTGCGGGTCGGTGGGCAGCACGCCCCACAGCACCCCGCCCCAGATCAGGAACAGGACGACGGCCAGCAGGATCTGCTTGACGCTCCGCGCGAAGAAGCCGCGGACCAGCAGGAACGCCAGCCAGCCGAAGATCACCCCGGACGCGCCCACGGTGTACACGCCGTCCGGCCCGAACGCCCACACCGCGGCCCCGCCGAGCACCCAGATGGTGGCGGTGATCATCACGAACTGCCCGATGCCACCGGCCATCGCGAGGAAGCCGAAGATCAGGAACGGCACGGTGTTGGCCCACAGGTGATCCCAGCTGCCGTGCAGGAGCGGGGAGAACACGATCCCGTCGAGGCCGTCGGGTTCGCGGGAGACGATGCCGCCCTCGCGTTCCAGCGTGCCCCCGCTCGCGAGGTCGAGCACCTCCACCACGTACAGCGCCGCGGTGAACACCAGCATGGTGAGCGCGGCGGACACCGGGTGCGGCGGCAGCACGCGGTTGAGCCGGCGCGGCGCGACGGGTGCGGTCATGGGTCCAGAGTGCCAGAACCCCGCGCCGAGCAGCGGATCTTCAGGTTTCCGCGCCGCGCCGCGCCGCGAGTCTCGCGTTCTGCCGGGCGAGTTCCCCGTATCGCGGGGCGAGTCTTGCGTTCTGCCGGGCGAGTTCCGCGGTTACCCGGCCAAGACGCGGCGGCCGCCGCCGGGCGGAACGCCGAACACGCCCCGGAGAACGCAAGACTCGCGCGGGAGAACGCGCGACTCGCCCGGCAGAACGCGCGACTCGCGTCGACGTCGGTCCGCAGCGCCATCGCGTCGGTGTGCGGAACGTCGCGGAAGCGGTCCAGTCGTTCCCGCGCATCAGCCTCGGCCGCAGCCCGGGCCCAGCTCCGCAACCGCGACGGCGGCCCGCGTGATCACTACTGCTTCCCCGATCAGGCCCAGAGGTGCCCGTCGATCCGCTCCGCCGCCTCCTCGACGGTGCCGGCGTAGGCACCCGTCGAGAGGTACTTCCAGCCCCCGTCGGCCACGATGAGCACGATGTCGGCGCGCTCCCCCGCCCCGGCGGCCTTCTCCGCGACGGCGAGGGCGGCGTGCAGGATGCCGCCGGTGGAGATGCCGGCGAAGATGCCTTCCTTCTCGACGAGCTCGCGGGTGCGGCGCAGCGCGTCGTAGGAGCCGACGGAGTAGCGCCCGGTCAGCACCTCGGGGTCGTACAGCTCGGGCACGAAGCCCTCGTCGAGGTTCCGCAGCCCGTACACGAGCTCGCCGTAGCGCGGTTCCGCGGCGACGATCTGCACGTCCGGTTTGTGTTCGCGCAGGTAGCGGCCGGTGCCGACGAGCGTGCCGGTGGTGCCGAGCCCGGCGACGAAGTGGGTGATCTCCGGGCAATCGCGCAGGATCTCCGGGCCGGTGGTGCGGTAGTGCGCGTCGGCGTTGGCCGGGTTGCCGTACTGGTAGAGCATGACCCAGTCGTCGTGCTCTGCGGCCAGCTGCTTCGCCACGGCGACGGCCTGGTTGGAGCCGCCTGCAGCGGGCGAGGAGATGATCCGCGCGCCGTACATCTCCAGCAGCTGGCGCCGCTCGGTGGAGGTGTTCTCCGGCATCACGCAGACGAGCTGGTAGCCCTTGAGCTTGCAGGCCATGGCCAGCGAGATGCCCGTGTTGCCGGACGTCGGCTCCAGGACCGTGCACCCGGGCGTGAGCCGCCCGTCGGCCTCCGCCTGCTCCACCATGGCCAGCGCGGGCCGGTCCTTGACGGAGCCGGTGGGGTTGCGGTCCTCGAGCTTGGCCCACAGGCGCACGTCCGGCGCCGGGGCGAGGTTCGGCAGACCCACCAGCGGCGTGTCACCGACCGCGTGCAGCAGCGAGTCGTACCGCACCGCGGATCAGCCTCCGGCGACAGCCGGGAGGATCGTCCCCCCGGCGACAGCCGGAAGGATCGTCACCGTGGACGACTCCTTCACCGGCGCGTCGAGACCGCCGGAGAAGCGCACGTCCTCGTCGTCGACGTAGATGTTGACGAAGCGGTGCAGCTTGCCGTCGTTGACCAGGCGTCCGGCGATGCCGGAGTGGTTGGCGTCGAGGTCGGAGATGATCTCCGCGACGGTGGCGCCCTTCGCCTCGACGGTCTTCTCACCCCCGGTGTGCGTGCGCAGGATCGTGGGGATCGAGACGGTGGCCATGCCGGAAACTCCCAGGGAAGAAGGTGGATCGGACGAGCGATGCGAGAGATCAGTCCCGGTCAGGGACGTCGTCCGCACCTGTGTGGGCGAACATGTAACTCTCCACGACGTCGATCTCTTCCTCGGTCACGACGCCGTCGAGGATGCGGAACGACCGCAGCTCGTGGCGGACCGGGTCCTTCGTGCCGACGATGACGTAGTGCGCGTGGGGCTCCAGCGCGCTCTCGACGTCGATGGCCGACGGGTAGGCCTCGCTGTAGGTCTGGGTGTGCGAGTGGTAGATGACCACCGGTTCCTCGTCGCGCGCGGTCATGTCCCGGTGCAGCGCGAGGCGCTCCTTCGAGTCGAAGACGAAGAACGTGTCGCCGAAGCGCAGCTCCTCGATCCGCTCGCCGGTCTCGGGGTCGGTCCGCGTGTTGGGCAGGCCCGGGTAGTCGGGATCGGCCGCCGCGTTGCGCATCGGCAGGAACCGCTCGGGGCGGTCGCTGCCTTCAGGACCCGCGACCATGCCGCACGCCTCGTTCGGGTGCTCCCGACGGGCGTGCGCGACGATCTCGTCGACGAGATCGGCTCGGATCCGCAGCACGCCCCCAGCGTACGTGGTGCGTGGCCTGTACGGACATTCCGGCGGGACGTCTCACACCTGCGGCGGTCGCACCATCGCCGTGGCATCGGTGGCGACGAACCCGAACCGGGCGTACAGGCCGTGGGCGTCGTCAGTGAAGAGCGTCCAGCGCATCAGCGGCGGCCCGTCGTCGATCATGGCCGCGACCAGCGCCTTCCCCAGCCCGGCGCCCCGTGCCGACGACAGCACGAACACGTCGGCGAGGTAGGCGAACGAGACGCCGTCGCCGACGGCGCGGGCGAACCCGACCATCTCGCCGGTGCCGCGGCGGTAGGCGCCGACGACCTTCCACGCCGAGTCGAGCTGGGCCTCGACGTCGGCGCGGACCCGCGACCGGCCCCAGTACGCCTCGGTGGACAGGTACCCCCACACGACGTCGCGGTCGATGCGCGCCGGGTCGTCGTCGGTCTCGAAGTCGCCGGCGGCGGTGCGCCGCGATCCGCCGCCCTGCAGCACCGCCATCGCCGCCGCGGCCTGCTCGTGCGGCACGAACAGGTGGTCGTGGTGCACCCCCGCGAACGGGTTGACGCTGATGCCCGCGCGGGCCAGCGCGGCCGTCACACCGGCGAGGACGCCGACGTCGGAGAGCGCCGTGGCGGCGGTGAGGGTGATCCGCGCCGACGGGTACTGCGCGGCGAGCCCCAGCCGGCGCGCGTCCTCCTCGCGCAGCACCACCGTGCGGCCCTCCGCCTCCTCGATCGCCGCGACGACCGGGGCGTCAACCGGGGTGCCGGGCGGGACGGACGCGAAGACGTGGACGCCGTCGTGCAGGTGGGGCTTCAGGTCGCGCACGGCTCCACGGTAGTGGCGGCGTTGCGGTGATCAAGGGCAGAACGTCGCCAGTGGATCTTCGGCGACGACGATCTCCCCTTGATCGACGTCGGCGGCGGCGTGATCCCGGACCCGTCCGGCTGACGGGGCAGCGACCATGCGGAACAGTGGCCCGGTGAAGCCCGTGAACGACGGCCTGTTCTTCCTGTGCGAGCTGGCCGCGCTGGTCGCGCTCGGGATCTGGGGCTGGCGGGTGGGCAGCGGCTGGAGCAGTTGGCTGCTCGTCGTCGCCGCGCCGCTGGCGATGGCCGTGGCCTGGGGTTTCCTCGCCGCACCGACCTCCACCACCCGCCTGGCCGATCCGGCGTTGCTGATCTTCCAGCTCGTCGTGCTCGTCGGGGCGGCGGTGGCGTGGTGGTCGGTCGGGGGCGGCTGGTGGGCGTCGGCGCTGGGCGTCGTCGCCGCCGTCGTCGTGGTGGCCGATCGGCTGCTCGCCTGAGCCGAGGGCCGGCAACCGTGTGATCTCGGGCTGGTCCGGGTGGAGCAACGCCGGCCGACTCGCGATACTGCCGCCGTGCCCGACGCGAAGATCTCCCGCCGTGCCATCGTGGTGCTCGGCGTGGTTGCCGTCCTGATCGTCGCCGCGATGGTCGCGATCGAGGTGAACCGCGTGAACGCCGCCGCACCGGCCGCTGCCGGTCGCGAACCCGTCGCGGTGCGCGTGATCGCCTTCAACGACCTGCACGGCAACCTGGAACCGCCCAGCGGCTCGTCGGGCAAGGTGCAGCAGGGCGGCGGCGCGAGCGTCGACGCCGGTGGCGCCGCGTTCCTCGCGACGAAGGTGGCCCAGCTGCGGGCGCAGACGCCGAACTCGGTGCTCGTGTCCGCGGGCGACAACATCGGCGCCTCGCCCGTCGCGTCGGCGCTCTTCCACGACGAGCCCACCATCGACGTGATGGACGAGCTGGGCGTGGCCGCGTCCGCCGTCGGCAACCACGAGTTCGACGAGGGCTTCGCCGAGCTCCAGCGGATGCAGAAGGGCGGCTGCCACCCGACCGACGGCTGCGCCTTCCGCCCGGACTTCCCGGGCGCGAAGTTCCCGATCCTCGGCGCGAACGTCACCGACGCGAACGGGGCGCCGGCACTGCCGGCGAGCACCGTCGTCGAGGTCGGCGGGGTGAAGCTCGGCGTCATCGGCGCCACCCTGCGCGACCTGCCCAGCGTCGTCACCCCGGAGGCGATCAAGGGGCTGCAGTTCGGCGACGAGGTCGCCGCGATCGACAAGGCCTCAGCCGAGCTGACCAAGCAGGGCGTGAACGCGCAGATCGTGGTCGTCCACCAGGGCGACGAGGGTGCGGGCGGCGCCCCGTCCGACTGCGCGGTGAAGCCGAACGGCGCGGCCACCGCCATCGCGACGAAGGTCTCCCCCGCCGTCGACGCGGTGTTCAGCGCGCACAGCCACCAGCAGTACGTGTGCACCGTGACCGACCCGGCGGGCGGCAAGCGGCCGCTCGTGCAGGGGCTGTCGTTCGGGCGGCTGCTCTCCGTCGTCGACCTCGCCGTCGACCCGGGTACGGACGAGGTGGTGCGCGACCGCACCGCGGCCCGCAACGAGATCGTCGGCCGCGACGTGCCGGCCGACCCCGCCGTGCAGAAGATCGTCGACGAGGCGAAGTCGAAGGCGGCGCCGATCGCGAACCGGCCCGTCGGGTCGATCACGGCCGACCTGCTGCGGGCCGGCGGGCCGAGCGGCGAGTCGAGCCTCGGCGACGTCATCGCCGACGCCCAGCTCGAGGCGAGCCGCGCGACCGGGGCGCAGGTCGCCATCACCAACCCGGGCGGCATCCGCGCGGACATCCCGTTCGCCCCGGACGGCGTGGTGACCTACGGCGAGGCGTTCACCGTGCAGCCCTTCGGCAACATCATGCAGACCATCACGCTCACCGGCGCCCAGCTCAAGGCGGTGCTGGAGCAGCAGTGGCAGGGCCAGTCGAGCCCGCGGATCCTGCAGGTGTCCTCGACGCTGCACTTCACCTGGTCGCAGTCGGCGCAACCCGGCAACAAGATCACCGCGATCACGGTGAACGGGACGCCCGTCGACCCCGCCGCCAACTACCGGGTCGCGCTGAACAACTTCCTGGCGGCGGGCGGCGACAACTTCACCGTCTTCGCCCAGGGCACCGGCCTGCAGGGCGGCCCGGTCGACCTGGACGCGCTGCTGGAGTACCTGAAGGCGCACCCCGGGCTCGCCCCGCCGCCGGCCGACCGGATCACGACGACCCCCTGACAGCCGCCGGCCGAGGTAGGCGAGCACGACGGGTCGGGTGCGCGACCATCGTCGCCCCGGTTGACCTGCGGCGGGTCCGGGAACTCCGGCCCGAAGTCCACGCAGCCCAGAGACTGTCAACGAGACAGTCCCGCGTGCGAGTGCGTCATGCAGTGGAGCCGCTGTCAAGCACCCAGGTTCGGCCGGCACGCCGGTAGAAGTCTTTCGTGAGCGGATGGTCGGCGCTGCACCAGACGCGTTCGATCAGCTCCTCCAGCTCGGCCCGCCCGTCGACGCTGCTTGCGGGACAGAACGCAAGGACCTCGCGGCACGGCGCCACGGCCACGATCTCAGCCGTGCCGAACTCCGCCGCGCACCACTCCCAGACGTCGTCGAGGAACATGACGCTCACTTCGAGGTTGCCGTCCAACAGCACCGGCGTGATCGCACCGTAGCGAGGCATGTCGAGCCGGCCTGTAGCGAAACGGGCGAAGTTCTCCACCGCATGTCCGTGCAGCTGCTCGACCGAGTGTCCGACCGCCCTCATGTCAGTGTCGGTGACGTATCGGAACCAGTCACCCTCATCCACCACGTAGGTCGTCAGCAGCGAACCGACGAACGGCCGCGAAACAGGCACGCCTCCGTCGTGCAGTCCGACCGGATTTCCGCGCGGCGCGCTCGGGTCAAGGGCAGGCTTGACGTAGGGCAGCACGGTCGAGAGATCCACGTGCGGATCGTGCCACGCCGGATCAGACCATGATCGCAGACCGCGCTGCCGGCGGAGCCCGCGACACGTCGGCACAGCTGTTCGGAGGTCGAGGTGTCGGGAAATCCGCGGATCGACGCCTGTTCGAAAATGATCGATTGCGCGGCCGAACATACGGAAACTCTGGTCGGCCGATTCCTCTGTCCCGCTGCTCGGAGTCGTTCGTCCCACGCAGCGGACCGAGTGAGTCGATCATGCCGCGTCTGTCCAGCTCCAGCGCGCCGAGGTCGGGGCAGCGCTCGACGAACTCCAGGATGTCGATGCTCGCCGACCGCCCGCCGAGCAGTCGGCCACGCCGCGATGAAACTGGACGAGGCCAGGCCCCGGGAGGTCAGCGAGGAACTCGACGTCGCGGATCGGCGGATCGTGCGGTGCGCCGCACGCTGTCGGAACGCCGTTCGATGTTGAGGGCGACGTGCTCGGCACGCCACGGCTCGTTCTCGATCTGGAGTTCCACACGGCTGTCCTTGGAACGGCGCACCTTCGTCGCCAATCGGTCCCCCACGATCCTTCAAGCGCCGATCGGCCTGCTCCGCGTCGGCCCGGTCGTGGCCGACGCGGAGAACATGGCCCGCGGGTTGCGCGGGCTGGTGCAGGTCGAACTGTTCACCGACGACCTCGACGGGCTGTACCAGGAACTGCTCGCCCGCGGCCTGCCGGTGCGCCCGCCGAGGACCGGCCATGGGAACGGCAGATGAAGGTGCGGGACCCGGACGGCTTCACCGGCGAGTTCACCGAGGGACGGCGCATGACCACGTGCCGAGGCAGTCACCCTGACGGCGAGCGCGGGCTACGGCTTGCGCCCCACCGCGCAGTAGGAGTCGATCGAGGGCACCGAGCCGAGGACGCTCGGGTCCTGCCGCCACTGCGGCGTCTGGACGATCCCCGGTTCGATGATCTCGAGGCCTGCGAAGCATTCGCGGAACTCGTCGAGCGTGCGCATGGTGTAGCCGTTGACCGTGGACGCTGCCTGCGCTGCCGCGCCGGCCTCGGCGCCGTCCAGCAGGACGAGGTAGCTGCCCGACGGCAGCGGGTCCACCAGCCGCCGGATGATCGAGAGCATGTCGGCGAACTCCGGCGCGGTGTGCCCGAGGATGCCGAGCAGGAGCACGGCGATCGGCCGGTTGAAGTTCAGGACGTTCCGCGCGTCGGCGATGATCTGCTCGGGCTCGTGCACGTCGGCGTGGACGTAGGTCGTGACGCCCTCGGGGGTCGTGTTCACCAGCAGGGTCCGGGCGTGCGCGAGCACGAGCGGGTCGTTGTCGACGTAGACGATCCGGGAGGCGGGCGCGATCGACTGCGCCACCTCGTGGGTGTTCTGCATCGTCGGCAGGCCGGTGCCGATGTCGAGGAACTGGTCGACGCCGGCCTCCCCTGCCAGGTACCGCACGGCCCTGACCAGGAACTGGCGCGCGTGCTGGGCGATCAGCTTGATCTCGGGGAACTTGGCGATCACGGCATCGCCCAGCTCGCGGTCCGCCGGGTAGTTGTCCTTGCCGCCCAGGTAGTAGTTCCACACGCGGGCGGAATGGGGGATGTCGAATCTCAGCTCTGTCGCGTCGGCCACGTTGCGTAGCGTAGAAGCCACCGCGCCGTCACACCATCGTGTCGGTCAGCGAGGGTCGCGGATGCGCATGCGGGCATGCACCAGGGAGTCCTGCACGAAGGTGAGCCACTGGTAGACGCCGAGGTGCTCGGCCCGCGGGTCTCCGTCGGGCAGCTCGTCGGGCATGTCCTCGCTGACGTCGAGGGCGGTGCCCAGCGCGAGGCGGACGTCGTTGAGGGCAGTGAGCCACTCGTCGGCCAGGTCGGGTCGCAGCTCGACGCGCCCACCCGCCTCCGGCAGCGACGCCAGCACGTGCTCATTGGCCTCGAGCTTCGCGGTGATCAGCTCCGGCTCGTGCAGCGAGCGCAGCCCGGCGGCGAGGTCGGCGTCCTCGAACGTGAAGTCGGGCAGCAGCCGCGCGACCACCCGGTCGGCCGGTCGCTTCGACGGTCCGGTGCGCATGCCGGTCAGCTCGGCCAGCTCGTCGACGGGCGCCTCTCCGGCGCGGCCCTCCAGCATCTGCCGGACCTCGCGCAGCAACCCGCGCAGCACCGCGATCTCCTGCGGCTCGAACTCCGTGACGAGCACCTGACGCTCGCCGCGGCCGGTCTTCTTCCAGCCCTTCACCAGGTCATGCCTTCTGCATCGTGGCCCAGAGCCCGGCGGCGTGCAGCTTGGCGACGTCGGCCTCGATCTTGTCCTTGTCGCCGGCCGACACGGCCGCCTTGCCCTTGTGGTGCACGTCGAGCATCAGCGCGGTGGCCTTGGGCTCGGGGTAGCCGAAGATCTTCTGCAGTACGTAGGTGACGTACGACATCAGGTTGACCGGGTCGTTCCAGACCACCGCCTGCCAGGGCAGATCCGGCGTTGCGCTGTCCTCGACGACCGGGTCGACCTGCGTGGTGGGGGCGGAGAGCGGTCCGGCCATACCCCTATGGTGACACCCCGCCCCGACACCGCGCAGGGCCCCATACGCTTGCTCCATGACTGGAAGCCCCTCGTCGACGGGCGTGAGCACCGCCCTGCTCACGGACCGCTACGAGCTGACGATGCTCGCCGCAGCGGTCGCCGACGGCACCGCGCAGCGGCAGTGCGTCTTCGAGGTCTTCGCCCGCCGCCTGCCCGACGGCCGCCGCTACGGCGTCGTCGGCGGCACCGGCCGGCTGCTCGAGTCGATCACCCGGTTCCGCTTCGGCCCCGAGGAGCTCGACGCGCTCGGCGGCATCGTCGACTCCGACACGCTCGACCGGCTCGCCGCGTACCGCTTCTCCGGCGACATCGACGGCTATCCCGAAGGCGAGCTGTACTTCCCCGGCTCGCCGATCCTCACCGTGACCGGCACGTTCGCCGACGCGGTGCTGCTGGAGACGCTCGCGCTGTCGATCCTCAACCACGACTCGGCCATCGCGTCGGCGGCCGCGCGGATGGTCACCGCCGCCGCCGGCCGGCCGCTGATCGAGATGGGCTCGCGGCGCACCCACGAGGCCGCGGCCGTGGCGGCCGCCCGGGCGGCGTACCTGGCTGGGTTCGCCACGACGTCGAACCTGGAGGCCGAGCGTCGCCACGGCATCCCCACCGCCGGCACCGCGGCGCACGCCTGGGTCCTGCTGCACGACGACGAGCTGTCGGCGTTCCGCTCGCAGATCGCGGCGCTCGGCCCGAAGACGACGCTGCTCGTCGACACCTACGACATCCGCCGCGGCATCGAGCTGGCCATCGAGGCGGCCGGGCCGGAGCTGGGCGCGGTGCGCATCGACTCCGGCGACCTCGGCGAGCTCGCCCGCCAGGCCCGCGACCAGCTCGACAAGCTCGGTGCCACCAGCACGCGGATCGTGCTCTCCGGTGACCTCGACGAGTACGCCATCGCCGCGCTGCGCGCCGAACCCGTCGACTCCTACGGCGTCGGCACCTCGGTGGTCACCGGCTCGGGCGCGCCGACCGCGGGCATGGTCTACAAGCTCGTCGAGGTCGACGGGCGGCCGGTGGCCAAGCGCAGCGCGTCGAAGGAGTCGCGCGGCGGCCGCAAGGGCGCGCTGCGCCGGTTCAAGCCGACGGGCACCGCGATCGAGGAGGTCGTGCACCCGGTCGGGCACGCCGTCGAGGCCGGTGAGCACGACCGTCCCGTCCAGGTGCCGCTGATCCGCGGCGGTGAGCTGGTGCCCGACCTGCCGAGCCTGGAACAGTCCCGGGAACACCTGCGCCGCGCGCTGGTGTCGGTGCCGTGGGAGGGCCTCAAGCTCTCCCGCGGCGAGCCCGCGATCCCGACCGTCTTCGAAGGGTTCTGACATGGGTGCGCTGATCATCGTCGACGTGCAGAACGACTTCTGCGAGGGCGGCTCGCTCGCCGTGACGGGCGGGGCGCAGGTGGCGAAGGACGTGTCGCAGCACCTGCGCACCGCGAGCTACGACCACGTCGTGGCCACCCGCGACCACCACGTCGACCCGGGTGCGCACTTCTCCGCCACCCCCGACTTCGTCGACTCGTGGCCGCCGCACTGCCGCGTCGGCACGCCGGGCGCGTCGTTCCACCCGGAGCTGGACGTGGCACCGATCGAGGCGGTCTTCGACAAGGGCGCCTACACCGCCGCGTACTCCGGCTTCGAAGGCACTGAGCCGGGCGGCACGGCGCTGCTCGAGTGGCTGGCCGACCGCGGGGTCACCGACGTCGACGTCGTCGGCATCGCCACCGACCACTGCGTGCGCGCCACCGCCCTCGACGCCGCCGCGGCCGGCCTGCAGGTCACGGTGCTGCTGGAACTGTGCGCGGGGGTGGCGCCGGAGTCCACCGAGCGCGCGATCGGGGAGTTGCGCGCCGCCGGCGTCACGGTCCGATGATCCCGCTCGGGCTGCCGGAGCCCACCGACTGGATCGAGGCCGACGTCGTCACCAACGTGCGCGAGCACGGCTGGCACGTCTGCATGGTGCACGGCAACTGCGAGTACTGCGCGGAGGGCGACCTCGACCACTCCCACGACGCCGTCCGCCACGACGACCCGCGCGTCGAGGCCGCCTACGCCGCGACCTTCGCGTACACCGTCGGCCTCACCCCGCGGTACGGCCACCCCGAGATCCTGCTGGTCGGCGGGTGGAGCGCGGCCGGGCACTTCCTCAACGCCGTCGGCGACCTCGTCCGCGACGGGCACCGCTTCTCCCCCGGCGACACCTCCACCGAGGTGCTCGAGGACTACGTCGTCCGCTTCGACGACGTCGGCGTGAAACCCCGCCAGGGCCTGCTCACCCTGGCGCACTGGGCCGTGCACCGCGCGTACTTCGAGGCGCTGCAGCTCGTCCTGCCCGACCGCTGGGGCCGCTGGCCGGAGGACCCGGAGTACCACGGCTTCCCGCAGCCGTCGCAGGCCGACTGAGGTGGCGGTGGCGGCACGGTTGCGGCGGCGGTTGCGGTGATCAAGGGCAGAATGTCGCTGGTTGATCTTGTGCGACAACACTTTGTCCTTGATCACGGAGTCGCCCGGCCGCGCGCCGTGCCGACGGTGGCCGGGCCCGGGTCGAGCGCGGTGCGGCCGGGCAGGGCCGCGGAGAGGCTCGGGCCGGCCTGCTCCGCTCTGCCGCGTTGATCATGGGCAGAACGTCGTCAGTCGATCTTCGTCGGCAACGTTTTGCCCATGATCAACGCGCCAGGGGCGGGTGCGCGGCCGGGTGGTGGGCGGGCGGAAGGCTGCGGTGGCGGCCGCAGACCGAGCTGGGCCCGCGTTGCCGGCGATCCGCAATCTTGACAGTGGCAACATTCCGGCCCACCATGGCTGCATGCGCACCCGAGCCGGCCGATGGACGCACGACTCCGCCGCGGTCCCGGAGGGGATGGTGGTGTTCCTCATCGGCATGACCGTCACCAAGTGGTGGCGGCCGGACCGGTGGTGGCCGACGTTCGTCGCGATGCTGCCCATGCTGGTGGAGCAGCACCGCCGTCCCGAGCTGGGCGTGCTGGGCACGCGCACGCTGGTGGGGCGCACCGGGCCGGTGATCGTCCAGTACTGGCGTGACGCCGAGTCGCTCTACCGGTACGCCTCGGCCACCGACGCGCACCACCGGTCGGCGTGGGCGCGGTTCAACAAGGCCGCCCGCGCCGCGCCGGACGCCGTCGGGGTGTGGCACGAGACGTTCCCGGTGGCGGCGGCCGAAAGCGTCTACGTGGACATGCCCGTGGTGGGTCTGGCGGCAGCGGTCGGGTCGGTGCCGGTCAGCGGCAGCATGCGGCAGGCCCGCGACCGCCTCGCGGCCGGCAAGAGGTGACCTCACACAGCGCGCGGCCACCGCACACACCGCCCAACCTGTGTGACGTGGCCACGCGCTGTGTGAGGTCGTTCAGCCCGGCCGGAACCTGCGGCGCAGGCGCTGCGCCACCGCGCCGAACTCGTCGAGCTCCGCCCACGTCCAGCGGACCACGGCCAGCCCGGTGTCCCGGATGGCGTCCTCGCGCCGCTTCTCCTCGAACACGACGTCGCCGGGGTCCTGGCCGGGTTTCAGCAGCCGCCCGTACTTGACGCGGCCGTCGAACTCGCCGACGGTGCGCAGCTTCTCCCACCCGAAGTCGGTCTCGAAGCCGGTGCCGGGCACGTTCCACTGCAGCACCGGGTCCGGGAGCCCGGCCGCGGCGATCAGCACCCGGCTGCGCGACTCGCCGACGCTCTCGCTGCGCCCGTCGGCGAACTCCAACACCCGCCGCGCCGCCGGCGCCCCCGGCCACCGCTTCATCTCGCCGAGCAGCCCCCACGCCCGCTGCACGTCGAAGGCGTCCCGGGCGAGCGCCCCGTCCGCCGCGACGACGGCCTGCGTGAACGGGACGGCACGGGCCAGGTCGACGACCGTGCGCTCGATCGAGGTGACCGGGATGCCGTCGATCACGACGACCTCGGCCGGGTCGAGCGTGTTGGTGCGCACGTGCACCAGCGGGTGGCAGCGGCCGCCGCGACGCCGCCCCGGCCGCGTGACGTGCACCCGGTCCAGCCCGAGCCCCCACAGCGGCAGCCCGTGCAGCACGGCCGCCGACACGTGGCTGACGACCGCCTGGCTGTTCAGGTGCGGCAGCGCGGCGCGAACCAGCAGGACGTGCCGCTCCACGGCGTCGTCGGGCGGCGGGCCGTGCACGTAGGCGCCTCGCCGGATCGAGCACAGGTGCCCGGCGCTGCGCAGCCGGCGCACCTCCTTCTCGGAGAAGCCGTCGTGGAGGAGGTGGGCCCGCAGGAAGATGCTCATGCGCACACGGTGCCCGGCCGAGGGCGACCCGCGGGCGGCTTCGCCGAAACCGGTCGACGTCACACAGCGCGTGGCCACCTCACACACGTCACAACCTGTGTGACGTGGCCGCGCGCTGTGTGAGGTGGATCAGCCGCGCATCGCCCACGGCGCGAGGCTGTCGGCCAGCCCGACACCCTCTGCCCGGTGCGCGCCCGTGGCCTCGGCCAGGCCCACGCACCGCGGCCCGTCGAACAGGCCGCACAGGTACCGCACGGTGCTCTCGTCGATCGCGGCGACGCCGACGCGCAGCTGGTAGATGCCCGGGTAGTGCACCTCGGCGAGGTAGTCGACGCGCAGCGAGCTGGGCGACAGGCCGTCGAGCGGGCCGCCCGTCGGGTAGCCGAGCACGTCGAGGTGCAGCTCGGCGAGCCCGTCGAGGTACCAGCGGGCCAGCGCCACGTTGTTGACGTGCCGGTTGGTGTCGACGTCGCTGAAGCGCGTGCGCACGTCGAGGCGGAACGGGTAGTTCTCGCGCACCAGCCGCGCCGGCTCGCGCAGCGGCCGGGTGGTCTCGCCCTCGGTCCCCGTGCGCAGGGTCTCCAGCGAGCTGCGCAGCCCGTCGGGCAGCGGAGCGGCCCCGAGGTCGCCGACGTGCACGCTCACCGACGACCCGGTGGCCACGCACTCGGCGCCGGCGAACACCGCGTACGAGTAGGTGAACGAGGACCGCCCGATGTGCGTGATGCCGACCCCGACCCGGTACGAGCCGGCCACGGTGAGCGGTGCCAGCACCTCCACCTGCACCGACGCGAGCAGCAGCCGGATCTGGCTGCGCTCCCGGGAGGTGATGTCGGCGCCGAACGAGCGGTACTCGACGGCCACGCGGGCGTCCTCGAACCAGCGCACGAGCGCGTCGCGACCGATGCGCCGGCTGGAGTCGAGATCGCTGTAGCGGGGCGTCTCCTCGATGAGGACGGGGAAGTCCGCCGGTACCGGGCGGGGGCGCGCAGCAGCGGTCTGCGAAGTCGTCACTCCAGACATTCTGACCTGTTGCGCAGGTCACGGGCGGTGCAGGGTGACCACCCCAGGTTGTCGGACGTGCCCGGTAACCTCGCGAGGTGGCCGCCGCTCCCGTTTCCACCCGCGATCTGCCCGGGGTCGCCGAGCTGCTGGAGGCGGCCGTCACGGCGGTCGGCGGCGCCCGCCGCGAGGGCCAGGACACGATGGCCGACGCGGTGCGCAAGGCCCTCACCACCGGCGAGCACCTGGCCGTGCAGGCGGGCACGGGCACCGGCAAGTCGCTGGCCTACCTGGTGCCCGCGATCCGGCACGCGATCGCGAAGGACACCACCGTCGTGATCTCCACGGCGACGATCGCGCTGCAGCGCCAGCTCGTCGACCGCGACCTGCCGCGCGTGGCGAAGGCGCTCAAGCCGCTGCTGGGACGCGCGCCGTCGTTCGCGATCCTCAAGGGCCGGCGCAACTACCTGTGCCTCAACAAGCTCCACGGCCCCGACGACGTCGACCCGGCCGACGAGCTGTTCGACCCCTTCCAGGTCTCGGCGATGGGCCGGGCCGTGAAGCGGATCCACGACTGGGCCGACGACACCGAGACCGGCGACCGCGACGAGCTGGTCCCCGGCGTGCCCGACAGCACGTGGCGGCAGGTGTCGGTGAGCGCGCGGGAGTGCCTCGGGGCCGCCAAGTGCCCGGTCGGCGACGAGTGCTTCGCCGAGCGCGCCCGCCAGGAGGCCGGCCGCGCCGACATCGTCGTCACCAACCACGCGCTCCTCGCCATCGACGCGATGGAGGGGCGGCAGGTGCTGCCCGAGCACGACGTCGTGGTGATCGACGAGGCGCACGAGCTGGTCGACCGGGTCACCGGGGTGGCCACCGCCGAGCTCTCGGCGGGCTCGGTCCTGGCCGCCGCGCGACGGCTGGGCAAGCTCGTCGACCAGGCCGTCGCCGACCGCCTGGCCGAGGCCGGCGAGGGCATCGGCGCGATCCTCGACGACCTGCCCGTCGCCCGCTGGGAGGCGTTGCCGCAGGCAGCGGCCGGTGCGCTCACCGCGCTGGCCAACGCCACCGCCGACGCGAAGAGCTCGATGGGCTCCGAACGCCGCGAGGACCCCGACGCCGCGACCGGCCGGAAGATCGCGCAGGCGGCCCTGGACGAGATCGCCGAGACCGCCACCCGGCTGCTCGGCGCGTTCGAGGAGCCGGACCCCGCCAAGCGCCGCGACGTCGTGTGGCTGGGCGAGCAGGGCCCCGACTCGGCGCGCCACAAGGTCCTGCACATCGCCCCGCTGTGGGTGGGTGGGCTGCTGCGGGAGCGGCTGTTCGGCCGTTCCACCGTGGTGCTCACGTCGGCCACCCTCACCCTCGGCGGCACGTTCGACGCGCTGGCCCGGCAGTGGGGCCTGCCGCCGGAGAAGAGCACCGACAAGACCGACCCCGTGCCGGACCCCGACGCGCCGCGCTGGACCGGCATCGACGTCGGCTCGCCGTTCGTGCACGCCAAGAGCGGCATCCTGTACGTCGCGAAGAAGCTGCCGCCGCCCGGCCGCGACGGCCTCCCCCAGGCCTACCTCGACGAGATCGCCGGGCTCGTCGAGGCCGCGGGCGGGCGCACGCTGGGCCTGTTCTCGTCGATGCGGGCGGCCAAGCAGGCCACCGAGGCCCTGCGCGGCAAGCTCTCCACTCCCCTGCTGTGCCAGGGCGACGACTCGACGATGCTGCTGGTCAAGCGGTTCGCCGAGGACGAGGCCACCACCCTGTTCGGCACGCTGTCGCTGTGGCAGGGCGTCGACGTGCCCGGCCCGTCGCTGTCGTGCGTGATCATCGACCGCATCCCGTTCCCGCGCCCGGACGACCCGCTCGTCGCGGCGCGGCAGAAGGCCACCGACTCGCGCGGCGGCAACGGCTTCCTCACCGTCTCCGCCACGCACGCGGCGCTGCTGCTCGCGCAGGGCGCCGGCCGGCTCCTGCGCGGGATGGACGACCGCGGCGTGGTCGCGATCCTCGACCCGCGCCTGGCCACGGCCCGGTACGGCGGGTTCCTGCGCGCGTCGCTGCCGCCGTTCTGGCCCACCGACGACCGCGAGGTCGTGCACGCGGCGCTGCGCCGCCTCCGCGGCGCCTGACGGTCCTGGTCACGGGCGCGACGGGCAACACCGGCCGGCCGCTGGTCGACGAGCTGCTGCGGCGCGGGACGGGCGTGCGCGCGATGGTGCGGCCGGGCACCGACCCTGCCCGGCTACCGCCAGGGGTCGAGCTCGTCGAGGCCGATCTCGACGACGCGGCAGCCGTCGGCGCAGCGCTCAAAGGCGTCGACCGCGCGTACCTCGTCACGCGCTCCTCGGAGCGGGCAGAGGCCCAGCAGCTGCAGTTCGTCGAGCTCGCCGCGGCGGCCGGCGTCAGCCACCTGGTCAAGCTGTCGCAGTACGCGGCGAGCGCCGACTCGCCGGTGCGGTTCCTGCGCTACCACGCCGCCGTCGAGCAGCGGGTCCGCGAGCTCGGCATCCCGTTCACGTTCCTGCGGCCCAACCTGTTCCTGCAGGCCTTCCTCGACTTCGGCCCGATCGTGCAGGGCATGGGCGTGCTGCCGGCGCCGATCGGCGCGGCGCGGGTGAGCGTGGTGGACGTGCGCGACATCGTGGCCGTCGCCGCAACCGCCCTCACCGAGCCGGGCCACGGCGGGGCGACGTACACGATCACCGGGCCGGCCGCCGTCACGCACGCGGAGATCGCTGCCGCGATCAGCGCCGCCACCGGCCAGGAGATCACCTTCGCCGACCTTCCGCCGGCAGTGTTCGAGGAGCAGCTGCGGGGAGTGCTCCCGCCGTGGCAGCTCGCCGGACTCCTGGAGGACTACGCCCACTACGCCCGGGGCGAGGCGGCGGAGGTCTCCCCCGACGTCGCCGCCGTCACCGGACGGCCGGCGCGCCCGATGGAGGTGTTCTTCGCCGAGCACGCCGCTGCGTTCACCCGGTGACCCCCGACGCAGCGCCGCCGCCCGGTGACGACGACACGGACGGCGGCGCTCATCCCGGCCGGGGGTGCCGGGGAACCGGGGTCATCCAGGCGGGAACGTGACCCGTACGGCCGTCGTGCCGTCGGGCTGCTCGGCGAGGTCGAGCACACCACCGGCCGCTTCGGCGGCGCGGACGCAGGCGTCCGGCTCGGCACCGTCGGCCGGGGCCACCTCGATCCACCAGCCACCGCCGCCGCGCAGCCCCGCGCGCACCCGGCCGTCGGGGGAGGACCCGAGCAGGGCCCGCACCAGGTCGCGCAGCGCGTCGGGATCGCCGCCGACCCGTTCCGGGCCGGCGTAGTCCGGGTCGTGCCCGAGCGTCTCCGCGACGAGCGCGCGCAGGTCCGTCGACGGGGGCAGGTCGGCGGCCGCGCTGCCGAGCAGTTCCACGACGAGGTGCCGCATCCGGTCGATCGCGCCCAGTGCGGCGGACACGCACGCGGCCGCGGGGGCCTCCCCGCGCAGCGGGCCGCTCGCGAGCGAGAGGTGTCCGTGCACGGCGGCCAGCTCGCCCTCCAGCTCGGTCCCCACCCGGTCGACGACGGTGGTGAGCTGGTCGTCGCCGTGCTGCAGCACGTCGATGACGTCGAGCATCCGCTCCTCGCGGTCGCGGCGTTCGAGCAGCGCACCTGCCTGAGCGGCGACGAGGTCGAGCCCTGCCCGGCGCGTCGCGTCCAGAGCCCCGGCCCCCACGGTCAGGCTGCCACGGACCTCGCCGTCCAGCCCGCGCAGCAGCCACGTCCGGGGTCCGGGGGCGGAGCGCGCGCCGAGCGCCACGAAGGCCGGCGAGCCGCCGACGTGCGCGGCGAGGCGGACGATCCCGTCCAGCTCGGGATCGTCGGAGGGCTGCGCACCTCGAAGCGCCACGGACGGGTCCTCTCTCGTCGACACCCGGCGCACGGCATACGTACAACAGGACACTAGCGACGATCAAGGCGCTGACCAGCGATGATACCCGGCCCGAGCGTCACCCGGGACCCGTTCGGCCCAGTGCCGGCGACGGTGCGCAGCCGCTCAGCCGCTCGGTCGGGTGGCCACGAACCGCTGGCGCACCCGGAACGGTCCGCCCCCGTCACTCTCCTCGGCCCGCCACCGGAACCCGCTGGGCGTGACGTCGGAGAAGATCCAGCGCCGGGTGATCCCGTTCAGCTCGCTGGTGAGCACCGGCGCGCCGTCGACGGCGGCCTCGAACGGGATCAGCCACCCGCGGGCGGGCCCGTGCCACGTCGACCGCCACCGGCCCGTCCCCGGGTCGGGGTACCGCACCGACATCCCCCACTCGCCCGCAGGATCGCGGTCGGCCGAGCGGCGCGGGCTGATCCACACGTCGACCAGCGCGCGCCCGTCGAGTGCCCAGGAGAAGTGCCACTCGCCGTCGCGGACGGTCTCGGTGCCGTCGTCGGCGATGTCGGTGACGGTGAGGTCCCAGCTGCCGATGAGCGGCGCGAACGCCTCCGCTCCCGGCAGGTCGGGGCGAGGGTCGGCGGAGAGCAGCACCTCGGTCGGAAATGACAGCATGCTGTCAGTATGACAGGTTGCTACGCTTCACGGCGTGGATCCGCACACCGCGTACCGCACGCTCGTCGCGCACGTCTACGAGCTGGCCGGGCTCTCGCGGCGGCAGAGCGACCGCGACGCCGCCGCCGAGGGCGCCACGGCCGCGCAGTGGCACGTGCTCAGCGTTCTCTCCGGCGGGCGGGCGACCGCGCCGCAGGTCGCGCGGCGGCTCGGCCAAGCCCGCCAGTCCGTGCAGCGGGTCGTCGACGACCTCCGCGCGCGCGGCGACGTCCGCACCGCGTCGAACCCGGACCACGCGCGGTCCCCGCTGCTGGAGATCACGCCGGCCGGTGCCGCCCGGCTGGACCGGCTGTGGACCCGCAGCCGCCCCGCCCGCCTCGCGGTCCTGGACGACGCCGGCCTCACGCCCGACGACCTGACCCGTGCCGCCACCACCCTCGCCGCCCTGGCGGCGGCCCTGCGCCGGGCCGAGCGCGGCACCTGACCGCGAGTCGTGGCTCCGGCGCCGACGAGTCGTGGGTCTGGTGCCCGCGAGTTGCGGATTTCGTGCCCGGCGAGACGGGCAACTCGCCGTACCGAGACGGGCAACTCGCCGAACCAGGACGGGCAACTCGCCGTACCGAGACGGGCAACTCGCCGAACCAAGACGGGCAACTCGCCGAACCAAGACGGGCAACTCGCCGAACCAAGACGGGCAACTCGCGGGCACCGGAACCACGACTCGCGGGGGTTGGCCGCAACCCCTGCGGACCTCAGCCCAGGTACTCCGCCTCCGCGAGCCAGTCGAGCACCGCGTACGGGTCGCCGGCGTCGAGGACCTCGCGCAGCTCGTCCTCGCGGCCGCGCGGGACCGCCGTGACGACGCCGGAGAAGCGCAGGCCGCCGGCCCCGTCCGCGACGACGCGGCCGCTGACGAGCTCGCCCGCTGTCACGGCTTTCGCGACGTCCTGGTCGGCCACGCGGACGCCGTCGCCGTCCGCGCCGATCTCACGCACGGTGACGCCGGTGCCGTACCCGATGCCGACGATCTCGTAGATCTTCCGGGACGTCGCCGCCCACGCGGCGGCGAGCACGGCCTCGTCCTGCGGGAGCAGCGGTCCGCGCTCCTCGACGAACCGGGCCAGCCAGCCGCCCTCGACCAACGCGACGTCGGCCAGCAGTGGATCGTCGAGCACGCTCTCCGGGTCGCCGTCGCCGCCGGCCAGCACGTCGGCGAGCCCGTCGACGAGGACGTCGGCGGCGCCGCTGCGGAGATCCAGGTACATGAAGGTCTTCTGCTCCAGCCAGGGCACCCGCTCGGCGAGCGGGGGCAGCGGTGGCTGGTCGCGGTGGCACTGCTTGAACTTGCGACCCGACCCGCACCAGCACGGGTCGTTGCGCCCCGGCACCGCGACGGGCACGGCGTACCGGGTGAGCACCTCGACGGGCTGGTGCGCCTCGGTCAGCCCGGCGTCCTGCAGGTAGCCGAGCGCCTCGGCGGCGCGGCCGCGGTCGGACGCGTACCAGGCCAGGCGTTCGTCGACGAGCCACCACTGGCTCACCGCGGCGGCCGCGCGGAGGTGCGACTCGGCGTCGTCGAGCCGGCCGGCCCGCTCCACCGCGAGCGACGCGAACGCGTGGGCGGCGGCGGACCGCGCCGAGCTGCCGGCCGCGCTCACGAACCGGTCGCCGAGCGCCACAGCAGCCGCGACCTGCTCGGCGTCACCGTCGGATCCCAGCAGCTCGTCGGCCACCGCGAGCAGCACGTCGGCGTCGTCCAGCAGGCCGAGCACGGTGCGCAGGTCGTTGTCGGTGGGCGCCCCTGCGGCGACGAGGTCCAGCGCGGCCTCCGCACGCGCGACCTGGTGATCGTCGAGGCGGGCGGCCAGCCGGTTCGACTGGGCGAGCTGCTCGGCGGCGGTCCACGCGTCGTCGGAGTGGCCGAACTCGCGGCCGCGCTGCTGCAGGCCGGCGGCCGCGGCGAGCTCCGCCAGCGGCGCGACGGGCTGCGCGAACGCGGCCGGGTCGGCGGCGAGCACGCCCAGGGTGAGGAGGTCGCCGGTCAGCGGCAGCGGGGGGTCCGCGATCTGGCCGTCGTACACCGCCCGCAGGGCGCTCACCAGCTCGGGCGGCGCCGGCAGGTCCCCCGGGGCGGTCCCCAGCTCCAGCCCGCCGTCCCCAGTACGGACGGTGAGCACCTCGCCCGCGCCGAGTTGCGGCAGCCAACCCGCCGGACCCGTGCACTGCAGGAGGCCGGCCTCGTCGACCTCGGCGGCGAGCGGGCCTGCCGCCGTGCGCAGCTCCTCGGCCACGCCGAACACCGCAAGATCCGGATCGAACACGAGCCGACCCTCGGCGGCCTCGACGTCCGACAAGTGGTGGGTGAGCACGCACCCGCCCAGCAGCGTCGGCACGTGCACGAGCGCACCGGACGGCACGCCTGCGACGTCCGAGTGCGGGTCGAGGAGCAGCCGCTCCAGCGCGTCCCGCAGCACCGCGTCGGTGATCGGGTCGGTCGGGTCGAGGGCCAGACGCTCGTGCAAGGCGCGTTCGAGGTCGGCACCGGCGATCACGCCCTGCGCCTGCACCAGCTCGACGCACGCGTCGTAGGCGGCGTCGAAGAGCGGGGTCAGCTCGGCGACCAGCTCGTCCATGACGGCGTGCCGCTCGGTGCCGGCGGCGAGCCGGCGCTGCACCTCGGCCCACGTGCCCGTCGGGTCCGCGCGCAGCAGGCGGGCGGCGATGCCCACCCGCAGCATCATCCCGCTGATGCTGTCGCCGATCTCGGGCCGGTCGTCCAGCAGCAGGTAGGTCCACTGCTCGGGCCCGACCCGGTCGGCAGCCGCGGGCAGCTTCCCGAACAGGAACCGGAGGCGGTCGTCGAGGTCGGGCGGGCTTTCTGGGGATGCCACGCCGCGAGGCTAGTCAGCCCTCAGGGGTCGACGGCGAGGCAGGTCACCGTGCCCGGCGCGACCTCGGTGAACCCGCCGTCGCGGACGCACACCGACGACTCCTGCTCCACGAGGTACGCCCAGTGGTCGGGTTCGGCGTCCCGCACCGCGAACGAGGGCACGGCGGAGAGCCCGCGGGCGGCCGCGTACAGCATCGACGCGTGCCCGACCTGCGCCGCGGCCTTGCCGACGGTCATCCCCAGTGCGGCGTTCACCCAGATCACCGGCGCTCCGGGCGCGGGTGCACCGGGCTCGTCGGGGGCCAGCTCGGTGCCGCCGATCTGCAGCCGCGACACCTCACGGGGCACGTCGTCGACCGGGCCGGGCACGAGCGCGCGGGCCTGCGCGTCGCCGACGGTCCACGTGACGCCCGGCAGCTGCTCGACGGCCGCCCAGTGCGCGCCCCGTGCGCGGCGGGCGATCTTGCGGATCCGGTTCTCGATCCACGTCGCGACGGGCTCGTGCCACTCGCCGCCGGGCTCCGACCGCGGGTCGAGGCACAGCGCCAGCGCGGCTGCCGCGGCAGCTTCCAGCACCTCGGTGCGGGCGGCCGGCGGGCGTTCGAGGCGCAGCACGATCGGCATCGCGCGCACGATCCCGTCCGGCTCCGGCGGGACGTGCCGCACCCGAGCGAGGTAGCGCGCCGCCACGGGCTCCAGCACAGACGTCACAGGGGCACCCTACGGAGCACGCCCTCGGCCGCGTCCGCGCGCTCCACCTCGTCCCGGGTGATGCCGAGGACGAACAGCACCACGTCCAGGTACGGGTGGGAGAGCGCGGTGTCGGCCACCGCGCGCAGGGCCGGCTTCGCGTTGAACGCGATGCCCAGGCCGGCGATCGAGAGCATGTCGATGTCGTTGGCGCCGTCGCCGACCGCCACGCACTGCTCCAGCGGCACCCCGGACTCGTCGGCGAAGCGCTGCAGCGCCGTGGCCTTGCCCGGCCGGTCGACGATCTCGCCGAGGACGCGGCCGGTGAGCCGCCCGTCGACGACCTCCAGCTCGTTGGCGGCGACGAAGTCCATGCCGAGCTCGTCGACCAGACCCTCGATGACCCGCGTGAACCCGCCGGAGACCACGCCGCAGCGGAAGCCCAGCCGCTTCAACGTGCGGATGGTGGTGCGGGCGCCGGGGGTGAGCTCCAGCTCGCCGGCCACGTCCGCCAGCACCGACTCGGGGAGCCCGGCCAGCACGGCGACCCGCCGGCGCAGGGACTCCGCGAAGTCCAGCTCACCGCGCATCGCCGCCTCCGTGACGGCGCGGACCTCGGCCTCGGCGCCCGCCCGCGCGGCGAGCATCTCGATGACCTCGCCCTGGATCAGCGTGGAGTCGACGTCGAACACGATCAGCCGCTTGCTGCGCCGCGCCAGCCCGGCCCGCTCGACGGCGACGTCGACACCGGCCGTGCGCGCCACGTCGACGAGCCGCTTGCGCAGCGTGCCCGGCGGGTAGTGCTCGCTGCCCCGCCCCGGATCGGGCGAGACGAGCAGCTCCAGACCCGTCACCGGGTAGTCCGCGACCCGCCGGATCGCGTCGATGTTGGCGCCCACGTCGGCCAGGGCCTGCGCGATCGCCCCGAACGCGCGGGCCGTGATCGGCTGCCCGGTGATCACGACGACGTGCGTGGGGTGGCGCCGCTCGGCCGGGTCCTCCGCCGGCTGCACCGACGTCTCCACGTGCATGTGGATCGACGCCATCGCCTGCTCGACGGCCTCCTGCAGGGCCTCGGGATCGTGCTGCGTGGAGACCAGCGCACCCAGCGTGAGCCGGCCCCGGATCACCACCTGCTCGACGTCGAGCAGGTCGACCCCGTGCCGGATCAGTGCCGCGAACAGGACGGAGCTGACGCCGGGCCGGTCCGGGCCCGTGACGGTGACGAGAACGCTGGTGCCTGCGGGAGTGGGCACCGGCCTCAGCGGGACTTCGGGTCGCTGTCGGGCTGCGACTCCGGGCCGACCGACTGCGTGACGAGCTCACCAGGATCGGGCTGGTGCCCGATGTGCGCCTCGGCCCGGAACTTCTCCACCAGGTGCGGGTAGTGGAGCTCGAACGCCGGACGCTCCGAACGGATCCGGGGCAGCTCGGTGAAGTTGTGCCGCGGCGGCGGGCAGCTGGTGGCCCACTCGAGCGAGTTGCCGAAGCCCCACGGGTCGTCGACCGTGACGACCTTGCCGTAGCGGTAGCTGCGGAACACGTTCCAGATGAACGGCAGCGTGGACGCGCCCAGGACGAACGCACCGATCGACGAGATCAGGTTCAGCGTGGCGAACCCGTCGATGGGCAGGTAGTCGATGTAGCGGCGCGGCGCACCCTCGTTGCCCAGCCAGTGCTGCACGAGGAACGTCATGTGGAAGCCGAAGAACGTCAGCCAGAAGTGGACCTTGCCGAGCGTCTCGTCGAGCATCCGGCCCGTCATCTTCGGGAACCAGAAGTAGATGCCGGCGTAGGTGGCGAACACGATCGTGCCGAACAGCACGTAGTGGAAGTGCGCCACCACGAAGTACGTGTCGGAGACGTGGAAGTCGATCGGCGGGCTGGCCAGGAGCACGCCGGTGAGGCCACCGAACAGGAACGTGGCGAGGAAGCCGACCGAGAACAGCATCGGCGTCTCGAACGTGATCTGGCCCTTCCACATCGTGCCGATCCAGTTGACGAACTTGATGCCCGTCGGGATCGCGATGAGGAACGTGGTGAAGGAGAAGAACGCCAGCAGCACCGCGCCCGTGGCGTACATGTGGTGCGCCCACACCGCCACCGACAGGGCGGCGATCGAGATCGTGGCGTAGATCAGGGTCTTGTAGCCGAACACCGGCTTGCGGCTGAACACCGGGAAGATCTCCGACACGATGCCGAAGAACGGCAGCGCGACGATGTAGACCTCGGGGTGGCCGAAGAACCAGAACAGGTGCTGCCACAGGATGACGCCGCCGTTGGCCGGGTCGAACACGTGCGTGCCGAGGTGGCGGTCGGCGAGCAGGCCGAACAGGGCCGCGGTGAGCACCGGGAACGCGATCAGGACCAGGATCGCCGTGACGAAGATGTTCCAGGTGAAGATCGGCATCCGGAACATCGTCATGCCCGGCGCGCGCAGGCAGACGATCGTGGTGATGAAGTTGACGCCACCGAGGATGGTGCCCAGACCGGCGACGATCAGACCGACGATCCAGAGGTCGCCGCCGGCGCCCGGCGAGTGGATCGCGTTGGCGAGCGGGGTGTAGGCGAACCAGCCGAAGTCGGCCGCGCCGCCCGGCGTGAGGAAGCCCGACAGGACCGTGAGGCCACCGAAGAGGAACAGCCAGTACGAGAACGCGTTCAACCGCGGGAACGCCACGTCGGGCGAGCCGATCTGCAGCGGCACGATGTAGTTCGCGAAGCCGAACAGGATCGGCGTCGCGTACAGCAGCAGCATGATCGTGCCGTGCATGGTGAACAGCTGGTTGTACTGCTCGTTGGACAGGAACTGGATGCCCGGCACGGCCAGCTCGCCGCGCATCAGCAGCGCCATCGCGCCGCCGGCGAGGAAGAAGCCGAACGACGTGACCAGGTACAGGATCGCGATGTCCTTGGGGTCCGTCGTCCGCAGCATCTTGAGGAACACGGAGCCCTTGGCCGTCCGGCGCGCCGGGTACGGACGCGACGCGATCGGCTGTGGGGCGACGTCTGTCACGGGTCCATCCTCCAACGTCCAGGTGGTGGGCCCGATCGTAGCTCTACCCGTTGTCGAAGGCGCGCCCCGGGGCCGGAGCAGACCGATATGGGCAGCGCGTCCGGTGCTGCGGCGACCCGCGTCGGGCCAGTATCACCGCATGGTCGACGACGTGCCCGCCCTCGACGGGGTTCACCACCTGAAACTGCCGGTCACCGACCTCGCCCGCTCGCTGGCCTGGTACCGGCGCGTCCTCGGCTACCGGATCGAGGTCGAGTTCGTGGAGGAGGGGCGGCTGGCCGGGCTGGCGATGGCGCACCCGGCCGGCGGCCCGCCGATCGCACTGCGGCACGACCCCGAGTGGGCCGCCCGCGCCGCCGGCTTCGACCACTTCGCGATCGCCGTCGCATCGGAGGAGGCGATGCGCGCTCTCGCGGCCCGGCTCGACGCGTGCGGCGAGCACCACGGCGGGGTCCACGCCACTCCGGTGGGCTGGATCCTCCCGATGCTGCGTGACCCCGACGGCCACGAGCTGCGCTTCTACACGTGGGAGACCTACGACGGACCCCTCGCGCCGGGGCAGCGCCGACGCGTCCACGATCCCGGACCGCACGCGCGGATCGACACCGTCGACGAGAGCGTGCCGCTCAGCGCAGCGGGGTGAACAGCTCCTCGAACACGTCCGGCGTCGCGGCGGGGCTGGGCAGCGGGTCGACGATGAAGAACTCGGTGCCCATGCCCATGGCGAAGATCGGGTCGGGCATGGCCAGCATGAAGTGGTCGGGGCCCATCTGGCTCGCGTGCGCGCGCATCGAGGCCCGCTTCTGCTCGGTGAAGTCGACGGCCTCGACCCGGTGGGTGATCACCGACTCCGGCTTGCCGAACTCCGGCGGGGGCCCGTCGGGGACGCTCCATCCCTCGGGCAGGGTGCCCGAGTCGGCCATCCCCTTCATGCCGCGGGTCAGCCAGTCCCGGTTGATCGTGCTCTGCGCGACGACGGGCACGGCGGACAGCTCGGCGGCGCGGCGGCCCACCCGGTGCACCTGGATGTGGTCGGGGTGGCCGTAGCCGCCGTTGTCGTCGTAGATCGTGAGGACGTCGGTGTCCTCCTCGTCGAGGATCACCGCGAGCATGCGGGCCGCGTGCTCGACGTCGGCCTTCCAGAAGCAGAACGGGGCGTCGTTGGACGGCTCGCCCATCATCCCGGAGTCGGTGAACGGCAGGAACTCCACGCGCTTCGCGCCCAGCGCCGCCGCCGACGTGTAGCACTCGGCGGAGCGGCGCATCGACAGCGGCTCGCCGTCCGCCAGCACACCCGGAACCGGTTCACCCAGCTCACCGCGGGTGGCGAACACGAGGACGACCCGGTGGCCGGCTGCTGCGGCGCGCGCGAGGGTGCCGCCGCAGGCGATCGACTCGTCGTCGGGATGCGCATGGAAACTCACGATGGTGCCCACGGGCCCACCCTAATGAGCGGCCTAGGAGGGTGCTGAGAAGCTCCGGCCGTAGGGAGCGTCGCGCAGTAGGCCCGAGCTCTACAGCGCGCTACTAGGCTTCGCCGGTGGGGTCCACCACCGTCCTGTTCGGATGGCCGCTCGCCGTGGCCGGGGTGCTCGCCACCGCGCTGGCCGCGCTGGCCGCGGTCTGGGCCCGGCTCGGCACCGGACGGGCGACGGTGACGGCGGCGGTCCGGGCCACGGTTCAGCTGGCGGCCGTCTCGTTGCTCATCGGCGCGATCATCGGCTCGGTCTGGCTCAGCGCGGCGTTCGTGCTGGTCATGGTGCTGGTGGCGGGCGGCACCGGGGCCCGGCGGATGACGCGGCACCGCAGCGGCTGGTGGGCGCTGCTGCCCGTGGTGCTGCCGCTGCCGGTGGTCGCCGTGCTGGTCGTCGGCGGGGTGGTGCCGCCCACCGGGCTCGCGATCGTGCCCACCGCGGGCATCCTCGTCGGCGGCGCCATGACGGCGACGGTGCTGGCCGGGCGCCGCGCCCTCGACGAGCTGACGACGCGGCGCGGCGAGGTGGAGGCCGCGCTGTCGCTCGGGCTGCTCCCCCGCGACGCGGCGATCGAGGTCGCCCGGCCCACGGCCGCGCAGGCGCTGTCCCCCGCCCTGGACCAGACCCGCACCGTCGGGCTCGTCACGCTGCCCGGCGCGTTCGTCGGGATGCTGCTCGGCGGCGCGTCCCCGGTGCAGGCCGGTGCGGTGCAGCTGCTGGTGCTGATCCTGCTGCTGCTCGTCGAGACCCTCGCCGTCGCCGTCGTGGTGGAGCTGGTGTGCCGGGGATGGATCACCCGGGCTGCTCGGCCGTCGGGGCCCGACCCAGCGCGCGGCCGACGCTGATCGACCACGCCGGCACCGCCAGCCACGCCAACCCGGCCGGCACCCCGCCGACGGCGAGCGCGCCCAGCTGCACCGTCGACATCGGCGGCAGCAGGGCCAGCGCCAGCACGATCACCAGCGAGCCCGCGAACGCGGCGGCGCCGCTGCGGCGACCGAACCGGATGAGGTGCGGTGGCAGCCGCTCCGTCCGGTCGTTGACGACGACCAGCCAGCACGCCAGCAGCGTCGCCGCCCCGGCGACGACCGGCGCCGCCGCCCACAGCGTGAGCACCTGGCCGGCGACCAGCGCCCACGCGACCGCCAGTACCACCATCGCCGCCACCCCGAGCACCGCGAGCAGCCCCTCACCCAGGGCCACCGCGACCGGGATCAGCAGCGCGGCACCCAACGCGCCGAGCCCGCCCGCGAGCGGTCCGAGACTCGTCGAGACGTCGCCCGGCCGCAGGAACTGCAGCACCAGGTAGGCCACCAGCAACGCGTTCGCCCCCGCCGCCGCGATGCCCGCCAGGACGCTCGAGGAGGCCGCCACACGGCCGAAACCGGACACCTGCTCAGGATGACGCGCGCGCGGCCTCCGCGCATGTGTAGTGGACTACTCAAGGGGACGTGGCTCGCCCACCCTCCCGTTGCCGACGCTCGACGGCACCCCCGTCGAGAACGACGTTACGGTGATCAACAGGGCAGTTCGATCACCACAACGTCGTTCTCGACGCGTACCGCCGGCGCAGGACGGGGCGGGCGACGGCGTGGTCAGGACAGGATGCGGGTGAGGGCGGGGCCGATCTCGGCCAGCCGTCGCACGGTCTGGGCGCGGCCACCACCCCGCGCGGCGAGCGCCGCCGCTGCTGCCTCGGCCTCCGCGCCCCCGAGCGGGACGAGGACGTGCAGGCGGTCGATGCCGCCGAGGGCTTCGGCGGGGTCGCGACCGGTGGTGTGCAGGCAGTCGGAGAACAGCACCACCATCCGCTCGTCGGCGACGGCCGCGGCGAGCTGCGCCGACGCCACGTGCAGTGCACCGGCGAGGTCGGTGGTGCCGTGCCCGCGCAGCCCGACCAGGTCCGCGAGCAGCTCCTCCGGCGGCCGGCGCACCCCCTGCGCCTGCAGCACCCGCACCCCGGCCGCGAACGCGACGACCGACGGCTGCAGAGCCGGGGCGCCGCGCTCGTTCGCCACCACCACGCCGGCCGCGGCGACGGCGGCCAGCGCGACGGCGAGGCCCTCCATGGACCCGGACATGTCCACCGCGAGGCAGACGGCCCGGCGGTGCGCCGTCCACCCGCGGGTGACGACGTCGTCGGCGCCGGGCCGGCGGGCGTGCGTCGGGTTCCAGCCGTCGAGGGTGCGGTCGAGGTCGAGGTCGCCGTCGAGGTCGCGGGTGTGGCCGAGGCGCCGCGTGCCGCGGGAGCGGGCCGGCCCGATCCGGCCCAGCCGCAGGAACACCCGCCCGGCCAGCCGGCGCGCGGCTGCCCGCAGCGACGCGTCCGTGGCGACGGCGAGGTCGGCGAGCAGGGCGGCGGCCGCGTCCGGGTCACGCGCGGCGAGCGCCTCGAACGCGTCGACGTCGAGCTGCCCGGCCTCGGGCGACACCTCCTCGAGGTCCGGGTGGCGGGCGGCGATCAGCTGCCGGCTCTGCGTGCGCGCGGAGTGCTCGCGGCCGGGTCGCTGCCGGGGCTGGAAGCCTGCCGAGGGGGTCGGCAGGCCGTCAGCTTTTCCCGGGTCGTCCGCCTCGCCCGGATCGGTCGGATCGGCCGGATCGGTCGGCCAGTTCGCGTCGAGCAGCTCGTCCAGGATCGACTCGGGGGTGCGGTCCACCCCGTCGGCCACGCGGATGCGGCCCGACAGCGCGGCGTACGCGGCGTCGCGCCCCGTCTCGCGCGACGGCGCCGGCTCGCCGCGCAGCTCGGCGAGCGCACCCAGGAGCAGCGCGAGGTCGATCGCGCCGCGCACCGACGAGCCCATCCGCACGTCACGGTGGCTGCGGGTGGCACGGGTCAGCGCGACCGCGAACGCCGTCCACTCGCCGTCCAGCCCGGTGACCGACGTGGTGATCGCGCGCTCGCCGTCCTCGTCCTGGTAGCCGAGCACGACGCGGCACATGCGGTCGGCGATCGCCTGGCTGACCCGCGCGGTGCCGACGGCGTCGAACGGGTTCATGGCCGCGATCAGCCGGAACTCCTTGCCGGCTGCGACGGTGCCCAGCCGGGGCACCGCGATCTCGCCCTCGGTGAGCACGGTGATGAGGACGTTCAGCGTCTCCTCGGGGATGCGGTTGAGCTCCTCGACGTACAGCAGCGAGCCCTCGCGCATGGCCTGCAGCAGCGGCCCGTCCACCCAGTGCTCCGGCCGGTAGCCCGACGCCAGCACCTGCGCGGGGTCGAACTGGCCGACGAGCCGGGCCGGGGTCAGCTCGGCGTTGCCCTCGACGAACACCACGCCCTGCCCGGCCTCGCGGGCGACGGCGCGCAGCAGCGTCGACTTGCCGGTGCCCGGCGGCCCCTCGATGACGACGTGCCGGCCCGTCGCGAGCGCGACGGTGAGCACTTCGCGCTCCCGGCGCAGCCCCACGACGGGCGTCGACAACGGCTATCCCTTCGGCCAGTGGGCGGGTCACTCAGTAGTGGATGACGCCCCGGATGTTCTTGCCGTCGTGCATGTCCTGGTAGCCCTGCGCCACCTCGTCGAGCGAGTAGGTCTTGGTGACCAGCTCGTCGAGCTTCAGCACGCCCGAGCGGTAGAGCTCGAGCTGGCGCAGGATGTCCCAGTTCGGGTTGGACGCCCCGAACAGCGCGCCCTGGATGCGCTTCTGGAAGAGCGTGATGTCGGCCAGCGAGACGGGCAGCGGCTCGGTGTCGGCGATGTTGCCCAGCGCGGTGACGACGACGGTGCCGGCCTTGCGGATCGACGCCATCGCCTGCCCGATCATCGCCGGCTTGACCACGCCGACGGTGACGATCGTCTGGTCGGCGCCCTGCCCGTTGGTGAACTGGTGGGCCAGCTCGGTGGCCTCCTCCATCGTCTCCACGGCGTGCGTGGCGCCCAGTTCCTGGGCCTTCTCGCGCTTGAAGGCCACCGGGTCGACGGCGATGATGTTGGACGCGCCGGCGTGCGCCGCGCCCTGCACGGCGTTGATGCCGATGCCGCCGATGCCCATCACGATCGTGGTGTCGCCCGGCTTGACCTCGCCGGAGTTGACGGCCGAACCCCAGCCCGTGCCGACGCCGCAGCCGACGAGGCAGGCGACCTCCAGGGGGATGTCCTCCGGCACCTTCACGCACGAGTCCTGGGCGACCGTCGTGGTCTCGACGAACGTGGAGATGCCGCACATCTGGCCGACGGGCGTGTCGGTGCCGGCCAGCTTGAGCCGGTACGAGGTGGGGTCCTCCCAGCGGGATCCGGCGAGCAGCCCGGCGCCCAGGTCGCAGAGGTTCTGCATGCCGCTGGCGCACCAGCGGCAGTGCCCGCACGAGGGCAGGAACGAGAAGACGACGTGGTCGCCCTCCTTGATGCCCTTGTTGTTCGCGCCGGCCTTGGCCACGACGCCGGCACCCTCGTGGCCGCCCGCGAAGGGGTAGACGCCGACCGGGATGTCGCCCGTCGCGACGTGGTCGTCGGAGTGGCACAGCCCCGACGCCACCATCTTGACCTGGATCTCGCCCGGTCCCGGGTCGTCGACCTCGAGGTCGACCACCTCGTACTTGCCCGGCGCCTGACGGATGACTGCTCCTCGGGTCTGCATCCTCTGTTCTCCCTTGAACGTTCGGCGTGTGTGCCCGACCACAGCCAGTCCTAGCAGCATGCGCATATGTTGAAAAGATCCCGTTCCCACTTGGGGAACAGGCCAAGATCTTCTACGAAACCTTGACGCCGGTCGATCGCCACGTAGAGTGACAACACCCCGAACCGGACGTGGAGCGCGCACCATGACCGACCCGTTCAACGCCGCCGTGTACCTCACCGAACGCCGGCTCGCCGCCGGGGACGGCGACCGCGTCGCCTTCCACCACCCCGGCGGCAGCACGACCTACGCGGAGCTCACCGAGCAGGTCCGCCGGGTCGCCGCCGGCATCGCCGCGCTGGGCGTGCACCCCGAGGAGCGGGTGGTCCTCGCGATGGCCGACGACGTCGACCTCGCCGTCGCCGTGCTGGCGACGATGTACCTCGGCGCCGTCGCCGTGCCGTGCTCGACGATGCTGACCGGGGGCGAGCTGGCGAAGCTCGTCGTCGACTCGCGGGCTCGGTTGCTGATCGGCAGCCCGCAGTTCGCCCCGTCCGTCACCGCGGCGGCGGCCGCGGCCGGCCCGGACCTCGCGCACGTGGTGCTGTCCGGTCCCGAAGCGCCGAACGTGCCCGGCCTGCCCGGGCTGCGGTTCGCCGACCTCGTCGCCGACGAGCCGATGCCGGCCGCGTACCCGACGTGGGACGAGTCGCCGGCCCTGTGGCTCTACACGTCCGGCACCACCGGCACCCCCAAGGGCGCGATGCACCGCCACACCGACATCCGCTACGTCGCCGAGACCTACGGGATGCAGGTGCTCGGCATCGAGCGCGACGACGTCTGCCTGTCGGCGGCCAAGCTCTTCTTCGCGTACGGCATCGGCAACTCGATGTTCTTCCCGCTGTCGGTGGGCGCGAGCGCGGTGCTGGAGCCGAGCCGGCCGACCCCGCAGCGCTACGGCGAGCTCGCCCGGGAGCACGGCGTCACGCTGTTCTTCGCCGCCCCCAGTTTCTGGGGCCCGCTCATGGCGGCGCAGCTGCCGACCGACACGTTCGCGACTGTCCGCACCGGGGTGTCGGCCGGGGAGGCGCTGCCCGCGCGGATGCTGCACGGCGTCCGCGACCAGTACGGCTTCGAGATCCTCGACGGCATCGGCTCCACCGAGGCGCTGCACATCTTCATCTCCAACGTGCCCGGCAAGGTCGTGCCCGGCAGCTCCGGCTTCCCCGTCCCCGGCTACCGCGTGGAGCTGCGCCGCGCCGACGGCACCGTCATCGACGTGCCCGACGAGCCCGGCATGCTGTACGTGGCGGGCGAGTCGATCTGCACCGGCTACTGGTGCCGCACCGACGTCAACCGCGCGGTGTTCCAGGGCGAGTGGATGCGCACCGGCGACACCTACGTGCGCAACGCCGACGGCTCGTGGTCCTGCCTCGGCCGCGCCGACGACGTGCTCAAGGTCGGCGGCATCTGGGTCAGCCCCACCGAGGTGGAGACCCGCGTCCTCGCCCACCCCGCCGTCGCGGAGGCCGTCGTCGTCGGCGTGCCGGACGAGGACGGCCTCGACAAACCCGTCGCCTTCGTCGTGCCCATGCCCGGGCAGACCGTCGACGAGGCCGACCTCATCGCGTTCTGCAAGCTGGAGCTCGCCTCGTTCAAGCGGCCGCGGAAGGTCGTGCAGGTCAGCGAGCTGCCCAAGACCGCCACGGGGAAGATCCAGCGGTTCCGGTTGCGGGAGGCGGCGCGGGGCTCGGGTTAGTCACCGCACACAGGACGCGACCACGCAGGTGGTGCAGGCCGGACCTCCATCCGGACGCCCGCGGCATCGGCGTCAGGCAGCTCCGAACGCGACCAGCGCGCTGGCCGTCGCGCTGGCCGTCGCGCTGCGCCCACGATCACCGACGGCGGCGCGACGAGCCCGAAGCAACGCCTCGGCCATGGTCTCGCCGGCGGCGAGTCCCTCGTGCAGCGTGACCATGACAGGCACGGCCGCGAGATCGTTGAGCGGGATCACCCCGGCCACGATTCCCGCGGTGCCGAGGGGGAGCAGAGCTGTGGCAAGTCCGAGCAGCTCGTCGGCGCCCACGGGCTGCAGTCGCGCGGAGTCGCAGCAGGGCAGGACGATCCGGTGCGGCGCCCGGCGCAACCGTTCCAGGTCGTAGACCGTCAGCGGACCGTCGTCCATCTGCAACGACGACAGCAGCGGGCTGTCTGCGCGAAACTCGCCGTGTGCGGCGATGTGCGCCAGTGAGCTCGACTCGAGCGCATCGATGACAGCACCTACCGTTGCAGTCCCCGACCTCAGCACCGTCGCCTCCGGGCGAATCCGGGCGATGGCGTCGATCTCCGCCTCGCCGCTGCCGAGTTCTGGTCCACGGACGAGGACGACCGACGGAGACCGGGGCGGGGCGGTGCGGCGCGCCGACAGCCAGGCCCGAGCGGAGGGTGCCGCAGCATGGGCACGGTCGGCGAGCGCGGGAAGCAGCGCCCACGGAGTGTGGTGGAGACGACCGGGCGGGACTACGACGACGTGCTCGTCGGCCAGGTCGGTTGACGCCGAGCCCAGCAGCTCGGCCTCGAGCCTGACACCGAGGCTGCTCATCCGGGCCGCCAGCGCCCCTGCCCGGTCCGGATCAGCGTGCGCGGCCGAGCGCAGCAGGAATCGCGCCTGCTCGACCAGCTTCGCTGCGGTTGCAGCTCGCCCGGCGACGACCCGCCGCACCCGGCCGGAGCCGCAGACCAGCACGTGGAGGTCCCCGTCGATCTCGACGATCTCCAGCAGACGCGCGCCGCCGAGCTCGTCGAGGAGGTCACGCAGCGCGAGCCCCGCCGGCAGCCTGTCGACGCCGAGCCTCGCCGGTGTGCGCAGCGCGCTGTCCCGGACCCGCGCCTCGAGCCGTGCTCGATCCCGCGCGAGTGCCGCGAACGGCTCGCCGTTCCTCCTGGCCTGGTCGATGCGGGCGGTGACATCGCGCAAGGCGACGAGCTCGACGAAGCTCGCCTCGCCCTCGGCCGGCTGCACGGGCGGGACCGAGGAGGCTGTCGCCCGCCATCGTTCACTCCAGAGGAGCACCTGCCGAGCTGTCCCGGTTCGGGCCGCCGCGCGCTGCGCCAGCTCGGCCAGCTCGGCACCCTGCGCCGTCACCCGGGCTCGCAGCTCCGTCGCTCCCAGGGTCAGCCGGTAGTCGTCGAGGACCGCGAGACCCCGCCGGCACGCGGCGAGCATGTCCGCCTGCCGGCCCTCGGCCTCCGCCAGAAGGGCACGGGCCAGCCACCCCGTGACGCGGGAGACCGCGGGACCACCGTGGCGCGCCAACGCGGCCCGGCCGAGATGTGCACCGGCGTCGTCGAGCCGACCGACGGCGATGGCGATCCGACCGGCGAGCAGGTCGGCCTGCACGCACTCGGGAGAGCCGACTGCGCGCAGCCGCTCCGCCGCTCCGAGCGCCTTCATCCCGAGCCGCGGCGACGCACCGGAGGCCCGGAACCTGGCCTGTAGTGAAAGCAGGTTGGCGTGCTCGCGCCACCAGGGCCGGTCCTGTCTTCGGAAGGCGTCGGCGGCCGCGGTCGCACGCGCGATGGCCCCGGCGTGGTCCCCCGACGCGTACGCCGCACGGGCTGCGACGAACAACAGCTCTGCCCTGCGGGTCGCCATCCCGCGCCTCTCGACGAGGTCGGCGACGGCGTGATCGGCCGCGGCGAGCGCCTCCGGCGCGAGCCCGGCGGCGAGCCGGACGGAACACCGATCCGCGACGAGGTCGGGCGGCATGACGCCCGCTGCACGACAGCGCTGATCTGCATCGTCGAGCAGTTCCAACGCGGCAGGTAGATCGCCTGCTCGGTACGCGACGAGCCCGCGGTTCCAGCGGGCCACGGCGTACTCGTGCCGCTGCCCGGTCCGACCATGGATCTCCTCGGCGGACCGGAAGTCGCGGTCGGCCCGATCGATGTGGCCGCCGGCGAGGCTGATCAGCCCGCGAAAGGTGAGCGCCCGTGCCGTCCAGATGTCGTCACCGGCATCGCGCAGCGCCTTGATCGCGAGCCGCAGGTCGGACAGCGCTTCTTCGTGGCGGCCGAGGACTTCGAACGTCGCCCCGCGTCGATACCGGATACGCGCCTTCTCGACGCCGGATGCGAGGCGCAGTGCTTCGTCGAGGGTCGCGATGCCGGCCGCGCTGCGCCCGGCATGGACCAGCGCGTGGCCGAGCGTTGCAAGTGCGTCCGCTTCACGTGCCCGCGACCCGGCCGACCGCGCCAACCGCACCGCCGTGCGCAGGTGCCGGATCGCCAGTGGCAGATCTCCGAACTCGCGATGGACGAGCCCCACCGCCTGGTGGGCTCCGGACGCGGCGACCGGGTCCGGCTGGGACGCGAGCACCTGCTGCGCCGCCGTCATCGCCTCGTGCGGCCGGTCGAACACCATCAGCAACAGCGCTTCGGGAGTGAAGGCTTCCCGCGGCTCCGCCGTCACGCCAGCATGCTATCCGGGCGAAACCGGTATCAGATGCTGGTCTTCGGGTTCAGAACGTCGTACGCATCATCACATCCAGCGGAGGAATCATGGCCAGCCCCGATCGGACACGCGACCCACGGTTCTGGACGCAGCTCGACATCGTCATGGCCGCGGCGGCGGAGCGGGGGATCACCATCGGCTACGAGTGGTCCCCAGGCCGGGATCGCGAGACCCTCACCCCCGACCTCCTCTTCGAGCACGACGCGATCCTCGTCCCCGCCCGATACGTCGACTCCCTCCCCGCTGATCTCCGCGGCAACGCCGTCAGCGGGCGCGGGGTCAGCTCACCGCGCGCCGACCGCAACACCGACGACGACCTCCTCCTCGTCAACACAGGTGGCGACCGCGCCCCTGAGACGATCGAGCGGCTGGAGCGCGACGGCGTCGAGCGTGGAGCTCTCCGGCCGAACCACCTGATCTCGATCACGGGCGGCTGCGTCTGCCCGGCCACCGAACCGATCCGGGTCGACGGCGCGGCGAAGCCGCTACCGCGGCAGAGCCCCGACGATGCCGGCGACGGCGTGTTCGTGCAGGTCGTGGACACGGGGATCTGGGACGGCTTCGGTGACGGCCGACCCTGGTTCCACGACGCGTCCGGCCTCGACGTCGAGGAGGTGACGGGAGTCCCGCGGTCGGGTGGTGGCCTCGGACGGCTCGAGGTCGGGGGCAACAAGCGATCCGGGACGATCGTCGATGGTGTCATCGGCGAGTACGTCGGGCACGGCGTCTTCGTCGCCGGCGTGTTGCGATGCGTCGCACCCGGCACGAGGGTGTTCGTCTCGAACGCCCTGGCATGGGCGGGCGCAGTCATGGAGGACACCCTCGGCCAGGACATGGTTCGCGGGCTCGTCCAGGCGATCGAACAGGGCGACCCGCCGGACATCATCAGCCTCTCGGCTGGCAGCGCCACATTCTGCGACCTGCCCTACGCCGGGCTGCGAGCATTCTTCACCGAGATGGAGCGACCCGACTGCACGACGCTGCTCGTCGCAGCCGCGGGCAATGAGGGCGAGACTCACAAGTTCTATCCGGCCGCGTTGGCGGTGGACCGGCCCGACATGGTCGTCGGCGTCGGCGCACTGCGTGGGGACGGCTGGGGCCGGGCGTGTTTCACGAACTACGGCGACTGGGTGAGCGTGTACGCGCCCGGGGAGCGGCTGGTCAACGCCTATCTCAAGGGCACTTACCGCTACATCGATCCCCCGCAGCTGTCAGCGACCGGCGCCCCCGCATGCCGCTACTACACCCCGGCCCTGTACGGCGGCTGCTCGTGCACCGATGCGCCACCGCAGCACTCCGAGCAGGAGTTCGACGGGATGGCCGAATGGAGTGGCACGTCGTTCTCGACGCCCTACGTGGCAGGCCGGATCGCGGCGTTCATGCACGCGACCGGCGAGAAGAACGCAAGGGTCGCCGCACGCGCCCTGCTGAGGACCCTGCCATCGGTCGTCGACGCCGAGGACGGCTTCGTCCTGACGAAGGTCATCCACTGACGGACCACGACTGACGTTCTACATAACTGGCGCGCCGTGCGACGACATTGTAGAGTTACCGTCGACGCGCAGAGGAGCCCGCCATGCCCGAGCCCGAACCGACGCCCACCGTCTCGTTCGACACCGACCCGGCGTCCTACAAGCACTGGACGCTCGACGTCGACGGGGAGGTGGCGACGCTGCGCCTCGACGTGGACGAGGCGGGCGGGATCGTGCCGGGCTACGAGCTGAAGATGAACTCGTACGACCTGGGCGTCGACATCGAGCTGTACGACGCGACGCAGCGGCTGCGGTTCGAGCACCCCGGCGTGCGCGCGGTGGTGGTGACCAGCGGGAAGGACAAGAACTTCTGCGCCGGCGCGAACATCCGCATGCTCGCGCAGTCGAGCCACCCGTGGAAGGTGAACTTCTGCAAGTTCACCAACGAGACCCGCAACGGCATCGAGGACGCCACCACGCACTCCGGCCAGACGTACATCGCCGCCGTCAACGGCACCGCCGCGGGCGGCGGGTACGAGCTGGCGCTGGCGTGCGAGCAGATCCTGCTCGTCGACGACAACTCGTCGGCGGTGTCGCTGCCCGAGGTGCCGCTGCTGGGCGTGCTGCCCGGCACCGGCGGGCTCACCCGCGTCACCGACAAGCGCAAGGTGCGCAAGGACCGCGCCGACGTGTTCGCCACCCGCCCCGAGGGGGTGCGCGGCCAGCAGGCCGTCGAGTGGAAGCTGGTCGACGAGGTGATCCCCAAGCGTCTGTGGAACGAGAAGGTGGCCGAGCGGGCCGCCGAGGCCGCTTCCCGCTCGACCCGGCCGGCCGACGCGAGCGGGATCGCCCTACCGCCGCTGCAGCGCACCGAGACCGCGGACGGCGTGAAGTACCGGCACGTCGAGGCGTCTCTCGACCGCGCGCGGGGCCTCGTCGAGATCACGGTGTTCGGGCCGGAGGGCGACGTGCCCGACACCGTCGAGCGCGTGCACGAGCTGGGCGCCGACTTCTGGCCGCTGGCCATGACCCGCGAGCTCGACGACCTGATCCTGCGGCTGCGCACCAACGAGCTGGAGCTGGGCACGTGGGTGCTCCGCACCAAGGGCGACATCGAGGACGCGCTGGCGTTCGAGCGCGTCATCGAGCAGTACAGCGGCACGGACTGGCTGGTCAACGAGATCCGCCACTACTTCAAGCGCGTGCTCAAGCGGCTCGACGTCACGTCGCGGTCGTTGATCGCGCTGATCGAGCCGGGCTCGTGCTTCGCCGGCGCGCTCCTGGAGCTGGCGTTCGCGTGCGACCGCCAGTACATGCTCGAAGGCTTCATGGAGGACGCCGACGAGGAGGGCGAGCCCGCGCAGATCGTGCTCTCTGCGTCCAACTTCGGCACGTTCCCGATGAGCAACGGGCTCGCCCGCCTGGAGAGCCGCTTCTACGGCGACGACGACGCGGTCGCGAAGCTGCGCCAGGAGACCGGCCGGCGCATCGAGGCCGTCGAGGCCGCGGAGCTGGGCCTGGTCACCGACGCGTTCGACGACATCGACTGGGCCGACGACATCCGCATCATGCTGGAGGAACGCGCCTCCCTCTCCCCCGACGCGCTGACCGGCATGGAGGCCAACCACCGGTTCGTCGGCCCGGAGACGATGGAGTCGCGGATCTTCTCCCGGCTCACCGCGTGGCAGAACTGGATCTTCGTGCGACCGAACGCGTCGGGCCCGGACGGGGCCCTGCGCAGGTACGGGACGGGCCGCAAGGCCGACTTCGACCGGAAGCGTGTGTGACATGTCCATCGACTACTCGGAGAAGATCCCGAACAACGTCGACCTCGCCGGCGACCGCAGGCTGCAACGCGCGCTGGAGTCGTGGCAGCCCAACTTCCTGACCTGGTGGAAGACGATGGGGCCGGCGATCCCCACCGAGGACGTCTACCTGCGCACCGCCGTCGCCGTCGGCCGGGAGGGCTGGGCGCACTTCGACCACGTCGCCATGGAGGAGTACCGGTGGGGCGTGTTCCTCGCCGAACGCAACACCGACCGGCGGATCGCGTTCGGCGAGCAGAAGGGCGAGCCCGCCTGGCAGCAGGTGCCCGGCGAGTACCGCGCCGACCTGCAACGGCTGATCGTCATCCAGGGCGACACCGAGCCGGCGTCGGTCGAGCAGCAGCGCCGCCTCGGCGAGACCGCCCCCTCCCTCTACGACCTGCGCAACCTCTTCCAGGTCAACGTGGAGGAGGGGCGCCACCTGTGGGCGATGGTGTACCTGCTGCACGCCTACTTCGGCCGCAATGGCCGCGAGGAGGCCGAGGCGCTGCTGCACCGCAACTCCGGCGACCTCGACAGCCCCCGCATCCTCGGCGCGTTCAACGAGGAGACGCCGGACTGGCTGTCGTTCTACATGTTCACCTACTTCACCGACCGCGACGGGAAGTACCAGCTGGGCACGCTGAAGGAGTCGGCGTTCGACCCGCTGTCGCGCACCTGCGAGTTCATGCTCAAGGAGGAGGCGCACCACATGTTCGTCGGCACCACCGGTGTCGACCGCGTGGTGCAGCGCGCCGCCGAGCTGATGCGCGAGCACGACACCGACGACATCGCCCCGCACGGTGGCATCCCGCTCGACGTCATCCAGAAGTACGTGAACTTCCACTACTCCGTCTCGCTCGACCTGTTCGGCTCCGAGCAGAGCACCAACGCCGCCAACTACTTCACCGCCGGGCTCAAGGGCCGCTGGCAGGAGGAACGCCGCAAGGACGACCACGTGCTCACCGAGGACGCCGCCGACATCGACGTCGTCAAGGACGGGCAGGTCACCACCGAGCAGGTGCCGGCGCTGCTCGCGCTCAACCACGACCTGCGCTCGGAGTACGTGGCCGACTGCCGCGGCGGCATGAAGCGCTGGAACCGCATCCTCGAGCAGAACGGCATCGACTTCCGGCTCACCCTGCCGCACGTCGGGTTCAACCGGCAGGTCGGGCTCTTCAGCGAGCACCACATCACCCCGAAGGGCGACCTCGTCAGCTCGGACGTGTGGGAGGCCAACCGCGACCGCTGGCTGCCCACCGAGGCCGACAAGACCCACGTCCGCTCGTTGATGCGACCCGTCTACGAGCCGGGGAAGATCGCCAGCTGGATCGCCCCGCCCTCGCAGGGCATCAACGGCAAGCCGTTCGAGTACGAGTACGTGCACTTCCCCTGAGTAGTAGCTGAACCCCGCTCCGGAAGGCGCGCGCCCTCAGGCGCGCGTGCCGTCGGCCTGCCCACTGGAGGCCTCATGCCGTACGTGATCGCCGGTCCCTGCATCGACGTGATGGACCGCTCCTGCATCGACGAATGCCCCGTCGACTGCATCTACGAGGGCGCGCGCAAGCTCTACATCTCCCCCGTCGAGTGCATCGACTGCGGGGCGTGCGAGCCGGCGTGCCCGGTCGAGGCGATCAGCCAGGACCGGGCCCTGGAGCCCGACCAGGAGGTGCACCTGGCCGACAACGAGGCATTCTTCACGACCGTCCTGCCCGGCCGGGACGCGCCGCTGGGCGACCCGGGCGGGGCGTCCGCGCTGGGCGTCGTCGGGGTCGACACCGAGCTCGTCAACCGACTCGACGCGCCAGCGTGACGCCGTCGCGCACCGGCAGCATCACCGACTCGACGCGCTCGTCGGCGACGATGACGTCGTTGAGCCGGCGCACGGCCTCCGTGCCGGCGTCGACCTGGCCGGGATCGAGGACCCGGCCGCCCATCAGCACGTTGTCCAGCACGAGCAGGCCGCCGGGGCGCAGGCGCGGCACCAGCTCGGCGTAGTAGTCGGGGTAGCCGGACTTGTCGGCGTCGACGAACGCGATGTCGATGGCCGGGTCGGGTGGCAGTGCGCGCAGGGTGTCGAGCGCCGGGCCGATGCGCAGGTCGATGCGGTCGGCAACACCGGCCCGCGCCCAGTAGCGGCGGGCGACGGACGTCCACTCCTCGCTGACGTCGCAGGCCAGCAGCCGACCGCCGGGCTGCAGCGCCCGCGCGATGCACAGGCCCGAGTAGCCGGTGAACACGCCCACCTCGACCGCGGTCCGCGCACCCACCAGGCGCACCAGCATGCCGATCAGGGCGCCCTCGTCCGGTCCGATCTGCATGCCGGCGGCGTCGGGGAACCGCTGCACGGTCTCGGCAGCGAGGTCGCGCAGCACGTCGTCGGCCGGGGTGGAGTGGTCGGTGAGGTACTCGCTCACCACGTCGGACGGGGCGCCGGAGCTCATGACGGTCAGCACGGAGCCATCGTCCCACCGGGTCGTGGTCAGCCCTCCAGCATCTCGGCCAGGAACCGGCGGATCACCTCCAGCTCGGCGTCACTGTGCCGGGCCAGGACGGCCTCCAGGTGCTCTGCGTGCGCCTGGTAGTGCTCGCCGACGCCGGCCAGCTGGTCCGGCAGCAGCGTGACGACGACCTTGCGCCGGTCGTGCGGGTCGCGCTCGCGGCGGACGTAACCGCCCTTCTCCAGCCGGTCGAGCACGCCCGTGACGGTGCCGGTCGTCAGCCGGGTCAGCTCGGCGAGTCGGCCGGGCGTGAGCGGGCCGTGCACCTCAAGGAGCGTCAGGAACTGCGAGTCGCTGGCGCCGAGCCCGAGCACCTGCGCGACCTGGTGGTTGAACAGCACGACGTTCGCGATGAACCGCCGGAGGGCGACGCCGATCTCGGCATGCAGAGCGCTTGACATTAACTCGGATCTCCAAGAGACTTGGTTGGCCAAGATACTTGCTGGTTCGAGCTACTCTACGGGAGAAGACATGACTGCGGCACGCACGGCACTGGTGATCGGAGGGGGCGTCGCCGGGCCCGTGGTGGCCATGGCGCTGCAGAAGGCCGGGATCTCGGCGACCGTCCACGAGGCCCGCACCGACCCCGACGAGGACCTGGGCGCGTTCCTCACCCTGCAGGTCAACGGCATCGCCGCGCTGCGCGCCATCGGCGCGGGCGAGGCCGTGGCCGGGGTCGGGTTCGCGACGACCTCGATGAGCTTCCGCAGCGGATCGGGCAAGGTGCTCGGCGCCGTCGGCACCGGCGAGCCGCTGCCCGACGGCACGGTCGGCGTCACCGTGGCCCGCGCCGATCTGCACCGCGTGCTGCGCGCGGAGGCGGAGCGGCGTGGTCTCACCGTCACGTACGGGAAGCGGCTCGTGGAGGTCCGGGAGGCGCCGGACGGCGTGACCGCGGTGTTCGCCGACGGCACCACCGCGACGGCCGACATCCTGGTCGGCGCCGACGGCATCCGGTCCCGGGTGCGCACCGCGATCGATCCGAACGCCCCGTCGGCCCGCTACGTGCCGGTGCTCAACGTCGGCGGGTTCGCCCGCGTGCCCGACGTCGACCTGCCGGCCGGCGAGTTCCAGATGGTCTTCGGCAAGCGCGCGTTCTTCGGCTACGGGCCGGCGCCGGACGGCACGGTGTGGTGGTTCGCGAACCCGCCGCGGCGCGACGAGCCCGCCCCGGGCGAGCTGGCGGCGATGACCACCGAGCAGTGGCGGACCTGGCTGCTCGACCTGTTCGCCGACGACCGCACCCCCGCCGCCCGCATCGTCGCCGCCACACCGGGCGAGCTGCGCGGCTGGGCCACCTACGACATGCCGCCGGTGCCGCACTGGCACCGGGGCCGCATGGTGCTGGTGGGCGACGCGGCCCACGCGACGTCGCCGTCGTCGGGGCAGGGCGCGTCGATGGCGATCGAGGACGCCGTCGAGCTGGCCCGCTGCCTGCGCGACCACCCCGACCCGGAGACGGCGTTCACCGCGTACGTCGGGCTGCGGCGCGAGCGCGTGGAGCGCGTCGTGGCCGCCGGTGCCCGGTCGAGCAACCAGAAGGCGGCCGGCCCGGTCGGCCGGGTCCTGCGCGACCTGGTGCTGCCGATCATCCTGCGCCGGGCGGCCGGCTCGGGCACCGGTTCGCTGGCCTGGCTGCACCGCTACGAGATCGACTGGGACGCGCCCGTCGCCGCACCGGTGCCGGCCTGATCACCTCCAGCCGGTGAGCGGCAGGTCGCGAGGCGCCTCCACCCCGAAGCGCGCGGTGGCGCTCCATTGCGCGCCCGGCGCGACGGTGGTGCGCCACTCGACGCGGCCGAGGTCGTCGCGCTCGGTCGGCTCGGGCTTCAGGGCCACGTCGACGATCTTGACGTCGGCGCTGCGGGTGACCGGGACGCGGTCGCGCACCACCAGCCGGACGGGGTTGGCGCGCCGGTTCGTGACGGTGGTGGTCCACTCCTCCACCGAGGCCCGGTTGGCGCCGAACCGCGCCTTGTGGGCGGTGCGGGAGGCGAGCTCGCGCTCCACCACCACCCGGTCGTCGACGCCGAGGGCCAGCTCGAACTCGCCGTCAGGGGCCGTCTGCTCGACGGCGGTGGTGCCGACGAAGGCGTCGTCGAGGAAGCAGGAGGCCGGTCCGGCCAGCAGCACGTGCCCGCCGGTGTTGGTGACGGTGGCGCGCAGGTGCGCGTCGGTGGACACCGCCGGCGCGACGACGTGGTCGAGCCGCGCGGGCAGCTCCGCCGTCGTGACGGTGGTGCGGTGCGGGGCGCCGTCACCCGGCACCGCCGTCGGGCGGGGCAGCCGCCAGGTCGCCGCCACCGCGTGCTCGGAGTCGTCGGGCACCGGGGCGGCCTCCATCGCGGCTCCGGTGTAGGCCAGGTCCTTCGCCGCCCCGGCCGCCATCGGCATCGCCACGCGCATCACCGCCTGCGGCGGCGGTTGCGGCGCCACCCACCACGGATCCAGCTCCGGCACCGTCGCCGACACGGCCGGACGGGCCGTCGACAGCGTCAGCTCGCAGGCCGGCCACTCCTCGCCGCTGGCCTGCCAGACCATCCCGTACCAGGTCAGCGCCACGGTGTCGGCGCCGGTGAGCCGCACGTCGTACGCGGTGCTCCACCCGGCCTGCCGGACCTGGTAGACGGCGTCGAGCTCCAGCTCGCCGGCCGCCTCGGCCTCGATCCCGACGGCGATCTCGCGGCGGCTGCGCCCGGAGTGCCGGAGGCGGTCCAGCTCGGCGCGCGCCGCGTCGACGGCGTGCTGGGCCTCGGTGCGCTGCTCGGCGTGCTGCCGGCGCAGCGTCGCGACCTCGGCCACCTCGGCGGCCACCGACTCCCCGATCTCGCTGATGCGCGAGAGCTGCGCCGTGCCGTCGGCCAGGGCGGCGGCGAGCCGGGCACCACTCCGGTCGGCCAGCCGGGTGAGCAGCTCCTGCCGGGCGGCGGCACCGGCGTCCGCGGCGTCCACGGCGGCCAGCGCCCGCTCGGCGTCGCGCAGCGCGGCCTCGGCGGCCCGGACCCGCGCATCGGGCACGGTCGCGAGGTCGCGGTGGCGCACGTCGACGCCGACGACGCGGATCCCCGCACCCCGGGCGGCGACCCGCACCGACTCCTCCACCAGCTCTCCAGGCAGGTCGGCCACCACGACCTCGCCGATGCCGGCCGGCACCGCTACCCGGCCGCGGCGGGTGATGCGCGCCCGCGAGGGGTGGACGGTCACGGCGACGATCGGCGCGTCGAGGGTCACGGGCTGCTCCATGGCCGCGAAGGTACGCGAGCCCGGGTGCCTGCGGCGGGTGCTCGGGGACACCGGATCGCAGGACCCACCGAACGGGACGGGAGACTCGCCGTCGTGACCACCGAGCGCCTCGACGCGCTGGCCGCCCCGGACGGGCAGGCCGTGCTGGCCGAGCTGGCCGCTCTCGACGCGGCCGAGCTGACCGGCCCCGCCGGCCTGCGGCTCGGTGCGCAGCTGCGTGCGCGGTACCCGACCGAGCTGGTCGTCGACGCGTTCGGGCAGGCCGAGCTGCGCGCCGCCGCGCGCGCCAAGTTCGCCCGCGCCGACGCGATGTGGTTCACCCGCGCGGGGCTGGAGCAAGCCTCGACCGAGGTGGTGGCGCAGCACCGCCGCACCCGGTTCGCCGGCGCCGGCGCGGTCGCCGACCTGTGCTGCGGCATCGGCGGCGACCTGCTCGCCCTCGCCGCGGACCACGACGTCCGTGCCGTCGACCGCGATCCCGTGCACCTGTGGATGGCGGCCCGCAACGCGGCCGCGCACGGCCTCGGGCACCGGGTCACCACCGTCGAGGCCGACGTGCGCGAGGTCGACCTCACCGGCGTGGACGCGGTGTTCGTCGATCCCGCGCGCCGCGCCGGCGGGCGCCGGCACCGGGTCGGGGAGAGCGAGCCGCCGCTGGCGTGGTGCGCGGCGCTCGTCGAGCGCGTCGGCGCCGTCGGGGTGAAGGCGGCGCCCGGCATCGACCACGACCTGGCGCCGCCCGGCTGGGAGATCGAGTTCGTGTCGGTGGGACGAGAACTCAAGGAGGCGGCGCTGTGGTCGCCCGCGCTGGCCGGTTCGCGCACCCGCGCCACCGTGCTGCCGAGCGGTGCCGTGCTGCAGCCGGCGCCCGGCGACGCCGTGCCCGTCCGCGCACCGGGTGGCTACCTGCTCGACCCCGACCCGGCCGTCACCCGGGCCGGGCTGGTGGCCGAGCTCGCCCGCGCGACCGGCACCTGGCAGCTCGACGGGCAGATCGCGTTCCTGTCCGGCGACGAGCCGGTGCAGACCCCGTTCGCGCGGACGCTGCGCGTGCTCGACTCGGCGCCGTGGCACCAGAAGCGCCTGCCCCAGCGCCTGCGTGACCTCGACGTGGGCGCGGTGGACATCCGCCGCCGCGGGCTCGCCGGCGACGTCGACGCACTGCACCGGACCCTGCAGCGCTCGTTGACCGGCACGCGCCGGGTCACGCTGGTGATGACCCGGCTCGACGACCGTCCCTGGGCGCTGGTCTGCTCCGACCTGTGAGGCGCCGGGGAAACGGCGGTGACACCCCACCCGGACAGGCTGATCGCCATGCTGGAGACGACTGCGCCCGACCTCGACGTGCCCGTGCTGATCGTCGGCGGCGGCCCGGTGGGGTTGACCGCTCGCGCGCTGCTGGACCGGTGGAACGTGCCGACGCTGCTCGTCGAGCGCTACCCGGAGCTGTCGCCGTTCCCTCGGTCGCGACTGATCAACGTCCGGTCGATGGAGGTGTTCCGGCAGCTCGGCGTCGCGGCCGAGATCACCGCGCGCGCGTTCCCGCGCGAGTACGGCCGCATCCGGTTCTCCGACGGCATGACGACGCCGGACTACGCCACGGCCGCCATGGAAGGCGTCAACGCGCCGATCGCGGAGAGCCCCGCCCTGGGCGTCGTGACGTCGCAGGACCGGCTCGAACCGATCCTCGTCGCGGCCGCAGACTCCGAGCTGCGGTTCGGCCACGAACTGGTCGACCTGGTCGTCTCGGACAGCTCCGTGCTGGCGACGGTGCTGGACCGCGCCGGTGACGCGACCTACCAGGTGCGGGCCGGGTACGTCGTCGCCGCGGACGGCGCGAACTCGTCGATCCGGCAGCTGCTGGGCATCGGGACGACCGGACCGGGCGCGCTGAGCGAGAACGTCACGATCGTCTTCGATGCGGACCTGTCGCCGTGGTGGGGCGACCGGCCGGCCGGTGCGTACGCCACGGCCGGCGGCGCGTTCGTGCCCGTCTACCCGGAGGGCACGTGGGCGTTCGTGGCACCGGGTGGGGACGGGCCGACCGAGTGGCGGGACGTGGTCGTCCGCGCGCTCGGCACCACCGACGTCGAGGTGCAGGTCCTGCGGGTGCAGGAGTGGACGACGATGGCGCAGGTCGCCGACCGCTTCGCCGACGGCCGGGTGCTGCTGGCCGGCGACGCCGCGCACGCCATCCCGCCGGCCGGCGGGATGGGCATGAACATCGGCATCGGCGACGTGCACAACCTGTGCTGGAAGCTCGCCGGCGTGGTGCAGGGCTGGGCCGGCCCGGGTCTGCTCGACACCTACGACGTCGAGCGGCGACCGGTGGCCCGGCGCACGCTGGAGCAGGCGACGGAGAACGCGCAGCTGATGTGGCAGGTGGTGCTGCGCAGGCGGGAACAGCTCGACGCCGGGCTCCCGGCGGACGGGCAGCTGCCGTGGTCCGAGCGGTACTTCGCCCAGCTCGGGCAGGTGCTCGGCGTCGCGTACGAGTCCGCGGCCGTCCGTCCCGACGGCTCGGCGCCACCGTCCGCGGACCCGGCCACCGAGTACGTGCCCGTCGCCCGCCCCGGGCACCGGATGCCGCACCTGTGGCTGCCCGACGGCAGCTCGACGCTCGACCGGCTCGGGCCGTGGTTCACCCTGTTCGCCGCAGAACCGGCCGCAGTGGACGGGCCGTGGCCGGTGCACGTCGAACCGCTGCCGGCCGAGCACCTCGACGCGTGCGGGATCGGGGTGCAGGGGGCCGTGCTCGTCCGGCCGGACGGGCACGTCGCGGCACGGTGGAGCGAGGGGCCGGCGGACGTCGAGGGCGTCCTCGCCGGGATCACCGACGACGCGGCGAGGTCGAGCGCGGCCGGGGGTGGTCGGTGATCAAGGGCAAAAAGTCGTTGCTGGAGATCAACTCGCGACGTTCTGCCCTTGATCGACGAGCGCTGCCCGGCGGGTGACCGGCGGCACCCGGACTCGGCTGGCCGGCTCGCCGACGCCGCCCCCGGTGCCCGTCCCGGCCGGCAGGCCGTGATCAAGGGCAGAATGTCGTTCACAGAGATCAACTGACGACAGGTTGCCCTTGATCACCGCCACGCCTCGCCACCGCGCCGACTGCACCGCGGCTCGCCGCGCCCCCGTCGACCGGGTGAGCCGGCCGCGCGCCGACTACCCTGGACGGTGGTGAGCCGGGAAGTCTGGTCGGCGTTCGGTTCGTCGACCCCGGAGGCCGCCCGCATGATCCCCCGCCTGTTCGCGCGCGGCTCGTGGCCGGAGGTGCGTCGCGTCGGGGACGTGCTGCGCACCGAGACGACCGGCGGGTTGCTGCTGGTCGCCGCGGCGGCGCTGGCGCTGCTGTGGGCGAACTCGCCGTGGCGCGAGGTGTACGCCGAGCTCTCCGCGCTGCGCGTCGGGCCGGCCGCGCTGCACCTGGACCTGACGCTCGCCACGTGGGCCGCCGACGGGCTGCTGGCGATCTTCTTCTTCGTCGCCGGGCTGGAGCTCAAGCGCGAGTTCGTGGCCGGTGACCTACGCGACCCGCGTCGCGCCGCGCTGCCCGTCGCCGCTGCGGTGGGCGGGATGGCCGCGCCCGCGCTGATCTACGTCGCGTGCACCGCGGCCACCGGCGCCGGGCTGGCCGGCTGGGCCATCCCGACGGCGACCGACATCGCGTTCGCCCTCGCCGTGCTGGCCGTGATCAGCACGCACCTGCCGGCCGCCCTGCGCGTGTTCCTGCTGACCCTCGCCGTGGTCGACGACCTGCTCGCGATCACGATCATCGCGATCTTCTACACCGACGAGCTGAACTGGCTGCCGCTGCTGCTGACCGTCGTGCCGCTGGCGCTGTTCGCGCTGCTCGTGCAGCGCCGGGTGCGGTCGTGGTGGCTGCTGCTCCCGCTCGCGGCGCTGACCTGGGGACTGATGCACGCCTCCGGGGTGCACGCCACCGTGGCGGGGGTGCTGATGGGCTTCGCGGTGCCGGTGATCCGGCGCGCCGACGGTCCCGGCCCGGGCCTCGCCGAGCACTTCGAGCACCGCTTCCGGCCGCTCTCCGCCGGCGTCGCCGTGCCGGTGTTCGCGTTCTTCGCCGCCGGCGTCACCGTCGTCGACGGCGGCGGCGTCGCCGCCGCGCTCGCCGACCCGATCACGATCGGCATCGTGCTGGGCCTCGTCGCGGGCAAGACGGTCGGCGTGCTCGGCGGCACCTGGGCGGTGCAGCGGTTCACCCGCGCCGAGCTCGCCGACGGCCTGTCCTGGTGGGACGTGCTCGGGCTGTCGATGCTGGCCGGCATCGGGTTCACGGTCTCGCTGCTGATCGGCGAGCTCGCGTTCGGCAGCGGCACCGCGGCCGACGACCACGTCAAGATCGGCGTGCTCGCCGGGTCGCTGGTGGCGGCGCTCCTGGCGTCCGTCGTGCTGCGGATCCGCAACGCGCACTACCGGCGCCTGTGCGCCGAGGAGGAACGCGACGACGACCACGACGGCGTCCCTGACGTGTACCAACGCGATGACCGCGCCTGACCCACGACAGCCGCGCCGACCTGCTCGGCCGGCGTGACCGCCACCAGCACGCCGTGGCGGGCCTTCCCCAGCTGGGCGGAGTGCGCGAGCCCGCGCTCCTGCGCGTCGAGGAGCACGGAGCTGAGCAGCCACACCATGGCGGTGCACGGGCGCACGTCGGTCACGCGGTGAGGATCGCAGCCACCCGGATGACGGCTATTGCAAACAGTTCTGCGTGCTATCGTCGGCATCGGGCGTGGGGGGACGGCCACCGGCCGTCCGGTGTCGTCCGGTACGAGGGGGCCGGCGGATGGATCCGCAATCAGTCGATCGACCCGATCCGCGAGGGTCGGGCGAACGGCTGCAGGACCTGATCCGGCGGCGCATGAAGGAGCTGCGGCTCACTCAGCAGGATCTCGTGGACCGGTCACGCGCGGCCGGCTACGAGATCTCCCGTCCCATGTGGCACAAGTGGACCAACACCGAGTGGAAGAACGGGCCGCTCAGCGATCCCGTCCGGGGCATCGCGGCCGCGCTCGAGGTGTCCACGCAGGAGGTGCATGACGCCTCCGGCATCTCCACGCACCTGCGCACCCAGCGCACCGACGTCGATCCGGACACGCACGCGGTGCTCGTGATGTTCTCCGAACGCAGCCCCGAAGAGCGCGCTGCACTGGCCGACATGCTCCGTTCGGCGATCCGCCTGGCAGATTCTTCCACCGTTCGCCGCACCGGCAGCGCAGACTAGGCACACCGAGCCGCACGATCTGCGGCGACGAAGCAGGTGGCGTGCCAAGGGGGATCCGCCGGAGCAGGAGGGCAAGTGCCGGATCTCCCGGTCCCGATCGTGCGCTGCGAGCTGCCGACCCCTGACGCGATCGTGATCGACCACCCGATGGCGGGCCGGTTCGTGCTGGTCGACATCCGGGTCGACGACGCCGACCTCGACCGCCTGCGCGAGCGGCTCGCCGTCGAGACCGAGCTGCACGCCGTGCCCCCGCCGCTGTGCTCGCCCACCGCCGCGATGCTGCGCGACTCCATCGCGGCCGGGATGACCGCCCGCACCCGCACCCGGCGCCCGCTCGTCCTGGTCGGTGCGGCGCCGGAACCGGTCGCGCGACCCGCGCCGACCTCACCGGAGGTCGAGGAGTCGTTCCTGCCCGACGCCGACCTCCTGCTCGACCGCGCGCACAGCGCGCGCGTCTACGACGTGCTGCTGGGTGGCAAGACCAACTACTGGGCCGATCGCATCGCCGCCGACGAGATCGTCCAGATCGCACCGACCACCCCGCTCGCCGCCCGGGCCCAGCGCGGTTTCATGCACCGCGTCGTCACGGAGCTGGCCCGGTCGGGCTTCGACCAGTTCCTCGACATCGGCGCCGGCATCCCCAGCGAGCCGAACCTGCACCAGGTCGCCCAGTCCGTCATCCCGACGGCCCGCGTCGTCTACGTCGACAACGATCCGATCGTGCTCGCGCACGCGGCCGCGCTGATGACGAGCGACCCGCGCGGCGCCGTCGGCTACGTCGACGCGGACGCGCGCAAGCCCGCGGACATCCTCGCCGCCCCGCAGGTGCGTGAGCTGCTCGACCTGGACCGGCCGGTGGCGATCTCGGCGGTCGGCCTCCTGCACTTCCTCGACGACGAGGACGCGCACCGGCTCGTCACCACGCTGCTCGACGCCGTACCGGCCGGCAGTGCGCTGGCGTTCTCGCAGGTCACCCCCGACTTCGGCGAGCACGGCGCCATGGCGACCGCCATGGCGCAGTTCACCGCCGCCGGCATGCCGATGTTCCCGCGCAGCGCCGCCGACGTGCACCGCCTCTTCCTCGACGGGCTGGAGCCGGCCGAACCGGGCCTGGTCGGCATGCTGCGCTGGCGACCCGCCGTCGAGGTGCCGCTGGCCGCGCACCTGGACACCGCCGACCTGGCCGCCCTCACCGACGTCGACGTGTCGATGTACGCCGCGCTGGCCCGCAAGCCCGCGCACTGAGCGGCCCGGCACCCGCTCGCGCACGAGGAGTGCGCGTTTCTGGACGGGCCGGGACCGGTGCGGGCATGGTCGGCGGCGTGCTCCGCGATACCGACGTCCTCGTGGTGGGCGACGCCAACCCCGATCTGGTGCTGCGCGGCGACGTCCGTCCCCGGTTCGGGCAGGCCGAGCAGTGGCTCACCGCCGCCGACCTGGTGCTGGCCGGCTCGGCGGGCATCGTCGCGGCGGGGCTCGCGCGGCTGGGCGTGCGCACGGCACTCGCCGCGCACGTCGGCACGGACGCGTTCGGCGATCTCGTGCTCGCCCGGCTCGCCGAGCGCGGCGTCGACACTCGGCTCGTGACGCGCGACCCGGACGTCGCGACGGGGCTCTCGGTGATCCTGTCCACTCCGCAGGACCGGGCCATCCTCACCCACGCCGCGGCGATCACCCGGCTCGATCCCGGCCTGTTGACGGTGGACGTGCTGGCCGGGGTGCGCCACGTGCACGTCGCGAGCTTCTTCCTCGTCCCCGGGCTGGTCCGGGGCACGCGCGCGCTGTTCGAAAGGGCGCACGCGGTCGGGGCCACGACCTCGCTCGACACGAACTGGGACCCGGACGGAACCTGGGCCGGCGTGGCCGAGGTACTGCCCGTCACCGACGTGCTGCTGCCCAACACCGCGGAGCTGTGCGCGCTCACCGGACACGCCGACCTGGACGCGGCCGCCGCGGCCGTGCGCGCCGCCGGGCCACTGCTCGCGGTGAAGGCCGGCGCCGACGGCGCGCACGGCTGGGACGCCGACGGCCGGCACGACGTCCCCGCCACTCCCGTCGAGGCCGTCGACACGACCGGCGCCGGCGACTCGTTCGACGTCGGCTTCCTCGCCGGCCGGCTGGCCGGGCTCCCGTTCGTGGAGTGCCTGCGGCGCGGCGCGACGGCCGGTGCGCTGTCCACCCGCGCGGCCGGGGGCACGGCGGCGCAGGCGACCGCGGCCGAGCTGGACGCGGCGCTGTCATGAGCCTGCTGTGCGTCGCGCTCAGTCCGAGCGTGGACGTGACCTACCAGGTGCCGCGGCTCGGCGGGATCAGTCGCCCGCACACGGTCGTCCGGGTGCCGGGCGGCAAGGGCTTCAACGTGGCGCGCGCGGCGCACACGCTGGGTGCGAGCGTCGGCGCCGCGGGGATCGTCGGCGGCCACAGCGGGCGGTGGATCGCGGACGGGCTCGCCGCCGCCGGGATCGCCGCCGAGCTCGTGGAGGGCGCCGAAGAGACCCGCTCCTGCGTCACGATCACGGCGGACGACGGCGCGTCCACCGAGGTCTACGAGCCGCCCACCCCGGTCACCGCCGACGAGTGGGCAGCGCTGACCGCGGTGGTGGCCGGCGCGGCCGCGGACTGGGTGGCGCTGTCGGGTGCGTTGCCGCCCGGGGCGCCGGACGGGGCGATCGGGGTGCTCGCCGACGCGGCAGGTGGGCGGGTCGCTGTGGACACCCACGGCGCCGCACTGGTCGGGGCGGTCGCGCACGCCGACCTCGTCAAGATCAATGCGGCGGAAGCGGCGGCCCTGCTCGGCACGGACGGCCCGCCCGACGAGCTGGCCACCCGGCTGCTCGAGACCACCGACGGGCCCCAGCTAGTCGTCGTGACCGCAGGTGCGGCGGGCGCCGTCGCCGTCACTCGCGACGATCGCGGCCCGGTGTGGGCCCGCCCGCCCGCGCTGCCTGCGCACCACCCCGTCGGCAGCGGCGACAGCTTCCTCGCCGGCCTGCTGACCGCCGACCCGTCAGACCTCGACGACGCCCTGCGCCGGGCCGTGGCGGCGGGCGCGGCCAACGCGCTGGTCCCCGGGGCGGCGGTGCTGGACCCCGAGCGGTGTGCGGAGCTGACCCCCCAGGTTCGGCTGGACCGATGAGTAGCTCAGGCGCCGAGGACCACCGAGCGGGTGAGGTGGCGGGGGCGGTCCGGGTCGAGGCCGCGGTGGGCGGCGAGCGCCGTCGCGAGCCGTTGCGCCTGCACGAGCTGGACGAGCGGGTCGCCGTCCGGCACGACCACCGCCGCGCCGGTGGCCTCGACGTCGGCGACGAGCCCGGGCGGCGGCGCGCCGAAGATCCACACCAGCGACCGCGGACCGGCGACGGCGATCGGGCCGTGCCGGTAGTCCGGCGCCGGGTAGGACTCCGACCAGGCCTGCGCGGCCTCCCGCACCTTCAGCGCCGCCTCGTGGGCGAGGCCGAGGATCCAGCCGGACCCGAGGTACACGACGTGGTCGATCGCGGTGACGTCGACGGGCAGCGGCGCGGCGAGAGCAGCCCGGCACTGCCCGTCGAGGTGGCTGACGTCCGCACCCAGGGCCGCCCGCGCGACGCGCAGGACGGTCGTCGGGAACCGGGTCTGCACGACCGACCGCTCGTCGGCCTCGGCGAGCACGACGACCTCGTGCGCGTGCCGGGCGACGGGCGCGTCGGGCACCGCGGTGATCACGCTGCGGCGCACGCCGGGCAGGTCGGCGAGCAGCCGCTCGACCTCCGTGGTGGTGCCGGACCTGGTCAGCGCCACGACCCGGTCGTAGCGGCGGCCGGGCGGCACCTCGCTGGGGAACGTGCCGTCGGTCTCGCCCAGGCCGGCCGCCTCGCGCAGCGCCGCGATCGACGCCGCCATGAACGCCGAGGTACCGCAGCCGACGACGAGCATCCGCTCGCCGGGCGCGCGCAGCACGTCCGCGAGCTCGTCGGTGCGGGCGGCCGCCTGCGCCCACACGTCGGGCTGGCTGGCGATCTCGTTCTCGGTGATGCTCATCGGCACCATGATGACGCGCGAACGTGCGCGATCGGCAAGCATTCCTGCCCAAGTGAACACTTCGGATGCTCGGATGGAGTGACGTGACGTCGGCAGACCGGCTTCCGCTCGCGCAGTGGGCCCCCCGCGCCCAGACGATCACCCGGCACACGACCGTCCCGGTGCCGGCCGTCCCGTGCATCGACGTGCACAACCACCTCGGGCGCTGGCTCGCACCCGACGGGGACTGGCTGGTCGAGGACGTGCCGGCACTCGTGGAGCTGATGGACGCGCACCACGTCATCACCGTGGTGAACCTCGACGGGCGCTGGGGCGACGAGCTGGACGCCAACCTCGCCCGCTACGACCGCGCCCACCCCGGCCGGTTCCTGACCTTCTGCCACCTCGACTGGCGCGCGCTCGCCGCCGACGACCCGACGCCGGTCCTGTGCGCGCAGCTCGACGCGGCGGTGGCCCGCGGGGCGCGCGGCCTGAAGGTGTGGAAGGACCTCGGCCTCGGGTTCCGCGACGCCGCCGGCGCGCTCGTCCTGCCCGACGACCCGCGCCTGCAACCGGTGTTCGCGCGCGCCGGCGAGCTGGGGCTGCCGGTGCTGATCCACACCGCCGACCCGGCCGCGTTCTTCGCGCCGCTCGACCGCCACAACGAGCGCCTCGACGAGCTGGGCGAGCACCCGGAGTGGTGGTTCGGCGGGCCCGGCCTGCCGTCGTTCGAGCGGTTGCTGACCGCGCTGGAGAACCTCGTCGCGAGCACGCCCGGCACCACCTACATCGGCGCGCACGTCGGCTGCTACGCGGAGAACCTCGACTGGGTGGCGCGGATGTTCGCCACCCACCCGAACTTCCACGCCGACACCGGTGGCCGGTTCGCCGAGCTGGGGCGCACCCCGCGCGCGTTCCGCCGGCTGGTGGTCGCGCACCCGGACCGGGTGCTGTTCGGCACCGACGCCTACCCGCCGACGGCCGAGGCGTACGAGGTGGCGTTCCGGTTCCTGGAGACCGACGACGAGGCGTTCGACTACGCGCCGTCGGAGGAGGTGCCGCCGCAGGGCCGGTGGCGGATCAGCGCGGCCGACCTGCCCGCCGAGCTGCTCCCGGCTGTCTACGCCGGCAACGCGGCCCGCGTGCTCGGCCTCCAGTAGGCGCGTGTTCCCCCTCACTTGCTGTAGCAGATCAGGAATATGAGCGTTCCAGAGGTGTGCCGAAAGCTGGAACGTGGCCCCGAAATGTCTTGGACCGGCGCGATGCGATCAGCCAGGAGTCGCCCAGAATGGGGCAGGAATGGAACCGAGCATTGACGCCGGGGGCAATCGTGCGAACGCCGGTTCCGGCGAACGCCGCCGGGGCGGCGTCGAGAGAGACCGTGTGCAGGACGGTGACGATCCAGCGGGGCGACGCGACGGCGCGCGGATGGGCAACGAACGCACCCGCGGCGCGGGCGATGGTGCCGCCGACGGATGCCGGGCCGGGACGCGGAGCGGGCCGGGAACCAGGGTGAGCGCGGTCATCAGGGCCCGCATGCGGATCGGCCCGGTGGCGTAGGGATCGGCTGCGGTCGCGTGGCTCACGTCGTCAGCACCCCGCACAGCGGGCACACGAACGTCCCGTCGGCCACGCGCAACGCGACCACGCGGACGCCGGTCAGGCACGACTCAGGTTCGTAGGGCCAGGCGCGATCAAGCAGAACCGGTCGCGGCCGAGTGAAGGTTCTGCCCGCGTGCGCCAGGTGGACCGGCGCGCTCCAGCACATCTGTTCGCCGTCGTTCGGCGTGTCGGTCATGTCGGCCGCCTCGATCATGCCGCTGAACTCGGGTCACGACGACGCGTTCGCCTGAGCAGCGGCGCTGCTGCGGCCACGAAGAACAGACGGGCGAGTCGGTCACGCTCGGGCTCGCGGACCTGACTCGCTGCGCAGTCCTGACACCGGTGCCCCGGTGGGGTGTACATCCCGGCGGGGAACACGACCTCCCCGCATGCGGCCGCGTAGCGCCCCTGTCCCTCGCGCAGGCCGGCGGCGAACGCGTCAGCGCTGATCACGTGCGTCCGGCTGTTCGGGCCGGACGAGGTCATGTCGACCGATCCGGCCGACCACGCGTAGCTCATCCGGCCCGTCCCGAGGTTCGCGATGCCGTACCGGACGTGATCGGATTGAACCGATTCGGCGAGGTGACGCGGAGTCGCTGTTTGGTCACGGGAATGACGCTATTGTGGTGGCCGTCAGCGCGGGACTGCACCGCCGTACGCGTTCGGCACACGTCGTGGGCGCCACACCTGGCGCAATCCTGGGGGGACACGTGATGGCCAAGGATCGAACCCCGCAGCGCGTGCGGGGTTCGACTCGAATCGGTGCCGTAGGCGGGTACACGTTGAAGGTCATTCGCGAGTCGACCGGCCGCACTCAGGGCGCCTTGGCGGAGTTGCTCGGTATCGATCTGGCCACGATCCAAGGGTGGGAGTCCGGTCGCCGACCTCTGCACTCCTTGCGATCAGTTGATCTGAGCGGAATCCGCGCAGCACTGGTCGACATCGGCGCCGAACCCTACGCCTTCGATGTTCTCCGCGACGCGATCGATGCCGACGTCATGCTGACATCAATCATCTCGGAGCGGGATTTCGACATCGACCGGTCGCCGCACCCGTTGTCGTTGTGCGTCAGTCAGCGCGACTTCGTCAACCTCGTCACCTGGCCATTCTCCGGCGTGATCCCGATTCGACTGCGTGACGTGGCCCAGCAGTCCCGAGCGACCCGACGTGGACCGACGCCGGACCGACCCGTGCTCGCAAGGGCGGAGCAGGAGTCCTTCTTCGACAACCTGCTGTCCACCGTCCAGCGGGTTCACACGACCACGACGCGACGCGAAGACGACTCAATACGCCTGCTCCATCGGCAGGCCATCTACCTTCTCGGGTTCGATCCTCGTCCATCGACTCAGGATTGGCTCGCCGATCATCGTCGGGCCTGCATGAAGCGGTCCACCGGCGACGCTGACCTGACGTCGTGGACCCTGACACGGTCGGCTGCCGTCGCCCTGGCCAAGAACGGCAACATGGAGCCGCTGGAACACTTCGTTTCTCGTGGCCTGGTGACCGACGCAAAGGAGCAGGCGAACCTGAGGTATTGGGCATACTGGATCGGGGAAATGCGCACCCTGCAGCGCAACGACGGGTTCATGGTCGCAACCGCTGATGATCACGCCTGGTCCGGTGACGCGCTGTTCGAGCACCTGCTCGGGCGGCTGTGGGCAGACATCGATCATCTTCCGCTGAACGCGCACACCCTGTCCTCGCTGATGCTTGCCCGCCCCCACATCATCAGTCGCCGCCCTGACCTCAGCGAACGTGCCAACACGCAACTCGTGGCGTTGCTCGACACCGCGACCATGCCGCCGAGTGCCCGCCGTGAGCTGACCAACGTCCTGTACGGCATCAGGCTCGCCGCCCGGTGAGGCATCATGTAGACCCATGAGTGACCCCCACCAGCGTGAGCCGCTGACCGATGAAGGCGCGGCCGGAATTGCAGGGTTCGCGTTCGAACTCGGCGTCATGAAGAGCCTGCGGCGGACCGGGTGGGCCCATGTCGGTATCCGCGACTCCGAAACAATCTCTGAGCACAGTCTCCGTGTTGCCCAGCTCGCCGCTCTGATCGCTGCCGAGGAAGGTGCCGACCCGGCTCGCGCCGCATTCCTGGCGATCTGGCACGACACGCAGGAAACACGGACGGGCGACCTGCCCCACACCGCCCGCCCCTACATGACCACCCCGATCGAAGCCGAGGCGATCACCGCCGACCAGGTCAGACGACTGCCCGAAACGGCAGCCAAAACCGTGACCGAAGCAGTCCGTGAATTCGAGGCGCAAGCCACAATCGAGGCCGTCTGCGCGCGTGATGCCGACAAGCTCGAATGCCTGCTCCAGGCACTGGAGTACAAGGCCGCCGGGCACACCAAGGTGGACGGCTGGATCGCCTCCAGCCAGAAGAACATCAAGACCGAGACGGCCCGCACGATCGCCGCCGCCGCGCAGACAACCTCGACCCTCGCCTGGCGAGACCGGTAACCCAGGAGCGCCAAGAGCGCTCCGGCGCCTTGATCTGGGCCCCGTTCGCCGCCCGGGACAACCGCGCATCGATATCTGATCAGCGGACCCGACCCGGCGGCGTCGGCCGCTGCGGAGCGCGTGGTCACCGGAGAATCGCGCCCGTACCGGCTGACCGTGCGGCTACCCTCGTCGCGGTGACCCGTGCCACGGGGTTCCCCCTCACCACACGTTCTGAGGTGTGTGAACGGGCCCAGCCGTGTGTGACGTCGCGGTGCCGTCAGCCGAGCACCGCGAGGTAGCGCTGCACTTCGGCCGCCATGTCCACGATGGCGGGCGCCAGGTAGCGGCGCGGGTCGACCACGCACGCGTCCAGCAGCCGGTCCCGCACCGCCGCCGTGTAGGCGACGTTGAGCGCCGTCCCCACGTTGACCTTGACGATGCCCGCGCCGAGCGCGCGGCGCAGCTCGTCGTCGGCCACCCCGGACGAGCCGTGCAGCACCAGCGGCACCGGCACGGCGGCGTGCAGTGCCGCCACGAGGTCGATGTCCAGCCGGGCGGTGCGCTCGGTCATCGCGTGCACGCTGCCGACGGCGACGGCGAGCCCGTCCACGCCCGTGGCAGCGACGAACCCGGCGGCCTCGGCCGGGTCGGTGCGGGCGCCGGGCGCGTGCGCGTCCAGCGGCGCGGCCCCGCCCTTCCCGCCCACCTCGCCCAGCTCGGCCTCCACCCACAGGCCCTGCTCGTGCGCCCAGTCGGCGAGCGCCCGCGTGCGGGCGACGTTCTCCGCGTACGGCGCGCGGGAGGCGTCGACCATGAGCGACCCGAACCCGGCGTCGGCGGCCTGGCGGGCCAGCTCCTCGTCCTCGACGTGGTCGAGGTGCAGCCCCACCTGCACCTTCGCGGCGGCCGCCAGCTCCCGGCAGGCCGCGGCGAGCGGCCGCAGCCGGCGCCCGCGGAAGGCCACCGCGTTCTGGCTGACCTGCAGCAGCACCGGGCGCTCGGCCCGCTCGGCCCCGCCAACGACGGCCTCGGCGTGCTCGAGCCCGATCACGTTGAACGCCGCGACGCCACGACCGGCCGCGACGGCGTCGGCGACGATCTCGGCAGTGGGTGCGTAGGGCACGGTGTTCCCCTGCGGTCGGGTGCGGTGTGCCGGCGAGTCTGCGACGGTCCGACGGAACCGCGCAACTAACGCGCATCCGTGATGCGCGTTTGCGCATCCTGCGTGAGAAGGTGGACGCCGTGACGCGCTCCGTGCGCCGGTCCGAGCGGATGCGGCAGATCCTCGACGCGCTGCACGAGACCGGCACCGTCCACGTCGGCGAGCTGGCCGGCCGCTTCGGCGTCTCGGCGGCCACCCTGCGCCGCGACCTCGCACTGCTCGAGGAGCAGCGCCTGCTCACCCGCACCCACGGCGGCGCGCTCGCCCAGGACGTCGCCTACGAGCTGCCGGTGCGCTACCGGCACGACCAGTCCCGCGCCGCCAAGCGCGCCATCGCCCGGGAGGCCGCGCGGCGGATCGGCAGCGGCCCGCACGTCGTCGGGCTCACCGGCGGCACCACAACCAGCGAGGTCGCGCGGGAACTCGCCGACCGCACCGACCTCACGATCGTCACCAACGCCCTCAACATCGCGATGGACCTGGTGCTGCGGCCGCGGGTGAAGCTCGTCGTGGTGGGCGGGGTGTCCCGGCCGCAGTCCTACGAGCTGGTCGGGCCGTGGGCCGAGCAGGTGCTGGCGGCGGTCAACATCGGCACCGCGTTCGTCGGCGTCGACGGCATCGACGCGGCCGGCGGCATCACCACCCACGACGAGAACGAGGCGCGCACCGACCGCGCGATGATCGTCCGCGCCCGGCGGGTGATCGTGGTGGCCGACGGCCGCAAGCTGGGCCGCCTGACGCTCGCCCGGATCGCCGAGCTCACCGAGGTCCACGAGCTGATCACCGACGCCACCGCCGACGAGGGCGCGGTGGCCGCCATCCGCGCGGCCGGTGTGCCGGTCACGATCGCGCGGACGTGACCGCGTCCCCCACGCGGACCTGCCCCGACCGGGCCACACGGGCGTAGACGCCCAGGCACGGCTCGCGCCCGACGCGGTTGTGCGTGGCGACCGCCTTCAGCAGGGTCCGGTCCGGGGGCAGCTCCTCGACGGGGAGACCGATCATGACGCACCGGGCCGTGGGCTGCCCCACGGCGACCGCGGCATCGGAGCCGAGCGCGAGCCCGCTGCGCACCCAGCCGTTCTCCACCAGCCCCGGTTCCGGCGTCTCGACGGTCACGTTCATGCGGAACCGCCGCACGTCCCAGTCGCCGGCGGGCACCAGGTCGCGCATGTGCCGCAGGCTCGCCGTCGTGAGCAGGGAGACCGGGAAGGGGTTGGGTTCCGCGGCGGCCAGCCGGACAGGGCGCCCGACGAAGCGCGAGAGGGCGTCGTCGACGTCGGCGTCGTCGCTGCGCACGACCGTCCCGTCCCCCAGCTCGAGGCGCGCCGGCGGAAGCGGGCGGCCGGGCGCCGGCGGGGCCAGGAACGCGGCCCGGCAGCGCAGCAGGTCCGCCCACCGCCGGGGCCGACCGGCACTCGCGACCTCGCCCGTCGCGACATCCACGACGACGAAGGCCCGGTCGCCCACCACTCCGTCCGCCTCGACGTGCACGGTGTCGAGCCGCTCCCCCAGCATCGACTTCACCGGGAACCGCCAGAGGTCGACGATCGTCCCGACGGCGCTCACGTCAGCTGCTTCTGCACCGCCCGCGCGATGCGCCGCGCGTCGACGGCGAGCTCGTGGAACATGCCGCTGATCGGGTTGGTGAAACCGGTGAAGTACAGGCCGGGCGCGTTCGGGTGGGTGCGCCCGCCGTGCACCGTCGGGCGGCCCTGCCCGTCGAGCAGGTCCAGGTGCCCGACGAGGCCCGCGAGACCGCGGGTGAAGCCGGTCGCGGCGATCACCGCGTGCGGGGCGACGGTGGTGCCGTCGGCGAGCCGCACCTTGTCGCCGTCGAAGCCCTCCACGGCGGCGACGACCTCGACCTGCCCCGACTGCAGCAGCGCGATGAGGCCGACGTCGATGATCGGCACCGCGCCGTCGGCGAGCAGCCGCGAGTAGGCGCCCGGCGCGGGGCGCGGCAGGCCGTGCGCGGAGAGGTCCGGCGTGCTGAGCCGGCTCGACGTCGCGATGATTCGGTCGACCAGCCACACCGGGAGCCGCCGCAGCACGCGGCCGGTGCCGCTGTTGTCGAGCATCGGCGCGACCTGCCGGCGGACGAACGTCGGAACCGTCCGCACGGCGAGCCGCACCCGCGCCGCGCCGCCCTCGACCAGGTCGACGGCGATCTCGGCGCCGGTGTTGCCGGTGCCGACGACCAGCACCTCCCGGCCTGCGTACGGCTGGGCGTTGCGGTAGCCGCTCGAGTGGACGAGCTCGCCGCGGAACGACTCGCGGCCCGGCCAGTCGGGCACGTCCGGGGCGTGGTTGTAGCCGGTGGCGACGACCACACGGCGCGCGGCGAGGTCGCCCTGCGGGCTGCGTGCCACGCACCCCGACCCGTCCCGGTCGATCCGGTCGACCTGCACGCCGAACCGCACGTCCAGCCGATGGTGGGCGGTGTAGGCCTCCAGGTACCGCACGACGTCGGCACGCGCCACCCACTGCCCGTACTCGCGCGGGATCTTCAGACCGGGCAGGTGGGAGTTCCAGCGGATCGTGTGCAGGTGCAGCCGCTCGTAGTGCTGCCGCCACGCCGAGCCGACGGCGTCGGCCTTGTCCACGACGAGCGCGGACACCCCGCGCCGGCGCAGCTCCGCGGCGGCCGCGAGCCCACCGGGCCCTGCCCCGACGACCAGAACCTCGTGCACGTGCCCTCCCGGTGGTGGATGCGCCACGATGATCTCGGCAGGCTCCAGCCGCGCGCAATGCTGTGCTGCCGGGGTGGGCGAAGCCCGGCATCGGTCGGTCCGCCGCTCGACGAACGCTTGCCCGCCACCGACGTGTCGGCGGAGCTCAGCCGCGCCCGCGGGTGCCGCTGACGTAGTGCAGCTCCCCCATGCGCAGGTCGTCGTGCTGGAGCGGCCCGAGCCCCCTGGCCGCGAGCAGCTCCCGGGTGCTGCTCGCCTGCACCGCCCAGCCGAGCGCGCTCAGGTAGGGACCTGCTTCGTGACGTTCGCCGAAGTAGCGCAGGCCCGCCATGTCGGTGTCGAAGCCGTGCGCGCGCCAGAGCTCGGAGATGCGGTGCAGGCCCGCCTTCGTCCCGGCCTCGTCGCCCGGCCGCGGGGTGGGTCTGCTCTCGGTCGCCACGCGGCTGCCCGGCACGCTGAGCTCGGTGATGGTGTCCAGCAGTCGATCCTGGGCGTCGGGCGGCAGGTAACCCAGCAGGCCTTCGGCGCTCCACGCGCTCTGCCGGGCTGCGTCGAACCCGGCGGCGCGCAGGGCGGTGGGCCAGTCGTCGCGGAGGTCGACCGGTACCGCCCTCAGCTCGACGGTGGGCACGGCATCGGCCAGCGCGGTGGACTTGAACGCGACGACCTGCGGCTGGTCGACCTCGTACACCACGGTTCCTCGCGGCCAGGGCAGCCGGTACGCCCGCGAATCCAGGCCCGCGGCGAGGATGACGACCTGCCGGATCCCCGATCCGGCAGCGTCGAGGAAGAACTCGTCGTAGAACGTGGTGCGCACCTCGGCCCCGTCGATCACCGACGGCCCCACCAGCTCGTCCGCCGGCTGCTCACCGGTCGCCAGCCGGGTGAGCAGGTCGATGCCGACAGCGCGGACGAGCGGCGCGGCGAACGGGTCGTCGAGGCGACCGGTGCGGGTCGCGATCGCGCGGACCATCGCGGCCATGGTCGCGGTGACGCCGACACCGGACGTGAGGTCCCACTCATCCCCGTCGACCCTGATCGTCACGATGATTCCCCCACTCTCCCGCGCTCCCGCCGTGCCGAACCGTACGAGCAGGGCCGCCGCATCGACCTAAGGTGAGAGCGATGACCGCGCGTTTGCCTCACGACCGGCGCGTCGATGCCCGACGCAACCGGGACCGGATCCTCGGCGCGGCGGGCCCGCTGTTCGCGTCCCACGGCTTCGGTGTGCCGATGCGGGTCGTCGCCGAGGTCGCCGACGTCGGACCGGCGACCGTCTACCGCCACTTCCCGACGAAGGCGCTGCTGGTCGCGGCCGTGTTCACCGAGCAGTCACGCGCGTGGGAATCCGCTCTGGGTCGGGGGCTCACCGACCCCGACCCGTGGCGCGGCTTCCGCCGGACGGTCGCGGACCTGTGCGCGCTGCACGCCGACGACCGCGGTTTCTCCGCTGCCGTGAAGTCCGAGTTCCCGCGCGCGGCGGACTTCGCCGGAATGCGCCTGACCGCGCTGCGCGCCGGCGCCGAACTGATACGGCGTGCGCAGGTCAGCGGCCACCTTCGCGCCGACGTCACCCTGGCCGACCTGATCCTCATGACCTCGGCCGCCGGCCGGTCCGGCGCACGCACGCCGGCCGAGCGCAGCGCGACCGCTCAGCGCCTCGCCGCGCTGACGATCCGCGCGTTCCAGGCAGCGCCGTCGACGTGATCGGGTCGCTGCCTCACCGCCTCGTCACGAGCGGCAGGAGCACGCGGTCCACCAGCGACTCCAGCTGGTCCGTCGTGAGCATGGGCCGGCCCAGCATGCAGTCGTACATCACCATCGCGGGCGCGACCGACGCGATCAGCGCGTCGTCGGGGCCTGCCCCGTGGCGCTGCATCAGCTCCAGCAGCCGGTCCTGGCACGGGTCGAGGACGCGCTCGCGGAACAGCTCGCGCAGCATCGACGTGTCGTCACCGCTGTGCGCGGCGACCGCCTGGAACGCGGCGCGCTTGGAGTCGAACAACGCGTCGTTGAGGTAGGCCACCAGCTCAACGATCCCGGCGCGCAGGTCGGTGCCCTCGTCCACCTCAGGGGGTGACGGCAGCATGTCGGCGAGCGTGTCGCGGACCAGCTCGTCGAGCGTGCTCCAGCGCCGGTACAGCGCCGCCTTCCCGGTGCCCGCGGCCGCGGCGATGCCCTCCATGCTCAGCCTGGGGTAGCCCACCGTGCAGAGCTGGTCGGCGGTCGCGGCGTAGACGGCCTGCACGAGGTCCGCACCCCGGCGCCTGGTCTTCCGCGGCGCGGCCGCCTCGCTCATGGTCGCCCTCCGTTGTGCGTGCGGCGGACCGCCCATATAGTAGACGCAACCGTTCACTATTCACGCGCTCTGCTCCGCTGCCACCGTATCCGAGGAGTTCCCATGTCGAGTTCGCCGCAGACCGGCAGCGAGCCGGTCACCGCCCCGAGCACGACCTCCCTGACCCTGGCGATCATCGTGTCCTGCGAGCTCATGCTGATGCTCGACGGCACGATCACGAACGTCGCGCTGCCGATGATCGGCGACGGCCTCGGGTTCACCCCGGCCGGGCTCTCCTGGGTGACCAACGCGTTCCTGCTCGCGTTCGGCGGGCTGCTCCTGCTGGGCGGTCGCGCGGGCGACATCCTCGGCCGCCGGCGGGTCTTCCTGGTCGGCATCGGGCTGTTCACCGCGGCCTCCCTGCTCGCGGGGCTCGCGCAGACCCCGTGGCAGCTCGTCGTCGCCAGGGCCGCGCAGGGCGCGGGGGCGGCGCTCGCCGGGCCCAGCACGCTCGCGCTGCTCACCACCAGCTTCACCGGCGAGCACCGGACGAAGGCGCTCGGCGTGTACTCGTCGGTGACCGCGTCGGCGATGACGCTCGGCCTGATCCTCGGCGGCGTGATCACCACGCTGGCGTCGTGGCGGTGGGTGCTGCTGATCAACGTGCCGATCGGCGTGCTCGTCCTGCTGCTCGCTCCTCGGCACGTGGCGGAGTCACCGCGGCACGGCGGCCGGTTCGACCTCGCCGGCGCGCTCACCTCCGCGATCGGCGTGGTGGCCGTGGTCTACGCGCTGGTCCGCACCGCCGACCACGGCTGGGCCGACCCGACGACGCTGGTGACGCTCGTCGCGGGCGCAGCCCTGCTCGCCGGGTTCGTGCTCGTCGAGCGCCGCGCGGCCCAGCCGATCATGCCGTTGCGCCTGCTCGCCGAGCGGACGAGGGCGGTCGGGTTCGCGATCATGCTGCTCGTGCCGATGGTGACGATGAGCTTCCAGTTCCTCGTCATCCAGTTCCTCCAGCTGGTGCTGGACCTCTCGCCGCTGCAGGCCGGCCTCGCGTTCCTGCCGATGGCGGCCGGGCTGCTCGTCACCTCGCGCACGGCGAACGGGCTGCTCGGCCGGTTCGGCACCAAGCCGACCGCGGCCGCGGGCCTGCTCCTGCTGACCGCCGCAGCGGCGTGGTCGGCCACGATCAGCACCGCGACCACGTACCTCGGCGGCATCCTCGGGCCGATGCTGCTCATCGGCCTCGCGCTCGGCCTGGTCATCGTGCCGATCAACGTCGCGATCATGTCCACGGTCGACCCGCAGGACGCCGGCGCGGCGTCCGGCGTGCTGCAGACGACGATGATGACCGGGGCCGCCCTCGGCATCGCGGTCCTGTCGGCCATCTACGCCGCGACGGTGGGCTCGACGTCCGCCGTGCTGGTCGGCGACGACGCGGTCGCGCTCGGGATGCGCCACGGGTTCGTCGCCAGCACGGTCATCGCGGCGCTGGCGCTGGCGGTCACGCTGGCCGGCTACGCCGTGCGCGAGCGCCAGAGCAGCCACACGAAGTAGGGCGCGCCCACCAGCGCCGCCACCAGGCCGGCAGGCAGCTGACCGGGCGCGATGACGGTGCGGCCGACGGTGTCGGCGATCGACACCAGCAGCGCCCCGAGCAGCGCGGTGACCGGCAGCACCCGGGCGTGCTTCGCCCCGACCAATGCACGGGCCGCGTGCGGCGCGACGAGCCCGACGAACGCGATCACCCCCACCGCGGAGACGGCCATGGCGGTGAGCAGGCAGGCCAGCCCGAGCAGGAGTGGGCGGGACCGCTCCAGGACGATGCCGGCCACCCGCGGCGTGTCCTCGTCGACGGCGACGAGGTCGAGCTCGCCGCGGGCCCGCCAGAGCAGCGGCGCGGCCACGAGCAGCGCGGCCGCGACCGGCGCCACCTGGGCCAGCGAGCGCCCGTAGGTGGAGCCGGAGAGCCAGGTCAGCGCCTTGGCGATGTTGTAGGGGTCGGTCAGCACGATGACGAACGTGATCGCCGCGGCGGCTCCGGCGGAGACCCCGACCCCGATCAGCACGAGCCGGTCCGAGTCGAGCCCGCCGCGCGCGGCCAAGCCGAACACCAGGAGCGTCGCGACCGCCGCGCCGGCGATCGCCGAGCCCGTCAGCAGCAACGTGCTCGCCGTCGGCACCAGCGTGATCACCAGCACCGCGCCGAGGCCCGCGCCGCCCGTCACGCCGATGATCCCCGGCTCGGCGAGCGGGTTGCGGCACGCCGCCTGGATCACCGCGCCCGCCACGGCCAGCGCCGCCCCTGCCGTGAGCGCAGCCAGCACGCGCGGCACCCGCGCGTCCAGCACGTAGGTGACGATCGGCCCGGCCCGCCCGCTGACCCAGTTGCCCAGGTCGCCGGCCAGCAGCATCGCGTCGCCGAGCAGGAGGGCGCCGACGGTCGCGGCGACCGTCGCCAGCACCGCCACGGTGAGCACGACGACGAAGCCGGTGCGCCCGCGCAGCCGCGCCGACCGGGCGGCCGGCGCCGGCCGCGTCGGGCCCGACTGGCGGAAGCGGCACGCCAGCATCACCAGCACCGCCGCGCCGAAGAACGACGTCACCACGCCCGTCGGCACCTCGACGCCACCGACCTGCGCGCCGAGGGTGAGCCGGACCAGCACGTCCGCGCCGACCACGACGAGCACCCCGGCGAGCGCCGACATCGGCAGCAGCACCCGGTGCCGAGCGAGACCCGGCACCAGCGGCACCAGCAGGCGCACGATCGCCGGCGCGGCGAGCCCCACGAACCCGACCGGCCCCGCGACCGTCACGGCCGCGGCGGAGAGCAGCACCGCCGTCAGCACGGTGACGAGCCGGGTGCGGCGCACGTCGACGCCCAGGACAGCGGCCGCGTCGTCACCGAGTCCGTGCAGGTCGAGGCGCGTGGCCAGCAGCATCAGCACGACGAAGCCGACCACGACGACCGGCGCCATCCACGCCATCGAGCTCGTGCCGAACTGGGCGAGCGTGCCGCTGCCCCACGCGTACAGCCCGATCGTCTGCTCACGGAACAGCAGCAGCAGCGCGATCGCCACCGAGTCCAGCGCCAAGCCGATCGCCGAACCCGCCAGCACGAGCCGCGTCGGCCCCGCCCCGACGCCCGACGACAGCGCCATGACCAGCGCCGCGGCCCCCAACCCGCCGACGAACGCCACCGCGCCGGCGAACGGCACCGGCAGCGTCAACCCGACGACGGAGCAGAGGACCAGCGCGGCGTACGCGCCGCCGTCGACGCCGAGCGTGTCGGGCGAGGCCAGGCTGTTGCGCGCGATCGACTGCAGCGCCGCGCCCGCCAACCCGAGCGCCACGCCGACGAGCACCGCGGCCAGCAGCCGCGGCACCCGCGAGGCGAGCACCACGGCCGCGGCCTGCTCGGTGCCGCCCCCGAACACGAACCGCAGCACGTCGGCGAACCCGACGTCGGCCGTGCCCTGTGTCAGGTGCACGACGGCGAGCAGCCCGGCCACCACCACACCGGCTACCGCCAGCCCGATCACGCGCAGCGACCGGACGGGCGCCGGCGGGCGCGTGACCGGCGCTGCCGCGGTCAGGACCCCAGCGCCGCGACGACGGCGTCGACGTAGCGCTCCAGCGACGTGGGCCCGCCGAACATCCACATGCCGTCCGGGATGCGGTGTACGTTGCCGGCCTTCACGAACGGCAGCGACGTCCAGACGGCGTTCGAGCCGAGCTGGTTGGCGAACACGTCGCCGCCGTCGGCGTCGTTCACGATGTAGAGGAACTGCACGTCGCCGACGCGGGTGAGGCCCTCGACGTCGGTCTGGGCGAGGCCGTAGGCGGGGTCGCCCTGGTCGGGCCACGCGTTGGCCAGGCCCAGTTGCTCGGTGACCCCGGAGACGAGCGAGCCCTTGGTGTACGGCCGGATGGAGACCTGGCCGCCCTCGGCGTAGGCGTCGGCGAAGAGGAACTTCTGCCCGGCGCGGGCCGCGAGCTTGGCCTTGCCGTCGGCGACCTTCGCGTCGAACGCGGCGAGCAGCGCGGACGCCTCCGCGTCCTTGCCGAGCGCCTTCCCGACCAGCGTGAGGTTCTTGCGCATCTGGCCGACGGGGTCCTTCGCGTCACCGCCCGGCACGAACACGACCGGCGCGAACTTCTCCATCTGCGTCACCGCCGCGTCGGGCAGCGAGTCGGTGGCGAGGACGAGGTCGGGGCGCAGCGCTGCGATCGAGTCGATGCTGGGCTCGCCGCGCACGCCCACGTCCTTGACCGACGGGTCGAGCGGCTCGGCCTTCACCCAGGCCGTGTAGCCCTTGATGTCGGCGGCGCCGACCGGCATGACGCCCAGCGAGACGGCGTGCTCGATCACGTTCCACTCCAGGCCCACCACGCGGATCGCCGGCTTCGGCAGGGTGATCTGCTTGCCGCGCGAGTCGGTGAGCGTGATCGGCCCGCCGGCGGGAGCGGCGGCGGTCGGCGCGGACCCGGCGGCCGGCTCCGTCGTGCCGCAGGCCGTGAGCCCGATCAGCGCGAGCAGGGTGGCCAGCAGGACGAGCCGTCTCATGAACTACCTCCGGGGACTGGAACCGGCACCCGGGTCAGGTGCCGGCCGACGGGGCGGGTGCGCAGCGCACCCGTGCGCGGGTCGTGGTCGACCTCGATGCGGATGCCGTAGACCTCGGTGAGCAGCTCGGCGGTCAGCACGTCGGCCGGCGGGCCGGCCGCGCGGACGCGGCCCTCGGCGAGCAGCACCACCTCGTCGGCGACACCGGCGGCCTGGTCGAGGTCGTGCAGGACCACGCCGATGGCGACGCCGTCGTCGTCGGCCAGATCGCGCACCATGTCGAGCATCTCGACCTGGAAGCGCAGGTCGAGGAACGTCGTGGGCTCGTCGAGGAGCAGCACGGCGGAGTCCTGCGCGAGGCAGGACGCGAGCCAGACCCGCTGCAGCTGCCCGCCCGACAGCTCGTCGACGGGACGGTCCGCGAGCTCGGCGACGCGGGTGACGGCCATCGCGCGGGCCACGGCGGCCGGGCCGTCCGGGTCACCGGCGCGCCAGCGGCCGCGGTGCGGGTGCCGGCCGAAGCCGACGACGTCCGCGACCGACAGCCCCGTCGGCGTCGGCCGGCTCTGCGCGAGCAACGTGACGACGCGGGCGAAGTCGCGGCGGCTCATCGCCAGCGCGTCGACCGTCCGGTCCCCCAGGCACAGGGTGCCGGCGTCCGGCCGGTGCAGGCGGGCCAGCGCGCGCAGCAACGTGGACTTGCCGCTGCCGTTCGGGCCGACGAGCGCGGTGACCCGGCCGCTGCGCAGCGCGAGGTCGGCGCCGTGCACGACCGTGCGTCCGTGGTAGCCGAGGTCGAGGCCGGTTCCCTCGATGCGGGTCGCCGGGACGGCTGACGCTGTCGTCACGGCGGGAAGCATAGGCTAACTACTTAGAAGGTCACCCTGTCCTCGTTGCGGCGTGGGACACACCGTGGCGCGGCCACCCGAACCGCGCTGACGTTGATCATGGGCAAAACGTCGTTCGGGATCGATGCAGAAGCGACGGTTTGCCCATGATCGACGAACGTCAGGCCCGGGCCTCCCACCAACCGAAGACCCACCCGGCCGGAGGACGTCGATCAAGGGCAAAAGGTCGTTCTGGATCGATCCCGCAACGACCTTTTGCCCTTGATCACCGCAACACTCCGGCCGGCACCCGCAACCCGGGCCGTCCGGCCCCACCCTCAGGCGCTCCCCACCGCCGGCGGGTCGGGGATGGTGTAGCCAGAGGGGGCGACGCTGATGTTGAGCGCCCGCCGCCACGAGCCGTCCTGGATGTACTGCTTCAGCGCCGCGTTGACCTGGTCGACCAACGCCTTGTTGCCCTTCTTCACGCCGACGCCGTAGACCTCGTCGGAGAAGCCCTTGCCGATCACCTTGAGCACGCCGCGGTACTGCGGCTCGGCGGCGAAGCCGGCGAGGATGACGTCGTCGGTCGTCACGGCGTCGACCTGGCTCTTGGCGAGCGCGTCGACGCAGTCGGAGTAGTGCGGCAGTTCCTTGAGGGTGATCCGGCCCAGGTAGCGCGACCGGATGTTGTCGGCGGACGTGGTGCCGGGAACGGTGCAGAGGGTGCGCCCGTCGAGCCGGTCCGGCCCCTTGATCTCCTCCTCGTTGCGGCGCACCAGCAGGTCCTGGTGGGCGACGAAGTACGGGCCGGCGAAGTCGACGGTCTGCTTGCGCTGGTCGGTGATCGAGAACGTGGATATGACGAGGTCGACCTCTCCGCTGGCGAGCATCTTCTCGCGGTTGGCGCCGGTCGACTCCTTCCAGGTGATCGCGTTCTCCGGAACGCCGAGCGCCTTGGCCACGTAGGTGGCGGTCTCGACGTCGAACCCCTTGTAGCTGGTGCCGTCCTTGAGCCCCAGGCCGGGGTTGTCGAACGGGATGCCGATGGTCAGCTTCTGCAGGGACGCGCCAGGGACCGGCGCCGGGTTCGGGTTGGGCGGCTCGCTCGAAGAGCAGGCGGCGAGCCCGATCGCGACCCCGGCCGCGACGGCGACGGCCGCGAGCCTGCGTCTCATGGTCGGTCCCATCAGACGACGCCCCCTTCGCCCTTCTCCGCCGGGTCGAGGTCCTCGGCGTCCGTGCCGCCGTAGCGCGGGCCCTCGTCGGTCCACACCGACTCGATCTTCCCGCCGGTGTTGGCCACGACCGCGGGCTTGACCACCATCCAGCCGACGGCCAGCAGGATCGCGAGGATCGGGATGCCGAAGACCACCACGAGGAACGAGACCTTGTGGGAGAAGTACGGCGAGCTCTCCCAACCCGAGACCCCGAGACCGACGATCACCAGCGCCAGGAAGACCAGGCCGATGTAGCTGCTCCACGGCGACCACGGCGCCGGGAACGGGCTCGGTGGCAGCACGCCCTTGTCGACCAGCTGCCGGAACCGGATCTGACAGAGGAAGATCGTCGCCCACGTGAAGACGACGCCGATGGCAGCGGCCTCCAGCGCGATCTCGAACGCGTCCGGCATGAGGTAGTTGAGCAGCGAGCCGAAGACGTACACGACCGACGTCAGCACGATGCCGGCCCACGGCACGCCGGAGTTGCTCATCTTGAGCGTGAACGCCGGCGCCTGCTTCGACATCCCGAGGCTGCGCAGCACCCGACCGGTGGAGTAGAGGCCAGAGTTGAGGCTGGACATGGCCGCGACGATGAGGACGATCTGGATGAGCGCCCCCATCCAGGTCAGACCCAACCGTTCGAACACCGTGACGAACGGGCTGGTGCCCGATTTGTACTCCGTCGTCGGGAGCATCGACACCAGCAGCAGGATGGAACCGCAGTAGAAGATGGCGATGCGGAAGATGACCGCGTTGACGGCCTTCGGCACCTCGCGCTCGGCATCGGCCATCTCCCCGGCCGCCACGCCGACCATCTCGATCGCCGCGTAGGCGAACACGACGCCCGACATCACGAGGATCGGCCCGTACCAGCTGTAGTCACCGGAGGCCGGCCAGAATCCACCCGGATTGCTCCACAGGTTCTGGAACCCGGCCTGGTGACCGCCGATCGAGAATCCACCGATCACGACCACGAGCCCGACGACCAGGAACACGACGATCGCGCCGACCTTGAGGATCGACGCCCAGAACTCGAACTCGCCGAACGCCCGCGCCGACAGCAGGTTCACCACCAGCACGACCGCGAGCGCGATCAGCACGGTGGCCCACGTGGGCATGGTGGGGAACCAGTACTGCACGTAGAGGCCGACGGCGGACAGCTCGGCGATGCCCGTCAACGCCCAGTTCAGCCAGTACATCCAGCCGGTGACGTAGGCCCACTTCTCGCCGTAGAACTCGCGCATGTAGGACACGAAGGCCCCGGACGTCGCGCGGTGCAGCACCAGCTCGCCGAGCGCGCGCATGAGGAAGTAGGCGATGACGCCGACGAACGCGTAGCTGAACAGCAGCGCCGGACCGGTGCTGTGCAGACGCGACGCCGAGCCCAGGAAGAGGCCGGTGCCGATGGCACCCCCGATGGCGATCATCTGCACGTGGCGGCGGCCGAGCGTCTGTTTGTAGCCCACCTGTTCGGCGTGCAGGGAATGCGGGGGATCTTCGGTCGCGGTCACGGCACCTTCCTCACTGCATCAGAACTGTCACCACTTCGACACCATTCAAGGACGACGCATTCCAAAGATTAGGGTGAGCACTTCGGAAATCGCCGTCCGGATATTCGGCGGACTGTACGCCGATCCCGTTCAGCACACAAGGATCAAGCAGGCGATCAGGAATCGGACATTTATCGAACGCGCGCACGAATACAGGTCGCCCCACCCGCGACCTGTCAGACAGCTAGACAGCCCCTGCATCCTCTCCCCCTGGCCCGGGCGCGTCAATACTCGGACCGGGGTGGGGTTCCCGCCACCCGAAGCCGCCGACGCGCTCAGCGCAGGTCGACGATCGACTCCGTCAGCGCGTCCTTGACCTGGTCGAGGTGGAAGCGCATGGCGTCCTCGGCCTCCACCGCGGAGCCGCGCGCGATCGCGGCGCAGATGCCGCGGTGCTCCTGGTTGGACGCCGCGCGCCGCGTCGGCAGCACGTTGAGGTGGCCGGACTGGCCGGCGAGCGCCGTCCGGATCGTCGCCAGGATGTTGGCGAACACCGGGTTGTGCGAGGCCTCGGCGATCGTCACGTGGAACGTGGCGTCGAGGCCCACCCACACCTTGTCGTCGGTCTCGGCGTCCATCGCCTCGATCAGGTTCTGCAGGGTCTCGATCTGCTGCTCGGTGCGCCGCAGCGCGGCCAGCGCGGCCGCCGGCACCTCGATGTAGGGCCGGGCCTCCATCAGGTTGGCGGCCGAGAACCCGTCGAAGATCATGCGGGCGGGGCGCTCAGCCACCACGAAGGTGCCCTTGCCGGTGCGGGTCACGGTCAGGCCGAGCGACTCGCAGGAGCGCAGCACCTCGCGGATCACCGTGCGGCTCACCGAGTACCGGGCCGCCAGCGCAGCCTCCGACGGCAGCCGCTCCCCGACCCGGACGATGCCGGCGTCGATCGCCTGCTGCAGGTCGCGCAGCACGAAGTCGACCGCACTCATCCGTGCGCCGGTCACCGCCGTGGTGGCCCAGCTGTCCGACGCGCCCATGCCGCTCATGGTGCCACCAGGCCGCGTCCCGCGGCCTAACCAGCAGGCTCGGGCGCCGTCCAGCCCTCGACGGGCACGTAGTGCGAGACGTTGTCCATGCGCCGCTGCACGGCCGCGATCTCCCGGACGGCCTGCGCGATCACGCTGCGGTCGATCGAGGACACCTGCCGCATCGCCAGCAGGTCCGACGGTCGCTCGCCCGAGCGCACCTGACGCAGCTGGTAGCGCAGCCGCACCCGCTGCAGCACCTCGAACACCTCGATCAGCATGCGCGCGGCGTCGTCGGGCAGCATTGCCGACCCCGCGGCCGTCCGCAGGCGTTCCGTCGTGGAGAGGGTGTGCGAGCCGACCGACAGCGCGGCCCACCGCGCCATGTTCACCACGGGCAGCAGCGCGTGCTGCTTGATGTCGAACTGCTCGGGACGGCGACTGAGCAGGTGCAGCACCGGGCGGCCGCGGGCGCGCCGCGCGAGCGACTCCTGCAGCAGCAGCCGCATGGTGCCCGGGTGGCGGCGCAGGTCGCCGACGGTGCGCGTCACCGCCGGGAGGCCGGGATCGCCGTGGATCGGCCGGGCGTCCACCATCAAGGAGGTCAGCAGCGCACCCTTGTCCCGCTCGGGGGCGGCGAGCCAGCTCTGCCCGGCCGCTCGCCACTGCGCGTTGGTGCGGGCGAACAGCCGCTGCCCGGCCGTGGCCCCGTGCTCGTCGAGGGACAGCCCCGCCCCCACGAGAACGGCCTGGACCTCGACGAACGCCGCCCGGAAGCGGTCGATCTCGGCGTCGGTGACGGAGTCGTCGAACGCGACCGCCGAGTCGACGTCGGAGCTGGGCACGGCCTCACGGCGGCCGTTGCTGCCGAGCGACAGCCAGGTGAAGGCGTCGACGCAGAGGTCCTCGTGCGCGCGGAAGACGAACTCGATCGCGCGGCGCACGACCGTGTCCAGCATCGCCGAGTACACGGCGATCACCCGACCCGAGGCGAGGCCGCGGGCGAGGAGCTCGGACAGCATCGTCGGCACCCCACGGGCCGCTGCGGTCAGCTCGGCGACCGAGCCGGCCCGCCGCAACCGCTGGTGCAGAGCCACGCCGGCCGTCGTCGGGGAGATCGCGAAGTCACGGGGCGCGAGGACGCCGCGCACCTCCCCGTCCCGGGTGGTGACCAGCACGTACTCGGCCTCGCGGTCCAGCAGGACGAGCTGCGCCTCGACGGCGGACTCGCCGGTGCGCACCGTCGGGACGGCCGCGTCCATCACGTCCTCCGCAGGCGTGTCGGCGGGCATCCCCTCGACGACGACGCGGCGGCGCAGCACCGCGTCGGTGATGACCCCGCGCGCGCCGTCGCGATCCAGCACCACGGCACAGCCGACGTCCGCGTCGGTCATCCGCCGCGCAACCTCTCCCACCGGCTCCCGCGGGCCGACGACCAGCGGTTTCCGCACGATCAGGTCGTCGACGAGGCTGTAGGTGGGCGGGCCGGACGCGCGTTCGCGGGCGGTGGTCCGCATGGTCGTCACCGCCTCGACGAGGAACGCCGCCCCGCGCCGCGACGCGAACGCCGGCGCGGCGACCGACGCCGGGATCCGCGCCACCGTCGCCTCCCCCGCTGCGACGGCCCGCGGGCCCATCGACCGCTCGGTCAGCATCGCGGAGAACCCGAACACCCCGCCCCGGGACACGAACTCGTCGGCCTCGCCCGCCGAGTCGCTGTTCCACAGCTCCACCTGGCCGTCGACGACCACGAACACCTCGCCCGTCGGCTCGGTGAACGCGTCGACGACCAGCTCGGAGCCGGCGAAGCGCTGCACCTTGCTGGCAGCGGCCACGGCGGCGAGCGCGTCGGGGTCCAACGAGTCGAACGGCGGGTGCTCCGCGAGGAACTGCGCAAGCGCACCGGAGTCCACTCCGGGATCGTTCCACGCGGCCGGCCGGAAGGGGCAACGCCCACCGACGAGAACACCTTCCGGCCGGCGTGCTCCACCCACCACCGACGCTGGACGACGTCGACGACGTCACGACCCGGCCGCGGCTCGTTCCCCCTGGTCCAGTGCGGCCGGGCGACCGAACACCACCCAGCGCATGGCGCAGTACATGAACACGCCCTCGCAGGCGCCGGCGATCAGCCGCGCGAGCACCAGGTCGACGCCGAGGGCGGTCAACCCGGCACCGACGCCCATCAGGATGGCCGCGTAGTTGACCACGACGACGACCACGTAGATCGCGGTCTGGCGGCCGACCGGGGCGTGCGAGCGGAAGTTGAACACGCGGTTGAGCACGAAGCTCAGCCCGAACGCGATCGCGTACGCCACCGTGATCGCCACCGGCGCCGGCCAGCCCAGCGCCCGGCCGAAGACGCTGAGCAGCACCAGGTCGACGCCGAACGTGCACCCGTTGATCAGCCCGAACCCGATCAGGCTGGGCGCCACCACCCGCGACAACCCGAACGGCAGGCGGGCAACGACCGCGGCGCACAGCCGCGCGAACCGGTCCACCCGGCCCACTGTGGCGAAGCCGGATGAACGTCGGGTGGCCGTCAGGTGGAGACGGCTGCCGCCAGGTCCCGACCCAGCACCGGCGCGAACTTCATCAGGTTGACCCCGTAGTTCGCCACGACCGGGCCGTTGCGGCGCACGTGCACGCCGTCGTCGAGGTTCGGCACGGTGGTGCAGTAGATCTCGTCGACGATCGTCGGGTCGACGGCGAGGTGGGTGCGCGCGTACTCCAGCAGCGCCGTGCGGGACGCCGCTTCGGCCGCGTCCCGGCCGCGCTCCCAGGCCACCTCAGCCGCCTCGACCGCGCTGCCGACGGCCCACCGGCCCGGTCCGGCGAGGTGCTGGTAGGTGCCCGGCCGGTCGCGCGGCAGGTCGATCCACGCCTGCCACTCGCCGTCCGCGACGGGGAACGTGCAGCGCAGGTGGTGCGCCAGCAACGGCGGGACGTGGATCCCGACCTGCGCGGCCAGGTGCGCCGTCGCGGCACCGGCCGCCAGCAGCAGCGCGTCGAACTCCGTCCGGCCACCCGGTGCGGTCACCGCGACCGCGCCGCCGGCCGTGACGTCCAGCCGGTACACGGGCTCGTGCACGACCGCCCGTCCGCCGCGCTCGGTGAGGAACGCGCGCACCGCGTCGACGTCGACCACCCCGCCGCCGACGTCGACCAGCGCGACGGCGGGCTCCTCCCGCACCGGCAGCCGCAACCGGCCCGACCCGGCCCGCACCACCTCGAAGTCGGCCCCGACCTCGGCCATCGCCGACGCCCGCTCGACCAGGTCGGAGCCCGTGATCACGCACTCGACGGGCAGCACCATCGGCCGCCCGGCCAGCTCGCTCCACCGGTCGAACCCGCGCCGCGCCTCCCCGGCGAGGCGCACCAGCTCCGGCTCGACGTGCGCGAAGCGGAAGATGCGCGTCGAGCCGACCGACCGCTCCCCCATGATCGGCCCGGGCTCGTAGCACGTGACGTCGTGCCCGGCGTCCAGCAGAGCCACCGTGGCGGACATCCCGACGACCCCGCCCCCGACCACAGCGATCTTCACTGGCCGAGGCTAACCCGAGCGCAGGTCGCACAGCGGCGACCGGGGTGATGACGCCGCCGGCCATCGCGAACCCTGCCCGGGTCGAGGACGGCGCGGCGAGACGAGGCACCGGTGCCGCACCGGCCGATCGTGGGGCCGGCCTGTCACATCGGCGGTGGCCTGCGGGCTCAACGGGACGAGCCCCGACGACAGGACGGTGACCGATGGACGAGACCGCGTGGCTGGCAGAGCGCTTCGAGCGGGAACGGCCGCGGCTGCGCGCCGTGGCGCACCGCATGCTCGGCTCGGAGACAGCGGCCGACGACGCCGTGCAGGACGCGTGGCTGCGGCTGAGCAGCGCCGAAGCGGAGCGGATCGACAACCTCGGTGGCTGGCTGACCACGGTGGTCGCCCGGGAGTGCCTGCACCAGCTGCGTTCCCGGCGGCGTCGCCGCGAGGAGCCGGCGGACCCGGCCGTCCCGGCTGCGGCGCTCGACCCCGAGCAGGAGGCGCTGCTGGCCGACTCGGTCGGGCTGGCGCTGCTGGTGGTGCTCGACCGGCTCACGCCGGGCGAAAGGCTGGCGTTCGTGCTCCACGACCTGTTCGACGTGCCGTTCGCCGACATCGCCGCCGTTGTTGGCCGCTCGCCCGCCGCGGCGCGGCAGCTCGCCAGCCGGGCTCGACGCCGCGTCCGGGGCGGCGCGGTCGACGCCCCCGACCTGGCTCGGCAGCGGCAGGTGGTCGACGCGTTCTACGCGGCCGCACGGGCGGCCGACTTCGACGCCCTCGTGCGGGTGCTCGACCCCGAGGTCGAGCTGCGGACCGACTTCGGGAGCGCCCGGCCGCCGCTCGTCGTGCGCGGCGCGGCGGCGGTGGCGACCGGGGCGCGCGTTCCCCGGGGCGCCCGGCTGCACCCCGTCCTTCTCGAGGGGATGGTGGGCGCCGTGGTCACCCGCGACGGACACCCGACGGCGGTGATGACCTTCGCCGTCGTCGACGACCGGATCGTGCGGATCGACGTCCTCCGCGCGGCCCGATGACGACGGGCCCGGTGCCGGTCGGGCACCGGACCCGCGCCCTCACCAGTACTTCGCCGGCACCCGCACCTCGACGGCACCACCCAACCGCGCCTGCGGGATCCTGGCCGCGACCTCCACGGCTTCGTCCAGGTCCGCCGCCTCGACCAGCATGAACCCGCCGACTGCGCTCGTCGCGTCGAGGAACGGGCCGGCGGTGCGGACGGTCGCGCCGTCCTGGACGCGGACGGTCGTCGCGTCCTTGGGCAGGCCCAGCGGCGGCCCGCCCTCCACGTTGGACATCTTGTTGATGGCGGCCCAGCCGGTGTAGGCCGACCTCGCGTCCTCAGCGGACAGGGTCGACCACTCCGGCGTGCCCGGCAGCGGGTAGGCGCCCTGGTGGATCACGAACACGAACTGCATCACGTCCTCCTCACGGGTGCGTCCTTCGCACGCACCTATGAGCCGTGGCGCCGCCCGGATGTGACCGCGGGCAGCTCCACCGTGACGCGCAGGCCGCCGGTCTCCCGCGCCGCGAGCGTGAGGGTTCCCTCGTGCGCCTCGGCGATGCTCTTGACGATCGCCAGGCCGAGGCCGACCCCCGCGTGGTCGGTGCTGGTCCGGCGCGAGCCGCGCTGGAACGGCTCGGTGAGGGTGGCGACCAGCTGCGGGGCGAGCCGGTCCCCGGAGTTCTCGACGGTCAGCACCGCGTTCCGGCCCTGGAGGCCGGTGCTGATCTGCACGACGCCGTGCGCGGGCAGGTTGTGGACGATCGCGTTGTGCACGAGGTTCGTGGTCAGCTGCAGCAGGAGCGCGTGCGAACCCACCGCGGGGGCGGCGTCGCCGGACGTCTCCAGTGCGACGCCGTGCTTCTCGGCCAGCGGCACGAGCGTCTCGACGGCTTCCTCCGCCAGCAGGGACAGGTCGACCTGCTCGCGGGTGAAGGTGCGCTGGTCGGTGCGGCTGAGCAGGAGGAGCGCCTCGGTCAGCTCGATCGCCCTGACGTTCACGGCGCGGAGGCGCTCGTCCAGCACGGTGCTCTCGCGGCTCGGGTCGTTCCGCGCCACGTCGAGCAGGGCCTGCGTGATGGCGAGCGGGGTGCGCAGCTCGTGGGACGCGTTGGCCGCGAACCGCTGCTGGGCGGCGACGTGCGCCTCCAGCCGGGCGAGCATGGCGTCGAAGGCGTCGGCGAGCTCGCGGAACTCGTCCTTGCTGCCCTCCAGCTCGATCCGGTGCGCGAGCGACCCGTTCGCGGCCTGCCGGGTGGCGTGCGTGATGCGGCTCAGCGGAGCGAGCATGCGCCCGGCGAGGAGCCACCCGCCCACGAGCCCGAACACCAGCAGGAACACCAGCACGAGGGCCACCGCCGCACCGAAGACGCTGGGGCCGAAGTTGCTCGGGTTGAACGCGCGGGGGATGTTCTCGAGCCGGGGGACGAACGAGCTGAGCGGGAAGGACCGCGCGAGGAACACCCACGCGGCGAAGATGATCAGGAGCCAGGCGAGCATGAGGAACCCGGCGTAGCTCAGGGTGAGCTTCAGCCGGACGCTCATGCCGGGACGCCGCTCCACGAGCCGCTCACGCCCCGTCGATGCGGTAGCCGACCCCGGGCACCGTCGCGATCAGCCAGGGCTCGCCGAGCCGCTTGCGCAGCGCCGAGACCGTGATCCGCACGGCGTTGGTGAACGGGTCGGCGTTCTCGTCCCACGCCCGTTCGAGCAGGTCCTCCGCGCTGACGACGCCGCCTTCCGCCGCGACGAGCACCTCCAGCACCGCGAACTGCTTCCTGGTCAGTGCCACGTAGCGACCGTCGCGGTAGACCTCGCGGCGGAACGGGTCGAGGCGCAGGCCGCCGATCTCCCGCACGGGCGGCCGGTTGTGGCCCCGCCTGCGGTCGAGCGCCCGCAGCCGCAGCACCAGCTCCCCCAGCTCGAACGGCTTGGTGAGGTAGTCGTCGGCGCCGAGCCCGAACCCGGACGCCTTGTCGTCGAGCCGGTCGGCGGCGGTCAGCATCAGGATCGGCATGCCGCTGCCGGACGCGACGATGCGCTCGGCCACCTCGTCACCGGACGGCCCCGGGATGTCGCGGTCGAGCACCGCGATGTCGTAGGAGTTGACGGAGAGCATCTCGAGCGCGGTGTCGCCGTCACCGGCGATGTCGGCGGCGATCGCCTGCAGGCGCAGCCCGTCGCGGATGGCCTCCGCCATGTACAGCTCGTCCTCGACCACCAGCACCCGCACGCCTCGATGCTACGAGCCCACGCATATCGCCGACGTATCGAGAACCGCATACGAGCTGGTAACAGCACTTTCACTCGACTGGGAGCATGAACCAGCGAACGCGGGCGCACACCGGCCCGTCGAGCCTCCTCGCCATGGCCGTGGTCATCGCCGCGATCATCGGTGCCGTCGGCTACCGGTCGGTCCCGACGACCTTCGCGTCCGCCGACGTCCGCGCGCCGGAGGCCGGCGAGGCGCTCGGCACCGCCGACGGCGCCGTCCCGGTCGGTGTCACCGTCTTCGACGACGAGCTCCCGGCCGTCGTCAACCTCGACCCCGACCTGCTCGCCGCGCTCCGCCGGGCGGCGACCCGGGCGGCCCGTGAGGGCGTCACGCTCTCCGTCAACAGCGGGTGGCGCTCGCGCGCCTACCAGGCGCAGCTGCTCCGCGAGGCCGTCGAGAAGTACGGGTCGGAGGAGGAGGCCGCCCGCTGGGTCGCGACGCCCGACACGTCCCCGCACGTGTCGGGGCACGCCGTCGACATCGGCCGCCCCGCCGCGGCGGCGTGGCTCGCCGAGCACGGCGCCGCCTACGGTCTGTGCCGGATCTACGCCAACGAGCCGTGGCACTTCGAGCTGCGGCCCGACGCCGTCGAGCACGGCTGCCCGCCCCTGTACCCCGACCCGACGCACGATCCGAGGATGCGGTGACCACCACACTCATGGCCGCCGGCGCGCGCAACCTGACCAAGACCTACGGCAGCGGCGACGCCGCGGTGCACGCCCTGCGCGGGGTGGACCTCGACCTGCCGAGCGGCCGGTTCACCGCGATCATGGGCCCGAGCGGCTCCGGCAAGTCGACGTTGATGCACTGCCTGGCCGGTCTCGACCAGGCCAGCAGCGGCACCGTCACCGTGGGCGGGACGGACCTCGCCGCGCTCGACGACGACGCACTGACCGTCTTCCGCCGCGAGCACGTCGGGTTCGTCTTCCAGGCGTTCAACCTGCTGCCGATGCTCACCGCGTGGCAGAACATCCTGCTCCCGCTCGAGCTGGGCGGCCGCATCGACGACGCGACGCGGGAACGCGCACGCGCCATCGCCGACACCCTCGGCGTCGCCGACCGGCTCGGCCACCGCCCCGCGGAGCTGTCCGGCGGCCAGCAGCAGCGCGTCGCGATCGCCCGCGCCCTGGTCATGCAGCCCGACCTGCTGTTCGCCGACGAGCCCACCGGCAACCTCGACAGCACCACCTCCGCCGAGGTGCTGGACCACCTGCGCCGCTCGGCGCGCGAGCTCGGCCAGACCGTCGTGATGGTCACCCACGACCGCGACGCGGCGACGTACGCCGACCACGTCGTCACCATGCAGGACGGGCGGATCGTCTGATGCGCAGCGTCTTCCGCGCGTCGCTGCGCACCCACACCCGCCGCTACGTCGCCGCCGCCGTCGCCGTGCTCGTCTCCGTCGCGTTCGTGGTCGTGATCGGGGTGCTCACCGACGGGGCGCGGGCCGGGTTCATGGCCGGCTCGGGGGCGCCGTACCGGGGCGCCGACCACGTGGTCGACGTGGACGCCGACGCGCCGGTGCGTGGCCCGGCGTGCTGCCCCGACACCTTGAACGTGGCGGACGCGATCGCGCTCATCAACCGGCTCGGCGACAACGCGTCCGGGCTCGGCCGGGTCGACCTGCCGGCGCAGCGGGCGGACGGCACCCCGATGGGTTCGGGCGAGTTCGCAGGCCGGACCACGATCGGCCCGATCGCCGCGTCACCCGAGCTGCGCTGGCAGACGCTCTACGCGGGCCGCTTCCCCGACCGCACGGGCGAGGTGGTGATGCACGTCTGGGACGCCCAGGCGCAGAAGGTCTCGGTGGGTGACCGGATCCGGGTCGGCGCCGGCGCCGCGGCGACCGACCTGCAGGTCGTCGGGCTCGTGCGCTCCCCCACGACCTGGACCCAGGCGTCGATGTACGTCACGTGGCAGCAGTACCTGGCGTGGCGCGACCAGCCCACCTTCCACATCGGCAGCATCTCGGTGCGCGGGGACGTCGGCCCGGTCACCGTGGGCATGCGGGTCTGGTCGGCCGACGACTACGTCCGCGAGGGCCTGGCCGGGCTCAACAACGACACCGACATGATCACGCTGCTGCTGCTCCTCTTCGCCGGCGTCGCGCTCGTGGTCTCGCTCCTCGTCGTCGCGAACACGTTCTCCATCCTGTTCGCGCAGCGCCTGCGCGACTTCGCGCTGCTGCGCTGCGTCGGCGCCACCCGCAAGCAGGTGCTGGGCTCGGTGCGGAAGGAGGCGGCCACCGTCGGCGTGCTCGCGTCGCTGGTCGGCGCGTTGATCGGGGTCGGGCTGGGCTACGGCCTGCTGCCCCTGATCAACTCCGTCGCGCCCAGCACCCCGATGGCCGCGCCCGCGCTGCCGGTGCCGTGGTTGCTGGGCGGGTTCGCCGTCGGCCTGCTCGTCACGATGATCGCGTCGTGGTTGCCGACCCGGCAGGTGGTCGCGGTGCGCCCGCTGGCCGCGCTGCGCCCGCAGGCCGGGGTGGACACGCGCTCCGCCACCGGCCGGGCGCGGCTGGCGCTCGCCGCGGTCCTGCTCGTCGCCGGCCTGGCCCTGCTCGCCGTGGCGGTGCTCCGGCACAGCACGGCGATCATGGTGGCCGGCGGGGCCGCGCTGTTCGCCGGCGTGCTCCTGGTCGGCCCGGTGCTCGTCCCGCGCATGATCATGATCGGGGGTGCGCTGCTCGGCCCGTCCGCACGGCTCGCGACGCAGAACGCGGTGCGCAACCGGCGCCGGACCGCCACCACCACGGCCGGCCTGCTGATCGGCGTCACCCTGACGACCGCGGTGCTCACCGGGATGGCGACCTGGCGGGCCGGCATCGACGAGGTGAACGCCCGGCACCACCCCATCGACGCCGCGCTCACGTCGCTCGACGAGCCCGTCACCACCGACCTGCTCGACCAGGTGCGGAACACCCCGGGCGTCGCGGCGGCGGTGGCGGTGACCGGCACCGTCGGACGGATCTCCGGGTTCGACACGCCGCTGCCGGTCCTCAGCGCGTCGAACGCAGCGGAGGTGGCCCGCGACGGCGGCGGCTTCGCCGACGTGGAGCCCGGGACCGTCCGCATCGACCTCGACGCGTTCGTGCGCCCGAACCTGCATCCCGGGGACCAGCTGACGGTGCGCGTCGGCGACCGCGAGGTGCAGCTCCGGCTCGTCGCCCTCTCCGGCTGGGGCAAGGCAGCGCTCGTCGCGCCGGAGACGATGGCCCAGCTCACCGACACCCCCGAGCCACGGGTCGTGTGGGTCCGCGCGGCCCCGACCGCCGACCCGCTCCCCCTCGTCGCGACGCTCTCCGGGCTGGCCGACGCGGCCGGCGCGACCGTCGAGGACCAGCTGCAGGCCCAGGTCGGGGCGAACCGGGAACGGGACATCATCGCCTGGTCGGTGCTGGGCCTGCTCGGGATCTCCGTCGCGATCGCCGTGGTCGGGATCGCCAACACGCTGGGCCTGTCCGTCCTCGAACGGGCCCGCGAGCACGCCGTGCTGCGCGCGCTCGGGCTCACCCGCAGGGGGCTGCGGCGGATGCTGGCGACCGAGGCGCTGCTGCTGGCCGGGGTCGCCGCCGTCCTCGGCACCGTCATCGGGGTCGGGTTCGCCTGGATCGGCTTCGAGACGTTCGTGAAGCGGGCCCTCACCCGCGCCACCATGGTCGTCCCGTGGCCGGAGCTCGGCGCCGTCGTCCTCGTGGCCGTGCTGGCCGGCCTGCTCGCCGCGGTGCTCCCCGCCCGCCGGGCCGCGCAGGTGCCGCCGGCTGCGGGGCTGACGCTCGACTGACCCAGCCCCCGCCGGCACCCGCGACGAGAACGACGTTGCCGCGAGCTGAATCGATTCGATCTCACGACAAGGTCGTTCTCGTCGCGCGCCCGGCGAACTGCGGACCCGGCCGGGCTGCGCCACGATGCCGTGATGGCCAAGTACGCAGTCAACGAGGCAGGCGTCCGGCACGCGCGCGAGCTCATCGACGCCCGCCGGTACGTGCTGCGCAGCAGCTGGGGCGACGTCCAGCCCAGCGCCGCGGACGGCACCCGCTACCTGAAGACGCACAGCTGGGAGGAGTACGCCGCCTGGCACCTCGGTCTCACCGAGGGTGCGGCCGACGAGACCAAGCGCCGCTACGCGTTCGTGTTCGGCGACTTCCGGCGCATCCACCGCATGGGGATCATCTCCTGCCACTACCGGGCGGCGGAGTGGGGCCACAAGGACGTCGAGCTGGCCGCGCACGAGCTGCTGCAGTACCTGGACGACTCCCGCCGTTGAGCGTCCGCCAGCAGAGGTAGAACCACAGCGCGGTCCCGGGCGCCCCGGCCAGCGTCGCCGCGGCGAGGCCGAGGGCCACCACCTGATCCGCCAGGTAGAGCGGCACCAGCACCGCGACGGCGAGGACGCTCTTCGCCACGAACATCGCCGAGCACAGCTGGTAGCGGCGCCGCAGCGCGCGATCCCGCCGCCAGTCGGTGCCCGCGCCCACCACGACGCCGACGATCGGCCACCCCACCAGCATCGACCCCAGGAACACCGCGCCCCCGCCGAGCTGCATCAGAACGGTCGAGAGGTAGAAGTCGACGGCGTTCCCGGTCGTGCTGGCGAAGAGCGCCGACCCGCCCACGACGACCAGCCCGACCGCCGACTGCCAGAACCGGCCGCCGGTCACCGCCCGCAGGAGCGCGAGCACCACGACCCCGCCCACCGCCACCAGTGCGGCCACCACCACCTCGCCGGTCAGCAGGTAGGCGACGAGGAACACCAGCCGCGACGCGACGCCGTCGGCGACCGTCCGCCATCCGCCGACGGCCTCGAACAGCGACCACGTCCGCCGCGTGAGCACGGCCAGGCTCATGCGCCCGCGCTCGCGAGATCGGTGCGTCCGTCGGCGACGACCGCGTCCCGCAGCCGGCACGCGTCCTGCAGCGCGAGATTCGCGCCGAAGCCCGGCCCGACGCGCACGGCGTCACCGAGGATCGTGACCGGGCCGGCCGGCAGCGCCGGCATGCCCTGGATCGCCCCGATCCGCAGCGCGACCGTGCGCTCGGGCCAGGCGTTCTCGACGATCGACTGCAGCGTCGGATGCAGGTCGGCGGCGAGCCGGCCGGGCAGCGCCCACATCACGTAGTCCTCGGCGTCGTCGACGACCCGGCTGCGCAGAGCGGGCAGCCACCGGTCGCGCGCGGCGGCCGGTGGCTCGGCGAACCGCAGGACGCTGCACACCATCGTCGTGTCGCCCACCCGCATCGTCGCGGGGTCGTCGCCGATCAGCTCCGGCAACCCTGCCGCCGTCCGCAGTGGGGTCGCCCCCATGAGCATGCGCCGGCCCGTGTCCACGACCCGGACGTGCGGCAGGAGCTGCTTGCGCACCGTCGAGCCGACGCCGTCCGCGCCCACCAGCAGGTCCGCCGTCTCCACGGAGCCGTCGGCGAACCGCGCCCGTACGCCCGCGCCGGCCGGCTCGTAGCCGGTGAACGTGACCCCGAAGCGCACCACGTCCTCCAGCCCGGTGAGCAGCACCGCGCGCAGCAGCGGCCGATCGGCCATCCGGCCCGGCCGGACCGGACCGCCCGGCCCGTCCACCCGTTGCGGCGGACCCGCGGTGAGGTCGCCGTCGACGTCCGACAGCGACCGGGTGCCCGCGCGCAGACCGCCCAGGGTCGCCTCGACCATCCGCAGGTGCGCGGGCGGCAGGCACGCGCGCAACGCCGTTCGCCCCCGCTCGTCGAGGTGCAGGCTCACGCCCTGCGGGCGCGCGTCGGCCGCGTCCCGCTCGACCACCACGACCGCGATGCCTGCCTGCCGCAACCCCTGGGCCAGCGCCAACCCGCCCAGTCCGGCGCCGATCACGATCACCCGCACGGTTCCACCCTTTTCTTCACCGGTTGATGAAGTTCACCGTACCCGCAAACTTCATCGCATGATGAAGAAACGCGCGGCTAGACTCCGCGAGCCATGGCAGAACACGGTCGCCCCGGACGCTGGCGATCCGGCGCGGAGAGCAGGCAGCGGATCCTCGAGACCGCGCGCAGGCTGTTCCGCCAGCACGGCTACGCCGGCACCACCGTCCGCGCCGTCGCCACGGAGGCGGGCGTCGACCCGTCGATGGTCTTCTACTTCTTCCGCACCAAGCAGGGCCTGTTCGCGGCGGCCATCGAGCTGGCCCCGGCCGTCCCCGAGGGCATCGAGGCGATCTTCGCGGCCGGGCTCGACGGGCTCGGCGAACGCGTCGTGCGGGTGCTGCTCGACAACATGGACCGGTCCGACCGCGCACCGCTGGCGATGCTCGCCCGGTCGGCGCCCACGCACGACGAGTCCGAGGCGCTGCTGCGCGAGTTCATCGACCGCGAGATCAGCGACCGGCTGACGGCCATGCTCGACACCCCCGACGCCGCCCTGCGGGCCGGCATGGTCAACGCGCAGATCCTGGGCCTGACCATGGCCCGCTACGTCGTGCGCATCGAACCGATCGCATCCGCCCCCACCGACGAGCTGGTCACCCGGTTCGGCCGGCTCGTGCAGTACTGCCTCACGGGCTAGAGCGGCCGGATCAGGTCGATGTCGGCCGCCTCGTCGGCGTCGTAGGACTCGACGTCGAGGAACGCCCGCACGCACTCCACGGCCACGTCCGGCGCGAGGCGCTTCAGGCTCAGCCCGAGCACGTTCGCGTCGTTCCAGCGGCGCGCGTTCGCCGCGATCCACGGCTCCCACGCGAGCGCGGCCCGCACCCCCACCACCTTGTTCGCGGCGATCGTCGTGCCCGTTCCCGTCCAGCACATGACGACGCCGAAGTCCGCGTCACCGCCGGCGACGGCCTCCCCGACGGCCCGCGCGAACTCCGGCCAGCGGGAGGCGGGCTGCACCGCCACCTCGGCGACGGACCGCAGGTGCTCCAGCACCGCCTGCACGCACTCGTTGTCGTCGTCGGCTCCGAACGCGATGCGCACTGGCGTCTCCCGTGTCGCGGCTTCGTCCCTCGCAACCCTTCCACGCGGCGGAGCAGCTCGGGGCGATGGGTCAGGAGGTGGCGGGGACGAGTTCGTCGACGAGTGCGCGGACGCGGCGCTCGATCTCGTCGCGGATCGGACGGACCGCGGCGACGTCGAGCCCGTTCGGGTCGTCGAGGACCCACTCCTCGTAGCGACGGCCGGGGTACACGGGGCAGGCGTCGCCGCAACCCATCGTGATCACGACGTCGGCGGCGCGGACGACCTCGTCGGTCCAGCGCTTCGGGTACGCGCCGCTGATGTCGATGCCGCGCTCGGCCATGGCCGCGACGGCGGCCGGGTTGACCGACGCGCCGGGATCGGACCCGCCGGAGAAGGCGATGGCCCGTCCTGCCGCGATGTGGTCGAAGAACCCGAGTGCCATCTGGGACCGACCGGCGTTGTGGGTGCACAGGAACAGGACGACCGGGGTCCCGTCGATCGCGGCGCTCATCGTGGGACGTCCTTCCGAGCTGGGGAGGTGGGGAACCAGTGTCGGCGAGCGGCCAGCGAGACGTTGACCAGGGCGACCAGGACGGGAACCTCGATCAGCGGTCCGACCACGCCGGCCAGTGCCTGGCCGGAGGCGACGCCGAAGGTGGCGACGGCGACGGCGATGGCGAGCTCGAAGTTGTTGCCGGCGGCGGTGAACGCCAGGGTGGCCGCGCGTTCGTAGCCCAGCCCGATCGCGCGGGCCAGCGCCAGGGAGCCGAACCACATGAGCGCGAAGTAGGCCAGCAGCGGCAGCGCGATGCGGGCGACGTCGAGGGGGCGGGAGGTGATGGCATGGCCCTGCAGGGCGAAGAGCACGACGATCGTGAACAGCAAGCCGTAGAGGGCGAACGGGCCGATGCGGGGGACGAACGTCTCCTCGTACCACCGGCGGCCCTTGGCCTGCTCCCCGTAGCGGCGGGTGAGGTACCCGGCGACGAGCGGGATGCCGAGGAAGATCAGCACGGATCGAGCGATCTGCCAGGCGGAGACGTCGAGGTCGGCCTGCGGGAGCCCGAACCAGGCGGGGAGCACGGACAGGTAGAACCAGCCCAGCGCGGCGAACGCGATCACCTGGAAGACCGAGTTGATCGCGACGAGCACGGCAGCGGCCTCGCGGTCACCGCAGGCGAGGTCGTTCCAGATGACGACCATGGCGATGCAGCGGGCGAGCCCGACGATGATCAGTCCGGTGCGGTACTCGGGCAGGTCCGGCAGCAGCAGCCAGGCCAGCGCGAACATCAGCGCCGGCCCGAGCACCCAGTTCAGCACCACGGAGCTGATCAGCAGCCGACGGTCACCGGTGACCGTGTCGAGCCGGTCGTAGCGGACCTTCGCCAGCACCGGATACATCATGATCAGCAGCCCGAGTGCGATCGGCAACGAGACGCCGTCGATCGCGCTCGCGTCCAGCGCGGCCCCCAGGCCGGGGACGTACCGGCCGGCGCCGAGCCCGACCGCCATGGCGGCGAGGATCCAGACGGGCAGGAACCGGTCGAGCGTGGACAGCCGCCGCACGACGGCGGCGTCGGGAGCAGCACTCACGTCGTGGCTCCGGCGGCCGGGGCGAGAACGTCGGCGAGCAGCGCGATCCGGTGGGGAACGACCTGGTAGTAGACCCAGGTCGCGCGGCGTTCGCTGGTGACCAGGCCGGCCTCGCGCAGCACCTTGAGGTGGTGGCTGATCGTGGGCTGGGACAGTTCGAACGCGCCGGCCAGGTCGCACACGCACGCCTCGCCGCCGTCGTGCGCGGCGATCAGCGACAGCAGCCGCAACCGCACCGGGTCGCCGAGCGCCTTGAACGCCACGGCCAGCTCGCCCGCCTCGCCTGCGGTGAGGGGTTCGCGGGTCCGTACCGACGAGCACAGGACCGGCAGCTGTATCGACACGCATCTATGTTGATGGATGTCGATACAGCCCTGCAAGCGAACGCCGGATGAACACGCGGTCAGCCCGTGGATCGGGTGGCGCGCACGATCGCGGACGCGGCGTGCTCGTGGACGCGGTGGGTCTCCTCGATGTCGATCTCGACGAACCCGGCGTCAGCCAGCGCGGTCTCGAACTCGGTGCGGGTCAGAGCGCCGGCGACGCATCCCGACCAGGCGTCGGGATCGGCCCGCACCGCCGGATCCAGCCCGGGATCGGCGATCACGTCGGAGACCGCGAACCGGCCCCCGGGGCGCAGCACCCGCGCCGCCTCGCGGAGCACGACGGTCTTGTCGGCGGCCAGGTTGATCACGCAGTTGGAGATCACCACGTCGACGCTGGCATCGGGCAGCGGGATCTCCTCGAGGTAGCCCTGCAGGAACTCGACGTTGTCCACGCCCGCGGTCGCGGCGTTGGCGCGGGCGAGCTCGAGCATCTCCGGGGTCATGTCCAGGCCGTAGACGCGTCCACCGGGCGCGACCCGACGGGCGGAGATCAGGACGTCGGCGCCGGCGCCGGACCCGAGGTCCAGCACGGTCTCGCCCGGCTCCAGGTCGGCGACCGCGGTCGGCACCCCGCACCCCAGCGACGCCTGGACGGCGGCGGCCGGCGCCCCCGCGGCTTCGGTGAGGTCGTAGAGCTGGGCGCCGAAGGACGCGTCGGCCGGCCCGCAACAGCTCGTCGAGCACGTCGATCCGGCGGCGATGCGGGTGGCGGAGGCGGCGTAGCGGGCGCGGACATTCTCGCGGATCTGCTCGGTCGGCCAGGGCTCGGACATCGGGTTCCTCTCGTGGACGGGTTCACGCCGTCGTGGCGACACAGCACCCGCCGGCGTCGGCCGGCGCGTCGAACACACCGGCGCCACCGCAGACCCCGGTCTCGGGCAGCACCAGCTCGACCCGCTCCGCGGCCTCCCGGTCCCCGGCCAGCGCCGCAGCGACGGAACGGACCTGCTCGTAGCCGGTCAGCGCCAGGAACGTCGGCGCGCGGCCGTAGGCCTTCATGCCGACCAGGAACACTCCCGGCTCGGGCTGGGCCAGCTCACGGGCGCCGTGCGGGTAGACGGTGCCGCAGGAATGCACGTTCGGGTCGATCAACGGGGCCAGCTCCCGCGCGGCCTGCAGCGTGGGGTCGAGGTCGAGCCGCAGCTCCGAGAGCCACGACAGGTCCGGGCGGAACCCGGTCAGCACCACCACCTCGTCGACGGGGTCGAGCCGGCGCCCGTCGAGCGACTCCAGCACCAGCCGCTCCCCCACCCGCTCCACGGCCGTCGTGCGGAACCCGGTCACGGTGGTGATGTGGCCGGCCTCGACGGCGGCGGCCGCGCGCACCCCGAGCGCCCCGCGGGCCGGGAGCTGGTCGGCGGCGCCACCCCCGAAGGTGTCACCGACCTGGCCGCGGCGCAGTAGCCAATCGACGTGCGTGCCGGGCTCGTCCTCGGCGAGCTCGGCGAACGCGACCAGCGCCGTCAGCGCGGAGTGACCGCTGCCCGCGACCGCGATCCGCGTGCCCGCGTACCGCGCCCGCACCGCCGGATCGGCGAGATCGGGGATGCGGTAGGCGATGTGCTCGGCGGCCCGCTCCCCGATCGCGCGCAGGCCGTCCGCGCCGAGCGGGTTCGGAGTCGACCACGTCCCCGACGCGTCGATCAGCCCCCGGGCCGGGATCCGCACCTCGCCGGCCGCGGTCTCGATGTGCACCGTGAGCGGCTCGGTGTCGCGCCCCGCGTCGACGATCCGGTCGCGTCCTCGCCGCGCCACGCCGATCACACGCGCGCCGTAACGGACGCGGTCGCCCAGCTCGTCCGCCAACGGCTGCAGGTAGTGCCGGGCCCACTCCCCGCCAGTGGGGTAGGACCCGGCGTCGGGGCGCTGCCAGCCGGTGGGCGCGAGCAGCTTCTCCGCGACCGGGTCCACGATCTCGGACCAGGGGGAGAACAACCGCACGCCGTGCCACTCCCGCACGCTCGCGCCGGCCACCGAACCGGCCTCGCACACCACGACCTCGATCCCGCGCTCCAGCAGGTGCGCGGCCGCGGCCAACCCCACCGGCCCGGCACCGACCACGACGACCGGCAGGTCCGACACGTCCATCCCGCACCCTCACGTTCCATCGACGCTCGTCGATACAGTTGGCGGGACTCTATCGACGGACGTCGATTGACGCAACCATCGATCTCCGTCGATAATCGCCGCATGAGCACCGGCCTGTCCGCATCCGACGTCGTCAGCGGTGCGGCGCTGCCGTTGACCGACGTCTCAGGACCCCCGACCCAGCTCGGGCCGCAGGACGCGGCGACCTACGCGGAGTGGTTCGCCTGCCTCGCCGAACCGACCCGGGTCCGGATGCTGCACGCGGTCGCCGTCGCCGGCCACCAGGTCAGCGTCGGCGAGCTGACCGCCCAGCTGGGCATCAGCCAGTCCACCTGCTCCCACCACCTGCGCAAGCTCGCCGACGTCGGGTTCGTCCACCTGCGCAAGGAAGGCACGACCACGCTCGTGTCGGTCAACCCGGCGTGCTGCACCGGTCTGCCGCACGCCGCCGACGCGGTGATGGGCATGCTCGGCCCGCGCCCCTGCTGCCCGACCGACCTGCCCGCCGACGTCACCGTGCGCCCGTTGGAGGCCGCGGACTGGGCCGACGTCCGGCGCATCTACGCCGAGGGCATCGCGACCGGCCACGCCACCTTCGAGACCGAGGTCCCCGACCGGCGCGAACTCGACCGCAAGTGGCTGACCGACCACCGCTGGGTCGCAGAGCTGGACGGCACGGTGGTCGGCTGGACGGCGCTCAGCCCGGTGTCCACCCGGCCCGTCTACGCCGGCGTCGCCGAGAGCTCGATCTACGTCGCCGACGGTGCCCGCGGCCGCGGCATCGGCACCGCCCTGATCCACAAGCAGGTCACCGCCGCCGACGCCGCCGGCCTCTGGACCCTGCAGACCGCGATCTTCCCCGAGAACCGGGCCTCCATCGCGCTGCACCGCTCCGCCGGCTACCGCACCCTCGGCCTGCGCGAACGCATCGGCCGACACCACGGCGTCTGGCGCGACACCGTCTTCCTCGAACGCCGCCGCGCCACCGACCCCGTCGATCCCGAGGACTGAGCGGCCGGGCGGAGCGGTTCGGCCTAAGCCCACAACCCTGCAGTTCGGAGTGGGGCGGGTGGGGTTCGAACCCACGACCTGACGGCTCCTAGATCCACTGTTCGACCATGCTCCGCGAGACCCTGTCACGCTGGTCACGCGGCGCATCGATCATCACCGGCGATCCACCCTCAACCGCGGTTCGCGGAAGTAACCGTGGGGATTTCCGTGGGGCGATCATGGCGGCAGCAAGATCGACACTTGCGACGCAGCCGGGCGCATGCGACATCAACGGCAACGCGTGTCCCCGCCCCAGCGCGCCGGCGTGGGACAGTCATCCCATGACCAGCAGGGAGGACCTGCACCGACTCGTCGACGCGGTCCCGGAGACGCAGCTTCCCGCCCTGGAAAAGATCCTCCGCGCGTGCCTCGTCGAGCCAGGACCTGTCACGCCGCGACTGTTCGTCAGCGACGGCGCCCTCTCCGCGGAGCACGACCTCGCCGAACGCTCCGCAGCCATCGTGCGCGAGGACCCCCCCAGGGGCGTGATCGACGTCGAACCCCGGCGAGCCCACGATCGGTCGCTACGGGAGCAGCGTGAACGCCTCAACGTGGCTCGGCCGCACGACACTGAAGTGACAACGATCCAACGTCGCCACCTCGCGTACCCCCAAGCGCTCGGCGACAGCGATGGCCGTCGCGTCGGTCGTACCCAACGGCATGTCGGCGTACGTCCGCACCAGCTGCGCAGCGCGCCGCAGATCCGCCGCGGTCAGATCGACCAGCTCGAAGTCCCCCTCGGCAACTGCCGTCAAGAACAGCGCCTCGACCTCCGCACCGGACTCGCGAGCGAGCATGTACCCGACCTCGGCGATGACCGTGCCCGGCACCAGCAACGCGTGGCCGGCGAGATGCAGCCCGGTGAACAGCTCGACACACTCGTGGTAGCGATTGTCGCCCTCAAGCGCCGCAGCAACGATCGGACCGGTATCGCAGACGATCACGCCGGACGGCCGAACCCCTCGCGCAGGATCTCTTCCGTGCGGTCAGCCACATCACTGCGCTCCGCGCGCCCGGCACCGAAGAACGCCGGCGGCCACCGCCGCTCCCCCACAGGACGCAGACGGCGACGCACGTCGGCCAGCGCGGCCGGCACGTCCTCGTCCGGCAGCTGCTCCACCAGCTCCCGCAGCTCGTCCCGCTCAGCGCTCATGACACCAGCCTAGCGACCGCCACCCACACGACCAGCTCCGACACGAGCGCCACAGACCACCACTGACGGCTGCGGCACACAGGGCGCGATCGGCGAACACCGCCGAACACAAGTTCAGGAATCGCGCATGGGTTATGAGTCTGACCCTGGCCGATAACGCGCTGACCAGCACAAAGTGGGGCGGGTGGGGTTCGAACCCACGACCTGACGGATTATGAGTCCGCTGCTCTGACCGGCTGAGCTACCGCCCCGGACAGCGTCGGACCCTACCGGAGGGTGCGGCGGTGTCCGGGGCGGCGCCGGTCACTTCACGAGCGGGGCCAGTGCCTTCGCCGCGAGGGCGACCTTGCCGGGCTCGTGGCCGGTCAGCGGCATGTTGATGATGATGCCGTCGATGCCCTTGTCCAGGATGCGCTCCTTGACGTTCGCGGCCACCTCGTCGGGGCTGCCGACGATCTGGCGCGACAGGAGGAGGCGCACGCGCGGGTCGTCGGAGGTGGGGTCGATGCCGTTCCTGACGAAGTAGTCGCGCTGCACCTCCCGGGCCTTGCCGCCGTCCTCGTCGACGACGACGGTGGTGAGGAAGCTGGTCTCCAGGGTGGCCGGGTCGCGGTCGACCTCGGCGCAGCGGGCGGCCAGCGCCTCGAGCTTGCGGGGCAGGTCCGCCGGGTCGCAGATGACGTTCAGGTGCTGCGCGTACCGCGCGGCCAGGCCGAACGTCTTCTTCTCGCCGCTGCCGCCGAGCATGATCGGCAGGTCGTCGCGGTACCGCGGCTCGTTCATGGCGTTCTCGGTGCGGTACCACCGGCCTTCGACGGTAGGGCGCTGCCCGCGCAGCATCGGCTCGATGATCGACAGGGATTCCTCGAGCCGGGCGAACCGGTCGGTGAACGTGCCGAACTCGTACCCGAGCTGCTGGTGCTCCAGCTCGTACCAGCCGGCCCCGATGCCGAGGACGGCCCGCCCGCCGCTGACGACGTCGAGCGTGGTGACGGCCTTCGCCAGCAACGTCGGGTTGCGGTATGTGTTGCCGGTGACCAGCGCGGACAGCTGCACCCGCGATGTGGCGACGGCGAGCGCCGACAACGCCGAGTAGCACTCCAGCATCGGTTGGTCGGGCGTGCCGATGCCGGGCAGTTGGTAGAAGTGGTCCATCACGAACACGGCATCGAAGCCGGCGTCCTCGGCCTCGCGCGCCTGCGCGATCACGGTCGGGAACAGCTCGGCGACGGGCGTGCCGTAGGAGAAGTTGGGGATCTGGTAGCCGAGACGAATGCTCACGCCTCGACGCTATGCCTTCGAGCGCGCTCGAAGGCAAGTGGCGAACGCTCAGTCCCACCAGAACCGCCACGTGTGCGCCCCGACGAGGTCGGCGGCGTAGGTGCGGAGGGGGCGGGGGTCCTCCCAGTCGACGTCGCGGCAGAAGGAGAAGTGCTCGGCGGCGATCCGTTCGGCGTGGTGGGGGGTGCGGGGCGGGGAGGCGACCGACAGCCACAGTGTCGCGGCGTCCACCCGCACGAGGACGGCGCCGAACCGGTCCTCCCAGCTGCGCAGGACGGCGCTCAGGCCGGTCAGGTCGGCGCCGTAGTTGGCCGGCCCGGTCCAGCCGAGCGCGGTGATCACGTCGGCGGGCCGGCCGGCGGGGACGAGTGCGAGGTGGCCGCGCTGCAGCGCGACGGCCGATTCGGCGGTCTCGAGCGGGTTCGGCGACGACCGGGTGCGGGGTGCCAGGCCGGGGAAGGTGCCGAACGGGTCGCGGCAGCCGCACAGCGGGCAGTTGCGCGTCCAGTGCCTGGCGAGGAACTCCTCCGGGTCGACGTCCGGGATCGCGGCGATCGCGGCGGCAGGGTCGTCCGGCGGCTCGACGCGGTTGAGCGCGGTGACCCACACCGGGCAGGCGCCGGTGGACGCGGCCTCGTGCAGCAGCGACGCGTAGGCGGGGTGGCCGTCGAGCCGGTCGCGGCTGACCCGGATGGGGCCGATGGAACGCAGGGGCGGGAGGAACTCGGAGGTGTTCATGGGCGTTTGGACGGAGCCCGCGCCCGTTCGGTTCCCTCTCAGATCGTCCAATCCGCGGCCAGCGCCGCTTCCGCGTCGGCCCGCCCCTGGTCGACGAGCGCCTTCGCGTAGCTGTCGCGGAACAGGACGAGGCTGATCAGCTCGTTGCGGCCGGGACCGTCGCCGAGCGCGTCGATGAGCCGGCCGATGGCCCAGTACTCGTCCCACGGCCCGGACGGGTGGAAGGTGGCGGCGGCGAGCTCGGCCAGCCTGCCGTCCTTCGGGGCAACGACCAGGTGCGGCACGACCTTGGCGCGGGCGCGGCGGTTCTTGCGGCGCAGCGCGCGCAGGTCGTCGCCGAGCGCGTCGGCGAGGATCGCGCGCACCGACAGAGCGGCCAGCGCGGCGAGGTCGGGCGGTGCGTCGACGGGTGTCGGCACGTCGGGCAGGTCGACGGAGTGCCCGCTGATCACCACCAGCCGGTCGACGCCGAGGTCGAGCGCCGCGCGGAACGGCGCGTTGAGCCGCACCCCGCCGTCGACGTGGTAGCCCGCGCCGGGCCCGTCGACGCGGACCGCCGGGAACAGCCCGGGGATCGCCGCCGAGCCCATGAGGTGCTGCAGTGTGATCGGTGTGGCGACGACGTCGATGCCGTCGCCCGTGTCGTCGTCGACCGGCGCCTGCCCCTGCACGAACAGCCGCGACCGGGCGGCGGCGCTGGCGGCCGGGCACACCGTGGTCGCGACGGCGAGCGAGCGCACGAGTTCCGCGTCGATGTTGGCGGCGACCCGTTCGGGGTGGAACAGGTCGGCGGCGCGTTCCTCCAGCGGCGCGACGTCGAGGACCGACGTGACGGGTGGGACGAAGGAGGCGCCGAACAGCCGCGCCCCCAGCGCCGCGGCCGGCGCCGGGCGCAGCAGCGGGTTGCGGAACACCTCGCCGAAGCCGGTCCAGGTGTCGACGATGCGGTCGCCGGCCTCCGCGGCGGGCAGGTCGGCGAACTGTGCGACCAGAGCCGCGGAGATGCCGCCCGAGCTGGTGCCGAGCAGCACCACCGGGCGGCGGCCCTCGGCGGCGAGCGCCGGGAGCAGCACCGACAACGCCCCGGCCTGGTAGGGGCCGCGGGCCGCGGCCCCGGCGAGCACGAGTCCGACCGTCTCCCCCGTCACGACGCCCAGTGTGCGCCCCGAAACTCGGTGGACCGCGTCCGGTCCCGGCGCCACGATGGTCGTCCTCCCAACCAACCCCTGAAAGGGGTGAACCATGTCCATCACGGCTGCCCCGACCGGCGCCACGGTGGCCTCCATACCGACGATCCGAACGACCGACCGGCGGCGCACCGCGTTCCGCCTCGCCCTGCGCTCCTACCTGCGCGAGCTGCGCCGCCACGGCCTGCTCGCCGTGGGTGCGCTGGCACTGCCCGCGCTGGGCAACATCAGCCTCTTCTACCTGCCGCCGCTGGTGGTGGCCGGTCTGGTCACCGACCTGACGGCCGGCGACACCGGCGGGCTGACCTCCGCCGTGCTGCTGTTCGCCGCGGCGATGCTCGGCGGCGAGGCGCTGTACCGGTTGGGCATCCACTGCCTCAACCGGGTCGACGCCTACGGCATCGAGTCCCTGTACGTGCGGGGCATGGACGAGCTGCTGGCGAAGGACGCGGCGTTCTTCCACGAGAACTTCACCGGGTCGCTGACCAAGCGCGTGCTGAGCTACGCGTCCTGCTTCGAGGCATTCGTCGACACCCTCGCGTTCAACGTGTTCGCCAAGGTGCTGCCGCTGACGTTCGCGTCGATCCTGCTGTGGCAGTTCGACCCGCTGCTGGTCGCGGTGCTGGTCGGCACGATCGTCGTCACCGCGGTGCTGGTGGTGCCGCTGATCCGCCGGCGGCAGCTGATCGTCGCCGCGCGCGAGGAGTCGTCGGCGCGGGTGTCCGGGCACGTCGCCGACACCCTGTCCAACATGGACGCCGTGCGCGCGCACGCGTCGGAGCTGCGCGAGGCCGCGGAGCACCGCCGGCGGGTGGCGGACAACCGCGTGCTCGCGCTGCGCTCGTGGGACTACTCGAACCTGCGCATCGACACGCTCATCGCGCCGATGGCGGTGCTCGCCAACGTGCTCGGGCTGGTCGTCGCGATCGGGGTGGCCACCCGCCCCGGCGGGGCCGGCGTCACCGCGGTCGTGGTGGTGTTCGCCTACTTCCTGCAGGCGGCCGGCATCATGTTCGAGTTCAACCAGACCTGGCGCACGCTGGAACGCACCACGACCGAGGCGGCGCAGTTCGCCGAGCTGCTGCTGGACGAGCCGCGCGTGGTCGACGTCGCCGACCCGGAGCCGCTCGCACCGACGGGCGCCGCGGTCCGGTTCGACAAGGTGCACTTCACCCACTCCGGCCAGGACACACCGCTCTTCGACGGGCTGGACCTCGTCATCGGCGACGGCGAGCGGGTCGGCCTCGTCGGGCGCTCCGGCGGCGGCAAGACGACGATCATCCGGCTGCTGCTGCGCCTGATGGACGTGCAGGGCGGGCGGGTGCTGATCGGCGGCCAGGACATCAGCCGGCTGTCGCAGGCGGACCTGCGCAGCCGGATCGCGTACGTGCCGCAGGACCCGGTGATGTTCCACCGCACCCTCGGCGAGAACATCGCGTTCGGCCGGCCGGGCGCCACTGCGGCGCAGGTGCGGGAGGCGGCAGCGGCGGCGCACGTCCTCGACTTCGTCGACGCGCTGCCGGACGGCTTCGACACCCTGGTCGGCGAGCGCGGGGTGAAGCTGTCGGGTGGGCAGCGCCAGCGCGTGGCGATCGCGCGGGCGATCCTGCGCGACGCGGACGTGCTGCTGCTCGACGAGGCCACGAGCGCGCTGGACTCGGAGAGCGAGGCCGTCATCCAACAGTCCGGCGGGTTCCTCGAGGATTGAGCACAACGACCGCCCGGTGATCCGTGATCGCCGGGCGGTCGGCCTCCGGGTGGTCGGTCAGCTGCGCGCTGCGGCGAGGCGCTTGCGGGTGTCGTGCGCGACGCCCTCGGCCTGGCGGGCCACCTCGTGCCCGACGGTGCTGGCGCGGTGGGCGATGTCGTGGCCGAGCTTGGCCGCCTGGGTGCCGACCTGGTCGAGCACGCCGGGCGCCTGCTTCTCGATCTGCTTGCGCTTCTTCGCCGCCGCCTTCTCCCACTGGGCGCGCTTGGCCTCGGCGGCCTTGGCCCATTCGGCGCGGCGCTTGTCGGCCTGCTTCTGCAGGCGGGCCCGCTTCTTGGCGGTCCTCTTCTGCAGCGCTGCCGCCCGCTTCTCGGCGCGCTTGCGCGCCTTGGCGGCGCGGGCCACCCAGTCGTCGGAGATCTCGCCGGAGCGGGCGGACACCTCACCGCCGACGCGGGAGAGCCCGGCACCCGTCTTGGCTGCGCGGTCCGACAGTGCCGCGGCGGCGCCGGAGCCGAGGCCGGTCAGTCCGGCGGCGATGCCGGCGGCACGCTCCCTGGCCTTGGTGGTGTCGGGCGCGCCGATCCGGCCGGTGACCGCGGACCCCGCGCTCCCGGCGACCCCGGTGACGGTCTCACCGACCCCGCCGGCGAGCTCGGCGACGCGCTCGCCCGCGTCGCTGATCGCGGTGACGGCGGAGCCCGCGGCTCGCCGGCCGCGCCACCCCAGCGACGGCTTGCCGGCGGTGTCCGCGCTGGCGATGAGCAGCCCGCCGAGGAGGCTGACGTTCTTGAAGAAGTGGACCTGCTGCTGGGCGCGGACCTGCGGATCGGTCTCCTCCCAGAAGCGGTGCCCGGCCAGCGTCGTCGGGATCAGCGACGCCGCGAGCGCGGTGGACGCGAGCCGGGGTGCCTTGCCGAGCGCCAGCATCGTCCCGGCCGCGATCTTGACCGCGGCATCGACCTTGACGAGGGTCTCGTCGCTCGGGCGCTCGTCGATCGGCGCTACCTCGACGGCCTTGTCGACGGCGGGCGACACCGCGTCCAGCACGGGTCGCGCCGCCTGCACGTGGCCTTCCGGGTTGCGCAGTGCGTTGATTCCACCGGAGATGAAGATGGCCGCCAGCATGGGTCGGGCTACACGACGCAAGAGCATGCGCAGTGCGTTCCCCGCGCCCCAGGTCACCAAACCCTTGATCGATCAATGCGCCGACGGATCATGCGATCGTGGCCGGTACGCGCTCCGCGTCGAGCGCGTAGGCGCTGCAACCCGTCGACGGCCACGCCGTCGGTGGGTCTGGACGTTCACGCCGGTCTCGCAGCGTCGTCCCGGCAGCGACGCCGATGCAGGTCACCAGAACCTTGATCGATCAATGCGACGTGGCATCATGCGATCGTGGCGGGCACAGCGACAGGTGGCAGGACGGCGATCGGGCTGGACGTCGGAGGCACGAAGATCGCCGCTGCGGTCGTCGACGAACGCGGCACGATCCTCAAGGAGCTCACCGAGCCGACGCCCGCGGAGTCGACCGCGGAGGCCGTCACCGCGGTGCTGCAGCGGTTGATCGAGCAGCTGCGCACGGCGCACGACGACGTCGTCGCGATCGGTGTCGGCGCCGCCGGCATCGTCAGGTGGCCCGAGGGCGTGATGCTGTGGGCGCCCAACAACGCCTACCGCGACTGGCCGGTGCGCGCGCAGCTGGAGGAGTTCTCCGGGCTGCCGGTGCGCGTCGACAACGACGCCAACGTCGCCGCGCTGGCCGAGGCCCGGCTGGGCGAGCCGTACCCGAACATGGTGCTGATCACGGTGGGTACGGGCATCGGCGGCGGGCTGGTCTTCGACGACCGCATCTACCGCGGCCCCACCGGCATGGGCGCGGAGCTCGGCCACATCATCCTCAACCCCGACGGGCCGCGCTGCGGCTGCGGCAACCACGGCTGCTTCGAGGCCTACGCCTCGGGCACGGCCCTGGGCCGGATGGCCCGCGAGGCCGCGGAGGACGACCCGGACGGGCTGATCGCGCGGCTGGGCCGCGAGAACGGCGGGGTCACCGGGCACACCGTGCTGCAGGCCGTCGAGCAGGGTGACGAGACGGCGAAGGTGCTCTTCGGCCGGCTCGGGCGCTGGCTGGGCGTGGGCATCGCGTCGTTGGCCAACATCTTCGAGGTCGAGGCCGTCGTGGTCGGCGGTGGCCTGGTCGAGACCGGGGACCTGCTGCTGGGCCCGGCCCGGATCGCGGCCCGCGAGTACGCCTACGCCCCCACCGCCCGCGGCATCGCCCCGATCGTCCCGGCGAGCTTCGGCGGGGCGGCCGGCATGATCGGCGCGGCGCTGCTGGCGATGGACGACAGCTGAGGCTCGTACCTCAGTAGTGTGAGACGCGTGTCACTCGTCCTCGGTCCGGTCCTGCGACACGTCGGCGAGACCACGGCGCAGGTGTGGGTGCAGACGAGCGCCGCGGCCACCGTGACGGTGCTCGGCTCGTCCACCCGGACGTTCGAGGTCGCCGGGCACCACTTCGCCCTCGTCGCCGTCACGGGTCTGCGCCCGGACGCCCGCACCCCCTACACCGTGGAGGTCGACGGCGAGCGGGTCTGGCCGCTGCCGTCGAGCCCGTACCCGCAGAGCGTGATCCCGACGCGCGGGCCGAAGACCGCCGGCCGGGCGCAGCTCGTGTTCGGGTCCTGCCGGTACACGAAGGTGGCCGATCGGCGGCTGTCCCGTCAACTCGGCATCGACGCGCTCGACGCGTACTCCGCGCGCATGGCCCGCGCCCCGGTCGACGAGTGGCCGGAGGCGTTGCTGCTGCTCGGCGACCAGGTCTACGCCGACGAGCTGACCCCGCAGCACCGCAGGCGCGTCGCAACGCGCGGCGACCGCCACCCCGACTGGCCCGACGACGAGATCGTCGGCTTCGACGAGTACGTCGGCCTGTACGCGGACGCGTGGTCGGACCCGGAGATCCGCTGGATCCTCTCGACCGTCCCCACCGCGATGATCTTCGACGACCACGACGTGCGCGACGACTGGAACACGTCGGCGGCCTGGCGCGACGAGATGCGCGCGACGTCGTGGTGGCAGACCCGGATCCGGTCGGCCCTGGCGTCGTACTGGGTGTTCCAGCACCTGGGGAACCTCTCCCCGGAGGCGCTGGCCGCGGACCCCGACTGGCAGCGACTGCGTGAGCACGACGGCGACGCATGGCCGCTGCTGGAGGCACTGGCCGACCGCGCCGACGCTGTGATCGACTCTGCGACCGACGGCGCGAAGGGCGTGCGGTTCAGCTTCCGCTGGGACGTCGGCCGCACCCGCATCGTCATGATCGACTCGCGCAACGGGCGGATCCTCGACGACGGCCAGCACCTGATGCTCGGCGACGGCGAGTTCGACTGGATCGAGCAGCAGGTGAGCGCTTTCGGCGAGGTCGACCACCTCGTCCTCGGCACCTCGCTGCCGTGGCTGCTGCCGCACGCGATCAGCGAGCTGGAGACGGTAAACGAGATCGCCGCCGGCAAGCCGGGCCGGCGCGGACAGCTCGCCGAGCGGGTCCGCCAGGCCGCCGACCTGGAGCACTGGGCCGCCTTCCGCACGTCGTTCGACCGCCTCACCGCGCTGATCGCGCGAGCGGCGTCGGGTGGGGTGGCGTCGGTGTCGGTGCTGTCGGGCGACGTCCACCACAGCTATGCGGCGAAGGCCGAACCCGCCGACGCGGAGCCGGGCGCCGCACCCGTCCACCAGCTGGTGTGCTCGCCGGTGCACAACAAGCTGCAGTGGTTCGTGCCGATCGGGTTCCGGGCCGCGTGGTCGCGCCTGGCCACCCGGCTCACCGACTCCTGGGCCACCCGTGCCGGCGCCCAGCCCAAGCGCGTGACCTGGACGAAGATCGCCGGCCCGTTCTTCGGCAACACCATCGCCACCCTGCGCCTCGACGGCCGCAGCGCCGCGGCCGTGTTCGAACAACCCGTCACCGCCGCATCGCTCGTCGAGCGCACCCGATTGGAGCTCGCCCCGTGATCCGTACCGACCCGGGCCCGATCGCCGGCCAGACCGTGGTGCTGCGGCCGGTCACCGCCGAGCACATCCGGCTGTTCCTGGACATCCTCGGCCATCCGGCGATCGCCGCCTGGTGGGGCGGCTACGACCTGGAACGCGTCCGGCGGGAGCTGCTGGGCCCGCACTGCTACGCGATCGAGCTCGCCGGGGAGGTCGCGGGACTGATCCTCTACCGGGAGGAGACCGACCCCGACCACCGGCACGCCGCGCTCGACCTCGCCCTGCACCCCGACTTCCAGGGCCAGGGCCTGGGCAGCGACGCCCTCCGCGCGCTGGCCCGGTTCCTCTTCGCGAACGGGCACCACCGCGTCACCATCGACCCGGCGGCCACCAACACCCGTGCGGTGCGCAGCTGCGCGCGGGCCGGGTTCCGCGAGGTCGGGGTCATGCGCGCCTACGAACGCGGCGCCGACGGGAGCTGGCACGACGGGGTGCTCATGGACCTGGTGGTCGACGACCTGATCTGAACGCCGCTCACGCACAGCGTCGTGCGCCCGCGCACACGTTCGGGCGTGTGCGTCGGCGCATCACGGTGTGCGTGAGCCGCCTGGTGCGACTGCGAGCGCCGCGAGGCCGCCCACCAGCAGCTCCAGCCCGAACCGGAACCGCTCGACGTCGCTGCCGGTGGTGAGGAGGGCGGCGAGCGACGCCGAGACCGGGAACCGGTCGGCCGGCAGACCCGCGAAGTACTCCTCGTACCGCCGGTAGAAGGCGGGGTCCTTGGCCGCGTCCTCGCGCGTGGCGTCCTCGACGGCCCGGACGGTGACGAAGCCGCCCACGACGTCGACCGCCCACGCCACGGCGCGGTCGGGCACCCCACCTAGGCGCAGCAGGGTCATCGTGAGGTCCGCGAGGCGCATCGAGTTCGGGCCGACCGGGACGTGCCCGATCGCGAAGCGGGCGATGTCGCCGTAGCGCAGCATCGTCGCGTGGGAGTCGACCCACAGCTGGGTGACCTGCTCGCGCCACCGGGCCGGGTCCGGCTCGGGCAGCGGGATCTCGCCGGCGACCTCGTCGAAGAGCACCTCCAGCAGCTCGTCCTTGTGGGCGACGTGGGCGTAGAGCGACGCCGGCCCGGTGTCGAGCTCGGTGGCGATCCGCCGCATCGACAGCGCGTCCATGCCTTCCTTGCGCACGACGCGCAGCCCCGCCTCGATGATCGCCGCCCGGGAGAGGCCGTGCCGGCGCATCGGCTTGCGCGGGGTCCACCAGGCGGGTTCGGCGGGGTCGCGGTCGGTCATGGGCAGAGGGTAACCCGCAACGAACGCCATTCGCTAGCGAACGCCGTTTGACAGTGCGACGACCCCGGTGTAGAACATCGTTCGTCAACGAACAGCGTTCCACAGGAGCCGGACATGAGCACCGCACCTTCCGCCGCCGTCGCGGCGCCCCCCGACCCCGCGAGCCCCTACCGCTGGCGCTGGCTCGCCCTCGTCGCGATCCTCGGCGCCGAGATCATGGACCTGCTCGACGCCACCGTCGTCGGCATCGCCGCCCCCTCCATCCGCGCCGACCTGGGCGGCGACGGCGCCACCATCCAGTGGATCGCCGCCGGCTACACGCTCGCGTTCGCCGTCGGGCTCATCACCGGCGGGCGGCTCGGCGACCTCTACGGACGCCGCCGGATGTTCCTCGTCGGCCTGGTCGGGTTCGTCGTCAGCTCCGCACTGTGCGGGTTCGCCGGCTCACCGGAGATGCTCATCACCAGCCGCGTGCTGCAGGGGCTCTTCGGCGCCCTGCTCATCCCGCAGGGCTTCGGGATCATCAAGGCGACCTTTCCCGAGACCGAGCTGCCGAAGGTGTTCGGCGTGTTCGGGCCGGTCATGGGGCTCGCCGCGGTCGCCGGCCCCGTCGTCGCGGGCGCGCTGATCGCCTGGAACCCGGCCGGCGCCGACTGGCGCACCGTCTTCCTCATCAACGTGCCCGTCGGGCTGGCCGCGTTCGTCCTCGCCGCGAAGGTGCTGCCGGAGTCGCGCGCGGAGGGCAGCCCGCGCCCGGACCCGCTCGGGTTCGTGCTGGTCAGCATCGGTCTGGCGCTGCTCGTCTACCCGCTCGTCGAGGGCCGCGAGCTGGGCTGGCCGACCTGGACCATCGCGATGATGGTGGTGTCCGTTCCGGTGCTCGCGATCTTCGGCGTGCACCAGGTGCGTCGCTCGCGCGCCGGGCGGGCGCCGCTGGTCGAGCCGGGGCTGTTCCGTAGCCGCGCCTTCACCGGCGGGCTCGTGCTGGGCCTGGTGCTCTTCGGCTCGCTGACCGGGCTCGCGTTCGCGCTCGGCCTGCACCTGCAGCTCACGCTCGGCTTCACCCCGCTGCAGGCCGGCCTGGTGCAGGCGCCCTGGGCGTTCGGCATCGCTGTGGGCGCCACCCTCGCCGGTGCCTGGCTCGGGCCGAAGCTGGGGCGGCTGTGCATCCAGATCGGCGCGGTCGTCACGGTGGCCGGGATCGCCGGGACGATCGCGACGTTCACCGCCACCGGCGCCGGCCTGCACGGCTGGGAGCTGGCCCCGGCGCTGCTCGTCACCGGCATCGGCGTCGGCATGGCGATGACCCCGTTCTTCGACATCACCCTCGCCGGCGTCGAGCTGGACATGGTCGGCTCCGCGTCGGGCGTGCTCAACGCCAACCAGCAGCTGGGCGCCACCGCCGGCACGGCCGTGCTGGGCACGGTGTTCTTCGGGCTGCTGGAGGCCGGCGACGCGCCCGGCGCGGTGACCGTGGTCCTGTGGCTCGCCGCCGCGCTCATGGCCGGCTCGGTCGTGCTGGCCTGGCTGCTGCCGAGGCGGGCCCGCGAAGAGGAGGTCCCCGTCTGACGGTCGACGTCACACAGCGCGCGGCCACCTCACACAGGGTGCAACCTGTGTGAGGTGGCCGCCGGCTGGGTGACGTCAGAAGCCGGTGCGCTCCAGCCAGTGCTCCCACACCGTCGCGTCGCCCAGCACCTCGACGCCCTCCCGGGAGCGGCGCATCACCGCCAGCAGGAGGTTCGCCGCCGGGCCGCGGACGGCCGCGTCGGCCTTCTCGTGCCCGTGCTCCCATTCCAGCCCGGCCGCGGTGCCGCGCAGCACCCACTCCCCTGCCTCGCCGAGACCGTCGTCGGTGGCGTGCAGGTGCAGCGTCACGCCCTCCGGCAACGGGCTCTCCGGACGGGCCGTGAGCAGCCCGAACCACTCGGAGACGCCGTCGGCGGCCACGTCCGGCGCGATCTCGTACGGGACGCCGAGTGCGAGGGCGGCGTCGCCGCGGTGCACGGTCTGCTCGTGCAGGCGCCGCCGGATCCACCACGACGCGGGCTTCGGGCCCGTGAACGTCCAGACCGCGGTGTCGCCCCCGACCTCCGCGACGGCGTCGAGGATCGCCTGCGCCCCGCCGCGCACCCAGTCCTGCTCGGCGTCGCGGTCGTCGGGCTGCTCGCCGCCGGCCACGTCGCGCGGGTTGACGTACGCGTCGGCGCGGGTGCGCACGATCGTGGCGGCCCACCGGTCGCCGCGCGCGATGTGGGCAGCCAGCTTCCGGATCGTCCAGCCCGGGCACGTCGGGATCGGCACGGCGGGGTCCGCACCGCGGATGACCTGGGCGAACGCGGCGTTCTCGGAGACCAGCAGCGTTGAGTGATCCACGCCTGCACGGTAGCGCCGCATCACGCTCCGGTGTGAGTCCTACCCCGAATGATTGACGGTGCACCAGATCGGGTAGGAACTCGCCATGCGGCGTGACGCCCGGGAGTGGTCGATCCCCGATCCGTTGCGTGCCCTGCTCTGGTGGCCGCCCGTCTCACTGGCCATCGGCATCGTGGCGCCGGATGCCGCGGTCGTCGCCATCATCGTGGCCGGTTTCGTGCTGGCGCTGGCCGGTGTGCTGGTGCACACGGTCGGCACGCGGCTGCGCCGGCGTCCCGCGCCCCAGGTGACGCAGGCGAGCGAGCCGGCCGAGCTCGACGCCGCTGCCTGACCCTTCCCCGATGTGACGTCCGACGGCATCACTTGCACGTCCGATACTAGGACATCAAACTAAATCGCATGGCAGAGCTGCACGTGCCCGCGCACCCGGTCCGGTTCGTCACCGCGGCCAGCCTCTTCGACGGCCACGACGCCGCGATCAACATCATGCGGCGCATCCTGCAACGTCAGGGCGCCGAGGTGATCCACCTCGGGCACAACCGCTCCGTCGACGAGGTGGTGAACGCCGCCGTCCAGGAGGACGTGCAGGGCGTTGCCATCTCCTCCTACCAGGGCGGCCACGTCGAGTACTTCACCTACCTGGTGGAGCTGCTGCGCGAGCGCGGCGCCGGGCACGTCAAGGTGTACGGCGGCGGGGGCGGGGTGATCGTGCCGCGCGAGATCGAGCTGCTGCACTCCCGCGGGGTGGCGCGCATCTTCTCCCCCGAGGACGGCCAGAAGCTCGGACTCCCCGGAATGATCAACATCATGATCCGGGAGTGCGACGTCGACCTGACGGCGACCGCACCCGCCTCGTTCGACGGCCTCTACACCGGCGAGCAGGCCGTACTGGCCCGTGCGCTCACCCTCGCCGAGACCGGCAAGCTCCCGGACGGGCTCGACCTGACCCCGCGCCGCGACGTGCCGGTGCTGGGCATCACGGGCACGGGCGGCTCCGGCAAGTCCTCCCTCACCGACGAGCTGGTGCGCCGCTTCCGGCTCGACCAGGAGGACAAGCTCCGCATCGCCGTGCTCGCGGTGGACCCGACCCGGCGCAAGGGCGGTGGCGCGCTGCTCGGCGACCGCATCCGCATGAACTCCCTCGGCGAGCGCGTGTTCTTCCGTTCCATGGCGACCCGCGGGAACGACGGGAACCTCCCCGAGCAGCTGGCTGACGCCATCGCCGTGCTCAAGGCGGCCGACTTCGACCTGGTGATCGTCGAGACGCCCGGCATCGGGCAGGGCGACGCCGGCATCGTCCCGTTCGTCGACCACTCGCTGTACGTGATGACGCCGGAGTTCGGCGCCGCGTCGCAGCTCGAGAAGATCGACATGCTGGACTTCGCCGACGTCGTCGCGATCAACAAGTTCGAGCGCCGCGGCGCCGAGGACGCCCGCCGGGACGTGAGCCGCCAGCTCGTCCGCAACCGCGACGCGTTCGGGCAGAGCTGGGAGGACATGCCGGTCTACGGCACCAGCGCCGCGACGTTCAACGACGACGGCGTCACCGCGCTCTACCAGCACCTGCGCAGGCTCCTCCTCGGCGACGACGTCCAGGGTCGGCTGCCGCACGTCGAGCGCAAGACCTCCGCGCCGCACGCCGCGGTGCTCCCGCCGAACCGCACCCGCTACCTCGCCGACATCGCCGAGACCGTGCGCGGCTACCACGAGGCGACCGAGCGCGCCGTTGCCGCCGCGCGCACCCGCCAGCACCTGCGCACCGCGCGGGAGCTGGTCGGGGAGGCCGTCGACCCGGCGCTCGCGGAGGCGGAGAAGGCGCTGCCCGCCGACGCGGCCGAGCTGCTGGACACGTGGCCGCAGGTTGTCGAGGACTACTCCGGCGACGAGATGGTGGTGCAGGTCCGCGACAAGCAGCTCCGCACGCAGCTCACCCGCGAGACCCTCTCCGGGAGCAAGGTGCGCCGGGTCGCGCTGCCCACCGTCACCGAGGACGCCGACCTGCTGCGGTTCCTCCGCAAGGAGAACCTGCCGGGCCGCTTCCCGTTCACGGCGGGCGTGTTCGCGTTCAAGCGGGAGGGCGAGGACCCGGCCCGCATGTTCGCCGGCGAGGGCGACGCGTTCCGCACCAACCGGCGCTTCCGCATCCTCTCCGAGCACTCCGACGCCAAGCGCCTCTCGACGGCGTTCGACTCGGTCACCCTCTACGGCCGCGACCCCGACACCCGCCCCGACGTCTACGGCAAGGTCGGCACCTCGGGCGTCTCGATCGCGACGCTCGACGACATGAAGGTGCTCTACAGCGGCTTCGACCTCACCTCGCCCACCACGTCGGTCTCGATGACGATCAATGGGCCGGCGCCGACGATCCTCGCCTACTACCTCAACACCGCCGTCGACCAGACGATCGACCGGTTCCGCGAGGAGGAGGGCCGCGAGCCCGACCAGGCCGAGCGCGAGCAGCTGGAGGCGTTCACCTACGCCAACGTGCGCGGCACGGTGCAGGCCGACATCCTCAAGGAGGACCAGGGCCAGAACACCTGCATCTTCTCCACCGAGTTCAGCCTGCGGATGATGGCCGACATCCAGGAGTGGTTCATCCGCCACAAGGTGCGCAACTTCTACTCGGTGTCGATCTCCGGCTACCACATCGCCGAGGCCGGGGCGAACCCGATCAGCCAGCTCGCCTTCACGCTCGCCAACGGGTTCACCTACGTCGAGTCGTACCTGGCGCGCGGCATGGCCATCGACGACTTCGCGCCCAACCTGTCGTTCTTCTTCTCCAACGGCATGGACGCCGAGTACTCCGTGATCGGGCGGGTCGCGCGGCGGATCTGGGCCGTCGCGATGAAGGAGCGCTACGGCGCGAACGAGCGGTCGCAGAAGCTAAAGTACCACGTGCAGACGTCGGGACGGTCGCTGCACGCGCAGGAGATGAACTTCAACGACATCCGCACCACGCTGCAGGCGCTGTGCGCGCTCTACGACAACGCGAACTCGCTGCACACCAACGCCTACGACGAGGCCGTCACGACACCGACGGAGGAGTCGGTGCGCCGCGCGATGGCCATCCAGCTGATCATCAACCGCGAGTGGGGTCTCTCGATGAACGAGAACCCGCTGCAGGGCTCGTTCGTGATCGACGAGCTGACCGACCTCGTCGAGGAGGCGGTGCTGGCGGAGTTCGACCGGATCGCCGAGCGCGGCGGCGTGCTGGGCGCGATGGAGACCGGCTACCAGCGCGGCAAGATCCAGGACGAGTCGATGCTCTACGAGCACCGCAAGCACGAGGGCACGCTGCCGATCATCGGCGTCAACACGTTCACCAAGCCGGAGAGCGACGAGGCACCGCAGGAGATCGAGCTGGCCCGTGCGACGGAGGCGGAGAAGCAGAGCCAGCTCGACCGGCTCGCCGACTTCCAGTCCCGCCACAGCACCGAGGCCAAGGCCGCGATCCGCCGGCTCCAGGACGTCGCGACGGGCGAGGGCAACGTCTTCGACGAGCTGATGCGGGCCGCACGGGTGTGCTCGCTGGGTCAGCTCACCGAGGCGTTCTTCGAGGTGGGCGGGCAGTACCGGCGCAACATGTGATTCCGGGATTACGCTGCGGACCATGTCGCGGGTCAACGACGTGGGCGGGCAGTCGGGCTTCGGGTCGATCGTCGTCGAACCGGACGAGCCCCCGTTCCACGCCGACTGGGAGGCGCGGGTGTACGCCCTCAACGTCGCGATGCTGCGGAAGGGCGTCTACAACCTCGACCAGTTCCGCGACGCGATCGAGCGGATGCCGCCCGCGGCGTACCTCGCCGCCTCGTACTACGAGCGCTGGCTGTTCGCCGTCGAGACGTTGACGGCCGATGCCTGAGCCGCGGTTCGCGCTCGGCGACCGGGTGCGCGCCCGGCCGGTGGATCCGGCGCACCACACCCGGGTCCCGCGCTACGCCCGCGGGCACGTCGGTGAGGTCGTCGAGGTGCAGGGCACCTGGCCGCTCGCGGACGAGCGTGCGCAGGGGATCAGCGATCCGCGGATCGAGCCGGTCTACACGGTCCGGTTCCCGGCCGAGCAGCTCTTCGGTTCGTCGGGCGGGCACTGGGTGCAGGTGGAGTTGTGGGAGTCCTACCTGGAGGCCGCGTCATGAGTGGGCACCACTCGAGCTCGGAGATCGCCGTACGGGTGCGCCGGCTGGAGGAGCGCCTGATCGACGCCGGGCTGACCGACGACGCCCAGCTCGACGGCATCATCGGGCAGATCCTGTCGGGGTCGCCGGCGAACGGCGCCCGCGTCGTGGCCCGTGCCTGGGTCGATCCGGCGTTCCGCCAGCGGCTGCTGGCCGACGCGAACTCCGCGCTCGGCGAGCTCGGGCTCTCGATGAGCACCGGCCCGCAGACGCAGCGGCTCACCGTCGTGGAGAACACCCCGACGACGCACAACGTGCTCGTCTGCACGCTGTGCTCGTGCTACCCGATCGGGCTGCTCGGGCCGTCGCCGTCCTGGTACAAGAGCGAGGCGTACCGGGCGCGCGTCGTGCGGGAGCCACGCGCGGTGCTCGCCGAGTTCGGCCTCACGCTGCCCGCCGACACGGAGATCGTCGTGCACGACACCAGCGCCGAGAGCCGGCACATGGTGCTCCCGATGCGCCCGGCCGGCACCGCCGGGCTGGCCGAGGCGGAGCTCGCGGCGCTGGTCACCCGCGAGGGGCTGATCGGGACCGCCGCGGTCTGAGACCCTCGCGACCGTGCTGCCGCCCGACCTCTTCCGCGACCAACCCGTGCAGATCGGGGAAAGGGTGCGGCTGGAGCCCCTCACCGAGGCCGTGTTGGTCGACTACCTGGCGATGCTCGCCGACCCCGAGCTCGGCCGGTTGACCGGTTCGGCGGAGCAGCACGCGCCGGAGCGGATCCGGGAGTGGCTCGCGACGCGCGCCGCCCAGGTCGATCGCGTGGACTGGGCGGCGATCCGCATCGCCGACGGCGCGTTCCTCGGCGAGGCCGTGCTGAACCAGTACGACCCGGCCAACGCGTGGTGCAACTTCCGCATCGCGCTGGCCGCCGGCCACCTCGGCCAGGGCTACGGCACCGAGATCACCCGGCTCACCCTCGACCACGGCTTCGCGGCGGGGCTGCACCGGATCTCGCTGACGGTGTTCGCGTTCAACCCGCGGGCCAGGCGCGTCTACGAGAAGTGCGGGTTCCGGGTGGAGGGCCGCAGCCGCGAGGTGCTGTGGTGGGACGGTGGCTGGCACGACGAGTACGTCATGGGCGTGCTGGCCACCGACCCGCGGTGACTCAGCCGGGTGATCCGGCGGTGCAGACGAACCTGCGGTCCGGCTGCCCCTCCAGCCCGTTCGCCACCATGTTCCAGACGTTGGTGTCATAGGCCTCGCCGATGTGCCCGACGGGGTCGAGCGGGCAGAAGTCCTGCACGTACTGGTTCACCACGCCGGGTTCGCGCACGAACGACGTCTCGGTGGGGGTGACGAGCTCGTCGTAGCGCGAGGTGAGGACGGTGTAGTGGACGCCCTCCTGGGCGATCGGCCCGTCCTCGATCTTCGTGATCGCCGAGCCGCCCTTGGTGAGCTGGGTGCACGGGACGCAGCCGAAGAGCCGCAGCACCTGGTCGACGCCGTTCTTGGCGCCGAGCAGGTTCGCGAGCGTGATCAGGTTGGCGAACGAGGTGCCGTGCGTGGGCGGTGCGATCGCGACGACGTTGCCGATGTCGCCCGCGATGCCCTGGGTCTTGGTGACGTACAGCGACTGGAAGCCGCCCTCGGAGTGGCCGACGAGGTCGACCTTCTCCGCGCCCGTCCACTGCCGGACCTGCCGCACGTAGGCGGCGATCTCCGCGGCCGACTCGTCGATGTCGCGCAGACCCCCGACGAACGGGAAGCCGGGGTACGCCCCGTAGGTCGATGCGAAGGTGCAGTAGCCGCGCGCGGCGAGCCAGCCCTGCAGGACGTTGAGGTCCTCGTAGTATGTGGCGCCGAGTCCGTGCAGGAGCACCACCGGATTGGGGTGAGCCGATCCTGGCGTGCACGCCGGGTCGTTGACCCCGCCTCCGGTCGGCGCAGCGGAGGCCTGGCCCGCCCCGACCGCGAGCCAGACCACCGCAACGATCAGTGCAAGTACTCGACCCGACCATGAACGCATGGCGTCCGACCCCCGTCATCAGCGACGATACCGACCGGTATCGAGTCTCCGGCTACTACTGGAACGACCACGAACGCAAAGAGGTACGCCGACTTGCCAGAAGGAATCCGCGAGGCACGGACCCGGCCCACCCGGTCCGAGACCCGCCGGCGCGTGCTGGACGCGGCGTTCGCCGTCTTCGGCGAGCGCGGCATCGCCGGCTCCTCGATCACGCAGGTCGCGGAGGCCGCCGGCCTGACCAAGGGCGCGGTCTACTCGAACTTCGCCAGCAAGGACGACCTGGTGCTCTCCCTGATGGAGGAGCACGCGATGGCCCGGCTGACCGGATCGCTGGCGGAGATCACCGACGCGACCGACCGGCAGAGCGCCCTGCTCGCGGCCGGTGCGGTGCTGGTCCGCGCGATGCGGGTGGACGCGGCCTGGCACCGCATCCTCGCCGAGTACTTCGCCCTCTCCCACCACGACCCCGCGCGACGCGAGGGGCTGCGCCAGCGGCGCCGGGAGGCGCGGGACGCCGTCGCGCGCGGCATCGCCCGGCTCTCCGAGCAGACCGGGCTGCGCCTGCCACTGCCGCCCGACGAGCTGGCGGTGGTGCTGTTCGCGCTGAGCAACGGCCTGGCCGTGGAGTCGGGCATCGACCCCGACGCCGTGCCGGACGAGCTCTTCGGGAAGGTGCTGCTGCTACTGGCCGGCCCGCAGGACTGACGGCCGCACCCCGACGGCCAGCACCAGCGCACCGGCCAGCAGCGCGGCCACGTAGCCCGCCACCGCGGGCCAGCCGCCGAGCCCGTAGGCGATGCCGCCGAGGGTGCCTCCGACGCTGCTCCCGGCGTAGTACCCGAACAGGTACTGCGCCGCCGCGACCGCCGGCACCCCGCCGGCGAGCAGGGCCGACCGCCGGCCCACCCACGAGCTGGCGACGGAGTGCGCGCCGAAGAACCCGACGGTGACGAGCACGAGCCCGACGAGCACCACCGGCAGCACGTCGGGCAGCGTCACGGCGACGCCGCCGACCGCGACGAGCGGAGCCCCGCACAGCACGGGCCGCCGCCCGATGCGATCCCCGAGCCGGCCCGCCTGCGAGGACGTCCACGACCCGGCGAGGTAGCCGAGGAACACCAGCGCGACGGTCCCGGCGGACAGCCCGAAGGGTGCCGCGACGAGCCGGAACCCGAGGTAGTTGTAGACGCTCACGAACGCGCCCATCAGCAGGAACGCGATCCCGAACAGCCGCAGCAGGGCCGGGTCGGCGAGGTGGCGGCGCAGCGGGGCGCCGAGGTCGCGCAGCCGGGTGCGCGGCACGTTCGGCGTGAGCTGCGCGGGCAGGAGCAGGCGGAACGCCAGCGTGCAGGCCAGCGACAGCACGCCCACGGCGGCGAGCCCGGCCCGCCAGCCGCCGAGCTCGGCGACGGCACCGGCGAGGAGCCGACCGGACAGTCCGCCGATGGTGTTGCCGGCGATCAGCAGCCCGACCGCCCCGCCGAGGTGCCGCGGTGCCACCTCGGCGGTCAGGTGCGCCATCGCGAGCGCCGGCAGCGCCGCGAGCGTCACGCCCTGCAGCGCGCGCACGGCCAGCAGCACGCCGAACGTCGGGGAGAGCGGCGCCAGCAGGGCCAACACCGCCGAGACCGTCAGCGCCGCGGACATGACGCGCGCCCGGCCGAAGCTCTCCGCGACCGCCGACAGCGGGACGACGGCCAGCGCGAGCGCACCCGTGGTCGCCGACAGGGCCAGGCTCGCCGTCGCGGGGCTGACCGCGAACTCCGTCGCCAGCGCCGGCAGCAGCCCCTGCACGGCGTAGACCAGCGTGAAGATCGCCACGCCCGCACACCACAGCGCGCGGCCGAGCCGCCGGTAGCCGGCGGTGCCGCGCACGTGTCCCTCGACGATCGTTGCCATCGGCAACGACGTTAGGTCGCGGCCTGGTGATGCGTCCAATGCATGTTCGGATGATCGATGATGCAGAAATGGATGATGCCGACGCGCTGGCCGCGACCGCCCCGCGCCTGGCCCGGTTCCTCGCCGTCGCGCACGCCGAGCACGTCACGCGGGCGGCGCTCGACGCCGACGTCCCGCAGTCCACGCTCTCCCGCGGCATCGCCCGGTTGGAGGCCGATCTCGGCGTCGAGCTGTTCGTGCGCTCCGGTCGCACACTGCGGCTGAGCCGGGCCGGGCGGATCCTGCTGCGGCACGTCGAACGGGCGGCCGCGGAGATCGTGGCCGGGGTGCAGGAGATCCGCGGCGAGGCCGATCCAATCCGTGGCCGGGTGGGCTTCGCGTTCCTGTCCGTGCTCGGCGCGTCGACGGTGCCGGGCCTGCTGCGCGACTTCCGCGCGGCGCACCCGCACGCGCGCTGCGACCTCGTGCAGGGCGGCCACGGGATCCTGCTGGATCGGCTGCGGGCGGGCGACGTCGATCTCGCGCTCACCTCGCCCGCTCCCGACGACACCGGCGTCGACGTCGAGCTGCTCGGCGAGGAGCCGCTCTACCTGGTGGTGCCGGCGGGCCACCGCTTCGCGGACCGCCGGTCGATCGAGCTGGCCGACGCCGCCGGCGAGCCGTTCGTCGGGTTCCTGCCCGGGTACGGGCTGCGCGGCACCCTCGAACGGCTCGCCCGCGCCGCCGGCTTCCGGCCGCGGCTGGCCTTCGAGGGCGGCGACGTCGAGACGGTGCGCGGGCTGGTCGGCGCCGGCCTCGGGGTGGCGCTGCTCCCCGCCGCGACCCACCCGATCGCCGGCGAGACGGTGGAGGTGCCGGTCCTCCGGGCGACCCGCCCGATCGCGCTGGTCACGGTGGCCGGCCACACGCTGCCCCCGCCGGCGGCAGCCCTACGGACGATCGTCCGGTCGAGGTGGCCCGAGGCACCTCATTGGACCGCGTAGCTCAGGTAGCGGACGCCGTCGTCGAAGGCCGTGCACTCCTTCGGGCGCAGCTCCTTCACGGCGTAGCCGTCCGGGAAGAGGCGGCGGCCGCGGCCCTGCACGGCCGGGAAGACGTAGAGCCGGACCTCGTCGACGAGCCCGTCGGTGAGCAGCGCGTGGCAGAGCCGGATGCTGCCGGCCACGACGATGTCGCCGCCGTCGGCCGCCTTCAGGTCGCGGACCTGGTCGCGCCAGCCGTGGTCGAGCACCGTCGAGTTCTGCCACTCCGGGTCGCCGAGCGTCGAGGAGACCACGTACTTCTGCGTCCGGTTGAGCTCGTCGGTGATGCCCGTCCGGTCGTCGGTCTGCTTCGGCCAGTAGCCGCGGAAGTCCTCGAACGTCTGCCGGCCGAGCAAGATCGCGTCGCAGCGGGCGCTCAGCGCGGCGTTGTGCGCGGCACGGTCGCCGGCCTGGGCGGTGGGGTCGAACCAGGGATCGAGCATCTCGACGGCCCCGTCCACGGTGATGTTCTGGGTGATCGCGAGTGTTCGCATGCAGTGGTGACCAGCCGGGCCGGCCGGACTCATCGGTCGGGCCGCACCGCCACGAACGAGGTGGTGCGGCGCAGGACGAACCCGAGCGACTCGTACAGCCGGATCGCCGGCGCGTTCGACGCACCCGTGTGCAGGAACGGCACGTCGCCGCGGGCGCGCACGTTGGCGGCCACGGCGAGGGTGAGCCGCCCGGCGAGGCCCTGGCCGCGGTGCTCGGGGTCGGTGCAGACGGCGCTGATCTCCGTCCAGCCCGGCGGATGCATCCGCTCACCCGCCATCGCGACGAGGGCTCCGCCGCGGCGGATCCCGAGGTAGGTGCCGAGCTCGTACGTGCGCTTCTCCAGCGGGCCGGGTCGGGTGCGGCGCACGAGGTCGAGCATCTCGGGCACGTCGGCCTCGGTGAGCCGGACCGCCTCCGGCTCGGGCGCGCCGGCGACCGCGGAACCGTCGAGCTGCACGCCGGGGATCGCCTCGACGACGCGCCACCCGGCCGGCGGCCGGTGCTCCGGGCCGGTCAGCACCACGACGGAGGTCCCGGCCAGTTCGGCCAACCCGGCCCAGGCGTCGGCGTCCGGGTCGGCGGGCAGGCCCCCGAACGGCGACACGTCCGCCGGGTAGCGCACGGCGACACCGCTGCGCTCGGCGATGCCGGCATGCGGACCCGTCAACGCCGACCAGGCGGGGTTGTCCAGCGGATGATCACCCACACCAACGCCAACCACCGGACGCCCGAGACATTCCCCGTAGGGTGCCGCGCATGGCGGATCTCACCGACGACGAGGGGCGCGTGGTCGCCGTCCCGTCCGAGGTCGGGCGGGTCGTGTCGATCGTGCCGTCGCTGACGGAGGCGGTCGCCGTCACCGCGCCGGGTCTGCTCGTCGGCGCCACCGACTGGTGCACCCACCCCGCCGACCTCGACGTGCCGCGCATCGGCGGCACCAAGAACCCCGACGTCGCCGCGATCGTGGAGCTGCGTCCCGACCTGGTGGTGGCCAACCAGGAGGAGAACCGGCTCCCCGATCTCGACGCGCTGCGCGCTGCCGGCGTGCCCGTGTGGGTCACCGACGTGCGCACCGTCGAGGGCGCGTTCGACTCGCTGGCCCGGATGCTCGCGGCCTGCCGGCTCGACCGTCCGGCGTGGCTGGACGCGGCGGAGCAGGCGTGGGCCGCGCTGCCCACGCCTGCCGTCCGGCGGCGGGCCGTCGTGCCGATCTGGCGCAAGCCGTGGATGGCCGTGGGTCGCGACACGTTCACCGGGGCCGTGCTGGCCCGGCTCGGCATCGACAACGTGCTCGCCGACGCCGACGAGCGCTACCCGCGGTTCGACCCCGCCGACCTGCCGCCGCACGACCTCGCCGTGCTGCCCGACGAGCCGTACGCGTTCACCGCCGACGACGGGCCGCAGTACTTCGCGGCACCGTCGCGGCTGGTCAGTGGCCGGTTGCTGACCTGGTACGGGCCGAGCCTGCAGGAGGCGGCGGTGGTGCTGCCGGGCGCGCTCGCATGACCGTCGTGAGCGTCCTCGACCTGCTGGGCGTGGCCGTGTTCGCCGCCTCCGGGGCGTTGGCGGCGGTCCACGCGAAGCTCGACGTGTTCGGCGTGGTGGTGCTGGCCGCGGTGACCGCGATCGGCGGCGGGGTGGTGCGCGACGTGCTGCTGGGCATCACGCCGCCGACGTCGTTGCGGCAGTGGGAGTACCTGGTGGTGCCGGCGGCGGTCGCGCTGCTGGTGTTCCGCTGGCACCCCGCCGTCGCGCGGCTGCGCCGGGCGGTGCAGCTGGCCGACGCGCTCGGCCTGGCCCTGTTCGTCACCACCGGGACGTCGGTGGCGCTGGCCGCCGGCGCCCCGGCCGTGACGTCCGCGCTGGTCGGGGTGATCACCGGCATCGGTGGCGGGGTGCTGCGGGACGTGCTGCTGCGCGAGATCCCGACCGTGCTGCGGCGCGAGGTGTACGCCGTGGCGGCCGCGCTGGGGGCGCTGGTCGTGGTGCTCGGGGACCGGTTGGCGCTACCGCCGGTGCCCGTTGCGCTGGCGGCGGCCGCCCTCGTCGCCGTCGTGCGGGTGCTGGCGCTGTGGCGGCACTGGAACGTGCCGGTGGCCCGTTAGGCGGCGACCGTCGTCCTGGCGAGCTCGCGGCCGACCTCGTCGGCGCGCTGGTGGGCCTCGGCGAGGCGCTGCGCGGCGAGGGGGCGCAGCTCGGCCATGGCGGGGCTGATGTCGGCGAGGGTGAGCTCGGTGTCGACGAGGGTGAGGTCGGCGCCGAGGACCTCGGCGAAGATCCGCTGCAGGTACGGGGTGGTGTGGTCCCAGCCCTCGCGCGGGGCGCCGGGCCCGTACCCGCCGCCGCGGGCGACGACAAGCGCCACCGGACGCCCGGTCAGCGGCGCCGAGCCGGGCGCGAACCGGGGGTCGACGACCATGAGGTCGATCCAGGACTTGAGGTGCGCGGACACGCCGTAGTTGTAGAGCGGGGCGCCGACGACGACGAGATCGGCCGCGAGCACCTCGTCGGCGACGGCGGCCGCGAGCGCGAGCGCGGCCCGCTGCGTGGGGGTGCGGTCGGATTCGGGGGTCTGGGACGCGATGACCGCGTTCGTCCAGGCGGACGCGGGCAGGGGCTCGGCGGCGAGGTCGCGGCGGACGACCGTGCCGTCCGGGTTCGCGGCCTGCCAGCTGCTCTGCAGGGTGTCGCCGATCGCGCGGGTCACGGAGGCGGCGCCGCGGATGCTGCTGTCGATGCGCAGGAGGGTGGACATCGGGACTCCAGTCCGTTCGGTATCTGCTTGCGTACAGATCTTCTGTCTTGCAGACGATCGTGTCAACAGAAGTTCGTCACAGACGCGTACAGTGAGGTCATGACCACACCGCAGCAGCTGGAGGCCGACTTCGGCTGGGCGCTGCTCGCGGTGCTGCGCTCCTACCGGGAGCACTCGGAGCAGCTCCTCGCCGAGCTGCCCGGCGGCCCGCGCGGCTACCACGTGCTCGCCATCGCCGCGCTCGGCGAGCCGCCGAGCCAGCTCGCGATGGCCCGCAAGCTCGGCGTCGACCGCACCGTGATGACCTACCTGCTCGACGACCTCGAGTCGGCCGGGCTCATCGAGCGCCGCCCCGACCCCGCCGACCGGCGAGCCCGCCGGATCACCATCACAGAGGCGGGGAGCGCGACACTCTGCGCCATGCAGAGGTCCCTGCGCGCAGCCGAGGACGCACTGCTGGAACCCCTGGAGCCCGCCGAGCGCGACGTGCTGCGCAGGCTGCTCTACCGCCTCGCCAGCGGCGCCGACCCCACCCACGAGCACACCACCTGCACCGAGGCGGAGAAGCTCACCGGCCCCGACGCCTGTTAGACGGTCCTCGCAGAGGTTGCGACGTCGACGCAGAGGTTCGACCTGCTGCGAGGACGACCTCACCCCTGCGAGGTGCCGGTCTCCGGCCCTGTCAGGCGAGCGCCGCCGCGCGCTTCTCCAGGTAGTCGCGCTCGGGCAGGCTCGTCGTGCGGCGGGCGGCCTCCCGGAACTGCTCGCGGGCCGCGGCCACGTCGCCCGCCATCTCCAGCAGGTGTGCGCGCACCGCGGCCAGCCGGTGGTGACGCGCGACCCGCTCGTCCGCGTCGAGGGGGGCGAGCAGGGCCAGGCCGGCCTGCGGCCCGTCCACCTGGGCGACGGCGACGGCGCGGTTGAGCGTCACCATCGGGTTGGGCGCCATGCCGTCGAGCAGGCCGTAGAGGATCGCGATCTGCGCCCAGTCGGTGTCGGCGTCGCTCTTCGCCTCGGCGTGGACGGCGGCGATGGCCGCCTGCAGCTGGTACGGCCCGAGTGGCGAGGTCGCGAGCGCCCGGCTGATCAGCTCGACGCCCTCCGCGATCAGCGCACCGTCCCAGAGGGTGCGGTCCTGCTCGGCGAGCGGCACCAGCCGGCCGGCGGCGTCGGTGCGCGCGGCGGCGCGTGCCTCGGTCAGCAGCATCAGGGCGAGCAGGCCGGTGACCTCGCCGTCCTCGGGCAGGGCGCGCGCGACGGCGCGGGTCAGCCGGATCGCCTCTGCGGCCAGCTCGGGGCGCTGCAGGTCGTCGCCGGATGTCGCCGTGTAGCCCTCGTTGAAGATCAGGTAGAGCACGTGGAGCACGACCGGCAGCCGCTCCAGCCGGGCCTCGCCCGCCGGGAGCGCGAAGCCGCCGGCCGCGCCCTTCACGGTCTTCTTGGCGCGGCTGATCCGCTGCGCCATCGTCGCCTCGGGCACCAGGCAGGCCGCCGCCACCTCGGCGGTGGTGAGGCCGCCGACCGCGCGCAGGGTCAACGCCAGCTGCGACGGTGCCGAGAGCGCCGGGTGGCAGCACATCAGCAGCAGCGTCAGCGAGTCGTCCGTGGCCGGCTCGACGTCGTCCGGGGCCGGGGCGAGCGGCTCGGTGCCGAACTCCGGGTCGGCGATCGCCTGCTCGGTCTCGCGACGGCGACGCGCGCTCTCGCTGCGCCACTCGTCGGTGAGCCGGCGCGTGGCCACCGTGAGCAGCCAGCCGCGCGGGTTGCCGGGCAACCCCTCGGCCGGCCACTGCTGCGCCGCCGCGAGGAGCGCCTCCTGCACCGCGTCCTCGCAGTGGTCGAACTGCCCGTGCCGGCGCACGAGCACGCCGAGGACCTGCGGCGCGAGCTCGCGCAGCAGGTCCCCGACGGCGCGGTCCGGCGCGGTCAGACGTCGCCCCCGGTGCTGAACATGACGGCACGCACCTCGACGGCCAGCCCGTCGACGCTCGCGTCGGGGATCATCGCGGCGAGCTCGAGCGCCCGCTCCTCGTTCTCGACGTCGACCATGTAGTAGCCGCCCAGGTACTCCTTGGCCTCCAGGTACGGCCCGTCGGTCACGACGCGGTTCCCGTCCGCCACGCGCACCACCCGGCTGGTGGACGGGTCCGCGAGCGCCTGGGTGACGATCAGCTCACCGGACGCTCGGACGGTCTCGATGAAGTCGCCGTGCCCCTTCTCGATCTTCTCCATCGTCTCGGCCGGCAACGACCGGATGAACTCCGGGTTGTTGTGCAAGAGCAGCAGGTACTTCATCGTGTTCTCCTCCAGGGACCGGGGCCCGTGCGGTGCCCGCACCTCCCGGTCGGAGCCGTCACCCCGTTCTCGACACGACGCTACCGCGGAACCCTCCCGGATCCGGCCGCGCCGCGGTAGCGGTGGAAACGCTCGGCGGGTGATCGACGACGATCATCGCGTGGAGGACGAGCGGTTCGGCCGGTACGTGCTGCTCGGCCTGATCGGCCGCGGCGGCATGGGCGAGGTGTGGCGGGCCCACGACACGGTCACCGACCGCGTGGTGGCGGTGAAGCGGCTGGTCACCAGCCTTGCCGCCGATCCCGCCTTCGTCGCCCGGTTCCGCCGCGAGTGCGCGGTCGCCGCCCGGCTGTCGGACCCGCACATCGTCGCCGTGCACGACGTCGGTGAGATCGACGGGCGGCTGTACCTCGCCATGGCCTACGTCGAGGGCGCCGATCTGGGCGCGCTGATCACGCGCGACGGACCGCTGCCGCCCGAGCGCGCCGTGCACGTCGTCGAGCAGCTGGCCGCCGCACTCGACACCGCCCATCGCGCCGGGCTCGTGCACCGCGACGTCAAGCCCTCGAACGCGCTGGTCACGCCGGACTGGCAGGTGTTCCTCACCGACTTCGGCATCGCCCGCGGCGGCGACGACACCGCCGTCACCACCACGGGCAGCACGATCGGCACGCTCGACTACATGGCGCCGGAACGCTTCCACGACGCCCCGATCGACGGCCGGGTCGACGTCTACGCGCTCGCCTGCGTGCTGCACGAGGCGCTGACCGGTCAGAAGCCGTTCCCCCTCACCGGGCCGGCGCCGCTGATGTCGGCGCACCTGTTCACCCCGCCGCCGCGGCCGTCGAACCTGCGGCCCGGGATCCCGGCGGCGTTCGACGCCGTCGTGGCGCGTGGGATGGCGAAGAACCCGGCGCAGCGCCACCCGACCGCCGGAGCGCTCGCCGCGCACGCCCGGGCCGCGCTCGCACCGCGGGCCACCCGGTCCCGCCGGGGCCCGGTCGCGGTCGCGATCGGCTCGGCCGTTGTCGTCGCGGCGACGGCGACGCTGTTCGCGGTCGCGCCGTGGCGCACCACCGGCGGCACCGTGCAGCTGCAGCCGACCACCTCGGCCGCCGCAGTGCCGACGTCCACCGCGCCCCCGACCCCGACCGCCCGCCCGGTGCCGATCGCGCTGCGGCAGCCGACCGGCCTCGCCACCGCACCCGACGGGCGCACCGCCTACGCCGTCGACGACACGGGCGTCACCCGCATCGACATCGCCGCCGCGACGGCCACGGCGTTCGCGCCCGTGCCCGGGTACTCCGCCGCCACCACCCCCGACGGCACCCGGCTGCTCGTCGTCACGCAGGACGGTGCGCTCACCGTGCTCGCCACCGCCGATGCCGCGGTGGTCGGCACCACGAGCGTCGGCTCGTCCGCCAGCGGGATCAGCGTGTCCGCCGACGGCCGCACCGCCTACGTCGCGACGCTGTCCACCGTGGCCGTCGTCGACATCGCCACCGCGCGCGTGACCCGCCGCCTCGACGTCGGCAACGCGCCCACCGGCACCGCTGTGGGCAGCGACGCGCTGTACGTCTCGTGGGTGGAGCTGCAGCACGGCGGCGGGCAGCTGCTCGTCGCCGACCCGGCCGCTGCGGCCGTCACCGCCAGGGTGCCGGTCGGCGAGTACCCGCTCGACGTCGCCGTCGCCGGCCCCCGCGTGCTGGTGCGCGACAAGACGGTCGTGTGGTCTGTCGACCCCGCGACGAAGGCCGTCACCGAGGTGCGCGGCACCACGGCGCCGCTCGCGCTCGTCGCGAGCCCGGACGGCAGCCGCGCCTACGCGCTCGCCACCGGCACCCTCGCGGTGATCGACCCGGCCACGGCGACGGTCGTCGAGCAGCTCCCGGCGCCCGGGGCGCAGGCCGCCGACGTGCCGGGCGGCCCGGGCGCGCTCGCGGTGACCCGGACCGCCCTGCTCGTCGGAACGACCAGCGGGGTCCTCGTCCTCCCCCGGTGAGGGCCCTGACCTTCCGGCGGATCGTGGAAACCGCATCGTCACTTGACCGCGCAATTTCCAGCCATACGATGCACCGGGGCAATTGTGGTTCGCCTCACACGACTGGGGCGAGGTGGCGCGCATGTCTGAATCGACGACGACACGCTCCGTGGCGCAGACGGGTGAGCGAGCGTCCGATCAGGAGCCCGCGATCGCGGTGCGCGACCTCTGGAAGGTCTTCGGGCCGAAGGCGCTCGAGGTGACCCGCTCGCCGGAGCTGCAGGCGCTGACGAGGCGCGAGCTGATCGACCGCACCGGCTGCACGGCCGCGGTGCGCGACGTGAGCTTCGACGTGGCTCCCGGCGAGATGTTCGTGGTGATGGGCCTCTCGGGCTCCGGCAAGTCCACGCTCGTGCGCTGCCTCACCCGGCTGATCGAGCCGACCTCCGGCAGGCTGACGTTCGAGGGTGAGGACATCCTCGCCGCCGACCAGGCCCGGCTCCGTGACCTGCGCAGGAACAAGTTCTCGATGGTGTTCCAGCACTTCGGCCTGCTGCCGCACCGCAGCGTGGCCGAGAACGTGGCGTACGGGCTCGAGATCCGCGGCGTCGGGCGGCAGGAACGGGCGAGGCGGGCCGGCGAGGTGATCGATCTCGTCGGGCTGTCCGGCTACGAGCGGTCCTACCCCGACCAGCTCTCCGGCGGCATGCAGCAGCGCGTCGGCCTGGCCAGAGCGCTCGCGGGCGATCCCGACGTGCTCCTGTTCGACGAGCCGTTCTCCGCACTCGACCCGCTGATCCGCCGGGACATGCAGAACGAGGTCATCCGGCTGCACAAGGAGGTCGGCAAGACGATGATCTTCATCACCCACGACCTCTCGGAGGCGCTGAAGCTCGGCGACCGCATCCTGATCATGCGCGACGGCGCGATGGTGCAGATCGGGACGGGCGACGAGCTCGTCGGTGCACCCGCCGACGACTACGTGCGCGACTTCGTCCGCGACGTCTCCCGCGCCCACGTCCTCACCCTGCGCTGGATCATGCGACCGGTGCGCCCCGACGACCCGACCGACGGCCCCGAGCTGGGCCAGGACGTGATCGTCCGGGAGGCCACGCGGGCGGTGCTCGCCGCCGAGAAGCCGGTACGGGTGGTCGAGGACGGGAAGGTGGTCGGCATCGTCGGCGACGAGGAGATCCTCGGCGTCATCGCGGGCACGTGATGGCGACGCTGACCCAGCCACGGGTCCGGGAGTGGGTCGTCAGCACTCGCGGCGCGGTCGCTGCCGTGCTGATCGGCTGGATCGTCCTGTGGATCCCCCTCCGCGGGATCCATACGCTCTCGCTCGCCTCGTCCGACCTCACGCCGCTGCACCAGTGGCTCAACGGGGTCAACGAAGCGGTCAACGCCTCCCGCAGCAGCAGCCCCGCCTTCCTGTACGTCATCGACCCGATCCGCCTCGCCATCAACGGGCTGGTCACCCTGATCCAGGGCCTGATCAGCCAGCCCGCGTTCGATCGGCCGGCACCGGTGCTCGGCTGGCTCGGTGTCGTCGCCGTGTTCGGGTTCCTCGCCTGGGCGTTCGGCAACGCGAAGGTCGCCGTGCTCACCGTCGTGGGCCTGGTGTTCATCGGCCTGCAGGGGCTGTGGCTGGAAGCCATGGACACCCTCGCGCTGACCATCGCGGCGGTGTTCGTCAGCCTGCTGATCGGGATCCCGCTCGGCGTGTGGGCGGGGCTCGACGACCGGGTCGAGAAGGTCCTCACGCCGGTCCTCGACTTCATGCAGACGATGCCGACGTTCGTGTACCTCGCGCCACTCACGCTGTTCTTCCTCATCGGACCCGCGTCGGCCACCATCGCCACCCTGATCTACGCGATGCCGCCGGTCGTGCGCATCACGGCGCTCGGGATCCGGTCGGTGCCGCGCACGACCGTCGAGGCGGCCGAGTCGCTGGGCTCCACGCGCGGCCAGGTGCTGCGCGGGGTGCTGCTGCCGATGGCGCGGCGCACCATCGTGCTCGGCATCAACCAGACGATCATGGCCGCGCTGTCGATGGTGACGATCGCCGCCCTGATCGACGCGCCCGGCCTCGGCAAGACCGTGGTCAAGGCGCTGGAGACCCTGGACGTCGGCACGGCGTTCAACGCGGGCCTCGCGATCGTCGTGATCGCCATCGTCCTGGACCGCGTCACGACGGCCGCGGCCGCGCAGGCCGACGCCACGAACATCGCATCGCCCGCCCAGCACCGGCGTCGGCGGATCGTGCTCGGCGCTGGTGCCGTGGTCGCGCTCGTGTGCGCGTACCTCTCCTACACCTACGTCTGGGCCTCCACCTTCCCCGACACCGGCATCGGCGTGGGAAGCGCGATCTCCAAGTTCGCCGACGTGATCACCACCTGGGCGCAGACGAACCTCTCGGTCATCACCGGCGACTTCAAGAACGCCTTCACCCGCGTGGTGCTGGACAGCGCGGAGACGCTGCTCACGCAGTCGCCGTGGTGGCTCACCTGCGCCGTCGTGCTGGCGCTCGCCTACCTGCTCGGCGGCCTGCGCGCGACGATCACGGCGGCCGTCTGCCTGGCGCTGCTGATCGGCACGGGCCTCTGGCAGGACGCCATGGCCACGCTCGCGACGACCCTCGTCGCGACCGCGATCGTGATGGTCCTCGGCGTCGTCTTCGGCGTCTGGATGGGCCGCAGTGCCCGCGCCGACCGCATCATCCGACCCGTGCTCGACGCCGCACAGGTCATGCCCGCCTTCGTCTACCTGGTGCCGTTCCTGGCGTTGTTCGCGGCGAGCCGGTTCACCGCCGTCGTGGCGGCCGTCGTGTTCGCCGCCCCGGTCGCCATGAAGATCATCGCGGACGGCATCCGCAACGTCTCGCCCGTCACCGTCGAAGCGGCGACGGCGATGGGTTCCAGCACGTGGCAGCTCATCACGAAGGTGCAGCTGCCGATGGCGCGCAGCGCGCTGACCCTGGCCACCAACCAGGGGCTCATCTACGTGCTGTCCATGGTCGTGGTCGGTGGACTCGTCGGCGCGGGAGCGCTCGGTTTCGACGTGGTCGCCGGTTTCGCCCAGGGCAGCCTGTTCGGCAAGGGGCTTGCTGCCGGGTTCGCCATCGTGCTCCTCGGGATCATGCTCGACCGCATCACCCAGGCGGCGGCCCGCCGTGCCCGGGAAGCTCGATGAGGAGGTTGCCCTGATGGGAGCAGTCGGTGTGAAGGTGCGGCAACGCGCGTGGGTCGCGGTGCTCGGCATCGCGGCCCTGGCCCTCGCGGGCTGCGGTGGCGCGACGGTCGGCGGCGGCAGCAGCTCCGGCGGGTCCGGCGGACCGGCGTGCGGCACCGTCAACCTCGCCGTCAACCCCTGGGTCGGCTACGAGGCCGACGCCGCCGTCTACGCCTACGTCGCCAAGACCAAGCTCAACTGCAACGTCGTCAAGAAGGACCTCAAGGAGCAGGTGTCCTGGGCGGGCTTCGGCACCGGCGAGGTGGACCTGATCCTGGAGAACTGGGGGCACCCCGACCTCACCAAGCAGTACATCACCGACCAGAAGACCGCCGTCGACCTCGGCCCGACCGGCAACAAGGGCGTCATCGGCTGGTACGTGCCGCCGTGGCTCGCCGCCGCGCACCCCGACATCACGGACTGGAACAACCTCAACAAGTACGCCGACCAGTTCAAGACCTCGGAGTCGGGTGACAAGGGTCAGCTCCTCGACGGCGACCCGTCGTACGTCACGAACGACAACGCGCTGGTCACCAACCTGAACCTGAACTTCAAGGTGGTGCAGGGCGGCAGTGAGACCGCGCTCATCCAGTCGTTCCGCCAGGCCGAGCAGAACAAGCAGTTCCTCATCGCCTACTTCTACGAGCCGCAGTGGTTCTTCAAGGAGATGAAGCTCGTCAAGGTGAACCTGCCGCCGTACAAGGACGGCTGCGACGCCGACCCGGCGAAGGTGGCCTGCGACTACCCGCCGTACGACCTCAACAAGATCGCGAGCACGAAGTTCGCGAACAGCGGCAGCCCGGCGGCCGAGCTCGCCAAGAAGTTCCAGTGGACCAACGACGACCAGGACTCCGTCGCGCGCTCCATCGCCGTCGACAAGATGTCGCCGGACGATGCGGCGAAGAAGTGGGTCGAGGCCAACGCGGACAAGGTGAAGGCCTGGCTGCCCGCCGGCACGAGCTGACGCACGCGCGGCGGAACCCGCGACTGGCCGTCGCGGGTTCCGCCGCTTGCCGGGGTTCTGGGCCCTACTGCGCGGCTCCGGCCTGGTCGGCGACGGCGTTGCGGGGGTCGCCGGGCGGGTAGAGAGGTGTGCCGTCGCGGTAGCGGTAGTACGGCACGTCCAGCGGCGGCAGCGGCTCGTTGCCGAGGATCAGGTCGGCCGCCTTCTCGGCCAGCATCATCACCGGGGCGTAGATGTTGCCGTTCGTCACGTACGGCATGACCGACGCGTCGACCACCCGCAGGCCCTCGACTCCGTGCACGCGCATCGACAGCGGGTCGACGACGCTCATCCCGTCGGTGCCCATCTTCGCCGTGCAGGACGGGTGCAGGGCGGTCTCGGCGTCGCGCGCCACCCAGTCGAGGATCTCCTGGTCGGTCTCGACGCTCGGCCCCGGCGAGATCTCCCCGGCGTTGAACGCGGCGAACGCCGGCTGGCCCAGGATGTGCCGGGCCGCGCGGATCATCTCGATCCACTCCCGGCGGTCGTTCTCCGTCGAGAGGTAGTTGAACCGCAGCGCCGGGTGCTTGCGCGGGTCCGTCGAGGTGATCTTGAGGGTGCCGCGCACGTCGGAGTACATGGGCCCGATGTGCACCTGGTAGCCGTGCTCGGCGGCCGGCTGGCTGCCGTCGTAGCGGATGGCGATCGGCAGGAAGTGGAACATCAGGTTGGGGTAGTCGACGCGGTCGTTGCTGCGGATGAACCCGCCCGCCTCGAAGTGGTTGGACGCGCCGACGCCGCTGCGCAGGAACATCCACTCCGCCCCGATCCGCGGCTTGTGCCGGTGCTTGAGCCAGGGGGCGATCGAGACCGGCTGCTTGCTCTCGTACTGGACGTAGACCTCCAGGTGGTCCTGCATGTTCGCGCCCACGCCCGGCAGGTCGGCGACGACGTCGATGCCGAGCTGTTCGAGCTCGCTCGCGTTCCCGATGCCGGCGAGCTGGAGCAGCTGCGGCGAGTTGATCGCGCCGCCGCAGAGGATCACCTCCCCGGCCTCGACGCTGCGCCGGATCCGCCCGCCGCGCAGGTAGTCCACGCCCACTACACGGTTGCCGGTGCGCCGCAGACCGGTGACGAACGACAGGGTGTGCACCGTCAGGTTCGGCCGGCTCATCACCGGGTGCAGGTAGGCGCGCGCCGCGCTCCAGCGCCGCCCCCGCTTGACGTTGCGGTCGAACTTGGCGAACCCCTCCTGCCGGTAGCCGTTGACGTCGTCGGTGAGCGGGTAGCCGGCCTGCTGCACGGCCTCGAAGAACGCGCCGAAGAGCGGGCTGCTGGCCGGTCCGCGTTCCAGGTGCAGCGGGCCCGACCCGCCCCGCCACTGGTCGGCGCCCGCCGTGCACGTCTCCATGCGCTTGAAGTAGGGCAGGCAGTGGGCGTAGTCCCACGTCTCCATGCCCTCGTCGGCGGCCCACCGCTGGTAGTCCAGCGGGTTGCCGCGCTGGAAGATCATCCCGTTGATGCTGCTGGAGCCGCCGAGCACCTTGCCGCGCGCGTGGTAGATGCGCCGCCCGCCCATGTGCGGCTCGGGTTCGGACTCGTACTTCCAGTCGTAGAGCGCGTTCCCGATGGGGTACGGCAGCGCGGCCGGCATGTGGATGAACGGATCGATCTTCCAGTCGCTGCGGCCCGCCTCCAGCACCAGCACCCGGTTCCCGGGCTCGGCGGAGAGCCGGTTGGCCAGGGCGCAGCCCGCCGACCCCCCGCCGACGATGACGAAGTCGTACTTCTCGGCCATCAGGGCGCTTCCTCCAGGTCGAGGTTCCTGGCCATGTGCTCGGGCACGACGCCGAGGGAGTGCCGCCCGCGCAGCACGAACCACGCGAGCCCGACCGCCGCGACGGAGCCGATGAAGACGAACGCGATCCACGGGAAGTCGCCGTAGACGTCGGTGCGCGGCCAGGCCAGGTCGAGCGCCATGAACGCGCCCCACAGCACGGCGATGATGTTCACCGGCAACCCCCACGCCCCGAGCGAGAAGTAGCCCTTCGGCGCGTCCTTGCCCGGCCATTCGCCACGGAAGCGCTTGATCAGCATCGGGACCGTGACCAGCAGGTACGCGACGTAGATCATGATCACGGCGACGCTCGTCACGGCCGTGAAGATCTCCGGGGTACCGATGTTGACGGCCAGGATCAGGATCGCGACCACGCCGATGACGACGGCGGGCACCACCGGTGTCTTGCGCACCGGATCGATCCGGGCCAGCCGCGCGCCGCCGGGCAGGGCGTTGTCGCGCGCCATCGCGAACATCAACCGGATGCCGGCGGTGTGCACGGCGAGCGCGCAGACCGTGATCGCGACGACGATGCAGACGAGGAACACCTTGCCCAGCGGGCCGCCCAGCGCCTGCAGCACGATCAGCTGCAACCCACCCGAGGGCTTGCCCAGCTCGGGGTCGGCCAGGTTCGGCGCGGCCAGTATCCCGAACAGCAGGATCAGGCCGCCGATGACGAACGAGGCGATGACCGCGCGCAGGATCGCCGGCGGGCCGGTGCGCCGCGGGTCGACCGTCTCCTCGCCGAGCGAGCTGGCGGTGTCGAATCCGTACATCACGTACGCCGACGCGATGGCCGCGACGAGGAACGCGCCGAAGTAGCCGCCAGGACCGTCGCCGTACCCGGTGGTGTCGACGATGACGCTCGGCGGATGCACGATGTTGACGGCCAGGACGATCACCAGGAGGCAGGCGGCGATCAGCTCGATGAACACGCCCGTGCTGTTGATCCGCGCCATCAGCCGGACCCCGAACGCGTTCACCAGGGTCGTGAACACGACGAGGATCGTGCCCCAGATGACGGCGCTGAGCCCGAAGCTGGCGCCGGTGCCGTCGCCGACGAGCTGGAAGCCGCTCCAGATCTGCGGCAGCGTCACCTGGTAGGCGAGCACCACCGCGGCCAGCGTCACCACCGACGCGGTGAACATCATCCAGCCCGCGAGCCAGCTCACCGTGGGGCCGCCGAGGCGCTTGCTCCAGTTGTAGACGGACCCCGCCACGGGGTAGCGCGCCGCCAGCTCGGCGAAGCACAGCGCCACCATGAGCTGCCCGACGAACACCATCGGCCACGACCACCAGTAGGTGGGCCCGCCGAGGCCGAAGCCGAAGTAGAACAGCTGGAAGGTGCCGGTGAGGATGGAGATGTAGCTGACACCGGCGGCGAAGCTCGCGAACTTGCCGATGCTGCGGTCGAGCGACTGCGTGTAGCCGAACTCGGCGAGGCCGTCATCGGCGCGTTCCGTCGAACTCATGCGTGCCCTCTCCGTCGGAAACCGGTCATCTGGTCACGATCAGCCGGCGAACCACCCCGCCGGCTCCGGCGCGGTGTTGTGCCAGACGTGCTTGAGCTCCTGGTACTCGGCCAGCCCGGTCGGTCCCAGCTCCCGCCCGTTGCCGGAACGGCCGATGCCGCCCCACTCCGCACCGGGGACGTACGGGTGGTAGTCGTTGATCCACACGGTGCCGTGCCGCAACGCGGAGGCCACCCGGTGCGCGCGGGCCATGTCGCCCGTCCACACGGCGCCGGCCAGCCCGTAGTGGGTGTCGTTGGCCAGCGCGACCGCCTCGTCCTCGCTTGCGAACCGCTCCACGGTGAGGATCGGCCCGAACGTCTCCTCCCGGATGACGCGCATCTCCCGCGTCACGTCGGCGAAGAGGGTGGGGCGGTAGAAGAAGCCGTCCTTCAGGGCCGGGTCGTCGGGGCGCTGCCCGCCGCACACCAGGCGGGCGCCCTCGGCCTGCGCCGACGCGACGTAGTCCTCGATCTTCGCCAGCTGCGCCGCCGAGACCAGCGGCCCGCACTCGCTGGCCGGGTCCAGCCCGTCGCCCAGCCGGATGCGCTCGGCGCGGGCCGCGATCGCGTCGACGAGCTCGTCGTGCAGCGCGTCCTCGACGATGAGCCGCGCGCCCGCCGAGCACACCTGCCCGGAGTGCAGGAACGCCCCCGTGACCGCCCAGTCGGCGGCCAGGTCGACCGGGGTGTCGGCGAAGACGACGTTCGGGTTCTTGCCGCCCAGCTCCACCGCCACCCGTTTCACGGTGGCGGCCGAGGCGCGGATGATCGCCTGCCCGGTGGCCAGTCCGCCGGTGAAGCTGACCATGTCGACGTCGTCGTGCTCGGTGAGCGGGGCGCCGGTCGAGCGGCCGTCGCCCAGCAGGAGGTTCACCACGCCCGCCGGGACCCCCGCCTCCCCCAGCAGCCGCACCAGCAGCACCGACGTCAGCGGCGTGACCTCGCTCGGCTTGATCACGCACGTGTTGCCGGCGGCCAGGCAGGGCGCCACCTTCCAGGACAGCTGCAGCAGCGGGTAGTTCCACGGCGTGATCAGCACGCACACCCCGACCGGCACCGGCACCACCCGCGAGACCACGTGCGCCATGCCGACGTCGACGATCCGGCCGGAGTCCTTGTCGGCGAGGTCGGCGTAGTAGCGGAACACCGCGGTGACGTCGTCGACGTCGATGCGGCTCTCCTTGAGCGTCTTGCCGGTGTCGAGGGTCTCGACGCGGGCGATCTCCTCCTTGTCGCGCACCAGCAGATCGGCGACCCGACGCAGAAGTGCTGCCCGCTCCGCGACAGGTGTGCCCGGCCACGGACCGGTGTCGAACGCGGCGCGGGCCGCCGCGACCGCGCGCTCGACGTCGTCCGGGCCGGCCTGGTCGATCGTGGTGACGACGCTGCCGTCGAACGGGTTGTGGACGTCCACAGTGCCCGCCGAACCGCCCGTCCAGCTGCCGTCGATGAAGAGAGTGGGCCGCTGGGGAGGTCCGCCTGTGGGCATGGGGAGATAGTCCTCGGGGAACGGTCGACGTCAAGGACTCCGGCCGGCGGTACCACCGAATGCGCGTATGGTTGCGCCATGGGCAACACGCCTGTGCGCGACGGGGGTGTGCAGTCGGTCGACCGCGCGATCACCGTGCTGGAGATCCTCGCCCGCAAGGGGGAGGCCGGGGTCACCGAGGTCGCCGCCGAGATCGAGGTCCACAAGTCCACCGCGTTCCGCCTGCTGGGCGCGCTGGAGACCCGTGGGCTCGTCGAGCAGTCCGCCGACCGCGGCAAGTACCGGCTCGGGTTCGGCCTCATCCCGCTCGCCGGCGCCGTCACCGACAACCTCGACGTCACCCGGCAGGGGCGCGGCGTGTGCGTCGAGCTGGCCGGCGAGGTGGGCGAGACCGTCAACGTCGCGGTGCTGCAGGACCAGTGGGTCGTCAACGTCGACCAGGCGCGCGGGCCGTCCACCGTCGCGGCGCACAACTGGATCGGCAAGCTCACGCCGCTGCACTGCACGTCGAGCGGGAAGGTGCTGCTCGCCGCGCTCGGGCCGGCCCGGCGCGCCGCGCTGCTCGACGCCTCGCGGATGCCCCGCTTCACCCCGCGCACGATCGTCGACCCCGCCCGGCTCGAGACCGAGCTCGCGCTGGCCGCGCAGCGCGGGTACGCCGTCGCCGTCGAGGAGTACGAGGTCGGGCTGAACGCCGTCGCGGCGCCGGTGCTGGACCGGTCCGGCGAGGTCGTCGCCGCCGTCTCGGTCTCCGGCCCGTCCTACCGGCTGGACGCCGCCCGCCTCGACGCGCTGGTGGGTCCGCTGCTGGCCGCGACGCAGGAGATCAGCCGCCGGATGGGCTGGTTCAGCCCCGGCTGAGCGGCTTCGCCGCGCCGCTGGTCAGCCCGCCCAGGACGACCGCGGCCACCACGACGAGCAGCGACGTGAGGATGCCGACGTGCTGCCCGAGCGGCCCGATCAGCGGCGGCCCCGCCAGGAAGGCGACGTAGCCGATCGAGCTGACCGCCGACACCCGCGCGGCCGCCCGGACCGGGTCGTCCGCAGCCGCGCTCATGCCGACGGGGAAGCCCAGCGAGGCCCCGATCCCCCACAGCAGCGCGCCGACCAGCGCCAGCACCACCGAACCGCCCCACAGCACCAGCAGCAGGCCGGCCAGCGCGAACACGGCCGTCACCCGCAGCACCGGCACCCGACCGAACCGGTCGAGCAACGCGCCGCCGAAGAACCGGCCCACCGTCATCGCGGCGACGAAGCAGCCGAACGCGATCGCGCCGATCGTCTGCGGCGCGCCGTGCCCGTCGACGAGCGCGACGGCGATCCAGTCGTTCGCCGCGCCTTCGGTGAGGGCGAAGCCCAGCACCATCAGCCCGACGAGGATGGTGCGCGGTTCCTTCCAGGCGTCCAGGACGCTGAAGCGGACCACCGGCTCGTCGGAGTCGTCGACCTCCGGTGCGGCCAGGAACGAGCGGGTGGCGATCCCGACGAGGACCGGGCTGACCACCGCGATCACCGCCATCTGCAGGGCCAGCGGGATGTTCAGCGCCGCGGTGGCCGCGCCGATGCCGGCGCCCGACACGGTGCCGATCGAGAACGCCGCGTGCAGGCGCGGCATGAGCGAGCGGCCCAGCCGCTGCTCGACGTCGGCGCCCTCGACGTTCATGGCGACGTCCCAGACGCCGGTGCCGAGACCGACGAACGCCAGCCCGAGCCCGGCCAGCCAGACGGTGGCGGTGGCGAGCCCGACCGCGAGCAGCGCGTGCCCGACCGCGACGGAGAGGGCCCCGCCGAGCACGCTGCGGGCCGGGCCGAGGCGGGTGACGACCGGCCCGGACGCGGGCAGGCTCGCGACGGAGCTGACCGAGATGCAGAGCAGAAGGATGCCCAGCTCGGCGGTGTTCAGGCCGAGGTCCTCGCGCGCGGCGGGCAGGCGGGCCAGGAACGCGGCGAGCGCCACCCCGGCCATCACGAAGGCGACGACGACGGCGGTGCGCGCACGCCGCAGCGTGGGATCCGCGGTCGCGCTCGTCTGCATGCTCACTACAACCCCGATCGAATCGATTCGATACCTGCTCGGGTGAACGATACGGCAGGACCTGGCCGGGCTCAACCCGGTTCCGGATACCGTCGGGCCATGTCGGAGCGCCCCACCCTGGCCGCCGTCGCGGCGGCCGCCGGGGTGTCGCCGTCCACCGCCTCGCTGGTGTTCTCCGGGAGCAGCCGGGTCGCCCCCGGCACCCGCGACCGCGTCCTCGCGGCGGCGCAACGGCTCGGCTACGCCGGCCCCGACCCCGTCGCGGCCTCGCTGCGCCGCGGCCGCAGCGGCGTCATCGGCGCGTTCATCGGGGAACGGCTGCTCTACGCGTTCCGCGACCCCGTCGCCATCACCCTGCTGGACGGCATCACCGAGGTACTGGGCGCCCACGGCGTGGGCCTGCTGCTGCTCGCCGGCGACGCCGGCCGGCCGACGTCCGACCAGATCGCGCGGCTGCCGCTGGACGCGGCCATCTTCGCCACCTGCGGCCTCGACGACGACCCCGCGCTCACCCTGCTCCGCCGCCGCGGCGTGCCCGTCATCGGCGTGGAGGGCCCGGACGACACCGACGTCCTCGTCGACATCGACGACTTCGGCGGCATCCGCACCCTCGCCGCCCACGTGCAGGAGCTGGGCCACACCCGGGTCGAGACCGTCGCCATGCCGCTGCGGCTCGACGGCACGTCCGGCCCGCTCAACCGCGCCCGCCGGGCCCGCGCCCATTACCGGGACGTGCGGCGCCGGCTCGAAGGCGTCGAGGACGTCTTCGGCCCGGTCCCCGCGTTCGAGACGGCGAGCAACTCCGTCGCCGACGGGGTGGCGGCCGGGCGCGCGCTGCTCGCCGTGCCGGCATCGCGGCGGCCCACGGCGATCATCGCGCAGAGCGACGTGCTCGCCGCCGGCGTGCTGCAGGCCGCGGCAGAGCTGGGCCTGCGGGTGCCCGAGGACGTCACCGTCACCGGCTTCGACGGCGCCGACCTGCACTGGCTGGGCGCCACGCAGCTCACCACCGTCGTCCAGCCGACGGCGGAGAAGGGTCGGGCCGCCGCCCGCGCGGCCATGGAGCTGGTCGAGGGCGGCCGGCCGGCCGACGTGCTGCTGCCCGTCGCGCTGCGGATCGGCACCACCAGCGGCCCTCCGCCGGCATCCGGTCACCGGTGACTGTTCGGGCTACGCTGACCGGATGACCGACGCGGTGACCCCGATCCGGGGCCGGCGCGAGGAGCGCACCGCCACCAGCCGCGCCCGCATCCTCGACGCGGCCGTCGCCTGCCTCGTCGAGGACGGGTACGCCGGCGCCACCACCCTGCGCATCCAGGCCAGGGCCGGGGTGTCCCGGGGCCGGCTGCTGCACCACTTCCCGTCCCGCGAGGAACTGCTCGTCGCGGCGTCGCGGCACCTCGCCACCGAACGGCTGCGCGGCGCGAGTCCCGAACCCGACTGCGACCTCCCGTTGCCGGCCCGCATCGACCAGGCCGTCGAGAAGCTGTGGGCGACGTTCTCCGAGCCGCTGTTCTGGGCCGCCGTCGAGCTGTGGACGGCCGCCCGCACCAACGAGGAGCTCCGCGCCGCACTGCTCCCCGGGGAGCGCGAGGTCGGCGCCGCCGTGCGGGAGTCGATGGCGCGCTCGTTCGGGCCGGAGGCGGCGGCGCATCCCCGGTTCCCGCTGGTCCGCGATCTGATCTTCACGAGCATGCGCGGCGTCGGCCTCGGCTACACCCTCGACCACCGCGACCCGCGCACCGACCCCCACCTCGCGCAGTGGAAGCAGCTCGCCCGCTTGCTGCTCGTGCCAGGATCGGAGGCATGACGCCCTCGATCGACCCGACCGTCGCGCCGAGCGGACCAGGCTGCGTGGACTGCGACGCCGCCGGCGGCTGGTGGGTGCACCTGCGTCGCTGCGCCGCCTGCGGGCACGTCGGCTGCTGCGACTCCTCCCCCGCCCAGCACGCCACCGCCCACTTCCGCGCCACCGGCCACCCCGTCGTGCAGAGCTACGAACCCGGCGAGGACTGGTTCTGGGACTACGCGCAGAGCACCGGCCTGCGCGGCCCCGAGCTGGCCCCGCCGCACCACCGCCCGCTCGAGCAGGCCGTCCCCGGACCAGCCGGACGCGTCCCGGCCGACTGGCAGGACCACGTCCACTGACCGCCACCTCGACCGGGCCGAGCCGCTCACCGGTCGATTCGCGGCGGGTCGCGGACCGATCGATCGAAAGCGGCACCGCGGCCGCTGCGGGGCCGCTACCGTCTGGCTCATGACCCGGTCGGGCAAGTCCCTCGAGGCGCAGGTCGCCCAGAACGTCAACGACCTCGCGGACCTCTACGTGCTGGTCGGCCAGGTCGAACGCGGGGTCCGGCGCGTGGAGGGCAGCGTCGCCGATCTGGCCGCAGACCACGGTCGGCGCCTCGACGCCCTCGCCGCAACGCAGGCGGAGCACTCCGCCACGCTCGCCGAGCACTCCGCCACGCTCGCCTCGCACGGCAGCAAGCTCGACGAGATCCTGGAGCTGCTCCGGGCCCGCTGAGGGCAGCACCTGCCGGGCGAGGATGATCCGGGGATGCCCCTCACCGTCGCCCCCTCGGTCGCGGCCGTCGCGGACGCGGTGGACGCCGCGATCGCCCGGCTGGAGCGCGTCGCCGTGCGCACACCGCTGCAGCACAACGAGCGGCTGTCGTCCGCGACCGGCGCGCATGTGTGGCTGAAGCGCGAGGACCTGCAGGTCGGGCGCTCGTACAAGCTGCGCGGCGCGTACCACCTCCTCTCCGGCCTCGACGAGCAGCAGCGCGCGGCCGGGGCGGTGTGCGCGAGCGCGGGCAACCACGGCCAGGGCGTCGCGCACGCGTGCCGGCGGCTCGGCATCGCCGGCCGCGTGCACGTGCCGAGCACGACGCCGCGGCAGAAGCGCGACCGGATCCGGTCCCTCGGCGGCGACGCCGTGGAGCTGGTCGTCGACGGCGACACCTACGACGAGGCGGCCGCCGCGGCGGCCGAGTACGCCGCCCGGACCGGGGCCACGCTCGTCCCGGCGTTCGACGACCCGCGCACCATCGCCGGGCAGGGCACGATCGGGCCGGAGATCGTCGCGCAGTTCGGGGGCGCGCCAGATGTGCTGGTGGTGCCGGTCGGCGGCGGTGGGCTGCTCGCCGGGCTGGGTGGCTGGTTCGCGGCCCGGCACCCGGGCACCCGGATCGTGGGCGTCGAGCCGGCCGGGGCGGCCAGCATGGCGGCGGCGTTGGCGGCCGGAGGCCCGGTGACGTTGACGGAGCTGGAGTCGTTCGTCGACGGCGCCGCGGTGCGCCGCGTCGGCGAGCTGACGTTCCCGGTGGTGCGCGACACCGGCGCGGAGCTGGTCGCGGTCGCGGAGGGCCGGGTGTGCACCGAGATGCTCGACCTCTACCAGATCGACGGGGTGATCGCCGAGCCCGCGGGTGCGCTCGCCGCGGCAGCACTCGGCGACGACGTCGCCGTCGAGGCGGGCGCGTCGGTGGTGTGCCTGCTCTCCGGCGGCAACAACGACGTGAGCCGCTACGCCGAGATCGTGGAGCGGTCGCTGGTGCACCGCGGGCTCAAGCACTACTTCCTGGTGGAGTTCCCGCAGGAGCCGGGCGCGCTGCGGCGCTTCCTCGACGAGGTGCTGGGCCCGGACGACGACATCGTGCTGTTCGAGTACCAGAAGCGCGACAACCGCGAGACCGGCGCCGCGCTGGTGGGGATCGAGCTGGCGAGCCGCGACGGCTACGAACCGCTGTGGGCGCGCATGAAGGACAGCCCGCTGCGCATCCAACTGGTGGCTCCTGGGTCGACCGCGTACCGCTTCCTCGTCTGATTCCGTACCGTTGAGGGGTGCCGAGCTACACCCCCGAGAAGGACGCCTACCTCAAGCGGCTGCGCCGCATCGAGGGACAGGTGCGTGGTCTGCAGCGGATGGTCGAGGAGGACAAGTACTGCATCGACATCCTGACGCAGGTCTCGGCGGCGACGAAGGCGCTGCAGGCGTTCTCGCTGGAGCTGCTCGACGAGCACCTCGCCACCTGCGTGGTGGACGCGGCGGCGGCCGGCGGGCCGGAGGCCGAGGAGAAGGTGCGCGAGGCCTCTCAGGCGATCGCGCGGCTCGTCCGCTCCTAACCGCGGGGCACCACGACGACCGGCACCGGTGAGTGCCGCACGATCCGGGACGACCGCGACCCCACGAAGACCCGCTTCAGCGGGCCCTCCGAACTGGAACCGACCGCGAGCACGTCGGTCGCGTCCCAGCCGATGCTCTCCAGGGCGGCCGCCCAGTCGTGGCCGCGGCCGACGGTCGCGCTGACCGTCCGCGGTGGGCTCGGCAGCGCGGCGACCGCGTCGAGTGCGGCCTGCTGGGCGCGGCCGATCTCCGCGGTCCACTCGGTGACGACGGCGTCCTCGGCGCGGGAACCCACGCCCGCGGTGAGCGGGGTGCGCGGGCGCACCCCGAACGACGCCACCCGCAGGGAGGCGCCGGCCCGGGCGGCCACGTCGGCGATGGCGACGGCGAGGTCGGTGTCGTGGTCGGCACCGCCGAAGGCCACCGTCACCTGGCCCACGACGCTGTCGGGCGCGGCGCGGAACCCGCGCGGGGCGAGCGCCACCGGCACCGGCGCGGTGTGCAGCAGCCGCTCGGCCACGCTGCCGAACGCGACCCGGCCCAGCACCCCCGCCGTCGACGAGCCGAGCACGATCATCGCGGCGTCGCGCTCCTGGGCGACCTCGACCAGCCCGGCGGCGGCCGAGCGGGCGTGGGAGACGACGTAGTCGGCGGCGACGCCGGCCGGTGCGGCGGCGCGGGCGGCGGCCAGCGCGTCCCCGGCCTCCTCGTCGAGGTAGCGCTGGTACTCGGCGTCGATCCGGCCGACGCCGGGCGGCCACGCGGGCGGCACGACCGTCACGACGACGAGGTCCTCGTCCAGCGACCGGGCCAGCAACCCGCCCAGGTGCAGGGCGGCCGTGGCGCGCTCGTCGCGGGGCAGGCCGATGACCAGGCTCATGCCCGCACACCCAACCGCGAGTGCCGGATGCCGTAGGCGAAGTACCAGACCAGCACGACCACGACCCAGATCGCGAAGACGATGATCGTGATCGGCCGCAGCCCCACGACGATGATGTACAGGCAGCCGAGGATCGACAGGATCGGCACGACGGGGTAGCCGGGCACCTTGAACCCGCGTGGCAGGTCCGGTGCCGTCCGCCGCAGGATGATCACTCCCACCGAGACCACCAGGAACGCGACGAGCGTGCCGACGCTGGTCATCTCGTAGAGGAACTCGATCGGGATGAACCCGGCGAGCAGGGCGATCACGATGCAGACGATGATCGTGTTGGCGATCGGGGTCTGGGTGCGTGGGTTCACCTTCGCGAACACCATGGGCACCATCCCGTCGCGCCCCATGGCGAACAGGATCCGGGTCTGGCCGTAGATCGTGATCAGGGTGACGCTGAAGATCGAGATGATGGCCCCGATCGCGATCACGGTGCCCGGCCAGGACGAGCCGACCACGTCGGCGAGGATCGCGGAGAGACCGGCCTCCTGCCCCTCGAACTTCTGCCAGGGCTGCGCCGCCACGCCGACGGCCGCGACGGCGATGTAGACGGACATGACGATGACGAGCGCGAGGACGATCGCCAGCGGCATGGTCCGGCGCGGGTTCTTGACCTCCTCGCCCGCGGTGGACACGGCGTCGAGGCCGATGAAGCTGAAGAAGACGTTCCCGGCGGCCAGCGTGATGCCGGCGAATCCCATCGGGGCGAAGTCGGCGAAGTGGTCGGTCTGCCAACCGGTGATGCCGATGGCGACGAAGAGCACGAGGACGAGCAGCTTGATCACGACCATGACCGCGTTGGTCTTGGTCGACTCGCTGGCGCCCCGGATCAGCAGCACGCAGCAGAGCCCGACGAGGATCACCGCCGGGAGGTTGATGATCCCGCCGCCCTCCGGCGACTGGGCCAGTGCCTCGGGGATCTGCACGCCGAGGACGTTGCCGAGCAGCGCGTTGAGGTACTGCGACCACCCGACCGACGTGCCGGCGGCCGCGACGCCGTACTCCAGCAGCAGGCAGGCGGCCACCCCCATCGCCACGACCTCCCCGAGGGTCGCGTAGGCGTAGGAGTACGACGACCCGGAGACCGGCACGGCGCCGGCGAGCTCCGCGTAGCAGAGCGCGGTGAGCCCGGCGACGACGCCGGCCAGCACGAACGAGAGGATGACGGCGGGTCCGGCGAGCGGCACCGCCGTCGACAGGATGGTGAAGATCCCGGTGCCGATCGTGGCGCCGACCCCGATCATCGTCAGCTCGAAGAGCCCGATGGATCGCGCCAGCTCGCCGCCGCCCCTGTGCTCGACATCCGTCCCGCTCGTCATCTGGTCGACCGACTTGCGCCGGAGTGCCTGCTGCAGCAGCGTCGTCACGGATCACGTCCTCTCGCCGGTCGGGTCACTCTCCCGGGTCGACGCCGGCACGGACGAGCCGCCGTTCGGGGTCATTCGCCCGCGACGTCAGGCGGCAACGGCCCGCGGCGCCCGGCCCCGCACCGCCGACCGGCGCGCGAGCACGACCACCGTCAGCGCCACGACCTGCACGAACGGGGACGGGAAGCCGAGGACGGCCGTCAGCACCAGATCGGCGACGGGTGCGGTGACGCCGAGGACGAACACCCAGCCCGGAGCCGTCGGCAGCTTGACCGGACGGCCGGTGGCCCGGTCGACGCCCCAGCGCGTCCGCGGGCCCGGCTTGGCCACGGACAGCCACGCCTGCAGGGCGATGAGCGCGGCCATGACCGCGGTGCCCGCGAGCAGCACCACCGGTGCGTGGCCGGTGGTCGCCGCCGCGGTGAGCGCCCCGGACAGCAGGAAGATCCCCGCCGCCAGCTGCACCACGGTGATCGCGAACTTCGCCAGCACCCAGCGATGCACGACCAGCCCCCACGCCGTGCCGCAGGAGAGCACCAGGCCCGTGCAGGCCGAACCGTTGGCCAGAGCGGCGAGCAGCACCGTGTCGACGACGTGCGCCGCGCCCGGCTCCCCGTGCAGCAGCAGGACCAGCAGCACCGCTGCACATGCCAGCCAGCCGACGGAGGTCAGGACGTGCAGCCAGACGGTCAGTTGTCGCCAGGGGCGGACGGGGATCGGCACGGGTCGATCCTGTGGCGGGCGCCGGCCGGGCACATCGGGGCTGCACCCCGGTCCGGGGTCAGGGATCCCCTTCCCTGCAGCATTTCTTGACAAGTGTCAAGACAATGGCGTCAGGTAGGCTGACCTCGGGCAACGCACCCAGCGGTGCCGGCGGAGAGGGCAGATGACGGCAGCCGAGGCGCGTGTCGACCGGGCGGAGAAGCGCCAGGTCGACAAGTTCGAGCTGCGGCGCCAGGAGCTCGCCGACGCCGCGCTGCAGACGCTGTCCGAACTCGGCTACGCGCGCACGAGCCTGCGCGAGATCGCGCAGAACTCGGCGTTCTCCCACGGCGTGCTGCACTACTACTTCCGCGACAAGGTCGATCTGATCACCTACTGCGTGCGCCGGTACAAGGCCGAGTGCGTCCGCCGCTACGACCGCATCGTCACCGACTCCGACACCGCTGCCCAGGTGGCCCGCGACTTCGGTGCCGGCCTGGCCGCCACGATGGCGGAGGACGGCACGATGCACCGGCTCTGGTACGACCTGCGGTCGCAGGCGCTGTTCGAGACGTCGTTCCGCGAGGACGTGCTGGAGATCGACGCCACCTTGCAGGACATGGTGTGGCGGATCGTCAGCCGCTACGCCGAGCTGGCCGGCGCCGAGGTGATCACGTCGCCCGCCGTGACGTACGCGATGTTCGACGGCCAGTTCCAGCAGGCGCTGCTGCACCACCTCGCGGGCGATCCGGGCGCCGGCCCCCGGCTCGACGCGGCGGCCCGCCAGCTGCTCACCATGGTGGTGCCGATCACCCGCTAATCGTTCGCCGGGCCCACGACCGCCGGGCAGACTCACGACCCGTGTCCGGAACGTCCGCCCCCGGGGCGCTGGTACTGCTGCGCCGCAACGCGTCCCTACGCCGGCTCACCGTGGCCCGCGTCGTCTCGTTCGTGGGCGACTCGCTGAGCCTGGTCGCGCTGATGCTGCACGTCGCGGCCACGAGCGGGCAAGCGATCGCAGTGGCCGCGCTGCTCCTGGTCGGGGACTTCGTGCCCTCGCTGTTCGCGCCGCTGGCCGGCGCGATCGGCGACCGCTTCGACCGCCGCCGCGTCATGATCACCTGTGAGCTCGTGCAGGGCGCGGTGCTGCTGGCGATCGCGCTCACGTTGCCGCCGTTGCCGCTGTTGCTGCTGCTCGTCGCCGTGCGCGCGGTGGCCGGCCAGGTCTTCCAGCCGGCGTCGCGGGCGGCGGTGCCGGCGCTGGTCGGCGCGCGCGACCTGGAGACGGCCAACGCGACCATGGGCTTCGGCACGAACGGTGCCGAGGCGCTCGGCCCGCTGGTGGCAGCGGCGCTGCTGCCGTTCGTGGGGGTGCCGGGCGTGCTGCTGGTGGACGCCGCGTCGTTCGCGGTGTCGGCGCTGCTGATCGCGCGGCTGCCGGCGCTGCCGCCGCAGAAGGGGCCGGACGCCGTGCCGACGGGATTCCTCGCGGAGGCGCGGGAGGGTCTCGGCTACATCTGGGCGCGGCCGGCGCTGCGGATCATCACGCTCGGGTTCTGCGCCGTCGTCGCGGCCAACGGGATCGACGACGTCGCGCTGGTCGTGCTGGCCACCGACGACCTGCGCGCGAGCGAGTCGACGGTCGCGCTCCTGCTCGGCGGGGTCGGCATCGGGCTGCTCGTCGGGTACGCGCTGCTGGCCCGCGGGGCCCGCGCCGCGTCGATGACGGTGCTGCTGGTCGCCGGGTTCGCGGTGTCCAGCATCGGGAACCTGCTCACCGGCCTGGCCTGGGCGGTCGCGGTCGTGTTCGCCCTGCAGACGGTGCGCGGTCTGGGGATCGCCGCGATGGACGTGGCGTCCAGCACGCTGGTGCAGCGGCTGGTGCCCGACGGGATGCTGGGCCGGGTGTTCGGCAACCTGTACGGCGCGATCGGGGTGGCCGCAGCGATCTCCTACGTGGGTGGCGGGCTACTGCTCGACGCCGTCGGCGCGCCGGTCACGTTCGTCGTCGCCGGCGCGGCGGGCACGCTGGCGACCGTGGCGGTGGCGCTCACCCTCCCCCGGAGGCTGGCCCCAGCGCAGACGTGACGATCCGCGCGACCTCGCCGAACAGCGCGTTGTCCGGCTTCGCGGCGGATCGGTCGGAGGCGCTGAGCACCGCGAGCACCAGCGGCGGGGCGTTCGGCGGCCACAGGACGGCGACGTCGTTGGCGGCCGCGTGGTCGCCGGTGCCGGTCTTGTCCCCGACCTGCCACCCCTGCGGCACGCCGGCGCGGATGCGCTGGTCGCCGGTGGTGTTGGCGACCAGCCAGCCGCGCAGCAGCGCGCGCTTCGCGGCATCCAGGCGGGTGCCGAGGACCAGCTCGCGGTAGTCGCTCGCCAGCGCGCGCGGCGTGGACGTGTCGCGCTCGTCGCCGGGGATCGCGCTGTTGAGCTCCGTCTCCCAGCGGTCCAGCCGGGTGACGCCGTCGCCGAGGCTGCGCACGAACGCGGTCACACCGGCCGGCCCGTCGACCTGCTTCAGCAGGAGGTTGCCGGCGGTGTTGTCGCTGTAGCGGATGGCCGCGTCGGCGGCCTCGCGGATCGTCATGCCGGTGCCGACCCGCCGGCCGGAGATCGGCGAGTGGCTGACGACGTCGGACGCGGCGATCGGCACGCGCTGCTCCAGGTGCTCGATCGGGTAGCGGTCCAGCACCGCACCGGCGGCCAGCACCTTGAACGTGGAGCAGTGCGGGAACCGCTCGTCGGCACGGTGGCCCAGCTCGCGGTCGTCCCCGGTGGCGACCGCGTGCACGCCGAGCCGGGTGGCGAAGCGCTGCTCCAGGGCCGCGAGCTGCGCGCTCACGTCGATGACGGGAGCGGCCGGTCGCGGCGCGGCGCAGGCCACGGGCGCCGTCAGTGCCGCCGTCAGCAGCGCCCGCCGATCCACCCCGGCCACCGTAGTGCCGATCAGTCGCAGTAGCGCTGCAGCTCCCCCACGAGCGGGCCCAGCCCGTCCGGGCCTGCTGCGGCCGCCTCGCGGATCCTCTGCGCGATCGGATGGTGGGTCGGGAGCCGCTCGACCGTCGGCTCCACGACGGTGTCCCAGAGCTCCGCCCGCTCGGCCGGGGTCGCGTCGATCCACCGCTGGGTGGCCCAGCACGCCAGCTCCACCGACGGGGACCGGCCGCTGCAGCCGGCGACCGCGCCGAGCGCGGCCAGCAGGAGCACGAGGCGGGACGTCATCGGGTGACCCGTTGCGGCGCGTCGCGGGGCCGGTCCTCGAAGGCGGGCCCGGCCAGGAACCAGATGCCGACGACCAGCCACACCCGGCCGATCCACCAGTACAGCGTGGCCTCCTGCTCGGGGCCGGCCACGGTGAAGATCAGGCCGAGCAGCGTGACCGAGGCGATCGCGGCCGCGGTGACGACCTTGTACCACTCCTGCCAGACGGCCTGGTACTTCTCCGTCGACCCCTTGGCCGGCTTGTGCGGCTTCGGGCCGCCGGCGAACCGGTGCGCGAAGTGCCGGTCGGCCCAGCGCACCATCGTCGGGCCGAACGCCACGCTGAACCCCAGGTAGATCCCGGCGAGGCCGTGGATGGCGGTGGCCGGGGCGCCGCGGTGCAGGTCCAGCAGCACGGCGACGACGAGCACCACGTCCGTGACGGGGATGGCGGCGAGGAGCACCGCGCCGAGGCGGCGCATCCGCAGCAGGTAGCGCGCCACCAGCCCGGCCCCGAGCAGGGCCCACAGCCCGAACTCGCACAGGACGATGACGGCGGCGATGGGGTTGTCGCGGATCAGCTGGGCCATGCCCGCGATGCTCGTCGGATCGAGCGCCGGAAGCGTCGGGCGAGCTGCCCATCCTCGGGTCATCCTTTCGCATGATCTGCGGCGTTCCCGACACGCCGGACCGACCCGCTCGGAGGATCGTTGACTCCGGTGGCGCCGGTTGCTCTGATACCGGTCGTGGCCTGCGGGCCGTCGGAACGACGTACGGGGATCGGGTGACTGGACGCAGGTCGCTCCGCTGGTGGCGGGCGGGTGCAGTGCTGCTGGTGGGGGCCGCGGTGCTGACGGCGTCGCAGACCGGTGCGGTCGGTGCCCCCGTGCGGACCGGTGCGGCGGCGGTGGCCGCTGCCCCGGTGGTGGTCGTCTCGCCCGTGGACGGGGCGGCCGACGTCGCGCCGGCTGCCGGGGTCACCGTCGCCGCCTCGGACGCGACGCTGCAGTCCGTCGCCGTCACCGCGGCCGGGGGCAAGCCGCTCGCCGGAGCGCTGGCCGCCGACGGCCGCACCTGGACCGCCACCGAGCGGCCCGCCTTCGCCACCACGTACACGGTCACCGGCACCGCGACCGGTCCCGGCGGCAGTGTCCCGATCACGGGCACGTTCCGGACCATCGATCCGAAGAAGCGGCTGGTCACGGCCTCGGCGCCGACGATGGCCGAGGGCGCCACGGTCGGTGTGGCCGCGCCGATCGAGGTGCGGTTCGACAAGGTGCTCAGCGAGGCCGACAAGGCCACGGCCGAGCGCGCGCTGTCGGTCACCACCAGCGTGCCGGTCGAGGGCTCGTGGGGGTGGCTGCCCGACACGCGCCGCGGCTCGCGGGTGCACTGGCGGCCGAAGGAGTACTGGCCGGCGCAGACGCAGGTCACCGTGCACGCCGCGCTCTACGGGGTCGGGCTCGGTGACGTCGGGTTCGGCAAGAACGACCTCACCCGCTCCTTCACGATCGGCCGCTCGCAGATCGTCAAGGCCGACATCACCTCGCACCGCATGATCGTCGTGCGCGACGGCCAGGTGGTCACCGACATCCCGGCCAGCTACGGGTTGGAGAGCGACCCGCGCCGGGTCACCCGCAACGGCGTGCACGTCGTCACGAGCAAGTCGCAGACGGTCTTCATGACCAACCCGACGTTCGACTACGAGAACGTCGAGATGCACTGGGCCGTGCGGATCTCCGACAACGGCGAGTTCATCCACGCCAACCCGGCGTCGACGTACGCGCAGGGCAAGAAGAACGTCACCCACGGCTGCATCAACCTGACCACCGCCAACGCGAAGGCGTACTTCGACACCGCGCTGTACGGGGACCCGGTGGAGGTCACCAGCTCGTCGGTGCCGCTGTCGAAGGTCGACGGCGACGTCTACGACTGGGCGATCCCGTGGGAGGACTGGCGCGCGATGTCGGCGCTGGCGCCGCGCAACTGATCCGGGAGCCCGAACCGGGCGAACAGCTCCGGCAGGTGGAAGCGCGTCACGGCCGCGATCCGGTCCTCTCTGCAGGTCAGCACGATCAGCGCGGCCGCCCGGCCGCCGCCGTAGACGCCGAAGGCGGGACCGCCCGCCGCCGAGGTGGGGACGAGCTCGACCTCCCGGTCCCGGCTGACGAACGAGGGGGCGAGGAACGCGGCGATCGCCGCGCGGCCGCCGTACTCGTGCGGGGCCGGCGGCATCGCGAGCCACGCGTCGTCGGTGAGGAGCGCGACCACCCCGGCGACGTCACCGGCCACGTACGCGGCGGCGAAGCGGGCGGCGAGGTCGCGCTCCACGGCGGCGGCGGGCCGCGGCTGGTCGCGGACCCCGCCGCGGGCGCGTTGCAGCAGGCCCTTCACCACGGTCGGGGTGGTGTCGAGCAGCGCCGCGACCTCCGCCGTCGAGAAGTCGAGCACGTCACGCAGCACGAGGGCCGCCGCCTGCCGCGGGGGCAAGTGGGCGAGGGCGGTGACGAACGCCAGCTCCACCGACTCGACGGCCTCGACTGCCGGCTCCGGCCACGGCTGCAGCCAGGTCACCTCGCTGCGGCGCGTGGGCTCGGGCGGCGGGAACGGCGGCACGGGCTCGACGGGCCGCCGGCTCGCGTCGCGGCGCGCGTTCAGGCAGCGGTGGGTCGCGATGCGGTAGAGCCAGGTGCGCAGCCCGGCGCGCTCCTCGTACCCGGCCAGCCCGCGCCAGGCCGCGAGCAGCGTCTCCTGCAGCACGTCCTCGGCGTCGGTGTGGGAGCCGAGCAGCCGGTAGCAGTGCACGAGCAGCTCGCGGCGGTGCGGCTCCACGAGCTCGCCGAACGCCCGCTCGTCACCGGAGCGGGCGCGCTCCAGCGCGGTCGTCATGACCGGATCGTGGCACGAGCGTTCCGTTCGCGGGCTGCGCGGTGTCCGTACCTGCATGACAGCTCTGGAGACCTCGCTCGCGTTCCACCGCGCCTGGATGGCAGGCGACATCGACACCGCACTGCAGCACGTCGCGCCGGACGTGGTGTGCGACGCCCCCGCCGGCCGGATCACCGGGATCGCGGAGTTCCGCGCGTTCATCGAGCCGTTCAGCCGGCTCCTCACCGGCTCGCACCTGCACGGCGCGTTCGGCGACGACACCACCTCGGTGCTCTTCTACGACACGGCCACCCGGCCCGTGCCGCACGCGCCCGGCGCCGAGCACCACACGGTGACCGACGGGCGGATCACGCACGTCAGGATCGTGTTCGACCGGGTGCCGTTCGAGGCGGCGCGGGCTGCCGCCCGCTGAGCCGCTTCGCGGACAGCCTCCGCAGCAGGGCGAGCGCCGGCAGCGGGTCGTCCGGGGCGAACGCGCCGAAGTCGCGGGTGCCGCGCCAGCTGCGCAGCACCTGCCACGGCGTGACGTCGTGCGCGCGCAGCCGCTGCACGAGCGCCGCGGCCTCCTTCTGGGGCAGCATCATCTTGCGGCCGTCGATCTGCGGCGGCTGCGGCCCCAGCGACAGGCCGGCGAGGGTGGCGTAGAGCCGCCACGGACCGTCCACGCCGCAGGCCTGGGCCAGCCCGAACGCGCCGGGCACCCGCACGTTGATCTCGATGAGGTAGAGGTCGCCGGTCTCGGCGTGCCGCTTCGTCTCGCACGCGGCGACGCCGACGTAGCCGGTGATGTCGAGCAGCTTCCGGTTCATCTCGCGGGTCTCGGCGACGTCGGCGGCCTCCATCAGGCAGCCGACGCCGTAGTCGAGCGGCCACTGGCGGATCTTGCGGCGGCCGTACTCCAGCGGGTAGCTGCCGTCGGCCGCGCGCACGGCGACCGCGCCTTCGAGCAGCGTCTCCGGACCGGGCACCAGCTCGGTGAGCAGCACCGGGACCCCGAGGTCGAGCAGCCGGCCGGCGTGCTCGACGACGTCCGCGGGCGAATCCATGCGCAGCGTGCCGACACCGACCAGGTCCTTCGCGACGTGGCCCAGCGTCGGCTTCAGCACGCACGGGTAGGTCAGGCCGGGCAGCAGCTCGTCCAGCTCGGCGCGGGTGCCGGCGTGGTGCATCCACGGGGCGCGGACGCCGGCCGCGGCCGCGATCTCGTAGAGCCGCTGCTTGTCCATCAGCTCGGTGTGCAGCCCGTCCGCGGTCTCGAAGCTGATCAGCTCCGGGTCGAGCTCGGCGCGGTGGGCCACCAGCCACTCGGTGGCCGCGTCGGAGCCGCTGATCAGCACCGCCGGCCCGGACGCGTTCAGCTGGGCCACCCAGGCCTGCGGGTGGCGGCGGATGTCCGGCATCACCCGGCCGCCCGTCACGTACCGGCTCCGCAGGACGTAGGCGTACTCGTCGGTGGTGAGCGCGAGCACCTCGACGCCGCGGCGGCCGACGGCCCGCGCGATCGTCAGGCAGCCGTCGTTCGGGAGCAGCAGGACCAATCGGGTCATCGGCGACCTCGGATTCGGTTGTGGCGGACATCCCCGAGCCGCTCCGACGCTAGACCCCGCTCGACTGCGCTGGTCGAGTGACACCTGCCGGCCCACCGACAGTAGCCCTGCGCCTGCTGACCGCCCGGGCGAGGGATCAGCGCCAGTGCGGTGGGCGATCCAGCGTGACGGGCAGTGTCGTCGCCGCGTCCCCGCGGGCCGCGTTCACCTGGAACTGGGTGAGGAACAACGCGCCTCGGAGGTTGGCCCCGCGCACGTCGGCGGCCCGCAGGTCGGCGCCGATCACGTCCGCGCCGGTGAGATCGGTGCCGCGCAGGTCCGCCCCGACGAGCAACGCCCCGCGCAGCGACGCACCGCGCAGGTCACGGCGGCGCAGGTCGGCCCCGGCGAGGTCGGCGCCGCGCCGGTCGAACCGCTTCCGCGGACCGGGCGCTGCCGCCCGCACCCGCTCCCCCACCTCGCGCAGCACCGCGTTGACCCGGTCCCGCTGGGCCGGCGCGTCCACCTCGCGCAGCGCGTCGGCGCCGCCCGCGGCCAACACCTCCGTCTCCTCCTGCAGCTGCGCCAGCTCCGCGTGCAGGCCGGCGGCCTCCGGGCGGGCGAGCGCGTCCTGCAGGTACCAGAGCAGCTCGTGCAGCAGCCGCATCGTCTCGTACACGGCGAACATCGGCCCCGCCACCTCGGGACCCGCCCGCCAGCTGCGCCCCCCGAACGTCTCCTGCACCAGCCGCTGTCCCGCGCCGAAGCAGTCGTACACCGTGCAACCGGGGAAGCCCAGGTCACGCAGCTGGGAGTGCACGCCGCAGCGGTGGTCGTCCTGCAGGTTCGGGCACGGCGTGCGCGCCGGCTTGGTGATCGCGAAGTCCGCCGAGGCCGTGAAGGCCGGCACCACGCAGCACAACCCCGCACAGGCGGAGCAGTCGGCGCGGAGATCAGCCACGGTCCGACGGTATCCCGGCCCGTCACCCGATCCTGAGCGTGTCCCCCGCCACCTCGACCGCCAGCCGCACCAGCGGGGACCGGGCCGGGCCGCCGGCCACCGAACCGTCCGTGACGCGGAAGCGGCTGCCGTGGCAGAAGCAGTTGATCGTGCCGGCGGCGACCGCGCGGACCGTGCAGCCCCGGTGCGGGCAGGTGGCGTCGAAGGCGGCGAACGTGCCGGCGACGGGCTGCGTCACCACCACCCCGTCGACGATCACCCCGCCGCCGACGGGCACCGAGCCGGCCGCCACCTCCGCGCGCACGTCGCGGAGTATGCGGCGCCGGTCACGGCCGCGCCACGTTCTCCAGGTCCTCGAAGATCAGCGACGTGCGGGTGGAGTGCACGTCGGGCAGGGCCTGCAGCTGTTCCAGCACGACGCGGCGCAGGGCGTCGTTGTCGGCGGCGCGCACGAGCAGGATGACGTCGAACTCGCCGCCGACGAGCGCCATGTGCCGCACCTCGGGGATGCCGCGCAGCCGTTCCCGCAGCTCACGCCAGCTGCTCTGCCGCACCGACAGCGTCACGTACGCCGACGTGCCCATGCCGGCGCGCGCCGGGTCGACGACCGCGGTGAAGCCGGTGATCACCCCGGTCTCGCGGAGCCGTTCGAGCCGCACGTAGGCGTTGGCGCGGGAGATGCGCACCTGCTCGGCGAGTGCGCGCACGGACAGCCGCCCGTCGGCCTGCAGGTGGGCGAGGATGCGCCGGTCGATGTCGTCCAGAGCGTCCATCGAATCCCTCCCGAACGTCTCGCGATCGGGACGGATTGTGACATCTCGTCTACCCGACGGCCGCCGCTTCGCGGATCTCGGCGATCCGCACCGGCCGGCCCGAGTGCAGCGAGCGGGTCGCCGCCTCCGCGATCCACGCGACCGCCACCGCGTCGTCGACGGTGCACGGGACCGGTGCCCGACCTGCGACGACCTCGACGAACGCCGCCAGCTCGGCCCGGAACGCCGCGGCGAGCCGGTCGATGAAGAACGTGTGGGGCGGCCCGGCCGGGAACGTCGCGCCGGGGTGGGTGTTGCGCAGCGGCAGCCCGTCGTCGAGCCCGGCGGCCACGCTGTCGGCGACGCCGTGCACCTCCAGCCGCACGTCGTAGCCGCGGCCGTTGTAGCGGGTGTTGGAGACGAGCCCGAGGGTGCCGTCGTCGAAGGTCAGCACGGTGGCGGCCGTGTCGACGTCGTTCGCCTCGGCGAAGAAGGCCGCTCCGCCGTTGGAGCCAGTGGCGTAGACCTCGACGACCTCGCGACCGGTCACCCAGCGGACGGCGTCGAAGTCGTGCACGGCGCAGTCGTGGAAGATCCCGCCGGACCCGGCGATGTACGCAGCCGGCGGGGGCGCGGGGTCGAGGGTGGTCGACCGGACGGTGCGCAGCCGCCCCAGCTCCCCCGCCTCGACGGCGGCCCGCGCAGCCAGGAACGCCGGGTCGAACCGGCGCGGGAACCCGACGTGCACCGGCACGCCCGCCGCCGCGACCGCGGCAGCCACCCGCTCCGCCTCGGCCGGGGTCGCGGCCAGCGGCTTCTCGCAGAACGTCGGGATGCCGGCGGCGACCGCGGCCAGCGTCAGCTCGGCGTGCAGCCCGGTCGGGGCGGCGATCAACACCCCGTCCACGCCGGAGGCGAGCAGCTCCGCCGGCGTGTCGACGGCCTCGGCTCCCACCTGCGCGGCGACGCGTGCGGTCACCTCGGGCAGCGCGTCGGTGACGACGAGTGAGTCGACGGTGTCGAGAGCCGCGAGCGTCTCGGCGTGGAACGCGCCGATCCGTCCCAGCCCGATCAGTCCGATGCGCATGTCAGTCCAGCCCTCCGAACACGTTCTGGTCCCAGTCGATGACGGAGCCGGTGACGACCCCGCTGCGGTCGCTCAGCAGGAAGACCACGAAGTCCGCGATCTCGTCGACCTGCGCGAGCTTGCCCATGGGCAGCTGCTTCGCCGCCTCGGCGACCCAACCGTCCTGCGCGCCGTGCGCGGTCCGCTGGATCACCTCCTCGCCCTCGGTCTCGGTCCAGCCGATGTCGAGGCCGTTGATGCGGATGCGGTCGAAGCGGTGCGCGTGCGCCGCGTTGCGCGTCAGCCCGGCCAGGCCCGCCTTCGCCGCGACGTAGGGCGCGAGGTGCGGCGGCCCGCCGTGCTCGGCCGACGAGATGACGTTGACGATCGACCCCGGCGCGCCGCGGCGCAGCATGTCCTGCACGGCCGCCTGCATGAGGAAGAACGGGCCGCGCAGGTTGATGGCGACGTGCCGGTCGAACAGCTCGGGCGTCGTGTCGAGGAGCGTGCCGCGGTCGACCAGGCCTGCCGAGTTCACCAGCGCGTCGACGCGGCCGAACTCAGCCACCGTCGCTGCCACCGACGCCTGCGCGGACGCGACGTCGGCGACGTCGGCCTGCACGAACCGTGCGCCCATGTCGGCGGCGACCTGCTCCCCCAGCTCGGCGCGCCGGCCCGTGATCACCACCTGGGCACCCTCGCGGACGGCAGCCCGGGCCACCCCGGCGCCGACGCCCTGGGTGCCGCCGCTGACCAGCACCACCTTGTCGGCCAACAAGCTCACGATGTCCTCCTCCGTGCAGAATGGGCGGCGAGCCGCGACCGGAACATCTCGGGCGGCCACCGCTGCGCCAGCGCCCGCCGGACGACGTCGGCCTGCGTGGGCGGGGCCAGCCCGTCGACGGGCGGATCGCGGTCGAGGTTCGTCGGGAACGCGTAGCCCTCGGCGGCCGCGGCGATGGCGTGCTGCGGATCGGGGTGCGCGGCCAGTGCCGGGTAGATCGCGGCGCACACGCGCTCGCGGTCGACGCTCTCCATGGCCCGGCCGAACGCGGAGGAGACCTGCAGGAGGTTCGCGATCCGGCGCTGGTCGGCGGTGGTGTTGGTGCCGGCGCCGTGGACGACGGCGGGGTTGAAGAACGCCGCGTCACCCTTCGCCAGCGGCAGCTGGACGTGCCGCTCGACGAACAGCTGCCGGAAGTCGGTCCGGTTCATGGCCAGGTAGCCGGGCAGGTACTTCTGCGAGTGCGGCAGGTAGAGCGTCGGCCCCGTCTCGACGGGCATGTCGGTGTGCGCGACCGCACCCTGCAGCGTGAGCACGGGCGAGAGCCGGTGGACGTGCGGCGGGAACCGCTCGATCACCGCGCTCGGCAGGAAGCCGAGGTGGTAGTCGCGATGGCCGACCTGGGCCTGCCCGCCCGGCCGCACGACGTTGACCTGCGAGGTCACCTGGTAGCCGGGGCCGAGCCAGGCGTCCGCGGCGAGGGCGATCGCGGGGTTCGCGTAGTAGTCGACGAACACCTCGGGCGCCCGCACCGCGAGCTTCTCGAGCGCGTTCCAGACGCGGTCGTTGGCGCCGGCGGCCGCGAAGTGGTCGGCTCCGCTCCCGCCCTCGTCAGCGATGATCTCCTCGAAGACGGCGGTCGCCCGGTCGACCACCGCGGTGTCGGGGTAGGCGCCGCGCAGCACGACCACGCCGGGCCCGTCGGCGAACGCGCGGACGAGCTCGGCGCGGGTCGCCGCGGGATCAGCGGCGAGCAGCGCGCCCGCCTCGTAGACGAGGACCTCCTGCTCGACGCCCGCGGCCAGCGGGAAGTCGGCGGGGGTCGTGCGCTCGTCGAGGACGGCGATCAGGTCGTCCACCCGGCACGCGTCCTCGGTGAGGTGCTGGTCGGTGACCGGCATCGGTACCTCCGTTCGGTGCAGCAACCCCGTCGAGAACGACGTTGCGGTGATCAAAAGGGCCTGTTGATCACCACAAGTTCGTTCTCGACAAAGCCGGGGGCACCTCAGTGCGTCGGCCGCGGGGACATTCCCGCCGCCGTGTAGGCCGCGTCCAGCAGCTCCGCCTGTTCCACCGCGTCGTCCAGGTCCAGCGGGAAGGGGTGCTCGCCGCGCAGGTGCGCGACCAGCGCCTCCAGCTGGTACGTGTACGTGGTGCGGGTGCCGAGGTGCTCGGTCCGCTCCTCACCGTCGACGGTGATCGTCACGCGGTCGTCGAGGTGCGGCAGCACCGCGTTGTGCGCGACCGCCTCCCCGCGGGTGCCGACCAGCCGACAGGTGGCCACCAGGGTCGGTGCGGCCATGTGGCAGTGCGCGATCCCGGTGACGCCGTCGGCGTGCTCCAGATCGGCTTCCAGCCACTCGTCGACTCCCGGGTGACCGGCCCGCTCCCCGGCCCGCGCCGTGACGACCCGCGGCGACGAGCCGAGCCAGCGCTGCAGGTGCAGCGTGTAGCAGCCGAGGTCCATGAGCGCGCCGCCGGCGAGCTCCAGCTGCCAGCGCGGATCGGTGTCCGGCGGGGCGGGCACCCGGAAGTAGGACTCGATGCGGCGCAGCTCGCCCAGCTCGCCGGAGTCCAGCAACGCGCGCAGCCGCCGCACCACCGGGTGGTGGACGTGGTGGAACGCCTCCACGACCGTCAGCCCCGAGGCCCGCGCGACCTCGGCCACCGCCCGCGCCTCGGCGGCGTTGCTGGCGAACGGCTTCTCCGACAGGACGTGCTTGCCGGCCGCGATCGCGCGCAGGTTCCACGGCCCGTGCAGGCTGTTGGCCAGCGGGTTGTAGACGAGGTCGACCTCGGGATCGGCGAGCACGTCGTCGTAGGTCGCGTGCGCCTTCTCGATGCCGTGCTGGGCCGCGTACGCCTTGGCCCGTTCCGGGTCCCGCGCGGCGACGGCGACGATCCGCGCCCCGATCGCCCGCGCCGGGTCGACGATCGCCCGCTCGGCGATGCGGGCGGCGCCCAGGATGCCGATCCTCATGCGAGCAGCTCCTGCAGTGCCTCGACGCTCGTCCGCACGTCGGTCAGCGGGCCCTCACCCTGCGGCTCCTCGGTGAGGATCGTGTCCTGCTCCAGCACGTACCAGCCGGTGTAGTCGCGGCCGCGCAGGTGCCCGACGATCGCGGCGAAGTCGACGTCGCCCTGCCCGACGGGCCGGTACATGCCCTCCCGGACGGCCTCGGTGTACGTGCGCCGCCCCGACTGCACCTGCCTGGCGAGCCCGAGGTCGACGTCCTTGACGTGCGTGTGCGCGATCCGGTCCGGCACCTGGCGGGTCAGCTCGGCGGGGTCGGTGCCGCCGATGAGCAGGTGGCCGGTGTCGAGGCACAGCGCGATCGACGAGCCTTCCAGGACCTTCTGCACGTCGGACGTGTTCTCCACCATCGTGCCGACGTGCGGGTGCAGGACCGCCCGCACGCCGTGCTCGGTGGCCAGCGCGGCGAGCCGGTCGAGGTTCCCGAGCAGCGTGCGCCAGCCGGTGTCGTCCAGCTCGGGACGGGCGTCGTAGCCGGTCAGGCCGGTGTCCGCGGAGAGCACGAGCACGTCGGAGCCGGTGGCCGCGTACCCGGCGAGGACCTTCTCGACCTCCGGCGCCGGGTCGTGGTCGGCCCGGTGCAACTGGACGGGCACGAACCCGCCGATGGCCTGCAGGTGGTGCTCGGCCAGCACGGCGCGCGGGTCGGCTGGCAGGAACCCGTCCGGCCCCCACTCGGTGGCGGCCAGCCCGACCTCCTGCATCTCCGCGAGCACCCGTTCCGGGCTGAGCTGGTAGCCCCAGCCCGGCACTTCGCACACCCCCCACGAGATGGGTGCGCCGGCGATCTGACTCATGCTGTGTCCTTTCGGGCGCCTTCGGCGCAGCCCCTTCGGGGAACACCTTCGGTGCTCATACGGGTACCTCCAACGAGACGGTTCGGCCGCTCCGCCACGACTCGGTCGCGGCGGTGGCCAGGTCGGACGCCGCGATCGCGTCGCGGCCGGTGACGCGGGGTGGGCTGCCGTCGCGCACGCAGCGGGCGAACGCGTCCAGCTCGGCCGCGTACGCGAACGGGTAGCGCTCCTCGAAGTCGCGGGCGAACCCGCGGGTCGCCGCGCCGGGCGTGCGCCACTCCAGCCCGCGCGGATGCGGGTTGTCGATCCGTGCCGTGGCGAGCGTGCCCATGACCTCGGTGGAGCACTCGTAGCCGTACCGCGCCGACCGGGAGTTGTCGATCACGCCGAGCGCGCCGGACGCGAACCGCAGCACGACGACGGCGGTGTCGATGTCGTCGTTGGCGGCGAACGCGGGATCGGCCGCGGCGCCGTGCGCGGACACCTCGGCGACCTCGCCGCACAGCCAGCGCGCGACGTCGAGGTCGTGCACGGTGACGTCGGCGAAGAAGCCGCCGGAGTGGGCGAGGAACGCCGGGTTCGGCGGGTCCATGTCGCGCAGCGAGGTGCGGAACAGCTGCACCTGCCCCAGCTCACCGGCCGCGATCCGCTCGGCGGCGGCGACCCAGTCGGGATCGAACCGGCGGTGGAACCCCACCTGCAGGGCCACCCCCGCCTGCTCGCACGCCTCGACGGCGGCGAGCGCCGCGTCCCGGTCGAGCGAGAGCGGCTTCTCGCAGAACACCGGGACGCCGGCGGCCGCCGCCTCGATCGTCAGCGGCGCGTGCGTGGCCGTCGGCGACGCGATCGCGACGGCGGCACAGCGGTCGAGCAGCTCCGCGAACGTCGCCACCCACGGCACCTCGAACGCCGCGGCCACCTCCTGGGCGGCCGCGGTGTCCGCGTCGTACACGCAGGCCAGGTGCGCCTCGGCGCACCGGCCCCGCAGGTTGCGCGCGTGCACGCGGCCGATCCGGCCGAGCCCGGCCAGCCCGATCCCCACCGTCACGTGTCGAGCCCCAGGTTCTCCGCTGCTGCGGTCGCGCCGAGCTGGGCGCCCACGGCCTCCAGCTCGTGCGCGGCCTCGGCCGCCGCGCCCCCGCCGCGCTCGAGTTCGTGGCTGAGCGCCTCCAGCTCGGCACCGCCGGCCATCAGCGCGGTCAGCTCGTCCCGGGTGATCTCGCCCTTGGCGAAGTCACCGAGGCTGCGGCCGCGCTTGAGCAGCATGAACCGGTCGCCGACGGGATAGGCGTGGTGCGGGTTGTGGGTGATGAAGATGACGCCGAGGCCACGCTCCTTGGCCTGCAGCACGTACTTCAGCACCACGCCCGCCTGCTTGACGCCCAGCGCCGCCGTCGGCTCGTCGAGGATGAGCACCTTCGCCCCGAAGTGGACGGCGCGGGCGATCGCCACGCACTGCCGCTCGCCGCCGGACAGGGTGCCGATCGGCTGGTCGACGTCGCGCAGGTCGATGCCCATGTCGAGCAGCTCGGCCTTCGCCGTCTTCCGCATGGCGTCGGCGTCGAGCCGCGCGAACGGCCCCTTGCCCTTGCGGATCTCCGAGCCCAGGAAGAAGTTGCGCCACACCGGCATGAGCTGCACGACGGCGAGGTCCTGGTAGACGGTGGCGATGCCGCGGTCGAGCGCGTCGCGCGGCGAGGCGAGCCGGACGGGCTCGCCCTCCACCCGGAACTCTCCGGCGTCGTGCTGGTGCACCCCGGCGAAGATCTTGATCAGGGTGGACTTGCCGGCGCCGTTGTCGCCGAGCACGCACGTGACGGCGGCGGCCTCGACCTTCGTGCTGATGTCCTGCAGCGCGATCACGCTGCCGAAGAACTTGGAGACCGACTCGATCTCCAGGAGCGGCGCCATCTCATCTCCTCGTCTGCGAGGCGTAGCGGCGGACGACCTGGTTGGCGAGCACGGCCAGCAGGAGCATCGCGCCGAGGAAGAACTTGAACCAGTCGCTGTCCAGGCCGGCGTAGACGATGCCCTGGTTGGTCATGCCGAAGATCAGCGCGCCGATCGAGGCGCCGATGACCGACCCGTAGCCGCCGGTGAGCAGGCAGCCGCCGATCACCGCGGCGACGATGTAGATCAGCTCCTCGCCGAAGCCCTGGCTGGTCTGCACCGACGTCTGCTCGATGAGCTTCAGCGAGCCGACGAGCCAGGCGAACGCGCCGACCGTCATGAACAGCGTGATCGTGGTGCGCTTGGCCGGCACGCCGACGTTGCGGCTGGCCACCGGGTCGCCGCCGGTGGCGAAGGTCCAGTTGCCGAACCGGGTGCGGGTGAGCACCCAGGCCCCGATCGCGGTGACGACGATCCACCACAGGATCTGGATCTTGAAGTCGACGCCGAAAATGTTGATCTTGGCGGCGAAGATCGGCCGCACCGTGTCGTAGAACGGCACGGTCGCCATGCCGCCGACCGACACCGTGCCCGTGATCAGCTTCGTCACGGCCAGGTTGAGGCCCTGCAGCATCAGGAACGTGGCGAGGGTGATGATGAAGCTGGGCAACCCGGTGCGCGTCACCAGGTAGCCGTTGACGAAGCCGACGCCGAGGCAGAGCGCCAGCGACACCAGCAGCGCGACCCAGATGTTCAGGCCCCACTGCGTGGTCATGACGGCGGTGGCCAGGCCCGAGGTGCCGGTGAGCACGCCGGCCGAGAGGTCGAAGTGCCCGCCGATCATCAGCAGGGCCACCGCGACGGCCATGATCCCGAACAGTGACGCCGGGTCGAGCCAGTTGGAGATGCCGGCGAGGGAGTAGAAGTTCGACGACGCGACGGCGAACACGACGAAGAGCACGACGGCGCCGATCAGCGACCCGATCTCGGGACGCAGCACGAGCCGCCGGACGATGCCGACCTGGGCGACGCGCTCGTCGGCGGACGGTGGGGTCAAGGTTGTGGTCATGAGGTCCTCCCCGGACCGGACGGGGAGCCGGTGACCCGGCTCCCCGTGCCGGGTCCTAACGGGTTCCCTGTCCGGCCAGGCCCTTGACCTTGGCGGCGTTGTCCTTGGTGACGTAGCCGGGCCCGGTCAGGACGGGCTGGCCGCCACCGACGGTGTTCAGGTTCGACTTGTAGAGCGTCAGCATCACGATCGGCAGGTAGCCCTGCGTGTACTGCTGCTGGTCGACGGCGAAGAGCATCTTCCCGTCGGCGATCGCCTGGGTGACGTCGGCGTTGAGGTCGAACGTGGCCAGCTTGGCCGACGAGCCGGAGTCGCCGACGGCCTTGATCGCGACGGCGCCGATGACCGGGCCGAGGGTCAGCACGCCGTTGATCGACGGGTCGGACTGCAGCTTCGACTTGATCGTCGCCTCCGCGCCCGACGGGTTCGAGTTCTCGACCTGCAGACTCTGCACCTCGCCGCCGAGCCCCTGCGCGTAGCCCTGGCACCGCTGCTCCAGGCCGATGTTGCCGGCCTCCTGGATCACGCACAGGGACTTGGTGACGCCGGCGGCCTTCATCTGCTCGCCGGCGCCCTTCCCGGCGATGATCTCGTCCTGGCCGACGTGCGCGAGCGCGCCGAAGGCCTTCGACTTGTCCTGCCCGGAGTTGATCGTGATCACCGGGATGCCGGCGGACACGGCCTTCTTGATCGAGGCCTGCAGGGCATCCGGGTTGGCCATCGAGACGACGATCCCGTCGGCCTTCTCGTTGACGGCCGCGTCGATGAGCTGGGCCTGCTTGGCCGGGTCACCACCACTGGCCTGGTAGTTGACGGTCACCCCCTCGTCGCTGCCGGCCTTCTCGGCGCCCTTCTTGACGACGTCCCAGAACGTGTCGCCCGGCGCGCCGTGGGTGATCACGGAGAACTTGTAGCCGTAGCTGCCGGCTCCGCCACCGCCACCGCTGCTCGCGGGGCTGGCGGGTTGACCGGTACCGCTGCACGCGGCCGTGGCGACCAGCACCAGGGCCGAGGCGGCGACGATGACGCCCTTGCGCAGTTTCATCGGGGGGTCCCTTCGGTGAGTGGGGCGGTGCAGTACAGCTCCGGCTTCGGGCGCAGCTCGACCCGTTCCCGCGTCCCCGAGCGCAGGGCTGCGAGGCCGGCCTCGCAGCAGGCGGTGGCGGCGTAGCCGTCCCACGCCGTCGGTCCGACGGTCAGGTGGTCGCCGCTGTCAGCGCTGCTGGCGATCACGTCGATCCAGGCCCGGAACTCGGCGTCGAACGCGGTGGTGAACCGCTCGATCCATTCGCCGGGGATGCGGGTGTGCGCGGCGCCGGCGCGCTTGACGACCGCGCCGGCGCTCTCCGAGAGCTCGACGGTGCCGTCCTCGCCGACGACCTCGCCGCGGATGTCGTAGCCGAAGCCGGCGTTCACCGACGCCTCGACGTCGACGAGGATCCCGCTCGCCATCTCCAGGATCAGCAGCTGCGGGTCGCGGAACCCGGGCTGCGCCTTGCGCGACACCCGCCCGGACAGCACGGTGACCGCGACGATCTCCTCGTCGAACATCCAGCGGGCCACGTCGATGTCGTGCACCGCGGTGTCGGTCACGATCATCTCGCTGGTGAACCAGTCCGGCACCGACGCGTTGCGGTGCGCGGCGTGCATGAGCAGCGGCGCGCCGATCGCGCCGCCGACCACGACCTCCTTCATGGCCAGGTACTGCGGGTCGTCGCGGCGCATGAACCCGACGGTCACGAGCCGCCGGCCGGCGGCCACCTCGGCGTCGAGGATGCGGTCGCACGCCTCCCGCGTCGGGGCCAGCGGCTTCTCGCAGAACACCGGCCTGCCCGCGGCGATCGCGGCCAGCACGTACTCCTCGTGCGTCGCGCCCCAGGACGCGACGACGACGGCGTCAACCGCGTCGATGAGCTCGGCGGCGGAGGCGAAGACCTGCGCTCCCACCTCGGCGGCGACGGCCGCAGCCCGCTCGGCGTCGGTGTCGGCGACCGCGACGACCTGCGCCCCGGCCGTGCGGCGGGTCAGCCGCAGCGCGTGGTCGCGGCCCATCACGCCGGCGCCGATGACGCCCACGCGGATCGTCATCAGGTCGCCGTGGGGAAGTGGAAGGACGCAGCGCTGTCCTGGGACACGCGCGGCCACCGCGACGTCACGACCTTGGCGCGCGTGTAGAACGAGACGCCCTCCGGCCCGTGGATGTGCTTGTCGCCGAACAGCGAGTCCTTCCACCCGCCGAACGAGTAGTAGGCCATGGGCACCGGGATGGGCACGTTGATGCCGATCATCCCGACCTTCACGCCGCGCTGGAACCGCCGCGCCGCCTCGCCGGACGAGGTGAAGATGGCGGTGCCGTTGCCGTACGGGTTGGCGTTGATCAGCGCGATCGCCTCGTCGACCGTCTCGGCGCGGACCACCGACAGCACCGGGCCGAAGATCTCCTCGCGGTACACGTCCATGTCGCGGGTGACGTTGTCGATCACCGTGGGGCCGACGAAGAAGCCGTTCTCGTGGCCGGGCACGGAGATCCCGCGGCCGTCGACGGCGAGGGTGGCGCCCTGCTCGGCGCCGCTGCCGATGAGCCCGACGATGCGGTCGCGGGCCGCCGCGGTGATCACCGGGCCCATCTCGCTGTCGGCGTCGCGACCCGGCCCGACCTTGGTGTTGCGGGCCTTCTCGCTGACGGCGGCAACCAACTCGTCGGCCGCACCACCGACGGCGACGGCCGCGGAGATCGCCATGCAGCGCTCCCCCGCCGAGCCGAACGCGGCGGCCACGAGGTGGTCGGAGGTGTAGTCGACGGGCGCGTCGGGCAGGACGATCGCGTGGTTCTTCGCGCCGCCGAGCGCCTGCACGCGCTTGCCGGCGGCCGTGCCGCGCTCGTGGATGTAGCGCGCGATCGGCGTCGAGCCGACGAACGACACCGCGGCGACCTCCGGGTGGTCGAGCAGCGCGTCGACGGCCTCCTTGTCGCCGTGCACGACGTTGAACACGCCGTCGGGCAGGCCGGCCTCCGCCCACAGCTGCGCCACGTACTCGGCGGTCGACGGGTCGCGCTCGCTGGGCTTGAGCACGAACGTGTTGCCGCACGCGATCGCCACCGGGTACATCCACATCGGCACCATGGCCGGGAAGTTGAACGGCGTGATCCCCGCGCAGACGCCGAGCGGCTCGCGGAAGGAGAACAGGTCCACACCGGTGGAGACCTGGTCGGAGTACTCGCCCTTCAGCAGCTGCGGGATGCCGCACGCGAACTCGACGACCTCCAGCCCGCGCTGCACCTCGCCGCGGGCGTCGGAGACGACCTTGCCGTGCTCGTCGGAGATCATCTCCGCCAGCTGCTGGGTGTGCTCGACGATGAGCTGGCGGAACGCGAAGAGGATCTTCGTGCGCTGCGAGAGCGACGACTGCGACCACGACTCGAACGCGGCCGCGGCGGTGCGCACGGCGGTGTCGACGTCGGCGGCGCTGGCCAGCGGCACCTCGGCCTGCTGCTCGCCCGTCGCGGGGTTCCAGACGGGCGCCGTCCGCGTCGAGTCGCCGGTGGTGGGCTTGCCGCCGATCCAGTGGTTGACGGTCCTCATGGCTTCCTCCCGATCAAGGGGCGCTGGTCCGCCTTGTGCGTCTCGTAGGTCTTGCGCGCCTGGGTGGTGGAGTCGAGCTGCGCGACCTCGGCGACGGGCACGTCCCACCACGTCTCGTTGTCGGGCGACGGCGCGAGCGGGTCGGTCTCGATGTGGATCACCGTGGTGCGGGTGGCGGCGCGGCTGCGGCCGATGGCTTCGCGGAACTCCGCGATCGTGCGCACCCGGATGACGTCGGCGCCGAGGCTCGCGGCGTTCGCGGCCAGGTCGACGGGCAGCACGTCGCCGTCGAACTGCCCCGACTCCGTCCGGTAGCGGTAGCGGGTGCCGAAGCGCTGCGAGCCGACCGACTCCGAGAGCGCCCCGATCGAGGCGAACCCGTGGTTCTGCACGATGACGACGTTGAGCTTGATCCCCTCCGACACGGCGGTGACCAGCTCCTGCGCCATCATCAGGTACGAGCCGTCGCCGACGAGTGCGAACACCTCGCGATCGGGGGCGGCCATCTTGATGCCGAGCGCGCCGGCGATCTCGTAGCCCATGCAGGAGTAGGCGTACTCGACGTGGTACTGCTTCGCGTCCCGCGCCCGCCACAGCATCTGCAGGTCACCGGGCATGGACCCGGCGGCCTGGACGACGACGTCGCGGGCGTCCATCTCCTCGTTCAGCGCGCCCAGCACCTCGGTCTGCGCGGGCAGCGGCTCGTGGCCGGCGTGGAACGCGGCGTCGACGACGCCGTTCCACGCGGCGGTGTCCCAGCGCTGCGGCCAGCGCCGATCCAGCGCGTCGGTGAGGGCGTCGAGGGCCGCGCGGGCGTCGGCGACGACCATCTCGCCCGCGTGCTTCGCCGCGTCCAGCGCTGCGACGTTGATGTTGACGAACTGCACGTCCGGGTTCTGGAAGACGGTGCGGGAGGCGGTGGTGAAGTCGCTCCAGCGGGTGCCGATGCCGATCACGACGTCGGCCTCGCGGGCCAGCGCGTTGGCGACGGGCGAGCCGGTGGCGCCGACCCCGCCGACGGCCTGCGGGTGGTCCCACAGCAGCGCACCCTTGCCGGCCTGCGTGTCGCCGACCGGGATGCCGGTGGCCTCGGCGAAGCGGCGCAGCGCGTCGGTGGCCTCGCTGTAGTGCACCCCGCCGCCGGCGACGACCAGCGGTGCCTCCGCCGACCGGATGATCTCGATCGCGCGGGCCAGCGCCGCCGGTTCGGGCACCGGACGGGCGATGTGCCAGACCCGCTTCGCGAACAGCTCGTCCGGCCAGTCGTACGCCTCGGCCTGCACGTCCTGCGGCAACGCGAGCGTCACGGCACCGGCCGTCGCGGGGTCGGTGAGCGCGCGCATCGCGCCCAGCAGGGCGGACGGCAGCTGCTCGGGCCGCCACACGCGGTCGAAGAACACCGAGAGCGGGCGGAACGCGTCGTTGACGGAGACGTCGCCGACGTCCGGCCGCTCCAGCTCCTGAAGGACGGGCGTGGCGACGCGCGTGGCGAACACGTCGCTCGGCAGCAGCAGGACCGGGATGCGGTTGGTGGTGGCCAGCGCCGCGCCCGTCAGCATGTTGGTGGAGCCGGGGCCGATCGACGCCGTGCACGCCAGCACCTGGGTGCGGTTGCGCATGCGGGAGAAGCCGACCGCGGCGTGCACCATGCCCTGCTCGTTGCGGGCCAGGTGGTAGGGCATCTCGTCCTGCAGCTCCAGCAGCGCCTGCCCGACACCGGCCACGTTGCCGTGGCCGAAGATGCCGAACACGCCGGGGATCAGCCGCTGCTCGATCCCGTCGCGCTCGCTGTACTGGACGGTCAGGAAGCGGACGAGCGCCTGGGCGACGGTCAGCTTCATGCCTTCTCCTCCGTGGTGGTCAGTGCTGGATGTGCCGACTCCTCCGTCGTCGTCAGCGGGAGGCGCGGATCGATCTCCTGGTCCGCCCACGTGTCGCGGACCCAGCCGTGCGCCGGGTCGTCGCAGATCCGCCAGGCGCGCTCGGCGCCCGGACCGGCCATGACGTTGAGGTAGTAGAGGTGGTAGCCCGGCGTGGCCATGGACGGGCCGTGCCAGCCGTGCGGGATGAGCACGGTATCCCCGCTGCGCACCTCGGTGCACACGTCGATCTCGCGGCCCGGGCCGGAGGTGTAGACGCGCTGGAAGCCGGGGCCGTCGTTCTCGACCTCGAAGTAGTAGACCTCTTCCAGCACCGACTCGGTCGCGGTGTCCTCGTCGTGCTTGTGCGGCGGGAACGACGACCAGTTGGAACCCGGCGTCAGCACCTCCACGGCGATCAGCTTGTCGGCGTCGAACGTGCCGGGCATGCAGAAGTTGTTCACCTGCCGGCTGGACTGGCCGGCGCCGCGCAGCTCGACCGACACCTTCTCGGCGGGGCCGTAACGGGCGGGCAGCCGTCGGGTCGCGCGAGCGGCCGGGAGGGCGAAGCGGCCGCCGTCCGTCGAGGAGACGGTCACCTCGGCGTCACGGGGCACGTAGGCGAAGTCGGTGACGCGGGTGAAGACCCCGCGGCGGCCGGCCAGCTCGAACGTCTCCCCGTCGCACGCGACCGTGCACGCACCGGCCAGCGGAAGCACCACCATTTCGTCCTCGCCGGTGGCGAAGGTGGCGGACTCACCAGCGCCCAGCTCCAGGACGCGCAGACTGGAGTACCCCCACCCCGCGGTCTCCGGGGTGATCACCAAGGCAAACGTCCCGTCCGCGGTCTCCCCGCGCCGCACAACGTGTTCCGGGCTCACAACCCCACCCCCAGCTCCGTCGAGAACGAACTTATGGTGATCAAACAGCCCTGTTGATCACCACAACTTCGTTCTCGACGCGTGCCCGGGGTGCTCATAGGAGGCCTACTACCGTCGCCACCGCTGACTCCACGTCGTCGTCCGCCGGGTACAGCAGGCTCCGGCCGATCACCAGGCCTTGCACCGTGGGCAGGGCGAGGGCCTTCTGCCAGCTCGCGAACGCCTTGTCGGGGTCGGCCGAGACCTCGCCGCCCAGGATCAGCGCGGGCAGCGTCGTGGCGGCCATCGCGCGCTCCATCTCGTCGACGATCGGCACCTTCAGCCACGTGTGCGCGGAGGTGGTGCCGAGGCCGGCCGCGACCGTCATCGCGCGGATCATCGCCTCCGCGGACAGGTCGTTGCGCACCCTGCCGTCGACGCGATGGGAGATGAACGGCTCCACCATCGCCATCAACCCGTGCCCGGCCAGCTCGCTCACGGCCCGCCCGGACGCCTCCAGGGTCGCCGCGGTCGCGGGGTCGTCCGGGTCGATGCGGGTGAGCATCTTGCCGCCCTCGTACCCGGCCGCGGCGATGCTCGCCGCGTCGTAGGCGGTGAACCGGTCGTCGATCTCGAAGACGGTGCCGGCGAGGCCGCCCCGGTTCATCGACCCGACGACGACCTTGCCGTCCAGCGCGCCGAGCAGGAGCAGGTCCTCCAGGACGTCCGGGGTGCCGAGCACGCCGTTGACCTCGGGCCGCGACAGCGCCAGCACCAGCCGTTGCAGCAGGTCGGCGCGGTCGGCCATGGCGAGCGGACGGTCGCCGGCGCGCAGCGCACCGCGGGCGGGGTGGTCGGCGGCCACCATCATCAGCCGCCCGTGCGCCCCCAGCAGCGACGTGGGCCGCCGCCGGTTCGCCGCGGCCGCCGCGACCGCGCCCGGCCGCCGCACCCGGGTCTCCACCAGGGTCTGCAGCAGGTCAGGCACGAGCCACCTCGCGCGCGGACCCCAGCAGCACCGCCTGCTCCACCTCGTCCGGCGTCGGCATCGCGTCGGCACAGGCCAGCCGCCCGGCGACGATCGAGCCGGCCGCGTTGCAGAACCGCATCGCGCGCTCCAGGTCCCAACCGGACAGCAGCGCGTGGCACAGGGCGCCGCCGAACGCGTCACCGGCACCCAGCCCGTTGACGACGTCGACGGGCACCGGCGGCACCTCGACGACCTCGCCGTCCCGCGACGCGAGCACCCCGGCCGGCCCCTGCTTGACGACGGCCAGCTCGACGCCGGCGGCGTGGAGCGCGGCAGCCGCGGCCCGGGGCTCGGTCTCCCCCACGGCGGTGTCGCACTCGTCCAGGTTGCCGACGGCGACCGTGACGTGCGGCAGCGCCTGCTGCACCCAGCGGCGGGCCTCCTCGCGGGAGTCCCAGAACATGGGCCGGTAGTCCAGGTCGAGCACGGTGATCCCGCGCTTGCCCCGCGCGCGCAGCGCCTCCAGCGTCGCCGAGCGGCTGGGCTCCTGCGAGAGCCCGGTGCCGGTCACCCAGAACACGTCCGCGCCGCGGACAGCGTCCCCGGCCTCTGTAGAACCGTCCAGCTCGTGGGGGTGGATCTCCAGGTCCGGAGCCTTCGGGAAGCGGTAGAAGTACAGCGGGAAGTCGTCCGGCGGGAAGATCTCGCAGAACGTCACGGGCGTCGGCAGGTGCGCCACGGGCGTGACGAACCGGTCGTCGACGCCGAAGCCGCGCAGGGCGTCGTGGATGAACTCGCCGAACGGGTCGGCACCCGTCCGAGTGATGACGGCGCTGCGCCGCCCGTGCCGGGCCGCGGCGACCGCGACGTTGCTGGGGCTGCCGCCGAGGTACTTGCCGAACGAGGTGACCTCGCGCAGGGAGACCCCGATCTGCAGCGGGTAGACGTCCACGCCGATGCGACCCATCGTCAGGACTTCCGGCTGCCCCGTCATCGGCGCGCTCCCTCCACGGTACGCGGCAAAGATGTACTCTCGCCCTATTCGCGTGTCAACACTTTGTCCTGACAAAGTCAGTTGGGGGTCGAGCATGCTGGTGCCCGATGTCGTCCTGGACCGCTCCAGCCCGGTCCCGCTCTACTACCAGGTCGCCACGCGCATGGAGCAGCTCATCGACCAGGGCGAGCTGCCGGCCGGCAGCCGGCTGGAGAACGAGATCGAGCTGGCCGATCGGCTAGGTGTCTCCCGGCCGACCATGCGCCGCGCCATCCAGTACCTCGTCGAGCGCGGGATGCTCGTGCGCAAGCGCGGCGTCGGCACCCAGGTGGTGCACCCGAAGGTGCGCCGGCCCGTCGAGCTCACGAGCCTCCACGACGATCTCGCGCAGAGCGGGCAGGAACCGCGCACCGAGGTGCGCTCGTTCACCGTCGAGCCGCTGACCGACCACATCGCCGACCTCATGGGCCTGGCCGCCGGCACCGCCGCCACGCACGTCGAACGGCTGCGCTTCGCCGGCGGTGAGCCGCTCGCGCTGATGACCAACATCGTGCCGGCCGACGTGCTGTCCCTCTCCGTCGAGGCCTTGACCGACCACGGCCTCTACGACCTGCTGCGGGCCGCCGGACGCGTGCCGCGCATGGCCCGCCAGGTCGTCGGCGCCCGCGCCGCCACCGCCGCCGAGGCGCGGCTCTTGGGCGAGCCCTCCGGCACCCCCGTCCTCACCATGACCCGCACCGCGTGGGACGCCGGCGGCCAGGCCGTCGAGTACGGCTCCCACATCTACCGCGCCTCCCGCTACAGCTTCGAGCTGACGCTCACCTCGGCATAGGCCCCCTGAGAGAGCGACCACAACCGGCCCTGTCAGCTTGACCCGCTCCGGCCCGCGGAGAGACGCTGGTGATCGTCTGCGGGTCACGTCGGCCCGCCGAGGAGAGGTGCAGCACGTGGACGGGCGATACCTGGTGCGTCGCCGCCACGTCGACCTCAAGCGCGTCAGCAGCGCTGCCTGTCGTACCCGCTGACCTCTGCCTCTTCCGCCCCTTCGGGCTCCTTCTGCGCAGCCGCGCGTTTTCGCGGCCTGCGCTGTCCGCGAAAGGTCCTCCCATGTCGCGCTTGACGCGTGCACTGCTTCTGCTCGTCCCCGCCGCTCTGCTGGCCGCCGCGTGCGCCGCTCCCGGCCAGGCGCCGGCCGGCCCGGCCGCCGACGGGAAGCAGACGGTCACCATCGGCGTCTCGGACGCCAGCGAGAGCTACTGGAACGTCTACAAGGCCAAGGCCGCCGAGGCCGGCATCACCGTCAACTTCGTCAACTTCACCGACTACAACCAGCCCAACCCGGCGCTGTCGCAGGGCCAGCTGCAGCTCAACGAGTTCCAGCACCTGCAGTACCTGGCCAACTACAACGTCAAGAACAACGACACGCTGGTGCCGATCGGCGCCACCGCGGTCTACCCGCTGCCGCTCTACTCGCTCAACCACGCCAAGCTCGAGGAGATCCCGCAGGGCGGCCGCGTCGCGATCCCGAACGACCCGACCAACCAGGCCCGCGCGCTGCTGGTGCTGCAGTCGGCGAAGCTGATCACACTGAAGGGCGGCGGCAACTCGCTGTCGACGCCCAGCGACATCGACCCCGTAGCCTCGAAGGTCCAGGTGCTGCCGGTGGACGCGGCGCAGACCGCGGCCAACCTCGCCGGCGTCGACGCCGCGATCGTCAACAACAACTACGCGACGGCGGCCAAGCTCGGCGAGGACAAGATCCTCTTCAAGGAGAACCCCGACAGCGACTCCGCCAAGCCGTACATCAACGCGTTCGTGGCGCGGGCGGCCGACAAGGACAACCCGACGTACCTCAAGCTCGCCGCGATCTACCACGACCCCGCCGTGATCGAGGCGGCCCGCAAGGACCTGGGCTCCGGCGGCATCATCAAGACCAACGACGCCGCCGACCTGCAGGCCACCCTGAAGCAGATCGAGAACACGCTCCGCACGGCGGGCCGGTGACCGTGGCGCCGGTGATCTCCTTCCGGGCCGCGTCGAAGACGTTCGCCGGGAAGACCCCCGTCCACGCGGTCGACACGGTCGACCTCGACATCGAGAAGGGCTCGATCACCGGCGTCATCGGCTACTCCGGGGCGGGCAAGAGCACGCTCGTCCGCATGATCAACGCACTGGAGCTGCCCACGTCCGGCACGGTCACCGTGGCCGGGCGGGACGTGGGCGGGCTCGGTGAGCGCGGGCTGCGCGAGCTGCGCGGCGACGTCGGGATGATCTTCCAGCAGTTCAACCTGTTCTCCTCGCGCACGGTCGCCGGCAACGTCGGCTACCCGCTGCGCATCGCGGGCTGGTCGAAGGAGCGACGCCGCGCGCGCGTGGCGGAACTGCTGGAGTTCGTGGGCATCGCCGACAAGGCGCGCAGCTTCCCCGGCCAGCTCTCCGGCGGGCAGAAGCAGCGCGTCGGCATCGCCCGCGCGCTCGCCACCGCGCCCGGCATCCTGCTGGCCGACGAGGCCACCAGCGCGCTGGACCCGGAGACCACGCAGGACGTGCTGGCGCTGCTGCGCCGGATCAACCGCGAGCTGGGCACCACCATCGTCGTGATCACCCACGAGATGGAGGTCGTCAGCTCGATCTGCGACACCGTCGCCGTGATGGAGGCGGGCAAGGTGATCGAGTACGGCCCCGTCTACGACGTGTTCGCCGACCCGCGCGAGCCCGCCACCCGCCGGTTCGTGCACAGCGTGCTGCGCGACCGCCCGTCCGAGGAGACCCTCGGACGGCTGCGGCTGGCCTTCCCGGGCCGCATCGTGACGGTGTCGGTGCGCGCCGACACCGACGCCCGATCCGCCTGTCCGACGTGCTGGCCGCGCACGACGTGCGCAGCACCATCGTCTACGGCGGCATCCGCGAGATCGCCGAGAAGCCGTTCGGCAGCGTCACCTACGCGCTCGACGGGGCGGCCGACGCCGTCGAGGCGCTGATCGCGGAGCTGCGCGACCGGACCACCGTCGAGGAGCTGACCCCATGACCGACTGGGACCGCCTGAGCCCGGTGCTGTGGCTGTCGGTGCAGCAGACGATCTACATGGTCTTCTGGACGATGCTCGTGGCCGGCCTGCTCGGACTCGTGCTGGGCGTGGCTCTGCACACCACCCGCCGCGGCGGGCTCCTGGCCAACGCGCCGGTGTTCGGCCTGCTCAACGTGCTGGTCAACATCATCCGGCCGATCCCGTTCATCATCTTCATCACGGCGGTCGGCCCGCTGACGCTGCTGGTCATGGGCACCACGATCGGCACCCGGTCGGTGCTGTTCCCGATGGCGGCGATGGCGACCTTCGTGATCGGGCGGATCGTCGAGCAGAACCTCGTGGCCGTCGACCACGGCGTGATCGAGGCGGCCAGGGCCATGGGCGCGAGCCGGTTCCGGATCATCTGGAGCGTGCTCATCCCGGAGGCGCTGGGCCCGCTCGTACTCGGCTACACGTTCATCTTCATCGCGGTGGTCGACATGTCGGCCATGGCCGGCTACGTCGGCGGCGGCGGGCTCGGCGACTTCGCCATCAGCTACGGCTACCAGCAGTTCAACTGGCCCGTCACGCTGGTCACCGTGGTGATCATCATCGTGATCGTGCAGGCCGCGCAGTGGGTGGGCAACCGGCTCGCCGGCCTGGTGCTGCACCGCTGACGTCCCGGCCGGCGACACGCTCGTGGTGGCATGGGGCACGTGGTGCTGGCCAACCGGGACGGCCGGTTGGTCCGCACTCACGACATCCACGTCGAGCCCCGCACCGACGACGGCGTGCCGTACAACCTCATCGACTTCCTCACGGACCCGGGCCCGGGTGTGCCGCCCGACCTGTTCGACGACTACCCCGAGGAGGTGCGGGCCGACCCGACCAGGATCGTCGACTTCGCCGATCTTCGCCGCAAGCTGCGCAGCACGGGGATCTACAGCTCCTTCCCGCTGGACGACGGCCTGGCCAACGAGTCGGACGATCTCGACGCCGTCCTGGACGGCCCGGCGGCCAGGGCGCGGACGGCCGAGCTGTTCGGCGCGGACCCGGGCGCGCTCGACAAGCCCTACGATCCGACGCTCTGCGTGGCCCGCCCGTTCCACGACTGGTGGGAGGCGCTGGGGATCGACCAGGCCTTCATGGAGGGCGCGCCGCACAAGATCCTCTCGGGTTGACCATGATTGACCCATGACCCTGCGGCGGCTCGGCTTCCTCACCATCGGCCTGTTCGACGAGGCCGACCCCGCGGCCGGTCACGAGACGACGCTGCGGATGATCGAGCTGGGTGAGCGGCTCGGGTTCGACAGCGCGTTCGTGCGGCACCGGCACCTGCAGTTCGGCATCTCGTCGCCTGTGGCGGTGCTGGCCGCGGCCACCCAACGGACGCACCGCATCGACCTGGGCACGGCGGTGATCCCGCTGGGCTGGGAGAACCCGCTGCGGCTCGCCGAGGACCTGGCCACCGTCGACCTGCTGTCGGGCGGCCGGCTCAACCCGGGGGTGAGCGTCGGCCCGCCGATGCAGTACGATGTCATGCGCGAAGCGCTGTACCCGGACACCGCCGACGTCGAGGACATGAGCGACGAGCGGCTGCGCCGGCTGCTGCGGATGGTCGCCGGGGAGCCGGTGACGGCACCGAGGGAGACCGTCGGCTTCGAGACGTTCTCCGACCGCGTGCAGCCGCACTCCCCCGGCCTGCGCTCCCGGATGTGGTACGGCGCCGCGAGCCTGGGCTCCGCCCGTCGTGCCGGCGAGCTGGGCATGAACCTGCTGACCAGCAGCGTGGTGCGCGCGGAGGGCGCCACCGACGGCTTCGCGGCGATCCAGCGCCGCCAGATCGACGCCTTCCGCGCCGCGCATCCGGCCGGGCGGGTGTCGCAGGGCCTCGTCGTCGTCCCGACCGACAGCGCCACCCCGGAGCAGCGGGAGCGGTACGCCGCGTTCGCCGCGGCCCGCACCCCGCGCACCGCCGCACCCCAGGGCCCGGCCGGCATCCTGTTCGCCCGCGACCTCGTCGGCACGTCGGCGCAGATCGCCGAGGAGCTGCGCGCGCACGCCGGATACCAGGCCGTCGACGAGGTGGTGTTCGCGCTGCCGTTCACCTTCGAACCGGCGGACTACGAGCAGATCCTCACCGACATCGCCACCCAGCTGGCGCCCGAGCTGGGCTGGGCGCCCTCCGCCTGACCCGTCCTGCCTCCCGATCGGATCCACCGGCATGATCACCGTCCCCCTCGTCGACCTGCACCGCCACCTCGAAGGCGCGATGCGCACCAGCACCGTGCTCGACATCGCGCGCCGTGCCGGCCACCCGCTGCCCGACGCGCCGCGGGAGCGGTTCGTCGCCACCTCGCGGCTCGCCGGGCTGCTGCCCTACCTGGACCGGGTCGACGCCCCGGCCGAGCTGGTCCGCACCGCGGAGGGCTGGACGCGGGTCGCCCGCGAGGTCGTCCTCGACGCGTACGACGACGGCCTGCGCGCGGTGGAGCTGCGGTTCAGCCCGTGGTTCGTGCAGTCACGCACCGAGCTGGCGCCGGAGGCCGTGATCGACGCGGTGGTCGAGGGCGTCGCGCAGGCCCAGGAGCTGGTCGACCTCCCGGTCGGGCTCATCGGCATCATGCTGCGCGACCTCGGACCGGACGGCGCGCTGCCCCAGCTGGCCTCGATCCTGAGCCGCCGCGACGCGTTCGTCGCCATCGACATCGCCGGCAACGAGGCCGGCTACCCGGCCGGCGACTTCGCGCCCGCCTACGCGAAGGCGCACGAGGCGGGCCTGCGGCTCACCGCGCACGCGGGCGAAGCTGCCGGACCGGCGTCCGTGTGGGCGGCGGTGCGCGAGCTCGGCGTCGAACGCGTCGGGCACGGGGTGCGCGCCGCCGAGGACCCGCGGCTGATGGAGCACCTCGCCGAGCACCGCATCGCGCTGGAGGTCGCGATCACCAGCAACGTGCAGTCCGGGGCGGCCGCGTCGTTCGCCGAGCACCCCGTACGCACCCTGCTGCGCCACGGCGTGCAGGTCACCCTGAACACCGACAACCCGCGGGCCAGCAACGTCACCCTCTCCCACGAGTACGACGTCGCCGCCACCCGCGCCGGCCTCACCGCCGACGACGTGGAGACGATCGCGCGCAACGCGGTGGAGGCGAGCTTCGTGCTGGGCTGAGCGAGGATCAGCCGCGCGCGACCCGGTCGTTCAGCCGCCGCGCCGCCGCGCCGGCCGCGCGCCAGCCCGCCGTCGCCACCGCGGCGGAGCGTCCGCCCACCGAGCCGGGGAAGGCCCGGACGTGCCAGACGCGCCGGGTGTGCTCGGTCCAGCGCAGCTTCTCCTCCGACACGGAGCCGAGGAACTCGAAGCTCTCCAGGCCCCGTTCGAACGCGCTCTGCAGCAGGTCGTGGGCGAGGATGAAGCCCGGTCCGGCGGCCCGGAACTCCGGGTCGAACCCGACCTTCAGCCCGTAGTGGGCACGCCCGTCGTCCAGCGCGAGCTCGACGGCGACGGCGCGGTCGGTGTCGCCGCAGGTCTGGCGCAGCGTCGTGACGTGCAGGATGCCTTCACCGGCCGCCCAGTGGGCGACGTCGCGGTAGAACGCGGCGGTGCGCGCGTCGGAGAGGATGGCGGTGCCGTTCTCCCCCTTCCACCCCATACCCTCGACGGCGAACGCCTCGTCGAGCGCGGCGTCGAGCTGCGCGGAATCGCCGGTGCCGGTGTAGACGTCGAGGCGCAGCTCGCCGGACTTCTCCAGCTTGCGCCGGCGCTGCCGGATGCGCGCCACGAACTTGGTGGCGCGGGCCGCGAGGAACTCCTCGAACGTGCCGGTGACGGGCACGTACGGGGAGCGCTGCACGACGTGCCGGCGCACCGCACCGCCGGACCGGCGGACGATCTGCTCGACGAGGTCGGCCGACGGTGTGGACAGGTGGCCGAGGTCGGACAGGAACGGGGCGGAACGCAGCGCGCGGTCGACCAGCTCGGCCTCGACGTCGGCGTCCTCGGCCAATGGCGAGCACAGGAAGGTGTGCCAGTTGTGCAGGTTCGCGGCGCGACCACGGCGGACCGCGATCGGCAGCACGCCGGCCAGCCGGCCGTTGCGCCGCACGCGCAGGATCTGCGGGGTGCCCTGGCCGAAGGCCCGCCACCACGCGGCGAACCAGCCGGGACGGCTCATCGGCATCGCGCCGGTGCGGTCGACGAGGTCGTCCCACTCGGTGACGAGGTCGCTGCGGCTCGCGGGCCAGTCGACGGATCTCATGATCGGCGCCGCCACCTCACACACCCCGCCGGGAGAGCCGTCGTTCGCGCCCCAACTGCCGAAACCGGCGAGCCACCGCCGGCAGCACGAGGTAGCGCAGGTTGGGCATGGCCTTCGCCCCGATCCGTCGGCGCAGCTGCAGCGAGCGCCAGTGCGGGAGCGAGCGGACGTCGTCGACGGTGGCCTCGGCGAACGCGATCAGCCCGCCGGCGATGCGCTCGTCGTAGCTGCCCTTGTCGTAGGAGCGGGCGACGCGCAGCAGCGCCTCCGACGCCAGCCGCCGCCGCACGGTCCGCTCCAGCGCCGCCGGCCCGCCGCCGACGCCGTCGAGCCGGCCGTCCGCCTTGGCGAGCACGGCGAGGAACGCGCGCAGCCGCATCTGCAGGTCGCCGAGCCCGCCGTCGCTCTCCTCGTACGCGACCGACATGTTGGCCGCGTGGCCGCGGCAGTAGGCCTGGTCGGCGTCGGCGACGAAGCCGACGTCGCCGTGCATGGCCATCCGCATCCACATGTCGAGGTCGCTGGTGTGCAGCAGGTCCGGGTCGTAGCCGCCGACCTGCTTCTGCACCGACGTGCGCGTCACCGCGGTGGGCGACGCGACGCAGTTGGCGCCTTCCTCGAACCGCATCCGCAGCCAGTCCGCACCGCGGTGGACGACGGCGGTGCCGTGCCCGGTCCGCGCAGGCGGGAGCGGCAGCTCGCCGAACCACGAGATCGACGGGCCGTAGACCAGCACCACCTCCGGGTGGGCGGTCATGATCGCCGTCGCGCGGCGCAGCGCGCCGGGCGTCAGGGCGTCGTCCGCGGACATCAGCACGGTGTACTCGGCTTCCGGCCACTCGACCGCGCCCTCGGTGAAGGTGGCGATGTGCCCGCGGTTGACCTCGTGCACCTCGACGTCGACCCGCGGGTCCGCCGCGGCGAGCTCGCGGGCCACGTCGGCGCTGTCGTCGTCGGACGCGTCGTCGATGATCCGGACCCGGACCTGGACACCCTCCTGCTCCAGCACCGAGCCGACGGCCGTGGGCAGCATGGCGCCGTAGCGGTAGCACGGCACCGCGACGTCGACCGTTGGCAATGACATGAGTTCCGACATCTCGTTCCCCCGAAACCGAGCCCCCGCTCTCGTCTCGAAAGACGTCTCGGAGGCCCCACCCGGCACGTTAACGTGGCGCACGTCACAGTTCAGATACCTGGCGTCGGGCCCGATCGCCGTTGGGGATACTGCGCCTGTGCGAGTCGCGTGTGTCGGTGGGGGGCCGGGCGGGCTGTTCGCCGCGGTGCTGCTGCAGCAGCTGCCCGGGGTGGACGGCGTCACGGTCCACGAGCGATCGCCCGAGGGCGTCACCCACGGGTGGGGCGTCGTCTTCTGGGACGACCTGCTCGAGCAGCTCGAGATCCACGACCCGCCCACCGCCGCGGCGGTCCGCGCCCAGGCGTTCACGTGGAACGACCAGGTCATCGAGGTCGACGGCGACGCGGTCAACGTCGGCGGGCACGGCTACGCGATGAGCCGCCGCGCGCTGCGCGCGCTGCTCACCGAGCGGGCCCGCGAGGTCGGGGTCGACGTGCGGTTCGGCGAGCCGGTCGAGGACCCGGCCGCGCTGCTCGCTGCGCACGACGTCGTCGTCGCGGCCGACGGCGTGCACAGCAGCCTGCGCGGCACGTCCACGAGGTTCGGGACGAGCCTGCAGCGCGGCCGCAACAAGTTCGTGTGGCTCGGCACCGACGCCGTGTTCGGCTCGTTCACCTTCCCGTTCGTGCGCACCGACGCCGGCTGGGTGTGGGCGCACGCGTACGGCTACGACGAGCACGGCAGCACGTTCGTCGTCGAGACGACGCCGCAGACGTGGCGGGCGCTCGGGTTCGACCGCCTCGACACCGACGCGACGATGCGCGCCCTGGAACGGATCTTCGCCGCCCAGCTCGACGGGCACGCGCTGCGACCACCCGGCCCGACGGACGGCCCGACGCCCTGGCAGGAGTTCAGCCGGGTCCGCAACGAGCGCTGGGTCGACGGGCGGCTGGTGCTGCTCGGCGACGCCGCGCACACCACCCACTTCACGATCGGCTCCGGCACCCGGCTGGCCCTGCTGGACGCGATGGCGCTGGCCCGTGAGCTGGGCGCGCACCCCGGCCGGATCGATGCCGGCCTCGCCGCCTACGAACAGCGCCGCATCGCCGAGCTGGCCGACGTGGCGGCCGAGGCGGACGCCAGCGAGCGCTGGTTCACCGACGTCGAGCGCTACCTGGGCTACGGCGCGAGGGCGTTCGCGCAGCTGCTCGTCGACCGCCGGCACCTCGTCGCCCGCCGCCTGCCCGCGGTGTACGTCGGCGCGCGGCGGCTGCGCCGCACCCTGGCGAACGGCCCACTCGGCACACCCGTCCGCGCGGTCACGGGCAAGCTGCGCCGCAGCCCCACCCGCTGAGGTAGCCGTCGGTCAGCCCAGCAGCGGCCGGAGCCGCTCTGCGAACCCGGCGGGGTCGTCGACGAAGCCCGTGTGGTCGCCGGGGAAGGGCGTCGGTGCGGTGCCGAGCGCGCCGGCCAGCGCCGCGCACGTGCGCGTGCAGAGCTGCCCTGCGGACTGCTCGCCGACCCCGACGACGATCCGGGTCCGGCTCGCCGCCAGCACATCCAGGTCGGGCTCCCAGAAGTCGGAGGCCCGCATCTCGTGCTCGAACCAGAACCGCTCGTCCGCGACGACCTGCGGGTCGCGTTCGCCGCCGACCATCTGCTGGAGCACCGCGTCGGGCACCTCGATGTCGGCCGCGGCGAAGAACTCCCGCCAGGCGCCGACGACGTCGCCGGCGAGGTAGGTCGCGGTGTAGTCCTCGACGCGCGCGCGGATCTCGGCCCGGTCGTCCAGCAGCTGGATCAGCGGTGGCTCGTGGGCCACCAGGGTGTGGACGAGGTCGGGGCGCGCCTGGACGAGCGCCAGCGCGCTGACCGCGCCGCCGCTGGAGCCGAAGACGGCCGCCGGGCCGGCGTCGACGTGGGTGAGCAGCTCGACGAGGTCCGCGGCGCGCAGCTGCGGGGTGGAGTCCTGGTCGCGGTCGTCGACGGTGCTGCGATTGATGCCGCGCGGATCCGTGGTCAGCACGGTGTGGTCGGCGGCGAGCCGGTCGGCCAGCGGTGCGAACGCGACGGCGTCCATCGGCGCGCCGACGAGCAGCACGAGCGGGCCGGAGCCGCGCAGCTCGTAGTGGAGGCGGGCGCCGGGCACGTCGAGCGTCTTCGTGATCATCGTGGGGTCCTTTCGGGGGTGGTCAACGCGGTGACGGCGGCCGGAGCGGCCGCCGCGAGGAGCAGGGCGAGGGCGGTGGGCAGGAGCAGGGCGGCCGCGAGGCCGGCGCGGCCGGCGACGATCCCCATGGCGGCCGGCCCGAGGAGCCCGCCGGCGTAGCTGATGGTCGTGACGGCGGCCAGGTGCCCGGCCGAGCGGCTGGCAGCGCCCACGGCGCCCGCGACCGTCGGCCACACCAGCGCCAGCCCGGCACCGGCCAGCACCCAGCCGAGCGCGGCGACGCCGAGCCGTAGCGGCAGGTCGGGCGGCAGGCCGGCGAGCAGCACGATGCCGTGGCCGGCGGCGGCCGTGAGACCGCCGAGCCGCAGCGTGCGCGCCGCGCCGAGTCGCGTGCGGACCGCGGCGCCGGACAGCCGCAGCACCGTCATGGCGGCGAAGAACACCGTGGACGCGACGGCGGCGAGCGCCGGAGCCGCGCCGAGCACGCGGGCGGCGTGCACGCCGGCCCAGTCGATCGCCGCGCCCTCGGCGACGAAGGCGGCTGCTCCGAGCAGGCCGAGCACGACCACCAGCCCGGCACGGGGCGGGACAGCCGTGATCGGCGGGGCCGCGATCGGGCCGTCCGGCAGGGCGGCACCCACCGCCCCGACGACGGTCGCCGCGCCGAGCACGAACACCGGCGCGGGCACCCCGGCACCGAGCGCCCCCACCGTGGCGAGGCCACCGGCCACCGCACCGATCCCCCACGTGCCGTGCAGGGCCGCCATCACCGGTCGCGCCAGCGCCCGTTCGAGCGCGCCGGCCCGCAGGTTGAGCAGCACGTTCAGCAGGCCGGTCGACGCGCCGAGCAGCGTCGCCGCGACGACGAGCACCGGCAACGTCGGCGCCGCACCCGTGGCCGCCAGCGCGAGCGCGGTGGCGGGCAGCGCCGGCCGCAGCGACGGGGCCGTGCCGCGGCCGGCCAGCCAGCCGGTGGCCACCATCGCGGCCAACGCCCCGGCCGCCAGTGCCGTCAGCACGGTGCCGAGCCGGGCGGGACCCAGCTGCAGGTGGGCGTCGATCGTGGGCAGCGTGGCCGTCCAGACGGCGGTGAGCAGGCCGGTCAGCCCGTAGCTCGCCGTGATCGACGTCCGCGCTCGCATGCACAGAGCGTGTCCTGGCGTGGCGGGCGCGGTCCAACACCGATCCGTTCATGATCTACACGCTGAGCGTGTAGATGCGGTAGGAAGGCGGGGTGTCGGATCTGGACATCCGGCGGCTGCGCTACTTCGTCGCGGTCGCCGAGGAGCTGCACTTCAGCCGGGCGGCCCGGCGGCTGCTGGTGGCGCAGCAGGCGCTCAGCCGCGACGTGCGGCACCTGGAGGACGCGATCGGGGTGCGGCTGCTCGACCGCACCACGCGGCGAGTCACGCTCACCGCCGCCGGGAGCGCGCTGCTGGCCAGGGCCCGCGAGATCATCGCCCTGCACGACGACACGCTGCGTGAGTTGCGCGGGGAGCGGGCGTCACTCACCGTCGACGTGGTGGGAGCCGGCCTGACCCCGACGCTCGTCCTGGCCGCAGCCCGCCGGCTCGCCCCGGACATCGAGTTCTTCGCCCGGTACGGCGGGGCCGGTGCCGAGGAGATCGACGTGACCTTCGGCCGGTACCCCGACCCGCCGACCGACCTGGGCCGCCGGCACGTGCGTGACGAGCCGCTCGCCGTGCTGCTCCCCGAGCGGCATCCGCTGGCGCAGCTGACCGAGGTGCCGTTCGACGCGCTGGCGGGCACCCGGCCGTGCTCCCGCGCGGGCGACCACGTCACGCCCGGGTGGGAGCACGCCGTGCTGCAGCTGCTGGCGCCGTTCGGCGCCACCGCGGCCGGCTCCCACCCCGTCGTCCGCGGCGGCGACGAGCTCGCCCAACACGTGCGGGAGCGCAACGCCCCCGTCCTCACCCTCACCACGCAGCCGGCGGTGCCCGGCGTCGTGCAGCGCCCGCTCGTGCGTCCCACCCCGCTGTTCCCGTGGCAGATGCTGTGGCGCGCCGGCAGCGACCACCCCGGGCTCCGAGCGCTCCACCGGGCGGTGGACGAGCTGGCGCAGACGTGGCCCGCGCGACCGGCCGACGCCTGGCTCCCGGAGCCGGAGCGCAGCGCGACGACCCGGTGAGGTGGCCCGCCCGGGGTTGCAGCAGGCGGTCAGCGGGCCGGGCGGCCTCCCAGCAGCGTTCTGAGCGCCCCGGCGATCTCGTGCTCCTCCCGCCCCACCAGGCGGCCGTCCTTCACCACCACCCGTCCCGCGACGACGACGTGCCGTGGCCGGCGGCCGGGTGCGGCCCACAGGAGCCCGGCGAGCGGGTCGGCGACGCCGGCGTCGGCGACGCCGCGCACGTCCCAGCACGCGAGGTCGGCGGCGCAGCCGGGGTCGAGCCGGCCGAGGTCGGGACGGCCGAGCCCGGCGGCGCCGCCCGCCGTCGCCCAGCCCAGCACCTCCCGCGCAGCGACCGGCCGCCCGACGAGCGGCGCGACCTGCATCGCGAGGCGGGCGTCGGCGAGGAGGTGGCCGGCGTCGTTGCTGCCGCCACCGCTCGTCCCGAGCCCGACGGCGACGCCGGCGTCGGCGAGCGCAGCGACGGGCGCAACGCCCCAACCCATGGGCAGGTCGCAGCCGGGTGCGTGGGTGGCCGACACACCTGCTGCGGCGAGCCGGGCCAGCTCCGCGTCGGTGATGCCGCACAGGTGGGCCAGGGTGACATCGGGGGCGAGCCAGCCCCACTCGTCGAGCAGGTCGAGTGGGCGGCGGCCGTAGCGCGTTGTCGCAGTCTCGACATCCACCTGCTCATTGGCTTGGGTGCGACGTCGCAGTCCATGGGTCGCCGCGACCTCGCCGAGCAGGGCGAAGGTCTCCGGCGCGTCGCTGTGCACGCCGGCCGGCCCGACCGCCACCTGCACCATCGGGTCGTCGGCCAGCGCGGTCGCGATCGCATCGGCGGACGTGGCGGCGAACTCGGGATCGTCGCGCGCGCTGCCGCGGACGAACACCAACCGGGCACCGACGTCCGATGCCGCGGCGGCGACCGCGCGGGCGATCGACACCCCGTCACCGGTGGACGGCGGCCACGTCAGGTGGTGGTCGGCGACGGTCGTGACGCCGCACAGCAGCGCCTCGGCGAGCCCCGCGGAGGCGGCGGCGTGGGCCAGCTCGTCGTCGACGCCGACCGCGGCGTACGCCGAAGCCATGCGCGGCAGCCACTCCCGCATCGGCACCCCGCGGGTGCCGGGCAGGGTGCGGAACGCGGTCTGCAGCAGGTGGTGGTGCGCGTTGACCAGGCCGGGGGTGACGACGCAGCCGGACGCGTCGAGCACCTCGCCGCCGGACGGCCCGTCGGCCACCAACCCGTCCACGCAGGAGACGACGCCGCCGGGCACCTCGCGGGTGCCCGTCCAGAGCAGTTCGGCACCCGTGACGGTCAGCTCACTGCGTGCGGAAACGGTGCGCCTCCCCGATCACCTCGGCCAGTGCCGGCACCGCGCCCTCCACGAACGCCTTGCCGTGCTCGGCAGTGGCGCCGGTGGGGTCGCCGATGTGGCCGTCGGGGCCGAAGTCGTCGCTCGTCCAGCCGAACGACGTGCGCTTGCCGAAGCCGATGTGCCGGAACTCCGTGAGCGCCTGCGGCACCCGCGCAACGGCCAGCTCCATGTGCACGAGGTCGGGCCGCAGGTGCAGCATCAGCGAGGTCTCGCCGTGCCCGCCGTGCACACCCATGCCGAGCTCGCTCGCCGCCGACCCGCTGCCGCCCTGGTCGACCGGCACGCCCGGGTGCGTGAAGAACGTCCGCAGCCCGAAGCGCCGCCGGATCTCCCGGCACGCCACCTGCCCGAGCGCCGAGTTGCCGCCGTGCCCGTTGACGAACAGCAGTCGGCTGATGCCCGACTTCTGCAGCGAGCGGCCGATGTCGACGAGCGTGGCCATCAGGGTGTCCCACGAGAGCCAGATCGAGCCGGGGAAGGCGTGGTGCTCGTCGGACTTCGTGTAGGAGAGGCCGGGGAGCAGCACGCACGGCACGTCGTCGGGAACGGCGTCGACTGCGGCCGCGGCGATTTCCGAGGCGATCACGAAGTCCGTCGAGACGGGCAGGTGCGGGCCGTGCTGCTCGACGGCACCGAGCGGCAGCACCGCGACGGTGTCGTCGGGCAGCCCGGCGATCTGCTGCCAGGTCAGGTCCATCCAGTTCACGAGCGCACCCCGATGTTCACGCGGGAGTCAACCGGCGGGGTGGCCGTGAGCTTGCCCCGGTTGAGCAGGCCCTTCGGGTCGGTCCGCTTCGCCGTCTCGATGGCCAGCTCGACGTTGCGGTCGACGTACCACTGGTGCGGCGAGTGCACGCCCAGCCCGATGGCGTCCATCCGGGCCATGCCGGCCAGCACGTCCGCCTCGCCCGTGTAGCCGGCGACCAGCATGCCGCCCGGGCCGCGCGCGAACTGCTCCAGGTGCATGTAGACCGGCCCGTCGTAGAGCTCCCGGACGGCGGCGGGGTCGTCGACCACCACCTGCCCCGCCGTCTCCATGTGGAACCACGTCTCGTCGGGGTGCGCACGCTGGAAGAACCAGACCGGGTGGTTGTACGACATGCCGGAGAGTCGGTCGCCCTCGACGTAGTCGGTGAGCTCCGCGACGATCGACCCGCCGGTCCGTGCGACGGCGTCGCGCACCTGCTCGATCGACGTCGCCTCGGCGATGATCCGCAGGCTGCACGTCTGCGGGTCGAGCGGCACCGACGCGGGCAGGCTCGCCACCAGCGGCGGCTCGTCGCCCGACACGAGCCGCGGCAGCGGCCGCACGTCCGCCATCGCCGCCAGCCCGGCCGCCAGCCCGGCGTAGTCGCCGTACGCCGCGTAGACCGAGATCCACTCGCGGGCCGGGTCGGTGCGCACCTCGGCGGACACGACGATGCCCGTCACGCCGTAGGTGTGGATGTACGGGACGAGGTCCGCGCCGCTCACCGTGAACAGCTCGCCGCTGCCGTCGCACGGCGCGATCGTCGCCGACACCACGAACCCGTCCGACGACGTGCCGTGCTCGATCGAGCCCGTGCCGGCGCTGCCGCCGCCGATGAAGCCGCCGATCGTCGACGTCTTGGTGGACGGGAACATCCAGATGTCACGGCCCGCCGCCCGCAGCACCTTGTCGACCGCGGAGAACCGCACCCCGGCGCCGACGGTGACGGTGCCGTCCCCCAGCTCGACGTCGAGGAGGCCACGCAGGTCCAGCAGGATGCCGCCGTCGAACGGGGTGGCCTGGCCGTAGTTGCCGGTGCCCGCCCCGCGCGGGGTGACGGGCACGTCGTGCTCGTACGCCACCTGCAGGATCGTCGCGACGTCCTGCGGCACGGCCGGACGGACGACCGCGTCGGCCACGTACCGGCCGGGCGGCACCTTCTCGGCCAGCACCGGGGACATCCGGGACCAGTCCGACGACGCCTTCAGCCGTTGGGCCTGGTCGAGCACCACCCGCCCGGCGCCGCGCCGGGTGATCTCGGCACAGGCCTCCTCCACACCGCTCACGAGAGCTTGATCTTGTCGTCGATGAACTGGTTCGTGTACAGCGTCTCCGGCGCGGGCGCCGGGCCGGTCAGCGTGCCGGCCGCGGTGAGCAGCGGCGCGAACCGGGCGACGGTGTCGGCGATGCGCTTCGGGTCGAACTTGCCGAACACCCCGGACGCCGGGTCGTTCGTCACGAACTTGCCGTCCAGCTGCGTCTTGACCGAGAAGTCCGCGACACCGCGCGAGTACGACCAGCCCGTCTGGTACTGCTCGACGAGCTTCACGATCAGGTCGTTCGTCGGGCCGGGGTTCTTCAGGAAGTCGATCTCCGCCTGCTGCAGGATCGGCACCAGCTTCTTCAGGCACGGGGTGAGCGCCGCGAGCTTGTCGCTGCGCACGGCGAGCGCCGACGGGTAGATCGAGTAGCCGTAGTTCGACAACGGCTCCGCCTGCACCGGCTTCTTCCACTGCGCGATCTCGTTGCTGTAGAGGTACGGCTCGGCCGTCGCGTAGCCCTGCTGGAGGATCTTCGGGTCGGACACGAACCGGGCCGGCGACGAGTCGTAGCTGGTGTCGGACTGCGCCTTCTGGATGATCCCCTGCTGCTCCAGCAGCGACGGGATGATCTCCCCGGACGTCAGCACGGTGACCCCGGACGCGGCGACCTGCTTGATCGTCGTGGCCCCGGGGTGCGAGGCCGGGTCCCACATGAGGATCTGCGGGCTCACCGTCATCTGCGAGGTGACGGCGACGGTGGGCCGGCCCTTGCTCGCGCCCACGATCCCGTCGTCGGTGCTGACGGCGCCGATCGTGATCGCGTCGTCCACGTAGAGCAGGGACGAGACGGGCTGGAAGCCGGTGTTCGGGCCGCCCGAGCGGACCTGCAGCTTCACCCCGGTGTCGACGCCCTGGGCGACCAGCGGGCCGGTGACGGACTTGGTGCCGGTGTCGACCGTGTATCCGGGGCCGACGAGCGAGTAGGTGCCTCCGTGCTCGGCCTCGGGCTGCCAGTCCCACTGCACCACGACGGTGTCGGGGCAGGTGCCCTTGAGGTCGAGCGCGCCACCGGCGGGTGCGGCCGGACCGGTCGGACCGGCGGGTGCCGAGGTGGCGCCGCCACCGCAGGCGGCGAGCAGGAGAGCTGCCGCCGTGGCGGCGGCTAGTGCGGGGAGACGGGTCACGGAGTACTCCTAGGGATCAGCGCTTGCCGGTGGCGCCGTACCAGCGCCCGACCACGGCCCGGTCGAGTACGGCGAACGCGGTGAAGAACAGGACGCCGAACAGCGCCGTGAGCGTCACCGCGGTGAGCAGGGCCTCCATCGACAGCCGCTGCGTGTACACGCGCAGCAGCGAACCGATGCCGGGAGCACCCTGCTGGAAGAAGAAGTCACCGACGATCGCGCCGATGACGGCCAGGCCCGCTGCGGTGCGCAGCCCGGTGAACATGGCCGGCACTGCGGCCGGGAACTCCAGCTTGACCAGCCGCTGCCAGCGGGTGGCCTTGTTGAGCGTCATGAGGTCGTGCGCCGCCGCCGTCGCCGACTGCAGCCCGAAGAACGTGTTGGAGATCATCGGGAACAGCGCGATGATCACGGCCACCGTCACGCGGGCGGCGAACGAGTACCCCATCCAGATGCCGATCAGGGGCACCAGCGCGAGGATCGGGATGGTCTGCAGGATCACCGCGTACGGGTAGAGGATCTTCTCCGCCCAGCTCCACTGCGACATCACCGTCGCCCAGCCGACCCCGATCACCACCGCGATCACGAGTCCGACGATCGCGACGGCGATGCTGCGCCACAGCGACTCGAGCATCGGGCCGATGATGTTCGGGTTCGAGAACGCGACACCGTACGCCTGGTGCGGCGGCGGCAGCAGGAACCGCTGTGACTCGGGCAGCACCGCGTACGTGACCAGGTACCAGATCGCGGCCACGCCCACCAGCGCGGCGACGATCGGCGCCGAGCGCTGCAGCGCCGTGCGCCACCAGGGCACGCGGGCGCTGGTCGGGGCCGTCCCGGTCGCGGGTGGCAACGTGGCCGGTGGAGTGGCCAGGTCGGTCATGAGTGCTCCCCCAACGCGTGCGACACCCGTCCGGTCAGCGTCGCGAACTCCGCCGAGTAGCGCAGCTCCGGGGAGCGCGGGTACTCCCACGGCACCGCGATGTCGGCGACGATGCGGCCGGGCCGGCCGCTCATCACCAGCACCCGGTTGGAGAGGTACACCGCCTCCGACACCGAGTGCGTGATGAACAGCCCGGCGAACCGCTTCAGCACGAACAACCGCTGCAGCTCGGTCTGCATCTGCAGCCGGGTGATCTCGTCGAGGGCGCCGAACGGCTCGTCGAACAGGGCCAGATCGGGCTCGGCGACCAGCGCCCGCGCGATCGACACCCGCATGCGCATGCCGCCGGAGAGTTGCCGCGGGTGCTGGTCGGCGAATCCGGTCAGACCGACCAGCTCCAGCAGCTCGGCCGCCCGCGCGCGCCGCTCCGCCTTGGACGCGCCGCGCAGCTCCGGCACCAGCTCGACGTTGCGCGCCGCCGTGCGCCACTCGAGCAGCGTCGGGTCCTGGAAGACGTAGCTGGTGGACTTCGCCGTCACGTGGACGGTGCCGGTGGTGGCCTGCTCCAGCCCGGACGCCAGCCGCAGCAGCGTCGACTTGCCGCAGCCGGACGGGCCGACGACGGAGGTGAAGTCGCCGGGCCGCAGGGCCATGCTCACGTCGGTGAGCGCGACGGTGCCGGTCGGGAAGGTCTTGCCGACGCCGTCGAGCGCGAGCGTCGCCGTCTCGGTGGTGGTCATGGGACCTCCAGCGGGGTCGGGTCGAGCGTGACAGCGCTCGCCACGCGGGTCTCGGCGATGATCATGCCTGCCCGCAGCACGATCCGGGTATCGACCGCGCCGGCGAGCACGTCACCGAGCGGTTCGTCGGGCAGCAGCACAAGATCGGCCGTCTCGCCCGGAGCCGTGCCGGCGGGCGGCAGGCCGAGCAGCTGCCGCCCCGCCGCGGTGACCGCGTGCAGCGCCTCGTCCCCGCGCAGGTGCGCGGCCGTCATCAGCAGCGACGTCGTCTCGAACGGGTCGGCGCGCCCGGCGGGGTTGAACGGATCGCGCAGGTTGTCGCCGCCGGCGGCGACGGTGACGCCGCCGTCGAGCAGCGCACGGACGGCGGTGAGCCCGCGCGGCATCGCGTGATCGAAGTCTCGTCCCATCAGGTACAGGTTGGTGATCGGCAGGGTCACGACGCCGATCCGCGCGCGGGCGAGCAGCTCCACGACGGGTGCTAGCCGGTCCGGCGGCAGCATGCCCAGCCGCACCGCGTGGCTCGCCGTCACCGGGGTGGAGTGGCCGCGGTCGAGCACCTGCCGGGCCAGCTGCACGACGTCGAGGTCGTCGTCGTCGGCGGGCAGGCTGGTCTGCTCGTCGCAGTGCAGGTCGACGGGCAGGCCGTGGCGCTCGGCGACGTCCAGTGCACGGGTGATCTCGCGCTTCGGGTCGGGCGCGATGTGCGGGCAGCCGCCGATCACGTCAACACCGCGGGCGGCCGCCGCGAACAGAACGTCGTCAGGTGTGTCGTTGCTGTACAGCAGGCACACCTGCAGCGTGATCCGGTCGCGCACCTCCTCGCGCAGCGCGACCAGCGCGTCGACCCCGCGGAACGGGTCGCCCTCGGTCGGGAGGTCCACGTGCGTCCGGACGGCGGTGATGCCGCGCGCGGCGTAGCGGGCGAGCGCTGCGCTGCCCCGCGCGTAGACGTCGGCGGCGTCCACCAGCGGCCGGTGCCCGCACCACTGCTCGATCGCCGACATCAGGTCGTTGTCCCGTGTCGGGCCCAAGCGGGCTGCGGACAGGGCCTTGTCCAGGTGCGCGTGGGGCTCGCAGCCGGCCGGCACGGCGCGCCAACCGGAGGCGTCGAGTTCGACGCCCTCCCCCGCGTCGGACACGTCGGCGACGACCTGCCCGTCCCGCACGGCGAGATCACCGACGGTGCCGTCGGCCCGGCGGATGCCGCGCAGCACCGCGACCGTCGAGCCCGCGAGCTGCGGGCTTGACGAGGCACTTCCGAGAGCTGTCACTGTCACGTTTCACCTGGGAAATATTGAGGACAGTACTATCACGAGCGACAGTAGATACTCCGCGTTGCGAGTACGTGTCCGATTGAGTCTGGTGCGTGAACGATGCCGTGGAACAGCGATGCCGAGCAACGCCTGGGGCAGGTCCTGCGCGCTGCAAGGAAGACCCGCGGCATGACGCTCGTCGAGGTCGCCGCGGCCGCCCAGCTCTCCCAGCCGTTCCTGTCGCAGCTGGAGCTGGGTCGGGCCCGCCCGTCGATGCGCTCGCTGCACCGCATCGCCGTCGCACTGGGCACCACGCAACAGGCGCTCCTCGCCGCTGCGGCGCCACCCGATGCCGGCGCGGCGCCCGTCCGGGGAACCGGCGCCGACCTCGTCGACAACAGGGACGGTGGGGCGCGCCTCCTGCTGCACGATCCGTCCGGGGTGGACGTGACGGAGTTCGTCGGCCTGCCCCGTGAGTTCGAGGAGTTCTTCGTCCACTCCCGCGCCGAACTGCTCTACCTGGCGCGCGGCACCGTCGAGGTCGAGATCCGCGAGGAGGACCGGCGCGTGCTGGCCACACTGCACCCACGCGACACCCTGACCTGCCCGGGCGGCGCCGGGCACCGCTACCGGCAGATCGGCGACGAGACCTGCGTGCTGCTGGTGATCCACCATGACGCCTGACGATCCCCTCGCCGTCCTCGCCGGCTGGATGGCCGACGCAGAGACCGCCGGCCTGCCTGCTCCGAACGCCATGGTGCTCGCGACCGTCGGCCCGGACGGCGCGCCGCACGCCCGCACCGTGCTCGTCACGGAGATCGCGGACGGCGCACTGCGCTTCCACACCTCGACACCGACCCAGAAGACCCACGACCTCGCCGCACACCCGCGGGCGTCCGGCGTGTTCCTGTGGCCGGCGCTGAGCCGCCAGGTCGTCGTCGCCGGGCCCGTCGCCGAGCTGGACCGGGCCGACACGGACGCGGCGTTCGAGCGGCGCCCCGAACAGCTGCGCCGCCTCGCCTGGGTCTACGACGCGCTGCTCGACCAGCGCACCGGACCGCTGCAGGCCATCGAACCCGGCGCGCCGGAGCGGGCCTTCGCCGCAGCCCCCGACGCCGCTGCGCCGCCGACCTGGACCACGTACGCCCTCACGGCCGAGGTGGTCGAGCTGTGGCGCGGCCAGGGCCCCGACGCCCCTGCCGCCCGGACCCGACACGTCCGCGCAGCCACCGGCTGGACGCACGCCTCGGTGCTCCCGTGAGCCGCTAACCTCGATCTTCGTGGAGCGCAAGCCGGTCGTCGACGCGACGGACCGCCGGATCCTCGAGCTGCTCATCGAGGATCCGCGGGCGTCGAACCGGGCCCTCGCCCGGGCCGTGGGCATGTCGCCGAGCGCCGTCGGCGAGCGCCTCGACCGGCTGCAGAAGCGCGGCGTCATCCGAGGGTTCAGCGCCGACGTCGATCATGCGGCGCTGGGCTACGCCCTCGAAGTGGTGGTCGCCATCCAGCTGCGGCAGGGCAAACCGGTGCGCGAGACCGTCGAGCAGCTGCGCGCCATCCGCGAGGTCCGCGCGGTGCAGCTGGTCACCGGCCGCTGGGACCTGCTGCTGACGTTCATGGTGCGCGACCAGCTGCACCTGCGCGAGATCCTGCTCGGCGACGTCTGGTCGGTCGCGGACTTCCAGCACAGCGAGTCGATGATCATCCTGCAGACGTGGAGATCACCCACGCCGCTGCGGGCGATCGAGGAGGACGACGAGGCGGAGCTCGATGGGTGAGGTGCTCAGGCGCGGGACCCTGCGGCCAGCATGCGCGGGCACGGCGCGACCGTGCCCGGGCTCGCCGCCAGCTCGTGCCCGCGCCCGACGACCGGAGCGTGCTGCTGCCGCCACGAGCCGATCAGCGCGATCGCGGACAGCGCACTGACCGCGACGCCGTAGCCGTACGCCGTCGAGAGCAGGCCGACCTGGGTGACGGCGATCCCGGCGGCCACCGCGGGCAGGCTCAACGCCAGGTACGACACCACGTAGATGGCGGTGACGACCTCGGCCCGGCGCTCCGGTGGCGCCATGGCCGTCAGCGTCCGCAGCACGCCGGAGAACGACGGCCCGAACCCGGTTCCGACCACGACGCTCGCGACCAGGAACAACGCGAGCGAACCGAGCGCCAGCGCCACCATCGCCACGGCCACCCCGCACACCATCGCGATCGAGCCGAGCAGCAGTGACCGCTGCGACGACCAGTCGCGCGCCAGGACGGCGACCAGCGCGGACGTCGCGTTGAGCGCCACGATCACGAGGCCACCGGCCAAGGGGCTCGTCACGTGGAACACACCGCGCGCCAGCGAACCACCCAGCGCCAGGTACAGCCCGCCGAGTGCCCACGTCGCCACGAGGGACGGCGCCAGCGTGAGGAAGGTCGTCCGCACCGACGCCGGAACGGCCACCCGCGGTCGCAGCGACCCGCGCCAGCTCCCGTCCCGGCGTGCCGATTCCGGCACGGTCTCGGGGATGACCAGCACACCGACCCACCCGGCCACGAACAGCCCGGTGAGCAGCCAGTAGACCAGCTGCGACGGGGCCGGCGCGAACTCGACGAGCAGCCCGGCCCCCAGCGCGCCGGCGGCGATCCCGCCCGACGACGCGACGTTCGTCATCAGCGCGCCAAGCCGCCCGCCAGGCGGCTGCAGGTCGATCAGCGTCGCGCTGATCGCGCCGGTCGCAGCGCCGGTGGCGATGCCTTGCAGGACCCGCGCGACGAACAGCCAGCCGACGTCGGACGCCTGCGCGAAGGCCACCATCGCACCGATCTCGACGACGAGCGCGACCAGGAGCACCGGTCGGCGCCCGACGGGGTCGGACAGTGAGCCCACGAAGAGCAGGGTGACCAGCAGGGCTACCGCGTTCGCCGCGTAGACGGCCGTGAGCGTGATCGGCGAGAGCTGCCACTGCTGCTGGTAGAGGACGTAGATCGGCGACGGCGCGGACGATGCGACGAGCAGCAGGCACAGAGTCGTCGCGAGCAGCCAGAAGGCCGCCCGTGGCGGTAAGTGCATCCCCCGAGTTCGTGCCGGCTCGCCCGAGTGCGTGTCGACGGCCACGGCCGAAGCTTGCCTCCAGAGGCGGTGACTGGCAAGGTCGCGCGTCGCCGTGCGGGCGACACCGCGGACCGCACGCGCTGCTAGAACGCGAACGCCCTGTCCACCGTGTCCAGGACGCGGTCCAGGTCCGGCAGGTACTGCTCCTCCAGCTTCGCCGGCGGGTACGGCGTGTTGAACCCGCCCACCCGCAGCACCGGCGCCTCGAGCCGGTAGAAGCAGCGCTCCGTGACCGCGGAACCGATCTCCGCGCCCAGGCCGGCGAACGTCGGGGCCTCGTGGGCGACGACGCAGCGCCCGGTGCGGTGCACCGACGCCGTGATCGTGTCGAGGTCGAGCGGCGAGAGCGTGCGGAGATCGACCACCTCGATGTCGCGGCCGTCCGCGGTGGCCGCCTCGGCGGCGTCCAGGCAGGTCTGCACCATGCCGCCGTAGGTGAGCAGCGTGAGGTCGCGGCCCGGACGCACGATCGTGGCCTTGTCGAGCGGCGGGACCCGCTCGACCGACTCGTCCACCTCCGCCTTCGACCAGTAGCGCCGCTTCGGCTCGTAGAAGATCACCGGGTCGTCGCAGCGCACGGCCTGGCGCAGCATCCAGTGCGCGTCCTGCGGGTTCGAGCAGCACACCACCCGCAGACCGGCCGTGTGCGCGAAGTAGGCCTCGTTCGACTCGCTGTGGTGCTCGACCGCGCCGATCCCGCCGCCGACCGGGATGCGGATCACCACCGGCACCGCGAGCAGCCCGGCCGTGCGGGCGCGCAGCTTCGCCAGCTGGGAGACGATCTGGCTGAACGCCGGGTAGACGAAACCGTCGAACTGGATCTCGCAGACCGGCCGGTAGCCACGCAGCGCCAACCCGATCGCGGTGCCGACGATGCTCGCCTCGGCCAGCGGGGTGTCGACGACGCGGTCGCTGCCGAAGTCCTTCTGCAGGCCGTCGGTGACGCGGAAGACACCACCGAGGCCGCCGACGTCCTCACCCATGACGACCACCTTCGGGTCGTCCTCCAGCGCGCGGCGCAGACCGGTGTTGATCGCCTTCGAGAGGGTGCGCACGGGCATGGCGGTCAGTCCTCGTAGGAGGCGACGAGCGCCTCGTAGCTGCGCTGCTCCTCAGCCTGGAGCGCGGTCTGCTCGGCGAGCACCGAGGTGAACACCCCGGACACGTCGACCGGACCGAACTCCCGGCACACCCGGCGGGTCTCCTCCGCCAGCGCCGCGCACTCGGCGGCGAGCTCTGCGCGGTACTGCTCGTCGAGCCAGCCGCGCTCCACCAGCAACGCCTCGAGGCGGGCGATCGGGTCGCGGGCCGTCCAGCTGTCGAGCTCGCTCGGTGTGCGGTACCGCCCCGGATCGTCGGACGTGCTGTGTCCGGCCATCCGGTAGGTGACGGCCTCGATCAGGGCCGGGCCGCCGCCGGCCCGGATCTGCGCGGCCACCGCGCGGGTGACCGCGAGGACGGCGAGCACGTCGTTGCCGTCGACGAGGTAGGCGTCCAGGCCGAAGCCGCGGGCGCGCTGGTGCAGCGGCGCCCGCATCTGCATGTGCGTCGGTGTGGAGATGGCCCAGTGGTTGTTCTGGCAGAAGAACAGCAGCGGCACCTCGGCGGCCGCGGCCCAGTTGAACGCCTCGTTGGCCTCGCCCTGGCTGCTGGAGCCTTCCCCGAAGTAGGCGAGGACGATCTCGTCGACCCCGTCGCGCTGCACGCCCATGGCGTAACCGGTGGCGTGCGGGAGCTGCGCGGCCAGTACGAGCGTGTAGACGTGGAAGCGGTAGCGCGCCGGGTCCCAGCCGCTGTGCGCGTTGCCCCGCCACTGCACGAGCAACTCGGCTGGCGTGATGCCGCGGCACAGCGCGGCGGCTTGCTCGCGGTAACTGGGGAACACGTGGTCGGTGCTGCGCAGCGCGAGGATCGACCCCACCTGCGCGGCCTCCTGGCCGAGCGACTGCAGCCACAGGCCGAGCTCGCCCTGACGCTGCAGGGCCAGTGCCTCGTTGTCGAAGCACCGGGCCAGCGACATCCGCCGGTGCAGGTCGCGGCACAGCTCCGGGGTGACCTCCAACGGCCACGCGGGATCGGCGCTCAGTGTTCCGTCGGGGGCGAGCAGCTGCACGGGTCGCATGCGGTTCCTCCACCTGGAGCCGACGATCCGCCGGCGCCGAACGAACGTAACACGGAAACCCGCCGCATCAAACGTTCGATCGGTCTGGCACCAGATAGTCGGACAACCGACCGACGGAGCGCCGTCCATCGGGCCCCGCCCTCGACCTGCTCGGACGCATCCGGTGCGGCGCGCGGATCTTCCTGGTCGCCGAGCCGACGTCGGCGACGTAGCTCGCCCCGGTCGGCGTCGTGGTGACGATGACGTCGCCGGCGCGGTACACGTCCCAGTCCGGGTTCTCGCGGACGTAGTTGTGGAACTCGCACAACCCGCGTCCGTTGTCGAACTCGGTGCGCCCGCCCTCGGAGTACCGCTCGATGTGATCGATGTGCCGTACCGGCGCGTCGCAGTACGGCTCGCTGCACCGGTTGCCCTCGCGGGCCCGGATGAAGGCGGCGAGGCTACCGGTGAACGCGCGCTGGCGGGAGTCGCCGCCGATCACCACCCCGTCCTTCGTGACGAGTCGCCGCCACGCCTTCCGACCCCCGCCGGAGGTGATCCACCAGACCGGGACCGGGCCGTAGCCGGGGATCTCCGCCGGCAGCGGCGAGACCGGGTCGACCAGGGACTCCACGGGCACCGTCACGTTGACCGCGAAGCCAACGTCGGTGGCGACCGCCTGCCCCGTGACCCGTTCGACGAGGGTGTCGGCCATGATCTGGCTCCGGCTACGGGTGACCGGATCCGGAGCGGTGAACACTTCGTCCACCGCCTTCTTGAGAGCCGCGAAGCAGGCGACGGCCTCCGGGACGGGCAGGTGCGCCGTGAGGTCGGCCATGCCGTCGAGCGCAGGCCGGATCGTGACCCGCCGCCCGCCACGAGCCTCGCGGCAGCGCTCCAGGAACTTCTCGGGCGCCACCTCGGCTGCGAGCTTCCGCGCCAGGTCCCCGAGCCGGCCGACGCCGAGCCGTTCCAGCCCGCGCTCCGCGAGCTGCTCGTCGACCCAGGCTCGTTCCGAGCGCGACAGGTGCGCCGTCGCCGCGACGATGACCGCGACCTTGTGCTCGCTGAGCTCGCCGGCTGCGAACAACTCCCGCACCCGGTCGAGCCCCTCGTGCAGGTCCCGCGCGACGTGCAGGCGCTTGCGCGCTTCCGACGGGGAGACCCGGCAGGCCAGCGCGACCTGCGCGACGACGCTCTGCTCCAACCGTTCCGGTCCGATCTCACCGGTCTCGATCTGCTCCGCGACGTGCACCTGCGCGAACTCCCGGACCGCCTCGGCGCGTTCCGCGGCCAGGGCAGCCAACGAGCGATCGATGCGCGAGACGCGCTCGATGAGCTCGGCCGACCTGGACATGCCTCCACGCTAGCAGCGCGTTCATGATCTTTTAGAACAACAGTTCGATTGATCGGGATTCACTCCAACGGCCGCATCCTGGCATGGCGGAGCAGCGCCGCAGCGGCCCCCGACGGCTGCGAACTGGCCGGCCAGACCGCCCGCAGTTCCCGCCGCAGGTCGAGCCCGTCGACGGGTACCTCGACCAGCACGCCCGTGGCCAGGTCGTCGGCCACCACGAACTCGGAGAGCACCGCCGGCCCACCGCCCGACCGGGCCGCCGACCGGAGAGCGGCACTCGACCCGAGCTCCAGCAGGGGCGCCACCAGCGCCTGCCTTGCCGCCTGCAGCGCACGCTCCACCGTGTCCCGCGTGCCGGAGCCGGGCTCGCGGCTGAGCAGCGGAGTGGCAGCCAGCGCGACGGGGTCGACCGGCCGGTGCCGCCGAGCCCACCGGTGCCCGGGCTCCACCACGAGCACCAGCCGGTCGTGCGCGACGACCCGCGAGCGCAGCCCGGGCAGCACCCCCGGCGACTCGACGAAGCCGAGCGACACCTCCCCGTCGCGGACGGCCTCGCAGACCCGCGCCGAGTTCATCACGTGCAGGCCGACCCGGACCTCGGGATCGGAGCGCGACAGCTGGGTGATCCACCCCGGCAGCAGGTGCTCGGCAACGGTCAGGCTCGCGGCGACGACGAGCGGCGCGGACGCGTGCTGCCGCAGCAGCTCGACGCCGTCCTCCAGCGCGTCCAGCTCGGCGAGCACCCGCTCGGCGCGGGCGGCGACGAGCTCGCCGGCGGCGGTCAGGGTGGAGCCGCGCCGGCTGCGCTCGACGAGCTGCAGGCCGAGCCGCCGCTCCAGCGCGCGCATGCGCTTGCTCGCAGCCGGCTGGCTGACCCCGATCTCGGCGGCGGCGCCGCCGAGGCTGCGTCGCCGCCCGACGAGCACGAGCAGCCGCAACGACTCGAGATCCGGGAGCGTGGGCACCCAGATACTTAACCAGAGGTTATGACGTCAGGTCGGATCGACGGCTACCGCGGACGCGCCGACGCGACGACCGTCGTGACATGACCTCGACCGCCGTCCGCCCGCAGCTCGGTCCGGGCCTGCTGCTCGCCGTTGCAGGGACGGGGATCGCGTTCGGCGTCGCCTCCCTCCTGCCCGCGGTGAGCTCGCTGACCGTGGCGGTGGTGCTCGGCATCGCCGCCGGCCCGTTCCTCCCGGCGCCCACCCGCCCCGGACTGGCGTGGGCGACGCGCAGGTTCCTGCGGATCGGCGTCGTCCTGCTCGGCCTGCAGCTCGGACTCGACCAGGTGCTGGGCCTCGGCCCCGGCACGGTGGCCGCGGTGGTGGCGACCGTGCTGGTCGCCTTCGGCGGCACCCTGCTCGCCGCCCGCCGGCTGGGCGTCTCGCCCGGGCTGGGTCTGATGGTCGCGACGGGCTTCTCGATCTGCGGCGCGTCGGCGATCGCCGCGATGGACAGCGTCACCCGCACCGACGAGGAGGACGTCGCGACCGGCATCACCCTGGTCACGCTGTTCGGCAGCGCCGCGATCGCGCTCGTACCGCTCGTCGGGACCTGGCTCGGCCTCTCCCCCGAGCAGCTCGGCGCCTGGGCGGGGCTCTCCGTGCACGAGGTCGCGCAGGTCGTCGCCGCGGCCTCCCCGGCCGGGGCCACGGCTGTCGCGATCGCGGTGGTCGTGAAGCTGACCCGGGTGGTGCTGCTGGCTCCGATCGTGACGGCGGTGAGCGTGGCGCAGCGGCGCGACGCCGCGGGCCGGCGGCCGCCACTCGTCCCGCTGTTCGTGCTCGGCTTCCTGGCGACGATGGCGGTGCGTACCACCGGCGTCGTGCCGGACGCGGTCCTGTCGGCGGCGCAGACCCTCACGACCCTGCTGTTCGCAGCCGCGCTGTTCGGGCTGGGCAGCGCGGTGCGGGTCGGCGCGCTGCTGCGGACCGGGCGGCGCGGGCTCGTGCTGGGCGCGCTGTCCACCGCCCTGGTCGGGGCGGTGGGGCTGGCCGCGCTGGCCGTCGCCGGCACGTCGTGAAATAAGGCGGGCGCCGATCGCGGTTCCGCAGATCATGACGCAGCAGTTCGATCCGCGGTCCCTGCTCGCCGAGGCCCGGCTGGGCATCCTCGCGACCATCAAGGCCGACGGCCGCCCCCAGCTCTCCCCCGTCACCCCCGCCTACGACCCCGACGCCGACGTGATCCGGGTGTCGATCACCGAGGGCCGGGCGAAGACGGCGAACCTGCGCCGCGACCCCCGCGCCGCACTGGAGATCACCAGCGCCGACGGCTGGTCGTGGGCGACGGTCGAGGGCACCGCCACGCTGATCGGCCCGGGCACCGACCCGCACGGCCCGGAGGTGGAGGCGCTCGTCGACTACTACCGCAAGGCGGCCGGCGAGCACCCCGACTGGGACGAGTACCGCGCGGTGATGGTGTCCGACCGGCGCGTGCTGCTGGAGCTGTCCGTCGACCACGTCTACGGGGCGCGGGTGCGCTAACCCGGCAAGCCTGCGAGCAGTCGCCGCAGCAGGTCCGCGAGCTGCTCCTGGTCACCGGCGGGCAGGTGTCCGATCAGCTCCCGCTCCCGCCCGATCAGCGCTTCGACGTCGCGTTCGACGACGTCGTGGCCCTGCGGGGTGAGTTCGACGGTGAGGGTGCGGCGGCCGGAGTCGGTCCGCGTGGTGCGGACCAGCCCGGCTTCCTCGGCCCGCGCGACGCGCTGGGTGATGGCGCCGCCGCTCACCAGGCAGGCCTCGGCGAGGCCGGTGGGGCTCATCCGGTACGGGGTGCCGGACCGGCGCAGCGTGGCGAGCAGGTCGAACGTCGCGACGTCGATGCCGATCGCGGACAGCGTGCGGCGGCGCTCGTCGGTGATCAGCTTGGCGATGCGCAGGATCCGCGCGACGACGCCGATCGAGTCGACCGGCATGTCCGGGCGCTCTCGGGCCCACTGCTGGGCGATCTCGTCGACGGCGTCCGCAGCCACCGGCACAGCATAGCCGGATCTTTAGACCTCAAGAGCGTGGTACCGTAGGCGAGGTTCTTTAGACCTAAAGAGGAGGGGATCATGTCTCGCACCGCAGTCGTGACCGGAGGCGGCACCGGGATCGGACGCGCCGTCGCCGCCCGGCTCGCGAAGGGCGGGGACCGCGTGGTCATCACCGGCCGCCGACCGGACGTGCTCGCCGACACGGCCGCCACGATCGGCGCCACCGCCGTCCCGTTCGACGCCACCGACCCGGACGCGGTCGCCGCCGCGCTCCCCCAGCTGCCCGACCGTGTGGACGTGCTCGTCAACGCCGCCGGCGCCAACACCGACCTGCCCGCTGGTCCACCCGACGAGAGCGACCTCGCCGCCGTCCGGGAGTCCTGGCTGGCCAACTTCGACGCCAACGTGCTCAGCGCGGTGCTGGTCACCACCGCGCTCCTGCCCCGCCTCACCGACGACGCCCGGATCGTCAACCTCGGCTCGGTCACGGCTCGGTCGGGGCAGGGCAGCTACGGCGCGGTCAAGGCGACGCTCGAGCCGTGGACGTCGGAGTTGGCGTTCCGGCTCGGCGAGCGCGGGATCACCGCCAACGTCGTCTCGCCGGGCCCGACCGAGGGCACCGACTTCTTCCGCGGCGGCGACTTCCCCGCGGCGCGCCGCGCGTTCGTCGAGAGCCGGGCAGCGGACGGCCGGCTCGGGCGCGTCGACGAGGTCGCGGCCACCGTCGAGTTCCTCGCCTCACCGGCGGCGTCGCACCTGACCGGCCAGGTCGTCCACGTGAGCGGCGGCATGCACCTGGGCCGGTGACCTGTTCCGCTTCTGCCCAGTCCGGCAGGGGTGGGCCACCGCGCGCACCATGACGGCGCCCAGGCCCGCGAGCAGTGCGAACAGGACCGCACCGGCGGCCACGGTTCTCGGTCCGATCGGGTCTGCCGCGCATCGTCACCGGCCCTCGCTGGTCGGAACCGGGACGTGGTCGACGTACTGGTCGGCGAGCGCGACGGATCAGCATGCGCGTCGGCGTTCCGGACGGGTTCTCGCCCACCGGGCCGGCGGCCCCGGAGGTGTGGTCGACCAGGTCGATCGCGGCCGCCGACAACCCGGTGGAGAGCTGCTCGACGGGCACCGCGTGCCCGGCGATCTCGTTCGGGTTCGGCACCGCGTCGAGCGCCTGGTGCACCGCGTCGGCGAACGGGGCGAGACCGAGGATCGCGTCGCTGACGGCCACCGCGCAGGTCGCCGCCGATCCGTTGACCGCCCGCCTCGCGGCCCGCCAGGTGCTCGTCGTGCTCCGCGAGCTGACGGCGGAGCACCAGCGGCGGATCGTCGCCGGTGAGCGCGCCGCCGACCTGCTGCGCGACGGCCTGAGACCGTTCCGCTGACCCTTCCCGCAGCCCGGCTCGCTCCGCCGTTCGAGCGATTAATTCAACGAGTGTTGAGTTTCGTTGAAATCCGGCCTACCGTTCAGGACGTCAACGGAGAACAGCGATCCAGGAGCAGACGGTGACGAACCGGGTGATCGTGGTCGGCGCAGGGCCGACCGGACTGATGCTCGCCCACGAGCTGCGGCTCGCCGGTGTCGAGTGCACGATCGTGGAGAAGCGGGCCGAGCAGGCCAACCTGACCAGGGCGTTCGGCGTCGCCTCGCGAACGCTCGAACTGCTCGACGCACGCGGCATGGCCGACGAGCTCGTCGCCAAGGGCAACCGGGTCCAGCAGGCCGGCCTCAACGGCGACGTCTCGATCGACCTCAGCGTCATCGACAGCCGCTACCCGATGATGCTGATCACGCCGCAGAGCCTGACCGAGAAGATGCTCGAGCAGCGCTGCGTCGACGCGGGCGTGGAGTTCGTCCGCGGAGCGGAGCTCGTCGGGCTCGACCAGGACGCGGACGGCGTCACGGTGTCGCTGTCGAACGGGTCGCAGGAACGGGCGGCCTACGTCGTCGGCTGCGACGGCGCGCACAGCGCCGTGCGCCGCGCGATGGGTGTGGAGTTCGTCGGCCGGGAGAACCGCACCCCCATCACGCTCGCCGACGCCGAGCTGGCCGACCGGCCTGCCGACGCGGTCGCCGCGGCCATCAACAAGCACGGCATCTGCCTGGCCATCCCGTTCGGCGAGGGCGTCCAGCGCGTGATCGTCTGGGACCGCCGCAACGACCGCGTCCCGCTGGACAGGCCGGTGACGGCCGAGGAGATCCGCAGCGCGATGCGACTGATCGCGGGCACCGACTTCGGGATGCGGGAGCCGCGCTGGACGTCGCGGTTCCTGTCCGAGCAGCGCCAGGCGGCGCACTACCGGGACGGCCGCGTGCTCATCGCCGGCGACGCCGCGCACACGCACTCGCCGATCGGTGCGCAGGGCATGAACACCGGGATCGGCGACGCCATGAACCTCGGATGGAAGCTCGCCGCCGTCGTGCACGGCACCGCGCCCGCGTGGCTGCTCGACACGTTCGAGTCGGAGCGCCATCCGGTCGGCGCGAGCGTCCTGCGGCTGACCGACGGTCTGACCAGGATGGCGCTGGTCAAGTCGAACATCGCGCTCAAGCTCGTGCAGGCCGCCATGCGAACGGCGCTGAGCATCGCGGCGATCCGCAAGCACCCGCGCGGCCTCGTCAGCGGCATCGCGATCCGGTACGCGCCGCACGGAACGGACCCGCACCCGCTCGCCGGCACCCGCGCCGCCGACGTCACGTTCCCGGGCGGCCGGCTCTACGAGGACCTGCGGTCGGCGCAGTTCGTCCTGCTCGACGCCACGCCGGGCGCCCCGGCGGCCGCACGGGCGGCGAACGGGTGGGCCGACCGCGTCCACACGCGGGCGATCCCGGCCCGCACGGACGGCGGGCCCGCCGTCGTCCTGGTCCGCCCCGACGCCTACGTCGCCTGGGCGAGCGACACCGCACCCACCGACGCCGAGCTCGACGCGGTGCTCACGCAGTGGTGCGGACCGGCCCGGGTCGCGGTGTCGAGCTGACCGGCGACGACGGCGCGAAGCCGTCGTCGCCGGCGCTGGTCAACGGTCCTTCGGGACCGTGCAACCCTTCGTTCCGCACCCGCAGTTGGTCGTCCGCATCTGGCCTCCCCGACTCGACTCGACTCGATCGAACGTCCAGCGTGCAGGGCGCCGGCACGACCCGGCCACTGACGAACGGGTGAAGCAGCGGACACGTGCGGTGAATCACTCAGGGCCGTGGCGGGTGCGGTACCCGCCGGACCGCCCGCAAGACTGTGCGGATGACCGAAGCCCTGGCGGCCGACCCCGTCCCGGAACCCGCGCCCGTGCCGGGCAGCGCACATCCCGCGGCGCACGGCAGCGGGCTCGCCGGGCTCGCGCTGGGCGCGTTGGGGATCGTGTTCGGCGACATCGGCACCAGCCCGCTGTACGCGATGCAGACCGTGTTCTCGATCGACGGCGGCGTGGTCACCCCCAGCCCCGACGACGTCTACGGGGTCGCGTCGCTGATCTTCTGGTCGCTGACGCTCGTCGTCACCGTCAAGTACGTCGTGTTCGTGCTGCAGGCCGACAACGACGGCGAGGGCGGCATCCTGGCGCTCGCCGCGCTGATCAGGAAGGCGGCCCGCGCTCAGGCCCGCCGGGCCGGGATCGCGCTGGCGCTGGGCGTGCTCGGCGCGTCGCTCTTCTACGGCGACTCGCTGATCACGCCGGCCATCTCCGTGCTGTCGGCCGTCGAGGGCCTCGAGGTCGTGGACCAGCGGCTCGCCGAGTTCGTGCTGCCGATCGGCATCGCGATCCTCACCGGCCTGTTCCTCGTGCAGCGCTGGGGCACCCACCTCGTCGGACGGCTGTTCGGGCCGATCATGGTGGTGTGGTTCCTGGCGTTGGCGCTGCTGGGGATCCCGCACATCGTGGCCCACCCCGGGGTGCTCGGCGGCCTCTCCCCCACGTACGCCATCGCGTTCGTCGTCGCCCACCCGTACATCACGTTCATCGCGATGGGCGCCGTTGTGCTGTCGATCACCGGGGCCGAGGCGCTCTACGCCGACATGGGCCACTTCGGCCGCCGGCCCATCCGGGTCGCCTGGTTCGGGCTCGTGTGGCCCGCGCTGGTGATCGACTACCTGGGCCAGGCGGCCCTCGTGATCGAGAACCCGCAGGCCGTCGCCAACCCGTTCTACCTGCTGGCACCGGAGTCGCTGCGCTGGCCGCTGGTCGTGCTGGCCACGCTCGCCACCGTGATCGCGTCCCAGGCGGTGATCTCCGGCGCGTTCTCCGTCTCGCGGCAGGCGGTGCGGCTCGGGTACCTGCCGCACCTCACGGTCCGCCAGACCTCGACCGTGGAGAGCGGCCAGATCTACGTGCCCGCGGTGAACTGGCTGCTGTTCGGCGGTGTTGTCGTGCTGGTCGTCGCGTTCGAGTCGTCGCAGCGGCTGTCCACCGCCTACGGGCTCGCCGTCACCGGCACGCTGATGCTCACCACCACCCTGTTCCTGATCCAGGCGCGCACGGCGTGGCGGTGGCCGGTGTGGCGGATCGTGCTGGTCGCAGTCGTGCTCGGCGGGCTCGAGCTGGTCTTCTTCGCCGCCAACGTCACGAAGATCGCCACCGGCGGGTGGCTGCCCGTGCTGGTCGCCGTCGTCGTCGTCACGATCATGACGACGTGGCAGAGCGGGCGTCGGCTGATCACGCAGCGGCGGATCGAGCTGGAGGGCCCGCTGCAGGAGTTCGTCGACCGGCTCAACGCCGAGGGCGTTCCCCGCGTGCCGGGGACGGCGGTGTTCCCGCACCCCAACAAGGAGTCGACGCCGCTCGCGCTGCGCGCCAACGTCGCGTTCAACGGGGTGGTCCACGAGCACAACGTGATCATCTCGGTGATCAGCGAGAACGTGCCGCACGTACCGCGCGAGGACCGGCTCGCCGTCGACGAGCTCGGCTACGCGCGCGACGGCATCACGCACCTGACCGCCCGCTTCGGGTTCCAGGACGAGCAGGACGTCCCGGACGTCCTCCGGCAGGCCCGAGGCATGTCCGACGAGCTCGACGTCGACCCCGACACGGCCTACTACTACCTCTCGCGCATGCAGATCACCCGCGGCGACCAGCCAGGACTCGCGTCGTGGCGCAAGCGGCTGTTCATCGGGTTGGCCAACAACGCGGCCTCCCCGGCGGCGTACTTCCGGCTGCCCGTCGACCGCACCGTCGTGATGGGGTCACAGGTTCAGCTCTGACGTAGCCCGTTCGTGGGGCAGGATCACCCACATGTTCCTGGTCGGACGCGATGAACACCGCGCCCGGTTGCACTCGGTGCTCGCCGCAGCGCGCGCCGCGCGGCCGCAGACCGTGGCACTGCGCGGCGATCCCGGCATCGGCAAGACGAGCCTGCTCGAGTACGCCGAGGCCGTCGCCGACGGGTTCCGGGTCGTCCGTGTACAGGGCAACGAGGCCGAGCAGGACATCCCGTTCGCGGCGCTGTCGATGCTGGTCGGCCCGCTGCTGAGCGAGGCGCCCGGGCTGCCGGCGGCGCAGGCCGCCGCGCTCGACGCCGCGCTGGACCTCGGGCCCGCGGTGCACGGCGACCGGCTCGGCGTCGCCGCCGCCACGCTGTCCGTGCTGGCCGCTGCGGCGGAGTCCCGGCCGCTGCTGGTGACCGTCGACGACGTGCACCTGGTCGACGCACCGACCCTGGAGACGCTGGCGTTCACCCTGCGCCGGCTGCGCACGGAACCCGCGGCCGTGGTGATGACCGCGCGGCTGGAGGCCGACGTGGCACCCGACGTCGAGCGCTGGCTCGACCAGGTGCCGACGGTGCTCGTGGACGGGCTGGACCTGGCCTCGGCGCGGCAGCTCACGGCCCATCGCGGTGTGCTGCCCGTCGAGACGTGGCAGGCGGTCGGCGGCAACCCGCTGGCGTTGCTGGAGATGTCCGGCCCGCACGACGCCGCGTTCCTCGACGAGCCGATCGTGCTGTCCGCCCGGCTCATGCGCGCCTACGGCCGCCGGCTCACCGCGCTGCCCGCCGACACCCGTGCGGCGATGCTGCTGCTCGCCGCTGCCGGCCGCGCCGGTGACGTGCTGGACCAGGCGCTCGCGGCGGGCGACCTCACCCGTGCCGCGCTGGAACCCGCCGAGGACGCCGGCCTCGTCGTCATCGACCGCGGCGACGCGCGGTTCGTCCATCCGCTGATCCGCAGCACGCTCTACCACTCGACGTCGCCGGCGACCCGGCGCGCGGCGCACCGCGCGCTGGCCGACGCGTACGCCGACCGGGTGGCGCCCGGCGCGGCCGAGCGGCGCGCGTTCCACCTGGCCGCCGCCACCCCCGCCCCCGACGAGGAGGTGGCCGCGCAGCTCGCGGCCGCCGCGGCCGGTGCTGCAGCCCGGCACAACCACGTCACGGCCGCGGCCCTGTTCGAGCGCGCCGCCCGGCTCAGCCCGCCCGGGGCGGCGCGGGCGCAGCGGACCGTTGAGGCCGCGGTCGCCGGGCAGGCCGCCGGGCTGCTCGACTCGGTCGGGCCGCTGCTGGACATGGCGATCGCCGAGACCGACGACGAGCACCTGCGGATCATCGCCCAGCACCTGCAGTGCCGCGTGCAGATGTGGAGCGGTCAGCCAGTGCAGGCCCGCGACCAGCTGCTGGACCTGGCCGACCGCACCGAGGAGCACGTGCCCGACTGGTCGGCCGCCATGCGGGCGCAGGCCGCGATCGTCAGCATCGCGCTGGGCGAGCAGCGGTTGGCCGCGGCGATGGTGGAGCAGGCGGCGACCGTCACCGCCGACCGGCCCGACGAGCAGCGCATGGGCGTGCTCGTGGCCCAGGCCGTCACCCGCGCGATCAACGGGGACACCACCGGTGCGCGCGCCGTGCTCGACCGGTGCGCGCCGCACCTCCCCGACTGCGACCCGCTCTCGATCGACCAGCTGCTGGTGCAGGGCGCGCTCGCCTACGCCGCGCTGGACGACCTCGCCCCGGCCCGGCACTGGCTGCAGACCGCGGAACGCGCTGCGCGCACCGCGCAGGCCGTCGGGCTGCTGCCGTTCCAGCTGTCGTGGCTGTCGCTGGTGTGCTGGCTGCAGGGCGACTGGCAGAGCGCACTCGCCCACGGCCACGCCGCCGTCCAGTCGGCGGAGGAGACGGGCTGGACGACCGAGCTGCCCAACTGCCTGGTCGCCCTCGCCACCGCCGAGGTCACCCTGGGCCAGGACGACGCGGCGCGCGGGCACCTCGCCGACGCGGCCGAGCTGGGCGCCAAGGGTGGCTCGCGGCTGTTCGCCGCGCACCGGTCGCGCCTGCTCGGCTTGCTGGAGCTGGGCGCCGGGCGCCCCGCGGAGGCCGCGGAGCACCTGCAGGCCGCCGGCGAGTTCGCCGTCGCCCAGCGGATGGGCGACTCGGTGCTGTTCAACTGGGCGGGCGACCTCGTCGAGGCGCTGGTCCGCGCCGGCCGGGCGGATCAGGTGGGGGTGGCCCGCCGCGCGCTCGCGCAGGAGGTCGCGCGCAGCGGCCGGCCCACCGAGGCGGCGATCGCGGCCCGGTGCGACGGCCTGCTCGCCGACTCCCTGGACGCGGGCCGCTCGGCGTTCGAGGCCGCCCTGGGCTGGCACGAGCACACCGAGCGGCCGTTCGAGCAGGCCAGGACCCGGTTCTGCTACGGAGAGCTCCTGCGCCGGCACCAGCTGCGCGCCGAGTCACGCGTCCAGCTCGGGGCCGCGCTCGAGGCGTTCACCCGGCTCGGCGCGACGGCGTGGGCCCGTCGGGCCGAGACCGAGCTGCGGGCGACCGGGCTGACGGCCCGCCGCCGCCCCGCCGGGTCCACGCAGGCCGACCTCGGCTCGCTCACCCCGCGCGAGCTGCGCGTCGCCATGGCCGTGGGCAGGGGTGCGACCAACGCTGAGGCGGCCGCCGAGCTGTTCCTCTCCCGCAAGACCGTCGAGTACCACCTGTCCAACATCTACCGGAAGCTGGAGATCCGTACCCGCGCCGAGCTCGCGCGGCTCATGGCCTCCGGCTGAACGGGCGCAGCGCCGCGAGCCTGCGCGGCGGATCCAGCGGCGGGGTCGGCGCCCCGAACAGGACGGCGAGCTGCGCCGGCATCACGCGCGTCGCGTTCGTCGCGAACTGGGCCGACGTGCGCTCCAGCGCCGCCGCCACCAGCCCGGAGCAGGTGAACGAGCCGTCGCGGAAGAAGATCAGGGACGACCCGGTGAACGCCCAGAGCGTGGTGCTGATGTTCGACAGGAAGCCGTACGGGGCCCTTCGCGCGAGCGCCGCTTCCGCGAACGCCACCATCTGCCGCCGGTCCTCGTCGGACGCGGTGATGTGGACGATCTGGTACGCCCGCCCGTGCTGCGCGTAGTTGCGCAGGTGGTTGCGGCGGACCCCGGTGCCGACCGCCTCGATCAGGTCGCCCGAGGCCGACACGAACAGCGCGGCGTGGGTGTAGCGGGCCATGTGCCGCTGCGTGCGACCCAGCCGCAGCCCCTGCCCGATCCGCAGCAGGTCGTGGTTGATCCCGTGCGCACGGCACAGCAGGAAGTCGCCGGGGCGCAGCAGCTGCTTCTCCGGCGGCGCCGGGTCGACCATGGCGAGCTCGGGACCGGCCGGATCGAGTGGAGACGTCATCGCCCGGTCATCATCGCCGCACGTCGGACAGGTCGGGAAGGTCTGCGGCGAAGCACACGATCGGCACCGCGTCGAGCCGGTCGTCGGTGACCGAGGGGGCCGACACCGTCAGCGTGTGATCGAAGGCCACGACCCGGTAGTACACGAGCCGCAGCCCCGAGAGCCGGGCCCACACCCGGCCCGGGACCGTCCAGTGCGGCCCGGTGGCGAAGACGTTCTCCTCCTCGCCGCCGTAGAAGTAGTTGTCCGGGCTCCGCCCCGCGACGCTCGTCATGAGCCGGCGGTCCGCGGCGAGCTCGACCATGTACAGCGGCGAGCCGGCCGAGTCGACCACGAAGGACAGCGGACCCCAGCTGACGGGCCACACGGCTGGGCACGTGATCGACGGCCGCATGCTCGCCCCCCATCGGCGATCTCCTGGCACCGGTACGCAGAGGCGCGCAGCGGCGCGCGGCGGACCCCCTCCGCTGCCGTCTCCGCCGCACGCCCTGCACGCAGGTCCAGACCGAGTTGTCAGTCCTCGATCTCCCCCGACCCGCGTGGCAGGGAATCTAGGGGCGGCCACCGGGGCGTCGGACCCGGGAAAGCCCCAGGGATCCCGACCGGCGCACCCCGGGTCCCCAGGGTGGCGGCGCTACCGTGGCCCGATGGACACCTGGGCCGGCGCCGACGCCTACGAGCGGTACATCGGCCGCTGGAGTGCCCCGGTGGCGGCCCGGTTCGTGGTGTGGCTGGACGTGCCGCCCGGCCGGCGCTGGCTCGACGTCGGGTGCGGCACCGGGGCGTTGACGCGGGCGGTGCTCGATGCCGGCGCGCCGGAGGGCGTCACGGGGGTCGAGCCGTCCGCGGCGTTCGTCGAGCACGCGCGCCGGGTGCTGGCGGATCGCCCGGCCCGGTTCACCACGGGTGACGCCCGTGACCTGCCGCTGCCCGACGGCAGCGTCGACGCCGTCGTGAGCGGGTTGGTGCTGAACTTCGTGCCGGAGCCGGCGGCCGCACTGGCCGAGGCGGTCCGGGTGGTGGCGCCCGGCGGCACCGTGGCCGCCTACGTCTGGGACTACGCCGAGGGCATGCAGCTGATCCGCTGGTTCTGGGACGCGGCCGTCGCGCTGGACCCGGCCGCCGCCGACCTCGACGAAGGTGCCTGCTTCCCGCTCTGCCACCCGGAGCCCCTGCGCGACCTCTGGACCGCGGCCGGGCTCGCCGACGTCACGGTCGCGCCGATCGTGATCGACACCCCGTTCGCCGACTTCGACGACTACTGGACGCCGTTCCTCGGCGCGGTCGGGCCGGCTCCCGCCTACCTCGCGAAGCAGCCCGCGGACCGGCAGGCGGAGCTGCGCGAGCGGCTGCGCACCCGGGCCGGTGCCGGCCCGCTGCAGCTGACAGCACGCGCCTGGGCGGTCCGCGGACGCGCGTGAAGCCGGTATCAGCCGGCCTGTCCGGTGCTCTGCAGTACGGGATCCGCCCGGATCCAGGCAGGAGCAGGGCAGATGATCACCATCGATCTGGAGGAGCGCACCCGAGCGGTGATCGACGCGTGGAACCGCGCCGACTGGTCGACCTACCGCGCCGCCACCGCGCCGGCGTTCGTGCACGAGGAGCACGCGTTCGGAAGCCGCTGCGACGACGTCGAGGAGGTGGTGCGGCGCTGGCGCCGCGTCACGGCCGTGTACCCCGACACGTCCGCCGAGATCCGCATGCTGGCCCGGCTCGGCTCGACGACGCGCGCCGTCGTGACGTGGCGGGCCACGCAGTCCGCGCCCACACCGGACGGCGCCGGGTTCGCGCCACCCACCTACAAGACGGTCGTCACCCAGGACGTGATCACCATGGACTGGCGGGACGGGCTGCTGGCGGCGGAGCAGCACCGGATCGGGTTCCTGTCGCTGATGGCCCCGCTCCAGCTGATCTGAGTACCCATGATGAGTACTCACCGCCATGTGCGGTGCCAGCGTCCGTCGCTACAAACCGAGCCATGATCTTGCAGGACCCGGTACGGGGAATCGGTCCGGTGGGCGACGCCGACGCGACGGTGCAGGTGCGAGTGCTCGGGCAGACGACGATCACGGCAGGCGGCGTGCCGGTGGAGGTGAACCGGCCGCTCGAACGAGCGCTGTTCGTGCGGTTGGCGCTGGAGAACGGTTGGGCCGTGCGGGACGCGACGCTGGCGGCGGACCTGTGGCCGGACGCGGGCGACGCGATGATCGGCCGCAGGCTGCGCGTCCAGGCGTCGCGGCTGCGCCGGTCGTTGGGGCCGTGGGCGAAGCTGCTCGTCCACGCGGCGGGCGGCGGGTACCGGCTGCTGGGGTGCGAGGTGTCCGACGTGGCGGCGGCGCGACGACTGACTGTCGAGGCCCGGGCGGCCGCGCGGACGCAGCGCCGCCAGGCGGCGGTGGTCGCGGCGACCGCGGCACTGGCGCACTGGCGCGGCCCTGCGCTGGAGGACCTGGTCCGCATCCCGTTCGTCGACGCGGCCGTGACCGGCATCGAGGAGTGGCGGCTGGAGCTGACGACGCTGCGCCTGACCGCGATGCTCCACCTCGCGCCGGCGGAGATGCTCGTGGTGGAGCTGGTCGGGCTCGCCGAGCAGCACCCGTTGAACGAGCGGGTCCAGATGCTCCTCGCGCAGGCCCTGTACTGCGCGGGCCGGCAGGTCGAGGCGCTGCACCGGCTGCGCCTGCTGCGGCAGAGCCTCGTCGACGCCGCAGGTTTGGACGTCACACCGCAGACGGTGCAGCTGGAGTCGCGGATCCTGCGCCACGACCCGACCCTGCAACCGCGATCCGTGGCGTGAGGTGCTCGACGGCTGAGCCGCCGGGAAGGCCGATACTGATCACATGCGGCCTCTGTTGTGCCCGACCCTGGTGGGGCGGGCAGCGGAACTGGACGCGCTGACGGCTGCGTGGGATGCCGCCGCGCACGACGCCGGTTCGGCCGTCCTGATCACCGGAGAGGCCGGGGTCGGCAAGTCGCGCATGGTCGCCGAGCTGCGCAGCCGCTGCGCGGCCGACGGCGGGGTCGCGCTGATCGGGCGCGCCGTCGACACCGCGACGCCGCTGCCGTTCCGGCCGCTCGCCGAGGTACTGCTCGCCGCGGAGCGCGCCGGTGTCGTGACCGACGACGCCGACGTGCGCCCCTTCCGCCCGGCGCTCGACGCCCTCCTGCCCGAGCGGGTCGACGAGCCGAGCGGCACGTCGATCCTGCAGGTGGCGGAGGGGTTCCTGCGGGTGTGCCGGGGCATCGGCCGGCGCCGCGGCGCGGTCGCCGTCGTGCTGGAGGACCTGCACTGGGCCGACGCGGAGACGACCGCGGTGCTCGACTACCTGGCCGACAACGTCGGCGGCGAACCGGTGCTGCTGGTCGCGACGGCGCGCCCGGATCTCGACCGGCCGGCCGTCGGCGCGCTGCTCGCCGCGGTCGACCGCCGGTCGGTGGTGCGGTTGCACCTGGGTCGGCTCAGCGCCGCGCAGACCGTGGAGATGGCGCGGTTGTGCCTCGCGGACGCGCCGGCCGAGGTGGTGCAGTTCGTGACCGAGCGGGCCGAGGGCCTGCCGTTCTTCGTCGAGGAGCTGCTGACCGGGCTGCAGGACGGGCCAGGCCGTCCCGGCGCCGTCGCGCCGGTGACGTTCGCGCACTCCGTCCGCGGACGGGCCGCGTCCCTCCCGCCCGCGCACCAGGACCTGCTCGTCGACGCGGCGCTGGTGGGCCGGCAGCTCGACCTGGACCTCCTCGCGGTGATCGGGGGCGGCGACCGCCCGCTCGTCGACGAGATGGTGACCGGTGCGCAGGCCGCCGGCCTGCTGACCGACGACGAGTGGGGCGTCCGGTTCCGCCATTCCCTGACCCGGGATGTGCTGATCGCGGGGCTCCGCCCGCCGGAGCGGACCACCCGGGCCCGGCAGGCCCTCACCGCCCTCCGCGAGCACGCGCCCGGGATCGCCGGCGACGAACGACTCGGTGCCGCCGCCGACCTCGCCGAGTGGGCGGGCGACGGGCCGGGGGCGACCGCGCTGCTGCTGCAGGCGGCCCTCGCCGCCCTGCGTCAGGGCGCGCTGATGACGGCGGAGAGCGCGCTGCAGCGGGCGCGGCGGCTCACGCCCGGCGGGCCCGACGACCTGGCGGCGGCCGAGCTCCTGCTGGAGGTCCTCGCGCTCGCCGGCCGCGTCGACGAGGCCTTCCAGCTCGGCGCGGACGTGGTGGAGCGGCTCGATCCTGCGCTCGATCCGGGCGGTCGGCGCCGTGCGACCGCGCACCTGGCGATGGCGCGGTGCGCGGTGGCCGACACCGACTGGGCGCTGGCCACCCACCACCTCGCGCTGGCCCGCACGGATGCGCCGGACGTACTGGCCCGGGTCACCACGCTGCAGGCGGTGGTGGCGCTCGGCGAGTACCGGCACGCCGACAGCGCCGTGCTGGCCGCGGCGGCGGTGGCGGCGGCCGAGTCCGCCGACGCCGATCTGCTGTGCGAGGCACTGATGGTGCACGGTCGTTGCACGCTGCTGTCCGACCTGGAGGTCGCCGAGGCGGCGTTCACCCGGGCCGCCCGCGTCGCGCACGACGCCGGGCTCGCGCATCGGGAGGCGCGGGCGCTTGCGGAGCTCAGCACCGTCGCGATCAACCGCGCGCAGGAGCCGCGGCGGCTGCCGGAGGCGCGTGCACTGGCGCAGGCCTGCGGCGCGCCGGAGACCGAGGCCGTCGCCGAGCAGCACCTCGTGCTGGCCGCCTGGAACCGCGACGACGCCGCAGCCATGTGCCAGCACGCCGGGTCCGCGATCGCGATCGCCCGCCGCTACCGGCTGGGCATGCTGCTGCCGTCCGCCCTGATCCTGCTGGCCTGCGGGCACGCCATCCGCGGCGAGGCCGACGCGATGGAGGCGGCGCTGGCCGAGGCGGTCCCGCTGATCGCCGACGACCCGACGCAGCGCGCGGCCGTGCACGCCCAGGCCCGCGGGAGCTGCGCGCTGGCCAGGGACGACGTGGACACTGCCGCCGAGGAACTCGCCATCGGGCTGGCGATCGCGCGGTCGAGCCGGACGGGCCCGATGCCCATGCTCGGCATGGCTGTGCTGATGGCCGCGATCGACGGCACCGACCCTGCGCCGGCCTCGGCCGACCTGCGCGCGATGGGCTACCACGTGATGCGGCCGCTGCACGGGCTCCTGCAGGTCGCGGACGCCGTCCGGGCGGGCCGCGCCGGCGCCGCGGACACGGCGGCCGCGCTGTTCGCCGAGGGGATGCAGGAGCTCGCGACCCAGGCGTTCATGCGGGCGCTGTGCTGGCGGCACGTCGCCCCGTCCGCGGCGGCGGACGGTTGGGGGCAGCCCGTCGCCTGGCTGCAGGCCGCCCACCCGATCTTCGTCGGGCGCGGCCTGGCCGAGCCGGCCGCCGCCGTCCTGACGCTGGAGCGACGGCTGTCCGCGGGCCGTTCCGCGGGCGGGCTCACCACGCGGGAGCGCGAGGTGCTGCAGCTCGTCGCGGAGGGCATGCCGAACCGCTCGATCGCGTCGCGGCTGTACCTGTCGCCGCGCACCGTCGAGAAGCACGTCGAGCGGTTGCTGGCCAAGACGGGCAGCGCGAACCGCGCGCAGCTGGCGACCTACGCGCTGCGCAACCCGGAGCTATCCCTGTAGCGCGACACCGGCGATGATCTCGGCGAGCGCGGCCGGGTCCGCACCGAAGTAGAAGTGCCCGCCCGGCAGCACCCGCAGCGTGAAGCCGGCGGTGGTGTGCACCCGCCAGGCCGCGACGTCGTCGGGCGTGAGCCGCGGGTCGCTGTCCCCGCAGATCCCCACGATCGGCACGGGCAGCGGCGGACCGGGCACGTACCGGTAGGTCTCGGCGGCCTTGTAGTCGTTGCGGATCGCCGGCAGCACCAGCTGGATCAGCTCCGGGTCGTCCAGCACGGCGGCGTCGGTGCCGTTGAGGCGGCTCAGCTCGGCGAGCAGGCCGGCGTCGTCGAGGAGGTGGATGCCGGTCGCGCGGTGCCGCGAGGGGGCGCGGCGGGCGGAGACGACCAGGCCCGCCGGCGGCCCGGCCGTGTCGACCAGCCGGCGCGCGATCTCGAACGCGACGGTGGCGCCCATCGAGTGCCCGAACAGCACCAGCGGCAGGTCGCGCCGCGCGGCGAGGACGGGTGCGAGGTGCTCGGCCAGCACGCCGACGTCGTCGATGCACGGTTCGGTGAAGCGGTCCTGCCGGCCCGGGTACTGCACGGCGAACACCTCGACGTGCGCGGGCAGCGCCCTGGCCAGCGGGAAGAAGTAGCTCGCCGAGCCGCCGGCGTGCGGCAGGCACACGAGCCGGACGGTCGGTTCCCCAGGCTCGCCGTAGCGGCGCAGCCATCGATCGGTCGTCACGCGCTGTCGAGACGGCGCAGGTGCTCGTCGTCGAGGGTGAGCTCGAGCGCGCCGAGGCTCTCGTCGAGCTGCTCGACCGAGCTGGCCCCGAGCACCGGCAGCACCGGCGGGTCGCCGCGCAGCAGCCAGGCGAGCACGACCTGGTTCGGGGTCGCGCCGAGCTCGTCGGCCACCTGGGCGAGCACGGCGAGCCGGTGCCGGCTGCCCTCGTGGTCGTACTGCTCGGGCAACGGCCGGTCGGCCCGGGTGTAGGCGCCCGACAGCAGCGCCGAGTAGGCCAGCACGGTGAGGTCCGGCTGCTCGCGGGCGAGGTCCAGCAGCTCGTCGCTGATGTGGGGGTTCGCGCCGAAGTCGGCTCCGGGACGCGATCGCAGGTAGGTGTGGCGCTGCTGCACGCAGGAGAACGCCGGCTGCCCGGTCGCCGCCGCGATCTCCCGGGCGGCCGCGACGCGCCAGGCGGCGTGGTTGCTGCAGCCGACGACCCGCACCAGGCCGTCCTGCACGAGCGACGCGAACGTGGCCACCGTGTCCGCGAGCGGGGTGCGGCGGTCCTCGATGTGGGCGTAGTAGACGTCGAGCCGGTCGGTGCCGAGCCGGCGCATGCTGGCCTCGGCCTGACTGCGCACCACCTCGTACGACAGCCCTTCCGCGTGCTCCGGCCAGGCCGCGCCGGGCGGGTCGGGCAGCGCACCCACCTTGGTCGCGATCACGACCTCGTCGCGGATCCGCCGCGACGCCAGCCACCGCCCCAGCAGCTCCTCGCTCTCCACGCCGGTGCCTCCGGGCACCCAGAACGAGTAGGTGTTGGCGGTGTCGAGGAACGTGCCACCGGCCTCGACGAACCGGTCCAGGACCGCGAACGCGCGCTCCTCGTCGACGGTGGTCCCGAAGTACATGGTGCCCAGGCACAGCGCGCTGACCTCGAGGCCCGCTCCGCCGTCGGACAGGGTGCGGTGCTCCACGATCTCCCCCCGATCGACGGTCCACTGATCCACTTCCGGTACGACGATACGGGTTCAGAACAGCAGCGCGCGGAAGTGCGGCGAGCGGACCTCGTCCTCCCCCGCCATCGCGGTCAGCACCTCGCGCACGCCGTCGATGACGGCGTCGCCGAAGCGCTCGCGCAGCCGGCGCTCGTAGGCGCGGTGGTAGGCGCGGGCGGCGGCGAGCGCGGCCTCGCCGCGCTCGGTCAGGTGCAGTAGCCGCACCCGAGCGTCCGACGGGTCGGGCCGGCGCTCGACGTAGCCGCGCCGCTCCATGTCGTCGGCGATCTGGCTGGCGCCCTGCTTGGTGATCTCCAGGCGCTTCGCCATGGCGCTGATCGTCGTCGGGCCGTCGCCGAGCGTGCGCAGCACGAAGCCGTCGGAGCGGCCCTGGTCGGCGAACCCCCGCTCGGCCGTCGTCGCGCGCAGCCCGCGCACGAACTCGTGCTCGGCGGCCACCAGGAGGATCCCGAAATCGGGCTTGCGCGGATCGGTCATGCCCGTCATAGTAGTCAAGCCAGCTTGGTCAAGCTGGCTTGACTATTGGAGGAACGCAATGCAGATCACCACCCGCGCAGCCGACGCGCCGCGGCACCAGCTGCCGGGCGTCGAGTTCACCGTGCTGGCCTCGCCGAGCCTCGGCTCCGCCGGCCTGTGCACGTGGAAGCTCACCCTGGCTCCCGGTGTCCGCGGCGACAACACGCACACCATCGACCGCGACGAGGTGTTCATGGTGCTGAGCGGTTCGGTCCGGGTCACCCCGGACGGCGACGAGCTGCACCCCGGCGACGCCGCGGTCGTGCCGGCCGGCGAGCCGATCGCCGTGTCCAACCTGGGCGACGGCCCGGCGGAGGTCCACGTCGCCATCACGGCGGGCTTCTCCGCGAAGGGACCCGACGGCAGCACGATGCAGCCGCCGTGGTCCCTGTGAGCCACCTCCGTGGGTGTAGACCGGCAGCGTCGGCCTACACCCACGGAGGTAGTGCAGGTGTCACCCCGTGACGGTCGTTCCGGGCACCTCCCAGCCGCGAAGGTGGGAGCCCGCCGAACGAAGGAGTTCCGTCATGGAGCGCGCCACCACCACCGGGGTGCTCGCCTCGGCGGGTTTCCTGCTCGCCTTCCTCGCGGTCGGGCCCGTGTCCGGCGCGCTGGCCGACCGGCCGCTGCCGCTGCCTGACGCGGCGCCCGCGGAGACCGAGGCCTACTACCTCGCCAACCCGGCGGCCGTCGGCTGGTCGGCCGTGTTGCAGGTGGTGTCCGTCGCCTGCCTCGCGGTGTTCGTCATCGGCCTCGCGCCCGCGCTGCGCGCCGCAGGCGCAACCTGGCTGCCCCCGGTCGGCCGCCTCTCCGTGGTGGCCATGGTCGTCTCGTCCGCCCTGTCGGCCGTGCTGCTCGTCGTGGCGCCGGTGGCGGACGACGCCACTGTCGACGCACTGCGCCGGGCGAGCTTCTACGCCGGCGGCGTCGCCACCGTGGTGTCCCTCGGGGTGTTCGTGCTCGGTTCCGCCGTCACGCTGGGCCGCGAGCGGCTCTTCGGCAGCCCCACCCGCTGGTTCGGGCTGATCGCCGGCACGCTCGCCGCGCTGTCGGTGCTGTCACTGGCGTTCTACTACGCCAGCGCACTCCTGCCGATCGGCCGCGTGCTGTGCATGGTCTGGACGGTCGTCGTCGCGGTCGTCGTCCTCCGCCGGGTGCGCGTGGAGGGTTGAGCGGCGCTCGGGCACCGAGAGGTCGATCGGGGGCACCGGGAAGTCCGACGCCAGCTCGATCACCGGCTCCGCGTCGACCTGCCGGTCCGGCACCGCGAACGCGATCGCCAGCACGATCACCAACGCGATTCCGACCGTGATCAGCACGCCGGTGACGCCGAACCCGGACTGGCGCATCGTGCGGATCGCGAAGATCGCCAGGATCCACAACAAGCTGCCCGGCACCAGCACCTTCCAGCCCAGGCGCATGAACTGGTCGTACCGCAGCCGCGGCAGCGTGCCGCGCAGCCAGATGAACACGAACAAGAACACGAACGTCTTGACCAGGAACGCCAGGAACTGGAACCAGCCCGAGTTGAACCCGTCCCACAGCAACGGCAACCACGGGATCTGCCCGCCACCCAGGAACAGCGTGGTGGCCATCGCCGACACCGTCACCATGTTCACGTACTCGGCCAGGAAGAACAGCGCGAACTTCAACGAGCTGTACTCGGTGTGGAACCCACCCACCAGCTCCGACTCCGCCTCCGGCAGGTCGAACGGTGCCCGGTTCGTCTCGCCGACCATCGAGATGACGAACACGACGAAGCTCGGGGCGAGGAGCAGCGCGTTCCACCCGGACGCCTGCCCGGCCACGATGTCCGCCGTGGACAGCGACCCCGAGTACAGGATCACCCCGACGATCGACAGGCCCAACGCGATCTCGTAGGAGATCACCTGCGCCGCCGACCGCAGCGCCGCCAGCAACGGGTACGGCGACCCGGAGGCCCAGCCGCCCAGCACGATCCCGTACACGCCGATCGAGCTGCAGGCCAGCACCACCAGCACCCCGACCGGCAGATCCACCAGCTGGAGGACCGTCTCCTCGCCGAAGATCGAGACCTTGCCGCCGAACGGGATCACCGAGAACGCCACGAAGGCGGGAATGGTGGAGATGACCGGCGCGATGAAGAACACGCGCTTGTCGGCCATCACCGGCGTGACGTCCTCCTTGAACACCAGCTTCAGCGCGTCCGCGATGCTCTGCAACCACCCGCCGGGCCCGACCCGGTTCGGACCCGGACGCTGCTGCATCCGCGCGACGACCTTCCGTTCGCTGACGATCATCACCATCGTCAGGAGCAGCCCGATGATGAACAGCGCGAGGACCTTCAGCAGGACCAGCCAGATCGGGTCGTCGGCCAACAGCTGCTGGGTGGACGTCATCGGCGGGTCGCCCGGTCGACGGTGGCCACCAGCTGCGCGCCCAGCGCGTCCACGTCGGTCTCCGGGTCGGCCACCAGCACCGCAGCCGCGCCGTTGAGCAGGTGCCGCAGGGCGACGCACATGAAGCGGACGTCGAAGTCGCGGAACTCGCCCCGCTCCTGGCCGGCGCGCAGGACCTGCCCGACCATCTCGAACTCCAGCTCGTGCGAGTGCAGCCCGTACACCGGCCGGCCGGCGGCGTCGCGCAGCCCGTTCCAGACCTCCTGCGCGGCGGCGACCTCCCGGCGGTGCCCGGCGTAGTAGTCGACGTTGCCGAGCACGAGCCCGCGCAGCTGCGCCGCCGGGCTCGCATCCACGGGCACGAACCGCTCGATGTGCGGCCCGGCCTCGCCGAGCACCGTCGAGACGACCTCGCGCATCAGCTCGTCCCGGTCGGCGAAGTGGTACGAGATCATCCGCGTGCTGGCGACCCCAGCCTGGTCGGCGATCCGCGCGAAGCTCGCCCTGGCGAACCCCTCGTCGGCCAGCACCTCGATCGCCGCCGCCACGATCTGCCGCCGTCGCGCATCCGCGGTGACGGATCGACCGGTCTCGATGACTCGCATGAGTCAATTATTACCTGATCAAGTCAAAGAAGGTCGCCGGCGTCCGGGTTAACGTGATCGCATGCTCGTCAGCGCGCAGGAGGTCGAGGTCTTCGAGGCAGCACGGCCGCGGTTGGAGGCGATCGCGTACCGCCTGCTGGGCTCGGCGAGCGACGCCGAGGACGCCGTGCAGGACACGTTCCTGCGCTGGCAGGCCGCCGACCGCGAGCTCATCGAGACCCCTGAGGCTTGGCTGACGAAGGTGCTCACCAACCTCTGCCTCAACCGGCTCACGTCGGCGCGGGCCAGGCGGGAGACCTACGTGGGTCAGTGGCTCCCGGAGCCGGTGCTGGCCGGGGACCGGATGCTCGGCCCGTCCGACACGGTGGAGCAGCGCGACTCCGTCTCGATCGCGATGCTCGCCGTGATGGAGCGGCTCTCCGCCCGCGAACGCGTCGTGTACGTGCTGCGGGAGGCCTTCGGGTACTCGCACGCCGAGATCGCCGAGGTGCTCGACCTCACCGAGTCGAACTGCCAGCAGATCTACCGCCGGGCGAAGCAGCACCTCGCCGCGGACCGGCGGCGGGTGCCCGTCGACGCGGCTGCCGCCCGTCGGATCGTCGAGGAGTTCCTCGCCGCAGCGCTGAGCGGCCGCACCGACGCGCTGGTGCGGATGCTCACGGACGACGCGATCAGCGTCGGCGACGGTGGCGGCCTGATCTTCTCGCTGCCGAGCCCGGTCACCGGCAAGGTGCGGGTGGCGCGGTTCCTGCGCGGGCTGTTCACGCCCAGCGAGCGGAAGTGGGAGCTCCTCGGCGGCCGGCCCGTCCTGTACGCGGCGGTCGCGAACGGCGTGCCCGCCATGGTCGTGATGATCGAGGGCCGGGTCGCCGGCGTGATCTCGCTCGACGTCACCACCGACGGCATCGCCGCGGTCCACGCCCAGGTGAACCCCGGCAAGCTGGCGCGCGCGGGGCGCCAGTGGGACTCCTCCGACCACGGGGATCCGCTCGAGAGCTGGTGACTCAGGTCACGTCAGGCGACTGTCAGGCTTCGCGCCCCTGCCCGGTTCAGGAAGCACACACCGACCGGACAGGAGGGTTCACCATGAAGCACCGCATCGTCGTCCTCGGAGCCGGGTACGCCGGAGCCAACGCCGCCGGCCGCCTGGCGAAGCGCCTGCACGCCGACGACGTCGAGATCACCCTCGTCAACGCCGACCCGGAGTTCGTCGAGCGGGTCCGCATGCACCAGCTCGCGACCGGCCAGGACCTCGCGCCGCGCCCGCTGGCCGACGTGTTCGCCGGCACCGGCGTGCGGGTGCGGATCGCGCAGGTCACCGCCGTCGACGCCGAACGCAGGATCGTGAACGTCGACGAGGCCGCGGGTCCCGCGGAGATCGCCTACGACACGCTCGTCTTCGCCCTCGGCAGCACCGCGAACGACTACGGCGTGCCCGGCGTCGCGGAGCACGCCCACCACATCGCCGGCAAGCGGTCGGCGCTGCGGCTGCGGGCGCGCCTGGCCGAGCTGCCCGCCGGCGCCACCGTGCTCGTCGTCGGCGGCGGCCTCACCGGCATCGAGGCCGTCACCGAGATCGCCGAGGCCCGGCCCGACCTCGACGTCGCCCTCGCCGCCCGCGCCGGCCTCGGCGACTGGCTGAGCGCGAAGGCCCAGGCCCACCTCCGCGCGACGGTCGACCGGCTCGGCATCACCGTGCACGAGCACACCGAGATCGCCCGCGTCGAGCCGGCCGCCGCGGTCACCGTCGACGGCGCCACGATCCCGGCCGACGTGACGGTCTGGACGGCCGGCTTCGCCGTCCACCCGATCGCCGCAGCCACGACCCTCGAGGTCTCCCCGACCGGGCAGATCGTCGTCGACGAGACCATGCGGTCCGTCTCGCACCCCGACGTCTACGCGGTCGGCGACGCCGCGCTGGCCCCGGGTGCCGCCGGCACCCCGCTGCGGATGTCCTGCGCCTCCGGCGTGCCCACCGCGCACCTGGCCGCCGACGCGATCGCGGCCCGGCTGACCGGGCAGCCCGTGCCCGCGAACAAGATCGGCTACCTCGGCCAGTGCATCAGCCTCGGCCGCAGCGACGCCATCGTGCAGTGGGTGACCCCGCAGGACGAGGTCAAGCCGTCCGCGCTCACCGGCCGGGCAGCCGCGCGGGTCAAGGAGCTGATCTGCCGGAGCGCGGCCTGGAGCATCTCCCACCCGACGACGCTGGCGCCGAGCCGGCGCCGCCGCGTCGTGGCCGAGCAGCCCGTCGCCACCAACGCCTGACCGCGCTGCCCGAGGCGACCCACGTCAGGCGCCCTGCCCGTCGGGGTTGCCGGACGGGCAGGGAAGCGTGCCGGGCCGGCCGGGTCTTCCTGGGCTCGTGGGGAGTGCCTGCGGTGTCTCCGCCGCCCGACGATGGACGCATGACCTCCGCGATCTCCGCCACCGCGTTCTGCGCGCTGTTCCCCCTGCTGGTGCTGCTCGCGCCGCTGCTGCTGGACGCGTTCGAGCGCCGGCTGCTCGGCGACCGGGGAGGATCTCGCCCGGCACGCAGCTGATCAGGGCATACTGCCGCCCGTGGAGCTACCCGACCCGGCGCTCGTGGTGCTCGTCGGGCCGGCCGGTGCGGGGAAGTCGACGTGGGCGGCTGCCCGCTACCGCGCCGTCGAGATCGTCTCCTCCGACGCGCTGCGCGAACGGGTCGGCACCGGACCGGCCGACCTCGACGCCACCACCGACGCGTTCGCCGTGCTGGAGGCGATCGTCGCTGCGCGGCTGCGACGCGGGCTCACCACGGTCGTCGACACGCTCGGGCTCGATCCGGCGAGCCGCCGGCGCTGGCTGGCGGCCGGTCGCGCCGCCGGGCTCCCGTGCGTCGCCGTCGTGTTCGACACCCCGGGCGAGGTCTGCCGCGCTCGCAACCGGACGCGCGACCGGCCCGTCCCGGCACCGGCTCTGACGTCCCAGCTGCGCCGGATGCCGGCCGTGACCGCGGAGATCGCGACCGAGGGCTGGACGCTGGTCGAGCACGTCGAGGACCGGCCGGCGCCGGCCCCGGTCCCGCCCCCGGTCGCCATCGCCGCCGGTGCCCGGCCGTTGTTCGCCGAACCGGGCCGGCTGTCGTTCCTGCTGCAGGTGTCGCGCTTCCCGTGGGGCGACGACCCGGCGGGCTGGCTGCGCGACGTCGCCCGCGCGGCCGAGGAAGCGGGCTTCGCCGGCCTCGCGCTCATGGACCACCTGATCCAGATCCCGCAGGTCGGACGGCCGTTCGAGCCGATCCCCGAACCGCTGGTGACGCTGGGCCTGCTCGCCGGCGCGACGACGACGCTGCACCTGGGCACCCTCGTCTCCCCGGTCACGTTCCGCCCGCCGGGTGTGCTCGCGAAGGCCGTGGCCACCCTCGACGCGCTCAGCGGCGGGCGCGCGTTCTGCGGGCTCGGCGCGGGCTGGTGGGACCGCGAGCACGCCGCGTTCGGGGTGCCGTTCCCGGCCCCGGCCGCCCGCGTCGACCTGGTCGAGCAGGCCGTGCCCGTCATGCGGGCGCTGTGGGCACCCGGCACCAAGCCCGGCGCCGGCCTCCCGGAGACCACCTGCTACCCGCGGCCGAGCGGTGCCCCACCGATCATCGTCGGCGGCACCGGCCGGCGGGTGCTGCGGATCGCGGCGACCCTCGGCGACGCCTGCAACGTGCCCGCCGCACGGGTCGCCGAGGTCGGGCAGCAGCGTCGGGTCACGGTGCTCGACACGCCGCTGCTCGGCGCCGACCGCGAGCACGTCGCCCAGCTCGTGGAGCGGCTGCGCGGTCGCACGGCTGCCGCGGCCTTCGCCGCGCGCCACCACGCCGGACCGGCCGCCGAGCACGTGCGCCGGTACGGGGGCCTCGCCGAGCAGGGCGTCTGCACGGTGTTCGTGGCGCCGCCGGACCTGGCCGGGCCGGCCGAGGTGGCCCGCTGGGCGCAGGTCACGGCCGCGCTGGCGTGACCCGGGAGGTAATCGCTCCACGCCCGCACCTCGACCAGGCTCGATCTCGTCAGCACGAGAACGAGGAGATCTTCGATGACCGAGTTCACCGCGATCGCCGAGCGCTACATCGCCGCCTTCAACGAGACCGACCCGACCGCGCGCAAGGAGCGGGTGGCCGCGCTGTTCGCCGGCGATGCCACCTACACCGACCCGCTGGCCGACGTCGCCGGCCACGACGGCATCGACGGCTTCCTCGACGCCGCGCAGCAGCAGCTCGCGGGATTCACGTTCCGGCTCGCCGGCGACGTCGACGGCCACCACCGGCAGGCCCGGTTTCGCTGGGTTGCGGGCCCGGCCGGGGTCGCCGACGAGGACGCCCCGGTCGTCGGGTTCGACGTGATCGTCCTCGACGGGGACGGGCGGATCCGCAGCGTCCACGGCTTCCTCGACGCGGTCCCGGCCTGAGCGCTACGGCGATGCGGCCAGGTCCGTCGCGTGCGCCGCCCACGCCGCGGCCAGCCGCTCCGCGGCCGTGGTGAGCGTGTCGAGCTGGCCGGCGAACGAGAGCCGGACGTGGCCGTGGTGGCGGCCGTCGAGGCAGGACGCGCTGCCCGGGGAGATCGTCACGCCGTGCCGGGCAGCGGTGTGGGCGAACGCGTCGGCGCTCGCGACGGGCAGCTCCACCCACAGCGAGAGCCCGGCCGCCGGGCGGGTGATCCGCCAGCCCGGCAGGCGGGCGGCCAGCTCGGCGGCCAGGTGGTCGCGCCGCAGGGCCAGCGCGGCCCGGTGCGCGGCCAGCCACGGGCCGTCGATGGAGTCCAGCAGCTGGGCCGTGACGGCCTGAGTGACGGCGGCCGTCGCCAGGGTCAGCGACGCCTTCGCCGCCAGCAGGGTGGCCAGCACCGGCCCGTCCGCCCGGATCCAGCCGACCCGCAGGCCGCTCCAGAGCAGCTTGCTCGCCGACCCGACGGCCACCACGGCGGGGCTCAGCGCGGCAAGCGGTGGTGGCGGTTCGCCGTCGAGGTGCAGGTCGGCGAGGGTGAGGTCCTCCACGATCGTCGCCCGGCCGGCGTCGGCGACCGCCGCCACGGACTGGCGGGCGAGCGCCGGCATGACGGTGCCGGTCGGGTTGTGGCCGGTCGGCATGAGGTGCACGACCGTGCCCGGGCGGGCCAGCCGGGCCACGGCGGCCGGGTCGGCGCCGTCCGGCCCGGTCAGCAGCAGCCCGGCCGGTCGGCCGACGCCCGCCAGGCCGGGGTACGTCGGGCAAGTGGTGACGAGCCCGGATCCGGTGCGGGCGAGCAGCCACAGCGCCTCCTGCGCGCCCGCGGTGACCAGGATCTGGTCGGGCTCGGTGGGCAGCTGCTGGTGCCGGGTCAGGTGCCGTGCGACCGCAGCGCGCAGCGCCGGGAGGCCCGCCGGGTCGAGGCCGGCGCCGTCGAGCCCGGCCCAGGCCGCGGCCGCGTCGATCGGGGGCAGGTGGCTGCGGTCGGCGGGCACGGAGAGGGAGAGGTCGATGGCCTGCTCGTTCCGGCGCAGCAGCAGGGTGGCCGCGCCGCCTGCCGTCCACGACGGGCGGCCCAGCACGAACGTGCCCGCGCCCTGCCGGCGGGCGAGCACCCCGGCCGTCGCCAGGCGCTCGTAGCAGGCGACGACGGTGCCGCGGGACACCCCGAGCGCGGCCGCGAGCGCGCGCTCTGCCGGCACGCGGGTGCCTTCGCCCAGGGTGCCGTCCGCGACGGCGTCGAGCACGGCGGACGCGAGCCGCCGGTGCCGCGGCCCGGGGCGCTCCCGCCAGCCGCGGAACACGACCTCGGTCCACCACGCCTGGTCCATTCCCCCAGATTGGCACTGTCTCCGCGGTGCCGAGCGGACGATCGTGATCGCCGTGACCCCGACCCCGACCCTCGCCCGCCGGCTCTGGGAAGCCGTCGAGCCGCTGCACGCGATCGTCTACTTCGCGCCGCAGCCCGCCGCGGCGGCGCGGCGCATCGGCCTGCGCGGCTACTGGATGGGCTACTTCGCGTCGCGGGTCGCGCCGCTCGGGCCGGTGCCGCCGGTGGCCGTCGCCGCCATGGCGTACGGGTTCGCGCCGTCGATGGTGGCCCGCGCGATCCCGGACGCGTGGTCCTACGCCGAGCCGGCGCTGGTGCTGGAGACCCGCATCGCTGCCGCGGCCGAGGCCCTGCGCGCCGCCTTCGACCCGGCGGAGGTCACCGCGCTCGCGGAGCTGGCCGAACCGCTGTGGGAGACCGTCGCGGCCTGCCGGTTCGACGGGCGCCCGCTGGCCGCGGCGTGGTCGCAGGTGCCGCGCCCGGCCGACCCGGTCGCGTCGGCCTGGCTGGCTGCGGGGGTGCTGCGCGAGCACCGCGGCGACGGGCACGTGCTCGCCGCCGTCGCGCACGGGCTGGCCGGCCTCGACGCGACGCTCACGTTCGTCGCGGCCGGTGGCATGCAGCGCGACGTCATCCAGCCCGCCCGCGGCTGGACCGACGAGGAGTGGGCGCAGTCCGCGCGGCGCCTGGCTGCGCGTGGGCTGCTCGACCGCGACGGCCGCCTGACCAGGCTCGGCGGCGCCCTGCGGCACGACGTCGAGGACATGACCGACCGCCTGGCCGCCGCACCCGTCGAACGGCTCGGTCCGACCGGCGTGGAGGACGTCATCGCGCGGGCGGCGCCGCTCAGCCGGGTGCTCGTCGACACCGGCGCGTTCCCCGTGCCGAACCCGGTCGGGGCGCCGCGGCCGTGACCGTCGGGTTCATCGGGCTCGGGTCGATGGGGACGCCGATGGCGCGCAACCTCGCGACCGCCGGCACACCCCTGCTGGTGTGGAACCGCAGCCCCGAGAAGGCCGAGGCGATCGGCGCCGAGGTCGCGGCCGGCGCCGCGGAGGTGTTCGCCCGCTGTGATGTCGTGATCCTGATGCTGGCCGACGCCGCGGCGATGGACGACGTCCTCGGCCGTGGCACGCCGGCGTTCGCGGAGCGGGTCCGCGGGCGGACGGTCGTCCACATGGGCACGACGGAACCGGCGTACTCGGTCGGGCTCGCCGCCGACGTGCACGCGGCCGGCGGCAGCTACGTGGAGGCGCCCGTCTCCGGCTCCCGGGCGCCCGCCGAGGCCGGTGAGCTGGTCGCGATGCTGGCCGGCGCGCCCGACGCGGTCGACCGGGTGCGGCCCCTGCTCGCGCCGATGTGCCGCGAGACGGTCCCGTGCGGGGCCGCGCCGGGCGCGCTGCTCATGAAGCTCGCCGTGAACGTCTTCCTGAACACGCTGGTCACGGCGCTCGCCGAGGCCGTGCACTTCGCCCGCAGCCACCACCTCGACCTCGGCCGGTTCGTCGAGGTGCTGGCCGGCGGGCAGATGGCGAGCCCGATCATGCTGGTGAAGGCACCCAAGCTGGTGGCGGAGGACTTCGCCCCGCAGGCCTCGATCGCGAACGTGTGGGTCAACACGCAGCTGATCTCGGCGGCCGCGGCCGCCGCGGGGATCGCACTGCCCCTGCTCGACACGTCCCGCGAGCTGTTCGCCGAGGCCGCCGCGTTGGGCCTCGGCGAGGCGGACATGGCGGCCGTCGTGAAGGCCATCGAGGCGCGCCGCCCGGTCAGCGCCGAGTGAGCCCGGCCAGGATCGCCTCGATGCCGAAGGCGAACGCCTCGGCCGATCCCGTGGCTCGCGCCGGCTCCTCCGGCAGGATCTGCGCCCGGACGAGCTCGGCGTGGTTCTGCTCCTCGGCGACGAACCCCAGCACGTAGTGGATCACCGTCCGGGCCGCCCACTCCGCCTCGCGCGGGCCGAGTGTCTCGGCGAACAGCCGGCACAGGTCCTGCGCGGGCGCGACGACGTCGGGCCGGTACGCCTGCACGAACGACACGACCTCGGCCCCGTCGCGGACCTGCAACAACGCGGCGCGCAGGTGCTCAGCGGCCGCCCGGGGGTCGGTGGCGGGCGCCGGGACGTCCGCGATGATCCGGGCCGCGACGGCCGCGAGCAGCTCCTGCTTGCTCGCGACGTGGTAGTACAGCGCGCCCGGCTGCACGCCGAGGTCCTGGGCCAGCCCGCGCATGGACAGCCCGCCGAGCCCGCGTTCGCCGAGCGCCGCGTACGCGCCCTCGACGATCTGGGCCCGGGTGACCTTCACCGATCCAGTGTGCCGGCCGCCTCCTTGCCTCGTCGCGCCGGGCACGGCTAGCTTTGAACGGTGTTCAAAACCTTCGACGACCTCGCCTCCCGCCAGCTCGCCGGCGGCGTGCTCGACCGCGCCGACGCCCGGCAGGTCCTGCAGTGCCCCGACGAGGAGGTGCTCGGGCTGGTCGCCGCGGCCGGCCGGCTACGCCGCGCGCACTTCGGCGCGTCCGTCAAGGTCAACTACCTGGTCAACCTCAAGTCGGGGTTGTGCCCGGAGGACTGCGGCTACTGCTCGCAGCGCCTCGGCTCGTCCGCGCAGATCCTGAAGTACTCGTGGCTCTCCGCTGAGGAGACCGTCCGGCAGGCGAGCGCCGGCATCGCGGGTGGCGCGTCCCGGGTCTGCCTGGTCGCGAGCGGGCGCGGCCCGGGCGAGCGCGACGTCGAGCGCGTGGCCGGGGTCGTCGAGGCGGTGAAGTCGGCGCACCCGCACGTCGAGGTGTGCGCGTGCCTCGGCATCCTGGGCGACGGGCAGGCCGAGCGGCTGCGCGCGGCCGGCGTCGACGCGTACAACCACAACCTCAACACCAGCGAGTCGAACTACGCCGACATCTGCTCGACGCACGACTACGCCGACCGCGTCGCCACGGTGGAGAAGGCGAAGTCCGCCGGGCTCTCGCCCTGCTCGGGGCTGATCGTCGGCATGGGCGAGACCGACGAGGAGCTGATCGACGCGCTCTTCGCCCTCCGCGAGCTCGGCAGCGACTCCATCCCGATCAACTTCCTGATGCCGTTCGACGGCACCCCGCTCGCCGGCACCTGGGAGCTCGATCCGCTCCGCGCGCTGCGGATCCTCGCGCTGGCCCGCTTCGCCTGCCCGGCCACCGAGATCCGCATGGCCGGCGGGCGCGAGATGCACCTGCGCTCGCTGCAGCCGCTCGCTTTGCACGTCGCGAACTCGCTGTTCCTCGGCGACTACCTGACCAGCGAGGGGCAGGCGGCGCAGGCCGACCTCGCGATGATCGCCGACGCGGGGTTCCACGTGCTGGGGGCCGAGACCGCACCGGACCACGCGACCGTCACCATCCGGCAGCGCGGCGCCGGCACCGTCCACGCGCCGAACGCGTGACCGCGCTGCTGGAGCGCGACCGCGGCCTCGTCTGGCACCCGTACGCGCCACTGGACGGGCCGTCCCCCTACGCGGTGCGCGGGGCATCCGGCACCCGGCTGCAGCTGGAGGCGGCCGACGGCACCCGCTTCGACGTCGTCGACGCGATGAGCTCGTGGTGGTGCGCGATCCACGGCTACCGGCACCCCGCGCTGGACGCGGCGGTGCACGCGCAGGTCGACCGGTTCAGCCACGTGATGTTCGGCGGGCTCACGCACGAGCCGGCCGTGCGGCTGGCGGAGCAGCTGGTGGCGCTCACGCCCGGCGATCTGCAGCACGTGTTCCTGGCCGACTCCGGTTCCGTGTCGGTCGAGGTCGCGCTGAAGCTCGCCGTGCAGTACCAGGCGGCGATCGGGCGGCCGCAGCGCCGGCGGTTCGTCGCGCTGCGCGGCGGCTACCACGGCGACACGACCGGCGCGATGAGCGTCTGCGACCCCGTCGACGGCATGCACGCGCTGTTCCCGGGACTCGTCGCCGAGCAGCTGTTCCTGCCCCGGCCACCCGCCGACGACGCATCCGTCGACGGTTGGGTCGCCCAGGCCGAGCAGCTCGTCGCGGAGCACGCGGAGACGATCGCGGGGATCGTCGTCGAGCCCGTGCTGCAGGGCGCGGGCGGCATGCACGTCTACCCGCCCGTCTGCGTGACCGCGTTGCGCCGCATCGCCGACGAGCACGGCATCCTGCTGATCGCCGACGAGATCGCGACCGGCTTCGGCCGTACCGGCACCCCGTTCGGCGTCGACCACGCCGGCGTCGTCCCGGACGTGATGTGCGTGGGCAAGGCGCTGACCGGCGGCTACCTGTCCCTGGCGGCGGTGCTGTGCACCGGCGAGGTCGGCCGGACCGTCCGCACGCTGCTGCACGGCCCCACGTTCATGGGCAACCCCCTGGCCTGCGCCGTCGCGTCGGCCTCGCTCGACCTGCTGCCCGCGCACGCCGCGCGGGTCCCCGGGATCGCGAGCGAGCTGGCCGTGGCGTTGAAGCCCGCCGCGGCGCTGGGCTCCGTGCGGGACGTGCGGGTGCTCGGCGCGGTCGGGGTCGTCCAGCTCACCGGCCCCGTGGACGTCGTGGCGGTGACCCGCGCGGCGCTGGAGCGCGGCGTCTGGGTCCGCCCGTTCCGGGACCTCGTCTACACGATGCCGCCCTACATCTGCGCGCCCGACGAGATCGCGACCATCGGCGCCGCCGTCACCGGCGCGATCGAGCAGGTGCACGGCTGATGGGCGGCATGCAGGAGTGGATCACGTCCACCGCACAGGCGCGCACCGTCGTCCGTGCCGCCGACGAGCGACGCCACCCGCGCGCCGGCGTGCTCGACCTCGCGTCCAACGACTACCTCGGGCTGAGCGCGGACCCGCGGCTGCAGGGGTCCGCCGTGCGCGCGATCGAGCGGTACGGCGTCGGCGCCGGCGCGTCTCGGGTCGTCACGGGCACCACCGCGAGCCACGTCGAGCTGGAGACCGAACTCGCGCGGCTGACCGGGCAGCCCGCCTGCCTGGCGTTCTCCAGCGGCTACACCGCGAACATCGGCGTGCTCACCGCGCTCGGCGACCCGGACACGCTGCTGGTCTCCGACGCGCACGTCCACGCGTCCCTGATCGACGGGGCCCGGCTGTCGCGCTCCCCCGTCACCGTGTGCCCGCACGGCGACCTCGACGCGCTGGAGCGGCTGCTGCGCGAGCGGACGCAGCCGCGGGCGCTCGTCGTCGTCGAGTCGATCTACTCGGTGCTGGGCGACGCCTGCGACCTGCGCGGGGCCGCCGAGCTGTGCGCGCGGCACGACGCGTTGCTGGTCGTCGACGAGGCGCACGGGATCGGCGTGGCCGGCGGAGGCCGGGGGGCGGTCCACGCGGCCGGGCTCGCCGGTGCCGAGCACGTCGTCGTCACGGCGACGCTGTCGAAGGCGCTCGGCGCGCAGGGCGGCGCCGTGCTCGGATCGCCTGCGCTGCGGGAGCACCTGGTCAACACCGCGCGCACCTTCATCTTCGACACGGGACTCGCCCCCGCCGCCGCGGCCGCCGCCGCGACGGCCTGCCGGATCATCGCCGCCGAGCCGGACCGGGTCGCCGAGCTGCACCGCGTCGCCGCGGCGATCGCCGAGGCGGCCGGGGTGCCGCACGCGCCCGGCGCCGTGCAGTCGGTCCCGGCGACCTCGGCCGACGACGCCGTCGCGGCGACCGACCGGCTGCGCGACGAGGGCATCGCCGTCGGCTGCTTCCGGCCGCCGAGCGTGCCCGACGGCATCTCCCGGCTGCGCCTGGTCGCCCGCGCGGGCGTCGACGTGGAGCGGGCCGCGCACGCCGCCCGACTCGCGAGCCGCTGGGCACGGGCCGAGGTGCCGGCATGACCGTCCTGATCGTGACGGGGACCGACACCGGCGTCGGCAAGACCATCGCCACCGCGACGCTCGCGGTCCTGCACGGCGGCGCCGTCTACAAGCCCGTGCAGGCCGGTACGGAGGAGGGCGAGGGCGACATCGACGTCGTGCGGCGGCTGGCGCGCGGCACGGCCGTCCACGAGGGCGTCCGGCTGCCGCACCCGATGGCCCCGGTCGCCGCGGCCACGCGGGCCGGCGCGCGGCTGCCCCCGCTCCGGGCCCACGTCGAGCGGGTCCGGCAGCTGGCAGAGCAGGGCGACGTGCTGGTCGAGGGGGCCGGCGGGCTGCTCGTGGAGCTCGACCACGACGGCCACACCCTCGCCGACCTCGCGTCCGCGCTGGCCGCGCCGGTGGTCGTGGTGTGCCGCAGCGGCCTGGGCACGCTCAACCACACCGCGCTCACGGTCGAGGCGCTGACCCGGCGCGGCATCACCGTCGCCGGGCTGGTCATCGGGTCGTGGCCCGCCCACCCGTCCGCGATCGACGTGAGCAACCGGGCCCACCTGGGCGACCTGCTCGGAGTGCTGCCCGAGGGCGCCGGCGGCCTCGACGCCGACGAGTTCCGCCGGCGCGCCCCGGGCTGGCTCAGCCGCTGCGCAGCACCCGGAAGCGGTCGGGAGCTGCCGGATCGCGGTCCACGACCTGGATCGGCGGCCACGCCCACTGCCACACGCTGATGCCCGGCACGCGGGAGAACGTGATCCGCCCGCGGCTGCCGTCGACGGCGATGTCGGCCCAGGAACCGCCGGATCGCAGCATCGCGGCGAGGACGGTGGCGGTGTCGTAGCCCTCGTAGGCGACGAACGACGGCCCGTTCAGCTCGGCCTCGACCCGCTTGCCGAGCGGGTCGAGCTGCTCGGGCAGGTAGCGCAGGAACGGGACGGCGGCCCCCTCGGCGCCGAGCAGCTCCGCCCACTCGGGGAGCTCCGGTTGCCCGGCCGGCGCCCCGATCAGGACCCCGGCGAGGCGCGGGTCGCTGCGGACGGCCCGCACGATCGGCACCGCCGGCTCCGGGTACCCGACCAGCAGGAGCAGCGCCGTCGCGCCGCTGTCGACCAGTCCGTCGCAGACCGCAGCAGGGTCCAGCTCGACGACCGCCTCGAGGTGCTCGCGCAGGATCCGCGTACCGGACGCCCAATAGACGCTCGGCTGGGCGACGATGGCGACCCGGTCATGGCCTGAGGAGCGGAGGTGATCGGCGAAGAGCCGCCAGCCGCGGGACTGTGCCGGGGCGATGCGCGCGACCACGTCCGTCGGCCCGTCGGTGAGCGCATCGAGCACCGCCGACGAGCACAGGTAGGGCAGGCCGAGCGCGTCGGCCCGCGCGGCGACCGTCCGGGCGACCACGCTGTGGTACTCCCCCGCCAGCGCGGCCACGCCCAGCGACGCCAGCTCGTCGACGGCCGCGGCGGCCCGCTGCGGATCAGCCGCCGTGTCCCGCACCACCAGCTCCAGCGGCACCCCGCCGGCCGCGTTCGCGTCGCGCACCCCCAGCGCCAGCCCGGCGACCAGCTGCCGCCCGGCCTCTGCCCACCCCGGCCGGCTGAGCGGTGCGAGCGCACCGATCCGGATCGCGTCCATGCTCCCCCTGTCACAGCCCGACGTGCGCCCCGAACGCCGCCGCGACGCGGTGGGCGACCTCGCCCGGGTCGGCGTCCCAGATCTCCTGGTTGAAGATCTCGACCTCGACGTCGCCGCGGTAGCCGGCCTGCTCGACCAGCGCGGTGACGGCGCGGAGGTCGATGTGGCCGTCGCCCATCATGCCGCGGGCCAGCAGGGTGTCGGGTGGGAGTGGGGTGATCCAGTCGTTCACCTGGTAGCCGGCGATGCGACCGGTGCGGCCGGCGCGCGCGATCTGTTCGGCGAGCTGCGGGTCCCACCACACGTGGAAGGTGTCGAGCACGACGCCGACGTCGTCGTGCTGCTCGGCGATGTCGAGGGCCTGGCCGAGGGTGGAGATGACGCCGCGGTCGGCCGCGTAGATCGGGTGCATCGGCTCGATGGCGAGGGTCACCCCGGCCGCCACGGCATCGGCCGCCAGCTCCCCGACGGCGTCGGCGACCCGCGCGCGGGCTCCCGGCAGGTCGCGATCCCCTGCCGGCAACCCGCCCGGGACGAGCACGAGCACCGCAGCGGAACCGGGGGCGCCGGCCGCGGCGAGCGCGGCCGTCTCCTCGATCGCGCGACGGTTGTCGTCCATGGCGGCGCGACGGGCATCAGGATCGGACATGGTGAAGAACCCGCCCCGGCACAGGCTGGAGAACCGCAGCCCCGAGTCGGCGAGCAGCGCGGCAGCGGCAGCCAGGCCCACGTCGGCGACCGGCTCGCGCCACAGCCCGATGCTCGCGATGCCCGCCTTCTGCGTGACGGCGAGCGCGGTCGCGAGGTCGGCGCGCCGGACCGTGGCCTGGTTGAGCGAGAGCCGCGGGTTCACACGCCCACCGCCGCCGGCACGTCCACGCCGAGCAGGGCCAGGAACCCGTTCCAGCGCTGCGCCGCCAGCGCGGGGTCCTCCAGCGCTCCGGCGGCGTCGGCCAGCTCCACCAGCCGCGACAGGTGCGGCAGGCTGCGGCCGGCGTGCAGCCCGCCGACCATCGTGAACGCCGGCTGGTGACCGTTCAGCCAGGCCAGGAACGCGATGCCCGTCTTGTAGAACCAGGTCGGCGCGGCGAACACGTGCCGGGCCAGCTCCTCGGTCGGCCCGAGGATCCGCCGGTAGCCGCCCGGGTCGCCGGCGTCGAGCGCCGCGATCGCGGCCGACGCGTTCGGCGCGACGGCGGCGAACGCGCCCAGCAGCGCGTCGGAGTGCCGGGTGCCGTCGCCGGCGATGAGGTCGACGTAGTGGTAGTCGTCGCCGGTGAACATCGTGGTGCCCTCGGGCAGCCGGGCGCGCAAGGCGATCTCGTGGCCGGCGTCGAGCAGGCTCATCTTGATGCCGCGGATCCGCTCGACGTTCTCGCTCATGATCCGCACGACGGTGTCGAGGTTGGGCGCGACGTCCACGGCCCCGAAGTACCCCGCGAGCTTCGGGTCGAACGCCGCGCCCAACCAGTGCAGGACGACCGGTGCGGACGCGCGGGCCAGCACCTCCCGGTAGACGTGCTCGTAGTCGGCCGGCCCGGACGCGGCGCGGGCGAGGTGCCGGCTCGCCATGAGCACCACGCCGGCCCCGTGGTCCTCGGCGTGGTGCAGCTGCTCGACGTAGGCGTCGATCACTGCCTGCAGGCTCACGACCTCGTCGTCGAGGTGGTCGGTGTTGACCCCGACGACCAAGTCCCCGCCGACCGAACGGGCCTCGGCGGCGCTGCGGGCGATCAGCTCGCGCGTCGCCGCGGCGTCGAGGCCCATGTTGCGCTGGGCCGTGTCCATGGCGTCCGCGACACCCAGGCCCCACGACCACACGTGGTGGCGGAAGGCGAGGGTCGCGTCCCAGTCGATGTCCGCGGGTGCGCCGGGCACGTTCTCCCCGTCGATCCGGGGCACGACGTGCGCGGCGGCGTACGCGACGCGGGACCGCAGCGGCGCGGTGGGCCGGGTGAACGTAGGCGGTGCCGCCAGCTCGCGCCGCTGCACCTGGCCGTCGCGCAGAAGGGCGACGGTGCCCATCTGGCCGCTCATCCGACCCCCACCGGCAGCGTCAGCTCGGCCAGCTCCACCCGGCGGCCGGTGCGCGAGCTCTCCAGCCCGGCCTCGGCCAGCCGGACCCCGCGGGCGCCGGAGAGGAAGTCGTACTCGTGCGGCGCGTCCTCCAGGACGTGCAGCAGGAACTGCTCCCACTGGGCGCGGAACCCGTTGCCGAACTCGTCGTTCGGCGGCACCTCCGCCCAGTCGGCGTCGTAGTCGTGCGCGTCGGCCTCGTCCGGGTTCCAGACCGGCTTCGGCGTGACGTTGCGGTGCTGCACGCGGCAGCGGTGCAGCCCGGCGACCGCGCTGCCGTGGGTGCCGTCGACCTGCAGCTCCAGCAGCTCCTTGCGGTCCACCCGCACTGCCCAGCTGGAGTTCATCTGCGCGATCACGCCGCCGGGCAGCTCGAACACCGCGTACGCCGCGTCGTCGGCGGTGGCGGCGTAGGGCCGGCCCGACTCGTCGACCCGGTTCGGGATGTGCGTCACGGCGCGGGCGTACACCGACTCGACGCGGCCGAACAGGTTCTCCAGCACGTAGTTCCAGTGGGGGAACATGTCGACGACGATGCCGCCGCCGTCCTCGGCCCGGTAGTTCCAGCTGGGCCGCTGCGCGGGCTGCCAGTCGCCCTCGAACACCCAGTAGCCGAACTCGCCGCGCACCGACAGGATCCGGCCGAAGAACCCGGAGTCGATCAGCCGCTTCAGCTTCAGCAGGCCGGGCAGGTACAGCTTGTCGTGCACCACCCCGTTCTTGATGCCCGCCGCCTGGGCGAGGGCGGCCAGCTCCAGCGCATCCTCGACGGTCTCCGCGGTCGGCTTCTCCGTGTAGATCGCCTTGCCCGCCGCGATGGCCTTGCGCAGCGCGGCCGGGCGCGCCTGCGTGACGAGGAAGTCGGAGTAGATCTCCCAGCGCGGATCGGCCAGCGCGGCGTCCAGGTCGGTGGTGTAGTCGGCGATGCCGTGCCGCGCGGCGATCTCCGCGAGGCGCGGCGCGCTGCGCCCGACGAGCAGCGGCTCGAGCTGCACCCGCGACCCGTCGCTGAGCCGGATGCCGCCCTCGTCGCGGATCGCGAGGACCGAGCGCAGCAGGTGCTGGCGGTAGCCCATGCGCCCGCTGACGCCGTTCATGATGATGCCGATGCTCTGCCGAGCCATGGTGCTCCTCGATCTCAGGTGGATGCGGCCGCCGGCACGTGCTCGCGCACCAGCGCGTAGAGCACGACGGAGACGGCCATGACCCCGGCGGCGGTGAAGACGCCGGGCGCCCAGCTGCCGGTGGCGTCGCGCAGGATGCCGCTGACCACCGGGCTGGCCACGGCGCCGATCTCCGCGACCAGGTTGAACAGGCCGAAGACCGAGCCGCGCTGGTCGTCGGGGACGAGATCGCCGGTGATCCCGTGGACGATGGGCTGCAACGCGTTGAAGAACAGCCCGGACGTGAAGAGGATCAGCCCGAGCAGCAGCAGCGACGGGCGCCCGCTCATGATGCTCAGCCCGAACGCGACGGCGAGCAGCGCGTGCGCGACGGCGCAGGCGATGGCGAGCGGCTTGCGCCCCTTGCCGGCCCGGGCGCGGCGGTCGGCGAGCCAGCCGCCGATCGGGAACCCGATGATCCCTGCGCCGGCGTTGAACGCGGCGGTGAGGCCGGCGGCAACGAGGCTCGACTGCGCCGTCTCCTTGACGATCTGCACCGACCAGAAGCTGAAGAACCACAGGTTCCACATGACGGCGATGAACGCGATGTAGACGTACCAGACGTTGCGGTTGAGCAGCGTGGACGCGTGCCCGGAGCGACGCACGTTCTGCACCACGACGGCGGTGACGATCGCGGCGAGCACGCCGACGCCCACCGCGGTGAGCCACTCGGGCCAGCGCAGCGCCTCCGCCACGAGGAAGAGCGCCACGATCGCGACGAACGTCGGCGCCGAGTAGGCGATCAGCCGCAGGGCGGGCGGACCGAGCCGCAACGGGCGGTCGCCGCGACCCCGGAAGAACAGGTACGTGGCCAGCGCGACCACCAGCGAGACGACGCCGAACACCCACAGCGGCATCCGCCAGGCCTCGCCGGCGAGCCCGACGGAGGTGCCCCAGTTGATCAGGTACGGCGTGGCAAGCACGCCGATCGTCAACCCGATGGACAGGCCGGAAAGGACGACGCCGAGGCCGAGGGTGCGCCGGTTCGCCGGGGTGTGGTTCATGACCATCGTGCGGTCGTTGGAGTAGAAGACACCCTCGCCGAGACCGGTGAGCACGCGCGCGGCGACGAACGCGACCAGGCCGGCGACCAGGCCGGACACGAGCGTCAGCAGGCCGGCCCACAGCAGCGAGAGGACGAGCATCTCGCGGTGGCCGAACCGGTCGCCGAGCCGCCCACCGGCGTACTGGGTGAGCATGTAGCCGGCGAAGAACATCGAGCCGACGAGACCGCCCAGGGTGGCGGGGTTGCTCGCGTCGCCGATGAACCCGGCCTTGTTCGCGATCATCCACGCGATGACGGGGCCGGTGACCGTGCGGTCGGCGTAGCTGAAGAGCCAGCCGAGGAGGAGGAACCCCCAGAGGCTGCGGTAGTGCCCGCTGAAGATGGGTCGTGCGCCGGCGTCGGTGACGGTCGCCGGGGGCGTTCCGAGCGTTTCGCTCATGTCCCCTCCTGTACGGTAAGCGCTTTCCAGCGTAGGAATCCCCTACGACGGGTGTCAAGGTAAGTGCCGTACCCCTCCGGGGAAAGCGCTACCCTTCGCGCATGCGCTCCAGCGGGCCCGCCACGCTCGCCGACGTCGCGGCACGGGCCGGCGTATCGCTGGCCACGGCCTCGCGCGCGCTGAACGGGAGCGCCAACCGCCAGGTCCGCGAGGAGCTGCGCGAGCGCGTGCGCCGGGCCGCGGAGGAGCTGGACTACTCGCCCAACGCGCAGGCCCAGGCCATGGCCCGCGGCCGCACGGCGACGCTCGGCCTCGTCGTCCACGACATCGCCGACCCCTACTTCTCCGCCATCGCCGCCGGCGTCATCTCCGCGGCGGCGGCGCACGGGCTCCTCGTCACCGTCGCCAGCACCCAGCGCGACCCGCAGACCGAGCTGCGGCACGTGGAGCAGCTGCACCAGGAGCGCGCCCAGGTCGTGGTGCTCGCCGGCTCCCGGATCGACGACCCCGACCTGCTCGACGCCATGCGCACCGCGCTCGCCGCCGTCACCCGGCACGGCGGACGGGTCGCCTGCATCGGGCAGGACGTGCTCGGCGTACGCACCGTCGTCGTGGAGAACCGGCTCGGGGCCGCCGCGCTCGCCGAGGCCCTGCTGGGGCTCGGCCACCGCCGGTTCGGCGTGCTCACCGGGCCGTCGGGGCACCTCACGGCGCGCGACCGCGCCGAGGGCTTCTGCTACGCGCTCGCCGCCGCGGGTGCCGAACCGCTGCCGGCGCACGTCCTGCCCGGCGAGTTCACCTGGGAGGGCGGGTACGCCACCACCGCGGCCATGATCGCCGCGGCCGGCGGCCGCGCGCCCGTCGACTGCCTCTTCGCCGTCACCGACGTGATGGCGCTCGGCGCGCTGGCCGCCCTCCGCGCGGCCGGGTTGCGCGTGCCCGACGACATCGCGGTCGCCGGCTTCGACGACATCCCCTCGCTCCGCGACGTCGTGCCCGGCCTCACGACCCTGCGCCTGCCGATGACGCGGATAGGAGCGACGGTCGTCGACCTGGCCCTCGACGACACCTCCGGTCCGTCCCGCGTACCGGTCCGCGGCGAGATCGTGCTCCGCGAGAGCACGCGGCGTCCGAGCTGACCTGGGCCGACACGGCTGGTCAGCCCAGCGAAGGCGTCGACCGTTCGGCCGTACCCCGCGCAGACGGCCGGGTACGGCGACGCGCGCGCGGTCGCGCGCCCAGTGGCGACATGGGTTCGCCGATCGGCCCGTCGTGACGCTGAGTATCTCATCCGTGAGCCGACCGTGACCGTCGAGGCGCTCCGATCTGTGTCGTCCGGGTTCCATCAGCCGAACGTGCGGCGCGTCGCGCCCAACGGGCACCGCGCGTTGCGCCGTTCTCCGCACCCGGCTCTGCTGCAACCGCGGACCCGTTGCAGCCATGGCTACGGTCGTCGGCGCGACCGGAGCGAGTCGGTCGACCCGGCGAACGTGACGGAGCCCGAAGTATGCCCAGTGACCTCTCGGCCGCACCGGAGTCCGCGCGCGAGAAGCGCGGATTCCTGGCGTGGCTCCTGCGGCAGCTGCCGCGCGGCAACACCCTCGACGACGCGCAGTGGAGCCGGCGGCACCGGCTGCTGCAACGCCTCCTCCTGGCGCACATCCCGTTCATGGCGGGGCTCGGCTGGGTGCTCGGCGACTCGCCGTCGAGGGTCGGCTACACGCTGGTCGCGCCGGTCGTCTTCCTCGTGGCGGCGCACGTCGCCGGCAACCGGCGGCTGCGCTCGTTCTTCACGACCGGCGGGCTCGTCTTCTGCTCGGCCGGGCTGGTGGTGCTGACCTCGGGGAGCATCGAGGCGCACTTCCACTTCTTCATCATCATCGGGTTCATCGCGCTCTACCAGGACTGGGTGCCGTTCCTGTGGAACGTCGGGTTCACCGTGCTCAGCCACGGCATCGGCACGCTCTGGCTCGGCACGCTGATCTTCAACCACGGCGCCGGCCAGGCGAACCCGTGGCTGTGGTCGGGCATCCACGGTGTCGCGGTACTCGCCGCGTGCGCGGGGATGGTCGTCTTCTGGCGCATCACCGAGGACGAGCAGCACCTGCGGGAGACCCTCGGCAAGCAGCTCGTGGTCGCCGACGCGGAGATCGGGCACCGCAAGTTCACCTCGGACATGCTGGTCAGCCTCGCCCGCCGCAACCAGAGCATGCTCCACCGTCAGCTGGAGCTGATCAACAAGCTGGAGGAGAAGGAACGCGACCCGGACGCGCTCGGTGAGCTGTTCCGGCTCGACCACCTCGCCACCCGGGTGCGCCGCAACGCCGAGAGCCTGCTGGTGCTGGCCGGCGAGCAGTCGCCGCGGACCTGGACGCACCCGGTGCCGCTGCGCGACGTCGTGCGCGCGGCGATCGCGGAGACCGAGGACCTGGGCCGCGTGGTCTTCGCGGTGGACGAGCGCGTCCACGTGCTCGGCCGCTGCGTCGCGGACACCACCCACCTGCTCGCGGAGCTGGTGGAGAACGCGGTGCGGTACTCGCCGCCGGACACCACCGTGACGGTCCGGGCCCGGCACGACCTGCGGCAGGCGGGCGGCCAGCTGCTGACCATCGAGGACTGGGGCGTCGGCATGCCGCCCGAGGACCTCGCGCGGGCGAACCTCCAGCTCGCCGAGCCGCACGAGATCGACCCGACCGTCACGCAGCGACTCGGCCTGCACGTCGTCGCCCGGCTCGCCGCGCGGCACGGCATCGAGGTGTCGCTCGGGACCACACCGGGTTCGGGCATCACCGCGGTCGTGGCGATGCCACCTGCCCTGTTCGCCGACCCGCAGTCCGCGCCGGCCGTCGCGGTCCAGCCGGCGCCCCGGCAGCGCCGGTACGCAGGCGGGCCGACCCTCGGCATCTCCGCAGGCCCCGACCAGGCCGCCGAACCGGCAGCGCGTCCCGGGTGGATCGAGCCGGTGACGATCGACGGATCGCTGCCCACCCGCCGGCCGGCCCGCGGCATCGAGCCGGAGACGGCCTTCACCCCGTTCGGCGTGCAGGCAGCGGAGCGCAACGACTGGCGCGGCTGGTGGGACGGACCCAGGGAAGAGCAGCCGCCCGCCGCACCGGAGCGCCCGAGTGTGCAGGTCCCGGAACCGCGGGCCGAGCAGCCCACGACCAACGGCAACGGGCGGCCCACCCTGCGCCGCCGCGTCCCGCAGAGCCACCTCGCCCCCGAGCTGCGCAACGGGCACGAGGCACCGGCACAGCCCTCGGGTGTGCACGCCGGCGCTGCCAACGCGCTGTCGCGCTACCAGGCCAGCCGGCAGGCCGCGCAGAGCGAGGCCGCGCAGAGCGGCGGAGCGCAGTGACGGCCGTCGGGACGGGCCGGCTCGACTGGTTGCTGGACGAGTTCGCCCGCGCGACCCCCGGTGTCGTCCACGTGGTCGTCGTCTCCGGTGACGGGCTGCGGCTCGCCAGCTCCCCCGGGATCGGCGCCACCCTCGGCGATCAGCTCTCCGCGGCGGCGTCCGGGCTGGTCAGCCTCGCGCGGGGTACGGCGCAGCTGCTCGGCGCCGGCTCCGTCGGGCAGACGATCCTCGAGCTGGACGGCGGCTACTACTTCGTGACGTCGGTCAGCACGGGCGCGACGCTCGCGGTGTTCGCCGAGCGCTCGTGCGACATGGGCGTCGTCGGCTACGAGATGACGATGCTGGCGACGCGGGTGGGGCACGCCGTCACGCCCGCGCAGCGCAAGCCCGCGGAGCGGTAGCCGGTGTTCGACGACGCAGGTGGCGGTCGGGTCGTGCCCGTCTACGCCCTCACCGGTGGCCGCACCCGAGCCGTCGACGGCAGCCAACTGCCCGTCGAGACGCTGGTGACGGTGGCCCCGTCCGGTCGGCCGGTGGGCGAGCTCCAGGCCGAGTACAGCGAGACGATCCGACTGGCGGCGCAGCCCGTGTCGGTCGTCGAGATCAGCGCCCACCTGCGCGTCCCCGTCGGGGTGGCGCGGGTGCTCGTGAGCGACCTGGTCGCCGCCGGCCTCCTCGAGATCCACCTGCCGCCGTCCGGCGGCGGTGTTGACGGGGGACCGGCGCCGGCCGTGCTCGAACGACTGCTGGAGGGACTCCGTGCCCGCTGAATCCGACCTCATCCCGCTGAAGGTCCTCATCGCCGGCGGCTTCGGCGCCGGCAAGACGACCATGGTGCGCTCGCTGTCGGACATCCCGCCGCTGCTCACCGAGGCACCGATGACCGTGGCGTCGATCGGGGTCGACGACGCCGACGCGGTGCCGGACAAGCAGACGACGACCGTCGCGATGGACTTCGGCCGCCTGACCGTCGACCGGTCGCTGATCCTCTACCTGTTCGGGACGCCCGGGCAGTCCCGGTTCTGGTTCATGTGGGACGAGCTCGCGCGCGGCGCGGTGGGTGCCGTCGTGCTCGTGGACCTGCGCCGGGTGGACGACTGCTTCCCCGCGATCGACTTCTTCGAGAGCCGCAGGCTCCCGTTCGTCATCGGGGTGAACACGTTCCCCGGCAGCGACCAGTTCGACGAAGCCACCGTGCGCGACGCGCTGGCGCTCTCACCCGACCACCCGTTGATGTGGTTCGACGCCCGCGATCCCGAGTCCAGCCAGGCCGCGCTCGTGCTGCTCGTCGAGCATGCGCTGGCGCGCAGCTCCGTGCCCTCCTAACGGTCCCGCAGCGGCGGGCCGACGGGCCGCGCGCCGTGCCGCGCGTAGATCGTGGCGACCTCGGCGTCGGACGGGTCGGTGGCGAGCTGCTCCCACTCCTGGAACAGCTCGTCGTACCCGCCGGGCGTCATGATGTTGACGACCCGCACCGGCTCGGCGCCGAGGTTGTCGAAGGTGTGCGGCACCCCGGGCGGCACCGTCGCGAAGTCGCCGGGACCCAGTTCCACCAGTTCGTCGCCCGCCTGGACGGTGAGCACGCCGCTCAGCACGAAGAACGTGTCGTCCTGCACCTCGTGGACGTGCAGCGGCGGGCCGGACCGGTGCGCCACGTCCATCACCAGGAAGTCGAACCGGCCCCCGGTCTGGCTGCCGCCGACCTTGAACAGCGCGTTCCCCAGGCGGTAGGACTGCCCTTGCCGGGCCCGGACCACCACGATCTCAGCCACGTCGGACGACCTCGAAGACGACGAAGTCGTCGTCCACGTCGACCAGCGACACGGCCATGATCGTGCCGTCGGCGGCGTAGTGGCGCTCCAGCAACCGCGTGAACGCCGTCCCGACGGCCACCGGCAGCGGGGTGCGCTCGCCGTCGTTCACCACCGGGCGGATCTCCGCCACCGCGTGCACCACGGGTTGGACCAGGTACGGGCGGGCGAAGTCGAAGTGCGCCGGATCGCCCACCTCCGGGACCCGCGACTGGTCGCGCAACCTGCTCCACGGCACCAGGTCGCGGATCCAGATCGCGAGGCGCCCGTCGGCGAAGAACGACGTGTCGGTGACGAACGCGGGCGCGCCGGCTGCGAGGTCGGACCCGAACGCCGCGAGCAGGTCGTCGGGCGGTGCGTCGGCGCGGTAGTGCGCGGCCTCGACCCGGACCTCGTGGCCGCGCTCCTCCAGCAGCTCCGCGAAGCTCACCAGCCGCTGCAGCGCCAGCGCCGAGCGCCGGACGTGGCTGTTGATCGTGGTGCCGATGGCGCGCCGGCGCGTGACGACGCCGTCGCTCTCGAGGCTCTGCAGCGCGGCGCGGATCGTGGTGCGGCTGACCCCGTACATCCCGGCCAGCACGTCCTCGTTGGGCAGCCGCTGCACGAACTTCTCGCCGAGGATCGCCTCGAGGATCGCGGCCCGGACCCGTTCGGCCAGCGGCGCGGTGTCGAACTGCGGAACCCCGGTGAAAGCTTCAGAGCGCATGCTCGACTCGTTCCTGACTCGACAGAATCATCGTTCATACTTTGTATGACGATAGCAGAATCTGTGCGACACTGCAGGCATGGACCTGCCCAGCTCGCTGCCGTCGTTCCTCGTCGCCGTGCTGCTGATCTCCGCGTCGCCCGGCCCGGCGATGGCGCTGATCCTGCGGCGCGCCGCGCTGCACGGGTTCCGCGCCGCGGTCCCGACCGTGGTCGGGCTGGAGGCGGGCCTCTTCGCCTGGGCGATGCTCGCGGCGGCAGGCTTCGCGGCGCTGGTCGCGGCGTCGGAGACGGCGTTCGTCGTGCTGCGCGCGGTCGGCGCCGCGGTGCTCGTCGTCCTCGGCGTCAAGGCGTGGCTGGGAGTGCTGCGGGGTCTCCCGGTTGCACCGGAGGGTGCTGCGTCGCCGCCGCGAGCGTGGTGGCGCTCGGTCGCCGAGGCGGTCGCGGTCTCGCTGGCCAACCCGAAAGCGGCCGTGTTCATGGTCGCGTTCTACCCGCAGTTCGTGCCGGCGGACCGGCCGCTGTTCGCGACGACGGCACTGTTCGCGTCCGCCCAGGTGGCCCTGGAGACCGCGCTGTACCTCGCGCTCTCCGCCGGGGTCGCGCGGGCAGGCGGGTGGTTCCGCCGGAGCACGATCCGCCGCCGCCTCGACGCGCTGAGCGGCGCCGTGCTAGTCGGCCTCGGGGTGCGGATGGCGGCGAGCAGCCAGTAGGCATTTTCATGCGCCGAGAACTTTGTATGACAAATTACGTACGATTTATTGAGAGGGTTCCGATGATCCGTTCGACCTGCGTGCCCCCGCCGGAGCAGCACCGACGCCTCGCGCTCGACTCCCGTTCCGCGACGCTCGCACTGCTGTCGTTCGCGATGCTGATCGTGTCGCTCGACCAGTACATCGTCGTCGTCGCGCTGCCGGAGATCGGCCGCGACCTCGGCTACTCCGCCCGCACCCTCCAAGCCGTGGTCAGCGCGTACGCCGTGGCCTCCGGCGGGTTCCTGCTGTTCGGCGGGCGCGCGGCGGACGTGCTCGGCCGCCGGCGCATGCTGGGCGCCGGCCTCGCGCTGTACGCGGTGGCGTCGCTGGCCGGGGGGCTGGCCACCGGGCCGGAGGTCCAGCTGACGGCGCGCGCTCTCCAGGGACTCGGCGGCGCGCTGGTGTTCCCGAGCACCCTCGCCGTGATCAACACGATCTTCCCGGAAGGGCCCGAGCGCAACCGGGCGCTGGGGATCTGGGGCGGCGCCGGCGCGGCCGGGCTGGTGATCGGCGTCCTGTCCGGCGGGCTGCTCACGCGCGCGTTCGGCTGGGAGGCCGTGTTCCTCGTCAACGTGCCGCTGGCCGGGCTGGCGCTCGCCCTCCTCGTGGTGCTCGTCGCTCCCGACCCGGTCCGCGACCGGACCCGCTCATTCGACCTGCCGGGCGCGCTCTCGGCCACCGCCGCGGTCACGGTGCTGGTGTTCGCGCTGGTGGAAGGCGCCGACCTCGGCTGGGCCTCGCCGTGGATCGTCGGGCTGCTCGCGGCCGCGGTCGGGCTGACCGCCCTGCACGTCATCGTGGAGCGGCGCAGCAACGACCCGCTGGTGCCGCCACGCCTGGTCAGGAACCGCAGCCTGCTGGTCGCCACCACGGTGGCGGCGCTGTTCACCGCCACCTTCGGCTCCGCGCTCTACTTCCTGTCCATCTACCTGCAGGACGTGCGGGGCTACGACGCGCTGGAGACCGGGCTGGGCTTCGTCGCGCCGACCGTCGTCGTGGTCGCCGGATCGGCGTTCACCGGCCGGGTCGTCACTGCGCTCGGACTCGGGCGAACGCTCATCGGCGCGCTGGCGGTCGGCGCGGTCGGCGCGCTCGCCCTGGCCGTCGCGATGACCCCGGAGAGCTCCTACGCCGCCCTGCTGCCCGGGCTCGTGCTGCTCAGCGTCGGCGACGGCATGGTCTTCACCGCCATGTTCATCGCGGGCGGCACCGGCGTCGCCGAGCGCGAGCAGGGCGTGGCGTCCGGCATCGTGTCCACCGGCTCCAGCATCGGCGCGGTGATCGGCCTCGCCGTCCTCGTCCTCGTGGCCACCGCCGGCACCGACGGGCTCGCCGGTGAAGCCCTGCGGGTGGCCACGTCGGACGGGATCCGCGCGGCGGTGCTGACCATCGCGGGCGGCATCGTCGCCGCGCTGGTCGTCGTCGCCCTGGGCCTGCGGCGCGCCGCGATCAGCCGCTGACCCACCCGGCCGCCAGCGCCTCTCGTCGAATGCGGTGAACCCTGCTCGGCCACCGCCTCCTGCAGATGCTGCGGCACTCGGGTCAGCGCCACGAACGCGAGGTCGAGCACCCGGGCGGACGGGGCCGTGGTGTCCCGGTCGACGACTCGACCAGCCCGTCGTCGTCCCAGACGACGTTGTGCGTGGCCGCATCCTGGTGCCCGACGAACAGCCGCGGTGCCAGGGTCGGCCGGACAACCAGACCGCGTCGGCCGGTGGCACGACGTCGGCGGTCGCGTCGCGCAGCCGCCGCGGACGCACTCCGGCCACGACAGCCGCTCGCCCACCGTCCGGCAGGGGAGGTAGGTCAGGATCGCGGCCCTGCTCGTCGGAGCCAAGGGCGCGGGGCGCGCCGGCGAACCCGACCGCCTCCAGGTGGCGCAGCACCGCGTCGACCGCGGCCGACCACGGCTGGACCGGTTTGCGGATCATGCCCGCGCCGGTCGTGCGGCCACGGTGTGGTCGAGGAAGTCGAGCCGGGCCGGCCGTTCGAGTCGGCCACGCGCCGCAACCACGACCACGGCCCGGGCGCTGTTCGTCGAACGCGGCTACGTGCCGACCACGCTCGCGGACATCGCGGCGGCCGCCGGCGCCGGCGCCCTAACCGTCAAGGCCGCGTACGGCACCAAGTCGGGCGTGCTGGCGGCGGTGTGGGAGCGCGCGGCCGACCATCGCCCGACCGACGAGCCGGTGACGGACCCCTCCGATCATCTGCGACGTAAGATCGCGCGGCGGGTCGAGGTGAGCGGCCGGGCGGCGCAGGCCGACGCGGAGATCGGCGCGCTGTGGGCACTGTGCCGGCCGGGTTCCGCGACACGCAGCGACGCATCGTCTAGGTGCTGCACGCGCTCAACTACGGCACGTGCCACCAGATCGTCGACCGGTGGGGGCTGGTCGCCGGAGCGGTACCGGGCGTGGCTCGCCCGGACGTTGATCGAGCAGCTGATCGAGCCCTGACAGCCCAGGACGATCTGGCCACTCCGGCGACGAATCCTGGCCGTCGATCGCGGCCCACGCGGAGCAACGGGGCCTGTGGCGCCCCCACACTCGGTGACCCGGCGGATCAAGCGCACCACGGCGTCACGCAGGCAGGTGGGCGCGGCGGCGCCGTGTACTGGTGCACAGCGGCGAACGGCGATGTTCGAAGGCGCAATGCCAACTCGGGCTGTCGCCAACTCGGTTACGGCTCCGCGGAGCACGGTGGTGGTCAGGGTGGGTCGGGGTCGCTCCGGTAGTCGTAGGGCCGGGTCACGTAGGCGTGCCCGGTCGGAGTGGTCCACTCCAGCCCGCCGTCGGGCAGCGCGCGGACCTGCCAACCACCGCCAGCGTGTTTGAGGTGGTGGTGGCGCACGCAGTACCCGGCCAGGTTGGCCGCGCTGGTGGCCCCGCCCTCGGCGAAAGCGGTGACGTGGTCGAGTTCGCCGTTGACGACCTTGCGGCGGCAGCCGGGGAAGCGGCAATACACATCCCGCGCCCGCACAAACTCGGCCAGCGCGGCGGGTGGGGTGTAGGTGCTGCGGCCGTGATCCAACAGCGCCCCGGAGGCCGGGTCGAACAACAACCGCCGCCACACCGCGGAGGCGGCGATCTCGCGGGCCATCTCGGCGGTGATCGGTCCGTACCCGAGCAGCTCGCACGGGTCATCGGTCAACCCGAACAGGCTGGTCATCGGCATCAGCAACTGCACCAGCGGCTTGCCCGGGTTCACCGGCACCGGCAGCGCCGGGTCGGGGTTGGCGAGCCGCCCGGACAGCAGATCCGCCAACAGGTCCGCACGCCGCTCATCCATCGACCGCGGATCCTCGGCGCCGCACCCGCGCGCCAGCCGGGTCAACCACTCGTACGCCGCGACCGCGTCCGGGGCGGGCAACAGCGCCCACAGCGACGCCATGCCGTCGGGTTCGGGATTGACCGCGACCCGCCGATCCCGACGTGCTTGTTCGTGGCGTTCCTGCGCGCCGCCCGGGTCGACGGCGATGATCGCCCGCTTCACCGACGCCCGCAGCTGCGCCGCGGTCTGCTCGGGCGCCTTCGGCAACACCCGGGCCTCCACCAGGGCGGCATGCTCATCGGACAGGGTGGCGGTGCCTTCGGTGATCACGGTGACCCGCCGCTGGTCGAGCAGTCCGGCTTCCCACGCGGCCAGGGTGTCCGGCAGCCGCGACACCAGCGCCTCGGCTTGCCGGGTGCGAAACGCCGCCGTGCCACCGGACAGGTGCAGCGCGGTGCCGACCTCGTCGGCGGCCCAGTCGGTCACCGCACCCGGTTCGCTGCGCCGTGCGGACAGTTCGGCGATCAGCCGGGCCTGCCGGGCCTGCCGGGCCTGCGCCCACGCCACCACCCGTTCGTAGCCGACGAGCGCGTCGATCAGAGCCGGGTCGGACAGGTCGGCCGGGGAGGAGAAGTACTGGTCGAGTTCGAGCGCCAGCCATCCCGACGGCTGCACCGCCGCCGGGGACGGGGAGCCGTCGAGCAGCAGCGAGTCGGGTGCACCGACCCACTCCTCGACATCGACCATGTGTTCGATTCTACCGCAGGATGGTGCCCGTGACCAGTGAAAACAGGGAGAGACCAGGATCATCGGCAACCCCTGGGGGCCACCCACACCGCGCGACCAGAGATGTTCGTGGGCAAGCTGACCCGCCCCGCAGGCTCGTCAGGGCCGAGGAGCGGAAGCAGCGAGTGGCGTCTACCGAGGTGGTGTGCGACTCAGCCCTGATGAGGGCTGTGGCGTAGACGTGTAGGGCGGCCACCGCGTGATCTTCTGGAGACCTTCCACAGTGCTTCAGGAGTTCCACGCGATGACCGCACCCTCGATTATCGACCCGTCCCAAGTTCCTGCACGAGCAGCTGTCCCAAGCCAGCCCGGACCTGCTGCGCCAGATGTTGACCCCGTTCATCAACGCCCTCATGTCGGCCGATGCCGATTCGGTGTGCGGTGCGGCGTGGGGCGAGCGCTCCGAGCAGCGCACGAACACCCGCAACGGCTACCGGCACCGCGACTTCGACACCCGCGCCGGCACCATCGACGTGGCGATCCCGAAGCTGCGCCACGGCTCCTACTTCCCCGACTGGCTCCTGCAGCGCCGCCGCCGCGCCGAACGAGCGCCGAACGAGCACTGACCACCGTCGTCGCGACCTGCTACCTGCTCGGGGTCTCGACGCGGCGGATGGGGAAGCTCGTGGAGTCCCTCGGCATCACCAGGCTGTCGCAGTCGCAGGTGTCGGTGATGGCCGCCGAGCTCGACGCCCAGGCCGCCGACTTCCGCGCCCGCTCGATCAGGGCTCCTACACCTTCGTCGCCGCCTTCGTCGCTGCCGACGCGCTGGTGCTCAAGGTCCGCGAGGGCGGCCGGGTGGTCAGCGTCCTGTGCCGCCGACGGTCCACGCCCTGCTCGCCGCCGGGGTCAACGCCGATGGACGCCGCGAGATCCTCGGTCTGCAGGTCACCTCGGCCGAGGACGGCGCCGGCTGGCTCGGGTTCTTCCGTGACCTCACCGCCCGCGGTCTGACCGGGGTCCGGCTGGTCACCTCCGACGCCTACGCCGGGCTGGTCGCCGCGATCGGGGTGACCGCCCGGGGCGGCCTGGCAGCGGTGCCGCACCCACTACGCACCCACTACGCGGCCAATCTGATGGCGGCGACTCCGACGGCGTCCTGGCCGTGGGTGCGGGCGCTGCTGCACTCGGTCTACGACCAGCCCGACGCCGCATCGGTGCACGCCCAGTTCGACCGGATCCTCGACGCCGTCACCGACAAGCTCCCCAAGCTCGCCGAGCACCTCGATGACGCCCGCGCCGACGTCCTCGCGTTCACCGGCTTCCCCCAACCAGATCTGGCGCCCAGATCTGGTCGAACGCTCCAGCGAGCTACTAACCGGGAGATCCGCCGCCGCACCGACGTCGTCGGGATCTTCCCCGACCGCGACGCGCTGATCCGCCTCGTCGGCGCCGTGCTGGCCGAGCGGCATGACGAGTGGGCCGAAGGACGCCGCTACCTCGGCCTCGAGGTCCTCACGCGTTCACGCGTCACCGCCGCCGTCCCCGACACCCCCGCCAACGTCGAGGAGGTGAACCCGACCGACACCATCCCCGCGCTCAGCGCCTGACCGAACAGAAGATCACGCGATCGTCGTCACACACCACGCCAGCGGACTTGACCAAGCAGCGCGGCAGCGATCCGCACCCCGGCGTTCAGGACATCGCGGCCGCGGCCGCCGCCGCCCCGATGGCCGTGGCCCGCGGGCCCAGCGCTCCGAGCCGGACGGTGATGCCGGCGCCGCCGCCGAGGGTCGAGGCGCGGAGCGCGTCCGCGCAGGCGTCCTGCATCAGCGCCCAGGAGCGCATGACGCCGCCGCCGAGGACGACGTGCGGGCAGTCGAGGAGCACCGCGGCGGTGCCGATGGCCCGGCCGATGGCCGCGCCGGCGTCGGCGAGGACGCCGTGGGCGACGGGGTCGCCTCCGGCGGCGCGGTCGGCGATCTCCGCGACCCCGCGGGCGGTGCCGGACCGCGCCGCGTACCGCCGCGCGATGGACGGGCCGGCGGCGATGGTCTCCAGGTGCCCGACGGCGCCGCAGGTGCAGACCTCGTCGCCGTGGCCGGGTGTGTGGCCGATCTCGCCGGCCATCCCGCGGGCGCCGCGCCAGATCTCGCCGCGCAGCAGGACGGCGCCGCCGACGCCGGTGCCGACGACGATGGCGAGGACGTCGGGGTGTCCGACCGCGGCGCCGGCGCGCGCCTCGCCGAAGAGGAACGCGTTGGCGTCGTTGTCGACGGTCACCGGCACGTCGAAGCGCGCGCCGAGCTCCTTCGCCAGCGACGTGCCGGACCAGCGCGGGAACGTGGAGCTGGCGAGGCCCACCGCGCCGGTGGCCGGGTCGATGACGCCGGCCGCCGCCACCCCGACGCCGCGGACGTCGGGCCCGGCCAGCCTGCGCGCGGCCGCGATCGCGTTGTCCAGCAGCCGGTCGCCGCCGAGCCCGGCGTCCGACGACACCTGCAGGGCGTCCACCACCTGCAGCTCGTCGTCGGACAGCACGATGTCGATCTTCGTGCCGCCGATGTCGATACCGAGCCAGGTCACGCTGCGCACATCCTTACAGTGATCGTCGTGGTCCAGCTCGAGATCAGCGTCGAGACGCTCGACGGGGTCGGCGTCGCGTCGATCGCCGACCGCATCGAGCTGTGCGCGGGCCTCTCCGAGGGCGGCCTCACGCCCAGCATCGCACTGGTCGAGGCCGCTGTGTTCGCGGCCGGCACCGCCCAGGTGCACGTGCTGGTGCGGCCCCGCCCGGGCGGTTTCGCGTACTGCCCCGACGAGCTCGCGCTGATGCGCGCGGACATCCGCCACGCCGTCGCGGCGGGCGCTGCCGGCATCGTGGTCGGCGCGCTGGACGGCGACGAGGTCGACATCGCGGCGACGGCCGGCCTGGTCGACGCCGCCCGCGGGGTGCCGGTGACGTTCCACCGCGCCTTCGACCGCCTCGCCGAGCCGTTGCCCGCGCTGGACGCGCTGGCCGAGCTGGGTGTCGAGCGGGTGCTGACCTCGGGCGGACCGGCCACGGTCGACGTCGACGCGGTCGCGGCGCTGGTCGCCCACGGCAGCCTGACGATCATGGCGTGCGGCGGGATCCGCCCGCACAACGTCCGCGCCGTGCTGGACCGCACCGGCGTCACCGCCGTGCACGCCGCCCCGCGCATCCCGGTCGGCACGGCGAGCACGTACCCCGGCACGGGCGTGCCGGAAGGCCACGACCGGTTCGCCACGGACGCCGACGCGGTCGGCGAGCTGCGCGAGCTGACCCGCTGAGCCATCGCCAGGACGATCCGCACAGGTTGCAACCCGTGTGCCCGTGGCAAGGTGGGTGACGTGGCTGTGGACGTTCCGACCATCGACATCGCGCCCTACCTCGAAGAGGCCGAGACCGGCCGTGCCGCCGTCGCCGCGCAGGTCGACGCCGCTGCGCGGACCGTCGGTTTCATGCAGGTCGTCGGGCACGGCATCCCCGCAGCGACGGTCGCCGCGTTCACCGAGGCCATGGACGCGTTCTTCGCGCTGGCGCCCGACCGCAAGGCGGCCTACCGCTGCCCGCCCGGGGTCAACCGCGGCTACAGCCCGCCCAAGTCGGAGGCGCTGGCCAACAGCCTCGGCCTGGCCACGGCGGCGGACCTGTTCGAGGCGTTCAACGTCGGCACGCAGGCGTCCGACCACCCCGAGCTGGATCTGCCCACGGCCGACTACCCCGAGAACGTCTGGCCGGACGTGCCCGGCTTCCGGCCGGCCGTGGAGGCCTGGTTCGCCGCGGCCGGCGCGGTCGCCCGCACCATGACCACGATCTTCGCCGACGCGCTCGAGCTGGCCCCGGACTTCTTCGCCGCGTCCACCGGCCACTCGATCGACGTGCTGCGGATGAACAACTACCGGCTGCCGTCGGCGGACGTCGAGCTGGGCCCCGACCAGCTCGGGATGGGCGCGCACACCGACTACGGCATCGTCACCGTGCTCTGGGCCGACCCCGTGCCGGGGCTGGAGATCCTCGACGGCGACGGCGGCTGGCACCCGGTCCGCCCCCGGCCCGGCGCGCTGCTGGTGAACCTCGGCGACGCGCTGGCCCGCTGGACCAACGACCAGTGGATCTCCACCATGCACCGCGTCGCGCCACCGCGCGTGGACGGCGTGCTGGTGCCGCGCCGCTCGGCCGCCTACTTCCACGACGGCGACGTCGACGCGGTCATCGCCCCGTTGCCGACCTGCGTCGGCCCGGACCGGCCGGCCTTGTACGAGCCGGTGACGGTCGGCGAGCACCTGCGGGCGAAGCTCGCCGGCTCCCGCGGAGGCGCGTTGAACGCGAGCGCGGCTCGCGAGGCCGCCCGACTCCGCTAACGGCCGCTGGTCAGCCGCCAGCGGATGAACTCCTTGCGGCTTGCGGTGCCGGTCTTCATCAGGATGTTGCGGACATGGCTCTCCACCGTGCGCTCGGAGAGCACGAGCTCGGCGGCGATCTCCCGGTTGGTCCGCGCCCGGCCGACGAGGTCGGCGATCTCGCGCTCGCGCGGCGTGAACGGGTCGGCCGCTGCGGTGTCGGCGGCGACGCGGGCGAGCAGTGCCGTCGCGTCACGGAGCAGACCGGGCAGGTCGAGCACGCGGGCGTCCGCGGCGGCGGCCTTCGCGTGCCGAGTGGCGCCGGCGAGGTCCCCGGTCGCGTGCGCGAGCCGGGCCAGGCCGGCGCGCGTGTGGGCGAGGTAGGGCCGCGCGCCCAGCCCGGTGTTCACCCGCTCCGCCTCGGCGAACGCCGACGCCGACGCCGCGTGGTCGCCGCAGACGAGGGCGAGCTCGCCCCGGAGGCGGGCCAGCGCGCCGGTGTAGAAGATCGTCCCGGTGCCGAACACGACGAGGTCGGCGTAGACCTCGTCCAGCACCGCGGCCAGCATGCGGGCGCCGGGCACGTCCGGCAGGCCGATCGCCACCTCGCACAGGTACGCCACGCAGGCCAGGGTGCGCGCGTCGCGCAGCCGCCCCAGCTGGTCGACGAGCGGCGCGTACAGCACGCGTGCCTCGTCGCGGTCACCGTCGAGCAGCAGGGCGGCGGCCATTCCCGCGCGCGCGACCGGCGGTTGCCGGCCCACGTCGTCGAGGAGGTGCCGCCAGCCGGGGGCGATGTCGGACGGGTCGCCGCGCAGCAGCGCGAGGAACATCGAGTGGCCGATGTGGGTGCCCTCGGCGGACTCGTCGCTCCAGTCCGCGTTCACCGACCGCGCCTCTGCCGAGAGGCGCCGCGACAGCGCGAAGTCGCCCACCATCCCGGCCAGCGCCGCCCGTCGTCGCAGGTGGTGCCAGCGCGCGACGGGCAGCCCGGTCTGCTCGGCCAGCCCGCCGATCGCGGCGATGTGCGCCTGCGCGCCGGCGAGGTCACCCCCCTGCATGGCAGCGTCGGAGATCCACAGGTGCCCCCACAGCGCGGCCAGCGGCCGGCCGGTCGGCGCCGCCAGCTCCACCGAGCGTCGGCCGAGCGCGACCCGGTCGATCCCCCATCGCGGATCCTGCGCCACCATCGCGCCTGCGAGGATGGCGTCGAGCTCGGCGTGCCGGTCACCGGCGGCCACCGCGGTGGCCATCGCGCGCTGGGCGTGGTCGCGGGCCTCGTCGAGGTCACCGATCTCGGTCAACGCGCAGGCCAGCGCCGCGGACACCCGGGCGGCGAGCCCGCCGTCGAGGTCACCCGCGAGCGCCTGCCGGCACATCCCCTCGACGGCCCGGTTGACGCCGGGGTGCCCGAAGCCCTGCACCGTGACGGCCGCCCTGGCGACGACGTCCGGCCGGCCCGTCCGCTCCCCCACCGCGACGGCCCGGCGGCACGTGCGGATGCTCTCGTCGATGCGGCCCGCGAGCGCCTGCACGCGGGCCAGGTCGAGCAGCACCTCGGCCTCGTCGGCGTCGGCGTCCGGGGACAGCGCGTCGAGCGCGAGCTGCAGGTAGTCGGCGGCCTCGGGGTAGCCGCCGCCGGAGCGGGCGTCGTCGGCCGCGCGGACCGCCCACGGCACCGCCCGCGCCGGCTCCCCCGCCCGCACCCAGTGCCGCGCGACGGCGCCTGCCCGGTCGTCGCGCCCGACCGCGCGCGGTTCGAGCAGCTCCGCGACCCTGCGGTGGAGGGCGAACCGGCGCTGCGCCGGCAGGGTGGCGTACACCGCGTCGCGGACGAGCGCATGGCTGACGGTGATCGCACCCTCGTCGGGCAGCGTCACCAGGCCCAGCGCAGCCGCGGGCGCCAGCAGCTCGACGGCGTCCGCCGCCGTCGGGGTGGCCAGCAGGCCGGCGAGGACGTCGAGCTCGGCGGGCTGCCCGAACACGCTCAGCGCCGCGACGGCGTCGGCGGCCGCCGGCCCGGCCGCGGCGAGCGCCGCCGAGACGAGCCCGCGCAGCTCGGCCGCCTCCCCCAGCGGAGCGTCCCAGCCGGCGTGCCCGCGCAGCTGCTCGGCCGCGATGCGGCTCAGCGTCCACAGCACGAGCGGGCTGCCGCCCGCGCGGTCGATCGCCTCGCGGACGGCGCGCGGATCGGCGTGCTCGACGGCGTGGTCGAGGAGCGCCGCGGCGTCGTCCGCGCGCAGCGGCCCGAGCGTGACGGGCACGGTCGCGGAGCCGGCGAGCAGCCGCGGCAGCGCCAGCCCGAACGGTGCCTGCGCGAACGGGCCCGCGTCGACGGGCCGGTGCGTCGCCACGACCAGCACCGGCACCCGCCGGACGCCGGCCACCAGCCGTTCCAGCAGCCGCACCGTCGCGGCGTCGGCCCAGTGCAGATCCTCGAGGACGAGCACGAGCGGCGACCGCTCCCGGGCGCGCGCCACCAGCGCGTCGAGCACGGCGGTGTCGGCGGCGAACGCTGCGGCCGCGGCGTCCGCCGGGCCGGCCGCCTCAGGCGTGACGTCGGCGGCGAGCGCCGCGCGCACCTCGGGCAGCGCCGCGACGGCCCGCGTCCACGGCCACAGCATCGGCATGCCGTCGTCGTCGAGCGCGGCACCCCACGCGACCGCGTCGACCTCCCCAGCCAGCTCCTCGACCAGCCTGGTCTTCCCGATCCCCGGCGGTCCTCCGACCAGCACCAACCCGCCCGAGCCGCCGCGCGCCCGCTCCAGCGCGGAGCGCAGCACGGAGAGCTCCCGCTCCCGTCCGAAGAGGCGCTCGGGCGGAGTCATGGCGGGAGTATCGCGCACCGACCCGGACATTCCCGACCACGAAAGTTCCGTACCGCAGTCCGTGGCGGCACTGAGGTACCGGGCGGGCCGCTCGCGCGACCGTACGGCCATGGACCTGGAGACCGCTGTACGCAGCGCATTCGCACCCGCCGCCACACCGGGGCGGGTCGGCGTCGAGGTCGAGCTCATCCCGGTGCTCCGCGGTGCGCGACCGGAACCGGCCGTCGTCGCCGCCGTGCTCGACGCGCCGTTCGCCGCCGTGGCGCGACCGACCTTCGAACCCGGCGGCCAGCTGGAGCTGAGCCCGGCGCCGCAGCCGGTGCACGCCGCCGTCGCGACGATCCTCGACCTGCTCGACCAGGCCCGCGAACGGGCCGCGCGCGCCGGCATCGCGCTGGTCGCGGCCGGCACCGACCCGCTGCACGGATGTGACCGGGTGCCCCTGCAGGTGGCCAACCCGCGCTACCGCGCCCTGCAGGCCGCGCTCGACGAGCACGGGCCCGACGGCCGGCGGATGATGCGGCTGACCGCGTCCCTGCAGGTGTGCGTCGACCTGCTGCCGGGGCGGGCGGGCCGCGAGCAGTGGCTGGTCGCCAATCTGGCCGGCCCGCACCTCGCGGCCGCCTTCGCCAACTCGCCGACCCTCGACGGTCGCCCGTCCGTCGCGGGCTCCCGCACCGGCATCTGGACGCGCATCGACCCCCGCCGCTGCGGATACGACGGCCGCCACCTCGACCCGCTCGACCCCGTCGGCGCCTACCTCGCGTTCGCCGCCGCGGCCCCCCGGCTCCCGCTGCCCGGCCTCGACGCGCGGCAGCACCTGTCGACGCTGTTCCCGCCGGTGCGCCCGCGCGGCGGGTACCTGGAGGTGCGTTACCTCGACGCGCAGCCCGACGAGCGGATCCCGGCCGCGGTCCACGCGGTGCACACCCTGCTGACCGACCCACGGGCCCGCCGCGACGCCCTCGACCTGCTCCTGCCCGGCCTCGGTGACCTGCCGGCAGCCTGGCGCCGGGCGGCCACCGGCTGGTCGCCGCTCGCAGCGGACCTGCTCGCGATCGCCGCGCCGGCTGCATCGGCTGGGGTGGTGGCGCGATGAGCCGCGACGTCGTGTTCGTCGTCGACCCGCTGGACGGGCTCGACCCCGCACTCGACACCAGCATCGGCCTGATGCACGCCGTACAGGAGCGCGGGGCACGGGTGTGGGCCACCGGCGCGCTGCAGCTGGAGGCCGTCGACGGCCGGGCCCGGTGCGTGGCCACGCCGCTGTGGCTGGCGCCGAGCGTCCCGGTGCAGGGGTGCCGCTGGTCGGTGCCCGATCCCTGGTACCGCGCCGGCACGCCGACCCGCCTCTGGCTGGACGAGGCGGACGCCGTGTTCGTGCGCACCGAGCCCCCGCTCGACGAGGAGTTCGTCACCGCCACCCTGGTGCTCGATCTCGTCGACCCGGCCCGGACGGCGCTGGTGAACGCGCCGGCGGGGCTGCGGGCGTGCAGCGAGCACCTGCTGCCGCTGCAGGTCCCGGACCTCGGCCCGGCCACGGTGGTCAGCGCCGACCCGGCCACGGTCCGCGCGTTCGTCGCCGAGCACCGGGTGGTCGTCGCCAAGCCCGTCGACGGGTTCGCGGGGCGGGGTGTGCTGCGGCTGGACCGGCACGACCCGAACCTGGCCTCGCTCGTCGAGGTCGTCACCGCGGCGGGTTCGCGGGCCGTGGTGCTGCAGCCCTACCTGCGCGAGGTGAGCGCGGGCAACAAGCGCGTGTTCGTGCTGGACGGTGAGCCGGTCGGGGCCGTGGCCCGGTACCCGCTCGGCGGCGACTTCCGCATCGGCAACCCGACGGCAGAAGCGCCGCTCACCGACCGGGACCGCGAGATCTGCGCGCGCCTCGCCCCCACCCTGCGCCGGCACGGCATCCACCTGGCCGGCCTCGACGTGATCGGCCGCCACCTCATCGAGGTCAACGTGACCAGCGTCGGCGGCCTCCGCAAGGCCGACGCGCTGCTCGGCTGGACGCTCTGCGCCGACGTCGTCGATCTCGCCCTGAACGGCGCCTTCCTGGCCCGCACCACCCCTGCTCTCGAGAGGAGACCGGCATGACCTCCCTGACCGTCCACTCGTCCACCGCCATGGTCGCCGCCGTCGTCGGCGTCGCCGTGCTCGGCGGCCTGCTGTTCGTGCTCGGCTTCAACGTCTCGCGCATGCGCGGGGTCACCGCGAAGGCGGGCGGGTCGCAGCAGCCGACCGACCCGGCGTCGCCGCTGCTCATCGCGCAGCGCGCGCACGGCAACGCGAGCGAGTACGTGCCGTACCTCGCCGTGCTGTTCCTGGTGGTGGGGATCGGCAGCCCGGCGGGCGTCGCGATCCCGCTCATCGTGGGAGCCACGCTCGCCCGGCTGATGCACGCCTACGGCATGCTCAGCTCGGACTCGCTGGCCCACCAGAGCCTGGTCGGGGTCGTCGGTGCCATGGGCACCTACCTGTTCGGTCTCGCGCTGGCCGTGGCCGCGGCGTTCACGCTGGCATGAACGCAGCGATCGACTCGCCGCTGCGCACCGCGTTCGGGCCCCTGCGCAGCCCGGCCTTCCGGCGCTACGCGGCCGGCCAGCTGCCGTCGATCACGTGCTCGTGGGCACAGGTCGTGGCGCTGTCGGCGGTCGTGGTGGCGCTGGACCCGACGGCACTGGGCTGGGTGGTGGCGCTCCAGTTCGTGCCGACGCTGGTGCTCGGGCCGTGGTGCGGGGCGCTGGCCGACCGGGTCGACCGGCGCACGCTGCTGATGGCGGCCGAGGCGGGCCTGGGCCTGGTCGCGGCGGCGTACGCCGTCGCCGCAGCGACCGGACGGCTGACGCTCCCGGTGATCGGCGTGCTGGCCGCCGTCTGGGGGATCGTGAACGCCGTCGACACCCCGGCCCGGCGCGCCCTCACCCCGCAGCTGGTGCCGCCGGCCGCCGCACCGGCCGCGGCGGCGTTGTCCGGCACGTTGCTGCTCCTCGGCATGACGGTGGGGGCGGCACTGGGCGGACTGCTCGTGCCCGCGTTCGGGGCGGCCGTCACGTTCGGCGTCAACGCGCTCTCGTTCCTCGTCGACGTCGCCGTGCTGGCCTCCCTGCCGATCGGCCCGAGCCCCCGGACGCCGCGCGCGCCCCGCCAGATCCGCGACGGCCTGGCCCACGTGTGGCGCACCCCGGAGCTGCGCCGGCCCGTCGTCGTGCTGGCGGCGGTCGCGACGGCGACGTTCTCCTACCAGGTCAGCGTGCCGGTGCTGGTGCCGGAGGCCGGGGCGATCGGCGCCGCGCTCGCCGTCTTCACCGCGGGGTCCCTGGTGGGCACGCTCGTCGCTGCGACCCGGGGCCGCCCGAGCACGCGCACCGCCGCGGCGGCGACCGGCACGCTCGCGGCCGGGCAGCTCCTCGTCGGCGTCGCACCCGCGCTCGCGCTGCCCGGGCTGGCCGTCGCGGGGTTTGGCTGGTCGATGCTGCTCATGACCGTGGTCGCGCAGCTGCAGGAGGCCCCACCGGACCTGCTCGGCCGGGTCATGGCGGTGTTCGCCGTCGTCCTGCTGGGCGCGATGACCGTGAGCGGCCCCCTCGCCGGCTGGCTGGCGGCGACGTGGGGTGCGACCACCCCGTTCCTCGTCGGGGCGGTAGCAGCGGCGCTCACCGCGGGTGCGCTGGCAGCGCGGGCCCGGACCGGTTGAGCGAGGTCGGGCTGTCCCAGCCGTGGACGAACCACTGGTACTCGCCGGTCGCGGGATCGTAGGACCGCCGGCGGATGCTGCCGATGTCGGCGCCGTAGACGTGGATGCCGATGGTCGGCTCGTCACCGACGGCCACGACCGCGTGGATGTCGTCGTCGGTCGTGCAGCACACGGTCACCTGCCCGACCTCCCAGCGCGCCTCCCCGGCCGGTACCAGCGGCGCGACCGGCGCGTCCACGGCCGGCTTGACGTAGCGGACCTCCAGCTCGGCCCCGGAGTAGACGCCGACCGCACCCCACGTCTCGTGCGTGTGCACCTTCGTCCGCTGACCGACGTCCCACACCACCGACGCCATCGACCAGCTGCCGTCGGCGGCGATGTGGAGCGGGTAGGTCATCTGCCGCCCCTCGGCCACCTGGGCGGCCTCCGGCGGGAGCCGGTAGCCCTCGGCCAGCAGGTCCGACAGCAGCTCGGCGGTCCGAGCCGTGAGCTCGTGCTCGTCGTCCGTGCTCCGCACGAGGCGGTCCACGTCGTCGATGAACGTCTCCAACCGGTCGGGCTGCCCGGCGCTCATGCCGCACCGCCGGCGAGCACGCGGTACTTGAGGTGGGCGACGCCGTTCCCCTCGACGACCCGCACCTGCTCCAGCCGCGGGCCGGCGCCCGCGAAGGGCCGGGAACCGCCGCCGAGCAGCAGCGGCACGACGTGGAACTCGAGCTCGTCGAGCAGGCCGGCGTCGAGGTACTGCGCGATGACCTGCCCGCCGCCCCACAGCATGACGTCCTTCCCGCCGGCCGCGTCCCGCGCCTGCGCGAGCGCGGACTCGATGCCGTCGGTGACGAAGTGGTACGTCGTGCCGCCGGCCATCTCGACCGGGTCGCGCCGGTGGTGGGTGAGGACGTAGACCGGGCAGTGGTACGGCGGGTCGTCGCCCCACCAGCCCGTCCACTCGTCGCCGTCCCACGGGCCGCCGCCGATGGGCCCGAACATGCCGCGGCCCATGATCGCGGCGCCGATGTTCGCGTTCGCCTCCTCGAACACCGGCGTGTCCGCGTTCGCCGTGCCGCCGGTGTGGCCGTGGGCCTCCTGGAAGGCGGCCAGTTTGGTGACCCAGTCGTGCAGCTCCTCGCCGCCGACGCCGAGCGGGTTCTCCGCGCTCTGGTCCGGACCGGCCACGTAGCCGTCCAGCGAGATCGAGATGTGGCACCTGAGCTTGCTCATCGTCCCCTCCGTCCGCGGCGCGTCCGGCCGCCTACGAAAAGCATGGGCGGGTCAACAGATGTCGTCTAATGCCAATCCTTTCGCGATCGCATAGATAAAGTTGATGCATGCTGAACCTGGTCCACCTCAAGGTGCTCGCCGCGGTGGCACGGCACGGGTCGGTCACCGAGGCGGCCAAGGAGCTGCACTACTCCCAGCCCTCCGTGAGCCACCACCTGTCCCGCCTCGAAGAGGCCACCGGCGCCAAGCTCGTCCAGAAGGTGGGGCGGGGCATCCGGCTGACCCCCGAGGGCACGCTGCTGGCCACCCGGGCCGCCGAGATCATCGGGCGGGTGGACGCCGCGGCCGGCGAGCTGGCCGCGCAGGTCGGGCTGCGCGCCGGCCGGGTCCGCCTCGCCGCCAACGCGTCCGTGCTGGCCACGATCGTGCCCGTCGCGACAGCGGCGCTGGTCGACGCACATCCGGGGCTCACGGTGAACGTGATCGACCGGCATCCCGTCGAAGCCCTGCAGATGCTGCGCAACGGCGAGATCGACGTCGCGCTCGTCCCCCGCCACGCGCACGCGCCGCTGGAGGACGACGGGGTGCGCACGGTGCACGTCGCGGACGACACCGTCCACCTGGTGAGCCTGCGCGCGGACGACAGCGTCGCGAACCACCGCCACTCCGCGTGGATCGGCGGTTGCCAGTACTGCCAGGGCGAGCTGGTCGCCATCTGCGGCGTCGCCGGGTTCGCCCCACGCATCGAGTCGGTCTGCGACGACATGGTCGTCGTGCAGGCGCTGGTCGCCGCCGGAGTCGGGGTCACCACGCTGCCCGGCCTCTCGCTGCGGGCGCACCGCCTCCCCGGCATCCACACGACGGAGATCCCCGAGTTCGCCCGCCGGATCTACGCCGTCACCTACGGCGAGCCGCCCGACCCGCCGGCCACCACCGCGCTGATCGACGCCGTCCGCGCGGCCGCCTGAGTCACCGCCGCCTGACTACCGACGCAGCGCCGCGACCAGCTGCTGCGTCGCCGAGACCGCGCGGGTGTCGTCCCTGCTCGGCGTGAACCCGAGGCGGACGACGACGAGCCGCTCGGACGGCACCACGATCACCCACTGGCCGTCGTGGCCCTTCGCGAAGTAGCTGTCGGCGGGCAGCCGGGGATCGTCGACCGAGCCGTCGGGGCCGCGGTTGGGCCACCACCCGGACGCGTAGGGGTCGAGCTCGGCGCTGGTCACCGCGACCGCGCGGGTCGAGTCGGCCAGCCAGCCGGCGGGGAGCAGCCGCTCGCCGTTCCACACGCCGTCGTTGAGCGCGAACTGGCCGAGCGCCGCCCAGTCCCGCGGCGTCGCCCACAGGTACGAGCTGCACACCGGGGTGCCGGCCGCGTCCGGCTCCAGCACGGCACTGGTCAGGCCGAGCGGCGCGAACAGCAGGTCACGGGGCAGGTTCGCGCCCAGGCCGGTACGGGCGGCGAGCACCGAGCAGAGCAGCGTCGTGCTGCCGGACGAGTACTGCAGGTAGGTGCCCGGATCGTGGCCGAGCGGCTGCGCCGCCACGTAGGCGCCCATGTCCGGTTCGAGGTACAGCATCCGTGTGATCGGGGTGCCGAGCGCGTACGTCTCGTCCCAGGCCAGCCCGCTCGTCATCTGCAGCAGCTGGCGGACGGTGATGCGGGCGCGCGCGTCACCGGCCCACTCGGGGCGCAGGTGGTCGTCGTCGAGGGAGAGCCGGCCCTGCTGCACGAGCCGGCCGACCAGCAGGTCGGTCACGCTCTTCGCCATCGACCAGCCCAGCTGCGGGGTCGCCGGGCCGAACCCGTCGGCGTACCGCTCCGCGACGAGCTTCCCGTCCTTGAGCACGACGACCGCCCGGGTGCCCAGCTCCGCCCGCTCGGCGGCCGGCAGATCCGTGCCGAACGCGTGGTTCAGCGCGTCCCGCACGCCCGGCGCCGGATCCGGCGCGACGGTCGCGGCGTACGGGTTGCCCGCCGCCGCGACGGGGGTGGGCGGCGGCAGCGCGGGCCGCGCACCGGCCAGGGTGCACCCGAAGCCGGGGCTCGCCCACGCGGTCTGCCGGGACAGCACGCCGAGGATGCTGCTGGTGGCACTGCCCTGCTCGACGGAGGTCCGCAGCACGGGCACCAGCGGGTTGGGCGGCAGGTCGGCCTCCGGGTGCGCCCGCGCGGAGACCGCGGCGAGCGCGCACCCGTTGTGGGCGGCGTAACCGGTGCCGGTGAGCAGCAGCGGGCGCTGCCACCAGTACCCGGCGCCGGCTGCCACGACCAGGAGCCCGATCACGACGAGCAGCACTCGCCGGGGACGCGCCGTCATGCGCCCATCATGGCGGGTGTCATCTCCGGGCCCGCAGCTCCCGGCGCAGTACCTTGCCGCTCACGGTCTTCGGGATCTCGTCGAGGATCTCGACCTGGCGCGGGTACTTGTAGGCGGCCATCCGCTCCCTGGCGAACGCGATGATCTCCTCGGGCGTGGCCGCGGCGCCGGCCCTCAGGGAGACGAACGCCGTGACGGTCTCCCCGCGGTACTCGTCGGGCACCCCGACGACGGCAGCCTCCCGGACGGCCGGGTGCTCGTAGAGCACGTCCTCCACCTCGCGCGGCCAGATCTTGTAGCCGCCCGCGTTGATCTGGTCCTTCTTGCGGTCGACGATGTAGAACCAGCCCTGCGCGTCCATGTAGCCGACGTCGCCGGTGTGCAGCGCCCCGCCCGGGAGCGCCTTCGCGGTCTCCTCCGGCTTGTTCCAGTAGCCGACGACGACCTGCGGCCCGGACGTGACCAGCTCACCGATCTCTCCGGCTGGCAGCTCCGCACCGTCCTCGTCCACGATCCGCACGACCGTGCCGTAGATCGGCACGCCCACCGACAGCGCCCCGGACGCCGGGTCGACGGGGGCCTCGGCGCGGAACGGCACCGCGTGCGACGGCGAGGTCGTCTCGGTGAGGCCGTAGATGTTGTGGATGTAGTGGCCGAAGACGTCCCGGAACGCCGCGACGGTGCTGGGCGGGATCGGTGCGCCACCGGAGTAGATCTTCGTGAGCGACGCCAGCTTCGCGCGCTCGGCGTTGGGCGCGTTCATGAGCGCGATGAACACCGTGATCGAGCCGACGGTGAACGTGGCCCGCTCGGCCTCGATCGTGTCGATGGTCAGGACGGGGTCGAGCCGGTGCATGAGCACCAGCGGTGCCCCGGTCAGCAGCGAGAGGGCGATGTGCCCGACGAGCCCGGTGATGTGGAAGAGCGGCGCGATCCCCAGCACCACGTCGTCGGGGCCGATGCCGACCCAGTCGCGGTAGGCCTGGGCGTTGAACACCACGTTGGCGTGGGTGGACATCGCACCCTTGGGCGGGCCGGTCGTGCCGGAGGTGTAGGTCAGGAACGCGATGTCGTCCGGCCCGAGGTCGACCGTCGGCGCAGCGGCGTCCCGGTACCGCTCCAGGAGATCGAGCAGGTCGGTCGTGTCGGGACGGTCGACGCGTTCGACGCCCGGCTCGTCGCGCGTCCGGAAGTCCAGCTCCGACGTGGTGATCACCGTGCGCACCGACGAGCCCGGCAGCACCCGGGACGCGACGTCGCGGTGCAGCGACTGCAGCGCCACGAGCACGGACGCCTCCGAGTCCCGCAGCAGCTCGGCGAGCTCGCGCTCCTTGTTCATCGGGTTGACCGAGACGGCGATGCCGCCGGCCTTCCACGTGCCGAGCTGCGCGATCACGAACTGCGGGTCGTTCTGGGTGAAGATCGCGACCCGCTCGCCGGGGCGGAACCCGTCCGCGGTGATGCCGGCGGCGAACGCGTCGGACAGGGCGTCCAGCTCGGTGAAGCTGATCGTCCGGCCGAAGTGGCGGATGGCGTCGGCCGCCCCGGCCCGCGCGACCGTCGCCCGGAACATCGCGAGCACGGTGTCGAACTCCGGCGTGATCTCCGCCGGCTGGCCGGGGTCGTAGCGGGCCAGCCACACCTTCTCGTCGTAGACGGACATGGCGGTCTCCTCGTGCCGAGCCGGCGAGCGCGTTCCGGCCATCGTGCCGCCCGCACGGTTCGCGGGGAACGCGGGCTACATGGGGGCCGAGCGCAGGCGGACCCGACCGGCCGGCCAGCTCGCGTCCTCGCGCAGCGGCGTCCACATGGTCCGCAGCGGCATGACGACGGGTCCGCCGTCCTGCTCGACGTGGACGTCCTCGTCGACGGTCCGCCAGCCGAGCCGCTGGTAGAGCGGGACGAGCGGTGGGCGGCAGAACAGCAGCCCGAACGGCGGCCCCAGCGTCCGCGCGTGGTCGAGGGCCGCGGCCACGACCGCCCGCGCCAGCCCCTGCCCGCGCAGGTCGGGGGCGACGGCCACGCCGCCGATGCCCACCACCTCCGTGTCGAGCGCACCGATCGCGACGGGCAGCCGCACCACGCCGGCGTGCGCGACGAGCCGGGTGCCGCGGCGGATGCCGAAGTGGTCGTCCTTGGCCCGCCACGTCAGCCCCGTGGCGCCGACGCCGAAGGGATCGGCGCCGGCGCCCAGGATCTCGGCCTGGTCGTCACTCGTGTACCTGGTCAGCCGCATCACGGTCACGGGGCGAGTCAAGACGGTGCGATGTTGCCGGCGCGTATCAGTCCGCGACGGCCGCCAGCTGCGGCTCCACCGCGGGCACCTCGACCCGGCGCCGGGCGACCAGCCCACCGGCCGCGACCAGCAGGCCCAGCACCGCGATGCCGGTGACCACGCTCAGCGCCGGCGTCAGCCCGGCGAGCAGCGCGGCGGGCGACGCTTCCCGGCCTCCGTTGGAGGTCAGGACCGCCGTCACCACCGCGAGGCCGATCGCGCCACCGACCTGCAGTGACGTGTTGAGCAGGCCGCCGGCCAGGCCCTGCTCCGCATCGGCGATCCCGGACGTCGCCTGGATGTTGAGCGACGAGAACGCCAGCGTGAAACCGATGCCGAGCAGGATCATGCTCGGCAGGACGGTGCCGGCGTAGCTCGAGTGCTCGTCGATGCGCAGGAACAGCGCGTAGGCGACGACGTGCGCGACGACGCCCGCGAAGATCGTGCGAGGCGTGCCCACCCGGTCGATCAGCGGCTCGATGCGCGGCGAGCCGAACGCCACGATCAGCGCCGCCGGCAGGAACCCGAGCGCGGTCTGCAGCGCGGACCAGCCCAGCACCCGCTGCAGGTACAGCATCACGACGAACTGGAAACCGATGTACGCGCCGAAGAACAGCGCGCCGCCGAGGTTGGCGCGGGCCAGCGGCCCCGCACGCAGGATCCCCAGCCGCAGCAGCGGGTGGCTGCTGCGCTTCTCGATGATCACGAAGGTGGCCAGCAGCGCCAGCGCGACGGCGAACGTGACCAGCGTGCGCGGTGCGGCCCAGCCGATCTCCGGGGCCTCGACGACGCCGAAGACCAGCAGCAACGAGCCGGCGACGCCGGTGACGGCGCCCGGGATGTCGTAGCCGCGGCCACCTTCCGCCGGGTAGGACGGGATCAGCTTCCACGCCGCGAACAGTGCGATCAGCGCGATCGGCGCCGGCAGCAGGAACGTCCAGCGCCACCCCACCTCGGTCAGCAGGCCGGAGAACACGAGCCCGGCGGAGTACCCGCTGGCACCGAAGACGGCGAAGATGCCGATCGCCCGGTTGCGGGCGGGGCCTTCCTGGAACGTCGTGGTGACGATGGACAGCGCGGCCGGCGCCGTGAACGCGGCGGCCAGGCCCTTGATGAAGCGGCTCGCGATGAGCAGCACGCCGTCGTCGACGAGCCCGCCGAGCAGGGAGGCCAGCGCGAACACGGAGACGGCGACGAGGAACACGCGGCGGCGGCCGAGCAGGTCGGCGGTCCGCCCGCCGAGCAGCAGCAGCCCGCCGTAGCCGAGCACGTATCCGCTGACGACCCATTGCAGCGCGTTCGTGGACAGGCCGAGGTCGGCCTGGATGGCGGGGAGCGCGACCCCGACCATCGACACGTCGAGCGCGTCGAGACCGACGACGATCGAGACCGTGAGCAGGACGCCCCAGAGTCGGGCGTCCCATCGGGTCGACGTGGTGGACAAGGGCACGGGCGAGTTCATGACCGGCACACTACATGCATCTGCATCTAATGCAAGAGCATTTAATGCGGTCGCATCTGATGTCGACGCATGCTATCGTCGCGGCCGTGAGCGACGTCGCTGAGCAGGGCCTGGTGCAGGAGTGGCACGAGCTGCTGTCGCGCTACTCGGCCGTGTTCGGCACGCTCGACAGCCGCCTTCAGGAGCGCCACGGCATCGGCGCGAGCGAGTTCGAGGCCCTCGAACGGCTCGCCACCTGCGATCACCAGTGCCGCTCCGCCGATCTCACCGAGGCCGTCCACCTCAGCCAGAGCGCCACGTCGCGGCTGGTCGCGCGCCTGGAGAAGGAAGGCCTGGTCCAGCGGGCGCTGTGCGAGGCGGACCGCCGCGGGATCTTCGTCACCCTCACCGACGCCGGCCGCGAGCGCTACCTCGCCGCGAAGCGCACGCACCGCGAGGTGCTCACCGCGACGCTGCGGTGATCGAGCGCTGAGCGTCAGCGCTCGATCACCGTCGCACGGTCCGCGCGCATCCAGGCCACGGACAGCACGGTCGCGACTCCCGTGCCGAGCGCCCCGGCGGCCGCGATCACCAGCGCCGACGACACGTTCTGGGCGACGAGACCGAACGTCAGGATCGCGACACCCTGCGTGACGCGCATGCTGGTCGTGAGCAGCCCGACGGCCTGCCCGCGCATGTGGTCCGGCACGGCCTGGGTGAACTCCGCGGCGAGCGGGATCCAGAAGCAGAGGCTGGTCCCGGAGACGACGATCAGGACGACCGCGGGCGCCGGGCCCGGCGTGGCCACGAACAGCACGAGCGGCGCGCAGCTGAGGATCGACAACGCGGCGACGTGGCGTGCGCCTTGGTCCGGGATCAGGAACGGGAGCAGCCACAGCCCGATGACGATGCCGGCGGGACCGGCGCCCATCAGCAGGCCGGCGACGGCCGGGTCGTTGCCGGTCTGCACCGCGTACGGGGCGGCGAGGGTCTCCGTCGCGAGCGTGGCCGCGATGGGCAGCGTGAACAGCAGGATGACGCGCAGGCGGGCGCGGCCCAGCACGTACCGCGCCGCCGCCACACCGGCGCCGAGCAGCGTCACCCGCCCGTCCGGCAGCGCCGTCGCCGGCCGCCCGAGCACGCCGAGCAGGATCACCACGGCGGACACCGTGAACGTCGCGGCGTTGATCACGAGGACCGTGGACAGCCCGCTGACGGCGACGATCGCGCCGCCGAGCCCGTACCCCACGGTGTAGGACACGTGGTTGACGAGCTGCGTGACCGCCGAGCCCGTGACCAGGCGCTTCCCCGGCAGCACCACCGACATGGTCGAGATGTACGCGCTCGTGAACGGCGGGTCGATCAGCCGCACCGCGAACAGCAGCGCCCACAGCGCGAGCAGCGGCATCCCGGGGATCGCCATGACCAGGAGCAGCGCGGCCCGGCCGAGATCGGTCACCACCATCACCGCGCGGCGCGGGTACCGGTCGGCCAGGCCGGCGAGCAGCGGGCCGCCGAGGAGGTCCGGCAGCACCGTCAGGGCGAACGTGACGCCCATGAGCGCTTCCGAGCCCGTCTCGGTGAACACCGCGACGACCAGCGCGGCCCGCGCGACGTAGTCCCCCACCGTCGACAGCGCGCGACTCGCGAACAGCGCGCGGAACTCGCGCTCCGCGAAGATGCTCCGGTACGTGACGCGTTCCTGCTCGTCCCCCACGACCCGCCGTCCCCCCGCGCTGTGCCCCCGGACAGCCCGATCCGTCGACAGTGTCCGAACACCGGCCCGGAGTCAACGGCGGCCGGTTGCCCGTCCGCGCGCCGCGGACCAGGATCGACGACGCGATGGCCGACGCCGATCCGAGCAGGACGCAGCGACCACCCGCACCGGACGACGACGTTCCCGACATCCGCACCGAGCTGGCCGCGGCGGGTTTCGTCGATCCCGAGGAGATCGGGCGGGGCGGGTTCGGCGCCGTGTTCCGGTGCGGGCAGCCCGAACTGGACCGGACGGTGGCGGTCAAGGTCCTGACCTCGCACGTCGACCCCGACAACCTCGAGCGGTTCCTGCGCGAGCAGCGAGCGATGGGGCGCCTGTCGGGGCACCCGCACATCGTCGCGATGATGCAGGTCGGCGCCACCGCATCGGGCCGCCCGTTCATCGTCATGCAGTACCACCCGAAGGGCTCGCTCGACGGCCGGCTCCGGCAGCACGGCGTGCTGGACTGGCCGGCGGTGCTGCGGCTGGGCGTGAAGATCTGCGGCGCGCTGGAGGCCGCCCACCGCGCCGGCACGCTGCACCGCGACGTGAAGCCGGGCAACATCCTGCTGACCGACTACGGCGAGCCCCAGCTCACCGACTTCGGGATCGCGCGCGTCTCCGGCGGTTTCCAGACCTCCGTCGGGGCTGTCGCCGGCTCGCCCGGCTTCACCGCGCCCGAGCTGCTGCGCGGCGCCGACCCCACGCCCGCGGCCGACGTCTACGGGCTCGGCGCCACGCTCTTCTGCTCGCTCACCGGGCACGCCGTGTTCGAGCGGCACTCCGGCGAGGAGGTCTTCGCGCACTTCGTGCGGCTGACGACGCAGCCGGTGGCGGACCTGCGGGAGATCGACGTGCCCGACGACGTCTGCCACCTGATCGAACGAGCGATGGCGGGCGAACCCGCGGGCCGGCCGGCCACCGCCGCGGAGTTCGGCGAGGAGCTGCGTGAGCTGCAGCGCCGCCACCAGCTCGGTGTCGACGACATGGCGCTGCCCGCCGACCTCGCAGCCGCGCCGGCCCCTGACCCGTCCGGGCCGGCCACCGGCGCCTACGTGCCATCGGCAGTGACACCGACGCCCACGACCCCGCCCGCGCCGGCCGCGAAGTACCGGCCGCCGACCCCGGCGGCCGCGCTCGTGCCCCGCGAGCGGCTGATCACCGCGCTGCGCGCCGGCCGCACCCGCCAGCTGACGCTCGTCCACGCGCCGAGCGGGTTCGGCAAGACCACGCTCGCCGCCCAGTGGTGCGACGTCCTGGCCGCCGAGGGCGTCGAGGTGGCCTGGCTGACCGTCGACGAGGACGACGACAACCCCGTCTGGTTCCTCTCGCACCTGATCGAGGCGATCCGCCGGGTCCGCGCCGCGCTCGCGGACGACCTCGCCCAGGTGCTGGCCGCGCACCTCGACGAGGCCGCGCGCTACGTGCTGACCGCGCTGGTGGAGCGCGTCGACGCCGGCCCCGGCGACGTCCTCCTGGTGATCGACGACTGGCACCGCGTCAGCGCCGCCGAGTCGGTCGCGGCGCTCGCCTTCCTGGTGGAGAACGCGGGTCCACGGCTGCGGGTGCTCGTGACCAGCCGATCCCGCTCCGGGCTCCCGCTGGGCCGGCTGCGGGTGCGCGACGAGCTCGTCGTCGTGGACGCGGCCGCGCTGCGGTTCGACGCCGCCGAGTCGCGGTCGCTGCTCGTCGACGTCGGCCGGTTGCAGCTGGCCGGTGCGCAGGTCGCGGCACTCGCCGCGACCACCGACGGGTGGGTCGCGGCGCTGCAGCTGGCCGCGCTGTCCTTGCGCGGAGGCACCGACCCGGCGCTGCTGATCGAGCACCTGTCCGCGCATGACGACATCGGCGAGTTCCTCGCCGCGAACGTCCTGGACGCGCTCGACCCGGCACTGCTGGAGTTCCTGATGCGCACGTCCGTCACGGAGCGGACCTGCGGCAGCCTCGCCTCCGCGCTGGCCGGGGTGCGGCGCGGGCAGGCCGGCCTCACCCTCCCCGGCCCTCCTCCGTCGGGCCTTCCGTCCCCCAGGTTGGAGGAGGTCGAGGCGCGCGGGCTGTTCCTGCAGCGCGTCGGGCCGGCGAGCACGTGGTACCGCTACCACCACCTGTTCCGCGACCACCTGCGCGTGCGGCTCGAGCGCGACCTGGCCGACGAGGTCGATGCGCTGCACCGGACCGCGTCGGACTGGTTCGCCGAGCACGACATGCTGAACGAGGCCGTCGACCACGCGCTCGCCGCCGGCGACCGGGAGCGCGCCATCGAGCTCGTCGAGCTGGACGAGACCGACCTGCTCGAACGCGGCGAGATGACCACCCTGCTGGGGATCATCGCCAAGCTCCCGCAACGCCTGGTCGAGACCCGCAGCCGGATCCAGCTCGTCGCCGCGTGGGCGAACGCGCTGCTGCAGCGGCCCGCGCCGACCCGGACGGCGTTGACCCGGTTCCACGCCGCACTCGACCGATCCGACCTGACCGGCCCAGAACGCGCGGACCTGCGCGCAGAGGCCGACGTGCTCCGCAGCGTCGGCGAGGTCTTCGCCGACCGGCTGGACGGGATCGACGCGCTGACCGCCGACGCGCTCCACCGGCCGGAGTCCCTGCCCGTCCGCGTCGCCGGTGCCGCCGCGAACGTGGCGACCATGGCCGCGACCCTGCGGTTCGACTTCGCCGCAGCGGTGCGCTGGCAGGAGTTCGCCGCGCCGTACCACGCCCGGATGGGACCGTACGTCTCGATCTACGGCCGCTGCTTCGCCGGCATCGCGGCCAGGGAGCGACTCGACGTCGCGGCCGCGGCGGACGCGTTCGGTACAGCCGTCGAGATCGCGAGCACCGCGCTCGGCCCGGGCTCGCACGCGGCGCGGCTCGCCGGCGTGCTGCTCGGCGAGCTGCGCTACGAGACCGGGGACCTCGACGAGGCCGCCCGGCTGCTCGACGCGGGCGACCAGCTCGGCACCGCAGGCGGCGGCGTCGACTTCATGATCGCCCGGTACGCCATCGGGGCCAGGGTCGCGGCCGCGCTCGGCGACCGGCCGACCGCGGCCCGGAGGCTGAGTGCGGGCCTGCAGGTCGCGCGCGAGCTCGCGCTGCCCCGGCTCGCCGCGCGGATCGTCAACGAGCGGATCCGGCTGGGCATCGACACCGCGCTGGTCGACGCGGACGGCGTCCTGGCCCCGCGCACCGTCCCCCGCGACAGCGGTATCGCCACGACGGTCGCGGAGATCGACGAGGACTCGGCCGTCCGGCTACTGCTCGACGGGGATCGCGAGACGGCGTGCAGGCGGGCCGCCGCGCTCGTCGAGGGGATCGACGGCGGCCGCCGCCCGCTGGCAGCGCTGCGCGCGAACCTCCTGCTGGCCGGCTGCCTGGCCGCGCTGCACCGCGACGAGGAGGCCCGCGCGGCACTCGCCCCGGCCGCCGCCCGCTGCGCCGAGCTCGGCCTGCACCGGCTGGTGGCCGACGAGGCCCCGCACGCGGTTCGCCTGCTGGATCACTGACCGGGCCGCGTCGCCTGCCACGGCACGCTGAACGTCTCGACGAGGTGCACCGCCGGCACCACCGGCCGCAGGTCGTCCACCGTGCGGGCGCGGGGTACCGACTCGATGCCCAGCACCGCCACCTCGATCTCGTCGTCGCTGACGCGGAGGCGCAGGTGGCTCTTGTAGTCGGCGATGCGCAGGCCGGAGAAGGCCTCCAGGGTGTGGCAGCCGAACCGGTCCGCGATCTGCAGGTACGTCACGAACACGGCGGTGCCGAGCACCACGAGCAGCGGCAGGGCGAGGATCATCACGTACCAGGGCGCGGTCTGCGGGTCGAGCACCGCGGTCGCCAGCAGCGCCACGAGCGCCGCGGCGGCGAGGTGGCCGAGCATGTGCCCGGCCGTCAGCAGGGCTCGTGCCCAGTCCCGTGGTCTGCGCGACCGGCGTTCCTTCGTGCCGCTCGTCGCGTAGACGTAGAGCAGCGCCGCGCCGATCGCGGTCGGCACCCAGAACTGCCACGCGCGCGTCCAGCCCAGCGGCCAGTTCAACGCGAACGCGAGGAACAGAAGGTAGTCACCCGCCCCGGCCAGCAGCGGGAGCGACGGGCCGTTGCGCCAGCCTGCGGACAGGAAGCGGGTGGCCCCGATCCGGCGGGACGTGTCCATGTCGGGGTAGCAGGTGCGGCGCGCGTAGCGGGCGCTGGCGCCGGAGCCACTGGGCCACGGCTGCAGCGCCATCTCCAGCGTCTCGGGCAGGTGGTGGGTGGAGGCGAGGAACGCGCCGCCGCCACCGCAGGTCACCAGCTCGGGGTCGAACGGCTCGACGTCGCGGTCGCCGCTGTCCCCGTCCGTGCACGTGTAGCGGGCGTAGTGGTGCTGGTCGCCGGTCAGCACCAGCCGCACGCGGTGCCGGTCGGCGTCGCCCAGCACCCGGTCGAGGAACCAGAGCAGCGTGTACAGCGGGGTGTCGGACTCGGCGGAGTACATGTCGTGGCGGGCGTCGCCGGCCTCCAGCCAGCTCGGGCTCGCCGTGCACAGGATGATCTTCGCGTCGCCGAGGAGAGTGGTCGCGTCGCGGAAGTAGGCGAGCTGTTCGGCGTCGATCGGGGCGTCCAGCTGGCTGTCGACGGCCCACAGCCACCAGCGCTCCGACAGCGCGATGGCGAAGTAGCTGCGCGACTGGAACGCGCCCCAACCGCCGACGTCGTCGCGCGCGTCCGGCGGCGGCACCGGCGTGACGACGGGGTGCGGCTCGGCGAGGTGCGGGCGGGTGCGCAGGACCCACGACTCGCAGAAGTTGCGGCGGAACGCGGCCAGCCCGTCGTACCAGTCGTGGTTGCCGGGGAGCGCCACCACCGGCGGCATGCCGCGGACGCGGTCGAGGCTCGCCGCGGCCCGGAACACCTCGTTGAGCCGCAGCTCGTACTGCGCGGCCGACGCCGTCGGGTACACCTCGTCACCGCCGAGGACGAGCAGGTCGGCCTGCGCGGGCCGCGCCGGACCCGGTACCTCCACCGCGGCACCACCGGAGACGCAGCGGGCGGTGGCGAACGTGGCGTCGAACCCGTCGCCGGTGTCGGCGACGTAGTCGACCCACACGTCGGGCCGCCCCAGGTCGGGCAGCCGGTAGAACTCCCGCGGGCTCGTCGCCATCGCTTCCCGCTTGTCGGCGAACTTCGCGAACGACGACGCCTGCAGCACCTCCAGCGCGGTCCGCACCAGCTGCGGCACCGACAGCCACTGCACCGCCGGCGCCCCGTTCACCGCCGTCCGCGGCCGCTGCACCGCATCGAGGACGCGCGCGAACCGCATCGGCAGACCCATGGCCAACTCCCGTCCCGACGCCACGCACCCCCGCAGCGACCGCGGCCAGAGCATCGCCCATCAGGGAACAGCACGCCAGGACGGGCGGGCCGACCCGCCGGGGCGACCTCCGCGGCGCTGCCGCCAGGCGGCCGTCACACCGCTCCCGCGATGACGATCACCACCAACGCGGCCAGCACCGCCGTGGCGACGCAGAAGAGAATGCGCCGCAGCCTCCGGCGCAGGAACTCAGCCCTCGACATTCCGACCGGCCTGCTGCTCCAGCCGCGCCACGCGATCGAGGATCGGGCCCAGTTCCCGGCGGACGACGGCGGCGATCATCGCCGCGGCGTCCGTGGACGTCGCCGTGCTCGCCTGTGCGCGCAGGTGGGTGTAGCCGGTGAGGGCCGCGACGACCGTTCGGCGCGCGGTGCGCAGGTCGAGACCCAGATCCCGCAGGACACGACCGGCCCCGCCCTCCGGCTCGCCGATCAGGCCGAGAAGCAGGTGTTCGCAGCCGACGTAGTTGTGGCCCAGCGCGAGGGCCTCGGTCACCGTCAGCTCCAGCGCGTTCGCGGCGGGACCGCTGAACCGCGTCGCCGTCTCAGGCCCCGGCGGTGCCGCCGGAGCGCCGGCCAGCGCCCGCTGCACGTGGGCAGGATCGACCTCCATCGCGCGCAGGACGTGCAGCGCGAGGTTGGTGCCCTCGGCGAGCATCCCGTGCAGCAGGTGTTCCGTGCCGACGCGGGCGGCACGGTGGTCCCGTGCCTGCTCGATGGCGATCCCGATCACCGTGCGGGTGCGTTCGGTGAACTGCGACAGCTCGGCCACCGGGTCGTCGGCTCCCAGATCGCCCAGCACGATGGCCCGGATCGCGCTGACGCGCCGCACCGACTGCTCCAGCGCCCGCTGGCAGATCGCCGACACCGGCACGCCGGTGGCCTTGACCGCCTCGGCCAGGTCGTCGGGCAGGTACACGTTGATCTTCGGCATCACTGCGCCTCCCGCGGGCAATCATCTAACCCTAGATATAACCCCTATACGGGTTATGCGCAAGGCGCTGATCTACGATCGGGTCGTGGGGTGGTGATCGTCGCGGTCGCCGTCGCGGTGCGCCCGAGCCCGTCCGACACGAGCAGCGCCGCCGGGACCGCGGGGCCGGCCAAGATCGACCGGCCGGGCTCCAGCGCACCTACCTGGCCGCCGACGGCACCGCACCGGTGACGGACGACAGCCTCAGCTTCGCCACGCCCGCTGACGTCAGGGTTCCTGCACACGGATGCGCCCGGCGTAGCGGGCGAGCAGGGCGGCGTTGTGCTCGTCGCCGCCGGGGAGGTTGGCCGAGCGGAACACGGGCGGGGGCACGCCGCGCGCGAGCAGCTGCGCGCACACCTCGGCCGTGACCAGCTGCGCGACCAGCGCCGACGTCACCGTCGACGTCGAGACGATCGCGCCGCCGCCGGCGAGCGGCAGGCCGGCGTCGCCGGGCACCCCGCAGTTGTCGATCACGACGTCGGCGACGTCGCACAGCCGTTGCCCGGACGGGTGCCGCGACGGCGTCGAGCGGCTGTGCTGCAGCGACGTGACGGCGACGACGGGGTTGCCGCGAGCGCGGGCGAGCAGGGCCATCTCGACGACGGACCCGTTGATCCCCGAGTTGGACGCGATGAGGAAGACGTCCTCGGGGTGGATCTCGTGCAGGGCCAGCACGCGCGCGGCGAGGGTCGGGTCGCGTTCCACGGTGGGGTCGAGGATCTCGCCGGGCGCCACCCCGCCGAACATCACGAGGTCCTTCAGGGAGATCTGGTTGGTCGGGATCAGGCCCCCCGCGCGGCCGGTCAGCTCCATCGCGAACGCCTTGGAGTGGCCGGTCCCGAAGGCCTGCAGGATGCCGTCGCCGGCGAGCGCGGTGGCGCAGAGGGTCGCGGCGGCGTGGATGGCGTCGTGCTGGGTGGCGACGACGCGGTCGATGGCGCCCTGCAGCACTTCCAGCGCCGGCAGGGGCGAGACGGTCGGGTGGGTCACGTGTTCTCCGTAGTACGAGCGATGAGTGCGGTGGCCGCGGCGACGACGCGCTCGGCGCCGCCGGCCGCGACCGGCGTGCGGAGCACCTCGTAGTCGGCCCGGGCGTAGGCGTCGCGGGTGGGCAGGTAGCCGACGTAGGCGTTCGTGTAGCCGACGAGGACGGCAGGGGCGAGCTGCCCGGCGAGGGCGAGGAACGGCTCGGCACCCGTCGCGACGAGGGAGATCCCGCCGATCGTCACGGCGGAGACGGCGCAGCTCAGCGCGTCGGGCGGGGGCGCGGCGAGCCGGGCGGCCTGCAGCGCGGTCACCGCGGTGCGGACGGCGACGGCGTCGCCGGAGCGCTGCGCCGCGGCCAGCGCGTCCTCGAGGGCGTCGACGGGGACGGCCGAGCCGGCCGGCTTGGGGTCCAGCGCCACCTCGGCGTCGGCCACGCGCACGACGTCGCCGGCGCGGGCGGTCGCTCCGGCGGGCAGCCGCAGCGCGTCGACGACGGCGTCCGCGACGAGGCCGCCGAGCCGGGCGCACTCGGCCGGGGTCTGCTCGCGCCGGAACGGGCGGGTGCTGACGTCGCCGGCCGCCCCGGTCGCGACCACCACCCACGCGCCGTCCAGGGCACCGGCGAGCGCTCTCCGCACCCCACCGGCCAGGTCGGCGCTGACCAGCCGGTTGCGAGCGTCGAGCACCGTCGGGTGCACGGGCAGCACGACGACCGCGCCGATCGTGCGCTCCCGTGCGCGCACCGTCAGCACGTCGACGGGCACGCTGCGGCCGGGTCGCTCGGCGGAGCGGAGACCGCCGACGCAGGTCACGCGGGTGGTGCGGGCCTCGATCGTGGCCGCGTCCTCGGCAGCGGCAGCCCGGGCCGCAGCCACACGCGCGGCGGTCGTGATCCGGTCGAGCCACGGCGCCGGTGTGGCCGCGCCGCCGGGCTCGCACCCGGTCTCCGGGCCGGCGTGGGTGTGGGTGGCGGAGAGCCAGGTGTCCGGGCCGACCGCAGCCCGCACCGCGGCGGCGAGGTCGGCGTTCACACACGGCACGTCGGCGACCAGCCAGACGAAGCGACGCTGCCCGTCGCTGATGCTGACGGCGGCGACCTGCAGCGGGTCGAGCGTCCCCGTCGACGGGCCGGGGCGCGCCGCGTACCCGCCCATGGGCGTGCCGGCGGGCACGTCGAGCGGCACCGCCGCGTACCCGACCTTCATCGGACGGCCGCCAGGAAGCGCCCCGTGATCAGCCCCGGATCGGTGATGGCGCCGCCCACCACGACGGCGTGCGCGCCGGCCGCGAGCGCGGCGGCGAACAGCTCGGGGGTGGCGTAGCGGCCCTCGGCGATCACCGGGCAGTCCAGGTCCGCGACCAGCTTCGCGACCAGGTCCAGGTCCGGTTCGGACGGCACCGGGCCGGCGCCGGTGTAGCCCGACAGCGTGGTCGCGACCAGGTCGGCGCCGGCCTCGCGCGCGGCGAGCCCGGCGGCGTGGTCGTCGACGTCGGCCATCACGGGCACGCCGTACGCGTCGTGGATGGCGGCGATCTGCGCCCGCAGGGTCGTGCCGTCCGGGCGGGGGCGGCGGGTGCCGTCCAAAGCCACGACCGCCGCACCGGCCGCGATCACTTCGGCGGCCGCGGCGACGGTGGGCGTGATGAAGACGCCGGCCTCGTCGCCGAGCTTGTTGATGCCGATGATCGGCAGGTCGACGGCCGCGTGGATGGCGGCGACGTCGACCGGGCCGTTCGCCCGGATGCCGGCCGCGCCGGCACCGGCGGCGGCGCGGGCCATGCGCGACATCGGGTCGGGGCCGTGCAGCGGACTCTCGGGGCCCGCCTGGCAGGAGACGATCAGGCCGCCGGCCGGGAACGGGATCATCGCGGCTCTCCGGATCGGTAGCGGTGGACGAGATCGCGGTACGCCTCGGCATCCGCGGTGAGGTGGCAGGCGCCGTCGAGCGGGCTGCCGGGCTCGTCCACGAGGATGGCGCGCGGGCAGCACCGCGCGAGCGCGGCCACCCAGGGCTCCCGCAGGACGGCCCTGGTCAGGAGCCTGCTGGAGCACGCGACCGGGACGGGTGCCGGGCCGGGCAGCGTGGCGACCCCGGCGGCGGCCGTGCGGGCCAGCTCCTCGGCGGCCGCGGTGACGACGTCGAGAGCGACCGCGTCGCCGGCCTCGGCCGCGTCGAGGACGTCGACGGCGAACCGCGCGACGTCGTCGACGACGGTCGGCGACGTGTAGAGCCCCTGCGGCATGAGCCGGACCGGCCCGTACCGGCGCTCAGCGCGCTCGGCGAGCAGCGTCGCGGACCCGCGGCCGTCGACGGCGCGCAGCACGGCCGCGAGCCCGGCGCGACCGATGGCGAAGCCGCTCCCGTCGTCGCCGAGGAGGTGGCCCCAGCCGTCGACGCGGTGGCTCGCGCCGGCGGCCGGGTCGACGGCCAGGCAGTTGACCCCGGTGCCGACGGTCAGCGCGACCCCGCGCGCGCCGCGGAAGAGCCCGGCGTGCGCGGTGACGTTGTCGGCGCAGAGGAGCAGCTCCGCGTCGGGCCACAACGCGTCGAGCTCCGCGGCCAAGCGGTGGCGGCCGGGTTCGTCCGAGGGCAGGCCGGTGAGCCCGAGCGCGGCGCGCTCCACCGGGCCGGGCGCGCCGGCCGCCGCCCACGCCAGCCCGACGGCCGCGACGAGCGGGCCGACGATGTCGTGCTGGTAGGCGAAGCCGGGGCCGGTGTGCACCTGCCCGGAGCCCACGACGGTCAGCCGCAGGCCCGACTGCCCGCCGTCGACGGCCACCAGGGTCATCGGATGCCCGCGCTCATCGCCACGCCCTCGACGAACTTCCGCTGCAGCGACAGGAACAGCAGCACCGTCGGGAGCAGCGCCAGCACCGCGGCGGCCATCATCATCGGCAGCCCGTTCGCGCCCATGTTGTTCGACTGCATCGCCGCGAGCCCGACGGGCAGGGTGCGGTGCGCGTCGTCGCCCGCCACGAGCAGCGGCCAGAGGTGGCTGTCCCAGTTGGACATGAACACGAACAGGGCGAGGGCCGCCATCGGCCCCCACAGCTGCGGCACGACCACGCTGACCAGCGTGCGGACGACGCCGGCGCCGTCGAGCCGGGCGGCCTCGATCAGCTCGTCGGGCACCGCGTCGATGGCCTGGCGCATCAGGAAGATGCCGAACGCGCTGGTGCCGGCCGGAACGATGAGCGCGGCGAAGCTGTTCACCCAGCCCAGGTCGTAGATCAGCGCGTACAGCGGCACGTAGATCACCTCGAGCGGCACCATCAGCGTCGCCAGCACCATCACGAACGCGGTGTTGCGGCCGCGGTAGCGGAACTTCGAGAAGCTGTAGCCGGCCAGCGTGCACGTCACGACGTTGAGCAGGGTGACCGTGATCCCGACGACCACGCTGTTGCCGAGGTAGCGGGCGAACGGCGTCTGCGTGAACGGCAGCGCGAAGTTGGACCAGCGCCACTGCTCGGGCAGCCACGACAGCGGGATCGCGAGCACCTCGTTGGGTCCCTTGAGCGCCGACACCACCGCGTACGCGAACACCGCGGCGAACACCAGCCCGCCGCCGACCAGCACGACCCAGAGCACGCGACGGGCGATCATGCGTCGGACCTCCGGAACACCCGTAGCTGCACCAGCGTCACGACGAGCAGCAGCGCGAACACCAGCACCGCGACGGCGCTCGCGCGGCCCATCCGGGCGCTCTCGAACGCGGTCTTGTAGACGAACAGGTTCACCACCTCGGTGCCGAACCCGCCGCCGGTGAGCACGACCTGCGGGCTGAACGACTGGAACCCGCGGATCACCGCGACCACGCAGCACACCGCGGTGATCGGCTTGAGCAGGGGCAGCGTGATCAGCCGGAAGCGCTGCCACGCGTTGGCGCCGTCGACGCGGGCGGCCTCGTAGACGTCGACAGGCAGCCGGGCGAGGCCGGCGAGGAACAGGATCAGGAAGAACCCGGTCTCCTTCCAGATGCTCATGATCACCAGTGCCCAGGGCGCCGCGGCCGAGCTGGTCAGCCAGTCGACGTCGAGCCCCAACGTCTGGTTGAGCAGGCCGGACGGGTTGAGCACCAGCCGCCACACGACGGCGACCGCCACCCAGCTCGTCGCTACGGGCAGGAAGTACAGCAGCCGCGCGAACCCGAAGCCGGCCATCCGCTGCCGCAGCCCCTGCGCCAGCACCAGCGCGAGCACCAGCGCGGGCACGTAGGTGCCGAGCGTGTAGACCACCGTGTTGAGCACGGCGGCGTGGAAGCGCGGGTCCGACGCCAGGTAGGCGAAGTTGGCGAACCCGACGAACCGCGGCCGGCCGGTCAGGTTGTAGTCGAACAGGCTCAGGTAGAACACCCGCAGCCCCGGGTAGACCGCGAACAGGGCGAACAGGACCAGCGCGGGCAGCGAGAGCAGCGCCCCGATCAGGTCGAGCCGTGGCGGCGAGGCCGTCAACGTCATCCGATGCTCCGCTGCGCGGCCGCGTTGGCCTCCTTCAGCGCCGCATCCACCGGCACCCCGTCGAACACGGCCTTGTCGACGGCGGCGTGGATGGCGTCCTGCACCTCGTTCCAGTGAGGGCCGACCTGGTCGTAGCGGCCCTTGGCGTACGCGGCGGCGATCACGTCGATGGCCGGGATCTGCCGCGCCGCGGGGCTCGTGTCCCAGCCGGCGACGGGCTGGACGAAGTTGACGTCGGTGAGCCAGCGCTCGTGCTGCGAGGACAGGTAGGCGATGAACTTCCACGCCTCGGCCTGCTGCTTGCTCGCCGAGTTGACCGCCCAGAAGTAGCCGTAGATCCGGTTCACCGGGGGCTTGGCCGCGTCCACCTGCGGCAGCGGCACGACGGCGAGCTGGGCGAACACGTCCGGGCTGGTCTCCTTGATCTGCTGCAGCGCCCACGGGTAGGTGATCGCCATCGACTGCACGCCGGAGGCGAGGTCCTGGAACGGCGAGGTCGCGTCGCGCGACGACGACGTCGGGTCGGAGATGCCGGAGGTTCGGGCCAGCTCCACCCACAGCTGCAGCGCGGCCACGTTCTCCGGCGAGTCCAGCTTCGCGGTGCGGCCGTCGGGTGAGAGCGGTGAGCCGCCCGTCTGGTTGGCGAGCGTCTGGAACCACTGCGCGTACCAGCCGGAGGAGAGGTACAGGAAGTTGAACGCCTGCTTGTGGCCGGCCGCGTTGAGCTTCTTGCCGGCGGCGAGGACGTCCTGCCAGGTCTTGGGCGGGTTCGCCGGGTCGAGGCCGGCGTCGGCGAAGTGCTTCTTGTTGATCGCGAACACGGTGCCGTTGAACTCGCTCGGGATGCCGTACAGCTTCCCGTCCGGACCCTCGGCACCGTCGAGCGTGCCGGGCACGAACCCGGACTCGACGTCGGGCTTGCCGAACGCCTCCGCGTCGAGCGGCGCGACCAGGCCCTTCTCGATGTAGTCGCCGCGCAGGGCGCCGTCGTCCATGTTGATGATGTCCGGGCCGGCGCCGGTGGACAGCGCGGTCAGCATCTTCGTGTTGAAGTCGGTGTTGGGCACCGTCTGGTACTCGATCTTCACGTTCGGGTGCGCGGCCTCGTACTCCGCGACGAGCTTCTTGTTGAGCTCGACCATCGGCGGGTGGGTGTGCGTCCAGAACGTCAGGGTGACGGGCTGGTCGGGGGTCGGTGCGGCGGCGCCACCGCCGCAGGCGGTCAGCACCACGGCGGCGGCCACGATCGTCGCGGCCAGGCGGGGACGGGACATCGGTCTTCCTCCCGAGGGGTCAGTCGGTGCGGGGACGGGCCCGGCCGCGCGGGTCGCGTCTGGGTTCGGGCAACAGCTCGACCGTGAGCGTGAAGTCGTCGCCCCGGTAGATCGACTCGCCGTACTCGACGACCTGGCCGGAGCGGTCCCGGACGACCGTGCGCACCCGGAAGCAAGGCTGGGCGGTCGTGATGCCCAGCAGCGCGGCGGAGCGCTCGTCCGGCATGGCGGCCTCGACGTTGGCCACCCCGGCGATGATGTGGATGCCGTAGTGGTCGGCGAGGCGGGCGTACCACGAGCCCTCGAGGTCCTCCTCGGTCATGCCGGGGACCAGCGCTTCCGGTACGTGGTTCGTCTCCACCGCCAGCGGCACGCCGTCCCCCAGGCGCAGCCGCACGAACCGGATCACCGGTTCGCCCTCCGGCATCCGCAGCTGCCGGGCCAGCGTCGTCGTGGCCCGGACGCGCCGCAGCGACAGCGTCTCGCTCGACGCCTTCACCCCGCGGCGGGTCATCTCCTCGGTGAACGAGGCGACCGTGAGGTGGCGCGGCGTCCGCGGCCTGCTCGTGAAGGTGCCCTGCCGTTGCCGGCGTTCGAGCAGGCCGTCGAGCACCAGGCCGTCGACCGCCTTCCGCAGCGTCATGCGCGCGACCCCCCAGCGGCGGGCGAGGTCCCGTTCGGCGGGGATCCGCTCCCCCGTGCCCACTTCCTGGATCAGGTCCAGCAGGCGGGCCCGGGTCTCCCCGACCCGATCGGTCAGCGCGATCGGTGCCACGTGCTCACCCCCTCGTGCGGTCGGCGGTGCCGGCACGGTAACCGCGTCGAGGGGCGTGCAGGTAGACCACCGAGCCGATCGGGGTGGACCACGAGAACCTTGCTCCGCAGGTCATCGGCATGATCTGGCGAGCCCTGGTCTACTGCGATCCGAAGGACTGGACCCCTGTATCGGATCTCGATATCGTGGTCCGATGTCGTCAACCGATAACACTGTTGCGGTCCGCTACCTCGTCGACGACGTGGCGGCCGCGGTCTCCTTCTACGTCGAGCACCTCGGCTTCGAGGTCGAGATGGACCGGTCCCCCGGGTTCGCCGCCCTGCGCCGCGGCGCGCTGCGGCTGCTGGTGAACGCGCCCGGCGGGCCCGGCGGGGCGTCCCAGGCGATGCCCGACGGATCCCGTCCGGAGCCGGGCGGCTGGAACCGCTTCCAGATCGAGGTCGCCGACCTCGGCGCCGAGGTCGAGCGGCTGCGGGCGGCCGGCGTCGCCTTCCGCAACGAGATCGTCGCGGGCCGCGGCGGCGCGCAGATCCTGGCCGAGGACCCGTCGGGCAACCTGGTCGAGCTGTTCGAACCCGCCTGACCGGTAGTGTCGGAACCGATATCGGCTGGGCAACCGGGGAGGGTCGGTGCGGGAGTTCCAACGCGGCGCGGTGCGGATGCACATCCTCCACCACGCGGCCGAGGACGGCGTGCACGGCGCGTGGCTCACCGAGGAGCTGGGCCGGCACGGCTACCGGATCAGCCCCGGCACCCTCTACCCGACCCTGCACCGCCTGGAGTCGGACGGCCTGCTGGTCTCCGAGCAGCAGCTCGTCGACGGCCGCACGCGCCGGGTCTACCGCGCCACGGACGCCGGCCGCCAGGCGTTGGCCGAGGACCGCGCGGCGCTGCGCGAGCTGGCCCGAGAGCTCCTCGGCCTGGACGTGCCCTGACGGCTCGACCTCACACACCTCTGGGCCCCTTCACACACGTCCGAACGTGTGTGAACGGGCCCAACCGTGTGTGACGTCGTCGGGTCAGCCGCGCCGCACGAACCGGCGCGACCGGACCAGGGACACCCCGCCGAGCAGGGCGCCGGCGGCACCGAGCACCACCGCGATGACGGCGCCGGCGAGGCCGTTCCCGGTGCCGAGGCCGCCTGCGGCGTTCGCCCCGTGCACTCCACCGACGAGCACGCTGACCAGGCCCAGCGCGATCGCGGCGACGCCGCCGCGGCCGGACGAGCGGACCGCCCGCACCGCCACGACGACGCCGATGAGCCCCACCACCGCGGCGATGGTCGGGACGGTCCGTCCGACGCCGATCTCGTAACCGGCGAGCGCGAGTGCGGAACTGGTGAGCATCGGATCTCCTTCGCAAGAGGGGCAGGTGCGATGCCGAGGATCACCGGCGCGGGTCCGTCTCCGCGTCGGGCGAGGGTCGCGTTCTCGCGCTACCCCGTCGCGCCGACGTCAGCCGGCGGTCGTAGCGCGCCTACATCCGCTGCGGTACCCACCGGGTGGATGACCGCGAGCCGGGTCGCATCCACGATGGAGCGGTGAACGTCGTCGATGCCCGGCCGCCGGACCTGCGGGACGCGGCGCTGGGCGCCGTCGTCATGGCCGCGCTGCTGGCCGCCGGGGTGGCGGAGCTGGGGCCGGTGACGGCGCAGGGCCGGCTCGACGCGGTGGCGGTCGTCATCGCGGCGGCCATCGGTGGGGCGGCCGCGCTGCGGCGCCGCTTCCCCGTCTCCACGCTCGTCGCGTTCAACGCGGGCGTGTTCGCGTGGTTCGCCGGCGGGTACCCCGGATCGCTCGTGCTGCTCGGCCCGCTGCTGGGCTGCTACACCCTCGCCGTCCGCCGCGGGTGGGTGTGGGCGCTGGCCGGGGCGGTCCCGACCGCGGTGCTGCAGGTCCTCGCCGTCCGGCTGGTGCTCGGCGACACGCGCACGGCCGGCGTCGTCCCGATCTGGGTGCTGCTGGTGGCGACGGCGGCCAGTGCGGGCGCCGCTGTCGGCTACTACCGCGCGGCGCTGGCGACCGCCCGCGCCCAGCTCGCCCGCGAGGCCGAGCTCCGCGAGGAGCGCGCAACATCGTTGCTGGTCGGCGAGCGGTTGCGCATCGCGCAGGAGCTGCACGACATCATCGGCCACGCGATGGCCACCGTCAGCGTGCAGGCCGGCGTCGCCCTCCACGTCCTCGACCGCCAGCCGAACCAGGCCCGGGAGACCCTCGAGGCCATCAAGGCCATCTGCGACGAGAGCCTCGACGACGTCCGCTCGACGCTCGGAGTGCTGCGCACCGGCGACGCGCCGCGCGAGCCGCGCGGTCGCCTCCCGCAGCTCGCCGAGCTCGTGGCCACCGTGGAGGACGCCGGTCTCCACGTCGAGCTGCGCGTCGACGGCGAGGAACGGCCGCTGCCCACGCCCGTCGACCTCGCCGTCTACCGGATCATCCAGGAGGCGCTCACCAACGTCCTGCGGCACGCGCACGCCAGCACCGTCTGGCTGACGGTGACGCACGAGCCGGACCGGGTGCTCGTCCACGTCCGCGACGACGGCACCGCGCCACCGGGCGACCGGTCGTCCGGGCACGGCATCAGCGGGATGCGCGAACGCGCCCGCGCGTTCTCCGGCCGACTCGCCGCCGCGGCCCACCCGGACGGCGGGTTCGAGGTCCGCGCCGAGCTGCCCCTGCCCGCTCGTCGATGATGCGTCCATGACCGACGCCGTCCGGGTCCTCATCGCCGACGACGAGGCACTGATCAGGGCCGGCTTCCGGGTCCTCGTGGACGGCGAACCCGACCTCACCGTCGTCGGCGAGGCGGCGGACGGCCACACCGCGCTCGAGCTGACCCGGCGGACCCGGCCGGACGTCGTCCTCATGGACATCCGCATGCCCGGCATCGACGGCCTCGCGGCCACCCGGCACATCGCCGCCGACCCGGAGCTGGCCGGAGTCCACGTCCTGATCCTGACGACGTTCGACCACGACGAGTACGTCGTCGAGGCGCTCGCCGCCGGCGCGGCCGGCTTCCTGATCAAGAACACCGAGCCGCGCCAGCTCCTCAACGGGATCCGGCTCGTCGCCGGCGGCGAGGCGCTGCTCTCCCCCGGCCTCACCCGCCGGCTCGTCGCGAAGCTCGCCGACCGCGGCACCGAACCGAGGCTCGACCCGCACGCGCTGCGCCAGCTCACCGCCCGCGAACGGGAGATCGTCGGGCTCGTCGCGCACGGGCTGAGCAACACCGAGATCGCCGACGCCCTCACCATCAGCCACGCGACGACGAAGACCCACGTCAGCCGGGCGATGACGAAGCTGGGCGCGCGGGACCGCGCCCAGCTCGTCGCCTTCGCCTACCGGCACCGGCTCGTCGCCCCGCCGGAGCCGGAGGGGTGATGGTCAGCCGCGCACCCGGTCGTAAAGCAGGCAGATGGCGCCGGACTCGGCCGTCGTCACGTCGACGAGGGTCCAGTCGCTGCTCGGCATGCCGTCGGTGAACAACGGGGCACCGCCGCCGGCGACGCTGGGGCAGAGGGTGATCGAGAGGCGGTCGACCTCGTCGGCGTCGAGGAGGGCGCGGATGACGCTGCTGCTGGCCAGCACGATGATGTCGCCACCGTCCTGCGTGCGGAGCTGGGCGACCTCCTTCGCCGGGTCGGCGTCGGTGATCCGCGAGTTCTCCCACGGGGACTCGGTCAGCGTGCGGGAGAAGACGACCTTCTCGGTGCCGTTCAGCCACGCGGAGAAGGCGCGGTCGCGCGGGTCGGCGTTCTCGTCCGCGGCGACGGCCGGCCAGAAGCCGCCGAAGCCCTCGAAGTTCTTGCGCCCCAGCAGCGCGGTCGTGGCCGAGCCGGTGACGCGGATCATGTGGTCGCGGGCGGCGTCGGAGATGGCGTGGGGGACGACCCAGCCCATGTCGTAGTCCCCGCCCTTGCCGTTGACGCGGCCGTCGAGCGACAGCGAGATGTTGGCGACGACGCGGCGGGCGGGGTGCTGGTCGGTGCTCATCGGAATCTCCTTTGTGCTGGTGGCGCCCCTGCGGCGCCTGATGGGACAAATGCTGTCGGCCGGCGGGCCCGACTACACCTGCCAGGTGGCAGAGATGTGGTGGCAGAGATCCGGAGGTGGCCGGGTCTGCCAGGAGGAGCCGCATGCCAGGATCGGCCGGTGACGAGCGCACCTCCGGCCGAGCTCTCGACGTTCGTCGGGCGCGCGGAGGAGCTCGCCGCGGTCACGGCCGAGGTGCGGCGCGGCGGGCTCGTCACGCTCGTCGGGCCGGGCGGGATCGGCAAGACCCGGCTCGCCGTCCGCGCGGCGGCCGGCTACGAGTCCGGGGCCGTGCACTGGTTCGACCTGCAGGCCGTGCAGGCGGGCGCGCTCCTCGGCACCGTCCAGGACGCCTTGGGGACGGTCGTCGCGCCGGGCGTCGAGCCGGCGACGGCCATCGCCACCGGTCTCGGCGCCGATCCCGCGCTGCTGGTGCTGGACAACTGCGAGCACCTGCTCGACGACCTCGCGCCGCTCGTGGCGCGGATCCGCGACCGCTGCCCGGCCGTCACGATCCTCGCGACGAGCCGCGCGCCGCTGGAGGTGGCGGGCGAGCGCGTGTGGCGGGTGCCGCCGCTCGTGCTCGCCGACGCCCTCGCGCTCTTCCTCGACCGGATCGCCGGGCCGGGTCGCACCGCGCCCGAGGTCGCCAGGGCCCGACGGGTCTGCGACCAGCTCGACCGCCTCCCGCTCGCGCTCGAGCTCGCCGCCGGCTGGGCCGAGACGCTCTCATTGGAGCAGATCAGCGCGGCGCTGGAGCAGGGCACGCTCGCACTGGCCGGCGGCGACCGCACCGCGCCGTTCCGCCAGCGGTCGCTCGCAGCGTCCATGCAGTGGAGCCACGACCTGCTCGACGCGCCCGAGCAGCGGCTGCTGCGCCGGCTCGCGGTGTTCGCGCCCGGCTTCGACGCCGACGCGGTCGCCGCGCTCGCGAGCGCCGCCGGGCAGCCCGTCCCGGAGGCGCTGCTGGCGCTGCGGCGGCTGATCGCGACCTCGCTGGTCGTCGCCGACACCCACGGCGCCGTCGCCACCTACCGGCTGCTCGCGACGATCCAGGAGTTCGCGCTCGCCAAGCTCGTCGAATCCGGTGAGGCCGATGCGGTGCGCGCGCACCACCTGGCCGTCCACCTCGACCGGGCGGACGCGCGCGCCGCACTCGTCGCCACCGACATGGACGACTGGCGGGCCGCGACGCGCGCCGACTACCCGAACGCCCGTGCCGCCGTCGACTGGGGCCTGACCAGCGCCGACCCTGCTCCGGCCCGCCGGCTGGCCGTCCGGCTGGCCCCCTTCTGGGAGACCCACGGCGAGGACGGGCTGCGGCTGCTCGACCGGGCCATCGCGCTCGGCGACGGCACCGACCCGGTGCTGGACGCCGAGTGTCTCGTCGCGCACGGGCTGGTGGCGATGACCGCACTTCCCACCGGCACCGGCGTCGAGGCGGCCGCCGCAGCGCTGGAGGCGGCCGAGCGCAGCGGCGCGACCGCGGTGACGCCGCTGGCCCGCCTGCTGTTCGCGAACGCGCTGCTGTTCGTCGACCCGCCGCATGCCCGCACCGTCGCCGAGGAGGCGCTGGCCGAGGCGAGCGCAGCTGGTGACGGGTTCGTCGTCGACACCTGCCGCTTCCTGATCGGGCTGCTCGCCGGCATGGCCGACGACCACCCCACCGCCGTCGCCCACCTCGCGCCCGCGACGTCGCAGCTGCTCGCCCACGGCCATCGCGGCGTCGCGTCGACGGGGGCTGCGGTGCTGGCCCGCTCTGCGGCCGCGCTCGGCGACCTGGCCGCGGCCGTGGAGCACGCGCGTGCCTCCGTGACCGCGGCCGAGCCGCTGCACGAGCTGCACCGGATCGGGATCGCGCAGACGGTGCTCAGCGAGGTCCTGCTGCTCGTCGGGGACGTGGCGGCCGCTACCGCGGCCACCGACCGGCTCGACGCGCTCGCCACCGCAGACGCGGCACACCCGGTGTTCGTGCCCGGTCGCGAGCTCACGCACGCGCGGCTCGCGCTCGCCACCGGCCGGCCCGCAGAGGCCGTCGAGTGGTGCCGCCTGGGCGGGCGGTGGCGCGGCGCCGGATGCGACGCCGAACTGGACCCGATCACGCGCACACTCCTGCTCACCGCCCTGCGCCGGGCCGGTGACACCGCAGCCGCGCAGGCGCTCGCACCGACCCTCACCGCGGAGGGCGTGCCGCCGTCCGCGCGCGCGAGCGCCACCGCCGAGCAGGCGCACCTGGCCGAGGCGGACCAGGCGCTCGCCCTGCACCACGAGGCCCTGCGGATCCGCCACCAGCACGGACTCGTCCTCGACTGCGTCGACAGCCTGGAAGCGCTCGCCCCGCTCGTGGCCGAGCCCACCGCGACCGTCCTGCGCGCCGCGGCCGCTCGAGCCCGCGAGGAGACCGGCTACCGGCTCGGCGCCCCGGCCGACCCGCCACCCGTCGAGGGTCCGGTGCCGACCCTCGACGAGGCGGTCGAGCTGGCGCAACGGGCCCGCGGTCCGCGCCGGCGACCCGCATCGGGCTGGGAGTCGCTCACCCCCACCGAGCGCAGCGTCGTCCAGCTCGCCGCGCAGGGTCTCACCAACCCCGAGATCGGCACCCGCCTCTACATCGGCCGCGGCACGGTCAAGACCCACCTCGCGCACGTCTACGCGAAGCTCGGCGTCGCCAACCGCACCGAGCTGGCCCGATACGCCGCCTCCCTCCCCGAGGGGTAGCGCCGTGCTCACCGTGCGGATGAACGAGCCGGCGATCGAGGCAGGCCTGCGGCACCCCGTGCGCGCGGCGGAACTGGCGCCCGACCTGCGCGCGCTGGTGGACGAAGGTGTTGTCCGGCACGGCACGGCACTGGCCTTCGCCCGGGATGCCGCGCAGACGCTCCCGCCGTTCCCCGGCGAGGCGGACCTGACCGGATGGGAGTGCGAGACGAGCTCCGTCCACCTCGACGACGCGGTGCCCGTCCACGTCGGGTCGTCGGACGGCGAGCCGGTGATCAGCGAGGCGGACCAGGTCCTGATGCTGCGCCACGGGTGGGCGCTCGCACTGGAGGTCGTCCGGCTCGTCCGCGCCATGCCCGAACCGGTCGCGGTGCGCTGCATCGTCAGCGCGAGCAGCACGAACGGCACGTTCCGGTTCCACCGCGACCGGCCGCGCGAGTCGTGGCTCGCTCGGGACATCGACGCCTACCGGCTGGAGAAGTTGATCGTCGTCGACAGCCGCCCACCGCGCCCGGGTGGAGGATGAGCGGGTGCCGGTCACCGACGAAGCCATCGAGAAGCTCAAGGCGATGATCATGTCCGGCGAGCTGCGTCCGGGCGACCGGCTCCCGCGCGAGGCCGACCTCGCGGCTCGGCTGGGGCTGTCGCGCAGCTCGCTGCGCGAGGCCGTGAAGGCACTCTCCCTCATCCACGTGCTCGACGTGCGGCAGGGCGACGGCACCTACGTGACGAGCCTCGACCCGGACCTGCTCCTCGACACGATCAGCTTCGTCATCGACTTCCACCGCGACGACACGGTGCTGCACTTCCTGGAGGTGCGCCGCATCCTCGAACCCGCCGCGACCGCGCTGGCGGCGGTCGCGATGACCGACGAGGAGATCGACGGGTTGCGGGCCGTGCTCGCCGAGCTGCCCCCGGACCCCGACGTCGAGGCGCTGGTGGCGAACGACCTGGAGTTCCACCGGCGGATCGCGGCGGGCAGCGGCAACCCGGTGCTGTGCTCGTTGATCGACGGGCTGTCCGGGCCCACCACGCGGGCACGGATCTGGCGCGGCATCACGCAGGAGGACGCCGTCGCCCGCACGATCGAGCAGCACGCCGCGATCTGCGACGCGATCGCGGCGCGGCAGCCCGAGATCGCCCGCTCGTGGGCGACGGTGCACATCGCCGGCGTCGAGGGCTGGCTGCGCAGCGCCCTCCTGGACGCGCCGGATCGCTAGGTGGCGCGGCGCGGGCACCCGACCGGGCCGACCGGGCCCGTGGTGGCGCGCGCGCTCACGATCCTGGACTGCTTCACCGCGGAGCGCCGCGCGCTGCGGCTGAGCCAGCTGGCCACGATCAGCGGCATGCCGCTCTCGACCGCGCACCGGATCGTCGGGGAGCTGGTGGCGTGGGGCGCGCTGGAACGCGCCGAGGACGGCACCTACCGGATCGGGCTGCGGCTGTGGGAGCTGGGCAGCCTCGCCCCCCGCGGGCAGGGCCTGCGCGAGCGGGCGCTGCCGTTCCTGGAGGACCTCTCCCAGATCACCCGGGAGAACGTGCAGCTCGCGGTGCGGGAGGGCACGGAGGTGGTGTTCGTCGAGCGGATCGCCGGCACCGGCGCCGTCCCCGTGCTGACGCGGGTCGGCGGCCGGTTCGCGCTCACCGCCACCGGCGTCGGGCTGGTGCTGCTCGCCCACGCCCCCGTCGAGGTGCAGGACGAGGTGCTGGGCGGGCACATCGAGCGGTACACCGAGCTGACCGTGACCGATCCGGCCCGGCTGCGGGCCATGCTCGCCGACGTGCGCACCAACGGGTTCTCCATCAGCGACCGGCAGGTGACGACGGACTCGCTGTCGGTCGGCGCCCCCGTCCACGACCACCGCGGGCAGGTCGTGGCCGCCGTGTCGCTGGTCGTGCGGCACGGGTCGGTGTCGGCGCACGCGCTGGCCCCGCTGGTCCGCACCAGCGCACGGGCGATCAGCCGAGCACTCGTCGACTGAACCTTCCATTTTCCGGAAGTTCGGTTCAGCGGATCACGGTCGTGTCCGCATCCTCTGACGACCGGATCGAGGAGGACCCGATGAGCAGCGCCATCCCGCGCAACCAGTGGTACGTCGCGGCGTACTCGGCCGAGATCGAGCACGAGCTGTTCGGCCGCACCATCTGCAGCGAACCGATCCTGTTCTGGCGCACCGCGGCCGGCACGGTCGTCGCCCACTCCGACCGCTGCGTGCACCGCCGGTTCCCGCTCTCGCAGGCCCCGTCCCGGCTCGTCGACGGCAACGTCGTGTGCGGCTACCACGGCTTCACCTACGGCGAGGACGGCCGGTGCGTCGCCGTGCCGGGCCAGACCCGGGTGCCGCGCACCGCGCGGCTGACCCCGTACCCCGTGGTGGAGCAGGACTCGCTGGTCTGGGTGTGGATCGGCGACCCCGAGCTGGCCGACGCGTCGCGCATCCCGCGCGCCCCGTACCTGGACGCGGCCGGCTGGACGACGGTCCGTGGACTGGAGCCGCTGGCCGCCCGGTTCTCGCTGCTGGTCGACAACCTGCTCGACCTCTCCCACGAGACCTACCTGCACGGCGGCTACATCGGCACCCCCGAGGTCGCCTCCACCCCGATCACCACCGAGGTCGACGACGACGCCGGCATCGTCTACGTCTCGCGGCACATGGACGACGCCGAGTGCCCGCCGTTCTACGCGAAGTCCACCGGCCTCACCGGCCGCATCGCCCGCTGGCAGGACATCGAGTACACGCCGCCGTGCCTGTACAAGCTGCACAGCCGCATCGCCCCCATCGGGTCCGTGCCGAACCCCGACGGCACCGATCCCGACGCGTTCCACGTCGAGGTCGTGTACGCGATCACCCCCGAGACCGAGCACTCCACGCACGACTTCTGGATGGTCGCCCGCGACTTCGCGCTCGACGACGACGGCGTCTCGGCGTTCCTGGCCGACAGCAACCGGACCGTCGTGCTGCAGGACGTCGAGGCCCTCGACGTTCTGGAGCAGGTGATCCAGCGCGAGCCCGCGGGCTACCAGGAGCTGTCGATCAACATCGACACCGGCGGCCTGGCCGCCCGCCGCATGCTGGCCCGGATGGCGCCGTGACCGCGCCCATGCTGTCCGGCGAGCGCGTGTACCGCATCCACTGGGTGCTGGGCACCGACCGGCTGCGCGCGGTCTGCCACTGCGGCGCCGAGCGCGAGTTCGAGGAGCCCGTGCAGCTCTGGGAGTGGTTGCTCGCCCACCCCGACCACCGCTGACCCGAGGAGGACCGATGCCCGATCTCGAACTGGTGGTGGAGAAGAAGGAGCCGATCGCCGACGGCGTCGTGCTGCTCACCCTGCGCCGCGCCGACGGCTCCGACGCGCCGGAATGGGAGCCGGGTGCGCACCTCGACCTGGTCCTCACCGACGAGCTGACCCGCCAGTACTCGCTGTGCGGCGACCCGGCCGAACGGGCCGTGCTGCAGGTCGCCGTGCTGCGCGAGCCGGCAGGGCGCGGCGGCTCCGCGCACGTCCACGACGTGCTCGCCGAGGGGGACACCGTGCCCGTGCGCGGGCCGCGCAACCACTTCGCCCTGGTCCCGGCACCGCGGTACCTGTTCGTCGCGGGCGGGATCGGGATCACCCCGATCCTGCCGATGATCGAGCAGGCGGAGGCGTCCGGTGCGGAGTGGCGGCTCGTCTACGGCGGACGCACGCGCGCCTCGATGGCCTTCCGCGACCAGCTGGAGCAGCGCTACCCGGGCCGGGTCGCCGTGCACCCGATGGACGAGGTCGGCCTGCTCGACCTGCCCGCCGTCCTCGACGAGCCGCAGCCCACCGCGGTCTACTGCTGCGGGCCGGAGGGCCTGCTCGCCGCCGTCGAGGACGAGTGCCGCCGCCGGCCGCACCTCGACCTCCACGTGGAGCGCTTCGCCCCCAAGCCCGACGCGGCAGCCGGCCCGCGCGACTCGTTCGAGGTGGAGCTGGCCGCCTCCGGCACGACGCTGACGGTGCCGGCGGACCGGTCGATCCTCGAGGTCGTCGAGGACTCCGGCGTGGCCGTGCTGTCGTCCTGCCGGGAAGGGACGTGCGGCACCTGCGAGACCGCGGTCCTGGACGGGGTGCCCGACCACCGGGACTCCCTGCTCACCGACGAGGAGCGGGCGGCGGGCGACACGATGATGATCTGCGTGTCCCGCTCCTGCTCCGCGCGCCTGGTGCTCGACCTCTGACCGTCAGGGGCCGGCCATCGTGCACCACGGGTCGTAGTCGGGGTCGGCCAGCATCGCCTGCAGCCGGCGGCGGCGGAAGCCGATGTTGCCGCCACTGAACAGCGGGTACGCCAGCGCGTCCTGCAGCAGGCCGGCGAACGGCAGGTGGTGGCCGTAGGAGTCGACGCCGACGACGCGCATGAGGTCCACCAGCGACTGCACGGCCGTCTCCGAGCCGAAGACCTTGGCGTGCACGGACAGCTCCTCCGCGCCCGGCGACCCGCTGTCCACCGCGGCGCACGCCCGCAGCGTCAGCGCGCGGACGGCCTCGATGCGCGTCTTCACGTCGGCGAGCAGGAACCCGACGCCCTGGTGCTCGACGACGGGCACCGGCCCGCCGCGGCGATCCGTGCGGGCGAACCGCAGCGCGGCGTCGAAGGCTGCGCGCAGGACGCCGGCCGCGCACGCCCCGACCAGCGCCCCGCCGAACGCCGCCGAGACGATGCCGAGCCCGTCGCCCACCTCGCCGATCAGGTTCTCGCCGGGCACCTGCACGCCGGCGAGCGTGAACCGGGGCAGCAGGTGCGCGCGGTGCCCGAGCGGGTCGAGCAGCTCCGTCACCTGGAGGCCGTCGATCGGGCCCGGCACGATCAGCACCGCCAGCGACGTGCGCGGATCCGGGCCTGTCCGGCAGACCACCGTCATCAGGTCCGGGCCCGTCCCGTCCCAGCCGGTCGCGTGCGACACCCACTGCTTCTCCCCGTCGACGACCCAGCCGTCGCCCTGCCGGCGCGCCGTCGTGCGCAGGCCGTCCGGCTCGGCGAGGTTCGCCGTGCCGCCGGGTTCGGTCAGCGCCAGCGACGCGATCGGCGTCCCGCTCGTCGCGAGGAACGGCGGGAGGAACCGGTCGCGCTGGGCCGCATTCCCCGCCCGCAGCAGCGGGGTGAGCCCGAGTCCCGTCGAGAACAGGTGCAGCGCGACGCTCGGATCGCCCGCCACCAGCTCCTCGGCCAGCACCGCCGTCGACGACGCGCCCGTGCCGTCCCCACCCAGCGCCTGCGGGATCAGCCGGCGCAGGAACCCGGCCTCCACCAGCTGCCGGTAGAACGGCCGGGTCGCGCGGTACCGCTCGGTGGCGGTCGGCAGCGGGTCGGTCACCTCGCGCACGTGGCTGAGCACGTCACCCGCGAACTCCCGCGCCCGGGCCCGCAGGTCCTCCATCACAGCCGTCATCAGTGCCCCGCGCCCTGCCCGCCGTCGACGTGCAGGGTCTCGCCGGTCACGAACGCAGCCGACTCCAGGTAGAGCACGGCCTGCACGATCTCGTCGATCTCGCCCATGCGGCCCATCGGGTGCAGCGGCGCGAACGCCGGATGAGCCTCGACGGGGTGCATCGGGGTCTTGATGATCCCCGGGGAGACTGCGTTCACGCGCACCCCGCGGCCGGCGCACTCGATGGCGAGCGAGCGCGTCGCCGCGTCGAGACCACCCTTGGTGAGCGACGCGAGGACCGACGGCACCGCGCTGAGCGCGTGGTCGACCAGCGACGTCGTGATCGTCACGACGTGCCCGGAGCCCTGGTCCAGCATCGTCGCCACGGCGCGGCGGGTGATCCGGAACCAGCCGCCCAGGTTCAGCCCGACGATCGCCGCGAAGTCGTCGTCGCTGTGCAGGGGGAAGGGCTTGGCGATGAAGATCCCGGCGTTGTTGACCAGCGCGTCGACCCGGCCGAAGCGCTCCAGCGCCGCGTCGACGACCCGTTCGGCCGTCGCCGGGTCGGCGAGGTCACCGGCGACGGTGTGCACCTGCGGGTCGTCGGACGCGCCGATGGACCGGGAGGTGGCGACGACGGCGTAGCCGAGCTTGCGGTACCCCTCGACGACGCCGGCGCCGATGCCGCGCGACGCCCCGGTGACGATCGCGACCTTGGTCGAGCTGGTGGTCATGACACACTCCTCCTCAGTACACAGTGGACGGTTCTCGACGAGACGGCGGCGTTCAGCCGGCAGCGGTGCGCGGGCCGCCGCGCTCCCAGTGGCCGCCGCGGCGGATCTCGCTCGCGGTCATGCCGAACTCCGCCTTCAGCGCCCGGCTCAGGTGCCCCGTGTCGGGCATCCCCCAGCCGGCCGCGATGGCGCCGACCGTGCGCCCGCGCAGCGACTCGTCGGCGAGGTCGCGACCGATGCGTTCCAGCCGCTGCCGGCGGATCCAGGCCGACAGCGTGACGCCCGTCGGCGCGAGCACCTTGTGCAGGTACCGCACCGAGACGCCCAGCGCCCGCCCGGCCGACTCGACGGTCAACCCGGGGTCGGACAGGTGCGCCAGGCAGTGCGCGCGCACGCGGTCGACCAGCTCCGCGCCCGCGTCCGGCGGCGCGATGTCGACCAGCTCGGCGAGCACCAGCGACACGATCGCGTCCGCGAGGTACTCCTTGCTGCTGCTCGCGTCACCCGCCGTGCAGCCGGCGATCTTCGTGGCGAGGGCAGCGAACAGTGTGCCGACGACGTCGCGCGGCCCGTGGTCGGTCCCGACGGCGATGGCGGTTCGCACGGCCAGCGCGTCGGCGTGCGAGCCGAGCGCGGCGACCGGCACCGACACCAGCACCGCCTCGTAGGGCTCCCAGTACGTCACCTCGTACGGGCGGGAGGTCACGTAGTTGACCAGGTCGCCGGGGCCGAGCAGGCAGCGGCGCCCGTCCTGGGCCACCGACGACGTGCCGGAGCGCTGCAGCGACACGGTCAGGAACGCCGGATCGGACGCCCGGATCAGATCCGCCCCGCGCGTCACCACGCAGGGGCTGCCGCTCAGCACCGACACCCGCACGTCCCCGGCCATCGCGGAGCTCATCGCGCTGCGGAACGTCCCGTCGCCGAGCGGGCGCACCCGCACCGCCGCGAACGTGGGCGCGACGAGCGCGGCGAACCGGCCGTGATCGGCCGTCTCCCCCACGGCGACCAGCGACGCACGGTGCGCACCCATCCGCCACCTCCCGTCTCCGCAGTGCGTCGACTGTAAGGCGCGCCACACCCGCGCGGCCGCCACTGCGTGCACCGGGAGCAGCCAGATCGTGCACTGCCACCACCACCCACAACCCCGGTTGTAGTGTCGACGCGTGCCCGTTCCCGACGACCAGCTCGACTTCGCCGTCGTGGCCCAGCTCGCCGGGCTCGCCCTCACCGAGCGCGCGCTCGACGGGCTGCGCCGGCGCGGGCACCCGACGTTGCGGGTCAGCCACGGTTACGTGTTCCAGCACCTCGTCGAAGGGTCGGTGACGATCGGGGAGCTGGCCGCGCGGCTCGGCGTCACGCAGCAGGCCGCGTCCAAGGTGACGGCCGAGCTGGAGGACGACGGCTACGTCCGCCGCGCGGCCGACGCCGATGACCGGCGGGTGCGCCGCGTCGAGCTCACCGAGCGGGGCCGGGACGCCGTCCGCGACGCGCGGGAGGTCCGGGCGGAGCTGGTCGACCAGCTCGCGGCGGCGCTCGGCGCGGAGCAGGTCGAGGACGCGCGGCACACCCTCCTCGCCGCGCTGGACGTCCTCGGCGCGACGGATGCGGTCCGCAACCGGCGGGTCCGGCCCGTCCCGTAGCGGGTCAGCCGGCGACGAGCCGGGCGATCTCCGCGGCCACCAGCTCCGGGTCGTCGAGGTGCACGAGGTGGCCGGTCTCGGCGACCACGGTGCGCGCCTGCGGGGCGAGCGCTGCGAACGCCGCGGACTGGTGCTGCAGGTGGAACGCCCGGAACTCGTCCGGCGTCATGCCGAGCGGGCGGGTGGCGGCCTCCGGGTAGGCGGCCGCGGTGATCACTCCGACCGGGACCGTGCGGAACACCGCGGCGTCCCGGGTCGCCACCGCGTGCTCCCGGAACGCGGCGTACGCGTGCAGCTCGGCGCGGTTGGCGAGCCAGTACCGGGGGTTGGCCTGGTCGGCCACGATCGCCTTCCGCTGCTCGGGCTCGAATCGGGCGAACTCCCGCTCCACCCGCCGCACGGCGGCCGGGAGCCGGGCGAGGCCGGTCGCCGCGATGCCCGCGTTGACGAGCATCAGCCATGGGCCCAGCGCGTCGAGCCGCCGTGCCCGCTCGGGCAGCCCGTCCAGCTCGTTCTCGGTCGCGCTGTCGACGAACAGCAGCGCGCCGACGCGCCGCGGCCGGGCCGCCGCCAGCGCGCGGATCAGGAACCCGCCGAACGAGTGCCCGACCAGCACCACCGGTCCCGGCTCGCAGTGCGCCAGCACCTCGTCGAGATCGGCGAGGTGGGCCGGCACGTCGAACCGGCCGCGCCGGGCCGGGCTCCGACCGAGCCCGCGCCGGTCGTAGGTCACCACCGACGTCGTCGCGGCCACCAGCCGCGGCACGTCGCCCCAGTACGCGCTGTGGTGGCCGAGCCCCGCCTCGAGCAGGACGGTCGGCGCACCTGATCCCCGACGTTCGACGTGCACGGGGTCGATCGTGCCAGGTGTCAGCCCGGGACCTCGTCGGTCGAGAACGGTGCCTGCAGGTCGTGGGCGCGGAACAGCACGGCGTGCTCGACGCCCATGAGCTTGCCGCTCATGGCGGCGAACATCGGGATGAACTCCGCGGGCGCGGGGTGGTTCGGGAGGGCGGCGAGGTAGGCGGCGTGCGCCTCGAGCGAGGCCACCCCGCGCCGCAGCGGCTCGCCCGTGACGTCGACGCCGTGGGTGGAGTTCTCACCGAGACCGGGGACGAGGTACCAGCGCGGCGAGTGCGGGGCGAGGCCCTCGTCGTCGATCTGCTCGGGGAAGACCCACCGGTTGCCGGCGTCGCGCAGCGCGTCGAGCGTGGCGAGGCCGGCCGCGCGGTGGTCGGCCTGGTCGAAGCCGTACGGCGTCTCGACCTCGTAGCTGACGCCCAGCACGACGTCGGGCTGGAACCGGCGGATCTCGCGGCAGATGTCGCGGCGCAGGTCCAGGCCGTAGACGAGCACGCCGTCCGGGTGGTCGAGGACGGTGAGGTGCTCGACGCCGACGACCGCGCAGGCGGCCTGCTGCTCGGCGAGCCGCAACCGGGCCGTCTCCTCCGGCGGGTTCGGCATGCCGGCCTCGCCACGGGTGAGCAGCAGGTAGCCGACCTCGATGCCGCGGTCGGTCCAGCGCGCGACGGCGGCCGACGTGCCGTACTCCATGTCGTCGGGGTGCGCGACCACGCAGAGCACGCGCCGGAAGGATTCCTCAGGAAGGGCGGGCAAGGTCATGCGCGTCATCCTGCACCGCAGGGTCGGCTTCTGCGGGCGCCGATGGCGTCGATCAACGGCGTGAGAGCGGCGCGGCCGGACTCCACCACGAGCGCGAATTCCGTCATTGCGCGCGACACGGCGAACCTCTATCGTCCTCGCAGTCGATACGCATCGACGCGGAGGCGGCCAATGGTGACCAGCAGGGACGTAGCTCGCGTCGCGGGCGTCTCCCAGAGCACCGTCTCCTACGTGATGAGCGGCCGGCGCCCCATCTCGGAGGAGACCCGCCGGCGTGTCGAAGCTGCCATCGAGGAGCTGACCTACCAGCCCAACGCCGGCGCCCGCGCCCTCGCGAGCCAGCGCACGCAGGTCGTCGGGCTCGTCGTTCCGTTCGAGCCGAACGACGACACGAAGGGCCTGCTGCCCTTCATCGAGACGATCGCGGCGTGCGCCCGCGAGCAGGACCACGACGTCCTGCTCGTCACCGCGGACGAGGGCGCCGCCGGGCTGCAGCGCCTCGCCCGGCGGTCGCTGTGCGACGCGATCGTCATGATGGACATCGGCGCCGTCGACGAGCGCATCCCGGTCGCCCGGTCGCTCGGCGTGCCCGTGATCCTGATCGGCGTGCCCGACGACCCGACCGGGCTGCACTGCGTCGACGTCGACTTCGTCGAGTCCGGCCGGATCGCGGCCACCGAGCTCGCCGCCTGCGGCCACGACCGCATCGTGGTCATCGGGCACTCCCCCGCGACCGTGGCCCGGCGCGTCAACTACGTGGGACGGTTCCAGCGGGGCGTCGAGGCGGCGGCAGCCGAGCTCGGCCTGCCCTGCCACCTCGTCGCGCCCGTCGAGCCGGGCCGGGACGGCGCCCGGGTGGCCGTCGACGCCGCCCTCGCCGCAGGCGGGCCGCAGCCGGGCATCGTCGTGCCCAACACGGTCGCCATCCAGTACGTGCTGCACGAGCTCCAGCAGCGCGACCTCGTGCCGGGACGGGACCTCTCGGTGATCGGGATCTGCCCGGACATGACGGCCGACGCCATGTTCCCGCAGGTCAGCAATGTTTCGTTGGAACCTCGCGACGTCTCCCGGCGGGCGATGCAGACCCTGTTCGGGCTGCTCGACCGTGAGGGAACGCCACCCGAGGCGAGCGTGGAGCTGGTCCAGCCCCGGTTGACCAGACGCTCGACCACGCTGCCACACCCAGCACAGCCCCAACCCTGACCGTCCCGTCGCGTCCGCGGCGGTATCGCACACGAATCATCGATACGTATCGACGATACGCATCGACAACACAGCGAGAGGACCGGAGATGGCTCGACGACGAGCAGTACTGGCCACCGCACTGGCGGCAGCCGCGGCGATCGGCTTGACCGCGTGCGGCGGCGGCGGTGGCGCCGCGGCGGGCGGCGGCCCGGTCACGAGCCTCCGGGTGCTCGACTACTACAACAACGAGCCCGACAAGACCGTCTACGCGCAGAAGCTCGACGAGTGCGGCGCGCAGAACGGCGTCAAGATCGAGCGCGAGGTCGTGCCGGGGTCGTCGTTGATCGCGAAGGTGCTGCAGCAGGCGTCGTCCAAGACGCTCCCCGACGTGCTGATGCTCGACAACCCCGACCTGCAGCAGATCGCCGCGACCGGCGCGCTGTCGCCCGTCGGCGACTACGGGCTCAACGCCGACGGCTACGCGCCCGGCATCGTCGCGGCCTCGACCTACGAGGGCAAGCTCTACGGGCTGCAGCCGATCACCAACACGATCGGCCTGTTCTACAACAAGGACGTCCTGGCGCAGGCCGGCGTGCAGCCGCCCAAGACGTGGGACGAGCTGAAGGACGCCGCGAAGAAGCTCACCTCGGGCAACCGCTACGGCATCGCCTTCACCGCGAAGGCCGACTACGAGGGCACCTGGCAGTTCCTGCCCTTCATGTGGACCGCAGGCGGCGACGAGAAGGACATCGCCACCCCGCAGACCGCGCAGGCCCTGCAGCTGTGGGTCGACCTGGTCAACTCGGGATCGGCGTCCAAGTCCGTCGTGACGTGGGGTCAGGCCGACGTCAACGAGCAGTTCATGGCGGGCAACGCAGCCATGATGATCAACGGGCCGTGGCAGTTCCCGAAGCTCGCCACGAACCCCTCGGTGCACTACGACGTCGTCCCGATCCCCGGCCCGCAGGCCGGCGCCACGCCCGTCGCCCCGCTCGGCGGGGAGACCTGGACGATCCCGCGCACCGGCAACAAGGACCGGCAGGCGAAGGCCGCCAAGATCGTCGAGTGCCTGAACACGGACGCCAACCAGATGGCGCTCGCCACCACGCGCAGCACCGTTCCGACGAAGTCCGCGCTCATCCCGCAGTTCGTCGCGAAGCAGCCGAACATGGCCGCGTTCTCCACCGCCGTGCAGACGGCCCGGGCCCGCACCGGTGAGCTCGGCCCCGAGTGGCCCAAGGCCGCGACGCGCATCTACACCGCCGTCCAGAAGGCGCTGACCGGCGGGGCAGCGCCGCTCGACGCCCTGCAACAGGCGCAGAATGGCTGAAGGTATGTCGCTCGCGCTGCCGCGGCAGACCACCACGTCATCGTGGTGGTCACCGCGGCGGCGTGAGCGGCTGCTCCAGCTCGCCTTCCTCGTCCCGGCCGTGCTCTACCTCGTGGCGTTCTTCGGCTACCCGCTGGCCCAGAACATCGTGATGGGGTTCCAGGAGTACACGACGGCCACGTTCTACACCGGCGAGGCGCCGTGGGTCGGCTTCGCCAACTACGTCGGCATCGCCTCGTCAGGGGTCTTCGGCACGGCGGTGCTGAACACGGCGCTGTTCACGATCGGCTCGATCGCCGGCCAGTTCAGCATCGGGCTGGCGATCGCGTTGTTCTTCCGCCGCCGGTTCCCCCTCTCGGGGACGTTGCGCGCGCTCCTGCTGCTGCCGTGGCTGATCCCGCTGATCGTCTCCGGCGCGGTGTGGCGCTGGATCCTCGACCAGGACAACGGCGTGCTCAACACCACGCTCGGCGGCCTGCTCGGCGGCATCCACCCGGGCTGGCTGACCAGCACGTCGATCGCGCTGGTGGCGGTGATCATGGTGAACATCTGGATCGGGATCCCCTTCAACACCACGATCCTCTACAGCGGACTGCAGGACATCCCGGACGAGCTCTACGAGGCTGCTTCGCTCGACGGCGCCACGGGCTGGCGAGCGTTCCGCCACGTCACCTGGCCGCTGCTGCGGCCCGTGGTGACGGTCGTGCTCGTGCTCGGCGTGGTCTACACGCTGAAGGTGCTGGACATCATCCTCGGCCTGACCGGAGGCGGTCCGGCGAACGCGACGCAGACGCTCGCGACGCAGTCCTACCACCTGTCGTTCGTGGAGTTCGACTTCGGACAAGGAGCCGCGATGGGCAACGTCCTCATCGCCATCTCGTTCCTGTTCGCCCTGCTCTACCTGCGGGCCGCACGTCGGGCGGACGCGTCATGAGCCGCAGCTGGGGCAACACCGCGATCGGGATCGTGCTGCTCGCGGTGATGCTGTTCCCCGTCTACTGGATGGTGAACGTGTCGCTGCAGCCCAGCGGCTCCGCGGTGGCCACGCCGCTCGTCCCGGTCGACGTCAGCTTCCAGGGCTACGTGACCGCGCTGAGCCAGCAGGGCGAGCACCTGGTGACCAGCCTCGTCGTGGCCGCGGGCACCGTGGTGTTCAGCCTGCTCGTCGCGGCCCCCGCGGCCTACGCGCTGGCGCACTTCAAGGTCCGCGGTGCCGACGTCATCCTGTTCGCCATCCTGATCAGCCAGATGGTGCCCGGCATCGTCGTCGCGAACGCGCTGTACAGCGCCTACACCGAGCTGGGGCTGCTCAACTCCGTGGGCGGGCTGATCCTGGCCGACTCCACGCACGGCATCCCGTTCGCGATCCTCGTGATGCGCGCGTTCATGGGCGCGCTCCCGTCCGAGGTGGTCGAGGCTGCGCGCGTCGACGGTGCCGGGCAGATCCGCACGTTCGTGTCGGTCGTGCTGCCGATGAGCCGCAACGCGCTGATCACGGCCGCGCTGTTCAGCTTCCTGTTCACGTGGAGCGACTTCCTCTTCGCCCTCACCCTCACCACCACCGAGGACGTCCGGCCCGTGACGTTGGGTCTGTTCACCTACATCGGGACCTACGTCCAGGACTGGAGCGCCGTCATGGCGACCGCGGTGCTCGCCTCCGTCCCCGCGTTCGTGCTGCTGCTGGTCGCGCAGCGCTTCGTGTCCGCTGGAGTCACCAGCGGCTCCGTCAAGTGAGAAGGACCTTCCGTTGTCCCCGTTGTCACAGCCCGTCCGCGTCACCGTCTGGGGCGAGAACCGCCACGAACAGGTCGAGGAGCACGTCGCCAAGATCTACCCGCAGGGCATGCACACCACGATCGCCGAGGGGATCGTCGAGAACCTGGGCGAGGGCTGCCAGGTGCGCACCGTCACGCTCGACGACCCGGAGCACGGCCTGACCGAGGAGGTGCTGGCCGAGACGGACGTCCTCACGTGGTGGGGCCACATGGCGCACGGCGAGGTGGCGGACGAGGTGGTGGAGCGCGTGCACCGCCACGTCCTGTCCGGGATGGGCCTGGTGGTGCTGCACTCCGGGCACTGGTCGAAGATCTTCATGAAGCTCATGGGCACCACGTGCACGCTGCGGTGGCGCAGCGAGCACGACCGCGAGCTGATCTGGACGGTCAACCCCACGCACCCCATCGCGCAGGGCGTGCCGCACCCGATCATCATCGACGAGGACGAGATGTACGGGGAGTTCTTCGACATCCCGGCCCCGGACGAGCTGGTCTTCCTGTCCACGTTCAGCGGGGGCGAGGTGTTCCGCACCGGCTGCACGTTCCGCCGGGGCCACGGCAAGATCTTCTACTTCCGGCCCGGTGACCAGGACTACCCGACCTACCACCACCGCGACGTCCGCAAGGTCATCGCCAACGGCGTCGTGTGGGCACGGTCCGACCGCGCGGAGCGGGAGCTTCCGGAGCTGCTGCGCTACGAGACGGGCGAGTTCTTCAAGGGGCGGACGTACACGGGGCCGCAGCGGTGAGCGAGCTTGCGAGCGAATCATCGGCACAGCGTGGTCCGCTGCGCGTCGTCGTCGTCGGGGCCGGGATGATGGGGCAGGCCTGGCTGCGGGCGGTCGCCGGCTCGTCCGACGTCGAGCTGGCCGGCCTCGCCGACCTCGACCTGGACGCCGCGCGGGCCGCTGCACCGGACACCGAGGTGGGCACGGACGCCGTCGAGCTGGCGGCGCGGACGGGCGCCGAGGCCGTCATCGACGTCACGACACCGGTCGCGCACCACCCCGTCACGACGGCCGCGCTGTTCGCGGGCCTGCCCGTGCTCGGGGAGAAGCCGGTGGCGGCCACCCTGGCCGAGGCGCTCTCGCTTGCCGCGGCCAGCGAGGTGACGGGGCGGCTGTTCATGGTGAGCCAGTCGCGCCGGTGGAACCCGCAGGTGTTCGCGCTGCGTGCGGCGATCGCCGAGCTGGGCACCGTCGGCACGCTCACCACGCAGTTCTTCAAGGCGCCGCGGTTCGAGGGGTTCCGCTCGACCATGGCCCATCCGCTGCTGGTCGACATGGCCATCCACGCGTTCGACACGGCCCGGTTCCTGCTGGGTGCCGACCCGGTCGCGGTGTACTGCGAGACGTCGAACCCGCCGTGGAGCTGGTACGCCGGGGACGCCGCCGCGAACGCCGTCTTCACGATGGCGGGCGGCGCCGGCTACGCGTACAGCGGCAGCTGGTGCGCACCCGGCGACGAGACGTCGTGGAACGGCGAGTGGCGGGTGAGCGCGGAGAAGGGCAGCGCCGTGTGGGACGGCGAGCAGCCACCGCAGTCCGGCGGCGCGCCGGTGGAGGTCTCGCCGGGTGAGTCCGGGATCGAGGCGGCGCTCACGGCGTTCGTCGACGCGGTGCGCACCGGGTCCCGGCCGTCGGGCGAGGTCCACGAGAACGTCATGAGCCTCGCGATGGTGGAGGCGGCCGTGCGGTCGGCGCACACCGGGGCGCGCGTGCTCGTCGACGACGTCCTCGCCGACGCCCACGCGGCCGCGCTCGCCGCCGAGCAGCGGGCGGACGTCCGCAGCGCGCTGGCGGCATGGCCGTCGCCCCGGGAGGTGCTGGGGTTCGGCGGCTGAGCCCCGCTCGCATAGAGTCGGGACGTGGATCGAGCCAGGGCCCTCTGTTGATCGTCACCTGTCCCCGGTGCTTCTCGTTCGACGACGTGCGGCCGCCGCGCCGGCAGCCCGACGGCACCGTCGTGTACACGTGCACCGGCGACCACGACGGTGCCGGTGCGCACACGTGGTCGGTCGCCCCCGCCGTCGTGGAGGCACCGGCCACGCGCACACCCGGTGCGCGCCGGTCGAGCGCTGCGCCGCGGAGCAGCGCCAACGCCGAGGACACCGCCATCGACGAGCTGCTCGAACCGCTCCTCGCGTGCGTCAAGCCGGGTGAGCCGTTCGTCGAGTACGGCGTCGTCGAGTACCGGTTCCGGCTCGCGCGGCCGGAGCTGTTCGTCGCGCACGTCCGGGAGCGGGGGCACGTCATGCTCGGCGCGCGGCGCGGGCCGGGCTCGGCGTCGACGGCCCGGTTCGCGAAGGCCCTCGCGCGGCTCGAACGATCCGGGGCGCTCGTCGTGGTGAAGGGGCCGGGCACCGGCGCGTGGCGCCACGACCAGTCGATCGGCTACTGGGCGCGCCCGCCCCGCCCGTCCGGGCCGCTGCTGACGTGGTCGATGTACTGCGCCACGCAGGGGCGCAGCGCGGAGTGGACCGACGCCGACCGGGCGCTCTTCGACACCTGATCCCTCAGGAGCGGCGCGGCCAGTGGTAGGCCGTGGCCTCCAGCAGCGGCACGTCGGGGAACAGCGGGCCGTAGTGCGCCGGGTCCTTCGTCACGAGGGCGGCCCGGTGGCTGCGGTGCACCCGCTCGTCACCCAACCAGTCGGGCAGCTCGCCGGCCGCCGCCAGCTCGGCCTGACCGCGCGGCGGGCCGAGCCCGACCGCCGCCAGATCGGCCACGATCGACGCCTCGACGGTGTCCGCACCACCCCGCGCCCGCCACTGCGCGCACATCGCCGAGCCGTACGCGGCCACCGCCTCCGGATACCCCCGCCACATCACCACCGCCGGGTGGTGCTGCCAGCCGTACCCCGGCCGGACCAGCGCCCGCAGCACCTGCAGCGCCTCCACCCGCTGCTTGCCCAGCCGCAGGCGGTCCAGCACCGCGGCACTCGCCGCGAAGTCGGGGTAGGGCAGGAAGGTCTGCACGAAGGTGCGGTACCCCGCTCCCGCCCCGCGAGTCCTGCATTCCGCGGGGCGAGTCCCGCGTTCGGCCGGGCGAGTCGAGCGTTCCGCCGGGCGAGTCGCGCGTTCCGCCGGCCCCCGCGGTCCTTGGCCCGCCCCCACCGCGGCGACCTCGCCGATCATGGGCAAACCGCGGTCAGTCGATCTTCCCGAGCAACGTTCTGCCCATGATCACCACACGATCGGGCGGGGGCAGCCCCGGCTCCGGCCCCCACCCCAGCCCGCGGCGTCGATCAAGGGCAAAGGGTCGCTGATCGAGCGCTCGGAACGACCTTTTGCCCTTGATCACCGCACCACCGGCGCTCCGGCCTGACGACAATTCCGCAACATCCGGTTTGCCCCGCAATGTCGGGGGAAGGTGCCTGCCGATCTGCGAAGAGCCGGCCCGGACCTGCGCGAACCGGGCCGGTCACCACGACCGGCCGGCAGCAGCGCGGCCGGCACACCGGAGGAGGCACCCGTGTCCATTCGTACCTCAGCTCGCACGCCCGTCCAGCTCGCCGCCGCCGTCGTCGGGGCCGTGTTCCTGCTCGTCGGCATCCTCGGGTTCATCCCGGGGGTCACCTCGAACTACGACCAGCTGGCCGCCGCCGGCCACGGCTCGGGCGCGCTGCTGCTCGGTGTGTTCGCCGTGTCGGTGCTGCACAACATCGTCCACCTGCTGTTCGGGGTGGCCGGGCTCGTGATGGCTCGGACGGCCGCGGGCGCCCGGAACTTCCTGGTCTGGGGCGGCGCGATCTACCTGGTCCTGTGGATCTACGGCCTGGTCATCGACCACGGCAGCAACGCCAACTTCGTGCCCGTCAACACCGCGGACAACTGGCTGCACCTCGCCCTCGGCGTCGTCATGGTCGGGCTGGGCGTCGGGCTGACGCGCGCCGACCGGGCGTGAACCGGACGGCGCTGGGTACGTCCTGGCCATGTCCGTTCCGACGACGACCGCGACGGGTTCGCTGTGGCTCGCCGACCGCCCCGACGTCCGCTACCCGCCGCCCACCACCGAGGAGCACTTCGACGTGCTGGTGCTGGGCGGCGGCATCACCGGGCTGACGGCCGCGCTGCTGCTGCGGCAGCGCGGTGCCCGCGTCGCGGTCGTGGAGGCGGACCGGGTCGGTTCCGGCGCCTCCGGCAACAACACGGCGAAGGTGACCGCGCTGCAGGGCACGCTGCTCTCGCAGGTGCGCAGCACGCGCGGCGCCGAGGTCGCGGCCGCGTACGCCGAGCACAGCCGGCGCGGGGTCGAACTGGTGGCCTCGCTCGCCACCGACCTGGACATCGAGTGCAGCCTGCAGCGCCGGACGGCCGCCACCGTGGCCGCCGACGAGAGCGAGCTGCGCACGGTGGAGCAGGAGGCGGAGGCCGCGCGCGAGGCCGGGTTGCCGGTCGAGTGGAGCGAGCACGTCGACCTCCCGTACCCGGTGGCCGGGGCCGTGTGCCTCGCCGAGCAGATCGAGTTCCACCCCGTCGCGTACGCGTACGGCCTCGCCGCCGCGATCGACGGTGACGGCTCCCGGGTCTTCGAGAACACGCGGGCGCGGTCGGTGGAGGAGGGCGCCCCGGTCCGGGTCGAGACCGACCAGGGTCCGCTGACCGGCGACCGCGTCGTCGTCGCCACGCACTACCCCGTGTGGGACCGCGGCCTCTACTTCGCGCGCATGGAGGCGCGGCGGTCGTACTGCGTGGCGGGTCGGGTGCGCGGCCGCCCGTCCCGGGACATGACGATCACGGCGGGCAGCACGAGCTGGTCGACGCGCTCGGCGGGCGAGGTGATGATCGTGTGCGGGCAGGGCCACGCGGCCGGTGCCCGCGGCGTGGAGCCGGACCGGTTCGCGACGCTCGAGGAGTACCTGCACCGGCACTGGGACGTCGTCGAGGTCACCCACCGCTGGTCGGCGCAGGACGCCCTCCCCTACGACCACACGCCGATGATCGGCACGTACACGCCGGTCTCGAAGCGGATGTACGTCGCGGCCGGGTACTCGAAGTGGGGGCTGTCGAGCGGCACGATGGCGGCCGCGCTGCTCGCCGACCAGCTCACCGGCAAGGCCACGACCGACGTGTTCTCGCCGCACCGGTTCACCGTGCGCGGCCTACCGACCCTGGCCCGCATGCAGGCCAAGGTGGGCGCGGACCTGGTCGGCGACCGGCTCAGACCCGGCGAGGCCGCGTCGGTCGCCGACATCGCCCCTGGCAGCGGGGCCATCGTGCGCCGCGGCGCCGTGCGCACCGGCGTCTACCGCGACGACGACGGCGGCGTGCACGCGGTGTCCGCGCGGTGCACGCACCTGGGGTGCCTGGTCCGGTTCAACGGGGCGGAACGCAGCTGGGACTGCCCGTGCCACGGTTCCCGCTTCGACGTCGACGGCGCGGTGCTGGAAGGTCCGGCCGTCGAACGGTTGGAGCAGGTGGACCCGCCGTGACGGACGCGGAACGGGCGGCCGAGCTCGCGGCCGAGGTGTCCCGGCTGGCGCGCTCGACCGGCCGGACCGTCGCGGCCGCCGAGACCCTCACCGGCGGCGCGCTCTGCGCTGCGCTCGCGGCCGCCGAGTCCTCGTCGACGTGGTTCCGCGGCGGCGTGGTCGCGTGCGCGGACGGCGTCGCGGAGGCCGTCCTCGACGTGCCCGACGGGCAGGTGCACAGCGCCGCCGCGGCCCGCGCCATGGGCGTGAGGGCCCGCGCACTGCTGTCCGCCGATGTCGCCGTCGCCGTGACGGGCGCCGACGACGCGTCGGTGTTCCTGACGGTCGCCGACGGCAGCGAGTCCGGCAGTGAGCCGCTGCGGTCGAACCTCGGGCGCAGCACCGCCGTCGTCAACGCACTGGAGCTGCTCGTCGAGCGGTTGCGGCTGCCGGCGGTCAGCTCGACGGGTCCGATCGGTTCGGGCTGAACCCGATCGAGTGGTTTCTGGACTTGATCCAGTCAAGTCTTCGTGGTGGGATCGGTCCGTGCACAACCCCCCCGACGTCGAGCGCCTCCTGCGCGACGCCGATCTGCGCGTCACCGCACCCCGCAAGGCGGTGCTGGCCGCGGTGCACGACCACCCGCACGCCGACACCGAGACACTGCTCGCGGCCACCCGCGTGCAGCTCGGGTCGGTGTCGCACCAGGCCGTGTACGACGTCTTGCGCGCCCTCACCGACGCGGGTCTGGTCCGCCGCATCCAGCCGGCGGGCTCGGTCGCGCGCTACGAGGCACGCGTGGGCGACAACCACCACCACGTCGTGTGCCGCAACTGCGGCGCGGTGAGCGACGTGGACTGCGCCGTCGGCGAGGCGCCCTGCCTCACCGCGTCCGACGACTCCGGCTTCATGATCGAGGAGGCGGAGGTCGTCTACTGGGGCCTGTGCCCCGCCTGCCAGTCTCTGCCCGTGGGCCGCTGATCGCGCGCCCGCCAACGAACCCGCGCACCCACCACCTGGGCGCCAGGCCCCGCGACCGGCGTCCCACCGAGGAAGGATCGACGTGACCGACAGCACCGCGAGCAGGAGTGAGAGCGAGAACCCCTCCCTCGCCGGACCCAGCCCCCACACGGCCGGCCGGCCGCGGACCAACAAGGACTGGTGGCCCAACCAGGTCGACCTGTCCGTCCTGACGAAGACCTCGCGGGACTCCGACCCGCTCGGCGACGACGACTTCGACTACAAGAAGGCCGTCTCGCAGCTGGACTTCGAGGCGTTGAAGGCCGACATCGTGTCGGTCATGCGCACGTCGCAGGACTGGTGGCCGGCCGACTGGGGCCACTACGGCCCGCTGTTCATCCGCATGTCGTGGCACGCGGCCGGCACCTACCGCCAGGTCGACGGCCGCGGCGGCGCCGGCGACGGCGCCCAGCGCTTCGCCCCGCTCAACAGCTGGCCGGACAACGGCAACCTCGACAAGGCCCGCCGCCTGCTGCTGCCGATCAAGCAGAAGTACGGCCGCAGCCTGTCCTGGGCCGACCTGCTGGTGCTCGCCGGCAACATCGCCCACGAGGACATGGGCTTCCGCACGTTCGGCTTCGCGTTCGGCCGCGAGGACGTGTGGCAGCCCGAGGAGGTCTTCTGGGGCCCTGAGGACACCTGGCTCGGCGACGAGCGCTACAGCGGTGACGCCCCGCTGGAGCTGGAGGGCGCGCTCGGCGCGGTCACCATGGGTCTGATCTACGTCAACCCGGAAGGCCCGCGGGGCACGGCCGACATCGAGGCCTCGGCCCACGACATCCGCCTGACGTTCGGCCGCATGGCGATGAACGACGAGGAGACCGTCGCCCTCATCGCCGGTGGCCACACGTTCGGCAAGGCGCACGGCGCCGGCAACCCGGACCTCGTCGGCCCCGAGCCCGAGGGCTGCCCGGTGCACTCCCTGGGGCTGGGCTGGAAGAACCAGAACGGCACCGGCAAGGGCGCCGACACCGTCACCAGCGGCCTCGAGGGTGCCTGGACCCCCACGCCGACCAAGTGGGACAACAGCTTCTGGGAAACCCTGTTCGGCCACGAGTGGGAGCTCACCGAGAGCCCCGCGGGCGCCAAGCAGTGGAAGCCCAAGGACGCCGCGGCCCAGGAGCTGGTGCCCGACGCGCACATCCCGGGCAAGACGAACGCCCCGATGATGGCGACGACCGACCTCGCGCTGATCACGGACCCGGAGTACCGCAAGATCGCCGAGCGGTTCCGCGACAACCCCGACGAGTTCGCCGAGGCGTACCGCCGCGCCTGGTTCAAGCTGCTGCACCGCGACATGGGCCCGGTCTCGCGCTACATCGGCCCGTGGGTGCCGCAGGAGGTCCAGCTCTGGCAGGACCCCCTGCCGCCCGTCGAGCACGAGCTGATCTCCGACGCCGACGCCGCCGAGCTGAAGAAGCAGATCCTGGCGTCCGGTCTGTCGGTGTCCCAGCTGGTGCACACCGCGTGGTCGGCCGCTGCGTCCTACCGCGGCACCGACAAGCGCGGTGGCGCGAACGGTGCCCGGCTGCGCCTGGAGCCGCAGGCGAGCTGGGCGGTCAACGCCGGCACGCAGGACGTCGTCGCGAAGCTGGACGAGGTCCGTGCGGCGTTCGGCAAGCCGGTCTCGCTGGCCGACACGATCGTGCTCGCCGGTGCCGCCGCGGTGGAGAAGGCCGCTGCCGACGCCGGGGTGCCGGTCACCGTGCCGTTCCACCCCGGCCGCACCGACGCCACGCAGGACCAGACGGACGTCGAGACGTTCGCCTACCTCGAGCCGCGCGCCGACGGGTTCCGCAACTGGATCGACCCCGAGGTCAAGCTGGCGCCGGAGACGCTGCTCGTGGACCGGGCGTACATGCTCGAGCTCACGGCGAAGGAGCTGACGGTGCTGGTCGGCGGGCTGCGCGTGCTCGGCGCCAACACCGGCGGCGTGGAGCACGGCGTCTTCACCGACCGGCCGGGGGTCCTCTCGCAGGACTTCTTCCGCAACCTGCTCGACCTCGGCGTCGAGTGGAGCACCTCGGAGACCGAGCCCGGCGTCTACGAGGGCCGTGACGCCGACGGCAAGGTGGTGCGCACCGCCACCGCCGTCGACCTGGTCTTCGGCTCGAACTCGATCCTGCGCGGCATCGCCGAGGTGTACTCGGCCGACGACGCCAAGGAGAAGTTCGTCCGCGACTTCGTCGCGGCCTGGGTGAAGGTCGCCGAGCTGGACCGGTTCGACCTGCGCTGAGGTACTGGTCACCACCCGGCGGTGTCGGGTTGAGCCCGACACCGCCGGGTACGTGGGCGCCATGACGAACACCGTGATGGACAGCGTCGACGTGGCCGTGCCCGTCAGCACCGCCTACAACCAGTGGACGCAGTTCGAGTCGTTCCCCCGCTTCATGGAGGGCGTCGAGCGGATCGACCAGCTCACCGACACCCGCACGCACTGGGTGACCAAGATCGCGGGCGTGGAGCGGGAGTTCGACGCCGAGATCACCGAGCAGCACCCCGACGAGCGCATCGCGTGGAAGACCGAGAACGGCACCCACCAGGCCGGCGTGGTCACGTTCCACCGCCTCGACGACGCGACGACCCGGGTGACGCTGCAGCTCGACCACGACCCCGAGGGCTTCGTCGAGAAGGCCGGTGACGCCCTCGGCGTCGTCGGGCAGCGGGTGAAGGGCGACCTGCGCAACTTCAAGTCCTTCGTCGAGTCCCGCGGCCACGAGGAAGGCGCGTGGCGCGGCGACGTCGACCGGTCCCCGCAGCACGGCGAAGGCCTCGCCTGAGCCGACGATGACCACGTTCGCCGACGTCGGCACCGACGTCATCCGGGTGGCGTCGGTGCCGGAGAACCACGTCTACGTGCGGCACCTGAGCCCGGTCGACGGTGACGGCGGGGTGCGGCGGCTGGCCGATCCGCGGCCCTGCCACGCGCCGAGCGACCAGTCGGTCTGGTGGCCGCCGGTCATGCTCGACCCGGCGTGGATCGAGGCCAACCACGCCTCGTTCGACCTGTTCCACCTGCACTTCGGGTTCGACGCGCAGACCGTGGAGAACCTCGACGACGTGGTGGCGACCCTGCACCGGCACGGGAAGCCGCTCGTGCAGACCGTGCACGACCTGCGGAACCCGCACCACGCCGACCCGGCGGCCCACGACGCGCACCTCGACGTGCTGATCCCGGCGGCCGATCACCTCGTCACCCTCACACCGGGGGCGGCCGAGGTGATCGGGCGGCGGTGGGGGCGCACCGCGCAGGTGCTGCCGCACCCGCACGTCGTGGAGCCGTCCGGGCTGGAGACGCCACGGAGGCCCCGCGCCGAGGTCGTGGTGGGGGTGCACCTCAAGAGCCTGCGCGCCAACATGGCGAGCCGGCCGGTGCTCGAGGTGCTGGCGGCCGCGGTCGCGGAGCTGCCCGGCGTGGTGCTGCGCGTGGACGTGCACCCGGACGTGCTGGAACCGGGCAACCGGCACCACGACGGCGACCTGGCCCGGTGGCTGCAGGACGCGGACCGGCACGGCCGGTTGCGGTTGGCGGTGCACCACTTCTTCTCCGACGACGAGCTGTGGCACTACCTGCGCGACGAGATCGACGTGTCGGTGCTGCCGTACCGGTTCGGGACGCACTCGGGCTGGCTGGAGGCCTGCCACGACCTCGGGACCACCGTCGTCGCCCCGAGCTGCGGGTTCTACGCGCAGCAACGTCCCTGCCTGATCTACCGGAACGACGAGGAGCACGGCCTCGACGCCGCCTCGCTCACCGCCGCCGTCGTGACGGCCACCGGCCGCGACCGTCCGCACTGGCGGGCCGTGCGCGCGCAGCGGATGGCCGAGCGGCGGGCGGTGGCGGCGGCGCACCGAGCCGCGTACGCCGCGGTGCTCCCGTGACCGGCGTGCTGCGGATCGCGATCATCGCCTCGGCGAGGTTCCCGATCCGCGAGCCGTTCGCCGGTGGTCTGGAGTCGCACACGTGGTACCTGGCCCGGGCGTTGCGGCGGCGCGGCCACGAGCTGACCGTGTTCGCCGCGCCCGGGTCCGACCCCGGCCTCGGTGTGGACCTGCTGCCGGTCGACACCGTCGCGCTCAGCGCGGCCGCCCGGGCCGACGCGTCCATGCGACCGGAGTGGTGGATGGCCGAGCACCACGCCTACCTGCGGTTGATGCTCGACCTGGCAGAGCGGCCCGACCGGTTCGACGTCGTGCACAACAACAGCCTCCACCACCTGCCCGTTGCGCTGGCCCCCCTGCTGTCCACCCCCGTCGTGACGACGTTGCACACCCCGCCGACGCCGTGGCTGGAGTCCGCGATCCGCGCGCGCCCGGACAACGGGGTGGTCTTCGTGGCCGTCAGCGCCCACACGGCGGCGGCCTGGCGTCCGCTCGTGCCGGACGCTCTCGTCATCCGCAACGGCATCGACCTGGACGAGTGGTCGCCCGGCCCGGGCGGCGGGCCGCTGGTGTGGACCGGCCGGATCACCCCGGAGAAGGGCACCCACCTCGCCCTCGACGCCGCCCGGCACGCGGACCGTCCGCTGCTGGTGGCGGGCCCGATCGCCGACACCGGCTACTGGCGCTCCGAGGTCGAACCACGCCTGGACGGTCGGATCCGCTACGTCGGGCACCTGGGCCGACGCGAGCTGCGCGACCTCGTCGCCGCGGCGAGCGCAGTGCTGGTGACCCCGTGCTGGGACGAGCCGTACGGGCTGGTCGTCGCGGAGGCGCTGGCCTGCGGGACGCCGGTGGCCGGGTTCGCGATCGGCGCGCTCCCCGAGCTCGTGGACGACACGTGCGGGCGGCTCGTGCCACCCGGTGACGTCGCCGCACTGGCCGCGGTGATCCCCGAGACGACCGCGCTGCCGCGGTCCGCCGCCCGGCGCAGAGCCGAGCGGGACTGGGCCCACCCGCGCATGGTCGACGAGTACGTCCGGCTCTACGAGCAGGTCGCGGCGTGATCGGCTACTACGCCCACCACCAGGGCAGCGGCCACGTCCAGCGCGCCCGGTGCATCGCCGCGCGGCTCGCCGAGCCGACGACGATCCTCACCTCGGCGCCGGTCGGCGCGAGCCGGGACGGGTTCGCCGACCACGTCGCGCTCGCCGACGACGCGCGCGACCCGGTGCACGGCGACCCGACAGCGGGCGGGGTGCTGCACTGGGCGCCGCCGGGGCATGCCGGGCTGCGGCGCCGGATGGCCACGATCGCGGCCTGGATCGAGCGGGCCCGGCCGTCGGTGATGGTCGTCGACGTGTCCGTCGAGGTTACGGCGCTGTGCCGGGCCATGGGGGTGCCCGTCGTGGTGGTCGCGATGCACGGCGACCGCACGGACCGGGCGCACCGCCTCGGTTACGACCTCGCCGACGCCCTCCTCGCCTGCTGGCCCGCGGAGTTCGCCGACCCGACGTGGCCGGCGCACTGGACGGCCAAGACCAGCTTCACCGGCGCGTTCTCCCGGTTCGACGGTCGCACCGCAGCACCGCGGTCGGGCGGGCGCCGGCGGGTGGCGGTGCTGCTCGGCGCCGGCGGGACGGACGTGGGCGCAGCCCAGGTCGCGGCCGCGACGGCCGCGACCCCGGACTGGGACTGGGACGTGCTCGGCGGCAGCGCCGGCTGGCGGGCCGACCCGTGTCCGGTCCTGCGCGATGCCGATGTCGTGGTCACCCACGCCGGGGAGAACGCGGTCGCCGAGGTGGCCGCCGCCCGCACACCGGCCGTCGTCGTCCCGCAGGCCCGTCCGCACGGCGAGCAGGCCGCCGCCGCCGACCTGCTGGAACGGGCCGGCCTCGCGGTCGTGCGGCGGACCTGGCCGCCGCCGGAGGCGTGGCCGGCGCTGCTGGCGGACGCCGCGGCCGCCGACGGGCAGGCGTGGGCACGGTGGTGCCCCGGCGACGGTGCCGACCGGGCGGCGCGGTGCATCGCCGAGGTGGCGGAGCGGAGCCGGACGTGCGCACCGCGGTGATCACCGTCGTCGCCGGGCGGCACGACCACCTCCGCCGGCAGGAGCAGGGGCTCGCGACCGGCACCCGCGCGCCGGACCAGCGCATCGTCGTCGCCATCGACGATCCCGGCGTGGCCGCCGCGCTCGCCGGCCGCCCGATCGTCGTCGTGGACCACCCGACGAGCCCGCTGGGCCTCCCGCTGGCCGCGGCGCGCAACGCCGGCGCCGCGCGCGCCCTCGACGGCGGCGCCGAGCTGCTCGTGTTCCTCGACGTCGACTGCATCCCCGGCCCCGACCTCGTCCGCAGGTACGCGGAGGTCGCGGCGAGGACGGACCGGCGCCTGCTCTGCGGCCCGGTCGCCTACCTGCCCCCCGCCCCGGACGGCGGCTACCCGGCGACCGGGCTGGACCGGCTCGCCGCCCCGCACCCGGCCCGCCCCGCCCCCGCCGACCACGAGACGCTCGACTCGGCCGACCACGAGCTGTTCTGGTCGCTGTCGTTCGCCGTCACCGCGCCGGTGTGGGCGGAGATCGGCGGGTTCACCGAGGCCTACGTCGGCTACGGCGGCGAGGACACCGACTTCGGCCAGTCCGCCCGCGCGGCGGGCATCGGGCTGCGCTGGGTCGGCGGCGCCACCGCCTTCCACCAGCACCACCCGGTCTCCGACCCGCCCCGCGAGCACCTCGCCGACATCCTGCGCAACGCCGCGATCTTCCGCCGCCGCTGGGGCTGGTGGCCGATGACGGGCTGGCTCACCGCCTTCGCCGACGCCGGGCTCGCCCGCTACGACCCGCGGACCGACAGCTGGGCGGTCACCGGTCACGGAATGGCCTGATTCACGAGCCGCCCGCCCGCCCAACGACCCGGGGAACGCGTCGAGAACGACGTTGTGGTGATCAAAAAGGCCTGTTGATCACCACAACGTCGTTCTCGACGCACCGGGAGTGGGTCGGGGGCGAGCTCAGGCGCGCGGCACCAGGCGGAGCAGCCGGGCGCTGGGCGCGTCGGGCAGCTGCACCTGCAGCGCGCCGTCCGCCCGCGACCAGGTCGCCGAGCCGTTGCCGCCCACCGGGTACAGCACCTCCACGTCGACGTCGCGCCCGGCGAACGCGGGGATCGGCAGCGCCGCGGTGTCCGCGCTCGATCCCGAGCCGCCGCGCCGCCAGACCTGCAGCAGCATCCCCTCGTCGTCGACGAGGCCGGCGGCGCACCACGCGTCGTACCAGCCGGGCAGGCCCAGCGGCCAGACGGGCAGGGCGTGCGGGATCCGGTGGCGCAGGGCCTTGTAGGTGTCCATCGCGGCGCGCACGGCGGCGCGCCCGGCCTCGTCGAGCAGGTCGATCCGGCCGGACAGGTGGACCCGCCCGAGCAGGGCGTTGACCAGCGTCAGGTCGTTGACGTCGGTGGTCCAGTCCGGCTGCGGGTAGGCCCAGACCGCGGACTGCTCCGGCGTGACCGACGCCGGCGCCGCCGCCGCGATCGACACGTACCGCTCGGGGTCGGTCTGGTCGCTCGTGGACTGGATGCTGTGCCGGGCGAGCTGGGCGTAGTCCACCCGCATCCCGCCGGACGAGCAGTTCTCCAACACCAGGTCGGGGTGCCGGTCGAGCACGCTGTCGATCCACGCGCTGTACGCCCGGTTGTGCCCCAGCAGGCCCGCGCCGGGACGGGCGCCGTCGACGTCCGTGCCCGCCCCGATGTTGATGTTGTAGTCGAGCTTGAAGTAGCCCACGCCGAACTCGGCGACGAGCCGGTCGACGGTCTCGTCGAGGTGCCGCACGACCGCCGGGTGGCGGAAGTCGAGCTGGTGGCGGCCGTTCTCGACGATCGGCACGCCGTCGCGGCAGAACAGCGCCTCGGTCGGCAGCCGGTCCAGCAGCGGGCTGCGCACGCCCACCACCTCGGGCTCCAGCCACAGCCCGGGGATCATGCCGGCCGCGGTGATCGCGTCGGTGACCTCGGCGAGCCCGTTCGGGAACCGCGACTTCGCCGGCAGCCACTCCCCGACCGAGTCCCACCACCCGGGCTCGTCGGAGTACCAGCCGGCGTCGATCACGAAGTACTCCGCGCCCGCCGCGGCGGCCGCCTCGACGAGCGGGAGCAGCCGCTCCGTCGTCGGATCGCCCATCAGGCAGTTCATGTAGTCGTTGAAGATCACCGGGCAGGCCGCGTTGTCGCCGTGCGGGCGCCGGATCTGCCGCCGGTAGCGGGTGATCTCGGCGAGCGCGCCGTCGAGCCCGTCCGTCGACACCGCCACCGCGACGGGCACGCTGGTGAACTCCGCACCCGGCTCGAGGACGACCTCCCACTCGTGGTCCTCCGCCGTCGGCCCGCTCATGCCGACGTAGAGCCGGCCCTGCCGGTCCAGCGCCTCCCACTGCCACGGACCGTTGTGCTCGAGCTGCCACGTCCAGGCCCGACCGGTGACGCGGTCGGTGATCGCGCCGGCGGGCAGGTGATCGCCGCTCGACCAGCTGCCGTAGCCGCGGACGGCGAAGTGCCCGAGCGAGGAGTCGTTGCCCTCCCCGATGCGCCCGATGTCGACGACGCCGGCGTCCTCCAGCGTCGTGCGGTGCCAGCGGAACTCGGCGTCCCACGCGTTGCGCGCGTGGTGCAGCTGCAGCCGCTTCGGCGCGTCGATGATGTCCTGGTCGGCGAACCCGGCGAGGGTGAACGACGAGACGTACCGGACGGCGACCGCGGCGCCGCCGCCGTTGCGCAGGTGCGTGGTCGCGCGGAACGCCGATGCGCCGGGGCGGTGCTCGAGCCGGGTGGTGACGACGACGCCGGTCTCGGGGTCCTGCTGCTCGACGGTCAGCACGTCGACGCCGCCGGAGCTGGTCGCCTCGTGCGAGACGTGCCGCAGCCGGCTCGAGGGCAGGTAGCGGCGGTGCTGCGCGTGCGGGCTCGCTCCCTTCCGCCCCTCGGTCCCCAGCCCGAGCTCGACGAGCGGCACCGTGTGCACGAGGTCGGTCGGCCACTCGGCGGCGTCGTCCCCCGGCTGCACGGACACCAACCGGACGGGTGCGTCCGCGCCGGCGAGCAGGCGGACGGCACCGGCGCCGAAGCGCCAGGTGATCCGGTCGGTCCCGGCCGTCGGGTCGACGGGCGCGAGCAGTTCTGACATGGAGGAGTCCTTCGCTGGTCGGATCACTTGAGGCCGGATTCGGCGATGCCGCGCACGAACCGTTTCTGGAAGGCGACGAAGACGGCGACGACCGGGATCATCGACAGCAGCGTGATCGCCATCATCTCGTCCCAGGGGTGGGAGAAGGTGCCGTTGAGGGAGGCGAGCCCCACCGAGATCGTGTAGTCGTTCGGGGTCTGGAGGGCCACGAGCGGCCAGACGAAGTCGTTCCACCGCCAGACGAACGTCAGGATCGTCAGCACGGCGATGAGCGGTCCGGACAGCGGCAGCACCACCCGCAGGAAGATGCGCAGCTCACCGGCCCCGTCCACGCGGGCGGCCTCGAGCAGCTCGTCCGGCAGGCCGGCGAGGAACTGGCGGGCCATGAAGATCGTGACGGCCTGGGCGGCGGTCGGCAGCACCACCGCCCACGGCGAGTTGACCATGCCCAGCTTCGACACGATCACGAACTCGGGCACCATGATCACGTGGATCGGCACCATGATGGTGACGAGCATCAGCGCGAACAGCGCGTCCCGGCCGCGGAAGCGGTACTTCGCGAAGGCGTAGCCGGCGAGCAGGCTCACCGCCACCGTCAGCACGACGCCCGCGACGGCGATCACCGCCGAGTTGAGCAGCCACTGCGCGACCGGCTGGTCGGTGAACGCCCGGCCGAAGACGCCGAGGTCGACCCGCTCCGGCCACAGCCGGAACCCGGTGCCCTGCGCCAGCCCGCCCGGGCTGATCGCCGTGACCAGCACCCAGTACACCGGGAACAGCATCACCAGCCCGCCCAGCACGAGCAGGGCCCAGACGAGCCAGCGCCCTGCGGTCATCCGGTCGCGTCGCGAGATCGTGGTCATGCGAGGTCCTCCGAACGCCGGGCCAACCGGTTGCGCAGGAGCGTCAGCGCGAGCAGGGCCAGCACGAGCACGACCCCGATCGCGGAGGCGTAGCCCATGCGGCCGTCGGTGAAGGCGGCCCGGAACACGTACTGCACCAGCACCGTGGTGGCGAAGCCCGGCCCGCCACCTGTCAGCACGTAGATCACGTCGAAGGCCTGGATCGAGAACACCACGTTCAGCACGACGAGCAGCGACGTCGTCGGCGCCAGCAGGGGCCACACGATCCGCGCGAACCGGCTCCACGGCCCGGCCCCGTCGATCTCGGCGGCCTCCAGCAGCGCGGGGTTGATGTTCTGCAGCGCCGCCAGGTAGGTGACCATGCAGAACCCGATCCGGCCCCACACCACGGCGAGGACCAACGTGATCATCGCCCAGTTCGGCGAGCTCAGCCAGCCCACGCGGGGCAGCCCGAGCTCCTCCAGCGCCGCGTTCGCGATGCCGTTGTCGGCGTTGAAGATCCACGCCATGACGAGCGACACGGCCACCCCGGAGATGACCATCGGCAGGAAGTAGAGGCTGCGGATCAGCCCACGCCCGGGCAGGTGCCGGTTGAGCAGCACCGCGAGCAGCAGCCCGATCGCCGTGCTCGTGGGCACCGTGCCGATGGTGAACACGAGCGTGTTCTGCACGGTGGTCCAGAACAGCAGGGTCGTGACCAGCTCGGTGTAGTTGTCGACGCCGGCGAACCGGCCGCCGCCGAAGACCGCGACGTCCTGGAAGCTCAGTACCACCGAGATCGCGATCGGCAGGAACGCGAACACCGCGAACAGCAGCAGGCTCGGCGCGATGAACAGCCACGGCGTCGCGCCATGGCGCCGGCGCGGCCGCGCGCGGTGCGCGGCCGGCCGCCGGTCGGTCACGGGGACGACCGGCTCCGCCACCAGCTCAGGCAGCGGCATTGCGGATTCCGTCGGAGATCGAGCGGGCCGTGTCGGCCGGCGTCTTCTGCCCTGTCCAGCACAGGTCGAGCTCGTCGGCGAGCACCTGGTTGATCGCGTTGAAGTTCGGCGCGGTCTGCACCTTCGCCATCGACTCCGGCACCGTCGTGGCCTGCTCGGAGAACAGCGCCATCTGCTTCTGCTGCGACTTGTACGAGAGCGGCTGCTTCGTGAGCGACGTCCGTACGGGCAGGAACAGGTCGTTCTCGCAGAAGTAGCGCATGTTCTGCTCGTTGCACACGAACTGGATGAAGTCCGCGGCGACGGCCGGGTTCTTGCACGTGGCCGTGACGGCGAGCAGGTTGCCGCCGAGGTCGGACGCCGCGGACTTCCCGCGCGGCATGTAGGTGATGCCCCACGACTCCTGCGGCAGCCCCTTGGAGACGTCCGACATGATCCAGTCGCCGAAGATCATCATCCCGGCCTGGCCGGTGATGAACGAGTTGACGGTCGACGCGTCGTTCGAGCCCTTCACCGTGTTCGACATCGGGATCAGGCCCTCGGCGTAGAGCCGCTGGAACCAGGTGAGGGCCGCGACGCCCTCGGGGCTGTCGATGGCCGGGGTCACGCCGTCGTCGGCGACGAGCCGGCCGCCGTGCATGTAGAGGAACGGCAGCCAGCGGTAGCCGGTGGGGACGCCGCCGAACCCGTAGGACAGCGCGTACGCGCCGGTGGCCTTCTTGACCTCGCGAGCGATGTCGACGAACTGATCCAGCGTCCACGCCTGGTCGAGGCTGGCCGGCGGGGTCACGCCGATCTTCGAGAACACGTCGGTGCGGTAGAACGTCGCGAACGTGTCGGTGTGCTGCGGGATGCCGTGCACCTTCCCGTTCAGCTGCGCGGCCGACCAGAAAGTCGGGCCGAAGTCGGCGCCGTAGTTCGGGGCCAGGTAGTCGTCGAGCGCGACGACGCCGTTGTTCTTCGCGTAGCGCCCGATCTGCTGCCAGGTGATGCGGATGATGTCGGGTGCGCTGCCGCCGGCGAGCTGGGTGGTGAACCACTGGTTGAAGTCGCCGCCCGGGGTCTCCCGCACGGTGATGTTGACGTTGGGGTGGGTCGCCTTGTAGTCGGCGGCGAACTTGCGGTAGGTCTCGATGTCCAGCGGGATCTGCCACGACGAGAGCACCAGGTCGGCCCGCGCGTCCGGGCCGGCCGCCGCGCCGCCACCACCGCTGCCGCACGCGGCGAGCAGGGAGCCCGCGCCCACCGCGGCGGCGGCGGTCGCGCCGTAGCGGAGGAGCTTCCGGCGGGAGAGGGACGAGCGGTCGACGCCGGCGGATACAGGGGTGCGGTCAGACATGGCAGCTCTCCGTTGAGGCTCGCGATCCTCCGATGTGATCGTTCACATCGCATGGCGCGAGCAGTGTGAACGTTCACACCGGGTATCGTCAAGGCCCTCGGCACAAGAAGGAGCGCATCCGCGTGGCACATTCCTGGCAGGCGCAGAGGTCGGCGTCGCGACCGTCGATGACCGACGTCGCGCGCGCGGCCGGCGTCTCCTACCAGACCGTCTCGCGGGTGATCAACGAGAGCGATCGCGTCCATCCGGACACCCGCGCCCGCGTGCAGGCCGCGATCGACGAGCTCGGCTACCACCCCAACAGCGCGGCTCGCGCGCTGGTCACCGGGCGGGACTCGACGATCGCCGTCGTCGCGTCCAACACCAGCCTGTACGGCTACGCGCGCACGCTGGAGGGGATCGAGGACGCGGCGTGGAGCGCCGGCTACACCGTGCACATCACCGTGCTCCAGTCCCCCGACCACTCCGACCGCGTCGACGCCGTCGAACGGCTGCTGTCCCAACCGCACGCCGGGCTCATCGCCTTCACCCAGGACGACCTGGCCAGGGCAGCGGTGGAGCGGGTGCCGCCGCGCACCCCGACCGTCACCGCCTTCGGCACCGGGGTCGGCGACCGCGGCCACGTGATGATCGACGAGCAGGCCGGCGCCGAGGCGGCCACGCGCTACCTGCTCGACCTCGGCCACCGCACCGTCCACCACGTCGCCGTGCCCCCGCTGCTGCCGTCGGGCCGGCTGCTGGGCTGGCGCACGGCGCTGGAACGGGCCGGCGCACCGGTGCCGGAGCCGCTGGAGGTGAACTGGACGCCCCGCTCCGGCTACGAGGCGGGCGCGCAGCTGGCCCGGCGGTCCGACGTGACCGCCGTGCTGGCCGTCAACGACGACGTCGCCACCGGCATCGTGCGGGCGGCCATGGACATCGGCCGGGACGTGCCGGGCGACCTGAGCGTGGTCGGCTTCGACGACACCCCCCTCGCTGCCTACGTGCGGCCGTCGCTCACCACCGTCACGCAGGACTTCCTGGAGCTCGGGCGGCGCGCGTTCGCGCTGCTCCACGCCCAGCTGGAGCAGGGCACCCCGCCGCCGACGTGCGTCCGGCTGCCGGCGGAACTGGTGGTCCGGGAGAGCAGCGGGCCCCCGCGGGGACCGGACACGGCCGAGCGGTAGCCGAGCTAGCGCTTGGGCACCGTCGGGGGATACTCGGCGCATGCCAGCTCCCAAGCGCGCGACCGCGGGCCGTTCGACCAAGCCCCGCTCGCGAGCAGCGCAGGACAGCAACGTGAGCTCCGAGCGCCGCCAGGCCCTCGTCCAGATCGCGGCCGAGCTCTTCGCCGAACGCGGCTTCAAGGCCACCACCGTACGCGAGATCGGCGACGCCGCCGGTGTGCTGTCCGGGAGCCTGTACTACCACTTCGACTCCAAGGAGATGATCGTCGACGAGATCCTCTCCAGCTACCTCGACAGCCTCTTGGCCAGCTACCGGGAGATCGTCGAGCGCGACTCCGATCCCGAGACCCGGCTGCGCGACCTCGTCGAAGCCGCGTTCGTCTCGCTCGGTCCGCACCGCGCGGCCATCACCGTGCTGCAGAACGAGCGCAACTACCTCTCCCAGCTCCCCCGCTTCGCCTACCTGGCGAAGGCCGACAACGACGTCCGCCGGCTGTGGATCAAGGTCATCGAGGACGGGATCGCGGCCGGCGTCTTCCGCGCCGACCTCGATCCCACGATCATCTACCGCTTCCTGCGCGACTCCGTCTGGGTCGCCGTCCGCTGGTTCACCCCCACCGGACGGCTCACCGCCACCCAGCTCGCCGACCAGTACCTCACCCTCATGCTCGACGGGCTGAAGGTGCCGGCCGCCGGCTGAGCAACCGTCTACAGGACCGTGATGTCCTCGATCAGCCAGGCGCCGTCGTGCCGCCCGGCCGTGACCGACAGCTGGCTCGCGCCCGAGTCGTGCGCGCCGTCCCCGGTCTGCACGATCTGCTGGTCGACGAACACGAGCGCCACCGCGCGATCGCCGCGCAGCTCGGTCACCCCGATCGAGCGCACGGACGTGGTGAGCACCAGCCGCCGGGCCTGCGCCTGCGCCACGACCTGCGCGTACAGGTCGTCGTACTGCTGCACGGCGCGTCCGACGAGCACCTGCCGCGCGGCCGTGCGGGTCCGGTCGACATCGCCGTAGTCGTAGCTGAACGCCGACTCCACCGCCGTGCGCACGGCCGCGGTGACGTCGCGCGTGGTGGCGATGTCGGTGAGCGCCGTGTTCGCCGCGCCGCCGGCGCGCAGCCCGCGCGCCTCGACGGTCGACCACACCGCCAGTGCCGCAGCCACCACCGTCACGGCGACGAGCACCGCGGACGGCACGCGCCGGTGCAGCGGCGGCCGCGCCGGCGACGGCTCCTCGGCGGCGGCGACCTCCGGCTCGACCTCCACCTCCGGCTCGACCGCGACCTTCCGGTCCCGCACACCCGCGACCCGCACCCGGCGCACCGGCTTCGGGGCGCTGCGGGTGCGGACCGCCCTGCGCAGGCCCGTCACGTCGAGAGCCCCACGACGTCGACCTCGCTGAGCAGCCATCCGTCGGGTGTGCGGGTGAGCGCGGCGGCGAGCCGGGTGCGCTTCGTCGCGACCTGCCCGTCGGCCGTCGTCACGCGCACCTCCAGGGCGGCGAGCAGCCGCGCGGTGCCCGCCGCGCGGTCCAGCTCGGTGACGGCGGCCTGCAGCGGCCGGGCGGTCGAGCTCGTGCGGGCCGCCTTGGCGGCCGTCACGGTCTGCTCCCGCTGCTTCCGCAGCTGCGCGAGCAGCGGCCCGGTGGCGTTGCGCTCCCAGCGGTCGGCCGCCGCGTCGGCGTCGTCGGAGGCGATCGTGTTCAGCTCGACGAGCGCCCGCGAGCCGGCGTCCAGCACCAGGTCCCTGGCCTGCGCGGTCGCCACCGCCGGGGAGGTGGCGGCCTGCCACCACAGGAGGCCGCCGGCGATCGCGGCGACCACCGCGACCCCGGCCACGAACGGGAGCACCCTCCGGATCACGGCAGGCCCAGCAGCTGCGCGAACGTCGTGGCGCCGCCGTGGTCCATGACGCCGACCGTGCCGGGCACCTGTCCCGCCACCGGCGCCTGCCCCGACCCGCCCGCGGTGGCCGGCGCGCGCACCTTCCCGCCCGACGGGGCGTTCTGGGAGCCGCGCACGCTGGTCGGGCTCCCGTGCGGCTCGGCGCAGTGCACGTCGCTGTTGACGGCCACGTCCGCGAAGTCGTCCGCCCCGCGCTGGACGGTGCCTTCGTAGCCACGGGTGCACGAGGGCGGATCGAAGAAGTCGAGCACCAGCCCGAGGTGCCCGCGCCCGTCCGGTGCCGTGCCCGGGGTGAACGCGTTGATCACCGGGAACGCGACGAGCAGCTCGGTGAGCGCGTCCGTGCGGGTCACGGTGACCTGCGAGACGGTGAGCAGGTTCGCGATCACGACCGACAGGTCCGACCCGGACGTGCGCAGCAGCTCCTGCACCTCACCCGCGACCGGCGGCCCGGCCGCGATGATCCGCCGCAGGTCCGGGTCGGACTCCTTGAGCTGCTCCGCGATCCCCTGCAGGCCGCGGCTCAACTCGAGGACGTCGCTGGACTGCTGTTCCTGCGTCGCGAGCACGGTGCGGGCGTCGGCGAGCAACCCGGTCGTCTGCGGCAGGTGCTCGGTCGCGGTCGCGGTGAGCGCGCCGGCGCCGTCCAGCAACCGTTGCAGGCCGGGACCGGTGCCGGCGAACGCGGTGCCCAGCTCGTCGACGACGGTGCGCAGCGACTCGACCGGCACGCTCGTGACCAGCCGGTCCACGCTGGCGAGGGTCTCCTCGGCGCGCGGCGGCAGGCTGGTGCGCGCGACCGGGATCGTCGATCCCTCGGCCAGGTACGGCGCGGTGTCGGCGTCGGGCCGCAGGTCCACGTACTGCTCGCCGATGGCCGACCGGTTGGCGACCACCGCCCGCGTCGCCGCCGGGATGCGCGGCGCCGAGTCGTCGATGAGCAGCTCGGCGTCGACGCCACCGGGCGTCACCCGCAGCTCCTCGACGCGCCCGACGGCCACGCCGCGGTAGGCCACCTCCGAGTTCTCGAAGATCCCACCGGAGTCGGCGAGCTGCACGGTCACCCGGTAGCCGCCGGTGCCGAACAACCGGTTGAGCCCGGCGTAGTCGCCGCCGACGTACGTGATGCCGACGGCCGCGATCAGCATGAACACCACGAGCTGCACGCGCATCCTGGTGGTGATCATGACGAACCGCCCAGCAGGTCGCCGAGCACGCCGGGCACCCCGCCGCCCTCCCCCGGTTCGCGCTTCCCGCTCGGTGCCGGCGGCAGCAACCCCGGCAGCCCACCCCCCAGCGCGTCCGGCAGCGCCACGGGTGGCTGCGACGAGCGGCTGAGGTTGCCCAGCGTGGTGCTCAGGTCGAGGTCGATGCGGACGTCGGTGTTGAAGAAGTCGCCCTTCAGCGACTCCATCGCGTAGTCGGGGAACGGGTAGGTCAGCACGAACTGCAGCGACCGCGGCAGGTCGCTGCCGGCCTCGGCGAGCTTCTGCAGGGTCGGGGCGAGGGCGCGCAGGTCGGCGACCAGGTCGTCGCGGCTGCGGTGGATCGTGTCGACGGCGACGTCCGAGAGCCGGTCGAGCGCTTCGAGCATGCCCACCAGCTGCGTCCGTTGCTCCTCGATGGCGTCGATGCCCGGCCCCAGCTCGTCGATGGCGGTGGCGAGGTTCCCGGTCTGCCCGGCGAGCGCGTCGGACAGGTGCGCCAGCCCGTCGATCGCGCGCACGATCGTCGCCTTCTGCCCGTCGAGCTGCTCGATGAGCTGGTCCAGGCGGCCCAGCAGCGACCGGATCTGCGGCTCGTTGCCGTCCAGCGCCTGGTTGACCTCGCCGACGATGTCCTGGAGATGCGCGACGCCGCCCCCGTTCAGCAGCATCGACAGCGCACCCAGCACCTCCTCGACCTCCGGGTTGCGGCTCGTGCTCGCCACCGGGATGACCGCGCCGTCGCGGAGCACGTCGCGCGGCGGCTCGCCCAGCGGGTCCGCGATCTCGACGTACTTCTCGCCGAGCAGGCTGGACTGCCGCAGCTCGGCCCGGGCGTTGGCGGGCAGCTGGACGTCGCCGTTGACGACGACGTCGACGGTCGCGACGGAGTTGTCGGGCGCGAGCGCGATGCCGTCCACCCGCCCGATCGCGACGTCGTTGTGCTTGACGCTGGCCTGCGGCACCAGGTCAAGGACGTCGCCGAACTGGACGGTGACCCGGTACGGCCGCGCGCCGAGGTCCGCGCCGCCGGGCAGCGGCGCGTCGTAGAGGCCCCTGAATCCACCCGTCCCGCAGCCGGCGAGCAGGAGCACGGCGGCGGTGACCGCGACGAGCCGCCTCATCGCGTGCCGCCCGTCAGCGCGTCCACCAGCGGCAACGGCAGCGGCGGCGGCTTGCCCTGCTGCAGTGCACCGAGGAGCTGCTCGACCGTGGGCAGCGGCAGGGTGCCGTCGAGGATGGGCGCGAGCTTCCCGCAGGTGGCGGTGACCGCGGGCGGCACCACCGTCGGGGTGCCGCGCTGCACCAGTGCGCAGAGCAGCAACGTCGGGGAGAGGGCGAACTCGGCGAAGTCACCGCGCACCGCCACCGAGCCGGACGCGGCGTCGTAGGCGTTGATGAAGTTGGTGGCGCCGAGCGGGGCCACGTCGATCACCTCGGCCAATGCGGCCCGCTGGTCGACGAGCGCCTTCGTGATCCCGGTCAGTCGTTCCACGTTGGACGCGACGAGCTCGCGGTTGTCGGCGATGAACCCGTCGACCTCCTCCAGCGCGTCGGCCAGTGCGTGCAGGGACGCCCCCACCTGCTCCCGGTCGTCCGCGAGCGCGCCCGTCACCGAGGCGAGGCGCTTCTGGAACTGCCGGATCTGGTCGTCGCTCTCGGCCAGGGTGGCGGTGAACTTCTGCAGGTTGTCGATGGTGGCGAACAGGTCGCCGCGGGAGTCCGACAGCGTGCCCGCGAGCTGCCCGAGCCGGGTCATCGCCGTGTTGAGGTTCTCGCCGTTGCCGTCGAGGTTGGCGGCGGCGGTCTGCAGCACGTCCGAGAGCGCGCCGGTCGCGTTCGCGCCGCCGGGGCCCAGCGCCTTCGACAGGTCGTCGATGCTCCCGAGAAGCTCGTCGATCTCGACGGGGATCGCCGTGCGCTCGCGCGGGATCACCGTGCCCGACGGCATCGCCGGCCCGTCGACGTAGGCGGGGGTCAGCTGCACGTACCGGTCGCTGACCAGGCTCGGCGCCACCACGACCGCCGAGGCGTCCGGCGGCACCGGCACATCGTCGACCGTCAGCTCGACGCGCACCACGCCGCCCTCGGGCACGACGGCGTCGACCCTGCCGACCTGGATGCCGAGCACGCGCACCGCCGAGCCGGGGTAGAGCCCCACGGCCCGGTCGAAGAACGCGGTGATGCGGGTGCCGCCCGACCCGCCCGACACGACGTGGACGACGGCCGCGACCAGCACCGCGAGCACGGCCACGAGCGCGACCGTGCGCGCCGGGCCGGCCGGGATCCGGCGCCCGAGCAGCGGCCCGGTCATCGGTGACCGCCGGTGATCGGGAACTCGCCGGTGTCCGGCGGCGGGCAGCCACCGGGGTTGATCTGCAGGGCGCCGGCGTTGACGGTCGGCGGGAGCAGCCCGCACAGGTAGCCGTCGAACCACCGGCCGTTGCCCACCACGTTGTTGAACGCTCTGCTGTACACCGCCATGGCGGCGATCGAGCGGGACAGGTTGTCCTGGTTGCGCTGCAGGAGCTCGGTGACCTTGTCGAGCTGCTCCAGCGTGGGCCGCAGCTGCTCCCGGTTGTCGGCGACGAGCCCGCGCAGCTCGTCGGCAAGGTGCTGGGTGCCCTCCAGCAGCGCGGTGATCGCCCCGCGGCGGCGCTGCAGCTCGTCGAGCAGCAGGGTGCCGTCGGAGATCAACCGGGCCACCTCGCCGTTGCGCTCGGCCAGCACCCCGCTGACGTTGTTCGCACTGGCGAGGAGGCTGGCCAGCTCCTGGTCGCGGGACGCGACCGACTCCGCGAGCCGCGACAGCCCGGTCATGGCCGCCCCGACGTGCTCGGGGGTGTCGGCGAACGTCTTCGAGAGGGTGTCGAAGCTGCGCGCCAGCTGCTGCGTGTCGATGCCCTCGACGGTGGTGGCGAGCTTGCCGAGCGTGTCCGGGATCTCGAACGGCGTGCTGGTGCGCTCGACGGGGATCGGCACCGCCGGGTCCTGCCTGCCCTGCCCACCTCCCGTCAGCGCGAGGAACTTGTCGCCGAGCAGCGTCCGGATCTCGATCGACGCGCGGCTCGCGTCGCCGACGCGCACGCCGTCGACCCGGAACTCCACGCGCACGCGTCCCCGGTCCAGCTCGACGTCGGTGACCTTGCCGACCTGGACACCGGCCACCTTGACCTGGTCACCGGGGACCAGTCCCGCCGACTCGACGAAGTACGCGGAGTACCCGGTGCCGCCGCCGATGAACGGGAGGTTGTCGGCGTAGAACGCGCCGGCCGACGCCAGCGCGATCGCCGCGATCGCCACCGCTCCCACTGCGGCCTGGTTCCGCTCCCTCAGCGGCTTGATCGAGATCACGGGCCGCACCGCGGGGCCATCGAGGTGGTCGGGAACGGCATGAAGGGCACGGTGATGCCCAACGAGTCGATCGACACCGTGCCGTCGATCTTGCACAGGTAGAAGTTGAACCAGCTGCCGTAGCTCACCGTCCTGGTCAGCGCGTTCAGCTTCGGGGCGAGCCCCTTGAGCACGCGGTCGACCTCCGGGGCGTCCGCGTTGAGGTTGGTCGACAGGTCGCCGAGCGCGGCGATGTCGTCGTGCAGCGCCGGGCGCACCTCGCCCAGCAGGCCGGCCGTCGTCTTCGTGAGGTCGCCGAGCGCCTCGATGGCGTGCCCGATCGGCTCCCGCTGCCCCGCCAGCCCACTGACCAGGCGCTGCAGCGACACGATGAGGTCCGACAGCTCCGGCGAGCGGACGCGCATCGTCGTGATCACCGTGTCGAGGTTCGTGATCACCTTGCCGATCGCGGCGTCCCGGTCGGCGATCGTCGACGTCAGCGACGCCGTGGAGGCCAGCAGGCTCTCGATCGTGCCGCCCTCCCCCTGGAAGACCTGGATGATCTCGAACGACAGCTTGTTGACGTCGGCCGGCGACAGCGCCCGGAACAGCGGCTGGAAGCCGTTGAACAGCTCGGTGAGGTTCAGCGCCGGACGCGTGCGGGCCACCGGGATCGTGCCGCCCGGGTCGAGCCGCGGCCCCCCGACGGCGTCGAGCCCGCCGAGCGCGAGGTAGCGCTGCCCGATGATGTTGCGGTACTTGACGGTCGCGGTGACCCCGGCTGGCAGCGTCCGCGCGGCGTCGACGTCGAAGCGCACGGACGCCAGCGAGTCGTCGAGCACCTCCAGCGACGCCACCTGCCCGACCTTGACGCCGCGGATGCGCACGTCGTCGCCCACGTCGAGGCCCGACGCGTCGGTGAACACGGCGGTGTAGGAGGTCGTGGAGCCGAGGTCGGTGTTGGCGATCGTGGCCGCCAGCACGGCCGTGAGCAGCACCGTCACCACGGCGAAGACCGCCAGCCGGATCCCGGGACCGAGGACGCTCCTCATACCAGCGTCACCTCCGTCCCGCGCAGCAGCGGCCCGACGAGCAGGCCCGCCCACGACGGCACATCGGCCGGCATGACGCCCAGCGCGGGGGCCATCAGCAGGGCGATCAACCGGCGCTCCGCCTCACCGGAGCTGCTCGTCCACGCAGCCGGTTCGGCCGTCGGCGGGGTGACCGGCCCGAGGCCGGGCAGCAGGTCCGGATCGGGGGTGGTGCGGGACGGCGGGGGCTTGGTGGAGCCGTCCTCGATCGGGCCGCCCGGCGGGTACTGCGGGAACGTGCCCGGCGGCACCGCCTTGTCGTAGCAGCGGGGGCCGCGGTCGTCGCCGTACGCCGGGTCGTCGACGCCGGGGCGGTACTTCCCCCGCCCGGCCGAGATCTCGATGGTGATCTTCTGCAGCTGCGGGTGCTCGCTGCCCTTGCCGAACACCGTCTCGGCCGCGGGGATGCCCTCCACGAGCTGCCGGAACAGGCACGGGTACTCAGGGGCGTAGCGCGCGAGCACCTCCAGCGTCGACCGCGACGTGGCGGACAGCGCGATCAGGTTCTCGCGGTTGACGTCGAGGAAGCTGCCCAGGTCGTCGCTCGCGGCCGTGACCTCGGCATAGAACTCGCGCAGCTGGTCGCCCTGCTCGGCGAACGTGTCCGTCGTGGTGGTGAGGTCGGCGAGCGCGGTCAGCAGGTCGGGGACGGCCTTGGCGTAGGTGTCGGAGACCGGCCCGAGGTGGTCGAGCGTGGCGAGCAGGTCCGGCGTCGACGGGGCGAACTTCTCCAGGTAGGAGTCCAGCGCGACCAGCGTGTCGCCGAGCTGCGCGCCGCGGCCGTCCAGCGCCTCGGCCAGCGCGTTCAACGTGACGGCCAGCTTGTCCGGCTCCACGGCCTGCAGCAGCGGGAGCACGTGGTCGAGCACCTGCTCGACCTCGATGGCCGTGCGGGTGCGGTCCTGGCCGATCACGTCACCGTCGGCGATCGCGGCCGCGGCGGGGTCGTCGGGCAGCTGCAGCGCCACGTACCGCTCGCCGAACAGGGTCTTCGGCAGCAGCCGCGCCGCGACGTTGGCCGGCACGAGCTCGACCCGGTCTGGCCGCAGCGCGAGCTCCAGCGCGGCGCCGCGCGAGGTCGGCTCGACCGCCCGCACCTCGCCGACGACGACGCCGCGCACCTTCACGTCGGCGCCCGGGCGCAGCTGGCTGCCGATCCGGTCCGTCTCCAACCGGACGCTCACCGCCGAGGTGAACGCCTTGTTGTAGATGCCCACCGCCGTCGCCACGAGCAGCGCCACGACCAGCAGGAACACGATGCCCAGCACCTGGTAGCGCAGCTTCGACCCCTGCTCGTAGCGGATCATCCGGCGATCCGCACCGTCGTCGTCGAGCCCCAGATGGCGAGGCTGAACAGGAAGTCGGCCACGGCCACCAGCACGATCGACGTCCGCACCGCGCGACCCACCGCCACGCCGACGCCGGCCGGGCCACCGCTCGCGGTGTAGCCGTAGTAGCAGTGGGTCAGGATCACCACGATGCTGAACCCGATCACCTTCACGAACGACCACAGCACGTCTTCCGGGGGCAGGAAGAGGTGGAAGTAGTGGTCGTAGGTGCCGGCGGACTGCCCGTAGAACCAGACCGTGGTCTGCCGCGAGGCGAGGTAGGCGGCCAGCAGCCCGACGACGTACAGCGGGATGACAGCCACGAACCCGGCGACCACGCGGGTCGCCACCAGGTAGGGCATGCTGCGGACGGCCATGACCTCGAGCGCGTCGATCTCCTCGGAGATGCGCATGGCGCCGAGCTGGGCGGTGAAGCCGCAGCCGACGGTCGCCGACAGTGCGAGACCGGCGGAGAGCGGGGCCACCTCGCGGGTGTTGAAGTACGCGGAGATGAAGCCGGTGAGGGCCGCGGTGCCCAGCTGGTCGAGCGCCGAGTAGCCCTGCAGGCCGACGATGGCGCCGGTGAAGAACGTCATGCCGATCATCACGCCGAGCGTGCCGCCGATGACGGCGAGGCCCCCTGCACCGAAGCTCACCTCGGTGAGCAGGCGCAAGGTCTCGCGCGGGTAGCGGCGGACCGCGCGCGGGCCGGCCGCCACCGCGCGGCCGTAGAACGAGAGCTGCCAGCCCAGGTCCGCGAGCGCCGTCGCCCGCCGATCCGCGGCACGGAGGGCCCGCCACCCCAGCGAGCGCCGGCTGACGGGCGAGATCGGGGTCCCGGTCATCCGCGGTCAGAGCCCCTTCGAGGGGACGATCTGCAGGTAGATGCCGGTGATCACGAGGTTGATGAGGAACAGCAGCAGGAACGTGATCACCACCGCCTGGTTCACCGCGTCGCCGACGCCCTTCGGCCCGCCGCGCGGGTTGAGCCCGCGGAACGCGGCGACGACGCCGGCCACGAACCCGTACAGCAGCGCCTTGAACTCGCTGACCAGCAGGTCCGGCAGCTGCGCGAGCGCGTTGAAGCTCGCGAGGTACGCGCCGGGGGTGCCGCCCTGCATCACGACGTTGAAGAAGTAGCCGCCCATCACGCCGACGACGCTGACCAGGCCGTTGAGCAGCACGGAGATGAGCATGGCCGCGAGCACCCGCGGCACGATCAGCCGCTGGACCGGCGAGATCCCGAGCACCTCGAGGGCGTCGATCTCCTCGCGGATGGTGCGGGCGCCGATGTCGGCGCACATCGCCGAACCGCCGGCCCCGGCCACCAGCAGCGCGGTGATGAGCGGGCTGGCCTGCTGCACGATCGCGAGCGCGCTGGCCGCGCCGGTGAACGACTGGGCGCCGATCTGCGCGGTCAGCGACCCCAGCTGCAACGCGATCACCGCGCCGAACGGGATCGCCACGAGCGCCGTCGGCAGGATCGTCACGCTGGCGAAGAACCAGCTCTGCTGGATGAACTCGCGCCACTGGAACGGCCGCCGCGGCAACGCCCGCAGCACCTGCCACGCCAGCGTGGTGAGCAGGCCGACCTGGCGCAGCGCCGCGACCCCGGGCAGCGCGGACACGCGGCTGGGCGGGATCACCGGCACCCGGCGGTGTGCGTCATCGCGGTCCTCCTGGGGGAGCGGGGAGCCTGCCCCTGTCCCGGCGTCGGTGTCGTCGGGGGTCGACCCCGACGCCGGCGGCCGCGCCACCTGTGAGAAGTTGGCGAGGCGCGCAACAGGAGACCATGTTGCGCGGGCCACAGTAGAACTCGTTCTCGGAAATGTCAAAGCGACGGGCGGCACAGGCAGCCGGCACCGCCTGTCACCTGCGACGCGTCGGCGCGTCACTCGCTCCGACGCCGGTAGAACACGTTCCAGTTCGGGGCGGTCCTAACCGAGGTTCAGCGCGTGCGTGGCGGTGGCGCCGCCGTCGCTGACGAACTCGGCGCCCGTGCAGTAGGAGCTCTCGTCGCTGGCGAGGAACACCACGAGCGCGGCCGTCTCCTCCGGCCGCCCGACCCGCCGCAGCGCCACCTTGCGGCCGATCCAGGCCATGTCCAGCTCGGCCCCGCCGGCGGCGTCGGAGATCATCGGCGTGTCGATCATCCCCGGGTGCACGGAGTTGACGCGGATACCGTGCTCGCCGAGCTCCATCGCGGCGACCTTGGTCATGCCGCGGATGGCGAACTTGCTGGCGGTGTACGCGGTCAGGAACCGGGCCGCGGCGAGGCCCTCCACCGACGACAGGTTGACGATGGCGCCGCCACCGGCCTCGATCATCGCTGGAACCACCGCGCGCATGCCGAGGAACGTGCCGATCTGGTTGACCCGGACGACCCGCTCGTAGTCGGCGAGCGTGGTCGAGACGAGTGGGGCCAGGTGCATCACGCCCGCGTTGTTGACGAGCACGTCGAGGCGCCCGAAGCGCGCCACGACGTCCGCGACGGCCTCCGGCCACTCTTCCTCGGCACCCACGTCGAGGTGCCGGTAGGCCACGGCGTCACCCAGCTCGTCGGCCAGCGCCTTGCCGGCGTCGTCGACGACGTCGGTGGCGAGGACCGACGCGCCTTCCCTGACGAACGCTCGGACGGTCGCCTCGCCCTGGCCGCGCGCCGCACCGGTGACGATCGCGACCTTGCCGCTCAGCCGCCCGGTCACAACACCTCCTCGCTGCCGCTCGTCGGCGCCGTGCCCGGCGGTGCTGCGCTGAATGGTGCCCTCGCAAGCTCGGTCACATCAGCTCGTCGGTCAGCGGCATGAGCACGGTCTTCAGCTCGGTGTAGGCCTCGAACGCGGACTGGCCGCCCTCCCGGCCGAGCCCGGACTGCTTGAACCCGCCGAACGGCACGTGCGGCTCGACCTGGAACCCGTTGACCCCGACGATGCCGGCGCGCAGCCGCCGCGCGACGCGGAACGCCCGTTGCGCGTCGGCCGTGTACAGCCCGGCGCCCAGCCCGTACTCGGTGTCGTTGGCGAGCCGGACGGCCTCCTCCTCGTCGTCGAACGGGATGACGGAGAGCACCGGCCCGAAGATCTCCTCCTGGGCGATGGCCATGCCGTTGTCGACGTCGGCGAAGATCGTCGGGGCGACGAAGTTGCCCCCTTCGAGGTCGCCGCCGAGCCGCTCACCGCCGGTCACCAGCCGGGCGCCGTCCTGCACGCCGCGGTCGATGTAGCCGAGCACCCGGTCGAGCTGCTTCTCGGTGATCAACGCGCTGGACGTGACGGTCGCGTCGAACGGGTCGCCGTAGGAGACCATGCCGGCCAGCATGCGGGCCGCGTCGACGAACTGGTCGTGGACCTCGCGGTGAACCAGCGCGCGGGTGTGGGCGACGCACGCCTGGCCGGACAGCCCCATGGTGACCATGCCCATGGCGGTCATCCCGGCGAGCCCGACGTCCGGCGCGTCCGGGAACACGAGCACCGGGCTCTTGCCGCCCAGCTCCAGCGACACCCGCTTCATCGTCGCTGCCGACGCCTCGACGATCCGCCGCCCCACCGCGCGGCTGCCCGTGAAGCTGACCTTGTCGACGAGCGGGTGCGTGATCAGCGCCTCGCCCGTCGGGTCGCCCGGGCCGGCGACGACCTGCAGCGCACCCTCGGGCACGCCGGCCTCGTGCAGGAGCGCCACCATCCGCAGCACGGTGAACGTCGCGTGCTCCGACGGCTTCACCACCACCGTGCAACCGGCGGCCAGCGCCGGCGCGACCTTCTGCGCGAACAGCAGGAACGGCCCGTTCCACGGCAGTACGGCGGCGACCACGCCGACCGGCTCGCGGAAGGTCATCGCCAGGTGGTCGCCGCCCTGGTAGGGCGGCAGCGTCTGGCCGCCGAGCTTGTCCACCCAGCCGGCGTGGTGGTCGAACACGTCGGCCGCGGCCTCGACGGAGGTGGCGTAGATCGCGCCGAACGACAGGGGCACGCCGTTGTCCAGCGCCTGCACGGCGCGCAGCTCGTCGGCGTGCTCGCGCAGGGTGTCGGCGCACCGCCGGAGCACGCGGATCCGCGCACCAGCACGCGTGCGCGGCCACGGGCCCTCGTCGAACGCCCGGCGCGACGCGCGCACGGCCTCGTCGACGTCCGCCGCTCCGGCGACGGCGAAGCTGCCGACCACCTCGCCCGTCGCCGGGTGCCGGTGCTCCCAGGTGGCGCCGTCGCGGGCCGGGCGCCACTCGCCGTCGACGGACAGCAGCCCGTCGGTGAGCCCGACCGACTCACGGTGCGGGGCAACGCTGAGGGTCATCCTCGATCCTCTCGGGTCACGGGGGCCAAGCGCAGCACGTCCTCGCCGACGAACATCCGGGCCGGGTCAGCGCCAGCGAAATGCGCGCCGACGGAGTCATGCAGGTCGGCGAGGGTCCAGCCGGCGGCATCGGCGTCGAAGCGGCGCTCGACGGTCGGCGGCGCGAGCAGCGCCACCATGCCGCCGTGGACGACGAACACCTGCCCGCTGATCGACTGCGCGGCCGGCCCGGCGAGGTAGGCCACCAGCGGCGCAACATGCTCGGTGGACAGCGGGTCGAACCCCTCCTGCGGGGCCGCCCCGAACGTCTCGGCCGTCATCGCGGTGCGCGCACGCGGGCAGATCGCGTTCGCCGTGACGCCGTAGCGCTGCATCGCCCGCGCCGTCGACACGGTCAGCGCGGTGATGCCGGCCTTCGCGGCCGCGTAGTTGGCCTGGCCCGGCGGTCCGAGCAGGAACGCCTCGGACGAGGTGTTCACGATCCGGCCGTACACCGGCGCACCGGCCTCCTTCGACTGCGCCCGCCAGTGCGCCGCCGCGCCCCGCGACAGCAGGAAGTGCCCGCGCAGGTGCACCCGCAGGACGAGGTCGAAGTCGTCGTCCGACAGGCTGAACAGCATGCGGTCGCGCACCACGCCCGCGTTGTTGACCACGACGTCCAGCCCGCCGAAGCGGTCGATCGCCGTCGTGAGCAACGCGTCGGCCGTCGCCCGCTCTCCGACGTCGCCGGCGACGAACTCCGCCTTCGCCCCGAGCTGCGCGATCTCGTCGACGACCGATGCGCCGGCCTCGTCGAGGTCGTTGACGACGACGTCGGCACCGGCAGCGGCCAGCGCGAGCGCCTCGGCCCGGCCGAGCCCGGCGCCGGCTCCGGTGACGATCGCGACCCTGCCGCGGAGGCTGCATGCGTCGGGCGTGGGATCCACCAGGCGGACACTAGAACTCGTTCTCGAATGCGTCAACGGGACCTGTTGCTACCACGGCTATGCTGAATAGAACACGTTCCAGTCTGCTGGGAGGTCGGATGCACGTCGCGTACACGCCGGAGCAGGAGGCCCTTCGCGCGGAGCTGCGCTCGTACTTCGCGGATCTGCTGACCCCCGAGCGCCGGGAGGCCCTGACCTCCGGTGCCGGCGAGTACGGCGACGGCAAGGTCTACCGCGAGGTCGTGCAGCAGATGGGCGCCGACGGCTGGCTCACGCTGGGCTGGCCGGAGCGCTTCGGCGGGCAGGACCGGCCGCTGATGGACCAGCTGATCTTCACCGAGGAGGCGGCCGTCGCGGGCGCGCCGGTGCCGTTCCTGACGCTCAACACGATCGGCCCGACGATCATGCGCTTCGGCTCGCCGGAGCAGCAGGAGTTCTTCCTCCCCCGCATCGCGGCCGGCGAGCTGCACTTCTCCATCGGCTACTCCGAACCCGAGGCCGGCACCGACCTCGCCGCGCTGCGCACCCGCGCCGTCCGCGACGGCGGCGAGTACGTGATCAACGGCCAGAAGCTGTGGACCAGCCTCATCCAGCACGCCGACTACGTGTGGCTCGCCTGCCGCACCGATCCCGACGCGCCGAAGCACAAGGGGCTGTCGATCCTCGTCGTGCCGACGGACGCGCCGGGCTTCTCCTGGACGCCCGTGCGCACGATGGCCGGCGTGGGCACCAGCGCCACCTACTACTCCGACGTGCGCGTGCCGGCGTCGTCGCTGGTCGGGCCGGAGAACCAGGGCTGGGGGATCATCACCAACCAGCTCAACCACGAGCGGGTCGCGCTCACGTCAGCAGCGCCGCTGTTCACCGCGCTGGGCGAGGTGCGGGAGTGGGCCCGCGAGACCGGCGTGCTCGACCAGGAGTGGGTGCAGGTGCACCTGGCGCGGGTGCACGCGAAGGCCGAGGTCCTCAAGCTGATGAACTGGCGGATCGCGGCCTCGTCGGGCGAGGCGCCGGGGCCTGCGGCGGCGTCCGCGACGAAGCTCTACGGCACCGAGCTCGCGACGGAGGCATACCGGCTGCTCATGGAGGTGCTCGGCGCCGGCGCCACCGTGCAGGCGGGATCCCCGGGCGCCCTGCTCCGCGGGCGGGTCGAGCGCATGCACCGCTCGTCGCTGATCCTCACCTTCGGCGGCGGCACCAACGAGGTGCAGCGCGACATGATCGCCGCCGTCGCCCTCGGCCTGCCCTTCCGCCGCTGAACAGGAGCCTGACGTGGACTTCTCCCCCACCGAGGCGCAGCGCGACCTCGGCGCCCTGATCAGCCCGATCCTCGACCGGCACGCCACCCCGGAGCGCCTGCGCGAGCTGGAGGACGGCGAGCACCGCTTCGACCCGCAGCTGTGGGCGGCGCTGGCCGACGCGGGTGTGCTCTCCGCCGCCCTCCCCGAGGACGTCGGGGGCACCGGCTACGGAATCCTCGAGCAGTGCAGCGTGCTCGTCGAGCTCGGACGGGCCGTGGCGCCGGTGCCCTACCTCGCCTCGATCGTGCTCGGCGCCTCCGCGCTGGCCTCGTTCGGCACCTCCGAGCAGCGGGCCCGGTGGGCCGCACCTGCCGCGGCCGGCGACCTCGTCATCACCGTGGCGCTCGACGCGGCCGCGCCGACGCGTGCGGAGCCCCGGCCGGACGGAACATGGGTGCTCACCGGCACCTGGACGACCGTTCCGTCCGGACCCGCCGCCGACCTCGTACTGGTGCCCGCCGACGGCACCGTGTTCCTCGTGACGCCGGCCGACCCCGGCGTCACCATCGAGCGACAGCAGATGGTCGACGGCGACGCCGCGGGCTGGCTGGAGCTGACCGGCGTGGTGCTCGACGGCGATCGCGTGCTCGGCGGCCCGGAGGTCGCCGAGTGGCTGACCGCGCACGCCACCCTCGGCCTCTGCGCCGCGCAGCTGGGCGTCGTCGAGCGGGCCTTGGAGCTCACCGCGGAGTACGCGCGCACGCGCGTCCAGTTCGACCGGCCGATCGGCGCGTTCCAGGCCGTTGCCCAGCGCCTCGCCGACGCCTATGTCGACGTCGAGGCCATCCGGCTCACCCTGTGGCAGGCCGCGTGGCAGGTCTCGGCCGGGCTGCCGGCGGACGCCGCGATCGCGACCGCCAAGTTCTGGGCGGCCGACGGCGGGCACCGCGTCGCGCACACCGCCGTTCACGTGCACGGCGGCGTGGGGCTGGACATCGACCACCCGCTGCACCGCTACTTCGTCGCGGCGAAGCGCAACGAGTTCGCCATGGGCGGGGCGACGGCACAGCTCCGTCGCCTCGGCGCGCTGCTCGCGGAGTGACGGTCAGCCGGTCCAGGTTACGGTGGCCCCGAGTGCTGCGGTGAGGCGGGACATCGTCGCGCGGCTGCTCGCGTCGCCGGCGTGCTCGGGCAGCCACGCGCAGGCGAGGTAGGCGCCGACGACGTCGGCGTTCGCGCAGGCAGCGGCCAGGCACTCCTCGATCCGGGCCAGCGAGGGCCCCGGGCCGGAGGGGAAGCGTGCGCCGGGCAGCTCGGCGCCGTCGATGACGTCGATGTCGAGGTGGACGTAGAGCGGGCCGGGCCCGAGCGCGGCGGTGATCGCAGCGGGCTCGGCGGGCACCCGGCGGACCTGGCTGGCTGCGAGGGCGTCCCCCTCGGCGGGGTCGAGGTCGCGCGCGTCGGCCAGCACGATGCTGGCCTCCGGGACTGGCCGCAGCCCGAGCGTGTCGTCGAACAACCCGGGTGTGCGGCCGGTCAGCATGGAGATCGCCATGCCGCCGATGTAGCCGCTCGTCGAGATGGCGGGGGTGTTGAAGTCGCCGTGAGCGTCGATCCACAGCACGGTCAGGTCGTCGTGGCGGCGCTGCAGCTCGGCCACGGCGGCGCGGGAGGTGGGGCAGTCGCCGGAGAGCACCAGCGGCTTGGCCGCCTGCGCCACCACGTCGGCGGTGGCCCGGTGCAGGGCGCTCATCCGGGCAGGGACCGGGCACTCGACCCGGGTCGCACCGACCGGGACCGGGAAGTCCGGGATGTGCTCGTCGAGGTGCCAGGGCGTGACGATCAGGTCCCATTCGCCATCGTTGCCGGGTTCGGGCATATGTTGATCATGGCATCGTCACCGTCGGGGAGGTAGTCCATGACGAGCACCCAGCGACCTGTCGTGCGGATGTGGCACGGGCTGGTGCCCGCCGACCAGGCCGAACCCTTCCACCAGCACCTGCTGGGTAACGCCGTCGGCGAGATGCGCGGCATCGACGGCTTCCTCGACGCGACCGTCCTGCACCGGCGCGACGGCGACCGCGTCCGGATCACCCTGCTCACCACGTGGGCCGACGAGGAGGCGGTGCGCCGCTACGCCGGCGACGACACGGCCGCCGCCCGCGACTACCCCGGCGACGACCAGTTCGGCCTCGAACCCGACCCCCACGTCACCCACTTCGACCTCGCCTACCGACTGGGAGCGGACAACGCCATGGGCATCGAGATCATCCAGCCGGACGGCCTGGACACGCCGGAGACCTACAGCCACGTCGTCGCCGCCTCGGGCAGCCGCATGGTGTTCGTCGCCGGCCAGATGTCCGACGACCCCGACGGCAACCTGGTCCATCCCGGCGACCTGGCCGCGCAGGCCGAGCAGGTCTTCGCAAACCTCGGCCGCGCCCTCTCCGCCGCCGGCGCGCGACCGGACCAGGTCACCAAGATCACCATCTACGTGGTCGGGCACCGCCGGGAGTACCTGCCCGTCATCGAGCAGGCTCGGGTGCGGCTCTTCGGCGACCACAAGCCCGCCGACGTCCTGCTCGGGGTGGAGACCCTCGCGGCGCCCGGTTACCTCATCGAGGTGGACGCGATCGCCGTCGTGTGACGTGCTTGTCCGTTCCGCACTCACCGGATGCGCCATCAGTACTCGTCGGTGAGCTCATACCGGGCGCTCTCAGCGCCCAGTTTTAGGTCTTCGGCTTCGCCGGGGCGCGAGCGGGATTGCCGCCTCGGGTGCTCGCTTCTGTGGCGGCGCTACCGGGGTTTTCACTGCATCATATGGTCGACCTGGCGGCCGTACCCGACTTGGAACTCCGTCTGCGTGCCTTCGCTTCCGTTGCGGGCGTGGTCGACTGACTGTGGTGCCGATTTCGCGCAGATGGTTGTGGAATTCGCACAAGCCGCGTCCGTTGTCGAAAGTCGTGCGGCCACCGTCGCGCCAGCGTTCGATGTGGTCGATGTGCCGGATGGGGGCATCGCAGAATGGGGCGGTGCACCGGCCGCCGTCCCGGATCTTGATCAGCTCGGCCAGGACGCCGGTGAAGGTGCGCTGCACCGAGTCGCCGCCGATCACGATGCCGTCGCGGGTCACGATCCGGCGGTACGTCTTGCGGCCGGCACCGGTGCGCACGATGTCGGCGGGGATCGGCCCGTGGCCGGGGACCTCGGCCGGGAGCGGGCTGTCCGGGTCCAGCAGCGACTCGAACGGCACGATGATCTGCACCTGGACGTCGATGTCCTCGGCCTGGGCCTGTCCGGTGAGCCGTTCAACGAGGGTGTCGGCCATGATCTCGCCCCGCCCCCGCAGCACCGGCTCCGGCCGCACCCACACCTCGTTCACGGCTTTTCGCAATGCCGTGTAGCAGGCCACGGCCTGTTCGACGGGCAGGTGGGCGGTCAGATCCGCCATGCCGGGCTCGGCGGAGGGGCGTACCGTCACCCGCCGCCCGGACCGGGCCCGGGCGCAGCGCTGCGCGAACTTGTCCGGCGCCACCTCCGCCGCCAACTTCCGCGCCAGGTCGTGGATGCGCCGCACGCTCAAGGTCTCTACACCACGCTCGGCGAGCTGCTCATCGACCCAGGATCGTTCCTCGGGATCCAGGTGTGACCCGGCGCTGGTGATGAAGGCGACCTTCTGCTCGTTGAGCAGTCCGGCCGCGAACAGCGCCCGCACACGCGAGTGGCCGGCGTGCAGGTCCCGGGCGATCCGCACCCGCTTCCCACCCTCGGAGGCAGACACCCGGCAGGCCAGCCCGACCTGCTCGGCGACAACCCGCTGCACATCGTCGGGATCAGTGACACCGGCATCGATCCGCTCAGCCGCCACAGCCCGCCCCAACGCAAGAATCGCCGCAGACTGCTGCGCGGCGAGAGCATTCTTCTGCTCCTCCAACCGCGCCACAGCGTCAGCGAGCTGCGCGACAAGGACAGACCTGGACATGCCTGTATCTTACCGAAAACGGCCCTGCCAAACAAGTGTTCGAAATCGGCACCACCGCCAGATGACCACGCACGCAGCAAGACCGAAGGCAGTCAGACGGAGTTCCGAGTCGGGTACGGCCGCCAGGTCGACCATATTATTCGTTCGAAGACGCCGGTAGCACCACAACGCAGGCCGAGCAGTACAAACCGAAGACCAGGACCGCGAAGGGGTAGTTCAGGAGGACTGCAGGCCCGCCAACCGATCCACCGTCGACCCCAACTCCGCAACCAACGACTCCATCACCGACGCCACAGGACGGATCTCGTTCATCCGCCCCACGATCTGCCCCACCGGCATGGCGACGACCTCAGGATCAGCAGACCGCTGGATCCGCTCGTGCGCCTCGCTGACCAGGATGTTCTGCAACGGCATCGGCAAGGGCTCAGGCGCGCCGGGCGCCGCCCAGGCCTGCGTCCACCGGGTCTTGAGCAGTCGAGCAGGCTTCCCGGAGTAGATCCGCGACCGCACGGTGTCGGCCGAGCTGGCGGCGAGCAGCGCCCGCTGCATGGCAGAGGCCTCGATGCCCGCGGTGTACTCCGTCGTGGTGAGCCAGGCGGACCCCATCCACACGCCTACGGCGCCCAGGGCCAGGGCAGCCGCGATCTGCCGGCCGCTGCCGATCCCGCCGGCCGCGAGCACCGGCGCCCGCGAACCCACCGCGTCGACGACCTCGGGCAGCAGCACCATGGACGCGATCTCACCGGTGTGCCCACCGGCCTCGTACCCCTGCGCGACGACGATGTCGACGCCGTTGTCGACGTGCCGGGCGGCGTGGGCGGCGGTGCCGGCGAGCGCGGCGACCGGGACGTCCTGGCTGTGCGCCTGCTCGATGACGTCCGCCGGCGGCGAGCCGAGCGCGTTGGCGATGAGCCGCACCGGGTGCTTCAACGCGACGTCGACGTGCGAGCGGGCGACCGAGTGCAGCCAGCCGAGCACCCCGTCCCGGGCGTGGCCCCCGGACGGGAGCGGAGGCACGCCCAGCTCGGTGAGCGTCCGCTCCACGAACTCGCGGTGGCCCGGCGGGATGAGGCTGGCCAGGTCGACCTGGGTGCCCTCGGTGGGCACCTTCGACGGCATCACGACGTCGACGCCGTAGGGCCGGCCGTCGGTGTTGGCGTCCATCCAGTCGAGGACGGCGTCGAGCTCGGCGGGGTCGTTGAAGCGCACGCAGCCGAGCACGCCGAAGCCGCCGGCGCGGCTGATCGCGGCCGCCACGTGCTCGGACGGGGTGAAGCCGACGATCGGGTGGTCGATGCCGAAGCGGTCGCAGATGTCGGTGCGCATCACGGCGCCGCCGGCGTCGGGGTCGCGGGCGCGTGGGCGGCCGCGTGCTCGTTCGCCCACCGGTAGTCGGGTTTTCCGCTGGGCAGCCGCTCGATCTCGTCGACCAGCCACACGCTGCGCGGCACCTTGTAGCCGGCGAGCAGGCCGCGGACGTGGGCGTCGAGTGCCGCGAGGTCCGGGTTCGCGCCGGGGCGGGGCGCCACCACGGCGCCGACGCGCTGCCCGAGCCGCTCGTCCGGCACGCCGATGACCAGCGCGTCGAACACGTCGGGATGCGCCTTCAGCGCGCCCTCGACCTCCTCGGGGAACACCTTCTCCCCCGCCGTGTTGACGCACGTGTTGCCGCGGCCGAGCAGCGTCACGGTGCCGTCGGTCTCCATCCGCGCGAAGTCGCCGGGCATCACGTAGCGGGTGCCGTCCACCTCCACGTAGAGCGCGGCCGTCTTCTCGGGATCTTTGTAATAGCCCAGCGGGATGGGGCCGGTGCGCGCGATGCGCCCGACCCGGCCCGAACCGGACGGGACGAGCTGCCCGTCGTCGTCGATCACGACGACGTCCGGGCCGGGCTTCACCCGCGGCCCGCCCGTGTACGCGCCGTCGCGCGTGACCATCTGGATGCCCGTGAAGCCGGACTCGGACGAGCCGATGGCGTCGGTGAGCACGATGTTGGGGAACGCGTCGAGGTACTGCTCCTGCACCGACGGCGAGAACAGCGCCGCGTGGCTGGAGATCGCGAACAGCGACGAGCCGTCGTACCCGCCCTCGGCGTAGACCTCGATCATCGGCCGGGCCATCGCGTCGCCCACCAGCGTGACGACGTTGACCTTGTGCCGCTGGATGGCCTGCCACGCCTCGTGCGGATCGAACTTCGGCATCAGCACGGCGGTGCCGCAACCGAAGAGCGTGGGCAGCGTGGCCCACTGCGCCGCCCCGTGGATCAGCGGCGCGAGGCACATCCTGACCAGGCCGAAGTCCTTGCCGGCCTGCGACTGCGCCCACTCGTCCGCCACTGGAACGCCGGTGATGAAGTCGATGCCGCCGCCGAGCGCGCGCCACACGTCCTCGTGCCGCCACACGACGCCCTTGGGGTGGCCGGTGGTGCCGCCGGTGAACAGGATGTAGATGTCGTCCGCGCTGCGTTCCGGGAAGTCGCGCTCGGGGCTGCCGCTGGTCAGGGCCGCCTCGTAGTCGACGCCGTGGTCGGGCGGCACGGCCTCGTCGCTGCCGTCCTCGAGGACGATGCAGTGGCGCAGCAGCGGGGCGTCCGGGCGCACGGCCGTCACCCGCGACGTGTACCGGCGGTCGTGCACCAGCGCGACCAGGTCGGCGTTGGTGTACAGGTAGCGCAGCTCGTTCTCGACGTAGCGGTAGTTCACGTTCACCGAGACCGCGCGCAGCTTGAAGGCCGCGATCATCGTCTCGACGGCCTCGATGGAGTTCTGGCACTGGATGCCGACGTGGTCGCCGGGGCCGACGCCGTGATCGGCCAGATGGTGCGCCAGGCGGTTGGCGCGCTCCTCCAGTTGGGCGTAGGTGACCTGGCGGTCGCCGCACGCCACGGCAACACGCTCCGGGACGAGGTCGACGGCATGCTCAACGAGATCCGCGATGTTGCGCGCCATCGGCCCAAACTAGAACCTGTTATCGTTCTGGGCAATACCCGTTCCGCGCTGGAGGTCCTGGATGACCCACTGCCTGGTCGAGCGACGAGGGGCGGTCCTGATCGTCACGATGAACCGGCCGGAGGCCCGCAACGCGCTCTCCGCCGAGATGATGGCGATCATGCGGGAGGCCTGGGACGAGGTCGATCGCGATCCGGGCATCCGGGCCTGCATCCTCACCGGCGCGGGCGGCGCGTTCTGCGCCGGCGCCGACCTCAAGGCGATGACGAGCAGCCATCCCGGCGACTCGTTCAGCGGCGGCGGCTGGGACCTCTCCGTGATCGCGCCTCTGCTCAAGGGCCGGCGGCTGACGAAGCCGCTCATCGCCGCCGTCGAAGGGCCGGCGATCGCCGGCGGCACGGAGATCCTGCAGGCCACCGACATCCGGGTGGCCGGGGAGAGCGCCCGGTTCGGCGTGTCCGAGGCGCGCTGGGGCCTCTTCCCGCTCGGCGGCTCCGCGGTGCGGCTGCCCCGGCAGATCCCCTACACCGTGGCGGCGGAGCTCCTGCTCACCGGACGGCACATCACCGCACCCGAAGCGCTCCAGCTCGGGCTCATCGGCCACGTAGTGCCTGACGGGAAGGCCCTCGACAAGGCGCTGGAGCTCGCCGAGCTCGTCGCCGCCAACGGGCCGCTCGCCGTACAGGCGATCCTGCGCACCATCCGCGAGACCGAGGGCATGGAGGAGAACGAGGCCTTCCGCCTGGAGGCCAAGCTCGGCACCGCCGTCTTCCAGAGCGAGGACGCCAAGGAGGGCCCGCGGGCGTTCACCGAGAAGCGGGCTCCGCGGTTCCAGGGGCGCTAGCCCAGTAGGGGTCGCGCAGGCGGCGCTTGTAGAGCTTGCCGTTGGGGTCGCGCGGCAGCTCGTCGACGTAGTCCACGGTGCGCGGCAGCTTGAACTTGGCCAGCCGACCGGCCGCGAACGCCAGCAGCTCCTCGGTGAGCTCCGCGCCGGGCTCGACGCCGTCGGCGGGCTGCACGACCGCCTTGATCTCCTCGCCCCAGTCGGGGTGCGGGATGCCGAAGACCGCGACGTCCGCGACCTTGGGGTGGGCTGCCAGCTCGCCCTCGATCTCCGCCGGGTACACGTTCACCCCGCCCGTGATGATCATGTCGGCCTTGCGGTCGTGCAGGAAGAGGTAGCCGTCCTCGTCGAGGTGGCCGACGTCGCCGAGGGTGAACAGGTCGCCGACGCGCGCGGCGCGGGTCTTCTCCTCGTCGCGGTGGTACTGGAAGGACGAGGTGCCCATTCGCATGTAGACCAGGCCCGGCTCGCCCGGCGGCAGCTCGTTGCCGGCGTCGTCGAGCACCTTCACGACCGAGCCCGGCCAGGCCTTGCCGACCGACCCCGGCTTGCCCAGCCACTCGTCCGCCATGATCGTGGTGCCGCCGCCCTCGGTGGCCGCGTAGTACTCGACGACAACGGGGCCCCACCACTCCAGCATCCGGCGCTTGACCTCCTGCGGGCACGGCGCCGCACCGTGGATCATCGTGCGCAGCGACGACAGGTCGTACCGCGTCCGCTCCTCCTCCCGCAACGCGAGGAGCCGGGAGAACTGGGTCGGCACCATGTGGCTGTGCGTCACCCGGTGCGCCTCGATGAGCCGCAACATCTCGGACGGCGTCCAGCGGTCCATCAGCACCGCGGTGTGCCCGAGCTGGATGGAGATCGTCACGAAGTTGAGGACGGCCGTGTGGTACAGCGGCGAGCCGCACAGGTGCACGTGCCCGTCGTGCGGGCCGATGCCGAAGATCCCGAAGAACCACATGCCGACGCCGGGCACGTCGTCCGGGTCGGCGCCGGTCAGCGGGCGGCGCACGCCCTTGGGCCGGCCCGTCGTGCCGGACGTGTAGAGCATCGGGGCGCCGAGCGTCCGCACGTCGGGACGGCCGATCTGCCCGGCGCCGAGCTCGGCCAGCGGCCGGAACCCCGGTACCGCGCCGACCGCGAACCGGGCCTTCTCGGTGAACCCCGCCTCCTCCGCCGCCGCGACGGCGACGTCGGCGAACCGCTCGTGGGCGACGAACGCCTTCGCGCCGCTGTCGCCCAGGATGTAGGCCACCTCCGGGCCTACCAGGTGCCAGTTGACGGCCACCGTGTACAGGCCGGTCTGCAGCGCGGCGAAGTGCGCGGCGAGCATGTCGATCCCGTTGGGGAGCATCAGCACGATCGCGTCCCCGGGTTGCAGGCCCAGCTCCTGCAGCCCGCGGCCGTAGCGGTCCGCTGCGGCCGCGAGCTCCCCGTAGGTCACGCTCGTCCCGTCGGGGTCGACGACGGCCGTCAGGTCGGGCTTCTCGGCGGCGATGTTCCACAGTCCCAGGGCTGTCACACCCAGGAAACTAGAACCTGTTTCACTCGACGGCAAGGGCGCCCGCCAGGGCGCGCACCTGCTCGACGCTGCGGCAGCCGACGATCAGCATGCCCACCCCAGCCTTCTCCCAGCGCGCCACCTCGGCCCGCACGTGCTCGGCCGGACCGATGATCGCGATGTCCGCGACGAGCTCGTCGGGCACCGCGGCCGCGGCCTCGGCGCGGCGTCCGTCGCGGAAGAGCCGGCCGATCTCGGCCACCTCCGCCGCGTAGCCCATCCGCCCGAAAACGTCGGCGTGGAAGTTCATCCCGGGCGCGCCCATGCCGCCGAGGTAGAGCGCCATCGAGCCCTTCAGCCTCGCGATCTCCGGCCCGGGATCGTCCGTGACGACGACCTGGCACGACGCGGCCACGGTGAAGTCGGCCCGCTGCCGGCGGGCGCCGGGTCGGGCGAAGCCGTCGGCCAGCCACTCCTCGTACATCGGCCCGAGCCGCGGCGACCAGTAGATCGCCAGCCAGCCGTCGGCGATCTCGGCGGTGAGCGCGACGTTGCGCGGGCCCTCCGCGCCGAGCCAGATCGGCAGGTCGGCGCGCAGCGGGTGGGTGATCGGGCGCAGCGGCTTGCCCAGCCCGAGGGCGCCGTCGCCGGTGAACGGCAGCGGGTAGTGCGGGCCGGCGCTGCGCACCGGCTGCTCGCGGGCGAGCACCTGCCGGACGATCGACACGTACTCGCGGGTGCGCGCGAGCGGCTTGCCGAACGGCGCCCCGTACCACCCCTCGACGACCTGCGGGCCGGAGACACCCAGGCCGAGCACCGCTCGCCCGCCGGAGAGGTGGTCGAGGGTCAGCGCGTGCATGGCGCACGCCGTCGGGCTGCGCGCGGACAGCTGCGCGACCGACGTGCCGAGCAGCACTCGTTCTGTACGCGCACCCCACCAGGCCAGCGGGGTGAACGCGTCGGAGCCCCACGACTCCGCCGCGAACACAGCGTCGAAGCCGCACCGCTCCGCCTCGACGATCAGCTCCGGCACGTCGGCCGGCGGCCCCGCACCCCAGTACCCCAGCTGCAGCCCGAGTTGCATGCGCCTCACCTTGCCACACAAAGCGAGAACCTGTTCTACTTCTGGCCATGGCTACCACGGAGGCGCCGCTCGCGGCCCCGCTCGAGGTGGGGTTCGACTACACGCGCTCGCTGGGGCCGGTCCTCTCCCGCTTCATGACGGGCCTGCGGGACGGCCGCGTCGAAGGGGTCCGTGGATCGGACGGGCGGGTGCTCGTCCCGCCTGCGGAGTACGACCCGGGCACCGCGCAGGCACTGCACGAGCCGGTGGAGGTCGCTGCCGAGGGCCTCGTCGAGACGTGGTCGTGGATGCCCGACCCGCTGCCCGGTCAGCCGCTGGACCGGCCCTTCGCGTGGGCGCTCGTCCGCCTGGACGGCGCCGACACCGCGATGCTGCACGCCGTCGACGTCGGCTCGCCGGACCGGATCCGGACGGGCATGCGGGTGCGGGTGCGCTGGGCGGCCGATCGGGTCGGGGCGATCACCGACATCGCCTGCTTCGAGCCGATCGACGGGCCTGCGCCGGTGGTTGGGCCAGGGGGGACGGACCCGGTGACCATGGTGACCACGCCGGTGCACCTGAGCTACGAGCACACGGCGTCCGTGCAGGAGAGCAGCTACCTGCGCGCGCTCGCCGAGGGCCGGTTCGTCGGCCAGCGCTGCCCGGTCTGCCGGAAGGTGTACGTGCCGCCGCGCGGTGCGTGCCCCACCGACGGGGTGCCGACCGAGGAGGAGGTCGAGCTCCCCGACCGCGGCACCGTCACCACGTTCTGCATCGTCAACGTGCCGTTCCTGGGCCAGCGCATCCAGCCGCCCTACGTCGCCGCGTACGTGCTGCTCGACGGGGCCGACATCGCGTTCCTGCACCTCGTGCTCGGGGTCGCGGCCGAGGAGGTGCGGATGGGCATGCGCGTCGAGGCCGTGTGGAAGCCGCGGGAGCAGTGGGGCACCACGTTGGAGAACGTCGAGCACTTCCGGCCCACGGGTGAGCCGGACGCCCCCTTCGAGTCCTACGCGGAGCATCTGTGACTACCGACATCGCCGTCGTCGGGTTCGCCCAGGCGCCGCAGGTCCGGCGCACGACGGGCACCACGAACGGCGTCGAGATGCTGGTGCCGCTGTTCACCGAGGTGCTGGAGGCCACGGGGCTGTCGCGGCGTGACGTCGGGTTCTGGTGCTCGGGCTCGTCGGACTACCTGGCCGGGCGGGCGTTCTCGTTCGTCTCGGCCGTGGACGCGATCGGGGCGTTCCCGCCGATCGTCGAGTCGCACGTGGAGGCCGACGCGGCATGGGCGCTGTACGAGGCGTGGGTGAAGATCCGCACCGGGCAGGTGGAGACCGCGCTCGTGTACGGCTTCGGCAAGTCCTCGGCCGGGCAGCTGCGCCGGGTGCTGGCGCTGCAGCTGGACCCCTACCTCGTCGCGCCGCTCTGGCCGGACTCGGTGAGCATCGCCGCGCTGCAGGCCCGCCTGGGCCTGGAGGCCGGGATGTGGAGCGAGAAGGAGATGGCCGAGGTCGCCGCACGCAGCCGAGCCGACGGTGCGGCTAACCCGTTCGCGCAGCTGGGCGGCGAGACCGAGGCCGGCGCTCTGCTCGACGCGCCCTACCTGGCCGACCCGCTGCGCGCCCACGACTGCGCACCCGTCACCGACGGGGCCGCGGCGGTGGTGCTGGCCGCCGGGTCGGTCGCGCGTGACCTGTGCGAGCGGCCGGCCTGGATCACCGGGCTGGAGCACCGGGTCGACTCCCCCGTGCTCGGGGCGCGGGATCTCCGCCGCTCCCCGTCGACCGGCGCTGCGGCCGCGGCAGCGGGCATCGACGGGGTGCAGGTCGCGGAGCTGCACGCGCCGTTCACGTCGCAGGAGCTGCTGCTGCGCCGGGAGCTCGGGCTGGCCGACGATGTGCGGATCAACCCGTCCGGTGGGCCGCTGTGCGGCAACCCGATGTTCGCCGCCGGGCTGATCCGGATCGGCGAGGCGGCCGGGTGGGTGATGCGCGGCGCGGCCGAGCGGGTGCTCGCGCACGCCACGAGCGGGCCGGCGCTGCAGCAGAACCTGATCTGCGTGATGGAGGGGCGGTCCTGATGGCGGCACAGCTCGCCGCGGTGCTCGGCACCGGGCAGACCCACCACACGGCCCGGCGCACCGACGTCTCCATGGCCGGGCTGTGCCGGGAGGCGATCGACCGCGCGATGGCCGACGCCGGCGTCGACTGGCCCGACATCGACGCGGTCGTGCTGGGCAAGGCGCCCGACCTGTTCGAGGGCGTGATGATGCCCGAGCTGATGCTCGCCGACGCGATCGGCGCGACCGGGCGGCCGCTGCTGCGGGTGCACACCGCGGGCTCGGTCGGCGGCTCGACGGCCGTCGTCGCGGCGAGCCTGGTGCAGGCGGGCGTGCATCGGCGGGTGCTGGCGGTGGCGTTCGAGAAGCAGTCCGAGTCCAACGCGATGTGGGCGCTGTCGATCGTGCCGCCGTTCTCGATGCCGGTCGGCGCGGGCGCGGGCGGGTACTTCGCGCCGCACGTCCGCTCGTACATCCGCCGCTCCGGGGCACCCGACCACATCGGCGCGCTGGTGGCGGTGAAGGACCGCCGCAACGGCGCCCGCAACCCGTACGCGCACCTGCACCAGCCCGACATCACGTTCGAGTCGGTGCGCGCGTCGAAGATGCTGTGGGACCCGATCCGCTACGACGAGACCTGCCCGTCCTCCGACGGGGCGTGCGCGATGGTGATCGGCGACGAGGCGGCCGGCGACGCCGTCGACCGGCCGGCCTGGATCCACGCGACAGTGATGCGCACGGAGCCGACGACGTTCGCCGGCCGCGACCAGGTCAACCCGCAGGCCGGCCGGGACGCGGCCGCCGCGCTCTGGGCCGAGGCCGGGATCACCGACCCGCTGGCCGAGATCGACGCCGCCGAGATCTACGTGCCGTTCTCCTGGTTCGAGCCGATGTGGCTGGAGAACCTGGGCTTCGCGGCGGAGGGCGAGGGGTGGCGGCTCACCGAGGCCGGCGAGACCGAGATGGGCGGGCGGCTGCCTGTCAACCCGTCCGGGGGTGTGCTGTCGTCCAACCCGATCGGCGCGTCCGGGCTGCTGCGCTTCGCGGAGGCCGCGATGCAGGTGATGGGCCGGGCCGGCGAGCACCAGGTCGACGGCGCGCGCACCGCGCTCGGCCACGCGTACGGCGGTGGGTCGCAGTTCTACGCGATGTGGGTCGTCGGCGCGGCGAAACCGGGAGGTGCACGGTGAAGTTCTCGCTGGCGATCGCGCTGAGCCCGCTGGACCAGCTGACCGAGCTGGCCCGCACCGCCGAGGAGTGCGGCTTCGCGTCGATCGCGCTGCCGGACTCGATGTTCTACATGGAGACGGCGTCGGCGAAGTACCCGTACACGCCGGACGGCAGCCGCTTCTGGGACGCGAACACGCCGTGGGTCGACCCCCTCGCCGCCGCGGCGGCGATGGGCGCGGTCACCTCCCGGATCCGCTTCTACACGCAGGTGCTCAAGCTCGGGTCCCGGCACCCGGTCGTGCTCGCGCGCCAGGTCGGGTCCGTCGCGGTGCTGACCGGGAACAGGTTCGGGCTCGGCGTCGGGCTCGGCTGGGCGCCGGAGGAGTTCGAGTGGTGCGGCGTCCCGTACGCGCACCGCGGCCGCCGCGCCGACGAGGCCATCGAGGTGCTGCAGCTGATCCTCGGCGGCGGGATGGTGTCGCACCACGGCGAGTTCTTCGACTTCGGCGGGCTGCAGATGAGCCCGGCACCCACCCAGCCCGTCCCGATCTACGTGGGCGGGCACACCGAGGCCGGCCTGCGCCGGGCCGCCCGGCACGACGGCTGGTCGTCGGCGATGATCAAGTTCGCCGACCTGCGCGACATCATCGGGAAGCTATCGGCACTGCGGGCCGAGCTGGGCCGCGCCGACGAGCCGTTCGAGATCCAGGCCGTGTGCATCGACCGCCTCGGCCTCGACGGATACCGGCAGCAGGCCGACATCGGCGTCACCGACGCGCTCGTCGTGCCGTGGCTCGCCGACGGCGTCGGGTTCGACGGGCCGCTCTCGGCCAAGCAGGACAGCATCAAGCGGTTCGCGGACACGGTCATCACGAAGATGTGAGGAGCACACCATGACGGCCACCGAGGTCGAACACCCCGCGCGTGCCGCGGCCCGCCGCTCCATGGACGCGGTGTCACGCGGCGCCAAAGAGGAGTGGCTCACCCTCTTCGCCGAGGACGCCGTCATCGAGGACCCCGTCGGACCGTCGATCTTCGACCCCGAAGGCGCGGGACACCACGGTCCCGCGGGCATCGCGGCGTTCTGGGACAAGGCCATCGCCAACGCCGAGCGCATCACGTTCGCCGTCCACGACTCGTTCGCCGCGGGCGACGAGGTCGCGAACGTCGGCACGATCACCTCGTACCTCCCCGGCGGCTCCCGGATCGACACCGAGGGCGTCTTCGTCTACCGGGTCGGGCCGGACGGGCTCATCCGCTCGATGCGCGCGTTCTGGGAGTTCGAGCGCGCGATGGGGACGCTGCGGCAGGCGTAAGCGCAGCGCCCCATCACCCTACCCGCCGTGCAGGATCACCCCGCGGATGTTGCGCCCGGCGTGCATGTCCGCGTAGGCCTGGTTCACCTCGTCCAGGCGGTACGTCGTCGTGACCAGCTCGTCCAGCTTCAGGCGGCCGGCCAGGTACATGTCGGCCAGCCGCGCGATCTCGAACGGGGGCGTGCCCATCCCGAAGATCACGCCCTGGATCCGCTTCTGCATCATCGAGAGCAGCCACAGGTTGATGGGCAGGCCCTCGGCCAGGTAGTTGCCGATGCCGGTGACCACGACGATGCCGAACTTGCCGATCGCGTTCACCGCCTGCGCCACGTGCTCGCCCGTCGTGACGCCGACCGCGACGACGGCCGAGCTGGCGCCCTGGCCGCCGGTGACGGAGCGCGCGAAGTCGGCGGCCTCGTCGATGCTCGCGAAGGCGTGGGTGGCGCCCAGCTTCAGCGCCTGCTCCCGCTTGAACGCGACGGGGTCGGCCGCGATCACGTAGGCGGCGCCCCGGGCGGCAGCGGCCTGCACCGCGTTCATGCCGACCCCGCCGGTGCCCATCACGATCACGGTGTCGCCTGCCTTGACCTCGGCCCCGTACTCGGCAGAGCCCCAACCGGTCGGCACCCCGCAGCTGAGCAGGGCGGCCACCTGGAACGGGATGTCGGGCGAGATCTTCGTCAGCGAGTACTCCGAGACGACGGCGTGCTCGGCGAACGTGCCCACCATGGTCATCTGGCCGACGTCGGCGCCGTTGTGGTGGGCCCGGAACGTGCCGTCGGGCATGCTGCCGGCCAGCGCGTACATGCCGAGATCGCACAGGTTGCCGCCGCCGGACGTGCAGGCGCGGCACCGCCCGCACGACGGCACGAACTGGGCGACGACGTGGTCGCCGACCGCCAGCGCGCGCACGCCCGGGCCGACCGCCTCCACCACCCCGGCGCCCTCGTGCCCGCCGATCAGCGGGAACTTCCCGACCGGCATGTCACCGGTCGCGGCGTGGTCGTCGGAATGGCACAGCCCCGCCGCCACGAACCGGACGAGCACCTCGTGCTCGGCGGGCTCGTCGACGTCGATGTCGATGACCTGCCACTTGCCGGGCTGCTCCAGCAGCGCCGCGGCGCGGGTTCTCACGTATCGCCTCCTCAGGCGTAGCGGACGGGGAACGCCTTGATCCCGTTGATCCACCCGGAACGCAGCCGGCTGGCGGCGCCGGCCCGGGTGATGTCGGGCATGTGGTCGGCGATCGCGTTGAAGATCAGGTCGATCTCCAGGCGGGCCAGGTTCGCGCCGATGCAGTAGTGCGCGCCGTGGCCGCCGAAACCGAGGTGCGGGTTGGGGCTGCGGGTGATGTCGAACGTCTCCGGGTCGGTGAAGACCTCCTCGTCGAAGTTCGCGGAGCTGTAGAACATCGCGACGCGGTCGCCCTTGCGGATGTGCTGCCCGCCGAGCTCGGTGTCGCCCATCGCCGTGCGCTGGAACGCCACCACGGGGGTCGACCAGCGCACGATCTCGTCGGCCGTGGTGGCGGGGCGCTCGGCCTTGTAGCGCTCCCACTGCTCGGGGTGGTCGAGCAGCGCCATCATCCCGTGGGTGATCGCGTTGCGGGTGGTCTCGTTGCCCGCCACCGACAGCATCAGGACGAAGAACCCGAACTCGTCGGCGGTGAGGCTCGTCCCGCCCACGTCGGCCTGAACCAGCGTGGTGACGATGTCGTCCATGGGGCAGCGCTTGCGCTCCTCGGCCATCGCCATCGAGTAGCCCAGCAGCTCGACGGCGGCCGCCATCGGCTCGACGTCGATCTCCGGGTCGTCGTAGGAGATCATCTGGTTGGACCAGTCGAAGATCTTCCGCCGATCGTCCTGCGGGATGCCGAGCAGCTCGGCGATGGCCTGCAGCGGCAGCTCGCACGCGACGTCGGTGACGAAGTCGCCGGTGCCCTCGGCGAGCGCCCCGCGCACGATCCGCTCGGCCCGCTCGGCGAGGGCGTCCCGCAGCCCGTTCACCGCGCGCGGGGTGAACCCGCGCGAGACGATGCCGCGCAGCGCCGTGTGCTGCGGCGCGTCGGTGTTGAGCATGATGAACCGCTGCATCTCGATCTGCTCGCGGGTCGTGCCCTCGGCAAGGCGGACCAGAGCGGTGTTCTCCCGCGAGGAGTACAGCGTGCTGTCCAGCGACACCGCCTTGACGTCGGCGTGCCTGGTCACCACCCAGTAGCCCTCGTCGTCGAACCCGGCACTGCCGCGGCGCTGCGCGTTCCACCACACGGGGGCGGTGCGGCGGAGCTCGGCGAGCTCGGGCAGCGGCACGCGGTCCGCGTAGATGTCGGGATCGGTGAAGTCGAACCCGTCCGGGATCCGGACATCGGTCACGGCAACCTCCGCGGTTGACTGGAACGTGTTCTACACCGAGTCAAGCACATTCCGCGGACAGAAGGGAGGGTCGGACGGGGCCGAACTTGTCCAAAACGGCAACGTGTTCTAGTTTGGCATCATGGGCCGTCCAGTCATCGTCGGCGCGGTGCGCACCCCGATCGGCCGGCGCCGCGGCGCCCTCTCCGGGCTGCACGCCGCGGAGATCCTGGGCGCCGCCCTGCGCGGGCTCCTGGAGCGCACGCAGCTCGATCCGGCGAGTGTCGAGCAGGTGATCGGCGGCTGCGTCACGCAGGCCGGGGAGCAGTCGAACAACATCACCCGCACGGCGTGGCTGCACGCCGGGCTGCCGCACGCCACCGCCGCGACCACCGTCGACAGCCAGTGCGGCTCCGCCCAGCAGGCCACCCACCTGGTGGCCGGCCTGATCGGCGTCGACGCGATCGAGATCGGGATCGCGTGCGGCGTCGAGGCGATGAGCCGCGTGCCGCTGCGCGCCAACGTCGGCGAGGGTGCCGGCACCCCGCGTCCGGACTCGTGGGACATCGACCTGCCCAACCAGTTCGTCGCCGCCGAGCGCATCGCGCAGCGCCGGTCGCTGACCAGGGAGGACGTCGATCGGTTCGGCCTTCTCTCGCAGACCCGCGCGGCCGCTGCCGTCGCCGAGGGGCGGTTCGCGCGCGAGATCGTGCCCGTGCAGGTCGGCGAGACCACGGTGGACCGCGACGAGGGCCTGCGCGAGACGAGCCTGGAGGGGCTCGCCGGCCTGCGCCCCGTCCTCGACGACGGGCTGCACACCGCCGGCACCTCGTCGCAGATCTCCGACGGCGCCGCCGCCGTGCTGCTGATGGACGCCGACCGGGCCCACTCCCTCGGCCTGCGCCCGCGCGCCCGCATCGTCACCCAGTGCCTCGTCGGCGCCGAGCCCTACTACCACCTCGACGGGCCCGTCCAGGCCACCGCGCGCGTGCTCGAGAAGAGCGGCATGAAGATCGGCGACCTCGACCTGTTCGAGGTCAACGAGGCCTTCGCCTCCGTCCCGCTGTCCTGGGCGAGCGTGCACCGGCCGGACCCCGAGCGGGTCAACGTCAACGGCGGGGCCATCGCGCTCGGCCACCCGGTCGGGGCCACCGGGGCCCGGTTGATCACCACGGCGTTGCACGAGCTGGAGCGCCGTGACGCCTCGACGGCGCTCATCAGCATGTGCGCAGGGGGAGCCTTGGCGACTGGGACGATCCTCGAGCGGATCTGAGGTCCGGCGGCGCGGGCTTCCGGCGCCCGGGTTGCCGGTGATCAAGGGCAAATGTCGTCAGTCGATCTTCCGGAGCGACCTTTTGCCCTTGATCACGGAACGCTGGCCGGGGCGTTGGCCGCGCGTACCGGGGCCGCGGTCCCGGTCGTCGATCATGGGCAAAACGTGGCCTGTCGATCTCCGCGAGCAACGTTTTCCATGATCACCACAGCCCGCGCCGGCCGGGGCCCGATGCGCGCCCCGGCGGAGCCGCGGAGGGGCCGCAACCTCGGACATCCGTGATCAAGGGCAAAACGTCGTCAGTTGATCTTCCGCAGTGACATTTTGCCCTTGATCACCGAACACTGACCGGGGCGCGGGCCGCGCACACCGGAAGCCGGGGCTGGTCAGAGCCAGTTGTCGTGCTGCGGCCAGGTGAGGAAGGACTCCAGCACCTCACCTGCGGGCGTGGGCGGCGGGGCGACGACCTCGGTGACCGTGTAGCCGCCCCGGTAGAACAGCAGCGGCCGGTCCCCGTCCCGAGCGTCCAGGTCAGTGACCCGCCCGACGACGACATGATGGTCCCCGCCGGAGTGCACGGTCTCGATCTCCGCGTCCACCCACGACAGCACCCCGTCGAGGACGGGCGCGCCACCGGGCGACGGTGTCCACGAGACGCCGGCGAACTTGTCGGCGCCGCGGGAGCCGAAGCGGCGGGAGAGGTCCTGCTGCCGCGCGGACAGCACGTTGACGCAGAACCGGCCCGAACGCGAGATCACCGGCCACGTCTGGGAGCTGCGGCCCGGGCAGAACAGCACGAGCGGTGGGTCCAGCGAGAGCGCGGCGAACGCCTGGCAGGCGAACCCGACCGGCACCCCGTCGGCGCACCCCGTCACCACGGTGACGCCGGTGGCGAAGTGCCCGAGGACGGTGCGGAACCGGTCGGGATCCACCAGCGCCCGGGTCACTTCCGCATGCCCACGCTGAAGTCGTGGCCCCACAGGCTCACCGCGGTGCTCTCCCGCGCGACCCAGCGGTCGTCGTCGCGCACCTGCCGGCCCTCGGTGCCGAACTCGACGTCGAAGCCGCCGGGCGTCTTCATGTAGAACGACAGCATCAGGTCGTTGACGTGCCGGCCGAGCGTCGCCGACATCGGCACCTTGCGGCGCAGCGCGCGGTCCAGCGCGAGCCCGACGTCGTCGGTGTGCCCGACCTCGACCATCAGGTGCACGATCCCGCTGGGCGTCGGCATCGGCAGGAACGCGAGGCTGTGGTGGCGCGGGTTGCAGCCGAAGAACCGCAGCCACGCCGGCGGCCCGTCGGCGGGGCGGCCCACCATCTGCGGCGGGAGCCGCATGGAGTCGCGCAGCTTGAAGCCGAGGACGTCGCGGTAGAACCGCAGCGACGCCTCGTCGTCGTGCGTCGAGAGCACGACGTGCCCGAGCCCCTGCTCGCCGGTGACGAACGTGTGCCCGTACGGGCTGACGACGCGCCGGTGCTCCAGCGCGACGCCGTGGACGACCTCCTGCGCGTTGCCCGACGGGTCGTCGAACGAGATGAGCTCGTGCACCTTCCGGTCGGCGCACTCCGCCGCGGTGCCCTCCTTGACGGGCACCCCGGCGGCCTCCAGCGCGCGGCGCACCTCGTCGAGCGCGGCCGCGTTCGCCGCCTCCCACCCCACAGCCGCTAGCCGGTCCTGCGAACCCGGCAGGATCACGAGCCGGGCGGGGAAGTCGTCCATCCGCAGGTAGAGGGCGTCCGGGTCGCTGCCCTTGCCCTCGACCATGCCGAGCACCTTGAGCCCGAACTCGCGCCACGCGGCCACGTCGGTGGCCTCGATGCGCAGGTAGGCGAGCGACTGGATCATGTTGCTGCGCTCCCGTCCAGGAAGTCGGTCACGAGCCGGTTGAACTCCTCGAACTTCTCCAGCTGCGCCCAGTGCCCGCACCCGCCGAAGACGTGCAGCTGCGCACGCCGGATCAGCTTGAGCGCGACGAGCGCGCCGTCGAGCGGGTTCACCCGGTCCTCCCGGCCCCAGATCAGCAGCACCTGGTGCCGCAGGCGGTGTGCCTCGCGCCAGAGCATCCCGTCCTCGTACGTCGCGGGGTCGCTGAACGTGGCGCCCATCGCGGCCATCGCGCGCAGCGCGGCCGGGTCGCTGGCCGCCGCGAACCGCTCGTCGATCAGCTCGTCGGTGACCAGCGACCGGTCGTGCACGAGGGTGCGCAGGAACGCCGCGAGCTTCTCCTTGCTCGGGCCCGGCGGCGCGGCGAACTCGTAGAGCCGCTTGATGCCCTCGGTGGGGTCGGGCGCGAAGACGTTGAGCGAGAGCCCGCCGGGGGCCATCAGCACCATGCGGCTCACCCGGTCGGGGTGGCGCAGCCCGAACCGCACCGCGGTGCCGCCGCCGAGCGAGTTGCCCACCAGGTGCACCTTCGCGAGCCCGAGCGTGTCGAGCAGCCCGGCCAGCGCGTCCGCGCTCTGCGTGAAGTACTGCTCCTTGCCGACGGGGCCCTCGGAGCGGCCGTAGCCGGGCTGGTCGACGGCGAGCGTGCGGAACGCCCGCGCGAAGACCTCCACGTTGGGCCCGAAGTTGCTCCACGCCGACGCGCCGGGCCCGCCCCCGTGCAGCAGCACCACGGCGGTGTCGTGCTCGGCGCCGGCCTCGTGGTAGTGGATGCGCAGGTCAGGGGCCACCTGCGCGGTGCGGCTGGTCGATTCGTAGCTGGTGGTGGCGACCGTCATCAGATCATCGCGTCCTGGACGGGGGCGCCGAACTCGGCGGCGCCGAACATCGACATGGCCCGTTCCGGGTCGTTGATGGCGTGCATGCGGCCGGCGTGCGCGTCGCGCCAGAACCGCTGGATCGGCGTGCCGCTCTTCAGGACGCGCCCGCCGGAGTTCTCGAACAGCGTGTCGATGGCGGCGATCGCCCGTCCGGTGCCGCGGACCTGGTCGCGGCGCACCTGCAGCCGCAGCGTCATCGGGATCTTCTCCCCCGCCGTGGCGTGCCGCATGAGCTCCGCCATGTTGCGTTCGAGCTGCAGCCAGGCGGCGTCGATCTCGCCGGCGGCGTCGGCCACCCGCACCTGCGAGTACGGGTCCGCGGCCGCCTTGCCGCCGAACGACGCCCGCACCCGCTCACGCATGTACGCGACGTGCGCGTCGTACGCGCCGGTGGCCATGCCGATGATCGGCGTGGTGATCGCGTAGGAGAACACCGACGCGAACGGCAGCCGGTACGACGGGCCGGGGTTGACCTCCTGGCCGGGGCAGCGGCAGCGCGAGGTGTCGGCGAAGCTCAGCGCGCGGTGCGCCGGCACGAACGCGTCCTCGACGACGATGTCGTTGCTGCCGGTGCCGCGCAGCCCGACGGTGTCCCACACGTCCTCGATCGCGTAGTCGCCGAGCGGCAGCAGGAACGTGCAGAAGTCGATCTGGTTGCCGTCGGCGTCGGTGACGATGCCGCCGAGCAGCACCCAGGTGGCGTGGTCGCAGCCGGAGGAGAAGCTCCAGCGGCCCTTCAGCCGGTAGCCCCCGTCGACGGCCACCGCGCGGCCGGTCGGGGCGTACGACGACGAGAGCCGGGTGTGCGGGTCCGGGCCCCACACGTCGTCCTGCGCCTGCTCGGGGAACAGCGCCAATTGCCACGGGTGCACCCCGACGACGGACGCGACCCAGCCGGTGGAGCCGCACGCGCTCGCGATCGACCGGACCGCGGTGTAGAACGTCGTCGGGTCGGCCTCCGCTCCCCCGTAGCGCTTCGGCTGGAGCAGCCGGAACAGCCCGGCCTCCTGCAGCGCCTTGATCGACTCCTCCGGCACGCGCCGGGCGTCCTCGGCCTCCTGCGCGCGCTCCCGCAACGCCGGCAGCAGTTCACCCACGGCCTCGACGACGTTCCCACCCATGGGCCGAGACTAGAACGCGTTCTCGTTTCTGTCGACCCCGGCGAGCCGGCGTCCGGCGCGCCGGCCCGAGAAGACGCAGTCGGCCAGCGACAGCCCGCTGATGTACGAGTTCGAGCAGAGCCCGACAGCTGAGCGCCCGGCGGCGTGCAGGCCCGCGATCGGTGCCCCGTCGGCGCGCAGGACGGCGCCGGTGTCCTCGTCCACGACGAGCCCGCCGAGCGTCAGCATGGGGCAGGGGTAGAACCGGCTCGGGCGCACCGAGACGTCGATCAACGAGAACGGTGGCGTGAGCAGCGGCCGGACGAACTCAGCCGGCTTCCCGGCCGGGTCCGGGGCACCTGCGCGGGCGGCGTCGTTGTGCGCGGTGAGGGTGGCCCGCAACCCGACGGCATCGAGCCCGGCCGCGCGGGCGACGTCCTCGACCGTCGACCCGCTGACCCGCAGGGCGCCCAGCATGTGCCGCGCCTGCATGCGCTGGAACCACACCGTCTGGTCGTGCAGCTGCTGCCGCGCCTCCGCGACCAGCGGCGCGTCGACGAGCAGCCAGCCGCGGCCGCCGTGCTCCTCGATCATCGCGCGGCCGATGGCGGCGCCGTACCGGGACTCGTCGCAGATCCGGCGCCCGTCCGGTCCGACGAGCACCGCGCTGAGGAACGCGCTGGGCGGCGTGATGAACCGCCACGCCGAGACGGAGTCGAGCCGGGCCGTCGCCCCGCCGGCGGCCACGCCCAGCCGGATGGCGCTGCCGTCGTCTCCGGCGGTGCCGAGCGGAAGCCCGCCCCGGTAGGCAGGCGCGTGCGCGCGCAGCATCGCCCGGTCGGCGACGAACCCGCCGGCCGCCAGCACGACGCCCTGCCGGGCTCGCACCCGCAACGGACGGGCGGAGCGGCGTTCGATCGCGGCGGCGCGCCCGTGCAGGAGCCGCCGCAGCGGCGGCACGTAGAGGCCGGGCTTGGTGGCGTAGCGGCTCAGCGCCCGGTGCGCGGCCACCGGCGCACCGGAGAGCGCCGCGCAGTCCACGCCGACGACGCGCTCGCCGTCGAGGACGAGCTGCTGGGCCGTGGTCTGCGTCAGCACCCGCACGCCCAGGCTCTCGACGGCGGCGGCGAGGTGCGCGAACAGCGCCTTGCCCGACGTTCCCGGCGCGCGGACACGGTGCCCGCGCGGCACCGGCGGCGCGACGTCGCGGAAGCCACCGGAGGCCTCGCTGCCGGAGAAGTAGAGGTAATGGCGGTCGCTCGGGTACGACGTCTTGTACGGGCACAGGCTGCCCTCGAACGGCACGCCCAGCTCGGCGAGCCACGCCACCATGGCGGCGCTCTCGTCGCAGAAGCGGCGCAGGGTTCGGGGCGACACCGCGTCGCCGATCTCCTGGCTCAGGTAGGCGAACATGGCGTCGGGCGTGTCGTCGACGCCGGCCGCGCGCTGGTACTCGGTGCCGCCGCCGGCGTAGACCACCCCGCCGGAGAGCGCGGTCGCGCCGCCGCCGGCGAACCGGTCGATCAGCACGACCTCCGCACCGGCGCGGGCCGCCTCGATCGCGGCGCACGCGCCCGCCGCGCCGAAACCCACGATCACGACGTCGGCGGTCAGCTCGTCACGAAGATCCACCGGCCACCTCCGGATTGCAACGCGTTCTCGCGGTCACCGTAGCGCGCCGGACGCGATTTCTATAACCTGTTCTAGTTCGGAGCGACGGGGAGGCGAGATGGCGGTCGACGAGTTCGACGTCGTCGTGGTGGGCAGCGGTGCCGCCGGGATGACCGCGGCGCTGACCGCTGCGCACCACGGTCTCACGGCCGTCGTCGTGGAGAAGGCGGAGTGCTTCGGCGGGTCGACGGCCCGGTCCGGCGGCGGCGTGTGGGTCCCTGACAACACGGTGCTCCGCAAGGCCGGGGTGCGCGATTCCCCGCAGCAGGCCGCGGCCTACCTGGAGCACCTGCTCGGCGACCAGATCGCCGAACCTCGGCGCGCCGCACTGCTGCGGCACGGCCCGGACATGCTCGACCTCGTCCTCGCGAAGACCCCCCTCGAATTCGCCTGGGTGCCCGGCTACGCCGACTACTACCCCGAGGCGCCCGGCGGCGTCCCGGAGGGGCGCAGCATCGAGCCCCGGCCGCTGGACGCGCGCGTGCTCGGCGCCGAGCTGGTCCACCTCAACCCGCCGTACATCGCGACGCCGGCCGGCATCACGATCACGCAGGCCGACTTCCGCTGGCTGAACCTGGTCACCCGGCACCCGCGGGGCGTGCTGCGGGCCGGGCGGGTGGCCGGCCGGCGGGTGCTCTCGACGGTGCTGCGGCGCCGCGTGCTGACGATGGGCCAGGCGCTCGCCGCCGGCCTGCGCGCGGGCCTGCTCGCTGCGGACGTGCCGGTGCGGCTGGGCGTCCCGCTGGTCGACCTGGAGGTGGACGACGACCGCGTGGTCGGGGTGCGGGTCGCCGACGGGCTCATCCGGGCCACCCGCGGGGTGATCCTCGCGTCGGGCGGGTTCGAGCACAACGCGGCCATGCGCGAGCGCTACCAGCAGGCCCCGATCGGCACGGCGTGGACGACGGGTGCGGCCACCAACACCGGCGACGGCATCGAGGCCGGTCAGCGGCTCGGCGCGGCCGTCGACCTCATGGACGACGCGTGGTGGGGCCCGTCGATCCCGCTCAGCGGCGGCCCCTACTTCTGCCTGGCCGAGCGCACGCTGCCCGGTTCGATCATGGTCAACGGCGCTGGCCGGCGGTTCGTCAACGAGGCGGCGCCGTACGTCGACGCCGTGCACGCGATGTACGCGGGGCACGCCACCGGCGTCAGCCACATCCCGGCGTGGCTGGTCCTCGACCAGCGCTATCGCAACCGCTACCCGTTCGCCGGCCTCGGTCCGCGCCAGCCCTTCCCCGGTCGCTGGCGCAAGGTCGGCGCGGTGCACACCGCCACGACGCTCCCCGAGCTCGCCGCCGCGATCGACGTGCCGGCGGACGCGCTGACGGCCACGGTCGCGGAGTTCAACGGCTTCGCCCGCACCGGCCGCGACGAGCAGTTCGGCCGCGGCGAGAGCGCGTACGACAAGTACTACGGCGACCCGCGGCAACGGCCGAACCCGAGCCTCGCGGAGCTGTCGACCGCCCCGTTCCACGCCGTGCGGATCGTGCCGGGAGACCTCGGCACGAAGGGCGGCCTGCGCGTCGACGAGCGGTGGCGCGTGCTGCGCGAGGACGGCACGGCCGTCGACGGGCTCTACGCCGCGGGCAACGCGAGCGCGGCGGTGATGGGCCACACCTACGCCGGCGCCGGAGCGACCATCGGACCCGCGATGACCGGCGGGTACGTCGCCGCCCTCGACCTGGCGACCGGTGCCAGGACCGAGCGCGTCGACCGAGCAAGCGGAGGAATGCGATGACCCCGGACGACGCGGTGCGCACGATCGACGTCGGCACGGTGCCGACGCGGTTCGCGCGCGGCTGGCACTGCCTCGGCCTCGCCGAGCCGTTCCTGGACGGGAAGCCGCACGCCGTCGAGGCGTTCGGCACGAAGCTGGTGGTGTTCGCCGACTCGGCCGGCGAGCCGCACGTGCTCGACGCCTACTGCCGGCACATGGGCGGCGACCTCTCCCAGGGCAGCGTCAAGGGCGACGCCGTGGCCTGCCCGTTCCACGACTGGCGCTGGGCCGGCAACGGCCGCTGCGTGGGCATCCCGTACGCGAAGCGGGTGCCGCCGCGGGCCCGGACGCGATCGTGGATCACGCTCGTGGAGAACAAGCAGCTGTTCGTGTGGCACGACCCGGAGGGCAACCCGCCGCCACCGGAGGTGATCATCCCGCGCGTCGAGGGCGCGTTCTCCGACGAGTGGAGCAACTGGACCTGGGACTCGGTCCGGATCGAGGGCTCGAACTGCCGGGAGATCATCGACAACGTCGTCGACATGGCGCACTTCTTCTACGTGCACTACGCGTTCCCGACGTACTTCAAGAACATCTTCGAGGGCCACATCGCCACGCAGAACCTCAACACCCGGGGCCGCGCGGACATCGGCTCCGGCTCGACGTACTCGGGCGCGGACAACATCGCGCGCTCGGAGGCCTCGTACTACGGGCCGTCGTACATGATCGACAAGCTCTGGAACGAGTACAAGGGCTTCACGATCGAGACGATCCTGATCAACTGCCACTACCCCGTCACCGCCGACTCGTTCGTGCTGCAGTGGGGCGTCATCGTGCGCAAGCCGCCGGGCATCTCCGACGCCGACGCCGACCGGCTGGCCGCGAAGTTCGCGAAGGGCACCGGCGTCGGGTTCCTGCAGGACGTCGAGATCTGGAAGAACAAGACCCGCATCGACAACCCGCTGCTCTGCGAGGAGGACGGGCCGGTCTACCAGCTGCGGCGCTGGTACGAGCAGTTCTACGTCGACGTCGCCGACGTCACCGAGGAGATGACGCAGCGGTTCGAGTTCGAGGTCGACACCACCCGCGCAGTGCAGGCGTGGGAGGAGGAGGTGGCCGCGAACCTGCGCCGCCGCGAGTCCGGCGTGCCGTGACCGGGCCGCTGCGCGACCCCCGCGAGCTCGCCGCGGCCACCGCGGCCGACCGGCGCGCCCACCTCGTCGACGGGCTGACGGCCGTCGAGTGTCGGCGCTGCGGGGCGTGCGCGCTGGTCAGGAAGAGCAGCCTCGCGCAGACGAGCATCCAGTGGACCGCGGAGGCGGTGCACCGCTGCCAGGCCTACCTGGCCAGCACCGGGTGCGCCGACCTGCACGGCAGCATCGACGCCGCGGTCGCGGCCGGCCGACTCCCGGTGCACGGTGGCTGAGCCGCGGGCGCACCGGCTCCGCGTCGCCGAGGTGGTCGCGGAGACACCCGACGCGCGCTCGGTCGTCCTCGAGGTGCCGGCCGAGCTGGCGCAGCACTACGCCTACCGGCCGGGCCAGTTCCTCACGCTGCGCATCCCTGGGCCCGAGGGCGCGGCGCTGGCCCGGTGCTACTCGCTGTCCAGCTCGCCGCACGAGGGCGACCGGCTGACCGTCACCGTGAAGCGCGTCGACGAGGGCTGGGGCTCCAACTGGATCTGCGACAACGTCGCCGTCGGGATGGAGCTGGACACGCTGCCGCCCGCGGGCACGTTCACCCCGCGCTCGCTCGACGACGACCTCGTCCTCTTCGCCGCCGGCAGCGGGATCACGCCCGTCATCTCGATCGTGCGCGCGGTGCTCGCGCGGGGCCGCGGCAAGCTGGTGCTGTTCTACGCCAACCGCGACGAGCAGTCGGTGATCTTCGCTGCCGAGCTGCGCGCGCTCGCCGCCGCACATCCGAACCGGCTGGTGGTCCTGCACTGGTTGGAGAGCGTGCAGGGCCTGCCCGCGCAGGCGCAGCTGGTCGAGCTGGCTCGCCCGTTCACCGAGCGCGAGTTCTTCCTCTGCGGGCCGCTGCCGTTCATGGACGAGGTCACGCACGCGCTGCGCGAGCTCGGGGTGCCGCGCAAGCGCGTCCACATCGAGCGGTTCGTCTCGCTCACCGACGACCCGTTCGACGTCGAACCTGCGCCTGCCGTCGAGGGCGCCAGCAGCACCGTCGAGGTCTCGCTCGACGGGGAACAGCACACCTTGGACTGGCCGGCCGGCACGAAGCTGCTCGACCTGCTGCGCGACAAAGGCCTCGACGCACCGTTCTCCTGCCGGGAGGGCGCGTGCAGCGCGTGCGCGTGCCGGATCACCGCCGGCGAGGTCACGATGCTGCGGAACCAGGTGCTCGACCAGACCGACCTCGACGAGGGCTACATCCTGGCCTGCCAGGCCCTGGCCGCCAGCGACAGCGTCTCCGTCACCTACGACTGATCGGCGATCCCGTGCCCATCGACCCGGACCAGGCCATCGGCGCCGCCCTTCCCGAGCGCGCGTTCCGCTGGGACACCTCCGACGTGCTGCTCTACCACCTCGCGCTCGGTGCCGGCACCGATCCCGTCGACCCGCGGGAGCTGCGCTACGCGTACGAGGCCGACCTGCAGGTGCTGCCGACGTTCGGCGTCATCGCGCCGACCCTGCGCCTGACCGAGCCGCCGCGCGTCTCGCTGCCCGGCGTCGAGATCGACCTGGCCGCCGTGCTGCACGGCAGCCAGGAGATCACCGTGCCCGGCCCGCTGCCCACGGCGGGCAGCGCCGTGGCGCGCGGGCGGATCGTCGACGTCCAGGACAAGGGCAGCGCGGCCGTGATCGTCCAGGAGACCGAGGTCGTCGACGCGGCCGGCACCCTGCTGTGGACGGCCCGGTCCAGCATCTTCGCCCGCGGCGAGGGCGGCTTCGGTGGCCACCGCGGATCGGCCGCGCGGGTACCCGCGCCCGACCGCTCACCCGACGCCGAACTGCTGACCCCGACCCTGCCGCAGCAGGCGCTCTGGTACCGGCTGTGCGGCGACCGCAACCCGCTGCACGCCGACCCCGCCTTCGCCGCGCGCGCCGGGTTCGACCGGCCGATCCTGCACGGGCTGTGCACGTACGGGATGGTCTGCAAGGCCGTCGTCGACGGCCTCCTCGACGGCGACGCGGCCAAGGTCGGCACCTTCTCCGCCCGCTTCGCCGGGGTGGTGGTGCCGGGCGAGACGCTCCGCACACGGGTGTGGGACACCGGGGAGCAGCTCGTGCTCGCCACGTCGGTCGCAGGCACCGACACCCCGGTGCTGGCCGATGCAGTGCTGGCCCGGCGCTGAGGAGCGCGGCCGGTGGGGCGGCGTTGATCATGGGCAAAACGTTGTGGTGGATCGATTCACAAACAACGGTTTGCCCATGATCGACGGCCGTGCGGGCCTGGCTGCTCCGGGCGGCCGTGATCAAGGGCAAAAGGTCGCTCTTGACCGATCCCGGAACGACCTTTTGCCCTTGATCACCGCAACCACCGGGACGGCCACCGCGCTGCGCGATGTCGAGCCCCGAGGAACGAGCGCGACAAGTGGGAGCTGCCCGGCGGGCGGATCGAGATCGGCGAGTCGCCCGAGGACTGTGTGGCTAGGGAGATCGCCGCGGAGACGGGGTGGAAGGTCACGACGGGGCCCGTCCTCGACACGTGGATGTACTACATCGACACGGTGCAGCGGCACGTGTTCATCGCGACGTACGGGTGAGATGGACACCAGTGGGGTTCTGACCACGGAAAACCCGCTCACGTTCACCTCAGGCGTTCGCAGCTCAGCCACGGTCGTGGAGCGTCACGTGGTAGCCGTCGGGATCGGCGAAGGTGAAGGTCCGGCCGAAGGGGCCGTCGATCGGCGCCGAGACGATGGTGTGGCCGTCGGCGGCGAGTGCGTCGTGGATGGCCTGGACGTCGGTGGCGTGGAGCCAGATCGCGACGCCGAGCCCGGGGTGGGCGACGGAGGCGAGATCGGTGCCGGGGAGGACGTCGCGGAGCGCGAACGCGATCGGCTTCGTCTCGAAGACGACGGCGTGCGGCGGGCCGGCCGGCGAGCGGACGAGGCCGAGGTACCGCTCGTAGAACGCCTGCGATGCGGCGAGGTCGCGCGCCTGCAGCGAGATGAAGTCGGGACCGGTGGCGGGCATGGGACTGCTCCTTCTGTTGTGTCAGTCTTCTGACACGCGCCAACCTATGTCAGAATGCTGACATGAGTCAAGCCGGCATCGACCTGGAGACGTCGCTGGGCTACTCGCTGAAGGAGGCGTCGAGCGTGCTCCGCGCAGCCATGGAGGAGGTGCTGCGACCACTCGGGATGACGGTCACGCAGTACAGCTGCCTCGAGCTGCTGGCCCAGCGACCGGGCCTGTCGAACTCCGAGCTCGCCCGGGGCGCGTTCGTGACGCGGCAGTCGATGAACGTGCTGCTCCAGTCCCTGGAACGCGACGGCTACGTGACCAGGCCCGCCGAAGCGCCGGTCGGGAAGGCTCTTCCCGCACGGCTCACACAGCGCGGTCGACGGCGGCTGGAGAAGGCGTCCGCGGCGGTCCGGTCCGTCGAGGTCAGGATGGCCGCGGGCCTGACCGAGGCCGAGCGGGCGGACGCGTTCCGGATCCTGCAGAGCATGATCCGTTCCCTGAGGTGAGGCGGGTCAGCCCGCCGCCAGCACCAGCCCGCTGGTCGGCACACCCGTCCCCGCGGTGACCACCACGTGCTCCACCCCGTCGACCTGGTTGACCGACGTGCCCCGCACCTGCCGCACACCCTCCGCGATGCCGTTCATGCCGTGGATGTAGGCCTCGCCGAGCTGGCCGCCGTGCGGGTTCACCGGGAGAGTGCCGCCGAGCTCGATACCGCCGTCGGCGACGAAGTGCCGGGCCTCGCCGCGCGGGCAGAACCCCAGCTCCTCCAGCTGCACCAGCACGAACGGGGTGAAGTGGTCGTAGAGCATCCCGACCTGGACGTCCGCGGGCCCGATCCCGGCCTGCCGCCACAGCTGCTTCGCCACGACGGCCATCTCGGGGAGGCCGGCCAGGTCGTCGCGGTAGTAGCTGGTCATCGTGAACTGGTCGGGTCCGCTGCCCTGCCCGGCCGCCGCGATCACGGCCGGCGGGTGCGGCAGTTCCCGGGCCCGCTCGGTGCTCGTGACGACGAGGGCCACGCCGCCGTCGCTCTCCTGGCAGCAGTCCAGCAGGTGCAGCGGCTCCACGATCCACCGCGACGCCTGGTGGTCGTCCAGGGTGATCGGGCGGCCGAAGAACCAGGCGTTTGGATTGGTGGCGGCGTGGCGGCGCATTGCGACCGCGACCCGGCCGAAGTCCGCGCTCGTCGCGCCGAACTCGTGCATGTACCGGCGGGCGAACATCGCCACCGTCGCCGCCGGCGTGCTCAGCCCCATCGGGTAGTGCCAGCCGTTGTCGATGCCGCTCGACGTCGCCGCCGCCACCGCGCCGGTCTGGGTGCGGCCGAACCGCAACCCCGAGCGCTCGTTGAACGCCCGGTAGCAGACCACGACGTCGGCCACGCCGGTCGCGACCGCCATCGCCGCCTGCCCGACGGTCGCGCACGCCGCCCCGCCCCCGTACGGGATGCGGCTGAAGAACCGCAGCTCCGGCACGCCCAGCTCGCGAGCCACCGCGATCTCGGCGTTGCTGTCCATCGCGAACGTGACGAGCCCGTCCACGTCCGACGGCCCGAGTCCCGCGTCCGCGAGCGCGGCACGCACCGCCTCCGCGGCCAGCTGCAGCTCGCTGCGCCCGGAGTCCTTCGAGAACTCCGTCGCCCCGATCCCGGCGATCGCCGCCGCCCCGGACAGGCTCATGGCAGCTCCACCCGGACGGTCCCGGTGACGTGGTCGCCAAGGCTGCACCGGCCGACCACCTCGACCACCACCTCCGGTTCGACCGCCACGACCCGGCCGCTCAGCACCAGCGTGTCGCCCGCGTAGCACGGGACGCCGAGCCGGATCGCGACCCCGCGGACCAGCGCGGACGGCGCCCAGTCGGTCACGCAGCGCTGCACGAGGCCCGTCGTCGTGAGGATGTTGAGGAAGATGTCCTTCGACCCGCGGGCCACAGCGGCGTCGCGGTCGTGGTGGACGTCCTGGAAGTCGCGCGTGGCCAGCGCCGTCGAGACCACGAACGTCGGGGTGACGTCGAGCCGCAGCTCCGGCAACACGTCGCCGACGGCGGGAGTCACCGCAGCCCCCAGGCCGGCAACGTCAGCTCGTCATCGATCCGGTCGAACACGATCCGGACGGGCAGACCGACGCGCACCTCCGCCGGGTCGACGTCGCGCAGCTCGCCCAGCACCCGCACCCCTTCCGTCAGTTCCACCAGAGCAACCACGAACGGCAGGCTCCGGCCGGGCACCGGCGGATGGTGGTGCACCACGAAGCTGTAGACCTCACCGTCCCCCGACGCCACGACGTACGACGGGTTGGTCGCACCGCAGCGCGGGCACATCGGCCCCGGTGGGTGGCGCAACGCGCCGCAGTCACCACAGCGCTGCACCCGCAGCTCCCCCTCGGCGAGGCCCGCCCAGAAGAACTCGGTGTCGCGGTTCACCGTCGGACGCAGCACGTCCCGCGGCGGCGGAGGCGGGTCCGGCGGCCGGAACTTGAGCACCCGGAACATCATCTCGGCGACCGGCTCCGCGCCGACGCTCCACGTGCTGACCGTGGTGACGAACCAGCCCTCCCCCAGCGCGGTGCGCTTCGGACCCACGACGTCGGTGAGCCGCGACCGCACCGACAGGTGCTCGCCGGGGCGCAGGTAGCGGTGGTAGGTCTGGGCGCAGTCGGTCGCCACCACCGAGGTGTAGCCGGCCTCGTCGAGGATCGCGGTCATCGCACCGAGCGGGTCGTCGGCCGGGCGCTGCCCGCCCAAGCCGAGCATCGTCCACACCTGCACCATCGCCGGGGGCGCGACCTCGGGGTAGGCGGGGTTCGCGTCGCCGAGCGCCTCGGTCCAGTTGCGCACCATCGGCTCGTTGACCGGGTCCCTGGCCAGCCGCGGGGCGCAGTCCCCGGCCGCGACGAGCCGCCGGGCGGCCTCCTCGATCAGCTGCGTGCTCATCGGGGCACCCGCGGCAGGCCCAGGCCGGCGGTCGCGATCAGCTCGCGCATGACCTCGTTGACGCCGCCGCCGAACGTGATCACCAGGTTGCGCTTGGCGTGCACGTCCAGCCAGCGGGCGAGCCGGGCGGTGTCCGGGTCGGCCGGGTCGCCGTGCCGCCCGACGACCTCTTCGAGGGACCGCCCGATCCGCTGCACCGCCTCCGACCCGAACACCTTCGTGGCGGACGCGTCCGCGATCGTCACCGGCCCAGCCTCTGCGGACGCGGCGACCTCCCAGTTCAGCAGCTCGTTCACGTGCCGGACGGCGAAGCTCTGCGCCAGCGCCCGGCGGACGTCGGGCAGGTCCAGCAGCGGGGTGCCGTCCGGTGCGCTGCGCTCCGCCGCCCACCCGCGTACACGGTCGTGCAGGGCGGCGATCCGGCCCGCCGGGCCGAGCATCACGCGCTCGTGGTTGAGCTGGGTGGTGATCAGCTGCCAGCCGCGGTTCTCCTCCCCCACCCGCATCGACACCGGCACGCGCACGTCCGCGTAGTAGGTGGCGTTGGTGTGGTGCGCGCCGTCGCAGGTGATGATCGGGGTCCACGAGTAGCCGGGGTCGGACGTGTCGACGATGAGGATCGAGATCCCGCGGTGCCGGTCGGCGGCGGGGTCGGTGCGGCAGGCCAGCCACACGAAGTCGGCGTCGTGCCCGCCCGTGGTGAAGATCTTCTGGCCGTTGACGATGTAGGTGTCGCCGTCGCGGACGGCGGTGGTGCGCAGCGCCGCCAGGTCGGTCCCCGCGCCGGGCTCGGTGTAGCCGATCGCGAAGTGCACCTCGCCGGCCAGGATCGCGGGCAGGAACCGTTCGCGCTGCTCGGGGGTGCCGCACGCCTGCAGCGTCGGGCCGACGGTCTGCAGGGTGACCGCCGGCAGCGGGACGTCGGCGCGGGCCGCCTCGTCGACGAAGATCTGCTGCTCGACCTGGCCGAAGCCGCGCCCGCCGTACTCGACGGGCCAACCGACGCCCAGCCACCCGTCCGCGCCCATCCGGCGGACGACGTCGCGGTAGGTCCGGCCGTGCCGCTCGACGAGCAGCTCCTCGCGTTCGGCGGGCGTGAGCAGGCCGGCGAAGTACGCGCGCAGCTCCGCCTGCAGGGCGCGCTGCTCGTCGGTGAGGTCGATCTCCAACGGGGTCTCCTCAGCTCGCTGCCCGCTCGCCCAGCCGCTCGACGCGCAGGTCGAGACCGCCGACGAACCGCGCCAGGTCCTTGCCCCACGCGTAGTGCCGGTGCACCGGGTAGGTGATGTCGACGCCCAGCCCGCCGTGCAGGTGCTGGCAGGTCTGCAGGGCGGCCGGTGCCTCGGCCAGCCAGTAGGCGGCGACGTCGAGGTCGGCGTCGGCAGCGCGCCCGGCGCCGAGCCGCCACGCCGCCGCGCGAGCCGCGAGCTGCAGGATCCTGGCCGCGACGTACACATCGGCGATCTGCTGCGCGACGGCCTGGAACGTGGCCAGCGGCCGCCCGAACTGCTCCCGGGTCGCGATGTGCGTGCTGGTCAGCTCCAGCGCGCCGGTGAGCACCCCGGCGCCCACCGCGCTCGCGCCGGCGAGCGCGCACCGGTGCAGCTCGGCCACGGTGTGGCCGGTGGTGTCGGCGCCGAGCAGCGCGTCGAACGGCACGGACACCCGATCGAGGACGAGCGTGTGCTCGGGCAGCCCGCTCGACGTCGGCGCCGGCACGACGGCGCAGCCCGGCGCCTGCGGGTCGACGAGGAGCACGCCCGTGCCCGTTCCGGGCAGCGCGACCGGCACCAGGACCCGGTGGGCCGACGCGGCGTACGGCACGCCGATCTTGGTGCCGGTGACGACCCACCCGGCGCCGTCGTGCTCGGCGCTCGTGCGCGGCTGCAGCGTCAGCGGAGTCGACGGTTCGTGCAGGGCAGCCGTGAGCACCGCACCTTCCTCCAGCACGACCCGCTGCTGCTCGGCGGTGCCGCACCGGACCACCGGGAGCACGCCGAGCGCCAGCGTGGCCAGCGCGGGCACCGGCGCGGTCCGGCGCCCGACCTCCGTCAGCACCAGCCCGCACTCCACGACGCCGAGCCCGGCCCCGCCGAGCTCCTCGGGGACGGCGAGCGTCAGCAGCCCGGCCTGGCCCAGCGACTTCCACAGCGCCTGCGGGTCGGGCCCCGGCGCCAGCACCTCGCGCGCGAGATCGGCGACCTCGCGCTGGCTCTCGTCCAGGCTGAAGTCCACCCGCACTCCTCGCGCCGATAACTGAAACCTGTTCTAGTATTGGGTCCGCGGGCGGGCGCCGCAACCTCTCACCGCGCAGCCGGCTCCCGCGGCAGGCCGAGGATCCGCTCGCCGACGAGTGTGAGCAGGATCTGCGTCGTCCCGCCGGCGATCGAGTGGCAGCGGCTGAGCAGGAACTCGTGCACCAGCGCGGCCGCCTCGCCGTCGACGGCGGCCCCGTCCAGGCCGGCGAGGTCGAGCGTCGCCTCGGCGACGTCCTGGCGGTGCCGCACGCCGATCAGCTTGCGCAGCGCCGAATCGGGGCCGGGACCCTCGCCGCCCAGCCGGCGCAGCGTCGCACGGAGATCGAGCAGCGACACCGCGAGACCCTGCGCGACCAGCGCGCCCGTCCGCTCGCCGGTGCCGCCGTGGGCGAGCAGCCGCTCCACGCCCTGGCCGAGCGACGAGCCGCCGGAGAGGGCCACCCGCTCGTTGGCGAGCGTCGTGCGGGCCAGCGGCCAGCCGCGGTCGACCTCGCCGACGACGTCGGCGTCCGGCACGAAGACCTGGTCGAGGAACACCTCGTTGAACACGGCGTCGCCGGTGATCTCACGCAACGGGCGCACCTCGATGCCCGGGGCACGCATGTCCACCAGGAAGTACGTGATGCCGCGGTGCAGCGGCGCATCGGGGTTCGTGCGCGCCAGGCAGATGCCCCAGTGCGCCTCCCGCGCCAACGACGTCCACACCTTCTGGCCGGTCAGCGCCCAGCCGCCGTCGACGCGTTCCGCCCGCGTGCGCAGGGACGCCAGGTCAGACCCGGCGCCCGGCTCGCTGAACAGCTGGCACCAGGTGATCTGGCCGCGCAGCGTCGGCGCGGCGAACCGCTCCTGCTGCTCGGACGTGCCGTGCTCCAGCAGCGTCGGCACCGCCCAGCCGCCGACCACCAGGTCCGGCCGGGACACCCCGGCCCGGCGCAGCTCCTCGTCGATCAACAGTTGCCGCGCAGGCGGCGCGTCCAGACCGTACGGCGACGGCCAGTGCGGGGCGAGGTAGCCGCTGTCGGCCAGGCGCGTGCGCTGCTGACCCTCGGGCAGCTCGGCCAGCTGCGCGACCGCGGCCCGGACGGCCGGCCGCTCGGCCTCCGTCGCCGCGTCCAGCTCGATGCCGAGCGTGCGCCGGGCGCCGCCGGCGGCCAGCGCGGCCGCGCGCTCGCGCCACCCGGCCGTCGGGCCGAGGAGCTGCCGGTTCGCCACCGCCCGCCGCAGGTAGAGGTGCGCGTCGTGCTCCCAAGTGAAGCCGATGCCGCCGAGCACCTGGATGGCGTCCTTCGCCGTGTCGACAGCCGCGTCCAGCGGCGTGCCCGCAGCGACGGCCGCGCTCAGCGGCAGCTCGTCGGGTGCGTCGGCGGCGGCGCGGGCGGCATCCCAGGCGAGCGCGGCGGCCTGCTCGGCGCGGAGCAGCATCTCCGCGCACAGGTGCTTGACGGCCTGGAACGAGCCGATCGGCCGGCCGAACTGCTCGCGGACCTTCGCGTGCCCGGTCGCGGCGTCGACGCACCAGCGCGCGATCCCGGCGGCCTCGGCCGCGAGCAGCACGGCAGCGAGGTCGCGCACCCGCGCCGTGCTGACGCCGGGCAGCACCCGCCCCGGCGGCACCAGCACGCCCTCGGCCTCGACGCGCCCGAGCGAGCGGGAGAAGTCGACGGGTGGGCGCGCCTCGACCTTCAGGCCCGGCTGGTCGGCGTCGAGCAGGACCCAAACGTCGGCACCCGCCAAGGTGGCGCCGAGCAGCAGCAACGGCGCCGGCCCTGCGCCGAGCACGGCCGGAGCCACCCCGTCGATCCGCAGGCCATCGGGTGTCTCGACCGCGACGAGCGAGCCGGTGTCCAAGGCGGCCGCCACCGGCGTCGCGCCGTCGACCACCCCGGTCAGCAGCTCGCCGCCCAGGAGCAAGCCGGCGAGCACGGTCGTGCCGACCGGTCCGGGCACCAGCTCGACGGCGCACTGCTCCAGCGCGGCGGCCACGTCGACGACGGTCCCGCCACCACCGCCGAGCGCCTCCGGCACGGCGACGCCGAACACACCGACCTCCGCCATCGCGGACCAGTGCGCCGACCAGTCGCCGGGGCCGGACTCGGCGGCGCGCACCGCGGCCCGGCAGCCCAGCCGCGCGACCGACGCCCGGATCCCGTCCTGCAGTGCGCGCTGCTCGTCCGTCATCGCGATCGTCACGGCGGCGACTATAGAACGTGTTTCACTTCTTGGGTGGCCCATGTGGGCGCGACGACGGGTCGGGAGGTACCGTCTCGATGTTGATGGAACACGTTCCGGTTCAGCGCTGGCACCGGAACGGCACGACAGGAATGAGCACATGGCAGAAGCAGCCCGCGACGCCGACCCGAAGGTCGTCACCGCGCTCACCGACGCGGAAGTGGGGTCGCCGGCGCAGCGGCAGCGCCGCAAGCGCATCCTCGACGCCACGCTGGCGCTGGCCTCGAAGGGCGGCTTCGAGGCCGTCCAGATGCGCGCGGTCGCCGAGCGCGCCGACGTCGCGCTCGGCACGCTGTACCGGTACTTCCCCTCCAAGATCCACCTGCTGGTCTCCGGGCTGGCGCGCGAGCTCGCGAGCACGCTCGAACGCCTGGAGCGCACCACGATCCCCGGGGCGACCCCGGCCGACCGGGTGCTGCTCATCCTCAGCCGCAACACCAAGGCCCTGCAGCGGGACCCGCAGCTCACCGAGGCCATGACCCGCGCCTTCATGTTCGCCGACACCTCCGTCGCGGCCGAGGTGGTCGAGGTCGGACGGCTGACCGAGCGGATGTTCACGCACGCGATGGGCGTCACCGAGGCGACCGACGAGGACAAGGCGATCGCCAGGGTGATCAGCGACGTGTGGCTGTCCAACCTGGTCGCGTGGGTCACCCGCCGCGCCACCGCCGAGGACGTCGAGAACCGGTTGCGGCTCACCGTCCAGCTCCTGCTGAACCACCGCGCGAACGACTGACCGAGGATTCCTTGACCTGAACCCAGGTTGATGTTGAACGCTGGCGGCATGAGCAAGGCAGCAGTGTTCTACCAGCCGGGCGGGCCGGAGGTCCTACGGATCGCGGACGTGCCCGAACCGACCGCGGGTCCGGGGCAGGTCCGGGTGCGGGTGAAGGCGGCCGGGGTCCAGCCGTTCGACGTGGCGGTCGTCGCAGGACAGATCCACCGGCAGCCCGACCCGAGCGTGCCGACGATCCCGGGCAACGAGTTCGCCGGCGTCGTCGACCAGGTCGGCGCCGGCGTCGAGGGGATCGCGGTCGGCGACGAGGTGCTCGGCTACGGCACCCTGAACAGCTACCAGGAGCTGCTCGCCGTCCCGGCCGACCAGGTCACGGCCAAGCCGGCGGCGATGCCGTGGGAGGTGGCGGGCGGGTTCAGCGCCGCGGCGCAGACAGCGCACATCGCGCTGGAGGAGATCGGCGTCGGAGCGGGCGACACCGTGCTGGTCCACGGCGCGGCCGGCGCGGTCGGGACCATCGCCGTGCAGCTGTGCCGGCTCCGCGGCGCGACTGTGCTCGGCACCGCGCGAGAGGCACAGCACGACTACCTTCGAGAGCTCGGCGCGACCCCGGTCTCCTACGGCGACGGCTTCGTCGACCGGGTCCGTGCACTGGTTCCCGACGGCGTCGATGCCGCGATCGACGGGGTGGGCGGCCCGGCGCTCGACGACACCCTCGAACTGGTGAAGGACCGCGCCCGCATCCTCACCCTCGTCGACCACGGCAAGGCGGCCGCCCTCGGTATCCGCGTGACGCCGCCGGCCCGATCCGCGGCGCGGCTCGCCGAGCTGGCGAACCTCTACGCCGACGGACAGCTGCGCGTGCACGTGCTGGCGACGTACCCGCTGGACCAGGCCGCCGACGCCCTGCGCCGCTACCAGGCCGGCACCATCCGCGGCAAGATCGTCATCACGGTCCCGTGAGCACGATCGCGGTGGGCGTGGTCCTGCCCGCGCTGAGCGTCCAGCGGCGCCAGGGTCTCGACCTGCGTGGCGCGGCGCGGCACGCCGAGTCCGTCGGGTTGGCGAGCGTCTGGCACGGCGACCACCTCGCCATCGGCGCGCCCGTCCTCGACGTGACCGTCGGGCTGGCCACCGTCGCCGCCGTCACCTCGCGGATCACCCTCGGCACCGGCGTGTTCGTCCCGGCGCTGCGCCCGCACGCCGTCGCCGCGAAGCAGGTCGCGAGCCTGCAGGTCGTCAGTGACGGGCGGCTGGTGCTCGGCGTCGGTTCGGGCGGCGGTCCTGCCCAGTGGGCCGCGGCCGGGGTCCCGTTCGCGGAGCGCGGCCCGCGCACCGATCGCGCCCTCGACCTGCTGCCCGGCCTGCTGGCCGGCGAGCCGCTCGTCGTCGACGAGGAGAGCGTCGTCCTCGATCCCGCGGTGCCGAAGCCACCGATCTGGGTCGGGAACGCGTCGCCCGTCGCGCTGCGTCGTGCCGCGCGCGCGGACGGCTGGTTCCCGTCGCTCGTCACGCCGGCCGCGGTGGCCGCGGGCGTGGCCCGCCTCGCCGAGCTGACCGATCGACCGCTGACCGTTGCCGTCGGTGCCGCCGGCGCCATCGGCGACGGCGTGCGTTCCGCGGCGGAGATCGAGCGGTCGATCGGCGCGGGCTACGGCATCGACGCGACCGGCATACCCATCACCGGCAGCCCGGCGGAGGTGGCGGACCGGCTGGCCGAGCTGGGTCGGGCCGGCGCGCACCACCTGGTCATGGGCTTCGCCGACGGCGACTGGCGCAAGCAGTGCGAACTCCTCGCGGAGGCGAACGCCCTGCTCGCGTGAAGGCTCAATCGTGAGTGGCTCGTGGGTTGTGTAAGCATCCCGCGGGTGCCGATCGAAGCCGAGCTGAAGGCCCGTCTCCGCGACCCTGACCACGTGCGCGCCGAGCTCGCCCGCCGAGCCGCGGAGGAGGTCGCGGTGTACTCCGACACCTACTTCGACAGCCCGGACGGCACGTTCACCGGCGCCGACCGTGAGCTGCGGGTCCGCGAGGTCCGCACCGACGCCGGTGTGCGGAGCTTCCTGACCTACAAGGGCGCGGCCGTGGACGAGGCCAGCGGGTCCAAGCCCGAGGCGGAGACCCAGGTCGCCGACGCAGCTGCGACGCGCGACATCCTGGCCGGCCTCGGGTTCGTCGTGGAGATCGCGTTCGAGAAGCATTGCTCGAACTACCGGTTCACCCACGCCGGCCGGGACATGCTCGCCACGGTCGTGCGAGTACCGGAGATCGACGGCACGTTCGTCGAGATCGAGACCATCGTGGACGAGCGCGATGTCGCCGGCGCGCTCGACGACGTCCGGGCCGTGCTCACCGAGCTGGGGATCGACCGCGGCGACGAGACCACCGAGACCTACACCGGCGCGGTCCGTGCTGCACGCGGGTAGCTGATCAGGTGGCGACCAGCCCGCGCCCGGTAACCAGGGGCAGGTCGGTCGCCGTGAGCAGGCCCGGTGGCGCCGCGACGACGGCGGGCACCGCGTTGACCAGGCGCATCGCGGTGGCGGCCACGCCCGCGGTGTTGTGGTCGCCGTCGCTGCCGACGAGGCGCAGGTCGAGCACGTAGTTGGGCTCGCCGGTGACCTCGACGCGGTAGCAGCCGGTGCCGTTCGGCTGCGGCCAGTCCGGCGCGAGGTCGGGTCGCAGCCGCGTGACGTGCTCCAGCACCAGCACCGGACGGCCGCCGACCAGGCCGCTCACCGTGAACCGCAGGGCCGCCATCGTGCCCGCGGCCACCGTGCGGCCGGCGACCGTGAACGGCTCCGGCGCGTCGACGCGCTCGTGCTGGTCGACGACGGCGTCGAGCGGCACGTCGAGGGCGGCGGCGAGCTGGCGGACCACGCTGCCCCACGCGAGGGTGAGCACGCCCGGCTGCAGCAGCAACGGCGTCTGCCCGGGCGGGCTGCCGAAGCCCATGATGTCGAACAGCACCAGCGGGTTCTCGTAGGTGGAGTAGTCCATGATCTCCGAGCAGCGGACCTGGTCGATCCGGTAGCAGGTGCCCGTCAGCAGGAGGGGCAGGACGTCGTTGGCCCAGCCGGGGTCGATGCCGTTGACCCACAGCGACGCCCCGCCCTCAGCGGCCGCGCGGCGGACGGGCTCGACGACCTCGGCGGGCACGGTGCCGTCGGGGAACGACAGGAACACCGGCCCGCTGGCCACCACGTTGATGCCGGCACGCAGCAGCCGGCACAGGTCGTCGATCGCCTCGGGCAGCCGGTTGTCGGCCATCGCCGTGTAGACGACGCAGTCGGGCCGCGCCGCGATCAGCGCGTCGGCGTCGGACGTCGCGCGCATGCCGGGCGGGCCGTCGACGCCGGCCAGCTCCGCGACGCTCCGACCGGCCTTGGCCGCACTGGACACCCACACGCCGGCCAGCTCCAGCGCGGGGTTCGCGAGGATCCCGCGCAACGCCCACGTGCCGACGTGACCGGTGCTCCACTGCACGACGCGATACGTCACGTGTCTCACTCCAGGTCGGGGAGATTGAGGTCCAGGTTGGGGGCGCCGATGCCGCCGTCGACCCGCAGCAGCGACCCGGTGGTGTAGCCGGATGCCTTCGACGCCAGGTAGAGCACCGCGGCCGCGACCTCGGCCGGATCGCCGAGCCGGCGCAGCGGGGTGGCGCGCTCCATGGTCGCCCGGATCGTCTCGTCGCGGGCCACGATGTCCAGTGCCGAGGTGTGCACCGAGCCGACGGCGATCGCGTTCACCCGGACCCTCGGCGCGAGGTCGGTGGCGGCCAGCTCGGTGTAGTGCGCGAGCGCTGCCTTCGCGGTGCCGTAGGCGAGGTAGCCGCGGCCGGCCAGCCGCCCCAGCACCGAGGAGATGTTCACGACCGAGCCGCCCCCGCTGGCCAGCATGTGCGGCACCGCCGCCCTGGTCAGCGCGTGCGCGGTGGCGACGTTGAAGTGGAACGCCTCCTCCAGGAAGTCGTTCGTGGTGGTCAGGAACGTGTTCGGGTAGGTGCCGCCCACGTTGTTCACGACGACGTCGAGCCGACCCAGCTGCTCGGCAGCGGTGGCGGCGAGGCCGGCCGCGGCGTCCAGATCGGACAGGTCCGCCGGCACCACGACGGCGCGCCGCCCCATGGCCTCGATCGTCGCGGCGACCTCGGCCAGCTGCTCGGCCGTTCGCGCGCTGATGACGACGTCCGCGCCCGCCTCGGCCAGCGCGATCGCCGACGCCCGGCCGATCCCGCGCCCGGCCCCGGTCACCACCGCCGCAGCACCGGCCAGTCCGAACATCTCCATGACCACGTTCACACCATTGAGCATGCGCACTTAACAATCAAGACCTGGCGCTTCACGCGGCGACGTGCTGGCATGGTCGCCGTGGACGCGCGCGAGCGGATCATCGTGGCCGCGGAGCGGCTGATCGCCGAACGCGGCGTCGACGTGCCGCTGCGCGACATCGCCGTCGCCGCCGGACAGCGCAACAACTCCGCCGTCCAGTACCACTTCGGCAGCCGCGACGGGCTGATCCACGCCGTCGCCGACTACCGCATCGCCGACATGGAGCGGCGCCGACTCGAACTGCTCGCCGAGATCGAGACCGGTGGTGGCGACCCGTACGACGTCCACGCCCTGCTGTCGGCGCTGGTGCTGCCCATGCTCACCGTCCCGTACGAGCACGGGGCCACCCACTACGCGCGGTTCCTCGACCAGGTGCGGACCCATCCCGCACTGGCCGCGGACGACAACCTGGACAGCGCGCAACGGGCGGCCGTTCGGTTGATCATCACGCGGCTCGACCGCGCACTGCGGGACATCCCCGAACCGCTCCGGCGGCGCCGGCTGCGCAGCCTCCCCACCGTGCTGTTCGCGCTGCTCGCCGACCACGAACGCGGGGCGACCGATGCCACGGACCGCGCCGACGAGCTCGTCGACCTGCTCGCCGGCATGCTCACCGCCCCCGTCCGACGCTCGATCTGACGACTCGCCGTGTGGTAGAACGTGTTCTACATTCGGGTGAGGGGGCACCGTGGCCGACGTACTCGACGGGCAGGCGTGGTCCGAGTTCTGCCGGGCCCTGGAGAAGGCCGGCGAGGTGGTGCTGCGCGACTCCGCGCCCTCGACCCCGCTGGACCGCGCCGAGGGCTACCGCTACCTCACGCGGCTCGTCCGGGAGATGCTCTACGCCACCGTCGAGAACGCCGACCCGGACTTCCCGCGCCTGCGCGAGCTGGACCTGGTGAAGATCGGCGCGGACAACCCCGACAACGTCTACCTGTCGGCGACCGTCCGCGGCGATCGCACCTATCGGATCACCGGGCAGCGCGGCACGATCTCGTACTTCAGCATCGGCTCCAAGGCGAACCGATACGCCAAGGACGGGACGATGGCGTCCACCGGCGAGCTGGCCGACAAGGACCTCGTCGTCGCGCCGGACGGCACCGTCGAGATCATCGTGAGCGCGACGCCGCACGCGGGCAACTGGCTGCCGCTGGCCCCGGACTCCACCAGCCTGGTGGTGCGACAGACCTACCTGGACCGCAGGTCGGAGACGCCGGGCTCGTGGCGCATCGAGTGCATCGGAGGGCCGGAGAAGCCGCCGCCGCTCGACCCGGAGTTCCTGGTGAAGGCACTGCGTCGCGCCGCCATGGCGGTGCACGGCACGGCGGCCACGTTCGCGGCGTGGACCGAGCTGTTCATGACCCGGCCCAACGAGCTGCCCGACTTCGGCCAGGAGATGTTCCAGCGCGCCGGTGGCGATCCCGAGATCTTCTACCTGCACGGCTACTGGACGCTGCAGCCCGGCGAGGCGTGGGTGATCGAGACCGAGGTGCCCGACTGCCCGTACTGGAATTTCCAGCTGGACAACTGGTGGATGGAGTCGCTCGACCACGCCCACCGCATCACGGTCAACAAGCACACCGCCGTGCTCGACGACGACGGCCGGCTCACGATCGTCGTGGCCGAGCGGGATCCCGGGTGGGGCAACTGGATCGACCCGGCCGGCCACACCAGCGGCACCGCGCTGCTGCGCTGGCTCGGGGCGAGCTCCCACCCGGTGCCGAAGTGCCGCGTCGTCCAGCTGGAGGAGTCCCGGTGACCGCTATTGCGCAGGCGCTGCGCGTCGACGACCTGCTGGACGCCGCCCGGTCCCGGACCGGCCTAACCGAGTTCGGCGACGAGTGGTTCGTCGAGCCGCTCGGGGTGCTGGTCGGCAGCCTCAACGCCGAGGCCAAGCTCTCCCCGCTCGGGCTTGAGCTGACCCGGCGGCGGCTCACGGCACTGCTCGCCGACCGCCTGCGGCTGCGGGCGCTGCAGCGCGAGCACCCCGAGATCGCCGACGTCGAGGTCAGAGTCGCGGCGGAGATCTGCGGGCTGCCGCGCACCGGGTCGACGCTGCTGCATCGCCTGCTCGCCGCGTCCCCGGGGGTGACGTCGACGCTGTCGTGGGAGACCTCCTACCCGATCCCGTTCCCCGGCGAGGGCCCGGACGCGGCGGAGCGCAAGCGGCGCGCGCAGGACAGGGCGAAGCTGTTCCTGCAGATGTCGCCCGAGTTCGCGGCCATCCACACCATCGAGTGGGACGGCCCGGAGGAGGACGTGATCCTCGTCGACCGGTCGTTCCTGTCGATGAGCTACGACTCGTTCTACTGGGTGCCCACGTACGGCCGGTGGCTGCGCACCGCCGACCAGACCATCGCCTACCGCGAACTGCGGGAATGGCTGCAGGTGCTGCAGTGGCAGGACCCCGGACGGGCCGGAAAGGCGTGGGTGCTGAAGTCGCCGCACCACCTCACGGCGGTGGACACCGTGCTCGACACGTTCCCCGACTGCAAGATCGTCATGACGCACCGCTCGCCGGCCGCGGCCGTGCCGTCGTACGCGTCGATGGTGGCGTCGATCAGCGCGCAGTACAGCGACGAGGTGGACCCGGTGGCCATCGGGCGGTACTGGTCGGAGCTGTTCAGCGAGACGCTGCGCGGGTTCGCCGCGGTGCGGCAGCGGCGGCCCGAGCGGTTCGTCGACGTGCGGTTCGCGAGCCTGCTGGGCGATCCGGTCGGCGAGGCGAGCCGGGTGCTCGGCGAGCTGGGCGTGCCTCCCGACGTCCCCAGTCTGGAGGCGTACCTGGCCCGCAACCGGGAGCAGCGGCACGGGTCGCACTCCTACGCCCCCGAGGACTTCGGGCTCTCCGTCGACCAGCTGGAGCGTGACTTCGCGTTCTACGAGGAGGTCCACCGGTGATCCTCGACGGTGAGGTGGTGATCGTCTCGGGCGTCGGGGCGGGGCTCGGCGCCAAGCTCGCCCGCCGCGCTGCGGCCGAGGGCGCGAAGGTGGTGCTGGCGGCCCGCTCGACCACGGTCACCGCCGAGGTGGAGAAGGAGATCGTCGCGGCCGGCGGGGAGGCCGTCGCCGTGAGCGGGGACGTGCGCCGCCAGGACGACGTCGACGCCGTCGTGCGCACCGCGCTCGAGCGGTTCGGCAAGGTCACCGGGCTGGTCAACTCCGCCTACTCCCACCCCGGCTTCCACGACCTGCTGGACACCCCGGACAAGCAGCTACGCCGGTCGCTCGACATCGTCCTGCACGGCGCGCTCGCGATGACCCGCGCCGTCGTGCCGCACATGCAGGCGGCCGGCGGCGGCTCGATCGTCAACATCGGCACCATGTCCACCCGCAAGCCGCTGCGCGGCGAGGGCGGGTACGCGGTGGCGAAGGCGGCGATGGGGTGCGCCACCCAGTACCTGGCGCTGGAGCTGGGCGAGCACCGGATCCGGGTCAACCAGGCCGTGCTCGGCTGGCTCGACGGGCCGGGCGTGCGCTTCTACCTGCAGATGACCGCCGGCGCCCGCGGGGTGACCGAGCAGGAGGTCTACGACGAGATCGCGGCGCGCAACCCGATGGGCCGCATCCCGACCGACGAGGCCTGCGCCGGGGCGGTGCTGTTCCTGCTGTCGTCGCTGGCCTCCGAGGTGACCGGCGCGCTGCTGGACGTCAACGGTGGGGAGCACATGCCGTCATGACAGAGCACGTCGTGACCTCGGTGGAGGTGGAGATCGCGGCGCCGGCCGCGTTCGTGTGGGACGTGCTGACTGACTACGCGAGCTACCCGCAGTGGAACCCGTACACCGTGGCGGTGGCGACGACGCTCGCCATCGGCGACCCGATCGACCTGACGCTGCCCAACCCGGACGGGTCGCCCGGCACGTTCGTCAACCGCGAGTACATCCGGGTCGTCGACCCGCCGCGGCACCTGCGCTACGACACAGGCGAGGAGATGCCCGGCATCTTCGCGATCCGCGACCAGTGGATCACCGAGGCCGGCCCGGACAGCTGCAGCTACCACACCACCGATGCGATCTCGGGCAAGTACGCCGACACCGTCATGACCATGACGGGCGACTGGGTGAAGGCCGGGTTCGACGCCGTCGCGCGCGCGCTGAAGGTGCGGGCCGAGGAGCTGTGGGCGGCGCGCTGACGGCTACGGCTTCCGGGCGACCGCGCCGTACACCGACACCGCCGCGTCGGAGGCGCCGCCGGCGATGTCGGCGGGTTCCGGCCGCCATCGGGTGATCACGTCGAGGCCGGGCTCGACCAGGTCCAGGCCGTCGAGGAACCGGGCGATGGCGGCCTTCGGACGCACCTGCATCGTCACGCCCTGCTTGCGGTAGACGGCCTCGACACCGGCCCACTTCTCCGGCACGAAGTCGCCGGTCAGGTGGGAGAGGGCGACGTAGCTGCCCGAGGGCAGCGCGTCGATCAGCCGGCGGGTGATGCCGTAGGGGTCGTCGGCGTCGCCGACGAAGTGCAGGATCGCGATCAGCAGCAACGCGACCGGCCGTTCCATGTCGAGCACGTCCCGCACCTGCGGCGACGTCAGGATCTGCTCGGGATCGCGCAGGTCCGCGCTCACGTAGGCGGTGCGGCCCTCCGCGCTGCTGGTGAGCAGCGCGCGGGCGTGGGCGAGCACGATGGGGTCGTTGTCGACGTAGACGACCCGGGCGTCGGGGGCCGCTGCCTGGGCGACCTGGTGCACGTTGGGCTCGGTCGGGATGCCGGTGCCGATGTCGAGGAACTGCCGGATCCCCGCCTCCTGCGCCAGGTAGGTGACGACGCGCCGCAGGAACGCCCGGTTGGTGCGCGGCGGCACGAGGCTGTCGGGGTTGGCCGCCATCCCCGCCTCCGCGGCCGCACGGTCGGCCGCGTAGTTCGTCTTGCCGCCGAGCAGGTAGTCGTACACCCGGGCCGGGTGCGGCACGTCGGTGCGCAGGTCGTCCATCCTCAGGTCCCCCTCCGCTCACAACCCCACCGGTACGCGTCGAGAACGACGTTACGGTGATCAACAGGGCCTGTTGATCACCACAAGTTCGTTCTCGACGCGTACCTCAGCCTAGGGTGACCGGGATCCACACCCGCATCGTCGACGGGCCGCGCTCGGCCCAGTCGTGGTACGGCACGAGGCGGACGGGGATGGCCTCGCCGTCGGCGACCGCCCGGACTCCGGCGCCGTAGGGCCAGTCCCGGTCAGATGTGCGGGCCGCCCGCAGCCGGACGACGACGTCGCCGCCGGATTCCTCCGGCGGGACGGACGGGTCGAGCCGCACGTCGGCGACGTCGGTGAGCGCGCCGGCGGTGGCCGCGGCGAGGTCCACCGACTCCAGGCACAGCACCTCGGGGCCGCGCTCGACGGCGAGGCAGCCGCGGGTGGCGTCGATGCGCGGGTCGGCGGCGGTGAACCGGGGTGCGACGGGCAGGTGCAGCTCCACGACGTCGCCGGCGCGGAAGGTGCGCCGCACGGCGACCGTGCCGGGGGCTGCCGGCTGCTCGGTGACCTCGCTCGACCGCACGACGACCCGGGCGCCCTCGGCCCAGGCCGGCACCCGCAGCGTCAGCGTCCACGGCCGGTCGGCGTCCGCGCCGATGCGCACGCTGACCAGCCCGGACCGCGGGTACTCCGTGTCGATCTCCACGGTGACGGGGGTGCCGTCGGGCAGCGACGTGGCGATAGTCGACGGGGCGTACTGGTGCAGCTGCAGCCCGTCGTCGTCGACGGTGGCGAGGAACGTGCCGAGGCTCGCCAGGGTGCGGGCCACGTTGGGCGGGCAGCACGACACCGCGAACCACGGCGCGCGCTGCGTCGACGACGCGCGCGGGGACACCCGGTCGTCCGGCACGGGCGCACCGGGGCGGCGCTGGTGGAGGGTGTTGGCGTAGAAGAAGCGGGTGCCGTCGGCGGACGTCGACGTCGCGACGATGTTGTAGAGGGTGCGCTCGATCAGGTCGGCGTAGCGCGCCCCGCCGCGGGCGAGCAGGAGCCGCCAGCTGAACATGATCGAGCCGATGCCGGCGCAGGTCTCGGCGTAGGCGCGGTCGGGCGGGAGCACCCAGTCGTCACCGAACGCCTCGCCCTCGTGATGGCTGCCCTGGCCGCCGGTGAGGTAGGTGCGGCGGGCGACGGTGGTGTCCCACTGCGCGACGAGCGCCGCGAGCAGCTCGTCGTCACCCTGCTCGACGGCGACGTCGACGGCTCCGGCGGCCAGGTACCCGGCCCGCACGGCGTGCCCCCGGAGCACCTGGGCGGAGCGGACGGGGACGTCGTCCTGGTAGTAGGTACGGCCGAGCCACCCGTCGGGGAGCACCCCGTGGCCGCGGCGCGCCACGAACAGCGCGGCCTGCGCGACGTCGCGCTCGTCTCCGGTGGCCCGACCGAACTCGACGAGCGCCGGCTCGATCTCGGGGTGCCCGCAGACCGCGTCGAGACCGTCGGGACCGAACACCGTGCAGACGAGGTCGGCGGCGCGCCGGGCGATCTCGACGAGCCCGTCGGTCGCGTCCGGGCGGGTGCGGAGCCGCGCGACGGCGGCCTGGAGCAGGTGCCCGATGCAGTACAGCTCGTGGCCGGACGGGAGGTCCGACCAGCGCGGCTGCTGCCCGGGGCGGCCGAACTCGGTGTTCAGGTAGCCGTCGGGCTCCTGGGCGGCGGCGACCCGGGCGACGACCGCGTGGAAGCGGCGTTCGAGATCCGCATCGCCGGTCCTACCGATCTCCCAGGCCAGCGCCTCGAGGTACTTGTAGACCTCCGAGTCGGAGAACTCCCGCCCACGGCGGCCGGCCGGTAGCTGCCCAGCGGCCGCGAGGTCGAAGTTCGCGATCCACCCCTCCCGTTCGAGCCAGTGCTCGATGTGCGGCAGCGTCGCGGTGCCGTTGACCTGCTGGCGCCGCAGCAACGGCCCGCCGGTGACGGTCACCTCGCCGAGTGTGAGCGGGCGCAGGCGGCCGCGCGACGGCACGACCGGCGCGGCGGTCGGGGTGGGATGAAGATCCATGCCTCCACCTTCGTCAACCCGGTGGGGTCCGGTCCAGCAGCATCGCCGCCCGCCGCTGCGCCGCGGCTGCGAAGCGATCCGGATGGGTCTCGATCCAGAAGTCGCCGGCCAGCATGCCGTCGACGATCTGCCGGCCGACCACGACGGGGTCCGCGCCCTGCGCGGCGAGCCGCTGCATCGCGCGGCGCACCGGATCGCCGTCGCTCGTGTCGCCGAACAGGCCGGTCGCGACCGGACCCGGGTTCACCACCGACACCTGGACCTGCGGGAACGCCTTCGCCGCCTCCGCGTGCAGGCACTCGGTGAGCGCTTGCACCGCGTGCTTCGACGCGACGTACGGGGCCATGAACGGGCCCGTCGAGATGCCGCCGATCGACGAGACGTTCACGACGTAGGACCGCTCCGGCTGCGCACCCATGCGCGGCACGAACGACCGGATGCCGTGGAACACCCCGTCCACGTTGACGGCGAACAGCCGGCGCCAGCGCTCGACGGGGGTGTCCCACACCGGACCGGTGGCCTCCACGCCCGCGTTGTTGACGAGCACCCGCACCGGGCGCCCGGCGTCGAACAGGCGGGCGGCCAGCGCGTCCACGGCGTCCGGATCGGTGACGTCGACGACGGCCGCCTCCGCGTCGCCCGGTCGCAGCCCCGCGACCGTCGCGGCGAGGCGTTCCGCGTCGACGTCCACCAGCACGACGCGCGCGCCGCGCGCGACGAGTGCAGCAGCGACTCCGGCCCCGATGCCACCCGCGGCGCCCGTGACGACCGCGGTCTGCCCAGCCATGCGTTCGTCCGCCATGCCGCTCTTGGTAGCAGTCCCTCGATCATGGGCAGGAGTCACCCGGCGCAGCCTGGGGTGGCATCGTTGCGCGGATGACCGACCGCGTCGTCGGCCCGGTGGTGGCCGGGTTCACCGGCACCCCACTCGATCGCGAGCTCGCCCTGCCGCGCAGCGCACCGGGCACCGGCCCGCTCGCCGCGTTCCGGCTGGCCCGGCACCACTTCCTGGACGGGCGCCGCGTCGACATGGGCGGGTTGGCGGCGGAGCTGCAGGTCAACCGGGTCACGCTCTACCGATGGGTCGGCCGGCGCGAGGACCTGCTGCTGCGGGTGCTGTGGTCGTTGACCGAGCAGAACCTGCGCACCCAGTGGGTCGTGGCCGCCGAGACCGGCGACACCGGCCGGGGGCGGGTGGCGGCGATCATGGCGCGCTACATCCGCGACATCCTGTCGCACGCGGGGTTCCGCACGTTCCTCGCCGACGAGGGCGATCTCGCGGTGCGGCTGCTGACGGTGGCCGAACGGGGGTTCCAGCCCCGCCTGGTCCGGTTCGTCGAGCTGCTCCTGCGCGAGGACGTGGCGGCCGGGGTGCGCGACGAGTCGGTGCCGCCCGGCGACCTGGCCTTCGCGGCGGCACTGATCGTCGAGTCGTTCGTGTACAGCACCCGGATCACGGGCGACGATCCCGACCCTGACCGCTCGATCAGGCTGCTGAACGTCCTGCTGCGCTGAGCGAGTGCAACATCTTGTCGAAATGATGCACACGGCGTTACTGTCCAACCCCGCGTCGGAGCAGCCGCGGCGGAGGAGGGCGTCATGACAGCCAGCACCGAGACCCAGCGACCCGGACGACTGGGCGATCCCGAGCGCAACCTGCGGACCGACCCGCGCACCGATCCCCGCACCCTCGCGGCACTCGCGCCGTTCGGGCTCGACGTCAACGGCGCTCCCGCCCCACTGACCCCCGACGCCCCCCGCGAGCAGCAGCTCGAGTACGCCATGGCCGCCGAGGCCGGCTTCGAGGCGGTCTTCGCCGCGCTCGCCGACGGCCTGGAGCCGATCGAGGGGATCGAGCACCGCACCGAGACGATCACCGGTCCGGCCGGCAACGACATCACGCTCTACATCTCCCGGCCGGCCGGCGCCACGGGGCCGTTGCCGGGGATCCTGCACATCCACGGCGGCGGCATGGTCATCCTCCAGGCAGCCGGACCGCTGTACTGCCGGCTGCGCGACGAGCTCACGGCCACCGGGCTGGTCGTCGTCGGCGTCGAGTACCGCAACGGCGCCGGCGTGCTCGGCGCGCACCCGTTCCCCGCCGGGCTCGACGATTGCGCCGCGGCGCTCGCCTGGACGCACGAGCACCGCGCCGAGCTGGGGATCTCCACGCTCACCGTCGCCGGCGAGTCGGGCGGGGGCAACCTCACGCTCGCCACGGCCATCCGCGCGAAGCGGGACGGCATGCTCGACGCCATCGACGGGGTCTACGCGATGGTCCCCTACATCTCCGGCATCTACGGGCGGTCCGCCGCCGAGCGGGAGGCCGAGCTGCCCTCGCTCGTGGAGTGCGACGGCTACTTCATCTCCTGTGACCTCATGGGGGTCTTCGTCGAGGTCTACGACCCGGGCGCCGCGCACGCCACCGACCCGCTCTGCTGGCCCTACCACGCCACCGCCGACGACCTGGCCGGACTGCCGCCGCACGTCATCTCCGTCTGCGAGGTCGACCCGCTGCGCGACGAAGGGCTGGCCTACCACCGCACCCTGCTCGAGGCCGGCGTGGACGCGCGGTCACGCACGGTCCCCGGCGCCTGCCACGCCGCGGACCTGATGTTCCGCGCCGCCGCCCCGGACATGTACCTCGCCACCGTGCAGGACGTGCACGACTTCGCGGCCGGCCTCACCGGCTGACCGCCCTACCGGTCCTCCGCGGGGAGCACCTCCTGCAGCGTGAACCGGTTGATGTCGAGCACGAACCCGCGCACCTTCGTCTCCGGGTGCAGGAACGGGTCGTGCCGCAGGTGAGCCAGGTCGCGGCGCACGCTCGTCACCGGATCCCGGAAGGCGTGCGTGCGCCACTGCGGGCGCATGCCCGTCGCCTCGGCGAGCTCCTCGGTGAACTCGTCGTCGGTGAAGGTGGCCAGGCCGCAGCCCGTGTGCTGCATCAGCAGCACGTCGCGGGTCATGAGCTTGCGCTGGCTGATCGCCAGTGAACGCACGACGTCGTCGGTGACGACGCCGCCCGCGTTGCGCAGCACGTGCACCTCGCCGAGCTTCGCCCCGAAGAGGGCGAACACGTCGATCCGCGAGTCCATGCACGTGACGACGGCGGTCGCCAGCGACGGCGGAACCGCGAGACCCTCCGCGTTGGCCGCGGCTAGCTCCCCGCCACCGGCCTCGTACCTGCGCAGCAACTCGTCCATGCCCACCGTCCGACACTAGCGGCGAACCACTCCTCACACCTGCGAGCTATTCGAGCTACGAACTTGCTAAGGTTCGCAAGTCCGTGTGGCCGAGGGGCGGAGGAGCCGGTGACCACGCTCGCCGTCGCCGTGATCGGCACCGATCACGATGGCCTGCCGCTCGCCCGACGAGCAGCGGAGATCGGCACCCTCGCCGGGGTGGACGCCGAGGTGGTGGTCCTCCCCGAGCCGGTCGATGCCGCGCGCGTGGAACGGCTGCCCGAGCGGTACCGGGTGGTGTACCTCACCCGGACCGATCCGCGGCGGGCGCACGAGGTGGGCGAGCGGGCCGCCGAGCGCGACCAGCGACTCGTCGTGACCGATCAGGACGGGATCGCCGCCGCGCTGTGCGCCGCGGCACTGACGCACCTGCGCACCGTCGAGCGGTCGCCCGACGTGGCCCGGGTCGTGGTCGCCGGTGACGGGCACCTGCCCGGGCTGGTCCCGCTCCTGATGATCGCCGGGATGTACGACCTGGTGGCGTGGCAGGACGCGCACGCGGCAGCGTTCCCGTGGGAGCGAGCCGTGCAGGGGGCCGACGTCGTGATCGACCTGCGGCCCGGCCCGGACGCCGCGGCGCAGACCGCGCGGATCGCGCTGGATCGACCGGAGGGCTCGGTCCTGCGGCCCGTCGATGCGGTCTGGGCGGACCACGTCGTCGCCGGCGTGCTGCGCGTGGCGCTCGCGTGCCCACCCGGCTCCATGCACGTCGAGCTCGACATGCTGCGGACCGTGGCGGTCGCGATCGCCGCCACCACACCCCCACCCGGGCACGGCCGGCTCGCCGCGGCGACGGTCACCGACCTCGTCGCCGCGGCCGTGCGCCGCACCATCGATCCACGACTCGCCGAGCTCCGCTCGGTCGACGACCTCGAAGGAGCCTGACCGTGCATGCTCGGGTCAACACCATCTTCGGTCGGCGCGACAAGGTCGCGGCCGGCCTCGCACTCGCCGAAGGCACCGATCGAGCGGCGGTCGAGGCGTCGTTCGGGAACCTGGGCCTCGCCACCTTCGCCGATCCCGACGCCGGGGTGATCGTGGCGGTCTCCTACTGGAACGAGCCGGCCCGCGCCTCGGCGCCGACCTTGACCGCTGCCCGGGCGGCAGTGGCCGCGGCGGCCGGCGGCGACCTCGTCGCCGAGAGCTACGCGGTCGCCTGGCAGCTGCCCGCGACGGCGTCTCCCGGCGCGACGGTCCGCGTCGACCGCCTGCAGATCGACACCGCGACGGCGGGCGCGGGTCTCCGGGAGCGACTCGTCCGGCACGTCCGGCACGTGCCGGGCTTCTGCGGTGCCGAACTGCTGGTCGACCGGGCGCTCGGCGCCGGCATGCTGGTGACGACGTGGACGTCCGACTCCGACGCCCAGCGCGTCGACGCCGCCATCTCGGCCGTGCGCGACGGCGGAACGACGACGACCGAGACCTACGTGCTGGTGCGCGGACGTGCCGGACAAGATCGCTGATTTCCACGATTCGGCACGTATCTGGGAGACTCGGGCCCACGCGTCGAGGTTGCACGGTCAGGGAGGCTGGGGTCCGGTGAGCAAACCGCTCTACCAGCTGAAGGCCGAGTTCTTCAAAACGCTCGGCCATCCGGTGCGCATCCGGGTCCTCGAGCTGCTGAGCGAGCGCGAGCACGCGGTGTCGGAGCTCCTCGCCGCCATCGACATCGAACCGGCCAACCTGTCGCAGCACCTCGCGGTGCTGCGCCGCACCGGTCTCGTCACCACCCGCAAGGACGGCTCAGCGGTGCACTACTCGGTGACGAGCCCGCAGGTGCCGGAGCTGCTGGCCGTCGCCCGCTCCATCCTCACCGGGGTGCTCTCGGGACAGATCTCGCTCCTGCACGACCTGCGCACGTCCTGATCGCGCTGCACCCTCAGGCCGTCTCCAGGACCGGCGGCATGCCGAACGCGGGGAACAGCTGCGGCGAGTGGAACGACATGACGCCCGCGATCCGGTCCCCGCGCAGCGTCAGCGCCTGCAGCGCGTACCCGCGGGACACACCGTCGGCGCCGACGGTGTACATGGCGAACCCCGGTCCACCGTTCGCCTGCACGGGCAGCAACCGGCGCGTCCCCGACCTGCCGATCTTCGCCTTGAGCAGGCGCAGCACCGCGTCACGGCCGGCCATCCAGGTCGCGATCGGTGGCATCTCCCACGTGACGTCCGCGGTGAACAGCTCCTCGAGCGCGGCGAGGTCCGCTCGCTCGAACGCCTCGGCGTACCGGTCGAGCAAGGCGCGGCGCTCCGGTTCCGCCGGCTCGCCGACGTCCTCGGCGCGCGGGTGGATCCGCGCCAGCTCGGCCCGCGCCCGCTGCAGCGCCGAGTTCACCGCGGCGACCGAGGTGTCCAGCGCCGCGGCGACCTCGGCGGCCGGCCACGCCAGCACGTCGCGCAGCAGCAGGACGGCGCGCTGGCGCGGCGGCAGGTACTGCACGGCCGCAACCAGCGCCAGCCGCAACGTCTCCCGCTGCGCCACCGTCGCGCCCGGGTCGGCCGGCTCGGAGATGAACATCAGGTCGGGGAACGGTTCCAGCCACGGGATGTCGGCCGGCCCGTCGATGTCCTCGACGTCGCCCGGCGCCCCCACCGCCGACGGGACGAGCCGGCGGCTCGTGTGCCGCACCAGGTTCAGGCACTGGCGGGTCGCGATGCGGAACAGCCAGGTGCGCACCGCCGACCGGTGCTCGAACCCGTCGTACGCGCGCCAGGCCCGCAGGTAGGTCTCCTGCACGACGTCCTCGGCGTCGTGCAGGGAGCCGAGCATCCGGTAGCAGTGCGCGACGAGCTGGCCGCGGTACTGCTCGGCGGCCTCCAGGAACTCGTCCGGTCCCGTCACCGGGCACCTGCCGTCGCCGGCACGGCGCTCGCCGGCTGCCGGGCCGGCAACCCGAGCCCGACCAGTGCGCCGACGAGGGAGAGGGCGGCCGCGGCAGTGATCGCCGCGGCGAACCCGGGCAGGAACGCTGCCGGCGTCGGGCCGCCCCCGCCGCCGACGAACACCGCGCCGGCCAGTGCGATGCCCACGACGCCACCGAGCTGCCGCGCCATCGCGTAGAGACCGGACGCCACGCCGACGGTTCCGGGCGGCGCGGCCGCGACCGCTGCGCTCTGCGCCGCCGTCATCGCGACGGACACGCCGACACCGGCCAGGACGATCGGCGCCACCAGCGCCCCGTACCCGGACCCTGCGGCGGCGGCGAGCCACACCAGGCCCACGGCCTGCAGCAACAGCCCGCCGGCCACGAGCGGACGCTCCCCCACCCGATCGACGAGCCGTCCGGCCAGCGGTCCCACGACGAACAGCGTCGCAGTCCACGGGAGGACCTGCCACCCCGCGCGCAGCGGATCGGATCCGAGCACGACCTGCACGAACTGCGTCACGAAGAACAGCGTGCCGAGCAGCGCGGCCGTCAACAGGAAGCCGGCGGCGCCGGCCGTGAGGAACGGGCGGACGCGCAGCAGCGCCGCCGGCACCATCGGCTCCGCGGTCCGCCGCTCGTGCACCACCAGCGCGGCACCGAGCACGATCGCGGCGGCGAAGGCCCCCAGCACCTCAGGGGCAGCCCACCCGATCTCGGGCCCGCGGATCACACCCCACACGACACCGAGCAGCGTCGCCGCGGTGAGCACCGCGCCGGGCAGGTCGAGCCGGCGGGCGGCGCCGCGGCTCTCGGGCAGGCGCGCCATAGCCAGCGGCACCAGCGCCACGCCGATCGGCACGTTGATCCAGAAGATCCACTGCCACGACAGGCCGTGCGTCACCGCCCCGCCGATCACCGGTCCGGCCAGCACCGCCACCCCCGTCAGCCCGGTGAAGACCCCGGTGGCCCACCCGCGGCGCGCGCCCGGGAAGGCGGCACCGATCATGCCGATCGCGAGCGGCAGCACGGCCGCCGCGCCGATGCCCTGCACGGCCCGTCCCGCGATCAGCCAGCCGGCGGTCGGGGCGAACGCGCACGCGATGGAGGCGAGCGTGAACAGGGCGAACCCGGCGGTGAACACCCGGCGTCGGCCCCAGCGGTCGCCCATCGCCGCCGCGGTGACCATCAGGACCGCGAACGGCAGGTTGTAGGCGTTGACCGTCCATTCCAGCTCGGCCAGCGTCGCGCCCAGCCGTTCCTGCACCGTCGTCAGCGCCGTCGCCACCACCAGGGCGTCCAGCGCGACGACGGCAGACCCCAGCGACGCCAGACCCAGCACCCAGCGCTGCGCGGTCGTCGTAGTGCCACGTTCCGTCATCGTCCGACCTCTCTCACGTCCTACGGGTTCGACACCGCCCGCGACCGGAACTCATCGCGATGAGTGGGCGACACGCGCCGTGTCGAACCCGTAGGACCGAAGGAGGAACGCGATGGGCGCGTCAGTGATCCGCTACCGCACGACCGCAGTAGGGGCGCAGGAGAACCGGGAGCTGGTCGAGGAGGTGTTCGCCGAGCTGGCGCACGTCCGCCCGCCCGGGTTGCGCTACCAGTGCGTGCAGCTCGGGACGGACTTCGTGCACGTGCTGGAGGACGACGCGGAACAGCCGACGCTGCCGGCGCTGGCGTCGTTCCAGGATTTCCAGCGGGGGCTCGCGGACCGGCTCGAGATTCCGGTCGAGCGGGTGCCGGCGCACGTCGTGGGTTCCTACGCGAGCAGCGCAGCGGTGGGGACGGCGCTCGCGTTCCTCGACGCGTTCGCCGCCGGGGACACCACCGGGATGGCCGAGCTGCTGGCCACGGACGTGGTGTTCACCAGCCCGCGGCAGTCGCTGTCCGGGCGGGCCGCCGTCGTCGCCGAGATCGCCGGGTTCGCGCAGGTGGTCTCCGCCATCACCGTGCAGGCCGCGTTCGGCGACCACGAGCAGGCGCTCGTGCTCTACGACATGGACGCCGGCCCGCTCGGCACCATCCGCGCCGCCGACCGCATCACCGTGCGCGACGGCCGCATCGTCGCCGACGAGCTGCTGTTCGACACCGCGGTGCTCGCGGCGTCGGGGTGAGGCCGGGCCTCGCCGGCGACGTCCGGTGAGGTGGCGCGGTTGTTGACTGCCGGGACGGCGGTCCGGGACACGCGTGTTGATCATGGGCAAAACGTCGTAATCCGATCTTGTCCAGCGACGTTTTGCCCATGATCAACGACATCCGACCGGCGCCTCCCCCGGACACCCGGCTATGCGGTCGCGCGGGCCACGCTCGCACCGTCCGGCGATGTGGCGCGGTTTGCGGTGACACCTCGGCCGCACCTCACGCGTCGCGCGCAGCACCGCGGTCCCGGCGCCAGTGCTCCGCCGCGGCGTGGAGCTGCTGGGGCCAACCGTCGCCGCGCTGGACGAGAGCGCGTTCCTCCACCGTGAAGTCGCCGAGGAACTCGGTGAGGGTCGCGAGCACGGTCGACTCGTCGAACGGCTTGCACGAGAACAGGTTGAAGAACGCCTGGCCCAGCTCCGGGTAGGTGTGCAGGGCGGCGTGCGACTCGGCCAGGATCAGCACGGCCGACTTGCCGCTCTGCAACGGCCCTCCCTGCTCGGTGCCGACGAGCGGGCCGGCGAGGATGCGCATCCCCACCCGCTCGACGAGCTGGACCATCAAGGCGGCGATCGTCGCGTCGTCGTCCAGCGCGTGCACCCGCGAGACGTCGACGATGCGCAGCGACAGCTCGTCGCCGTAGTGGTGCACGGGTCCTCCCGGTCAGCGGTGGGCCGGGGTCGGCGTGAGCGAGCGGGCGAGCTCGACGATCCGCCGCGCCCCCGGTGGCGACGGATCGGTGGCCGGGTCGGTGCGGGTGTCGGCGGCCGACCGGACGAGCGTCCGCAGCCGGTCCGGTGCCCAGTCCGCGGCCGCGCAGTCGAGGGCGAGGCCCTGCCGGGCGAGCATGTCGGCGAAGTACCCCCGCTCCGGGTCGGCGCCGGCGAAGACCAGCGCGGGCACGCCATGGGCGACCGCGGCGGCGAGGGTGTTGCGGCCGCCGTGGCAGACCAGGACGTCGGCGTCGGCCAGCAGCCGCCCCAGCGGCGCCAGCGGCACGGTCCGGACGTTGCCGGCGGGGGACGTCCACGACGTTCCGGGCCCAGGTCGGCCGGTGGTGATCAGGGCGTCGATCTCGGTGCCCTCGAACGCGTCGAGCATGCTGCGCAGGTAGTGGTCGCCGTCGAACGGGGGCCCGCTCGTGTAGGCGAGCACGCCCAGCCGGCCCGGGCGCGGCCACGACCCCGCCGGCAGGTCGACGTCCATCTCCAGCCGGCGGCAGTGCAGCCGGCCGACGTACTCGCCGCGGGCGTGCAGCGCCACGATCGGGTCCATGACCTCCGGCAGCGGGAAGACCAGCGCGGTGCTCCGGTCGAACAGCAGCTCCGACAGCGAGCCGGGCGCATCGTGGCCCAGCACCGGGGCGAACGCGTCGACGGCCGTGGTGGCCGGCGGTTGGTGGCCCGCCGCGCCAGCACCGAAGAGGCGATGGTCGGGCCAGGTCACCGGGGAGACGACGGGGATCCCGAGCCGGTTCGCCGCGACCACGGAGGTCAGGTCGTAGTCGTGGAAGACGACGTCGACGCCGTGCGCCGCGAACGCGTCGGTCTGCGCGCGGACCAGCTCCTCGACGAAGTCCGCGTCGGTGTACGCCGACTCGGACAGGAGGTCGTCGAGGCGCAGCACCGCGCTCCCGTCGGGGTAGTCCGCGGTGGCGCGCCCCGGCAGGTCCACCCACTCGACGCCCAGCCGCCGCAACATCGGCCGGAAGTGCGGGCTCGCGAACACGACGGGCGTGTCGCCCGCCGCGACCGCAGCCTCCTGGACGGACAGCACCGTGGCGAGCGAGCCGATGCCGTACGACCAGACGCCCGGGACGAGCCCGATGCGCAGGCTCACACCGGCACCCGGGTGCGCCGGCCCGCCAGGTGCTCCAGGCCGACGACGTCGTCCGGAGCGGCGTCGGGCGTGTCGCGGTCGAACCGGGCGAGCGGGCGGAAGCGGAGCGCCGCGACCGTCCAGACCGCGATCGCGAGACCGCACAGCAGGTAGAGCAGCCCGATGCCGCGGGCCGGGGTGGTGCCCAGCAACGGTCCGAGCGCCGGGGCCAGCGGCGCGACCACGATGAACCCCAACGGCTGGGTGGACATCGCGATGGCCTGGTTGACCGCCAGTACGCGGGCGTGGAAGCGGTGCGGGACCTTGGTGTGGATCACCGTCATCCAGATGCCGTCGACGACCGCCATCATCAGGCACATGCCGAACACGCCGACCGCGATCACCGGCAGCGACGGGCGCAGGCCGGTCACCGCGCAGAACGCGGCGAAGCACAGCGTGGACACCAGCATCCCGGTCATCCGGCGCCGGCGCGGCCCGCCCCACAGCGCCATCGCCGCGCCACCGACCGTCGCGCCGATCCCGGCGATCATGGCGACCCAGCCCGCGTCGGCGAGGTCCCCCACGGACAGGGCCAGCGGCGAGATCAGCACGAACACGGCACCGAGCAGGACGTTCAGCACGAAGAAGTAGCCGACCATCGCGCGCAGGCCCGGCCGCACCCACAGGTAGGAGAAGCCGTGCCGGATCTCGGTGAGCAGGTCCTCGCGCGGCCGCCACGGCAGCGTCGACGGGAAGCGGACGAGCAGCAGCACGGCGGTCGCGGCGACGTACGACAGCACGTCCAGGAGCAGGAGCAGCTGCAGCCCGAACGCGGCCATCAGGGCGACCGCGAACACCGGCACCATGAACCGGGCGATGCCCATCGTGAACTGCACGACGCCGTTGGCGTGGCCCATGTACCGCTTCGGGATGAGCTGCGGCACCGCCGACCCATAGGCGAGCCGTTGCGCGGTGAGCGCCACCGACAGGGCGGCCAGCAGCAGGTACAGGCTGGTCGAGCCGAGATCGCCGGTGACGACGAGCTGGGTCAGCAGCACCGCCTGGATCGTGCCGGCGGCGATCCCGCTCGCGAGCAGCGCCTTGCGCCGGTCGCCGCGGTCCACGAGCGCCCCGATCAGCGGCGCCGCCACCAGCCCGGGCAGCAACGCGACCAGCGCGAACAGCGTGAACCGCGTGATCGAGCCGGTCTGCAGGTAGACCCACAGCGGGACCGCGTACTCGGTGAGCGCGGTGCCGATCATCGACACCATCTGCCCGGCGGCCACGGTGAGGAACCGGCCCATGCTCGGCGCGACTGCCGCACCCCCGGACCGTGGGGGCTCGCCGACGGCGGCCTCCACCCACCAGGTGTCGTCGGGTTGCCGCTCCGGCGGATCGAGGTGGACGGTCGTGACGATCCCGGCGAGCTCCTCCGCCCGGTACCGGAGGAAGTAGTGCCCTGCCTCGTCCAGCACGACCAGGCCGGTCGCGGACGTCAGGAAGTTCCACTCCCGGTAGCGCTCGCGGTAGAACTCGGTGCCGGGGTCCTTCTCCCCCACCACGCAGATGATCGGCGCGGTCAGCGGCTCCGCATGCTCGGCGAGCAGCCGCGTGAAGTACTCCTCCGCCAGCTCGGCGTCCCGGCGCATCGTCCGCACCAGGAACCGGCGCTGCTCGCCGTCGCCGACGTCGGCGCCGATGGACTGCAACCAGTTGGCGTACACCGCGTCGCTGCGCAGCCGCTCGATCCGCAGCGCGCGGTAGAGCGGGCCCAGCACCTTCCCGTCCGGTCGGGCGAAGGGGAACACCCCGCCCAGGTAGACCGCCTCCACCGGACGGCCTGCCGCCTGGAGGGTGCGGGCGATCTCCAGCGTGAGCGCGGCGCCCGGGCCGCAGTGCCCGTACAGGACGAGCGGGCCGGTCACCGACTCCAGGATCTCCGCGACGCACCGCTGCGCCACCGTCTCGATCGGCTGCGTCTCCTCCTCGACGGCCAGCTCGTGCCCCGGCACGGCGACGGCGAGCAGCGCGTTCCCGGCGGGCAATGCGTCGGCGAGCGGCTGGAACACCACCGCGCTGGCCCCGCCGTACGGGACGCACACGTAGGTGCGGGTCGGCGGCACCCCGCCGCGGCGGGTCAGCTCGTGCAGCAGCGGGCGCTCGCCGGTCTCCTCGGCGGCGGCGAGCCGGGCCAGCGCCCGCACCGTCGGCTCGCGGAACAGCTCCACGACGGTGACGGGCCGCGGCAGCTCCTTCCGCAGCCGGGCGACGACCTGGGTGGCCAGCAGCGAGTGCCCGCCCAGGTCGAAGAAGTCGTCGAGCGCGCCGACCCGGTCCACCTTCAGCACCGCGGCCCAGACCTGCGCGATCGTCTCCTCCAGGGGCCCGTCCGGTGCGACGAAGTCCGTGGAACGCTCCTCCGCCGGCTCGGGCAGCCGGGCCCGGTCGACCTTGCCGTGCGCCTGCAGCGGCAGCCGCGGCAGCCACACGAACCGGCCGGGCACCATGTAGTCGGGCAGCCGCTCGGCCAGCTCCGCGCGCAACTCGGACGCCGGCGTGCCGAGGGTCCCTTCCAGGTAGGCGACCAGCCGGTCCTCGCGCACGACGACGACCGCGCGGGACACGCCCGCGCACCCGGCGAGCGCCGCCTCGATCTCGCCCAGCTCGACCCGGTAGCCGCGGATCTTGACCTGGTGGTCGCGGCGCCCGAGGAACTCGATGGCGCCGTCCGGCAGGTGCCGGCCGAGGTCGCCCGTCCGGTACACGCGATCCTCGCCGACGAGCGGCGCGGCGACGAACCGCTCGGCGGTCAGCTCCGGCCGGCCCAGGTAGCCGCGGGCCAGCCGGTCCCCGCCGATGCAGATCTCCCCGACCGTGCCGGGCGGCACCGGCCGCAGCCCCTCGTCCAGCAGGTGGATGCGCGCGCCGGGCAGCGGGCGGCCGATCGGGCTGGTCGCGCCGGCCTCGCCGTCGTCGGTCACCCGCCAGGTGGTGACGCCGACGGTCGCCTCCGTGGGTCCGTAGTGGTTGTGCACCGCGCAGGTCCCGAGCCGCGCGAGCTCGCGCGCCCAGGCCGTCGTCGACGCCTCACCGCCCAGGATCAACGCCCGCCGGGGCAGCAGCGCCGCCGCGCCCACGTCGTCGGCGAGCGCCGCCAGGTGCGACGGGGTGAGCTTGAGGTAGTCCAGGCCGGGCCCGGCCACGACGTCGGCGAGCTCGGCGCCCGACGCGCGGCGCGGGATCATGCGGACCGTGCCGCCGGCGGCCAGCGCCAGGTAGAACGTCGTGATGCCGAAGTCGAAGCTCAGCGACTGCATGAGCCCGAACGTCGCGCCCGGCACGATCTCGAACCGCTGCCGGACGCCTTCGAGGTAGTTGAGCACCTGCCGGTGCTGCACCGCGACGCCCTTCGGCGTGCCGGTGGAGCCGGAGGTGTAGACGACGTAGGCGAGGTCCGCGCCCGTCGTGGTCTCCGGCAGGGCCGTGGCGGGCTCGGCGCGCCACGGGTCGGTGTCGAGGCAGACGATGCGGCCCGGGTACCCCGCGAACCTGGGCCGCATCGTCGACGTCGTGACGAGGGTGGGCGCGCCGGAGTCGGCGAGCAGCCACTCCAGCCGCCGGTCCGGCGCCTCCGGGTCGAGCGGCAGGTACGGCGCGCCCGCCTTGAGCACCCCGAACAGCGCGATCGCCGTCTGCGCGGACTGCTCCAGGCAGATCCCGACGGGCCGGTCCGGCACCACGGAACGGCGCAGGTGGTGGGCCAGGCGCGTCGAGTCGGTGGCCAGGTCGCCGTAAGTGAGGGTGGTGTCCCCGAAGACGACGGCGGCCGCGGCCGGGTCGTGCCCGTCGATCACGCGGTGCAGCAGCGGCCACGGCGGTGCGACGGTGCCCGTGGCGTTCCAGTCCGCCAGCCGCTGCCGGTCGGCGGCGGTGAGCAGGTCGTGGTCGGCCAGTGGTGCGTCGGGCGCCGCCGCGATCGCCTCCAGCAGGACGCGGAACAGCGCCCCGACCTGCTCGACGACCGGTGCGGCGAACCGGTCGCGGCGGTAGCGGAAGCACAGCTGGTAGCCCGTCGGTAGCTCCCGCACGATCAGGGCCAGGTCGAACGCGGCCTCGTCGAGGGGCCGGTCCCACCACTCGACGGCGAGCTCCGCCGACCAGTCCTGCCGCTCGGTGTGCGCCTGCTGCCAGACCACGGCGCTCTGGAACAACGCAGCCACCCGGTCGCCGCGTCCGGTGTCGAGCGCCGAGGTCAGCTCGTCGAACGGCACCTCGTTGGCCAGCGCCACGGCCAGCGCGGACCGGACGCGCGCGGCGGCGTCCCGGAAGGGCAGGACCGGGTCCAGCTCGGTGCGCAGCGGCAGCAGGTTGATGAAGCAGCCGATCAGCGGTTCCAGCTCGGTGCGTCCGCGCCCGCCGGTCACGGTGCCGACCGTGACCGTGCGGTCGCCGGTGAGCCGCGCCAGCAGTGCCTGGTAGGCGGTCAGGAACGCCGCGTACGGCGTGGTGCGCGGGCCCCCGGCCCGCTGGACGGCCACGGCCAGCTCAGCCGGGATCTCGAGGACCACCTCACCGCTGCCGGCGGCTCCGGGCGCGGGGCTGCCGGGGTGCAGCGCCGTCGGCGGCTCGGCCAGCAGCTCCCGCCAGTGGGTCAGGCGCGTCCCGAGCACGTCCGCGCTGAACCGCGACCGTGACCACGCGGCGTAGTCGGCGTACTGGATCGAGAGTTCCGGCAGGTCGGTGACCGTGCCGGCGACGGCCGCGCGGTAGGTCGCGGCCAGCTCGGCGACCGCGTTGTCGACCGACCAGCCGTCGGCGGTCGCGTGGTGCCACACCAGCATGAGCCGGTGCTCCTCGTCGGCGAGCCGGTAGAGGTGCGCCCGGAACAGCGGCGCGCGGGCCCGGTCGAACCGCTCCCCCGCAGCGCGGCGGGCCAGCGTCTCGGCCCGTGCCTCGCCGTCGTCCGCGCCGGACAGGTCGACGACGGTCAGCGGCGGGTCGATCTCGGGCAGGACCTGCTGCCACGGTTCGCCCTCGACGTCCACCAGCACGGTCCGCAGCACCTCGTGCCGCGACACCAGTGCGGTGACCGCCGTCCGCAGCGCGTCCAGGTCGAGCGGACCGTGGAACGCCAGTCCGGCCGTCACGTTGACGGCGGCGTCCGGGTCGACCTGCTCGGCCAGCCACATCCGCCGCTGCTCGAACGAACACGGCAGCGGGCCGCCGTCGCGGGGGACGCGGACGATGCCGGTCCTGCGGGCCCGCAGCCGGGCCAGTGCCGCGAGCCGTTCGGGCGACAGGTCGCGCAGGTTGCTGGTCGTGGTCATGCGGGAACCTCCGCTTGCAGCGCGTCGCGCAGCGCGGCCAGGAACCGCAGCGCGTCCCGGCCGGTGACGAGTCGGTGGTCGTAGGCCAGCCCCAACGTCACGACCGTGCGCGTGACGACGGACCCGTCGCCGGCCAGCGCCAGCTCCGGCCGCGGCGCGCACAGCGACACCGCGCACGCGTGGCCGGGGAAGACGATCGGCACGGCGACGACGGCGGCCGCGTCGGTGTTGAGGGCCAGCAGGATGGTCGAGTCGGCGAGGTCGTCGCTGGTGAACGTGCCGCGCATCGCGGTCATGCGCAGCCGCATCGCCGCCGCGGAGATCTCCGCGAGGGACAGCCGGTCCGCGTTGCGCACGACCGGGGTGTACAGCCCGGAGCCGAGGTCCATGGTGATCGCGACGTGCGCGTCGCGCGGCCGGACCTGCTGCCCGTCGAGCTCGGCGAACATCTCGGGGAACTCGGCGTGCGCGCGGCCGATCGCCTGCACGAGCAGCTCGGGCAGGCCCACCAGGGTCCGCAGCTCCTTGGTCAGCTGCTTCGCGCGTTCCAGCGCCGGCCCCACCTCGACGGTGATCGCCGTGTAGGCGGCGGGGATCGTCTGCCAGGACCGGGTCACGGTCGCGGCCATGCCGCGCTGCACCGGGGTCAGCGGCGTGGCCAGCGGTCCGGCGTCCAGCAGGCCCTCGACGTCCGAGCGGCGGACCAGTGCGATCCCCAGCGCCCGGACCTGCTCGTCGGTGATGCCGTGCTCGTCCATCAGCTCCCGGGCGGGCGCGGTGATCGTCGGGCCCTCCTCGGTGGTGACGGGAGCGCTCACCGGTTCGGGGTCGCCGCCGATCCGGCCGATGACCTGGCCCGGCATGCACGTGGCACCGGCCGGCAGGAACCGGCGCAGCACCCCGCCGTCCTCGCACAGCACCTCTTCGAGCGCCTTCGAGGTCTCGACCAGCACCACCGGCTCGCCGGGCGCGACCTCGGCGCCGTCCTCCGCCAGCCACCCGGCGATGACGTACTCGCTGTCGTTGTTGTTGAGCTTGGGGATGGTGATGTCAGCCAACGAACGTCTCCCGGAGGGCGTGGCGGAGGTCGGTGTCCTGGACGAGGACGGCGTGTTCCAGGTGCGCGGCGGAGGGCACCACGCTGTCGGCGGCGTGCACGAGCGTCACCGGGCGACGCAGCTGCCCCCACATCCGCTGGTGGAGCTGGTGGGCGACCTCGGCTCCCCAGGTGCCGCCGGCGCTGCCGTCCTCGGCGACGACCACCGCGCCGACATCGCCGAGCAGCGCGCGGACGGCGTCGCCGTCGAACGGGTACAGCCGCCGCGGCACCAGCAACAGGCAGGAGATCTCCTCCTCCAGCAGCAGCGAGCGCATCGCCGCGAGCGCCCGGTGGACCAGGCCGCCGGGCACGATCAGCGCGACGTCGGCGCCCGCCGGATCGCCCACGTGCACGCGGGTGACCTCGCCGACCCGCTCGTAGCGGAAGAGGCCGTCGACCGTGCCGCCGGTGAACACCTGCCGGGTGTAGAGGATCTTGTCCTCGAACAGGACGCACGGCTCGCCGCGACCGAGCATGGTGGCGAACAGGTCGTGGTGGTCGTCGAACGGCGACACCTCGTACAGCGCCAGGCCGGGCACCCCGACGAGGTGCTTCTGCAGGCTCTGGCTGTGCGTCGGCCCGTAGCCGCGGCCGCCGCCGGTCGGGCAGCGCACCACCAGCGGCATGGGGACGGGCCGCCCGTACATCGACACCGACTTGGCTGCGAAGTTCACGATCTGGTCGAACGCGAGCGTCACGAAGTCGGAGAACATGATCTCGACGATCGCCCGGTCGCCCGCCAGCGCGAGGCCCGCGGCCACCCCGACGATCCCGCCCTCGCTGAGCGGGGTGGTCAGCACCTGTCCGGGGAACCGGGTCGACAGTCCCCTGGTGACCTTGAACGCGCCGCCGTACGGATCCAGGACGTCCTCGCCCAGCAGGTACAGGGACGGGTCGTCGGCCAGCGCGCTGTGCAGCGCGGCGTTGACGCTCTCGGCCACCCGCATCAGGCCCGCCATTCCGAGAGCGGGCGGGCCAGGACGTCGGCGGCGATGTCGTCGACCAACCGCCGGGCCCGCTCGTCCAGCTCCGGGCGGGCCGCGGCCAGCGGCGCGTACCAGTCGTGCCTGGCCGCCCGGCGCTTCTCCTCCGCCGGCCGGGTGTCGTCACCCTTGCTGTGCGGGCCGATCCGGTGGACGGCGACCTCCAGCACGTGCGGCCCGGCCCCGGCCCGGACGGCCGCGACGAGCGGGGCGACCTCCGCGCGCAGGCCGGCCACGTCGGCGGTGGCGGTGGCGTGGTGGACGGCCCCGAACGCGGCGGCCCGCCCGGCGATCGTCCCGGCCAGCTCCAGTGCCGTCGGGGTGGACTGGGCGATCCCGTTGTTCTCGACCACGACCAGCAGCGGCAGCCGCCACAGGCACGCCATGTTGAGGGCCTCGTAGACCGCACCCTCGCCCCACGTGCCGTCGCCGATGAACGCGACGGCCAGCGCACCGGGCTCGGACCTGGCCAGATGCAGCGCGGTGCCCACGGCGACGGGGAGGCTCTGCCCCTGCACCCCGGTCGACAGGTACCGGCCGTTCAGCAGGTGCTGGCTGCCGCCGACGCCCGCGCAGACCGCGCCCGCCCGGCCGGTGATCTCGGCGAGCAGCCCCGCCGGGTCCCGGCGCAGCGCGAGGTAGTGGCCGTGCCCGCGATGGTTGCTGAACACGAAGTCCGCTTCGGTCAGCAGCGGGGCCAACGCCACCGGGACGTGTTCCTGACCCAGGCAGGTGTGCGTCGTCCCGTTGAGCAGACCGCGGTCGAACAGCTCGAGCAGCTTGAGCTCGAAGTGCCGGATCACCAGCAGCAGGCCGGCGTCGTCGGTCAGGAGATCCTCGCGCACGGCGTGCGGCAGGACTGTCATGGCAGTCGCTCCTTCGTGAGCAGGTGGGCGAGCGCGGCCAGCCGGCGCGGGTCGGTGGGCAGGCGCGACACGGGCGGCGGTTCCTGCGGGGCGACGGGCTCCAGGCCGGCCAGGTAGCTCTCCAGCCGGCCCGGGTCGAGCGAGTCCACGAACGCCGCCGCGGCGACGCGGGAGCGTTCGGCCAGCTCGGTGTGGCGGGCGGGATCGGTGAGCAGCGCCGTCAACGCCTGCAGCCACGGGCCGGGGTCCTGCTCGGGGATCACCGGCTCGGGCCGGCCGCCGACGGCGGAGTACCGCTCGATCCGACGCACCGGCAGCAGGTGCGGCACGCCCAGCTTGGCCTCGCGCAGCCCCTCGGTGTCGGCCGCCAGCACGGGGATGCCGCGCAGCATCGGCTCGACGGCCGTGTAGCCGAACGTCTCGTCCCACAGCGACGGCACCACGACGACCTCGGCGCGCGCCCAGATCTCGTCCATGTCGTCCGTGGGCGGAGCCAGCTCGATGTTGGGCCGCCGGGCCAGCTCGACCAGCTCGGCAGCGGTCGTCCCCCACGTCGGCACCGCCAGGAACGGCGTGTCGGGCAGCGCGTCGGCCAGCGCGAGGAAGATCGGCAGGCCCTTGTACCCGCACGGGTTGATCATCGTGACGTGCTCGCCGTGGTGGCGCGGGTGCGGGCCGGGCCCGTACACGTGCGGGCGGATCACCGTCGCGTCGATGCCGCCCCACGCGCGCAGGTACTCCTGCGCCGTTCGGCTCACCGCCACCACCCCGGCCGAGCGGGCCACCAGCCGCGTCCCCTGCTCGCTGGGGTAGAACGCCCGCGGCCCGAACGGCAGCTGCTGGAGGGTGTGCGCCAGGTACACGACCCGGCCCGGCGTCGCCCGGTGGGCGACGCCCAGCATGAGCAGGCCCGGATCGTCGGACGGGACGAGCGTCCAGTCCGGCGCGAACTCCTCGGCAACCCGGCGGGCCAGCCCCGCGAGCCCGGACGGTTCCAGTGCGAGGTGCGCCAGCACCCCGCCGGTCCGCACCACAACCTCGTGCCGCGACACCGACTCGGGCATCAGATCGCGGCACAGCTCGTCGACGGTGGTGCGACCCAGCTCGCCCGTCAGCGGCGCGACGACCCGGCACTCGTGACCGCGGGCGGCGAGCTCCTCCAGCATGATCCGGTTGGACTTGGTGGCTCCGCCGTGCGTGCGGTGCCAGAACATGTTCTGCGCGAGCAGGATCCTCACCGGCGCGCCTCCAACAGCCGCAGCAGTGCCGTGCGCCGGCCGGGGGCGGCCGGTCCGGACGGTTCGGGCAGCGGCGTGGGCACCGCGAGCGGCGCGTGCAGCAACTCCTCCATCGCCGTCGCGGCGCCCGCGAGACCGTCGCCGGGGTCGGGTGCGGCGCCGGGCGAGGCGTCGGCCAGCAGCGCGGCCACGGCGTCCGGTTCCCACGCCTCGACCGGCAGCCAGCGCGCCAGCCTCAGCGCGGCGAGGCGTTCGGCATTGTCCGGGCGGTCGACGCCGTGGGCGAGGATCACCTGCGGGGTGCCGGCGGCGAGCGCGCGGGCCAGCGTGCCGACACCGCCGTGGTGGAGCAGCACGCCGACCTGCGGCAGCACCGCGTGGAACGGCAGCGCGGGCACCCAGCGCATCCGCTCCGGGAGCGGGTGCGGCACGAGGTCGCGGTGCCGGACCACCAGCAGGGCCGGCCGGTCCATCTCGCGGCACGCCTGCACGGCCACCTCGTAGAAGCGCGGGTGCATCATCCGGCCGGTGCCACCGCTCACCAGCGCCGGACGCTCGGCGAGCAGCTCGACAACGGCCGGGTCGAGCGGGCGCGGCTGGTCGTCGGCGAGCGGGAAGCCGGTCAGCCGGACGCGGGCCGGCGACCGGGCGCCGGCGTCGTCGAACCACCGCGGCCAGAGGCCCACCTCGAGCCGCGGCGCCGCCTCGTGCGCGGCCCAGTCGCGGCCCAGGCCGGCCGACTCCGCCACCTCGGCGAGCCCGGCCCGCAGTGTGGTCGCGTAGAGCAGGCGGGCGCCGGCCTCCCCCATCACCTGCACCGGCGACACCGCCACCCACGCGGCGGGCGCTCCCAGCCGCGCGGCCGCCATCAGCACCGAGACGGCCGACGTGTGCCGCCCGATCAGCACCGTCTCTCCGGGAACGTGCCGCTCGCACAGCGCCCGGAACTCCGCGAGCGTCTGGCCGAACAGGTCGTTGCGCCGGTAGAACTCCAGCCACCGGCCCGGCGCCCGACCGGCCAGCAGGCCCGTGGTGTCGGCGAGCTGCCGCTCGTACTCCTCCTCGGTGTCGATGGCGACGAAGTCCAGCCCGGCCCGGCCGACCACGTCCGCGTACGGGGCGTGGGTCAGCACGGTCACGGAGTGGCCGCGTCGGGCCAGCGACCGGCCCAGTCCGACGAACGGCAGCACGTCCCCGTCCGTGCCGTGGCTGACCAGCAGCATGGTCGCCATCGTCAGGCGTTCCCCCGCTCGCCGAGCAGGGCTTGCACCTGCTCCTCGCTCAGGCCGTCCAGCTCGGCCATGAGGGCGGCCAGCTCGTCGTCCCCGACGCTCGTCAGGAGCGCCTCGTCGATGGCGCGGGCGGCCAGCGCCACCGTGAGGTCCTCGGAGAAGAGCATCTCGACCGGCAGCTCGACGCCGAAGGTGTCCTGCACGCGCGCGATGAACTGCAGCAGGGTCAGCGACTGGCCGCCCAGCTCGAAGAAGTCCGCGTCGGTGCCGGCGGGCGCGTTGCCCAGCAGGTCGGTCCACATCCCGATCACGGTGCGTTCGGTGGGGGTCGGCGCGGTGTCCATGGCACCTCCGTGAGAGCGCTCTCAACACCGAGCGCGACGGTCCGGGCCGACGATTCATCAGGATGGGTCACCGCGGCCCGGCCAGGCGGTGACCCCCATCACGTTAAGTGGGGCCGGCCGTTCGCGCAAACAAATACCGGAGTTTTCTAAAACGTCACAGGAGGCACGTGCCCCGTCACGTCGAGTAGTTCATCCTGGACACGCGACAAACCCGCCGATCATGTTCGACCAGCGGGTATGCCGCGGAGAAAGCGCAGATAATTGCCGGCGAAAATTGTTCGTCGGCAGTTCACACGCCTTCTCGATCAACCTCCCCGGACCGGGCGACGCCGGCGTAGAAACGGGCGCTGGCCTTCGGCGTGCGGGCCTGGGTGGCGTAGTCGACGGCGACGATGCCGAAGCGCTTCGAGTAGCCGTAGGACCATTCGAAGTTGTCCAGCAGTGACCACACGTAGTAGCCCGTCACGCGCGCACCGGCGGTGAGGGCGTCGTGCACCGCGGCGATGTGGCCCCGCAGGTAGGCGATGCGGTCGTGGTCGACGATCTGCCCGTCGGCGTTCGGTTCGTCGGGGTAGGCGGCGCCGTTCTCGGTCACCATCAGCTCGATGCCGGGCCGCTCGTTGCTGACGCGCAGGAGCAGCTCGGTGAGCCCGCGCGGGTCGACCGTCCACCCCATGGCGGTGCGGTGCGCGCCGCGCTGGACGGGGAACTCGACGTCGTCGCACGCCACCCACGGCCGCGCCCCGGTGTCGTCGTGGCCGTCGGCGTTCTCGCGGGGACGCTCGCGCGTCCAGTGCCGCACGTGCGTGGGGTTGTAGTAGTTGACGCCGATGGCGTCGATCGGGGCGGAGATCACCTCGAGGTCGCCCGGCAGCACGAACGACCAGTCCGACACCGAAGCCGTGTCGGCGATGACGTCCTCGGGGTAGCGGCCGTGCAGGACCGGGTCGAGGAAGACCCGGTTCTGCAGCCCGTCGACGCGGCGGGCGGCGTCGGCATCGAGGTCGGAGTCGGTCTCCGGGCGGACCCACGCGAGGTTGTACGTGACGCTGACGTGCGCGTGCGGAGCGGCCTCGCGGATCGCCGCGACCGCGCGCCCGTGGCCGAGGTTGAGGTGGTGCACGGCGGCCAGCGCTGCGGCGTGGTCGGTGCGGCCGGGCGCGTGCGCCCCGCTGCCGTAGCCGAGGTAGGACGAGCAGTACGGCTCGTTGAGCGTGGTGAAGCGGGTGACGCGGTCGCCGAGCGCGGCCGCGACGACGGCGGCGTACTCGCCGAACCGGTCGGCCGTCGCCCGGTTCGGCCAGCCGCCCGCGTCCTCCAGCGCCTGCGGCAGGTCCCAGTGGTAGAGCGTGACGGTCGGCGCGATGCCGGCCGCGAGCAGCTCGTCGACCAGCGCGGAGTAGAAGGCCAAGCCGGCCTCGTTGACCGGGCCCAGCTCCGCGGCGGTCACCTGCGGGGTGATCCGCGACCACGACACCGAGAACCGGTACGCCGTCAGGCCGAGGTCGGCCATCAGCGCGACGTCCTCGCGGAAGCGGTGGTAGTGGTCGGTCGCGACGTCGCCGGTGTCGCCGCCCAGCACCCGGCCGGGGGTATGGGCGAACGTGTCCCAGATCGACGGGGTGCGGCCGTCCTCGGCCACCGCCCCCTCGATCTGGTAGGCGGCCGTGCCGGCGCCCCAGAGGAAGCCGTCGGGGAACCGCAGGGTCTCGGAGAGCTCTGCGGGCTGGATCGCGGTCATGGTGCCTTTCGGGTGAGGGACGGATCAGGCCTTGACGGCGCCGGCGATGATCCCGCCGACGATCTGGCGGCCCAGCAGCGCGAAGACGACGAGGACGGGCAGCGTGCCGACGAGGGTGCCGGCCATGATCACGCCGGTGTCGGGCACGTAGCCGGTGCCGAGGTTGCCCAGCGCGACCTGCACGGTCGGGTTGGAGGAGTCGAGGGTGATGACGGGCCAGAAGAAGTCGTTCCACGCCGTCATGAAGGTCAGCATGCCGAGCACGGCCATGCCCGGCCGCGCGATGGGCAGCACGATGCTCCAGTAGGTGCGCAGCGTGGTGGCGCCGTCGACCTTGGCGGCGTCGAGCAGCTCGTCGGGCAGCGACTGGACGAGGTACTGGCGCATGAAGAACACCCCGAACGCCGCGACCAGCGACGGCAGGATCACCGACGCCAGCGACCCGGCGAGGCCGAGGTCCACCATCAGGCTGTACAGCGGCACGACGCCCAGGCTCGGCGGGATCATCATCGTGCCCACGGCCAGCCCGAACAGCTGGGCGCGGCCGCGGAAGCGCAGCTTCGCGAACGCGAACCCGGCCAGCGTGCACAGCAGCACCGTGCTGATCGTGATGGTGCCGGAGACGATGAACGAGTTGGTCAGCGCCAGGCCCAGGTCCTGCTGGGCCAGCGCCTTGCCGATGTTGGTGAACAGCAGCGGACCGGGGGTCAGCGGTGGCGGCTGCTGCGCCATCTCCGCCATCGGCCGGCTCGCCGCGACGATCATGTAGTAGAAGGGCAGCACGAACACCAGCGCCGTCAGCGTCAGCGCGACGTAGGTCCAGCGACCCCCGACGTTCGGGGCGCCCGTGCCCCGGCGGCGTCCGCCGGTGGCCAGCGGCGGGGCGATCTCGGCGACCGCGCTCATGACGTGCGCTCCCGTCGACGGGCGAGCCAGGTGTTGAGCAGCACCAGCACGACGATCAGGGCGAAGGTCACCCACGCGACGGTCGCGGCCCGGCCGAGCTGGCCGAACGTCCATCCCTGCTGGTACATGAACAGGCCGAGCGTCTGGTACTGGCCGAGCGCCCCACCGGTCGGCTGGCCGCCGCCGAAGATCAGCGGCTCGCCGAAGACCTGGCTGGCGCCGATCGTGGAGACGACGATGGTGAACAGGATGGTCGGGCGCAGCCCGGGCAGGGTGACGTGGCGGAACTGCTGCCACTTGTTCGCGCCGTCCAGCGCTGCGGCCTCGTAGAGGTCCTGGGAGATCGACTGCATGCCGGCCAGGTAGATCAGCGCGTTGTAGCCCGTCCAGCGCCAGGTGATGATCACCGAGATGGCGATCTGCGCCGTCCAGTCACCGTTGCGCCAGTCGATCGCGTCGATCCCGACGAACGACAGCAGCCAGTTGATCGCACCGGCGTCGCGGCCGAAGAGCTGCGCGAACACCAGCGTCGCGGCGGCGACCGACGTCGCGTACGGGACGATCATCGCGACCCGGTAGAACGTCCGGCCGCGCAGCTTGTAGTTGAGCAGGTGCGCGAGGCCGAGTGCGAGCAGCAGCTGCGGCACCGTGGAGATGATGCCGATCGTGATGGTCTTCCAGAGGGAGTTCCAGAACTGCGGGTTCGTGAACAGCCAGACGTAGTTGTCGAACGCCACCCACGACATCGAGCCGCCGAGCTTGTACTTGTGCAGGCTCACCCAGGCCGTGTAGATCAGCGGGAAGAGCCCGAACGCCCCGAACACCAGGAAGAACGGCGCGACGTAGACGTAGGGCGCGGAACGGGCCTCGAAGGCGTGGAGCCGCGCGCGCCAGGGCGGCCGCCCCGGAGCACCGGGCTCCGGGACGGCCGCCTTCGGCGTGCGGTCGAGCGACAGCGTCACCGTCAGCCGACCTGCTGGGTGATCGCCTGCACGGCGGCGTTCCAGGCGTCGGCGGGCGGGACGTTGTTCGCCTCCACCGACAGCAGCTTGTCGGACATGATCTTCTTGATCACGCCGTCCTCCGGGCCGAGGATCTGCACCGGAGCCGCCGTCGTCGCTGCCGAGTAGATCTTGCCGATCGGCGCGTTGTTGAAGAACTTGTCGGTGGCGCCGCTGACCTGCGAGATGGCGTCCTTGGTCGACGGGAAGTTGCCGACCGCGTTGAAGATGCGCACCTGCTGCTCGGGGGCCGTGAGCCAGCTGATCAGCTCGGCGGCCTCCTTCTTGTGCGGGCTGGCCGCGGGGATGCCGAGGTAGGAGCCGCCCCAGTTGCCGCCCTTGCCGCCGGGCAGCGACGTCACGTTCCACTTGCCGGAGCCGGCGTCACCGGCCTTGCCCTTGATGTAGCCGATCATCCAGGACGGGCACGCGATCGTGGCGAACGTGCCGGCACCGAAGCCCGCGTCCCAGCCCGGGTCGACGAACTGCTCGAACCGGGCGGTCAGCCCGGCCTGCCCGGCGGCGGCCGCGGTGTCGAACGCCGACTTCACGGCCGGGTTCGACGACGCGATGACCTTGCCGCCCTCGTCGTAGTAGATCTTCTGCTCGGTGGAGACGATCGCGTTGTAGAAGCCGGACGCGGAGTCGACCCACGCCTTGCCGGTGGCCGCCTTGTACTTCTGGCCGAGCGCGGCGTAGTCCTGCCACGTCGACATCTGCGCGGCGAGCGCGGCCGGCTCGGTGGGCAGCCCGGCCGCGCCGAGCAGGTCGCTCCGGTAGCAGATGGCCATCGGGCCGATGTCGGTGCCGAGGCCGAGGACGGCGCCGTCCTTCGTCGTGGCGGCCTTCTCCTTCCAGTCCACGTAGCGGTTGATGGCCGACCCGGCCGGCGTGTCGCGCAGGTCGGTCCACAGCTGCGGCTGGTTCGTGACGACGTCGGAGATGCGGGCGACCTCGATGCCCTGCACGTCGGACGCACCCTTGCCGGACGTCAGGCGGGTCTGCAGCGCCGGCCAGTACTTGTCGTCGCTCTGCGTGGAGTCGTACTTGATCGTGATGCCGGGGTGCGCCTTCTCGTACTCGGCGAACAGGCCGTTCTCCTGGTAGCCGAACGTGCCGAAGAGGCTCACGGTGATCTCGACCGGGCCACTGGCCGCGGACGTCCCGCCGCTGGAACCGCCGCACGCCGAGACGGCCAGTGCGGCGCTCGTGGCGAGCGCGGCGAGCGCCACGGCTCGGCGCCTGCGCGGGGTTGGGATGTGCATCATTGCCTCCGGTACCGGGGATGAGAGAGCGCTCTCACGATCGGGTGACAGGGTGGCTGCGGCCACATGGTCAAGTCAAGAGAGCGCTCTCACCGAATTCGGTCGCAATCCGGTCACGGCCGGCCGATCAGGCGCTGTCGCGCACCACGAGCTCCGCCGGGACCAGCACGGGGTCCAGCACCTCGCCGTCCTCGATCGTGCGCAGCAGGCGCATCGCCAGCGTCGCACCCATGTCCACGACCGGCTGCCGGATCGTCGTCAGCCCGGGCCGGACGCTCTCCGCCAGCGGCGAGTCGTCGAACCCGACGACCGCGACGTCACCACCGACCGTGCGGCCGGCGTCCACGATCGCCTGGAACGCACCCAGCGCCATGAGGTCGCTCGCCGCGAACACGCCGTCGACGTGCGGATGGGTCTCCAGCAGCTGCGCCATCGCCCGCCGCCCGCTCTCCATCGAGAAGTCGCCCTCGACGACGGCGCCGGTCATGCCGCGCCCCGCCAGCTCGTCGAGGAACCCGCACTCGCGGTCGAGCGCCGCCGTCATGTCGCGCGGGCCCGTGATCGTCGCCAGCCGGGTGCGGCCGCGGTCGGCCAGCCGGGCGGCCGCGAGCCGCCCACCGCCGACGTTGTCGGCGGACACGTAGCTCACGCCCGGCACCGGCACCAGCGGGCGACCCATGAGGATCACCGGGATCCCGGCCGCCTGCAGCGCGCGCGGCAGCGGGTGGTCACCGTGCAGCGAGGCCAGTATCGCGCCGTCGAGGTGGCCGGCGCGGGCGAAGCGCTCGAACCGCTCCCGCTCCGCGTCCCGGTGCACGATCGAGAACACCAGCTGCACGTCATGCTCGGCGACGGCGGCGTGCGCACCGCGCAGCGCCAGCGAGAAGTGCGGGTCGTTGAAGAACCGTTCCTCCGGCTCGGCGACGACGAACGCGATCGAGCCGCTGCGCCGCGTCATCAGCGCCCGGGCCGCCCGGTTCGTCACGTACCCGAGCTCCTCCGCCGCGCGGCGCACCGCCTCGCGCGACCGCTCGGTCACCTTCGTCGAGCCCGCGAGCACCCGTCCCGCGGTCGCCCTGGACACCCCGGCGAGCGCCGCCACCGACTCGAGCGTCGGCGCGGACCGCAGCGCCGGTCGCGGATCAGCCATGCGCCGATGATGCCAGCAGGTGACGTGAACCCGACGTCACACATGGTCAGGCCCGTTCACACACGTTCGGACATGTGTGAACGGGCCCAACCATGTGTGACGTCGTTGCGACGCGCGTAGGCTGATCTTGTGCGTGCCCGAGCGGTGTTCGCCTGCGTGGTCACGCTCTCGGTGGCCGTCGGACTGTGGTGGCTGCGGCGGACCTGGGTACTGGTCACCGTCGAGGGTCCGAGCATGGAGCCCACGCTGCACGACGGCGACCGGCTCGCCGTCCGCCGCGGGCGCCGGACGGCGGTCTCCGCCGGCGACGTCGTGGTCATCGAGCGCCCGATGAGCGGGGTGCTGTCGCCGGTCTCGGCGGAGCACCGGTACGTCATCAAGCGGGTGGGTGCCGTCGCCGGCGAACCGGTGCCGCCGGGCATTCCGGTGCCCGATCGGGTCGTGCCGCCGGGCAAGCTCGTGCTGCTCGGCGACAACTCCGCCGCCAGCTTCGACTCCCGCGCGGTCGGCTACTTCGCCACGTCCGACCTGCTCGGCAGCGTCGTGCGCCGCGTCCGCGCCTAGGACTAGGACTCGACGGGCGCGCCGAACAGATCGAGCAGGTCGTCGAACGCGACGAGCACCAGCGCGACGAGCACGCCGCCCACGACCATGATCAGCGCGGCCAGCAGGTCGACGGGGTACCCGGACAGGACGGCGCCGGCGAGCGCGGCCGCGGCGAGCAGGCCGTTCCGGACGAGGTGCGCGGCCCGGTACGGCCGTTCGGTGGTGCCGAAGCACAGGCACGCGGCCTTCGTCCCGCGCCGCAGGACGATCACGATCCCGGTGCTGAACGCGCCGACCAGCACCAGCGCCAGCCCGCATCCGAGCACCGCGGTCGGCGGCACGACGAGCAGCACGGCGGCCAGCGCCTCCAGGACCGGAACGGCCGCCGCGACCGGGCCGACCACGCCCGCGGGCAGCACCGCCATGCCGGCCACCGACCGCCGGAACGCCGCACGCACCGCAGCGGTGCGCAGCTTGCCCGTCGCGGAGATCGCGAACACCACCGCGACCAGCCAGCAGCACCCCACCCCGATGGCTCCGACCAGCTCGGTCACGGCTCCACCCCCGCAGCCGGCGGGGCGCCCGGGTCAGACACCCGACTTCGCCACCGCGGTGACCTCCGCGAGCCGGCCCGACACGGTCACCACCCGGCCGTCGCCGACCATCGCGAACCCCGGGTACGCCCTGACCGCGAACGCGTTCTCGATCTCCGTCCCGTGCCGGTCCACTACCACGGTGGCCTGCGGCGACAGCGCGTCGACGTACTTCTCGGCGCCCTCGGCGGCACCGAGCACCACCGCGAGCACCCGCTCCGGCCCGCCCGGGTGCGCCGCGGCGGCGTCGACGAACAGCGGCAGCTGCTCGACGCAAGCGCTGCATCCGGGCGAGAAGAAGCCGACCAGGGTGCCGGGCGCGAGGTCGACTCCCACCGTGCGGCCGTCGACGGTGGTCGCCGTGAACGGGGCCACCACCGAACCCGCCGCGGCGATCGCATTCGGCAATCCCGCCGGACGCTGCGCCAACAACGCGCTGTGTTCCCGCAACCGACGAATCACGCCGTACGACAGCAGCAGATTCAGCACGGCCAGCACCCCGACGACCACAACGGCCGCAGCCAGGTACGCCATCGTCACCCTCTCCCCCGATTGCACAGCACATCACCGCACGTCAGACGGGGTGTCGCGAGCAATGCCGAATGCGCCGGCATCGTCGAACCGCGCCGATTCAGCGCGCCCCCCACCTGATTCTCCTCGACGCGGAGCAGCCTAGCAGCCGTCCCCTCGCGAGAGACGGAGCGAACGATTCACGGGGAGCGTCCACGATTGCACGGACCGTGATGATTTCGGGGATGTTCGAACCGTTGTCCGCGCAGGTCCGAGACCCGGGGCGCCGGGGTGTCGAAACCGGGCGCCGCCGTTCGTGGAGGAGGTGAGCGCCGAGGCTCACCGACCCGGAAGGACCGGAACCATGACCGACACCGTGATCTGCCCGGAGTGCCACCAGACCGCCACCGTCGTCGGCCGCTTCACCCTCACGACGCCCAGCGGCCCGCCCGTCGAGTACCTGCGGATCCGCTGCAGCGGGCTGCTGACCGTCCTCGTCACCGCGGACGAGGCGCCGGACTACGCGCTGGCCTCGGCCGGCTGAGCCTGCTCACGCAGCGCGTCGAGCGCGCGCTGCGAACGCTCGTCGGCGGCCCGGTAGACGACGACGCGCAGGTCCGGGTCCTGCATCGGGATCAGCCCCTCGAACTCGACCACCACCGGACCCACCGTCGAGTGGTGGATGGCCTTGATCCCGCGGCCGTTCACGCGCACGTCCCGTTCCGCCCAGCGGCGGGCGAAGTCCGGGCTGCGCTCGATGAGCTCGGCCACGAGCTCGGACAGCCCCTCGTCGTCGGGGCGGGCCGCCCACGCCGCCCGCAGGCCGGCCACCCCCTCGGCGACCGTGGTCTCGCGGATGTGCGCGTACTCGGCGGGCATCGGGTTGAGGATGCACAGCCACAGGACGTTGTGCCGCGGGTTCGGCAGCGACACCCCGTCGATCATGAGGCGGGTCATCTCGGGGTTGGCGGCGCGGATGTCGTAGCGGTGGTCGATCACCATCGCCGGTCGCGGCGACAGGTCGGAGATCAGGCGGTGCAGCGCCGGGTCCAGGGCCGCGTCCGGCGCGCCGGCCGGTGCGGGCAACCGCCGGTCGGCCAGGTCGAACACGTACGCGCGCTCGTCGTCGGTCAGCTGCAGCGCCTCCGCCAGCGCGTCCAGGACGGCGGCCGACGGCGTTCCCGCCCGCCCCTGTTCGAGCCGCACCACGTAGTCGACGCTGACCCCCGCCAGCTCGGCGACCTCCTCGCGGCGCAGGCCCGGGGTGCGGCGCCACCCGCGGCGGCGGGGAAGCGCGGACCGGTCGGGGTCGAGCCGCTCGCGCCGCGAGCGGAGGAAGGCCGCCAGCTCGTGCTGGACGGTGTCGGACGCGGTCACCCCTCGATGGTAGGTCGACATCCTGGTACCGGCCTTCCCAGGAACTCTCCTCCCTGAACGCGGCGGCGGAGCGTCCGCAGACTCGTCGGCATGACCACCACGAACGTCCCGCGCTCCCTCGACACCTACCGCCTGCTGGGCCGGTCGGGGCTGCGCGTCTCCCCGCTGGCACTGGGCACGATGACCTTCGGCACCGACTGGGGCTGGGGCAGCGACCTCGACGAGTCGCGCCGCATCCTCGACACCTACCTCGACCGCGGCGGCAACTTCGTCGACACCGCGAACGTCTACACCGGCGGCAGCTCGGAGCGGTTCATCGGCGACCTGACCGCGGGCCGGCGCGACCGCCTCGTCATCGCCACCAAGTTCTCCGGCATCACCCGGCCCGGCGATCCCAACTCCGGCGGCAACCACCGCAAGAGCATCATCGGCTCGGTCGAGCAGAGCCTGCGCCGCTTCGACAGCGACTACATCGACCTGCTCTACCTGCACGCCTGGGACTTCACGACGCCCGTCGAGGAGATCATGCGCGCCCTCGACGACCTCGTCCGCGCCGGCAAGGTGCTCTACCTGGGCATCTCCAACACCCCGGCGTGGCAGGTCGCCCGCATGCAGACCGTGGCCGACCTGCGTGGCTGGTCCCCGCTGGTGGCCCTGCAGATCGAGTACAACCTGGCCGAACGCACCGTCGAGCGGGACCTCGTCCCGATGGCGCGCGAGCTCGGGCTCGGTGTGGTGCCGTGGTCCCCGCTGGCCAGCGGTGTGCTGACCGGCAAGTACACGCGCGACGACCTCGCGCTCGGCGAGGGCACGAGCGGTGCCGCCGGCAGCCGCAAGAACGTGGCCGCCGCCAACGGGGCGCTCACCGCGCGCTCGCTCGACATCGCCGACGTCGTCCGCGACATCGCCGGCGCGACCGGGCACAGCCCGTCGCAGGTCGCGATCGCCTGGACCCTGCGCAACCCCGCCGTCACCGCACCCATCGTCGGCGCCCGCACCCTCGCGCAGCTGGAGGACAACCTCGGCGCCCTCGACGTCGAGCTCGACGAGAAGGACCTCGCCCGCCTCGACGAGGCCAGCGCTGTCGACCTCGGGTTCCCGCACGCCTTCCTGCAGCGGGACATGACCCGCGAGGTCATGAACGGCGGCCTGCGCATCGAGGCGCGCTGACCGGACTTGCCCGCGCACCGGGCGGCGGCGATCGTGGGACGGTGCAGATCCGTCCCGCCGCCATCGGCGACGTCGAGGCCATCCGATCGATCGGGCTCCGCACCTGGCCGGTGACCTACACGAGCTTCGCCGGCGCCGAGTACGTCGCCGACGGGCTGGCGAAGTTCTGGACCGCCGAGTCGGTGCTGGCGATCGTGGAGGACACGCGGGTCGTCGTCGCGCAGGACGACAGCGGCGCGGTCGTCGGCATGGGCAACATCGACCTGCGGCTGGAGACCCCCGTCATCTGGCGGCTCTACGTGCTGCCCGAGCAGCACGGGACCGGCGTCGGCGCGGGCCTGATGAGCACGCTGCTCGACCTGCCGCCGGCGACCACGACCGCCGTCCGGCTCGAGTACATGGACGGCAACACCCGCGCCGAACGCTTCTACCGCAAGCAGGGATTCGCCGAGATCGGCCGGGAGCCGGCGGAGCGGCCGGGCTGGCCCGGGCGGGTCTGGATGGAGCGCCGGCTCGACGGGCGGGCCGGCGGGAGCGCGGTGCCGACGCAGGTTTGAGAACGGGCTGAACGGGCAGGTGAGAGGCGTCGCCGCGCACTCGGCGACACCCCTGCGACCGAGGAGTCCACCGTGGTCCGGCAAGAATGCACCCCGGGCTGACCGAGCAGGTGCCGGTGAGCACGCGGAGGCGCGGCGAGGCCGTGCTGCGAGCGGAGCGCGAGGCCGTCGACGGCGTCGCGCTGGTGCTGCGGGTGGTCGGTGCGGTGGACCTGGACACCCGGGCGCAGTTCGAGGAGCTGCTGCAGGCGGGCCTGCGGGAGTGCTCGGCGCACGAGGACCGGTTGGTCATCGACCTGAGCGGGCTGTCATGGTGCGACGCAGGTGGGCTGCGGTGCCTGCGCGCGACCGAGCAGGACGCGCTCGCCCGGCGCGTGTGGCTGGTGCTGGTCGCACCGGCCGAGCACGTCATCAACCGCACGGCCCCGCTGGTGGGCGGGCTGTCGTCGTTGACCGAAATCGGCGTGAAGCAGGTGGTCGCCCGGATGGCCCGACGTCCGGCATCCTTGCGCTGACGCCGACGAGGGGGAGGCAGGCGACGTGCCCGACGACGTGCCCACGATCGACCTCATGACCGATCGGGCGCACTCGGCCCGCATCTACGACTACCTGCTCGGCGGCACGACCAACCACCCACCCGACCGCGAGGCCGCCGAGGCCGCGCTGGCCGCGTGGCCGTCCCTGCGCGACACCGCCGTGGCGCAGCGCGCGTTCATGCAGCGCACCGCCCGCACCATCGCCGAGGCCGGTGTGACCCAGTTCCTCGACATCGGCTCCGGCATCCCGACGACCCGTGCGCCGTCCTGGCCGCACCGCCGCTGCGGGCGACGCTGGACCTGTCCCGTCCGGTGTCGGTGTCGGTGATCGGGCTGCTGCACTTCCTCGACGACGACACCGTCACGCGCCTGGTCTCCACGATGCTGGCAGCCGTCCCGTCCGGGTCGTACCTGACGCTCACCGCCGGCACGTTCGACCACGACTCCACCGGCGAGATGCGTGCCATGGTCGACGCCTACACGCGGGCCGGGGTACCGGGGTGGGGGCGCACGCTCGACCAGGTGCGCGACCTCCTGTCCGGGCTCGACGTGCTGGAGCCGGGCATCGTGGCGCCGCAGGCCTGGCGGCCCGGCCCGGACGACACGTGGACCACGCGAGACCACGCGATGTGGGCCGCGGTCGCGCGCAAGCCCTGACCTGGATCGGGCGAGGAAGCCCTGGACGAGCCGCGCCCACTGGAGTTACAGTGACTGTACAGATCTAGTCACTGTAACTGGGGGCGGTGTGCCCGATGAGGGGCTGCGGGATCGCAAGCGGCGGCGCACCCGCGCCGCGATCGCCGAGGCGGCGCTGGAGCTGTTCCTCGCACGAGGGTTCGACCACGTGACCGTCAGCGAGGTCGCCGCGGCGGCCGAGGTCGCCGAGAAGACGGTGTTCAACCACTTCCCGGTCAAGGCCGCGCTGGTCTTCGACGCCGCGGACGAGCTGCTCGCGGAGCTGCTCGCCGCCCTGCGCGAGCGCGGTGCCGGCGTGCCCGCCGTCGAGGGCATCCGCGCGTTCGTCCAGCGCCGGGCCGAGCGGATCGGCCGCGGGTCACCGCCCCGGCCCGGCCCGGCGTTCCTGGAGATGATCGAGGCCAGCCCCGCGTTGCGGTCCTACCGCCGCGACATGTTCGCCCGCTGGGAGGCGGTGCTGGCCGAGGAGCTCGCCGCCGACGTGGGCGCCCCACCCGGATCAGCCGAGCCCTTCGTCGCGGCGGCCGCGCTCATCGCTGTCCTGCGGGCCGGCCTGGAAGCACCGACCCCGACCCGCGGGCACGCCGAGCACAACTCGCTGGCTGCGCTGGACCTGATCGCCCGCGGGCTCGGCGACTACGCGCCCGCGCCGCTCGACCGTCCGACGGAGTGACCGGGAAGGGAGCGCCATGTCGCTGGAGACGTCGGCCCCGCACGCGGCTCGGGAACGGGCGGCACTGCGCATCGGCGGGATCTGCACGATCGTCGGAGCCTGCGTGTTCGCGGTGGTCCGCATCCTGCACGGCGACACCCCGGCCGCCGACGCCACCGCATCGCTCGACTTCATGAGCGGCCGACCGCACTACGCGTTCGTCCACGTCACCGCCGTCGTCGCGGCGCTGCTCGGGCTGGCCGCCCCGATCGGCGCCGCCGGCTCGTTCACCGACCCGGTCGCCTGGGCGCTGGGGCGGATCGGCGTGGTCAGCGCCGTTGCCGGGCTGGCGGTCTTCGGGGTGGAGAGCACCAGCGAAGGGCTCGCGCTGCCCGAGCTCGCGCACGCCGCCGCCGGCGCGTCGCCGGCCGAGCAGGCCGATCTCCTGCGCGCCGCCAGGGCCGTGCTCGCGGGCACGCACGGCCCCTCGCTGGTCGCCGTCGCCCTGCTGTTCGGGCTGCCGCTGGTGCTGGTCGGTGCGGGACTGCTCCGCGACGCCTACCCCGCCTGGTTGGCATGGGCGGGGATCGTGATCGGCGCCGGCACGTTCGCCGCCGCCGTCGGCCAGTACCTCGACCCCGACCTCATGCCCGGATCCGTCATCTACGGGCTGCTCGCCTCCGTGCTCGCCCAGCTGTGGCTGCTCGCGCTCGCCGCGACGCTGCTCCGACGCACCCGACCTACGAGGAGGAACGCATGACCCCGCACGTCGTCAAGATCGCCAACGTCATCGTCCCGGTCGCCGACCAGGACGGCGCGGTCGAGTTCTACACCGAACGGCTCGGCCTCGAGAAGCGCGTCGAGGTGCCGTTCGGGCCGGGCTTCCGCTGGATCGAGGTCGCCCCGCCCGGCGCCGACACGACGATCGCCCTCTGCCCTCCCGGGCCCGGCGTCACCGCGGGCGGCAAGCAGACCGGCATCTCGCTGCACACCTCCGACGTCGACGCCTACCACGCCGAGCTCACGGCCCGCGGCGTCGACGTGGACGCCGAGGTCAGCCGCTTCGGCGACGCCGTGCCCCCGACGTTCTGGCTGCGTGACCACGAAGGCAACGTCCTGCAGGTCACGCAAACGGGTTGACCTCCAGCCGGGTCGAGGTTCGAGACTGCGGCGCATGGGAGACGAGCGCGCGCCGGCTTTCGTCCGTCGAGGATCGGGGTCGAGCGACTTCCTCGTCCGGGCCCGCGAGTCGGCCGGCCTGGTCAGCGTCCTGGAGTTCGGGCTGGACGGCTGGCAGGCCGGCCCCGACCTCCACCTGCACGAGCAGTCGGACGAGATGTTCTACGTCCTGTCCGGCGAGCTGGAGATGCAGGTCGGCACGGAGCGCCACGTCCTCGGCCAGGGCGACTTCGCCTGGGTGCCGCGCGGGACGGCGCACACGTTCGTGAACGCCACGGGCGAGCCGGCGCGGGCGCTGACCGTCGCGACGCCGGGCGGCCTCGAGGACTTCCTCGCCGACCAGGCCGCCTACCTCGCCGGGCTGGCCGGCCCGCCGGACCGGGACGAGCTCGACCGCCTGCGCCGACGGCACGGCGGCCGCCTGCTCGGCCCGCCGATCACGGCGACGCGTCAGCCGTCGGAGTGATCGGCCAGAATCGGCCCATGGCACCGACGTCGATCCTCATCGACTGCGATCCCGGCATCGACGACGCGCTGAACCTGTTCCTGGCGTTCGCCAGCCCGCGCGAGCTGCACGTCGACGCGGTCACCGTCGTGTTCGGGAACGTGGGTCTCGACCGGACCGTCCGCAACGCGCTCGCGATCTGCGAGCTGCTCGGCGCGGAGGTGCCCGTCCACGCCGGGGCGCCGAAGGCCCTGCTCGCGCAGCGCACGGACGCGGCCGAGTACCACGGTGACACCGGGCTCGGCTCGGTCGTCCTGCCGCCGCCGACCCGTGCTGCCGCGCCGGGTCGGGCCGCCGAGCAGATCGTCGAGCGCGCGCTCGCCCGGCCGGGCGAGCTCACCGTCGTCGCGACCGGCGCCATGACCAACCTGGCGCTCGCGCTGAGCCTCGAACCGGCGCTCGCGTCCGCCCTCGCCGGCATCGTGATCATGGGCGGCTCGCTGGACGAAGGCAACACCACGCCGTCGGCCGAGTTCAACGCCTACGCCGACCCGCACGCGATGAAGATCGTGCTCGACTGTGGGGCACCGGTGACGATGTTCGGGCTGAACGTCACCCACCAGGTGCTCGCCACCCCCGACCGCGTCCAGGCGCTGCGCGCCACCGGCCACCCGCTCGCGGCCTGCGCCGCGGATCTGATGACGACGTTCGCGGAGCCCTACCGGCAGATCTACGGCTGGGACGGCCCCGCGATCCACGACGTCTGCACGGCCGCGTACCTCGTCGACCCGACGCTGTTCGAGGTGGTGCCGATGCCCGTGGAGGTGGACACCGGCCCCGGACCCGGGTTCGGCCGCACGATCTGCGACGTGCGCGGCTTCACCGGGGCCCCGGCGAACGTGCACGTCGCCACCGGCGTGGACGTCGACCGGTTCTTCGCGCTGTTCACCGAGCGGATCACGACCTACTGAGGCTTGTCGGTGGTGGTGTTCACGCGGGTCGAGCCGAGGATCAGCGTGTAGTGCGCCGGCGCCGGGGGTGGCGCGGCGAGCAGCACCCCGTTGCCGGACGCGAGCACGATCTCCTCGGTGCCGAGGATCCTCCCGGTCGCGGGATCGAGGACCAGGACGTGTCGGGCCGGCAGACCGGCGTACTCCCCGCCGACGCTCACGGCGACGCCCGCCCGACCGGCATGGTCGGTCACCGGTCCGTCGACGGTGACACCCGGCTTCGTGGCGAGCAGCCGCAGGAGTGCCGCCTGCAGCTGCGGGGACACGACGGTGTTGCTCGCGATCTGCGCCACGGCCGAGATCCACTCGGTTTCGGGGGCGGGCAGGGGGGTGCGGTGGCCTCGGCTGTCCCGTATCGCGGCGTCGAGCGCGGCCACGTCGGTCGGCCAGTCGGTTCGCCCGCGACCGGTCGGCCCCAGGTCCGTCGAGCTCGTGGCGCGCGGCGTCTTCGACTCCTTGCGGCCGGAGCCGTCGGGGGCCGTCCACGTCCAGGTCTCCACGGTGCCCAGCTCCTCGCCGGAGCCGCCCTCGTAGAGGCCGGGCCCCCACCAGAGGGTGTGCAGGTAGTCGAACCGGCCGTCCGGGAGCGCGGGTTGGGCCTGCGCGCAGTCGGCGAGCGCGCGCAGGAGCGTCGGCGCGTCCGGCGCCTGGGTGGTGCCGCAGCCGGGTGGGGCTGCGGGTGTGGGCCGCTGCGGCAGCGCCCGCAGGCCGCCCACGATCCCGATCACGACGATCGCCACGACGGCGAACGCGAGCAGCACCGGCGAGCGGCGGCTCGGGACCGGGAGGGCGGGATCGCGGCCGGCCTCGGTCGGGCGCGGCTGGGCCAGCAGCGCGTCGAGGCGGCGCTCGCGGTCGGTGTGCGGCGCGATGCGCTCCAGGTCCGCGTCCGTGGGGAAGCGCTGTGCGGCCATCCGATCGACGGCGGACCGGGTGCTCATCGAACCTCCTGGACAGTGCTCAGCGGACCGGTCGTGTCGTCGACGTCGACGCGGGCGAGCGCGTCCCGCAGGCGACGGCGGGCGCGATGCAGCCGCACCGCGAACGCCGTGGTGGAGCACCCGGCGACGCGCCCGGCGTCCGATGCGGAGAGCCCGTCCCACACGGTGAGCATCAGCGCCTCGCGGTCGGTGGCCGAGAGCCCGGCGAGCGCCTGCAGCACCACCGTCCGCTCGGTGACCGCCTCCGAGACGTCGACACCTGCTTCGAGGCGGTGCAGCTCGGCGTCGAGGACGTCGACCGCGCGGCCGCGGAAGTGGCTGTTGATCGCGTTGCGCGTGACGACGAACAGCCACGGCAAGGCGCGGTGCGGCAGGTCGGGCAGCTTGCGCCACGCGATCAGGAACGTCTCGTCGACGGCCTCCTTCGCCACCTCCACCGGCGCCCTGCGCAGTGCGTAGGCGAGCACCCGGTCGTAGTGGTCGCGGTACAGCCGCGTGAACCTCTCGGAGTCGGCTTCCGCCACGGATCCCCCTCGCGTCGTCTACCCGTCAAGAGGCTGCGAGGCACCCGATCCTTACAGGGCGCGCACCGCGAACTTCGCCCCGCCTCGACGACGGCACCGGCGCCGAGCAAGGTGGGGGGCGTCGAAGGGGGGCACTGTGCACGGACCGCAGGCGGCCGAGCAGGTGACGGGCGGGTTGACCGAGTTCGGGCTGCGCCGCGTGCTGGTCGTGCTGTGCGTGACCGAGATCGTCAGCTGGGGGGTGCTGTACTACGCCTTCCCGGTGCTGGCGCCGTCGATCGCCGCCGACACCGGATGGTCGATCCCGGCGCTGACCGCGGCGTTCTCCACCGGGCTCGTCGTCTCGGCGCTGGTCGGGATCCCGGTCGGGCGCTGGCTGGACCGGTTCGGGCCGCGGCTGGTGATGACGACCGGGTCGCTCCTCGCGGTGCCGGCGGTCGTGCTGATCGCGGTCGCACCGTCGTACCCGCTGTTCGTCGCCGGGTGGGTGCTGGTCGGCATCGCGATGGCCGGCACCCTCTACTCGCCCGCGTTCGCGGCGCTGACCCGCTGGTGGGGGCCGCGCCGGGTGACGGCCCTGACCGCGGTCACGCTGCTGGCCGGGCTGGCCAGCACCGTCTTCGCCCCGGTCACCGCGGCCCTGCTCGGACCGCTCGGGTGGCGCGGCACCTACCTCGCGCTCGCCGCGGTGCTGGCCGTCGTGACCGTCCCGGGGCACCTGCTGGGGCTGCGCGGGCATTGGCCGGCACCGGAGCCCCATCCCGGCCCGGAGCACGCGCCCGCGGACATCGTCCGCAGTCGCGCCTTCCGGGTGCTGCTGGTGGCCGTGGCGCTGGCGGGGTTCTCCGCGTACGCCGTCGTCGTCAACCAGGTCCCGCTGCTGATCGAGCGCGGGATGACCACCGCCGAGGCGGCATGGGCGCTCGGGCTCGGCGGGCTCGGCCAGGTACTGGGTCGGCTGGGCTACGGCCGGCTCGTCCGCTCCGTGACCGTCCGCACCCGCACCGTGGCGATCATCGCCGCTTCGGCGGGGGCGACCGCGCTGCTCGGGCTGCTCCCGGGCCCGGGTGCCCTGCTCGTCGCCGCGGCGATGCTGGCCGGTGCGACCCGGGGCGTGTTCACGCTGCTGCAGGCCACCGCGATCAGCGACCGCTGGGGCACCACCCACTACGGCCGGCTCAACGGACTGCTCAGCGCTCCCGTCCTGGTCGTCACCGCGCTGTCGCCCTGGGCCGGCGCCGCCGCGGCGGAGCTCTTCGGCGGCTACCCCGCCGTGTTCGTCGTGCTCGCCGTCATCGCGGGCGCGGCCGCCGTACTGGCGGTGGGCAGCGTCCCTGCGCGCACCTCGGCGTAGGCCGATTCCTTCCGGCGTGCCGGCGAGTCTTCTCCGGCATGGGACGTGACGTGCTCGGCTCCGTGGACGACGGCGAGTTCGCACCGGCGGCGGAGCCGTACCGGCGGGAGATCCTGGCCCACTGCTACCGCATGCTCGGGTCGTGGGACGAGGCCGAGGACGCCGTCCAGGAGACCTACCTGCGGGCCTGGCGGTCCTACCGCGGGCTCCGGGAGAAGGACCTGCTGCGCGCGTGGCTCTTCCGCATCGCCACGAACGTCTGCCTGACCGCCGGTCGGCGGCGCAGCCGCCGGCCCCTGCCGTCAGGGCTGGCCGGGGCGGCCGAGGACGGCGAGACCCCATGGGTCCAGCCGATCGCGGACGCGGCGATGACGGACGGACCGCAGGACCCGGCGGTCGTGGTGGCCGCGCGGGAGAGCGTGCGGCTCGCCCTCATCGCGAGCCTCCAGCTCCTCGCGCCGCGGCAGCGGGCCGTACTGATCCTGCGCGACGTGCTGGCCTTCCCGGCGGCCGATGTCGCGGCGATGCTCGGCACGACCGTCGTCGCCGTGAAGAGCGCGCTGCAGCGTGCCAGGGCCCGGCTCGCGGAGGTGGCCCCCACTGGCGAGGCGGAGCTGCTGGACCCGGACGACCCGCGTGCCCGCGAGCTGCTGGAGCAGTACGTGGCCGGGTTCGAGCACGCCGACACCGCCGCGCTGGAGAAGGCGCTGCGGACGGACGCCGCGCTGGAGCTGATCCCGTCCGGCGAGTGGTTCGCCGGCCGGCTCGCGTGCCTCGGCGTGCTCCGCGCGAGCGTCGGTGCGCCCGGAACCTGGCGGATGGTGCCGACCACGGCCAACGGGCAGCCGGCCGCCATCGCCTACCTGCGCGGCCCCGACGGCGTCCACCGGCCGTTCGGGATCGGCATCCTCTGGCCGACCGCGAGCGGCATCGCCCGGATCCTCGCGATCGAGGACCCCGGCCTCGCCGCACGGTTCGGCCTGCCGTCGACGCTCGACCGACCAGGCGCGTGGCACTCTCCGACGATCGTCGAAAGGCTTGGGCAGTGGTCACCAGAGCGGTTGGAATCGACGAACCGACGAAGGAGCTCGAAGGAGGCTGCGATGCAGTTCACCCCGCCGTACCCGCTCAAGAAGCCGAAGCGACGGAAGTAGCTCGACGGGTGTCGGTGGCCCCTCCTGTCCTCGGTGATGCCTTCGGCACTGCGCTCCGGCAGTGCCACGCCGCAGGTGGGGCCACCGGCAGCGCAGTCGTGGTCGTCGAGCGCGACGACGGCTGGGTCAGCGTGGCCGACGTCGCGCCGTACCTGTCGGGCCCGGACGACTGGAGCGCGATCGAGCGCGAGATGTGTGAGCGCGCCACCGGTCGCGTGCTCGACATCGGGTGCGGCGCCGGCCGGCACGTGCTCGCGCTGCAGGCGCGGGGCGTCGACGCGCTCGGCGTCGACACCTCCGCCGGCGCGCTGGCGGTGTGCGCGGAGCGGTCCGCGCCGGCCACCGCGGCGGACGTGGACGCGCTGCCCGCGCACCTCGGCCGCTTCGACACGTTCCTGATGCTCGGCTGGAACCTGGGGTTCCTGTCCGATCAGCGGCGGGCCGCCGCCGTGCTCGCGCGACTCGCGCAGCTCGCCAACCCGGGCGCTCGCGTCATCGGGACGGGCGCCGATCCCCACCTCGTCGAGGACGAGGAGCACCGCGCCGCGCTGGAGGCGAACCGTCGCCGCGGGCGGCTGCCCGGCCAGATGCGGATGCGGATCCGGTTCGACCGGCTCGCCACGCCGTTCTTCGACTACCTCTACTGCTCACCCGCCGAGCTCGACGCGCTGGTGGGGGAGTCGCCGTGGCGGCTGTCCGACGTCGTGCCCGACGAGGAGACCGGCACGTACGGCGCGGTGCTGACGCTGGCGGGCTGACTGCCGGCGCGCTGCGCGAGTGGGGCTGATCGCCTCCCTGCTCGACCTCGCGGGCACGTTCGTCCGCACCGAACGCGTCCGCGGCTTCGGCCGGGCGGGCGCGCTGCGTGACGAGCTGGCCGAGCGGGTGCGCGCCGGCACCGGCGTCGCTGCCCGACCGCCGCGCACGGTCACGTCGGCAGTCGGTAGACGCGCTCGGCGTTGCGGTGGGCCACCATGGCCGCGATGCGTTCGGCGTCGGGCCGGCTCCACTCGTCCGCGGCGATCCGGTCGGTGAGCATCGCGTCCAGCGCGAGCCGGAACGTCAGCGCGCCGAGCACGTACAGCTCCGGCACGCCGTAGGCGTCGGAGGAGTACAGCAGCCGGGTGAACGGGGTGACCTCGGCCGACTCGGCGAAGACGGCGACGGCGCGGCGAGGCCCGACGTAGTGCAGCACCGACCCGACGTCCACGTGGACGTTCGGGTAGATGCAGGCGAGGTAGGACGCCTGCCGGTGCCACGGCCAGCAGTGCAGCAGCATCACGGGCACGCGGTGCTGCCGGATCCAGTCGGTGAGCAGGGTGGGATCCACCTCCGCCATGCGGATGTCGCTGTCGCCGAACCCGATGTGGAACTGGATCGGCAGGCCGAGGTCCACCGCGGCCCACATGCTCATGCGCTGCAGGTCGGGGTGGGCCATCCGCCATCCGCTCCCCGGCCCGGCGGCGAGCCAGGTCGCGGCGGCCGCCGTCACCTCGGGCGCGGTCGGGCGGGCCGGGTCCAGTCTCAGGCCGGTGCGGTAGGCGGCGACGGACTTGACGCCGACCGCACCGGTCGCGGCCACGGTGTCGGCCAGCCGCGCCGCGAACCGGCGGGCGAACTCGGCCGGCTCGACGCCGGACGCGGCCAGCTCCTCGGCCACGCTCTCCAACCGGACGACGTGGTGGGCGCCGGCCCCGGCGGCGGCCGCCAGCTCCTCGGGTGTGGTCAGCCCAGCCGGGTCGTGCCCGGTGTCGACGAGGTACCGCGCGGTGTTCGTGCTGCTCAGGAACCGCCGGTTGACCTCGGCGGTGCCCAGTTCGGCGCGGCGGGCCAGGTACTCGTCGACGGGCGCGTGCGGCGGCAGGTCGAGCAGCGGCGCGCAGTGCCGCCGGATGGCCAGTCCGATCGGGGTGTCGAAGTTGGTCTCGCCGTCGGACGGCGGGCCGCCCTCGCTGATCAGCGCCTCCAGCCCGGGTCGGTCGAGCTCGGCCGTGACGACGCCGTGGCAGTGGTGGTCGACCAGCGCGACCGTGTGGGCGACGTCGGTGCTCACCAGGCCGCCCATCAGTACACCCAGCGGTAGGCCTCGGCGACCGCATCGGCGGCGAGGCCCTGCATCCGCGCGGCCTCGCCGCGGCGCACGGCCAGAACCGCGTCGGGCACGTACTCGCCCCACGCCCGCGCGGGCAGGCTGCTGGCCGCGAACGCCGCCACGGCGTCGTCGAGGGTGGTGGGCAGCCGCCGGATGCCGCGCCGCTCCGCCTCCTCCGGCGAGAAGCGGGACGGGTCGCCGGTGATCTCCTCGGGCAGGGCGAGACCGCGGTCGATGCCGTCCCGGCCGGCGGTGATCAGGCCCGACAGCAGCAGGTACGGGTTGGCGGCCAGGTCGGCGCACTTCACCTCGATGTTCGCGGCGCCGGGCTGCCCGGCCGTGCCCGTGACGACCCGCAGCGCCGCCTCGCGGGTCTCGTGACCCCACACGGCATAGACGCCGGCCCAGTGCGACGGCTGCATGCGCAGGTAGCTGGACGGGCTCGGGGTGGCGACCGCGGCCAGGGCGGGCAGGGCGTCGAGCACGCCGGCGGCGAAGGCCTCGGCCTCGCCCGTCATGCCGTAGCGCCGCTCGCCCGTCCCGTGCAGGTTGACGCCGTCCCGCCACGCGGACAGGTGCACGTGGCCACCGTTGCCGACGCCACCCGCCACCACCGACGGGGCGAACGAGATGCGCAGCCCGTGCCGGCCGGCGAGCGCACGCAGGGTCTGGCGCACCAGCACCGAACGGTCGGCCGCCGCCACCGGGTCCAGCGCGCAGACCGAGATCTCGTACTGGCCCGCCGCGTACTCGGGATGGATCTGGTCGACCTCGACGCCCTGGCGCTCCAGCGCGTCGAGGGCCGCGGCGCAGAAGTCGCTCTGCTCGACCACCCTCGTCATGCCGTAGGCCGAGCCCAGGCACGCCGGCACGAACTCCGGGTGCGGGACATCGCCGCGACCCAGCGCGAACTCGATCTCGATCGCGGCCCGGAACGTCAGCCCGGCCTGCTCGGCGTCGCTCTGGGCGCGCCGCAGCAGGGTGCGCGAGCAGCTGTGGTGCGGCCCGCCCTCCTGGGTCATCCGGTCCACCGGCGCCCACGCCCACCCCGGCTGCGCCGCGAGCGCCACCAGCCCGTCCAGGTCGGGGTAGTGCCGCAGGTCGCCGTCCGGGCCGCCCTGGATGTCGCTCCCGACGATGGAGTCGTCGGCCAGGAACATGTCGAACACCGGCGACATGCCCACGCCCCACCGCACCGCGGACGGGAGCGCGCGCACGGGGACGGTCTTCACGCGGTTGATCCCCGCCGTGTCGACGAAGGAGAGGATCACGCCGTGCACGCCCTGGTCCGCGAGAGCGGCCGCCAGTTCCGCGGCGCGCTCGGCCTCGCCGGGACGTCCACCCGGAACCGGCGCGCTCACGAGCGGCTCCCGGCCGCGGTGAGGCCTTCCTCGGCGGTGATCCCGACCGCCTCCCAGACGGTGAGCTCGCGCACGAGCCGCGGTCCGTCACCAGCCATGAGCCCCTCCTCGGATCGAACCCCGAACGGAGACGAGGCGTCCGCCACGCAGGCCGGCGAGCCGTCGACACATCCTGGCGGGAACGCGTTGCACAGCGATTTCACGCCGTCTGCCGGGGAACGTCCAGGCCCGGGAGCGCAATGTGGACGTGATCGACGAGCCGGACGCGGACGGTCCCTTCAGCTGATCGAGCCCGGCGGGCGGGCGGCGCGCGCCTGATCCGACGGGTGAGGCTCGGCCGGCGCTGGTGAGCGATCCCTCGCCACGACGCCGAGGACGATCCCGTCGATCCCGGTGCAGGTCGTCAGCTGGAGATGCTCGTAGCCGCGTTCGTGACCTCTGAACCGGACCGGGCGGCCACATGCGTCGCACTCGTAGATCACGAGCCGCTCCCGGCGACCACGCGGGCTGCGACCTCCGCGACGCCGTAGAGGCGGCAGGGCCACATCATCCGTCCAGCCTGTGGGCCGGCAGAGCACACCTGGCAGCGGCCGCTACCGTCGTCGACGTGCTCGGCGAGCAACCGGTCGGTGGCACCCGGGTTGCGTGCCAGGATGTCGACCAGCGCGAAGGTGAGGTCGTGGGACATGGCCGGGAAGCTACGAGCGCTCCGCATTCAGTTGTTGACAGCTGGTTGACGCTGCCGCAGCTGGCTCAGGCCGAGATACCCATGCGGTAGGCGATTCCCCGTAGCTCCCGTCCACCGGCGTCACGCCGTGCGCGGGTTAGCAGGTCCGTAACCGCCTCACGGGCGAACGGGTTGGCCCGGAACCGCTGCGGGGCGAGCTGCTCCGCTCGCCGGAAGGCCTGCGGGGCGTCATCGCGGGTGCGCCGCTCCATCGCGAGCCCGCGGCCGATGTCGATTCACCACGCGGCCTGACGGTTCGGCGACTCCGGCAGCGTCGCTGGGTCCACGCCACGCGCGATCTCGACGGCGCGGCCACCGTCACCGGCCTCGACGGCGAGCATCGTGCGCCACACCTGCACGTTGCCGCTGGAGAACCAGAGGTTGCCGAAGCCGGTCCCGACACCGGGACGCGTAGCTACCGCGGCCGCCTCGTCGAGGTGATCGGCGGCCGTGTCGGTCCTGCCCAGGGTCATCGACGCCAAGGCCGCGGTGAGGTGCAGCGACCCGTACACGTCGGCCACCTGCGGGCGGTCCAGCTCGCTGGCGATGTCGGCGGCGCCGCGCGTTGCAACCGCATGCGCTCGGTCTCGAGCTGACTGGCTGATCGCCTGCGCGCGCGACCACGCGGCGAGGCCCGCCCACTCGGGACCCGACAAGGCGCTGGTGGCGTCGCGAAGGTGCCGCGACGCGACGAGTGCGAGGTCGGGCACGCCGAGATTCTTCGCGAGGAACTGGGCCGCGGCGTAGCAGTCCACCAGCCCCGCGAGCGCGGCCCGGCGGTGCTCGGTCGTGAGGTGCGCGTGCAGGTCGACGACCAACGCTGGCAGGACGGCGCCGAGTGCTCCGTAGGCGGCCTGCGGGCGCAACGCGTTCATGGCGGCCAGGTCGGCAGCTACATCCGGCCACGGGCGGGCGGGCGCGTCGACGGCCTCCCCGAACTCGACGTCGGCGAGGGCCAGGCGCAGCGCGGCCACGGCCGGGCCGGACTCCCTGTCCTCTGCGGCGCGCGTGGCGGTGCCGGTCAGCTCGGATGGCGACACCTGCAGCGCTCCGGCCAGCGCCTCCAGGGTTGATCGGCGTTCGATGGGTCGCACCCCTCTCTCGATGAGGGACAGATAGGCGGCGGAGAACCCGGCCAGCTCACCGGCTGCTCGCAGCGACAGGCCGCGCCAGACCCGGATCTCGCGCAAGCGACGACCGATGCCGCCGCTGAACTCGGCACTCTCGCTCATGTCCGAGACTCCGCTTCTCGGTCCGCGCCCCGCCGCCTCATCCGCACGCGAGGGCACTTCCGTCTCTCGGGTGTTCACCGTACCCCGGAAGCCGGGTACGAGCCCGCCACGCGAAGACCCATCCACGAGGGGACATCTCGGCGGCGCGCATCCTGGCGGAACGGGTCGCACGCCCCTTCACGCGGCTGCGCGGCACCGGCGAGTCTCAACGGTGATCGAGGAGGTGGACGCGGACGGGCGCGAACAGGTCCGGCATCAGCTGATCGATCTCATGCCACCGCACCCACCTGAGCGTGATCAGCTCACGGCCATCCGCTCGCGGCGTCAGCGACCCCGACGGGCGGGCGGCGAGGTAGATCAGGACCTGCCCGGTGCGCGGGTGGACGCGCCGACCGATCTCGCCCACGACCTGGATCTCCACACCGGTCTCCTCGCGAACCTCCCGGCACGCTGCCGCCTCAGGAGTCTCACCGGGTTCGATCTTCCCGCCGGGGAACGTCCACGGCGGTGCGCCGTCGCGTCGCTGCCCGACCAGCACACCGCGAGCGTCCGTGACGATCGCGACCACGACCTCGCCCACGAGCGAAGGATGGCAGAACCGCGCGCCGACGGGCGGGGTGAAGCCGCCGAAGAATGCTGCCCGTGCTCTTCACCGTTCTCGCAGATCGGCGCGATCCTCGGATTCTGCGCGCTCCTTCGTTTTCGGAACGACCATCCCTGCCCGTTTCCGGCTCACTCGGCGGATCGAGGAGTGGGAAATGGCTCAGCGCGCTCCCACGTTCTCCTGGTAACCGGCAGCTTGGAGCCGGAACAGCTCCGCGTACCCGCCGTCGACGGCCATCAGCTCGTCGTGCGTGCCGCGCTCGGTGATCCGCCCGTCGTCGAGGAGGACGATCTGGTCGGCCTCGCGCACCGCGCCGAGCCGGTGCGAGATCAGCACGCTGGTGCGGCCGCTGCGGTGCGCGCGCAGCCGCGTGTGCACCTCGTGCTCGGCCACGGCGTCGAGGCCTGAGCTGGGTTCGTCGAGGATCAGCAGGTCGCGGTTGCCGCGCAGCAGCGCACGGGCGAGCGCGAGGCGCTGCCACTGCCCGCCCGAGAGCACGATCCCGGTGTCGGGGTCGGCCTTGTCCTGCTCGGACACGAACATCCGCGACAGCAGGGTGTCGTAGCCACGCGGCAGGGCCTCGATCATGTCGTGGACGCCGGCCAGGCGGGCGGCCGCGGTGATGCGGTCCCGGTCGTCGAGCGCCTCGACGTCGCCGAGGGCGATGTTCTCCGCTGCGGTCAGGTCGTAGTGCATGAAGTCCTGGAACACCGCACCGATGCGGCGCCGCAGCTCGGCGACGTCCATGTCGCGCAGGTCGACCCCGTCCCACAGGATCGCGCCCTTGCTCGGGTCGTAGAGCCGGCACAGCAGCTTGACCAGCGTGGACTTGCCGGCGCCGTTGCGCCCGACCAGCGCGACCGCCTGGCCGGCGGGCAGGAACAGGTCCACGCCGGACAGCACCCACGGGTGATCATCGGAGTAGCGGAACCACACGTCCCGCAGCTCGATCCCGCCCGTCAACGGCGGCGTCGGCACGGGGTGCGCCGCCGCCGGGAGGTCCGGACCGGCCTCGACGACGGCGAGGTAGTGCTCGAACAGCAGCACGTGCTGGTGCACGCCGGCCAGCGCGACCGTCACCCCGCCCAGCGCGCTCTGCACGCCGGCGATCGCCGCGACGAGCATCGTCACGTCCCCCGCGGTGAGCACGCCGTGGTAGGCGTCGGCGATCGCCCACACCAGGCCCGCGCCGCCCACCGCGGCCGACAGCACGGCGAGCCCGCCCTGGGTGCACAGCTCCCGCAGGTCCAGCGCCCCCTTCTGCACGTCCGTGGCCCGCCGCTCGGTCATCATGCGTCCGCGCAGGAACGGCCCGGACCCGAACAGCCGGATCTCCTTCGCGGCCTGCACGTCGCTCAGCAGCGAACCGAAGAAGAACTCCCGTCGCTCCCGCGGGCCCAGCGACCACATCATCCCCGCGCGGCGGCGCGCCAGCTGCAGCTGCGCCAGCACCGTCGGCACCGCCGCCGCCAGCACCACGCCCGCCATCACCGGGCTGATGACGACGAGCGAGCCGAGGAACCCCGCGGCCGTCACCACGCCTCCGACCAGCGCGATCCCCTGTTCGACGACGCTGCCCGGCGACTGCGCGCCCGCCTGCCGCGCCAGCCGCAACCGATCGAGGAACGTCGGCGTCTCGAACCGCGTCAACCCGGAGAACGCCTCGACGGCGCGGTAGAGCCGGTCCTGCACCCACCGGCCGATCGCCCGGCCCGCCTCCTGCCGCAGGAACATCGCCACCCGCGGCAGCAGCGCCACCAGCAGGCCCGCGCCGACCAGCCCGCCGGCCAGCCACAGCAGTGGCTCCAGCCCGTCCGGCGCGCCGTTCACGAGCGCGTCGATCACCAGCTTGGTCAGCCACGCCACCAGCACCGGCAGCGCCGCCGTCGTCAACGCCACCAGCACCTGGCCGACGATCAGCAACGGCGCGGCCCGCAACGCCAGCCGGCCCGCGCCCAGCGCGCCGCCCAGCACCGTGCGACCCCCCACTCGCTCCCCCGTACGCCCGCGCACCCCGACGTGCCGTCGGCCGGAGAATCCGAACCGCGCACTTCCGCGAGCGTAACCGAGTCACCCATCGTGATTTTGCACCCACTGAGCGCAACGCATTTGTGCGCGCAATGGAGATGACGGCCGTCGCGGTGCGCAAGGCCGACGTGTAGCCTGCGGCGGCTCGATCAACAACCGTCAACGAGAGGGAGTCATGTCGGGGACATCCGGATACCGTGAGCAGGTCGTGGAAAACGTCGCCAGGATCGCCGACCGCCTCGTCGCGCTGTTCCTGCCCACCGAGAAGGCATTGGCCTGCGAGCAGTACGAGGAGTTCTGCGGCTGCGTTTCCATGCTCGGAAACCCGCTGGTCAAGCAGCGTCAGGTCCGCATCTGCTGCGGCGGGGTCTGCGGGTCCTGCTACGAGACGGGCGACCTCTGCTGACCCGCATCGCGTGACCGGACGCTGATCGCCGCGGCGGGCGGCAGCCCGCGTGGCGCAGCGCCCGCCAGCACCAGATCGCCGCACTCGGCCTGCAGGATCTCCCGCACGTGCGGGTCGAGCCCGTCGTCCGTCACGACGAGGTCGACGTCGTCGAGCGCGGCGATCGTGCTCAGTCCCACCACCCCCCACGTCGCGCTGGCGGCCAGGACGGTCGTGGACCGCGCGCTGCGGATCAGCGCGCGGTCGGTCGCCGCCTCGGCCAGGCCGGGTGCGGTGAACCCGGCGGTGGCGTCCATCCCGTGCACCCCCAGGAACAGCCGGTCGACGTGCAGGCCGGCGAGTGCCGCAACCGCGACCGGCCCGACGAGCGCGTCGGACGCCGTGCGTTCACCGCCGGTCAGCACCACCGCGAGATCGGCGCGGCCCGTCTCGTGCAGCACCGCGGCGACGGGCAGCGAGTTCGTCACGACCGTCAGGCGGGGGATCGACGACAGCGCCGCGGCCAGCAGGGTGGTCGTCGGGCCAGCGGACATCGCCACCGAGGAACCGGGCTCGACGAGCGTCGCCGCTGCCGCGGCGATCGCCCGCTCGGCCTCGGTGCGCGCCGCCGCCCGGGTGGTGGGGCGAGGCTCGGCCACGCTGGTGGCTCCGCCGTGCACGCGGGCGACGAGCCCGCGCCCGGCCAGTACCTCGATGTCACGACGGATCGTCATGTCCGAGACGCCGAGCCGGTCGACCAGCTCCGAGACGCGCACCCCGCCGGCGGTGCGGACCTCGTCGAGGATCAGCCCCTGGCGTTGCCGGGCGAGCATCCGTCCTCCGCGCGGCCCGTGGGGAACGACAGCGCGAGGAGCAGGCCGATCACCATGCCGGCGGAGGCGATCAGGACGGCGGTGCGACCGCCGGCGGCCAGCGCGTCCGGCAGCGCCGGTCCCGACCTGCCGGCGACGTCCGCGTTCGAGATCGCGATCAGGACGGCGAGGCCGATGGCGTTGCCGATGTTCAACGTGGTGGACGCCATGCCGTTCGCGACGCCCTGCTCCGACGGCTGCACGCCGGTACCAGCGGCGATCCACATGGACGTCCAGACGATGCCCTGGCCGACCCCGGAGACGACGAGACCGGGCACGAGCGCGAGGTAGCCCTGGTCGGCGCCGAATCCGAGGGCGAGCACCGCCGTGCCCACGACGCCGCCGACGAACCCCGTGATCAGGGTGGTGCGCGTGCCGAGCCGGGTGGTCAGGCGCTCCCCCACCTGCGTGCCGGTGGCGATCGCGATCGACGGCAGCAGGAACGCTAGCCCGGTCTGGAGGGCGGTGAACCCGTGCACGGTCTGCAGGAGCACGGTCAGGAAGTACGGCAGCGTGCCGAAGGTCGCCATGTAGAGGAACGTGACCGCGACGCCGGCAGCGAGGCTGCGGTTGCGGAGCAGCCGTGGGGGCATCAACGGGTCGACGCTGCGCGACTCGATCACCGCGAGCGCGACCAGCAACGCGACGGACAGGACGGCGCAGACGAGCACCTCTGGCCCGGCCCATCCCCGCTCCGGGCCCTGCACCAGCACGAACACCGCCAGGGTTGCGCCGCCGGTGACGGTGAGGGCGCCGGGCAGGTCGAACCGCCGCCGGACGACGGCGCGGACGTCGGCCGGGATCACCGCCAGTGCGACGAGCGCGACCGCGCCCGCGAGCGGGACGTTGACGAAGAAGACGGCCTCCCAGCCGAAGGCCTGGGTCAGCACGCCGCCGAGCAGCGCGCCCAACGTGAGGCCGCTGGCACCGGCACCGCCCCACACCGCCAACGCGCGGTTGCGCCGCGGCCCCTCCTCGAACAGCGTGTTGATCAGCGCCAGGGTGGACGGCAGCAGCAGCGCGCCGCCGAGCCCCTGCACCGCCCGAGCGATCACGATGACCAACGGGCTCCCGGCGAGCCCGCCGGCCAGGGACGAGAGGGCGTAGATCGTCAGTGCCGCCACGAACACCCGGCGGCGCCCCAGCAGATCAGCGGCGCGGCCGCCGAGCAGCAGGAACCCACCGGCGAACACGACGTAGGCGCTGACCACCGACTGCTGGGTCTGCTCGGTGAAGCCCAGATCGGCCCCGATGTCGGGCAGTGCCACGAACACGATGTTCAGGTCGAGGGAGAAGATCAGCTGGGCGAGCGCCAGCACGGTCAGGATCGGCCCCAGCCGGGGGCGCCGACCAGCCGCGGCGACGGGTGAGCTGGACAACGTCGAGCGTCCTTTCGATCGGCCACGACGGCCACCGTACGACTGTACGAAAAGAAGCGTACTATCGAACGGTACGGACGGTACGACTGTTCGTGTTTTGTTGGACTATCGAGGTACGGTGGACGGATGATCGGTCAGCACCCGCCCACCGAGCAGATCGTGCTCGAGAACGTGCTCGCCGCCCTCGGCAACCCCATCCGCCTGGCGATCACCCGCATCCTCGCCGAAGGCGGCGAGCACCCCTGCGGCGCCGTCGGACTCCGCCTCGAACCGCCCATCTCCAAGTCCACCCTGACCCATCACTGGCGCGTGCTGCGCGACAGCGGCGTCATCTGGCAACAACCCGCAGGGCGGGAGAACCTCCTGTCACTACGACGCCAGGACCTGGACGACCGCTACCCCGGCCTGCTCGACGCGATCCTCGGCGGCGCACGCGCGGACACGTCCCGGACCTGACCGCGACCCCCAACCGACCCGGGTCCCCCACGGTCGTACCCCGCGGACGGTTCCACTGCAGGACGACGGATGGGGTTCATCGTGGATGAGCGCGTAGGGCACGAGAACGATCGGTCCGGCCGACCCCCGACCGGGGCTCCGGTGAGCCGCGCCGGAACCCGCGTCACGCGACGGGCTCGGCGACGGGCACCTCTCGGGGCGCGAGGCGGCTGGTGGCGATCGCCAGCACGATCGCGACGACGGCGATGCCCACCCCGGTGAGGACGGCGGCCGACACGTCGACCCGGTCGATCGCGACGCCGCCCGCGAACGCGCCGACCGCGATCCCGAGGTTGGCCGCGGACGCGGGCAGCGGCTGGGCGAGCGCCGCGCCGGGCCCGGCCAGGCTGATCGTCCGGTGCTGCAGCGACGGGACGCCACCCATGGCGAACAGGCCCAGCCCCACCAGCGCGACGACCACGGCGAACGCGCTCGCGCCGACCAGGTACAGCGCCAGCAGCGCGGCCGTGGTGCCGACCGTCGCCACGATCACCGTCACCGAGGCGTTCCGGTCGGCGAACCGGCCGCCGCCGACCGACCCGACCGCCGTCGCCACCCCGTATGCCAGCAGGAACGCGCTCAGCACCGCACCGGTCACCCCGACGACCGACTCCAGGAACGGCGTCAGGTACGTCAACGCGGTGAACACGCCGGTGAACAGCACGAAGTCCAGCAGCAGCACCGCGAGCACCCGCGGGGCGAACGCGTACCGGGCCTGGCTGGCGAACCCGCCGGCAGCACTCGGCACCGACGGGACCACCGCGACCGTCGCGACGAGCGCCACGACGCTCAGCACGGCCAGCGCGACGAACGACCCGCGCCACCCCAACTGCTGCCCCACCAACGTGCCCAACGGGACCCCGAGCGCCGCCGAGATCGTGATCCCGCCGAACACCGCCGAGATCGCCCGGCCCATCCGCTCCGGCGGCACCACCGACGTGCCGACCGCGAAGCCGGCGGCGATGAACAACCCCTGCAGCGCCCCCGTCACCACCCGGACCACGACGAACAGCCCGTAGCTGGAGGTCCACACCGCGACCAGGGTGGCCGCGGTGAACAGCACCAGCGCGCCGATCAGCACCGTGCGCCGGTCCAACCGGATGGTCAGCGCCGTCAACAACGGCCCACCGATGGCCAGCCCCAGGGCCAGGGCGCTCACCAGTCCCCCGGCCTCCGGGATGGACACCCGCAGATCGGCGGCGATCACGTTGAGCACGCCCACCACGAGCAGCTCCGAACTGCCGAGCACGAACATCCCCACGAACAACGTCACGAGGACGAGGTTCGCCCGAGCAGGGCTCACCGTCCGCTGATCACTCATCGCTACCTTCCGAAGACTCGAATCAATGTTGGGGAACGATCCCTAACACGACGCTAGGGTACGATCCCTAACATCCGCAAGACCGGGAGGGCCCATGCCGCGCACCGCCGCCGAGACCCGCGACCACGTTCTCGAGGTCGCCGGGCGCCTCTTCTACGCCAACGGCATCCGCGCCACCGGCGTGGACCTCGTGGCCGCGGAGGCCGGCGTCGCCCCCACCACCCTCTACCGCCAGTTCGCCTCGAAGGACGACCTGGTCGGCGCGTACGTCGAGCAGGAGTACCAGGACTTCCGGGCGACGTTCGACGCCACGGTCGCGGCCGCGGGCAGCGACCCGCGCGCGCAGATCCTGGCCGTCGTGGACCTGATCTGCGCGGAGATCGACTCCGCCGACTACCGCGGCTGCGCGCTGATGATGACGCTCGCCGAGTTCCCCGACCCCGACCTGCCCGCCCATCGCAACGCGGTGGCGGCCAAGGCCTGGGTGCGCCAGAGCCTGGGCGAGCTCACCGCACGCCTCGACGTCGACCACCCCGACGAGCTGGCCGACCACCTCCTGCTCGTCACCGAGGGTGCCAGGGCCACCGCCCAGGCCCTCGGCCGCACGGGCCCGGCCCGGCGGACCCGGCACCTGTGCGAGGCGATCCTGGACGCGGCCCTCGCGAGCCGGGGACCGGCCTGACCACCGCTCACGCACACCCCCGCGTGCCCGCGCACATGCTGGGACGTGTGCGTGAGCACACCAGCGTGTGCGCGAGCAGCGGACCGCGGCTCACGCCGTGCTCCCGCCCCGCGCGGCGACGACGTCCTCGAAGGCCCTGGGGAAGGTCGACTCGAAGTCGAGCAGCCGCACCCAGGTCGGCGTGATCGTGACGACCGCCATCCGGTCGAACAGGGCGCGGACGCCCTCCTCCCACGGCTGCCGCTCCTCCTCGGGCAGCCGCCGTGTGGACGCCCGGACGTAGACGTCGGGCACGCCGTCGACGATCTCCACCTGCGCGGTGCCGCGGATCAGCAGGACCTTGGGTGGATAGCTCTCGGTGTCGATCGTGATCGCGACCTGCGGGTTCGACTGCAGCGCGGCGTTCTTGGCCGAGCCCATGATGGAGGCGAACCTGATGTGGGTGCCGTCCCAGTCGTACCCGACGGGAACGACCCGCGGGAACCCGTCGAGCCCGGTGTAGGCGATGCGCGCGGGGATCTTCGACTCCAGCAGCTGCCGGGCGTACGGGCTCGTCAAGATGTCGGCGATCTCGTCGGTGCTCATCGTTGCGGACATGTCTCGACCTCTCATGGTTGTGGTTGCTGTCGTTGGCGCTGGATGGCCTCGGCGAGGCGCTTGATGCGGAGCAGCCGGTTGTTCCAGGCGGACCCGACGGCCGTCAGCTCGGCGGCGGCGCGGGCGAGCAGCACCTCGTCGACCACGTACCGGCGCTCGCGTCCCGACGTCGTGCCGTGGACCAGGCCGACGCTGTCGAGGACTCCCAGGTGCTTCGCCACCGCTTGCCGCGTGACGGGGAGGCGCTCGCTCAGCGAGGTCGCCGTGCCGCCGCCGTCGGCCAGAAGCAGGTCGATCATCCGCCGCCTGGTCGGATCGCCCATCGCCGACCAGAGCTGGTCGTCGACGGTCTCGCCGGCCGCGTCGCTCATGGCGTGCGGGCCAGCCCGCGGACGTACCCCGCCAGGCGGGGGAGGAAGTGATCCCACGCCGTGGCGTGCTCGGCGTACTTCTCCTCGAGCTCGGCGCCCGCCCACCCCTTCGTCGCGAACCCCGTCTCGGTGAAGCGCAGCAACGTGCCGGCGCCGGCCGGGCTCAGCTCGAAGGTGACGAGCAGCGCGTTGTCCGTCGAGGCGACGACGTCCTCGTCGTAGGTCCAGAGGAAGGCGAACCGTCGAGGCGGGTCGGCCTCGGTCACCGTGAGGTGCACGACCTTCGCCTCGCCGAACGAGATGACCCCGGTCGATCCGGGCACCGCGTCGAGCTCCGCTTCGTCCGGCCACCACTCGCGCAGGTGCTCGGGCCTGCTGATGACCTCGTACACCACGTCGGGCGCGGCCTCGACGTGGAGCTCGCGTTCGATGCTGGCGTGTCCCATCGTCCACTCCTTTCGCAACCTTTGGTTGCACATGACGATACTGCGCCGGGCGCGGACGCGCAACCATCGGTTGCTCGAACACTGCCGGTTGACCGGTCGGCGGCCTGGGTACTCGAAGCGGATGGCTACCGAAGCAGCGAATCGCGACCCGCAGGAGGGCGCTGTCGAGCAGATCCCCGACGAGGTGTGGGAGCAGTTCGTGCAGGAGCTCCGCGACCGGCTCCGCGAGCGGCAGGCCTCGGAGGAGACCCGGGCCGAGTTCGTGCAGATGCTCATGGAGAAGGTGCGCGAGGACCCGTTCCCGAGCCGCGCCCAGCTCGACCTGCTCGAGCAGTCGCTACCGCCCGAGATGGTCGCCGACTACGCGCGCCTCCTCATGGAGAAGGCCGGCAGCGAGCCGTTCCCCAGCAACGAGGTGCTGAGCCGGATCCAGCGCATGACGCAGCCCTGATCACGGGGCGTCGAGCTCTCCGGCCGGGCGGTGGACGGTCACGGTGGTCGCGCCGTCGAACCGTGCCGAGATCGCGTGGCCGGGGCGCAGCGGCGGCGCGGCGGTCAGACCGCCGGTGATGATCAGCTCGCCGGCCTGCAGGCGCCGGCCGCGCGCGGCCAGCTCACCGGCGAGCCACGCCACGCCGTGCAAGGGGTGCCCGCTCGCGGCCGCGGCCGTGGCGGTCGCGACCGGCACCCCGTCCTCCGCCAGCTCCACGGCGACCAGGTGGCACCGGAGCGGGTCGACGTCGAGCACCGGGCCGAGCACGACACCCGCCGCCGACGAGCCGTCGGCCGTGTTCTGCGCGGCCGTGAACCGGTAGTCGCGCCAGATCGAGTCGACGACCTCCAGGCAGGCCCGCACCTCGGCGACGGCGTCGGCGACCGCGGCGAGATCGAGCCCGGCGCCGGAGACGTCACGGGCCAGCACGACGCCGATCTCCGGTTCCACCCGCGGGTGGAGGAAGCCGACGGCGTCGGCGCCGTCCCGCAGCACCATGTCGTCGAGCAGCGGGCCGTGGTTCGGCGCCGCCACCCCCATCTGCTGCCGCATCACCTCCGACGTGTAGCCGAGCTTCCACCCGACCCGGCGGCGGCCCTCGCGCATCCGCAGCGCGGTCAGCCGGTCCTGGACCGGGTAGGCCTCGTCGAGGGTCAGGTCCACCGCCTCCCGTCCGGCGTCGAGCAGCGTGCGGGCACCGCGGGCCCGGTGCAGCAGCGCGGCCAGCCGGTCGTCGGCGGCAGCGCGGTCCTCGATCGCGTCGGTCACCCCGCGATCGTGCGGTCCGCGGCCCGCCCGGGGAAGTCCCCGACCCGGCCGACTCCGCCGTCACCCACCGTCGCGCAGCCTCAGCAGCCGCGCGGTGGCCACCACGGTCAGGACGCTGAACCCGGCCACCAGGAGGCTGACCCCGGCCCAGCCGGCGGGCAGCCCGGTCCCGCCCGCCCAGACGGACGCCGCCAGTCCGGCGCCCATCACGAACTGGAACAGCGCCTTCATGAAGTTGGCGGTGTTCTCGGCCGGCCCGCGCTCGTGCTCGGGCAGCCGCCTGCTGATCAGCGCGCCGACGCCGAGGATCATGCCGGTCGAGCTGGCCTCGCCGAGGTAGGCCGCTGCGACGATCCCCCACTCCGGGTGGCCCGCGACGTGCTGGGTGAACGCCACGAGCAGCCCCGAGAGGCCCATCAGGCCGGCCATGGCCGCCACGAACCATCCCGGTCGCCGCTCCAGCAGGCCGCCCTGCTGCGCGCCGCCCCTGGCGACGCGACGCGCGTTCGCCAGGTCGACCGGCACCAGGAGCGCGACGATCACCAGCCCGCCCGCGACGAAGCCCGGAGTGATCACCGCGAGCAGGTCCGCACGTCCGATCTCGAGCAGCGCGTCGACCTTCAGCGCGTCGTAGGCCCCGATCGAAGCGGCGGTGAGCCCGTAGGCGAGCGCCACCCAGCGCACGAACCGGTGCCGCAGCCCGGCCAACGGGCCCAGCAGCAGCTGGCGGGCCGGCGGCGCGGCCGCGCGGTCCCACCGCTCCGCCGGCACGGTCACGAACAACGCCACCGCCGTCGCCACGGACAGCACCGCTCCGACGCCGGCGGCCGCGAACAGCGAGGTCTCCATCAGCACCGGCGCGATGCCCAGCAGCACGGCGAGCGTCACGACGAGACCGAGCACGGCGATCGCGACGACCCCGTCACCGAGCCGGGCCCGCATCCCGGCCGCGCGGCGCGCCGCGGTCGTCCGGGCGACCCACGCCCCGAGCAGCGAGACCATCGGGCCGTTCGCGCTCCCCGCAAGGCCCAGCACGAACGCGCCGACGAAGTAGCCGGGGAGCCACCCGCCGGCGAGCGCGAAGACGCCCAGCCCGACCGCCGTGCCCAGCATCGACGCGACCAGCAGCATCCGCCGCGACAGCACCGTCCAGAGCGGTCCGATCAGCGCCACGCCGACGACCAGCCCGCCGAGCGCCACGGTGAACAGCACGCCCGGGCCGATGTCGGCGACCGCCGACGACAGCACCGTCATCGCGTACATGCCGAAGATGACCAGCCCGACGGCCACGGTCATCGTCGACACGAAGGCCCAGCGATGGCTGCGGCTGATGCCGCCCCGCCACGCGGCGTTGCGGCCGGCCGCGGCGACCACCCGCAGGTGGACGTCCAGCTCGGCCAACGCGGGCGGTGCCCTGGCGAGCGCCGCGGTGTGCTCGGCAGACCCCGGCGCGGCCGCGGACAGCTCGTCGGCGATGCCGGTCAGCTCGGCCACCAGCCGGTCCCGGGTCGGGAGCTGCTCGTCGACCCATCCGCGCGCCCCGAGCAGCTCGACGAGCGCGAGCCGCGTCGCCACCGCCGCGGCGTCGGCCCGTGGGGTGAGCAGCAGCCCGATCCGGTTCCTCAGCACCTGCCCGGACGCGCCCGGCGAGGCCACGGCGGCCAGCTCGCGGACGCGCTCGCCCACCTCGGCCGCCAGTGCGTCGACGACGTCGTCCGGCGCCCGCCTGCGCAATGCAGTGCGCAGCTCACGGCCGGCCCGGACCGCCGCGCGCCGGGCGTGCCGGACCTCGGCGACTGCCGATCCGGGCCCGCTGCGGGCCAGCACGGCGGCGAGCCCGGCCGCGACGGTCGCGGTGCCCAGCGCCAGCACGGTCACCGCCGGCCAGCCGCCGCTCTCCCAGACCAGCGACGCGGCCCCGATCGCCGGCACCTGGACGGCGAACCGGGCGAGCACGGAGGCGTTGAGGGCGGGCTCGACCTGCTCCTGCGGCAGGTCGCGCCGGAACCGCGCGGCGACGGCGAGGAAGGTCCCGTTCGCCGCGGCGTCCAGGGCGAACGCCGCCACCCCGATCCCGACGAGCAACGCGGTGTGGCCGAGCTGCGCGGTCAGCACCAGCGCGGCGGCCCCGGCGACGAGCAGCGCGGCCATCTGCCGCAGGAAGCGGTCGGGCTTCCCGTCGATCGTCCCCGTGCGGCCGGTGCCGCGGCGCTGCGCGAGGGCGTCGCTGATCAGCGTCTGGACGGCGGGCCATCCTCCGCCCGCGAACATGCCCATGACCAGCACCGACGTCACCCAGGACGCGGTCCCGTGGGGCAGGGCGGCGCGGTACGACGCCTCGAACACCCCGACCGTGGCGACGGTGAACCCGAGCAGCAGCGCCGCCGGCAGGACCGTGCCGCGGGTCTGCCGCCCGCCGAGGAGGCCGAGCGGTCCGGCCAGCACCTCGCGCATCCGCACGCGCTCCCGGTCGGGATCGTCCTTCGGCGTCGTCCACCACAGTGCGGCCGCGGAGACGGCGGCCAACCCGGCGGTGACCAGGGCCGCCGCGCCTGTGGAGGCGTGCGTCGAGATCCTGGTCTGCGCGTCGAGCACGGCGACCGTCACCCCGGATCCGGCGAGCATCGCCATCGCTCCGGCGCGCGTCCGGCCCCCGGTGCGTTCGGAGAACAGGGCGAAGATGCCGACCCACCCGCTCGTGGAGAGCCCGAGCAGCACCGAGCCCGCGACGGCGGCCGGTAGCCCGCCCGCCACGAACAGCAGGTAGCCCGCGGCGTTGCCGAGCAGTGTCGCCGGGGCCATCAGCTTCCGGTCGAAGCGGCCCCACCACGGGCTCAGCACGAGGGTGCCGGCCGCGAAGCTCGCGGCAGCGATGGTGGTGAGCGTGGCCGGCGCGATGCCGGTCATGCCCTCCGAGAGGATCGCGGTGGCCGACAGCGGCGTCGACGTGATCCCGAGACCGAGCGCGGTCGCGGCGAAGGACGCCCGCCCGCTGTGCCCCCGGCGGACGACCCGCGCCGCGGCCGCGCCGATGCGCGCGCGGCCCAGCAGGACCGGCGTGACGGCCGCGGCCGTGAGCAGGACGGCCGCGCCGCCGATCAGCAGCGGCGAGCGCGGGCCGAGGTGCGCCGACAGGTGGCCGACCATGGGCCCGTCGAGCGCGTTGCCGCCGAGCGTGAGCAGCGAGTACAGGGCCATGACCCGGCCGCTCATCCGCTCGTCCGTCGACAGCTGCACCGCGCTGTTGACGTTCGGGCCGAAGGCGAGCAGGGCGATCCCGGTGACGACGAGGAGGCCGGCGAACAGCCAGTAGCCGGGCACCAGCCCGAGTGCGACGTTCAGCACCCCGACCGCCGCGGCCGCGCCGAGGATGACCGTGGTGCCGCCCTTGTCGGGGCGCCGGGCGGTCAACGCCGCGCCGATCACGGTGCCGACCGCGAGCAGCGTCGCCAGCTGCCCGGCGCCGGCCGCGCCCGTGTGGAACTCCGCCGTGGCGATGATCGGCAGGCTCACGACGAACGTGGACCCGAACGTGAACACGACGAAGACCAGCGCCAGCTTCGCCATCAACGCCGGGCTGGCCAGCACGTACCGCACGAGCCCTTGGCCGCGTGTCGTCGTTGCGGTGGGCCGCGGGGCGGTGTGCAGCTTGGCGGTGTCCAGCAGCGCGAGCGCGACCACGAGCACGGCGGTGCTCGCCGCGTTCACCACGAACACCGGACCGGCGCCGAACGCCGCGTACAGGACGCCGCCGAGGGCCGGGCCCGCCATCCGCGCGAGGTTCTTGCCGAGCGCGCTGAGCTTGACGGCGTTGGCGAGCCGACGCTCACCCACGACGTTCCGCACGAACGAGGTCTGCGCCGGCAGGTTCAGCGCCGAGAAGACGCCGTAGAGCGCGGCCAGCACGTAGAGCCCGGTCACCGTGATCGCCCCGGCCAGCACGAGGACGGCCTGCGTCGTCAGGACGGCGACCATGGCGAGCTGCAGGCCCAGCAGGAGCCGGCGCTTGTCCAGCCGGTCGGCCAGCCAGCCACCGGGCATCGTGACGACCAGCGCCGGGACGTACTGGGCCGCCACCACGTAACCGGCGGCGGTCAGGTCGCCGTTCGACAGCTGCAGCACCAGCAGGCTCTGGGTCAGCGTCGCCATGAACCTGCCCGTGCTGGAGATCAGGTCGCCCGTGAAGAACAGGGCGAAGTTGCGCTCCCGGAGAGCCGCGAACATCCCGCCGTCGGTCCCCGCGTCGTGCTGCCCGCGGAACCGGCGGTGCACGAACAGGGCGGCGGCGACGGCGAGGGTGGCGGCCGCGGCCATGAACGCGGTGACGCCCGGCCAGCCGGCCGCCCCGTCGATCGCGCCGACCAGCAGGCTCGTCGCGGTGCCGACGCCGAACTTCACCAGCGTGACCACGGTGACCGCCACGCCGACGGCGCGCGCCGGCAGCCGCCGCCCCAGCAGCGCCATGACGCCGAGGATCATGGCCGTGGCGCCGCCCTCGCCGACGAACGCGGCCACCCGCACACCGTCGAGGCGGAACTGCCCGCCCCACAGCGTCGCGCCCAGGAACGCGGCGAACGCGCCCAGCGCGAGCGTCACGGCGGAGACGACGACGAACCGGGTCGGGTTCCGCTCGATCCAGCCCTCGCCGGCGTCCCGGTTCCCGCGCGCCGCGACCAGGGAGATGGTCGCGGCCATGGCCCCGCCCGTGACCAGGCCGAAGCTGAGCAGGGTGACCTGCCCGGCGTCGGTGACCTGGCCGCGCCAGAACCCGTCGAAGGCGACGCTCGTGGCCATGGTGAGCCCGAGCACCGCGGCTGCCCAGCGGACCACCGGGTAGCGGAGCAGGTGGCGCATGGTGTCACCGGCGGTCGGGTGTTCCCGGTCGGCGCGCTCCCGCGGCACGGTCGCCCACAGCCCGGCCGCGGCGACGACGCCGAGCCCCGCCGACAGCACCGCGGCCCGCGCCGGTGACCCCACCGCGACGGCGTGCTGGACGACGACGATCACCGGGGTGAGCGCCGTCGAGACCAGCAGCACCAGCGCGTTGACGCTGCCGGCGAGCGGGACCGCCCGGCCGTCCGCGTACGTCTTGTTCCATTCGGTGAGCAGGGTGTTGAGGCCGGTCCAGGCACTGGCGGTCAGCCCGATGAGGAACGCGCCTGCGTACAGGCCGACCGAACCCGTGGTGAACAGCAGGTAGGCCGTCGCGTTGCCCAGCAGGGCGGTCACCGCGAGCCAGCGCCGGGAGAGCGTCGACCACTTCTTCACGGTGAAGAGGCCGACCAGGTTCCCGGCCAGCGCCATCCCGTACAGCGGTCCGGGCCCCAGATGCAGTGCCTCCGACCAGACCGTGACCGCGTACAGCCCGGCCGCGGTGACGGCCATGCCGAGGGCGCCGGCACCCAGCAACGACCACCGGTGCGCGGAGCCGTCGCCGTCGCGCCACTCCGACCAGCCGAGCCGGGACGCGCCGGCCCACCAGGCCCGGGCACGCCCTCCGCCGGCGCGTGCGAGGTCGCGGCCGCGCCCCGCGAACCGGTGGGCGAGCTGCCGCCACCCCGTGACCAGCGCGAACACCGCCACTGCCGCCAGCGCGACGATCCGGCCGGCGGTCTCGAGGAACGACCAGAACCCGGGCGGACCGCGGGCGTGCGGTGCTCCCGTCGAGGCACCCGGCGCGCTCGGGCCGGTCGACGGCGCCGGGGTCGTCGGGGACGGCCGCGGGGTCGGCTTCTCCGTCGGCGGGGTCGTCGGCGGGGTCGGCTTCCCCGGCTGCGCCGGTCGCAGCGCGCCGGGCACCGCCACCGGCAGACCCCGCGGGAGCTGCCGCAGGTCGCGACCCTGCAGCTGCGGGTTCGCGGCCAGCACCCGCTGCCAGCCGCCACGGACGTCGAACTCGTCCGCCACCCACGCCACGGACTGCCCCGACTGCAGCCGCCAGCGGCCGTCCCACGCCGACGGGAGCCGCAGGACCTCCCCGATCGCCAGGTGATCACGGCTCGCCCGGTCGGGGAAGCGCCCCGGGTTCGCGCGGTCCAGCGCGTCGGGGCCCAGCCCGAGTGCTGCGCTGATCCCGTCGTAGGTGTCCCCGGCCTTCACCTCCAGCTCGCGGGTCGCGCGCGGCGCGGTCGGCACCGTCGATTCGGCATGCGCCGGGGTGGCCGTCATGAGCAGCGCCGAGATCGCGACCACGCCGGCCGCCAGCAGCGCGGCCACTGCCGTGCGCGCGGCGACGGCACCCCGGACGACCGCAACGGCGACGAGCGCGCCGGCCGCGGCCAGCGCACCCATCAGCGGCCAGTGGGCGATCACCACGCCGATCGCGAGGGCCCCGGCCGTCGCGAGCACGAACCCGACGCTCGCCTGGCCGGAGTCCGCCGGCGGTGCGCCGGGTCGAGAGGGCGCCTGCCCGGCGTCCGGCGGGGTGAAGACGAGCACGTCGCGCCGCAGCGTCAGCGGGAGCCGGGCGTTGGACCACGTCAGGTCGGTCCAGAGCGCCGCGACCCCGTCGGCCGGGAACTCGAGCGTCTGGTCCGGCATGCGGACGGAGCCGGCCGGCATCGTCAGCCAGGGGACCAGCTTGCGCGCCTCGACCCGCACGAGCGGGACGCCGCGGGTGCGCGACCAGCGCTGCAGGTACTCGCTGAAGGCCGGTGCGGGGTCGAGGGCGAAGTCGGGGGCGACGTAGAGGTTGCTGGTGGGGACGAGCCCGCGCGGGGTGCGGAACACCGTGACGCGGGCGAGCCGGTCCCCGCGCCCGCCGTCGGAGCCCCGCGCCCAGAGGTAGAGCACCACGACGCGCGGGTGCAGGAGGTTCTGCTGGGCGAAGTCGCGGTGCTCGCCGCCGCGGCAGTCCAGGCACGACAGCACGCCGTGGGTGCCGTGCTGCATGCCGCGCCCCAGCAGCAGGATGTCGACCGGGTCGGTGGCAACCCCGACGAGCGCCTGCCGGCCGTCGGCGAGCACGACCGGAAGATCGTCGGGGGCGCCGTCCCGGCCGACGACGAGGTCGCCGCCGAGCAGCTGCCGGAGGCGATCGCGCCACGTGCGCCACACCGCGTCGGCCGCGTCCGCGCGTGACCCGGTCGCCAGCAGGACCTGCTCGTAGCGGTCGAGCATGCCGACGGTGGCGGGGTCGGCATCGAGCCGGCCGCGGACCAGGACGTCCCACAGGTCGGAACCGCGGTCCCACGGCGCGTCGACCGCGCGGGCCAGCAGCTCGGGGAGCTGGGCGGAGTGCCGCTCGAGCGCGCGGGCACGGTCGCCGTCGCGGACGGGCGGGCCGCCCTTTGCCCCGACCAGGCGGTGGAAGAGCTGGGTGGTCGCGTCCACGGCTGCGGCGAGCTCGCCGTGCTGGCGGAGCGCGGGTTCGAGCCCCACCATCTGGGCGACGAGCCCGAGCCACGCCCCCAGGAACTGCGCCCGGCGGGCCGCGCCCGTCCGTGGGCGGGCGGCCAGCACGAGGCTGGTGGCCACCGCAACCTCGCCGAGCGGCGGCGCGGTCCACATCCGCAGGAGCGGCACGAGCGTGGCACGCGAACGGCGGCGCTTGGGCAGCTCGCGCAGCACGTCCACCCGGCCGGCGGCGGCCACGGCCGTCAGCCCGAGGGCCAGCCGGTCGAGGCGGTCGGCGCGCTTCGTCCAGTGCTTGGCGAGCCAGTCCGGCGTCGACCCGCCGCCGCCCAGGACGTCCGCCACCCAGCCGGGCTGGTCGAGGAAGCTCCACGCCGCGTCGTCGGCCGGGGCGATCGGGCGCTGCAGGAGCGCCGGGCCCAGCCGCAGCAGCGCCTCCTCGGCGGCGACGCGCCGACCGGACGTGCGCAGCTCGCCGAGGGCCTGCCAGAGCGCGGCCCAGTACTCGACGGTGGCGGTGCCCGTCACGGGCGCGTGCCCGACGAGCGTCCACACCCGCAGCTCCAGGGCCCGGGCCGGCTTGGCATCTGCGGCCCGCAGCAGGTCGGTGACCGTGTCCGGGCCACCCAGCGCGACGGCGTCCAGCGCCGCCGCCAGCTCGGCGGCCCGCGCGAGCACCGCGCGGACCCCGCGCGGCGAGCCGGGCGTCCGACCGTCGGGCCGGGCGAGCAGGGCCCGGTCCAGCCGGGCACCCGACGGCCGGCCGGTCACCTGCGGGTTGTCCAGTGCGGTCGCCACCGCAGTCCGGTGGGCCTCCCCTGCCAGGCCGGCGACCCGGCGCACGAGCTCGCCACTCCCCTGCGTCGCGGCGACCAGTGCCCGGGCCGCCGGTGCGAGCAGCGCGGCATCTCCGGGCAGGCGCGCGTAGCCGTCCCACGCGTCGTCGAGCAGACCGGCCCGGGCGAACCCGGCCACCAGCTCGGCGCGGAGGCCGGCGGACGTGCCCGCCCCGACCTCGCGGGCCTGCTCGATCCCGTCGAGCGCCAGCGCCGCCTGCCGGAGCCGGTAGCGCAGCTCGATGCGAGCTATCGCCACCATCCCGGCCGCGGCCCGGGCCCTGGCGTCTGCCAGCCGCCCGGCGAGCGCGGCCGCCAGCCGGTCGCGCTCGACGCCGGTGCCCGGATCGACGGCGAAGGCGAGGAGCGTCCGCAGCCAGACGACGGACAGCCGGCCCGCCTGCAGGTGCTCGTCGATCTCGTCGACCAGTGCGCGCGGCAGCACGGCCTCGGCGCCGTCCGGGCCCTGCCGTGCGGCGACGACGAGGTCGGCGACCAGCCCGGCGGGGTCGGTGTGCCCGGCGTTGCGCAGCGCCAGCTCCAGCGGCACGTCGCTGACGACCCGGACGGTCGGGGCGCGCTCGCCGACCGGGAGCGCGCCGGGCGCGAGCACGGGGGCCCGGCCCGCGACGGCGGCCAGCGCGGTCCGCAGCAGCTCGCCGTCCTCGGGCGCGGGCAGGCCACCGACCAGCAACGACGCCCCGAAGAACGCCGTCAGCATGGACGGCAGGCTCGCCGCGACGGCCGGGTGCAGCGCGTGCGTGTGGAGCTGGTCCTCCCGGACCCACGCCAGCGCGACCGTCTCGTTGTTCGCCGCGACGTCCGGCAGCTCCGGGGACGCCACCCGGACGAGGTAGGTGGTGAAGGCCCAGCCGCCGTGGTCGTCGTGGTGGCTCGCGACGACCGTGTAGCGGTCGGGCCCGAACCCGGCCTCCTCGACGCCCTCCCGCTGCGCCGCCTGCAGCGGGGTCTCCCCCTTGTCGATGGCGCCGCCGAGCACACCCCAGGTGCCGCCGTGGTCGTCCCGGGCCGCCCGCTGCTGCAGGAGGAACCAGCGATGCCCGTCCGCTCCCACGAAGTAGGGCAGCAGCCCGGCCGCGCCCCGGACGCCCCAGTGGCTCTCGCCGCACGGGCAGTCGAAGCGGTTGTAGGGCCGGCCCGTGCGCGCGTCGAGGGTGCCCACGACGTGCGCGTCCAGCAGCTGCGCGGCCCGGGCCGTGTGGAACGCGATCTGGTGGCCGGCGACCCGGGCGCCGGCGAGGTCGAACACCTGCGGGCCCTCGACCCAGTCGAGGCGGGGCCGACGGCCCGCCAGCATCCGCATGACGAACGGCAGGAAGCGCCGGTCGGCGGCGGCGAACGTCCGCCCGGTGAGCGCGTCGAGCGCGGCGCGCGGGACGTCGAAGCGGGCGACGACCGGGTCGCCGCCGAGCAACCGCGCCTTCTGCCGCGCTGCCCGCACGGCCTGGCGCAGGTCGCGCGTCGTGTAGAAGCCGGTGCCGAAGTCGGAGCGCGTCCGCCGCTGCTTCGAGAGCTGGACGCCGCTCTCCCAGATGCTGTTCGTGGCCGCGTCCGTCGTGCCGTGGTAGAGGCGGACGACGCCCGGCGGGGCCTCGTCGGCCTCGACCGTGCGGAGCCATCCGGCGGCCTCGTCGAGCACCGCGCGCACGTCGGCGCCCTGCTCGATGTCGCCCAGCAGCGCGTACAGCTCGGCGAGCACCTGATCGGGGGCGACGGCGGTCCCGACGGCGTCGACGAGGCTGCGCCACGCCCTGTGCACGTCACCGGCGGGCCCGGTCAGGAGCCCGGCGGCCAGGATGTCGACCAGCGCGGCATGGTGCTCGGACCGGCCGGCGTGGCGCGCTGCCTCGATGCGCGCTGCGGCGGCCGCGCTGTGGGCGGCGTGCGCCGCGCTGTCGTGGCCACCTCCGTGCAGGTGGAACAGCCGCTCGTGCTCGACCACCACTGGCAGCAGCCCGAGCCGGTCGAGCTGCGCGAACGTCTCCGCCGTCATCGCGATCACGCCGGGCATGCCGTAGGCGTGCAGGCGCGCGACTATGCTCGCCGCCCGCACCGCGTCGACGCCGTCGGCGACCAGCTCCGCCACCCACGTGGAGTGCGGCGACAGCAGGAACGTCTCGCCGTCCTCCAGCAGTCCCGGTGGGCCCCGGCTGCGCACGAGCAGGTCGGCGCGCCGGCCGGCCGCCGCGTCCGCCCGCATCCGGGTCGCCACGGCGCCGACCAGCGCCGACTCGTCGAGGTCGAGCACGCCGAGCGGGCCGTCGTCGTGATCACCACGCTGGATCACGAGTACGACGCCCGTGCCCAGCAGGAACGAGACCGCCGCCACCGTGCCGGTGGCGAGCGCTGCGAAGGGCGACGCGAGCAGGAGAACGGCACCGAACGTCTGGAGCCCCTCCGCCAGCCGCACGGTCATGCCCCGCCGGTTCAGCCTGCGCGCGGCACCGACCAGGCCGATCCCGGCCGCGACACCGACGGGCAGCGCGGCGACGGCCTCCGCGATCGGCAACAGCTGAGGCCACTTGACCACCGCTGCGGCGGCACCGAGGACACCGACGACGCCGGCGTACGCCAGTGCCTCGCGCCGGTTCTGCGTCCAGACCCGGCCGCTGCCCAGGAGCACCTCTCGGGAGTGGCCGTGGATCGGCGTCGTGGCGATCAGGTCCTGGGCGCCGACCGCCATCGCGACGATCTCGGCCACCACCTGCGGGCTCGCGACGACCCGCTCCCACACCTCGCGCTCGACGACGTCGGGGAAGCGCAGGTGCTCCAGCTCGTGCGCCTCCAGGTAGCGCCGGGCCGGCCGCGAGAGCGATGCGATGCGTTCCCGGAACAGCGTCCGGTCGGCGACGATCCGGCCGTCGATCGGATCGGCGTAGTAGACGACCGTCAGCGGGGCGAGACCGGCCGCGGCGAGCCGCTTCGCGTACAGCGGAGCCAAACCTCCGACGAGCCGGAAACCGACCCCGTCCCAGGCCTGCGTCGGGCTGGCCAGCCCGCGCTCGTCGGGCGACGCGGCGAAGACCGAGCCGGCGGCCGTCCGCTCGGCCAGCACCTCCCGGAAGACCCGCAGGTACGCGCCCGACAGCTCCCCGATCCGCCCGTCAGCGGTCACGGCCGCCGCGTGGCCCTGGAGGTTCGCCACGAACTGCTTCTTCTCCGCGAGCGTGCCGAGCCGGTCGTAGTCCAGCCAGACCTGGTGCGCCTCCGCGTCCGGCAGACCGGCGACGGCCTCGGCGAGCTTCCCGATCTCCTTCCGGTCGGCCCGGAACACGAACGCGTCCGCGAGCTCCCGGAACGCCGGGTCGGGACCGCGGTCGGTGATCCACCGCCGGACCTGGAGCCCGTACCGCGCGGCCCCGACGGCGAGGGTCCAGCCGACCCGCTCGCCCCGCGCGATCCGGGCGGCGACGTGGGCGGCGTGGTCGGCGATCGCGAGGTGGTTGACGTACTGCACGCCCTCCCGCAGCGCGGGGTCGCGGTAGACGGCGGGCACCCGCAACGGGTTCAGCCCGGCGACGGCGTCGGCGACCTCGCGCAGCGGCCTGTCCACCGGGCCGTCGGCGTCGACGCGGGTCGGGCTGGTCCGCCGGCCGTTGTGGAGGTCCTCGAACGCCCCGATGGCCTGGGCGTGGGCGAAGGTCAGCCACCGGCGGAGCGGCAGCCGCCCGGTGAGCCGGTCCCCCTTCCGGTGCACGACGTAGCCCCACTTGGTGTCGGGCTGCGGGTCGTCGGGGTGCTGGCCGAAGAACGCGTACCGGCCGTGGAAGGCGACGTCCGGGTACAGGGCCTGCAGGACGACCTGGATCGAGCCCTTGTAGCTGGAGTCGATCAGCGTCACCGAGGAGCCCGGCGCCAGCGAGATCCCGTTGGCCTGCAGGTAGCGGGCGAGCCGCTGGGGCGCCCCGGCCACGTCGGCGGGGTTGGGCTTCTTGTCCTTGCGCAGGAACGACGCGATGTGCGCGAACGAGAGGCCCCTGCGCTCCTGCAGGTTCGCGACCACGGCCTCGACCACGGCCCGCGGCAGCACGACCTCGGTCGCGTGCGCGGCGAAGAACTCCGGGTCCAGTGCCTGCGCGGCCAGCGCGAAGCTGTGCCCGTCGCGGCCGACGAACGCCACGACGTGGTCCGGGTCCGCGGCGACGGTGGCCTTGAGGTCGACCAGCATGCGCCGGGTGACCCACACGACGAACGGCGCGGAGAACCGCCACACCACGCCGTAGGCCAGGCGCAGGGCTCGCTGCTGCGCGGACGTCGTCAGCCCCAGCTCCGCGGCCACCCGGGCCACGGCGGCGGCCCGCAGGTCGTCGTACCGGCGCTCGTGCTGCTCGCCCGTGCCGGTCCGGGCCATCAGGGAGGCGAGCGCGAGCGGCGGGCCCCGCTCGGTCCAGCCGCGGGCCACGGCGCGGACGGCGAGCACGAGGGCAGCCAGGCCGAGCGCAGCCGCGACGGGGAGCACGGTCGGCGGCAGGCTCGCCACCGCCCAACCGGCGCCGAGGAGCACCGGCAGCACCGCGGCGTACCCCACGGTGACGTGGCCCGCGTCGTTCGGCGTCCCGCATCCCTCGCAGAACCGGGCGCCGGCGTCGAGCGACTCGCCGCAGTTCGCGCAGGTCGACGGCTGCGGCGTGGCCGTGAGGTCCGGCCGGGCGAGCTGCTCGGCGAGCACCCGCTCGGCGACGTCCAGGCCGTGCCCGATCTCGCCGAGCACCGCTGCCGAGGCGCGCTGGCCGGCGAGCTCCTGGCCGCGGGCGATCACGGCCCGCAGGTCGACGAGCTCGGCGACGAGCGCGGCGTGCCGCTCGGCCGGCGACGCACCCAGGTGACTGACGTCCTCCCACACCATGTGCGCCTCGTGGCTGCCGTCCGCGGCGCGGGTCAGCAGCTGCAGGTCGCGCACGACGAAGGAGGAGCCCGGCGGGAAGGTGAGCTCGTGGAAGAACAATCTGATGAACCGCCACGTCAGCACCCGCGAGGTCCGGCCGGTCCTGGACAGGACCTCGATCGTGACCGGGCTGTCCTCGTACCAGGTGGTCCGCAGGCCGGCGGCCGGGTCGGCCGCCGGGTCGGCGTCTCCGGGAACTTCGGTGCTGGTGAAGCCGGGGTCGATCACCAGGCTGCCGACCGGGTGGGTCTCCGGCAGGCGGGCGATCTCCTCTTCTGAGAGGTAGATCCCGCGGTAGCTCGTGGTCTCGTCGACCGCGGTCAGCTGGTTGAATCCGGAGACCGCGACACGGAAGAAGGTCTCGTAACGCGCGATTTCGGCGGTGTTCCCGGATCGCAGCGCCTTGTTCGGTGCGGCGTACAGCGCCGACAGGTAGAGGACTACGGCATGCAGGTCAGCGCGGGGAATGTCGAGGTAGAGGCCTTCCGCTGCCACGCGGTCCAGCACATGGTGCACGAACGCGTCCTGATGGGCGTTGGCCGGCGGGTTCGCCAGGTAGTGCCGCTGGTCCTCCGCCGACGAGCGGTAGTCGGGATTGCCGAACCAGTCCCCGTACGCCTCGGGAGCGATCGCCCGGTCACCGGCCGGCCGGAGCGGGTCGGTGCCCAGCGTCGCGAGCAGCGGGTGGCCGACCAACCCGGCCTCGACGGCCTGCAGGTGCCGCGCGACGTCCGCCCACAGCTGCGCGACGTCCACCGCCGACGGGTCGTGCGCGGCCCGCCGCACCCGCGCCCGCAGCACGATGCCCGCGAGCGCCGCGGCGTCGGCGTCGTGCCGCGGCCCGGTGTGCTCGTCGCCGTCGAGGTGGAACTCGCGCTCGTGCCGCTCCAGCCCGTTCCAGAGCTCCACCAGCTCGGTTTCGGTGAGCCGGCCGTCGGCGCGCAGCTGCGCGAGCTCCTCCAGCATCGCCCGGGTGATCACCCGGACGCCGCCGGCAGCCGCCGGGACGCCCGCGTCCCGCCAGCCGAACAGCACGAGCCGGCGCAGGATCCCCGCCAACGCCGCGAGGTCGTCAGCGCCCAGGCCCGAGCCGGCCAGGTCCCGGTCCGCGTCGAGCACGAGCACCGGGTCCGGCCCGGCCGGCAACGGGTGCGCGAACTCGGCGAGCGGCCGCAGGAACGGGGCCAGCACCGGCAGCACGCGCAGCATCAGCGACCGCTGCTGCTCGGTCAGCCCGCCGATGGCCACCGCGCCGCCGGTCCCGACGTCCGCGACCGGGGCGACGCCGATCGTGAAGTTGTCCCCGCCGGCCGTCGCCACCTGGCGCTCCAGGCGCTCGCGGGCCGCCTCGGCGTCGTTCCACGCCGTCCCGATCGTGGTGCCGATCTCGGCCTCGTCGGCGAAGGCGCTGTGCGCGCCGTCGGTCAGCACGACGACGGCGCCCGGCTGCGTGATCGGGTGGATGCCGACGGCCGGTGCGACGCGGGGGTCCTCCCCGAGGAACGCGGTCAGGCCACCGGCCGTGTCCACGTGGTCGGTGGTGAGCAGCCTCGGCGCGCTCCCGTCGGCCGGGACCCAGTACGCGCGGGAGTCGCCGAGGTGGGAGACGACCAGCGTGGCCAGCCGGCCGGACCCCGGCGCAGCCGGGACGACCTGCACCGCGAGGTACGCGGTGGCCGGCTGGTAGATCTGGCCGGGCCGGGCGAGCGCGGCGACCCGGGCGCCGGCCACCGCCGCCGCGATCCGGTGCGCCCGCAGCGCCGCGACGTCACGGTCGTTCTGGCCGACCGCCGGGTCGGTCAGCGCGGCCAGCACCTCGGTACGGGCCAGCTCGGCCACCAGGATGTCCACCGCGGCCCGCGACGCCCACCAGGAGAACGAACCGCTGGAGAGCCCGTCGCCGACGGCGAGCGTGCGCACCCCGGTCAGCGGGTCGACGTCGCCGGCCACGGCGTCCTCGTTGCGGCCGCCGGCGGCGCCGGGGTCGCTCACGGCCGCGACGGCCGGAGCCCCTACGGGGAGCGCGAAGCGCACCGAGTTGCGCGTCGCGTCCGCGTTGTCGTGGTTGGTGATGCTGGCCCGGCTCGGGGTGGAGTCGACGGGCAGCTCGGCGGGCCGGTACGTCGACACGTCGCCGAGCCGGTCGGGGGCACCGTCCGCCAGCTGGGCGGCGATCCGGCGGCCCTGCCGGATCTGGCCGCGGGGCAGGAGCTGGTACTCGAGCTTGTCCCGGTAGGCCGCGAACTCGGCGGCGGCGAAGGCCCGCAGCGCGACCCAGGCCTGGAACAGCGCGTTCTCGTGCTCGACCGTGCCGGGCACGGCGACCCGCAGCGCCCGCCGTGCGGCGCGCAGCGCGTCGACGGCCCGGTCCAGCTCGACCAGCGAGATGGGGTCCGGCGCGTGCTCCCGCGGCCCGCGTTCGAGGACGTGGGCCGCCGTCTCCAGCATCCAGGACAGCAGCGCCGGGCGAGCACTGACCGACGGGTGGTCGACGGTCGTGAGCCGCGTGACGAGCGCCTGGAGGTCCTCGTACGCGAACACCCGGCGCTCCCGGGCACTGACCATGGCGAGCTGCGCCTGCCAGAACTCGTGGTCGGAGGTGTCCGCGGCGCGCAGGTCGTGCCGCCCAGGCGGGGCGTTGGCCGGGGCGTCGTGGCGGCGGGCGCGGCGCAGCCGCTCCCACGCCCACTCGGCCCGCCGCCACTCCCGGGTGGCTCGGGCGGCCGCGAGCCGGGCCCGGTACAGCTCCGCGGCCAGCGCGAACGTGCCGGCGGTGCGGGCGGCGGCGGGAACCGGCTGCACCCGCGCGATCGGGTGCGCGCGCTGGTAGCGGCGACCGGTCCACCACCGCCACAGCCGGGTGACGTCCTGCCGGAAGCCCGGCGAGTGGTGCTGGAACACGACCTGCTGGCCGGTGATCAGCACCTCGACGAGCGTGGCGAACGCCAGCTCGGCCTCGGCCCGCTGCGCCTCGGTCAGGCGCGTGCGGTGCGCGTTGCCCCGCGCCGTCAGCCACCGCATGCCGGCCGCGGCGGGCAGCAGCAACGGGCTCGTCCACACCGCGTGCCGCAGCCGCGGGTTGGCCTGCCGCCACGCGTCGGAAAGCATCTCGACGGGCCGGAAGCCACCCGCGTCGGCCCGTTCGAGCGCGCCGATCGCGACGAGCAGGTCGAGCTGGGCCTGCCGCTGCCGAGCCCGGCCGCCGAGGCGGGCGACGACCGCGCCGGCGGTGACCGGGGCGCCGCTGTCGGCGACGGTCAGCAGGACCGGCAGCAGCGAGCGGGGAGCCAACCGCTGCCCCGGGGGCGCGGCGAGCGCGCGGTCGAGCGCCTCGCGCCAGAAGTCGCGCTCGCGCCCGTGGAGCAGGATCTCCTCCGCGATGCCGGCGGACGCGTGGGTCAGTGCCAGCGCCGCGTCCACACGCAGGAACAGCGCGAGCCGCTCGGCGATCTCGGCCCGCTCCCCGTTGATCGCCGGGTCGGCCAGCCGGGTCCGCTCGGCGGTGATCGCGTTGGCCAGGCTGTAGCGGCGCTGGCGCATCAGCGCGCGCGCCGACACCAGCCCGCGCTCGTCGATCGTGCGCGCGATCTCGCTGAAGTGCTCGCCCTCCGCGCGCCGGATCCACAGCTCGACGCGCAGCCGCTCCTGCCCGGTGAGCCCCGCCCGCCAGCGGTCGAGGAACGGCAGCAGGTGCTGCTCGTAGTACTCGATGCGCAGCTCGTGGCGCTGCTGCATCGCGTCGGTCAGGCGGCGCTCCCACTGGAAGCGCTGCACCGTGCTCACCGGCCCGGGCAGGCCGAGCAGCGCCCGGTCCTCCGCCGACAGCTCCAGGCGCTGCAGGTTCGTCGGCGTGAGCAGCTCGTCGAGCAGCAAGGACAGGAAGGTGACGACCTCGCCGTCCGGCCCGCCCATCCGTCCGGCCGCCCCGGCGAGCTCGGCACGCGTGCTGGTCAGCACGATCAGGGCCGTCGCCAGCGCGTGCAGGTGCTGCTCGTGGCGGCGCTCCCAGGCAGCCAGCACCTGCTGCCCCTCGCGCTCCAGGCCCGGAACGCGGGTGAGCGCGAGCAGGTCCGCCGACGGCGACGGTCGCGTCGCCAGCGCGATCGACAGCTGGGCTGCGACGGTGGCGGCCAGCTGCCGGGCGGCCGCGGGGTCGCCGAGGTCGGCGACCTGCGCCACGGCCCGCTCGCGGGCCGCTGCGGGATCCGTCCGGTCGGGGTCGGCGAGCGCGACCAGCTCGACCAGCAGGTCCCGGTAGGGCTCCGCGCCGCCGAGCCGGTCGAGCCGCATCGGCTCGATCCGCCGGTGCACCCGCCGGTGGGCGAACAGCGGCCGGGGGCGCCGTTCCATCGACCGGGAGCTGACGTACCCGAGGATGTCCAGCTTGCGCTCGGCCCAGTTGCGCACCCACCAGGTGACCAGCACGACCCCGGCCGCGGCCGCCACGCGCAGCGCCACCGAGCCCACGGTGTCGTGGTGGCCGGGCAACGGCCGCACGATCAGGTACGTCAGGGCCGCGCCGATGAAGCCGTCGAGCTTCATCGCCGACACCACCCAGTCGGGGTGCGTGCGCGAGTCCCAGTCCCGGCGCTTCTTGTTCTGCCAGCCCATCAGGTGGATCTGCACGTGCAGGAACGCCCACGTCCAGACGCCGCCCCGCTCGCCGAGGCTCGTCCGGATGCCGACCCGCCGCAGCCACCGCTGCACGTTCCGGAACAGCCGCTGCCCGGCGCGCGCGCCGTACGCGACGACGTAGTCGCCGACGAACGCCGCGGTACCGGCGACCGCCAGGTACAGCCACAGCGAGCCGCCGAAGTAGGCGCCCCAGTCGTGCGGCACCGAGCTGACCGCGGCCCAGGCCAGCAGCACCTTCGTCACCGGCGCGTAGGCGCCCGCGATCAGCGCGAACCAGGTGCGCTGCCCACCGGTGTTGCGCCGCTGCACCGCCGAGCCGACGAACGCCGCGATGGCCGCAGCCCAGAACTCGTGCTGCTTGATCCACAGCGGCAGGTGGGCCAGCCACGGCGCCGCCGTCAGCCACGCCACCAGCGACACCGCCGACAGGGCCAGCATCGTGTTGACCGCCGACACCAGCGCGGCCAGGCCGGCCGAGCGCAGCGCGGTCCGGCGCGGCCAGACGTGCATCCCCTTGGCCCGGTTCGCCGTCAGCCGGAGGTACACGTACCGCCAGGCCAGCGGCGCCGACACCACGACGGCGACGACCACCGACTTGGCCGTGTTCGCGGCTCCCGGCTGGTGGACGAACCAGTCCGCGAACCGGACCACGGCGCCCGGCAGCCACCGGCCCAGCTCGATCGCGGCCGGGAGCGCCGCGGGGATCCACGTGGTGCGGATCTGCTGCCAGCCCGTGGCGGGCGGCGCGCGCATCCTGCGCGCCGACCACCAGACCCGCAGAGCCACGACCGCCGAGCCGGCGATCACCGCTCCGGCCACCACGTGGTTCACCGGGCCCGACTCCCACAGGCCGTACCCGAAGCCCATCCCGATCAGCGCACCGGCACCGGCACGGGCCCGCGCCGGCGTGACCCGCATCGGCACGTCCCAGCCGACCGCCCGCGCGACCCGGTGGCGCACGCGCACCGCCTGCACGCGGAGCCCGTGCGGGGCCGCCGGCAGGCCGGTGATCCGGGCGACGGCGCGGGGCGCGACCCGGGCCGCCGTCGCCGCGGTGGCCGCGGCGGTGACCTCCGCGGTGTGGGCCCGGCGGGCGGCGGCGAGGTTGGCGCCGGCGACCTCGCGGGCGCCCAGCGCGGTGCGCAGCGCGTCCTCGAGCTCCGCGATGGCCTGCTCGGCCGCGTAGAGCGCGGCTCCGCCCGTGGTCGCCGGGTCGTCGAGCGCCTCGCGCAGGACGTCCGGCATCGCCACGGTGGCCGGGTCGGCCGGCTGGGCGAGCTCGGCACGGATCAGCGCAGCAGGCGCCCCGAGCGTGTCGACCAGCTCGTCGACGATCCAGTCGTCGCGCCAGCCGGCCGCCCGCAGCCGCTCCGCGAGCCCGGGAGCCCAGCGCTCCAGGGTCTCCAGCTGCTCGCGGACCAGCCGCAGGTGCAGCCGAGCGCCACGCTCGGCGTCGACGTGCCGGGCCAGCCGGTCGTCGGCCGCCGCGACCGCCGCACGGGCGGCGGCGCGGGCGTTGCGGCGGGCGGGCAGCCACCCGAGCACGCCGGCGGCGACGACCCCGTTCGGCTCGACCCCGTGCCGCAGCGCCAGCACGGTGGCCGTCCCGCCGACCAGGAGCAGCGCCGGCCGCAGCCAGCCGTGATCGAGGATGCGCTGCCGCAGCGGCGGCGCCCGCGGCTGCGCCGTGTGGTTCCTGGCGCGCGGCGTCGCGGCCCGCGTCTGAGCGGTGCCGTTCGCGCCCATCTGGCGGGTACCGGCGCCGTCGGGGCCGAGCGCGGCACCGCCGGCACCGCCCGGCGCGACCGGTCCGCCGCCGGTGCCGCCGCCGATCGCGGGCCCGTCGCCGTCGTCGTCACCGCGGTGCCCGCTGTGCCGGACGATGTCGCCGACCTGCTCGGCCGTGAGCCCCACGTGCCGGGCGATTCTGCGCGGGTGCAGGCCGGCCGCCGCGGCGTCGACGACGGCGGCGACGATCGCGGGCCCGAAGGCCGCGCGGCCGGCCAGTGCCTCGGCGGTGCGGGCGTCGACCTGGTCGAGCGCTGCGGTCAGCGCGGCACCCAGCCGCTCCAGCCGCTCGTCGAACGTGCCCTCGGCGGGGCCGAGCACCGTCGTCGCCGGCAGCTCGCCGTCTGCGACCAGCGCTGCGACGACGAGCGGGCGGACACCGAGCGCAGCCGCGACCCGGTCGACCGCGTCCGCGGCGGGATCGGCGCCGACCACCCAACGGACGCCCCGCGTGCGCAGCTCCGTCACCAGCGCCCGCGCCTCGCCGAGCGCCCGCGCCGGCGTGTCGCGAGCGCTGATCGCCGCGGCCACGGCGGCGCGCAGGGTGCGCTCGGCACGCGCGCGGGCCCACAGGCGCAGGACAGCACCCGCGACCCGGCCGATCACCGGCGACCGCGGCTCCACCAGCGACCGCAACGCCGCGTCGACGACCCAGGCACCCACCCCGAGCCCGACCACCGCCGCCACCACCGTGCCCACACCCGGCGCCGCGACCAGCGCGACCAGCCCACCGACCGCCGTGCCGAACCCGGCCACGGCAGCACCGACGGCGCGCCACGGCTGGCCCCGCACCCACGCCCGCACGTCCGCCGCAGCCGCGCCCAGCCACAGCCGCGCCACGCCACCCAGCAGCCGCGCCACGGCGATGCCGTCCCGCACACCGTCGACCAGCACGGCGCCGACGGCCCCCACGGCACCCGCGCGGACCCACAGCCGCAGGACAGCCCCGGCGACCCGGCCGGCCACCGGTGCCCGCGGCTCGACCAGCGACCGCAACGCCGCGTCGACGACCCAGGCACCCACCGCGAGCCCGACCACCGCAGCCACCACCGTGCCCGCACCCGGCGCCGCGACCAGCGCGGCCGGCCCGGCCACGGCCACGCCGAAGCCGCCGACGGTCCCCGCGATCGCGCGCCACGGCAGGCCGGCGACCCGCGCGCGCATGCCGGACAGCGCCGTCCGAAGACGCGACGGACCCACCAGCGACCGCAACGCCTCGTCGGCGACCCAGGCACCCACCGCGAGCCCGACCGCCGCCACGACCGCGCCGGCGCCGGGTGCCGCGACCAGCGCCACCAGCCCGCCGAGCGCGATGCCGAAGCCGGCGACCGTCCCGCCGACCGCGAACCACGGCACGCCGTTCGCGGCGGCCGTCGACCTGCGACCGGTCGCTGCCCGGTCGCGGAAGGCGCGCAGCAGCGCCCGCCCACCGAACCAGGCCGCTGCAGCAGCGACCAGCCCGGCCGCGGTCACCCACCACGCACCGGACCCGCCGGGCGGGCCCCGCACCGGCGGACCGGTCGACGGCGACGGGGATGGCGCGGCCGGCGCACCGGACGGCGACGGGGTGGCACCGGCCGTCGGCGGAGTGCTCGGCGCGGGGTCGGTCGGCGTCGGCTGGGTCGGCCGCGGCGTGACCGGCGGCGTCGGCCGGCCCGGAGCGACGGCACCGGCAGGCAGCCGGAGCACCCACCCCGGCCGGATCACGTTCGGGTCGCGGCCGGCCATCCGTGCGGCGTTGGCGTCCACCATCACGTGCCAGTCCGCGAACCCGAAGAGCCCCGCGATGCGGGACAGCGAGTCACCGGGCTGGACCGTCCACCGGGCGCCGGCCGGCGCGACCAGCCCCAGGTCCGCCGGGAGCCGGTCATGGTCGCCGTACCGGGCGAGGCCCGGGTTGACCGCGCGCAGCTCCGCCACCGTCACGCGCAGCGCGGCAGCCACCTCGGCCGGGGTGTAGGGCTGCTGAGCGAGCACCGCCTGCGCCGTGACCGATCCGACCTGCCCGTACGTGACGGGGACCAGCCCGGGCGTGCCGAGCAGCAGCATCCCGGCGGCAGCCGCCACGACAGCGATGCGGCCGGCGAAGCGATGCAGCACCTGCGGCGCGCGCGTCCCGAGCCACGCCCCGACGCCGGCGACGACCGCGACGGCCGGCAGCAGCACGCCGTGCGCGGCGGCGACCCCGGCACCGACGACCGCGGCCCCCGCGGCGACGGCCAGCACCTGCCCGATGGTCGCTGCGCCGGAGTCACCGCCCGGCCGCGGGCCGAGGTCGAGCGTGTCGGCCGTCGGCCCGGCCTGCGAATCGCTCCAGCCGAACCACGAGCCGTCCGCTGCCCGCTCGAAGCCGCCAGCCCGCGGGCCGCCGTGGTCGAGCAGTGCCGCCGCACGCGGCACGAAGGCGCCGACCAGGTCGTGACCGACGAGGTACGAGTCGAGCCCGCGGTAGAACGACAGGATCCCGGCGATCCGTCCGGCGGCGTCCAGGGCGGGTCCGCCGGAGCCGCCGTGCCGGATCAGCATGTGGTTGACCGCGTGGCCGGCCGGGAACCCGATCATCGGGGCCTGGACGGCCAGCCGGTGCCCGGCGGGGAAGCCGGCGAACACGACCGACTCGCCGACACCCAGCGGAACGGTGCGGGTCGGGACGGCCGGGAGGTCGAGGTCGGCCTCGACCAGCGCGAGGTCGATGGTCTCCATCGCCCACTGTCCCTGCTCCGCGCGGTTCATCTGCAGAGCGACGTCGGCGAGGTCGCGGAGCGGCCCGTAGCCGGCGGTCGGCAACGACACCCAGCGCTGCACCGGATGCCCGTTCGCCAGCAGCGCGCCGGCACCGCTGTCGACCACGACGTGCAGGGCCGTCAGGATCAGCGCCGGCCGGCCCGCCCCCGCTTCCCGGACGACGACGCCGGAACCGATGGCGCGGCCGTTCTGGATCCGGACGAGGGAACGCAGCGGGCGAACGCCGGACATCGCCGGACCGAACCCGTCGTCGCGGGCTGCCGGGTTCAGCCCGAGCACGAGCAGGCGGTTCGGGTCGAGCTGCCACGTCTGCAGGTCGAGCAGGTCCGTCACGCCGCCGCCCGAGCGCGGGAGCCTTGCGACCGGCCGACCGAGGTCCATCCGGTGCAGCGCGAGCTCGCCGACCGTGGCCGTCGCGCCGGTCTGGGCGAGCCAGCCTTCGGCCAGCGTCGAGAACACGTCCGCGGCCGCGTCGGGCAGCCAGCGCCGGGCCGTCCGCACCAGCATGTCGGCGACGTAGCCGGCCGCGGTCATGCCGTGGTCGCGGGCCGCCACCACCGCCTGCCGGCCGTCGATGACCAGCTCGCCCGCCGGCCCGTTCAGCACCAGCGCCGGCGCGCCGTCGACCTCGGTGAGGACGAACCCGGCGTCGATCGCGGCCCGGCGGGCCACGACCACGCGCTGGGCGCCGTCCACCACGTACAGCCCCAGGTACGGGGACGCGTCGACCGCAGCGGCCACCGCGGCCGGCGGGACCCGCAGGAACCCGGCGAGCTCGGCCAGCCCCGCGGAGTCGGCCTCCGTCGTCACCTGCAGCGGCGGCCGGTTCTCGAACATCGTGACGATCTGCTCGCCGAGCCGCCGCGCGGCCTCGTCGTCGACCGCCGGCGGGGTGAAGACCCTCAGACGTGTCCGCAGCTCCCGCGGGAACTGCGCCTGCGCCCAGATCAGGTCCATCCAGAAGCCCGCAACCCCGTCGGCCGGCAGCAGGAGCTCCTGCTCGGCGTGATCGCGCGCGCCCTCGGGAAGCTTCAGCCACGCGACGTAGCGGTCGCCGGCGTCGAGCGGTTGGAGGAGCGGGACGGCGGCCGCCCGAGACCACCGCTCCAGGTACGCGTTGAACGCGAACGCCGGGTCCTCGCGGAAGTCCTCCCGGACGTACAGGTTGCTGATGGGCAGGAACCCGCGGTCGGTGCGGAAGACCGCGACCCGGGCGAGTCGCCGGCCGCGGCCGCCGTCCGCGTTCCGTTCCCAGAGGTACAGAACCGCGACGCGCGGGTGGTTCAGGTAGCCCTGGACGTCGACGGACTTCGCTTCGCCCCGGCATCCGAGGCAGGACACGCTGCCGCCGGCCGTGTCGACCAGCTCGTGGCCGAGATGCATGATCTCGACCGGGTCCTGCGCGACGCCGAGCAGGCCCGTCCGCCCGTCCCTGAGCGTGACCTCCAGATCGGCGGGCGCACCGTCGCGCGCCACGACGACCCGGTCACCCAGGAGCGCACGCCAGCGCTGCCCGAGCACGTTCCGGGCCGCCTCCGTGGCGAGCTCCCGCGATCCCGTCGAGCGCAGGTTCGTCTCGTACTCGTCGAGCACTGCGATCGTCTGCGCGTCCGCGATCAGGCGGTAGTCCACCAGCACGGCCCGCAGGTCGGAACCCGCCGTCCAGGGGCTCTCGGTGACGCGCTCCCGGTACGCGTCCAGCGTCGCGACGAACCGATCGATCGCAGGCGCCCGGGCGCGCTCCGGCATGGCCGGGCTGTCGAGGTCATCGGGGAGCATCCGGTCCTGCAGCCCGTAGATCGCCGCGACGACGGTCGTGAGATGGCCGCCCGGCCGCAGCATCGGCGCCATCGCGACCAACCGCTGCGTCAGCTCGAAGTACGCCCCGACGAAGTGGGAACGCGCGGACGGGCTCCGGGTGGGGACCGCGGTGGCGAGGCGCGCGAGCGCGTCGTCGAGGTCCGTCAGCGCCGGTGACGTCCACATCGTGAGCGCGGCCGCGAGCATCGGGGCCGAGCGTCGGCTCCTGGGCAGGTGGCCGAGCAGGTTCACGGTGGTCAGCGCCTGCGCCGCCGCCAGCCCGAGCGCGACCTTGTCGAGCCGGTCGGCGCGCTGCCGCCAGTGGCGGGCCAGCCATGCGGGCGGCTGCCCGTCGTCGGTCAGGATCTCGGCGACCCACCCCGGCTGGTCCAGGAACGCCCAGTCACCGGGCTCCCCGCGCACGAACGGCCTGCGCAGGAGCGCAGGACCGAGCTGCAGGAGCTCCTTCACCTCGGGCAGCCAGCGGTCGGTGTGGGTCACCACGCGGCCGATCGCGGTCCACATCGCCGACACGAACTCGGCGGTCACGCCGCCTGCGAGCGGCGCGTTCCCGATCAGCATCATGATCCGGTACTCGGGTCCCCGGATCGGGTCGGCGTCGGCGAGCCGCAGCTGGTCCTCGAACGACTCCGACCGGTCGATCCCGGCCGCATCGCGCGCATCCGCGAGCGCCCTGGCGCGGTCCAGCAGGGCGCGAACGTTGTCGAGGGTGTCGGGGATCCCGCGGCCGGGCCGTTGCCGGAGGACCTCGCCGAGGGTCGGGCCGGGAGCAGCCGCGGATGCGCCGGCCCCCACCAGCTCGGCGGCAGCCCGGACCGCGTCCTGCTGCCGTGCGGTGGGAAGCCCGGAGGTTCGGCCGGCCAGTCGCGGCGCACCTTCCTGCCGGAACGTCGCAGTCGCCAGCGCCGTCGCGGCCCGTCCGAGGTCATCGGCGGCGACGGTCTGCGGCAGCTGCGCAAAGCCGGCCCAGGCGTCGTCGAGCAGGCCGGCCCTGGCGAAACCGACCACCAGCTCGACGCGCAGTGCGACACGTCGTTGCTGGTGGGACGCGTTCGCGGCGGGATACTCCTCGATGCCGGCGAGCTGCACCTGGGCCAGCCTGAGCCGGTAGCGCTGCTCGATGAGCGCGATGAGCGCCGGCCTGGCCTGAGCCAGCTTCTCCGCCTCCACGAAGGCGTCGGCGAGCGCCGCGGCCTCCGCGTCGTGGTCGGTGAACGGGGCACGCGCGACGTGCGCGGCCTCGTGGGCAGCGAACGCCTGCAACCACTCCTCGGTGAGCCGCCCCGCACGGAGGTGCGCCGAGATCCGCGCGAGGACGGACGTGGGCATCACGATCTCGGCGCCGTGCGGACCGCGCCACCCGAAGCCGATGAGGATGTCGCCGATCGCCTGCGGGTTCGGGTGCCCGACCGCCCGCAATGCCTCGTGCAGCTCGGCCGTGCCGACCTCGTGGACGAGCAGGTCGAGCGGCCCGACCCCGAACATCTGCGCGAACCGCAGGGGCGCGACGGGCGCGAGCAGCGCCACCGCCCGGCGGAGCATCTGCTCGTCCGCGCCGCCCAAGTGGCCGCCGACGACGAGCGGGCCGTAGCCGGACGACCCCGACGAAACGGGTGCCACAGAGCCATCGACGCGGACGCCCGGCCAGGCGAGCACAGCACCGATCGCGACCGCCACACCCGTGGCTCCGGCGACACCACCGGCCAGCAGCGCGCCGGGCACGCCGACCGCTGCGGCCATCGCGAGCCCGGCGGCCAGCACCGCGGCCGGGGCGAACGCGACGAGGAGGACGACGCCGCGGCCCGGCGGCCCGCGGATCGGCTGGCCGGCGAGCAGGCGGCGGGCGGCGAGCCCGCCGGCGACGACCGTTGCGGCAGCGGTCAGCGGCGCGAGCAGGCCCGTCGCGAAGAGGGTCGCGAACCCGCCGGCGCCGAGCCCGACCCCGGCGGCCTGGAGCGCACCCGGCAGGGCGAGCGGGGCACCCGGCGTCCGCGTCCACCAGCCGAGCCGGCCGGCACCGGGACGCCGCGGCTCGCGGCCCGGCCAGTGCTGCGGCACGGTGCCGCTGAGCCGGCCGAGCGCGTTCAGCAGCTGTTGCTGGGCGGCCGCGTCCCAGCCGAGCACGCCGTGGCGGTCCGCGAACGCCGCGATCGTCGCCGCACCAACCGCCTCGGACGTCCAGTACGCCCGCAGCAGGCCACGCAGCTCCGTGTGGAGCCGGCGCGCCGGCGCCGCGGCCCGCGTTGCGACGGTCGTGTCGAGCAGCTCGTGGAGGCCGGCAGGGGCACCGGCCGCGTCCAACCATCCGACGATGAGGGTGGCGCGCAGCAGGGCGCGGCGGGCCCTGGCGTCCAGCTCGCCGGCCGGCCACCGCGGCATCGACGCGGCCGGCGCCGCCTGCGCGACCCGCTTCGCCGCGTCCTTCGCGTCCTTCGCGGCCTGCTCGACCGCCGCGCGGGCGCGCTCGGTCTCCGCCTTCGCCTGAGCGAGGTCGGCGCGGGCCTGCGCCCGGCCCACCCACGTCTGCTCGGCCATGACCGCGGCCCGGCGCTCGGCCCGCTCGGCGTCCGCGAGCGCCTGCCGGGCAGCTCGGAGCTGCTCGATCGCCGTGTCCAGGACGCGCTGGGCGAGCTGGACGGGGAGCGGCGCCTCGGCCGCCCGCAACTGGGCATCCGCCGCATCGGCCCGGACCTGCGCGTCCCGTGCAGCCGCCTCGGCAGCCGCGGCCGCTTCCTGTGCCGCGGCCAGGTTCGCGACCGCCGCCTGCAGCGTGGCCGTGGCCCCGTCGACCGGCAGGCCGGCCGCGCGTGCGGCGGCGACCCTGGCCTCGCCCTCCCCGACCGCGGTCCGCGCCTCCGCGGCCTTCCGTGCCGCGACGGCATGCGCCATGCGCTGGTCGGCCGCCTCCGCGCGGGCCGTGCGCAGCTCGTAGCGCGCGAGCGCCGCCTGGTACCCGGGGTCGCGGACCAGCGCGGCCGCCTCGGACCGGGCCTGCGCGCCCCGCTCGTCGGCACCCGCCTGGGCGGTCAGGGCGGCGATCCGGTCGCCCGTGACGTGGACGAGGAGCAGGTCACCGTCGGCCTGGATCTGCTGCCGGGCCCGGTGCTCGCGCACCTCGGCCATGTGCTGGCGCATCGCCTCGGCGCGGCCGGCGTCGTCCATCCGCTCCCACTGCCGCGCGGAGACGTGCGCGGGGCGGCCGGCGTCGAGGTCGGCGCCCGGGGTGAACGCGCCGCCGGCACGGAACACCGCACCGTGGTCGGCCATCGGCCCCTCGTGGTCCACCGCCTTGGTGACGATGTTGATCCCGACGAAGGGGACCCGGACGACCGGCGTCCGGTACGTGTCGCCGTTGAAGACCTCGCGGGTCGCGTTGACCCGCAGGTCCGGCAGGCTGCCGTGCTCGCGGATCCAGCGCCAGTCGTACCCGGGCGTGTAGTAGATCGGCGGAACGACCACCCGCGTCGGTGTGCGGTCCGGGTTCTGCGCACGATTCTGCGCACGGTTCTGCTGGGCGTCGACGTGTGCGATGTCGGTGAGCCGGCCACCGTCCCGTGCCGCGTGGGTGTCGAGCCGCGCCGTGTCGGCAGCGTGCAGGCCGCCGGTCCGCGCGGTCGAGGCGTCGAGCCGTGGTGCCTCGCCGGCCCGTGCCGCAGGCAGCTCGCCCGCGTGCGCGGTCGCGACCGCGTTCGGCCGCGCGACCTCCGCTGCCCGTGCGTTCTCCGCCGGCAGGAACAGCCCGCCGAAGAACGTGGCCGCAGCAGCCAGCGCAACGGTGCCGCGCCGCGCCTTCGCGACGATCCCGCGCTGCTCGGCGTTGGCCTTCGTGTCGGCCGCAGCGCGAGCGGCATCGCCGCCTCCCCGCAGCTGCGCTGCGTCGGCCTTCGCCGGAGCCGCTGCGGTCCGTGCACCGGTGTCGAACGACACCCGTGCGGTGTAGTGGTAGCGCGTGCCCGCCGGAGGACCACGCTCCGAGACGGCCGGGTCCTTGACTCCCCCGCCCTGCCGCGCAGCCTCCGGCGCGACAGCCGCGCCCCGTGCCCCGGGCCGCCCGGCCTCGCCAGGCAGCGCTGCCAGCGGGGTCCCGCTGCCGCCGGCCCCGCCGACCTGACCGCCCGCGGCCGCCGCACCCCCGGTCGGCGGCGCCGCCGGTTCGGCCGGGCGTCGGCCGCCGAGACCGATGGGCAGGTCGGTCGGCGACGGTCCGGGGGTCTCTGCTGCTCGTTGCGGACGCGACTCGCCGGGCCGGGCGACCCCCTCCTGGGCGGCGCCCCGTACCGGCCGGAAGACGTAGGTGACGCCGTCGAACGTGCCGACCGCGTACCGACCCGCCCCGAACGGCGTGCCCTCTGCGGCTGCTGCGAGGGCGGTGTCGCCCTCGACCGCCGCGATGACCGCCTCCTGCGGCGCACCGAGCAGCCTGGCGAGCTCGTCCACCGGCCGGAAGGCTCGCCCGGCCACCATAACGCCGTGGACGCGGTCGGCGAGCCGACCCAGCGCGCTGGCAACCGCCGCTGCGGCCGGCCGTGGCGCACCGGGGCCGGGCGCCCCGCCGCCGGCACTCAGCCGGCCGGCACCCTCCTGCACGGTCCCGGCAGGCGGCGCACCGCCCCGGGCGCCGGCCTCTGCGTCGCGCCGGGCCGCGTCCATCAGGATGGGGCCGGGCGCAGCGCCGGTACCCGCGACGGGCGCTTCGCCGGCCGGCGCCCCTGCTTGCGGCTGGCCTGCACGAGCCGCACCAGCCTCGGCGGCACCCGCACGCACCGTTCCGCCGTCCGCGGCAGCCGGAGCCTCCGCAGCGCCCGCACGGACGACGCCCTCACCGGCGACCTCACCCACTGCCGGCCCCACGGCCCCCGTCCGCCCTGCGCGGGCCTCGGCCGCACCCCGAACACCCGGCGCCGGTTCGCCGGCCCGCACCGCAGCGCCGTCGGCGGCCACCCCGCCGACCGCCGGCCCCTCGGGCGCCCCCGCCCGAGCCGCGCCGCCCTCGACCGCAGCCGGGGCCGCACCCCGAGCACCCGGCACCGGTTCGCCTGCCCGCACCGCAGCGCCGTCGGCGGCCACCTCGCCGACCGCCGGCCCCTCGGGCGCCCCCGCCCGAGCCACCCCGCCCTCGACCGCAGCCCCCGGTTCGGCGCCGGCGCCCGGGACGGTGATCGTGCCACCGAACCGGTCGGCCGCGACGTTCCGGCCGGCCTGCTGGACGGCCTCGACGATGCGGTCGGCCGCCGGACCGGCCGCCACCTCCCGCTCGGCCGCGACCCGGGCCCGCGCCTCGGTGAGCGCGTCCTGCCGGGCGGCGCGGACCGGGTCGGCCCGGCCCTGCCGGGTGACCCGGCCGCCCGCCTCGGCCAGCGCCTGCGAGCGGTTCGCGTAGGCGGCGTCGAGCCGGGCGCGCGTCGCGGCCGGGTTCGCACCGAGCCGGTCGTAGGCGGCCGCGGGCCCGGTCGCGCGCAGCAGCCCGACCCGGCTGACGGTCCGCGCCGCCTCGGCCGTGGTGGCCAGCCCGCCCGCGGTGCGCTGCAGGCCGGTGGCGGCCGCGCCCGCTGCCCGCGCGGAGCGGCTGCCGGCGGTCATGCCGTCGGCCGCCCCGCGGAGCCCGTTCCCTGCGGCCTGGGCGAGCCGCGCGCCGGGAGCCGCGACGGCCCGCACGCCGACCGCGCCCACCCGCGCCGGCACCGAGAAGACCTTGAAGGGTGCCATCGCGACCGCAACCGGCGCGCCGACGACGCGGGCGGCGGTGTTGTACCGCCCGGCCGTCCGCTCCAGGCCGGCCGCACGCGCGGTGAGCGCGCTCGCCTCCGCGGTACCGGCGCCGTACTCGGCCGCCCGGACCCGCAGCACGTCGGCCAGCCCGGCGGCGCCGGCAGCCCGGCCGGCGGCGAAGCCGCGGACCGGCGTCAGCAGGAGCGCCGGGCCGGCGACGTCGACCGTCGCCTTCAGCGGGTCGTTCTTGAACTCGTTCCAGGCGTGGCCCGGCCCGTTGCTGACCATGCCCCAGAAGTTCTTCGCCGGCGCGACGACCAGGGTGTTGGTGCCCGGGTGCTTCTCGGCGAAGTCGCTGCCCGCCTGCCCAGGGAGCGCGTGCACCCGCAGCGGCTCGGCGCCCTTCGCCGCGGCGGCCGCGTTGTAGCCCTCGAAGAAGGCGCCGCCGTACACGGTGCCCGGGAGCGCGACGACGCCTCCCACGATGCCGGCAGCGGTGTGGACGACGTTGCGCGACGTCTTCCCGGCGTACTTCTCGACGGTCGGCCCGGCCCAGTCGTCGACCGCCTGCGGGACGTGCTTGGCCGTCCACCCGGCGCCCTCCGCCAGGAACTTGAAGAACCCGGTGACGCTCTTCGGGTCCTTCTCGTCGAGGAAGTCGTCGAGCTTCCCCTGCTCGTCCTTCGGCAGCCCGGACCGCAGCGCGTTGTAGCTGCCGCGGTCCCCGTTCGTCTGGTTGATCCGCTGGAAGAACGAGTCGACGTTCTTCTGGTTGCCGTCCGGGCCGGCGATCAGGGTGATGGCCTGCTTCGCGGTCTGGGGCACGCTCGGCTGGCGGGCGAGGCTCTGGCCGTTGCCGGACTGCCACAGCGCGGCCACGTTGGAGAGCTGATCGTCGTTGAAGCCCTCGAACGGGCTGTCGTCGGCCTTCCGCAGCTTCGTGAAGTACGACCAGCCGGCGTCGGCGCGCAGCCCGAGCGCCAGGTCGGGCGCGCCCGTGGACGGCAGCTGCATGTCGTGCAGCTTGTTCGCGGGCGCCCGCGGGGCGACCGCCGCTGCTGTGTAGCCGGCGGCCACGCCGTTGGCGAAGCCCAGCAGCTTCCCGTTCTGGGCAGCGGCCTTCGCCGTCTTCGCCGCCGGCAGCGCGTCGCCGAAGCCGGCGACCGCGTCGGCGTTCTTGCGGGCCAGTGCGAGGTTCTTCGCGTAGGACGCGTCGCCGCCGGCGAGTGCCGCGGCCATGTCGTAGTCCTGGACGACGCCCTGGGCCTGGCGGAGCTTCTCCTGGATGGGCCGCGCCTTCGCGTCCGCCTTCTTCGTGAGCGCGTCCGCGGCCTTGCCGAGCGCCACCCGCTCCTTGTCGAGCGCCGCCTTGTCGCCGCCCTGCCCGGCGTTGTACTTCTTCACCGCGGCGTTGTACTTGTCCAGCCGCTTCTCGTACGCCGCCTGCTCGGGCGCCAGCGCGTCGGCGACGTCGTTCAGCTGCTTCCGCAGCCCGCTGACCTTGTCCTGCGCGTCGAGCAGGTTGTTCTTGGCGACGGTCTTCTGGGCGTCGGTCGGCGGGCGCTTGGGGTCGTAGGTGTAGGCGGGGTTGAGGGCCGCGACCAGCTTCGGGTCGCCGGCCAGCTGCCGCTCGACGTTGTCGATCGACGTCTTCCGGGTCCCGTCGACGGCGAGGATCGTGTCGACCGCGTCCTGCGTGAGCCCGACGCGCTTGCGCAGCTTCGGGTCGAGCGCGTCGACCTCCTTGACCAGCGCCGACCGCTCCTTGGCGGTGACGCCGTCCTTCTTGGCCGCCTTCATGTCCTGCGCGACCGGCGCGATCTTCGCGTTGCCGACCTCGGCCATCCACCGCACGTGGCTCTGGCTCTTCGTGTACTGGAAGACGGCCTTGCCGCGGTCGAGCAGCGTCTGCGAGCCCTCGCGGGTGTAGCCGGGCGGGCCGAAGACGCCGGGCTTGAGCTTCTGCTGGACCAGGTCGGACATCCCCAGCGCCTCGGTGACGTCCTTGCCGGGGTCGATCCACCGCAGGCGACGCGACTCGGGGTCGGAACCCTTGCAGTCGCCGGTGCAGGCCTGGCCCTGGTTGTAGCCGTCGCTCTCGGCGTAGAGCAGGCTCGTCCCGCCCTTGCCCTTGCCGTCCTTGCCGTTGTCCGCGGCTTTCGCCTCGACCCAGTTGCCGTACGCGTCGGTGCCCTTGGCCCAGCCGTCACCGGTGGTGAACGCGACCGCGCCGCCGCCGCTGCCGTCCTTGTCGCGCAGGTACTGGACGAACGCCGCGGTGCCCTTCTTCCCGGCGTTGACGTACTGGGTGTCGAAGAGCGAACCCTTGCCCGGGCTGACGCCCTGGCAGCTGCCCCCACCCGCGGACACCGTGCAGGTGTTGATGCCGCCCTTGCCCTTGGCGGTCGGCGTGTAGTGCGTGGCGTTGGCGCAGTCGGCACAGTTCAGGATGCCGCCCTCGGCCGGGAGGATCATGCCGGCGCCGGCGCCGTTCTTGCCGACGCCCTGGATCGTCATGGAGCCGCCGAGGCCGGCCCCGTTGCGGGTGACGATGGCCGCGGCGCCCTTCGTGAGGGTGAGCTTGTCGCCCTCCGCGGACTGGAAGAAACCCTTGTCCTTGATCGTGATCGACGCGGGGTTGCCGGCCCGGTCGCGGCCGACGAACGTGCCGCCCGAGCCCTGCATCTTCACGATGTCGACGGTCTTCGGCTTGACCGGGTTCGGCGCCTTGATGGTGCAGGCACCGGTGCAGTTGGTCGCGAACGCCGCGTTCCTCCCGCCCATGAAGGTGGCGGTGTTGCGGGTCTTCTGATCCTTGGGCGTGTAGGTGACGGTGGAGCCGCTGACCCCGTCGTGCAGGGTGCCGTTGCCCTTGACCCAGCCGTTGCCGTTGCCCTTCTGGTCGCGCGCACCGCCGACCCCGGCGGTGCCGGTGCCGGTGTCGTTCGGCTTGCCCTTGACCGACGGGTTGGTGAACGAGCCCTGCTTCTTCTCCGTGTCGTACGACGCGCTCTGGCCGTCCTTGCCCTTGACGGTGACCACGCCGTCGGCGTTCTGCTCGTCGGCGCACGGGATCGCGCACGTCTTCGTCGTCGTGGTGCCGTCGGTGTTGCGGACGACCAGGGTGAGCTGCTCCTTGCCGTCCTTGCCCTCGGTGACCTCGACGGCGGCACCGTGCTGCTTGCCCTTGAGGCCCTTCAGCTCCTCGACGGGGTTCTTGCCCTTGACCCCGGTCGTCGACTGGGGCTTGGGCTGGAAGGCCGTGAACCGGTTGTAGCTGCCGGCCTGGGTGAAGTTGGCGCAGTTGCCCGTGCAGATCGCGCCGGCGCCGCCGCCCTGCTTCGGGTCGGCCGCCTTCGCGTAGGCGGTGACCCCGCAGCCCCCGTTGCCGCTGCCCGAGCAGGTGCCCTCGCCGTGCGCGTCCCAGCGGCCGTTCGGCCCGACGGCGTGGTCGTTCGCCTCGGCGTGCGCGTAGTAGCTGGCGGCGCAGTTCGCGGCACCGGAGCAGCTGGCCGCGGCCTCGGCGTGGTTGCCCTTGGCATAGGCGGTGGCGGTGACCGCGACCCCGCCGCCGCCCATGCCACCGCCGCCGGAGCCGCTCGCGGAGGCGTGGGCGTTGGCACCGGTCGTCGGGTCCTTGGCGCTGGCGGAGGTGCTCGCCGAGTAGCTGTGGGTGCAGCTCGTCCCGGCGCTGCCGCTGCAGGACGCCGCGGCGTTCGCGTAGCCGGGGCCGGCTGCTGCCTGGGCGCTGACGCCGACCCAGCCGCCACCCATCCCGCCGCTGCCCGCGCCGTGCGCGTACGCGTTGGCCTTCGACGACCCGTTCTGCGCCGACGCGGCCGCCGTCGCCGAGTAGCTGTAGTGGCAGCTCGTGCCCGCCGAGCCCTGGCAGGACGCCCCCGCGCTGGCCTGGCCGGGGCTCGCCGTCGCCTGCGCGCTGACGGCGACGTAGCCGCCGCCCATCCCGCCGGCACCGGACCCGTGCGCGTACGCGGACGCCCGCGCCCCTCCGCTGCTCGCCGCGGCCGCGGCCGTCGCCGAGTAGGAGTAGTGGCAGTTCGTGCCCTTCGAGCCCTGGCAGGACGCGGCCGCGCTGGCCTGGCCGCCGTTCGCGGACGCCTGTGCCGTGACCGCGACGTACCCGCCGCCCATCCGGCCGGCACCGGAGCCGTGGGCGTGCGCGGCCGCCCGTGCCGCCCCGCTGTTCGCCGCGGCCGAGGCCGTCGCCGAGTAGCGGTAGTGGCAGTTCGTGCCCTTGGTCCCCGAGCAGGACGCCGCCGCCTGGGCGTAGCCCGGCCCGCTCTTCGCGGACGCCGACGTGGCGGCCTGGCCGCCGCCGACCTTGCCCCGGCCGAAGCCGACGGCGTCGGCGCGCGCCCCGCCGGCGCGGGCGTGGCTCTCGGCCCGGTACGCGTAGCTGCACCGCGAGCCCTTCGTCGCCGCGCAGGACGCGCCGGCCTGCGCGCCGGCGGCGCTCGCGCCGACCAGGACGGTGCCGGCGCACTGCCCGTTCGCGCCGGCGGTGCACGCCGAGTTCGCCTTGGCCGTGTTCCGGCCTCCGGTGGAGGCGGCCTTCGCGGTTCCGGTGAGGCGGGTCCGGCAGCCGGTGCCGGCGCAGGCGGCCTGGACCTGCGCCACGTCCTTGGCAGCGGTCCCGACGGTGCTGGCCTGGCAGTACCCGGCCGTCTTGCAGGTGGCGGTGCCGGTCGCCCTGACCTTCGCCGCGCCGGCCGCGACCGTCTTCGACGTCGCGCGGGTCGCGCAGCCGGCCTTCGTCCCGTTGTCGCACGCCGCGGTGACGTAGGCGCTGGTGGTGGCGAACCGCTTGGCGGCCTTCGTGCCCGCTGCGGGGAGCGTCGCGGTGGTGCCCGCCGCGATCTGCGCGGTGCACGCGGCCGTGCCCGTGCACGCGGTCGCACCGTTGCCGGTGGAGCGGCTCTGCTGCCCGGCCGGCCCGGCCTTGACGGCGGCCTTCGCGGTCAGCGTCGCCGTGCAGCCCTTCTCGGGGCACTGCGCGGTCGAGCTCGCCTGCGCGGTGCCCGACAGGCCGGCGACCGGCTTCTTCGCGGTGCCGATGTTGCGGCTCAGGGTCGCAGCGGCGTTGCTCGTGACGGCGCAACCCTGGGCGGCCGCCTTGCACGTCGCGGCCGTGCGCGAGACACCCGCGAGCCCGGACGTGGTGCCCGTCGTCGCGGCCGTGCAGCCCGTGCTCGCGCACTGCGCGGTGGCGTCGGACTGCGCCAGCGTGGCAGGCGCGTTCTTGACCGGTGCCTTGGCCGTCCTGGCCGCAGCGGTGGCCGTCTTCCTGGCCTGCGCTGCCGTCTTCGCCGCGGCGGCGGCCGCCTTCTTCTGCTTGGCGGTCGCGCCCGGCTGGGCGGCGATCTTCCGTGCCTCTGCTGCTGCCTCCGCGGCCGTCCTGGCCGTGGCGGCTGCCTGCTCGGCAGCGTTCTTGTTCTGGGTCTTGACGATGTCGGCGACGACCTGGCCGGCGCCGGCGGTGGAGCTCGTCTGGGCGAGGCAGTCGGACTGCCCGGTGGTGCAGCGTGCTGTGGTGGCGGCGCCGCCAGCCGGGGGGCCGCGCGCACCGGTGGCCCCGTTGACGCCCTTCGATCCGTCGATGCCGACGGCGGAGCTGCGGGCGGTGCCCTTGCACGCGCCGGCGTTGCCGGTGCAGTCCAGCGTCGCGTCGGCCATCGACCAGCTCGACGCGCCGGCGACCGTCGCCGCCCCGCCGCTCGCGCTCGAGCCCGGCGCGGTGGGGGCGACGGGCGTCGCGGGCTGCTGGTTCTGGCCGTTCTTCTGGTCCTGGTTGCCCTGGTCGCCGGTCTGCTCGCTGGTGACCGTGGCGTTCTTCGTCGACGCCGCCTTCATGATCGGGGCGATGCGCGCGGCGTCCGGGCCGGTCGATGCGCCGGCGTTGGTGACGGCCTGGCAGATGCCGGCCGCGACGCCCTCGCACGAGCCTCGCCCGATCGAGCCGCGCGCGTTCGGCGAGGTCACGGGGTCGGTGCCGGTCGCGGCGCTGGTGACCTTGCCGGTGCAGGCGCCGCCGTCGCACAGGAGCAGACCACCGGCGACCGACGCTGCCGACGGCCCGGCCACCAGCCGCTTGGCGTTGACGCCCTGGGCGCCGGCCAGGTCCTGCACGGCGCCTGCGCCCGTGGACGCGACCGAGGTGGCCTGCAGCTGGCAGGTGCCGCCACCGGCGGTGCAGGTGGCCGAGCCGGTCGAGGTGCGGGGCTTGGACTCGGTCACCGCGCCGCCGAACGCCGTCGACGTCGTCTTCACGGTGCCGGAGCACGTGGCCGTCGCGCAGTCGATGGTCGCGTTCGCCGTCGACGTCCCCGACGGGCCGGTGGTCGGCTGGCCCTTGAGCGGCTTGCCGGTCTTCGGGTCGATCTTGACGTAGTCGGGTGCGCTGGAAGCGGCCGAGGTGGTCGTGCCGGCGCAGCCGCCGCCCTTGACGGCGCAGTTCGCGGTCGCGCCGGTGCCGCGCCACTTCGCGGTGACCGCGGTGTCGAGCGCGCTCGTCGCCGTCTTCGCCGTGCCACCGCACGCGGCGGCGTCGGTGCACTGCACCTGCGCCTCGGCCTTCGTCACGCTGACCGGGTTGGCCTTGGTGGTACCCCGATCGGTGACGTCGGTGCGGATGTCGGCGGTGCAGGCGCCCCCGGCGCCGAGCGCGGCGCAGTCGGCGGTGCCCTTGCTCGCCCGGACACCACGGACGTCACCGGACGCCGTGCCGGAGGTCGCGGTGCCGACGGTGCCCTTGCACGTCGCGGCGGCGCAGTCGATCTCGCCGGACGCGGTGCTCGTCGCCGCCAGCACGCGGCGCGTGGTGGCCTTGCCGGCGGCATCGACGGCGGTGGCCGCGGTGTCGTTGGCCGTCGACTCGGCGTCGACGCCGCAGCCGCCGGCGGTGGCCGCGCACTTCGCGGAACCGGTCGTGGTGCGGACCGCCGCCGTCCAAGTGGCCGCCTTGCCCTTCGCGGCCTTGTTCTTGACGGGGTCGCCGGTGATCGTGGCGTTCGTCTTCGTCGTCGCGGTGCCGGAGCAGCGGGCGCCGTCGGCGCAGTCGACCTGCGCGTGCACCGTGCTCGTCGCCAGCCGGTCGGCCGCGGCGGTGGTCGCCCCGTCGGTGGCGCCGGCCTCGATCCGCGAGGTGCTGCCGGTCTGGCAGTCGGCGGCCTTGGCGGTGCACGTGGCGGCCCCGTTGGTCTTCGCGGAGGCCGGGCCGACCTTGGTGCCCTTCGCGCCGACCTTCATCGCCCCCGCTGCGGTGGCGACGCGGCCCGTCGTGACGCCCGCCTTGCCCGAGCAGCGGGTGGCGCCGTCGGCGCAGTCGACGTTCGCGGTCGCGGCGATCTGACCCGCCGGGCCCTGCTCGCCGAGCTCGACGCGGGTCTCGATCGCGCAGCCGCCGGAGCCGACCGCGCAGTGCCCGGTGCCGCTCGCCTTCTGGAGGTTCGCCGGCTTCACGGCGGCGGCCTTCGCCGCCTTCTCCGGGGTGCCGGTGCTGCGCGCGTCGCAGACGCCCTTGTCGGCCTGGCAGCCCGCCGTGGCGCCCGCCTTGTCGGCGGTGCCGTTGATGGCGCACCGCCCCGTGCACGTCGCGGTGGCCGACGTCAGCACGGCCTTCGTCGCCGCGGCCTGCTTCGTCTGCTTGGCACCGGCCGCGCCGGGCCCGGTGGTGATGCCCGAGCACTTCCCGGTGCGCGTCTCGCACACCATCGACGCGCCGGACTCGTCGGCCTTGACGCTCTGCGCGCACCCGCTGGCGCGGCCGGAGCACTGCACCTTCGCCGTCGTCTTCTTGCCGAGCGTCGCCTTGCTGCCGCAGCCCTGATCGGCACCGGCCAGGTCGCACTTGGCGGAGCCCTTGGTGTTGGTGCCGGTGGTCGATGCGGAGCAACCCGACGACACCCCGGCGACGGCCAGGCAGTTGTCGGTCTTCTGCCCGGTCTTCGCGTTGCTCACCGCGTTGCACTCGACGAACGCGCCGCTCGTGTCGCAACCCGCGGCCGAACCCTTCTTGCCGACGGTGACGCCGTCGGTCTCGTGGTTCGTGAGGTCCTGCAGTTTCGCGGTCGCCTTGTAGACCTTCGCCTGCTGCGCCTCGTACGCCTTGACGTGCTTGTCGTAGGTGGCCTTCGAGAGCTTGCCCGCGGCGACCTTCTTCTTCTCCGCAGCCAATGCGGCCTCGCGCTTCGCGAGCGCCTGCTGACCGTTGACCACGGTATCGACCAGCTTCGCCCGATCCGCCGACAGCTTGTCCGCCTGCTTGTCGGCTGCGGCGTTGGCCTTCTTGTTCGCGGCGACGACCTTGGCGTAGGCCTTCGCGGAGATCTTGCCGTCCGCGCGCTGCTTCTTCGCCTTGGCGAGTGCTGCGTCGCTCTTCTCGGCCTTGATCTGCGCGGCGAGCGCCTTGTCGGTCTGCTTCGCCGAGTTGTCGTACGTCTTCTCGGCCTTCTCGGTCTTGGCCGTCTTCTCGGTCTTCTTGGACGCGGCGCCATCCGCGGAGTCGCTCTTCGCGTCCTTCTTGGTGGCGGCCTTCGCGCCGGAACCGTTCTTCGTGCTCGCCGGCGTCGTCGATGCCTTCGTCGCCGTCTTCTTGTCGGCATCCTTCTTCGTGGACGCCTTGTCGGCCGCCCCACCGTTGGACGCCTTCTTCGGAGCCTTCTCGGTCGAGGACTTCTCCTCGCCCTTCACCGGCTTGGAGTAGGAAGCCTGAGTCGTGGTCCCGGAGCCGGACGACTTCTCGGCCTTCTTCTCGGTCTTCTTCTCGGACTTCTTCTCGGTCTTCTTCTCGCCCGAGTCGCTCTTCTTCTCCGACTTCTTGCCACCGGAGTCGCTCTTCTTGTCGGACTTCTTCTCACCGGAGTCCGACTTCTTCTCCGACTTCTTGCCGCCGGAGTCGCCCTTCTTCTCCGACTTCTTCTCGCCGGAGTCGCTCTTCTTCTCCGACTTCTTCTCGCCGGAGTCGCCCTTCTTCTCCGACTTGCTGCCGCTGCTGTCGCCCTTGCTCTTACCTCCCTTCGCCAAGGACTGATTGGCGACCGGCACCACGACGGCGGCGGAGGCGGGCGACGCGAGCAACATCGCGCCGGTCCACATCGCCACGACCGCGACGGCGACCGTGAGCCCCCACCGGAGAACGGTGAGCGCGTGGTCGGACGCCGAGAAGCGGAGCTGCACCGCGCAGGCTTCAGCGCACGCAGCGGAGCCGGCGGCCCCACTGTCGTGAGCGGAATTCCTGCGCATGATGAGAGCTCCTGAAGGCGATGCCGTGGTGGGTACTGCGGGAGGTCGAAGACCGCGCCGACCAGGCGCTGAGGTTCTTCGAGGCAGAACGAACACAACTCACGGAACTCGCACGTCGCGCCTGAGGCTGCGACCCGCTCCGGACGGTGGAACGCACGCCCGGTGCTCCGATGGCTCCGGCTCGGGAGTCGCGCTACGACAGCAACCACCGGTCAGGAACCACCGCTCCCCCATGTCGGCGGGAACGCCCGTGACGATAGCCGAGCCGCCGACGTGATGTCCACAGCACTTGATCGACTCTTGAGGTTCGCCGGCCGCGGCCCACCCGCTCGCGACCTGCCTCCGCACCCCCGGCCGCGACCCCGCCCAAGCCACACGGCAGCGTCCCGGACCGCCCGCGCATCGGGACGCGAGGGCACGCGCACCGACCCGGATCGCCGAGCCGGGTCGAGAAATGCGTGCGTGGATTGCGGCCGCGCACAGGGCGTGACTCGATCTCGGTGACGAGCACCCGATCCGGCACGGCGCCGACATTCCCGGTCGCCGGAAGCCACGGTCACGGTTCGGAGTTCGGATGCGGCACCGTCCTCAGCCGTCGGCCCGGCTCGTGCCGAACATCTCGTCGAGGGTGACGGGGGTGAGTTGGCGGTCCCGGATCAACGCGGCGATGTCGTCGAACAGCCCCAGGATCGTCGGGTGGTTGGCGTGCCCGAGGTTGAGCACGCCCGGCTGCAGGTATTTCCGGGCCTGATCCATGAGGAACTGCGGTGTGACGGTCTCGGAGTCGGAGAACGATCCGTTCCACAGCACGGTGCGGGTGTAGCCGAGTTCCCCGGCGATCGCGTCCACCTCGACGGAGCGGAAACCGAACGGCGGCCGGTAGTACGGCCGCGTGGTGGTGCCGAACGTGCTGATGACCCAGTCGTCGTTGCGTTCGAGTTCGGCGCGCCGTTCCTGATCGGAGAGCTTGCGCAGATCGCGGTGGCTGAACGTGTGGTTGATGATCTGCACCTGGCCGGCCGCGACGAGCGGGCGCAGAACCGGGGCGTGTGGCGCCCACGATCGGTGGTACGTGCCGTTCGGGCTGAACGTCAGATGAATGCCGGTGCGCTGCGCGAAATCGACGTACCCGGCGACGACATCGGCTGCGGTGCCGTCGTCCACGGTGAGCGCAATGCGCCGGTCGCTGCCGGCCTCGCCCCGGTTGACGATTTGCGTGGCGCCCGGACGCGCGGCCGGCACCGGCGGCAGCGATGCCGCGGTCGGGGCCGCACGCGCCGTCCCGGCGGGGCCGCCGCAGCCGGAGAGCAGCGCTGCCGCGCCGACGGCGAGCAGCAGCGCGGTGCGCCGGTCCACGTCTCCGGCGACTACTTGACGCACGGGATCCCCGCACCGAACGGAGGAGCGTCGGTGACATCCGGCGCTGCGGTCGGCGGCGCCGCGGTCGCCGCGGCGTGGTCCGCGCCGAGCAGGATCCGCAGGCTGCCGGCCGGCAGCGCGTGGTCGAGGACGGTCGTCGCGATGCCCGCCGCCGCGGCCAGGTCGCGGGCCCGGCCCTCGTCGCCGGGCCCGTACTCGACCGCGCTGACGGCGCGGTGCGGACCGTTGCCGACGGTCCCGGCCCGGTAACCGGCGGCGGTGAGCCGGTCCAGCAGCGCCCGCGCCTGCCCGGTCGCGCTGCTCTCGTTGAGCACGTCGACCACCACACCGGTGGTCGTGCTCGGTGCCGCGGGGGCGGACGGCGCTCCCAGCAGCCGGGCGACGGCGCTGCGGACGGTCGCCGGGTCGACGATGTTGACGTCCTCGCCGCGCGGGTCCTTGCCGAAGTGGTCGATCGGCACCGTGGCGAACGCGACGTTGCCCGCCGCCAGCTCCGACAGCGTGCCGACGAGCCCGGTGACGTCGAGCCCGGGGTCGAGCGCGGTGTTCTGCTTCGCGACGGCGATGAGCCCCTCGAGCCGCGCCGGGTCGGTCAACGTCCCGGTCTGGCGCAGTTGGAACGCCAGCGAGGCGATGAACGCCTGCTGGCGGCGCTCGCGGTCGAGATCGGTGAAGGCGAGCGCCGGGTGGGCGGTGTCGCGGCGCTGCCGCACGAAGGCCACCGCCTGCGCGGCGTCGAGCTGCTGGTACCCCTTGTGCAGGTCGGCACCGGAGTACGTGTCGCTGGTGTCCTCGTTCACGCACACGGTGATCGGCGCGACGACCTGCGCGATCTGGTAGAACGCGACCATCGTCACCTCGACCACGTGGTCGACGGGGACTCCGAGGAACTGGCCGACGGTACGGATCTCCGCGGTGCGCCCGGCGTCCCGGCTGCGCTGCTCCAGCGCCACCGGGTCGGTCACGTGCTCGGCGACGAGCGCGCGGTGCTGCTGGTCGAACGCCAGCCCGTAGGCCTGCTTGATCTTCCCCTTCGCGGTGCCGTCCGGGCTGCCGGCGAGCGCGACGTAGTCGTCGCGCGGCACCGAGATGACGGTCGCGCGGCTGCCGTCGGCCGGCACGTGGATGAGCATGATGACGTTGGCGTTGTGCCCGCCGACGTCGGCACCGCCGGTGTCGAGCGCCTGGTACATCTCCGGCGGGAGCGGGTTCCCGTTCTCGTCGAGCCTGCTGTCGAGGCCGATCAGGAGGATGTTCTGCGCGCCGGTGGCGCCGGAGCTGAGCCCGTCCAGTGCGCCGGAGCGGCGCAGGCCCGCGTCCAGGTCGTGGAGGCTGCTCCACGCGTACCCCGTCACGAGCAGGACCAGCGCGGACGCTCCCGCGATCACGATCCGCACGCAGGTGGTCCAGCGCCGCGGCCGGGGCAACGGTTCGGTGCGCACAGGATCGGAACGTGTGCCCACCGAAATGGTTCCCCCGGCCGACGCCGATGTGTCGCAATCGAATTCCGGGTGTTTCCGACAATGGTCGGCTTTCACCTGGCCGGTGCTGCGTCCGGTCGTCGTGCGGGGGTGAGGACGATGGCGACCCCGGCGGCGACGAGCGCACCGACGGCGGCGGCGGCGAAGCCCCGCTGGTACCCGTCGAGCGTGCCGCCGACGAGGCTGGCTGCCGCGATGCTGGAGATCGCCGCAGCACCGACGGAGGCGCCGAACTCGTGGAAGGTCGACACGATGCCGGAGGCCACGCCCGCTTCTTCCGGCGCGACCTGGCCGAGCGCGGTGGCCGAGGCGACGACGAACATCGCCCCGGTCCCTGCCGCCGCGACGACGACCCCCACGACTGCCGTGACCGGGCCGAGTGCGAGCGCGGGGACGGCCATGCCGGCAGCGGCCAGGACGAGTGCCGTCACGCCGAGCCGGCGTGCCCCGAGACGGGCGATGAGCCGTCCCGCGAGCGTGGCGCTCAGCATGGTGGCCAGCGCGACGGGCAGGAACAGCAGGCCGGTGGCGAGCGGTCCGTAGCCGAGGGTGTTCTGGAAGTAGAAGGTGCCGAGGAAGAACACGACGATCATCAGCGCGGTCGCGAGCGTGATGTGCAGGACGCCGGTGGCCACGGGCCGGCGGATCAGGAGCCGGACATCCATCAGCGGCGCCGCGCTCGCCCGCTGCCAGAGGACGAACAGCACGTACCCCACGGCGGCAGCGAGCACGAGGCCCACGGTGACGATGCTCAGCCAGCCGCGCTCACCCGCGGAGATCAGCGCGTAGATCAGGGTGGCCGAGGAGGCGGTGACGAGCACGGCGCCGAGGACGTCGAGACGCGGACGGGCGCCCGGCCGGAGGGTGGCCGGGAGCAGGACGACCAGGCTGATCACGGTGGCCACCCCGATCGGCACGTTCACGAAGAACACCCACCGCCACCCAGGACCGGCGGCGAGCAGACCGCCGGCCAGCACCCCGATCGCGGATCCGGCGCCGCCGAGCGCGGACCAGATCCCGAGCGCGCGGCCACGCTCCTCGCCGTCGAACAGGGTGACGACGAGCGACAGCGCGGCGGGTGAGAGCAGCGCAGCGCCGAGGCCCTGGGCGATGCGACCGGCGACGAGCGCCTCGGACGTCTGCGCCAGCCCGGTGGCCAGCGAGGCGAGGGTGAACAGGGTGAGGCCGCCGAGCGCGACCGGCTTGGCGCCGCGCAGGTCGACGAGGCGCCCGCCGAGCAGCAGCAGCCCGCCGAAGGTGAGGGTGTAGGCGCTGACGGTCCAGGTCAGGGCCTCGCGGGAGAGCCCGAGATCCGCTTCCATCTGCGGCAGCGCGACGGCGACGACGGTGACGTCGAGGATGAGCATCAGCTGGGCGATGCCGAGGACTCCGAGGATCCGCCAGCGTGCGGGGTGGTTCGACACGATCTCTCCTGTCTCTGCGGGGCCGGTGCGGTCGTCAGTTGCGGGTGCGCGCACGGCGCCCGAGGAACGTGAGCCCGAGCGCGGCGGCGGTCGCGCCGGTGAGTCCCAGCAGCAGCACGCTCTGGATCGGTCCCGATGGCCAGCTCGGCCCGGAGAAGTCGATCTTCGCCGCGGGGTACTCGAGGATCTTCGCGGCCCAGCGCGCGGTGGGCAGGTCCATCGTGCGCGCCATGTCCTGCAGCGACGCGTCGAACGCGAAGCCGGGCCGGGTGTGGAGGTACTCGACCGGCACGCGGGCTGCGGCCGCGACGGCCGGGTCGGGGCTCGCCGCCGCCGCGGCGCCCGGGACCAGCACGCGGCTCACCCGGCCCAGGGCGGACAGGTCGGCCCGCGGGACGAACGTCAGGCCGTGCCGGGAGCGGACGGCGCGGCCGTCCGCGGTGATGGCGAGCGTCCGGGCGGACTTGACCTCGCCGTACGGCCCGAACGCCGCGGCGAGCTCCAGCTCACCGACACCGTTCGTGAGCACCACGCCGAGCGTCGTGGCGTTCGCGCGGAAGCCGATGCTCAGCAGGTGCGTCACGGCGTTCTCGGGCGACAGCTTCGCCACCGGCAGCGCCGCCGCCACGCCCGGGGAGTACTGCCGCCAGCCAACGGCCGCGTCGGCGGCTGCGGCTGCGTCGCGGCCCACGAGCCGCTCGATCACCCGCAGCGAGCCGTCGACCGAGGAGAGCAGCCCGCCGGTGGTGATCACGTTGCCCTCGTCGACGTAGCGGGCGCCCTGCTCCCAGCGCACGTTCGGGAAGCGCTGCGCGAGCCCGCCGATGCGGTACCAGTGGGAGGTCGCGGCGTGCCCGTCGAGCAGGCCGGCCTCGGCGAGCAGCCGGGCCCCGGTGCAGACACCCAGCACCAGCCCGCGGGACGCGGTGCCGCGCAACCACCCGACGACGGCCGGGTCGCTGCTCGACTCCGGCATCTCCGGCACGACGGTGACGGCCGGTGCCGCCCCGCCGAGGCGCTCCTGCAGCTGCGCGAAGGTGAGGTCCGGGACCAGGTCCAGGCCGCCGAGCAGCGGCAGCGGACGCCGCTCGGGCGCGACGGTGTAGACGTTGAAGGCTCCCGTGCTGGCCAGCACGTCGTACGGGACGAGCGCGTCCGAGACGTTCGTCCCGCCGTTGCCGACGACCACGACCGCGGTGGGCTTGCCGGGGTCGTGCGCGGGCGGGACGGCAGCGAGTGCCGCGTCGGCCGCCGGGGACGGCTCGGGCTGGGCGTAGCGGCTCCGCTCGTAGGACGTCGATCCGACGGCGTACACGGCGGCCGGGACGAGGAAGGAGGCGAGCAGCACGACCAGCGCCCGGCCGACGGTCGCGCGGACCCGACGCCGTCCACCCGCACGCGGCTGCCCTGCGCCGGTGTACTCGTCCCGCCGGTACAGCATCGCGGCCAGCATCAGCGCGAACATCGCGACGTGCTCGACGAGCATCGCCGTCCCGGGGCTCATCGCGCCCACCCACACGAGCAGGGCGGTGACGACGGCCGGCGCGAGGATCGCGGCGCCCATCTCCAGCACGAGCGCGCCGCGGTACCGCCGGGCGTACATCCACGCGGCGGCGCCGAGCGCCATGGTGGCGCCCATCTCCAGCAGCGCCGGCCCGGGTGGACGCACCGCGGGAACGCCCGCGACGGCCAGCGCCACGCGCAGCGCGCCCCCGAACACGACCATGCCGAAGCCGGTCGCCAGGAACAGCGCGAGGTAGCGCAGCGCGAAGCGGCCCCACCGGCGGCGCTCGCGCACCGGCGGCGCGGCGTCCGCCGGTCGCTCGTCGTGGGTCACCTGCTGGGTGCTGGGCATGCCGACCTCCCGGAATCGATGCCGGAAGTGTGGTCTGACCTGGGGAAACCCGACCAGTGCGCGCGGTCACGACCTCCGCGTGGGAATCCGAACGCCGACGGCGTGCACTTTGCACATCCGGTTCTGCGCATCCGGTGCCGCCGTGGCCTACGGTGCTCACCGACGACCTGCTCGGGGGGCCGATGGACGAGCAACCAGCACAGCTGCGGCGCGTCTGGACGTTCGCCGTCGCCTTCCTCTGCGCGGAGCTGCTCGCGGTCTGCGGGGTCGCGGCGTTCTGGGCGGGCCCGCTCGCGGCCGTCGCGGCGGCCGCGGCGTTCGTGCTGCCGCTGCTGTACGCGGTGCCGCGCACCCGGCCGCTGTGGCTGCGGCACCGCATCCTGCTGCTGGTCGTGCAGGCGCTCCTGACCTACGGGCCGTTCGCCGTCTTCGGGCACGGCTGGGTCGCCGGGCTGCCCGGCCTGCTGGGCGGGCTGGCGCTGCTGGCCGTGACGGCGCCGTGGTCGTGGGTGCTGCTCGGGCTGGCCCTCGTCGTCGACGGGGCTCTGCGGATCGCCGTGGTCGGCCTGCCCGAGACCGCCGGGTACGCGACCACCACCCTGATCTTCGTCGTGCCGCTGTACGGCGCGGTCGCGCTGTTCGGCCTGGTCCGGCTGGCCGGTCTCGTCAACGACCTGCGTGCCGCGCGCGCCCGGCTGGCCGCGCTGACCGTCACCAGGGAACGGATGCGCGCAGCGCAGCGGCTGCGCGCCGCGATCGGCGACCGGCTCGAGACGGTGACCACGCACGCGCAGGCCGCGTCGACGGCGCTGTCCACGGACCCGGACGAGGCGCGGCGACAGCTCGCCGACGCCGCGGCCGAGGCGCGCCAGGCGCTCGGCCAGGTGCGGGCGATGGTGTCCGAGGACCGGCAGGCGCCCGAGCCGGAACCACCGGCCGAGGGTGCCGCCGAGCCGACGCTCGCGCCGCGGCTGGCCCGCGTGGTGCTGGCGCTGGCGCTGGTCACGCTCTCCGCGTTGCTCGTCGCGACCGCCTTCCGCGACCACCACGCCGGAGCGCTCGTCCAGTCGACGTCGGTGGTGGGGATCGTCGTGATCGTGGCGCTGCAGCTGTACCACTCCACGGCCTGGCGCGAACGCCGCCGACCCCGCGGCTGGGTGTGGACGCTGACCGTCCAGCTCCTGGTGCTCGCGTTGGGCTTCTTCCCGGTGCTGCACTCGACGATCCACGGCCTCGGCGGGTTCGTGGCCGGTTCGGCGTTGCTGCTGCTCCCGGGCCGGTGGGGATGGCCGATCTTCACGGGGATCCAGGTCGCGATCGCCGTGCACTCCCTCGTCCTGCCCGTCCTGGACGCCGCCGACATCGTCTACTCGCTGCTGATGACACTCACCTCCGGGCTGGTGGTGTACGGGCTCTCCCGCATGGCGGGGCTGGCCGCCGAGCTCGACGGGACGCGCCGGGACATCGCCCGGCTGACCGTCGTGCGGGAGCGGTTGCGCGTCGCGCAGGACACGCACGACCTGCTCGGGCTGGGCCTGTCGACCGTGGCGCTCAAGAGCGACCTCGCCGGCCGGTTGATCGGCCGCGACGACGCCAGGGCCGCCGAGGAGATCGCCGCGCTGCTGCGGGTCGCCGCGCAGGCGCGTGCCGACGTCCTCGCCGTCACCGCCGATGCTCGGCACATCTCGCTGCAGGCCGCGCTGGACGCGGCGGCCGAGGCGCTGGCCGCGGCGCACACGATCACCGAGGTCCGCGGCGCGGAGCTGGTCGACCTGCTGCCCGACGACGTCGACGCGCTGCTCGCCACCGTCCTGCGGGAGGCCGTCACCAACGTGCTGCGCCACTCCACGGCCCAGCGGTGCGAGATCGCGCTGGCGGTCGCGGACGGCACCGCCCGCCTGCGGGTGGTCAACGACGGGGTCGCGCCAGCAGGTGCGCCGTCGGCCGAGCGCGGCGGGAACGGGCTGGCCAACCTGGCGGCCCGCGCCGCCGCCGCAGGCGGTCGCGTGTCGACGCGGTCCGCGGGTGGCCGGTTCGAGCTGTCGGTGCGGGTGCCGATCGCGGCGGGGTCAGGCGGGCTCGGCGAAGACCCGCTCCCCGCGGGCGATCCTGCGCACGGCGTCGACGAGGTCGTCGGCCGGCCCGTCCTTGATCAGGAACCCTGAGACGCCGACGGCCAGCGCGCGGCCGCGACTGCGCCGGGTGGCCAGCCCGGTCAGCACCAGCACACTGCAGGACGGCAGCCGCTCGCGCAGCTCCGCCGCGGCGGTCAGCCCGTCGGTGCCGGGCAGGTCGACGTCGAGCAGCGCGACGTCGGGCCCGTGGGCGAGCGCCTCGGGCACGATGCGGTCACCGGTGGCGATCGAGGCGACGACCTCGATGTCGTCCTCCAGGTCCAGCAGGGCGACCAGGGTCTCGCGGAGGAGGTCGACGTCCTCGGCCACGAGCACCCTGATCTGCATGGTCCCGAGTGTGGGTACGGGCGCCGCGCCGTCGCCAGTGCCGCTGGGCACCGGCTCGGCGTGCAATCTGCACGTCCGACGGGTGCACCTCTACAGCCAGCCGGCGTCCGCCGCGATGCGGGCGGCGTCGACGCGGTTGCGGGCGCCCAGCTTGGTGACGGCCGACGCCAGGTAGTTGCGCACGGTGCCGTAGGACAGGAACAGCTCGGCCGCGATCTCGGTGGCCGACGACCCGGCCGAGTGCCGCCGCAGGATCTCGACCTCCCGCGGCGACAGCGGGTTCTCTGCGGTCTCCAACGCGGCCAGCGCCAGCTGCGGGTCGACCACGCGCTCCCCCGCTGCGACCCGCCGGATCGCGTCGATCAGCTGATCGGCCGGCGCGTCCTTGATCATGAACCCGCGCGCGTGCGCCGCCATCGCGCGGCGCAGGTGCCCGGGCTTGCCCATGCCGGTGAGGATGAGCGTGCGGCACTCCGGGAGGCGCGCGTTCAGCTCGGCAGCGGCGGTGAGCCCGTCGGTGCCGGGGAGGTCGATGTCGAGGACGGCGACGTCGGGCCGGTGCTCCAGCGCCCGGGGGACGATCTCGTCGCCCGTCGCGGCCGTGGCGACCACCTCGAGGTCGTCCTCCAGCTGCAGCGTCGCCACCAGCGTGTCCCGCAGGATGCGCACGTCCTCGGCGATCAGGATGCGGATCATCGAGCCCCCTCCGGCGCCGACCGTAGCGCATGGGACCGGCGAAACGGGCGTGCGCCGATCGGTGCGCAACGCGTCGCTGATGCGCGACGGATGGCGGGTGTCCGTCGCGGCGACGGACACGACCATGGCCGCATGAAGAAGGTGCACACCGTGATCGCCGGATCGCTGATGCTGGCCGTGATCGTCCAGTTCTACCTCGCGGCGGCCGGCGCGTTCGACAGATCGCCCACGGAGGAGGCCTTCGCCGGCCACCGGGGCCTGGGCTACGTGATCCTGCTGCTGGCCGTGGTGGTGACGGCCGTCGGCGCGATCGCACGGATGCCGGGACGGCTGATCGGGCTGTCCGGCGCGGTCGCCGCGCTGGTCGTGCTGCAGATCCTGATCAAGGAGGTCGCCACGGCGATCGGCGACGGGACCGGCGCCGGCGTCTACGTGTTCGGGCTGCACGCGCTCAACGGCATGCTCATCGTCGGGCTGAGCGGGACGACCCTGCGCACGTCGCGCCGGCTCTCCACCCCGGCCGCCACCGAGCGGGCAGCCGAGCGATCCGCACCGTGATCGTCCTCGACCACGCCGTCGCCGCGCTGACCGCCGTCGGCTGGTTCGCCGCCGGCGTCGCCGCAGCCGGCCGGCGCGCCGGGCTCGCGCGCGCCCTGCTCGTCGGGGCGCTGGTCGTGACGATGCTGCGCGTCGGCTCGGCCGTGCTGCTGGCGGGCCGGGGCTGGTGGTTCGTCCAGGAGAAGGTGCTGCTGGGCCTGCCGATGCTCGTCGTCGCAGCGGTGTCGGCTGCGGCGATGTCGCGGCGGGCCGATGGCGTGGTGGCGGTGTTCGCCGCCGCGTACGCGTCCGTGGCGGGGTTCGCGGTGAGCTTCCTGGCCGGTTACCCGCTGACGCTCGACGTCGCGTTGCTCGCGATCGCCGCGGTGATCACCGCCTCGCTGCTGACGGCCCGCGCTCTGTCCGCCCCCTCGACGGACGCGGCGGTCGCGCCGGTCGCCGGGCTCTCCCGCCGGCGCTTCCTCGGCGCCACCGCCGGCGTGGCGGCCGGCAGCGGGGCCGCTCTGGTGCTGTTCCGCAGCCCGGCGCCGGCCGAGTACGGAGGCGGTGCGCTCCCGGCCGGCGCGCCTGCCGTGTCGGTGACGGACCTGCGCGGCCCGGTCGAACCGGCGCCCGGCGGGGTCCGGCGGAGGCACGTGCTGACGGCCCGGCGGAGCGCGGTGCAGCCGGCCCCGGGCAGGGAGGTCGACGCGTGGACGTTCGACGGCACGGTGCCCGGCCCGACGATCACGGCCACGCAGGGCGACCTCATCGAGGTCAGGCTGGTCAACCACGACATCGACGGCGGCGTGACCCTGCACTGGCACGGGTACGACGTGCCCTGCGGCGAGGACGGCGCCGAGGGCATCACCCAGCACCCGGTCGGACCCGGCGGCGAGTTCGACTACCGGTTCCGCGCGGACCAGGTGGGTACCTACTGGTACCACACGCACTTCGCCTCGCACATCGGCGTGCAGCGCGGCCTGTTCGGCGCGCTGATCGTCCGGCCGCGCGAGGACGCGGTGCTCGACGTCGTGCTGACCGTGCACACGTTCGACGGCGTGCCGACGCTCCTGGGCGGACCGGAGCTCGTCGCGCCGGCGGGTCGAGACGTGCGTGTCCGGCTGATCAACTCCGACTCCGACCCGCACCGGTTCGCGCTCGCCGGCGCGCCGTTCCGCGTCACCGCCGTCGACGGTCGTGACCTGAACGGGCCCGGCGAGATCGACCGGACGGCGCTGCGGCTCGCCGCGTCCGGGCGGTACGACCTGCGCTTCACCATGCCGTCGACGCCGGTGGCGGTGACGCTGGACGAGAACGACGCGATCGCGTGGATCAGGCCCCACCCGGATGCCCCGACCAGCGAAGCGGATGTCGCCGGCTGGCCGGAGCTCGACCTGTTGACCTACGGGACCCCGGCTGCGGTTCCGCTGCGGGACGCGCCCGCCGACCGGCACTTCACGATGGTCCTCGACCGCGGCCTGGCCCTGGTGGACGGCTCGCCGACCTACGGCCAGACCGTGAACGGCCGCGGCCACCCCAACATCCCCGACCAGGTCGTGGCCGAGGGCGACGTCGTCCGGTTCACCATCGTCAACCGCGGCCTCGACACCCATCCCTGGCACCTGCACGGGCACGCGGTGCTGATCGTGTCCCGCAACGGCGTCGCCCCGACCGGCAGCCCGCTGTGGATGGACACGGTCGAGGTCCGCCCCGGCGACGTGTGGGAGGTCGCCTTCCGGGCCACGAACCCCGGCATCTGGATGAACCACTGCCACAACCTGCCCCACGTCCAGCAGGGGATGATGACGCATCTGCGCTACGCCGGGGTCACGAGCCCGTTCCAGGACTCCCCCCATCACCACTGACGCCGTTAACACCCGCCCGCGTGCCGGCGACTGAACTTGATCGCCGCAGGTCGGACGAGGTCAGGAGCGCCAGATGCCCGCACGGATCGCTGCCGCCGCGTTGGTCGCCACTCTGCTCGGGGCGACCGTCGCCTGCTCGCCCGCGGCGCCGGGCCCGTCCGCCGCCGGGCCGCCGGCCGAGGAGGCGGGCGGGATCAGCCAGGCGCAGGTCGACGCCGGCCTCACGATGATCGACGGCGTCGTCGAGGCGGAGATGAAGGCCACCGGCGTGCCCGGTGTCGCGGTCGGGGTCGTGTTCGCCGACCGGACGGCGTTCACGAAGGGCTACGGCGTCCGCGAGATCAGCAAGGCCGGCGCGGTCGATCCCGGCACGGTCTTCCAGATCGCGTCGCTCTCCAAGCCGGTCGGCTCGACCGCGCTGGCCGCGCTCGTCGGGAAGGGGAAGTTCGCCTGGGACGACCCGGTGCACCGGTTCCTGCCCGAACTCGCGTTCAGCGACCCGTACGTCACCGAGCACGTGACGTTCGCCGATCTGTACGCGCACCGCAGCGGGCTGCCGGGGCTGACCGGCAACCGCCTGGAGGAGATCGGATTCGACCGCGCCACGATCCTCGAGCGGATCAGGTACGCGCCGCTCGACCCCTTCCGCGCCACGTACTCCTACAGCAACTACGGGATGACGGCCGCAGGTGAGGCCGCGGGGCGAGCCGCCGGCACCACGTTCGAGGACGTGATGCAGCAGGAGCTGTTCGGCCCCGCCGGCATGACGTCGTCGAGCGCGCGCAGCGCCGACTTCCGCGCCCGCCCCGACCGCGCCACCCAGCACATCCGCGTCAACGGTGCGTGGCAGGTCGGGCCCGGCCGCGACCCGGACGCGCAGGCGCCGGCGGGTGGCATCTCGTCCACGGTGGAGGATCTCGCCCGCTGGATGCGGCTGAACCTCCGGGACGGGACGCTCGACGGCCACCCGATCGTCGACGCGGACGCGCTCGCCGAGACCCACACCCCGCACATCCTGCGCATGCCGGCGTCCGGCACCGACTCCATCGGCGGCTTCTACGGGCTCGGGTGGAACGTCGAGGTCGACCACTTCGGCTTCGTCCGGTGGGCGCACTCGGGCGCGTTCTCCACCGGGGCTGCCACCACCGCCGTCCTGCTGCCGAAAGCCGGGTTCGGCGTGGTCGTGCTCACCAACGGCAGCCCGATCGGCGCCGCGGAGACGATCGCCGACATCGTCGTCGACGACGTGGTGAAGGGTGCGCCCACCCGCGACTGGAACAAGGTGTGGTCCGAGCGGTTCGGCGGCCTGTTCGTCGCGGACCCCAAGCTCGCCGCGCCGCCGCCGAACGCCGTGCCGGCGCGGCCCGCCACCGCCTACACCGGGACGTGCACCAACCCCTACTACGGCGCGTTCACCGTCCGGGCCGACGCGGAAGGGCTCGCCCTCATCGAAGGCCCGGCCGGGCACACCTATCCGCTGACGCACTGGAGCGGCGACAGCTTCACCATGGTCGAGTCGCCCGAACTGCCCGACATCCGCACGCAGGTGACGTTCACCGTCGGCCCGGACGGGCGCGCCACGAGCCTGGACGTCGGCGGTCAACCCGGCGTCAACGTCCTCACCTGCACCGCCGCGGCGTGATCAGGCGGCGGGGAGGAACTCCAGCAGCCGATCCACCAGCCGGTCGGGCTGCTCCTCGTGCGGGTAGTGCCCGCACCGCTGCCAGGTCTCGCCGGTCACCGCCGTCGCGACCCGGCGCAGCGACCGCTCCACCTGCTCGCCCATCCGGTGCGCGCCGCCGATCGCGAGGACCGGGATGTCCAGGGCGCGCTCCTGCGCCCTGCGCCGGTTCGCGCGGGCGTCCTCGAAGAGCGTGCGGTACCACTCGAAACCCGCGTGCATCGCACCCGGCGCCCGGTACGCCTGCACGTAGTGGGCGCGGTCCGCGGCGCTGAAGGTCGTCGGGTCGTACAGGCTGTCGTGGTAGTAGCGGTGGAGGTACTGCTCCTCCCGACCGTGGGTGAGCGCTTCGGCGTGCCCGCCCTCGGCGAGGTGGAAGGGGATGTGCCAGAAGCTGGTCCCGCCGTCGCGGATGGCGGTGGCCTCCTCCAGGCCCATCCCGGGCAGGAGCATCTCGAGCACGACGAGCGACGCGACCAGGTCCGGGGCGTCGTGCGCCAGCGGGTACGCCACCGCCGCACCCATGTCGTGTCCCACCACGTGCAGCCGCTCGTAGCCGAGCAGGTCGCACAACGCGCGGACGTCCTGCGCGATCGTCGTCTTGTCGAACGGCCCGCGGCGCTGCGAGTCGCCGAGGCCACGCAGGTCGGGCGCCAGCACATCGAACCGCGCACTCAGCGCGGGCACGACCAGCCGCCAGGCGTAGGAGGTCTCGGGCCAGCCGTGCAGGAGCACGACGGCCTCGTCGCGCGGCACGCTGCGCCTGGCCAGCAGGTAGTGCAGCAGCACACCGTTCACCGCGGCGCGGTGGTGCTCGATCGTCTGATCCACATCAGAACGACAACACGGAGCGAGGATAAACTCAAATAAGACTTCGGGCTCCATTCGATAGAGAGCATTGATGATCGAGTTCCTGGACCTCCGCATCCTCGAGAGCGTCGCCGAGCACGGGTCGTTCTCCAGGGCCGCCGCCGCGCTGGGCTACACCCAGCCCGCGATCTCCTACCGGATCGCGCGCCTGGAGAAGGAGCTCGGCGGGACGGCTCTCATCGACCGCGGCCGGCGCGGCCGGCTGCAGCTCACCGCGGCCGGTCAGGTCGCGCTGCGGTACGCGAACCAGGTCAGCGCCGACATGGCGGGACTGCGCCGGGAGGTGTGCGCCGCGGCAGGCAGCGTCCGCATGGTCGCGTTCCCCACCGCTGCCGCGACACTCGTGCCGCGCGCCGTCGCAGCCTTCCGCCAGCAGCATCCCGACGTGCGGATCCAGCTGTCCGAGGCCGAACCGCAGGCGGCGATCCCGCATCTGGCCAGGGGCGAGGTCGACATCGCCGTCGGGTACACCTACCCCGCGGTCGGCGAGCCCGGGGACGGTCGGATGCGCACCGAGGAGCTGTTCCGCGACGAGATGGCGCTCGCCCTTCCCCTCGACCACCCGCTCGCGACGCGCAGCGCCGTGCACGTCGCCGACCTGCGCGACGAGCAGTGGATCCTGCCCCACGAGTGCCCGTGCCGGCGCGCCATCGCGGCCACCTGCCGCGCCGCCGGGTTCACACCCGACGTCACGTCGGAGACCTCGGACTACCTCGCCATGCAGGGCCTCGTGGCGTGCGGCGTCGGCGTCGCGCTGCTCCCCCGGCTCGTCGCCGCGGTGGCCGTACACCCCGGGATCGTGCTGAGGCCGCTCGCCGAGGAGTACCTCACCCGCGTCGTCACCGTCGCGACGCGCCCGACCGGGCACCGGACGCCCGCCTGCACCGCGATGCTCGACGCGATCAAGGACGCGGCGGCTGCGGTGTACCGGGAGTCCTCCGCCCGCACCGGAGCTGCCGTCCCCGGTCGCTAGCGGGCCAGCACCGGCGGTGTCGCACCGGCCTGCATGTCGTCCCGTGCGGTCTCGCGCGTGACGGCGACGACGAGCAGCCCGACCACGGCGGCGAAGACGAGGTAGAACGACGGGGCGAGGGTGTTGCCCGTCAGCGAGACGAGCCCGGTCGCGACCACCGAGACCAGGCCGGAGCCCAGGACGCCGCCGATGTTGAACCCGATCGAGACACCGGTGTACCTGACCTTGGTCGGGAACAGCTCCGGGAGCAGCGTGTAGAGCACGCCCTGCTGCACCGCGAACGGGATGTTGAGGACGACGGCCGCGACCATCGCCCAGACGATCGAGCCCTGCTGCATCACCCAGAAGCACGGGACGGCGAGGACGAGGAACCCGACCATGGCGGCGGACAGGACCGCCCGCCGTCCGAAGCGGTCGCTGAGGGCGCCCGACCACGGCACGAGTCCGATCGGCAGGAGCACGATCAGCACGATCAGCCACAGCGAGCCGGTGAGCGGGTAGTGCAGAACGGCCGAGAGGTGCACGAGGATGTAGACCGACGCCAGGCTGCCGGTGGTGAGCGTCGCGTAGACGATCCCGACCGTGCGCAGCACCGAGCCGAGGTGGCGGCGGAAGACCTCGGTCACCGGGGCCTTCTCGGGCTCCGACTCCTCGACCAGCTCCTGGAACAGCGGCGAGTCCTCGACCCGCATCCGGTACAGCACGGCACCGGCGAGCAGCGGGCCCGCGATCAGGAACGGGATGCGCCACCCCCAGGACGCGAGCTGCTCCGGGGTGGTGAGCGCGGTGACCGTGCCCACGGCGGCGGCCGCGCCGGCCAGGCCGAACGTGACCCCGATGGACGTCGCCGACCCGAACAGACCCCGCCGACCGGAGGGGGCGGACTCGGTGGCCAGTGACGCGGCGCCGCCGATCTCGCCACCTGCGGAGAGGCCCTGGGCGATGCGCAGCACCGCGAGCAGGATCGGCGCGGCGATCCCGATCGAGGCGTAGGTCGGGAGCAGCCCGGTGATCACGGTGGACACGCCCATCAGGCTCACCGTCGCCAGGAGGACCGCGCGCCGGCCGCGGCGGTCGCCGAGCCGGCCGAAGATCAGCCCGCCGATGGGGCGGGCCGCGAACCCGCTGGCCACGACGACGAGCGTCGCGAGCAGCCCGAGCAGGCCCTGGCCGCCGGGGAAGAACAGCGGCGCCAGCACGACGGCGAGGTAGCCGTAGATGGCGAAGTCGTAGTACTCGATGGCGGTCCCGACGGCGGCGGCGGTGCTCGCCCGCCGCCCGATCCGGGTCGCTTCGTCCGTTGGCTGGGACATCAACCGCACTCCTTCGGGGGTCAGGTGGCGTGGTAGCCGCCGTCGACGGGGACGGTCAGGCCGGTGATCCACGCGGCGTCGGCGGACAGCAGGAAGGCCACCACCCCGGCGACGTCGGACGGGCCGGGCATGCCGGGGATCGGCGACTGCGTCGTCATGAGCCGTTCCATGGCCTGCGGGTCGGGGGCGTCGCGGATGTGCCGCTCGACCAGCGGCGTACGCACTGCGGTGGGGGCCACCGCGTTCACGCGGATGCCGCGGTCGGCGTACTCGACGGCCGCGGACCGGGTCAGCCCGACGATGCCCGCCTTGGAGAACGCGTACGGCGCCATGTTCGGCTTGCCGGACAGGCCCGAGGACGACGACATGTTGACCACGGACCCGCCGCCGGCGGCCACCATCGCGCGCAGGCCGGCCCGCAGGACGTGGAAGGCTCCGTCGGCGTTGACCCGCATGACGGTCGACCAGGTCTCGTCCGACGTCAGGTGGAGCGGGACCTGCTCCCCCACCACACCGGCGTTGTTGAAGACCCCGTCCACCCGGCCGAACTGCTCGACGACGCGGGCGAACACGGCGTCGACGGCCGCGGAGTCCGTGACGTCGACGGCGTACGCCGCGGCCCCGGGCAGCTCTGCGGCGACCTCGTGGACCGCGTCGGCGGCGCGGTCGAGCAGCGCCACCGCTGCTCCTTCGGCTGCGAGCCGATGCGCTGCCGCCCGGCCGAGGCCGGATCCGGCGCCGGTGACCACCACGACGCGGTCGTGCAAGCCGTCCATCCTCGCCTCCCGTCGTCGCAGCTAGGCGTGCGCCGCGTCCCGCAGCCGGCGGGCGAGGCGGGCGGCCTCGGCGCGCGCGAGCTTGCCGACCCGGTTCTGCGGCAGCGCCTCGACCCGGAACAGGAACTCCGGCCACTTGCCCTTCGTCAGCCCCTCGGCGGCCAGGTGCCGCTGGACCTCCGCCAGATCGAGATCGGGCTGGTCGGTGACGGCCAGCAGCGCGATCCGCTCGCCCAGCACGTCGTCCGGCACGGGGACGACGCACACCTGCTCGATGCGCGGGTGGCGCGCCACCGCGGTCTCGACCTCGGTGATGTCGATGTTGCGCCCGCCGCGGATGATGACGTCCTTCTCGCGGCCGCGGATCGTGACGGCGCCGGTCGCGTCCAGCGCGGCCAGGTCGCCGGTCGGGAGGAAGCCGTCCGCAGTGAGCTCGGGGGGTTCCACCGCGCCCGCCCGGGCGTACCCGGCGAAGAGGGAGGGCCCGCGCACCTGGGCGCGCCCGACCACCCCGGCCGGCACCGGGCGGCCCGTCTCGTCGACGGCCCGCAGCTCGGTGCCGGGGAACGGCGTGCCGTCGGTGCCGAGCCGGACCGACTCGGGATCGGTGGGCAGCGAGGTGGTGTGCCCGAGGCACTCCGACATCCCGAAGACGCGCAGGAACCGGGTGCCGAGCCGGCGCTCGGCGCGGCCGAGCGCGCCGGCGTCCATCGGCCCGCCACCCACGGTCATGGCCGTCATCGCCGACAGGAGCCCCTCGGCGCGGGCCGCGGACCCCATCTGCAGGGCCATGGTGGGCACGCACATCGTCCAGCGCGCGTCGTGCTCGGCCATCATGTCGACGGCCGCGGCCGGGTCCCAGCGGTCGGCCAGCAGCATCCGGCCGCCCAGCATCAGGGGCAGGTACAGGCCGAAGCAGATCGCAGCCGCCGACGACAGCGGCACCAGCGCCGCCACCGCGTCGCCCGCGCGCAGACCGACCGCGTCGATCGTCGCGCGTCCGGCGTAGCGCAGCGCCGCCTCCGTCTGGACGACGCCCTTGGCGCGGCCGGTCGAGCCGGAGGTGAGTCCGATGACCACGCCGCCGGCCCAGCGCTCGGCGGGCCGAGCAGGGCGGGCGGCCAGCGCCCAGCCGTCCAGCACCGGGATGTCGAGCGCGGTCGACCAGCCGTCCGACACGGCGGGGGCGGCGAGGACCGCGTCCGGGTCGAGGTCCGTGCACGCGGCAGCGAACTCCTGGCGGGTGGCGTGCCTGCTCAGCAGGGCGAGCGTGCCGTCGAGGCGACCGACGGCCAGCGCGGCGACGATCGTGCGCCACGAGTTGTCGGCCTGCACCAGCAGCGTGGGGCGCTCCCCGGTGTGCCGGGCGAGGATCGCGGCGAGGTCGTCGGCGGCCGCGCGGAGCTCACCGACGGTGTGCGCGCCGTCCGCGTCGATCGCGAGGACATCGCCCGGCGACGCGGCCGCGCGCCGGTCCACGTCGGCGACGAGCTCCCTCATCCCCGGTACATCTCGCGCTCGTCGCCCAGCAGGGCGATCCGCTTGCCGCGCATGTCCCCGACGTGCCGGATCGCGGCCTGCCACTCCTCGCTGGCCAGCGCGCGCCGCGCCGCCGCCTCGTCGTCGAAGCTCAGCACGGAGAGCCCGTCCCACCCCTCGGACCGCGGTTCCAGCGCGCTGGAGACCGCCGTGTGCCGCCAGGCGCGCAGGCCCGGCAGCGGGTAGGTGACCTCGGCGTGCTCGCCGCGCCACCAGGTGATGAACTGCTCGTGGGTCCACTCCGGGGGGCGGGCGGCGAGCAGGGCCAGGTTGAACATCGATCCTCCTCCGAGGCTGGTCAGCGAAGCTCGACGTCGAGCGCGGGCGAGCGCCCGATCATCAGCGAGGCGACCTTGCCGCCGTCGTCGAGCCGGGCCGCGGCGACGAACGTGGACTCGAACGCGCCGGCCCGCCGGGCCTGGCCGAGCACCAGCTCGTCGGTGCCGGTCCGGGCCGAGGACAGGACGTGGTGGGTCAGGACGCCCTTCTCCCGCTGGGCGAGGTAGCCCTCCATCGCCTCCCGGCCGCCGGCGAAGTCGGTGGCCTTCCCGTCGCCGGTGGAGAACACGATGGAGAACCGGAACCCCGGCGCGATCATGTCCAGGATGTCCTCAGGGCGCTCCGAGTCCATGACGGCGAACCAGCGCGTGAGGACCGTGGCGATCGTGGCGGCGCTCACGCCGCACCGCCGGGCAGCGGGTACATGCCGAACGTCGGGTGGAAGAAGGACTGGTAGCGGGCCAGCCGCCGCTCCGGCGAGACCAGCCCGACGGAGACGAACGAGCCCGTGCCGTGACCGTCACCTTCGCTGATGTAGCCGTAGACCATCTCCAGGTCGCCGTCGTTGCCGCGCCGCACCAGGTGGTGCCGGCGACCCACGGCCGGTCGACCCGCGATGTACGCGCCGAGCTCGGCCCGTCCGGATCCCGCGACCTCCCGGCCCGGCAGGGCGATCAGGAACTCGATGTCGGGCTCCACCAGCTCGAGGCCGCTCAACGGCTCAGGGCCGTCGAGCCGGGCCAGGTACTCGTCGACGATCATCAGCCGTCCTCCTCGACGGGTTCGAAACTGAGCTGAGTTCAGTTCGATTCGGTTAGCTTAGGCACGTCGCTGTCGGGAGGCAAGGGTCCTCAGGCGGAGGGTGCGGCGTCCTCCCCGGCCACCATCCGCACGCAGCACCCCGTGATGAAGTCCGAGACCGCGTCCAGCCGGCGCTCGCCGCCCGGCCGGTACCAGCGCCACACGCCGACGATCATGCCGAGCAGGCTGCGCGCCATGAGCTGGGCGTCGCGCTGCGGGAACTCGCCGCGCGCCATCCCGTGCTCCAGCAGGTCCGCCCAGTTCTGCTCGATCCGCGCGACGAGCTCGCGGCACGCGCGCCGCTCCGCCTCCTCCCGCTGCGAGGCCCGCTCGTTGGCGAGCAGCGCGATGTTGGCCTGCAGGATCCGGTTCTGCTGGACCTCCTGCGGGGAGAGGGCGTAGGCCGCCCCGACCGCGGCACGCAGGGCGGCCACGGAGGTCGGCGCACCGTCCGTGGCCTCGTGGAACGCCCGGTCGGAGTTGCGCAGGCCGAGCCGCATGATCGTCAGCAGGCAGTGCGCCTTGGACTCGAAGTAGTGATAGAGCGCCGTCTGCCCGATCCCGACGCGGTCGGCCACCTCGGACCACTTGGTCGCCTCATACCCGACCTCGCCGAAGCACTCCACCGCCGATGCCAGGATCGCGGGCCGCTTGGACCTCGGCCCGTCGTCCGCCTCGGTCAGCGCCTCGATGCTCACGTCACCACTCCCCCGGTCGGCTGTCGCGACACCCTATCCGCCACCCGAACCGGATTCATGTCTGCGTCGCGACGACGTCGTCCGCGGCGGCGAGGGCGAGCACGGCGGCCGCGGCGAGGCCGCCCGCGTAGCCGCCGGCGTAGAGGCCACCGATGTCGGACCCCGCGGCGTAGAGCCGCGGGATCGGGGCATCGCCGGATCCGAGCACCCGGCCCCGGGTGTCGACGCGGATCCCGGTGAAGGGGAACGTGATGGCCGGGGCGACCTCGACGACGTAGTACGGCGGTTCGTCGAGCGGGCGCGGGTCGTACCGCCGGGTTGGCGACGGCCGCGCTCCCCGGGCCTGGCCGGTGAGCTCCGCGGCGATCCGGTCGCCGTCGTAGCCCCACTCGGGCGGGATGGCGCGGAAGTCGTCCGGGTCGTCCGCGACGACGCACCGGGCGCCCGCGCGCCGGGCCAGCGCGAACTTGTCGGTGGCCGGCCCGCCCTCCACGTACGACGTCGTGATCCACTCGCGGTGACCGCGGGCGTCCGTGACCAGCAGGCCGCGCGCCTCCGGCCGGTCGAGCAGCGCCATCGTCGTCAGGTGGTCGCCGACCGTCTCGTCGACGAACCGCGCGCCGGCCAGGTCGAAGAGCAGCGCGTGCTCGCTGTAGTAGAGCGCGAGGTCGACGAACCGGTCCGGGTCGAGCCGGACGCCCGCCGGGACGAGGTGGCCGTAGAAGCCGGCGCGCAGCGCGCTCACCACCGCGCCCACGCCCGTGGCCATGCGGAGGCCGGCACCGCTGCTCCACGGGTTGGAGCGCAGCGCGATGTCCCGGGCCCGCGGGTGGACCAGCCGCGCGCGCAGCTCGGGGTCGGCCTGGAACCCGCCCGTGGCCAGCAGGGTCGCGCCGGCCCGCACGGTGAGCGGCGTCCCGTCGGGGAGCACGATCTCGGCGCCCGTCACCGCCCCGCCGGGGCTGACGGTGAGCGTCGTGGTGTCGGCGCCGGTCAGGACCGTCCCGTTGTCGAGGACGATCCGCCGGCAGGCCTCGACGTAGCGCGCGGTGTCGAGCGCGTGGCCCTGCCCGTGCCGCAGGATCGGGACGGCGTCCCCGCAGGGCACACCGAGCTCGCGGACGAAGGCCACCGCGTCGGCGAAGCCCGCCACGACCGCGGCGGCGAGCTCCGGGTCGCCGTCCGGGTTCAGCTCGGCCATGGCCGCTGCGCTCGGTGCGGTCCAGAGGAACCCGGCGTACAGCGTCGAGCCGCCCAGCGCCGGCGCCCGCTCGACGACGGTGACGTGCAGTCCGCTGCGGGCGGCGCGGGCGGCGGCGGTGAGTCCCGCCATCCCGCCCCCGATCACGAGGAGGTCGGTCGCGCAGCTCATACGCCGAGGCCGGCGAGCAGCGCATCGCGGTGCGCGGCGCGATCGCCGAGGAGCACCGCGGAGGTCGCCGCCCGCCGGACGTGCAGGTGGGCGACGTGCTCCCAGGTGAACCCGATGCCGCCGTGCACCTGGACGGTCTCGGCGGCGACCCAGCGGTAGGCCTCCTCGCAGACGAGCGCGGCGCAGGCTACCGCGGTCGGCAGCCCGGCCGGGTCGTGCGCCGCTGTCGCGGCGGCCCACAGCGACGCCGACCGGGCCGCCTCGACGCGCACGGCCATGTCCGCGCACCGGTGCTTGACCGCCTGGAAGGTCCCGATCGGGCGGCCGAACTGCACGCGCTGCCCGGCGTAGGCCACGGACAGCTCGAGCGCGGCCGCTGCCCCGCCGGTCTGCTCGCAGGCGAGCGCCGCCCGCGCCCGGTTGAGCACGCGATCGAGCACCGCTCGCGCGTCACCGGCGAGCAGCCGCGCCGGGCAGCGGTCGAGGACCACGTCGGCGAGCTGGCGGCCCGGATCGAGCGCGCGGACCGGGGTGCGGACGAGCCCGTCGGCGTCCCCGTCGACGACGAACAGCGCGGGCTCCCCGTCCACCGCCGCGACCACGAACAGCACGTCCGCCGTCGCGCCCTCGACGACCAGCGACTTCGCGCCCGTCAGCCGCCAGCCGGACGCGGCCGGCTCCGCGCGGGTCACGGCCTGGTCCTGGTGGGCGAGCGTGGCCGTGGTCCGCCCCGACACCAGCTCGGCGAGCAGCCCGTCCTCGCCGTCGACGTGCAGCAGCACGCCGACGCCGAGCACCGCGGTGGAGAACCAGGGCAGCCGCGCGAGCGAGCGGCCCAGCTCCTCGGCGACCACGCCGACCTCGCGGAAGCTCGCGCCCGCGCCGCCGCGCTCCTCCGGGACGTCGAGGCCGACGACCCCGAGCTCGCCGGCGAACCGGGCCCACACCGCGGGGTCCCAGGCCTGGTCCGGCTCGGGCGAGGGCGCGGTGTGGTGCGCCAGGAAGTCCCGGACGACGGTGCGCAGCTCCTCGGCGTCCGCGTCCGGGGTGATGCGGGTCATCGGAGTTCTCCGTCGTCCGCGGCCGCGGCCAGCACCTCGGCGTAGCGCGCGCGGGCCGCGGCCCGGCGGGTCGGCAGGATGTAGGGCGGGAACAGCCCGTCGTCCGGCTCGGTGCCGCGCAGCAGCGCCTGCGCGAGGTTGACCTTGTGCACCTCGGTGGCGCCGTCCGCGAGCCCCATGTGGAACGACTCCAGCACCCACTTCCCGAACGGCAGCTCCTTCGAGATCCCGAGCGAGCCGTGGATCTGGATCGCGCGCCCGGCGACGTCCGCCAGCACCTTCGGCATGGCGGCCTTGACCGCGGAGATGTCCGCGCGGACCTTGCGGTAGTCGTTGTAGCGGTCGATCCGCCACGCCGTCCGCAGTACGAGCAGGCGGAACTGCTCGATCTGGATCCACGAGTCGGCGATCATCTCCTGCACGAGCTGCTGGTCGGCGAGCCGCGCACCCTTGGTGCTGCGCGACACCGCGCGCCGCTGCATCATCGCGAACGCCGACTGCACCAGCCCGACCGTGCGCATCGCGTGGTGGATCCGCCCGCCACCCAGCCGGGTCTGCGCCACCGCGAACGCCTCGCCCCGACCGCCCAGGATGTTCTCCGCGGGCACCCGGACGTCGGTGTAGCGCAGGTACTGGTGCGTGCCGACGGGCTCGTCGTGCCCCCACACGCTGACGTCGCGGACGCGGTCGATCCCGGGGGTGTCGGCCGGCACGACGAACATCGACATGCTCCGGTGCGGCGGCGCCTCCGGTTCGGTGACGGCCATGACGATCAGGAACTCGGCGAAGAGCGCATGGCTGGAGAACCACTTCTCGCCGTTGATCACCCACTCGTCACCGTCCAGGACGGCGGTGGTGCGGAAGCCGGTCGGGTCGGAGCCGCCGTGCGGCTCGGTCATCGAGAAGCACGACACGATCTCGCCGTCGACGAGCGGCTCCAGGTAGGTCTTCTTGAGGTGCTCGGTGCCGTAGTGGGCGAGGATCTCCGCGTTACCGGAGTCCGGGGCCTGGCAGCCGAACACGACCGGCCCGGAGTGCGTGTGCCCGAGCTTCTCGTTGAGCAGCGCCAGCCGCAGCTGCCCGTAGCCCGGCCCGCCGAGCTCCGGGCCGAGGTGGCACGCCCAGAGCCGCTTCTCCCGCACCCGCTGCTGCAGCGGCTTGATCAGCGCGTTGCGCACCGGGTCGCGCGGGTTCCAGGCGTGCTCGATCACCTGGTCGACGGGCTCGACCTCCTCGCGGACGAACTCCTCGACCCAGTCCAGCTCGGCCTGCACCGCGGGATCGTTCTCGAAGCCCCAAGACATCGCTCCCCCTCAGCGGGTCAGGACGGTGCAGGCGGAGATGCCCGGCGCCCCGTAGACGTGGGTGAACCCGACCCGCGGGTTCCCCGGGACCTGGTGCTCCCCCGCGTCGCCGCGGAGCTGGAGCACGTTCTCGTGGACCTGCCGCAGCCCCGACGCGCCGATCGGCTCGCCGTTGGCGATGCAGCCACCGTCGGTGTTGACGGGCAGCCGGCCCTCGATCGCCGTCGCCCCGGAGGCGATCAGCTCGCTCTGCTCGCCGTGCCCGCACAGGCCCGTCTCGGCCATGTGCATCAGCTCGGCACCGGCCTCGGTGTCCTGGATCTGCGCCACGTCGACGTCCGACGGCGCGATCCCCGCCGCGGCGAACGCGGCCGCGGCGGCGTCCACCGTGGGTGCGTCGGCCCGGTCGGTCGCGAGCCACGGCGAGAACACCTCGAACGACCCGTACCGGCGCGACCGGAAGGCCGCACCCTGCAGGAACACCGGGCGGTCTGTGAACTCCCGTGCCCGGTCCGCCCGGCACAGGACGAGCGCGACCGCGCCCTCCCCCGGCGAGCAGTACATGTACTGCGTCAACGGGTGCGAGATCATCGGGGCCGCCGCGATCTCGTCGGCGCGGAGCGGCGTGCGCCGCCACGCCATCGGGTTGCGGGCCCCGTTGCGGAAGGACTTCTCCGCGATGGTGGCCAGAACGTCCGGCTTCAGGTCGTGGTCGTGCAGGTAGCGCTGGATCTTCATGCCGAAGAACTGCGTGGTCACCATCAGACCGGTCGCGCCGTACCAGGCGCCGATGCCGTGCTCGGCCGGGTCCGTGTCGAACGCGCCGCGCGGGTGCTTGTCGAAGCCGATCACGATCCCGACGTCGTGCTGCCCGGACCGGATGGCCGCGTCGGCCGCGATCAGCGCCGATCCGCCGGTGGCGCAGCCGTTGGCCACGTTGATGAACGGCAGGCCGGTCAGCCCCAGCTCGGAGACCAGGGTGTCGGCGTCGCCCGCCGAGTGCGAGCCACCGAAGCCGAACTGCATGTCGGAGAACCGCAGGCCGGCGTCGGCCAGTGCCGCCCGGGCGGCGTGGACGGCCTGCGCCCGGCCCGAGACGCCCGGCGTGCGGCCGAAGCGGTGCATCCCGATCCCGACGATCGCGACCCCGGTCATGCTTCCACCCCCACGAACGCGAACGTGTGCACGGGCCAGCCGAACTCGTCGTCGCGGAACGGGGTGAGCACCAGCTCCACCGGCATCCCGATCTCCAGCCGCGCGGGATCGGTCTCGACCAGCCGCGCCTCCACGAGCAGCTGCCCCGGTAGCTCGACGTACCCGACGCCGTACGGCTCGTAGGCCGCTTCGCCGGTGTAGGGCGGCTTGGGCGTGAAGCCCTGCACGGTCCAGGTCCAGAGGGTCCCGGTGCGAGACAGCGGCACCTCCACCATGGACGTCCCGGGGCAGCGCGGGCAGCCGCTCTGCGCCGGGAACGTGTGCGCGCCGCAGTCGGCGCAGCGGCTGCCCCGCAGCGCCGGCCCGTCCGGCGTCTCGGTGAACAGCGCGTCGTCGACCGTGCGCCTGCCGTCGATCACGGTGCCGCCAGCCTTCCCCCGTCGACGGCGAGCAGGGCACCCGTCGTGTACGTGGCGTGCGGTCCGCACAGGTAGAGCGCGGCACCGACGATCTCGCCGGGCTCGCCCACCCGCCGGGACGGCCAGTCCCGCGCCATCCGCTCGACGACGGCGGGGTCCCAGGCCTTGCTGATGTCGGTCGCGAACGGGCCGGCGAGGATCGTGTTGACCCGCACCGACGGGCCGTACTCCTGCGCGAACCCCGCCGTCAGCGTGTTCAGCGCCGACTTCGCCGCCGTGTACGGCAGGTCACCCGCCGTCGGCCGCAGCGACCCCATCGACGAGATGTTGAGGACCACACCGCCGCCGCGAGCCGCCATCCGCCGGCCCGCGGCGGCCATCAGCCGGAACGGGCCCTTCACGTTGACCGCGAAGACCTTGTCGAACAGCTCCTCGCTCACCTCGGCGAGGCTCGGGTACGTCGGCGCGATACCGGCGTTGTTGACGAGCACGTCGAGCGGGCCGAGCGCGTCCTCCACCTCGTCGAGCAGGGGCTCGAGGCGGCCCCAGTCGCCGACGTGCGCGGCGTGCGCGGTGACCCGCTGCCCCGTCGCCGCGGCCAGCTCCTCGGCCAGCGCCTCGCACGCGTCCTTCTTCCGCGACGCGACGGCGACGTCCGCGCCCGCGGCCGCGAACGCGATGGCGATCTCCCGGCCCAGCCCGCGCGAGCCGCCGGTGACGAGGGCGGTCCGCCCCAGCAGTGGCCGGTCGGTCGCCCGTGCGGCCGCCACGGCCTCCTCCAAGCTGGTCATCGGGGGATGTCCTTCCATGCCACGCCGCGATCGGCGCGCGGTTCCGGCGGGAGCCCCAGCAGGCGTTCCGCGATGATCGTGCGCTGGACCTCGTCCGAGCCGCCCGCGATCCGGTAGCCCGGCGCTCCGAGGTAGTGCTCGGTCCAGCGGAAGCTCCCGTCCCCGGCGTCGGCCACGAGCCGCGGGCCCAGCACCACCGCGGCCGCCTCGGAAACCAGGCTCAGCCGCTGCGTCCAGGCCAGCTTGCGCAGCGACCCGATCGCGCCGGTCGCGCCCGCCTCCCGGTCACGCTGGGCGGAGATCTCGGCGACCTTCTCGGCCACCCACACGTCGGCCAGCACGCGGCGCACGTCGGGATCGCCGGTGCGGCCGAGCCGCCGGGCCTCGTCGACGAGCTGGGCGAAGCCGCCGCCGAGGTCGGCGTTCGCGCCGGAGTGCCCGCGCTCGAACCCGAGCGTCGCCAGCGTGACCGCCCACCCGCCGCCGACCTCGCCGAGCCGCAGGGTGTCCGGGATCCGCACGTCGTCGAGGAACACCTCGCAGAACGACGCGCCGCCCGACATCTGCCGCAGCGGCCGCACGTCCACGCCGGGGGTGTCCATCGGCAGCAGGAACGCGGTGAGTCCGCGGTGCTTGGCGACGTCCGGGTCGGTGCGGCAGATCAGCTCGCCCCAGCCCGCGAACTGGGCGCCCGAGCTCCACACCTTCTGCCCGTTGACCACCCAGGAGTCGCCGTCGCGCACGGCGCGCGTGCCCAGCCCGGCCAGGTCCGAACCGGCCGACGGCTCCGAGAACAGCTGGCAGGCCAGCTCGTCGCCGCGCAGCAGCGGTCGCACGAGGAGCTCGCGCTGCTCGGGCGTGCCGAACAGCTGCACCGTCGGCGCGACGAGCGCCGTCGACACCGACGTCAGCTCGTGCTGGCCCGGCGTGTCGAACTCCCGCTCGACCTCGGCGAACGCCTCCTCGTACCGTCCGGTCAGCTCGCCGTAGCCCGCGTCGTACTTGATCCGCAGCCAGTCCTGGATGCGCGCGATCAGCGCCCGTTCCTCGTCCGGGGGCAGGTCGTGGAAGACGGCCACGGATCGGCGGGCCGCGTCCCCGCGCGGCGGCAGGCGTGCGGCGAGCCAGGTCCGGGCGGTGTCGACGAACCCGGTGAGGTCGTCGGTGACGGTCGTGCTCATCGGGCCGTCCACCCTCCGTCGATCGCGAGCACCTGTCCCGTGCAGTAGGTCGACGCCGCGGACGCCAGGAAGAGCAGCGCCCCGTCCAGCTCGGCGGCATCACCGGCGCGGCGCAGCACGGTGTTGCGCTCGATCCAGCGCACCGACGCGTCGTCGGTGAACATCGCGTCGTTGATCTCGGTGCGGAACCAGCCGGGTGCCAGCGCGTTGACCCGCACCCCGGCCCGCCCCCAGTGGCCGGCGAGCTGCCGGGTCAGCCCGATCAGCCCGGCCTTGCTCGCCGCGTAGCTCGCCCCGCCCCGGGGCGCGGTGGAGACGAGCCCGACGATCGAGCTGACGTTCACGATCGACAGCGGCCCGCCCGCCGTGGCCGCGAGCTGGGCGAGGTGGAACGGCGCGACGAGGTTCGTCTGCAGCACGTCGACGAACTCGGCGGGCGTCTCGGCGTGCGGCTTCGCGACGCTGCCGGTGCCGGCGTTGTTGACGAGCACGTCCAGCGGGCCCGTCCGTTCCATGAGCGCCACCCGGTCCGCCTCCGACGAGACGTCGCACGGCACCGGTCGTAAGCCCGGAACCTCGGCCGCCAGCTGCTCCAGCCGCTCCTTGCGGCGGGCCGTCGCCCACACGGTGGCGCCCGCGGCGGCGAGCACCCGCGCGAACCGGTCGCCGAGCCCGGACGACGCCCCGGTGACGAGCGCCGTGCGCCCGGTCAGGTCGAACAGCTCGGCGGGGGTCGGGACGGTCATCGAGCGGCCTCCGCCAGCAGCCGGCGGCCGTCCGCGATGAGCGCGGCGATGGCGGGCGGGAGCTGCTCCTGGACGGGGTCGTGGCGCGCCCCGGTCCGGTGCCGGACGAGGTTGTGCCCCATGATCGCCGCCATCTTCATGCGGCCCAGGGCGTCGAACCACGCGATGTCGGCGGACGTGCCGCCGTCATCGCCGCGAGCTTCCTGGTAGGCGTGCAGCAGCTCCGCCCTGGTCGGGAGCCCGGCGACGACGCGGCCGGAGCCGGAGAAGAGCCGGCCGTCGGTGAACACGCCGAACCAGCCGAGGTCCACCCGCGGGTCCCCGACGCCCCAGATCTCCCAGTCGACGAGCGCGACCGGCTCGGCGCCGTCGAACAGCAGGTTCCCCAGGCGGAAGTCGCCGTGCACGATCACGGGCGGGACCGGTGCCGGGACGGCCGCGAGCAGTGCCTCGACGAGTGCCGCGCCGCCGGGGCGCAGCTCGTCCGGAACGGCGCTCATGGTCGCCGACCAGCGCTCGACCTCGGCCGCGGCATCGACGGCAGGCATCCCCGCCACCACACTCAGGGGTACGGCGTGCAGCGCACCGAGGACGCGCGCCGCGTCGAGCATGCGCGACCGCGCCAGCGCCGGCTCGACCTCCGGGTCCACCAGGAGGATCGGTTCCGCGGCCTCGCCACGGGCGAAGTCCATGGCGAACCACGCCGGCTGTTCGTCGTCCCGGGCGCGCACCCGCGGCACCGGGACCCCCGTGCCAGCCAGTGCCGCGAGGATCGTGGCCTGGTGCAGGACGTCGTTGCGGCCCACCGCGCGCCGCCCCTGCGGGACGGCCTTCACGACGCAGCGGTCCGTCGACTCGCCGATCACGTAGGTCAGCCCGGAGCGCCCGCCCTCCAGCACGGCCAACGTGGCCGTTGCCGGGAGACCCAGCGCGTCCCGGACCCGGCCGGCCAGCACCGGATCGGCGTCCACCGCGATCTGCGTCGGCATGAGGCTCAGCGACCCGTCCACTTGGGGTCGCGCTTCTCCAGGAACGCCGAGACGCCCTCGGCGGCGTCCTGCGAGTTGAGCGTGACGCCGACGGCCAGGTGTTCGAGCACCATCAGCGAGGCGATGTCCGCGTCCAGGCCGCGGTCGATCGCCATCTTCGTCAGTTTCATCTGGAACGGGCTCTTGTCGGTGAGGTGGCTGATGAACTCCGCGACGGTCGCGTCCAGCTCCTCGGCCGGGGCACTGGCGTTGACCAGCTCGAAGTCGGCGGCCTCCTTGCCCGACAGGAGCTTGCCGGTGAGCATCAGCTCCTTGGTCTTGCGGATGCCGAGCATCCGGGGCAGCCGGTAGATCGGGCCGGCCCCGCCGAACAGCGCGCGGCGGATGTGGAAGTCGCCGATCTGCGCGGAGTCCTCGGCGATCGCGAAGTCGCACGAGATCATCACCTCGAAGCCGCCCGCCGTCACGTAGCCCTCCAGGACGGCGACGGACGGCTTCGACATGTTGTAGAGCCGGTCGCAGACCTTGGCGGACACGATCGCGACGTCCATCGCGGTGCTCGTGCCGATGAAGTCCGCCTGCAGGCTGTCGAGGTCGAAGCCCGACGAGAACGTGTTGCCGCGGCCCCGCACGACGACGACGCGCAGCTCGGAGTCCGCCTCGATCTCGGTGATGATCTCGTCGAGCCGGTGCAGCATCGGCACGGTGATGCAGTTGCGCTTGTGCGGTCGGTTCAGCCAGACGCGCGCGACGTGCCCGTCCCGCTCGAACTGGATGTCGTCCTCGACTGCCATGGCGTCCTCCTAAACTGAACTGAATTCAAGTTGAATGGTGCGAGCCGGCGCCGCCGTTGTCAAGTGCAGGCTCAGGCCGTGCCCGCGCGGCTGGCCGGCTCCGCGGAGCCGAAGTAGGCGCGCTCGGCCACCGCGGCGAAGTCGGGCTCGTCCGCGGTTCCTGCGGCCCGGACCACGCCCTCGCGCAGCACGACGACCTCGTGCGCGACCGCGAGCGCCCGCGTGAGCAGCTGCTCCAGCACGACGACGGCCACCCCGTCCTGCGCCAGGTGGGCGATCCGCGCGTAGACCTCGTCCACCAGTGCGGGCGCGAGCCCGAGCGCGGGTTCGTCGACGACGACGAGTCCGGGGTCGGCGACGAGCGCCCGGGCCACCGCGAGCAGCTGCTGCTCGCCGCCGGACAGGGCCGCGGCCGGGATGGACAGCCGCGACCGCACCCGTTCAGGCAGCCACTGGACCGTCCGGTCGATGCGCGCTCGCAGATCGCGGCCCGTGACCCCGGCGGCGTACCCGGCGACCTCGAGGTTCTCCCGCACCGACAGCGTGCGGAACAGCGCCCTCCCCTCGGGGACCAGGCTGCTGCGCACCGGCGCTGGCAGGACCCGGGAGCCGGCGGTCGGCGTGAGGGAGCCGTGCAGGACCTGGCCGAGGGTGCTCTTCCCGGCGCCGTTCGCGCCGACGACGGCGAGGACCGTGCCGCCGCGCACCACGAGGTCGACGGCGTCGAGCGCGGTGACCCCGCCGTAGCGGTGCGTCACCCCGGACAGGCGCACCACCGGGCCCGCGGTGGACGGCGCAGCGGCCCGCGGCCGGTCCGTGGCGGTCACTCCGAGGTAGGAGCTGCGCACGCGCTCGTCGGCCATGATCTCGGCCGGGGTCCCGCCGCCGATCGGACGGCCGAAGTCGAAGGCGACGACGCGGTCGGCGACCGCGAACAGGTCCTCCAGCACGTGGTCGATGACGATCAGCGAGGTGCCCGCGGCGCGCAGCCGGCGGATCTGGGCGGCGAGCAGCGCGCGCTCGGCAGCGTCCAGGCCGCCGAACGGCTCGTCCAGGACCAGCAGGTCCGCCCGCTCGGCGACGGCGCGGGCGAGGTCGAGGCGCTTCTGCGGCCCGAACGGCAGCTGGTCCGGATGCCGCTCCCCCAGCCCGGCGAGACCGACCTGGGCCAGCAGACCCGCGACGGCCCGGCGGCGCGTCGGGCCGGCCCACCGGGTGGTGCACAGGAGGTTCTCGGCCACCGTCAGCTCGGCGAACACCTCCGCGTGCTGGAAGGTGCGCCCGATACCCAGCCGGCGACGGCGGGTGGCACGCGCCCGGAGCAGGTCGACGCCGGCGAAGGTGGCCGAGCCCGTCGTCCGGCCGCCGGACAGCAGCCCGCACAGCGCGTTGACCAGCGTGGTCTTGCCCGCCCCGTTGGGCCCGATGACGGCGACGACCTCCCCCGGCTGCACGGTCAGCGTCACGCCGTCGAGCGCCTGCAGCCCGCCGAACGCGACGCCCAGCTCCCGCACGTCCAGCTCGGCGGCGTGGCGCGGGGCCTCGACCGCCTCGGGCGGCGGTGCCGCCTCCTCCGCCCGTTCTCGGCGGGGCCGTCCGAGCAGCCCCGCGAGCGCCGGGACGATGCCGTTCGGCAGCGCGAGCAGGACGACGATCAGCAGGGCGCCCTGCAGGATCAGCTGGTCGATGCCGAGCAGGTCGGCGAGGGTCGGCGCGAAGGCCAGGAACACCCCGCCGAACACGCCGCCCGCGACGGCCCCGACCCCGCCCAGCACCGCGGCCGCGACGGTGTTGATGCCCAGCGTCAGCGAGAACGTCTCGGGGCTGACGAACCCGGTGATCAACCCGAGCAGCACGCCGGCCAGGCCCGTCACGGCACCGCTGACGCCGAACGCGAGCGCGCTCTGCGCCTCGGGGGCGATGCCGACCGACCGCGCCACGACGGGGTGCGACTTCGCCGCGACCATCCGCATCCGCAGGCTGGTGGCCCGGGCGAGCACCGCCACCGCGACCACGACTCCGGCGCTCAGCACCGCCGCCACGACGGCGCCCGACCCGCCACCGGCGAGCGCGCCCAGCCCCGTCAGGCTCGCCAGCTCGCCGACGGGCACGCCCTGGTCCCCGCCGGTCACGTCGACCCAGCGGTTGACGACCTCCAGCGCCACCAGGCTGAACGCGAGCGTCAGCAGCGCGATGTAGAGGACCGAGAAGCGCGCGCCCGCGAAGCCGAGGAAGGCGCCGCAGCCGCCGGCGAGCAGCATCGCCACCAGCACCGTCGGCTCCAGTGGCCAGCCGTGCGCCGAGCCGTAGGCCACGGTGTAGGCCCCGATCGCGAACAGCGCCGGGTGCCCGACCGACCAGATCCCCGCCCAGCCGGCCAGCAGCCCGACGCTCAGCACCAGGATCGTGTACGTCGCGGCCAGCGCCACCGAGTACGCCTGGAACGACGGCAGCGCGCCGCCCTCGATCGCCAGCACGAGCACGACCGCGACGACTGGCGCCACCAGCGCCCGCGCCGCCAACCGCCACGACAGCAGCACCGCCCTCACACCCTCTCGAAGCTGCGGGTGCCGAAGATCCCCTGCGGCCGCAGCAGCAGGATCAGCACGGTGAGCGCGAAGACGAACGTGTCGCGGAAGTTCGCCGAGACGTAGGACGCGGCCAGGTTCTCCAGCACCCCGATCGTCACGCCGCCGACGACCGCGCCGTGCATGCTCGTCAGGCCGCCCAGGAAGATCCCGGCGAACGCCCGGAACAGCGGTGCCGCGAGCACCGTCGGCCCGAGCCCGACCCGCGGCACGTAGAGCACCGCGGCGAGCGCGGCCAGCGCGAGGCCGAGCGCCCACGCGATCCGCGCCACCTTCTGCGCGGGGACGCCGATGATCTGCGCCGTCGTGGCCGACTCGGCAGCAGCCCGCATCGCCGAGCCGAGCGTTGTGCGGGTGAAGAGGTAGCCGACGGCCAGCATCGCGGCGGCGGACACCCCGATCATCACGAGGTCCTGGGTCGCGAGCGCCGCGGAGCCGATCGTCACGCTGCCCTCCACGAGGGGCGGGAACGCGTGCGGCTCGGTGCCCCACACGTCGCTGACGACGGCCTCCATGACCAGGGACACGCCCATCGTCATCACCAGCGCGGCGAAGAGCCGCCCCGAGCCCAACGGCCGGATCAGCACCTCGCGCACGATCAGCCCGACGACGACGGCGACGAGCACCGCGGCCAGTACGCCCGCGCCGACGCCGAGACCGCGCTGGACGACCATCAGCGCGACGTAGACCGCGAGCGTGGCCACGCTCGCCAGCGCGAAGTTCACGACGTCCGTCGCCCGGTAGATGATCACCAACCCCAGCCCGAGCAGGCCGTACACGGCGCCGCTGGCGATGCCGCTCACCACGACGAGGAACAGGTGGTCCATCAGTGCACGCCTCCTCGCGTGATCAGACCGGTCACCGCGGGCGGGCGCGGCCGGTCCGCGTCCCACCCGTTCCAGTGCACGACCTCGTCGACGGCCGGGCGGGAGGCCGCGCGGAAGCCCGTCCCGCGGGTGTGCGCGACCGGCGTCAGGCAGACCTGCTGCACGCTGTCGAAGGGGATGCCGAGCAGGTCGGCGACCTCCCGCTCCCGGGCCAGGTGCATGGTGGTCCAGCAGGTGCCGAGGCCACGGGCCCGCGCCGCCAGCATGAAGCTCCACACCGCCGGCAGCACCCCGCCCAGCAGGGAGGCGCTCGCGAACGCCGGCACTCCGTCGAGCCGGGCGCCGTCGAGGCAGGCGATGACGATCGTGTCGACCTCGTGCAGCGCCCGCTCCAGCGCGTCGGCGGACCGACTGGTCCGCTGCTGGACCTCCGCGGCCGCGGCGTCCGGCGTCGGCACCCGACCGATGTAGCCGGCCGAGTCCGCGTAGGAGTTCCGGTAGACGTCCGAGTACACGTCGGCCACGGCCGCCCGCAGTGCGGGGTCGCGGACCACCACGAACCGCGCCCTGGCCACGTTCGACCCGGCCGGGGCCTGCAGCGCGAGCTCCACGCACTCGCGGATCAGGCCGGCCGGGACCGCGCGCGTCGCGTCGAGCCGCCGGCGGACGGCCCGGGTGGTGGCGAGCACCTCGTCGACGTGCACGTGCTCAGCCGCGATCGGGCGCGCTGACGAAGCCGGCCTCGGGCAGCCACGTGCCGCCCTTCACCGTGACCCGCTGGACGTCGCGGGTGCCGACGTGCCGGTCGGCGGAGAAGGACATCGGCGGCGCGACACCGGTCACGACGTTCGACGCGGAGCGGTAGGCCTGTGCGATCGACTCCGACGTGACCGGGCCCTTGATGGTCTTGGCGACCTCGGCGAAGACCGCCGCGTTGGCGTAGCCGAGCAGCGTCGAGAAGTCCGCCGGCTGGCCGGGCGCGTACTTCGCCATGATCTCCCGGAAGCGCTGCATCTCCGGGCTCTGGTCCGACGGTGCCCGCACCAGCGACACCGCGTGGAACCCCTCGGCCGCGTCGCCGGCCAGCGTCGTGGTCGTGCTCGACGCCGTGGGCGAGTAGCCGTAGGTGGGCAGCGCGACGCCCTGCAGCCGAGCCGCCTTGAGGTACGCGGCGGCCTCCGGGGCCGGCACGATGAGCAGCACCGCGTCGCCGGCGAGCGCCTTGACCTGGCTGACGGCCGGCGCGAAGTCCGTCGTGCCCAGCTTGACCGGGACGGCCGTCGTCGTCGTGCTCCCGTCCGCCCGCTTCGCCGCCGGGCCGATCTGCGCCGCGATGTCGGCGAACGCCTTCGGGTCGTCGTGGACGACGACCAGCTTGCGCGCGCCGGACTGCACGGCCCACTGGGCCATGGCCGCGGCCTGGTCCTCGTACAGCGTCTGGGTGCCGAACAGCAGCGGCCGCGGCGGGTTGTACCAGGCAGCGATGCCGCCGTAGTGGTCCACGATCGGGACCTGGGACTGCTGGAGGACGAACGGGAAGGCCGCCTCCGACGGGGCGACGCCGTTCGCGTTGACGATCGCGACGACCTTGTCCTGGCCGATCAGGGCCCTGGCTGCCTGGACGGTCTGCTGCGGGTCGTAGGCGTTGTCCTTGACGACCCAGTTGACCGGGCGCCCGTTGATGCCGCCGTTGTCGTTGAGCCAGCTGAAGTAGGCCTTCGCCCCCTCCATCTGCGGCACGCCCGACGCGGCCTGCGCTCCCGTGAGCGGGATCCAGGCGCCGATCGTGATCGGCCCGGTGTCACCACCCCCGCCGGACTGCGGTGCCCCACCGCAGGCGGCGAGCACGAATGTGAGTGCTGCGGCCAGGATCGCCAGCACGCCGTGCGGTCGACGCTGCATCTCCACTCCCTTGTCGAGACGTTAACTGAGGTGAGTTCAGTTCAAGTTCGGCGTAGAGTAGACGCCCGCATCCATGACCACAAGGGAGGACCTGTGCGACGACTCGACGGGCGACGCGTGCTGCTGACCGGCGCGACGGGCGGCCTGGGCACGGCGATCGCGGAGCGGCTCGTGGCCGAGGGCGCCTCCCTCGCGCTCACCGACCTCGACCGGGATGCGTGCGTGGCGCTGGCCGGACGCATCGGCGGGGACACGCTCGCGCTCGCGTTGGACGTCGCCGACGAGACCGGTTGGGAGCAGGCAACGGGGGCCGTGATCGGGCGCTGGGGCGCGGTCCACGTGCTGGTCAACAACGCCGGGATCGGGAGCCTCGGGACGGTCGAGGACGAGACCCGTGAGCGCTGGGACCGCGTCGTGGACGTCGACCAGCTGGGGACCTGGCTCGGGATGCGGCACGTCGGCCCGGCGATCGAGCGCAGCGGCGGCGGCGCGATCGTCAACGTCTCGTCGATCCTCGGCGCCACCGGCGGCCTCGCGAACAGCTTCTCCTACGCCGCCGCCAAGGGCGCCGTCCGCTCGATGACGATGAACGCGGCCCTCCACTGGGCCACCCGCGGCGTGCGGGTCAACGCCGTCGTCCCCGCCTTCATCGGCACGCCGCAGCTGCTGGAGCGCTACGGCGACACCGAGCGCCACGCGGCGATGCTCGCGAACACCCCGATGCGCCGGCTCGGTCGCCCGGCCGAGGTCGCCGCGGCAGTCGCCTTTCTGGCCTGCGACGACGCGGCCTACACCACGGGGTCGGAGATCTTCGTGGACGGCGGCTGGTCCGCCCGCTAGTGTCCCGCGCCGGAAATTCGGGGCGTAAGTCGGTGGATCCAGGTCGTTCCTCGGAAGGCGCCGCCCGCAGCTCGGACCAGGGTCCTTGCAAGGGCGGCAACGCAGCGAGGGGCGATCTGGACCGCTGAATTGTGCGGTGAATTTCCGGCGCGGGACACTAGGGAGTCAGCACCGCCCGTCCGACGATGCCGCCGCCGCGCAGCTCGTCGAACGCGCGGTCCGCATCCCGGAGGTCGAACGCGCGCGTCCGGGCCCGGATCGCGCCCGACCGCGCGAGGTCGACGACCTCGGCGAGCTCGCCACGGGAGCCCCAGAACGGCAGCCGGATCGTGGCGCCGGCCGGCAGCGGGCCCGGCTTGGCGATCTCCAGCACGCCGCCCCCGCTGCCGACGACGACCAGGTCGCCCGCGGTGCGCAGCAGCGTCACGGCCAGGTCCAGGGTGGCGCGGACCGCGACGAAGTCCAGCACGACGTCCGCCCCGCGACCGTTCGCGATCCGCCCGACCGCGGCGCGGGCACCGGCCGGCTCGACCGCGAGGTCCGCACCGCTCCAGCGGGCCAGCTCGCGGGCGTCCTCGCGGGTGTCGACCGCGACGATCCGCGCCGCGCCGGCCGCGCGGAGGATCCCGATCGCGAGGTGCCCCAGCCCGCCCACCCCGACGACGACGGCCACCGACCCGGCGCCGGCGAGAGCGTCCCGGGAGCCGGCGACCGCGTGGTACGACGTCAGGCCCGCGTCGGTGAGCGTCGCGGCCTGGACGGGGTCGAGCCCGTCCGCGGCCACCAGCCGGTCCTGCGCGACGACCACGGCGTCGGCCATCCCCCCGTCGACGCCGAGCCCGACGCCGGCGGCGGGCAGGGTGCGGCGATCGTCGCAGTAGTTGGCGCTGCCCCGGTGACATCGCGCGCACTTCCCGCAGCCGATCGGCGCGTGCACCAGGACCTGCGATCCGAGCGCCACACCGGTCACGCCGGCACCCAGCGCCGCCACCCGCCCGCAGATCTCGTGGCCGAGGGTGAACGGCAGCGCCCAGGCAGCGCCCGCGCCGTGGTCGACGACGTTCAGGTCGGAGTGGCAGAGCCCGGCCGCGAGCACGTCGAGGCGGACCTCCCCCGGGCCGGGTTCCGGCAGGTCGACGTCGACAAACGCCGTGGCTCCGGGGCCCGTCATCCGATACGCGCGCACCGACGCACTCTAGCCAACCAACCTGAGTTCAGTTAGCTTTGCGCCTCCCACGAGCAGGGAGGCCCCATGTCCTTCGTCCTGATCCACGGCGCCGGCTACGGCGCTTCGTGCTGGAACGAGCTGCTGCCGCTGCTCGACGGGGAGAGCCTCGCCGTCGACCTGCCCGGCCGCGGCACGCGCGCCGACGTGGATCTGCGCAGCGTGACCCTGCAGACCTGCGCCGAAGCAGTGGTCGCCGACGTGCTGGCCGCCGACCTGCGCGACGTCGTGCTCGTCGGGCACTCGTTCGCCGGGGTGACCGTGCCGCGGGTGGTCGCGGCGATCCCCGACCGGATCCGGCACGTGGTGCTGCTCTCCGCCGTCGTGCCACCGGACGGTTCACGCGTGCTCGACCAGATCGATCCCGACGTTCGGACGCTCGTCGAGCAGTCGCTCGCCGGCGGCATCTACCACCAGAGCCGGGACGGTGCCCGCGCGATGCTGTGCAACGACATGGACGAGGCGACCGCCGGCTCGACGCTCGACCGCCTCGTCGACGACGCCGCCGCACTCCTGTCCGAGCGGGTCGACCTGCGCGGCTACGACCTGGACGTCCCCCGGACCTACATCCGCCTCACGGCCGACCAGTGCTACACACCGGACCTGCAGGAACGATCAGCGCTGCTGACGAAGGCGGCGGTCGAGTGGATGGACACCGGCCACATGGCGATGATCAGCGCCCCGGCGGCGCTGGCGAGCCTGCTGAACCGGATCCACGGGTAGGCGCGGCCCCGAGACATGGACAGGGCCCGCCGGGCCTACCTCTGGGCAGGCCGGCGGGCCGTGGGGTGGTCACCGGGCGACGTCCGGCCGGGGGCCGATCGGGTGCGCCGTGCAGGCGCCGGGTGCATCGACGCGGGGAGCGTCGCGAGAGCACCGGAAGCGATGACGTGCACGGCCCGCGGGGACGGACGCCGCCCGACTCCACGTCGGACAGGGTCGTGATCCGGTTCCTGTGATGCATCACCTCCGTTCTGAGGATGCCGACGTTCGGATCAGGTGCCGGGTGCCGGCCGGCCGCGAGGCGGGCTGCGCTGCCGGGGTCGGCTGCGCCGGGCGGCGATGCCGGCCCGACGCGGCGTCGCGCGCCGGTCGGTGCCGGTCGGCCGCCTCGGCAGCACCGCCGTGACCAGCCGGGCGGGCCGGTGCGGCGGGATGCGGCGCAGCCTGCCGACGGTGGTCGGGTGGCGGCGGAAGTTCGCGGCGACGATCGCCTCGAACTCCTCGCGCACCTGCGCGCCGTCGCAGGAGCTGTCACCGCACTCCACGCGCGGTACCACTGCGGTGCCGCCGGTCGCGACGCACGGGATGGTGGCGATCATGGTCGGGCTCCGGGCTCAGGCGTCGATCTCCGAGCGCTCGCTGCCGGCACTGACGGTGATCCTGCGGGGCTTGGCGCGCTCCGCGATCGGGATGTGCAGGGTGAGCACGCCACCCTCGTAGCTCGCGGCGATGCGCTCGGTGTCGAGGGTGTCGCCCAGGAACAGCTGGCGGGAGAACACACCCCGCGGCCGTTCCGCGACCTGCATCTCGACGTGCTCCTCCGCACCGACCAGGTGACGCTCGGCCTTCACGGTGAGCACGTTGCGCTCGACATCGAGCTCGATCCCGTCGGGATCGACGCCTGGCAGGTCGAACGCGACCACGAACTGATCACCGTCGCGGTAGGCGTCCATCGGCATCGCCGTGGGGCGGGACCGCGTCCCGGTCGCGCCGTACACCTGCTGGGTCAGGCGGTCCAGCTCCCGGAACGGGTCGGTGCGCATCAACATCGCTGCTCACTCCTTCCAGATCGACCACAGCGAGTGCCACATGTGATGCGTCTCGAAGCGTCGGAGGGGTGACCCCGACCACTCCGATAGCTGGGATGGTAACTACACATTTTCTGGTTCGCAACATCTCATGTTGAGTGAGTTTGCAATGTAGGATCGACGGCGGAAGATCCCGCGGGCAGGGGGTGGCGCCGTGAGCTTGACGAACGTGTGGGTGCAGACCTGGGCGGACGGCCTGATCCGCGCCGACCAGATCGTGGGCATCGACGCCCACCCCACCCCTGCGGTGGCGGGCAAGCCCTCGCGCTGGCTGGTCGATGCGGTGCTGGCCAGCCCGATCGGGTCGGGCACCGCGGACCGGTGGGACGTCACCGTCCTGCATCGCACACTGATCCAGATCGGGCGGGAGCCGCGCAACGCCCCGCTGGACCTCGCCCGCCTGCTGGCCCAGCTCGACCTGGTCTCCGCCGCCGGCGTGATCACCGTCAGCGCCGAGCCGGGCAGCGCCGAAGCAGGTGGGGCGCACGTCGAGCAGACGCATCAGGACCAGCTGCGGTTCCGCTTCGTCCCCTTCGCCCATCCCGAGCCCGGCCGCCACACCGATCCCGAGTACCTCTGAGCGCACTGACGCCGGGTGGGGCTGCGCTGCGGAGACGCGCCGACCATGGCACGAACGGCACGGTTCGTAGTATTCGAGACGTGCAGACGGTGGCGGTCCTCGCCTACGACCAGGCCCCGACGTTCGAGATCGCGATCCCCTACGCGGTCTTCGGAGCGGCGGCGCTCGCGCAGCACTGCCGCGTCGTCACGGTGGCAGGCGAACCCGGCCTCCTGCGCACCGAGCACGGGCTCACCCTCGCCGCCGAGCCGTCGATGCCCCCGCTGGGCACCGGCGACCTGATGGTGGTGGCCGGGTGGCGCGACGGCCACGAACACCCGCCGCACCAGCTCGTGGACCGCGTGCAAGAGGCCGCCGCGGCCGGCGCCACGATCGCGTCGCTGTGCACCGGGGCGTTCGTCCTCGCCGCCGCCGGACTGCTCGACGGGCGCACCGTCACCACGCACTGGGCATGGGCGGACCTGCTCGCCGAGCGGTACCCGCGACTGAGGATCGATCCGCACGTGCTCTACGTCGACGGCGGCGACGTCCTCACCTCCGCCGGCACCGCCGCTGGACTCGACCTGAGCCTGCACATCGTCCGGACCCGGCACGGCACCCGGCTGGCCAACGCCGTCGCCCGCCACCTGGTACTGCCGGCGCACCGCGAGGGCGGGCAGGCCCAATACCTGCCCAGCCCGGTCACAGCCCCCGGCGAACCCGGCCCCCTGCAGGAGACGATGGACTGGATGCGGACCCACCTCGACACCACGGTGTCGATCGCCGAACTGGCGCGCCGCAGCCACCTCAGCCCCCGGCAGTACGTCCGCCGCTTCCGCACCGCGACCGGCACCAGCCCCTACCAGTGGCTGCTCGACCAACGCCTCACCGCAGCCCGCGAGCTGCTCGAAGGCACCGACGCCACCGTCGAGGACATCGCGCGCCGCTGCGGCTTCGGCGACGCGACCGCGCTGCGCAGCCACTTCAGGCGACGACTCGCCACCACACCCACCCAGTACCGGCGCACCTTCGGATGGTCGGAACCGCTCACCACCTCCGATCGCCCGTGAGCCGTGCGCGGCCTCAGCTCGTCGCCAGCGCCTGCACCAGCGCGACCTCGTCGGCGTCGAGCGGCGTCAGCGGTGGCCGCACGGTGGCGTCGGCGATGACACCGCGCTGCACCAGCGCCGTCTTCACGACCCCGACGCTCGCCGCGCCGCCGCGGCGGGCCCGCAGCTCCTCGAACGGGCTCGCCGCCGCCCACGCCGCCTGCACGCCGGCCGCGTCGCCGGCCCGCAGCGCGTCGAGCAGGGCGGCCGGGGCCGCGTCGTCGACGGTGACGAGGCCGGACGTGAACCCGGTCGCGCCGGCCGCCCACGCGTCCGGGGTCGCGCGCTCGGCCAACCCGCACAGCCAGACGACCCGCTCACCCACAGCTGCGGTGAACGCGGCCAGCCCGTCCGGCAGCGCGTACTTGACGCCGACCAGGTTCGGGCTGCGCGCCGACAGCTCGGCGAGGTGCGCGGGTTCGATCGCCGGATCCCGCAGGTAGAGGACCACCGGGAGCGGCGCGATCGCGGCGGCGAGCTCCGCGTGGTAGATCACCCAGCCCGCCGGGGAGCGGAACGGGTTGAGCGGCTGGTGCACCATGACGGCGGCCGCTCCGGCCGCGCCCGCAGCGCGCGCCTCCTGGCGCGCCGAGCCGAGGTCGCCGCCGACGGAGGCGAGCACGGGGGTCCGCCCGGCCACGGCGTCGACGGTCGCGGCCAGCACGTCGAGCCGTTCGCGAGCGGTCAGCGCGAGGAACTCCGCGACGCTGCCGCCCACCGTGATGGTGCCCGCCCGCGACCCCGCGACGTGCTCGGCGAGTCGGCGCGTCGAAGCGAGGTCGATCTCGCGATGGGCGTCCATCGGCGTGACGGGCACAGCGCAGATCGACGCCAGCCGGGCGGCGAACTCGTGGTGGCGGTCATCGGCCATCGAGGGCCTCCAGTGCGCGGTCGACATCGGCGCTGCTGGTGGCAGGCCCGAAGGACAGGCGGGCGCCGTGCGGTCGGCGGGTGACGACGACACCGGCCCGGGCGAGCCGGTCGGCGACGGCGGCGCCACGCACCTCGACGATGGGCGTCGCAGCAGCGGGCAGGCCGCGCCCGCGGCAGAACCGGTCGGCGAGGCCCAGCACGTGGTGGCGGAGCGGGTCGACACCCAGGTCGGCGACGGTGGTCATGGCCGCGGTGGTGGCACCCCATGAGTTCCACACGGGGCTGGTGTCGAGTCGCCGGGCGTCCGGCGCGAGGGCGAGCGGACCTCCGAACTGCTGCGCCGCGCCCGGGCTCGCCCACCACCCCGCGTCGACGGGCACGAGCCACTCGACGTGCTCCGGCCGCAGCGCGAGGAACGCCGTGCCGCGGGGTGCGCCGAGCCACTTGAACGCCGGCGCCACCAGCAGGTCGAACCGCTGCTCCGCCAACGCCATCCAGCCGCAGGCCTGCGAGGCGTCGGCCAGCGTGAGCGCACCCCGCGCCGCTGCCGCCGCGCTGATGGCTGCATGGTCGACCGGCGTGCCGTCGGACGACCTGACCAGGCTGAACGCGACCACGTCACCGCGCTCGGCAGCCACGTCGGGGAGCCGGTCCCGCGGCACCGTCTCGACCTGCACGCCGCGGCCGGCCTGGACGAGGAAGGGGAACAGCAGCGAGGTGAACTCGCCCTCCTCCGCGAGCACCAGGCTGCCGTCCGGCACCGACGCTGCGACGAGCCCGACCAGCTGCGAGACCGACGTACCCGTCGCGACGTCGGCGGCAGCGACGCCGGTGAGCGCCGCGAAGGCGGCCCTGGCCTGGTCGGTCGGGGCGAGCCAGTCGGCGAGCGGTGCCGATCCGGCGCGCCACTGCTCGATCCAGGCAGCGGCCGCGTCGACGGCGGCGTCCGGCGGCAGGCCGTACGAGGCGGTGTTGAGGTAGCCGGCGCCGCGCCCGGCCCACGGCGGGAGCGGCTCCACGATCGTCATGGCGCCCATGCTGCGACGCGGCCGGCGCGCGTCCCAGTGGCCGTGATGACGTGGTTCGTATGATTAGGGACATGGTCCGCCGCCCGGTAGCGTCGCGGCCATGAGCGTCGTCGTGGCCGGCAGCGGGGACGCGTTCGGCTCCGGCGGGCGGTTCCAGACCTGCATCGCGCTCGGCACGCACACACTCGTCGACTGCGGCGCCACCAGCCTCGTGGCGCTGCGCAGCCAGGGTCTCGACCCGCTGGACGTGCGGACCGTGGTGATCAGCCACCTGCACGCCGACCACTTCGGCGGGCTGCCCTTCCTGATCCTCGACGGGCAGTTCCGGCGCCGCACCGCGGACCTGACGATCGTCGGCCCACCGGGCACCCGGGACCGCCTGGAGCGCCTGATGGAGACGTGCTTCCCCGGCTCGACGGCCGTGACCAGGCGGTTCACGGTGCGCGTCGTGGAGCACCGGGAGCGGGAGCCGCACCGCGACGAGCGGCTGACCGTCGTCCCCTACGAGGTCCGCCACGCCTCCGGGGCACCGGCGTACGCCGTGCGCGTCCGGGACGAGGAGACCGGCTTCGAGCTGGCCTACTCCGGCGACACCGAGTGGACCGACGCCCTGCTCGACGTCGCCGACGGCGCCGACCTGTTCCTCTGCGAGGGCTACGCGCCCCTGCCCATCCGCTGGCACCTCGACCTGGAGTCGCTCGAGCGCAACCGGGACCGGTTCGGCTGCCGGCGGCTGGTCCTCACCCACCTCTCCCCGACCGCGCTCGCCGCCGATCGCAGCGGCTGGGAGACGGCCCACGACGGGATGCGGCTGGGCTGACCGGCTCAGGCGTCCCCGACGAGTCGGTCGCCGAGCTCGGATCGGGCGTAGAGCACGTGCCGGCCGGTGCGGGCGGAGGTCAGGAGACCTGCTGCGCGCAGGGCTCGGAGGTGCTGGTTGACCGCCGTCGTGGTCACGCCCAACCGGACCGCGAGCTCGGTCGACGACGCCGGCTGGGCCAACAGGGCCATGAGCCCGGCCCGGGTGCGACCGAGCACCCCGATCACCGCCGCCGCGGCGGGCGGGGACTCGGTGGTCCACAGCAGCCCGGTGCCGCGCGCCGGGTAGACGACCATCGGCGGCAGGCCGGCGTCGATGGGCGCGGTCAGCACCCGGGTGAACAACGACGGGAGCAGCGTGAGCCCGTCGCGGGCGGTCGCGCGGCGGAAGCCCGGGAACGGGGGACGGTTCTCGATGGTGACGACGTTGCCGACCAACGCACAGCGGTCGGAGAGCCCGGCGAACATGTCGGCCATCCCGCCTGCGGCGATGCGGTGGGCGCGGAAGGCGATGTCGGCCTGCAGGATCGCCTGCATCCGGGGCCACCACGGCGCGAAGCAGCTGCGCCAGTACGCCGACACGGCCGCGACGATGCGGTCACGGACCTGCTCCGCCGGCCCGTTCAGCACGGGTGGCAGCTGCGGATGCACCGCGTGCAGCTGCGCCTGGACGACCTCCGGCTCGACCGCGGCGACGCGCCGCAGCTCGTCCTCGATGCGCGGCAGCGGGGTGGCCGGCCGGGGCGTCAGGAAGTCCGGCAGCCAGAAGTGGTCGTTGGACAGCGCCAGGAGCAGCTCGCCGTCGAGCTCGGCGCGCTGGGCGCTCGTGCGCTGCAGCCACGGCAGGTGCTGCGGGAAGCGGCCGGGGTCGCGCCAGGTGCGCACGGACAGCGCCAGCTCGTTGAGCGGTGAGACGGCGAACCGGACCTCCGTCATGTCCCGCTCGTCGAGCACGTACTCGGTCACGGCCACGATGAAGCGTAATGCTTCATCGATCGAGGCGAGGTGCGCTGCCGTGACACAACCACCTCGTGCACGACACGATCAGAACGCCGGCACGCCGGCTCGCGAACGGCCTGCGGGCGACGCTGCACCCCACCGACCCGACCGCGCGGGTGCTGACGTGGATCACCGGGGCGACCGCGTTCGGCACCGGCTTGTTCACGGCGGTCAGCGCGCTGCTGTTCGTGCGCGGGATCGGGCTCGATCCGTCCACGGTCGGCTACGGGCTCACCGTTGCGGGCGTGGTCGGGGTCGCGGCGTCCTTCTACGGCGGCAGGCTCGCCGACCGGGTCGGGACCCGGCGCACGATGGTCGCCGCGCTGCTGGTGCAGGGGATCATGCTGTGCTGCTACGCCCTCGCCACGGAGATCGTCGGGTTCGTGGCGATCGCCTGCGCGGTCGTCGGTGCCCAGTTCGCGGGTTTCAGCACCCGCCAGGCCGTGATCGCCGGCGCGTTCACGGGCCCGTCGCGGGTGCAGGTGCGTGCCCGGCTGCGGGTCGTGACCAACGTGGCGGTCGGGCTCGGCACCGGCGCCGCGGCGATCGCGCTGACCGTCGACACGGTCGCGGCCTACCGGGTCGCGGTCGTGCTGGCCGGGCTGACCACCCTCGTCGCGGTCCTGCCCGCACGCCGCCTACCGCGCCGCGGAGCACCACCCGCCGAGGACGTCGCCCGCTCCCCGCTGCGTGACCGCACCTACCTCACCGTTACCGCGCTCAACGCCGTCATGGCCATGCACATGGGCCTGTTCGCGGTCGGCGTGCCGCTGTGGGTCACCACCGCCACCGCCGCGCCGCCGGTCGTCGTCGCGGGACTGCTCGCCCTCAACACCGTCCTGGTCGTACTGCTCCAGGTGCGTGCCGCGCGCGGCACCGACGACGTCCTCGTGGCCGGACGGCTCGTGCGCCGCGCAGGTGTCGCGATCGCCCTCGGATGCGGCCTGTTCGCGTCCGCCGGCCCGGCCGGCCCGCTCGTGGCCACCACCGTGCTCCTGCTCGCGACCGTCGTCCACACGTTCGGCGAGCTCTGGAACGAAGCCGGCAGCTGGGGCCTGGCATTCGAACTGGCCGACCCCGCCGCCCCCGGCGCGTACCAGGGCCTGAGCCAAGCCGGCATCGCCGTCGGCCGCATGCTCGCCCCGCTCGCCGTCACCGCCACCGCGCTCGAACACGGGACGGCCGGATGGGTGGCGCTCGCCTTGCTCTTCGCCGTCGCCGGCGCCGCCACCGCACACCTCGCCCGACGCGTGGCACGTGGCGGCGCGACGGGTCAGGCGGCCCATTAGGTCGGGCGCCCGCCGCGCCGCGTCGTCACCGCAGCCGTCGCGAACCCGTTTGGTGAGCCGTGAGCGCCCGACCTACGGTCCCGGTGGCGGGCCACCGGCGTCCGCCGTGACCGGAGGCTCTCGACGTGTTGCCCGACTTCCCGACCGAACTCACACCCCGCGCCGACACGGCGGCCGTGCGGGTGCGCAGCGCCGGTCTCGACCTGCCCGGCGTGCTCCATCTCCCGGCCGGTCCGGGCCCGCACCCGGTCGTCCTGGTGCTGCACGGCTTCCCGGGTTTCGAGCGCAACTTCGATCTTGCGCACTACCTGCGTCGGAGCGGGTACGCCACCTTGGTGTTCCACTACCGCGGATCGTGGGGATCGGCCGGCACGTGGTCGTGGGCGCACGTCCTGCAGGACTGCACGGCAGCGGTCGAGTGGGTGCGGTCCGTCGCCGACGCCCATCGGCTCGACCCGACCGCTGTCGCGCTCGTCGGCCACAGCCTCGGCGGGTTCGCCGCCCTGCAGACGGCCGCAGCGGACGGCGGGGTCCGGGCCGTCGCGTCGATCGCCGGGTTCGATCTGGGAGCTGCCGCGAGGATCTGCCGGGACCGTCCTGACGTCGCGCAGGAGCTCGCGGCGGCGTTCGACGCGTTCACCCTGCCGCTGTCGGGGACGAGCGGCGACGCGCTCGTCGCGGAGCTGTCGGACGCCGGCGCGGCGTGGGAGCTGACCGCGCTCGGTCCTGCACTGGCCGACCGGCCGGTCCTGCTGGTGGGCGCCGGGCACGACACCGACGCCCCCGTCGACGTGCATCACGCGCCGCTCGTGGATGCGCTGTCGCTGAACCGCACCGGACCGCTGCACCACCACGTGCTGCCGACCGACCACGCGCTGTCCGATCATCGGGTGGCGCTGGGCGAGATCGTGCGCGACTTGCTCGTCGAGGAGGTTCCTCCCGCCCCGCGCCGATGACCCCGTCCGCGGCTACAGCGCGAGCGCGTCGAGGTCGACCGCCTCCGCCATCGCCCGGGCCCCGTCGTCGTTGAGGTGCATGCCGTCCCCGGCGTCGAGGTCGGGGCGGATGTGGTCGGGCGCGTCGGGGTCCTCGACGGCGCGCGCCACATCGAAGACGGCGTCGAAGACGTCGGTGGTGCGGATCCAGTCGTTCACCTCGCGGCGGGCCGCGAGGCCTTCTGGGGTGCTGACCCCGGCGTAGGCGGCTCTGCCGAACGGGCCGATGGTGGCGGCGAGGATCGTCAGGTCGGCTGCGTGGGCACGCCGGGCCAGCTCCGTGAAACCGGCGACGAGCGCGTCGGCGCGGGCCGGGGGCTCGCCGACCATGCCGGGGAGGCCCAGGTCGTTGATGCCGAAGTGGACCAGGACGTGCGTGACGGCCGGGATCGCCAGCACGTCCCGGTCGAAGCGGGCGAGCGCGTGCTCGCCGACCTCGTCCCGCAGCAGCCGGTTGCCGGAGATGCCCTGGTTGACCACCCAGCCGCGGGTCAGCCGCCGGTTCAGGACGTCGACGGAGCGGTTGTTCGCGCCGATCGTGGAGCCGACCCCTTCGAACCACGAGTCGCCGAACGCGACGGCGATCGCGGTGTCGTCCGGGACGAGGACGTCGACGCCGGAGACGTAGAACCGCGCGTCGACCCGGTCCGCGTCGGCGGGAGCAGGCGCGGTGACCTGGTTCCCGTCGACGACGCGGGCGGTCTCCATGGGCATGTGGGAGTAGGTGGCCAGGCCGGTCTCCTCGGGCAGGTAGAGCCGCAGGTGCAGGTCCTCGCCCGGGCGCACGGTCAGGTCGACCGGATCGGTGACGACCTCCTCCCCCGCCGGCACGACGAACTTCTCGGCGTCGTCGACCGTGAGGACGTGCTCCGGGGCCGACGCGGCGGTCGTGACGACGGCCGCGGCGACGGTCAACGGGGTGCGGCCGTGGCGGTTGGTGAGGCGGACGCGGAGGCGGTCGCCACCGCCGGCCATGTGGAGCACCTGGTGCAGGGTCTGGTCGGCGAAGGCCCGCGGTTCGGTGAGCCGGATCTGCTCGTACGGGCTGATCACGGCGCTGCGGAAGCCGGCTGTCCAGATCATGTTCGGTTCCTCCGTCGTCACGGCACGAGGACGATCTTGCCGCGGGTGTGCCGGCGCATCAGGTGCTCGTAGGCGGCCCGCACCTCGACGAGCGGGTAGGTCGCCGCGATCGGGACCTCCAGGTCGCCCGCTGCGATGTGCTTCGCCAGCTCACCCAGCACCTCGGCCGAGGACGCGGTGAGCGATCCCTCGGTCCGGGCGCCGGTGCGGGCCGCGCCGGCGCGGTCGATGATGGTGTTGGTCCGGTCGGTCGCGACGCCGAGCTCGACGGCGAGATCGACGTAGCCGGCGCCGAAGGTGTCGATGAACGCGTCGACCCCGCCGGGGGCGGCCGCCCGGATGCGCTCGGCGACGCCGTCGCCGTAGGCCACGGGCACGACGCCGTGATCGGCGAGCCAGGGATGGTTGCCCGTGCTCGCGAGTCCGATCACCGTGGCGCCGGCCAGCCGCGCGAGCTGCACGGTCAACGAGCCCACGCCACCGGCCGCTCCCGCGACGACGACCGTGTCGCCCGGGCCCGCTCCGACGGCCCGCACCGAGGCGTACGCGGTCACCCCCGCCACGAACAGCCCGCCGGCCGCCTCCCACGGCACGTTCTGGTCGCGCAGCACCAGGTGCTCGACGGGGACGACGACGAGCTCCGCGTGACTGCTCCGGGTCTCGACCCACCCGATGACCTCGTCGCCCACCGACCACGTGGACACGCCCGGCCCCACCTCCTCGACGACGCCCGCGAGGTCGCTCCCCTGCCCCGACGGGAAGGTCGCCGGCCACATCGCGTGCAGCGCACCGCTGCGGATCATGTCCTCCCCGGGGTTGATGCCGGCCGCTCGCACGCGGACCAGCACCTGGCCCGGACCGGGCACCGGCCGCGGCACCTCCCGCACCTGGAGCACCTCGATCTCTCCGTACTCGTCGAACTGCACTGCGCGTGCCATGCTGTCGCTCCTCATGTATGAACTGCGATGACGGCAATACAACCCGGCTGCGGTGCGCTGATCCATGCTGGATCGGCTCCATGAAATATGAGATCGTCTCAACGCATGGACGTCCTGACGGATCTGCTCCAGCGCTCGCACGCCCGTGGCGCCGCCTTCTCGCACTCCACGGCGCGGGGCGAGTGGGGCGTGGCGTTCCCGCGCGGGGCGAAGCTCGCCATCCACGGCATCCTCGGGGGTGAGGCCTTCGCCTGGTCCGACCGTCCCGACCAGGCGCGCCGGGTCATCGCCGGTGACCTGGTGCTCGTCCGCGGCCCGTCGCTGCAGCACATGGCCCACGCGCCGGGTGCCGATCTGGTCCCGTTCGGCCGTCTCGCGGCGGCGGCCCCGGCCGGGGTCGCGGCCCGGATGGACTTCGGCTCGGGTTCCGGCGACACGACGACGTTCTTCTGCGGCGCCTACACGTTCGACGGCGACCTGTGCGCCGGTCTGCTCGCCCGCCTGCCGGACCTGACGGTGGTCCGTGCGCGGCCCGGATCCACCTTGCGCGCCACGCTCGACGTCTTCGCGGGCGAGCTGCTGCAGCAGGCACCGGGGCAGCAGGCGCTGCTCGACAGCCTGCTGGACGTCATCCTCGTCCAGGCGCTGCGCGAGCAGCTCGCCACCGACGTCGAGTCCGCGCCCGGGTGGTTCCGCGCGATGAACGACCCGCACATCGGAGCGGCCCTGCGGGCGATCCACGCCGAACCGCAGCGGCCGTGGACGGTCGCGGGGCTGGCCGCGGAGGCCGCGCTGTCGCGGGCGAGCTTCGCGCGGCACTTCACCCGCCTGCTCGACGTCGCGCCGCTCACCTACGTGACGAACTGGCGCATGGCGCTGGCCCGCGAGGCGCTCCGCGGCGGCGACACCGGGCTGGCCGCCGTCGCGCACTCGCTCGGCTACGCCTCGGAGTTCTCCTTCGCCGCCGCCTTCAAGCGCTACCACGGCGTCGCCCCGGGGCGGTGGCGCGCGCGGGAGACCGCGACCGCGTCCTGAACCGGAGGCCGGCGAGCCGCTCGCGTCCTGGGTCCTCGACGCCGTGCGCTCAGCCGGCCGCGGACATGCCGCAGAGCGCGGCGATGCGTGACACCGTCTCCGCGTGCCGCAGGTGCGCGGCGTCGACCAGCATCCCGTCGACGCTGGTGGCGCCGCGGCCGCTCGCCTCCGCCTCGCGGTAGGCGGCGACCACCCGCCGAGCGTGCGCGAGCTCCTCGACGGTCGGGGCGAAGGCGGTGTTGGCGATCTCGATCTGGCTGGGGTGGATCGCCCACTTGCCGACGAAGCCCATCGCCGCGGCCCGGTCGCAGGCGGTGCGGTAGGCCTGCGGGTCCTGGAAGTTCGGGAACGGGGCGTCGATGGCGTCGATCCCGGCGGCGCGCGCCGCGACCACGACGCGGGCCCGCGCGTAGTGCCACATGTCGCCCGGGTAGTCGGCGACCGGGTCGAAGTTGGTGTCCACGCGGGCGCCCTGCGAGGCGGAGAAGTCGCCCGCGCCGAAGATGACGGCCTCGAGGCGGTCGCTGGCCTTGGCGATCTCGGCGACGTTCTGCAGTCCCTCCACCTCCTCGATGAGCACCTCGAGCGCGATGCGCTTGCGGAGCTGCAACGTCTCCTCGAGCTGGGTCAGCAGGACGTCGACCCACCACACGTCGCGCGCGTGCCGCACCTTCGGCACGATGATCACGTCGAGTGCCTCCCGGGCTCCGGTGACGACCTCGATGACGTCGCCGTAGGCCCAGCGGGTGTCGATCCCGTTCATGCGCACGGCCCGGGTGGTGCGACCCCAGTCGAGGTCGCGCAGCGCGGCGGCCGCCTTCCCCCGGGCGGCCTCCCGCTCGGCAGGTGCGCAGGCGTCCTCGAGGTCGAGGAACACCAGGTCGGCGTCCGAGGCCGCTGCTTTGGCGAACATCCACTCGTTGCTGGCGGGCGTGGCCAGCTCCGAGCGACGGGGACGGGCGGTGTCGGCCACGTCAGATCACTCCCTCGGCACGCAGTGCCTGCAGATCGGCGTCGGTGAGGCCGAGGTGCTCCCCCAGCACCTCGGCGGTGTGGGCGCCCAGCTCGGGGCCGAGGTGATCGATCCGCCCGGGGGTGGCGGTCAGGACCGGCACCGGCCCCTGCACCGTCAGCTCGCCCAGCTGCGGGTCCGGGATCGTGCGGTAGACGTTGCGCGCCCGCAGCTGCGGGTCGGCGAGCAGTTGCTCGGCGTCGTAGACCGGCGCGGCGGCGACCTGCGCCTCCTCGAAGACGCTCATCGCCTCGTCGAGGGTGTGGTCGGCGATCCACTCCGCGATCACCGCGTCGATCTCGGCGGCGTGGCGCAGCCGCTGCTGCGCCTCGGCGAAGCGCGGATCGGTGGTGAGATCGGCGCGTCCGACGGCGCGCAGCGCCCGCATCGCGATGGACGGGGCACTGCCCGACATGGCCAGCCACCGGTCGTCCTTGGTGCGGTAGGTGTTGCGCGGCGCCGAGATGTCCCAGCGGTTCCCCGACCGCGTGGGGATCGTCCCGAACTGGTCGTAGGTGAGGACGGGCTGCTCCAGCAGCCGCGCGAGCGGCTCGATCAGGTTGATGTCGATCAGCTGCCCGGGCGCGCCGTGCACGTCGCGGTGGTAGAGCGCCGCGAGCACCGCGTAGGTGGCGTTGAGCGCGGCGACGCCGTCGCCGAGCATGAACGACGGCAGCGTCGGCGGACCGTCCGGTTCGCCGGTCATGTGCGCGAACCCGCTCATGGCCTCACCGAGGGTGCCGAACCCGGGGTGGTCCGACTTCGGTCCACCGGCGCCGAACCCGGTGACGTGCAGCATCACCAGCCCGCTGTTGACGGCCGACATGGACGCGTAGTCGATCCCCCACCGCGTCATCGTCGACGGGCGCATGTTCATGATCAGGACGTCGGCGCCGCGGGCGAGGTCGCGCAGGATCTCCCGCCCCCGCTCGGTCCGCAGGTTGAGGGTGACCGACTTCTTGTTGCGGCCCAGGCTCTTCCACATGAGCCCGACGCCGTCCTTCTGGGCGCCCCACTGCCGCAGCGCGTCACCGCCGTCGGGCTGCTCGATCTTGACGACCTCGGCCCCGAGCTCGCCCAGCCAGGTGGCGACCAGCGGTCCTGCGGCGAGCGACGCCGCGTCGACGACCCGGACGCCGGCGAGCGAGTGCGTGGTGGTCGGGATGTCCATCCGTCTCTCCCTTCGTGTCAGACCTGTGCGAGCGCACGCGCGTCGAGCCGGCGGACGAGGGCGGACACGACCTCGTTCATCGGGGCTCGCAGGCGTGCGCGGGCGGCCTGCACCGGCACCGCACCGTTGATGACGTCGATCTCGGTCGGTCGGCCCGCCAGGACGTCCAGCAGCATCGACGGGCGGGCGTCGGGGATCCGGGAGCCGAACGCGCGGACGTAGGCCACCGGGTCCTCGATGGTCAGCGGCACCCCGACGGCCCGCCCGACCTCCCACGCCTCCGTCGCGCAGCCTGCCGCGATCGACCAGGCCTCCGGCTCGTCCATGACCTCGCCGATCGTCAGCCCGGTCACGGCGCAGGTCCCCGAGAAGCACACGTTGCAGATGAACTTCTCCCACACCATGAGCTCGATGTCGTCGTACGTGGAGACGGTGAACCCGGCTTCGGTCCAGGTCGCGGCGACGGCCTCCAGGCGCGGCGTGACCGGCCCGCGCAGCTCGCCCATGTGCAGCATCTCCCAGCCCTCGTGGCGCACGTGGCCGGGTTCGGGGATCGACGCGCCGAACCCGCCGACGATGCCGACGGCCACCCCGCGGGTGCCGAGGACGCCGGCGATGCGCTCGGCGCTGCCCAACCCGTTCTGGATGGTCAGCACGACGGTGTCGTCCCCGACCAGCGGTTTCGCCGACGTGGCTGCCGCGACGACGTCGCGGGCCTTGGTCGCGATGACGACGAGGTCGCACACGCCGGCCTCGGTCGGGTCGGTGGTCGCGTGCGGGTGCGTGACGCGGTCACCGCTCGCGCCCTCGACGCGCAGACCCTTCCGGCGGATGGCGTCGATGTGCTCGGTCCAGGTGTCGACGGCCCACACCTCGTTGCCGGCGGCGGCGAGCAGCCCGGCGTAGACCGAACCCATCGCGCCGGTCCCGACGACGGCGATCGTGCTCATGGATGATCACTCCTTCCCACCGACCGGGGATCGCCCGGTCGGAGCTCGCGGGTCGTCACGTCGGTGCATGACGGGTGGCGACGGACGAGGTCGCCGTCGAGAGCCACACCCCGACCAGGATCACGACGCCGTAGGCGATCGACAGCGTGGCCGGATCGAGGTTGAACAGGGGCAGCAGCGCGTTGAGCAGGGTCAGCGCGATCGCCCCGACCATCGTCCCGAGGTAGGTGCCGCGGCCCCCGAGGATCGACGCGCCGCCCACCACCAGCGCGGCGATCGACGCGAACAGGTACGGCTGCCCGATCTCGAGGTACGCCTTGCCGATGTAGCCGGAGATGATGACGCCGGCGAAGGCCGATGCCGCGCCGGAGACGGCGTAGGTGGTCAGGCGCACCCGGCCGGTGTTGATCCCGGCGAGGAAGGCGACGACGTCGTTCTCGCCGGTGGCGTACAGGCTGCGACCGAACCGGGTGCGGGACAGCACGAGCCCCGCGACCGCCGCGACCGCCAGCCACACCAGCGCCACGACCGGGACGGGTCCCACCGCCCCGTTCGCGACCGCGGAGGCGACCGACGGGACGGCGTTGCCGGTCGCCTTGAGCAGCCCGATCGCCAGCAGGTAGGCCTGGACCAGTCCACCGACGCCCAGGGTCATCACGATGGGCGCGACCCCGAGGACCGTGACGCCGACCCCGTTGACCAGGCCGATGAGCAGGCCGGCACCCACGCAGAGCGCCATGGCGAGACCCTGGTCCATCCCGTCGGCGCACCAGGCGGCGAGCTGGACACCGCCGAACGAGATGACCCACGGCACGGACAGGTCCAGCCCACCGCCCAGCACGACGAGGGTCTGGCCGAGCGCGGCGAAGCCGATGAAGCTCGCGAACACGAGGAGCTGGCGGATGTTGTCCGGCGCAGCGAACCCGGACGTGTGGATGGTGCCGACGACGAAGAGGACCAGGGCGAACGCCGCCGCGGCTAGGGTGTTCTGTCCACCGCGGACAGCCGTGCGGAGACCGCTCATGTCCGTCGCCCTTCGGTCAGCCGGAGGATCAGGCCCCGCGTCACCACGAGGAGCAGCAACAGTCCCGACGAGGCCGCCGTGGAGACCCAGACGTCGGCGTTGACGGCGGCGACGATGTCGTTGATCACCGTGAGGGACAGGGCCGCGAGGACGGTCAGGCCGATGCCGCCGCGGCCGCCGAGCAGGCTGGTTCCGCCGATCACGACGGCGGCGACCGACGTGAGGATGTAGCGGTCGCCGATCGTCGGGCTGCCGCTGGCGGTGACGCCTGCCGAGAGCAGGCCGGCGAGGGCGGCGAGCAGGCCGGAGATCACGAACGCGGTGATCACCACGGCGCGGACCGGTGTCCCGTTGAGCCGCGCACGTTCGGCGTCGGTGCCGACGGCGATCATCCGATGGCCGAAGCGGGAGCGGCGCAGCAGCACCCAGCCGGCGACGAGCCCCGCGACGATCAGGATCGAGTGCGGGAGGCCGACGGTCTGGCCGGTCGCGAGCGCCACCACGGCATCCGGGGGCGCGCCACCGTCGGTGGACATGATCTTCAACGCGATCCCGTCGAAGATGGCCCAGGTGGCGAGCGTGACGATGAACGGCTGCATGCCGACCACCCCGACCAGCACGCCGTTGAGCAGGCCGAGCACCGCTCCGGCGAGGAGCGCCAGCCCGGCCCAGCCTGCGCCGCCGCCCGCGGCGGAGGCGGTGACCACCGACGCCACGGCGAGGACGCCGCCGACGGACAGGTCGAGCCCGCGGATGAGCACGACGATCGTCTGCGCGGCCGCGACCAGGATCAGCGGCAGCCCTGTCTGCAGGAGCAGCCCGACCTGGACGACGTCGAGCAGGCCGGGTTGGAGCACGACATCGACCGCCGCCAGCACCACGAAGATCGCGGCCGCGGCGAGGGAGTCCCACGGCAGGGTGCGTGAGCGACTCGCCGGGACGTGCTCGGCCGCCGGCGCGACGTGCACCTGCGTCATGGCGTCCGCACCTCCTCCCGCGTGTCGCGGGTCAGCGCGAGGCGCAGGATCGCTTCCTCGGAGAGCTCGCCCCGCTGCGCGTCGAGGCAGCCGCGCACCCGCCCCTCGGCCATCACGACGACGCGGTCGCAGAAGTGCGCGAGCTCGCCGAGGTCGCTGGAGAAGAAGACGACGCTCGTCCCCTGCGCTGCGAGCTCGGACACGAGCCGGAAGATCTCGGCCTTCGTGCCCACGTCCACGCCCCGGGTGCAGTCGTGCAGCAACAGCACCGCCGGCTCCCGGTACAGCGCCCTGGCCAGCACGACCTTCTGCTGGTTGCCGCCGCTCAACGCCGACACCGGTGCCGTCAGCTTGTCCGGCGGGACCCCGGTCTGCGCGCTGACCTGCGCCGCCCGTGAGCGTTCCCGTCTGCGGTCGAGCAAACCGTGCCGCACCAGCGCCCACAGGCTGCCGAGGCTGGAGTTCACCAGCACGGTCCGCGACAGCAGCAGACCCTCGCGCTGCCGGTCCTCCGGCACGTAGGTGATGCCCGCCGCGATCGCCTCCGCGGGCGTCCGCGGATGGTGCGGGCGTCCACGCACCGTCACCTCGCCCGCGGTCCAGCGGGCCGCGCCGGCCAGTGCCCGCAGCACCTCGCCCTGGCCCTGCCCCTGCAGGCCGCCCAGCCCGAGCACCTCACCGGCTCGCACGGTGAAGTCCAGCGGTCCGAGCCGGTCACCGGATGATCCGCCGCGGACCTCCACGACGATGTCGGCCGTCGGGGCCTGCCGGGCCGGGAACAACCGCTCGACGCGGCGGCCGAGCATCTCGGTGATGACGGTGTCGTCGTCGAGCTCGCCGGGGCTGCCCTCGAGCACGTTCCGCCCGGACCGCAGGACGGTGAGCCGGTCAGCGGTGTCGCGGACCTCGCCGAGCCGGTGGGTGATCAGCAGGACGGCGGCCCCGCGCGCCGCGGCCCGCCGTCCTTGGTCGAGGACCCAGTCGCTGTCGGTGCTCGACAGCGCCGACGTGGCCTCGTCCAGGATCAGGACGCGGGGATGCGCGGCGAGCGCCTTCACGACCTCGAGGAGCTGCCGCTCGGCGAGGTCGAGATCCGTCACCCGCCGCGCCGGGTCGAGGCGGGTCATCCCGAACTGCTCGAGCAGCTCCTGGGCACGTCGACGCAGCCGGCGCGCGTCGACCAGCCCGAACCGATGCGGCTCGGCCCGGTAGAGGAGGTTCTCGGCGACGGTGAGGTGGGCGATCGTGCTCAGCTCCTGGAAGACCACGCGCACCCCGCAGCGCTGCGCGGCCGTCACGGAGCCGAGGGGCATGCGCCGTCCCGCCAGGACGACGTCGCCCGCGTCGGCGGCCGTCACCCCGCCCAGGATCTTGATAAGCGTCGACTTCCCGGCGCCGTTCTCGCCGAGGAGTGCGTGCACGCTGCCCGGTCGCACCGTCAGGTCGACCCCGTTCAGGACGGGGTTGTTGCCGTACGCCTTGGTCAACCCGCTGACGACGAGCTCACCGGCCGAGGGTGCAGGATCGGCCGGGAGTGCGGGACCCCTCTCGACCCCCGCACTCCCCCGGCCGCCGTGGATCACCGCCCGAGCACGGCCGCGGCCGTCAGGGCCGCCGGCCCGTAGGTGAGTGGCGTGACCAGCGAGGCGTCCCCGTTCGCGAAGTACGAGGTGCCCTCCTTGATCACCTCGACCTGCTGCTGGTGCGCGAACTCGACGTTGCCCGCGGTCGAGACGTAGTTGGTGCTCCAGTACACCTGGCTCTTCGGCACGTCCTGGCCCGTGAGGACCTTCACCGCGTGCTCGACGGCCATGCCGCCGACGAACGAGGGCGCCCCGATGTAGAAGCACGGCAGCTGGAGCCGCTCGCACTCCTGCATGTTGCCGTTGACGTCGAGACCCGTTGCCGGCACCGGCGTGCGTCCGGCCTTCTGGAACGCGGCGATCTGGCTGGAGATGTAGCCGCCGGACAGGATGCCGTCGATCCGGGTGTTGGCGGCCAGCTGCTGCGAGACGCCCTGCAGCTCCGGGCCGGGCGCGTACTGGCTGGAGTAGGTGCCGACGACCTTGATGTCGGGGTACTTCTCGGCGAGCGTCTTCTTCCAGACGTCGACGAACGTCGTCGAGATCGGGATGCCGGGCAGGCCGGTGTCCATCAGGATGTTGCCCTTGCCGTGCAGGACCGTGCCGAGCCAGTTGACCATGTCGGCCGCCTCCGCCGCGTAGTCCTGGGGCAGCTTGTAGGCGCACGGCGTGTCGGCGACCTGGTCGAACGCGATGACCTTGATGCCGGCGGCGCAGGCCTGCTCGAGCGTGGGGTTGAGCGCCGTGGGAGAGGCCGCGTCCACCAGGATCGCGTCCGGCTTCTGCCGGATGATCGCCTGCAAGGAGGCGATCTGCAGGCTCGGCTGGATGTCGACGTTGCGGATCTGCAGGTCGACGACGCCGGAGTACTCGGGCGACTCCGCGACCGCCTTGGCGGCGTTCTCCATCTGCGGGCGCCACTCGTTGCCCATGTAGTTGTTGGACAGGACGACCGAGTACTTCTTGCCGGCCTGACCGCTGCCGCTGCTCGCCGGCTGTGACGGGGAGCTGGAGCAGCCGGCGACGATGGCGGCCGCAACGGCCAGGATGCCCAGCAGTCTTGTCTTCGACGGCATGCGAACCTCCGTTGGTCGCACTGAGGAAGCGCGCGGTGCGCTCCGCGGGGTGGATCGGTCGGACCGATGTGCCACGGGCAGCTCCCCCAAGCGCCACCCGCGGGCTCTGCGACCGTCGCGGCCCCACGATCGGGGTGATCGCCGACGAAACGAGCACGGTCGCCGAGACGAGCCTCGTGCATCTGGATCCAGGACTGATGGATGGATCCCGACGCGAGCACCGAGCTGCGACCTCAGCCATCCGTGGCACGATCGCAGCCGTTGGATACAACGCGGAGGATCGTCGCGCATCGCCTCGCCGTCGTCAAGAGTGGCGTGGATGTCCTGCGACAATGCGGCGCGACCAGCATCTATCGTTGGACAGACCAGCGGGGCATGGATCAACCAGATCATCAGAGGTCCCGGATCGGGGGATCTGGTCCGACCAGGCAGTCCCGTGCCCGCTAACGGCGCAGCACGAGCCCCGAGGCTCACGCAGACCCCGGTCGGCGGCGCCCGAAACACCGCTGCCGAGCGCGTTGGTCGGACCAGTACGGGGTGCCAGAGGATGGGCCTCGCCGATGGACCTGGTCAAGACGGACGTCTGGAACGACCGATGACCTGCAGAAACACAATCGCCAAGATGGACATTGCATCGGGGGATTGACGGGAGTCCCACCTTCGGCCACGCTCTACCGCGTTGTATCCAATCTCACCCGTCGCGTTCCGCCTCGGGGAAGGACGGCACCGATGCCCAGCCGACGTGAGCGGACGACCCCGTCCGCTTCGATCCCGCTCGTCGAGGAGATCGCCTCGGTCGTCCGCGAACGCATCTACACCCACCGCTACCCGACCGGGTCATGGCTGCGCCAGGAGCACCTGTCCGCCGAGCTGGGGGTGAGCCGCACACCGTTGCGCGAGGCGCTGCGCATCCTCGAACAGGAGGGGCTGCTGCGGGTGGAGGCCGGGCAGGGTGCCCGGGTCGTCACCGGCGACCTGCCCACCCTGCTCGCCGCGTACGAGCTGCGGGCCGTGGTCGACGGGCTCGCCGCGAGGCTCGCCGCGGAGCGGATCGACGCGTCGGGGATGCGGCACCTGCGCCAGACCATCCGGGTCCAGCAGACCACCATCGAGCCCTGGGAAGCGCGGGACTACACCCAGTCGAACGTGGACTTCCACGAGCACATCGCGCACCTGTCGGGCAACGACTTCGTGATCGGGCAGAACACCATCATCCGCATGACGGCGCAGGTGTTCGCGCCGGTCGCGCTCGTCCGGCCGGAGACCGCGTCGCGCGCCATCGGCGAGCACGTCGCGATCGCCGACGCCATCGAGGCGGGTGACGGCCCGGCGGCGGAGCGGCTCGCCCGTGCCCACATCGAGGCCACGATCGCCGAGCTCCGCACCGCGAAGGCCGGGACGCAAGGAGAGGCCGAGGACGTCTCCTGACGTCCGCCCTCCACCAGACAGCAGCCAGCGCCACAGAGGAGTGACAGCCGGATGCCCACCTACTACGTCGCCTCCGACATCGGCGGCACCTTCACCGACACCGTGGTGATCGACGACAGCGGCCGGGTCGGCCGCTACAAGTCCTCGACGGTGCCGGACAACCCGGCGCAGGGCGTGCTCGACACGCTGGTGCTGGCCGCCGACGAACGCGACGTCGAACTGGCGCAGCTGCTCGCCGACGTCGAGGTCTTCGCGCACGGCACCACCGTCGCGACCAACGCGATGCTGGAAGGACGCAACCGGCGGGTCGGGCTGATCCAGACGCGCGGGTTCGGCGACACCCTCGGCGTGATGCGCGGGTTCAAGAGCACCGGCCTGGACGAGGAGGACGTCAAGCGGTTCCGCACGCTGGTCAAGCAGCCCACCGCGGTGCCGCGCCGGCTCACCGCCGAGATCACCGAGCGCATCGACTACGCCGGCCGCGTGGTCTGCCCGCTCGACGAGGACGACGTGCGCCGGGCGGTGGCCGCCCTGCAGGCCGCCGGCGCGGAGGTCTACGCCGTCTCGCTGCTGTGGTCGTTCGCCAACGACACCCATGAACGGCGGGTCGCGGAGATCATCGAGGAGCTGGTGCCGGGCGCGTCGGTGACGCTGTCGAGCGCGTTCCTGCCGCGCATCGGGGAGTACGAGCGCACCCTGACCACAGCCGTCAACGCCAGCCTGCGCCCGGTGCTGCAGACCTCGCTCGACTCGTTCGAGTCCACGCTCACCGCGGCCGGCCTGCGCACGGACCCGCTGCTCATGCAGTCCAACGGCGGCCTCGCGACGTTCGCCGAGGTCGAGCGGCGTGCCGCGGCGACGGTCATGTCCGGCCCGGTCGGCGGGGTGGTGGCCTCCCAGTTCCTCGGCGCCCGCAGCGGCTACCGCAACGTCGTCACGACCGACATGGGCGGCACCAGCTTCGACGTCGGCCTGGTGCTCGACGGCCGGCCGGTCATGTCCAACACCACCCTCATCGGCCGCGACGAGCTGGCCCTGCCGTCGGTCGCGGTGCGCGCGATCGGCGCCGGCGCGGGCTCGATCGCCGCGGTCCGCAACGGGGTGCTGCAGGTCGGCCCGGAGTCCGCGGGCGCCCGTCCGGGTCCGGCCTGCTACGGCCGGGGCGGCACCCTGCCCACGGTCGCCGACGCCGACCTCGTGCTCGGCTACCTGAACCCCGACAACTTCCTCGGCGGCCGGCTCGTCCTCGATGTCGACAAGGCGCGCGCGGCCATCGACGAGCACGTCGCCCACCCCACCGGTCTGACGGTCGAGCAGGCCGCGGAGGGCATCAAGACGATCGTCGACGCGCGGATGGCCGACCTGGTCCGCCAGGTCACGGTCGAGCAGGGCTACGACCCTGCCGACTTCACGCTGTTCGCCTACGGGGGCGCCGGCCCGCTGCACGCGTTCTCCTACGGCGCCGAGCTGGGCTGCCCGCAGATCGTCGTGCCCATCACGGCGTCGGTGCACTCGGCGTTCGGCATCGGCTGCTCCGACCTGACGATGGTCGAGGAGCTGTCCAAGCCGATGCAGACCCCGCCCGGCACCACCGACCACGCCGTCGCGCTCCCCCCGGCGGAGCTGACCGCCACGTTCGACGCGCTCGCCGCCAAGGCCCGCCGCGACCTCGTCCGGGCCGGCGCCGCCGAGGACTCGATCAGCGTCGCACGGTCGGTGGAGATCCGCTTCCGCGCGCAGATCCACGTCCTGACGGTCGCGCTGGACGTGGACGAGACCACCGGCGAGATCACCGCCGCCGGCGTGAACGCCATGGTCGAGCGGTTCGTCGAGATCTACGAGGGCCGCTTCGGCAAGGGCGCGGCCTTCCTGGAGGGCGGCGTCGAGATCACGACGTTCCGGGTGGTCGCGTCCAGTCCCGTCCCGCGGGCCGACTTCGACACCGGCGCTCTCGGGGAGGGCGGTGGCGAGCCCGGCACGCGGCGGGTGTTCTCCGGAGGGCAGTGGCGCGACGCCCAGGTCTACCGCGCCGAACACCTGCACGACGGCCTGCGCCTGGAGGGGCTCGCGATCGTCGAGCTGCGCGACACCACGGTCGTGATCGGACCCGAGCAGGACGCCGAGGTCGACGCCTTCGGCGACGTCATCATCCGGAACCGCTGAGGAGGCGACGATGAGCGCTGCATCCACCCCTGCACCCACCGCCGTCGACCCGGTGACCTTCGAGGTCATCCGGCACAAGCTCTGGTCGATCAACACCGAGGGCGCCACCACCGTCGAGCACGTGTCCGGCTCGCCCGTCGTGCACGCCACCGACTACAACTTCGGCATCTACACCGCCGCGGGCGAGATGGCGATCATCGGCACCTACCTGCTGACCCCCATCTACACCGGTGCCATGGCGATCGAGGTCTTCCTCGACCGCTACACCGACATCGAGCCCGGCGACGTCTTCATCATCAACGACCCCTACCTCGCGGCCATGCACCAGAACGACGTGCAGTTCTGCAAGCCGGTGTTCCGCGACGGCGAGATCGTCGCGTGGCTGGGCTGCATGGCCCACCAGGTGGACCTCGGCGGCATGGACCCCGGCAGCTGGTGCACCACGGCCACCGACGTGTTCCAGGAGGGCATCCGCATCCCGCCGGGCCGCATCGTCCGCAAGGACGTGCTCAACCAGGAGCTGTGGGACACCATCGTCCTCAACTCGCGCGTGCACGACACGGTCGCCAACGACTTCCGCGCGTTCCTGGCCGGGCTGCGGGTGGCCGAGGCGCGCTTCCACGAGCTGTGCGACCGCTACGGCGCCGCGCAGGTGCGCGCCACCATGGAGCGCACGCTCGACAACTCCGAGGCCGAGCTCCGCGCGATGCTGCGCGAGCTGCCCGACGGCGTCTACGAGCACACCTCCTACCTGGACCGGCCGGCCGGGAACGGCGACGGCGGGGTCGAGCTCCTGCAGGTCCCCTGCCGGATGACGAAGACCGACGACCGCATCGTCTTCGACTTCTCCGAGTCGAGCCCGCAGTCCCCCGCCTACGGCATGACCACCCGCGGCGGGCTGCTCGGCGCGGTCGCCACGCTCATGCTCTGCACGTTCGGCTCCGACATCGCCTGGAACCACGGGCTCATGCGCCCGGTGGAGGTCGTCGCACCGGACGGGCTGTGCGTCACCGCCGTGGAACCGATGCCGGTCTCCGGCGGCGCCGCCGGCGCCAACTGGACCGCCACCTGCTCGGCAGGCGGCGCGATCGCCAAGATGCTGTCGTTCAGCGAGAAGTACCAGGACCACGCGTTCGGCCCGTCGGACGGGTCGTGGCAGCTCAACCAGTTCGGCGGCATCGACCAGCACGGCGAGCCGTTCGCGTCGATGTACATGGACTCGCTGCTGTGGGGCGGGCCCGCGTTCTCCTTCCGCGACGGCGTCGACACCGGTGGATCGATGGTGATCCTCGCCGGGGGCGTCTCCGACGTCGAGCAGCAGGAGATGCGCCACCCGCTGCTGTACCTGTGGCGGCGTCAGGTGCCCGACTCCGGCGGCGCCGGCACGTTCCGCGGCGGCAACGGCATCCAGTTCGCGCTCACCCCCATCGACACCGCCGAGGTCGTCGGCGTCCTGGGCACGCACGGCGTCGCGCTGCCCAACCGGACCGGCCTGTTCGGCGGGCTGCCCGGCTCGTGCGCGCGGTTCGAGCGGGTCAGCGACTCCGCCGTGCTCGAGCACCTCGGCGCGGGACGCCCCGTGGGCGCGCTCACCGAGCTCGCCGGGCAGCACCAGGTGCTGCCCGGTGTCTCCCCCGCGGCCCGGATCGGGCACGGCGACGTGTTCGAGTGCACCGTCCAGAACGGCGGCGGCTACGGCGATCCCCTGCTGCGCGAGCCGGCCCGCGTCGCCACCGACGTCGAGACCGGCGCGGTCACCGAGGAAGCGGCGCACCGGCTCTACGGCGTCGTCGTCCGGCACGGCGCCACCGGCGTCGAGGTCGACGAGGCGGCGACCACCACCCGCCGGGCCGCCGTCCGCGAAGCGCGACGCGCCCGGATGACGGCACCGACCGGGCCGGCCGACGCCGGACCCGGCGGCGAACCCACGGGCATCTGGGGCTCGGCGCTGGTCACCCGGCGCTCGCCCGAGGGCACGCACGCGTCCTGCCGGCACTGCGGGGAGGGGCTCGGCACGCTCGAGCGCGGGTGGGAGTCGATCGCCGGCCGCGTCGTGCTCGACCACGCCGATCTCGGCGACCGCGTGACCGTCGATCCGGCCCTCGCCACCGTCGCCTACGTCTGCCCGCACTGCGTCACCGCGCTGTGGGTCGACACGGAGCCGGTGGACGGGCGGACCTGGACGGACTTCGTCCTGACGGCCTGAGGGCCGCGGCCAGGTCGGGGTCGTCGACGTGGCGGCCCCGACCTGGCCCGCTGTTGGCCCACTCTCATATTTCGGCTACATTGTGACCGTTAATCGCGGGTGCACCCTCACGGTCGTGGTCCACCCTCTCGCCGGACGTCGAAGAGCGAGGATCGATGAGTCGCACATTGCTGCAGGGTGGGCAGGTCGTGTCGATGTCACCGCAGCGCCCGGACAGCGAGCGCGCCGACGTCCTCGTCGACGGCACCCGGATCGTGGCGGTCGGCGAGGATCTGGAACCCCACGGCGCGGAGGTCGTCGACCTCACCGGGCGCGTGGTCATCCCGGGTCTGATCAACGCGCACCTGCACACCTGGCAGACGTCGATGCGGTACCTCGGCGCGGACTGGACGCTGCCCCAGTACCTCGCGATGGCGCACGGCGAGATCGCCCGCCACTTCCGGCCAGGAGACATCCACATCGCCACGTTGGCGGGCGCGGTCACCCAGCTCGCCGCCGGGGTGACGACGATCGCGGACTGGTCGCACAACTGCGTCACCAGCGAGCACGCGGACGCCGGCGTCGACGCGTTGACCCGGGCCGGCATCCGCGCGGTGTTCCTGCACGGCACCCCGCACGGCCTGCGCGACCGTTCCCACGACGTCGCCGAGATCGATCGCCTCAGTGCGGGCCTGATCGCCACCGACCCGCTGCTGTCGCTGGGCATGGCGATCAAGGGGCCGCAGCAGTCCAGGCCCGAGGTCGTGGTCGCCGACCTGCGCGCTGCCGCCGACCGTGGACTGCTGGCGTCGATGCACCAGAGCGCCGGACCGCCGGGACCGGGCTGGCGCGCGGTGACCGATGCGGGCCTGTGGAGCCCGTCGACCAACATCGTGCACGGCACGGGCCTGCCGCAAGACCTGGTCGACACGCTGGTCGCCGCCGGCGCCACCTTCACCTGCACCCCGGAGAACGAGCTGGGCCAGGGGCACACCACCCGGCTCGCCGAGCGGGTGATCGCGGCCGGCTCGGCGCCGTCGTTGGGCACCGACACCGAGATGGTCACCTCAGGAGAGGTGCTGATCGCCGCGCGCCTGCTGCTGGCGGTGCAGCGCGGCATCCAGCACGACGACGCGCTGACCCGCACCGGGCTGGGCGCCGGCGAGGTGGCGCTGACCGCCGAGGACGCCCTGTCCTGGGCCACGGTCGAAGGGGCGCGAGCGCTGGGGCTCGCCGATCGGGTGGGACGCATCGAGGCCGGCATGGAGGCCGACCTGGTCGTCGTCGATGCCCGGATGCTCAACCTGTGGCCCCCGCACGACGCCGTCGCCAGCGCACTGAACGCGAACACCGCCAACATCGAGGCCGTCATGGTGGCCGGGCAGTGGCGCAAGCGCGACCACGAGCTGGTCGGAGTGGACCTCCCGACGATCAAGGACGAGCTCCGGCGATCCGGCAACGAGTTCGCCCGGCGACTCCGCCTGCCCGGAACGCTGGACAAGGTGCGTCGCCGCGTGGTGCGACGGGTGGTGGATCGGCAGCTCTCCGCGCAGGCCGCGCAGCGACCCTGAGCAGCTCCTCGTCGAGCCTCAGTCGACCCGCAGTCCGCGCAGCCCGTCGATGATCAGCTCCAGCCCGAAGGCGAACTCGTCCTCGAGCGGGATCGGCAACGAGTCCGCGACCGCGAGCGTCGCCGGGAACTCGGCCGGCGACAGACCGTGGAAGTGGGTCGACACCCGCTCGCGATCGGCGTCGTCGCCGGGTCCGGAGAGCTGGATGGCGAAGCCCAGGACGAAGCGCGCGAGGGTCGCGTAGGCGCGCGCCGCGAGGGCCGGTGGGAATCCGCCGTCGAGCAGGACGGCCAGGCAGCGCTCGCGCAGCACCATCGCGTTCGGTCCGGTCGGCGTCTGCTCGATCAGCAGGGGTGCGACCTCGCGGTGCTTGCCCAGCGTGGCGAACATCGCCTGGGCGACCGTCCGGCAGGCCTGGTCCCAGCCCGTCTCCGCCAGTGCGCGGGGGTCGAGCTCGACCTCGGCGAAGATGCGATCGACCACGTGGCTGATCAACGTCGCTCGATTGGCGAAGTGGCGGTAGAGCGTGGCCGTACCGGACCCGAGCCGCTGCGCGAGGCTCCGCATCGACAGCGCCTCGGCGCCCTCCTCTCGGACGAGCTCCAGCGCCGTGTCGAGGATCCGGTCCAGGGGGAGGGCCGGGCGGCCACGGGACCGCCGGACGGACGGCGAGGAGGAGCGGGTCACAGCCACGAGTATGACCACACGTTGACACCCCCTTCAATATCGGCAACACTGTATCCATTATGAGCACCCAGCCTGCACGGTCCGCCGCGGTGGACGGCCTGCGCGTGCACTACACCCGCGCGGGTCACGGTCCGTCGGTCGTGCTGCTGCACGGCAGCGGTTCGTCGCTGGAGGGGTTCGCGGAGGTGGCGGCGCAGCTGGCGGCGTCCTACGACGTGATCTGCCCGGACCTGCCAGGCTTCGGGCGCACCGGACCGCGGCCCGACCGCGACTACCGCGTCCCGACCTACGCGGCGACGATCGCCCGCTTCCTGACCGCGCTGCAGGTGCCGCACGCCGCGGTGGTCGGGAACTCGCTGGGCGGCAACATCGCCTGGAACCTGGCCCTGGACGTCCCGGACCGGGTGGACGCGCTGGTACTGGTCAACGCCACCGGCTACCCGGACAAGGCGCTGCCCGCCGGTTTGCGGTTGGCGAGGCACCCGCTGCTGCGCCCGCTGCTGCGGCGCCGGCTCCCCCGCCGCGCCACCGAGCGCGGGCTGCGCGACGCGGTCGGCCCGAACTCGACGATCGTGGACGACGCCATGGTCGACCGGGTGCACGCGTTGTCCAGCCGACCGGGGAACCGGTCGGCGTTCGTCGACTTCGCCAATACCGACCAGCCGGACCGCAGCGCCGAGATCCCGCAGATCACGGCCCCGACGCTGGTACTGCGCAGCGCCGCCATGGACGGGCAGCACTTCGCCCGCGACATCCGCGGCGCCCAGGAACGCGTGCACCCCGACGGCGGCCACCTGCTCCCGGAGGAGGACCCGGAGTGGGTGGCCGCGGCCATCGCGGAGTTCCTGCCCACGCGGACGGAGGACCGGCGATGAGGTACTTCGTCGCGGCCGACGAGGACCGCAGGCTCGATGCGGAAACGCGAGGCACCCTGCGCGGCAGTTTCATCACCCTCTCCGACGGTGTGACGCACTACGAGCTGGCCGGCCCAGCCGACGGCGAACTGGCCGTGCTGGTCGGCGGCCTCACGATCCCGCTGTTCTACTGGGACGACCTCGCCGCCCGGCTGCACGGACGCGGGCTGCGCACGCTGGCCTACAGCGCCTACGGCCGCGGCTACTCCGACCGCATCCAGGGCAGCTACGACGAGGCGCTGTTCGTCCGGCAGCTGGCCGACCTGAGCTCGGCGCTGGACCTCCCTCCGTCGCGGCACCTGGTCGGCACCTCGATGGGGGCACTGGTCGCGATGGCCTACGCCGGCCGGTGCGCCGAGTCCGTGGCCACCCTCGCGATCGTCGGGCCCGCCGGCCTGGACGAACGTCCGCTGCCGATGCAGCTGTTGCGCAGCGACCTGGTGGGCGGGTTCATCGCGCGACGCTTCGGTCGCGGCCTGCTGGAGGGGCACCTCGGGCACAACGTCCGTGATCCCGGACGCTCCGCGCAGCTGGTCGCGATGGTCCGTGACGCCTACCGCTTCGAGGGCTCCCTCTACGCGTTCTTCCAGACCCTGCAGGACTTCCCGCTGCACCGGCGGCAGGAACTCTTCCACCGGACCGGCACCTTGGGCATCCCGACACTGCTGGTGTGGGGCGACGACGACCAGGTCACCCCGATCGCCCACCTCGACACCGTCACCGCGCTGCTGCACCCGCGACGGACGCACGTCATCACCGACTGCGGCCACATGGCCCCCTTCGAACGGCCGGACGAGGTCGCCGACCTCCTCGCGTCCTTCGCCGTTCCGCACCCGGATCGGAAGCGACCATGAACGGCTCGGACACGATCGATGTCCTGATCGCCGGGGCCGGCCCGACCGGCACCACGCTCGCCATCGACCTGGTCCGCCGCGGCCTGGTCGTCCGCATCATCGACAAGGCCGCGCACTCGTTCGACGGCTCACGCGCCAAGGGCATCCAACCGCGAACCCTGGAAGTCTTCGACGACCTCGGCCTGGTCGACGACGTCCTCGCCGGCAGCAGCGACTACCCCCTCCTGGGCATCCACCTCGGCCCGGTCACCGCGCCGTGGCGCATGTTCCGCAACCGCGAACCCCGCACCGACCTCCCCTACCCGAACACCCGGCTGATGCCCCAGCACCGCACCGACGGCGCGCTGCACGACCGGCTCGCCCAGCTGGGCGGCCAGGTCGAGTACGGGCGGGAGCTCGTCGATCTCGACCAGGACGACACGTCCGTCACCGCCCTGGTCAGCGGGGCAGAGGGCACCGAGCGGATCACGGCCCGCTACCTCGTGGGCGCCGAAGGCGGTGCGAGCACCGTCCGGAGCCACCTCGGCGTGGGGTTCCTCGGGGAGACCGACGAGGCGGACCGGATGCTCATCGTCGACGCGGTCACGGTCGGCCTGTCCCGCAACCGCTGGCACATCTGGCCGGGGACGAAGGGCCGGTTCACCGGCGCATGCCCGCTCCCGCACACCGACCTGTTCCAGTGGATGATCCGCCTGTCCCCCGACGAGCAGCCGCCCGACGGCGAAACGGCGATCACCCAGCTCATCCAGGCGCACACCCGCAACCGGAACATCGCACTGCACGACATCGCGTGGCGATCGGTGTTCCGCCCCAACATCCGCCTCGCGGAGTCCTACGGCCGCGGGCGGGTCTTCCTCGCCGGCGACGCCGCCCACGTGCACACCCCCGCAGGCGCCCAGGGCCTCAACACCGGCATCCAGGACGCCTACAACCTCGGCTGGAAACTCGCCCAGGTCATCGCCGGCGCCGACCCGCACCTGCTGACCAGCTACGAAGCCGAACGCCTGCCGATCGCCGCCGGGGTGCTCGGCCTGTCCACGAAGAAGTACGAGGGCATCGCGAAACTCGACCCGGCCAGCCTCCGCCGCGGCAAGGACGAACAGCAGCTGTCCCTGACCTACCGCGGCGGCCCGCTCGCACCCGCCGGCAGTGACCGCACCACGACGCTGCAGGTCGGCGACCGCGCCCCGGACACCGAACTGCGCAACACCGACGGCGCCACGGTGCGCCTGTTCGACACCTACCGCGGCCCGCACTTCACCGTCCTCGCCTACGGCCCGGACGCCGCCACGGCGGCCGAAGAGCTCGACTGGCCGGCTGCCGGGGCACCGCTGCAGCGCGTCGTCGTCGACGCCGAGGCCAAGGCCGACCACGTCCTCACCGATCCCCGGCACGACTTCCGCCGCGTCCACGGACTCGAGGGTGACACGCTGCTGCTCATCCGGCCCGACGGCTACATCGGGCACATCGCCACCCGGGACTTCCTCGCCTCGACCCGCACCGCCGCCCGAGCCATGATCCCGGAGGTGGACGGATGAGCTCGGGATCGGCGGCCGCATCGAGGGCCGTCCGCCATCAGCGGGCTCCGCTCACCGGAACAGCGTGAACGTCATGGCTACGACCACGCCGGGCTCGACGTCGCCCGGCTCGACGGCGCACAGCCGGCGGAACAGCCGCGGATCGGCGGCCGGCGCGACGTGCCGGTACCGGCCGTCGCGGGTGACCGCGTCGATGCCGAGCACGTGCCCGGCCGACCACCCGTAGCCGGAACCGAGGATGCCCGTCCCGTCGTGGCGGGGTACCAGCGGCGCGAGACCGTGCTCGCGCGCCCGGTCCACGACGTCCGACCACAGCGCGCCCACCTGCGCGATCGCGGTGCGCGCGACCCGATCGACGTGCACCCCGCGCAGCCGCTCGGTGCTGATCAGCAGTCCGCCCTTCGCGGCGGGTGCGCCCGGCACGTCGATCGCGAGCGGCAGGCCGAACTCGGCGGCGAACGCGACAGCCCCGACGACGTCGGCGGCGTTCGCAGCGGCGACGGTCACCGCCTGGCCGGTCGCGTCGGCGGTCACGTCGCCGGTCGTGATGGAGACGAGGTAGGACAGGTCCTGCGGAGTGTGCTCCCGCGTTGCGTGCATGCCGCCATGACGATCGGGAGCGCCGCGGATCGACACCAGGACGGCACGAGCTCGCCCTACGCGGGCGGTTCGAGGCGGCTGACGACCTCCTCGAGCCGTCCGGTCAGGAAGTCGCGCTCCACGTCGTTGTCGGTCATCGCCGCTGCCTCCTCGTAGGCCGTCGCAGCCTCGGCCCACCGCCCGAGCCGGCGCAGGAGGTCGGCGCGGGCCGCGCTCAGGTAGGCGTACGTGCCCAGCGCCGGCTCGTCCAGCAGCGGTGTGAGCGCGGCGAGGCCGGCCGCCGGGCCGTCCCGGAACCCGACCGCGACGGCCCGGTTCAGCTCGACGACCGGCGACGGCCACAACCGGCCCAGGACGTCGTAGAGCCCGACGACCTCGCTCCAGTCGGTGTCTTCCCACGTCGCCGCCTCCGCGTGCACCGCAGCGATGGCAGCCTGCACGGCGTACCGCGTCGGCGCCCCGCGCTGCAGCGCCTCCGTCAGCAGTGCGGCGCCCTCGTCGATCTGCCGGGAGTCCCAGTGCGCCCGGTCCTGCTCGGCGAGCAGCACCAGCTTCCCGCCATCGGACAGGCGGGTGTCGCGCCGGGCATCGGTGAGCAGCAGCAGCGCCAGCAAGGCCGTGACCGCGCTGTCCTCGGGCAGCAGCTGGTGGAGCGTGCGGGCGAGGTGGATGGCGCTGTCGACGAGGTGCCTGCGCAGGAGGTCCTTGCCGGGCGCGGCGTGGCCGGTGGTGAAGACCAGGTGCACGACGTCGAGGACGGCGCCGACGCGTTCGGGCAGGTCACCACGGGCCGGCACGCGGTAGGGGATCCGTGCACCGCTGATCTTCTTCTTCGCTCGCGTGATCCGCGCCGCCATGGCCGATTCCTGGACCAGGAACGCCCGGGCCACCTCGGCAGTCGACAGCCCGCACACCAGTCGCAGGGTCAGCGCCACCTGCGCGTCCCGCGACAGGGCCGGGTGGCAGCAGGTGAAGATGAGGCGCAACCGGTCGTCGGGGAACACCGGCGGGTCCGGCAGGTCGCCCGGCCCGGGCACCAGGTCGGCGGTGACGAGCGCCGGCATCGCCGACCTGAACGCCTGCTCCCGGCGGAGGAGGTCGGTCGCGCGGTTGCGGGCGACCGTGGTCAGCCACGCTCCGGGACGATCCGGTACGCCGTGCTCGGCCCAGTTGCGCATCGCCCGGGCGTACGCGTCCTGGGTGGCCTCCTCGGCGAGGTCGAGGTCGCGCGTGACGCGCACCGTCGCGGCGAGGACGCCGGCCCAATCGCGGCGGTGGGCCTGCGTCAGCGCCTCCTCGACGTCGGTCCTGCCGCCGCGCTCGGTCATGACGCCGGGTACCGGTCAGCCGTGCTCGTTGATCGGGCGGATCTCGACGCCGCTGTGGGCGGCCGCGACCTCGGGCAGTTGCCGGGCCAGCGCGATCGCCGCGTCCAGGTCGGGTGCTTCGACGACGTAGAAGCCGCCGAGCGCCTCCTTCGTCTCGAGGAACGGGCCGTCCGTCGGGGTCGGCCCACCGCTCGCGCTGCCGCGCAGGGTCGTCGCGGTCGTGGTCGGCAGCAGCTCGTGGCCGCTCAGGATCGCCCCGCCGGCCGCGGCGGCGAACGCCGCGTGGCCGGCCTCGACGTCCTTCCGGTCCTGCTCCGTCCCTGCTTCCCAGATCTGCTCGTCGCCGTAGATGAGGAACAGGTACTTCGCCATCGCGCGCCTCCCGCTGTTCGGGCCCTGTCCGGCCCGCCTACCTCTACGACGAGCGAGGCGACCGCAGATCGATGCACCCGAGCAGAATTCTGGTGCGGACCCGGGAGCTACTCGGCGAGCTTGGCGATCGCCTGCGCCCACAGGAAGAACTTGTTCGTCCCCAGATCGCGGATCGTCGTGATGTTGAAGGCCGCCTTGAGGTGCTCGGCGTCGCCCTCGGAGACACCCAACAGGGCGTCCACCGGCGCGTCGGCCAGCTCGGCCACGGTCTTCTCCCGGTACGCCTTGTCCACCTTGCTCGCCACGTCACCCATGGTGCTTCCTCCGTCCCGGCGGCCACCGTGACCGCCTGCTCGGCACGGCAGCACTCTGGCAGGTCCCGACGAGCCGATGCCACCACCCCCGGCGGCGCGCCTCCGCCTTCCCTGACCCGCAGGTCAGCGACCGTCGCGGTCGGCCGGACGGTCGGACCGGCCGCGTGTGTGTTCGGCGAGGTCGTAGCGGTTGCGTCCGCCCGCCTTGGCGTGCAGCAGCGCGGAGTCGGCGGTGAGCAGGAGATCGGCGAGCACGCCTTGCGGGTCCGAGAGCGCGAGGTGGTCGGTGTGGCTGCCACCGATGGAGACCGTGACCGTCAAGGGGGCCGCGGTAGCCGTGTCGATCTCGGGATCGGTGCGGGCGGTCGGCAGGGCGAGTTCCGCGATCCGGACCCGTAGCGTTTCGGCGGCGGCGGCAAGGGCGTCGACGGTGGTGTCGCACAACAGGATCGCGAACTCCTCACCGCCGAACCGGCCCGCGATGCTGCCGGTGTCGAGGTGGCGGGCGATGGTCGTGGCGACCGCGCGCAGGGCGATGTCACCGGCGAGGTGGCCGTGCTGGTTGTTGACTCGCGTGAAGTGGTCGATGTCGAGCATCAGCAGGCCGACGGGCTGCTGGTGGCGCAGCGCGCGAGCGAGCTCGCGGTGCGCGAGCTCGTCCCAGTACGCGGGGGTGAGCAACCCCGTCTTGCCGTCGACCCGGGCCTGGTGGCGCGCGCTCGGCAGTTGAGCAGCGTGGTCGAGGACGATCAGCTGCAGCAGCACCAGGGGCACCAGCGGCGGCTGCAGAGTGGCCAAGACGGCGAGCTGCGCGCCGACGGCGGAGGCGGAGATCTCCAACGCGTGCCCGGACACCGTCCCGCACACCACCCGCAGATCGGGCGGCGTGGTGCTGGTGAGCAGGACAGCGACCGCGACGAGCCCGCAGTTGATCAGATCGCGGGCGACGAGCGCGGCCAGCACCGCGAGGATCGCCGACGTCGTCGTGGGGAGCCCGGCCGAGCCGGCGTCGCCGAGGGCGAGGATCTCGATCGCGACGTAGGTGGCGATCAGGTGGGCGGCGGCGGAGAGCACGAACCGGAAGTGCGGGGTACGGCGGTCCACCCGCAGCCGCAGGTGCACCGCGGCGGCCACGATCAGACCGGCGACCAGCGGCCACGGGACCAGCAGCATCCCCGCGACCACCCACACCGTGTCGGTCGTGATGTGCACCGTCTCGGGGGCGCCGACCCTGCGGCGACGTTCGTCGCCCCGCACCAGCTCGCCGTGGGCCACCAGACCCGCCAGCAAGGCTGCGAACCACGCCCAATGGCTCGCCACGATGGGCCGATCGAGTCCCGTCACGACGAGCGTCACCGCAATGGCGTCGACGACCAGCACGTAGACCAGCGATCGGGTGGTGAGCTGCCACAGCTTCCACCCGCGGAGATCTATCACGGACCGTGATTGATCAGTCATCCTAGGTGCGCGGATCCGTCCGCTCCACCGCCCATCAGCCCACCCCCCTTTTACTTTCCGTCACAACCTGGTGACGGACTGTGCCGTGCTGACGCTATCGAGTTCCCGGCCCTGCGGAGAGATCCAAATGGTTGACCACGCCGATGACAGGGGGTGAGCAGCATGCGCAGCTGGGGATGGAGCTGACGGCGTAGGGCGATGTCGGGCGGGCGCGCCGCGAGGGCGCGCCCGCTGTCCCACGAGACGGGCGCGTCGGCCGCCACCGCGCTCGTCGTCCCCGGGAGCGACGAGCGCACCCATCGACCGGGACGGCCTCGGCCAGGCCACCTCCGCGACGATGCTCGCCGCCGCCGCCGCCGACGTCGACATCGGCACCGGCACCGGCACCGGCACCGGCCACTCCGCGGTCGGCACGCGTGGCCGCCTTCCAGCATGCCCCCGTGCCGCCCACGCGGTGCACCAGGATGGGGCGATGGCGTCGACGAAGCGCTCGTCCGACAGCACAACGCTGTTGATCTCGGTGGCGGCGTCGGCGGCGTTCGCGGTGCTCGCGCTGGTGTGGGGGCTGCTCGCCGGCTCCCGGCTGATCGTCTTCGACGGGCTGTACTCCTTCGCGAGCGTCGGGCTCTCGCTCCTCGCGGTGCTGGCGCTGCGGACTGCCCGGCGCGGCGCCGACGAGCGCTACCCGTGGGGCCGGGAGATCTGGGAACCGCTCACGGTCGTGCTGAAGGCGGTCGCGCTCGCCGGCCTGTGCCTCTACGCCCTCGTCGGGGCCGTGGCCGACATCATCGCCGGGCCCGAGCCTGTCGCCGTGGACGCTGCGCTGCTCTACGGCGTGGTCGCGACGCTCGCCGGCGTCGTGGTCACGCTCGTGCTGCGCGCCCGCTCCCGCGGCGGCTCGGACCTCGTCCGCGCCGAGGCAGCGGAATGGGCCGGCGACACCGCGCTGAGCGTCGGGGTGATCGTCGGGTTCGGCATCGCACGGGTGCTGGACGCCATCGGCCGCGCCGACCTGGCCCGCTACGTCGACCCGGCGATGGTGGTCCTGGTCTCTGCGGCCTTCCTGCCGGTCCCGGCCCGGCTCGTGGCGACCGGCTTCCGGGAGGTGCTCACCATGGCACCGCCCGCGCCGCTGCTCGAACAGATCCGCGACGTCGTCAGCGAGGTGGAGCGCGACCACGGCTTCAGCGAGTCGTTCGTCCGCGCCGCCAAGGTCGGCGGCCGGCTCGACCTCGAGATCGACTTCGTCGTCGACGACCGCTCCACCGCCCGCACGGTCCACGACCTCGACGAGGTCCGGGCGCAGCTGCGCGAGCGGCTGAGCTTCCTCGACACGCCGCCGTCGATGTCGGTCAGCTTCACCGCCGACCGCACCTGGGTGACGTGACCGCCGGGCCGGACGGCGCTACCGAGCCCGGCCCGGAGTGTCCCGATCAGCGGGTACCGGCCCCCTCGTGGTCGATCTCGGACCCGGGCGACGTCGACGTGAGCAGCCCACGTTCGGCGAACACTTTCTTGGCCGCGAAGGTGGCGTTGAGCGCGCGGGGCATCCCGGCGTAGACGGCGGCGTGCAGCAGCGCCTCGACGATCTCCTCGCGGGTGAGCCCCACGTTGAGCGACGCGTTGACGTGGACGTCGAGCTGCGCCTCGCAGCCGCCGAGCGCGGTGAGGATCCCGAGGGTGACGAGCTGGCGGTCGCGCGGGGCCAGCTGCGGGCGCGCGTACATCTCGCCGAACGCCCAGGACACGACCTGGTTGCCCAGCTCAGGGGAGACGTCGGCGAGGGCGTCGAGGACGCGCTGCCCGCTGCGTCCGTCGACGGCCTCGAGGACCGCCATGCCGCGTTCGAAGCGGTCGTCGCGAGTGGTGGGAGCGATCGTCGAGGAAGTCATGCCACGAGTCTCGGACTCGATCGAGCAGCCTGCAAGGCAGTGCTAGGCTTCTCAGGCTTGCCTTGGAGGCATAGATGGAACTGCGCCTGCTGAGCTACGTCGTCGCCGTGGCCGACGCCGGCTCGGTCGCCGGCGCCGCCGAGGTCCTGCACATCACCCAACCCACGCTGAGCCGGCAGCTGCGTGACCTGGAGCGTCGCCTCGGCACCCGGCTCTTCACGCGCGAGCACCGACGCACGGTGGTGACCCCGGCGGGCGCGGCCCTCGTGGCACGGTCCCGGGCACTCCTCGCCGACGCTGCCGCGGCCGAGCACGAGGTGCGCGAGGTGGCGGCGGGCCGGCGCGGCCGCCTCGCCGTGACGTTCGCCGGGTCCGGGATCAACGGTCCGCTCGCCACGGCTCTGGCCGCGTTCCGCGCCCGGCTGCCCGACGTCACGCTCAGCCTCGTGGAGAGCTTCGACGACGCCGAGATGTCCGCCGGCGTGGCGGAGGGTGGCTACGACGTCGCCGTCCAGCGGCTCCCCGCCCCCGACCACCGGCTCGTGACCAGACGCTGGTGGGAGGAGCCGATGACGGCGTTCCTGCCCGCCGACCACGAGCTCGCCGCCACCGACGCGCCGATCGCGCCGGCCGACCTCGCGCGGATACCGCTGGTGGTGTGGCCGCGCGCGGAGTCGCAGCAGTCCTTCGACGAGATCATGGAGATCTACCGGGCAGGCGGCGTGACACCGACGATCGCAGCGGAGGCGCGCACCGTGCAGACCCTCCTGGCACTGGCCGCGGCCGGCTTCGGCGCGGTGATCCTCGCCGACTCCTTCCGGTCGCTGGGCCGGCGCGGCGTTGCGGCCCGCACGATCCGGGGCACGACGACACGGATGTCGCTGGTGTGGCGCCGAGACACGCTCAACCCGCTGGTGTCGACCTTCGTCGAGCTCGCGACCGATGGGTGACTCCCGGCGATGAACGCCGGGCACCGCCCGCTTCAGAGGTGGACCGGGAGCCGCGGGTTGTACCGGCGCAGCGCGGCGATCAACTCGTCGGCCTCCCGCCGTGCGTGCAGCACCGTGACGGAACCGTCGGCGGTCTCGATCACGATCGGCGTGTGCGGCCGGGAGACGAGCACGGAGAACCGGACCAGCTGCACCCGCGCCGCGTGCGTGCGCAGCACGCGCCCGACTCGCCGCAGGGTCAGCGTCCCGTCAGCGGCGAGGGTCGCGTCGAGCACCGTGTTGCTGACCTGCCAGCCGATGACGACGCCGACCGCGACCAGTACCGCCCCCGGGACCAGGAGGATGAGTCCCGCCGGGAACGGCAGCCACCAGACGAACGTCAGCGCGGTGAGTCCGAGGAGCCCGAGTGCGCCGGCGATCGCGACGGAGATCCAGAGCCACGCACGCCAGAACCCCCGCAACGGCCAGTGCTGCTCGGCGTCGTGGTGATCCATCGTCTGCCTCCTCGGTCCGTGGTCCCGGACGGCGTCCGTGGCCAAGGAGCATGAACCCCGCAGCGCGCCCGCACACCCCTGCCATGGAGCAGGGCCCGCGGCCCGGTGACCTGCGCCGTTCGCCCGCGCCGGCTGCACCGCACGCAGGACCCGGGGACGGGCTCAGCCGGCGACGGCGAGCGAGTCGTAGGTGTAGCGCGCCGAGACGTCGAACATGTCCTTCACCAGCCACGGGGTGCCCTGGGCGTCGCGCTGGAAGAACGGTGAGAGCAACGGGTCGGACGGCCGGTGACGGAACAGTGTCGCCGAGGCCGTGTCGCCCGGCAGGTAGTCCCGGTTGCCGGGCATCGCCTGCCACGCCGCCCAGATGCGGTCGACGTTGCAGTGGTTCAGGTAGAAGACCGGGTCATTCGGCGACGTCGCCGGTCCCATGTCCCCGCCGATCCACACGTGGACGAGGTTGTGCAGGTTCGGCGGGCCGGCCAGCGACTGCTGCCACCCCTCCACCCCGTTGCGGAAACCGGACGTCCGGGAATCGCTGTCCCACGGATCGCCGTCGTAGCGCGTCGCGTTCAGCGTTGCGCCGACAGCGGCCTTGGTGGGCAGCCGCCACCGCTGCGTGGACTGCGGCCGGACCGAGCGCAACCGGCGGCGAAGCGGCCGGTCGACGGCGAAGAGGTTCCCCGCCCTGTCCGACACGACCGCGACCCGGAACGCCGTCCCGGCCCCGAACTTCCCGTCCTGCACCTCGCCGTTGCCGTCGCCGTCACCGCCGATGCCGTCGGGGTCGGTCCACAGGTCTGCCTCCGGCTGCGCGTCGGGCGGCAGCTCGCCGTCGTGCGCCCAGTCCCAGTACGGCAGGCCGAACTCGGGACGTCCGAGCACCCGGGCGATGTTGGCCTCCAGGAGCATCAGCATCAACCGGTGCCACGGCAGGAACACCGGCCCCTGATGCGCAGCGTTCCTGGCCGCGCCGCTCGGTGTGGCCGTCATCATCGTGCGGTAGTGCCAGAGGACGAACACGTCGTAGGTCGACAACGGTCGCGGCCCGACCGCCGGGCTCGCGCCCGCGATGCCGAGCGTGGCCGTGGTGACCGGCTGGCCCTGCGCCGACAGCACGATCTCGGCCTTGAGGCCGTTCACGCCGTCGATGAACGCGGCCCGGGCCGCGGGGTCCTTGACGACGTCTTTGCGGACGACAGCACCCATCGCTAGTGGTCCTCTCCGTGATCGTGCTCCGGCCCGAAGCCGTCCGGGAACGCGTCGATCAACTGCCGGGCCATGTCGATCGCAGACGCGAACGAGTAGTTGGGCAGCGCGTGGACCTGCACGTCGCCGCTGTTGGTGACGAACAGGTGCCCGCCGATCGGACGACCGTCGATCTCGATGAGGTAGGTCGTGCGCACACTGATGTCGTGCTCGCCGTACCGGTCGGTGCGCACGGTCTCGACCGGTCCCGGCGGATGGACGTGCAATGGGTTCTCGACCAGCGAATCCTGCACGGCCGCACCGAGGCGGCCGGGATCGACGGCGTAGGTGAAATCGAGCTCCGTCACTGTTCCTCCCGTGTCGTGCGGGGCGGCTGCCAGTGCCGCCTCCGCCTCGTGAGGAGCCGCCACGACCAGCTCCGGATACACAGGACGCGGTCGATCCAGGACCTTCGATCGGGAGAGTGGGTGTCGCTACTGACGCGAGGCGGCGGTGCGCACCCGGTAGTGCAGGTCGGCGAGCGGGCCGGTGTGGCCCAGGTGCAGCGGTTCGAGCTCGACGCGTTCGTGGACGGTGAGCCGGACGCCGGCCCCGAGCAGCACCGGTGCGGTGTGCACGACGATCTCGTCGACCAGGTCGGCGGCCAGGGCCTGTGCTGCGATGTCGGCACCGAACAGCACCACGTCGCGGCCGTGCGCGGCGGCCTGTGCGGCGGCCACGGCGGGTTCGATCCCGCCGGTGACGAAGCTGATCCTCGGGTCGTACGGAGCCGGCTCCGGGTGGTGGGTGAGCACGAGGACCGGGCCGTCGTAGCGGCCACCGTAGATGCCCTCGACGCCGTTGAGGCTGCGGGAGGCCTCGTACCAGCCGCGGCCGCCGAGGATCGCGCCGAGCGAGCCGAGGACCCGCTCGGCCGGCTCGGGCCAACCCTCCTGCCGTGGCAGCCAGTTCAGCGACATCCAGCTCATGTCGTGATCGGTCCCTGCCACGAAGCCGTCCAGCGACATCGTCACGTGCCACCGGACCGTTCCGCCCGATCCCTCGCCTGTTCCGTGCATGGATGATCTCCTTCCGCGTGTGTCGCCGACAGTCCTATCGGCGAGGCGGCGGAGGCCCAACGGATTCCGACTATCCTCAATGCGTGCCGCCTCACGGATCGCAGACCGTGCGGTTCGAGTTCGGCCACGAGGATCTGCTGCGCACCCGGTTCGCCATCTCACCGTTGACCGAGCTGGTGGCAGCGACCTACGTGCTGCGACAGCCGCAGCGGTTCCCCGAGCACCGACCGTGGGTCGAGACGGCAGCTGCGCAGATCACCGATCTGAGGGTGGACCTCCTGTTCGCGGTGTACCCGCTGGGTCGGGCCCACTGGCCGCACTTCACCACGCCCGCACCGACCCGACCGCGTCCCGCGATCGAGGACGAACTCGCGCGCGTGGCCGCCAACGATGCCGCCGTGGTGCGAGCTGACGTCCACCGCGCATTCCCCGACGGCCCACCCGCTGAACTCCGACCGCTGCTCGACGATCCGCGAACCGCCCTGCCCGAGTTGGTCGACCAGATGAGCGCGTTCTGGGACGCCGCGCTGCAACCGTCGTGGAACCGCATCACCGGCTTCCTCGAGAGCGAGATCGTCGCCAGGGCACATCGCCTGGTCGCCGACGGCGGCACGGCGGCGTTCGACGGTCTTGCCGACACCGTCGGCTGGGACGGTCGGACCCTCACCGTGTCGCGGGTCAGGACCGCATCACAGGTCGTGCCGCTGAACGGACGCGGTCTGCTGCTCATCCCCTCGGTGCTCGCCTTCGGAGCCTGGCCGTGCATCGCAGGGCCGAGCGATCCGGCGCTGACCTACCAACCACCCGGCACCGCGGACCTCTGGCTGCACGACACCGGCACCACCGACGACCTGGACCACCTGCTCGGCCGACGCCGCGCCGCCCTGCTCCGCCACCTCGACCAGCCCGCCTCCACCGCCACGCTGGCCCGCCGCACCGGATGGAGCCCTGGAGGCATCAACACCCACCTGAGCGTGCTGCGCCGCAACGGTCTGGTCGTCCGCCGCCGCTGCGGGCGAGAAGTGCTCTACACCCGCACTCCCACCGGCAACGCCCTCACCCGCCCGTAGCCGCCGGGGAAGCGCGGGGTACTGGCCCTGCCGTCGATCCGGGTCAGGCGGCCAGCCGCGGCAAGCCGGCCAGGTCGACGAGGTCCTGGCCGGTGGCGTACCGCTCGTGCTCCCGTGAGTCGCACTGCGGGCCCTCGTAGGCCGGGCAGGGACTCGTGGGCGGCAGTGCGTCGACCGGCAGGTCGGCATGGACGTCCGCCACGTCGGTGCTCAGATCGGCGGCCTCGTGCTCGACGGCGGCCGGTGCCACGGCCACGGACGAGGGGGCGAGCAGCGCTACAGCGGCCAAGGACGATGCAATGGGGAGCTGCATGACCGGGGATACCCGTTCTGCAGGGCCTCGATTCATCCGCCCGTCGACCAGCGCGTCCTCCCGCGGCTTGCTTCTCCCCCTGGGGGAGACATCAGGATCAGTCCCATGAGCGACGGACTGCTCCCGATCGGCGCCTTCTCGCGAGCCAGCTCCCTCTCGATCAAGGCGTTGCGCGCCTACCACGAGGCCGGGCTGCTCGTGCCGGCCCGCGTCGATCCGGGCAACGGGTTCCGCACCTACCACTCGTCGCAGCTGATCGACGCGGCCGTCATCGCCCGGCTGCGCTCGCTCGACCTTCCGCTCGAGCAGGTCGCCGAGGTCGTGCACGCGCGGGATCCGCAGGTCACGGCGCGGGTGCTGGCCGAGCACCAGGCGCGGATGCGCGCCCGTCTCGAGGAGGTCGCGCGGATCGTCGACGAGTTGCACGACGGTCTGGACCAGCCCGCCGCACACACCCCGGTGCACGTGCGGGCCGAGCCGCACCAGCACACGCTGGCCGTTCGCGGCCAGGTCGACGAGGCCACGTTCGCCCCGTTCCTCGACGAGGCGTTCACGCGCCTGACCGCTGCGGCGCGAGCACTCGGGATCGAGCCGATCGGCCCGGCCGCCGCGCTCTACCCGGCCGAGATCGCCGACGACGGCGCTGACGATGTCGAGGCCTACCTGCCGATCGCCCGTCCGGTCGCGGTGCGCCCGGCCTCGGGGGTCGTGATCAGTGAGGTACCGGCGGCCGACGTCGCCGTCCTCGTGCACGCGGGCTCCTACGACTCCCTCTCCGACACCTACCGCCGGCTCGGCTCGTGGGTCGCCAACCACGCCGAGCCGCGGCCGATCCACGTTCGCGAGGTCTACGTCGTGCGCGACGACCAGACACCGGACCCCAGCCGCTACCGCACCGAGATCCACTGGCCCATCACCGCACGGGAGACACCATGACCGCCACGCTCCAGCACATCACCTTCGACTGCGACGACGCGCTGGCCGTCGCGACGTTCTGGTCCGCGACGCTCGACCGCGACCTCGATCCCGACGGGAGCAGGCACTTCGCCAGCATCGGGCTCGGTGGCGCGGCACCCGCACCGGCCTGGCTGTTCGTGCACGTTCCGGAGCGCAAGTCGGTGAAGAACCGGACGCACGTCGACCTCTCCGCGCCGGACCCGGAAACCGAGATCGAGCGGCTCGTCGGGCTCGGTGCGGTGCGGATCGCCGATGTCGAGGAGTCGGGGGCTCGCTGGACCGTGCTGCACGATCCCGAGGGCAACGAGTTCTGCATGGCGCAGGGCGTCTGATGGCCTCCCTGACCCGCCACCTCGAGTTCGGCGCCGACGCCGACACCGTCTGGGCGGCCGTGCGCGCCGTCGCGACCCCGCACGTCGACCTCGTTCCCGGATTCGTGATCGACGCCCGACGGGAGGGCGACTCCCGCCTCGTCACGTTCGTCAACGGCTCGATCGCCCGGGAACTCATCGTCGATGTCGACGACTCCGCCCGACGGCTGGCCTACGCCGTCGTGGACTCCCCGATGGGCCTGACCCACCACCACGCGACCATGCAGGTCGACTCCGCGCAGGACGGCGGGTCGCGCATGGTGTGGACGGTGGATGCACTGCCCGACACCGCCGCGGCCCGCCTCGACGAGATGATGGCGCTGGGCGCACGGACGATGCTGCAGCAGTTCGGCACTCCGCGCGCCAGGGAGATGCGCAGCGAGGCTCAGTGACCGTGGAACCGACCTGGCTGCCTATGCGGGCCGCTGCGCCACCACGGCCAGGAGCCCGGTGAACGCCGCCCCCACCAGGACGAGGACCGCCGTACCCGACAGCAGGCCCAGCACCAGCGGCGGTTGCAACGGCGGGATGTCGGTGAAGGCCTCGACGCCGACGATCGCGGTCAGCGTCAGGTCGGCGAGGACCGCAACGCGCACGAGCGCCAGCCGGCGGCGGTCGTCCCACGACGTCAGCGAGAACAACCAGGCGAGGCCGGGCAGCGCCAGGACCGCGTGCATGGCGACCGCGTGCAGCGGCTTGAGGGAGCCGGCCGTGTCGTAGGCGAGCTGGGGCAGCCCGGCGCGCACCTCGACGACCCCGCGGGCGATCATCACCGCACCGGTGGCGAGCGCTACGAGGAAGACCGCCAGGCCCGTTCGGACGGCCAGCCGCATGCTGTCCGGCAGCGACCGCGCACCGCGGATCGCGATGGCCATCAGGGAGACGCCGACGAGCACGATGACGCCGCCACCGGCAGCGAGGGTCATGGAGACCGCGGTGTCGAACGGTGTCTCGAAGTTGAAGTGCGAAGGGACACCGCGCCAGGCCTGCATGCTCACCAGCGTGACCTCCACGACGCTCGTCACGGCGAACGCGCCGAGCAGACCCGCCCGAACCCCCGCGGGCATCCGCAGGTAGGAGGCGGCCCACGCGACCGACGCCACGGTCAACCCGAACGACAGTCCGAACGTCGCCGCCTTGCGCAGCGACAGCGGCCCCGACCAGGACGCGCCGGTGAGCAGCAGCACGGCGACGTGGAACAGCCCATCGGCGAGCAGCACCGCGGACAGGACGTAGCAGGCCCGCTCCACCGGGCGCCCCTCCGACCAGATGCGCCGCAGCGCGTTCACCAGCGTGGTCATGGACGGCATGGTGCCGCACGGGCGCCCGCTTCCGCGTCGTTCCCCGGGAGACGAGTGGACTGCTCCCGCGGGAGTAGCTCCTGGGCTCGAGCGTCAGGAACGAAGGGAGCGCAGGCCGGCGCGGATCTCGCTGACCAGGACCTCGGGCTGTTCCAGGGCCGCGAAGTGCCCGCCCTCGTCGGCCTCGCCGTAGTGGATCAGATCGCTGTAGGTGTCCTCGATCCAGCTCCGCGGCAGGTGCGGGATGTCCTTCGGGAAGACGGTCACCGCGACCGGCAGCGTCAGCTTCGGGCCGGCGAAGGTGAGCGACCTGTTCTCCCAGTAGATGCGGGCGGAGGACGCCGCACTGTTGGTGAACCAGTAGAGGGATATGACGTCGAGCATGTCGTCGACGCCGAGGGCGTCCTCGGCGAGCCCGTGGTTGTCGGTCTTCGACTGGAACTTCTCGTAGATCCACGCCGCCTGACCAGCCGGGGAGTCCGCCAGCGCGAACCCGACGGTCTCCGGTCTCGTGCCCTGGAGGTGGTTCGAACCGCCGAGATCACCGGTGTAGCGGACGAGGGTCTCGACGGCGTGGCGCTGGTCGGGCGACAACGTGTCGGGGATCTGCGCAGGAAAGGCGTACTGCGTGTTCAGGTGTATTCCGAGAAGCCCTTCAGGCTGCATGGCCCCCAGGGCGGTGGTGACGACCGCACCCCAATCGCCGCCTTGCGCGGCCCATCTCGAGTAGCCGAGGCGCTTCATCAGCTCCACCCATGCGCCGGCGATGCGCGACACGGTCCACCCCGTCTCCGTGGGCTTCTGGGAGAACCCGAACCCGGGCAGCGACGGGACGACGACGTCGAACGAATCGGCGGCGTCCCCTCCGAACGAAACCGGATCGGTCAGCGGGCCGATCAGCTTCAGGAACTCGAGGATCGAGCCCGGCCATCCGTGCGTGAGGATCAGCGGCATTGCGAGGGGATTCTTGGACCTGACGTGGATGAAGTGGATGTCCAGCCCGTCGATCTCGGTCAGGAACTGGGGGAAGCGATCGAGCTCGGACTCCAGGCGCCGCCAGTCGTAGCGGCGCGCCCAGTGCTCGACCAGTGCTCTGGCGTTCTCCACGCGAACCCCCTGCGACCAGTCGCCCACTGTTTCCGCATCCGGCCACCGAGTTCGGGCCAGTCGCAGCTTCAGGTCGTCGATCTCCGAATCCGGGATCGAGACGGTGAACGGGCGGACGAGGGCGGGGCGCGGCGGCATGGGCGCGGTCATTGCGTGCTCTCTTCTCCTGGCCTCGAAGCACTTGCACTGCTTCTCGTTGCACACCGGTGTGCAACCTACGTCATTGCACACCGGTGTGCAACACTCGTCCCGTGCCCACCGAGTCCGCCCGTGCGCGCTCGACGAGGGAGACACGGGAGCGCATCCTCGACGTCGCCCTCGACGTCTTGGGAGAGGACGCCGACGCCGGAATGGGCGAGATCGCCGCCGCCGCCGGCGTCGTCCGTCGCACGGTCTACGGCCACTTCCCCTCACGTCTGGACCTGGTTCGGACGCTCACGGAGCGGGCTGTCACCGAGATGACGGCCGTGCTCACCGAGCTCGACACGGCCGGTGCGGCGGCGGATGCGGTGTGGGTCGAGTTCGTCGCCCGCGTCTGGCCAGTGGCGCACCGGTACCGCGTGCTCCTGGCGCTGCGCCGTGGCGAGTACGGCGAGGCGATCCACGGCCTGCTCGGGCCGGTCGACGAGCTCCTCGCCGACCTGGTGGAACGGGGGCAGGACAGCGACGTCTTCGCACGGCACCTGCCAGCGGGCGTGCTGAGCCAGCTCGCCTACGGCGTCCTGTTCGCCGTCGCGGACAGCAACCGGTCGAACGGACCCCTCGACGCCCGAGCAGCGACGATCACGAGCCTGCTCATGCTGGGCGTCCCCGAGCCGCGCGCACTCGCTCTCGTGGGCGACCGGACCTGACCTGCGAGGACCGCCGTCGCGGCGGGAGGCGACGCCGGGGCGGTCACAACGGCGAGCCGGTGATGCCGGCCGCGGCCTCGGTCAGCACGCCACGCAGCCAGACGTGCTCGGGATCGGGCGTGTGCATGGGGTGCCACCACAGCGCCTCCAGCACCGGCACCACGTCCCACGCGCACGGCACCGCGCGCAGCCGGCCGTCGCGGGTGAGCGGCTCGGCCAGCAGCTGCTGCACCAGCCCCACGCGGTCGCTGCCCGCGATGTAGAACGGCAGCGCGAGGAAGCTCTCCACGACCACCTCGACCCGCGGCGCCACCCCGATCAGCTGCAGCTGCCGCCCGGCGGCGGTGAAGGCCGTTGGCCCGTTGTAGGTGAAGACCCACGGCAGGCGAGCCGCATCGGCCAAGGTCATCGCGCTGCCCACCGGCGAGTCGTGCGCGTCGACCAGGCACACCCAGCTGTCGCTGTAGAGGTCCACCGACGGCGCGTCGAAGACGAACCCGTGCGGCAGGACCAGCCCGTCCACGGTGCGCAGGCCCTCGACGCCGCCCTCGACGTTGGCCGTCGAGTGCCGCTCCAGCCGCAGCGTCGTCCGCGGCGCCCGCTTGCGCAGCATCGCCAGCACGAGCGGTCCGAGCACTGCCATCGGGTAGTCCGACATCAGCAGCGTGAACGTGCGCTGCGAGACCGACGGATCGAACCCGGCCTCGCTGGTGAACACCCGCTCCGCGGAGTCCAGCGCGTCGGCGACGCGCCGGCGCAGCGCGACGGCCAGCGGGCTGAGCTCGTAGGCGTTGCCCACCCGCACCAGCAGCGGGTCGTCGAAGTGGCGGCGCAGGCGTGCCAGCGCCGCCGACAGCGCGGGCTGGGAGAGTCCCAGCCGGGTCGCCGCCCGGGTGACCGAGCGCTCCTGCAGCAGCATGTCGAGCGGGACGAGCAGGTTCAGATCGAGCTGCGCCAGCGACATCGGTCATAGATAGCGCTGATTCCACCCATCAGCAATCTCGGCTTCCCTGATGCTGCTGCGGCGTCGACCATCGATGCCGTGACAGAGTCGTTTCGGCCGTTCTCCCTCGGCACGCTCGCCGAACCCGCAGGTCGGGAGTTCCCTGCCCTTGTGGTCGGCGACCGGGTGCAGGAGGTCTCCGACCTCGCCCCGTCGGTGCTCGCCCTGCTGCAGGACTGGGACGACGTCCTGCCGGCGCTGCGGCAGCGCGCAGCGGACGGCAGCGGCGCGCGGCCGTTGGACGGATTCGCGGTGCGCGCCCCGCTGACGCCGGGCCAGATCTTCCAGGCCGGGGCCAACTACCGCACCCACGTCATCGACCTGCACGTCAAGCACAACCCGCAGCTGCCGGAAGCGCAGGCCCGCGCCGATGCCGCGGCGGTGATGGACCGCCGCGCCGCCGACGGGCAGCCGTTCGTGTTCATCGGGCTGCCGTCGGCCGTCACCGGCCCGTACGACGACGTGGTGCTGCCGCCCTACTCCGAGCAGCACGACTGGGAGCTGGAGTTGGCCGCGGTGATCGGCCGCGAGGCGTTCCGCGTCGATCGCGCGCACGCGCTCGACCACGTCGCGGGGTACACGATCGCCAACGACCTCACCACCCGCGACCTGGTCTTCCGCAAGGACATCCCGGAGCTCGGCGCCGACTGGTTCCGCGCCAAGAACGCCCCGGGCTTCACCCCGCTGGGCCCGTGGGTGGTGCCCGCCGAGTTCGTCGAGGAGCACCCGCACGTCACGCTGCGGCTCAACGGGCAGGTCATGCAGGACGAGTCCACCAAGGACATGATCTTCGACGTCGCCGCGATCGTCGCGGCGGCCGCGGAGATCACCCCGTTGCGTCCCGGCGATCTCGTGCTCACCGGCAGCCCCGCCGGCAACGGCATGGCGCACGGCCGGCTGTTGCGCGCCGGCGACGTCATGGAAGGCACGATCACCGGCCTCGGCACCCAGCGCACGCGGGTGGTGTCCCCGTGATCGACTCAGCGACGGGCACGCTGACCGACGCGGAGTCCGCGATCGCCGAGGCCGCCGGCCGCTGCTCCAACGCCGGCCGGTGGGGCGCCGACGACGTGCACGGCACCCTCAACTTCCTCACCCCGGACGCCCGGGTCCGCGCGGCAGCGCTGGTGCGGCGCGGCGTCACGTTCTCCCTCGCGCAGTCCTTCGACGAGAACGGCCCGCAGAAGGGCTGGCGGCGCCGCACCAACCCCGTCCACACGATGACCGACACCGGCACCGACGCCGAGCGCGGCGTGCAGGGCTTCCCGCACGGGATCGGCGGCGCCGACGACGTGGTCTCCATGCCGCTGCAGTGCTCCACGCAGTGGGACGGCCTCGGCCACATCTTCGACCACGGGATGGCCTACAACGGCCGCCGCGCGGGCGACGTCGTGACGAGCGCGGGCGACGCCGTGACCGGCATCGAGACCGCCGCTGCCCTGATCGCGGGGCGCGGGGTGCTGCTCGACGTCGGCCGCGTGGTCGGCGGCGGTGAGCTGCCGGACGGCTTCGCGATCACCCCGGACCACCTCGACGCCACCGCGGCCGCGCACGGCGTGACCGTCGAGCGCGGCGACATCGTGTGCGTGCGGACCGGGCAGCTCGCCCGCGCCCGCCGCGACGGGTGGGGCGACTACGCGGGAGGCCCCGCGCCCGGGCTGTCGTTCACCTGCGCGGGGTGGCTGCACGGCCGCGAGATCGCCGCGATCGCCACCGACACCTGGGGCTTCGAGGTGCGGCCCAACGAGTTCGCCGACGCGTTCCAGCCCCTGCACCAGGTGGTGATCCCGCACATCGGGCTCTACATCGGCGAGATGTGGGACCTCGACGCGCTGGCCACGGACTGCGCGACCGAGGGCGGCTACGCGTTCTTCCTGACCGCGGCGCCCATCCCGTTCACCGGCGCCGTCGGGGCGCCGGTCAACCCGATCGCCGTGAAGTGAGGAGCTGACATGCCTGCTGTCGCATCGGTGGCCGTCGTCGGCGGCGGAGTCGCGGGCCTCGCCGCGGCGATCCTGCTCGCCGAGGCCGGTGTCGCCGTCGACCTCGTCGAGATCAGCCCGGAGATCGGCGCCGTCGGGTCGGGGATCACGTTGCAGGGCAACGCCCTGCGCGTGCTGCGCCGGCTCGGCGTGTGGGACCGGGTCGCCGAGCTCGGGTGCGCCTTCGACGTGCTCGGGCTGCGCACCGCGGACGGCACGGTGCTCGCCGAGATCCCCGACGCGCGCACCGGCGGGTCCGACCTGCCCGCGACGGTGGGCATGGGCCGACCCGACCTGGCCCGGCTCCTGGCCGACCGGGCCGCGGTGCTCGGCGTGAAGATCCGCACGGGGACGGTCCCGACAGCGCTCGTCCAGCACACCGACGGCGTCGAGCTGACCTGCTCCGACGGCAGCCGCGCCCGCCACGACCTGCTGATCGGGGCCGACGGCGTGCGCTCGTGGACGCGGACCGCGCTGGGTGTGCAGCTGACCACCCGCCCGCTCGGCATGGGCATCTGGCGGGCGTTCGGCTCCCGCCCGGCGTCGGTGACCCGCACCGACCTCGTCTACGACGGGCCCGCGTTCATCGCCGGGTACTGCCCCACCGGCCCGGACACCCTCTACGCCTACCTCGTCGAGGCCGCCCAGGACCGCAGCGGGCTCACGCCCGAGCAGCGGCTGAGCACGATGCGCGAGCTGGCCACGGCATACCACGGCCCGTGGGACGAGATCCGCGACAGCCTGACCGACCCGCGGCGGGTGAACTACACCTGGTTCGAGACCCACCTGCTCGACGGCCCGTGGCACCGCGGCCGGGTGGTGCTGATCGGCGACGCCACGCACTGCTGCCCGCCGACGCTCGCCCAGGGCGCCGCGATGGCGATGGAGGACGCCGTGGTGCTCGCCGAGCTGCTCAGCGCCGCCGACACCCTCGACGAGCAGCTGTGGGCGGCGTTCACCGCGCGCCGGCTGGAGCGGGTGCGGGCGGTCGTCGACGCGTCGGTGCAGCTGTGCGACTGGCTGCTCGCGCACGAGCAGGCGGACGTGCCCGGGCTGATGCGGCGCATCGCCGCGCTCGTGACGGAGGCCCCGTGACGGTCACCGATGTGCACGCGCACTGCATCGTCGGCGAGGTCGAGGCGGTGGTCGCCGGGGACCCGCGGCTCGCCGCCCACCAGGAGCTGGAGGCCCGCCGCAGCGGGCGGGAGTCGCTCGCCGTCTCCGGGGAGATGGTCCGCTCGCGGATCCCGCTGCTGACCCGCGTCGAGACCCGACTCGCCGAGATGGACGCCGCCGGCGTGGACGTGCAGGTGGTCTCGCCGTCCCCGTCGCAGTACCACTACTGGGCCGATCCCGAGCTCGCGCGCACCATCACGCACGCTGCCAACCGGGGGGTCGCCGCGCTGGTGGCGGAGGAGCCGACCCGGCTCACCGGGCTGGGGCTCGTCCCGCTGCAGCACCCCGACGTCCTCGTTGCCGCGTTGGACGACGCGCTCGCCCAGGGCCTGGCCGGCGTGGAGATCAGCTCGCACGCGCCGGGCGTCGAGCTGTCGGACCCGCGGCTGGACCCGTTCTGGAACCGCGCCGCCGACACCGGCGCCGTGGTGTTCCTGCACCCCTTCGGCTGCACGCTCGACGAGCGCCTGAACCGGTTCTACCTGTCCAACACCGTCGGCCAGCCCGTCGAGAACGCCGTGGCGCTGTCCCACCTGATCTTCGCCGGCGTGCTCGACCGGCATCCGGGGCTGCGCATCGTCGCCGCGCACGGCGGCGGCTACCTGCCCACCTACCTCGGCCGCTCCGACCACGCCTGGCAGGTGCGGCCCGACGCGCGCGGCTGCGCCGAGCAGCCGTCGAGCTACCTGCGCCGGCTCTGGTTCGACTCGCTCGTGCACACCGCCGAGGCGCTGCGCGCACTCGTCGCCGCCGTCGGCGCCGACCGCGTCCTCCTCGGCTCCGACTACCCGTTCGACATGGGCGTGCCCGACCCCGTGGCGCGCCTCGACGCCGCCGGGCTGCCCGCCGCGGACCGCGACGCGATCGCCGGCGGGAACGCCGAGAAGTTGGGCCTCGTGCCCGGGAAGGAGTCCCGATGGACTCTCGTCTGATCACGCACCTGCGCCACGTCGACCTCGCCGTACCCGATCTCGCCGCGCAGCGGGCGTTCTACACCGGCCACTGGGGGCTCACCGAGGTCGCCACCGACACCGGCCTGTCGTTCCTGGCCGCCGAGGGCTCACCCGAGCAGTACGTGGTGCGGCTGCGCGAGGCCGCCGACAAGCGCATGGACCTCATCGCGTTCGGTGCCGCGTCCCGCGCCGACGTCGACACGCTGGCGGAGCGGCTCGGCCGCGCCGGTGTGCGGATCGCCACCGAACCGGGTGCCGTCGCCACGCCCGGCGGCGGCTACGGGTTCCGGTTCTTCGACAACGAGGGCCGCACCGTCGAGGTCTCCACCGAGGTGGAGCTGCGCGCCCACCGGAAGGTCGAGGAGACGGAGTCGGTGCCGGTGCGCCTGTCGCACGTGGTGGTCAACTCCGCCGATCCCGAGGGCACGGTCGCCTTCTACGAGGAGCACCTGGCGTTCGCGCTCTCGGACGTCCTCATGCACCCCCGCATGGGCAACATGATGTGGTTCCTGCGCTGCAACGACTGGCACCACAGCTTCGCCGTCGCCCGCGGCCCGCACCCGGCGCTGCACCACGCCAGCTTCGAGCTGCGCGGCATCGACGAGTACATGCGGGGCACCGGACGGCTGCTGCGCGTCGGCGTCGAGAAGATCTGGGGCCCCGGCCGGCACAAGGCCGGCAACAACACCTTCTCCTACTTCCTCGACCCGCACGGCAACACCGTCGAGTACACGACCGAGCTGGAACGCCTCGACGAGGACACGTGGCACCCGGGCCTGCACGACTTCTCCGACCCGATGGTGTCGGACCAGTGGGGCACGGCCAACGCGATGGACGAGTTCGTCGCGCGGAAGTCGTTCAACGACCCCGACAAGGGCCTCTTCGTGGCCCCGCCCGTCTGATGGACCAGCTGCAGTGGCTCGTGGACCGAGCCCACATCGCCGACCTCCTCGTCGAGTTCGCCCGCGCGCTGGACGAGCGGGACTGGGCCGGCTACGCCGCCACCTACGTCGAGGACGCCGAGCTGCGCATCGGGCCGGAGGTCGTCCTCCGCGGCCGCGACCGGATCCGCGACGCGACGGCGAGCGAGCGCGGGCTCGCGCAGTACACGGGCACGTGGCACGGGTCGTCGAACCACGCGATCCGCGTCGACGGCGACACGGCCACGTCCCGCTCGTACCTGCACGGGGTGCACCTGCTCGGCGGCAGCACGTTCCACCACGCCGACGGGTCCGGCTGGTACGACTGCACCCTCCGCCGCACCGACGGCATCGAGCTGGCCGGCGGCTGGCGCTTCGTCACCGTGCAGATCACCGAGGTGTGGCACGCCGGCGAGCCACTCCCCCACGTGGCTCGGCCGGTGGACGCGTCGTGAGGGTCGCGACCGTGGCCGGGGCGGACGGCGCCACCCGGGCCGGGGTCGTCGACGGGGAGACCTTCCGGCCCTTCCCCGACGGCACCACCGTGCTCGGCCTGCTGCAGGCCGGGACCCTGCACACCACCCCGGCCGGCGCCCCCGAGCCGCTGGCCGGGCTGCGCCTGCTGCCGCCCGTGCAGGCGCCGACGGTGCGGGACTTCGTGACGTTCGAGCAGCACGTCGCCGCGATGGCCGGCACCGTGCCCGACGCGTGGTACGACGCGCCCACCTTCTACTTCACCAACCCGTACGCCCTGATCGGCGCGCACGACGACGTCGCGGTGCCACCGGGCTGCGCGAAGCTGGACTTCGAGCTGGAGGTGGCCGCCGTGATCGGCCGGGCCGGCGCCGACCTCACCCCGGACGCGGCGCGCGACCACATCGCCGGCTACACGATCCTCAACGACTGGTCGGCGCGCGACCTGCAGCGCCGCGAGATGCAGGTGAACCTGGGGCCCTGCAAGGGCAAGGACTTCGCCACCACGCTCGGGCCCGTGCTCGTCACGGCGGACGAGCTGGAGCCCTACCGCGACGCCGACGGCTTCCTCGACCTGCAGCTGACCGTGGCCGTCAACGGCACCGAGGTCGGCCGCGACCGGCTCTCCCACATGGGCTGGCCGTTCGAGGAGCTCGTGGCCCACGCCAGCCGCGGCACCGAGGTCCGCCCCGGCGACGTGCTCGGCTCGGGCACCTGCGGGAACGGGGGCTGCCTCGCCGAGCTGTGGGCGACGGCCGAGCAACCGCCGCCGGCCCTGCGCCCCGGCGACGTCGTCACGATGACCGTCGAGGGGATCGGCACCATCCGCAACACCGTGGTCGCCGGCCGCGACCCGGTGCTGCTGCCCAGGGCCCGCGCCCGCACCGGGAGCACATCGTGAGCATGGCCGGCCGCGTCGTGGTCGTCACCGGAGCGGCCGGCGGCCAGGGAGCCGCCGAGGCAGCGGCCGCCGTCACCGCCGGGGCGATCGTGCACGCGGTCGACCGGGAGCCCGGGCCGGCCGCGCCTGGCACCGTCCGCCACACCATGGACGTCGCCGACGCCACCGCGTGGGCGACCCTCGCCCGGCAGCTCGAACGCGACCACGGATCCGTGCACGGGCTCGTCGCCAACGCGGGCGTCACGTGGCGGGCACGGCTGGCCGAGCTGGACCCGGCCGACCTGCACGCCGTGCTGGACGTGAACCTCGTCGGGCCGCTGCTGGGCATCCAGCACCTGGCACCGCTCATGGGCCGCGGCGCCTCCATCGTCACGGTCGGCTCAGTCGCCGCGCTGACCGGGCATTACCCGGTCGCCTACACGACGAGCAAGTGGGCGCTGCGCGGGCTGACCCGCGCCGCGGCCACCGAGCTGGGGCCGCGCGGCATCCGCGTCAACGCGGTGCACCCCGGCTTCGTCGACACCCCCATGACCGCCTCGGCGCCGGCCGCGTTCCGCGCGGCCAGCCTCGCCGAGACGCCACTGGGGCGCACGGGCACGGCCGCCGAGATCGCGTCGGTGGTGCTGTTCCTCCTCGGTGACGGAGCGTCGTTCGTCACGGGAGCCGAGATCGCCGTCGACGGTGGGCTGACCGCCCACGGGGGCGTCAAGTCGATCTCGGACGCACTGCGCTCACCCTCCCCCGCTCAACCCCTGTGAGGTCGACGATGACTGACCTGTCCGACAGACGTGCCGGCGTGCCGCAGCTGCTGCTCCTGCTCGGTGCCAGCTCGATGTCCGTGCTCGGTGCGGTGCTCATCGCGCCGGTGCTGCCGCTGATGGCGCAGCACTTCGCGGCCGTGCCCGGCGTAGCGGTGCTGGTGCCGGTCGTGCTGACCGTGCCCGCGCTGGTCATCGGCCTGACCGCCGGGTTCGCCGGCGCGATCGTCGACCGGCTCGGGCGCCTGCGGGTGCTGCAGGTGGCGCTGGTCCTCTACGCCATCGCCGGCACCGCACCCCTCTACCTCGACGACCTCGGCGCGATCATCGCCACCCGCGTGGTGGTCGGGCTGTGCGAGGCCGCGATCATGACCGCGGCCACCACCCTCATCGGGGACTACTGGACGGGCGAGCAGCGCAACCGCTACCTCGGCCTGCAGGCCACCGTCTCCGCCCTGTCGGCCGTCGTGTTCGTGGCGCTCGGCGGGCTGCTCGGCGCGGGCGGATGGCGCGCCCCGTTCTGGATGTACCTGCTCTCGATCGTGCTGGTGCTGCCCATGGCGCGGGTGCTGTGGAACCCGGCGCCGGCCGGCGGCGCCCGTGCCGAGCGGACGCCGGTGCCGTGGGCGGCGATCGCGGGACCGTGCGCCGTCACGCTCGTCGGCGGCGCCGTCTTCTATGCGCTGATCGTGCAGCTGTCCTACGTGCTCGACGGCATCGGCGTCACCTCGACCGGCGTGATCGGCGCGGCGGTGGCGGTGATGTCGGTGGCGACCGCGGTCGGCGGGGCCGTGTTCGGGCGGCTGTCCCGCGCAGGGCTGCGGCGCCTCCTCGTCGCCGAGTTCGCGCTCTCCGGCGCGGGCCTGATCGTCGTGTTCCTCACCTCGTCGGTGCCGGTCGTGGTGGCCGGTGCCGTGATCACCGGGTTCGCCACCGGCCTGATGCTGCCGACGCTGCTCACGTGGGCGGTGCGCGACCTCGAGTACGCCCAGCGCGGCCGCGGCACCGGCATCTGGACGGGGACCTTGTTCATCGGCGAGTTCGTCTCGCCCCTGGTCGTCGTCGCGATCGCCGGACCGGCCGGTGGCCTGCAGCCGGCGCTCGCGGTGCTGGGCGTGCTCTCGATCGTCTTCGCCGCGGTGCTGTGGTGGGCGCTCGCCCGGCAGCCGGCCGCGCCCGGTGCGGAACCGACCCCGGTCCCCCACTCGTAGCGACGGAGATTGTTTCCGCGGCTCCTCCCGGTCCGCTTGAATGTGTCCACGGCGCGGGCGTTCCACCGCCGGGTGCGGGAGGGGCGATGGCGGTGCGTCTGCAGATCCTCGGCGCACTGCGGGTGTGGCGCGACGGCGTCGAGGTGGACGTCGGGCCCCCTCAGCAGGCTGCCGTGCTGGCCCTGCTCCTCGCGAGGGCCGGGCAGCCGATCAGCACGGATGAGCTGATCGACCTGATCTGGGACGACCATCCGCCGGCCAGCGCCCGCAACGTCCTCCGCAAGTACGTCGGCGGGCTGCGGCGACGGTTGGAGCCGGACCTGCCCGTCCGGGAGGCCGGGTCGTACCTGCTGCGCCGTGGCAACGGTTACCTGTGCGCGGCCGAACCCGGCACGTCGGACCTCGCCACCTTCCGGGAGCACACCCGGGCTGCCGCCGCGGCGCTGGCCGAGCAGCAGCACGCCGTGGCCCTCGACTGCTACGTGCAGGCTCTCGGGTTGTGGACCGGGCCTGCCGGCGCCGGGCTGGCGCACGGGACGGCGGCGCAGTCGGTCTTCGCGCGGCTGAACGAGGAGTTCTTCGACGCGTGCGCGGCGGCGGCCGATCTGGCGGTCGACCAGGCCCGCCCGGAGCGGGTACTGGGACCGCTGCGCCTGGCCGCCGAGATGGCACCGCTGCACGAGCGCGTGCAGGCCGGGCTGGTCTCGGCGCTGGGCGCCGCGGGGCAGCAGGCGGAGGCGCTGGCGGTGTTCCGCGCCGTCCGCAGCCGACTTGCCGACGACCTCGGAGTCGACCCCGGCCCGGTGCTGGCGGCCGCGCATGCGCGGGTGCTCGCCCCCGCGCCGACGCCACCGCGAGGTGGCGGGGTGATCGGCCGGGCTCGGGAGCTCGCCGAGTTGCGTCGGGCGGTCGGGGCCGCGATCGCCGGCGGCACCGGCACCGTGCTGATCGAGGGCGAGCCGGGGGCGGGCAAGACGTGCCTGCTGGAGCAGGCGTCGGCCGACGCGGCCGGTGCCGGGGCGCTCGTGGTGTGGGGCCACGGCCTGGAAGGCGACGCGACGCCGTCGATGTGGCCGTGGGTGCAGGCGCTCGGGGCCGTCCTGACCACGCTGCCCGTCGCGGCGCGGGAGGAGTGGGCGGCCGGGGAGCTCGGCCCCCTGCTGGAGCCGCACCGCGTCGATCGCGGGCTGCCCGAGCGCGGCGCCCGGTTTCGTCTCGCCGACCGAGCCGTCGCCCTCGTCGGCGCGGCCGCGGCGCGGCGACCGCTCGTCATCGTCCTCGACGACCTGCACTGGGCGGACGCCGGTGCGCTGGACCTGCTCGCGCACCTGGTGAGGCAGCTCCCCGCCCGGACCGCCGTCATCGGGGCGCTCCGCAACCGCGGCCCGACACCCGGCGTGGAGCTCACCCGCACGCTCGTCGCGGTCGGTCGGGTGCCCGGGCACCGCCGCATCCCGCTCGGACCGCTCGAGGCGGCGGAGGTGGCCGGGCTCGTCCGGCGCGAGACCGGCCGCGAGCCCGGCGCCGACGTTCTCCGCGGCATCCTCGCCCACACCGGAGGAAACGCGTTCTTCGTGCGTGAGCTGGCGCGGCACCTCGTCGACGGCGGGCCGGCGACGGCCGGGGCCGCTGCGTGGGCCGGCGTCCCGGGCTCGGTGCGCGACGTCGTCCGCGACCGGATGGGCGGTCTCGACCCCGAGAGCCGGGCACTGCTGGAGATGGCCGCGTGCGTCGGCCGCGACGTCGAGTTGGCATTGCTCGCCCGGGCCGCCGACCTGGACGTTCCCACATGTCTTGCCCGGCTCGAACCGGCGATGGCACTCGGCGTGCTGGACCCCGTGCCGGGCGACCCGTTCTCCTACCGCTTCGCGCACGACCTGGTCCGCCAGGCCGTCGCCGAGGTGACGGCCCCGACCCGGGTGCCGGTGCTGCACCTGCGCGTCGCCGATGCTCTCGCCCCGACCGACGTCGAACGCCTCGCCCAGCACCTGTGGGCCGCCGGCCCGCTGGTCGACCCGGCCCGCACGGTGTCCGCCCTGGTGGGCTCGGGCCGCCTCGCGGCGGTGAAGTCAGCGCTCGACGTGGCGGAGCGGCGGCTGCGTGACGCCGTCGGGTTGGCACGCGCGGCGGACCTCGTGGAACAGGAGCTGGCGGCGCTGGCGCAGCTGATCGCCGTCGTCGGGATGCGGGTGATGTACGGCACCTCGGCCGTGGATCTCCTGGAACGGGCGGAGGACCTGGCCCGCCGACTCGGCCGCGAGCGGGAGGCCACGGTGTTCCTGTACTCCCTCTGGACGGCTTACGCCCAGGCGTTGGAGACCGACCGCAGCCGGGCGGTCGCGCGCCGGCTGCTGCGCCAGGGCGAGGCGTCGACCGACCCGCACCTGCTCGCCTACGGCCTGCAGGCGTGGGGTGTCCAGCGGTTCAGCGACGGGCACATGGACGAGGCGTTCACCCACCTGAGCGCAGCGCACCGGATCCGGCTCACCGAAAGTGCCCGGCGCGCTGACGACCCCGTCGGGTTCGACCTGCAGCTCCTCACCACGGGGATGCTCGCGGAGTCGACCGCGATGCACGCCGACGACCTCGACGGCGCGCGAGCGCTGCTCGACCGGCTGGAGGCCGCCGGTGACGACCCTTTCACCGTCACGGTGTGGGCCACGCACACGGTGCGCATGGAGTCGGTGGTCGGCGACCCGGACCGGGCCCTGCGCGCGGCCGAGCGGGGGATCGCCGCGGACCCCGACTTCTCGTTCGCCTTCCTCGGCACCTACCAGCGGTTGATCCGCCTCTGGGCGCTCGCCCTGACCGGTACGGACCCCGCCGGCGCCGCCGCCGAGGCCGAGCGGTTCATCGCGACGCACATGGTCGACCCGCCGCGGGGCAGCCTGGCCACGTGCTACGGCCACCTCGCGGAAGCGTGGCTGGCGGCCGGCTCGTCGGACGCGGCCGCGGCCGCCCTCGACCGCGCCGACGCGTGTCTCGACCGCTACGACCAGCGCTACCCCGAGGCCCTGCTCCTGCTGCTGCGGGCGCGCGTGCTGAAGGCCTGTGGGGCGTCCGACGGCGTAGTCCGGGCCGTCGCCGAACGCGGCCGGGCGGTGGCCGTCGACCGGGGGACCCGGCTGTTCGCCCGCCGCACAGCCGAGTTCCTGGCGACCCTCGACGGCGGGTGAGCCCATCGGCGGCCGGCCCAGCGGGCCGGATCGCGTGCTCGAAACTCGTCGGCCGAGGGGTGACGGCCGGTCAGGCCGGCTGCGTCGCGCCGGCCCGGGCCGCCGCGAGCACGACCTGGGCGACCTCGTCCGGGCGGGAGGTCATCACGGCGTGGGAAGCGCCCTCGAGCTCGGTGACCGTCGCCCCCGCGCGGTCGTAGCTGAAGCGGTGCACGCCCGGGTCGATGACCAGGTCCGCCGTCGGCAGCACCGCCCAGGCCGGCTTGCTCCGCCAGGCGGGCCGTGGTGCGGCCTCGCTCAGCGCGACGCCCGCCAGCGGGCGCTGGGTGACGGCGTAGAAGGCGGCGTCGTCGGCCGGCAGATCAGGGCAGAACAACGAGGGGAAGGCCGCGGGGGACAGGGAGAACTCGGTTCCGCCGTCGGGAAGCGCCTGCTGCACGATGAAGGGCAGGATCTTGGGCTCGGGGAAGCTCGACTGCAGGTCCGTCAGGTTCTCGCCCTCGTCGGGGGCATACCCGGCCAGGTACACCAGCCCCGTCACGTTCTCCGCGCCCCCGGCAGCCGTGATCACCGCGCCCCCGTAGGAGTGGCCGACGAGCAGGACGGGGCCGTCGATCCCCGCGATCACACTCTTCAGGTACTCACCGTCGCCGCCGGTCAGGCCGCGAAGCGGGTTCGGCGGCGCGATGACGCTCAGACCCTCCCACTTCAGGTTGTCGTACAGGCCCCGGAACCCGGATGCGTCGGCGAACGCACCGTGGACGAGCACGACGGTGGGAGCAGTCACCACGATCTCTCCTCTGATGGAAACCATCCGGCAGCGCGGTCGGCACCGGCCGCTCACTGCTTCGGCTGTCTGCGTGGACGGTAGGAGTGCGTGGGGGACGAACAGTTGACGACGAGTGGACGGCCGAGCTCCCACGGACCCCTCGGCGTTCCGGGGTGGGCGGGCCATGGTCCTTCTGGTGGGATGATCATCAACCAGGAGGTCCTGGTCAGCACCCGACTCGAGGACGAAGGAACGGCCATGCCTCTCACCGCGCTGGACGAGCGTGTCGCGCTCGTCGTCGTCGACCTGCAGAACGGTGTCCGCTTCGCGCCGGCGACGCCGTACCCGGCCGAGGACGTGATCGAGCGCGCGGCCGCCTTGGCCGCCGCCTTCCGGGAGCACCACGCACTCGTGGTGCTGGTGAAGGCCGGCGCCCCTGACGGTGCCGACGCGGTGCCCGGACGCACCGACGTCCCGCGCTGGACGGGCGCGGGACTACCCGCCGGGTGGGACGACCTGGCGGACGAGCTGAGCGGGCACCCGGAGGACGTCATCGTGACGAAGCGCAACTGGTCGGCCTTCTACGGCACCGATCTCGACCTGCAGCTGCGCCGGCGCGGCATCACCCAGATCGTGCTCGCCGGGCTGGCGACGAGCGTGGCCGTGGACACCACCGCGCGCGCCGCGCACGAACGCGGCTACCACGTGACGCTCGCGACCGACGCGATGACGGACGTGAACCACGAGGCGCACGTCAACAGCATCGTCAACATCTTCCCCCACCTCGGCGAGACCGGCACCACGGCCGAGATCCTCGAACTGCTGACCAAGACGCGAGCCTGACGATCACGTCGGGCCCGAGGCCCGTCCGTACGGATCGCGCAGACCGGACGGCGCCGGCTCGACACCACGGAAATGGTTGCAGGCCCGCCCAACCGTTCCATAGGATTGACGAATTGTTCCTCGCATGGGACGGCATGTCGCCCGTCCCTGGATTTTGGAGGCCCGGGCGGATCTGGCCACGACGGTCGAGGCCCCGGACGGACCGGTGGGTAGGAACGAGAGAGAGCAGTAGCCCTGTGCGTCTACTTCCCCGTTCGCGCCGGGCTCGCCGATGGACCGCGGCAGGACTCGCCGTCGTCGTGCTGGGCGCAGCCGCGGTCGGGTTCGACGCGTTGGTCAACGCCCGCTCGTTCCAGCTGTTCGGTGACCTCGTCGACCGGGTGTCGACCTCCGAGAAGGTCGTCGCGCTGACCTTCGACGACGGCCCGGACCCGGCCGGCACCGGCCCGCTGCTGGACGCGTTGGCCCGCACCGGCACGCCGGCGACGTTCTACCTGATCGGCCAGGACATGGCGGCGCACCCGGACCTCACCGCGGCCATCGCGGCCGCCGGGCACGAGCTCGGCAACCACACCTACTCCCACGAGCGCATGGTCTTCGTCTCGCCCGGGTTCGTCGCCGACGAGGTGGAACGCACCGACGAACGCATCCGCCAGGCCGGCTACCGCGGCGAGATCACCTTCCGCCCGCCGAACGGCAAGAAGCTCCTCACCCTGCCCCTGTACCTGAGCCAGCACCACCGCCGGACGATCATGTGGGACGTCGAGCCCAACAGCTATCCCGAGGTCGACGCCCGCGCCGAACGGATCGTCGACCACGTCGCAACGCACGTGCGGCCCGGGTCTATCGTGCTGCTGCACGGGATGTACGCCGGGCGTGAACAGACCCGGCGCGCGGTGATCCCGCTGATCGAGCGGTTGCGGAACGACGGCTACCGGTTCGTCACGGTCTCCCAGCTCCTGGCACTCGCCGACCGGTGACCGGCCACGCGGGGGGAGCTGCCGTGACGTTGCGGCAGGAACGCTCATCGGTGTCGCGCCGCTTGGCGTACGTCGTGATCAGCGTGGTGTTCACCGGCTACCTCGCCAACGCCTTCATGTACGTGGTGCAGGGCGGCCCGACGCCGGTGCGGATCGTGACCTCCCTGGCCTGCCTGCTCACGATCGGGTACCTGCAGCTGGGGGTGTTCTCGCGGCCGAACGTCGATCTGCGGTCCGCCAGGGCCTACCTCGCGCTCGGCGTGGAGGCACTGCTGGCGTTCGTGCCGGTGCCGTTCTTCCCCAACGCCTGGGGTGGCATGCCCGGGTTCCTCGCCGGCAGCGTGCTGCTGGTGCTGCCCGCCCGGGTGCGGTGGTTCGTGTTCGCCGCGGTGGCGCTGGCCAACGGCATGACCAAGATCGCGTACGAGTCACTCCCCATCGGGGGCTACTACGCGGCGTCCTCGACGGTGGTCGGGCTGGTCGTGTTCGGTCTGTCCCGGCTGCCGTCGCTGGTGGAGCAGCTGGAGACCGCGAGATCCGAGGTGGCCGACCTCGCGGTCGCCCGGGAGCGGTTGCGCTTCGCCCGCGATCTGCACGACCTGCTCGGCTTCAGCCTGTCGGCGATCAGCCTGAAAGCGGAGCTGGCCCGCACACTGGTCGGGAACCACACCGACCGCGCGCTGCGGGAGCTGGCGCAGATCCTCGACATCGCCCGCGAGGCGCTCACCGACGCCCGCGCGGTCGCGTCGAGCTACCGCGAGCTGTCGCTGACCGACGAGCTCGACTCGGCACGGTCCGTGCTGGCCGCCGCCGGCGTCGCCGCGACGATCGAGGGCCCTCCTGCCGAGCTCGTGCCCAGCGCCCGGACAGTGCTCGCGACCGTGCTGCGCGAAGGCGTCACCAACCTGCTGCGGCACAGCGACGCCACCCGTTGCTCGATCACCATCAGCCGAGCGGGCCGGATGGTGTCCATCGAGATCGTCAACGACGGCGCACCCGCGCAGGCCCGCACCGACCGGGGCAGCGGCCTGGCCAACCTCGCTGCCCGCACCGCAGCCCTCGGCGGTGCCCTGCACGCGCAGCCGGCCACCGACGGCACGTTCCGGCTGCACTCGCAGGTACCCGCTGCACCCACACCGCGGGAGGCGCCGGCCGACGAGCCGCACCCGCCGGGACCGCAGATCGCGACCCGGTTCGCCCAGGTGCTGCTCACCGCGGTGGTGATCGGTTACGGCGTGATGTTGACGCTTCTGGCGGCCGACGACTACGACCAGGTCGGCGTCGCCGGGATCACGACCGCCGTGACGAGCAGCGCGGTGATCGCGGTGCTCGTGCTGGGCGTCGTGAGCCGCCCGCAGGGCCCGCCGAACCAGGCACTCGGGTACGCGGCGCTGGCCGGGCTGGCCGTCTGCGTGTACGTGCCGCCGTTCGTGTTCGACAACCCCTATTTCAGCGGGGTTCCCGGCTTCCTCGCCGGCTCGGCCGCCCTGCTGCTCCCGCGCCGGCTCAACTGGGCGGTGTTCGTCGCGGTCGTCGCAGCGCAGGGCGTGATCTTCGACGTCCTCGGCGAGGACTGGGTGCAGGTCGGGTACGGGTTCATCTCCACCACCAACCACGGTCTCGTGCTCTACGCGCTGACCCGGTTGCGCTCGATGGTGACCGAGCTGCACGAGGCCCGCGCGGAGCTGGCGACGGCGGCGGTGACGCGGGAGCGGCTGCGGTTCGCCCGCGACCTGCACGACATGCTCGGCTACAGCCTCTCGGCGATCTCGCTGAAGAGCGAGCTCGCCCACCGGCTGGCGACGACCGACCCGCAACGGGCGCGCCAGGAGCTCACCGAGGTGGTGGACACCGCCCGGCGGGCACTGGTCGATGTGCGGTCGGTGGCGCACAGCTACCGCGAGCTGTCCTTGCGCGAGGAGATCCGGTCGGCGCAGGCGTTGCTGGCCGCGGCCGGCATCGACGCGGCCGTCCGCATCGACGGGTGCGACGACCTGCCCACCGGCATCGAGGCAACGCTCGCGACCGTGCTGCGCGAGGGCGTGACGAACCTGCTGCAGCACAGCACGGCCGAGCGCTGCGAGATCGTCCTCTCCCGATCACCCGACCTCGTCACGATCGACATCGTCAACGACGGGTGCCCCAGCACCGCGGCGGAGTTCCGAGACGGCAGCGGGCTCGCCGACCTCACCGCCCGCGTCCAGGAGCACGGCGGCGAGCTGCAGGCCGGACCCACACCCGAGCACACGTTCCGCCTGCGCGCCGAGATCCCGTCACGCTGATCGTTCCAGCGCGATCTCGCCGCGGCCGTTGCCCGGCACCAGGTGCGGATGTCACGTGCGGCCACCCACAGCCGCACCTCCCGGAGAACGGGTCGGAGACCCAGGCTGGATCAGCAACCCCGACCCGAGAGGATCCACCATGACCGCAGTCGACCCGGCTCAGCTGACCGACCCCCGACTCGAGTCCCGCACCTCCTGGCCCGTCATCGACCGCGCCCACCAGGCCCTGCGCGTCGCCCTCGCCGCTGTCGGCGACGGCGACTGGCAGCGCCCCACCCCGTGCACCGAGTGGACGGTCACGCAGGTCCTGCAGCACGCCGCCGGCGACCAGCTCGGGTTCGCGTCCGCGATCACGGGCGAGCCGGGGCCGACCGAGAACCCGTTCGCCCCGTCCGGCCACATCGACGGCTCCCCCGCCGACCTCGCCGAGACCTCGATGGTCGCGGCCGCCCGCGCCTGGGCCACGGTCGACCCGGCCGCGGAGACCGCGCCCGTGCCGCTGCCTCCGCACGCGCTGCCGCCGGCCGTCGGTGCCGGCGCCTGCGCGCTCGACGCTGCCGTGCACGCGTGGGACATCGCGGTCGCGGTCGGCGCCGCGTCCCCGCTCACCCCCGACCACGCCGCGCAGCTGCACGAGGTGGCGCTGCTGATCGTCGAGCCGCTGCGGCAGTACGGCGCCTACGCCCCCGCGCTGGCCCCCGAACCCGGCGACGACGCCGTCGCGGCCCTGCTGCGCTACCTGGGTCGAGACCCGGAGTGGACCGCGTAAGCCGAGACCGGCCGGCTCTTGCGCGGCCCGGATCAGGTCGGATAGCTCATCACCAGCAGTGCCCGCCCACCCTGCGGACCCGCGGCGTAGAGGTGCACCATGCTGCCATCGAAGAACGCGGTGTCGCCGGGAGCGAGCACCAGCGGCTGCCCGGGCGGACCACACCGGATCTGCCCCTCGATGCAGTAGATCGCCTCGCGGGTACCCGCCTCGTGGGCGCTTCCGCGGAACTGTGCATCCGGGGGCAGGTCCAGCTCGAACAGCTCCGTGCGGTGCCGGCTGTGGTCGGTCTGCAGCAGCCGGCCGCGCATCCCGAAGGTCGATTCGACGACCGGTCCGTCCCCGCGCCGCAGCACGGTCGCCGTCCCCGGCGCTTCCTCTTCCAGCATCTGCCCGACGCTCATCCCGAGCGCGCGCCCCAACCGCCACAGCGTCTCCAGTGACGGGTTGCCCTCGCCGGCCTCCAGCCGCGCGAGGCTGGTCTTCGAGAGGCCGGTGGCGCGGCTCAGCTCGCCCAGGGACAGGTTGTGGACCTCGCGGTGGCGACGCAGGGCCGCGGCCATCCGGTCGGCCATCGGCTGCGCCGGCGAGCTCACCTGCTCCTGCATCGTTGCCTTGGCCTGCCGATCCGTCGCATCGATGTGCCGGATCCTACAGGCTTGGTCGATCCCAGGAGGTCATGCCCGCGGAGACGGTTGCAGGCCAGATCGGTCGTTCCATATGATTGACGAATAGTCACTCATATGGGACGGCTTGCCACCCGTTCCCGAGACGTTGGAGACCGGATGGATCTGGCGACGACGGTCCAGGCGTGGATCGAGCCTTGGGCGGAGGAGATGGCCGAGCTGCTGGCCGAGCTCGTCGCCATGGACACCGAGAACCCGCCCGGGCGCGGCCTCGGCCGCTGCGGAACGCGCCTGCGCTCGGTCATGGAGGAGCTCGGGCTCGAACCCGAGATCATCCCGGTGCCCCCGCACGAGCAGCTCGAGGAGCCGTGCGTGGTGCGCGGGCACGTCGGCAACGGCTCGAAGCTGCTGTACTTCCACGGCCACTTCGACGTCGTGCCGGCGCAGAGCCGTGCCCAGTTCCTCCCCGAACGCCGGAACGGCCGCATGTACGGCCGCGGCACCGCGGACATGAAGGGCGGCCTCGTCTCCATGCTGTACGGCGCCGCGGCGGCCCGCGACCTCGGGCTGCTCGACGACGGGAAGATCGTGTTCCACCTCGTCTGCGACGAGGAGACCGGCAGCGACGCCAGCTCGGGGTACCTCCGCCGCGAAGGTCTGATCGATCCGGCGGCAGTGGCGATGGTCACCGCCGAACCGACGGCCGGCGCGATCTGGCACGCCAGCCGTGGCGCGCTCACCCTGCGCGTGGAGATCAAGGGGCGGGAGGCGCACGTCGGCCAGGCACACCTGGGCGACAACGCCTTCGCGCACATGGTCGCCATCGCCGCCCCGCTGAACGACCTGGCCCGCGAGCTCCTGCACAAGCGCACCGCGTTCCCGATGGCGGACGAGGTCGCGAAGGGATCGATGATGGTCGTGGGCGGGGCCAGCGGCAGCGGCGCGAACTTCAACGCCGTGCCCGGCTCCGCCTGGTTCTCCATCGACCGCCGCTTCAATCCCGAGGAGGACGTCGACGAGGAGATCGCACGGCTGACCGAGGTCATCGACGCGGCGGCCGCGGCGGCCGGGGCCAGCACGTCGATCGAGGTCCTGCAGCGGCAGCCGTCGGGCGGCACGCCGGAGCAGCACCCGCTGGCGCAGGCACTCGCGGCCAGCGCCGCCGAGGTCGAGGGCAGCGCACCGACCTTCGAGCTGTGCCCGGGCATCCTGGAGACCCGGTGGTACAGCCAGCTCGGCGTGCCCGCGTTCGGCTACGGACCCGGCCGCCTCGACGTCTCCCACGGCCCGGGCGAGTACATCGACGAGGCCGCCATGCGTCGCTGCGCCGCCGTCTACGCGCTGTTCGCCGCCCGCGCGTTCACGTCGTGATCCGGGCCGCGCTCGACGAGGCCCTGGCCGCGCACGCCCGCCGGGAGGAGGTCGTCGGCGCCGGCCGGCCGGGGCGCGTCGCCCGCGGCGGGCGAGAACTGGTCAACATGGCCTCCTGCGACTACCTGGGTCTGGCCCGCCATCCGGACGTGCTGCGCGCGGCCCACGCCGCACTCGACGAGTGGGGCCTGGGCGCTGGCGCCGGGCGCGTCCTGTCCGGCACCACGGCCATGCACCGCGAACTCGAGCAACGGCTCGCGCAGTGGGTGGGCGCGCAGGACGCGGTGCTGCACCCGTCCTGCTGGACCGCCAACGCCGGCGTGCTCGGCGTCGTGTCCGGCCTCGCCCGGCGTGACGGCAGACCGCTCGCGCTCTTCTCCGACCGGCTCAACCACGCCAGCATCATCGACGGCATCCGCGCTCAGCGCGCTGCTGTCGACCTCACCCTCTACGACCACGACGATGATCACGCCGTCCTGCGCCGCGGCCTGGCCGCCGCCCCCGCCGACAGCACCCGGGTGATCATCACTGACGGGGTCTTCAGCATGGAGGGCGACCAGGCGGCACTTCCCCTGTTGACGGACCTCGCCGACGAGCACGAGGCCCTGCTGATCGTCGACGACTCCCACGGCACCGGGGTGGTCGGGCCGCAGGGCCGCGGCACCGCGGAGGCCCAGGGCGTGCTCGGCGACGTCGACGTGGTCACCGGCACCCTCGGCAAGGCGCTGGGCGGGGCGATCGGCGGCTTCGTGGCCGGACCCCACCACCTGACCAACGCCGTACGCGCCCTCTCCCGGCCGTACACGTTCTCCAACAACCCGCCACCGTCCGTCGTCGCCGGTGCGCTCGCCGCCCTCGACGTGCTCGCCGGGCCGGACTCCCCACTACCCGTACTGCGCGACCGCACGCGACGCCTGCGCGCCGGCATCGCCGAGCTGGGGCTGCCGACGTTTCCGGGCGAGCACCCGATCGTCCCGATCGTCGTAGGCGACGAGACCGCCGCAGCCACCGTGAGCACCACCCTGATCGACGCCGGGATCTTCGCCCCCGCACTGACCTACCCGATCGTTCCGCGGGGCGAGGCGCGGCTGCGGCTGCAGGTCTCCGCAGCGCACGACGACGCCGACATCGACACCGCGCTCACCGCCATCGCCGATTCCGCACCTCCGTCTGCACGGGCGTGAGCGTGTCGACGAGCGCTGCTCCACCCGAGTAGCGAACCTCGCGGACGCGCTCGGGCCGCATGCTCGGGCGATGACGTCGGCCTCGAGCAGGCGAGGATGCGCTCACGGAGCGGCCAGTACACCGTGGTCAGGGGCGCGCCAGCACGACGTCGAGCACTCTGCGCAGCTCGCGGGCGGGGCGATCGGGCCGGTCGGTGCACCGCCAGGCGACGAAGCCGTCGGGGCGCACGAGGCTCGCTCCCGTGTCGCCCACCCCGAGCAGGTCGCGGTACTTCGGGTCGAAGCGCTGCACCTCGACACCGGCGCCCTCCCAGCCGTCGGCGCAGGCCAGGAGCGTGAACCCGCCGGTGCACAGGTCGGTCGTGGACGCTCCGCCAGGCAGGGGCAGGTGCGGGACCCGCAGCCCGGGGCACCCGGACGGGATGCGCGGGTCGGCCACAGGCCCGGCTGGCGTGCCGGGTTCGGTGCACACCGCGGTGGACCGGTAGCGGTATCCGAAGATCATGGAGATGTCGTCGACGCGGGTCGCATCGGCGCCCTCGGCGTGGTGCCGGTTCCCCAGCAGTTGCAGCGACGTGTCGATCGTGGTCGCAGCGACCGGGCGCCGCTCGGCCTCGTAGGTGTCGAGCAGGGCGTCACCGGCGTCGCCGCGCAGGACGGCGGCGAGCTTCCAGGCCAGGTTGTGGGCGTCGGCGATGCCCGTGCTGGCGCCGTACGAGCCGGCCGGTGGCATGACGTGCGCGGCGTCGCCCGCGAAGAGCAGGCGGCCGGCGCGGTAGGACCGGGCGAGCCAAGCCCCGATCGTCGTCGTCGACACCACTCGCCCGCCGGGCAGGGCCGGCACCAGCGTGAGCGGGAGGTCGGGCACACCGACGGCGGCGCGGGCGAACGCGAGGCACTCCTCGGGGCTCGGGTCGCCGCCGACAGGTTCGTGCGGGACGCCGACCATCCAGCGCCCCGGCTGCCGCATGGGCACGAGCACGGTGCCCGTGACGGGCCGGTCGAGGTAGGCGAGCAGGAACCGCCGGTCACCGGCCACGGCCGCGATGTCGCCCTCGACGAGGAAGTGGGCGGCGTGCGCGACGGGTGCGAGCTCCTCGGCACCGACGCCGAACCGCGCCCGCAACCCGGCGCGGTTGCCGTCGGCGGCGATGACGTAATGGGCCCGCACGAGCGTCTCGGCGCCGGTGGCGAGCTCGCGCAGCCGCGCGCTCACGCCCTCCCCGTCCACGGTGACCTCGCCGGCTTCGACGCCGAACCGTACGTCCGCGCCCGCCTTCTCCGCAGCGGTGCGCACCTCGGCCTCCAGGTCGTCCTGGTCGACGAGCGCCCAGTCGGTGGGGCTCACGCCGGCGGGCGGTCGTTCCTGGGAGAGGACGTCGACGCGGAAGCGGGTGGGTCCGGCGAGGGTCTCCGCGCCGATCATCTCCGGCCGGTCGGCCAGCACGGAGGTGTGCGCGCGGATCGCCGGCTCCAGCCCGTGCGCGCGGTAGATCTCCATCGTGCGTGGGTTGAACGCCCTGGCCTGCGGCAACGGCGTCGTGGACGGGCGACGTTCGACGAGCGTCACCCGCACCTGCTGGTGAGCGAGGAAGAGCGCGGCGGACAACCCGGTGGGTCCGCCACCGACGACGAGCACCCCTGTTTCAAACATACGCATGATAAAATCATGCATTCACATGACTTGTCCATGCGACCGTAGGATCCGGCGCGTGACCTCGCCCCGTCCGCGCCGCGCACCCGCCCCCGACGCGCGCAAGCGCGATCCCGAACGCACCCGCCGGCTGATCCTCGACGCCGCGACGGCCGAGTTCGCCGCGCACGGGTTCGCCGGTGCCCGGATCGCCGCCATCGCGGCCCGGGCCGGGGTCAACCAGCAACTGATCTCGTACTACTTCGACGGCAAGGAAGGCCTCTACCGCGCGCTGGCGGAGCGCTGGGCGCGCCGCCAGGACGAGCTGGCCCCGGCCGGCACGCCGCTGGACGAGCAGGTCCGGCGGTTCAGCCGCGAGGTGCTGACCGATCCCGACGGGGTGCGGCTCTTCGCGTGGGGCGGCCTGGAGTACACCGGCGACGACCCGGACTCGGGGCCCCGAGCCCAACGCCTCCGCCCGTTCCTCGACGCGATCCGCGCGGGGCAGGCCGCCGGGCGGGTGGATGCGCGGATCGATCCGGCCTGCCTCGCCGTGGCCTTGATGGCCGCTGCGCTGGCGACCACCTCGTTGCCGCACGTCATCGCCGGCCTGTGCGAGACCGATCCACGCGCGCCGGAGTTCGTCGAGCACTACGCCGGGCAGGTGGGGCTGCTGGCCCGGCTGCTGGGCCTCGACGACACCGCGGGGTGATCCCACCGGCCACAGCAGCTTCCTGGCGGCATTGCCGAGTGGATCTCGCCGCGTTCAGCAGCACAGCCTTTTCCGTGGCTGCAGTAGCCTTGTGCGGTGGCGGCCTCGTCTGAGATCGGTGAGGGTCTGCGCGAACGGAAGAAGCGGCTGATGCGCCGCCGACTCTCCGATACGGCGGCCAGGATGTTCCTCGAACGCGGTTTCGACGCCGTCCGCGTTGTCGATGTCGCCGAGGAATGCGGTGTTTCCGACAAGACCGTGTTCAACTACTTCCCGACGAAGGAAGCGTTGCTGCTGGATCGGTTGGAGACCACGTCGGAGGCGCTCGCGGAGCATCTCGCCTCGCCGGACCGTACGCCGCTGGAGGCGACGGTCGGCATCCTCGCCGACGAGCTGGCCTCGACGGCGGCCGGGTTCTCCGGGGAGGACGTGGAAGCGGCGATCGCCGACTACCGCCGCTTCGGTGAGATGATCGCGAGCACCCCGGCCCTGCGCATCCACACCAGCGCCATGCTGGAGCGGTTCGTCCTCGTGGCCGCGGATGCGCTCGCCCGGCGCGCCGGGGTTCCTCCCGACGATCCGGAGCTGCTCATCGCGGCCGCGGCCCTGGTCGGCCTGTGGCGCGTGCAGTTCAACAGCCTGCGCAGACATCTCGCCGGCGCGGATGACGTCGACGGGTTGGTCCGCGCGGTGACCGCCGACGTCGAGCGTGCCGCGCAACTCCTGGAACGCGGGCTCGGGGATTGGTGGCCGAACCTGCCGGATGCCGAACCGGCGACGTCGAGCCCATCCTGAACGGACCTGCCGACGCGGTCGTCGTAGTGCTCACGGGTTCGGCGCGGCGGCCAGCGCGGCCAGGACCGGCGGCAGTCCGGTGGTGAGCATGGTGCGGCGTACCCGCCCGAGCAGCCGCGCCATGATCATCCCACCGACGCCGGTGAAACCGGTGTGGTCGTAGACGAATCGGGTGCCCCTTTCGTGCGGTTCGAGGAGGTAGGTCACGTCGGTGATGTCGCCGCCGGCGTCGTCCTGCCAGGAATAGCGCAGCCGGTGTTCGGGCTCGATGTCCAGCACGGTGCAGTTGACGATGCCGTTCCAGCCGGGCATCGGTTTGGCGACGAACCGAAATCGGTTGCCGATCTCGAGGTGGAAACCTTCCGGGCGCGCGCCGGCGCCGGTCGCGGTCCAGCGGGGAATGAGTTCCGGGTCGGTGACGGCCCGCCAGACCAGAGCGGGGCGGTACGGGTAGTCGCACTCGATGTGGATGGCGCTCATCGGATTCGCCTCTCCTTGGTTTCGCTGGTGGTCGTGTCCGGGTCCCGCCCGAGCCACAGGCGGACGAGTCGGGCCGGTTCACGCCGCGCTTGCCGCCGGTGGTGGCGACGACGAGTGCGCCGCGGTGGTGTGGATCGACCGCGACCGAGGTGCTGCCGACGACGTGCTGGGCGGGGCCGGCGATCGCGACCCGGACGCCGTCGGGGTTGAGCTGCACCACGCTGTTGTGGAAGTGGGTGGCCAGGAAGATCCGTCCGTCGGCGTCGACGTCGAAGTCATCCGCCACCAGCTGTGACGTGACCGTCTCCATCTCGGCGGCGGCCATGCCGTTGCCGAAGGCGAGATCGGGTAGGCGACACACGGTGCGGGCAGTGCCGTGCTCGACGCGCATCAGCCGCCAGTCGGTTTCGTGCGGCGTGCCCACCAGGACGTAGGCCCCGGCTCCGGCACCCACGATCCCGACGCCGTGCCGCGGCAGGTCGGCGAACACCTCGACCTGGCCGTCGGGCCGGATGAGGTCGACCCGGTCGTGCGAGGGCACGGTCACCAACCTTGCAACGACTCGAGGACGACCGGTTCCTGCGGCATACCATCACCGTACTGTCACTAAAAAAATTCTGCTACAGAAAATTTAGAGCGAGCGAAGGACGTGGCGCCTGCGGAGCCGCTCGTGTCACAAGCGGCCGGTCGTGGCGTGTCCTCTGGCGGAGCACCGGAACAGCGGGGAAGCCAGGAGGAGCGAGTCATGCCGAAGCGGGTCTGCGGGAGGAAGCGCGTGGGATGGTGGGTCGGGACGGTCGTCGCCGTCCTCGCCGGTCTCGTCGGAGCGACGATGGTGTGGTCGGCGATCGGGCTGCGGCTGTCCGCCGAGACGTTCGTCGAGGTTCCTCCTGAGCGCGTGTGGGCGTTCTTCGCGGACCCGCACAACCTGCCGAAGTGGGATCGCAGCGTCGCCTCGATCGAGATCACCTCGTCGCCGCCCTACGGGGTCGGGTCGACCTTCGAGACGATCAGTCCCGAGCAGGGCGGACGCGTCACGCGCACGTCGTACCGGGTGGCCGAGCTCGTCCCGGGGAAGCGGGCCACGATCGACGTGGTCGACCCGGAGGAGTTTCAACGGGCCACGTGGGTGACCCGGGTGGAGCCGAGCGGCGGCGGCACAGGCGTCCTGATCGACGTGGAGTTCCGACCGAAGCTCCAGTACTTCTTCCTGACGCCGCTGCTGTACTTCAGCCGCGACAACATGGGGATCACGGACATGCGCTACCTGAACGAGGCACTGGCAGCCTACGGGCGTTAGTGCGCCGCGGACCTGTCACAACCACCGCTCGCGCCGTGTCTCGTGGCCGAAGCCCTGATGCGAGGAGACACCGTGACCGAGAACATCGAGGTGATCGTGATCGGCGGCGGGTACGCCGGAGTGATGGCCGCGAACCGGCTGAGTCGCCGTGACGACGTGCGCGTGACGGTGGTCAACCCGCGCCCGCACTTCGTCGCACGGATCCGCCTGCATCAGCTCGTCGGCGGGTCCGACGACGCGGTGGTCGACTACGCGACGGTCTTGACGGAGCGGGCCCGGCTGGTCGTCGACAGCGTGGCCTGGATCGACGCCGCCGAACGCCGGGTCGTGCTGACGACCGGCGGTGCGCTCCCCTACGACCACCTCGTCTACGCGGTGGGGAGCGGCAGCGACGTCCGGGGCGTGCCGGGCGCGGCCGAGTACGCCCTCCCGCTCGCGACCCTCGAGGAGGCGGAGCGCCTCCGGGCCGCCCTCGCCGCCGAGCCGGCCGCAGCTCCGGTGACGGTCGTGGGAGGCGGTCCGCTCGGCATCGAGGCCGCCGCCGAGCTCGCCGAGCTGGGCCGCACCGTGACCCTCGTGTGCGGCGACGAGCTCGGCCCGGACCTGCATCCCCGCGGCCGGCAGTCGGTGGCCAGGCGCCTGAGCGGGTTGGGGGTCGTCGTCCTCGACGGCGCCGGTGCAGCGGTGACCGCAGTGACCCGTGACAGCGTGCGCTTGCGTGACGGCCGGGACCTGCCGAGCACCGTGACCGTCTGGGCAGCCGGTTTCGGCGTACCGGACCTGGCCGCGCGCAGCGGACTGACCACGGACTCCTTGGGCCGACTCCTCACCGATGAGACGCTGACCAGCGTGGACGACGAACGCATCGTCGCCGCAGGCGATGCCGCGGCACCGTCGGACCTGCCGTACCGGATGAGCTGCCAGGGCGCGGTCCAGCTCGGCCCGTACGCCGCCGACACCGTGCTCAGCCGCATCGAGGGGAAGCAACCGGCGCCGGTCGCGCTGGGCTTCGTCAGCGAGTGCATCAGCCTCGGCCGGCGCGACGCCGTCTTCCAGTCCACCCGCCTGGACGACACCGCGCGGGGGTTCCACATCACCGGCCAGCTCGCCGCGTGGCTCAAGGAGCTCATCTGCACGGGCACGGTGAAGCAGCTGGGCCTCGAAGCGCGACGGCCGGGTCTGCTCAGGTACCCGAGCTGGACGCGGGACCACAGGCGACGGCAGGTGCTGGCCGGGCGCGAGACCCCGGCGGCCGGCTGAGGACGCCGGATGACCGACCTGTCGACCGAGCTGTTCGTCGCCCACCGCAACCTGCTCTTCACCGTCGCGTACGAGATGGTCGGATCGGCCGCGGACGCCGAAGACGTCCTCCAGGAGACGTGGTTGCGGTGGAGCGAGGTCGGTCTCGACCACGTGCGCGAGCCGCGCGCCTTCCTGCTACGGATCACCACGCGGCAGGCACTGAACCGCATCCGCAGCATGCAGGGTCGCAAGGAGGTGTACGTCGGGTCGTGGTTGCCCGAACCGCTGCTGACAGCGCCGGACGTGGCCGAGCACGCCGAGCTCGTCGAGAGCCTGTCGATGGCGATGATGCTCGTTCTCGAGACCCTGGCACCGACCGAACGGGCGGTCTTCGTGCTCCGGGAGGTCTTCGACGTGAGCTACGACGAGATCGCTGCCGTCGTCGACAAGAGTCCCGCGGCCGTCCGCCAGATCGCCCACCGCGCCCGCCGGCACGTCGCGGCCCGCCGTCCCCGCGAGGCGGCCTCCCCGCGTGAGACCCGCGCGGCGCTGGACGCGTTCCGGCAGGCCGTCGAGACCGGTGACCCGCAGGCCCTCCTCGACGTCCTCGCCCCCGAGGTCGTGCTGGTCGCCGACGGTGGCGGCGTCCGGCAGGCGGTCCTGCGACCGGTCGTCGGCGCCGACCGCGTGGCACGCCTCATGCTCGGCGGTCTGGGCCGAGCCGGGGGCGCCGGACTCCGGCTCACGATCGGACCGACGGTGGTCAACGGCAACCCCGCGCTCGTCGTGCACCTGAACGACCAGCTGGACGGCATCCTGGCCGCCCGCGTCGAGCACGCACGCATCACCGGCCTCTACTACGTCCGCAACCCGGACAAGCTCTCCCGGCTCGACTCCGCGACCGCGCTGACGCTGCGCTGAACCTCCGCGCTGGCCCGTCACATCCGAAAGTGCGGGAGGACGTCCTCGGCGTAGCGCTGCATCTGCTCCAGCGTCTCGTCGAGGTCGTTGCTCTGCAGGTGGAGCGTCAGACCGGTCATCCCGTGGTCGGCGCGGTCATGGCGTTCTACAACGACTGCTCCGACGAGCTCGTCGACTGGGCGTACTCGAGGCTCGTCCCGGAGCCACCGGCGCCCATGGCCGAGCCGGTGTTCGTGCCGAGGTTCTGGGAGAACACCGGCCACTCCCGCAGCTTCATCATGGGATCCCGCGACACGACGTGCTTCCCGGCACTGGCGCGCTCGCAGGCGAAGCGGCTTGGAGTCGTCCCGCTCGAGATCGACACCGGCCACTCCCCGTGGCTGAGCAGGCCGGCCGAGTTCGCCGCACTGCTGGTCGACGCGACGAAGACCGAGCCCGTGGGACCGCTGATCCCGACGTCGTTGTCGGACCACACCAGCTGAGCGTGCGGGCTGGCACGTCGGACCTCCCCGGTCCGGACGGGCACGAGCGGACCTGATCATGCAGTGTCCCGGCGACTGGGCGGGCGGGCCGAGAGCCCCCGTCCCGTCGTCGGATGGCGGCACAGCGCCGCGATCTCGTCGAGGCGGTGCGAGCACGCCGCCGAAGCAGTGCCGGACCCGTGGTGGCGGTGCCGCAGCAGGCCCTTCCTCGAGGGATTTCAGCGGCCGATGTCGTCCAGCTCGGTCACGTCCTCGTGAGAGAGGGAGAGTCCCGCGCCGGCGATGTTCTCGCGCAGGTGCGCTGTCGATGACGTGCCGGGGATGAGCAGGATGTTCGGTGATCGCTGCAGCAGCCAGGCCAGCGCGACGGACGTCTGTGTCTGCTTCGATCGGGCGGCGACCGCCGAGAGCACCGAGAACTGGAGCGGGGTGAAGCCGCCGAGGGGGAAGAAGGGCACGTACGCCACGCCTTCGGTGGCGAGCCGGTCGATGAGCTTGTCGTCGTGGCGGTGGGCGAGGTTGTACATGTTCTGCACGCACACGATCGGCGCGATGCTCTGTGCCTCGGCGACCTGCTCCTCGGTGGCGTTGCTGACCCCGAGGTGGCGGATCAGGCCCTGCTGCTGGAGTTCCACGAGCGTCTCGAACGCCTCGGCGAGCGAGCCGGGCTGGGGACCTTCGGCGTTGCCGAGTCGGAGGTTGACCAGGTCCAGTACGTCGAGCCGGAGGGACTCGAGGTTGTCGTGGACCTGGCGGCGCAGATCTTCGGGTCGCCGTGCCGTGGGCCAGCCACCCTGTTCGTCGCGGGTCGCGCCCACCTTGGTCACGATGTGCAGCGACTCGGGATAGGGGTGCAGCGCCTCGCGGATCAGCTCGTTGGTGACCCGGGGCCCGTAGGCGTCGCTGGTGTCGATGTGGGTGATCCCGAGATCGACCGCTTCACGCAGAACGGCCAGGGCACCCTCGCGATCGGCGGGCGGGCCCATGACCCACGGGCCGGCCAGTTGCATGGCGCCGTAGCCGAACCGGGTGACGGTCAGGCCACCCAGAGTCCAGGTGCCGCCGGGAAGGGAGAGGGAGGGCGTGCTCATGCTGTTGCCTTTCGTCGTGCACGTGGGGGTGGCGACTGGCGCCTCCCCTGCATCAGCATTGGAGAGAAACTCCCTGCCGGGAAGTAGGCACCTTGGAGTGCGCAACCCGCCCATCGGTGAGAGGTGCGATCTGTGACGACGACGAAGGCGGCCCAGAAGAGGGCCCAGAAGAGGGCTCAGGCCAAGGTGGAGTACAACGCGTTCCTGGAAGGCTGCCCCAGCCGGCAGCTGCTCGACCGGATCTCGGACAAGTGGGTCGTCCTGATCCTGTGTGCGCTGGGCGGCGACAACAAGCCTGGCCAGCCCGCTGCAGCACACGCAGACGCCCCGAAGGCGATGCGTTACTCCGAGATCTCTCGCCTCCTGGCCGGGGTCAGCCAGAAGATGCTGACCCAGACGCTGCGGTCGCTGGAGCACGATGGCCTGCTCACCCGCACGGTGACGCCAACGGTCCCTGTCACCGTCTCCTACGAGCTGACCGACCTCGGCCGCTCGCTTCATCACATGACGCGCGGGCTCAGGAACTGGGCGCAGACACACATGGCCGAGGTCATCGCGAACCGCGAGAAGTCCGACGCTCGCACCTCCTGACGCCTCACCTCCAACCACCCCACGTCAGCGCCCCACCATCAAGTCCGTGGCGGGGTTCTGAGCGCCCCCTGGCGAGACGAGGCCGGACCCGCGAGGTCCGCCTCTTCAGCCTGGCGCGCCGCTTCCCGGCGCAGGATGCGGACGATCTGCGCGACGGCGGGCGGGTGCGGTCCGGGGAGACTGGCCAGGACGACCCGTCGGTGTTCGACGGGACCCTCCACCTCGACCAGCCGCACGCCCGCCGGAACCGCCCCGGCCATGCCCACGGGCACGGTGGTGACGCCGCACCCGGCCGCCACCAGCTGGAGCTTGGTCAGCCAGTCGCGGACGGTGTGAGCGATGCGCGGCCGCCCCGGCAAGCCCGGCCACACTCCCATCCCGGGCTCACCGGCGCTCGACGGGCTCGCGATCCAGTCCTGGTCGACCAGGGACTGGATGTCCACGACCCCGCCGGCCCCCAATGCGGTCGCGGCCGGCACGGCGAGCAGGAGCACCGTGTCGATCAGAGTCACGCGCTCCAGAGGCGGGATCTGGTCGTCCAGCGGATGATGCGGTGGCCGCGACGAGAGGATCGCCAGATCGATCGCGCGCGCCCGCAGCGCGCGCACGAGTGCGGGCGTGGACGCCTCGCGGGTCGTGACCCGGATACCGGGGTGTGTGCGGCGGAGTGCAGCGAGGGCCCTGGGCAGGATCAGTGCGCTGGCGCTGGGGAACGTGCCCAGGCGCAGGACGCCGCGATCGGGTGGTAGCCCGCTCAGCTCCCGCTCGGCCGCAGCGACGGCGTCCAGCGCCACCACCGCGTGCCGAAGCAGTGTCTGCCCGGCCGCGGTCAGGGCGACACCTCCGGTCCGTCGTTCGAAGAGCTTCAGTCCGGCGGCGCGCTCCAGCGCAGCGACCTGCCGCGAGACCGCGGACTGGGTGTAGCCCAGCTCCGCGGCGGCGGCCGTGAAGCTGCCGCGCTCGGCGACCTCGCGCAGCACCCGCAGACCGGTGATCGACGGCTCCATGACGTTGTTGCATACCCCGTATGCCGGACTTTCGCTAGCCGCATGGGGTTGGCCGAACCTAGCGTGAACGGCGCCGGGCGCGCACCGATGAGCGCGCCCACCCCGATGCACCAGGAGCCCCTCATGCCGTTCGTCGAGATCTACCTTCGTCGAGATCTACCTCCGCAAGGGCAAGACGCCGGAGTACCGCAAAGCCGTCTCCGAGGCGGTGCACGAGTCGATGCGGGAGGTGTTCCAGATCCCGGAGGACGACTTCTTCCACGTCGTCCACGACTTGGCGCCCGGCGACATGCTGCACCCACCCACGTTCTTCGGTCTCGAGCGCAGTGCGGACACGGTGATCATCCGCATGACGTTCAACCGGCGGCCCCCGGCGCAGAAGGCGGCGTTGTTCGACGCGGTCGCTGACCGCCTCGTGGCCGACCTGGGGATGCGCCGCGAGGACGTCCTGATGACGGTCCTGGAGACGGCCGCGGAGAACTGGTGGGTACACGGTCGGACCATCGATCCCGACACCGGCTTCGACGTCCGCATGAGCCGGGAGGCCATGGCGGCCGGGCAGGTCGACTGAACGGGCCGACCGCCCTTCTCTGCCACCCGACGGCTGCTACTGCCCGGGCCAGAGCAACGCCTGGGCGAGGATCACGTGCTCGCCGTCGAAGGTGGCGGCGGGCCCTTCGTGCAACCGGTAGCCGAGAGCGAGCGCTTCGCTCACGCGGCGGCAGAACTTCTCGTCGTCGGGCCCGGTCAGCACGCGATAGATCGGCAGCCCGTCAGGCGGCGCACCCACCACGGCAGTGTGCCACGTGTCCGCCGACGCCTCCGCCACCTCCGTCAATCGTCGCCGCGCCGGTCCTCCCGCGACGGCTGCGCCGTGCCGAGTTCGACCACGTTCAGCGCGCTCAGCTGACGGTCGAATCGTGCGATGGCAGCTCCGGCCGCATGATCGGCGTCACCGACTCGTAAGGGTCGAGGCCTGCGGCGGTCGCTAGCGTCCACCGGGTGGCGAGACCCGGTCTGAAGGTGCGCACGATCGGGCCGGACGCGCTGGTCGTGCTCGGTCTCGTCGCACTCGTCGGCGCGGCTGCGGCGCAGGGCCGCGCGCTGCTGGCCGCGGGCGTGGACATCTTCCTGGCGTTCCCACCGCTGCTGGCGGAGTGGTTGCCGCACGTCGGTCCGGGCACGCCGGCCGCGGTCGCGATCGGGCTGGCGACGGTGACGACCGGCCCGGACCTCGCGCAGCGGTTGGCCTGGCGCCCGTTGCTGGGGACGGCGTGGGCGGCGGCGACCGCGTGGACGGTGTCGCTCGCGCTCGTCGACGGGTGGCAGCGCGGCGTGGTCGAGCGCCTGACCAGCGACCAGGAGTACCTGAACGACGTGCCGCGGGTGCCCGACATCACGGCCGCGCTGGGCACCTTCGCCGACCACATCCTCACCGACCAGCCGGTCTTCTGGTCCACGCACGTCGGCGCCCACCCGCCGGGCGCACTGCTGCTGTTCGTGTGGCTCGACCGGATCGGCCTCGGCGACGGGGGCGCGTCCGGCGTCGTCGTGATGGTGGTGGCCGGCTCGGCGTGCGTCGCGGTCGCTGTGGCGCTGCGCGCGCTCGGCCACGAGGACCTCGCACGGCGGGCCCTGCCGTTCGGGGTGCTGCTGCCCGGCGCGGTGTGGATGGGTGTCTCGGCGGACGGGCTGTTCGCCGGGGTGCTGGCGTGGGGGGTGGCGCTGCTGGCGGTCGGGGCGAGCCGCCGCCTGCCGGCGGCGTTGGCCGGTGGGGTGCTGCTCGGGTGGTGCCTGTACCTGTCCTACGGCTTGGCGCTGGCGGTCCTGTTCCCGCTCGCGGTGCTGCTCGCGACGCGGAACGTGCGGGCGCTGCTTCTCGCGAGCCTCGGCGCTGCCGCTGTCGTGGCGGCGTTCACCGCGGCGGGGTTCTGGTGGTTCACCGGGTTCGCGCACGTGCGGGTGATCTACGCGGCGAGCATCGCTGCCACGCGCCCGTACTCCTACTTCGTGTGGGCGAACCTGGCGGCCGTCGCGATCGCGGCGGGCCCGGCCGTCGTGGTCGCGCTGCGCCGGCTACCTCTGCTGCCGCGCCCGGCGCTGCTGCTCACCGGGGCGGCGCTCGCCTGCATCGCGCTGGCCGACCTGTCGGGCATGAGCAAGGCCGAGGTGGAGCGGATCTGGCTGCCGTTCGTGGTGTGGCTGGTGGTGCCGTGCGCGCTGCTGCCCCGGGCCCGCTGGTGGCTGGCCGGGCAGGTCGTGCTGGCCCTGGCGGTCAACCACCTGCTGCTGACCGTCTGGTGAGCAGCAGCCGGGCGGCGTAGACCGCGCCGGACACCGCGAACACGGCGAGCGTGAACACCACCCAGCGCCCCAGGAACGGCTCCTGGTCCAGGCCGGTGGCGGCGACGTTCGACGCGGTGCCCTGCCGCACGATCCCCGGCAGGAACACCAGCAGGGTCAGTCCCGCGGCCAGCGCCGGCACCCGGACGTGGTTGCGCGCGGGGACGGGCAGCCGGGCCAGCGCCCGGTCGGCGGCCGTGTACAGCGGGAACAGCACGAGGTCGTGGACGACCGCGGCCCCGACGAACCACACGAGCAGCCGCAGCAGCGCCGGGCTGTCGAGCCAGAACGACACCGCGTAGAGCCCGAGCGCGACGCAGAACACGAGCGGCAGGTACTGCCAGCGGCCGGCCATCACGACTCCCGGAACTCGATCGAACGCACCCACTTCGTGCAGTGCACCCCCGGCAGCGCCGGCACCACGACCCGCGCGGGGAACCCGTGGTCGAGGCTCAGGTCGACGCCGTTGACCTGCAGCGCGAGCAGCGCGTCGGGATCGGTGACCTGCGCGCCGTAGAGCGTGGCCCGCCCGAACGGGCCGGGATCGGCCGAGTCGACGAACGCCGACGCCGGATCGGGCACGCCGGCCAGCGCGGCGAGGTCGCGCAGGCGCACCCCGGTCCACGTCTGCTGGGTGGACCAGCCCTCCACGCACGCGATCGGGAGGTCGGCGGTGTGCTGGGGCAGCGCGGCCAGCTCCGCGCGGGTGAACGCGCGGCCCCCGTTCAGGACCAGGTGCCAGGAGCCGTCGACGGCGATGCCGGCCGTCGCCGCCGTGCGGTTGACCGGGAACGCGTTCGGGCCCTCGCCGGCGACACGGCCGCGGGGCAGCAGGAACGCCAGCGCGCGGCCGGGCCCGTCGAGCACCTGCCCCGCGGCGATCAGCCCCAGCAGGCCGATCCCGCCGCCGACGAGCGCGAACGCGCCGCGCCGGCTCATGGTCGGCGGGTCAGGGTCGGGCGCGACCAGGCCGGTCTCGTCGGGCTTCTCGGGACGCGTGTCCGCGATCGAGGTGGCCAGCTCGGCGCGCAGCGAGCGCGACCGCAGGCTGCGCACCATGATCGGCAGCTTCAGCGCGACGTGCGCGACGAACGCCCCGACGAACACCCACGCGCCGACGTAGTGGCCGAGGTAGAAGTCGAAGCCGAACGCGTAGTCGTACTGGATGTTCAGCAGCCCGGTGGCGATCTCGAACAGGACGCTGCCGACCAGCAGCAGGAGCGTGCCGCGCTCGAGCGCGTGCCGCACGGACGCCGCCGGCGGCCAGGCGAACAGCTTCGGCAGGACCGACCACAGCTTCGCCAGCACCACCGGCACCAGCACGATCCCGAGGAACACGTGCAGGCCCTGCGAAAGCCGGAACAGCCACGTCGGCCGCGTCGGCCACTCGATCCCGGGCAGCGACAGCAGCCCGACCTCGCCGGGGATGGACTGGCCGGGCCCGTAGGCGAGGTGGTCCAGGAGGCCGGTGACGATCACGATCGGCAGCCCGGCCAGCAGGACGGCCGCGAACACCGAGGTCAGCCACGGCCCGCGCAACGGGCTGCGGAATCGTGGGCGTAATCGGGGGAGGAACCGGGACACGACCGGCGACGCTAGGCCGGACGCGGGCCGGGTGGCAGTCGCGCGCCCGTTCGGTGAGGACTTCGTAAGGCTTCGCCGCCTCATGCGCGGGCCAGCTCGGCGAAGGCGCGCACGCCGGCGCGCGTGGACACCACCTGCAGCCCGGCGGCCGCGGCGCTGCGGATCAGTGCCGGCAGACCCACGACCGCCCAAGGGATCTGTGGGCCCGGCCCCAGCGGGGTGTGCAGCCGGACGGTGCCGCACCAGTCGGCTTCGACCGCCGGATCGGTCTCGACCAGCGCGGATCCGCCCGGTCGCAGCAGCGCGGCGACGCGGGCGAGCAGCCGTTGCGGGTCGCCGCCGATGCCGATGTTGCCGTCGGCGAGCAGCACGTGCGCCCACCGCCCCTCCCCCGGCAGCGGGTCGAACAGGTCCCGGCGCAGCACGTCGGTGGGGCACAGCCGCGCGGCCGCCGGCGAGTCGTCGACGCCGATGGCGAGCACGCCGCGCTCGGCGAGCGCGGCGACGAGCCGGCCGGGCCCGCACCCGAGGTCCAGGACGGGTCCGGCGCAGCGGTCGAGCATCCACGCGTCCTCGTCGTCGGCGTCGGCGAGCCAGCGCGCGACGGGCAGCACCAGCTCCCGCCCGTCGCTGCGGACCAGCCGGGTCGGCACTCCGGACAGCGGTGCGTCGAACGGGGTGGGCGCGACGATCGTGTCGATCATCGAGCGGGTACCGCCAGTACCCGGGCGGCCGCTGCCGCGAACCGGGTGCGCGGGGCCAGCGCTGCCACCGCGGCCGCGTCGGCGGCGGTGTCGACGTCGCGCAGCTGCGGTGCGATCGCCACCCGCAGCCCGCCTGCGCGCAGCGCGGCCAGGGTGGCTGCGCCGGTGTCGTCCCGGGAGGTGGGCACGTCGGCGATCAGCGTGGCCGCGCGCGGGTCGCGCAGACCGAGCAGCCACCAGCCGCCGTCGTCGGCGGGCCCGAGGACGGCGTCGGCGCGCGCGAGCCGGGCCGCGCAGTCGCCGAGCAGTGCCGGGTCGACCTGCGGGGTGTCCATCCCGATCTGCAGGCTCGACCGGCCGGGCAGCAGGGCGGCCGCGTCGGCGTGCGCGGCAGCGATCCGGGCGCCCAGCCCGGCACCGCGCTGGCCGATCACGGTGCAGTCGCCGAGCGCGCCCGCCACGGCGGCCGCCCGGGCGCCCTCGCCGACGTTCCCGGCGAGCGCGACCACGGGTAGCGCGCCCGGCACGGCGGACGCGGCGGCGAGCGTGTCCAGCAGGGCGGCGGCGGCCAGCTCAGCGGCCTCGTCCCGGGTCGCGGGCGGGCAGAGCCGGGTCTTCACCCGGCCCGGCACCGGCGCCTTGGCCAGCACGATGAGCGCGAACGGAGCGGTCACCGCAGCAGCTCGGCCATCGCCGTCGCGGCACGGACGGTGCCGCGCACCGATCCCGACACCTTCGACCGGCCGCCGGCCCGAGGCCGGTAGGCGACGTCGATCTCGTGCAGCCGCCACCCCGCGGCGCCGGCGCGCAGCAGCAGTTCGAGGGGGTAGCCGAACCCGCGGTCGGCCACCCCGAGGTCCAGCAGCGCGCGGCGGCGCGCGACGCGGACGGGCGCGATGTCGTGCACCGCGACGCCGCGCCGGCGCAGCAGGGCCGCGATCACCGCGTTCCCCACCCGCGCGTGCCACGGCCACACGCCCCGACCGACCGGCACCCGGCGGCCGACAGCGAGGTCCGCGCCCCCCTCCACGGCCGCGACGAGCGGCGCCAGCACCGCGGGATCGAGCGAGCCGTCGCCGTCGAGGACCGCGACGAGCTCCGCCCGCGCGGCCAGCAACCCCGCGTGCACGGCCGCGCCGTAGCCGCGCCGCGGCTCGTGCACGACGCGGGCGCCGTGCGCCGCAGCGACCGCAGCGGTGGCATCGCGTGATCCGTTGTCGACGACGAGCACCGGCCAGCCGGCGGGTAGCTCGGCCAGCACCGTGGGCAGCGCCTCGGCCTCGTCGAGGCAGGGCAGGACGATCTCGGGCACGCCGTTCACGTCCATGATCGTGGTGCAGATCGGGCAGCTCGTACGCCCGAACGGCCTTACCGTTCCATGACGTCGGCACATGCGTGGCTTCGCGGCTACCGCAGCGGGTCCGTCGCGAACCGGGCGACGCCCTCGGCGAACCCGGTGGCGGCGCTGAACCCCAGCAGCCTCCCCGCGAGCGCCGGGTCGGCGACGACGTGCCGGACGTCCCCGGCCCGGGCGCCGCCGACGATCTCCGGCGCCGGTCCGCCCATCGCCGCGGCGAGGGTCGTCGCCAGGTCGCCGACGGTGCGCGGGTCGCCCGAGCAGACGTTGACCGCGGTGAAGCCGGAGGCCGCCGCGGTCAACGCCAGCACGTTCGCCGCCGCCACGTCGGTGACGTGCACGAAGTCGCGTCGCTGCGCGCCGTCCTCCAGGACCCGCGGCGCCCGTCCGTGCTCCAGCGCGGACCGGAAGATCGACGCGACCCCGGCGTACGGGGTGTCGCGCGGCATCCGTGGGCCGTACACGTTGTGGTAGCGCAGCGACCACACGCCGCCACCGGTCTGCCGGGCCCAGGTGGCGGCGAGCTGTTCCTGGGTCAGCTTCGTGACCGCGTAGGTGCTGCGCGGATCCATTGGCGCGTCCTCCCCGACCAGACCCGGCACCAGGTCGCGTCCGCAGGCGGGGCAGCGCGGCTCGTAGCGCCCGGCGTCGAGATCCGTGGGCGTGCGCGGTCCGGGTCGCACCACCCCGTGCTCGGCGCAGGTGTAGCGGCCTTCGCCGTAGACGACCATCGACCCGGCCAGCACCAGGCGGCGCACGCCGGCGGCGTGCATGGCGGCCAGCAGCACCGCCGTGGCGACGACGTTGTGCTGGGCGTAGTCCGGCGCGTCGGCGGGCGAGACGCCGTGGCCGACCATCGCGGCCTGGTGGCACACGGCGTCGACGCCGTCGAGCAGGCGGTCGATCAGCGCGCTGTCGCGGACGTCGCCGACCACGACCCCGTCGGGTGCGGCCGCGTCGCGGCCGTGCGCCTGGGGCAGCAGCAGATCCACCCCGACGACCTCGTGCCCGGCCGTGCGCAGCTGCTCGGCGATGTGGGAACCGATGAAGCCGGCCGCGCCGGTCAGCAGGACGCGCACAGCACACCTCGGTCGCGGATGGGATCCTCGGCGATCATGCCTGCCTCTCGTCGTCCGTACCCTCGTCGAGCGGACCGGGGGTTTCGACGAGCAGACCAGGCGCCCTCCTCGCTGTCAGGGACAGCCGACGACGCGTAAGCGAACCGAAAGATCGGTGGCGCTCGCCCGCCGGCGCCGCGTCGCGCCCAGCGGAGGCTGGCGTGCGTGACGTCGGACGGTCAGCGCCGCAGGTCGCGGAACGCTGCCAGCAGGGAGTCCTGCGCGCTGGCCGACAGCGTGTCGACGGGCACGGAACCCAGAGCGGCGATCGTCGCCCGCATCTGGGCGAGGTAGATCCGGCACGGCGCGCAGATCGCGAGGTGGGCTTCGATCGCGGCCACCTCGTCGTCCGGGAGTGTGCCCTCCAGGTACTCGGTCAGCAGCTCCACCAACTCGATGCAGGCGATGTCGCGCGGGCTGTCGCTCGCCGTCACGCGATCGCCTCTTCCAGCACGCTGCGCAGCTTCGCACGGCCGCGGTGCAGCAGCACCCGCTGGTTGGCGGGGGTGAGGTCGAGCAGCTCGCAGACCGTCTCCCCGTCGAGACCGTGCACATCACGCAGCTCGACGACGGCGCGCTGGCGACCGGGCAGGGCGGAGAGCGCGCGGCCCAGCGCGGCCTGGAACTCCGCGGCCAGCACGACCGGCTCCGGTCCCCAGTCGTGCGGCGCGGCGGCATCGCGCCAGTGGCCCGGGTACGGGTCGTCGTCGTCGCGGAACCGGTCCGGGTCGACCGTCGGGCCGTCGAGCTCGGCGTTCACGCGTTCCTCGATCCGGCCGCGTCGTCGGGCGACGTTGACGAGGATGCGGAACACCCAGGTGCGCAGCTGTGCGCGGCCCTCGAACCCGGGCAGCGAGCGCAGCACGCCCAGCCACGCCTCCTGGACGACCTCCTCGGCCGACGAGTGGGTGCGGACGTGGGCGCGCGCGACGCGCAGCATCGCGGGCGACCACTCCCGGACGACGGTCGCGAACGCCGTCTCGTCGCCCGACCGCAGGGCGGCGACCAGTTCCGGGTCCTCGACGAGCACCGAGGGACTGTAGCGCCGGTCACACGACGACCTCGACGACCCGCGGGAGCAATCTCAGCGCCACCGCAGGGAAGACGAGCACCGACACCAGGCCGGCCGCCACTAGCCCGGCGCCGACGGCGGGATCGAGCAGGTCCATCTCGTGCCCGATCGCCACGGCGGCGAGCAGGAACGGCAACGACGTCGCCTGCAGCAGGCCGACGGCGAGCAGCTCCCGGCGGCCCAGCTCGTGGCGGAACGCCAGCGCCGGCAGGCCGCGGACGAGCAGCAGCGCGAGCAGGAAGGCCGGCACGGCCGCCAGCGCCGCAGGGTGCTCGACGAGACCGGACAGGTCGAGCGTCAGCCCGCTGGTGACGAAGAAGACCGGCACGAGCAAGCCGTACCCGACGGCCTCCAGCTTCACGGGGTAGAGCGGGTGGGTGGCCGCCGGGTCCGGGTCGAGCGCGCGCACGAGCAGCCCGGCAAGGAACGCGCCGAGGATCGCCTCGAAGCCGAGCGCCTGGGCTGCCAGTGCCAGCCCGGCGACCAGCAGCACGGTCAGCCGGACCCGGATCTGCGCGCTGGTGTCGGCGAGCCGCTCGATGACGGCGGTGAGGCGCGTCGAGTGCTCGACGCCGAGGACGGCGAGCGCGATCATGCCGAGCGCGCCGACCAGCAGTGCGAGCAGCAGCAGCCGACCGGCCAGCGGTGTGTCGTCGGCGGCCAGGCCGACCGACAGCAGGACCACGGCCGCCACCTCGCCCGAGGCCGCACCGGCCAGCGCCAGCCGCCCGACGGGCTGCGCGAGCGCGCCCGCGTCCGACAGGACCGGCACGACCAGGCCCAGCGAGGTGGCCAGCAGCGCCACCCCGATCAGCGCTGCGCCGTCGACGCCCAGGGCCAGCAGCACGCCGACGACGACCGCCGCGGCGCCGACCGAGACCACCAGCGAGATCGCGACCCGCCGACCCAGGGTGCCGCGGAAGCGCCGCAGGTCGACCTCGGACCCGGCCAGGAACAGCAGGAACGACAGGCCGAGCAGCGCCAGCGCCCGCACCGTCGCGTCCGGCGTGACCCAGCCCAGCACGGACGGCCCGATCAGCACGCCGACCACGATCTCCAGCAGCGCACCAGGCAGGCGCAGCGCGGGCACCAGCCCGAGCAGCAGCGGCACGCCGGCCGCCACGGCGAGCACGATCACCAGGCCCGGCGACACGTCACACCAGCTCGGCGTCGGTGTGCACGTGCAGCAGGGCCGGACCCTCGGCGGCGAAGAGCGCCTTCATGCCCTCGTCGAGCTCGTCGGCGCTGTGCACCGGGATGCCGACCGCGCCGCACAGCCGCGCGTACTCGGCGAAGTCGGGGTTGACCAGCGAGGTCTGCCACACCGGGTACTGCCCGGCCAGCTGCTCCTTGCTGATCTTGCCGAGAACGCCGTTGTCGAGCAGGACGTGCTTGATCGGGATCCCGTACTTGACCGCGGTGGTGACCTCGGCGAGGTACTGCCCGAACCCGCCGTCGCCCGTCACGGCGACGACCGGGCGGGACGGGTCGGCGGCCCAGGCGCCCATCGCGGCCGGGTAGCCGAACCCGATCGAGCCCAGGTAGCCCGACATCAGCACCGGTTGACCGGCGCTCTCGAAGTAACGGCCGAACGAGTACGCGTGGTTGCCGACGTCCACGGCGATGGTCGCGTCGGCCGGGCAGTGCTGGGAGAGCGCCGCGAACACGGCGGCGCTGTTGACGCCGCGGCCGCGGTCGTCTGCTGCGCGGCGGGCCTTCTCCGCCCGCCAGATCGCCCAGCGCGCAGCGACGTCCGGACGCTGGTCGGTCGCCGCGGCGTCACCGAGACCCTCGATCATCAAGCGCAGGGTGACCGCCGCGTCGCCCAGCACGCCGACGTCGACGGGGTGGAAGCGGCCGATCGCCGCCGGTGCGTCGTCGACCTGCACGATCCGCTTGTACTGCGCGATCCCGGTGTGGTTGGCGAACGAGGCGCCGACGACGAGCAGCAGGTCCGCCTCGTTCATCAGCCACGACGCCACCGGCGTGCCCGACCGGCCGAGGACGCCGGCACCGAGCGGATGGGTGTCGGGCAGCAGCCCCTTGGCGCGGAAGGTGGTTAGCACCGGCGCGGAGAGGCGCTCGGCGAGCTCGCGCACCTCCGCGGTGGCCCCGCGTGCCCCCTGCCCGACGATGATCACCGGTCGCCGGGCCGCGCGCAGCCGCACCACCGCCGCGTCCCGCGTCGCGGAGGACGGGGCGACGGCCAGATCGGCCCGCCGGCCCACCGGGGTAGCCGCGGGGGCGTCCGACGGCAGGTCCTGCACCTCGTCGGGGAGCACGAGGTGCGCCACCCCGCGCCCGTCCACCGCGTGCTTGACGGCCGTGGCGGCCAGCTCGGCGTGGTCGGAGCCCGCGTGCACGGTCACCGTCGAGAGGGCGACGTCGCGGAACACGGCCGACAGGTCGACGTCCTGGAAAGCGCCGCGACCCAGCACCTTCGACGGCACCTGGCCGGAGATCGCCAGCACCGGCGAGCCGTCGAGGCGGGCGTCGTAGAGACCGGTGAGCAGGTTGGTCGAGCCCGGCCCGGCGATGGCGAAGCACGCGGCGGGGCGGCCGGTCAGCTTCCCGAACGCCGAGGCCGCGAACGCGGCCGCGCCCTCGTGGCGGATCCCGATGTAGCGCAGCTGACCGCGCTCCTCCGCGCGGCGCAGGGCGTCGGCGAAACCGAGGTTGGAGTGCCCGACCATGCCGAACACCGTGTCGACGCCCCACGCCACGAGCGTCTCGACCAGGACGTCGGAGACGCTGCGCGGTGCGGCCTCGACGTCGGGCAGCTCCACCCAGGTGCCGTCCGGGCGCTCGTCGACGGGGAACGCGAGCGGCGCGTCGGAGAACCCCTCCGGCGGCCGACCGGTGGTGGGGTCGTAGTCGTAGCCGTGCCACGGACACCGCAGCAGCCCGTTCTCGATCGAGCCTTCCCCGAGCGGGCCGCCCTGGTGCGGGCAGTGGTTGTCCAGCGCTCCGACGCGTCCGCCGCAGCGGGTCACGGCGATGCTGCGTCCGTCGACGATCGCGGTGTGCACGCGACCCTCGTCGGGGACCTCGGCGATGCGGTGCCAGGTGCTGGTCATGACGCGATCCACTCCTCGTAGCGGCCGACCGCGGTGAAGCCCAGCGCGGTGTAGAGCGAAAGACCCATCGGGGTCGACTGCAGGCTCGCGGTGCGGGCGCCCGCGCGGCGCGCCTCGGCCAGGACGTGCTCGACCAGCGCGCTGCCGATCCCGCGGCGCCGCCAGGCCGGGTGCGTCCCGACCGCGTAGACCCCGCAGTCGCTGCCGTGCCGGTGACTCCAGGCGCCCGCGACGGCCCTCCCGTCCACCACGTGCACCCAACCCGCGAGACCGGGGACGCCGTCCGGCTCGCCCAGTTCGTCGACCGGCACGGGTTCGTCGCCGGCGCGGGTCGCCGATGCGATCGAAGTGCGCACGATCCCGTCGTGGACGCGCAGGCAAGGGCGAAGCTCGGCAGTCATGATCAACGTCGTCGTGTCGCGCTTACAGCCTGCGACGCGGGAGACGGTGTCCGGCGCGGCGAAGGCGGTCGCCGGGCTTGACACCCAGAACGCCCACTCCGCCACGCCGGCGGCGGTGAACACGGTGGCGGCCTCCGCCGGGTCCGGCGCACCGATGGCCACGGCGTTGTTCAGCGGCGCCCAGTGCGGGAACACGGAGGCGACGGCTGTCTCGCCGCGGACGAGCCGAGCGCCCGGGGACAGCTGCGCGAGCGCTTCCCAGGACGCGAACAGGGTCCCCTGACCGGCCGGGGTCACCGGCCCACCCCCGCGTAGCTGACCCCAACCAGCTCGGCGACCTCGCGCTTCCAACTGGTCAGGTCCCTGGGCGTGAAGTGCGAGAGCGAGTCGTGCCCGCACGCCCTGGCGAGCACCACCATCAGCTCGGTGATCGCGCCGAGGTAGCGGGTGAGCTGCTCGGCAGCCCGCTGGACGGGCAGCCGAGCGCGCAGGTGCGGCTTCTGCGTCGCGATGCCCATCGGGCAGTTGTCGGTGTGGCAGGCCCGCATCCCGACGCAGCCGATGGCCTGCAGTGCCACGTTCGAGACGGCGATCGCGTCGGCGCCCAGCGCCAGTGCCTTGACCATGTCCTGGGCGCGGCGGAACCCACCCGTCGCGATCAGCGTGACGTCACGGGCGCCGGCCAGGTCGAGGTGCCGGCGGGCCCGCGCCAGCGCCGCCATCGTGGGCACGCTGATCGTGTCGCGGAAGATCGTGGGAGCGGCGCCGGTGCCGCCGCCGCGGCCGTCGAGGATCACGTAGTCGATGCCGATGTCCAGTGCTGCGTCCAGGTCCGCCTCGACGTGCTGCGCCGACATCTTCACCCCCACCGGGATGCCGCCGGACCGCTCGCGGACCCGGTCGACCAGCGCCTTGGCGTCCAGCAGCGTGGTCCAGTCGACGAACCGGGCCGGCGAGACGGCCGACGTGCCCTCGGGCAGTCCCCGGACCTGCGCGATCCGGCCGGTGACCTTGCTGCCGGGCAGGTGCCCGCCGGTGCCGGTCTTGGCGCCCTGGCCGAGCTTGAGGTGCAGCGCCTGCACGACGTCGAGGTGCATCTCGTCCCAGCCGAAGCGGCCCGAGGCCAGCTCGTAGAGGTAGCGGGAGTTCTCGGCCTGCTCCTCGGGCAGCATGCCGCCCTCCCCCGAGCAGATCGCGGTGCCGGCGCCCTCGGCCCCGCGGGCCAGTGCCGTCTTGGCCTCGGCGGACAGCGCGCCGAAGCTCATGTCCGAGACGAACACCGGGATGTCGAGTCGCAGCGGCCGCGCCGCGGCCGGCCCGATCGTCACCGAGGTGTCGACGGGCTGGTCGTCGAGCATCGGGAAGCGGTGCAGCTGCGCGGTCAGCACCTGCAGGTCGTCCCAGCTCGGGAGCTGGTCGCGCGGCACACCCATCGCCGCGACCTTGCCGTGCGCGCCGGCGAGCCCGCTGCGCGCCAGCTGGTGGATCTCGGAGACGAACGGCTCCTCGGGCGTGTCCTGGTGCGGGTCGTCGAAGAGCCGGTCGTAGGTGGAGGTCACGGCGCGCTCGGGGCGCATGCTCCGGTAGGCGACGAGGTCGTCCTTGTCGACGAGCACCTCGCCGTCCAGCACGTGGCAGCGGAACTTGTAGATCCGCTCGGCCGGGTTGTAGGCCGACACCCCGGTGTCGAGCCGGTAGTCCCAGCCGTGCACGCCGCAGATCAGGTTGGCGCCCTCCACCCGCCCGTCGGCGAGCAGGGCGCCGCGGTGCGGGCAGCGCCCCTCGAACACGTGCACCGCCTCGCCGCGGCGTACGAGCACGAGGTCGATGCCGTCGACCGCGGCGTGCGACGGCGTGTCCTGCCGCAGCTCGTCGAGGCGGGCGATCGGCAGGAGGGTGGTGGTGTCCATGTAACGCTCCAGGGTCGGTGCGACACGAAGGGCGGGCGCGAGGACACAGTGCCGCCGCATGCGGCGGGCGTTACACACGGAGGACCACATGGACGAGCAGGCGCTGGTCGCCACCCGCCGGTCGCTGCACGCGGTGGCCGAACTGGTGATCGCCGGGCCGCAGCACCGGGCGGCCGGCACGATCCGGCTGCAGGTCACACCCGGCGGGTTCGGCGGGGTCGCGACGCCACTGCGGGTCGAGGGCACCGACCTGGTGTGGGACGGCGGCCGCACCCCGCTCACCGGCACCTACCGCGACCTGGCCACGGCCGCGGGTGTCGAGGCCGGCCCGCCGGTCGGGGTCTACTCCGAGACGTCGGGGACCGAGCCCGACGACGCCGTGCGGATCGACCCGACCGCAGCAGACGTGCTCGCCGCGTGGTTCGCCGCCGGCGACGCGGCGCTGCGCGAGCTCGCCCCCGACGCAAAACCGGTCATCTGGCCCGAGCACTTCGACCTCGCGATCACCCTCGACGAGGTCAACTACGGCGTCTCCCCCGGAGACGCGACCCACCCGCAGCCCTACGCCTAGGTCGGGCCGTGGACTCCACGCGAAGGTCCGTTCTGGAACGCGCCCTTCGGCGCCCGCCGCGACGCGGCCGAGCTTCCCGACGCCGGCGCGGTCGGCGCGTTCTTCGCCGAGGGCCGCCGGCTCGCATGATGACCCCGACGGTTCGCGTCGACCTCGCCGGCGGCGACCATCACCGGTCGTGGCCGCGGCGGCGACGCAGGTGCAGAACCGTGAAGGGGATCGCGGCGTGGCCGACGACCAGCAGGATCGGGGCGATCACCAGCCCGGCGGCCGTCCAGCCGAGCCACTGCGATGCGGCCAGCACGCCGCCGCCCACCCCGAGGTGCACGGCCAGCATCAGCGCCACGCCGAGGACGCCGGACGCGGTGAGGACGACCGTGCGGACGTGTCTCCGCCCTGGCGCTGGTCCCGTTCGCTCGGGGACGGCCTCGGCGGACTGCCAGGTCACGGTCAGCTCGTCGCGGCGGCCGAACCGGGCGAGGTTCCAGCCCAGCAGGTCCTGGATGCGGCGCAGGTCCTCCGTGGTGGACGCTTCGGCGTGCAGGATCAGGGCCTCGCTCGTGGCGTCGAGGGCGCATCGGCCCCATGGGGCCAACGTGATCGTGCCGGACGTCGGCGTCCATTCCGCGTCGACCTGCTCGGGTCGCTCCTTGGGCCCGTCGGCGTGGTCGCGCTGCCGCATGTGGGCTCGGGCACCCTCGTGCCGGCCCATCTGGCTGGCGTGCCGGCACAGCTGCGTCAGGTACCGGCCTGCCCGGTCGGTCTCGACGCGCGCTTCCGCGATGGCGGTCATGTGCGGGTGAGGCGGACCAGCCAGGCCCGGATGCCGTCGGGTTCGGAGGTGACCTCGATGGTGCTGGGCTCGATCGCGTCCAGCCGCCATCCGTGGTCGAACGCGGCGGTGATGTCCGCGCGGGTCAGGCGGTGCGGTCCCCACTCGCCGGGCTGTTCGTCGCTGAACCCGAGTACGAAGTAGCGGCCCCCCGGGTTCAGCACCGATGCCACGCTCTGCACGAGCGCGGCCCGGTCCTCGCCGGCGAAGATGTGGAACAGCCCGCTGTCCAGCACGGTGTCGAACGACTCGCCGAGCTCGGCCAGCGCCCGCGCATCGTGGTGCAGGAACCGTGCCGCCAGCACGCGGTCGCGGGCCTTCTCCCGCGCCTGCGCCAGCGCGTTGCTCGCCAGGTCGACGCCGGTGACGTCCAGACCGAGATCCGCTGCCATCAGCGCGTGCTCCCCGGTCCCGCATCCCACGTCCAGCACCCGCCCCCGGACCATGCCGGCGTCGGCAAGAGCCCGCAGCGCCGGTTGCGGCCGGCCGATGTCCCACACGGGCCGGGTGACGTAGAGGTCGTCCGGCCGTGTCGGCCTGGTCGAACCGGGATACGGGTGGAGCGGTGTCTCAACCATGGGAGAATTTATCGAGACACCGTGTCTACGGTCAAGATGAGATGTCTTCATGATGGCCGTTGCGTATTGTTGGTGGGTGCCGAAGCTGTGGAACGCGACGATCGAGACGCACCGCAAGGAAGTGCGCGACGCCGTTCTGGACGCGACCGCGGCGCTCGTGGCCGAGCACGGGCTGCGGTCGGTGACGATGGCGCAGATCGCCGAACGGGCCGGCATCGGCCGCGCCACGCTCTACAAGTACTTCTCCACGATCGACGCGATCCTGCACGCCTGGCACCACCGTGAGGTCACCGATCACCTGCGGCAGCTCACCGACGTGCGCGACAGCACCGCGGGCGGGCGGCAGCAGCTGGAGGCGGTCCTGCAGGAGTACGCGCGGATCTCCCACCGGACCCAGGCTCACCACGACACCGAGATGGCGACCCTCCTGCACCGCGACGAGCACGTGGCCCACGCCCAGCGACTCCTCCACGCCCTGGTCAGCGACCTGATCGCCGACGGCGCCCGCGACGGCGACCTGCGCGCGGACGTCGTTCCCGACGAGCTGGCCACCTACTGCCTGCACGCCCTCGCCGCGGCCCGCAGCCTCCCGACGGAAGCCGCGGTCGACCGGCTCATCACCGTCACCCTCGCAGGCCTGCTGCCGAACGCCGTCGAGGACTGACGGTCACCTCGACGCCGGGGCGATCGCCCACGCGCGCACCACGAGCGTCGCGTTCGGCGCGGCCTCGTTCACGCCGTCGCGACCGTCGAGCAGTCCCCGGAACCCGGCTTTCGCGGTGGCGAGCTCGCCGAACGGGCCCGATCACGGAGTTCGGCTAGCTCGCGGAGGCGCGCCTTGGCCAGCTCGACGACGGCCCGCGCGGCGGGCGAGGAGTGCCGTCCCACGCGGGTCACCGCCACGAGCTGCCGCTCCAGCACGGGTGCGAACGGCCTCGCGCCGAGGACGCCGGCATCCACGTCGTCCCGGACGAACGTGTACGGCAGGACCGAGCAGTACTCCCCCCGCACCACGAGGTCCCGGACCATGTGGATCGAGTCGGTGCGGGAGACGATGTCCTCGCACACCTCCCCCAGCCCCACGCTCGCGCGCAGCAGCCCGCGGAAGCCCGGGGTCAGGACCAGCCGAAGGGACCGCAGAACGTCGGGGGTGGCCTCCTCGCCGACGTCGGAGAGCAGGTCCTGCCGCCCGACGAGCAGCATCTCGTCCGAACCGACCGCGGTGACCGAGAGCTGCGGGCTCGACTGGCCGGGCTGGTGGGTGAAGATGCCGAGGTCCAGCCGCCCCTCCTCGACCCATTCCGCCAGGAACATCGGCAGGGCCTCGACGATCTCGATCCGCGCCTGCGGATGTTCCTCGGCGAAGCGTCCCTCCAGGTGGCCGGCCAGCGCGGAGACGAGCGACGGTGACAGGCCGAGTCGCACGGTGCCCACCAGCGACGCCGCTGCCTCCCGCACCGCCGACGTGATGTCGTCCACGTAGCCGAGCAGGGTCTGGGCCATATCGTCGAGGCGGGCGCCGGCCAGCGTCGGGCGGACCCCGTCGGGGCGACGTACCAGCAGCTCGACGCCCAGCTCGCGCTCGAGCGCCTGGACCTGCTTGGTGAGCGCAGGCTGGCCGACGTACAGCTTGCGGGCCGCGCGGCTGAAGCTGCCCTCACGGACGATGGTCGTGAAGTACTGGATCTGCCGGATGTCCACCGGATCACCTCGTCCCGGCCGGCCGGGACGGCGGTCAGCGGCGCAGTCACGGCGGTGCGTCCACCACCGTAACAGATCTATTCCTGAGAGGAATAGGCCTGGTCAGCCACGCCGCAGCAGGAACCGCTGGATCTTGCCGCTCGGCGTCTTCGGCAGCGCGTCGACGAAGTGGACGGCACGCGGGTAGGCGTGGCGCGAGTACGTGTCCCGCACGAGGTCCTGCAGCTCGCGCGCCAGCCCGTCGCGCGCCTCCGGCGGGGCACCGGTGACGACGAACGCCTCGACGATCTCCCCGCGGATGCCCTCGGGGTCCGGTCTGCCGACCACGGCGACATCGGTGACCGCGGGGTGCGTGATCAGCACGCTCTCGACGTCGAACGGACCGATGCGGTAGCCGGAGGCGAGGATGACGTCGTCGTCGCGGGCGGTGAAGAAGAAGTACCCGTCCTCGTCGACGCGGCCGGTGTCGCCGGTCAGGTACCACCGCCCGGCCTCGGTGAAGCGCTCGGCCGTTTTCTCCGGTGCGTCCTGGTAGCCGCCGAACCAGAACAGCGGGCTCGCGGACGCGTCGACCGCGATCTGGCCGTCCACCACCCCGGCGACGAAGCCGGGCAGCGGATGCCCCATCGAGCCCGCCCGGATCGGCCGCACGACGTCGTCGTGCCAGTGGTTGCCGATGACCATGCCCAGCTCGGTCTGGCCGTAGTGGTCCCCGATCGGGACCCCGAACGTCGACTCACCCCACGCCACGACGTCCGGGGTGAGCGGCTCGCCGGCGGACGAGGCGCGGCGCAGCGGGATCGGTCCGGCCGCCGCCTTGCTCATCGCCCGGTACATCGTGGGGGCACCGGCGAAGTTGGTCACGCCGAACCGCTGCATCACCGCGGCCGTCGACTCCGGGGTGAACGCCCCGCGGAACAGCAGGTTGGCCCGCCCGCCGACCATCGGCGCGACGATGCCGTAGTAGAGCCCGTAGGCCCAGCCCGGGTCCGCCGCGTTCCAGTAGACGTCCTCGGCCCGCACGTCGAGCCCGTGGTGCAGGTAGCTGTGGAAGGCGGCGAGCGCCCGTACGGGGACGACGACGCCCTTCGGCTTCCCGGTCGTGCCGCTGGTGTAGAGCTGCAGGAAGGCGCCGTCGCCGCCGACGGTCTCGGACGCGGTCAACGGCGCGCTGTCACTGACGAGCCGGTCGAAGCCCGCGCCGGTCTCGAGCACGTCGACACCGTCCAGCGCGGCGAGCTTCGCCCGCTGCTCCGGCTCGGTCACGACCAGCCGCACACCGGCGCTCTCGACCCGCAACCGGATCGCGCCCTCGGCGAAGGCCGTGAACAGCGGCACGTGCACCGCACCCAGCCGCCACAGCGCGAGCAGCGTGACGACGAGCTCGGGGCGCTTGGACAGCAGGACCGCCACCCGGTCGGAACGCTGCACTCCCCGGTCGGCGAGCGCGGTGGCGAGGCGTCGGGACCGGTCGGCGAGCTCGCCGTAGGTCATCGTCGACCCGGCCAGGTCCGCGTCCACGAACCGGAACGCGACGGCGTCCGGCTCGTGGCGGTCGCACAGCAGGGTGGCGAGGTTCGCGTCGGGTGCGCCGTACTCGCTCAGCCAGCGCTCGACGGTGTCATCGACGTCCGGCACGGGACTCCTCCCCACGTCGCAGAGGAACGACATCGACCCCCTGCGTAACAGTCTGGCGGGTCTCCCCCAGTCCCGTCCCGCTGAGGCTCACCACGTCCCCCGGCTGCAGCCAGCACGTGAACTCCCCCAGCTCGGGGGTGTCGACGTGTTCGAGCAGGCAACCGCCAGGAACGGTGCCGGACCCGATCACGGATCCGGGTGGGAGGTCCGTCCCGCGCGAGACGTACGCGAGCAGCTCACCGAAGGTCCAGTCCATCCGGTCGAGCGTTCCGCTGGTCAGCTCCGCACCGTTGACCGTCGCGGACAGCTCCAGCACCAGGCGCCCGTCCTGGCGGTACGGCTCCAGCTCGTCGACGGTGACCAGCGCCGGTCCGAGCGTGATGGCGCCGTCCTTGCTCTTGGCCATCCCGATGCCCTGGGCCATGTCGACGAGCTGGTGGTCGCGCGCGGTCCAGTCGTTGTAGAGCGTGAAGCCGGCGATGTGCTCCTCGGCACGGTCGGGGTGCAGGTCGCGGCCACCGCGGCCGATCACGGCGCCGAGCTCCAGCTCGAGGTCGAACATCGCGGAACCCGGCGAGATCGGGACGTCGTCGTACGGGCCGACGATCGCGTCCGCGTTGGCGAAGTAGAAGGCCGGGTTCTGCGACCACACCTCGGCCAGCTGGACGTCCCGGCCGAGCGCTCGGTAGCACCCGCGCAGGTGGTCGAGGAAGCACAGCCCGTCCCGCACCGACGGCGGCCTGCGCAGCGGGGCGAGCAGCCGGACCTCCGCCACGCTGCGGACCTCCGCGGGGGCGCGCCTGGCGTCCTCCCCCGCCTCGGCGAGACCGCCGCTCGCCAGCAGCCCCTCCAGCGTCGTGCCCGCGGCGAGCCCGCGGACGGACTCGCCGTCGAGCACGCCGGTGCGGACACCGTCTCCCGTCTCGTAGGTCACCCACTTCACGACATGGCTCCTTCGAGCCCGGGCCGGCCGGCCGCGGGGTCGCCGGCCGTCGAGAACCCGTGGGTCGGGCGGGCCCCGCGGCCGAGGTAGGTGGGGATGCGCAGTACGACGACGGAGGCGACGACCGTCAGGCCGCACGCGACCAGCACCACGTACATCGGCGCCGCGACGCCGACGCCCGCGACCAGCCACACCAGGATCAGGTTGAGGAAGCCGCCGAGCACCGCGATGACGATGTTGTAGGGCAGCGAGAACCCGGTCTGGCGCACCTCGGTCGGGAAGATGGCCGAGACCATGCCGGGCGTGGCGGCCGCGATCCCGCCGGCCGTCACCGCAGCGGGCAGCTGGATCCACACGGCGAGCCCGGAACCCGGAGGCAGGGTGGGGATGACCACCAGCAGCAGCACCGTGGTGGCCGCGGTCGAGAGACCCGCGCCGAGCAGCATCCGGCTCCAGCCGTACCGGTCGGCGACGTAGCCCCAGGCCGGCATGAACGCCATCGCGCCCGCGATCGAGACCAGGCTCGCGACCAGCGACGTCGTCGAGGAGTGGCGGAGGACGGTCTGCAGGTAGGTCGGCCAGAAGTTGAAGTAGGTGATGTTCACGAGCGTCAGTGCGACGGCGAGGAGCACCGCGTACGCGACGGCACGGCGATGCGTGCCGAGCACCTCGCGGATCGGAGCGGCCGGCCGCCTGCCCTGCTCGATCGTCTCGCGGACGAACGCCGGCGTCTCGTCGATCGTGCGGCGCAGGTAGATGGCCACGACCCCGAGCAACCCGCCGGCGAGGAACGGGAGCCGCCACGCGAGCGAGGGCGCGTCCGGGGTCAGGTGCGTCGCCACGAGCCCGGCCCCGAACGCCGCCCCGGCACCGAGCAGGAACCCGCTGTACGCCGTCATCTGCTGGAACGCGCCCGCCCGCGCGACGCGGTCCGCCCGGGCGTGCTCGGTGACGAAGACCGCGGCCGCGGGGATCTCCCCGCCGACCGCGCAGCCCTGCGCGACCCGCAGCAGCAACAGCAGCACCGGCGCGAGCAAACCGACCTGGTCGTAGGTCGGCAGCAGCCCGATGCCCAGCGTGGCCACCGACATGACGACCACGGTCATGATGAACAGCCGCTTCCGCCCGACCCGGTCGGCCACCCTGGCGATGAGGATCCCGGCGACCGGCCTGATCAGGAGCCCGGTGGAGTAGATGGCGAAGGTCTGGACCAGCCGCATCGTCGGCGACATGTCCGCCGGGAAGAAGGCCTGCCCGATCGAGGTCGCCACGTAGAGGTAGACGACGAAGTCGTAGTACTCGAGCGCGGCGCCCAAGGAGCCCAGGCGGATGTTCCGCCTCGCCGCCCTCTCGGCCTCGACCGATGATGATTGCGTCATTGCAGGCATCCTTCGTGGAGGTTCAGTCGTCGAAGTCGACGGAGGCGTAGGTCCAGTTCACTGCCGTCAGCAGGTGGTCGTGGGACTCCTGCACCCGGCGCCGGACCGCGTCGAGGTCGACGCCGACGAGGCGCCCGTCCCACTTGACGATCCGGCCGTTCACCACCACGGTGGTGACGGACTCCACCCCGGCGCCCTGCACGACCGTGGCCAGCACGTTGTTCCGGGGGAAGAGGTGGGGCGCCGCCGTGTCGACGAGGATGACGTCGGCCTTCTTGCCCGGGGTGAGGGAGCCGGCGACGTCTCCCACGCCGCAGTTGTTCGCACCCTGCTGGGTGGCGGACTGCACGATCTCCCGCAGGGTCGCCGAGGTGCTGCCGGAGCGGTGCTGGTCGACCCGCTGCACCAGGTGGAGCGCACGCATCTCGGCGAACATGTCGATCGCGAACGTCATCGGGTTGTCGTTGCTCAGACCCGGCCGCAGCCCCTGCTCGACCCATTCGCCGTACGGGATCCGGCCGTACCGGAACTGCGACTCGATGCGGGGGCACACATTCACGTGCGCCCCGTTCTCGATCACGATCTGGCGCTGCTCGCGGGAGAGGAAGTTCGCGTGGTTGATCGCCTCCCGCCCGTCGAGCCATCCGTCCGCGTACAGCCGGGCGAGGTCCTGCTGCTCGATCCCGCTGTCGAAGGAGAACCACAGATCGAGTTCCTTGCGGACGGGCAGGAGGTCGGTGAGGTCGTCGAAGCCGGCAGCGAAGAGGCGCATCGAGCACAGGCCGTCGCCACCGAAGTACCGGGCCCGCAGCCGCCGCGCATCGGCCGGGAACGTGTTCGCCCAGCTGCCCGCGCGCGGCGCGCCGACGGCGTGCACACCCCGCACGCCGGACGCGAGCAGCGCCTCGACCCCGGCGTCGGAGTGCTCCGGCGAGCGGGCGTTGTGCATGTTGTCGACGACGGTGGTGATCCCACCGTTGAGCGCGGCCAGCAGGGTGTTCAGGGTCCCGGCGTAGATGTCCTCCGGCCGGCACGCCGGCGCGAACGCGCGGTGGGCGGCGTACATGTAGCTGCGGCCCGACACCGGGGCACCGCCGATCGCGTCCTCCGTGGTCTGCGGGATGTTCTCCGGGATGATCCGACCGAGCGAGCCCTCCCAGCAGTGGATGTGCGGATCGCAGAAGCCCGGCATGACGATGTGGTCACGCGCGTCGACGACGACCGCCTCAGGCGCGGAGATCGAGGCGCCGACCTCGGCGATCCGGTCCCCCACGATCAGCACGTCGCCGACCGCGAAGTCGCCCACGGCATCGTCCATCGACAGCACCGACCCGCCGCGCAGGAGGATCTGCTGGGTCTCCTCCACCGGCTCACGCGCGGTGTGCCGTTCGAGGAGCGCCTCCAGACGCCGCTCGCGCACGTCCCCGTCAGCACTCATCGGTCCCTCCCACGATCCGGAGCGGCACGTCGACCCGCAGGGACAGCAGGACCGAGTCGCGGGTGTGCGCGCGCTCGCTCTTCAGGTAGCTCGGCGAGACTGCCAGGAACAGCGTGCGACCGTCGGGCCCGCCGAGGGTGACGTCGTACACCTGGCCGTCGACGGCCACCTCGTCGAGCACCTTGCCGCCCTCGCCGACCCGCAACGCCCGGTGGTGGGTGGCGTCGGCTACCCAGATCGCGCCCTCCGCGTCCGGTTCCGCGAGGCCGTCCGGCGCGACGTCCACCCCGTTCAGCTTCGCGAGGGCATCGACTCCCGGCGGCTCGTCGCCGAACTCCGCCCACACCCGCCGACCGGTGAGGGTGCCGTCGCCCGCAACGTCGAAGGCCGCCATCCGGCCCGCGAAGGTCTCCGCGACGACGAGGAGGTGCCCGTCGCAGACCGTGCCGTTCGGGCACGCCAGCCCCGTCGCCACCACCGAGGCGCTGCCGTCGGGGGCGACCCGGACCAGCGGCGCGGGCTCGTACGGCGCGCCGTGGGTCAGGTCGAAGCCGAAGCAGCCGACCCAGCACGTCCCCGACGGGTCGACCGCCATGTCGTTGATCTCGCCCACCGCCAGTGCACGCAGATCGGCGTGGGTGACCAGGGTGCCGTCGGGCTCCCGGCGCACGATGCGGTTGTCGAGCATCGACGCGACCAGCAGCCGCCCGTCGGGCAGGAAGCCCAGGCCCGACGGCTGCCCCTCGACGGTGGCCTCGACCCGCGCGTCGGTCCCGTCGGCACGGACGCTCAGCACCTCGCCCGCGTAGCAGTCGGACACCCACACGCGGCCTGCTCGCCACCGCGACCCCTCGAGGAAGGACCGCCCGTCCAGAACGACGTCGAACTGGTTCATGGTCGTCCTCAGCTCGCGTCGTCGGTGAGCACGATCTCCATCGCGTCCAGCCACGAGAGGTCGGCGAGGTCGGGCCGGAGCTCGGCGTACACCGCGCGGATCGACTGGAACGCCCGCGACGCGTGCGGCCACAGGCGGTACTCGCCGGGGTCGAAGCTGCGGTAGGCCTGCTCCAGGGACGTACCGGCCTCGACGCACCGGCCCGCGTGGTCGAGCAGCCGGGAGAGGTAGTTGCGCGCCTCGCGGACGCCCGAGGGGCCGGCGACCGGGCCGTGGCCGGGCACGACGACGGCGGGGTCGAGCGCCAGGATGACGTCGCAGGCCGCGATGTAGCGGGAGACCGGACCCGCCCACACGATGGGCGTGGAGCGGTGGAAGAGGATGTCGCCTGCGTAGACGACGCCGGCTTCCGGGACGTGCACGATCGCGTCGCCCCCGGTGTGGGCCGGACCCACCGCGCGCAGCTCCACCTCGCCGTCCCCGACCTTGAGCGTGTGCGCGCCGTCGAAGGTCTCGGTCGGGTACACCGGCCGCCAGCCCGCGTAGTCGTAGATCGACGCGCGCCACCGCGACCAGCGGCGCAGCGCGCTGCCCTCGGCGCCGACGTCGGCGAGCCGGCGGGGATCGACCCGCAGCGTCCGCATGCCGTCCGCGGCAGCGGTGGTCGCGACGATCCGGGCGTCCTCGAAGACCATGTTCCCGAACCAGTGGTCGCCGTCCTCGTGGGTGTTGACGACGGTCGTGACCGAGTCGGGGCCGCCGAGGTCGACTGCCGCGGCACGGACGGCACGGGCCCGCGGGACGTCGTTCTGGGTGTCGATGACGAGCAGCTCGTCACCGATCCGCACGATGCCCGAGTTGCTCAGGCCCCAGCTGCCGGGCGGTTCGAACCACGCCCAGCAGTTCGGCGCCACCTCGTGCAGCCCACGTGAGAAGGGCGCGGATGCCATGGGGTCTCCTGTCCGTGATCCTCTGCGGTGAGGGGTGGAACCGGGGGTCACCCCCACTTGCCGCCTGTGCCGGGCTCGAAGTAGTGGCCCTGGGCCAGGTCGTCGAGCAGGCCCGGCTCGCGCGGCGCCCAGCCCGTCAGCTCGCGGGTGATCGCGCTGGAGGCCGGGCCGTCGATGCCGAGGAACATCCCCAGGAAGCCGAAGTGCTCGTCGACGTGCTCGGCCGGGACCGAACGCGTCGGGACGTCGAGGTGGCGTCCGACGGCCTCGGCGATCTCACGCACCGAGATGGCCTCGTCGGCGACGGCGTGCAGCACGGATCCCGCCGGCGCCACCTCGATGGCCAGCCGGAGCAGCCGCGCGGCGTCGCGGACGTGCACCGCCGTCCAGCGCGCCGACCCGTCGCCCGCGTATCCGGAGAACCCGTGCTTGCGGGCCAGCTCGACGAGGGTGGCCACGAACCCGCGGTCGCCCTCGCCGTGGACGGTCGGCGACAGGCGCACCACCGACGACCGCAGCCCGCGCTCGGTGAGGGCGAGGGCGGCGGCGGTCGGCGGCAGCCGAGCCTCGCCCACTCCGCCCGGGGTGGCCGAGTCGCGCTCCGTGGCCGGGATCCCCTTCTGCCCGTGCCCGAGCATGCCCGCGGCCACCGCGATGGCACCACCGGACGGCAGCCCCGCCCCCAGTGCCTCGATCGCGGCGACGTCCGACGCGACGGCCTCGGCGAAGCGGCCGGCGAAGGCGATGTCGTGCCGGAAGGCGAGGTGCACGACGGCGTCGGCCGACGCGGCCGCCGCGCGCAGCAGGTCGAGGTCCTCGACCGACCCGCGGACGACCTCCGCGCCGAGCGCCTCGACGGCGACCGCCGATGCGTCCGACCGGGCCAGCCCGGTGACCGTGTGCCCCGCTCCGACGAGCTCGGGCACGACCGCCGAGCCGATCCATCCCGACGCACCGGTGACGAGCACGCGCATACAACACCTCCAGCTTCGCTGTCGAACGGCCCTGAGACGAGTGGAAAGCCGCCGACCGGCGCTGCGGGACGCATTTCGCCGTATTCGATCGACGTCCCCGATTCCGCCAAGCCACCAGGTGAGGACCGCTGCAGCCACCGTAACTACAGCCGCGCGCGCGACCCAAATGCCGATTCGGCATAGTCGGTATTCCCGGCAAGAATACGAATTCTCACCGTCCCAACGCAGGCTTTGCGGTCACCGTCAGGAAGTGAAATCGGCCGTGACCCCGCCGAGGTTCGCGAACTCGGCGCGCACCGACATTCCTCCGGCCACCGGAACGGACGCGTGGAGCGCGCCGGCGAGCACGAGATCACCGGGCCGCAGTGAGACTCCGAACTCGCCCAACTTGTCGGCGAGCCAGACGAGCCCGCGAATCGGGTTCCCCAGCACGGCGGCTCCGGCTGCCGTCGACACGACCTCGCCGTCGATGGTGAGGACCATCCCGATGGTGCGGAGATCGACGTCCGCGATCGGCGTCACGACTCCACCGCGAACGACCTTCGCGCACGACGCGTTGTCGGCGATCGTGTCGGTCAAGCCGATCTTCCACGCAGTGATGCGGCTGTCGATCACCTCGATGACAGGAAGCGCGCCCGCGATCGCTTCGAGCGCGTCGGCTTCCGTAACGCCTGGTCCGCGCAGTTCGCGTTCCATGACGAAGGCCACTTCCGCCTCGACCCGCGGCTGGATCAGACCCGATACGGGGATCGATCGGCCGTCGTCCACGAGCATGTCGGCGAAGAGGACCCCGTAGTCGGGCTCGTCGACGCCGAGTTGTTCCTGCATGGCCACGGAGGTCAGGCCGACCTTCTGACCGACGATGACACCGCCGTCCCGGAGGCGGCGGGAGACGTTCAGCTGCTGGATCCGGTAGGCGTCCGCGACGCTCAACCCCGGGACCTGCTCCGACAGCGGCGGGATGGTGCAGCGGGTCAGCTCCGCATGGCGAAGTTGCGCGGCAAGGGCCTCGATGCTCGGGAACTCCCCGCCTCGCTGTACGGGGGCGCCGAGCGGCGATTCGATCGGCTCATCCTGCGCCACCCACTCCTTGAGGCGACGCACCAGCTCGGAGGGGTCGTCACCGACCGGGGTCACCTGGAGGTTGGTCACGCCCGATTCACGGAAGGCCTCGATCCGTTCCTTGACGTACGACGCCGGGCCGACGAGGTTGACCCGTTCCAGCAGCTCGAGCGGTACGGCGGCCGCGGCCTCCTGCTTCTTGCCGTCGAGGTAGAGCTCCTGGATCCGCCGGGCCTCGTCCTCGAAGCCGTACCGACGAACGAGGTCGTTGTAGAAGTTCGTGCCGCGACCGCCCATGCCGCCGATGTAGAGGGCGAACATCGGACGGACGAGGTCGAGGGCACCCTTCACGTCTTCCCCGATGGCCACCACGCCACCGGCCACGATCTCCAGCGGGGCGAGATCCGCGGAGCGCGCGGCCGCGCCGGCGGCGAGCGCGTCGCCCCACACCCGAGCGGCGTCCTCGGGCGAGTAGAGGAAGGACAGCCAGCCGTCGGCGTACGCCGCGGCGCCCTCGACCGACTTCGGGCCCAGTGCGGCGAGGTAGATCGGGACCGCGGGACGCGGCGGCCTGCTCACCAGCTTGAGCGGCCTGCCGAGGTGCCCGGGGAGCGGCACCTGGAAGGACGGGCCGTCGTGCTCGACCGGCTCACGGCGCAGGGCGGCGCGCATGATCTCCACGACCTCCTCGGTCCGACCGACGGGCCGGGCGAAGGGCACGCCGTGCCAGCTCTCGACGACCTGCGGTCCGGAGGCACCCAGGCCGATGACGGCGCGGCCGCCGGAGACGCTGTCGAGGCCCGCTGCGGTCTGAGCGAGCAGGGTCGGCGTGCGGGAGTAGACGTTGAGGATCGCCGATCCGATCTCGACGGTCGAGGTGCGCGCCGCGAGGTAGCCCATCAGCGTCGGGGCGTCGAAGCCGTAGCCCTCCCCGACCCACACCATGTCGAGCCCGGCGGCCTCGAAGGCAGCGACCTGCTCGGCGAGCGCCCGCGGATCGCCGCCGTGGGTGAGCATGGTCGACAGCCTCACGACCGGGCGCCCGTCGGCGCGGGAGCCGCGGGAGCCGCGGGAGCCGCGGAGTCGAAGCTGGCGCCCAGCCCGACGCCGGCGCCTCCGTCGACCGGGGTCACCGTGCCGGTCACGAACCTCGCGCCCGGTGAGACCAGCGTCGCGACGATGTCCGCGAACTCCCGCGGTGCGCCGATGCGTCCCATCGGCACCGTGCTCCCCAGCCGCTCCCTGGACAGCTCGGGCTGACGCTCGATGGTCTTGGCGAGCAGCGGAGTGTCGAAGTAGCCGGCCAGCAGCGTGTTGACGCTGATGTTCTGCGCACCGACCTCGAGCGCGAGGGTCTGCGCGTAGCCGATCACCGCCGACCACACCGTCGTCGGCGCGGCCATGCCGACCGCGGGACGCCGGGCGACCGCCGACACGACGTTGAGGATGCTGCCGCCCTCGGCCGTCATGTGCGGCAGCGTGGCGCGCACGGACCTGACGACGTAGAAGAAGTGCCGTTCGAAGGCCTGCAGCCAGACCTCGTCGGTGAGCTCGGAGATCCGCCGGATCGGCGGTCCGCCGTCGTTGGTCACCAGCACGTGGACGGCGTCCCCGAACCGCTCCAGCGTCGAGGCGGTCACCCGCTCCAGGTCCGCGGCGCTCGAGCAGTCGGCGGCCAGGCCGAGGACCCGCTCCTCGCCGTAGGACTCGGCGAGCTGCCGCTCCGCTGCGGCGACCTTCTCCGCGCGCCGCGCGAAGAAGGCGACGTGGGCGCCCTCGGCCAGGAGGCGCTCGGCGATCGCGAAGCCGAGCCCGTCGCTACCGCCACCGACGATGGCGACCTTGCCGGTCAGTCCCAGGTCCATCACGCCACCCCGATCTCGGCGAGGAAGGCCTCGGCATTGCCCGTGAAGACGTCGTCGAGGACGTCGGCGGGATAGCCCTGCTCGCGCCACTCGGCGACCAGCCGCTCGTGGCTGAGCATCGGGTAGTCGGCGCCGAAGAAGACCCGCTTGCGCAGCCGCTTCCCGATCTCGCGCTTGAGCTCGTCGGGGAAGTAGCGCGGGGACCAGCCGTGCAGCTCCATCCAGACGTTCCCCTTGTGCAGGGCCGTCGCGATCATCTCCGACTGCCAGGGCCAGGCCACCCGGCCCGCGATCACGTTGAGGTCGGGGTGGCGCGCGGCCACCCGATCGACGTAGCGCGGGTGGCTGCCCTCCAGGGTGATGCCCATGCCGCCGCGCGTGCCGGCGCCGGTCGCCGACATCCCGACGTGCACCAGGACGGGACGGCCGGCCTCGCGACACAGGTTCAGGCAGGCCTCCCAGCCCGGCTCGTCCGGCGTGCCGGCCGGTGTGAACGCGTGCACCGCCAGTCCGATCAGCCCGGGCCCGTCGCTGAGGCAGCGCTCCAGCTCCTTGACGTGGGCCGGCTGCGTGGGATCGATGCCGATCCAGTGACCGAGGACGACGTCGGGGTGCCGGCGCGCGAAGTCGAAGGCGTAGTCGTGCTGCTCCCGGACGGCGCCGACCTCCAACCTGTAGGTGAAGGCGAAGTCCAGCATCACCCGGGCGTTCGCCGTGCGGAACTGCTCGGCCTGCTCCTCGTCGCTGACGAAGCTCATGCCCCACTTGAAGTAGCCCCGCAGTGCTTCGCGGTCGGCCGCGGTCTCGTACGGACTGCCTCGCCAGCCTCGTTCGGTGCCCCAGTGGGAGTGGAAGTCGATCAGGCGGGGGGTCGGGTCTGTGCTCAACGCTGTTCCTCGATGCTGCGGGTCTGATGGATCTGATGGGTCAGTGGACGTTGCGCGTCGAGTCGCGCCAGTAGGGAGCCCGCAGTGCCTTCTTGTCGACCTTTCCGACAGCGGTCTGGGGCAGCGAGTCGACGACCACGACCTGCTTGGGCGCGTACATCGCCCCTTTCACCTGCTTGACGAAGGCCTGGAGCGCGGGCCCGTCGATCTCATGCCCCGAGCGGGCCACCACGAACGCGGCGACGATCTCGCCCCACCGCTCGTCGGGTACGCCGATGACCGCGGCCGAGCTCACCGACGGATGACCGGTCAGGGCCGCCTCGACCTCGCTGGCGTAGATGTTGAAGCCGCCGGAGATGATCATGTCCTTCTTGCGGTCCACGATGTGGAGCAGGCCCTCGTCGTCCTGGCGGGCGAGGTCGCCGGTGTGGAGCCAGCCGTCCTCGAGTGCCTCGTCGGTCTGCTCGGGCAGGTTCCGGTAGCCGAGCATGACGCCGCGGTTGCGCATGACGATCTCGCCGACCTCGCCCACGGGCACGTCGCGGCCGCCGTCGTCGACCAGCCGGATGCGGTTACCGAGGACCGGCCGGCCGCAGGACCCGAGCCGCGCGAGGTCAGCCGTCTCGTGCGCGGCCTTGGGCAGCACGGTCCCGACGCCGGTCGACTCGGTCTGGCCGTAGATCTGGCAGAAGACCGGCCCGATGCGCTCGCGCGCCTCGGCCAGTCGCACCGGCGACATCGGCCCGGTGGCGTACCAGAACACCTCGAGGCTCGACAGGTCCCTGGTCTCCGGCCGGGCGTGGTCGAGCAGCGCGTAGATCATCGTCGGCATCCCGATGAGGCAGTTGATGCGCTCCGCTTCGATGACGTCGAAGAAGCGGCCGGGGTCGAAGCCCTGCTCGACGACGACCGTCCCACCCCGCAGCAGGGTCGGGACGACGCTGAGCACGGTGGCGTGGGTGAGCGGCGCCGCAGCCAGGTAGCGCGGCAGGAGCGGCATCTCGAAGTCCACCAGGTGCGAGAGCGCCACCTGCACCATCGCCCGGTGCGGCAGCATCACGCCCTTGGGCCGACCGGTCGTGCCGCCGGTGTACTGCAGCCACGCGACGTCGGACTCGGTGGCGGGCCCGGCATCGAGCGCTCGTGCGGCGTAGGACTCGCCCTCGGGCAGGCCCCCGCCGGTCGGCACCACCAGCAGATGGCGCAACGAGTCGACCTGGTCGAGGACCTGCCGGCCGTGCTCCTCGAGAGACGCCGACACCACGAGCACGGCTGCCTCGGCGTCCTCGCAGACCGCGATGTGGTCCTGCACCGAGGCGAGGGCCTGGAGTCCCGTGAAGCGCCCGCCGAGGAGGTACGTCGCAGCCTGCACGATCCAGGACTCGGGCATGTTCGGGCTGAGCATGGTGACGCCCACCCCCAGGCCGACGCCGCGCCGACCGAGCGCCCCCATGTACTGCGACACCAGGTCCCGCACCTGGGCGTAGGTCAGTCGCCGGTCGCCCGCGACGAACGCCTCCGACGAGCTGTGCCGCGTCAGCGAATGGACGATGAGGTCGCTCAGCGTCGCACCGGCCGCGGCCGCCGACGCCGGCGAGGAGCTCTGGGTGGTGGTGGAGGGAGTCACCCGTCCAGCGTGGGTTCACCCACCATCGGGCTGCCTCCGATGTTCCGCCAGGAACTACGGCTACCCCGCCAACCTCTCACCCGGGGGAGCTGCGGGAGGACCGGGCCGACGAGCGATAGCGGCCGGGTGTCTGACCGACCAGCTCGGTGAAGGCGTCGATGAAGCTGCTGGGGTTCGACCAGCCCAGCCGGATCGCCGTGTCGGTGACCGAGGCACCGTCGCTGAGCTCGATCAGCGCCCGTTGGGTGCGCAGCAGGGTGCGCCACTGGTGGAAGCTCATCGACAGCTCGCTGCCGAACAGTCGGCTCAGGGTGCGTTCGCTGGCGCCGGTGCGGTGGCCCAGCTCTGCCAGGGTCGCCGGGCTCGCCGGGTCCAGGTGGAGCAGGTCGGTGACCGCCTTGAGACGCCGGTCGCTCGGCTCCGGCAGGCGCAGCGGCTCCGGTGCGGCGCGGGCGAGCTCGGCGAGCACGACGTCGATCAGCAGCCGCGCACGGGGGCTCTCCAGCGGCTCGCCGTCGTTCATCAGCGCCAGATAGGCCTCGCGCAGCAACGCGCTCGCCACGAAGACCGACGGCTCGGCGGGCAGCGCTCCGGTCAGCGTCACGGGCAGCGACAGCACCCGGATGTCCGTCTCGCCGTACGCCTTGCTGCTGTGCACCGCGAAGGGCGGCACCCACATGATCCGACTGGCCGGCGCCACCCAGGTGCCCACCTGGGTCGCAGTGACCAGGGCCCCACGCGCGGCGTAGCGGAGCTGGCCGTAGTCGTGGAAGTGCGGGGCCACGTCGGCGCCATGGGCCAGCTGCGCCGACAACGGCGCGTCGTCGGTGCAGAAGCTCGGCTCGCCGCTGAGGTCGGGCACGCGGTCGAGGCTACCCGCCGCTGGCGGGTTTTCGGAAGAACCTGGCGCGATACCGGTGGCGCGCCCGGCGCCGCAGACCGCATCGTGGAGCCATGACGACCGGCACGATCGCAGTCTTCGGCGCGACGGGGCAACAGGGCGGGGCGGTGGTCGACGCGCTGCTGGACCACCAGGCGCCGGTCCGGGCCCTGGTCCGCAACCCGCAGTCCGTCCGGGCTCGGGCGCTGGCCGCCCGCGGCGTCGAGTTGGCGACCATCCGTACCGACGACCCGGCGTCGCTGGCCACCGCGCTGACGGCCGTCGAGGCGTTCTCCTTCATGACCCCGGAGGCGAACACCCTCGACGAGGTCCAGACGGAGATCCGCATCGGCACCGCGCTCGTCGACGCAGCGGTCGCGGCACGCGTCCCGCACGTCGTGTTCCACTCGGTCTTCGGCGCGGACCGGGAGTCGGGTGTGCCGCACCACGACTCGAAGCACTCGATCGAGGAGCACCTGAGGAAGTCCGGCCCCAGGGCCACGATGGTGCGCCCGGCCCCCTTCATGGAGGTGATGGCCCCGAGCCTGGAGCACGGAGAGCTCGTGCTGAGGCTGCCGCTTCCGGAGGACGTCGCCGTCAAGATGATCTCGGTCAGGGACGTCGGCCGGGTCGCCGCCGCGCTCCTGCTCGACACCGCGGAGGCACCCGGCGGAGCCGTCGAGCTCGTCGGCGACGAGTTGACGGGCCCGCAGATCGCCGCGGCGTTCGGCGCGCGCGCCGGGCTCCCGGCACGCTACGAGGCCCTCCCGTTGAGCGCGCTTCCCAGCGACCTCGACAGGGCGATGTTCCGCCAGTTCGCGAAGGCGGCGGAACACCCGTCGGATCTCGCGGCGGTGCGGGCGATCGAGCCGGCCACCCTCGACCTGGCCGAGTGGATCCGATCCACCGGCTGGACCCCGCCCACGGACGTGGCTGGTTCCTGAGCCTCGGTCGTGCCCACCGTCTCGGCGCTCTGGGCACGGCCGTCACCGGGATGCCCTTGTGCTCACACACCGACCGGTCTCGTCACCGTGGACGTTCGGCCCTGGTCCGCACACGCCCTGCGGAGCAGACTCCCCTGACCTACGCAGGAGAGGACGGACCCGTGGACGGAGTGCAGCGATGGACGGTCGTGATCGACATCCGCCGCGTCGAGAGCATCACCCACGCCGAGGCGCACCTGCACCAGCGCGACGCCGACCACCTCACGGGTCAGGGCACCGTCATCGGGGAGATGACCGACGAACGGGCACCGCGCATCGGCGAGGCCTTGGCGACCGCCCGTGCGCTGACCGACCTGGCCGAGCACCTGCGACGGACCGCCACCGAGCACGCGGCCGGACCGGTCCGGCCGCTGCGGTGACACTCCTGCAGCGGCCCGGGACGATCGTGCTCGCACTCGACGCCGGATCGGCGCCCGCGACCGTTATGGCCGGCCGTGACCCGGGACAGGACCATGTCCTGCCCCGGGCAGTGCCCGGGTCAGACCGGGCCGGCGGAGAACCGTTCGCCGTCGAACTCGTCGACCCGGACGTCGACGACGGCGCCGAGCTCGACCCGACCAGGACGCATCAGCCCTGGCACGCCGGTCGAGGTCTCGACGAGCACGCCGAACGGCAGCACCTTGGTGACGCGCACGGCGATGACATCGCCTTCATGGATCGGGGTGGTCACGAACCTCACCCCCTCTCGATCATCAGGTGAGCCGGGGGGAGAGCGGCTGCGCGGCTCGCGTTCCTCCTAGGGTCTCGTGCGAGTGGGCGCGCCGCCGGCACTGCCCGGCATCACGCCGACGAGTGTAGGTGCTCGACCGGGCCGCGAACTGCCGGACGCCGTGCTCGGCCAGCCAGGTATCGAAGTCCATCAGGCCGGGGTGCTCGGAGCTGTCCGCAGCCCGGCTGCGACGATCGAGCCGATCCGAAGAACGCGCCGTGGGCGAGCGAGGCTGCGACCTTGCGGCCGGGGGCGACGATGCGGCCCGCGAGCAGCATCCGCTTGCGTGCGACGCAGGTGCCGGGCTTGTCTTGTGTCAGCGGCGGGTGTGGGCGGCGGCGATCAGCTCGTCCGACAGCTGCTGGAGACGGCGGCGCGCGTGCGGGTCGTAGGCCTGGTCGTTGGCCCGGTCCTCGCGTTCTCCGTTGAAGTAGCGTCCCGTCAGCCGCGATGCCGCGCCGGTGATCAGCCGCAGTGTCGCGTCGCTGCCCTGCGTGACGGTGCTGCGCGGAGCGGTGCCGGCCTCGTGCACCATCGTCGTGTCCATGAACGAGGCCGGGTGCAGGGAGTTGACCGTGACCTCGCCGCGTAGTTCGTCGGCCAGGTCGAAGCCGGACATGATCTGTGCGAGCTTGCTGCGCCGGTAGGCCGTGACCCCGTCGTAGTGGCGTTCGAGCATCGGGTCGGCGAAGTCGATGGGGTGCTGGCCGGCCGAGGCCACGTTCACGATCCTGGCGGCGGTCGAGGATCGCAGCAGCGGCAGCAGCAACCGGGTGAGCCGGTACCCGGCCAGGTGGTTGACCGCGAACCGCAGTTCGACACCGTCGGCGCTGAGTCGTCTCGCCGCGCCCGGTCGGCCGAACCCGACACCGGCGTTGTTGACCAGCACGTCCAGCCGGTCGACGTGCCGGGCGACGTCGTCGGCGAGCCGGTCGACCTGACCCAGCTCGGCCAGGTCGGCGAGCAGGACGACGGGATCGGGGCCGCCGGCGGCCAGGATCTGTGACCGCACGAGCCCGGCGCGCCGGCCGTCGCGTCCATGCACGAGGACACGTGCGCCCGCCCCGCCCAACCGCACGGCGAGGTGCCGGCCGAGACCGTCGGTCGACCCGGTGATCAGGACTGTCTCGCCGTTCATCCCGTCCCTACTTCCGGGTCAGCACGAGACCGATGTCGGCACCCATGCCCTTGCCGAAGGCGAGCTGGATGAGCAGTTCGATGACCGGCTCCAGGTATCGGGCGTTGGCCAACGGGCCGACGTCCACGGCGTCGAAACCGAGCTGCGCACCCAGTTCGACGACGGTCTTCCTGGCAGCGTCGTCGTCGCCGGCCACCGGCAGGAACAGCGTGCCGCCGTCGGTGTCGGGCGCGCCGAGCCGGCCGGCGAACACGCTGTTGAACGCCTTCACCACGGTCGCACCGGGCAGCGCGGCGGCGACCTGCTCCCCGCCCGAGGTGGTGTGGCCGACGGTCAGCGACATGAAGTCCGCGGCCAGCGGGTTCGTCGCGTCGACCACGATCTTTCCGGTCAGCGCCGCCTTGACCGCTTCGTCGAGGCCGGCCACCGCGGCGAAGGGCACGGCCAGCACGACGAGCTCGGCGGCGCTGACCTGCGCAGCGACCTCGGCCACCGGGGTGGCGGTGTTGGCGGTGGTCACGTCATGGCCGGTTTCGGTGAGGCGCCGAGCCAGCACCGAGCCGACGTTGCCGGCGCCGATGACGCTGATCCTCATCTGGTTCTCCTCCAGGACGAACATGTGGTTCCAATTGGAACTACCGGCGCCGAACCTACAGATGGTTCCAATTGGAATCAAGCCGTATGGTGTACGTCGTGAGCGAGACCCGGTGGCTGAACGAGACCGAGATGCGTGCCTGGTCCGGCTTCCTGGAGACCTACGAGCTCCTGGACCGGCACGTGGACCGGCAGCTACGCCAGGAAGGTGGGCTCACCAAGGTTCAGTACGAGGTCCTGCACCACCTCGACGAGAGCCCGACCGGGCACCTGTGCATGTCCGACCTGGCCGAGCGGATGATCTGCTCCCGCAACGGCCTGACCTACCAGGCCACCCAACTGGAGAAGGCCGGCCTGCTCCGGCGCGAGGCCAACCCCGCCGACGAGCGCGGCGTCCTCGCCGTCATCACCGACGAAGGACGCCGAATCCTCCACCGAGCCGCGCCCGGACACGTGAACACGGTGCGAGAGGGCCTGATCGACCTGCTCACAGACGACCAGATCACCCAACTCGCCACGATCATGGACATCACCCGCCGCCACCTCCGCGGCCTCGTGCAGCTCCCCCCACCACGCAGACGCGTCACAGGCACGACACGCTGACCTGCGGCGACACCGCGGCCGCCGAGCGCACCGTGGAGAGCCACGTCCGCAACATCCTCGTGGACGCCGGCGCCACCAGCCGAAAGGAGTTCGTCCGCTGGATGCTCACCAGCGGTCGCTGATCAGTGCGGTCCGGCTCCCGTTGCCGCGTCGACCGCGTAGACGGTGCCGTCCAGGCAGCCGACGAAGACCAGCCCGTCCGCGACGGCCGGCGACGAGTCGTCGACCGGTGCCGGCATCGGGAACCGCCAGCGGACCGCGCCGGTGAGCGCGTCGACGGCGTGCAGGAAGCGGTCCTGGCTGCCGACGTACACGACGCCGTCGACGACCGCAGGCGAGGAGCGGATCCCGCCACCCGTCCGGTAGCGCCACCGCTCGCGCCCGGTGTCCTGCTCGAGTGCGTACAGGACGGCGTCGTCGCAGCCGACGAACAGCACGCCGCGGTCGATGCGCGGGCTCGACACCACGCCCGCGCCGGCAGCGAACTCCCACACCGGCGCGCCGCTCACGGCTGACAGGGCGCGGACCCGCCCGTCGTCGCCACCGATGTGGACGGTGTCGCCGGAGACCGCTGCCGACGAGTCGACGCTGCTGCCGGTCGGGCTGCGCCAGCGCTCGCGGCCGGTCGCCAGGTCGACGGCGTAGACGTTGCGGTCGCGGCACCCGATGTACACGATGCCGCCGGCGATGCGCGGCGACGAGTTGAACCAGTCGTCGCCGGCGAAGCGCCACCGGGACCGGCCGGTCGCCGCGTCCACCGCGATGACCGCGTCGTTCCGGGTGCCGACCACGACGATGCCGTCGGCCACCGCCGGCGAGGAGTGGATGACCCCGGTCGGGACCGTCCACCGGCCGGCGCCCGTGGCCGCGTCGACGGCGTGCAGCCGGCGGTCGTCGCTCCCGACGTAGACGACTCCGCCGTCGAGCGCCGGCGAGGACGTGATGGCTCCGGCGGCCGCGTAGCTCCACAGCTGCCCGCCGTCGCCGGCGTCGAGGGCGTAGAGCAGGCCGTCGTTGCTGCCGACGTAGACGACGCCGGCGGCGACCAGCGGCGAGGAGTAGACCTTGTCGCCGGTGCGGAACGCCCACGGCCCCCGGCCGGGCAGCACGCCGGACACGCGCAGCCCGCCCCACGTGCCCGCACCGAGCGCGGCCAGCGCCGCGACCCCGCTCGCCACCTGCAGCATCCGCCGGCGGCTCGGCGGCGGAGGCGGCGGGGAGGGAGCCGCGTCCGGCGGCCGGATCGGGGTGGTCGGCCACGAGGCGACGGCATCGGGCGGGATCCGCTCGGTCACCGACGGGCTGGTGAGCAGGTCGCGCGCGGCGGCGGCCAGCGCACCCGCCGACGGGTAGCGCTGGTCGGGATCCTTGGCCATCCCGGTGGCGATGACGTCGTCGAACCGCGGGTCGAGCCCCTCCCGCTCCCGCGACGGTCGCGGGGGCGGCGTGGTGATGTGGGCGTGCATCGCCGATGGCAGGCTCACGGTGGGGAACGGCCGGTGCCCGACCAGGCACTCGTGCAGCACGCAGGCCAGCGAGTACACGTCGACCCGCAGATCCCAGTCCTCGCCGGTGAAGCGCTCCGGCGCCATGTAGCCGATGCTGCCCGCGACCAGGCCCGCGTGACTCAGCGTGGGCCCGTCGACGGCGCGGGCGATGCCGAAGTCGACGAGGTAGGCCACCCCGCGCTCGCCCGCTCCGGTGGTCGCCGCCCCGCCGACGAGCAGGATGTTCGACGGCTTCACGTCGCGGTGGACGAGCCCGGCCGCGTGTGCGGCGTCGAGCGCGTCCGCGATCTGGGAGATCACGTCGACGGCCCGCTGCACGCTCATGGGCGTGCTCCGCAGCGCCGCCGCGAGGTCCGGCCCTTCGACGAGGCGCATGTCGATGAACAGCTGCCCGTCGATCTCGCCGTAGTCGTGGATGGGGATCACGTGGGGCTCGTGCAGGTTCGCGACCAGCGCGGACTCCCGCTGGAACCGTGTGCGGTACACGGGGTCGGCGGCGAGCTCGCGCGGCAGCCGCTTGATCGCCACGACGCGGTCGCGGCTCGTGTCGTAGGCGCGGAAGACCTCGCCCATTCCGCCGCGCCCGATCACCGCCTCGAGCCGGTAGGGCCCGAACCGTTCGCCTTCCACCCGTTCGCCCTCGCTCACGCCGCGCGGTACTCGCGGATGTCGATCGCCGTGAACCGGTGCTCGCCCACCGGGACGAGCACGCTGTCGAGGTGGCGGCCGACGACGCCGTCGGGATCGGTGTACCAGTCGTGGCTGTAGACCAGCCAGACCCGCGGGCGCCCGGCCAGCAGGCCGTCCAGCTGCGGCAGGTCGGCCGGGGTCATCCGCGGTTCGAGCACCCCGCGCTCGAACAGGTCCACCGGCACTCCGCGCTCCTCGACAGGTGGACCCACCCCGGCGTAGTAGAAGTCGAACGGGATCCGCGTCCAGCCCGCATTGAACAGCACCAGGTCGCCGGGCTGTGCAGCCCCTGCCAGGTAGAGGGCCGCGCCCTCCCAGTCCTCGACGCTGCCGGCCCGGTAGTAGGCGACCAGCGACACCGTGTTCACGGCGAGCAGCGCGGCCGTCGCGAGCGCCGCGACGCCGCGCCGGCGGATCCCGGTCAGCGCCACCGCGGCGAGCACCGCCAACGGCACCGACGTCCAGATCAGCGTCTGCGAGTAGAAGATGGGGCGCCGGAAGCTGACCAGCAGCTCCAGCACCAGCGGCCCCGCCACCAGCGCCACCAGCAGCAGCGCGGCCGGGCGACCGCGCAGCCGCCACACCCCGCCGGCGGCGAGCGCGACGGCGGCGATCGCGAGCACCAGCGTCCACCCGGCGGGGGCGTGCGCGCTGAGCAGGTTGCGCAGGTGCTCGACGACCGCGGTGCCGGTCGGGGCGGGCAGCCAGAACTCGGCGTCGACCTGCCGGGCCTGCTTGAGGAAGCCCGGCAGCCACCCCAGCCAGGCCACGACGCCGAGCGCCACGCCGAGCGCGAGTGCGCCCGGCCGCGGGCGGCCCGGAGCGCTGAGCAGGACGGTCGCGCCGAGGTCGACCGTCTCGTCCGGGTCGACGGCGGGCGGTGGTCGGGGGCGTGCCCGCTGCCGCAGCGCCACGACGGCGGCGACCACGGCGAGCACCACCGGCAGGAGCACACCGGTGTTGTGGCTGAGCATCGTGAGCGTGACCGACGCGGCGAGGGCGGCGGTCGTGAGGTGGACCGTGCGCCGCGTCATGCCCCGGGTATCGAGCAGGTGCAGGGCGGCCAGCGTCGCCGCGGCGGCGAAGAACGTGAGCATCGTGTACATGCGGCCCTGCTGGGCGTACCAGACGTGCAGCGGCGAGACCGCCTGCAGCACGGCGGCGAGCAGCCCGGCGACCGGCCCGGCCGCGCGGCGCCCGATCAGGAACACCAGCGGCACGGTGGGCACGCTCCACAGCACGGACAAGGCGCGCAGGCCCGTCTCCCGGTCGCCTGGTCCGAGCCAACCCTGCAGCAGGGAGTAGTACAGCGGCGGGTGCTGGTCGACGGCGAGCACGTACCGCCACATGGCTGCCGTCGGCTGCTGCGCGAGCCACCAGCTGAACGCCTCGTCGATCCACAGGCTCTTGTCGGCGATCTCGATCAGGCGCAGCACGAGCGCACCGGCGGTGATCGCGACGACGGCACCGGTCCAGCCGCGCGGCCGCGCCCGGCGGTGCCGTGCCGGGCGGTGCCGCGCAACCTCGATCACGCCTGACCCGGACGCAGCACGGAGAGCGCGTCGGCGCGCTCCCCGACGACGACGAGTCGCCCGTCCGGGGCGACCGCGATCGACACCGGCCCGGCCGGGACCGCGATCGGGCCGGACAGCGCCCGATCGGCGGTGGTGAGCACGCGCACGCTGTCGGTGTCGCGCTGGGAGATGAAGAGCCGGCGACCGTCGCTGCTGACCGCGAGACCCACCGGGGTGGGCCCGACCGCGACGGTGCCGATCACCGCGACGGTCGCGGTGTCGATGATCGAGACGGTGCCGCCGTCGAGGTTCGCCACGTAGAGCCGGGTGCCGTCCGGGCTGACGACGGCGCCGACCGGCGCGTCCCCGACCTTGACGGTCCCGACGACCGCTCCCGTCGTCGTGTCGACGACCGAGAGGTCGTCGGACCCGAAGTTGGGGACGTAGAGCCGCCGGCCGTCGGTGCTCGCAGCCATGCCGTACGGCTGGTCGCCGACCTTGATCGGGCGGCCCACCTGCCGCGCGGTCGCGACGTCGATCGTGACGACGGTGCCGGTGTCGGCGATGCACGCGTAGAGCCGGGCGCCGTCGGGGGACAGCGCGAGCCCGTCGACGAACCCGGCCACGGGCACGGTCGCGGCGACCGTGTGGGTCGCCGCCTCGATGATCGCCACCGAGCCCGACGTGCTGGTGACCAGCACGCGCGTCCCGTCGGCCGTCACGCGGACGCTGTTGGGGCGCTCGCCGACGCGGATCGGCGCGACGACCGGCCGCCCGGTGCGGGTGTCGATCACGGACACGGTGCCCGAGTCCTGGTTGGTGACGTAGGCGCGGCTGCCGTCGGGGCTCAGCGCGACCTCGGCCGGGGCGGCGCCGGTCGCGTACGTGGCCACGGTGGCGAGCAGCGGCGCCGCCGGCGGCTGCGCGAGGAACACGGCCAGGAGCGTCACGCCGGCCAGCGCCACTCCGGACAGGATCGCGCCGGACACGATCAGCAGCGGGCTCGTCCGTCGCCTCGGCGTGGGCCGCCGCTCCGGTGCTGCCGGGAGGTCGAACTGCGGCTCCGAGGCGTACCGGTGGGTGTCGCCCAGGACCGTGCGGTCGGTCTCCGGTCCGGGGTCCGGAAGAGCCGGCGTGGGGCCGGAGAACGCGCGGGTGGGTCCGGTCTGCGGATCCTCCCGCTCCACGGGACGAGGTTCCGGGCTGGGGCGGGGTCCGGGCGCCGGTGTCCTGCGCGGCCCGGCGTGCCCGTCCTCCCGGACGGGGTCGTGCGCCGGGGCGCTCGCCTGGGCGAGGACGTCACCCGAGGTGGCCGGGCCTTGCGACGGCGCATCGGGGGTGGGCGGTGGCGTGTCGGCGGTCGCGGTCTGCACGGGCGACGCGTCGACCGTCGCGCTGATCGGCGCGAGCGGCGCCTCGGCCGTCTCGGCGGGCAGCGCCACGCGGACGTCCGGCCCAGCCGGGCGAGGTGACCAGCCCTCCAGCAGCTCGCGTGCGGCGGCCGCGAGCTCGCCGCAGCTGGCGAAGCGGTCGTCGGAGCTCTTCGCCATACCCCTCGCGATGACGTCGTCGAGTCCCGCAGGCAGGCCCTCGACCAGCTCCGTCGGACGAGGGATCGGGCGGCTCAGGTGCGCCCGCAGCACGCCGAGCAGGTCCTCCGCCAGGTACGGGCGGTGCCCGACGACGGCCTCGAACAGCAGGCAGGCCAGCGAGTAGACATCGACGCGGTGGTCCCACGGGTCGCCGACCATGCGCTCAGGGGCCATGTACGAGGCGGTACCGAGCGCGAGCCCGGGGCGGCTGAGGGTGGAGCCGCCGAGGTTGGCCGCGATGCCGAAGTCGGCGAGGTAGGCGAACCCGCGGTCGACGACCTGCGCGGGCTTGCCGACGAGCAGCACGTTGGGTGGCTTCACGTCGCGGTGGACGAGGCCGTCCTCGTGGGCTGCGTCGAGGGCGTCGGCGATCTGGGAGACGATGTCGACGGCGCGGGGCAGCGCCAGCGGCGCCCGCTTGAGCACCGTGCCGAGGTCGATCCCCTCGACGAGCCGCATGTCGATGTAGAGCTGGCCGTCGATCTCGCCGTAGTCGTGGATCGGGACGACGTGCGGCTCCCGCAGCTTCGCCGCCAGGGCGGACTCGCGCTTGAAGCGGGTGCGGAACTCCTCGTCCGTCGCCAGGTGCCGGGGCATCCGCTTGATCGCGACGATGCGGTTGCGGCGCGTGTCGTAGGCCCGGTAGACCACGCCCATCCCGCCGCGGCCGATCACCTCGTCGAGGCGGTAGTGCCCGAACACGCCCAAGGTGCCGGTCGCGGTGTCGGGGTCAGCCGGCGGGCCCGCAGCCGGGCCCACCTCCAGGTCAGCACCCATCCTGGACCTCCTCCCCGCCGGGCGAGCAGCCCGTTCCCGACGCCGGTGTCGACGCCGGTGTCCGTGCCCTGGCCAGCTCGACCGCCAGCCGCTCCTCGAGCGGCCGGCCGAGCGCAGCGATGCCCGCGGCGCTCAGGTGCACCCCGTCGCCGAGCCGTGGCGCGCCGGGCTCGCCCACGGTGCGGCAGTAGCCGGCCGGGCACAAGGGCCCGTCGGTGTCGAAGGCGACGACCGCGGGGTGCGTCATCGCCGCTTCGACCAGGAGCGCGTCGAGGCATCCGCCCCGTGCGTCGACACCCGTGCCGTCCTGCGTGGTGACGAGGATCGGGCGGTGGGGCGCCCTCGTCGTCAGCACGCCGACCGCGTCGGCCACCAGGGACCGGTACGTGGTGCGGAACTGCGGGTCGCACGGGCTCGACGGGACGCCGGGGCCACGGCGGGGCGCTGCGTCGGCGGACAGGTCGAGCACGACCGCGGCGGGCCGCGTGGTCAGCACCGCGGTGCGCCAGAGATCGATCTGGTCGGCGCAGGCCGGGGCGGGCTGCGGGGCCTGGGCCAGTGCGGTCGGCCGGGCCGGCGAGTCGGGGGCCGGCGGTTCCGGCAGCAGCCCGCACCCCGGTCGGGTCGCGTCGACCACCGTGAACCGGGAGCCCGCGAGCGCGGCGGCCGTGTCGGAGCCGCTGGACCCGCCCAGCACGAGGATGGCCAACCCGGTTCCGGAGCCGAGAGGGCGCTCGTCGAGGGTGTAGAGGACGGGGGCGCCGGCGAGCACGGTCGCCGCCAGCAGGGCCGTGCCCGCGCCGAAGCCCGGCCCGCGCCGGGCGGCGCGGTCACGCACGCGGCGCAGCAGGCCGTCCTGCACGAGCAGGCCGAGGACCCACGCCAGCGCGACCCCGACCGCGATCAGCGCGAACGGCCGAGCACCCGGGACCGCTCGCTGGACCAGCCAGAACAGCGGGGCGTGCAGCAGCAGGATCGGGTACGCCGAGCGGCCCAGCTCCAGCGGGAACCCGCGGCCGACGCCACCCGCGGTACCGCCGATGGTGCTGGTCAGGTGCAGCGCTACCAGCAGGATCGCCGCGGCCGCCGCAGCGGCGGCGGGCCCGCCCGAGGTAAGCCACGTCGCGCGCCACAGCGTGGCCGCCACCGCGGACGCGACCAGCCCGGCGACGCCGAGGGCGGCGAGCAGCCATGCGCCCGTCCGGGCCGGGGCCCGGCGCGGCAGGCCCGCGGCGACGACCCCCGCGGTGGCACCCGACAGCCACTCGGCGGCACGGACGTGGCTGCCGAACGCGAGCTCGGTGGGGTCGGCGCCCGACCGTGCGCGGAGCACGCCCGCCGCGGCGGCCAGCAGGGCCAGCGCGAGGACGAACGGGACCAGGCGCGCCGTGCGGCCGGCGCGCGCGTCGACCAGCCACCGCAGCCCGCACAGCACCAGCGGCCAGGCCAGCGTGAACTGCACCAGCAGGGAGATGAGCCACAGCGTCCCGAACGGATCCACGAGGTCCAGCCGGTTCGTGTAGAAGTCCCCGTGCGGCGCGAGCAACCCGGCGCGCGGCGCCGGGAGCACCCCCGCGCGCGCGATCTCGACCCAGTTCTGCACGCCGAGGGCGCCGCCCAGCCCGTCGATCGCGGCCTGCCCCACCTGGTGGGCGCGGCCCAGCAGCGCGATCGCGAGGAGCCCGCCCAGCAGCGTGAGGAGCAGCAGCGGTGCGTGGCGGCCGATCTGGTCGAGGTACCAGGCCCGCGCGGTCACCGGCGCGCCGGAGCTGCCGGCGGCGGTGAGCACGGTGTAGGTCACCACGAACCCACCGACGGCGAGCACGAGGTCGGGGCCGAGCAGCTCGACGGCGAAGCCTCCGCTGCTCTGCAGCGCCACGAGGAGCACGGACAGCCCGGCGAACCCCGTGATCGCCGCAGGCACGGCACGACCGGGCGCGGTGGCGGTCACGTCGACCGTCCCCACGCGGCGAAGCACGCCCGCATCGCGGGCTGCGCCGCGCGGCCGAGCCAGGAGTCGTGCAGGTCGGCGGCCGGGTCGACGGCGGCGGGGTCGACGTCGAATCCGATCTTCCACCAGTAGAGCCCACCGAGCCCGCGGTCGTGCGCGGCGCGGCACGCTGCGGTGAACCAGCGACGCTGGATGCCCTCGTCGAGCGGCGCGCCCGCACGGTGCGGAACGGCCGGGTTCTCGAGGGTCTGCGCCTCGGCGGCGGCCCCGACCTCCGTGAGGACGGCGCCGCGCCCGATGCGGGCGCTGTCGAGCCACGTCGTCCACGCCGCCGTCAGCCGGTCCTCGCCGTCGCCGGCGGTCACGTCCAGCTGGGGGTACGCGTCGATCCCGATGACGTCGACCGGGACGCCGGTGCGCGCGGTCGCGTAGGCGTCCCAGTTCGCCGTGTAGGCCAGCTCGCCCCGGTAGACGTCCCGGGCGCGACCGACGAGCGCGGGCCAGTGCGGGTCGTCCTGCAGCGAGTTCAGCTCCGCGCCCAGCACGACCGTGTCGACCCCGACGCGCTCCGCGACGTGCAGGTACGGCGTCACCAGCTCCTCGTACGAGGCGTACCAGGCGTCGCGGTGGCGGGGCAGCAGCTTGCCGCGCCACGAGTGCGGGTCCTGCTGCTGCAGGTTCGCCTCGTCCAGCAGCGGGCGCAGGCTCGTGCGCAGCCCCATGGCCCTGGCCTGCGCGAGCACCAGCCCGACCCGCTCCGGCGTCGGGGTCCGTCCGTCGACGTGCACGGCGCTGGCGGTCAGCGACTCGGTGAAGAACGGGAACGTGACGCCGACGGCGTTGGCCTCCATGCCGATCACCTGCGCGAATAGCCGGCGCGCCTTCGCGAGCACGACCTCGTCGCTGTCGGCGGGGTTGTTCACCCAGTAGACCTGCACGCCCAGCTCCGGCCGGCCGGGGCGCCACGGATCGGCGACGGACGGTCCGGCGCTGGTCGGGACCGGGCCGGCAGCGGGAGCGGCGATCGCCGGCGCCGTCCAGCTGCCGAGGGCAACGGCCAGCGCCGCGCCGACCCCGGTGGCCCACCGGGCGAGGCTCGACCCGTTCACAGCGGCTTCGCGATCACGGTGAAGGTGGTCTCGCCGTGCCGCACGAACCGGATGACGCCGCAGAGGACGCCCGCTGCCTCCCACAGCGAGAACAGCGGCATCAGCGCGACGACGGCGATCCGTTCCCACCAGCGCCGGCGCCCGTCGGCGGAGGCGCGGGTGTTGAGCTTGAGCCCCTCCCAGTACGTCCAGACCTGGTAGGCGATGTTCATCGCCCAGACGGGCAGCAGTACCGCGGTCACCGGGAGCGTGTCGAGGTCGCCCAGCAGGGCGCCCGCGGCGAGGACGACCGCCACGTGCTGCAGCGGTCCGCAGGCCCAGATCAGCATGTTGTGCAGGAGCAGCAGCCGGTGCCGCAGCGGCACCGCGCGGTTCACCGACAGCTCCAGCAGCCCCCACGCCCAGCGCTCGCGCTGGCGGACCAGGTCCGTGACGCTCGCCGGCGCCGCGCCGAGCGACCGGCCGGCGAACCAGTCGCTGCGGCCCGGGTGGCGGTCGGCGAACAGCAGCGCGAACTGGGCGTCCTCGACGATGGCGCGGGGCCCGAAGTCCCAGCCGATCCCGGCCTCCACCGAGGCCCGCACCAGCAGCAGCTCGCCGTGCACGCCGGCGCGGGGCGTGCCGGTGCCGGTGGTGAGCGCGAAGACCGACAGGTCGCAGGCGGGGCGGACGGCGTCGGCGAGCCACAGCAGCCGGCGCGCGCCGTGCTCGCGCGGGTAGGTCAGCACGCCCTGCGCGAGGTGCGCTGCCGCGGCGCCGCGGTGGCGCTGGGCGTGGACGAAGCGCGCCATGGCCGCGCCCGTGTCCACGTCGACCCCGGTGTCGTCGTCCATGTGCAGGACCCAGACGTCGTCGCGGGCCTCGCCCTCACGGATGCGCAGCTCGTGCGCGTAGTGGTTGGCCCTGGCCTTGAACCGGGTGCCGGCCGGGGTGCGGTAGGCCCGCGGCACGACCACGACGCGCACCTGCGGCCCGGCGAGCGCCGCGATCCGGGCGAGCGCCTCGCAGCCCTGCTCGACGACGATGTCGACCCGCATCCGCGGGAAGTGCACCGGCAGGCACCGCCGGTAGGACAGCACCGCGCGCTCCAGCGCCGGCAGGGTGGCGAACCGGCCGATCGTCGGGACCACGACCAGCAGGAACGCGTCCCGGACCGGCGGCGGGGGTGGCTCGCGGCGAGCCCGGCGCAGCCGACGGACCGTGCGCAGCGCCCCCGCGACGCCCAGCAGCGAGGCACTGCACGGGAGCGTCCACAGGACGGTGGTGATCCAGGCGAGCGTGCCCGGGTTGCCGCCCTGCTGCAGGAAGGCCCAGCCGGAGATCCCCAGTGCGACCAGGAAGGTCACGACGAACGACGTCGTGCCGGGCCGGACCGGGCTGGGCGGGAAGGTGGGCGCCGGGACCGCGAGGGTGACGGTGGAGTCGGCGGGCAGGGCCGTCGGCACGGTCAGGTCGAAGCCCCCGGTCGACCGTGGGCCTGCAGCGTGAGCCGGGACGGCGACCAGAACCGTCCGGCTCTCGCCGCTCCCGATCGACATGATCCCAGGATCGTCGACGGGCCGGACCGGCGTTACCTCCTGCGCGGGAGGGCCGCGTTACGTCGAGGTAAGGTTTCTCTTGCCCGATGGCAACTGCCTCGACAGCTACCCGTCAAGGACGCAGTTCTCCCTGGTCGCAGGGGGTGTTCAGCGATCAATTGTGGGCGCCCGGCGGAAGCGTTCGTTCAGGGTGCCGCGGTCGCCGTGGGCCGCGAAGCGTCGGAGGGCTCGGCCGAGAACGGACCGGAGACCGGGCGCAGGGACGCCAGCGGGGGCGGGCTGTGGTCGACCAGTTCGGTGATCGACGCGCGGAGGGCGGCGGCGAGCCGGTCGAGATCGGGGACCGCGTCGTGGTCGGCAGTGAGTCCGTAGGTCAGGGTGCCGTCGCAGGACATCACCCCGATGGCCAGTACCTGGCCCGGGCCGAGCGGCACCGCGGGCACGAGGTCGCGCACCCGGACGTCGCCGCAGCGCAGCGGGCGGGGCGGACCGGGGACGTTGGTGATCAGGACGTCGTACAAGCGCGCGCTGTGGCGGCCCACCAGCCGCGACGCCGCACCCTGCACGGCTGCGGGCATGAGGTCGGCGAGCGCGGCGAGCAGTGGTACCGGAGCGGGGCCGCGTCGTTTGGCCGCGCTGGTCGCGGTCCGAACCCGGGTCAGCCGGTGCAGCGGGTCGGTCGTGCCGGTCGGGAGGTCGATGAGGTGGGCGGAGATGGCGTTGGCCGCCACGGCGTCGGGTGTCGCTTCCCGGGCGTCGCGGTTGCGGGCGCGGACACTGGTCGGGACCAGCGCCCGCACGGTGGCCGGGTGCTCGCCACGGTCGGCGAGCCAGCGCCGCAGCGCCCCCGCGACGGCGGCGAGGACCACGTCGTTGACGGTGCCACCGAGTGCGCGACGGACGGCCCGGTGGTCGGCCAGCGATGCGCCGACGGTGGTGAACCGCCGTCGCGGACCGGTGGTCGCGTGCAACGCCGGCACCGAACTGCCCTCCAGCAACCTGAGCCCGGCCGTGGTCCAGGCGGCCGGTGATCGTCCGATGCTCTCCGGCCATGCGGCGCACACCGCGCCGGCCAGCCCCCGCACCTGCTCGGCCGCCTTCCGCGAGGCGCCGGCGTACCAGCCGGCGGCAGCGAGCGCGGTCTGCGCCGTCGTCGGCGGTGTCGTGGGCCGCCATGCCGGCCCCGCCGATGCCGGATCGAACAGGCCGGCGGCCATCGCCATCAGCCCGAGCCCGTCACCCATCGCGTGGTGGGCCTTGACGATCAACGCCGCCCGCCCCGTGGCGAGGCCCTCGACGACATGGAGCTCCCAGAGCGGCCGGGAACGATCGAGGGGCTCGGCGAGCACGTCGGCAACCAGCCGGTGGAGCTGCTCGACGGATCCGGGGGTGGGCAGTGCGACGTGACGCAGGTGATGACCGAGCTCGAACCGGTAGTCGTCGGCCCACCACGGCGCCAGGACACCACCGGGCAGCTGCCGGAGCCGCCGCCGGAGTCGGGGGTCGCGGCGCAGGTGGGCCGCGAGGCGGGTGTTCAGCTCCGGCACGTCCACTGGTCCCGGCGCGGCGTCGAGGGTCATCACGGCCACGACGTTCATCGGGGTCGAGGGCGTGTCCAGGTGCAGGAACATCGCATCGAGCGCCCCGAGTGCGGGCAGGGGTGGAATCACCTTCGACAGGCTAGGCAGCGAACATGATCACGATCGAGAACGGCGACGCCTCACCCGTTCCTACCAACCACGTGACGCGCGGTGGGACTCGGCGGTCCTCGATGCCGCCGGCGGGCGTCGGTGACGACCCACTTCGCGCAAGGCCGATGGCTGACGCGCCATGCCGACGCCGCCTACGTCAGCGTGGTCTGCGACAGGCTTCCGTCCGCAGCGCTGTAGATGAGCAGTCGCTGGTCGGGCTCGTCGGCCAGAACCAGGGTTTCCAGCTCGACGGTGAGTTCGCCGATCTCGGGATGCCGTAGGTGACGCAGCCCGGAGGCGTGCTCGGCGACCGGATGGGCGGCCCACAGCGTGGCGAACTCTTCGCTGTTCACGGCCAGATCGCCGACGAGAGCGGCCAGTTCGGTGTCGTCCCGGTGCCGGCTGACCGCCAGCCTCAGCGACGCGACAGCGCAGGACGCCGAGTTCTCCCAGCGCGGGTACAGATCGCGGTGGTGCGGATCGAGGAACAGCATCCTGGTGAGGTTGGGGCGCTGGCCAGCCCGATCCGGCGCGTCCCGGTCGAGGTGACCGGCCAGGAGCCAGTGCCCGAGCGGATTCCACGCCAACACCTCGGTGCGCACCCCGACGAGGACGGCGGGAACGTTCAGGGAGCCGATGAGCTGCCGGGTGCCGTGGCGCACCGTCGCGGGCGCTGCCGTCCGCGGATGCGGCGGTGCGGGCCTGGCGATGTTGTGCAGGTAGCCGCGTTCGTCGTCGCTCAGCTCGAGCGCGCGGGCGAGCGCCTCGATGACCGACTCCGATGCCTGGTGGCTCTGGCCTTGTTCCAGCCGGGTGTAGTAGGTGACGCTCACTCCCGCGAGCTGAGCCAGTTCCTCACGGCGGAGCCCGGGGACGCGACGCGCTCCGTACGAGGCGATCCCCAGGTCCTCCGGCTTGAGCCGGCCGCGCCGAACCCGCAGGAACTCGCCGAGCGTGGTGCTGGTCTGCATGCGTCCCATCGTGCCCACGCCGTCGCCGCGCTGCCTGGCCCTGGCTGTGCCAGACAGCCGCCGACCACCCACACCACGGTCTGGAAGCCGCTGCCTGCACGGGCGAGGGTCACACCATGAAGCGATGGACGATGTCCACGGCCGGCCGCGCCAACCTCGAACTCAGCGACGCCCCGATCCCCGAGCCGGCCGTCGGCGAGATCCTGGTCAAGGTCTCGGCCGTCTCACTCAACTACCGCGACCGGCTCGCCATCGACGAGGGGCTCACCATGGTCTTCCCCGAGGACGGCCCGTTCGTGCCGGGATCCGACATGGCCGGCGAGGTCGTCGGCGTGGGAACGCAGGTGGACCGCTTCGCGCCGGGTGACCGCGTGATCTCCACCTGCCTGCCTGGCTGGATCGAGGGCCCGGGCCCGGGCAATGCCCGGATGGGCGGTCCGGAAGCCCTCGGCAGCGGACACTACCCCGGTGTCCTGACCGAGTACGTGGCACTCGACCAGGAGTGGGCGGTACGGGCGCCGGAGAGCCTCAGCGACATCGAGGCGAGCACGCTCCCCATGGCCGGTCTGTCGGCCTGGACCGCCCTGGTCGAGCAAGGCAGGGTGCATGCCGGTGAGACCGTGCTCGTGCACGGGACCGGCGGGGTAGCGCTCTTCGGCCTGCAGATCGCTGCGGCCCACGGCGCCGAGGTCATCGTCGTCTCCGGCGACGACGCCAAGCTCGCCCGCGCCAAGGACCTGGGCGCCGCCCACAGGATCAATCGGCTCACCGAGGACTGGGTCGAGCGCGTCTACGCACTCACCCGTGACCGCGGCGCCGACCACATCCTGGAGACCGTCGGCGGCCACCACCTCTCCCGCTCGATCGAGGCGGCGGCAGTCGGCGGCCACATCTCCCTCATCGGCATCCTCCAGGGCTACGAGATCTCCGGCCATGTCGCCCACCTGGCCCGCAAGAAGCTGCGCATCGACGGACTCCAGGTCGGGCACCGGCGATCCCTGGAGGACCTGGTCCGCGCGGCCGATCACCTCGTCCTTCGCCCCGTGATCGCAGCCGAGTACACCCTTTCCGACCTCCCGTCCGCGCTTGCCCACCTGGAACGCGGCGCCTTCGGAAAGATCGTCATCACACCCGCCTGATCGTGGATGACCGCGGTAGCGCAGCTTCAGCGCCCCGTGCGCGACGAACGCCCCGATGAAGAGCCACGCGCCGATGGAGAACCGATCATCCGGGCAGACCCGACGCAGGCAAGACGCCGTCAGATGAGAGTCAGGTACTCCCGCTGTTCCCACTCCGACACCTCGGCGCGGAAGCGCTCGAGCTCTGCGGTCTTGAGCCGTACCAGCCAGTCGATCACCCTCGGCCCCAGCGCCTCGGCGAAGACCCGATCGGTGCGCAGCGCCTCGATCGCCTCGCCGAGGTCGGTCGGCAGCCGTGGAGCGTCGGCGGTGTACGGGGTGGCGGTCGGCGGGCCGGGGTCGAGCGCGCCGTCGATGCCGGCCAGCCCGGCGACGGCCTGCGAGGCCACGTACAGGTACGGGTTGGCCGCTGGTTCGCCGCAGCGGTTCTCCAGCCGGGTGGCGGGGTCGCCGGGACCACCCACCGCGCGGACCATCGCCCCCTTGTTGTCGATCCCCCACACGATCCGGTCCGGCGCGAGGGACTGCGGCTGGTAGCGCTTGTACCCGTTGACGGTCGGGGTGGTCAGCACGGTCGCGGCACCGGCGTGCTGCAGCAGCCCGCCGAGGTAGGCCATGCCGACCTCGGACAACGCGGCCCCAGGTGTGTCGGGCGTCATCGCGTTGCCGCCGCCGCGGTCGGCCAGCGACTGGTGCAGGTGCCAGCCCGCCGACGCGCTCAGCGCCCCGAGCGGCCGGCTCATGAAGGTCGCGAGGTAGCCGTGGCGGGCGCACAGCTGGCGGATCGCGCTGCGGCACAGCACCACGTCGTCGGCAGCGGTGAGCGCCGGCCGCGGCGCGAGGGTCACCTCCAGCTGGTTCGGGCCGAACTCCAGCTCGATCGACCGCAACGGCAGGTCCAGCGCGGTGAGCCCGTCGTGCAGGAGCTGCACGACGTCGTCGAGCACGTCGAGGCTCTCGACGTGGAGCAGCTGCGCTCCCCGGGTCGTCGGCGACAGGTCCGGCTGGCGGCCCGGGCGGCCCGGCGCCGACTGGCCGGGCTCCGGGTCGTCGCCCGTTCGGAACAGGTGGAACTCCAGCTCGACGCCGACCACCAGGTCGTACCCCCGTTCCGCGAGCCTGCCCAACGCCTGCCGGCAGATCTCGCGGGTCGAGAGCGGCACCCGGCCGCCGGCGGGGAAGGACAGATCGCAGAGGATCCAGGCGGTGCGCGGCGCCCACGGCAGCGGCCGGAACGTGTGCGGGTCCGGCACCAGCACCACGTCCCCCGCGCCCTCCAGGCCGGGCACGTCGATCCCCCCGCCCGCGCTGAACACCGGGTACGCCGACCGCCCTGACGTGTCCTTGAGCAGCAACGACGACGGAACGGTCACGCCGTCCCGCAGCGCGGCGGCGAACGCGTCGCGCGTGAGGGTCTTGCCGCGCAGGACGCCGTGCTGGTCGGCGAAGCACACCCGGAACAGCTCGATCCCGGCCTCGTCGACCACCCTGCGCAGCTGCGCGGCCGCCGCGTGCTCGGGCTCGCCCCAGCAGCCTTCTCGCTGGACGAACCCGTCGAGCCGACCGGGGGTCACGGCTGGCCGGCCACGACGCTCGCCCATGGCGATCGCGCCCGGCGCGCCGCCTCGCGGTCGCGCCAGTGCTGTTCCCAGCCGACGTCGGGCGCGGTGGTGTCCACGGTCAACGGACCGCGCAGCGCGGCCGCCTCGGCAGGGTCGCTGGGGCGGCCGGGCAGCGGACGGCCGGCGGCGTGCGCGGCGATGGAGCGCAGCAGCAGCCGCCGGTTCGCGGTGACGGCGCGGTCGGAGACCCCCAACCGCTCGACCGTGCGGTCCTGGATCCGGCCCATGCTCTCCACGGCCCACTGGTCGTGGACGTTGATGTCGAGGCCCATCCCCGTGAACGTCTGCGACATCTGCTCGGCGGGGTCGAAGCCCCAGTCGTTGTCGCGGTTGCGCAGCGGTCGGTAGTCCGGCAGCGACACCCCCGCGAGCCGCTGGGCCAGCAGCGTCTCGGTGTCGGTCGGCTCGGCGAAGTCGTAGAAGATCATGTACCAGTAGTGGTTCTCGTCGTCGACGGGCACGTGCCACTGGCAGAACGCGCGGTCGTTGCCGAAGGGCACCACGAACGCGTTGGGGAACAGCAGGTTGGTGACCCGCACGTGCCGCAGCTCCGCGTTCAGCCTGCGGATCGCGAAGACCCGAAGGCCGTGCTCGTCGGGCTCCACGTCGATGTCGGGGCGGACGTCGGCGCCGACGATGTCCGACACGCTCCGGCCGGTGCCCTCGACCTCCTCGCGGAACTGCTGCCCGTACGTGTCGCGGGGATCCGCCTCCAGGAACCGGTGCAGGTACGACACGTGGCTCGGGTCGATCCCGCCCTCGACGCCCTGGAGCCAGTTGCACTCCCACAGCCCCTTGAACGCGAACGTGTACTCCTGCGGGGCGGTGAAGCAGTCCCAGCCGGGCAGCGGCGGCGGCTCCCCGCCGCCCAGGTAGGCGAAGATGATCCCGTTGCGCTCGATGCACGGGTAGCCGGGGATCGAGACCTTCTCGTGGAACCGGCTCGACGGCGGCTCCGCCGGCTGCTCGCGACAGCGGCCGTCGGGACCGTAGAGCCAGCCGTGGTACAGGCAGCGCAGACCGCCGTCCTCCAGCCGGCCGAAGCTGAGGTCGACGCCCCGGTGCGCGCAGAAGCGGCCGACCAGCGCCCAGCCGCCGTCGTCGCGGCGGAACAGCACCAGGTCCTCACCCATCAGCCGCACGGCCTTCACCGGGCGCAGCTGCGGCATCTCCGACACCAGCGCGACGGGCTGCCAGTAGGCGCGCAGCAACCCGCCGCAGCCGGTGCCGCGCCCGGTCCGGGTGATCAGCTCGTTGTCCTCACGGGAGAGCATCTGCAGATCCTCCTCTTCAGCCGCGGTACACGGTCGCGGAGCGGCGTTCGTACCAGGTCGCGAGGTACTCCCCCGAGCTGATGATGTGGGCCTGCATCGCCGCGCGCGCCCGTTCGGCGTCGCCGGCCTCGAGCGCGGCGATGATCTCGTCGTGCTCGCGCACGTTGGCCTCCCGGTGCCGCTCGTGCCCGGCGAGGGCCTGCGCGGAGAAGCTGCGCGGGAAGCTCTCGTTGATCCGCGCGACCATCGAGGTGAGCCAGCCGTTCTCCGCCGCCTCGCAGATCGTGGTGTGGAACACGTCGTTGGCCGGCGTGGTGACCCCGCCCGTTTCGCGCAGGGCCGCGCGCAGCACGTCGTTCTGGGTCCGCAGCACCGCGAGCTGGGCACGGCTGATCCGGGCGGTCGCCCGCCGCGCGGCCATGCCCTCCAGCTCGGCCCGGACCTCGTAGGCCTCCCGGACCTCCCACGGCGACGGCACCCGGATCGTCGCTCCCCGGTTCGGCGCCACCTCGATGAGCCCGCTGTTCTGCAGCTGGCGCAGGGCCTCCCGGATCGGGGTGCGACTCACCCCGAACTCCGCGGCCAGCGCAGCCTGGCGCAGCGGCGTGCCGACGGCGAACTCGCCGCTCATGATCCGCGCCCGGATCCGGGCCGCGATGTCGTCGACGAGCGCGTTGTCGCCGGGTGGGAGGGACCCGCCGTCGGGAATCAGTGACACGGTGCATCGTCCTCGGTACTGGGGCGACCGGGCGCCGGCAGGTCCAGCGCGGGGTTGCGGTCGAAGAACCCGTCGGGCTCGAGGCGCAGCCCGGTTCGCGCCACCGGCATCACGGGCCAGTCCTCCGGGCGCGGGAAGTGGTGCGCCCCGACCGTCGCCCAGAGCACCAGCTCGGCGCCGTCGAGCGGGCGGTCCTCGCGTTGCCACACGTGGACGCCGTCGGCGCCCGGTTCGGCCTGGTTGGGGTACTCCCCTGCGACGAACCGCCGCGCCGGATCGTGGGCGGTCGCCCACAGCCGGCGGCCGACGAAGGGCGCACGGCGAGCACACACGCTGTCGGGGCGCACGGGCAACCGGGCGGTGCCGTCGATCAGCAGCCGGTACGCGGTGGGCTCCCCGTTGCGGTTGCGCCGGTCCGCGCTCTGCACCCGCCAGTGCACCGCCCGGGACGGGTCTGCGCTGCGTGCGGCATCGGCCTCGCTGCGGATCGGGGTCAGCACGGTGCGCACCGCGTTGCCGTACGGGTCGAGTGCCGGGTCGGTCTCCGGCTCGGCCGAGACCTCGACGAGCCGGTTGCGCGGCCCGTCGACGGCCATGTCGAGGCGCACCGCGAAGTGGTGCTGGTGGTTGGGCACCGACACCCGCGGCGACACCCGTCGACCGTAGGCCGGATCGGTGCCCTCCGCGATGCCGGTGGCGGAGAGGATCCCGGTCATCTTGATCTCCAGGTCGAGCGATCCGTCCTGATGGAGCGACCAGTAGAAGCCGTAGTCGTAGTTCGCGACGGTCACGAACGTGGAGATCACCAGCCGCCGGGCGCGACGCACCTGGGTGGTGCCGCGGCGCCCGTCGTGGTGCTTCCAGGCGATCCCGTTGTCCTCCTCGTGCAGGCAGATCGCGTTCGGCAGCAGCCGGGGAACGCCGTCGCCGCCGAGCACGGCCACGTCGAAGTAGTGGATCACGCCGAGGCAGTCGCAGCCGAGCTCGAGCGAGTTGGTCAGCGGTCCGCCGCCGTACTCGCCCCAGTCGAAGAAGTTCTTGCGGTATTGGGTGGCGCTGGTGTCGAAGTAGGGCACGTACATCTCGTTGAGCGACGCGCGCCGCACGACCGGTCGGCCGGCGTAGGTGAGGTCGTGCAGCACCAGTCCCTCGCGGTGGGTGAAGCCGATCCGTACCGTCCAGTTCTGCCACCGGATCTCGTGCCCGGCCACGGTGAAGCTGGGTCCTTCCGGCTGCACGATGTCGAGCGGGCGCAGGTCCGCCCGGGGCGTGAGCCCGGCTCCCGTGTAGTCCCCCGACTCCGTCTCGACCTCGACGACGCCGTGCTCCTCGACCTCCAGCACCGTCATCGTGACCATGTCGATGATCGGCACCACGCCCTGGACGGGGCGGGCGTAGCCGTTGTCGTCGGGCGAGGTCTTGAGCCACACGCTGCCCCAGGTGAGCCGCCGCCCGGCGTACTGCGGCGGCTCGAACCCGCCGATGGACTCCGGGTCGATCATGACGAGGGACAGGTCGGTGATCCCGCGCCGGGCCAGCGCCGCGCGGAAGGCCGGGTCGGCGCGGCACGCGGCCGCGGCGGTGCGCGCCTCCTCCGAGGTCATCCCCGGGTTGCGGACGCCGAGCGGGGTCCGCCCGATCAGCGCACCTCCGGTGGCGGACAGCTCGATCAGGTCCCGACCTGCCGACCCGGCGTCCGGGTCGAGCCACACCACCTCGACGCGCCGCGGGTCGCCCGCCGCGGCCGTGCGGGCGTGCTCCTCGTCGATCGTGGCACCCCAGAACCGGGTGTTCGGCCCGACGCCGGAGGCCCGGACGACCGCGACCACGGCGGCCAGCTCGGCGACGGTCAGCGGGTCCGTCGGGTGCACCGGTGCGGTCCCGGTGGGCTGCGGGGCAAGGACACTCATGAGCGCTCCATCGGGGAAAGGACCGCCGCGACGCCGTCGGCTCGGGGATCGGATGCGGCGTCGAGGCCGGCCGGGGTGGTCCTCGCGACCTGGACGTGCCCGGCGAGGTCGGTGCGGTCGGGAGTGCGGTGCACCGGCAGCCCGGGGTCGCGGTCTGCTGGCCACGCCCCCGGTTCGGCGACGAGCGTCGGCACCGGCTGCCCCACGTCGCGCGCGCCGACGACCCAGCGCGGCCGGTCGAGCACCGGGGCCGGATCGGTCGCGGTGAGCAGCGCGGGCAGAACCTGGGCGAGGATCTGGGCTTGGGCGCGTCCGCCCTGGCAGCCGGCGGCGAGCAGCGTCCCGGCCCGCTCGCCGAGCACCGGACACAGCGTGTGCGGCGGTCGCCGACCAGGCGCGAGCGCGGCCGGATGTGCGGGGTCGGCCGCGAACGCGGAGGCCCGGTTGTGCAGCACGATGCCGGTCGCCGGGTCGAGCAGCCCGGCCCCGAACGACTGGTAGACGCTCTGCACCAGCGACACCGCCCGACCCGTGTCGTCCACCGCGGTGACGGCGACGGTGTCCCCGGCCGCGCGGCTGGCCGGAGCGGGTATCCCGCGGACCTGCGCCGCGAGCAGGGCCTCGACGTCGACGGGGCCGCCGCGCGGGTCGGCCAGCAACGCGTCGCGGGCGTCGCAGGCGCGGCGGACGACGTCGAGCAGGACGAACGGGTCGGCCCCGCGCTCGGCGCTGACACCGGCGAGGCCGTGGAGCACCGCGAGCAGCACCACGCCCTGGCTCGGCGGTGGTGCCACCTGCCAGCGGGTGTCGCCGATCTGCGCGTCGAGCGGTTGAGTGACCTCCGCGGTGTGCCCGGCGAGGTCGTCGGCCCGGAGCGCGCTTCCCTGCCCGGTGAGGAAGGCGACCAGCGCGTCGGCGACCGGGCCGCGGTAGAACGCGTCGGGGTCGGCGGCGAGGGTGCGCAGGGTTGCCGCCAACGCGGGCTGGCGCAGCGGAGCACGCACCCGCCGTGGTCCGTCGCGGTCGGTGAGCAGGGCCCGCAGCCCGGGATCGGCCGCCACGGCGGCGGACCGTTCGGCGACCGCGCGGGCCAGACCTGGCGACACGGTCGCGCCGCCGTCGGCGACCTCGGCGGCGGCGTGCAGGGCGGGCGCGAGACCGAGCCGCGATTCCGCGGCCAGCGCGACCCAGCCCGACACGACACCGGGCACGGTCACGCTGCCCGCGCCCTGCGCGTGGATCCCGGCGGCCACGTCGGTGCGGATCGCCGCGGCACCCACGCCGAGGACCGCGGTCGTCGTGCCGTCGGGCCGGCGGGTGAGCGCCACCAGGTCGCCACCGAGCGCGCACTGGTGCGGGTAGACGACGGTGAGCACAGCGGCCGCCGCGAGCGCGGCGTCCACCGCGTTGCCACCGGCCACCACCGCGCGCCGCGCCGCTGCCACCGCGGCAGGGTGCGGTGCAGCGACGGCGATCGCCGCGCTCATCCGGCGCTCGTCGGGAACAGCAGCGTCCGCGACGGCGCAGCCTCCGCCCCCTGCAACGGGATCGGCAGCGAGACCATCGAGTAGACGCCGGGATCGGCGTGCAGCAGGTCGGCGACCTCCAGGATCAGCACGTCGGCGCCGCAGAGCAGCTGGTGGGTCTCCCACTTCGTGGTGTGGTCGGTGTCCTCGATGGTCAGGTAGTCGATGCCGACGCACCGCACGCCCGCCTCGATCAGCAGCTGCGCGCCGTCGGGGGCGAGCCCGACCCACGCAGCCGACTTCCACGGCGAGCGCAGCACGGTCGCGGAATTCCGGGTCTTCAGCAGCACCCGGCCCTCGTCGGAGAGCCCGGCCCGTTCCAGGTCGCCGGCGGTGATCGCGCTCGTCACGCCGGTCAGGTCGAGCACCCTGGCCGGCCCGATCAGTGCCGCGAGGTCCACCTGGTCGACGGTCTTCCCGCCGTCGACGAAGTGCCCTGGCGCGTCGATGTGGGTCCCGGTGTGCGCGCCGATCCGCCAGCGGCTGACGTTGGAGACCAGCCCGTCGGCGCGGGACTCGACGACCTCGATCTCCGGGCGACGACCCCAGTGCAGCATCCCGGGATGGATCGGCACCGAGATGTCGAGCGCGGTCGAGACGTCCATCAGGCTGCTCCTTCGGCGGCGCGCCGTGCGCCGGTCGTGACGGGTGGGGGCGACAGCCGCGCCGGATCGACGAACCGCAGGTCGGGGCGCCGTGTGCCGCACGCGAGATCAGCCAGCGCGGCGCCGATCGCCGGCGCGAACTTGAACCCGTGTCCGGAGCAGGCGCTCGCGACCAGGACCCCCGGCCGGCCCGGGACGGGTCCGACGAGGAACCGCCGGTCAGGGGTCATCGTGTAACGGCAGGTCAGGTGCTCGCCGACCGCGCCCACCCCGGGCAGCACCTGCGCGGCGAGCTCGCGCAGCAGTTCGAGCTCGGCGGCGGTGGCCGGTCCCGCCGGCGCGTCCGGGTCCTCCGGAGGCCCGGCGTCGAGCCCGATCTTGACCCCGCGCCCGTCGAGTGCCGGGATGCCGTAGAGCAGCCCGGCCGGCAGCTCGACGGAGAACGCGCCCAGCCGCGGCGGGGCGAAGCCGGCGGCCGGGAAGTAGGCGTTGACGATCCGCTGCACGTCCAGCCGCGGCGCCAGCTCGGGCAGCAGTGCCGCGGTCCACGGCCCGGCGCACACCACGAGGGTGCGCGCGCGCAGGTCGCCGCGCGGGGTCCGCACGGTGACCGACCCGCCGTCGTCCGTCCAGCCCAGCACCGGCTCGCCGGCGCGCAGGTCCGCGCCCGCGGCCTCGGCGAGCGCGCGCTGCACCCGCAGGGCGGCCTCGGCGTCGATGACCCCGGCCGCCGGGTCGTACACCGCGGTGGCCGCGTCGGGCAGTCGCAGCGCCGGGGCGAGCCGGGCCGCCTCTGCTGCGTCGATCTCCCGGCAACCAGGACCGCGCAAGCCGACCGGGCCGCCACCGTAACGGGCGAAGACGCCGCCGACGGTGCGCACCAGCGGCACCCCCGAGTCGCGTTCGAGCCGGTCCCAGCCCGCGTAGGCCTGCTCGACGAGGTCGTCCCACACCGGGTCGGGATAGGCGCGGCGGATCATCCGGCTCGCCCCGTGCGACGAGCCGCGGACGTGCCCGGCGCGGAACCGGTCGAAAGCCACGACCCGCAGGCCGCGGCGGGCCAGCTCGTGCGCCGCCGCGCTGCCGTGCACACCCAGGCCGAGCACCACGGCGTCGACGGGCTCGACGGGCGCCCGGCTCACGGACCGACGTGGCGCGACGCCGCGGGTCACCTCGTCCACGGCAGCGACGAGCGCGTCGATGTCGGCCTCGTCGTTGTAGACGTGCACCGACGCCCGCAGCACCGATGGCAGCTCGCGCGCGGCGAGGTCCCAGCGGCCGTGCCCGGCCGGCACCGACACCAGGTGCACGTTGCGCCGGGTGAGCTCGGCCCGCGCGTCGTCGGCGGCGAGCCCGTCGACGACGAACGTCACGATCGCACCCCCCGAAGCGCTCGGGTCCGTGATCGTGACGCCCGGCAGCGCGGCGAGCCGTTCCCGCAGCAGTGTCCCCTGCTCGGCGAGGTGCGCTGCGACCGAGGGCGCGCCCAGGGCGTCGAGCTCGGCGAAGGCGACGCCCAGCCCGAGCCGCAGCGCGTGCGCGGCCTCCCACAGCTCGAACCGGCGCGCACCCGGCGCGATCGTCCAGTCCCGCTCGCCGGTCCACACCGCGCCCCTGACGTCGGGGGCGACGGGTTCCAGGTGCCCGGCCAGCGGCGTCGACACGTACAGCAGCCCGGTGCCGCGCGGGCCGCGCAGGAACTTGCGGCCGGTGGCGACCATGAGGTCGCAGCCGATGTGCCGCACGTCGACGTCGAGCTGACCGAGCGACTGGGTGGCATCGAGCAGGAACGGCACCCCGTGCGCCCGGCACAGCGCGCCGATCTGCGCGACGGGCTCCACCAGGCCCGACGACGTCGGCACGTGCGCGGCGGTCACCAGCCCGGCCGGGCCGGCGCGCAGGGCGCGCTCCAGGTGGTCGAGGTCGACCTCGCCGGTGCCCGTGCTGGGCAGCACCTCGACCGCGGGGCCGCCCGCGCGCTCCATGCTCAGCAGCTGCAGGGCGCTGCTGACGTAGCTGGACCGGGCGGCGAGCACCCGGTCGCCGGGGCCGAGCCGCAGCGCCGCGACCGCTCGCTGCCAGCCGGCGGTGGCGCTCTCCAGCAGGGCGATCTCGCCGGGTTCCGCGCCGATCGCCGCGGCCGCGAGCCGGTACACGCCGTCGAGCCGGGGCTGCGCGTCCCGCGCCGCCTCGTACCCGCCCAGCTGCGCCTCGGCGTGCAGGTGCGCGACGATCGCGTCCCGCGAGGCAGCGGTGGGCAGTGCGGCGCCTGCGGCGTTGAAGTGGTGGCCCGTCGCACAGCCGGGGGTGGCGGCGCGCTCGGCCGCCACGTCGATCCGGCCCTGCTGGGATCTCCCGGTCACAGGGCGACCGTGACGCTCTTGAGCTCGGTGAAGCTCTCGACGGCGGCGTCACCGAGGTCCCGGCCGATGCCGGACTGCTTGACCCCGCCGAACGGCACCGCCGGGTGGAACTCGTTGTAGGTGTTGACCCACACCGTGCCGGCCTCCAGTGCGGCGGCGGTCCGGTGCGCGCGGGCGAGGTCGCTGGTCCAGATGCCGGCGGCCAGCCCGTACTCGGAGTCGTTGGCGAGCGCGACGGCCTCGTCGTCGGTGTCGAACTCCAGGACCGTCAGGACCGGGCCGAAGATCTCCTCGCGCACGCACCGGGCGTCCGCGCCGAGACCGGTGAGCACGGTCGGCTCGACGAAGAAGCCCGGCCCGCCACGGACCCCTCCTCCGGCGAGCACGGTGGCACCCTCGGCCCTGCCGAGGTCCAGGTAGGACGCCACCCGGTCGCGCTGCACCGCCGAGACGAGCGGACCGACGGTGATCCCGCCGGTCAGCCCGTTGCCGACCGGAAGCGCGTCGACGAGCGGGACGAGCCGCTCCAGCACCTCGTCCCGGACGGAGCGGTGCACCAGCAACCGGCTGCCTGCCGTGCACATCTGCCCGGAGTGGGCGAACACCGTGCGCGGCAACGTGGTGAGCACCCGGTCGAGGTCCGCGTCGGCGAAGACGATGTTCGGCGACTTGCCGCCCAGCTCCAGGGTGACCGGGGTGACCCGACCGGCCGCGGCGGCCATGACCGAGCGGCCGACCTCGGTGGACCCGGTGAACGACACCTTCGCGATTCCCGGGTGCGCCACGAGCGCGGCCCCGGTGCTGCCGCCGCCGGTGAGCACGTCGACCACGCCGGCCGGCACGCCGGCGTCCAGGCACAGCGCGGCCAGCCGCAGCGCGGTCAGCGGGGTCTGCTCGGCGGGCTTCACCACGACCGGGCAGCCGGCGGCGAGCGCCGCCGACACCTTCCAGGCCGCGATCATGAACGGGAAGTTCCACGGCAGCACCAGCGCGGCCGGCCCGACGGGCTCCCGGCTGGTGTAGACGTGCCGGTCGGTGCCAGCGGGCTGCACCGCGCCGGTGAGCCGCGCGGGGGCGCCCGCGCAGTGCCGGATCGCCGCGATCCCCAGAGCCACGTCGCCGCGGGCGCGCTCGATGGGTTTGCCGTTGTCGAGGGTCTCCAGCACGGCGAGCTCTTCGGCGCGGGACTCGGCGAGGTCGGCGAGCCGGGCCAGCACGTCGCGGCGCCACTCGGGAGTGCGTCCACGCCAGCGGCCGTCCCGGTGCGCGGCCATCGCCGCGGCGACGGCGGCGTCGACCTCGGCGGGGCCCGCCAGCCCGACGGTGGTGAGCAGCTCCTCGGTGGCCGGGTCCAGCACCGCGATGCGCCCCCCGCTGCCGCAGGTCCAGCTGTCGCCGATCAGCATCGGCTCCTCGGCCGCGATGCGCGGCCGGGTCACACCGGGTGCGACGCCGGTGGTCATGGGCTCCCCCTCGTACTGGTTCGTGCTCGCAGCCGTGATCACCGACGTGATCACCGCGGTGTCGGCCATGGCTCCCGCACCGCGGCGGCGACGGCCCGGGCGGTGGTCTCCACGCACCGGGCCGCCTCCGCGGCGCCGTGCGCGGCCTCGGCCTGGTCGACGTCGCGGCCCCACACCCCGCTGGCGCTGACCTGGTCGGTGCGGTAGTCCCAGAACGTGTCGACGTCGGTCACCGACACCGCCCGCTCCATGTGCACCGCCTCGGGCCGGATGTGCAGCATCATCGAGGTCTCGAAGTAGTTGGCGTGCATCAGGCCGCGGCCGTAGGTGACCCGGCCGTCGACCTCGGGGCCCGGGTACATCGTCACGTAGAACAGGCACCGCACCCGCACGTCGTCGTGGGCGATGCGCAGCTTGTCGGCCGCGACCTCCATCGGCCCGGCGTTCCAGGTGTGGCTGTTGAGCAGCACGAACTGGCGCACCCCTGCCCGGTACAGCGACTCCAGCACGTCGGTGAGGACCGCGATCATCGTCTCCGGGGCCACCGTGATCGTGCCCGGCAGCTCGCCGTGCGAGCCCGAGACGCCGTAGGCCAGGGTCGGCACGACCGGCACCCCGGTGAGCGCCGAGACGCCGCGGGCGACGTAGGTCGCGATGTCGGCGTCGACGCTCATCGCCATGTGCGGCCCGTGCTGCTCGATCGCGCCCACCGGGACGATCGCCGCGGGCATCCGGCGGACCACCTCCACGGACTCCGGCGAGGTCAGCTGCTCCCAGCGGACCGGCGTGCCGCTGCCGCCCAGCTCCGCGGTCAGCGCCGGGTCGACCACGGGATCACGCATCGGCCAGTCCCAGCAGCCGCGCCATGTTCCCGCCCTCGACGAGCGCCCGGTCGGCGTCGTCGAGGATGGCCTTGCCGATCTTCATCCGTTCCAGGTCGAAGTCGTGGCCCGGCCACTCCGTGCCCATGAGGATCTTGTCGGGGCCGAGCCTGCGGTAGGCCCGCCGGACGTCGGCCAGCAGCGTCGCCGACGTGTCGAGGTAGAGGTTCGAGGTGCGTTCCGCGACCAGGATCGCGTCGAGCACGTTCCACACCGCGCCCATGTGCGCGATGATCGTCGGCACCCCCGGGTGGCCCTTCGCGATCTCCTCGATGGCCAGCGGCGAGCAGAACGCGTCGTCGAGGGCGTTGACCAGCACGAGGAGCCCGTGCTCCGCGCAGGCCTCGAACACCGGGTCGAGCAGCCCGTGGTCGGAGAACTGGTAGCCGTGCAGCGTGGGGTGCAGCTTCAGCCCCCGCATCCCGGCCCCGGCGATCCGGGCGATCTCGGCGAGCGCGTCGTCGTCGGAGGGGCGGACCTGGCCGAAGCCGAAGAACCGGTCGGGGTGCTTGCCGACGAGCTCGATGATGAAGTCGTTCTCCATCCGCTGGGCCAGCGAGCAGACCATCGCCATGTCGACGTCCGCGGCGTCCATCCGCTCCAGCAGCGCGTTCGGGTCGAACGGCACGTGCGGCGGCGGGGCCTCACCGGGGCGCGCCCCGGTGAGGTAGTCCGAGCGGCCACGCTCGTTCTGCGCCGTGTTGTAGGCATCGATGATCACGCGTTGCCGGCCTCTCTCGTGGATGGCGCGTCGAGCCAGCACCGTGCGGTGTGGCCCGCGCGGTGCTGGCGGACGGGTGGGCGGGTCGAGCACTGCTCGTGGGCGTGCGCGCAGCGGTCGACGAACCGGCAGCCGGTGGGGCGGGCGTCGAGCACCGGGACGCTGCCCGGCACGGTGGGCAGCCGGGCCGGGCGCGGTCCGTGCATCCGGGGCACCGCCGCGAGCAGACCGCGGGTGTAGGGGTGCGCGGGTGCGCGGAGCACCTCGCGCGCGGTGCCGCGCTCCACGATCTCCCCGACGTACATGACGCTCACCTCGTCGGCGTACTGCGCCACCACCCCGAGGTCGTGGGTGACGAGCAGGACGGCCGTGCCGCGACGGCGGCACAGGTCGCGCAGCAGCCGCAGGATCTGGGCCTGCACCGTGACGTCGAGGGCGGTGGTCGGCTCGTCGGCGATGAGCACCTTGGGCGAGCAGGCCAGCGCGATCGCGATCATCACCCGCTGCCGCATGCCGCCGGAGAACTCGTGCGGGTAGGCCTGGGCGGCCCGCTGCGGATCGGCGATGCCCACCTCGTCGAGCAGCTCGACGGCCCGGTCCGCGGCGACGCGACGACTCGACCCGGCGTGCAGCCGGACGGACTCGGCGATCTGGCGGCCCACCCGGTGCAGCGGGTTGAGGCTGGCCATGGGGTCCTGGAAGATCATCGCCAGCTCGGCGCCGCGCAACCCGCGCAGGGTCTCCTCGTCGAGGGTGAGCAGGTCACGGCCCTCGTACTCGACGCGGCCGGAGATGCGGGTCCCGGCGCCGCGGGTGAGCCCGAGGACGGTCAACCCGGTCACGCTCTTGCCGGAACCGGACTCCCCGACCAGCGCGTGCACCCGTCCTGGCGCGAGGGCGAGATCCACCCCGTCGACGGCGAGCACCTCGCGCCCGGCGCCCGCGAACCCGACCCGCAGGTCGGCGACGCGGAGCACGGGCTCCCCCGGCACTGCCTCGGCAGCGGCGGAGCGTGCGGCGGGAACGGTGTCAGCCGGCACGGCGCGTCCTCGGGTCGATCGCGAGCACCGCGAGGTCCACCGCGGCGTTGACCAGCGTGAACAGCAGGCCGATCGCCAGCGCGGCACCCTGGACGAGCAGGTAGTCGCGGCGGTTGACCGCGTCCACCAGGAGGTTCCCGACCCCCGGGTAGGCGAACACCGTCTCGGTGATCACCGCGCCGCCCAGAAGCGAGCCGAACAGCAGGCCGGACACGGTCAGGATCGGCACCGCGGCGTTGCGCAGCACGTGCCCGACGGCGATCCGGGCCTCGCCCAGCCCCTTCATCCGCGCGGTCCGCACGAAGCCCTGCGCCATCGTCTCCAGGAACGCCTCGCGGGTGATCCGGGTGATGAACCCGGCACTGGTCGCGGCGAGGGTGAACGCGGGCAGCACGAGGTGCTGCAGCCACGGGCCGATCAGGTCGTAGCGGTTCTGCAGCACGGCGTCGACGAGGACGAAGCCCGTCACGGGCGCGTAGTCGAGGCTGTTCGGGATCCTGCCGAAGATCGGCAGCCAGTCGAGCCAGACCCCGAACACCACGATCGCGAGCACCGCGAGGGCGAACCACGGCAGGCTGAACCCGAGCGTGGCCCCGGTGCGGATCGTCGAGTCGACCCAGGTGCCGCGGTGGTGGGCGGCGACGATCCCGGTGCCCACCCCGAGCACCGCGGCGAGCAGCGCGCCGACGGCGGCCAGCTCGATCGTCACCGGCAGCGCGCCCGCGAGCAGATCGACGACCGTGCGCCCCGAGTGAAACGAGCTGCCGAGGTCGAGGTGCACCAGCGCGGCGAGGTAGTGGCCGAACTGGACGGGCAGCGATCCGTCGAGCCCGAGGTCGGTGCGGATCCGGTCCACGTCGGCCTGGGTGCTGCCGACCATCGACGCCGACAGCAGCTCGGCCGGGTCGCCCGGCAGTGCCCGCACGACCAGGAACACCACCGTGGCGACGACGAACGACACCACCGGCACCATCGCGAGCCTGCGCAGCACCGGCGAGCCCAGCGGACCCGACCGGCTCCGGCGAGCAGACGCGGTGGCCAGCTCGCGGTCGGGGGCGATCGTCATCGGCTCGCCCCCAGCGCGTACGCGTCGCGCAGGTCGTCGCCGGCGAAGTTGCAGGCCACCGCGAACCCGGTGATCAGCAGGCCGGGCACGAGGACCAGCTCGGGGTTGCCGAACACGAACTCCTGCCCGACCTTGACCATGTAGCCCCAGTCCGGGGTCGCCGCGGCCAGCCCGAGCCCCAGGTACGACAGCGCCGAGGCGAGCCCGGCCGCGACGGCCAGCGTCGAGGTGGTCTGCACCAGCAGCGCGCCGCGCAGGTTCGGCAGGATCTCCCGCACGAGCACCGTCGGCCCGCCGAAACCCAGGGCGCGCGCGGCGCGCACGTAGTCCATGGCCCGCTCGCGCAGGGTCAGGTTGCGCACGAGCCGGGCGAAGTACGGCGCCTGGGACAGCGCGATCGCGAACGTGGTGTTCGCGACCCCACCGCCGAGCATCGCGACCATCAACAGCGCGACGAGCACCAGCGGGAACGCCAGCACGACGTCCATCGCCCGCATGACGACACCGTCGGTGATCCCGCCGTAGTACCCGGCGACCATGCCTGCCGCCACGCCGACGACAGCGGCCAGGAGCGTGCCCGCGACCGTGACGAGCAGCAGCGGCCGGCCGCCGTGCAGCACCCGCAGCAGCTGGTCGCGGCCGAGGTCGTCGGTGCCCAGCAGGTGCCCCGGCGAGCCGAGGGGCAGCAGCTGGTCGGAGCTCTGGGCCAGCGGGTCGCCCGGCAGCAGGAGCGGGCCGAGCAGCACCGCCACCGCGTACAGGACCAGCGTCACCCAGGCGACCACGGCCACCGGCCGACGGGCGAGCCGCCGCGTCGACCAGCGGCGGGCCACGGTCCCCGGCGCGGCGACCGGCAGCGGGAGCGGCGCAGCGGTCATTCGGTGAATCCCGCCTTCTCCAGCTGCATGCGCTGGCTCGACAGCGCCGGGGCGTTGACGTTCTTCAGGTCGGCGGCGGTGACGACGATGTTCTGCGCGCACACCACCGGGGAGATCGCCATCATCTTCTCGGCGAACAACCGCTGCGCCTGGGAGTAGGCGGCCGTGCGGGCCGGGAGGTCCGCGGTCTGCAGGCCCTGGGTGAGCAGCGCGTCGAGCTGGGTGACCAGCGCGGGATCCAGCGTGGCGTGCCCGGTGCCGCGGTTGGCGTAGCTGCCGGCGGAGGACAGCATGTTCCCGGCCGTGTCCTCGGGGTCGGGCACGTAGGAGTTGCGCTCCCACAGCCCGATCTGGTGGCTCTTCAGGTCGAAGACCTTGCCGGTGAACGTGCCCGGGTCGAACAGCTGCACGGTCGGCACGAGCCCGATGGCCTTGAGGTTCTCCTCGATGATCTGGGCCACCTTCGGGTACCAGTTGTTGTTCTGCGCGATCAGCTCGACGGGCCGGCCCGTCGCCCCGGCCTGCGAGATCAGCTGGGTCGCCCGGGCCCGGTCGAACGTGGTGAGGTCGGCCAGCCCCGGGTCGTGCGCCACCTCGGCGGCGGGGATGAGGAAGCCCTTCGGGACCTCGGCGTAGCCGAAGAACGCGTTCTGCACGATCTGCTCGCGGTCGATGGCGAGGTTGATCGCCTGGCGCACCGCCAGGTCCTGCAGCGCCGGGTTCGTGACGTTCATCAGCAGGAAGACGCTGACGATCTTCGGCAGCTGGTGGACGGTGACCTTCCGGTTGGCGGCCAGCGCCTTCGCCGACGAGTGCGAGACGAACGACGACGCGGAGATCTGGCCGCTCTGCAGCCCTGCGCTGAGCGACGACGGGTCCGTGAGCTGCTGCAGGACCAGCCGGTCGATCACGGGGCGGCCACCGTAGTAGCCGTCGAACGCCTCGAGCGTGACCGACTGCTGGGGCACCGCGGACACGAGCTTGAACGGGCCGGCCCCGACCAGGTTCTGGCCGATCTTGTCGCCGTGCTTCTCCAGCGCGGCCGAGGAGATGATCCGGCACGGCAGGTCCGACATCCGGGACGGGAACGTCAGGTCGGGCGCCTTGAGGGTCAGCTCGAAGGTGCGCTCGTCCACCGCGCGCACCGCCGTGATGTTGCGGTTCGTGGAGCCGCGGATCGGTCGGGTGGACGCGGCCGGACGCGTCGGGTCGGTGTCGGCCAGCTGCCGGTTGAAGGAGCGCTCGACGTCCTTCGCGGTGAACACGGTGCCGTCGTGGAAGGTGATGCCGGGACGCAGGGTGAAGGTGAGGGTGCGCCCGTCGTCGGACACCTTCGAGGACTCCGCCATGTCCATCCGGGGGGCGGTGGACGCGAAGTCGATCGTGGTCAGGCCGCGGCAGACGCAGTCGACGGCCATCCAGTCGCCCAGCGTGGTGTAGACCGCCGGGTCGAGCAGGCCGTTGGTGCCGTCGATCGCGAAGGTGAGGGTGCCGCCCTTGCGCAGCGCGGCGAGGTCGGCGTTGCCGCCACTGGTCGTCGTGCTCTGGCCGCAGGCGGCCAGGAACGCCCCCAGCGGCATCGTGGCCAGACCGACCGCACCGGCCCTGACCAGGAATCCCCGCCTGCTCATGGAAGCGCGGAGGACCACGTTGCCGTCCTGGTCGCGCAGGGGCTTCTCACTCATCCGTCGTCCTTCGGCTGGGCTGGTCACGGGTGGGCTGATCACGCGCTGCGCCGACCGTACGAAGATTGGATCCAAATATCTACGTATCGGATCCGAAATTAACGGAAGGGATACACGCCGACATCGGCGTGTCGCTGCCACGCCCACCAGTCCGGGTCGTGCCCCGGCCAGACCTCGACACCGGGTCGTGCGGCGAGCGCGTGCAGCCGCTCCACGGCCGTCTGCGCCTCGGCCTCGAGCGCGGGCGCCGCGGTCCAGCCGCAGCGCCTGGACCCGGTGATCCCGGCCAGCAGGTCGGCGGCGTCGCAGGCCAGCACGACCGTCCGGTCCGGGAGGTCGATCCGGAACGACTGGTGCCCGGGGGTGTGCCCGCGGGTGTCGATGGCCCCGAGCCCCGGCGCCAGCTCCGCGTCCCCGTCCACCAGCCGCACGTCGAGCCCCGGGCGCAGGTAGTCCTGCGGCGCGCAGACCTCCCGGGGCCCGGCGTGGCGCCCGAACTCCCACTCGGCGCGCTGCACGATCACCGGCGGCCCGCCGACCAGCAGACGCAGCCCGCCGGTGTGGTCGAGGTGCAGGTGGGAGAGGGCGCATCCCGCGAGCCGCGTCCAGTCCAGGCCGGCCGCGGCGACCTGGTCGAGCAGCGGATCGCCCGGCGGGACGATCGCGGTGTAGGAGTCGTAGTTGAAGCGGGCGGCCCGGCGCACGGGGTCGCGCACCACGTCCACGTCGAACCCGGTGTCGAGCAGTACCCACGCGTCGGGGTAGCAGACAGCGGCGGCGGTGACCGGTTCGAGCAGGTAGCGGGCGGGGTCGCCGCCGTGGATCGACAGCGACTCGGGGATCGGTTCGTAGCCGAGCACGAAGGGATGCAGGTGCCGCGGCCTCCCGCCGATCTCCAGTGCTGGCACGCTCACGCGGCGCCGGCCGTCGCCTCGGGATCGGGCACCGCGTCCAGCAACGTGCGGGTGTACGCGTGGCGCGGGGAGCGCACCACGTCCTCGGTGTCGCCGATCTCGACGAGCTCGCCGCGGTAGAGCACGGCGATCCGGTCGGACATGTGCCGCACCACACCGATGTCGTGGGAGATGAACACGATCGACAGCCCCAGCTCGTCGCGCAGGTCGCACAGCAGGTTGAGCACCTGCGCCTGCACCGACACGTCGAGCGCCGACACCGGCTCGTCGGCCACCAGCACCGTCGGGCGCACGGCGAGGGCGCGGGCGATCACCACCCGCTGCAGCTGCCCGCCCGACGCCTGCGCCGGGAAGCGGTCGAGGAACGACTCGTCGAGCCCGACCTTCGCGAACAGCGCCGCCACCTCGGCGCGGCTGCTGCGCCGCCCGGTGCGGGCGGCGAGGGACTCCCCCACTGCCACACCGAGCCGGCGAGCCGGGTTCAGCGCGCTGGCCGGGTCCTGGAAGACCATCTGCAGGTCCAGCCGGGTCGCCGCCGGTAACCGGCCGCGGACGGGCAGCGGCACCCCGTCGAACAGCACCTCGCCGGCGGTCCACCGCTCCAGCCCGACCAACGCGCGGCCGAGGCTCGACTTGCCCGATCCCGACTCCCCCACCATGCCGAGGGTCTCCCCGCGCCGGAGGCCCACGCTCACCCCGGCGACGGCGTCCTTCGGCGCGCCGGGGTAGCGGATCCGCAGGTCACGGGCCTCCAGCAGGAACTCGGTCATCGTTGTGCGCCTCTCTCCACGCGGTCCTTCTGCACGGCACCGTCCTTGACGACGAGCACCACGTTGTCCGGGTCGGCCAGCACGGTGATGTCGGCGAGCGGGTCGCCCGCGCACACCACCACGTCCGCCCGCTTGCCCGGCGTCAGCGAACCCAGCTCGGCGTCGAGCCCGCACAGCTCGGCCGCCGCCGACGTGCCGGCGACGATCGCGGCCATCGGCGAGAGCCCCAGCTCGACCATCAGCCCGAGCTCGCGCAGGTTCGCCCCGTGTGTCATGAGCCCGGCGTCGGTGCCCAGCGCCACCCGCACACCGGACGCCATCGCGGCCGCCAGCCGCTCCTTGGCCGCGGCGACCGTCGCGCGCCGGCGGGCCAGCTCCGGGGCGGGTGTCGTCGCCGGGTCTCGCTCCCTGGTCAGCGTCGCGAGCGTGGGCACGAGGAACGTGCCCCTGTCGACCATCTCCGACACCGTCTCCTGGCGAACGTGGTACCCGTGCTCGATGCTGCGCACCCCGGCGCGGACCGCGTCCGGGATCCCGGGTCCGTCCTGGGCGTGCGCCGCGACCGGCACGTCGCCGTGGCGGGCCGCCTCGCGCACCACCGCCCGCAGCTCGTCCTCGGTGAGGCCGCCGTGCTCGGGACTGCTGCGCGGGCTCGTCATCCCGCCCGACGCCGCGACCTTGACGCAGTCGGCGCCCGCCTGCAGCACCTCCCGCGTCGCCCGGACGAACGCGTCCGGGCCGTCGGCCACCCCGCCGCCGCCCGACCCGCCGGCGAGGTCGACGCCGTTGGCCGCCCGCCAGTCGCCGTGACCGCCGGTGATGCTGAGGATCCGGATCGCGATCACCAGGCGCGGCCCGCGGACCAGGCCCTGCTCCACCGCGAGCTTGATCCCCAGATCGGCCCCCGAGAGGTCGCGGACCGTGGTGACACCCGCGTCCAGGGTGTCCGAGAGGTTCGGCACCGCACGCAGCACCCGCAGGCTCATCGGGTCGGTGAGCTGCGCGATCGTGCCACCGATCCGGGACTGCGGGCGCATCGTGAGATGGGTGTGGCAGTCGAAGAAGCCCGGCAGCACCGTGTGCCCGGTGACGTCGATCCGGCGCGCACCGAGCGGCGCGGGCGGGGCCAGCGCAGCCGGCCCGGCGAACTGCACGAGGCCGTCCCGCAGATGGATCTCGGCGTCGTCGACGGGGGCCGCGCCGGTGCCGTCGACGAGCCGTCCCCCGGTCAGCAACATCACTTCCGGCGCCGGGATCAACGGTCCATCCTGGATCGATGGAGCCCACCCCGGCCGGACTGGCCGACGCCGACGCCGAGCTGTGGGCGGCCGCCGTCGACCTGCTGGCGCAGCGCTACCGCCACGATCGGCACGAGGTCGCGGCCGCCGTCCGCAGCCGTTCCGGGGCAGTGCACCTGGGCGTGCACATGGCCGGATCGGCCGGTCGTTCGTCGATCTGCGCTGAGGGGATGGCGCTCGGCGCCGCCCTCACCGACGGCGATCTGGAGATCGACACGGTGCTCGCGGTCCTCTACCGCCCGGCCGGGACGATCCGACCGATCGCACCCTGCGGGGTCTGCCGCGAGCTCCTCGTGGACTACTGCCCGGACGCGTGGATCTACGTGTGCACCGACATCGTCCCGGGACCGGCGCACGATCCCGACGACGCGGTCGGGTTCCCCCGGCCGGCGCGGACCATCGGAACAGCCGTGCGCACCAGGGTCCGGGACCTCATGCCGGGGAAGAACCCCCGCAGCTGGTGAACCCCGCCTGATGCGGACGGGTCGGGACATGCGCTCTCCTCGCCTCGTCCGGCGACGGTAGCAATTGGATCCCAAAGTTCGAGTTTTGGCCACAATTCGTAACACGTTGGACATGACGTGTCGCGCTGCTCGTCAGCGGCGGGCTCGACTGGAGCGAGCGGCGAGCTGCCCTGCGCGCCTCCGGTCGCGCAGACGGTGTGACGCTCAGGACCAGGTGACCGGCAGTTCATGGACGCCGTAGACGTTCATGTCGGTGCGGAGCCTCACCTCGTCGGCCGGCACGGCCATGGCGAGCGTCGGGAAGCGGCGCAGCAGGCCCGCGAAGCCGGCGCGCATCTCGATGCGGGCGAGTTGCTGGCCGAGGCACTGGTGGATGCCGTGCCCGAAGGCGACCTGACCGCGCACCTTGCGGTGCACGTCGAGCGTGTCCGGGTGCTCGAAACGGCGCGGGTCGCGGTTGGCGGCCAGCAGCGAGACGACGACGGTGGAGCCGGCCGGGATCGTCTCGCCGCCGACCTCGACGTCCTCGGTCGCGTAGCGGTAGAAGACGTCGGCGACCGACAGGTAGCGCAGGAGCTCCTCGACCGCGTCGGGCAGCAGTGACGGGTCGGCGCGCAGCTCCGCCAGCTGCGCGGGGTGCTCCAGCAGCGCGAACGTGCCCAGCGCGAGCATGTTCGCGGTGGTCTCGTGGCCCGCGAGCAGCAGCAGGAAGGCCATGCCGGTCAGCTCGTCGAGGGTGAGGTCCTCGTCGCGGGCCAGGTCGGACAGGATGTCCTCACCGGGCTCGGCGCGCTTGGCCGCGCAGAGCTGGCCGAGGTAGCCCATCATCGCGCCGATCACCGCCATCTTGGCGTCGAGGTCGATGTCGCGCTCCATGAACTTCGAGGAGTTCGACTGGAACGTCTCACGGTCGGCGTACGGGACGCCGAGCAGCTCGCAGATCACCCGCGACGGCACCGGGAGCGCGAACTCGCGGACCAGGTCGACTGGCGGGGTCAGGCCGGCCACCGCGTCCAGCTGCTGCTCGGTGATCGCGACGATGCCCTCTTCGAGCTGCTTCATGCGCTTCACCGTGAACGCGCCGGTCAGCTTGCGCCGCAACCGGGTGTGGTCCGGCGGATCCATGCTGATGAACAGCCCGGGCATCTGCGGGGACGGTTCGGTGGGCGCCGGCATGCCCGGCGCCTCGAACGGCACGTGGATCACGCCGATGTCCTGGCGACTGCTGAACCGGGTGTCGGACATGACCTGGCGCACCGCGTCATGACCGGTGACCAGCCATCCCTGGTGGCCGTCCGGGAAGACCATCGGGCTCACCGGACGGGTCGCACGCAGCGCGGTGATCAGGCTGGGCGGGTCGAACGGGCCCGCGTCGCGGTCCATGGGCAGGCCCTGCAGTGTCCGCATTTCGCTCGCAAGCTCGCTCATCGCACTCCCTCGCTGGCGCTCGGTCGGCGCTGCGCGAGGCGCTGTGTCCATGATTCGCTCGCAAGCTCGCTCATCGGTGTTCCCCTCGTGGCGGCGTGGTGCCACCACGATCACCGGGAGGACAGACGCGGGACTGTCACGGCGCTGACACGGCCGCGGCGACCAGCTCGGTCCAGCTCGTCCCCGCGCTCGTCCGTGCCGCCGCGTCCAGCGCCCCGGCATCGAGGTGCGAGCGCGTCGCCTGCTCGATCCGCGACGCGTCCGGGTTGGACCGGTCCGTCAGGCCGAGCACGCGCGCGCTCGCCGCGAGCAGCGCGGCGGCCCGCTCGATCTGGTCGCGCCGCAGGGCCAGGTCCGCAACGCCGACGATCACCTTCGCGATCACGGGTGCGTGCCCGCTCTCGACCGCCGCCTGACAGGCCGCCGCCCGGTGCTCGCCGGCCTCGGCGAGGTCGGCGGCGACGTAACCGTGCAGGTCGTGCTCCAGTGCCCGGATGTGCGGTTGCTGCGCCTCGTCGCCCAGCAGGCGAAGCGCGACACCGAGCTGGTCCGTCGCCGCCGCGGCGTCGCCGTTCCACCGGGCGAGCTCGGCCTTCGCCAGCGCCAGGGTGGCGAGCGTTCCCGGCCAGGTGAGGCCCGCGGCGCGGCGCTCCGCTTCGGCGACGGCCGCCGCGCCGGCGTCCTTGTCGCCCATCAGCCAGTACAGCCGTGCCTGGCGAGCGCGCAGCTGCACCACGTCGTCGATAGCGCCGAGCTCGGCGACGACCGCGATCGCCTGGTCGAAGTGCTCGCACGCCTCGGCGAACTCGCCGTGCATGGCGATGCGATCCGCCAGCTCCGTCTGCGCGAACGAGATCCCGAACCGTTCACCGAGCACCCGGAACTCGACGAGCGACTCCTCGATGGCCGCCTCCGCCTCACCGAGGCCGAGCATGACCCGCATCTTGCCGATGTGCAGGCGGGACAGCGCGCGCACCCACGGGTCCTCGTCGTCCAGCAACGCCTCCCACGCGGGCAGGACCGCCTCCGGTTCGCGCAGCATCGTCTCCAGCGGGACGACCAGCCGGAGCCCCGGGTGGAAGTGCGGAGCAGATCTGCCCAACGCGTACGCCTTGTGGATCCACTCCGCGGTGTCCGACGAGTCGCTCGGCCCGCTGGTCAGGAACATCGACGTGAGGGCGTACACGACGGCACGGATCTCGTCGGGCACCTCGCCCTGGAGGTCGATGGCCGCCGTGATCAGCTCCATGCCCTCGGCCTTGCGGCCGACGAGCCACCAGTACCAGCCGGCGGCTGCGGCCAGCCGCATCGCCGCGTGCGCCTCACCGGCCGCGAGCGCGCCGCGCATCGCGGACGTGATGTTGTCGTGCTCCGCGGTGAGCGTCGCGAGCCACTCCAGCTGCTCCGCGCGGCGAAGGCGCGGCTCCGCGGTCTCGGCCAGCTCGGTGAACCACGCCAGGTGCGCCTGCCGCGCCAGTTCGGACTCCCCGGCCTCGGCGAGCCGTTCCGCTCCGTACTCCCTGATCGTGCCGAGCATCCGGTAGCGGGGTGCGCCGTCGTCGGCGGCGACCAGCAGGGACTTCTCGGTCAGCGACGTGAGCAGGTCGAGGACGTCGCGGTCTGCGACGAGGTCGCCCGAGCAGACCCGTTCCGCCGCTTCCAGGCTGGCGCCACCGGCGAACACCGACAGCCTGCGCAGGACCACGCGCTCTGCGTCGGTCAGCAGCTCCCAGCTCCAGTCGACCATCGCGCGCAACGTCCGGTGCCGGGGCAGCGCGGTGCGGCTGCCGCCGGTCAGCAGCCGGAACCTGTCGTCCAACCGGTCGGCGAGCTGGTCGATGGACATCGTGCGCAACCGGGCCGCGGCCAGCTCGATCGCGAGCGGCATCCCGTCCAGCGCCCGGCAGACCCGCGCCACCGTCTGCTCGTCGGCCGTGAAGTCCTTGCGCACCGCGGCGGCGCGGTCGGTCAGCAGCGCGGCCGCGTCGGAAAGGGCGAGCGGTCCGACGGGCCACAGCGACTCGCCCGTGATGCCCAGCGCCTCCCGGCTCGTCGCGAGGATCCGCAGCCGCGGGCACTCCCCGAGCAGCCGGTGGGCGAGCGCGGCAGCGGCGGAGATCACGTGCTCGCAGTTGTCGAGGACGAGCAGGACCTCCCGCTCGCGGAGCGCGGCGACGAGCCGGTCCACCGGCTCCGTGCTCGACCCGTCGCCGAGGAGGGCGTCGCGCAACCCGAGCGCCGACAGCGTCGCCTGCGGCACGTCCTCGGCCGAGCTGACGGGCGCGAGCTCCACCAGCCACGCCCCGTCCGGCAGGTCGTCGAGCAGCGTGCGTGCGGTCTCGGTCGCGAGCCTGGTCTTCCCGGAGCCGCCGGGGCCGGTCAGGGTCGTCAGCCGGTGACCGGCGACCAGCTCGCGGACCGCGGCCACATCTCCTTCCTTGCCGATGTAGCTCGTCAGCTCGGCCCGGACGTTGGTCCGGCGGGTGTCCGGGCGGGTGTTCGGGCGGGGCCCCACCTCGCCGCGCAGGAGCGCCACGTGCAATGCCGACAGTTCCGGTGACGGGTCGACCCCCAGCTCGTCGGCGAGGGCTTCGCGCACGCGCTGGTACGCCTGCAGCGCCTCGTTGCTGCGGCCCGTCGCGGCCAGCGCCCGCATCAGCGACCCGACCAGCTTCTCCCGCAGCGGGTGCGCTGCCACGAGGTCGGTCAGCTCGGTGACCAGGTCCGCGCCGCGGCCGAGGTCGAGCTCGGCGGCGAACCGCTCCTCCGTCGTCGCCAGGCGCAACCCCTCCAGCCTGGCAGCGGCGGCCTCGAACGCCGCGCTGTCCTTCAGACCGACGTCCTGCATGGCCGGCCCGCGCCACAGCTGCAGCGCGTCGCGCAGCCACGTCACCCGCAGCGGCCCCTGGTCGCTTCGCGCCTGCGCCGCGAGCCGCTCGAACTGCACCGCGTCGACCGCGTCGGGCGGCACGGCCAGGCGGTAGCCGTCCGTCAGCCCCTCGACGACCGCGCCCTGGAGTGCCTTGCGCAACCGGGAGACCAGGCGTTGCAGGGCGTTCACCGCGTCGGCGGGCGGGTTCTCACCCCAGATCCAGTCGACGAGCGTTGCCTTCGAGACCACCCGGCCGGTGTTGAGCGCGAGGGCCACCAACAGCCCGCGCAGCCGGGCCCCCGGCACGTCGACGACGGCGCCGTCGTCCGCGCGCACCTCGAACGGGCCGAGGATCCTGATCTCCACGCCGTCGATCGTGCCATCCGGTTCCGCTCACGCGGCGGGATGGATGACGATGTCGTCGAGCCGCGTCCGGGCGCGGACCGTGACGTGTTCACCGGCGCCGACCTCGGGGAGCGTGCTGCGCACGAGCCCCTTGGTGCTCCGCGCGTCCACCACGACAGCCGTGCCCGGGCCGACGCCGATCTCGATGCCGCCGGACGCGTTCGCCAGCTCCACCGGGCCGCGGCTGACCCGGCCGATCCGGATCGGGCTGTCGGCCGCCTTCACGAGCACGCTGCCATCGGCCCGGTCGATGTCGAAGCCGCCGCTCGACCCGCTCAGGTCGACGTCGGCGTGGGCGTGGCCGATCCAGACCTCGCCGGACGTGCCCCGGTACCGGACCGTGCCCTCGGCCGCGCCGATGCGCAACCCCGCCGCGCCGCCTTCGAGCGCCGTGGACCCTGCGACGTGCCCGACCTCGAGCCCACCGGAGCCGAGGCTGCCGCGCAGCGCGGCGACGCGGTCGAGCTGGACCTGCCCGGACCCGATGCCGAGCGCGCAGTCACCGAGCGTGCCGGTCGCCAGCACCTCGGTCCACGCCGTGTTGAGGACCAGGTCGGAACCGGCCGGCAGTTCGACCGTGATGGCGACCGAGCCGGTCCGCTCGCCCGACCTGGTCGTCTTCACCGTCAGTGCGCCGTCCGCGAAATCGACCTTGGTCCTGGCGGCGACCTGCACGTCCTTGCGGCTGGCGCGGTTGACGGGCTCGACCCGCACCAGTGTGTCGGTGCGCTCGCCGGCGGCGATCCGCACGCGGGCGCCGGCGGTGGTGATGGTGGCGGTGATCGGGTCCGGGGTGTCGAACGTGGCCATGCCGAGCCTCCTGTGCTTGCTTCTCCGGGGTGGTGACGACCACGTTCGCCACCACCCCGGACACCGGTCCGTCACGCCTCTGACACCGACGACACGCGAGCCGAAGCCGTGTCAGAGCGGTGTCAGCTCCGTGACCGATCGCAGGGCCACGGTTCTCGCCATGGACACAGCAGCAACGCAGAACCCGGCCCACACCCCGAACCCCCAGCCGACGGGCTTCATCGCGAAGCTCCTCGCCGACCGCCACTCCGTCCCGTTCTCGATCGCACTGCACCTGGTGCCCGGCGCGCTCATCGTCGCCGTGTACGCGTTCGTCGCCGCGCCCCTGGTGCGGGTGATGGGCGTCCCGATCTTCATGGCCTGGGCCATCGCTCTTGCGGTCGTGCTCTTCCCGCTCCAGCTGTTCCTGCTGTGGCTGGGCAAGAAGCAGACCGGCCGCTTCACGATGAAGGGCGTCGTCCGCTACCGCGACAAGCCGCTCTCGCGCGGCAAGGTCTTCTGGCTCGGGGCCGCGTGCCTCGTGTGGATGACCGCGGTCTCGCTATCGCTGCTCCCGCTGGACAACATCGTCTACGACTGGTTCTTCAGCTGGGTGGACTACGAGGGCGCCGGCCCCGACGGCACCGCCTACCTCCAGGGCTACTCGCCGAGGCTCGTGCTCACCACGTTGCTCGTCTGCGCGCCGTTCACCGGTTTCACCCTGCCCCTGATCGAGGAGTACTACTTCCGCGGCTTCCTCCTCTCCCGCCTCCCGCAGCTCGGCAAGTGGGCCCCGCTCTTCAACATCTTCTTCTTCTCCGTGTACCACTTCTGGGCCCCGTGGACGATCGTGTCGAAGCTCGTCTTCCTCTACCCGGGCGTGTGGCTCGCCTGGAAGAAGCAGGACATCCGCATCTCGATCGCCATGCACCCCGGCTCGGCACTGCTGATGACCATCGTCGGCATCATCGCCCTCGCCTCCGGTGCCTACTCGATCTAGACGAGGGAGTCCTGACGGCGAGCTGCCCGGGACGGGGCAGGAGGGTGTCGAAGATCCGTTTGTGAAGACAGACCTCAACACCCTGGTTGGGCGGGGTTGGTCGCAGCGCCGTCACGGTTCGGACGACCGGCTCCGCCATGACACCGAGCCGCTCGACCTCGAATCGACAGCGGGGTGCTGATACCCCGCTCGGTGTCGACCCGCACCGCAGCGCACGCACCGCCGAAGCCGTCCGGAAGCGCTCGGGCGCGATGTGGGCCGTCACGGAGCGCCAGCCCCGCCGGGCGGTCGGGTGCGGGCGCGCAGCGGCACGACGAACAGAAACGCCTCGGCAAGCGCGGCAAGCTGATCATCACGATGACGGCTTCGAGCTCACCGGGATCCTGGCGCTCCCGGTGGCATGGCCAAGGTGCCGGCCGTACTCATCCGCACGCCCTACGACCCGGCGTCCTTCCCGCCGGAGGTCACCGCCTTCTTCCTGGGCGAGGTGATCGCCTGGGCATCCCACGGATACGCCTGCCTGGTGCAGAGCACCCGCACCACCCGCACCAGCACCTCGTACTTCGACGAGGCCGCCGACGGCGCCGCCACCGTCCGGCAGACTCCGCCGCCCGGACCGCCGTCGCCGTCGCACTGCCGGGCGTGCCCGGTCATGTCACGGTTCGGCGACGGACCCTGCAGCGAAGGGCTCGTGCCTCCACTCTGTCCGCGGACACCACCGCCGGACGGAGGCCCCATGACCGCGGTCATCGCCGCTGTGCTCTTCGGACTCGCGCTGATCTTCCAGCTCGCGAACGTCAGCCTGTCGATCATCACCCCGACGGTGCTCGTCACCGCCGGGCTGCTCTGCGTGGCCTTGCATTACGCCGGTGTGGGCAAGACGGTGCACGTGCGCAGCTACCGCCGCCGGCGGTGAGCATGCACAGCATGGGCTCGGCGTCGAAACGCGCGTTTGCGCTGCTGGGGGTGGATGATCAGTGAACGTACCTGCCGGACGGCATTCCGGCATTTGGCCGTCTGCCGCTGTGCGGTGGCTGGAGACCTCCCCGAGCTCCGCGTGCAGCTGCGCGATCCGGGCACTGTCGTGGTGCGACGCGAGTTCGCGCGGTCGCGACCACCGGATCGCCATTCCGAACCGCGCCTGCAGCGAGGTCAACCCCTCTGGATCCGACGGTCCTTCCCAGCCCAGGCCGACTCGCGCAGCACGAACTTCTGGATCTTGCCGGTGGAGGTCTTGGGCAGCTCGCCGAAGGTCACGGTCCGAGGCGCCTTGAAGCGGGCCAGTCGCGCGCGCACGTGCTCACGGATCTCTTCCTCGGTCGCCGTCACACCCTCGTGCAGCGTCACGTAGGCGGCAGGGACCTCGCCCCAGTGATCGTCCGGCACGGCGATGACCGCCGCCTCCAGAACCGCGGGATGGTCCATGATGGCCTGTTCCACCTCGACCGACGCGATGTTCTCCCCGCCCGAGATGATCACGTCCTTGGACCGGTCCCTCAGCTCCACATAGCCGTCCGGGTGCACCACGCCGATGTCGCCGGTACGGAACCACCCGTCGGGCACGGCCGCCGCCGTCGCCTCGGGATCGTTCAGGTAGCCGAGCATCAGATTGTTGCCCCGCAGGGCGATCTCCCCCGTCGTCATCCCGTCCGCCGGAACGTCGGAGCCGTCCGCGGCGATCACCCTCGGCACCATCGAGATCATGTTCCCGACACCCTGACGCGCCTTCAGCCGCGCCTGCGCCTCGGCGTCGAGTGAGTCCCACTCCGGACGCCAGTCGCAGAGCATCGCCGGACCATAGGTCTCGGTCAACCCGTAGAGGTGTGTGACGTCGAAGCCCAGCTCGGCCATCCGCCGCAGGATCGCAGGCGAGGGCGGCGCTCCACCCGTCGCGACCCGGACCGTGCGGTTCAGCGGGGCGGCTTCCTTCGCGTAGGCGATCATCGACAGCACTGTCGGCGCGCCGTTGAGGTGGGTCACGCCTTCATGCCGGACAAGCCGCCAGATCTCCGCCGGGTCCACACCCGGCAGGCACACGTGCGTCGCCGCCGCGGCGGTCACCGCCCACGGGAAGCACCAGCCGTTGCAGTGGAACATCGGCAACGTCCACAGGTGGACCGACGACGGCGCCAGCCCCGTGTGCCCCACCATCGCCAGGGCCTGCAGGAACGCTCCCCGGTGGTGGTACATCACGCCCCGTGGGCGGCCCGTTGTGCCCGAGGTGTAGTTGATCGACAGCAGCGACCGCTCGTCGGTGGGGGTCACGTGCCACGGCTCGGCCCCGGCGAGCAGGTCCTCGTACTGCGGCCCCGCGGGGATCCGGTGCAACGGACGGTCCAGCCGGCCGACCGCCTCGTCCACCAGCTCGTCGAAGCCCGGATCGTGGATCAGCACCGCGGACCCGGAGTGCTCCAGGATGTAGGCGACCTCGCCCACCGAGAGCCGGGTGTTGATCGCCACGAGCGGCACCCCCGCCCACGGCACCCCGAAGTGCGCCTCCAGGAGCACATGGGTGTTCGGCGCGAGCACCGCGACCGGGCGTCCGCCCGCCAAGGACGCCAGCCCGCCGGCCAAGCGCATGCAGCGCTCCCGCAGCTCCGCATAGGTCCAACGCCGAGCACCGTCCACCACCCCGACCCGGTCCCCGTGGGACGCCGCGGCACGATCCAGGTAGGACGTCGGAGTCAGCGGCTCGAAGGAAGACGAGTCAGCTGCATTCATCATCCGCTCAGCGTCACTCATCGTTCCCCTGTTCGCTCACGTGCAGCGGGGTTCGGTGATCACGGGTTCCGGGATGGACACGGTCTCGAACGATTCCGGCGCCCAGATCACGAGCGCCTCGAAGTCGTCCGAGTAGGCGATCTCGTTGTGGCCCAGGCCCGGAGGGATGTTCACGCAGGTGCCGGGGGCGAGGCGGACGAGCCTGCCGTCCTCGAAAGCGATGTCTTCCCAGCCGCGCAGGCAGTAGACGATCTGGATCGTCAACGGGTGGTAGTGCCAGCCCGTGGTCCCGTGCTCCCCGGCCAGCGCCCGGACGTGCGTTGCGTTGAACTCACCCTTGGTCGCCGCGCGGATCCCGAGGTCCCGGTACTCGAAGAAGCTCCTCGTCCCGCTCGTGTCGAACGAGTCCGCTCCCAGGTGCGAGACCGAGAGTTCGAAGGGACTGGTAGGGCGATCAGCTACGGACATGACGAACCTCCTGGCTCGCGTGCGGGTGTGGGGATGGTGGGCGCGACGGATCGCCGTCCACCGACGGCCGGGGCCGAGCCGACGCCGTCAGCTGCAACTCATGGGTCCAGCAGCTCGGGTCCTGACGCTGCAGGTAGAGGAAGGCGTCGGCGATGCTCCGTGGGTTGATCAGCGCGTTCGGCGCGGCGAGACCCGGCAGCGCCCGCGTCCCCGGAGAGTCGATGACCCCGTCCACGACGACGTTGACGACGTGCACGCCGTGCGGCGAGTACTCCTCGGCCAAGGCCTGCGCGAGCGCGCGCATCATCGTCCGGGGGTAGTAGAGGGACTCCCCCGTGCGCCGCTTGCGCCCGCGGAGCGAGTACTGGTTGTTCGAGAAGAAGATCGCGCCACGGCCGCGTTCGCGCATCGCGGGCAGCACCTCGCGCACGACCAGGAAGGGACCGCGGCACGCGATGTCGATCGCGGTCTCGAACAGCTCTGGCGGGAAGAACTCCATGAGCTCCTGCTCGGGCGGGAGCTCGCGGCCGGCCATGTAGCCCGCGTTGTAGACCAGCACGTCGGGCTCGCCCGCGCTCTCCCGGATCTCGCCGAAGGCGCGGCTGATCGACCCCGGGTCGCCCAGGTCCAGCTCCACCGCGGCGCACTGACCGCCGTGATGCCGGATGGTGTCCGCAAGCGCGGCCGCGTTCGCCGCGGTCCGCGTCGTGAGCACGACGAACTGGCCCTCCTGCGCGAACCTCATCGCGAGGGCGCCTCCGAGACCCCAGCGGGCCTCGGTCGGCACCTCCGTGCTCAGCAGGCTCTGACCATGGACGAAGACCGTGTTCGGGCCGTTCGTCTGCCACTTCGACGTCGCGCCGACGATCACCGCGACAGGTAGGCCGTCCGGGTTCCACTTCTGCTCCTGCGTCGACACGCGGAGTCCTCCTCGAGATCAGCACGCCTGCGGGAACCGGCCGGTCACCAGCTCAGGTCGATGTCGTCTCCGCACGGGCCGCCACCTCCACCCTCCGACCGTCGCCGAACCACGATCCGATGTGCCACCGCAACCCGATCCGCACCGGATCACCGGGGCCGAACCGGGCACCCTCGGGCGCCGCCGCGTGCACGTTCAGCGTGGCCGAGCCGGCCGTGACGCTGAGGTCGTAGTGCCGTCCCTCGTACACCGAGTCCACGACTCGTCCCTCCAGGACCAGCCCGTCGTACGCGGTCGTCGTGGCGGGCAGCAGATCCACGTCGTGCGGGCGGAACCGCAGGGTCAGCGAGTCGGAGGCTTCGCGGGTGACGACCGGTACCTCCCGGCCGGACCCGCCCTGCAGCGACCACCGTCCGGCTCCGGCGGGGTCGAACACGAGCCGGTTGCTCAACCCCACGAAGTTCGCGGCGTACTCGGTGAGCGGGCGGCCGTAGATCTCCTGAGGGGTCCCGATCTGCTCGATCCGGCCGGCGCGCATGATCGCGAGCCGGTCGCCGAGAGCGAACGCCTCGCTCTGGTCGTGGGTGACGTATATGCCGCTGAAGCCGACGGTCCGGTGGAGCTCGTGCAGGTCGTGGCGGACCTGCGCGCGCAGCAGCGCGTCGAGGTTGCTGAGCGGCTCGTCGAACAGCATGAACCTCGGCTTCGCGACCAGCCCTCGGGCCAGGGCGACCCGCTGCTGCTGCCCGCCGGACAGCTCGCCGGGGAACCGCTGCAGGTACGGGACGCAGTCCACCAGGCGTGCCGCCTGGTGGACCGCCTCACCGGCAGCCAGCTCGGCCTTCATCCGCCGGGCCCGCAGGGGGAACTCGAGATTGCGTTGCACGGTGAGGTGGGGCCACAGGGCGTAGTTCTGGAAGACCATCCCGATCCTCCGGCGTTCCGGTGGCTGGTCCATTCCCCCGGCGGCGTCGAAGACTGCTTCACCGCCGAGGCGGATGCTGCCGCCCTGCGCCGTCTCGTGCCCGGCGATGCACCTCAGGACGGTGGTCTTGCCGCACCCGCTCGGACCGAGCAGGACCAGCATCTCGCCCTCGGCGACCTCGAAGGTGACGTCGTCGACCGCGCGGACCACGTCTCCCTTCGCCGAGAACGACTTCTCCAGACCCTTCACCGCCAGCATCGGGGGTTCTCCTCCCGCCGTCAGAGCTTTTCGAGGGTGCCCGAGCCCGCCCGGGCCGCCAGAGCGACGCCGACAGCGGTGATCAGGCACATCACGATTCCCATGACCGCGACCTTCGACGCGGTCCCGGTGGACCAGAAGTCGTAGAGCTGTGTCCCCATCACCTGGGTGCGGACGGAGCGGACGAACACCGACGCTGTGAACTCGTGGCTGAGCAGAACGAACATCAGTGCGGCGGCGCCGGCGACGGAGCTGCGCATCATCGGCACGACGATGCGCAGGTGCGTGCGGAAGACGCCCGCACCCGACGACCTCGCCGCCGCCTCGAACGAGTCCCCGAGCGAGAGCCGGGCAGTGAGCTGCAGACGGACCGAGTACGGCAGCATCAACGTGACGTACAGCAGCACGATGATCCAGGGCGTCCCGTAGAGCTGTAACCCGGGCTGGGAGTAGAAGTAGAGGAACCCGAGTCCGAACACGACTGCGGGGATGCCCAGGGGCAGCCCGACGACGAAGTCGACCAGTGCCGAGAGGGCGCGGCCCCCACGGCGCCGGTAGATCACCTCCGCGGCCAGGTATCCGATCGGGAGGGCCAGCAGCACTCCGGCCACCGACGCCAGCAGGCTGGTCCGGACGGCGGTGCGCGCGGCGGGCATGCCGAGGGTCTCGGTGAAGTTCCGCAGCGTGAAGGTGCTGACGTCCACGTGCCCGGTCCAGAAGGGCGACAACGAGACGACCAGCAGCGTCAGGATCGGGACGACCACCGTCAGCAGTCCGTACACGGCCAGCCCGGGCAGCGCCCAGCCCGAGGCACGTCCACCGCTCTGCACGCCCTTGCCGGCATCGCTCGCGAAGCGCTTGCTGTTGGCGAGCAGCCCACGCTGGCCGAGGACCAGGGCGGTGCCGAGGACCAGCAGCGGCATCGACAACGCGGAGGCCAGCCCGTACTCGTTCAGGTTGACGAAGTAGTAGACCTCGGTCGTCAGCACGCGGACGTTGTTGTTGCCGCCGAGGATCAGGGGCGCGGTGAACTGGCTGAGGCCCAGCAGAAGGCAGATCGCGCCGCCGTAGGTCAGTGAGGGGCGCAGCAGGGGGAGCACCACCGTCAGGAACGCCCGCCGCGGTGTGGCACCGCTCGACCGGGCCGCCTCGACCACCTGCGGGCCGACCCGGGCGAGACCGGCTCGGATGAACACGAACATGAACGAGGTCAGGTACAGGCCGGTGATCGCGACGATCCAGCCGAAGCTGTAGACGTTGATCGGGCCGCCGGTCGCCGCGGTGTATCCGGAGAACATCGGGAGGCTGCGGAGCAGGTCGTTGACCAGCCCGGACCGCGGGGCCAGGAGGAATCCGAACGCGCTGATGCTCGCGATCGGCGGCAGGACGATCGGCAGCAGGGGTAGGACCGCGGCCCACCGGTGCCGGACCGGCAGCCGCATCGCCAGCCACGCGAGCGCTGTCCCGAGGACGGCCGCCATCACGACGCTGACGACGGCGAGGAGCAGTGTCGTGAGCAGCGTCCGGCCGAGCGCAGGTGTCCCGACCGCGCGGGCGAGGTTCGCCCCACCGTCCTGCAGGGCCAGGAGCACCAGGCGGACGATCGGGAACAGGACGAGGTAGACGAGCACGGCCGCCAGGACCGCGGTGAGCAAGGTGGTGGATGAGCCGTACCAGCGCTTCCGGTCCGGGCGGCTCGGCGTGTTCGGGGCGCGCTCCTCGCGCCGCGGGCCTGGGGCCACGCTCAGGGATGGCGGAGACGTCACAGGGCAGCGCTCCTCGGCGTGACGGTGGACCTCGGACGCCGGCGCCGAGGGAGGTCGGGCGCGAGCTCAGGGACCCGGCGCAGCCGGACGCCCCGACGAAGGCACGCGACGCTCGCGCGGGAGGCCGGCTCCACATCGCTACTCACCCAGCACCTCCAGGACGAGCTCGCGCGTGCGGCCGAGGAGCTCGAGGTGCTCGTCGGTGCCGCGGCACTTCCCGGTGACCGCGCCGAGCATCCGGTTGCGCATGGTCGACACGACCACCCCGTCGACGCCCCTCCCGCGCCACGGGTCGAGGCTGCGCTTCAGGTCCTCCTCGCCGCGGAGAGCGTGCACCTGGACCAGTACCCGAAAGCGACCCGGCTCCCGGCCCGCGGCGACCAGTCGCTCGACGAGCGACGTGTGGAGGTGGAGCGACTCCGGGGCCGGAGTGGCGAACAGGAACCCGTCCCCGAACTGCACCGCACGCCGGAGTGCGACCTGCGATCCGCCGCCGAACACGAGGGGGATCCGCTGCTCCGGGCGGGGGCACAGGGCGACCCGCTCGATCCGGTGGAAGTGCCCATCGAGGCTGACGAGCTCGTCGGTCCACAACGCGCGCAGCAGGCGGACCTGCTCGTCGAGGCGCCGCCCGCGGCTGCCGAAGTCGACGCCGAGCGCGTCGTACTCGACGACGTTCCAGCCGATGCCCACGCCGAGCGTCAGCCTGCCGCCGCTGAGCAGCGAGACCTCGGCCGCCTGCTTGGCGACCAACGCCGTCTGCCGCTGAGGGAGGACCAGCACGCCCGTCATCAGCTCGACCGTCCGAGTCGCCGCCGCGAGGTAGCCCAGCAACACGAGGGGCTCACGGAAGGGCGTCCCCGCGTCGTAGTCCCGTGTGACGGGCGGCGTGCGGTCGCGGTGCTCGGCCCCCACCACGTGGTCGTACACGACTACGGCGTCGTACCCTTCCCGCTCGACTCCGAGCGCCCACTCCTTCGTCGCCGCCGTGTCGGCGCCGATCTCCGTCATCGGCATGGCTGCGGCGATCCTCATCGTGCACCCCCGCCCACTTCCAGCAGCGCGGTCGCCACGGCCGCCGGCGCGGCTGACGCGCCCCCTGTGACGACGACATCATGGCCGGTCAGCGCACCGCCCGAGCGCGCGTCGAGTCGAGCGGCGACGGCCTCGCACAGAGCGTCCTGTCCCCGGCCACGGCCGTGGCCGAGATCGTGCCCGCTGCGGAGCACGCGGGTGATCTCCCTCCCGAGTGCGTCGCGGGGTCGGAGCACCGGCAGCGTCAGCGCTGCGGCTCTTCCCAGGTGGGTCCCGCCCGTGCCCGCGTGGTTCTCTGCCGGCGTGTTCATCGTCATCCGTGGCTCCAGCGGCGAAGACAGGGCAGTTCCTCCTGGGGTGGTACCGGCAGTCCGAGGACCCCGAGGTACATGGCGTTCACCTCGGCGACGTAGAGCACCCCGTCGGGCGCGACGGCGATGCCGTGCGGGCTGAGGAACCGTCCTTCGCTCGCTCCGGGGTAGTGGTCCCCGAGGCGGTCGACGACCGTCCCGTCGAGGGTCGAGACAGTCACGCAGCACCCCATGTCCGGGATGACCCCGTGCATGTACGCCGGTGGACCCAGTTCGGCGACGAACAGCACGTCCCCACTGCGGCGGATCGCGCAGGGGCGGTGCCAGTGCCAGCTGTCGACCAGGCCACCGTCGAGAGCGAAGATCTGGATCCGGTAGTTCTCCCGGTCGCAGACCGCGAGGTGGTCGTCGTCGAGCAGGCAGAGACCGTGGGGGTTCGACAGCTGCCCCGGCCCGGTGCCCGGTACGCCCCAGGACGCGATGTGTTCGCCGGTGGCGTCGTACCGATGGATGCGGGAGTTCCCGTACCCGTCGGCGACGAAGATCTCTCGGCTCACGGGGTGCTCGGCAGCGTCGGTGGGCATGTGGAACGGCTCGCCGGAGTACACCGGCGAGGGGTGGCCGTGCGTGCCGAGCCGCAGGACACGCTCGCCGTCGGGACGGACCTTGTCGACGACGTGCGACCCGGCGTCGACCAGGAGGAGGTCGCCGTCCGCACAGGCGGTGACGCCGTGGGGGCGGACGTAGTCCCGCGCGCTCCCCCAGCCCCCGGCGTACGTCCCGTCCGGTTCGAGGACCACCATGCGCTGCGGGCCGCGGTTGAAGACGTAGATCCGCTCGTCGGGCCCGACCGCCACCGCGGCGGCGTCGCCGGCGAAGCTCAGACCGTCCGGCAGTGCCGGCCAGCCGGGCGTCTCGCCGTAGCTCGCGCTCATCGGCCGAAGATCTGTCGCCACCGGGCGTTGTAGGCGTCCACCTTGGCCACGTCGACCACGTTCTCCACGTTCATCGTCTGGACGTCGCCGATGTGGCCGATCGTTCCGGGAATGTCCGGCAGCACGCTGATGGCGTTCTTGTTGATCGCCGCCTGTCCCTCGGGGCTCGCCATGAAGTCGTACAGGACCTGCGCTGCGTTCGGGTGCTTCGCCCACTTGACGATGTAGGTGTAGAACTGGATCGCCCACTGTGGCTTAGTCGGCGCGAACGCCACCGGTGCCCCCTGACCGACCAGGTCCTGGACCGCGATGTTGCTGGCGTAGTCGGTCATCGCGATCTCACCCGAGGTGAGCGCCTGCAGTGTGGGAGCGACCGACGGGAAGAACTGCGGCTGCTGGGTGGCGAGCTTCTTCAGGAAGTTCTCGCCGCCGTAGTGCTGCTCGAGGAACCCGTAGAGATCCGACGCCGCGGGGATCTGGCCGTCCAGTAGGCCGATCCGGCCCTTGAGCGCGGGATCGAGCAGAGCGGTGAAGTCGGTCGGGCGGTTGGGGATCAACGTCGTGTTGTAGGCGAGGCCGTACGGCACGACGTGGTGCATCTGCGAGACGCCTTGGAGAGTGACGCCGGCAGCCTGGTACTCGGGACGCCTCGGGTTCGGCCCGGTCGGCGGGACGAAGTTCCCCAGATTCCGGTAGTGGAAGGGAACCATGTCGTGCAGCGCGATGTCCGCGCCGCTCCCCCCGGCGTTGCGCTCGTTCTCGAGAGCGGTCCCCAGCTCGACCCCGGTCACCCGGGTGGCCTGCAGGTCGATGTTCGGGTACTTCTCCTCGAACGCCTTCTCGATCCGGTCGATCGTGCCCTGAACCGCACTGGTGTAGAAGACGACCGTTCCCTCCTGCTCGGCCGCCCTGACGGTCTCCTGCCACTTGGGGTCGCCCGCGAACGCGGGATCGCTGCTGCTCGACGCGCCGCTGCCGCCCGCCGACGCACAACCAGCCAGCACGGCAAGGGTGAGAGCGAGCAGAGCGGCGAGACCGCGGCGGGATCGCGCGGCCCTGCGGACCTTCTGATGCATCGTTGCTCCAGAACGTTGGGTGGTGGGTGGGCCGGGGACCGGACGACGGGGTGCCGGGACCGGGCTACGTCACGGCGAGCGGGTACTCGACGGCTGGACTCCGCATTCGCCGGCGAGCGCTGTCGATCTCGGCCTCGCGCTCGCGGATGCCGGTCATGTGGATCACCGGGAGATCGTGGACGTCCTGCTGCAGCAGTTCGACGTCCTTGAACAACAGGTCCTGCGCGAACTCGGTGAAGTGGTCGCCCATCCAGCTCTGACCCGAGGAGGCCGCCACGACCGCCATGAAGGTGGCGCGGTCCAGTCCTGCCTCGGACGCCACCTCGGCCATCCCTGCGACCGCGAGCGCGTGGTACGCAGCGAGAGTGTTGTTCGTCAGCTTGGCGACGGCAGGCAGGCCGTAGGCGTCGAACGTGAAGACCTCGCTCGTGATGTCCTCGACGACTCGCTGGGCAGCGGGGCGCAGCGATCCACGAGCGTGCAGGAACATCGTCAACGTCCCGTCCCGCGCACCGTGCGGGCCACCGGAGACGGGCGCCTCGACGATGTCGTGTGGCGAGCTCCCCAGTGCGCGTGCGTCGGTCAGACCCAAGGTGGACAGCACGAACACCGGACCCTCGCCGACCGGCAGGGCATCGAGGACGTCCCACAGCTGGGTCGCCAGTCGGACGGCGACGATGACGACGTCGACGTCCTCGCGGTCGGGGCCGTCGCCGAGCCTGCCGGCGACGGGCATCCCTGTCTGCGACGCCCATGCGGAAGTTCGCTCGGCGTCGGGGTCGATGCCGAACACACACTCTCCGCGCTCGGCCAGCGCAGCGCCGACACCTGCCCCGATCGGGCCCAGACCCACGACGAGGACCGCCAGGCCGTGTCCGGGCCCGAGTCGCTGCGGGCCGGGTGGGGCGTGGATCTCCGTGGATGCGTCCATGGATCGTCCTCGATCTCGAGAGGAGCCTGGGCCGTGCGCCCCGGAGGGCATGGCGCTCAGAGTCGCACCGGACATGTGCACCGTCGAAGGTCTTCCTCCATGCGGAATGTGGGCCCCGCACGCGCGCGAACACCGTTCTGGTCGGCACCACGACTCCGCCATGTGGGATAGTCGTGGGCGGGAATTCCGTACAACGAGAGAGTGGTGCAGTGGCCGAGACCCTCCAGTCGGTGCACCAGGCACTCCGGATCCTCACGCTCCTGCGCCGCCACGACGACCTCACCCTGACGGAGATCGCGGAGCGGCTGGGAATCGGCAAGTCCTCCACGTATCGGCTGCTCGCCACGCTGAAGACGGACCGGTACGTCGACCAGACTCCGGCGCGGAGCTACCGGCTCGGGCCGGCCATGAGCACGTCGGCCGAGGCGGAGTCGGCGGCGCACTGTGCCGAGGTGGCGCAGCCGCACCTCGTCGAACTGTGCGCCGCGACGCAGGAAACCGCGCACGTCAGTGTCCTCAGTGGAGGACACACCGAGTACATCGCCGGGGTCGAGCCCGACCGGGCCTTGAAGGTGTCCACCAGACTCGGGTCCGCCGTGCCGGCGCACGCGGCAGCCGCGGGCAAGATCCTCATGGCGACGCTCACGTCGCGCGAGCGCGACCTCCTGTTCCCCACAGCCGAGCTCGCCCCACTGACCGGGCGGACCATTACGACCCGCGCAGCCCTCGAGGCCGAGATCGAAGCGGCCGGGCGGCTCGGCTTCGCTCGCAACGTCGGCGAGTCGGAGGACGGCGTGTACGCGCTCGCTGTCGCGATCCGACGGCCCGCAGGCCGTCCGATCTGCGCGTTGACGATCGCCGGCCCGGCGTCGCGCATCGAGGTCGGGCGCGGGGAGGAGCTGTCGGAGAGGGAGGCGATCCTGCTCGCCCGTCTGAGGAAGGCGGCGGCCGCGGTCGAGGCCGATCTGCGGTACTGACTCCTCATAGAGAAACGTCAGCGCCAGCACGTTCCGTCCAGCGGGAACATGGCCTAGCGTCGAGGCGCACCACCTCGCGGCTGCGCCGAGCCAGTGCTCGGAGGCGCCTCCTGCACCGTGGCAGAAGAGGAACGTCGATGGACTCCGGGCTCGAGCACCAGCAGACACCTTCGATCCCGCTGACGCCCACGCGGCAGTCCCGCCGGGCCCTGACGAGCGGAGCGTTCGGCGCGACCCTCGAGTACTTCGACTTCGCCATCTACGGGGCGATGGCGGCGACGGTCTTCCCCACCGTGTTCTTCGAACACTCGGATCCCTCCACCGCACTGCTGGCCTCCTTCGCGAGCTTCGGCGTCGGCGTCCTCGCCCGCCCGCTCGGCGGCATCGTGTTCGGCTACCTCGGCGACCGGCTGGGGCGCCGGAACGTCCTGCTGGCGACCTTCCTCCTGATGGGCCTCGCGACGACCGCGATCGGCCTGATCCCCGGGTACGCGGCGGTCGGGTTCGTGGCGCCCACCCTGCTCGTGGCGATGCGCTTCCTGCAGGGATTCGCCCTCGGCGGGGAGGCCACCGGCGTCCAGCTGGTGACGATGGAGCACGCGCCGCCCGACAGGCGGGCCTTCTACGGGGCGGTCCTCGGGATGGGTTCGCCGATCAGCCAGATCGCCGCGAACTCCATCCTCGCGGTACTCGCCGGCACGCTCAGCGAGTCGGCGTTCCTCTCCTGGGGATGGCGTGTCCCCTTCCTGCTCAGTGTCGTGCTGGTCGCGGTCGGCATCTACGTCCGCCTGAAGGTCGAAGAGACCCCGCTGTTCCGGCAGCACGTCGCAGACGACGTGCTGCCGGGCCCGCTGTCGGTCATCCGTCTCCACGGAGTCTCGATCCTGCGGCTCATGCTGGGCTTCGCACCGATCACCCTCACGTTCTACCTGGTCACCGTGTTCGGGATCAGCCACATCATCGCCAACGGCTTCACCTCGAGCGCGACCTTCACGATGCTGATGGTGGCGAACGTCCTCGCGACGGGAGCCGCGTTCTGGGGCGGCAAGCTGGCCGACCGGGTCGGGCGCCGGCAGGTGCTGCTGATCGGGAGCGGCGTCACCCTCGTCTCGGCGGGATCCTTCTTCCCCGCAGTGGCCACCAGGGACTTCACGGTGGTGCTGGTCGTGGTCGTCGTCGCGTCCTGTGGGGCGCAGTTCGGCAACGCCGCACAGGCCGCGCTGTTCGCCGAGACGTTCCCGACCCATCTGCGCTACACCGGCTCCGCCCTGAGCCTGACCGGGGTGAACCTCGTGTTCGCCGCTCCCACGCCTTTCCTGTGCGCCTGGCTGGTCGACCTCGGCGGGGTCGTCGCGGTCGCCGCCTACTGGGTGAGCGTGATCGTCCTGGCCATGATCACCGTGGCGCGGCTGCCGACCGGACGTTCTCTGGAGGGCCGGCCGCTCGCGTTCGGGCAACCCCGCCTTGGCGTCACCACGGAGGTCTGAGCCATGCTCGTCGAGCAGCGCACGTACGTTCTCCACGCTGCCTACACCGTCGACGACTACTTCGCCGCCTACGTCGAGACCGGCCTGCCGATCCAGAAGGCCGTGCTGGGCGGGTTCCTGGGGTACTTCGTCACCGAGTTCGGGGCCCAGAACGAGCTCAACCACCTCTGGGCCTACCAGGACCTGGAGGACAGGCGGGCCCGCCGGGCGCGACTCGCGGAGGAGCCCGAGTGGCAGCGATGTTCGCAACGGCTCCGACCCATGATCCGGGACATGCGCAACAAGATCATGTACCCGACCTCGTTCTCGCCGATCCGCGAGCTTCCGCTCGTCGGCGAGGACTCCGCGGACACGGCATTCACATGGCGCCCAGCAGATCGACCCAGCTCAACCATGGACCACGGCGGTCACCGGCCCGACGTCGGAATCGCCCTGGACGGGGACGAGCGGTGACGGCGATCGCGGGTCGAGGCGCGTCAGCGCGAGATGCGGGCATGCAGCTCGGCGGACGCAGCGCGGAGTCGCAGCACCAACTCACGCTCACGCGGCGCCGGGATCGGGCTCGTCCTGTCCATCCGTAGCCTGCTGCGGCGTGCGGCGATCGTGAGAGCGAGTCGCTGCGCCCCGCGCAGCCGCACAGGGACGGCGACGGCGACCGTGCCGGCTTCCCATTCCTCTATGTCACGGGCGTAGCCGCGGCGCCGAACCGACCCCAGATCCTGTGCGAGCTGGGGTTTCGTCGCGATCGTTGCGCCCGTCCGCACCGTCAGCAGATCACCGGGAAAGAGGCGGTCCACGGTGGCTTGTGGATAATCCGCCAGCAGCGCCTTGCCGGCCGACGAGCAGTGCGCCGCGGTCCGCATTCCGGTGCGGCTGGGGATCGCGTCCCGGTGGCGCGCCGGGACGCAGTCGATGTACAGGGCGTCACGCCCGTCGAGCATCGCCAGGTTGACGGTCTCCTCGACCGCACGCGCCAGCTTGACGAGAGTCTCCCGAGCGAGGAACGCGCACTCGTCGGCGGCGATCTCCCTCCGCAAGCCCTGGGCGGAGTCGCCGAGGCGGTACCTGCGATCGTCCCGGTCCTGCACCACGAAATCACGCTCAGCGAGCGTCGCCAGCAGTCGATGCGCCGTCGACGCTGCCACGCCAAGCCGGTCGGCGAGCTCAGTGACTCCGACCGAGTCCTCGGCGTGCAGGATCTCGAGAACGGTGAGCGCGTGATCGACCGACTGCAGCGTCATGCGAGGAGGCTACGGCCTTCTTCCGCATGAAGGAACACCACCGCGCAACTTTTCCGACTGGCGGTGGAATGCGACGCGCTCGACTCCGCGCGGCGGACCTCTTGACGAGCGGTCAAGTGGTCAATCTCCCCTCAGAGATGATCCGGTGCGGTGTCCCACGTCCGGTGCGGGTCGAGGTGCCCGTCAAGCGGAGTGCCGGCGTGCCCGCCGACCGGCGGGGGCCGGCCGGACCTCCGGCCGGTTCACCGCGCTGCGCCCGGCCTGCACTCTGCACATGTCCGGCGTGAGCGGCTTCGCGACGTCGCGCGTCCAGGTTCGCGGAGTGAAGGAGCGATGCGGCGAATGCGGCTTTCCCGGCGGTCGATCATCGGTACGGCGATCTTCGGCCTCGTCGTCGCCACTGCTGTGGTGCTGGCGACCGCACTCGTCGCCGGGTTCGGAAAGCCCCGGTTCACCGCATCGTCGGTGGTGATCATCGAGCCCACCCACGAACTGTCCGCCAAGGACTTCTCCCGCAAGATCTACAACAGTGCCAGCGGCGGCAAGGTCGCAGCCGAGGTGCTCAGACAGCGACGTTGGGCCGGTGCCGCGGCAGCCGCCATCGGTCTGCCCGCACGCGACCTGCGGGTCAGCGCCGATGTCCGGCCGGAGACGAACGTCGTCATCGGACTGTCGGCGGAGACCACGTCCCCCGACGGAGCGGAACGAGCGCTCGCAGCGATCGTCGCGGACGCCGCACCGACGGTGGCCGAGGCGGCGGGGCCCTTCCGGCTCAGTGTCGTGCAGGGCCCCGCCGGCACCGCCGTTCCCTCGGGGAATCCGGGGAGCCAACTGCTCATCGTGATCTTCCTCGGGACGCTGCTGGTCGTCTGCGGCATCGCGATCCCCATCCTCGGCGCCCCCAGCGCGCCCCTCCGCGAGGACCGAGACCGGCAACCTCACCGCAGCGAACGGCGTTGATCAGCGGCGGACGGAACCGAGCTCCGCCCGTGGACGTCGATCCCGCGCTGCTCCCAGCCCGGTACCCCGCAGGACCCCGTCCCGCTACCCGCCGGCGGAGGCCAGGTGCACCTGGGTGGTGGACACCGCGAAGAGGTCGAGCTGGTCGGCGACCGTCCGCACGGTGACCGCGTCGCGGAAGTAGCGCTGCAGCCGGGCACCGTCGGCGGTGTGCCGGGAGCCGGCCGAGCGCAGCATCAGCTCGATCGCCTCCCACACCTGGTTCTCCGCGACGAGGTACAGGTTGTTCAGGCGCAGTGCCCGCTCCTCGCTGAACGGCTCCGACCCGGCGACCGAGCGCCTGGCGAACTCCTCGTACAGCTGCCCGCCGCGCGCGGACAGCGCGACCGCCGAGTCCACCAGCGCGAGCGCGGTCCCGAACTTGCTCTGCCACAGCGGATGGTCGCTGCGTTGCTCGCCACTTCCCGGCACCGTGCTGGTGGTGATGATCCGCTCGTACTCGTCGACGGCGGCCAGCCCCAGGCCCGCCACGATCGCGGCGATCTCCCCCTCGGCGAACGCCATGAACGGGGCGCCGTAGATCGGGTTGCCGTGCAGCCGTGACCCGGCGGTGTCGCCCGACACCGCGGACATCCCGGTCGCCGCCACGACGTGGTGCTCCGGCACGAACGCGTCCTGGACGTGGACGCCGTGCGACCCGCTCCCCCGCATGCCGATGATGCCGCCCCAGTCGTCGAGCACGGTGTACGACGAGCGCGGCACGACGGCCCAGTGGAACACCGGCTCCCCGTCGTCCGAGGGGAGTTCGAAGCCGGCCATGAAGTGCGTGGAGTGCGGGGAGCCGGAGCAGTACTTCCAGGTGCCCGAGATGCGCAGGCCGCGCACGCCGTCCTGCTCGGCGCGGCTGATCACCACGTCCTTCTGCGGTTTGGTGCTCATCGGGCTGACCACGTGCCCGTGCTCGCCGAAGATCTCCCGCTGCGCCTGCTCCGGCCAGTAGGACGCGAGCGTGAGCGTGCGCCCCGCGGCCAGGCACAGGCACCACGCGCTGGACGGGCAACCCCGCGCGACCTCGCTGATCACCTGGTAGAAGGCCTCCACACCGAGCTCCAGACCGCCGAGGGTCTTGGGCAGCAGCACGCGGAAGAACCCGGCCGCGACGAAGGCGTCGTGCATCTCCTCCGAGTAGAAGCCGCGCTCCTCGGTCGCGGCCTGCTCCGCGCGGAGGCGGGGGCGGAGGTCCCGCGCGGCGGCCAGCAACCCTTCGAGCTGTTCCCGCGCGGACCCGTCCCGGCCCACCACCACCCCGACGCTTCCCGCGCCGGCCTCGCCCGGGTACGCGGCGGTGGCCGGTCCGGTGCCGGCATCCCGGCTCAGCAGCGTGCGTGCCATGTCGTCCTCCAGTCGGTTGTCGTGCGATCAGCAGAAGGGGAGCGCCGGTTCAGGCGTCGTCGGACTTCGCCAGGCGGGCCGTGGAGAGGCCGAACCGTCCACGACGGCGTTGGACGGTGCTCTGCACGAAGGAGAAGACGAGGTAGGCGACGACGAGCGCGAGCGCGACGTACATCGCCGCCGGGGCGTCGTAGAGGTTCGAGAAGAGGATCGCGCAGGCGGCGAGCACGCCGACGCCGGCGGCCGTGACGAGGAAGGCGGGGCGGCGCTCCCTGCGGCGCAGCCAGCCGAACGCGCCGAGGCAGACGGTGCCGTACACGATCGCGGTGATCAGGCCCGACGTCCCGCCGATCCAGCTGAAGACCGGCATGTACTCGGGCGCGCCCTCCTCGGCGAACAGCGGGCCCGTGACGTGCGTGAAGACCACCAGCACGACCATCCACACCACGGGCACCGCCGTCGCGACGGCCGGGATGCTGCGCTTGCGGCTCACCCTGGTGAGCGCGGCGGGCAACCGGCCGTCGCGGGCCAGCGCGAACAGGCCGCGGCTGCCGTACACGCAGGTGGCGATCGTCAGCGAGACGATGTCGAGCAGGAGCATGGCCGTGAGGAGGTCGACCAGCCAGGACGCGCCGAAGGCCCCGGGCGCGGCCAGCGACAGCAGCGGGGAGGCGTCCCCGGCGATCGCGCCGCCGTCCAGGCGGAACCCGACCACCGTGGCGTAGGCGACGAGCAGGTAGTAGACGGCGAGCAGGCCGACGACGATCAGCATCGCGCGCGGGATCGACCGCCGCGGGTTCGGCGTCTCCTCGGCCAGGTTCTGCGCCGACTCGACGCCGGCGAAGATGAACAGCCCGTAGAGCATGCCCCAACCGATGCCCAGCCAGCCGTGGGTCGCCGAGCCGGCGTCGAACGGGGCCTGCGGGGGCACGGCTCCGCCGTCGAGACCACCCACGATCACCACGACCGCGAACACGGTGATCGTCAGCATCGCCAGCAGCGTCCAGACCAGCTGTGCCCGGGTGGAGATGCTCACCCCGAGCGCGAGCACCGCGGCGGTCACCGCGATGAGCCCGAGGCTGAGCTGCCACCACGGCACGTGCAGGCCGAACCGGTCGGCGAGGTAGGTCTCGAGGTACCCGCCGAAGATGAGCGGGGTGAGCGGGCCGAGGACGATGGAGAGGTAGTTCAGCGAGCCGAACGCGGTGCCGGTGCGGTCGCCGAACGAGCGGCTGATGAACACGTACACGGAGCCGGTGGCGTCCACGTGGCGGGAGAACCGGGTCAGCGTCCAGGCGATGCCGAACGCCGCCATGGCCGAGAGCGCCACCGACAGCGGGACGGCACCACCCGCCCCGGCGCCGCCCGCTCCGCCGGCGATGAGCGGCAGGAACGTCAGCGCGTTGAACACCGGCGCGTTGGTGGCCAGCGACTGCGCGACGACCTGGAGCAGGCCCAGCCTGCGGGGACCGAGCGTGGACTGCGCTGTCGTCCCTTCGTCGACGTTCGTCCTCGCGTTCTGTTCGACCTCGCCGGCGGCGACGACTTCGGCGCGTTCGGGCATGCGGGTCTCCTTCGGGTGCTCACGACTGGTTCGGATGCGGCCGATCCCGGTTCGACGACCGTGCTGCGCGCAGAGCGGCGTGCGGGCAGGCACGCGACGCCGCGGCGGAAGATCAGGCCATCGCGGCCCGCGGAGGACGGCGAGGCCCAGGCATGGGGCCCCTCGGGAGGACACGCGTCGAGGCGGTCCTCGCCGGGTTCGCTACAGGGAGGGGGGTCCGTTCGCCCCGCCGAGGTCGGCGGGGGCCTCGAACCACGCGGTCAGCACGCTCACGAGCGGCCGGTCCGGGATCCTGGACGGGCACGCGCAGCCGATCCCCGGTGCGGGGTTCGGCGTGGCGCTCATGGTGCTCCAGGTGAGAGAAGTTCGATAAACGAACATTCGAACTGAATACCGAACATGGTGACCTGCAGAAACGCCGGTGTCAACCGGGCGTTCCGGCCGCGCCGGCGCGGGGCGGTGGCGCGCCGGATCAGGCGGACCGTGCAGGATCTGCCGCTCATCCGGTTCAGCGCCATAGGTAGTTCCTCCAATTGCCCCACCTCGCCGGGACGACCGACCGTGGTGCACCCGACCGAGGAGCACGTCCATGACGAGCACGCTGTCCCCGACCACGAAGCTCTACCTCGACGGCGCCTGGACGGCGGGCGGGGCGGGCACGTTCACCGCACTGAACCCGGCCACCGGCGAGGCACTGGCCGAGATCGCTGCCGCGGACGCCCACGACGTCGACCGGGCGGTCGAGGCCGCCACCCGCGCGCTGCGGGGCGACTGGGCCGCCACTCCGCCCTCGGCCAAGGGCGCGCTGCTGCACGCCCTCGCCGACCTGGTCGAGCGGGACACCGCGCACCTGGCCGCGCTGGAGGCACAGGAGATGGGGGTGCCGCTGGGGATCGCCCAGGCCCTGTTTGTGCCGAACCTCGTCGCGTCCCTGCGCTACTACGCCGGCTGGGCCGACAAGATCAACGGCGAGCTGCTGGCCACCGACGGCTACTTCGGCGCGCCCACCCACTCCTACACGCGCCGGGAGCCGATCGGGGTCATCGCGGCGATCGTCCCGTGGAACGCGCCGCTGATGATCCTGGGCTGGAAGCTGGCGCCCGCGCTGGCGACCGGCAACACCGTGATCGTCAAGCCGGCGGAGGACGCGTCGCTGTCGATCCTGCACCTCGCCCGACTGATCGAGGAGGCGGGCTTCCCGGCGGGCACCGTCTCGGTCCTCCCCGGTCCGGGCGAGGTCACCGGCGAGGCACTGGTCCTCCACCCGGGCGTGCACAAGATCAGCTTCACCGGGTCGACCGAGGTCGGGCGCCGCATCCTGCGCAACTCCGCCACGAACTTCACCCGCACGACGCTCGAACTCGGCGGCAAGTCCCCGCAGATCGTCTTCGCCGACGCCGACCTGCCGTCGGCGGTGCAGGGCGCGGCGATGGGCCTGTTCACCAACCAGGGCCAGGTCTGCGCGGCAGGAACCCGGATCCTCGCGCACCGCTCGGTCGTCGACGCCGTCCTCGACGGGCTGCAGCAGGCGGCCCGGGCCCAGGTGCTCGGCGACCCGATGGAGGCGGGCACGACGATGGGGCCGCTCGTCAACGCGGCGCAGCGCGAACGCGTTCTCGGCTACGTGCGCCGCGGCCGCGACGAGGGCGCCACGCTGGTCACCGGCGGCACCGCACCGGACGGCCCTGGCCACTTCGTCGCGCCGACGGTGTTCGCCGGCACCAACGACATGGCCATCGCCCGTGAGGAGATCTTCGGCCCGGTCGGCACGGTCATCCCGTTCGACGACGACGCGGAGGCGATCGCCATCGCCAACGACAGCTCCTACGGGCTCGCGGCGACGGTGTGGACCGCCGACGTGCGGCGCGCGCACGCGGTCGCGGCCGCGCTGCAGGCCGGCGCGGTCGGGGTGAACGGCTGGTCGCCGCTCGGGCCGCAGCTGCCGTGGGGCGGGGTGAAGGCCAGCGGCATCGGCCGCGAGCTCGGCTACGAGGGCATCCTCGCCAACACCGAGTCCAAGACCGTCACCGTCGTCCTCTGACCCCGCACATGCACGACGACGCCGCGATCGCCGCACTGACCCGTCGGGTCGAGGTCCTCGAAGCCGAGGCGGACATCCGCCGCCTGCAGGCGCGCTACATGTGGCTGTGCGACACCCCGTTGCCGGAGTTCGGAGTGGCCGACGACGCCGAGCGCATCGACCTGATCATGGCGCTGTACACGGACGACGCCGTCTGGGAGGGCGTGGGAGAGTACTACGACGGCCAGTTCGGACGGGCGGAGGGAGCGGCCGCGGTGCGCACCCACTTCGAGGGGTTCTGGTCCGCCGAGCGCGACCCGGCGCTGGTGCTCAACGCCCACTACCTCACGTCGGAGCAGATCCACGTCGACGGCGACACCGCGACCGGGCAATGGATCCACGTGCAGCCCTGGCTCTTCGCCGACGGCTCCGCGGTGCTGCGGTCGAGCAGGCTCAACAACGCCTTCCGCAAGGTCGACGGGCAGTGGCGGATCGCGCGCACCCGCACGGAGAACGTGTTCGTCGCGAACCTGCCGAACGGCTGGGCCGGCGCCTTCCCCGCCGGCTCGGTCCTCATGCGGCCGTGAGCATGCCCGCCGAGGTCGGCGACGCGGTGGTGCACATCGTCGACGACGATGACGACCTCCGGCAGTCGCTGCGGTACCTGCTGGCCAGCGTGGGGATCGAGGCGCTCGACTACCCCGACGCCCCGACCTTCCTCGCCGAGTTCGACCCCGCCGAGCCGGCCGTGGTGATCGTCGACGTGCGGATGCCCGGGATGAGCGGGTTCCAGCTCCAGGAGGAGCTGGACCGGCGCGGCTACCCGGCGCCGATGATCTTCTGCTCCGCGCACGGCGACATCCCGATGTCGGTGCGCGCCATGGCCGGCGGGGCGGTCGACTTCCTGGAGAAGCCGTACGACCCGCAACGCATCCTCGAAGTCGTGCAGCACCAGCAGGCGCAGGCCCGGCAACGGTTCGTCGCCGACGCCGAGCGGCGCGCCGTCGAGCACCGGATCGCCGCGCTCACCCAACGCGAGCGCGAGGTGCTGCTGCTGGTCATCGAGGGGATGGCGAGCCAGGCCGTCGCCCGCAAGCTCGGCACCAGCGTGAAGACCATCGACGTGCACCGCGCGCGGATCAAGGCGAAGACCGGCGTGGACAGCCTCGCGGTGCTGGTGCGCGACATCCTGTCCTACGGCGTCGAGGTCTGAGGCTCGCCCGCAGTGGGGCGAGGCGGCGGCGGTTGCGTCGATCATGGGCAAAACGTCGTTGACGAAGATCAACTGACGACGTTTTGCCCATGATCGACAAAGTGGGGCACCGAGGCGACGCACGGCCGGGCGAGATTGCGTTGATCAAGGGCAAAACGTCGCTCTGCACGATCGTTTGACGACCTTTTGCCCTTGATCAACACCCTCCCCGGCGCGCGAGCGGGAGGTGGGCCTCCACCCAGGCGCCCGACCTCAGCAGCGCGGACTCCGCACGCGGTGCCCCGATCAGCTGCACCCCGAGCGGCCGGCCGTCCGGGGCAGCGAGCCCCGGCACCGTGACGGCGGGGAAGCCCAACAGCTGCCACGGCCTGCTCATCGCCGGGTCGCCGGTGGCCGCCAGCCCCACGGGGGCTGGACCGAGCGCGGCCGGGCCGACGACGGCGTCGTAGGAGGTGAGCAGCTCACCGAACCTCGCACGTCCCTCCGCCGCCACCCGACGGGCCCGCGCGAGATCGGCGGGGTCGGTGGCGGCTCCGCGGCGCAGCAGGTCGGCCAGCGGCCGGCTCAGCTCGGCGGGCCTGGCCGCCTCCGCGGCCCGCTCGACCGCGGCCTCCGCCGCCATCACGACGGCGTGGGCGCTGGTCAACGAGTCGACCAGCTCCGGAGCGGGCAGGTCGTCCACGACCGCGCCGGCCGCGACCCAGCGCTCCCGCGCCGCGTCCAGAGCCGCGCGCATCGCCGGGTCGACTGCGTCGGGGGCCCAGAACAGCAGGCGGGGCGGAGCCGTGGGGCCGGCCTCGGGCTCGCCGGTCAGCGCCGCGAACGCGAGCGCCAGGTCGTCGACGTGCGCGGCGAACAGCCCGTGGCTGTCCAGGCTCGGGGCGAGCCCCGTCACCCCGTCGACGGGGAACCGGCCGTGGGTCAGCACCAGGGCCGCGACCCCGCAGAACGCCGCGGGCCGGGTGACCGAGCCCGCGGTCTGGGAACCGAGCGCGAGCGGCACGTGGCCGGCGGCGACGGCCGCGGCCGAACCGCTCGACGAGCCGCCGGGGGTGTGGCCGGGAGCGGCCGGGTTGTCGGTGGGCCCCGGCGCGAAGTAGGCGAACTCCGTGGTCACGGTCTTCCCGACCGGGACGGCACCGGCCCTCCGCCAGGCGGCGACGATGGCGGCGTCCGCCGAGGCCGGAGCGGCGGACGCGCGCAGCGCGGAGCCGCACCGGGTCGGCAGGCCCGCGACGTCGATGATGTCCTTGACCCCCAGCTGCACACCCCGCAGCGGGCCCGGCTCCATCGGCGCTTCCCTGGGCGGGACGACCCAGGCCCGCAGCCGTGCCTCCGTCGCAGCGACCCGCTCGCGGGCACGGTCCAGGGCAGCGGCGGGCGTGGTGCGGCCTGCGGCGAGGTCGTCCACCAGCTCGCGCAACGACCACGGTTCGTTCATGCGTCCACCCACTCCACGTCGGCGACCCAGAAGTGGATGCCGCTGGGTCCGATGCCGTGGCGCCACTCGGAGGTGCGGCGCAGTCCGGGCTCGACGCGTGCTGTGACGGCGTCGGCCGCCTCAGGGCCGTCCTCGTGGACCTGCCAGTGCACCCAGTTCAGCTCGCGCCCCTCGGCGTCGTGCACGAACAGGTCGACGTGCCGCCAGCCGAACCCGTGGGTGTCGGTGTAGCAGGTCAGGGTCATGCGGTCGCCGACGGTCATGCGGCCGGCTGGGTGCCCAGGCTGTGGAAGCGGCGCTGGAAGTAGACCAGCGCCCCGCCGCCGTCCTGCGTGCGGACCTGCTCGACGTCGACGAACAGCACCGAGTGCGAGCCGAGCTCGCTCCGCCCCCGGATCCGGCCCAGCACGGCCGCGGCGGCACCGCGCAGCACCGGCACGCCGTAGCCGGTGAGGTCCCACCGGGCATCGGTGAACCGCTCGGCCGGCGGGAGGTTCGCAGCGCCCGCGAAGTGCCTCGCCAGGTCCTCGTGCTCACCGGCCAGCACGTTCACGCACAGCCGGCCGTTGCCGACGAGCACCGCGTGCGAGCGGCTGGCGCGGTTGACGCAGACGAGCAGGGTCGGCGGCGCGTCCGTGACCGAGCACGCGGCGCTCACCGTCATGCCCGCTCGTCCGCAGGGGCCGTCGGTGGTGACCACGTTGACGGCGGCCGACAGGTTGGCCATGGCGGCGCGGAAGTCCGACTGGGCCCGGGTCGGTTCGGACACTGGTCCTCCTGGACTGTCGAATCATCATCTGCACCAGGAAACGTAGGGTCGCCGCGGCGCGGCGGATATCGAGAGTTCCTCCGCACCGGCTGAGGCTTTCCCCTACCCGACCCGGTGGTCGACCGAGAGGGGCAGCGCGAAACCGAACGTCGAGCCCCCACCCGAACGGGCGTGCGCCCAGATCCGGCCGTGCTGGCGGGTGATGATCCGGTGGCTGAGCGCCAGGCCGATGCCGCTGCCTTGCTCCTTCGACGTGAACGACGCGGCGAACGGGTCCCGCAGCAGGCCGCGGCCGCGGTCGTCGACGGTCAGGGTGGCCTCGCCGTCGCGCAGCTGCGTGGTGATCACCAGCTCCCGGTTCTCCGGCGCGCAGCAGGCCATCTCGTCGATGGCGTTGAAGCACAGGTTGAGCAGCACCTGCCCGGTCAGGACCCGTTCGCAGACCGCGGGGAGCGGCCCGCAGTGGCGGTGCACGACGACCCGCACCTGCGGGTCGGCGGCGCGCAGGCGGACGAAGTACAGGCACTCGTCGACGATCTCATGCAGGTCCACGACCTGGCGGGTGTGCTCCAGGTGCCCGACGAACGCGCGCAGCGCCCCGACGATCGCGCTGGCCCGGTCGATCTGGCGCACGGCGCTGTCGATGCCGAAGCGCAGCCGGTCGGCCGACTCTGCCGCGAGCGCCCCCTCCTCCTCGAGGGCGCCGGCGTGGCGGGTGGTGCCGGCCAGGAAGTTGCCGGCCGCGGCGAGCGGCTGCCCCAGCTCGTGGGCGATCGCCATCGCCATGTCCCCCATGGCGGTGTAGCGGGCCTGGTGGTTCTCGCGCTGCAGCTCGCGCTCGCGCAGGGCCTCCCGGATCACCCGCCCGGACACGTCGTGCAGGATCATCAGCAGGCCGTCACCGTCCGGTTCGGCGAGCCGTTCCAGGGTCCCCTCGAGCCACACCGCGTCGCCCCCAGGATCATCTCCAGCACGGGGCACCTGCAACTGCACCGCGATCGTGGGGTCGGCCTGCGCGACCAGGTCGGCCCAGACCGCGGGCCGGCCGCCCGCGCGGAGGGCGCCGAACTCGTCGAGCTGGCGGCCCATCTGCTCAGGCACCATCCCGAGCAGCGCGAGCGCGGTGTCGGTGGCGAACCGGACGGTCCCGGACGAGTCCAGCGTCAAGGCGATGGTCGACGTGTGCCGCGCCAGCGCGTCGATGGACGACGTGGTGCGGCGCAGGGCCATCTCGGTGGCCTGCTCCCGCTCGATGTCGCGGAACTGGACCATCACCGCGGGCCCCTGCGACAGCTCGACCCGCACCGCCAGCGCATCGGTGGGCACCACCCGTCCGCTGCGGCTCCGGTAGTGCCACTCGATCCGGCTGCTGCCCCGCTCGACGGCCTCCTGCAACCAGGCCCGGCCGAGCACCCGGTGGTACTGCGGGGCGGTGCTGCTCATGTGGTTGGCCTTGAGCGGGCGCAGCTCCTCGACGCTCCAGCCGAGCAGCTCGCACGCGGCCGGGTTCGCCCACAGGATGTTCTTGGTCGCGGCGTCGTGCACCAGCACGCAGGTCCGCGAGGCGTCCATGAGCGTCAGCACGTCCTCGATGCGGATCTCCGGCGCGCTGGGGTCGACCGACATCGGCCCAGCGTAGGACGGCCACCGACGGACGCGGACTGAAGAAATCCCCTACGCCGGGCACGGATGGTTCTGATTCCGGCTGGTCCGCGCCGTTCCTACTGTCGGGATCGGCCATCACGGACGACGACGGAGGAGCGATGCTGCGCATCCAGGAATCAGCGGAACGCACCATTCCCGCCCCCGTCCCGCTCACGGACGTCCTCGCCGAGCTGGCGCGCCGCCGCGACGAGTTCCGCGAGCTCCGCTACGTGCCGAAGGACTTCGTCGCCCGGCTCAAGCAGGCCGGCATCTACCGCGCCGCCGCCCCGGCCCGCTTCGGCGGCGACCCGCTGCCGCCCGCGGAGTTCCTCTCCCGGATCGAGCGCATCTCGCAGGTCGACGGCTCGACGGGCTGGGTCGCGAGCTTCGGCTCCGCGCTGATCTACCTGGCGGCCCTGCCGATCGCGACGCAGGAGCAGATCTACGCCGACGGGCCGGACGTCGTCTTCGCCGGGGCGCTGTTCCCGCCCCAGCGCGGCGAGGAGACCGAGCGGGGCTACCGGCTGACCGGCCGCTGGAAGTTCGCCAGCGGCTGCATGGGCGCCGACGTGCTCGGCGTCGGCATGCCGGGCGACGACGCGTCCGAGGGCAAGCCGCGCACGGCGGTGCTGCGCCCCGAGCAGGTGCAGATCGTCCAGGAGTGGGACGTCGTCGGCATGCAGGGCACCGGGTCGTTCGACCTGGTCCTCGACGGGGTCGAGGTCGCCCGCGAGTGGACGTTCCTGCGGGGCGGTGAACCGACCGTCGACGAGCCGCTCTACCGCTACCCGACGATCGCCTACGCCGCGCAGGTGCTGGCCGTCGTCGGCGCCGGGGTGGCCCGCGCCGCGCTGGACCACGCCCGCGAGGTCGGCGCCGGGTACGCGGGCGTCACCGGCGCGCCGAAGCTCGCCGACCGCGCCTACTACCGCACCGAGGTCGCCCGCGGCGAGGCAGCGCTGCGGTCGGCCCGCGCCTTCTTCTACGAGTCGACGGGCCAGGCGTGGGAGAGCGTGCTCGCCGGCGACCAGGTCACCGACGAGCAGAACGCCGAGCTGCGGCTCGCCTCGGCCCACCTCGCGAAGACCGCGTCGGACGTCGTGGCGGGGCTGGTCGAGGTGTCGGGCACCGCCCCGATCGGGACCACCCACCCGCTGCAGCGGCTCCTCGGCGACGCGCTCGTGCCCAAGCAGCACGCGTTCCTCGGCCCGGCCATCTACGACGCGGCCGGCGCGGTCCTGATGGGCCTGCCCGCCACCACCCCCGGCTTCCGCTGACAGGAGATCCTCATGGCTGCGCCACTTGCGCCACTGCGGGTGCTGTTCTGCATCGGCATCAACCAGAACTTCTTCGACCTCCCCACCGACGGCATCACGACCGGCCACGTCTGGCAGGCGTTCGTGGCGATGATGGACGGCGTCAAGGCCCTGCCCGGGGTCGACTTCATCGGCGACATCGACGACGACGCGCACATGGTCGGCCCGTCCGACGGCTGGCCGTGGACCTGCTACATCCTCGCCGACGTCGACACCCAGGAGACCGTCAAGGCCGCCTGCAACCTGCTGCGCACCACTCCCGTCGGCGACGGCGACGCGAAGCTCTGGCGGTTCGCCAAGATCGAGGCCCGGATCGGCCGCGCCCTGACCGTGCGCGAGGACGTCGCGCTGCCCGAGGGCGGGGCGCAGCGATGATCGACGACGTGCTGGGCGCCGCGCCCGCCGACCTGGTCCGCACCGACCGCGTGGCCGCCCGCCTCTACACCGATCCCGAGCTGTTCGAGCTGGAGATGTCGCGCATCTTCGAGCGGGCCTGGATCTGGGTCGCGCACGAGAGCGAGCTGCCGAAGCCCGGTTCGTTCCTCTCGACGTTCGTGGGTCGCCAGCCGGTGATCGTCACCAAGGACCGCAAGGGCGTCGTGCGCACGCTGCTGAACCGGTGCCGGCACCGCGGTGCGAGCCTCTGCGAGAAGCCCAGCGGGCAGGTCAACGGCTTCACCTGCCCCTACCACGCCTGGTCCTACGGCCTCGACGGTGCGTTGCGCGGCATCCCCTACCCGGACGGCTACGAGGGCGTCATGGAGAAGGGCGACCTGTCGCTGCGCAAGCTGCGCACCGAGTCGTACGGCGGGATGATCTTCGCGACCCTGGACGAGGCCGCCGAGCCGCTGGCGGACTTCCTCGGCGACGCCCGCCTGTGGATCGACCGCTTCATGAAGCAGGGCGGCGGCTACCCGATCAAGGTGCTGGGCCGCCACCGGTTCACCTTCCGCGGTAACTGGAAGATCCAGCTCGAGAACACCACCGACGGCTACCACTTCCCGATCGTGCACCGCTCGTGGATGGCGTCGGTCGACGCCGAGACCGCCAACATGATGTCGTTCATGACCGACCCGACGTGCACCACGCACGACCTCGGGCACGGCAACAGCGTCATGCAGATGGTCCCCGCGCACTCCGACCTGGACGCCGACGACGGTTCCGAGCCGCTGCAGGCCCGCTTCGCCGACCTCGTCGACCACCTGTCGGGCAGCCTCGACGAGGCGCAGGTCCGCAAGGTCGTGCGCGCCATGCACGGCACCGGGTTCAACCTCAACCTCTTCCCGAACGTGTCGATGTCCGCGGCGTTCTTCCGGGTGCTGCGCCCCGTCTCGGTGAACGAGACGCGCATCGAGCACGTGGCCATCGGGCCGGACGGCCCGCCCGAGCTCGACGCCGTCAACCGCGCGCGGCTGCGGATCCACGAGCACTTCCAGGGCCCGTTCGGCTTCGGCACACCGGACGACGCCGAAGGCTGGGACCGCGTTCAGCGCGGCGCCGCGGCCGCCCCGGCGATGCCGATCCTGGTCAACCGCGGCCTGGCCCGCGAGAAGCCGAGCCCCGAGGGCTGGCCCACCTCGCACGTCACCGACGAGACCGGCATGCGCGCCGCGTACGCGCAGTGGAAGGCGATGATGCGCGATGACTGAAGCGATCTTCGGGGTGCTCACCGATCCGCTGGTCACCCGCGCGATCGAGCTGATCTGGCGCGAGGCCGAGCTGCTCGACCGCAAGGCCTACGCGGCGTGGAACGCGCTCTACACCGACGACGGGTTCTACGTGATCCCGATCGATCCCGCGGCCGAGCGGTTCGACGACATCCTCAACATGGTCTACGACGACGCCCGGATGCGCCGCATGCGCGTGACCCGCATGACCGAGGGGCACGCCATCGCCGCGGTCGACGCCGCCCGCACCGTCCGCACGGTGTCGCGGTTCGTCCCCGAGTCGGTGTCTGGTGACGAGGTCGTCGTCCGGTCCGCCCAGATCCTCGTCGCCTACAAGCGCGAGCGCCACGACCTGTGGGCCGCCGACCTCGTGCACCGCATCCGCCTCTCTCCCGACGGGGACCGGATCGTGCAGAAGGTCGTCCGGCTCGTCGACAGCGAGTCGGCGGTGCCCGCCGCCGGGTTCCTGCTGTGAGCGCCCCGCAGGTCGCCGTGGTCACCGGCGGCGCGCGCGGGCTGGGCGAGGCGATCGTCCGCAGGCTGCACGCCGACGGCTACCGGGTCGCGATCGCCGACCTCGACGGCGCCGCGGCCGCGGCACTCGCGAAAGAGCTGGACGGCGCCCGCGCGTTCACCGTCGACATCGCCGACCGGGCCGCGCCGGCCGTGCTGCTGCGCGACGTGCTCGCGGCGTTCGGCGCGGTGCACGTGCTGGTCAACAACGCCGCCCGCACCCAGGCCACGCCGGTGATGGAGATCGGCCCGGACGAGCTCGACGCCGTCATGGACGTCAACTTCGGCGGCACGTTCCGGGCCTGCCAGGTCTTCGGCGCCCACCTCGCCGAGCAGGGCTACGGCCGGATCGTCAACATGGCCTCGCTGGCCGGGCAGAACGGCGGCACCGCCACCGGCGCGCACTACGCGGCGTCGAAGGGCGCGGTCCTCACCGCGACGAAGGTGTTCGCCCGCGACCTCGCCGCCCGCGGGGTCACCGTCAACGCCGTGTCGCCCGGACCGCAGGAGGGCGAGACCGTCCGCACGCTCCTCGGCGAGGAACGGATGGAGCAGCTGCGCGCCGGCATCCCGGTCGGCCGCCTGGGCGACCCGGCGTTCATCGCGCGGATGGTCGCCCTGCTGGCCTCCCCCGACGCCGCCTCCGTCACCGGCGCCTGCTGGGACGCCAACGGCGGCCTCTACCTGCGCTGAGGAGGATGCGATGACCAGTTCGGCAACCGTCGCGGTCCGCGTCAGCGAGGTCGTCGAGGAGGCGGCCGGGATCCGCAGCCTGCGGCTCGTCACCCCCGACGGGTCGCCGCTCGGCCCGTACGAGGCCGGCGCGCACGTCGACGTCGTCGGCCCGACGGGGGTGCTGCGCCAGTACTCGCTGTGCAGCCCGCCGGACGACGCCGCATCGCTGCTGATCGCCGTCAAGAAGGAGGCGGGCTCCCGCGGCGGTTCGGCCGCGCTGCACGAGGTGCAGGTCGGCGACACCCTGCGGATCGGGCCGCCGCGCAACCTGCTCACCGTGGCCGCGGACGCCGACCGGCACCTGCTCGTCGCCGGCGGCATCGGGGTCACGCCCCTGCTGAGCATGGCCTACGAGCTGCACCGCCGCGGCGCGGACTTCGCCCTGCACTACTTCGCCCGCTCCCGCGCGGAGGCGGCCTTCGCCGACCTCCTGGAGCACCGCGCGGACTTCCGGGACCGGGTCCACCTGCACTACGGGGTGCCGCGCGCCGACCAGCCCGCACTGCTGCGGACGCACGCCGCCGGGCTGGGTCCGGCCAGCCGCGTGTACACCTGCGGCCCGGACGGGTTCATGGACCAGGTCGTCGCCACGCTCGCGCCGGTCGTCGGCGCGGACAACGTGCACGTCGAGCACTTCGTCGCAGCACAGGTCGACACCTCGGCCGACCAGCCCTTCGTCGTCGAGCTCGACACGGGCGAGGAGTTCGACGTCCCCGCCGACCGCTCGATCCTGTCCGTCCTCGAGGAGAACGGGATCGAGGTCTTCACCTCCTGCCAGGAGGGCGTCTGCGGCTCGTGCGTGTCGGGCGTGCTCGACGGCGTGCCGGACCACCGCGACAGCTGCCTGTCCGCGGCCGACCGGGCCGCCGGCAACCAGATGGCGCTGTGCGTCTCGCGCGCCCGCAGCCCCCGCCTCGTGATCGAACTCTACTGAGGGAGTGCGATGAGCTCGTCCACCGATGCCGTACCGGACCCCGGGACGCTCACCGCCGCCGTCCAGGACGGGCGGATGAACCGCAGGGCCTGGATCGTGACGGCGCTGCTCGTGGCCTTCCAGATCATCGCGTTCGCCGACAAGGCGGTGCTGGGCCTGGTCGCCGGGCTGGCAATGCCCGAGCTGGGCCTCTCGGCGGTCCAGTTCGGGTTCATCGGCAGCGCGTTCTTCTTCCTGTACTCCGTGGTGTCGTTCGGGGTGGGGATCCTGTCGCGGCGGGTCCGGTCGACCTGGATCCTGCTCGCGATGGGGGTGTTCTGGGCCCTCGCGCAGTTCCCGATGCTGCTCGGCGGCGGTGCCGCGATCCTGCTGGTCACCCGGATCCTGCTCGGCGGCGCCGAGGGACCGGCGACCGCGATGTCGTTGACGTCGGTGCACGGCTGGTTCGCCCCGGCCGACCGGGCGCTGCCCAGCAACGTCGTCGCCGCCGGGTCGGCGCTCGGCCCGGTGGTCGCCGCGCCGGCGCTCGCGTGGGTCATCGTCGAGTTCGGCTGGCGCTGGGCGTTCGGCGTGCTCGGGATCGTCGGGCTCGTGTGGTCGCTCGCCTGGCTGCTCCTCGGGTCGGACGGGCCGTTCGCGGGGCACCGACCAGCCGAGCGACCGGCGGAGACGACGGTCGTCCCGGTGCGGACCCTCCTGCTGAGCAGCACGTTCGCCGCGGCCGTGATCGGCGGGTTCGGCAACTTCTGGACCCAGGGCTTCCTCACGACGTGGTCCCCGCAGTACCTCACCGGCGTGGTCGGGCTGTCGCTCGCCCAGGTGGGCGTCGTCTCCACGCTGCCGTGGTTGTTCGGCGCCGGCCTGCTGCTCGGGCTCGGGGTGCTGGGCCGGCGGCGGATGCTCGGCGGCGGGAGCGTGCGCGCGGCCATTGCCGTGCCGTTCGGCGTGGCCGCCGCGGTCGCGGCCGCGGCGTTCCTGCTGCTCCCGGCGACGAGCGGGGCGCTCGCCGTCGCGCTGCTGACGGTCGCGGCCGGCTGCAGCCTCATCTACCCGATGCTGCCGAGCGCGCTGGCCTTCGCCGTCGCGCCGCAGCAGCGCGGACTGGTCATGGCGGTGCTGGGTGGGATCGCGTCGATCGGCGCGATCTGCTCGCCGTTCGTGATCGGCGTGCTGATGGACGCGGCGGGCTACCGGGCGCCGGCCGCCGGGCAGCCCCGCACCCCCGACATGGTCGCGACCATGGCCGCCGGTCTCGACCACGGCTTCCTGCTCACCGGCGGCGTCCTCGCGCTGGCCGCACTGGCGACGCTGCTCTTCCTGCGTCCCGACCGCACCACCACCAAGGAGTCGCCCCGATGACGCAGACCGCCGATGCACCGACCACCCACCCGCTCGCCCTCCTGACGGCCGACGAGATCATCCGGGCCCGACGGATCCTCGTCGACGCCGGCCTGCTGCCCGACACCGCGCGCGTGGTCTACCTGGGGCTGGAAGAACCCGCCAAGGACGCCCTGGACGGAGCCGAGCGCGTGGTCCGCGTCCTCCTGCACGACACGGCGAGCGCCGAAGGGCGCGACGTCCGCGTCGGCATCACCGGGGGCTCGGTGCTCGACGAGCGCCTCCTCGATCCCGTCGCGGACGGGCAGCTGCCGGTGCTCGACGAGGAGTTCGGGCTGGTCGAGGAGGTGCTGGCCCGCGACGAGCGCTGGCTCGCCGCGCTCGCGGCGCGCGGGCTGGACGTCGCGCAGGTGCGGGTCGCCCCGCTCTCGGCCGGGGTCTTCGGCTACCCCGAGGAGACGGGACGGCGGATCCTGCGCGGGCTCGCGTTCGTCCAGGAGCACCCGCGCGACCACGCCTGGGGACGCCCCGTCGACGGCCTCGTCGGCTACGTCGACGTGGTCGCGCGCACGGCGACCCAGGTGATCGACATCGGGGCCGTGCCGGTCCCCGCCGAGCCCGCCAACTACGACGACGTCGCCGTGACCGGGCCGCTGCGCACCTCGCAGAAGCCGATCGAGATCAGCCAGCCCGAGGGGCCGTCGTTCACGATGAGCGACAACCTCCTGGAGTGGGAGAACTGGTCGCTCCGCATCGGGTTCGACGCCCGGGAAGGGCTGGTTCTGCACCAGATCGCGTTCCGCGACGGCGGGCGGCAGCGGCCGATCGTCCACCGCGCGTCGATCTCGGAGATGGTGGTCCCCTACGCCGACCCCTCCCCCATCCGCAGCTGGCAGAACTACTTCGACACCGGCGAGTACATGATCGGGCGCTACGCCAACGCGCTCGAGCTCGGCTGCGACTGCGTCGGCGACATCACCTACCTCGACGCCGTCCTCGCCGACGAGTTCGGCCACCCGCGGGTACTGCCGAACGCGATCTGCCTGCACGAGGAGGACGCCGGGATCCTCTGGAAGCACACCGACCTGTGGGCGGGATCGGCCGAGACCCGCCGGCAGCGCCGCATGGTGATCTCGTTCTTCACCACGATCGGCAACTACGACTACGGCTTCTACTGGTACCTCTACCTCGACGGCACCATCGCGTGCGAGGTCAAGGCCACGGGCGTCGTGTTCACCTCGGCCTACCCCGGCCCCGACTACGACGGCAAGCCGGCGGGCGGCAACCCGTACGCCTCCCAGCTGGCGCCCGGCCTCGGCGCCCCCTACCACCAGCACCTGTTCAGCGCCCGGCTCGACATGGCGGTCGACGGCGCGGCCAACCTCGTCGAGGAGGTCGAGGTCCAGCGCGTCCCGATGGGGCGCGGCAACGAGCGGGGCAACGCCTTCACCCAGCGGCGGACACCGCTGCGGCGCGAGTCCGAGGCCCAGCGCCTGGCCGACCCCCGCCAGGGTCGCGTCTGGCACATCACCAACCCCGGCTCGCGCAACCGGCTCGGCGACCCGGTCGCCTACGCCCTGATGCCCGAGGGCAACCCCGAGCTGCTCGCCGACGAGGCGTCCTCGATCCACCAGCGCGCCACCTTCGCGAGCAAGCACCTGTGGGTCACCCGCTTCGACGCCGCGCAGCGCTACGCGGCCGGCGACTTCGTCAACCAGCACGCCGGCGGTGCCGGGCTGCCCGCCTACGTCGCCGGTGATCGCGACATCGACGGCCAGGACGTCGTCGTCTGGCACACCTTCGGCCTCACCCACTTCCCGCGGCCCGAGGACTGGCCGATCATGCCCGTCGACTCGACGGGCTTCACGCTCAAACCGGTCGGCTTCTTCGACCGCAACCCCGCGCTCGACGTCCCCCGCACCCGCAGCGCCCACTGCTCGGCCGCCCCTGGAGCGCACCATGACTGAACAGGCAACCGACCGCGCGCACACGCTGCGCGGCTCGATCGGCGTCGCCGGGATCGTCTTCCTCGTCGTCGCCGGCGCGGCCCCGCTCACCGCGATCGGCGGTGCGCTGCCCGTCATGCTGGCCATCGGCAACGGGCCCGGGGTGCCGATGGCGTTCCTCGTCGTCGCCGTCGTCCTGCTGGTCTTCAGCGTCGGCTACGCGGCGATGAGCCACCACGTCGTCGACGCCGGCGCCTTCTACGCCTACGTCACCCGCGGGCTGGGTGCGCGGCTCGGGCTCGGCGCGGCCGGGCTCGCGCTGCTCGCCTACACCGCCATCCAGGCCGCGATCTACGGGCTGGCCACGACGACGCTGCAGGGCCTGATCACCAAGTACGGCGGCCCGGAGATCCCGTGGTGGGTCCTCGCCGCGGTGCTGATCGCCGTCGTCGGGGTGCTCGGCTACCGCAGCATCGACCTCGGGGCCAAGGTGCTCGGGGTCCTGCTGGTCGTCGAGATCGCCGTCGTCGTCGTGCTCGCGGTCGCCATCCTGGCCACGGGCGGCCCGGCGGGCTACGCCGCCACCTCGTTCTCCTTCTCGACGTTCTTCCAGGGGGACGGGACCGGCATCGCGGTGATGTTCGCGGTCGCGAGCTTCGTCGGGTTCGAGGCGACCGCGATCTACGGTGAGGAGGCGCGCGAGCCCCGGCGCACGATCCCGCGCGCCACCTACATCGCGGTGATCCTGATCGGGGTGTTCTACGCGATCGCCAGCTGGACGATCGTCGTGGCCTACGGACCCGACCAGGTCCAGGCCGCCGCGCAGGCCGACACCGCCGGGCTGGTCTTCGCCGCCGCGGCCCAGTACGTGGCGCCGGTCTTCGCCGACGTGATGGCGATCCTGCTGCTCACCAGCCTCTTCGCCGCGCTGCTCGCGTTCCACAACGCGATCTCCCGCTACCTCTACGCGCTCGGCCGCCAGGGCATCGGGCCGGAGGCGCTCTCCCGCACGCACGAGCGGCACGGCTCGCCCTCCGTGGGGTCGCTGACCCAGAGCGCGTCCGCCGCGGTGCTCCTCGCCCTCTTCGCCGTCGCCGGCGCGGACCCGGTGAAGACGCTCTTCACCTGGATGTCCGGCGTCGCGACGGTCAGCGTGCTGCTCCTGATGATGCTCACCGCGGTGGCGATCCTGGTCTTCTTCGCCCGCCACCGCGTGGACGACCGCGTGTGGAACACGCGGGTCGCGCCGGTGCTCGGCCTGCTCGGGATCGCGGTCGTGACCGCGCTGGTGCTCACCAACTTCACGACGCTGATCAGCGGCTCGGCCGTGCTCGCCGCGACCCTGCTCGCCGTGGTCGCCGCGGCGTTCCTCGCGGGCCTCGTCCTGTCAGGAGGAGATCGGTGACCACGGTCGATCGCGTCCACCGCAACGCCCGCATCCACACCTTCGATCCGGCCCGGCCGTCGGCGTCGGTGCTGCTGGTCGCCGACGGCCGGGTGGCGGCCGTGGGCGACGCCGCCCTGCTCGACCAGGTCGACGGAGACCCCGAGGTCGTCGACCACGACGGGGCCGTCCTCATGCCCGGTCTCTCCGACGTCCACAACCACCACCTGCTCGCCGGACGCGCGGACCTCTACGAGCTCACCCTCGACGGCCAGGCCGACCTCACCGGCCTGCTCGACGCCGTGCGCGCCTGGTCGACCGGGCTCCCACCCGACGCGTGGGTGGTCGGCGGCGGCTGGGGCAGCAACCTGATCCCCGTGCTGTCGGACGCCGCTGCCCTGGCGGCCCTCGACCGCGCCGCCGGCGGGCGACCGGTCCTGCTCCGTGACGACAGCTGCCACAACCGCTGGGTCAGCTCGGCCGCTCTCGCCATCGCCGGGATCGACGCGGCGATCCCCGCCCCGCCCGACGGCACCGCCGTCCGCAACCCTGGGCTGCTCATCGAGTCCGCCCTGATCCCCGTGGAGCGGGCCTACGCGGCGTCCACCGGTGCTTCGGTGGAGCGGGACGCAGCGGCGAGTCGGCGGGGCATCGAGATCCTGCACTCGTTCGGCATCACCACGTTCCAGGACGCCGCGGCCTCGCTGCCCATGCTCGCCGCGCTCAAGCACCTCGACGACAGCGGGCGCCTCGACGCGTGGGTCGTCACCTCGATGCAGATCAACGACAAGATCTTCGGCACGCACCCGATCGGGCAGGAGCTGCTCGACCAGCGGGAGTCCTACCGCAGCACCCACCACCGCCCGGACTTCGTCAAGATCTTCCTCGACGGCGTCCCGACCTCGAAGACCGCCGCGTTCCTGCAGCCCTACCTGCCCGACGACGTGCACGGCAGCGAGTGGCGCGGCGAGCCGACGATGAGCGGCGACGAGCTGACCGGGTGGCTGCTGCGGGTCGCCGAGCAGGGCCTCGGCGCCAAGGTCCACTGCACCGGCGACAGCTCGGTGCGGATGACGCTCGACGCCGTCGCGCACGTCCGCGCCTCCGGCCACACCGGCACGCGCTTCCACATCGCGCACGGCCAGTACGTCGACCCGGCGGACGTGCCGCGCCTCGCCGAGCTCGACGTGGTCGCCGACCTCTCGCCACCCCTGTGGTTCCCCGGCGTCATCCCCGAGGCGATCTGCGCGTGCGTACCGCGCGAGCGGGCCGAGCGGCTGCACCCCAACCGCGACCTGCTGGACGCGGGTGCCCTGCTGGCCGGAGGCTCCGACTGGCCGGTCATGCCGTCACCCAACCCCTGGTACGGCATCCAGGGGCTGGTGAGCCGGGCCGACCCCACCGGCACGTTCCCCGGCCGGCTCTGGCCGGAGCAGAGCATCACGGTCGCCGAGGCGCTCCACGCCTACACGCTCGGTGGGGCGCGGGCGATGGGCACCGACGACGTCACGGGGTCGCTGGAGGTGGGCAAGTCCGCCGACTTCGTCGTGCTCGACCGCGACCCGCTCGCGGTTCCGGTGGACCAGCTCGGCGGGACCGTGACGGAGCAGACCTGGTTCGCCGGCCGGAAGGTGTACGACCGCATCGGTGCCTCGGCATGAAGATCGTCAGGATCGAGGCGATCCCGTTCGCGATCCCGTACCGCACGCCCATGCGGTTCGCCAGCGGCGAGGTGCACACCGCCGACCACGTGCTCGTCCGCGTGCACACCGACGACGGCGTGGTCGGGGTCGCCGAGGCACCGCCCCGCCCGTACACCTACGGCGAGACGCAGGCCTCGATCGTCGCCGTGATCGAGCAGCTGTTCGCCCCGCAACTGCTCGGCCTGACCCTGCTCGACCGCGAGATCGCCCGTGCCCGACTGGACCGCACCGTCGGCAACCCGGCGGCGAAGGCGGCGCTGGACATGGCGGTGTGGGACGCGCTGGGCCACACCCTCGCGCTGCCGGTGACGCAGCTGCTCGGCGGCTTCACCGACCGCATGCGGGTCGCGCACATGGTCGGGTTCGCGCCCGACGACGAGATGGTGGCCGAGGCCGAGCGCGTCCGCGACGAGCACGGCGTCACCACGTTCAAGGTCAAGGTCGGGCGCCGACCGGTGGCCCTCGACGTCGCCGCCTGCCACGCCCTGCGCACGGCCCTCGGGCCCGACGTCGAGCTCTACGTCGACGGCAACCGCGGCTGGACGCCCTCGGAAGCCGCCCGCGCCCTGCACGCCATGGCCGACCTCGACCTGACCCTCGCCGAGGAGCTCTGCCCCGCCGACGACGTGCTCGGCCGCCGCTGGCTCGTCACGCAGACCACCGTGCCGACCGTCGCCGACGAGAGCGCCACCACGCCCGGCGAGGTCACCCGGGAGCTGCTCGGCGGCTCCGCGACCATGATCAGCATTAAGACCGCCCGGACCGGTTTCGGCACGTCGCAGCGCATCCTGCACCAGGCCGAGGGGCTCGGCGTCGAGGTCGTCATGGGCAACCAGGTCGACGGCCAGATCGGCACCGCCTGCGCGGTCGCGTTCGGCGCCGCGCACCGGCACAGCTCGCACCGGGCCGGTGAGCTGTCCAACTTCCTCGGCATGGCCGACGACCTGCTCACCGAACCGCTGGAGATCGTCGGCGGCGAGCTCGCCGTGCGCCCCGGTCCCGGCCTCGGCATCGAGATCGACCCGGACAAGCTCGCCCACTACCGCACCGACGCGTAAGGGAGACCCCCACATGACCACCCCGACCACCACGTCCGACCTGAACCCCACCGCTGCCGACTCCGGCCGGTCCGCCACTGCGACGTTCGCGCAGAAGGAGCGCGACGCGGCACCCGTCGACAGCGCCCGGGTCAGCACGGTCGCCCGGGCCGCGCTCGCCGCCCTGCACGAGGTCATCCGCGAGCACCAGCTCACCTACGCCGAGTACGACGCGCTCAAGGCGTGGCTGATCCGCGTCGGCGATGACGGCGAATGGCCGCTGTTCCTCGACGTGTTCGTCGAGCACGTCGTCGAGGAGGTCGTCCACGCCGACCGCCGCGGCGCGGTCGGCACGATCGAGGGCCCCTACTACGTCCCCGGCTCCCCGGAGTTCGCCGGCGAGGCGACCCTCCCGATGCGGGATGGCGAGCCGGGCACGCCGCTGACGTTCCAGGGCACCGTGACCGACCTCGACGGTACCCCGGTCGACGGCGCGGTCGTCGACCTGTGGCAGGCCGACGCCGACGGCTACTACTCCCGGTTCGCCCCGGGCATCCCCGAGTGGAACCTGCGCGGCACCATCCGCACCGGCGCCGACGGCCGCTACACCTTCCACACCATCGCCCCGGCGCCGTACCAGATCCCCACCGACGGAGCCACCGGCGCGCTCATCACCGCGGCCGGCTGGCACGCCTGGCGGCCCGCCCACCTGCACCTCAAGGTCACCGCCTCCGGCACCCTCCCCGTCACCACCCAGCTGTACTTCGACGGCGGCGAGCACATCGCCGACGACGTGGCACAGGCGGTCAAGCCCGAGCTGATCCTGCGACCCACCCCGGCCGCGTCCGGCAACGGCGTCGAGGTCACCTACGACTTCCGGCTGGACCCGGCGTGACCGACCTCTACGCGGTGCGGATGGACGTCGCGCTCCCGCCGGACATGGACCCGGTGGAGCGCGCCGACCTCCTCGCCCGCGAGAAGGCCTACTCCCAGCGGTGGCAGCGCTCCGGGCACTGGCGCCACATCTGGCGCTGCGCAGGCCAGTACGCCAACCTCAGCGTCTTCGCCGTCGACGGCAACCAGCAGCTCCACGAGATCCTCTGGGGCCTCCCGCTGTTCCCGCACATGACCATCAGCATCACCCCGCTCGCCGCACACCCTTCCGACCTCGCGGCGGCGGGTGGATCAGCCGCCCGCTGACCGACGCGCGGGCCAGATGGCGTTGCCGATCCCGAGCGCGAGCGCCAGGAGCAGCACGTTCTTGATGATGTACTGGCCCTCGAGGTTGGGCACGAGAGGCGCGATCCAGGCGGCGTCCGGTACGAGCAGCAGAGGCGAACAGACGATCGCCAGATGGCCGAGCATCATCCCGAGTGCGATGCGGACCGTTCCCGGAATCAGGAAGAGCACGCCGATGACGCATTCGGCGACGGCGAGCAACGTGAATGCCGTCCCGAAGTACTCGATGCCGATCGTGCGCCGGGTCAGCTCCTCGGCGAGCGGCGTGGCACCACTCAGGCCGGTCAGCTTGACCAGCCCGAACCACGTGTACACGACGCAGATGGAGATCCGTGCGACCAGCGGGAAGGACAGCGATCCGACGACGTTGCGCACCTGGTCGAATCGGCTCTCGACGCGCTCTGCGAGAGGCGCTTGAGTCAGTTTCTGTGCCATGCCCCCAGCGTCGCCGCGCCGCGCGGCGCAGCGCATCGGTCGAGCTTCGGCATCGCTCCCCCGATCGGCGTGGATCGGTGTCCGACCGGCGGGTCGCGCACACATCTGGCGTGAACGACGAATGCTCCGCCGAGCCACGCCCTCGGGACTCGGTCCCAAGGGCGATCAGCTCGGCGGAGCGAGGTTCGCCCTGCTTCAGGCCGCCACAGGCAACTGCGGCGTCTCGACCCTCTCGGGAGAGGAGGTCGATCGGCTGCTCCGGTCGATCCACGCCAGCGCCACCGCGGAGACGATGAAGGTCAGGTGGATCACGGTCTGCCACAGGATGATCTGGCCGGCGTGCGGGGTGGTCGCGTACAACGACTGCGCCTGGATGAACGTGCGCAGCAGGTGGATCGACGAGATCCCGATGATGGCCATCGCCAGCTTCACCTTGAGCACGTTGGCGTTGACGTGCGACAGCCATTCCGGCTGATCCGGGTGGTCGTCCAGGTGGATCCGCGACACGAACGTCTCGTAGCCGCCGATGATCACCATGATCAGCAGGTTGGCGATCATCACGACGTCCACCAGCCCGAGGACGATCAGCATGATCTCGGCTTCCTGCAGCGCGCCGACCTTGGTGACCAGGTGCCACAGCTCCAGCATGAACTGCCAGACGTAGGCGGCCTGGGCGATGATCAGGCCCAGGTAGAGCGGGGCCTGCAACCAGCGGCTGAGGAAGATGACGCCGCCCAGCCCGGGCCGGACCGCAGCCGGCGGGCTACCACGCATCGTCGTCGCCGCCGTCCCAGGCGAACGCGCTGGTGTCCGGCGCCGGCTCCGGCGCGGAGCCGTGGGACGGCGACAGCGCACTGGTCAACCCGTGCAGGAGCAAGCCGCCGCCCGCGACGCCCGCCGCGGCCACCGCGGCCGTCTTCAGGAAGCCACCGCCGCCGCCACCGGGCGCCTGCGCCGGCGGCGCCCCGTACCCGGACGGCGCCGGTGCGGGTGCCGGTGCCGCTGCGCGGTCCATGCCGAACAGGCTGCCGAGCAGCCCGCCGGACGCAGCCCTGGGCTCGGCGGGTGCCTGCGCGCTGAGCTCGGCGATCCGTGCCTGGGCCGTCCGCAGGGCGTCTTCCTGCACGAGCACGGCCTGCACCAGCAGGTACACCGCGTCGGCCTGGCTCGCGATCTGCGAGGTGATCAGCTCGGCCGCCCCGGCGTCCTTCTGTGCGGGGTGTGCCGCCCGCAGCCGGTCGGCGAGGCCGAGGATGAGCTGCCGTTCGTTGATGTCCATGGGACCTCCTGTCGTTGGTCCTCATGATCGGGCGCTCGAGCCGGCCCCTACCACCGATGGAGGTCCGGCGCCGCCCCGCCAGGTGGCCGGAGCGCGGGGGCCGACCGGCGGGGGCCGCAGGAATCACCCCACGGGCGTCGTCGGCGACGATGTGGTCCGGGACGGGGCCAGTCGCTCGATCGCAGGCGCGGAACCCAGCCCGTGCAGCAGCACACTGCCCACGATGCACAACACGGTCGTGAGCAGGATCGTGTCGGCCGGCAACCCGTCGGGCAACGCGTTGAACGCCAACAACCCGAACACGATCGTCGTCGTCCCCCGTGGGCCGAGCAGGCCCAGCAGCAGCCGTTCCCGGCCCGACACCCGCGTCCCGAGCAGCGCCAGCCACACCGGCGCGATCCGCAGCAGGGTCAGCGCCAGCACGCAGAACACCAGGATGGGCAGATCGACCACCGCGATCAGCGGAACCGCGACGAGCCCGACGACGAACCACATCGCCATCGTCATCACCGCGGTCACGTCCTCCAGCAACGCGAAGTCCTGACCCGCCGCCCGCCCCCGACCGGCCCCGGCGAGCACGTGATCCGGCCGCCGCAGCCGCCGCGCGACCAGCGACCGGTGCACGTACCGGAACCCGATCCCGCACACGAACGACGCCACGAACCCGTTGCCCCCGATCGCCACCGCCACGGCATACGTGATCAGTGGTGCGAGCAGGACGACCACCCGCCGCGACTGGTCGGTGGACCAGGCCAGCTCGGCGGCCCGATCGAGCAACCATCCCAGCAGCGATCCCAGCACCAACCCCACCACGATCGCGAGCACCGCCTGCGTGACCGCGGTGCCCAGCGCCTGCAGCGGATCCGCCGCCGACCGCGCGCTGCCGACGGCGAGCGCGAGCGCGAACACGAAGACCGGGGAGATGATGCCGTCGTTGTAGCCGCCCTCCACGTTCAGCAGGCTGCGCATCCGCACCGACAACCGCCGATCGCGCACCACCAGCTCGCTCGGCGCGAAGTCGATCGGCATCACGACACACGCCAGCACCAGCAGCACCGGAAACCCGAGTTCGGGGAACAGCGGCACCCCGACCGCCACCGCCGCCAGCACACTGACCGGCATCGCCACCAGCAGCAACCGCGCCGCCAGCCCGGGCGAGTGCCCCCACAACCGTCCCCGCCGCACCTCGGTCGCGTCGACGAACAGCAGCACGGCCAGGATCAGCTCCGCGACGTGCTGCGCGACCTGCGTGTTCAACGCCTCGCTGACCTGCCCCGCCACCGTGACACCAGCCAGCGCACCGGCCACCACCATCACCGCCGGTGCCCCGACGTTCCACCGCTCCAACCAGCGCGCGGTCAACGACCGCAGCACAGCAGCGACCGAAGCCGCCAACATCGTCGAGATCATCAACCGCACGTTTCCGGGAGTCGCGAACAGGAGCGGCACGAACCCTAACCGGATCACTCGACAGGTCCGACCCCCGCCGACCGGCGGGGGCGATTCCGACCCCTTGGGGGTGACACCGCCGCCCGCGGACCGCTGACCAGGCCCGTTCGGGTGCGCGAGAGTCGAGTCCGAGAGGGAGGCAGCGACGATGCAGATGATGGGCGCCTGCGCGGCGGGGTCGGGCACGGCTGGGCAGGCCGGCGTTGCCGTGCCCGATGCGAGTGGCGCTGTCGCGACGCGGGCGGCAGCGCTCGTGCGCACCGTCACGGCGCTGGTCCTGACCGTCGCGGCGGCGTTGTCGCTGCTCGAGGTGGTCGTCGGCGTCGATCCGCTGCGCGCGGTGGACGACGCGTTCTGGGTGGTGGGGGTGCCCACCGGGCCGAGCGTCGTCGTCGGACTGGCGCTGCTCGTCCTCGGGGCAGCGCTGCGCGCCGGCAAGCGCGCAGGCTGGTGGGTCCTGATCGCGCTGCTGGGTGCGTCGGCCGTGTCCGCGTTCGCGGTGGCCGAGTCCGGTCCCGAGAACGTCGTCCTCCCCGTGCTCTGGATCGCTGCGCTGGTCACGGCGCGGTCCGCGTTCGGCGCCCAGCTCGCCCCCGGAGCGTGGCTGCGCGCCCTGCTGACGACGACGATCGGGCTCGGTACCGCCGTCGCGGCGGGGTGGGCGATCGCCGGCACGGCGGCGGGATCGCCGGCCCTTCCGTGGCCTCGCCTGGTGTGGGTCGTCGATCAGCTGACGGGAGGCACGTTCGAGCTGACGGGCCAGGTTGCGGCGACGGGGTGGCTGTCGGTCGCCCTGGACGTGCTGGGCGGGTGCGTGATCGCCGCGGCGCTGGCGCAGTTCTTCCGCAGCGTGCGGGTCCGCGGTGCCGCGACGGCCGAGGACGAGCTGCGGCTGCGCGCGCTGATCGCTGCGGACGGCTCCGCCGATTCCCTCGCGTGGTTCGCGACGCGGCGCGACAAGCGCGTCGTGTTCGGCGCAGCCGGCCGGGCCGCGGTCGCCCACCGGGTCGTCGGCGGTTCGTCGGTCGCCGCGGGCGACCCGATCGGCCCGGTGGACGACTGGCCGTCCGCTGTCTCGACCTGGCTCGCGGAGGCCCGCCGCTACGGCTGGCAGCCGGTCGTCCTCGCTGCGGGCGAGCGGGCGGCGGCGGTGTACCGGGAGCACGGGCTGCGGGTCCGGCGGATCGGCGACGAGGCCGTCGTCGATCTCGCCCGGCTGCTGCGCACCGGCGGCCGGTCCGGCCGGGTCCGGCGCGCGGTGCGGCGCCTGTCGACGGAGGGGTACCGCACCGCGGTGCGCCGGGTCCGGGACGTGCCCGCTCCCGAGCTCGCCGCGATCGCCGAGCGCGCGGACCGGTGGCGGAACGGTGCCGTCGAGCGCGGCTTCTCGATGGCCTCCGGCCGCACCGCGGACCCGGCCGACCTCGACAACCTGGTCGTGGAGGCGTTCGGGCCGGACGGGTCCCCGTGCGGTCTGCTGACGTTCGCCCCGTGGGGTGTCGACGGCGCGTCGCTGGACGTGATGCGCCGTTCGGCGGACGCACCGGCCGGGATCGTCGAGTTCATGATCGGGAACCTGGCGGCCGGTTGGGGGATCCGGCGGGTGTCGCTCAACTTCGTCCTGTTCCGGGAGGCGCTGGAGAGCGGGTCCCGGCTGGGCGCCGGACCGGTGGAGCGCGGCTGGCACACCGTCCTGCGCGTGGCGTCGTCGTTCGTGCAGATCGAGTCCCTGCACCGGTTCAGCGGCACGTTCGAACCCGACTGGACGCCGCGGTTGCTGTGCTGGTCGGGCAGCACCGTGCGCGCTGTGGTGGCCGCCGGTCTGGCCGAGGGCTTCCTGCCCGTGCCCGGTGACCGCGCGACCGCGGCCCGCCCGCGCGACCGGGCCTTCCTGGACGAGGTCGCGCGCGTCGCCACCGAGCCCGGTCCGCGGACGGCGCCGGCGCGGCACCCCGGCCTCGACCACCACGTCGACGACATCGCGGCACTCCGCAGACGGCACGCCGGCCTGGGTCGCGACGAGCGCTCCGGGGTGACGGCGACCGTCGCCGGGCGGATCCGGGCCCGGCGCGCGTTCGGGGCGCTGGCGTTCGCCACCGTGCGCGCGGGAGCCCAACAGATCCAGATCATCCTGGAGTCAGCGACCGTGGGCGCGGACTCGCTCGCCGAGTGGAAGGCGCTCGTCGGCCCGGACGACCTGGTCGTGGTGACCGGCGAGGTCGGCACCTCCCGCACCGGCGAGCTGTCCGTGTTCGCCGACCGGTGGACGATCGCCGCAGCGTCCGTGCGCCCCGCTCACGCGGACCCGATCTGCGACACCGTCGAGCAGACGTTGCTGCGGCTCGGGTTCACCGAGGTGGCGCTTCCCCCGTGGCACCCGGCGCAGCCCGGCGGCTTCGGACCGGGCAGTGACGGCACCTCCGAGCACCTGTTCCACATCGACCGGTCCGCCGGCGGCGCGACCCTGCACGTGCGGCAGTCCCTCGCCGACGCTCGGGCGATGCGCGAGCTGCTGGACCGCCTGGTCGGTGATCTGCCGGCCGCGCACACCGACACCGCGCCCGCCGCCGTCGAGACCGGGCTCCCCGCCGCGCTGGTGCCGTTCGCGCGGCCGTGCGACGACTCCCCGGAGACGGCGGACGCCTGGCGGATCATCACTGCCGGCCGCGAGGTTGCCGTCGCCGCGACGGGCATGACCGATCCGGCCCGGCTGCGCGGGATGCTCGGCTCGGAGAGCATCGTCGGGGTGTTCGAACGTGGCGTGCTGCCGTTCGCGACGCTGCGCGTCGATCTCGCGGCGCTCGTCGACGTCGCCGTTCCGCCGGCCGGGGTGCCCGCGGGCCGACTCACGGCGAGCGCGGCCGGATGACGTCCCTGCTCGACCTGCCGCTGCTCGCCGGGGGTCTGCCGCTGGCGATCTCCCTCGCCGGCTTGGCGGCTGCGGTCCTCCTCGCCTGGCCGCGGGACCGCCGCTGGTGGCGACGGGAGGTGCCGCTCGTCGTCGGGGTCGCGGTGGCGGTCGCCGGGGCGGCCGCCCTCCTGCTCAACGTCGTGTGGCGGCCGTTCCCCGACACCCTGCCGGCGCGGCTGTTCGTCTGGTCCGGTGTGGCGGTCGCCGCCGTGCTGGCCTGCGCCCTGCACCTCGCGCGGCGCGGGCGGCTGTTCCGGCTGCTCGTGGTGCCCGCGGCCGTCCTGGTGCTCGCCACGTGCGGGGTGAAGATCAACGCGATCTACGGGTACTACCCCACGCCGCGGGAGGTGCTGGGCATCTCCGCCGCGAACGCGGTGGACCTCGCCAAGGTCCCGCGGCCGGCCAGCCAGGTCGTCGACCTGCCGGGCTGGCGCCCACCGGCGGACCTGCCGCAGCGCGGCGGGGTCACCGAGGTGCCGATCCCGGGTACGGTCTCCGGGTTCCCCGCCCGTCCCGGCATCGTCTACCTGCCGCCGGCGGCGCTGATCGCCGGCGGCCCCCGGCTGCCGGTGCTGGTCCTGATCGCCGGCGCGCCGGGCGGCCCCCGCGACTGGCTGACCGCGGGCCGCCTCGCCGACGTGATGGACCGGTTCGCCGCCGCCCACCGCGGCATCGCGCCGGTCGTCGTCGTCCCGGACGCCACCGGCGAGCGGTTCGCGAACCCGCTGTGCATGGACTCCCGACGCGGCAACGCCGAGACCTACCTGCGTCGCGACGTACCGGACTGGATCAAGCACACGCTCAACGTCGACCCCGATCCCGGTCGATGGGCGATCGCGGGGTTCTCCTACGGCGGTACCTGCGCGCTGCAGCTGGCCGTGCGGGCGCCGGAGGTCTATCTCACCTTCCTCGACGTCGGCGGCCAGGACGAACCCTCCATCGGCACCCGCGAGCAGACCGTCCGCGAGCTGTTCGGCGGGGATGCCGCACGGTTCCGCGCGGTGAACCCGCTCGACCTGCTCGCCACCCGCCGCTACGACGGCGTGTCCGGCACCGTCGTCGTCGGGTCCGACGAAGGCGCCGACGTGCCCCGCGCGCAGCGGCTGACGGAGATCGCGACCGCCGCCGGGATGCGCATCCGCTACCTCGTCCTGCCCGGCGGGCACTCGTGGACGGTCGCGACGGCCGGGCTGCAGCTCGCGCTGCCCGACATCGCCGGCCGCGCCGGCATCCCGCCGAGCACGTCCGGCTGAACCCTGCCGACCTTGGACGGAACCCACGAGCCGGGTCGAGCAGGATGAGCACCGCGGAGGGGCCGCACGTGAAGGAGCAAGACATGATCCGGGTGGTCGTGATCGACGACGAGGCCCTCGTGCGGTCCGGGTTCACGATGATCCTGCAAGCAGCGGGCGACATCGAGGTGGTCGCCACGGCGACCGGGGTCGACGCCGTCCGCGAGATCGGGCTGGCCCGGCCGGACGTGGTGCTGCTCGACATCCGCATGCCCGAGGTGGACGGGCTGACCGTGCTCGAGCGGGTGCTGGCCGCGAACGATCCGCCGGTCGTCGCGATGCTCACGACGTTCGACACCGACGAGTACATCGAGCAGGCGCTCGCCTCCGGCGCCTCCGGGTTCCTGCTCAAGGACACCGACCCCGAGCAGCTGGTCCACTCCGTGCGAGCCCTCGCGGCCGGCGCCGTCGTGTTCTCCCCCGGCGCCACCCGGCCCATCCTCGCCGGGCGCCGCGACCAGGGGCGGCGCGACGCCGAGACCCGCATCGCGGCGCTGACCGAGCGGGAACGGGAAGTCCTGTCATTGCTCGGGGACGGCCTGTCGAACGCCGAGATCGGGCGCACCCTGTTCCTCAGCGCGAGCACCGTGAAGGACCACGTGAGTGCCGTCCTGAGCAAGCTCGACGTCACCAGCCGCGTGCAGGCCGCCCTGCTGGCCCAGCTCGCCGGGCTGGAACGCCCCCGACCGGACGCCGTTCCGTGACGGCTCCGGCCACGGATCCGGCACACCGGTGGGGCACTGCGTGGTACATGCTCGCCGAAGCCGGGCTGCTCGGTGTTGCCGCGCTGGACTCCCTGCTCGAAACCACCTCGTCCGACGGCGTCTGGCCGTGGGTCACCGCCGGGCTCGCACTCGCCGGGCTGATCGTGCGGCGGCACCGGCCGGGGCTCGGCTTCCTGGCGACGCTGCCCGGGCTCATCACCTCGTCAGCGTTGATCGCGACGCTCATCGCGCTCTACAACCTCGCCCGCCACTCGGACAGCAAGCGCGTGGTCGGCGCAGCGGCCACGGTCACCGTCATCGGGTTCGGGGTCAAGTTCCCCGTCCCGGGCGAACCGTTCTTCGATCGCGAGACGCTGATCGACCTGGTCTACGGGATCCTGCAGGGGGCCGCGCCGGCCGCGCTGGGCCAGCTCGTGCGCGCGCGGGAGTCCCTGCGCCGCCAGCTGCGCGAGCTGGACGACTCCCACCGCGCCGAGCAGGACCTGCGCGAGGCGCAGGTGCTCGAACGCGAACGCAACCGGCTCGCCCGCGAGATGCACGACGTCGTCTCCCACCAGGTCAGCCTGATCGCCGTGCAGGCCGGCGCACTGCAGATCGGCGGACCCGACGACGCCACCCGGCAGGCCGCCCGCACCATCCGCGAGCTGGGCGTGTCCACCCTCGACGAGCTCCGCCACATGGTCGCGGTCCTGCGCACGCCGCACGCGGACCGGCAACCGCTGCAACCCCAACCCGGTCTCGCGCAGCTGCCCGCGCTCGTCGAGGACTCCGGCATCGACGCCACCCTCGACCTGGACCCCGACCTCGCCCTCGACCAGCACGCGCAGCGCGCGGTCTACCGCACCGTCCAGGAAGGCCTGACCAACGCGCGCAAGCACGCGCCGGGCGCGCCCGTACGGGTGCGGGTCGTGCGGGACGGAGCGGAGGTCGAGGTCACGGTGCACAACGACCGGGCCACCGCACGCCCGCTCGCGCTGCCCAGCTCCCGGCAGGGCCTCGTCGGCCTGCGGGAACGAGCCGACCTCGTCGGCGGCACCCTCACCTCGGGCCCCGACGACGAGGGTGGCTTCCGGCTCGTCCTGCGGCTCCCCGCCACCTCACGCCGGGCCTAGCTCCTTCACCGCACGAACCTCGCCGGCTTCGTGGCGGCGTTGAGCACGTACTCCAGCGGTCCGCGGCGGAAGAACCGCGACCACGTCCAGGCGAACACGGTCGTACCGACGACGAACCAGATCAGCGGCTGCCAGCTGACCTGTGTGGCGGTCCCCTTGGGCACCGACACCAGCGACGTCAGCACGAAGTGACCGACGTAGGCCGTGAGGGACATGGTTCCCACCGCGATGACGGGAGCGGCCAGGCGGCGCAGCAGCGGCAGCCGATCGAGCGCGACCGTCGCCCAGACGATCACGGTGATCGCGACGCCGAGGCTGCCGATGATGTCGAACGTGGTGCCGCTGTGCGGTCCTGCCGTCAGCAGCGACCACGCCGAGCCGAGCTGGTCGGGCGGCATCATGCCCGATCCGGAGTCGAAGGACTTCGGTCCCGAGTCCATGCCCATCGTCACCAAGGCGGCGCTCTGCTCGGCCAGTGCCGCGGCGGCGCCGTCGAACACCATGGCCGCCACGTACGGCGTCCCGTACCCGACCGCCATCAGGGCGGCTCCGAGCGCGGCCAGGCGCGGCCACACCGTGCGCGCCGCCAGGTCGAGCCGGCCCAGCGCCATGCCGGCGATCACGAACGGCATCCAGGTGATCGTCGGGTAGAAGCCGGTGAGCAGCAGGTCCAGCACGCCCACCTCGGACAGCTTGGTGAGCGGGTCGTAGGCGTTGATCGTCGCCGTGACGGGTTCGGTGAGCACGGACCGGAGCAGGAACGCCACCTGCGGGGCGACGACCGCGAGCACGGCGGCGACGATCGCGAGCGTCCTGGCCCGCAGCTGCACCAGTGGCAGCGCCAGCAGGAAGTAGACGGCGTAGAAGGCGAGGATCACCACGCCCCCGTAGAACATCGCCATCACGATGCCCAGCGCCAGCAGGATCACGGCGCGGATCGCGATCCGCGCCTTCGCCTGCCGGCCCGCCAACCCGGTCTTCGGCTCCAGCCGGCCGGCGATCAGCACCAGCGAGAACCCGGCGAGGGTGGCGAACAGGACCGAGGAGCGCCCGTCGGCGAGGTACCGCAGCCAGCCGGCCACGCCGTCCACCGCCCCCAACGGCGGCCCGATGTGCACGGTGAACATCCCGAACACGGCCAGCGCTCTGGCCAGGTCCACCCCGGCCAACCTCGCCATCGACGGGCCGGGCTCGGCCGGCGGAACACCGACGTCGGGTACGGGTTTGAGAATTTGATCCACTGAGGCACTGTCGCCGAGCCAGGATCGGCCGACCATCCGGCAGGTTTCGGCCGCGTCGATCCGACCGGCGGAGATCGCACCCGCCGATCGGCGGGGGTGTCCGGGACGCCTGCCGGATGCTGCATCCACGGGTCCAGGCAGATGATCGACCTCGACCTGCCCTGCCCGACAACGAGGAAGTCCGTGACCACCGCCCCCGCCCCGTCGACGACCAGTGGCGCCCACACCGTCGGTTCGACGTTCCGGGCGCTGTATCCCCACGTCCGGCCGCACCGCGTGGCGGTCGCGGTCGGTCTCCTGCTCTCACTGGCCGGGGCGGCCGGTGGGCTGCTCCAGCCGCTGGCCACCAAGTCGTTGCTGGACGAGCTCGAAGCGGGCCGCACGATCACCGGGATCCTGCTGGCCCTCACCGCCTTGGTGCTGGTCGCGACGGCGTTCGAGGCACTCGGCGCGTACGTGCTCGAGCGGACTGCGGAATCGGTGGTGCTGGCCGCGCGGCGGTCCCTCATCGGACGGCTGCTGCGGCTGCGGCTCGCCGAGGTGGAGCGGGTCCCGCCGGGCGACCTGATGTCCCGCGTCACCTCCGACACCACGCTGCTGCGGGCGGTCACCACGCGCGCGATCGTCTCCGCCGCCACCGGCGCCGTGACCCTCGTCGCCGCGATCGTGCTGATGGCAGCCCTGGACGCCGTCCTGCTCGGTGTGACCCTCGGTGTGGTCGTGCTCGCCGGCGGCGCCGTCGCCGTGCTGATGCCGAGGATCGGGCGCGCCACCGAACGCGCGCAGGACGCCGTCGGGGAGATCTCCGCACTGCTGGAACGTGCCTTCGGCGCGTTCCGCACCGTGAAGGCGTCCGGCGCGGAGGAGCGCGAGACCGCCGCCGTCGACAGCGCCGCCCAGCGGGCATGGCGGCACGGCGTGAAGAGCGCGAAGTGGGAGGCCGTCGCCGGATCGGCCGACGAGCTCGCCGTACAACTGGCGTTCCTCGCCGTCCTCGCGGCCGGCGGGATGCGGGTCGCGTCCGGGGCCATCCCCGTGTCCACCCTCGTCGCGTTCCTGCTCTACCTCTTCTACCTGATCGAACCGGTCGCCAAGCTCGTCGAGGCGGCCACCCAGCACCAGGAGGGCGCAGCCGCGATCTCCCGCATCAGCCAGGCCGAACGACTGGAGACCGAACCCCGCGCGACGGTGTCCCGCAGCACGGCGACGCACGACGGCCCCGCGTCGGTCCGCTTCGAGCAGGTCTGCTTCCGCTACGGCCCGGACTCCCCCGCCGTCCACCACGACCTGACCTTCGAGATCCCGGGCGCCGGGACCACCGCCTTCGTCGGCCCCTCCGGCGCCGGCAAGTCGACCGTCTTCGCCCTCATCGAACGGTTCTACGAGGTGACCAGAGGCCAGGTCCTGATCGACGGCCGCGACGTCCGCGACTGGCCCCTGCCCGACCTGCGGTCCGCGATCGGCTACGTCGAGCAGGAGACACCCGTCCTCGCCGGAACGCTGCGCGAGAACCTGGCCTTCGCTGCCCCCGACGCGACCGACGACGACATCCGCGAGGTCCTGGCCCGCACCGAGCTCGACCACCTCCTCACCCGCCTGCCCGACGGCTGGCACACCCCGGTCGGGCACCGCGGAGCCCGGCTCTCCGGAGGCGAACGGCAACGCATCGCCATCGCCCGCGCCCTCCTGCGCAAGCCCCGGCTCCTGCTCCTGGACGAGGCGACCTCGCACCTCGACGCCGTCACCGAGCTGGCGCTGCTGGACCTCGTCGCCGACATCGCCGTCGACACCACCGTCCTCGTCATCGCCCACCGCCTGTCCACCGTGACCAACGCCGACCGGATCGTCGTGCTGGAGTCGGGCCGGATCCGGGCCAGCGGAACCCACGACGAACTGGTCACCGGCGACCAGCTGTACCGGCAGCTGGCCGCCGCGCAGCTCCAGAGGCTCGCCGGGTGACGGGGGCGTCGACAGCCTCTGCCACGAGCCTGCAACCACAGGCGGTCGAGGGGTCCTCGCCACGGCGCGCCGACAACTGCGCCGCCGTGGCAACGACGACGAAGCGGCGAGGTGGCGCTGACCTTCGTGGGCGACGCTACCCAGCAGTCGGTTCCGTGGAGCGGCCGACCGCCGCGTCGGCGAGCAGGTCGCGCACGGCGAGGACCTCCTCGTCGGAGACCCCGTGGTCGGGGGCGTCGTGCAATCGCAGGGTGACGGCAGCGCCCATCCGACGCAGGAGCTCGGCGGTCTCGCGCACCCGGCCGGGGGGAACCCACTCGTCGACCACGCTGCTGCTCAGCAGTACCGCGGTCCCCGGCAGCCTGCCTCCGGCCGCCTTGACCTGCCCGTTCGGGCCGAGGTACCCCCCGGTCAGCAGGACAGCCGCGCCATAGGCCCGGGGGACGCGGACGAGGTACTCGGCGAGCAGGCACGCCCCCTGGGAGAAGCCGATCAGGATGGCCCGGTCGGGCCCGAAGCCCGCCGCCTCGAGCTCGCGCTGCCGCGCGTCGATCGCATCGAGCGCGTGCCCCAGCCAGGGTTCGTTCATCTCCGGCAGGTCCATGAACCGCCCGGGGTACCAGCTGCCGCCCGCCGCCGAGGGGAACACGCAGTGCACGCCGGCCATCCCGATCCGGTCGGCGACTCCGATCATGAACGTCGGGTCCTGGCCTCTGCCGTGGACGAACAGGGCGGCCCGGGCGGCGTGCTCGGGCGCAGCGCCACGGCGCACCACCGGCGTCACGAGATGGGGGTTGAGCGTCATCGGTGGTGCGTCCTCACGTGCGGATCGGCTGCGGCAGGCTCTGCACCGCGCCACGCCGCGTCGAGGACGGCCCGCACCCCTGCGGCGGTGACCTCGCGCGGGTTCGCGTAGGGCTCGCCGACGACGAGGTCGACGATCCGGGGGATGTCCGTCTCGGCCATGCCGAGCTCGCGCAGGGAGCGCGGGATGCCGAGCCGGCCCGTCAGCCCCCACAACTCCCCCGCCGGGTCGTCGCTCCCGCCGAGGGCCCGTGCCATCGCCGCCATGGCCCCGCCCGCAGCCGGAGCGTTGTAGGCGAGGACGTGCGGCAGGACCACGCTGTGGGTCTGCGCGTGCGGTAGGTCGAGCGCGCCCCCCAACGCGTGGCACACCTTGTGGTGCAGCGACATGGTGGTCGCCCCGAGCACCGCGCCGCACAACCAGGCCCCGTACTGCGCCGCGGACCGGGCGGACAGGTCCCTGCCGTCCGCCACGACTGCAGGCAGGGCGCCCACCAGCGCGCGTACCCCCTCCTCGGCCATGAGCGAGACGATCGGGGAACGATCCGGCGCGTAGAGCCCCTCGACAGCGTGGGCGAGCGCGTTCACGCCGCTCGCCGCCGTGATCCCCGCTGGCAGCGACACCGTGAGCTCGGGGTCGTAGAGCACGCTGCGCGGCAGCACCCGGGGGTCGCGTGCGGTCCGTTTGCGACCGTTCTCGGTCAGCCCCCAGACCGGGGTCATCTCCGAGCCCGCGTAGGTGGTGGGCACCGCCACCACCGGGAGGCCGTGCGCCAGGGCGACCGCCTTCCCGAGCCCGATCGCCGACCCGCCGCCGACGGCCACGCAGCCGTCGGCGCCCAGGTGGACGGCCTGGTCCCGGGCCCGGTCGGCCACCTCGACCGGCACGTGCATCCTGGCCTCGGCGAGCACCCCCGCGGCGAGCCCACCCAGGCCGTCGGCGACGCGGTGGCCGGTGTCTTCCTGCCCTGGCGAGCAGAGCACGAGCACCTTGCGCAGCCCGAGCCTGCCCAACTCGTCGCCGAGGCCCGCCAGCACGCCCGGGCCGAACAACACCCGCATCGGCAGCGCCTGATAGGTGAACCCGAGAACCATGGGAGAGTCCGCTTCGTCGTACGCCACCTGGGCGCCGCTGGTGGCCGGGTCAGTCGTCGACCGTGATGGGCTCGAGCTGGGCCATGATCTCGCCCCGCTTGTCCTCGAACTGCGGCGGCAGCATGAAGTGGCGGCCGAGCTCCTCGGGCGACTCGTCGCAGTCCCAGCCGCCCTCGTCGTGGGTGACGGCGAGCTCGAACAACGCGCCACCGGGCATCCGGCAGTAGACCGACTTGAAGTAGGTGCGGTCCTTGAGCTCCGAGATGTCGGTGTAGCCCGCACCCTCGATCTCGAACTTGACCCGTTGCTGGTTCTCCAGGCTGCCCAGGTTCCACGCGAAGTGGTGGTAGGTGCCCGCCCCGTAGGACCACGTGCCCTGGTCGTCGCGGCGGTTGCCGATGACCTCGACGTGGTTGCCGAACTTGTCGTTGCCGACCTGGAAGGACGCCCGGTCACCGTCCTCGACGATCTCGCCCTGGGAGAAGAAGACCTGCTCGGCGAACTCGACGGTGCGCTCCGGCGTGTGCGCGTGGATGGCGGTGCCGTGGATGCCGTGCACGCCGAACTCCTGGGGCACATCGTTCCCCGCGTACGGGACGCGGGGGTCGCCGGTGTTGCCCACCAGCGCGTACTCGATGCCGCAGGGGTGCTCGAAGGTGAGCCTGCGACGGTCGAAGACCTCCGCATTCGCGACCTGCACCTGGTGCTCGGTCAGCCGCTTGTACCAGTAGTCCAGCGACTCCTCGGGAACCGAGAGCAGGACCTCGCGGGCCTGGTTGGTGCCCCGCTTGCCGTAGATGCCGTGTTGTGCCCAGGGGAAGGTGGTGACCACGCTGGACGGGTCGCCGTTGGCGTTGGAGTAGTACAGGTGGTAGACGGGCGTCGAGCCGTCGTAGAGCACGGTCTTCTTGATGAACCGCATGCCGAGGACCCGGGTGTGGAAGTCCACGTCCTCCTGGGCGTGCCCCACTGACAGGGTCACGTGGTGAGAGCCCTGGATGTAAGTCATCTGGCGTTCCTCTCTGGTTGTGTCGGGCATCGACCGGGGACCGGTCAGAGATCGAGGACGAGCCGTGGACAGGCCGCTCGCGAGACGCAGATGAACATCGACTCGGCGGTGGCCTGCTCGGCGGGGAGGAAGAGGCTGTCCCGGTGGTCGACCTGCCCGTCCAGGACCGGCGTCTCGCAGGTGCCACAGGTGCCCTCGGTGCACGAGTACGGCACGTCGACCCCCGCCTCGGCGACGACCTCGAGGATCGACCGGTCGGTCGGCACGGGCAGCGTCAGACCGCTGCGGGCCAGCACCACCTCGAACCCGTCGTCCCGCAGCGGCTCGCCCTGCTCCTTGGGTGTGAAGCGTTCGACGTGCAGGGCCCCGGTCGGCCATGCGGCGCAGCGGGCCTCCACGGCTGCGAGCAGCGGTTCCGGCCCGCAGCAGTAGATCAGGGTGTCCGGGGCGGGCTCGCCGAGGATCGTCTCCAGGTCGAGCAGCCCCACCTCGTCCTGAGGGTACGTCTGCACGCGGGCGCCGTGGGCGCTGTCGAGATCCTCGACGAAGGCCATCGACGTCCGTCGGCGGCCGCCGTAGTGCAGCTCCCAATCGGCGCCCGCTGCCGCGGCCGCGGCGACCATCGGGACGATCGGGGTGATGCCGATGCCCCCGGCGACGAACACGTAGCGGGCCGCCGGTTCGAGCGCGAAGTGGTTGCGCGGGCCGCGGACGTCCACCAGGTCGCCCCGGTGCACCTTGTCGTGCACGTACACCGACCCACCGCGGCCTTCGTCCTCGCGCAGCACGGCGATGCGCCAGGTCGTGGTGTCGGCCGGGTCGCCGCACAGCGAGTACTGCCGGATCAGGTCGGGCTCGAGCCGCAGGTCGATGTGCGCGCCCGGTGACCAGGCGGGCAACCGGGCACCCGACGGGTCGCGCAGCTCGACGAGGACGACCCCGTCGGCGACGTCGGCACGTCGGTGCACCTCCAGTCGCAGGTCGACCTCGGGCGTGCTGGGCACGGCCACCTCCTGGCTGATCGTCGGAACGAGTGCTGGGCCGGGCGGATCCACTCAGCCCCAGGTGGCCTGCAGGCTCATCAGCGAGACGTTCGTCAGCGCGGGCACGTAGCGCAGCCGCTCCTCGGTGACCCTCACGCGCTTGAGCCTGCGCAGCACCGCCTCGATCGCGATGCGGCACTCCAGGCGCGCCAGCACCACGCCGAGGCAACGGTGTTCCCCGCGGCCGAAGCCGACGTGGGAGTCGATGTTCTCCCGCCCCAGGTCCATCCGCAGCGGTTCGGGGAACTGCCGCTCGTCGGTGTTCGCCGAACCCCACAGCACGTGGATCAGCTCGCCCTGGCCGATGTCGGCCCCACCGAGCGAAACGTCCCGGGTCGCCCGGCGGAACAGGCCCTTGCTCGGGCTGTGCCTGCGGACGGTCTCCTCGACCACCCGAGGGACCAGCTCGGGATCGGCGGCCACCGTGTCCCACAGTTGGGGGTTGCGGCTGAGGTAGTAGACCGCGTGCGCGATCGCGTTGGCGGCGGTGTCGTTCCCGGCGACCAGCTGCTCGAGCACCATGCCCTTGATGTCGTCCTCGGACAGGCGCTCACCGTCGATCGTGGCGTGGGTGAGGGCACTGATCACGCCCGCGTCCGGGTTCTCCCGCTTCGCGGCGATCACCTCGCCGAGGTGCTCCCGGAACCGGATGACCCGCTCGAACCGCTCGGCCTGGTCCGCGGTGAACGCCGTGTCGTCGGTCGCCTCGGCGTTGCCGGGCGTGAGGATGACCAGCGCGTCCTCCGTGACCTGCTGGACCACGGCGGCGTCCTCGGACGGCAGGCCGAGGGCCTTGGTGATGGTCCTGATGGTGAACGGGTAGGCGAACTCGTTCATCAGGTCACCCGTCCCGCGGGCGACCAGCGGGTCGAGCAGTTCCTCGGCCAGCTGCTCCATCGCCGGCCGCATGGCGTTGACCCGGCTCGGGATGAAGGCGCGCTGGGCCAGGACCTTGGCCTTCTTGTGGTTGTCGCCGTCGCGGTTGATCAGGGCGGCGTTGCTCCAGACCCCGTCCGGGAAGGCATCGCGGTACTGCGCCGGGACCCGGCGCCCGCCCAGGGTGCCACCGTTGGCGAACGTGGTCGGGTCCTCGAGGATCCGGACGACGTCGGCGAACCGGGTCACCGTCCACACCCCGATGTCGGACGCGTAGAAGACGGGGGAGTGCTCGCGCGCCGCCTGCCAGATGGTGAAGGGGTCGGCGAGCTGCTCCTCGCTCAAGGGGGCGTAACCGTCGAGGTGCGGGCACCGCGTCATTGCTGGCTCCTCCAGAATCTGCCTCGTCGCTCCCGGAGACCGTGGCGGGCCGCCGTGCTCCGGTCGAGGGGCAGGCGGGTCTTCCGTCACGGACGGACAAGTGGCGTCCTCACGTGCACCGACAGTCAAGATCACGACGTCGCCAGGCCTTTACACCCGCTGCGGGCTGGCATACCGTCCAGCGCCTGACGATGCCGTCGCGGACGCTGGAGCGGCTCATGAACCTCGCCTTCGACATCCGCGAGGTACCGGTCGAGAGTCGGCTCGACGCCTGGCGGCGAGCCGCGTCCCAGCTGATCCACCCGATGATCGTGCGCGCCGACGCGGCGCCCGAACGCGGCTCGGTGGTCCGACGCCTCGCGGCGGGCCTGCACACCATCCAGGTGTCCGGGGTCCGGTCGACCGTGGAGCGGCCCGCCACGCTGATCCGACCGGACGACCCGACCTTCGTCCAGCTCACGATCGTCCTCAACGGCAGCCTCGTGGCCGAGCAGGACGACGGGGGCGGCGAGGCCGAGGCCGGAGACCTGCTGTGGTACTCCTCGGCTCGTCCGTACCGGCTCACGGCCACCGACGAGTTCGATCTGGTGCACTTCCTCGTGCCGAGGCGGTACACCGCGCTGGTGCGCGAGCACCTTTCCCCCACCCCCGCCACCCCGCTGGCCCGGCACAGACCGGCGTGGCAGCTTCTCGGTCCGTTCCTGCGCGGGATCGCCGACTGGGGCGCAGCCGATCAACGGACCTATCTCGACGGCGCGCTGGAGTCGGCCCTCGTGCACCTCGTCGGGTCGCTGCCGCGACGTGCGAGCGTGACGGTCGCGCGGAGGTCGGACCCGTTCCTCGCAGCGACGGACTACATCGCCGCACACCTGAACGAGCGGGACCTCACCCCGAGCCAGGTCGCCGCGGCCCTGAACGTCTCGGTCCGCCATCTGCACGCCACCTTCTCCAGGCACGGGCTGTCGGTCGCGTCGTACATCAAGAACAAGCGGCTCGAACACGCTGCCCGCGACCTCGTCGACCCGGCCTGCGCCCAGCTCGGGGTAGCCGAGATCGCGCAGCGCCGGGGCTTCTCGAGCGCCGCGCACTTCAGTAGGGCGTTCACCAAGCGCTTCGGCAGGCCACCCACGATCCTGCGCCGCGGCACCGCGTTCCGGCCGCCGGACGGGTGGCCTCGCCCGTAGTCACGGCGACAGCTCGACGGGAGCGGCGGTGAGTCGCCCCAGCGTCTCGGGAGGCTCCCCGGCGTGTGGGGCGGCTACGCGGAACCGGTGAGGTCGTCGGAGTGGCCGGCCCGCAGGCGGCCCCACTGCGGCGTCGGTCGCCCCTCGGTGCGGAACTGCTCACCGGTCGTCGCGATGTGCTGGGGCCAACCCGCCGGCGAGTCCTCCCAGGACTCCTGGCGGCCGTACGGCGTGAGGTCGAGCAGACGGTAGCTCGTGGCGCTCACCTCGGTGCCGCGGCCGGTCGTCCAGTAGGTCTCGAACACGCGGTCGCCGTCGCGCAGGTAGCAGGCGTAGCCGCCGAAGGCGCGGTCCCCGAACAGTCCCGCTGCGGCGGCATCGCGCGCGGAGTACCAGGGCATCTCCCACCCCATGAAGTCCCGGTAGCGGACGCTCTCGGCGTAGGTTCCCTGGCAGAACGTCGCGTAGGTGACGTCGCGGCTGTGCAGGTACGACGGTTCCGGCGCGTGCGCGGTGAAGAACGTGCAGCCTTCGCACTGCTCGGCGGCCGGCGCGCCGTCGTGCCACATGTGCAGGTAGGCGATCAGCTGCCGACGCCCCTCGAACACCTCGAGCAGCGACACGGTGCCGTGCTCCCCGACGAGCGGGACGTGCGGATCGACCTCGACCATCGGCAGCCGCCGTCGCGCCGCGGCGATCGCGTCGCCCTCGCGCGTGTGCGCCTTCTCCCGCTCCAGCAGCCGGTCGATCTCGCGCTGCCACGCCCGGCGGTCGACGATCTCCGGCAGCGGGTAGGTGGTGCTCGTGTCCATCGGTTCCCTTCCCGTTCGTGGGGCGGCACCGCACCGTCCCCTGAAGTGGTGACCAGGCTCGGGAGCACGAGTCATCGCACATGCTCCGCGCCGGGTCGGCGGATAGGTGCCAGAACCTCCGCCAACGTGTGCGCCCACAAGCGCAGCAGCCATGCATTACGAACGGGTTCGTGAAAGCCCGCACGATGGGTCCAGACGGATCCTGTGTGCGCCGACGCGGGGGTACGTTCCTGCTCGGCGGCGACATGCTTTGGAGCATGTCGCCGCCAACAAGTATTTCATGTGCGCCCACTCAACAGACGTAGACGAGTTGTCAACGGTTGAGATGCGCCGCGTCGATTTCGCTAACACCACCACCACTCGGGATTCCAATAGAATGGAAACATTGTGGATCACCCCCTCGGGTTCCGGGAATTGCGCCGCCGGCGTTGCTGGCAGCGATCGATCACGCCAAGACTTCGATCGTGCAGGCGTTCGGAGTGGTGTCACATGATGATCCACCAGAAGAGCGACATGGTTCACCTCCTTGACACTCGGAGGAGTTGATGATCTTGCAACTGGGCGATCTCCGCGCACGCGCCGGCGAACATGAATAGGCAAGACCCTGGTCGCCGGTTTGCCGTCAGAACTGCCGCATGAGCATGGTCCTTGAGACCAGTCCATTTGCAAAGACGCTTCGACATTCGCGGAAACTGCCCCGCGCGGCCCTGCGCAGGTCGGTGCTCGGCCTCGACGCGGAGCCGCCGGGGCGTCCGTCGGGCGGGCCGCCGATGGGCTCGAAGATGCCGGCCCGCACCGCCCCTGGAGTGCCCGCCCTCGGGGTGTTGGTGATCGTGCACCGCCGAGCATATCGTCAGCGTATCGAAAGCAGCATACGTTCTCGTAACGTGACGATCACTCTACTCCCAGATGTGAATTCCCGCCCGATTCGGATCGGCGTGCAGATCGCCCCGCAGCACGTCGACTACTCGGCCATTCGCCAAGTCGCGGCGCGACTCGAGGACGCCGGCGTGGACATCATCTTCAACTGGGACCATTTCCTGCCGATCTCCGGCGACGAGCACGGAAAGCACTTCGAATGCTGGACCATGCTCGCCGCCTGGGCCGAACAGACCCAGCACGTGCAGCTCGGCCCGCTGGTGACCGCCGTCGCCTTCCGCAACCCCGACCTGGTCGCGGACATGGCCCGCACCGTCGACCACATCAGCGACGGAAGGCTGATCCTGGGCATCGGCGCGGGCGCGATGGAACGGGACTTCGCCGAGTACGGCTACGAGTTCGGTACGCCCGGTGGCCGGGTGGCGGCGCTGGCCGCTGCTTTGCCCAGGATCGAACAGCGGTTCGCCAAGCTGAACCCCCCGCCGCTGCGCAAGGTGCCAGTGCTGATCGGTGGTGGCGGCGAGCAGAGGACGTTGCGGCTGGTGGCCCGGCACGCCGACATCTGGCACTGGTTCTCCTCCGGCGCGGAGTTCGCGCGTAAGAAGCAGGTCCTTGCCGAGCGCTGCGCGGAGATCGGCCGCGACTCGGGCGAGATCGAGCTGTCAGCAGGCGTGAACGGCGTACCCGAAGTGACTGGGACTCCGCTGCTGGAGCAGGGCGTCACCATCTTCACCCTGGAGGTGCACGGACCCGAGTTCGATCTGTCCACGGTCCGTGCCTGGGTGACGTGGCGAGACCAGCTGAGCGAGTGAGGACGCTCCTGGTCCCGCGTCCCCGTCAGGCCGACGATCCGACTCCGCCCGTCGGTCGCGCGGCGCGGAACCCAGCGGTCGCGCACGGGCACCAGGTGGCCGACGTTGTGCCGCCCGACGACCGCTGCGATTGAGCAGCGGGAGCGCGGCTGCACCCTGCGGAGGACGGGACCCGCGTGGCGTCGGCCCGGCCAACCGCACCACCATGACCGCCCGGAGCACCGTGGAGGGGTACTGCACCGACCCTGTCGTACTGCACTCCGACGCTTCTGCGGATAACGCCTCTTCAAGCTCTGCATCCCGCGACGGCACGGGGCTACACGTCACGAAGACGGGGTGGCATGGTGTTGCGGCCGGCGCGTGGGCTGAGGGCTGCGTTGCCGAGGAGCAGGATGACCATGGCGATCAGCGGCGCGGTCCAGCTTCCTGTGGCGCTGTGCAGTGCCGCGGCGAGGAAGGGGCCGGTCGCGGCTGCGAGGTAGCCGATGCTCTGGGCCATGCTCGACAGCTGAGCGGTCTGGTGGTGGTGCGCGGCGCGGCGCACGTAGAGGATGCCGGGGATGCCTTGTCCGGCGCCGAGGCCGATACCGAGGATGGTCGACCAGATCGCGGCGGTGACGGCGGGGGCGAGCAGGATCCCGACGATCCCGACGAGGCAGCAGGCGATCGTGGCCAGGAGCGGGGAGACGTGATCGGCGCGGCGTCCGGCCCAGGCCGGACCGACGAAGCCGCCGACGGCGACGCCGATGAAGCAGAGCGCGAACGCCGTGCCGGCCGAGACGGCGTCGGTGCCCGCGGCGACGAGGACGACGGGGAGCCAGGCGGCGATCGTGTAGAACAGCAGGGTCTGGATGCTGAAGAACCCGGTCACCGCCCACGCCGTGGGGTTGCGCAGCAGCCCACCCCAGGCGGCGTTCCCTGCCGGCGCAGGCGTGCGGGGGACGCGGAGCTGGGTGGGCAGCACCGCTAGCCCGAGCACGGCGGGGACGATCGCGACGGCGAGGGTGAGCTGCCACGAGCCGGTGGCCTGATAGAGGGGCACCGTGACGGCGGCGGTCAGAGCGGCGCTGGCGCCCATCAGCATCGCGTACAGCCCCATCATCGGGCCGACCCGGTTCGGCGCGAACCGCTTGCGCACCAGCACCGGGGTGAGCACGTTGAGCACGGCTATCCCCGCTGAGGCGACGACGGTGCCGGCGAACAGCCCGGCCATGCTCGTGGAGCGGACGAGGAGCCCGACGGTCAGGACGACCATCGCCACGAAGAGTCCGCGTTCCTCCCCGAGCCTGCCCCGGACCGCGGCGCCGAACGGCGCGAACAGGCCATGCACAGTGGCGGGATCGTCGTCAGCACGGTGACCGTCACCCGATCCAGGTCCATCACCGGCGTCAGCGGTGCTACGCCGACGAACGCGACCCTCAGGTTCAGACACACGACGACGAAAACGGCCAGGAGCAGCAGCCCACTGCCGGCGGCCGGCTCCGTCGACGGTCGTGTCCCGGGATTCCTCTGCATGTCCGTATCCCTCCTGTTTCGTGGCGTGGTCATGCGCCGGTCCGCGCGTGGGCGAGTTCCTGCTGTGCCTGGTCGAGCACGATGCCGAGGGAGCGGGTGCCGCGGCCGGTGATCCAGAAGAGTGCGTCGGTGTCGACGACCTGGCCGCTGCGGACCGCCTTGAGCCGGCCCCACACCGGGTTGTCGGCCAGGGCGTACGAGATCGGTGTCGGTGGTTCCGCCGTGACCTGGATGGTGCTGACGAAGATCACGTCGGGGTCGGTCCGCAGGATCTCCTCGAGCGAGTAGGTCGCGGTGCCCGGCTCGTGGCTCCCGCCCGCGGTCTCCTGCCAGGGGTACTTCCCGACCAGGCCGAGGATCGATCCCAGCAGCGACGACTCGGTGCTGACGTCGAAGTTCGCGTCCACGCCGGCCAGGGACAGCGAGGTCAGCGGCGACGGGTTCGCCCGCGCGGCGGCGATCTTGGTCTGGAACCGCTCGACAGCCGCTGCGGCCTGGTGCGTCCGACCGGTGATCTCGCCCATCCAGGTGAGGAAGTCGATCGAGTCCTGGTACTTGGTCACCTTGGCCAGGTAGAGCGGCGCAGCACTCTCGACGGCGGGTCGGAGCCCGTCGTGGACGCCGGCGAGGCCGATCACCAGCTCGGGGCGCGCCTTGATCACGTCCTCGACGTTCTCCTCGCCGAAGCCGCCACCGATCGTCGGGATCTTCGCGGCGGCGTCGGGGCCGAGGAACGCGGGCTGGGCGAGGAGGTCGTGAGCGCCGGCCTCGCGGCTGGCGACGGGTTCGAGGCCGAGTTCGAGCAGTGCGTCGTCGCAGATGCCGGTGAGGCACACGACGCGGCTGACCGGGCCGTTGACGGTGACGGGTGCGCCGGAGCCGTCGGTGTCGGTCGACGGCCCCGTCGGGTCGGCGCAGGAAACCAGGGCCAGCAGCGTCGGGACGACGACGAGCGTGAGGAGGCGGGGCACGGCAGGGGTCCTCTGTTATCGACAATGATTATCAGAGGCACTATAATGGAGATAATGACTCCACATAAGCTCTGGGTACGAGCCGGCCGGGCATTGCTCCCGGCTTTCGCGGTGCTGGGCCTCGCGCTGCTCTCGGTGCTCCTCGGGCCGCCGCAGACCTCCCCGTCCGAGCTGGTCGAGGCCGTGTGGTCGGCGGGGTCGAACGATGCGGCCGTCGTGCTGTGGCAGTTGCGGGCACCTCGAGCGGTGATCGCGCTCGTCGCCGGCGGCGGGCTCGGCGTGGTCGGACTGCTGATGCAGGACGTGTTCGGCAACCCGCTCGCCGGTCCCGATCTGCTCGGGGCCGGGCCGGGCGCCGCGCTGGTCATGGTGGTGACGGTGGTGACCGGCGTCGGCGGTGGGTTCGTGCTCGGACCGGCGGTGACGTTAGCCGGCGCTCTCGGCGGCTCCCTGATCGTCCTGGTGCTGTCCGCCCGACAGCGTGACCCGGTGCGGTTCGCCGTCGTCGGCGCAGCGGTATCGGCGGGTCTGACCGCGTTGACGATCGCGGTGATCAGCGTCGGCGGATCGATGTCGACGAACCTGCTGTTCCGCTACATCCTCGGGATGCTGGCCGGACGGACCTGGGCGATGGCGGCTCCGGTTCTGGTCGGGGCCGTGGTGCTGGTGGTGTGCGTCGTGCCGTTGGCGCGGGCGGCCGCCGTGGTCCGGTCGGGTGAACGGCTCGCGGCCGGTGTCGGCATCCGTCCCGGCCGGGTCGTCGTCGAGGTCGTGGTGCTGTCGTCATTGGTGACCGCCACGGTGGTCGCGGCGTGCGGGCCGGTCCCGTTCGTCGCCCTGCTCGCACCCTTCCTGACCAGGTCGGTCCTGCGGCGCGAGGGCACGATGTCGCTGGTGTGGCCGACGGCCGTCGTCGGTGGCCTTCTGCTGCTCACGGCCGACACGGTGGGCCGGCTGATCGCCTACCCCCAGGAGGTCCCGGCCGGGGTCGGGGTCGCCGTGCTCGGCGGACCGGCGCTGTTGGTGCTGCTCCGCGGCCTGCGGACCACCCCGGCACGGGGCCTGGTGTCGACCGGATGACCGTCGCGCGGCGGATCGTGGTGCTCTGCGGCGCCTGCCTCGTCGTGCTCGCGGTGGCCGGAATCGGTCAGGTACTGATCGGCCGATCAGGGATCACTCCTGGGCAGGCCCTTGACGTGGTGACTGGGCAGGCGCAGTCCCCGGTGGACGCGCTGATCGTGAATCTCCGGGTGCCCCGGTTCCTCACCGGCATGCTGTCCGGGATCGCGCTGGGCAGCGCGGGCGCGGCGTTGCAGAGCTCGTTGCGGAACCCGCTGGCCGAGCCGGGGATGCTGGGCATCTCGGCCGGTGCGGCGTTGGGTGTCGTGATCGCCACCGGCGCCGGCGCGGCCACGGGCCGGCCGGTCGTCCTGCTCGCCGCCGCGGCCGGCGGGTTGTCGGCGGTGGGCCTGATCACGCTGGCCGTGCGCGGGCGCTGGCAGGACTCGGAGCTGATCGCGCTGGCGGGCGTCCTCGTCGGCTCGATCCTGACCGCTCTCGTGCTGGGCCTGCTCGCGCTCGCCGGGCGGCCACTGTGGGAGGTGCTGCGGTGGCTGATCGGCTCGGTCAACGCGCGCACCATCGCAGACGTCCCGCCGGTCGCGGCGTTGACCGCCGCCGGGCTCCTCCTCGTCCTCGGCCAGGTCCGGCCACTGGCCGTGCTCCGCCTCGGCGCACCGTCCGCGGCCGCGCTCGGCGTCGGTCATCGACGGGTGCGGGCCGTCGCCATGGTCGGCGCGATCGTGCTGGCCGTGGGCGGGGTGCTCGGCGTGGGCGCGGTGATGTTCCTCGGGCTGGTCGGGCCGCAGATCGCCCGCCACGTCACGGGGAGCAGCCACCCCGGCGTGCTCGTCCCGACCGGCGGACTGGTCGCGGCAGCGCTCCTGCCGATCGCCGACCTGATCGCACAGCTGACCACCCTCTCCCTCCCCGGGGCAGGCGCCACAGGACTCCCGGTCGGCGCGGTGATCGCGCCGCTGTCGATCCCGGTCCTGTTGTGGCTGCTCACCACACGAAAGTTGACTGTTCGATGAGTCAGAGCCTGGTCGAAGTGTCGACCATCGCGACCGGCGCACGTCGGGTGCCACCGCTCGCCGCACAGGGACTCACGGCCGGGTACGGCGGGCCGCCGGTGCTCGACGGCCTCGACGTCCATCTCCACCCGACCGAGGTCACCGCGCTGGTCGGGCCGAACGGATCGGGCAAGTCCACGCTGCTCGCGGCCCTGTGCCACCTGTTGACCCCGTCGGCGGGTGCGGTCCTGCTCGACGGCGCCGCGATCGCCCGCATGCCGGCCAAGGCCCGCGCTCGGCAACTCGCGCTCATCGCCCAGGGCGCCGCGGTCCCCGACGCGCTCGACGTGCGCACCCTCGTGTCCTACGGCCGCTACCCGCATCGCGGCCCGTTCGGCACCGGTGATCCCGAGGGGGAACAGGTGATCGCCGAGGCGATCCGGCTGTGCCGCCTCGACGATGTCGTGGATCGACCCGTGGACGCCCTCTCCGGCGGTCAGCGCCAGCGCGTGTGGCTGGCCTGCGCGCTCGCCCAGCAGACGCCGTGGCTGCTCGCCGACGAACCCACCACCTACCTCGACCTGGGCCATCAGACCGAGGTGCTCCGCCTCCTCCGCCGGGTGCACGCCGACCAGCGCCGCGGCCTGGTGATGGTTCTGCACGACCTGAGCCAGGCGGCCCAGTACGCCGACCGCATCGTCGTCCTCGACGGCGGCCGGATCGTGGCCGACGGAGCGCCGAGCGACGTCGTCACCGAGGACCTGCTCGCCGACGTGTACCGGGTCACGGCTCGTGTCATCCCGCACCCGGCGAACGGGCTGCCGACGGTGGTGGTGCTGCCATGACGGCCACCCACGACACACCGCCCTCGCTCGTCGGACCCATCAGGTTCCACCTCGCCGGCGCGATCACGATCCAGGCGCTCGCCGCCGCGGTCGGTGTCGTCCCGCTCGTCGCCGTCGTCGAGCTCGGCCGTACCCTCCTCACCCCCGATCCCGACCCCGGTCGTGCCTCGGCGATCGTGGGGATCGCGGCGGGCGCGGTGATCGTCCGGCTGTTGCTCGCGATCCTCGCCAACACGATCAGCCACTACGCCGAGAACGACCTCCAGCTCGGCATCCGCCGCGCGCTGGTCGATCGCTTGGGACGGGTCCCGCTCGGCTGGTTCGACGCACGCTCGTCCGGCGCGGTGAAGCAGGCCGTGGGCGACGACGTGGACGCGCTGCATCACCTCGTGGCGCACTCGGCGCTGGAGCTGACCTCCGCGATCGTCGCGCCGCTTCTCGCGCTGGGCTATCTCTTCTCCGTCGACTGGCGGCTCGCGTCGATCGCCCTCGTCCCGCTGGTGCTCGGCATCGTCGGGTTCCGCCGGGCCGGGACGCGGTTCCAACGTGGCTACGCGGCCATGTTCCCGATCATGCAGGAGATCAACCAGACCGCCGTCGAGTTCGTCGCCGGCGTCGCGGTCGTGAAGGCGTTCGGGCAGTCCCAGCAGTCCTACCGGCGCTTCGCCGACACCGCCGGCCGCTTCTCCACCGGATGGCGCCACTTCACCACGGGGCTGGTCGCACCACGGTCGCTGGCCGAACTCGCCCTCTCCCCCGGCGTGACGCTGCTGGTCGTCCTGGTGTTCGGGAGCGTCTTCGTCACCGCCGGCACGATGTCCGGGATCGACGTCCTCGCGTTCGCCGTGCTCGGCCCCGGACTGTCCACGCCCGTGCTCGCACTCAGCTACGCCGAGCAGGACCTGCGCGCCGGCAGCCTCGCCGCCACCCGCATCAAGGCCCTGCTGTCGACACCGACCGTCCAGGTGAGCGCACCGACCCAGACCGTCACGGGGCGCACCGTCGAGATCGAGCGCGTCGACTTCGCCTACGCCGAGGACCATCCCGTGCTCACCGACATCACCCTCACCCTCGCGCCCGGAACCGTGACCGCGCTGGTCGGCCCGTCCGGGGCGGGCAAGACCAGCCTCGCGCGGCTGGTTCCGCGGTTCTTCGACCCGACCAGCGGCACCATCCGCATCGGTGGCGCGGACGCCATCGCCATTCCCGGCGAGGAGCTGTACCGGCACGTCGGGTTCGTCTTCCAGGAGGTTCGGCTGCTGCGCGACACCATCCGCGAGAACATCCGCCTGGCCCGGCCGGACGCCGACGACGACCAGGTCGTCGCGGCCGCCCGCAGCGCGCAGATCCACGAGCGGATCCGCGCGCTGCCGCGCAGGTACGACTCGATCGTCGGCCAGGACGCGCTGCTGTCCGGCGGCGAAGCACAGCGGGTCGCCATCGCCCGGGCCCTCCTCGCCGACCGGCCCATCCTCGTCCTCGACGAGGCCGCCAGCTTCGCCGACCCCGAATCCGAGAACGAGGTCCAGCGGGCGCTGAGCCGGCTCGTCCGCGGCAAGACCGTGCTCGTCATCGCCCACCGGCTGCGCAGCATCGCCGGCGCCGACCACATCGTCGTGCTGGACGGCGGCCGCATCGTCGAGCAGGGATCGCACGATCACCTGCTCGCCGGGGACGGTCTCTACCGCCGGCTCTGGACAGCGCAGACCACACCGATCACGGAGGAATCCCGATGATCCGCCAACTCCTGCGCATCCTCGACCCGGACAGCCGACGCGCCGTGCAGCGCATGGTCGTCTGGCAAAGCGTCAACGCCGTCGCGCAAGGTGCTCTCTTCGCCCTGACCGCCCCTGTCCTGGAGGCGCTGCTCGGCCCGCACCCTGAGGGCGTGTGGCCGCCCGTAGGTGTCCTCGTCGCCGCGTCGGTGCTCTACGGGCTCGTGCACGGGGTGAGCCTGCGGTCGGCGCTGCGGTCCAGCTCGACGCTGTCGTACGCGCTGCACACCCGCATCGGCAACCACCTCGCCGCCCTGCCACTGGGCTGGTACACCGCCGAGCGCGTGGGCCAGCTGAGCACTCTCCTCAGCCAGGGCGTCGTGAGCATCATGGGCATCGCCGCCCACCTGATCCGCCCACTGGTCACCGGCCTGCTCACGCCGGCGACCATCGTGGTCGCGCTGGTGTTCTTCGACTGGCGGCTCGCGGTGCTCACCGCGATCACGATTCCGGCGCTCGTCGTGGTGTTCCGCTGGGCGGGTCGGCTCTCCGCGATCGCCGACTCGATCCAGGCCACGGCCCAGGCCGAAGCCGCTGGCCGGATCATCGAGTACGCCGCCCTGCAGCCCGTCCTGCGCTCCCACGGCGCGAGCGGCGCCGCGAACCGGCTCGTCGACGCCGCCCTCACCGGCAAGCACGACGCCTCCGCGCAGGTCCTGCGCGCCTCCACACCCGGCCGGGTCGGGTTCGCGCTCGCCCTGCAGACGGCGTTCACCCTCGTCCTCGCCGCGGTCACCGGCCTCGTCCTCGCCGACTGGGCCTCCGCCGTCACCGCCCTCCCGCTCCTGGTGCTCATCGTCCGCTTCATCGAACCGCTGACCGAGACCGTGGGGCTGGCCTCCACCGTGCAGCGCAGCCGCGGAGCGCTCGCCCGCATCGCCGCGATCCTCGACGCCGAACCCCTTCCCGAACCGACCGACCCGAGCACCCCGGCCGGCAACGACATCCAGTTCGACCGGGTCGGCTTCGGCTACGCCGACCGCCCCGTCCTGGCCGACGTGACCGCCCGGCTGCCCGAAGGCACCGTCACCGCCCTCGTCGGACCGTCCGGGAGCGGGAAGACGACCCTCACCCGGCTGGTCGCCCGCTTCTGGGACACCGACACCGGGGCCGTCCGCATCGGCGGCGTCGACGTCCGCGACATCGCCACCCCCGAGCTGATGTCCCGCATCGCGATCGTCTTCCAGGACGTGTACCTCTTCCACGGCACCATCGCCGAGAACGTGCGCCTCGGCAAACCCGACGCCACCGACGCCGAGCTCCGCGCCGCCGCACGCGCAGCCCGCCTGGACGACGTCCTCGACCGCGCCCGCCACGGCTGGGACACCCCCGTCGGCGAGGGCGGGCTGCTGCTGTCCGGCGGTGAACGCCAACGGGTCTCCATCGCCCGCGCCCTGCTCAAGAACGCCCCGATCGTCCTGCTCGACGAAGCCACCTCCGCTCTCGACCCCGAGACGGAGAACGCCGTCCAGGCCGCCATCACAGCCCTCACCCGTGACCGGACCGTGCTCGTCGTCGCCCACAAGCTCGACACCATCCGCCACGCCGACCGGATCCTCTTCCTCGACGACGGGCACATCGTCGAGGACGGAACCCACGAAGCCCTGCTCTCCGCCGGCGGGCGCTACGCGCGGTTCTGGACCGCCCGCGCAGCCGCCGCCGAATGGCACCTCGACGGCGCCGAGCTCAGCCCGGCCGTCGACCGATAGCCCGACGTCGACCCACGTCCCGCATCGCCGCCGCGACCTCGTCCCGCGACAGTGCCCGCCCCGGAAGCGGCGCCTGCCCCGGCCGCGCCCGCAGCCCCTCCAGCACCACCACCATGCAACGCCGCCACTGCTCGGCGTCCACGTTCGCGGTGTAGTCGCGCACCGCATCGACCATCACGTCGACGAGGAACAGGTCCGAGCGCTCGACATCGGGCCGCAGGTACCCGTCCTGCTTCGCCCGGGCGATCAACCGCTCCACCCCGGGCGAGCGCCGCACCCGACCCGCCGCGAAGTCCTCCGCACCCTCCGGCGTGGTCATCACCACCGCCCGCAGCCCACGATCAGCGTCGATGAACGCGTTCATCCGCTCCAGGTAGGTCACCAGACCGTCCCAGGAGTCCTCCTGGGCCAACGCCTCGTCCACGATCCTGTCGAGCTGTTCCGCGCGGTCCCGGTACACCGCCTCCACCACCTCGGACCGCGACGAGAAGTTCCGGTACATCGTCGCCACCCCGACCCCGGCATGCTGCGCGATCTCGTCCAACGTGACGTTCAGCCCGCGCTCCACGAACACCTCACGCGCCGCCGCCAACAGCCGCGCCTGGTTCTCCACCGCGTCCCGCCGCCGACGTCGACGGCGAGGGGCTGCTGAACCGGAGGCATCATCTGCATCCGGTTCGCCATCGGGTGTCGCCATGATCCGCATTGTCCCAGCAGGGCCAACGCCGATCCGTCCCACCGAGCACACCACGACGGCGCAGCAGGCCCGCGTCGGCCGCCGGCCAGGATGCCGGCGCGACGACGATCGACGAGACCTGGACGCCATCGCAGTGCCCGAGGGTCGACCGCCCTCGCCGGCCAAGGACTTCGACCAGCCGGCGCCTGTCGCCGGCTTCTTCACCTCAGGACGGTGATTCGGCGGGTCGTGGTTCACCTGGTGGACAGGCAGTCGGCGAGGAGGTCGACCTGTTCCGGGTCCGGGTCGTTGGCGGTGAAGATCAGTTCGTTGCAGCCGGCGCGTTCGAAGTCGGCGACGGTGGCGTGGATCCGGTCGGGCGTGGTGAGTGCGGCGGCGATGCCCTCGTCGATCCATCGTTGTCCGGCGAAGGCGTAGTAGGGGCCGATCGCGTTGGTGATCGCGGTCGTGGCGTCGGGGCCCAACGCGTACATCGCCGAGGCAGTGACGTGCGGGGTGCCGGTGCGCTGGTTGGCTGTCCAGGCGTGCCGCAGCCGGAGTAGGAATTCCTGGAGGTCGGGCACTGTGGCGGTGCCGGCGACCCATCCGCTGCCGCGGGTGGCGATGCGTTCGAGGGTGGCGTCGGAGGTGCCGCCGAACAGCAGCGGAGGACCGCCGGGGGTGGCCGGTCGCAGTGTGTCGCGCCACGTGGTGTCGAGGCGGTCGAGCAGCGCGGTGAACTGCTTGCCGCGGGTCGCGAAGTCGACGTCGCCGGCGGCGTAGTCGTCGCGCCGGAAACCGGCGGCGAGCCCCAGGCGCAACCGGTGCGGGCCGGCGAGGTGGTCCAGCGTGGCCACGGCCTTGGCGAACAGCGCGTGGTTGCTTCGCAAGGGGGCCAGCAGCACGCTGGTCAGCAGGTTGATCCGGGTGGTGGCACCGGCCGCGGCGGCCAGCGTGATCAGTGGTTCGGGGTTGGTCCACAGCAGGCGGTCGTTGACGGCGAGGGTGGAGAAGCCGCGAGCTTCGGCCCGGCGCGCCCATTCCACCAAGGTGCGGCCGTCGGTCCACTGGCCGTGGCTGGGCAGTCCGATCCCGATGTCCATCCGTACTTCCCTCTCTAGCGTTCCGGTGTGGCGTCGGTGAGCAGCCGGTGCAGGACGTGGGGTGGCTGGATCCCCGAGATCGGGCCCCTGCCGTCGACGACCAGGGAGGGGACGCTGGTCGCGCCCTGTTCGGCGGCGCGGCGTTCGTCCGCTCTGACGTGCGCGGCGTAGGCGTCACCGGCCACGAGCGCCGCCACCTCGGTGGCCGGCAGTCCCACCTGTACGCCCAGGTGTCGAAGGACGTGCGGATCGGCGATGTCGGCTCCGTCGGTGTGGTAGGCGAGCAGGAGGTGCTCGGCCATCGCGTCGGCTCGTCCGTGATCGGCGGCGAACTGGAGCAACCGGTGCGCGTCGAAGCTGTTCACCGGCCGGGCGAGATGCAGGTTCAAGGTCAGGCCCTCGGCGGCGCCGAGCGCCTGGATGTGCGCGATCCGGGACGCTGCCTGGTCTCCCCACCAGGCCGGGTCGGCCATCTCCTCCGCGGCCGTCCGGCCGGGCACCCGCCCGAGGTGGGGATCGAGTTCGACGCTGCGCCACCGCACGGCCACTCGGGCACGGGCGGCGAGGCCGCTCAGTGCGGTGTCCAGGCGCCGCTTGCCGATGAAGCTCCACGGGCACAACACGTCGGCGTAGATCTCGACCCACACCGAACCGTTGACGCGTGAATGGTTCACTCATGCACAGTACGATCAGCGCGATTCACGTGTCAACGATTGCGGTCTAAACTTCCCGCTCATGGAGACCGGGCGAGTCAGGGCTACCCAGGACCAGACCACGGCGTGGCGTGCGCTGTTCCGCGCTGATTCGCTGCTGTTCGCCCACCTCAACAACCTGCTGCGGGACAAGGCCGCGATGACCTACTTCGAGCACGAGGTGCTGTCGGCGTTGGACCGGGCCGATGGACGGCTGCGCATGGCCGCGCTCGCGGATGAGCTGATGATCTCCCGCAGCGGGGCGACCCGGCTGGTCACGAAGCTGGAGACCAAGAACGGCTGGGTGACCCGCGCCCTGTCCGCGGCCGACCGCAGAGCCACCTGGGCCGAACTCACCCCGGCCGGCCAGGACGCCCTCGAGACGGCCCGACCCGTGGTCGACGCTGTCGTGGCCACGTTCTTCGCCGACCACCTCGACCCCGGCGAACTGCGCCGCATCGCCGACGCACTGCACCGGCTCGCCGACGCCAACCCCGGAACCTCCGCCTTCGAATGCGGCCTTTGACCCCTCGCGGCGGCGACGGCATGGGCGCGACACTCACCCACCGCGCGATCAAGCACCCGTCCGACGCCCGGGGCCCGACGCGCCCGTCCCCGGTGTCGTAGCGGAGTCCAGCGCCGGCCGCGGCGGGGGTCGCGCTGCTGCAGCGGCGCCAGGAATTGCTGATGCACCGGTGCTTCGCGCGCGGCCCCTATGATCAGGGGCGATTGATCGTGTGCCTGGCGAAGAAGTCGGTGACCGGTGGTCGTGTTCCCGCGGCGCTGTGCCCCACGCCGGGGACCACGACCTTCTCCACGGCCGCGCCGTGGTGGATCAGGCTCTCGGCGAGCCGGTCGAGCTGCTCGGGTCGACTGTGGCCGTGGTCGCCCATGGCGGCCAGGTCGGCCCGCCCGTCGTCGCCGCCGATGACGAGCAGCACCGGCACCCGGGCGACCGCGGCGGGATCCACGGTGATCCCGAACCGTTCCCGGGTGTCGGCGATGCCTTCCGGCCAGGCGAGCGTGTGATCGAGCACGGTCACACCGCCCGGGGCACCGATCGCGACGGCAGCGACCCGGTCCGGGTGCAGGTACAGGAAGCGGTGGGCGAACTGGCCCCCACCGGAGTGCCCGCACAGCAGCACGGTGTCGACGCGGGCGTTCCACCGTGTCCGTACCTGCTCGAGGACGTCGAGCAGCACCAGGTCGAACCGGATGCCGTGGGCGTCGAGGAGCTTGTAGTTGTGGACGTCGTCGGGATCGTCGATGCCGACCGGGAACAGCGGGAACACGACGATCACGCGGTGGTGTTCGGCGAACGGGATGAACCCCTCGCGCAGCTCTCCCACGCTGCGGCCGGTGCCGTGCACCGCCACCACGACGGGCAGCTCACTCTCCGCGGTCCAGCTCGTGGGCACGTAGACGCAGTAGCTGCAGCGCGGCTCGCCCGGTGCGGCGAAGAAGGGTGTGCGTTTGGTCAGCAACCGCCGGCCGGGGTGGGTGGCCGGCAGGTCCGCGACCTGGATCATGAGCGCTCCCCCACGTACTGCGGGATCGGCAGGCGAGCGAGCGGAACGTGGTGCTGTCCTGCGTGGATGTCACGGTCCCGGAGCGAGCCCTGGCTCACCGGTCGCGGGAAGGAGATCTTCACGACGTTGAGCGACGGGATGCGGAACAGCTGGACCGTCTGCTCGTCGACGCGGTAGAGCTGCGCGATCACCCGCTCGTTCAGGAAGGTCTCGTCCGCGGCGACCCGGTAGCCCTCGGCGTCCCGCATGAACAGTTCCATGGTGACCCAGAACGGGCCCGCGTTCTTGGAGCGGACCTCGTGGGCGAGATCGGCCAGCGTGGTGTCAGGCATGGGTCTTCGCCCCCAGCTCGGTGCGGAACAGGCTGGCCGGGTCGGCGCAGTCCACGACGTGGTTGAGCACGAACTCGTAGGCTGCGCCCCGCTCGACCTCGGCCGGGGAGGACGCGAAGGCCAGGCTCGGCAGGTAGTCCATCCCCGGTGTCGGCAGGTGCAGCATGAGCGGGTTGGCGACCTTGGCGACCGCCGTGGCCGTCGCCTGGTCGAGCGCGTTGACCAGCAACATGACGCCGACCTCGCGCGGCGGCCCGGTCTCGGGCTCGAGATCGTCCAGCACCGCGTTGTGGCCGTAGAGGCGGAGGTCGAAGGCGTACTCGTCGTCCGCCAGTTCCAGGGTCTGCCCCACCCGCTGCGTGATCATCGTGCGCATCAGCTGCGCCCAGGCATCGATGTCGGCGAGGACGGACGGGTCGCGGATCGCCGAGAACGACATGGTCTCGTAGCCGGTGATGCGGGCGCCTTCCAGCTTGATCGTGTACTGGTCGGCGACGTGGAACTGCGAGCCCTCGACCCGGACGGTCCGGTCGTCGATCGCGACGTACCGCGCGTCCCGGACGTCGAGGGTGCCGGCGGGCTCCCGCATCTCGAACGGGTTCGCGGACTCGTAGAGCATGTGGGCGGCCACCGAGATCGGTGTGCACGCCACGGCGGGGTCGAGCGGCTCGATGGTGAAGCCGTGGGCGTCGATGGTGGCGAGGACCCCGCCGGCGCGGGGGTTGGTCGTGCACTGCCCACCGCATTCGACGATCTTGGCGGCGTGCCAGGTCGGCCCGGCGGGCATCCCGCGCATGAGCGGGTAGGCGGCCGCGACCGCGGTGTCGGTGGCACGGCCGGCGAGCACGACCTGGGCGCCGGCGCGCAGCGCGTCGACGATCGGTTCGTGCCCCATCGCGCCGACGATGTGGGTGCAGCTCTCGAGCGTCTCGGCCTGCAGCTCGCCCAGCGGCGGCAGCGGGTGGATCCGGCCTGCGTCGAGGTGCTCCTTCAGGTCGGCGGCGTTCTGCTCGCTGTAGATCCGCGCGACCGCCAGGTCCAGGCCTTCCTCGGCCATCACCTGGGCGGCGATCCCGGCGACCCAGTCGACGCCGCTGTCGGTTCCGCTCGTGCCGCAGGAGCCGACGATCACGGGGATGTCCGCGCCGGCGGCGGCAGTCAGCAGGCTGCGCAGATCACGGGCCACCGCCTTGGCGGCCGTCTTGGGCGACGCGGACCCCAGGTAGTAGGGACCGGAGTCGGTGGAGCCGGCGTCGATGCTGATGACGTCGGCCCCCAGGGCGATGCCGCGCTCGATCGTCGCGTGGTCCCAGCCCGCGCCGAGCATGCCGCTCGGCGACAGGATCCGGACGGACGTCACCGGTTCGGTGTCCATGTTCCTTCTTCCACTCCGTTCACCACGAACTGCGCCCGGCCCGCGAGGGCGGCCACCAGTTCCTCGGCGCCGCGCAGGGCCGCGGCGGCACGTGCTTCGGCCGTCTGCCCGGCCATGTGGGAATAGACGACGATCCCGTCCACGCCGCGCAACGGACTGTCGGACGGCAGCGGCTCCTCGGCCGTGACGTCGAGCGCGGCGCCCGCGATCTCACCCGCCCGCACCGCCGCGACCAGCGCGTCCTCGTCGACGATGGCGCCGCGCGCGGTGTTCACCAACATTGCGGTCGGCCGCATCCGCTGGAACGCTGTCGCGTCCAGCAGCCCGCGGGTCCGTTCGGTCAGTGCGGTGTGCACCGAGACGTGGTCCGAGACCGACAGCAGCTCCGGCAGCTCGACGAACCGGACACCGGGATCCCGCAGCTCCGCCGGCAGATTCGTCGCGCAGACTACGTCCATGCCGAACGCGCGGGCCAGCGGCACCACCGCCCGCGCCGACGCGCCGTAGCCGATCAGCCCTAGCGTCGAGCCCCGCAGCTCGTGCCCGTCCTCGCGCGGCCAGCCACCCCGCGCCACGCCCTGCGCGGACTGCACGAGCCGCCGAGCCCCCGCGAGCAGCAGACCGAGGGTGTACTCGGCCACGGCGTTGGCGTTGATCCCCGGCAGGTTGCTCACCGTGATCCCCAGTCGGGCCGCCGCGGCGACGTCGACCGAGTCGTGACCCACGCCTGTCCGCACGATCACCCGCAGCCGCGACGCGCGGGCGAGGACAGCGGCCGTCAACGGCTCGTTGGCCACCAGGGCCGCGTCGATCCCGACGAGGGCCGCGGCGAGTTCGTCGGGATCGCGCCGGCTGACCATCGGCGAATGGACGGTCTGCAACCCGGCACGCGTCAGGAACCGGTCGACGTCGTCGCCGGGACGCAGGTAGTCCGTGGTGATCAGCACGCGCTCGTTCACAGCGGACGACTCGCGCCCGAGCGGCGCTGCAGGGCACCGACGCGTGCGACCACCAGCACGGCGAGGAGCGCGAGGATCGCGACGTGGAGCAGCAGCATCGGCCAGCCGGTCAGGTCGACCAGACCGCCGACCACCGCCGGCCCCAGGAAGCCGCCGCTCACCCAGCCGACGGTGTAGAGCCCGGTGTAGGTCCCGACCACGCGGTCGGACGGGGCGAGGTTCCACAGCACGACCACCGCGTTGACCAGGAACGAGGACGCACCGGCTGACGCCACGCACAGGCCGGTGACGACGCCGGCGGGCGTCGCCACCACGGTGGCGAGCACCATGCCGGCCGCGAACACCGTCATCCCGACGGCCATCACCCGCAGCCGGCCGAAGCGTTCGGCGAGCCTCGCCACCGGATAGGCAGCGACGATGAAGGCCACTCCGCTGGGCAGGGTCACGCCGCCCGCCTCGCCGCGGGACATGTGCAGCACCTCCATGCCGTAGGGCGTGATGAGCGCCCGCGAGGCAGCCCACGCACCGCCGAAGAGGAGGATGGACACCATCAGCAGCAACCGGCTGCGGTCCCGGTCTCGTACGATGTCGAGCACCGTGTCCCGCACCCGCGCGGCGGGTGCCGCTGCGCCGCGCTGCTCGCGGTCCTCCTCCACGGCGCTCCGGTAGGCCGGCGACCGGCTGTCCCGCACGTTCACCGCCAGCACGACCAGCGACACCACCATCAGGACCGCTGGGATCCCGAACGACAGCTTCGGATACGTGTCGATCAGGAAGATGCTGATCAGCGCCGCGACCATCACGGTGAGGCTGGCCGCGATCTTGACGACCGCGTTGGCCCGGCTCCGCCGCTCGGGCGGGACGAAGTCCGGGAGCAGGGACTCGGCGATCGGCTTGAACGAGTTCGCCACCAGCGCGTAGCCGAACATGACCAGGATCAGCAGCGGCAACGAGCCCGCGACGTGCGGGATGAGGACGAACAGCAGCGCGGCCACGGGCATTCCGACGAGCAGGTACGGCATGCGCCGGCCCCACGAGGTGCGCGTGCGGTCCGACCGGTTGCCCATCCACGGCTGGACGAAGATGCCGAGCACGTTGTCCATGCCCATCAAGAGACCGATCAGCGCGGCACTGGCGATGTGCTCGCGGAGCAGCGGTGGAACCTGCGAGTCGTAGAGGTTCCACGTCGACTCCTGCGCGAAGACCGCCAGGGCGACGAGGACCGTGATCCGGCCCGTCGACGCGCGCTGTGTGCTCGACGTCGTCGTCATGCAGCACCTTCCCTCTCCTCGTCGCCGGGGCGGCGCGCACCACCGTACTTTTGCTATAGCTTGACCGTCAATAGTTGCAAACCGTCTTTGCCATGGCAGATAGGGTGAGGCTGTGGCACGGGAGACGTTGAAGGGCCTGGTGGCCGACACGCTGGCGGACCGCGCGTACCGCTCCATCCGCGACGCGGTCGCGACGGGCGAGCTGCGGCCGGGGCAGAAGGTCACCGAACGCGGGCTCGCCGAGCGGCTGTCGGTGAGCCCCACACCGGTGCGGGAGGCCGTCCGGCGGCTCGAGCAGGACGGTCTCCTCGAACGAACCGGACCACGGACGGTTCAGGTGTCCGCCGTCGGAGACGCCGCGATCCACGACCTCGCCGAGGTCGAGGTGGCACTTCGCGGGATGGTGGCTCGGTTCGCCGCGCGACACGCGTCCCCGGAACAGCTGGACCTCCTCGACGCCGTGCTCGACGACGCCGACGACCTGCTGATCCTCGTCAAGCAGCGCCAGCAGGCAGGCCAGGACGTGGCCCGGCACGTGGAGCGACTGCTCGACGCCATGCAGCGCTTCAACGAGGTCGTCGAGGCCTGCGCCCACAACCCGGTCCTGGTCCGCCTGCTCGACCAGACTCGCGTGTTCTCCTGGCCGGAACGGCGGGCCCGGCTCATCGAACGCATCGCCGAGAACGACAAGTTCGGCCTGGAGCGCTACGGCAGCCATCGCGCGCTCGTCCGGGCGTTGCGGGCGGGCGACCCGGTGGCGGCCGAGGCGCTCGTCCTGGAGGACGCCCGGGGCGGGTTGGGAGATCTGCTCGCCGCGCCGGCCACGTCGACGACCACCGGCAGCCCGGCACGACCGTCACCGCCCCACGACGACGAGCAGGGTCAGATCGCCGTCGACCCGGATCCGGCACTCCGGCCCGAAACCGCATGAGGACTCCCGCTCCTCGAACACCGCCGGCCCGGTGAGTGCCGTGCCGGGCCCGCAGCCGGCACCGGTCCCACACCGTGGCCGCGAGTCGGCCGCGGGCCAGGTCCAGTTCGGGGAGCTCGACCTCGATCCCCGATCCCTGCCCCAGATAGCGCATGTCCGCGGAGCGCCGCATCCGCACCACGTCCGTGACATCCGGGCACAGAACCGCGTTGGCGCGCACGGCTCGAGAAGCTCAACCACCTCCACGTCGCCCGATCCATCGACGACCAACTCGCCGCCGGACGCGGCCCGACCACCATCCGCCGGTTGGTCGCGACCCTGTCCCAGCGCCCTCGGCGAGGCGGTACAGCTAGTCCGACCCATGATCGCCGCGTTCGAGCGGCAACGGCGCGCCCAGCCACCGCGCAACAAGAGCAGCACGCACACGGCGTGAACTGCAGGAACGGTGAACCGAAGATCGATCAGCGAAGGGTGGAGCTGAGGGGACTCGAACCCCTGACCCCTTGACTGCCAGTCAAGTGCGCTACCAGCTGCGCCACAGCCCCTTGCCCGACGAACGGTACACGAAAACCTCCCACGGGTTGCACGGGGGTCCCCTACGGTCGGGGCATGCAGCCAGCCGACATCGGGCGCCCTGTCTCGGTCAGCTCCCCTCGTGTCAGCCCGGACGGGACGCGGGTCGCGTTCGTCGTCACGCGCGTGGATCTCGCGGCCAACACCTACCGCAGCGCGGTGTGGTTGGCGCACGTCGACGGGTCGGTGCCGCCGTTCCCGGTCACTTCGGGCGAGCACACCGACGGGTCGCCGGTGTGGTCGCCGGACGGGCGGCGGTTGGCGTTCACGAGCCGGCGGGGGCTGGATGCGACGGAGAGCTCGTTGCACGTCCTGCCGGTGGACGGGCCGGGCGAGACGGTGCGGTTGTGCGTGCGGCCGGAGCCGATCGGGGCGCCGGCGTTCTCCCCGGACGGAACGCGGATCGCGTTCGTGTCGCGGGAGCGGAGCCGGCGCTGGGCGGACGGCGACGACGAGCGGGCGCGTCCGCCGCGGCGGATCGATCGCCTGTTCTCCCGGCTGGACGGGGTGGGCTGGACGATCGACCGGCCGGCCGGGGTGTTCGTGGTGGCGGCGCACGGGTCGACGGCTCCGGTGCAGGTCGCGGACGGTCCGTTCGACCACAGCGACCCGGTGTCGGCGCCGGACGGCAACTCGCTGGTGGTCTCCGCGGGCCGGGAGGACGGCTGGGACCTCGACGGGCGCACCGACCTGTACGCCGTCGACCTGACGGGCGGGACCACTCCCCGGTTGATCACGAAGGACGGGTTCGCGTACATGTCGCCGGCGTTCGACCCGGCGGGCTCGCGGGTGGCGGCGCTGGTCACCGACCCGCGAGTCGTGCCGACGCACGCGGACGTGGTGGTGCTGGACGTGGAGAGCGGCGCTCGGGTGGCCGTGCCGACCGAGCGGATCGACCGCCAGTGCGCGCCGTTCCCGGGTTCACGCGCCCCCATCTGGGACGGCGACGAGCGGTGTTCGCCATCGAGGACCACGGCGCCACCCACGTCCTGCGGGTTCCGGTCGACGGCGGGGACGCCGAGGTCGTGGTCGGCGGCACCAGGGTCGTGACGGGCTACGACCTCGCCGGCGGCACGCTCGCGTTCACCGCGGGCTCGCCGACGGCGCTGCCGGAGCTGCACGTGCTCGTCGGCGGGCAGGAGCGGCAGCTCACTGCGTTGAACGCGGCGTTCCACGCCGACGTGCCGCCCGCCGAGCCGGAGCACTTCAGGGTGCCCTCCCCCGCCGGCGACGGCGACATCGACGCGTGGCTGATCCGGCCGCACGAGCCGGTGGACCCGGCGAGCGTCCCGCTGCTGGTGTCGATCCACGGCGGACCGATGACGCAGTACGGCAACACGTGGTTCGACGAGTTCCAGCTGTGGGCCGGCGCGGGCTACGCGGTCGTCTACTGCAACCCGCACGGCTCCAGCGGCCACACCGACGCGTTCGCGCAGGCCATCCGGCCGCCGGAGGCCGAGGTCCTTCCCGGCACCGGGTGGGGCGGCATCGACGCCGACGACGTGCTCGCCGTGCTCGACGCCGTGCTGGAGCGGGAGCCGGTGCTCGACCGGGACCGGGTCGGCGTGCTCGGCGGCTCGTACGGCGGCTACCTGACGAGCTGGCTCATCGGGCACTCCGACCGGTTCGCTGCCGCGTGCAGCGAGCGGGCGGTGAACAACATGGAGTCGGAGGAGTGGTCCTCGGACGCGGCTGGCTGGTTCCGCTGGGAGCTGGGGGTGAGCCACGTCGAGGCCCCGGAGGTCTACCGGCGCATCTCACCGGTCACGTATGCGCGCGACATCACCACCCCACTGCTGATCATCCATTCGGAGAACGACCTGCGCTGCCACGTCGAGCAGGCGGACGCGATGTTCGTTGCGCTGCGCCAGCTCGGTCGCGAGGTCGAGTACTGGCGGTTCCCCGAGGAGGGGCACGAGCTGTCGCGCAGCGGATCGCCGCGGCACCGGGTGCAGCGCGCCGAGCTGATCCTCGACTGGTTCGGCCGGCACCTCGGCGGGCGCCGGCCGACGATCAGCTGGGACCACCCGTCCCGCGCGGAGTGATCACTTCCCGGCGAGCACCGTGTCGAGCCAGCCCGATGCGTTGATGTCGATGCGCTTGCCGTCCTTCGCCACGGTCGGGGTGCCGAACACGCCCTGGTTCTTGAGGCCGGCGGCGCTCGTGGCGGCGTCGGTCTCCTTCTTGATCGCGGCGTCGTTCTTGGTGCCCTTCACGCATGCCGCGAAGTCGGCACCGGCACCGAGGTCGGTGCCGTAGGAGACGAGCTGGTCGTCGGTGAGACCGGCGCTGTTCTCCGCGGGCTGCACGTTGAACAGCTTCTGGTGGTAGGCGCCGTAGATGCCGGCAGCGGCGGCGCAGAGGGACGCGTCGGCGGCGCGGGTGGAGTAGCCCGCCGGCTTGGTGCGGGCGTCGAGCAGGCCGAGCATGTGGTACTTGACGGTCAGCTTGCCGTCGTTGAGCGCGGTGATGATCTTGTTGCCGTCGCGCTTCTCCAGCGCGAGGCAGCCCGGGCACAGGAAGTCCTCGTAGACGTCGATGACGACCGGACCCGTACCAGCGGTGACGACGGCGCCGGACGCGGTGGCCGTGAACGTCGGCGTCACCGGGCGGGTGCTGAACCAGTACCACCCGCCCGCGACCACGACGACGAGCGCGATGACGATGCCGGCCGCGATCATCGGCACGCGGTTCTTGTCGGCCTTCGACTGCGGCACCCGGATCCCGGCTGCGGCGAGCCGGGCTTCCCGTTCCGCCTGCTGCCGTCGCTTCGCGTTGCGCGCCCCGCCGCTCATGTCGCCGTCCTTCCCTCAACGATCCCGTCCAGCGCGGCCAGCGTGCGCGGCCGAGCGACCAGCCAGACCGCGAGCACCAGGAAGCCGGCGTCGCGGAGCAGTTCCAGACCGTAGGCGGTGGCGTCGGGATCGACGGCACCGCCACCTCCGAAGCACCCGCAGTCGATCGCGAGGCCGCGCGCCCAGGCCTGCAGGAGGCCGGCGACGAAGGTGAGCAGCAGTGCCGTCGACACCGCGGCGACGGCACGCACACCCAGTCCGACCAGCAACAACAGCCCGAGGGCGAGCTCCAACCACGGCAGAACGGCGGCGACCGGGCCGACGGCGTCGAGCGGAAGGACGTCGTACGCGCGGACGGCGACGTAGGTCTGGCCGGCGTCGGCCGCCTTGATGCCGCCGGACACCAGCCACACCGCGGCGAGCCCGAGGCGCGCGAGCGTGCCGATCACGTCGAGCGCGCGGCCGTTCACACGTTCAGCCTAGCGACGGGTCATTCGGCCATCGTCGGCGCCGCCCGCGACCACTGCCGGGCGGTCAGCTCCTCGACGACGAAGCGGGCGAGGTCCGCGCGGGTCACGCGCAGCCCGCCCGGCGGGTTGGCACCGTCCACGACCCGGACGGTGCCCGTACCCGGCTCGTCGACGAGCCGGGCCGGCCGCACGAACGTGTAGTCGACGCCGCTCGCACGCACGATCTCCTCCATGCGGCGCATGTCGCCGTACGCCTCCCGCATGGCGGTGCGCGCGAGCAGCCGGTACCACCACGGGTGGTGCGGGTCGTCGACACGCACTCCGCTGGAGGTGACGGCCACGAGCCGGTCGACCCCGGCTGCCGCCATGCCCGCGACGATCGTGCCGGCGGCCGCGGAGTACAGGCCGTCCGCCGTGCGCCTCGCCGGCCCGACCGCGCTGACCACGACGTCCTGCCCGGCCAGCGCGGCGGTGACCGCATCGGCATCGCGGACGTCGACCCGCACGGTCCGCACACCGGGGACGTCCAATGGCCCGCGCGCGGCCGCGACGACCTCGTGTCCGGCGCCGACGGCCTCCTCGACGACGAGCCGACCGGTGCGTCCGCCCGCACCGAAGACGACCACCTTGACCACGGCATCCTCCACCGAACAGCGTTAGTTACGAACACTGTACGCTCGCCGGCATGGCCTCCAGCGCACGCACCCGTCCGGCCAGACCGGCGTTGAGCCGCGCCGGCATCGTCGCGACCGCGCTCGCCGTCTGCACGGCGGACGGCATCGCCGCGGTCACCATGCGTCGGGTCGCCCGGGAGCTCGACACGGCCGCCGCCTCGCTCTACGTGTACGTCGCCGACCGCGACGAGCTGGTGGCCGCCGCTCACGACCTTGCCGTGGCCGACGTCGAGCTCCCCACGTCCGCGGACGGGAGCTGGCGGGATCGGCTGGAGCTGCTCGTCGAGCGGACCGCCGCAGCCCTGGCCGCTCGCGGCGACATCGCCGTCGTCGGGTTGACCGGGACGCCGGGCCCGGCGGCGCTGCGCGTCATCGACGAGATGGTGCGGTTGCTCCGCACAGCCGGGTTGCCTGCCCTGCAGTGTGCGTGGGCGGTCGACCTGCTCGGGAAGCACATCGCGGCCGCCGCGCTGGAGGACCGAACCGGCGGCGCACCGCGCGTCGACGACGTCGAGTCGTACCCGGCACTGGCCGAGATCGCCACGGTGCTCACCGACGGCGACCCGGCGACGAGGGCGGCGTGGAAGCTCGGCGTGCTGCTCGACGGGCTGGAGAGGCGAGCATCACCGCAGGTCAGGCGAGGCTGACCGGGATCGAGGTCACCGGAGGTCCGGCCTACGATTCCGCCATGACCGAGACGCCCGGGCCTGCGGAGTTCGCCGAGCACGTGGCGGACCACCACCACTCCGACGTGTCGGGCGGCTGGTTGCGGGCCGCCGTCTTCGGCGCGATGGACGGGCTCGTCACCAACATCGGGCTGGTGGCCGGCGTCGGCGGTGGCGGCGCGGACCGGGAGCTGATCATCCTGACGGGCATGGCCGGGCTCGTGGCCGGCGCGTTCTCGATGGCGCTGGGCGAGTTCGCCTCGGTCGACACGCAGAACGAGGCCGTCGCGCACGAGGTCTCGGTCGAGCGGGACGAGATCAAGCGGCATCCGAAGGCGGAGCAGGCCGAGCTCGCCGCCATGTACGAGGAGATGGGGCTGTCCGCCGACACCGCGGAGGCCGTGGCCCGCGACGTGCACCGCAACCCGGAGCTGGCGGTGCGCGTGCACATCACGCAGGAGCTGGGTGTCGACCCTGAGGAGAGCCCCTCGCCGTGGACCGCGGCGATCTCGTCGTTCCTGTGCTTCTCGGTGGGCGGGGTGATCCCGCTCATACCGTTCCTGCTCGGCGCCTCAGCGTTGTGGACGGGGTTGGCCGTCGGCGCAGTGGGCCTGTTCGTCCTCGGCGCGTTGACCTCGCGGTTCACCCAGCGGTCGTGGCTGTTCGCGGGCGTGCGGCAGCTGCTGTTCGGCGCGCTCGCGGCGGGCGCGACCTACCTCGTCGGGCTGCTGATCGGGGTGGGTGTCTCCGGGTAGCGGGGGCAGTCGTCGGGCGCGCAGCTGACGACGGCGTCGCCGGCTGCGGTGGACCGCGTCGGCAGTGTCTCGGGCGCGCGTGCCCAGACGAGCAGGCCCACCGCGAGGACCGCGCCCGTCAGGCCGAACGCAGCGCCGAACCCGGCCCACTCGGCGAGCAGGCCCGCGACCACGGGGCCCACGATGGCGCCCAGGTCGCCGGCCATCTGGAAGCCGGCGAGGACGGTGCCGCCGCGGGCCCGGCCACCGATCACGTCGGCGACCACGGCGTTCAGCGGCGGGTTGAGGAAGCCGCTGCCCAGCCCGGCGACGAGGCTCAGCACGAGGAACCACGCGGGATCGGTGACCATCCCGATCCCGGCCGTGGCCGCGGCGGAGACGGCGAGCCCGGCGAGGATCGGCGGGCGGCGGCCCCACCGGTCGGCCACCCGTCCGGACAGCACGAGCATGGCTGCGCTGCCGGCCGCGAAGACGGCGAGGGCGACCCCGCTCCACGACCCGGGCTGGCCCAGCACCTCGACGACGAACAGCGGCACGAGCGCGACCCGCACCCCGAACACGGCCCATCCGTTGGCGAAGCTCCCCATCAGCGCCGAGCGGTAGGCGGGCGCGCGGACCGCGTCGACGAACCGGGCCGGCGGCACCGGCACCTCCCCGGTGCCGACCGGCTCCGCGGCACGTCCGCGCAGCAACGGCCCGCAGATCAGGATGACGAGGACCAGCGCGCCCGCGTAGACGAGGAACGGGGCGCGGAGGTCGAGCTCGGCGAGCCCGCCGCCAAGGATCGGGCCGGCGATGTTGCCCAGCAGGAACCCGGTGGCCCACCAGCCGGACGCCCGGCCGCGCAGCGCCGGCGGCGCGAGCCGCACCAGCAGCGACAGCGCCGACACGGTGAACATCGTGGAGCCGATGCCGCCGACCGCCCGCAGCACCAGCAGCTGCCAGTAGGCGGCCGCGAACGCCATGGCGGCACTGGTGGCGGCCACGACCGCGACGCCGACGACGAACCCGGGCAGCTCGCCGAACCGGCCGACGACCCGCCCCGACATCGGGGCGAACACCAGCCGGGACAGTGCGAACACGCTGATCACGAGGGAGGCGGCGGTGATCCCGACGTCGAAGCTGCGGACGAAGACCGGCAGGATCGGCGCCACCATCCCGTACCCGACGGCGACGAGGAACGCGCCGCCGACGAGGACCCAGATTCCTGCGGGGAGCCGATCACGGGACTGCACCCCCCGACATTACGTCGGCGGCGGAACGCCTCAGAGGTTCGGGAACCAGAGCTTGATCTCGCGCTCCGCGCTCTCGCTCGAGTCGGACCCGTGGACCAGGTTGAACTGCGTCTCGAGGCCGAAGTCGCCGCGGATGGTGCCCGGCGTGGCCTTCTCGACGGGGTCGGTGCCGCCCGCGAGCTGCCGCCACGCGGCGATCGCCCGCGGCCCCTCGACGACGGCGGCGAGCACCGGACCCGAGGTGATGAACTCCAGCAGCGAACCGAAGAACGGCTTGCCGTCGTGCTCCGCGTAGTGCTGCGCGGCCACCTCCTGGCTGACCAGCCGCAGGTCCATCGCGACGATCGTGAGGCCCTTGCGTTCGATCCGGGAGAGCACCTCGCCGACGAGCTTGCGCTCGACACCGTCGGGCTTGACGAGGACCAGAGTGCGTTCAGTCACGCAACACAGCGTAGCGATGCATCGAGCCTGGTCCCCCGCGGGCGGTCGTTGACACATTCCCATATAGGAATATGATCGGCGCGTGGCACGAGCGGCGACGACCTCGGACGCGTTCAACGCGATCGCCGAGCCGCAGCGGCGGGAGATCCTGGTCCTGCTGCGCGGCGGCGAGCAGCCGGTGACCGAGCTGGCGCGCGACCTGGGGATGAGCCAGCCGCAGGCGTCGAAGCACCTGCGGGTGCTCCGCGAGGTCGGGCTCGTGCGGGTCCGCGTGGCGGGCAAGCAGCGGTTGTACGACCTGGATGCGCGGGGGCTGCGCCCGGTGCACGAGTGGCTGGGCGGCTTCGAGCGGTTCTGGAGCGGGAGCTTCGACCGGCTGGCCGCGTACGTGGAGGACCTGAAACAGGACTCGGGAGGACCGACCGGATGACGACGACCAGTAGCGACCGCGAGATCGTGGTGTCGCGGTCCATCGACGCTCCGCGGGAGCTGGTGTTCGAGGCGTTCACGCAGGTCCGGCACCTTTCGCGGTGGTGGGGCCCTGACGGGTTCTCCACGACCACGCGCTCCTTCGAGTTCCGCGCCGGCGGGGCCTGGGACTTCGTGATGCACGGGCCGGACGGCACCGACTACCAGGAGTGGATCACCTGGGAGGAGATCGTGCCGCCGGAGCGGATCGCGCTGCGGCACGGCGCGTTCCGCGACGACCCCGACGCGTTCGACTCGGTCCTGGCGTTCGAACAGGTCGGCCCCGAGACCCGGATCGTGATGCGCACCGTCTTCCCCAGCAAGGAGCTCCGCGACGAGGCGGTGGAGAAGTACCACGCGATCGAGGGCGGCCAGCAGACGCTGCGCAACCTGGCGACGTACGTCGCCGAACTCACCTCGAAGGGAACGGGGAGCTGATGGCCGGGAAGGTGTTCTTCAGCGTCACGATGTCGCTCGACGGGTTCATGGCGCCGGACGACGTGCCGCTGGACGTCGTGTTCTCGCCGGAGGGTCGGACCGATCCGCGGGCCCAGCGCTGGATGACGAAGTGGTCGGAGCTGCAGGCGTGGGCGTTCCCGCTGCGGTGGTTCCGGGAGAACCTCCACCTCGGCGAGGGTGGCGAGGAGGGCGTCGACAACGACATCGCGCGGGCGACGTACGAGCGGACCGGCGTGAGCGTCATGGGCAAGCGGATGTTCGACGGCGGCGAGCGGGCGTGGCCGGAGGAGGCCCCCTTCCACACGCCGGTCTTCGTCGTGACCCACGAGCGACGTGACCCGTGGGAGCGGCCGGGCGGCACCACGTTCCACTTCGTGAACGACGGCATCGAGAGCGCGCTCGACCAGGCTCGCGAGTCGGCCGGTGACCGGGACGTCCGCATCGCCGGCGGCGGCGAGACGATCCAGGAGTACCTGGACGCCGGCCTGGTCGACGAGTTCTCGGTGACGCTCGCGCCCGTCCTGTTCGGCACCGGCATCCGCCTGTTCGACCGCGTGGACCCCGACCGCCTGACCCTGACCCAGCTCAGCTCGACGGCCTCAGCCCGGGTGACTCACCTGACCTACACCGTGACCAAGCGATAACCACCCACCCCGACAGTGACGATCTCTGGACGTCGGGGGCTTGCCCGCCGGCGGGGCTGGGATGGGGCCCGGGGCCACCCATCACAGCGGACCACAGGGATGGGGGTCCGGGGGCTTGCCCGCCGGCCGGGGGTCTGGGGGCTTGGCCCCCAGAAGGCGCAGCGATGGGGATGAACCGGCGAGCGCGCTCCGCGAGCGCGCACCGCCGATCCCCGAGCGTGGAGGTGCCGGGAATCGAACCCGGGTCCTCCTTTGCGTCACAAGGGCTTCTCCGTGCGCAGTCCGCTGTGCCTCTACTCGGATCCACCGGTCCCGCGGACGAGCCGGTGTGACGATCCCAGTCGCTGTTTGGTGTCCCTCGCGGTTCCGCGACCGAACCGCGAGGTGAAGCCCCCTAGATGATGCCGGACACCGGAGCGGGGACGCCCCCGGGCCGACAGCCAATCAGATCAGGCCGCGAGGGCGTAATCGTTGGCAGTGCGCTTATCAGCGGCACTTATTGGTTTGCAACGCATGGTTAACGAGCTCATCGTTGCCTTCCTCGGCACGCTTCCCCTTGGTCTGCTTCAGGAGTCGAAACCGTTCACCCCCTTCTGCGCCCGTTGCCGGGCGTCCGAGGAGTTTAACGCGTCCGGGCCGGCGGATCATCCCGGTTCTCCAGTCCCGCTCGGACGTGGGCGATGAGGGCGCGGCCGGCAGGGCTGACGGGGCGGGCGGAGGGCCAGACGAGATCGATGCGGCCGCGCAGCGGCGGGTCGAGGTCGATCGCCGTCAGCCCGTCGACGAAGGGGACGACGGACGCTGGTACGAGTGCCACGCCGAGCCCGCGGACGGCGAGTTCGCCCAGCATGGCGGGGGTGCCGGCTTCGTAGGCGATCCGGGGTGCGACGCCTGCGGCGGCGAGTGCCGCGTCGATGCCGGCGCGCAGGCCGGTGCCGACGGGCAGGGCGATGACGGGCCGGTCGGCGAGCTCGGCGAGGTGGACGCGGGCGCGGCCGGCGAGCGGGTCGTCGGGGCCGATGCCGGCGACGATGGGTTCGTCGCTCAGCGGGATGGCGGCGATGCCGGGTGGTGGGTCGCCGACGACGCCGACGATGGCGAGGTCGCTGCGACCGTCGAGCAGGGCGGTGAGCCGTTCCGCGCCGCGGCCTTCGGTGAGGGAGACCTCGACGCCGGGGTGGGCGCGGGCGAAGGAGGCGAGCAGGTCGGGCAGCTGCGGAGGTAGGCCGCTGCCGACGACGCCGACGTTGACCCGGCCCTGCAGGAGGCCGCGGTGGGCGGTGACGGTCTCGCGGATCCGGCCGATGGCGGCCACCGCCGTGCGTGCTTCCGCGAGCACCGCTTCGCCGACGGCGGTGGGTCGTACGCCGGTCGGCGCGCGGTCGAGCAGCGGTTCGCCGAGCTCGTGCTCGAGCTTGCGGATCTGGGCGCTGACGGCCGGCTGCGAGACGTGCAGGCGCGCGGCGGCGCGCGTGAAGCTCCCCTCGTCGACGACGGCGACGAGGTAGTCGAGCTGATGCAGCTCCATAAGCACTCATTATGCATGACATCAGATCCATGTCTTGGACTTCTGGTCAGGCCAGGTTGATCGTGGGGTCATGTCCACGACGACCATGACCACCATCCGTCCTGGCGAGCCCGGCTACGACGAGGCCCGCCTCGGCTTCCAGACCCACCGCAGCCACCGTCCGGCCGCGGTCGTGGTCGCCCGCTCCGCCGACGACGTCGTCGCCGGGGTGCGCGCGGCCCGGCAGGCCGGCCGGCGAGTCGCCGTGCAGGCCACGGGGCACGGGGTCGCCGCGGTCGACGACGAGGCGATCCTGATCAGCACCCGGGCGCTGGACGCAGTGGGTGTCGACCCGGTGGCGCGGACCGCGCGGATCGAGGCGGGCGCCCGGTGGGGCGCTGTCATCGCGGCCGCCGCGCAGCACGGGCTGGCTCCGCTGTCGGGCAGCTCGCCCGACGTCGGCGCGGCCGGGTACCTGGTGCACGGCGGCATCGGCCTGCTGGGCCGCCGGCACGGGTACGCGGCCGAGCACGTCCGCGCGTTCGAGATCGTCACGCCCGACGGCGAGCAGCGCCGCGTGACCGACGGTGACCTGTTCTGGGCGTTGCGCGGGGGCGGCGGGTCGTTCGGCATCGTGACGGCGGTCGAGATCGACCTGCTGTCGCTGACCACGGTGTTCGGGGGTGCGCTGCACCTGCCCGCGACGGCGGCGACGCTGCGCGGTTGGCGGGACTGGGCGGTCGATGTTCCCGAGGGGATGTCGACCTCGGCGGCCGTCGCGGCGTTCGCGGACCCGACCCTGGTGGTGCGCGTCGCCTACGAGGGCCCGTCGCCGGAGGGAGAGCGCCTGGTGGCACCGCTGCGCGGACTGGCAGAACCCCTGCGCGACGAGCTGCGCGAGCTGCCGTGGACCGAGAGCCACACGATCCACAGCGACCCGTCGGGGCCGGTGGCGAGCCGCTCGACGACCGTGGCGCTGCAGGCGCTGCCCGACGCGGTGCTCGACGCGGCCACGGCCACGCAGGGACAGGGCGTGCCGCGGATCGTGGAGTTCCGCCGGATGGGCGGGGCGTTCACGCGGCCGAGCGCGGCCGGTCCGCTGCGCCGCGACGCGGAGTGGACCGCCGGCACCATCTCGATCATGGCGCCCGGCGTCGACCCGGCGGCGGTCGACCGGCTGGACGCGCAGTTCCGCGCCGCCGCGGCGTCCGAGACGGTGGGCCGGCTGGCGAACCTGCTGCTCGGCGAGGGCGCCGACCCGGCCGCGGTCGCGCAGGCGTACACCCCGGCGGACCTGGCGCGGCTGCAGCGGATCCGCGCAGAGGTGGACCCGGACGGCGTGCTGGCACCGGGCGCGCCCCTCCCGTCCTGACGACGTCACACATCGAGTGCGGTCCTCACACATGCTGCAACGTGTGTGCGGACCGCACTCGGTGTGTGACGTCGCTAGGCGACGCCGAGCAACCGCGCCGGGGTGTCGTGCAGGACCGCGCGCAGCCAGGGCGCGCCGAGGCGGTCGTCGCGCTCCGCCCAACCTGCGACGGCCGCCACCTGCTCCGCGTACGGGTACGGGATGTTGGGGAAGTCGGTGCCGAAGACGACGCGGTCGCCGAGGTCCGCGAGCTGCGCGGGCCAGTCGGCGGGCAGCTGGATGATCTCCTCGGTGAACGCGGTGCCGACCATCGTCGTGTCGAGGTGGACGTGCTCGAAGCGGTGCACGAGGTCGAGCGCCGCGGCGAACTCCGGCATGCCGGCGTGCGCCAGCACCACGGGCAGCCGCGGGTGCTCGGCCAGCACCTCGCCGAACACGTCGAGGCCGGTGTGCGTGCCCGGGATCGGGCCGTGGCCGCAGTGCACCATCGCGGGCACCCCGGCCTCGGCGAGCAGCCCCCACGCCGGCCGCAGCAGCTCGTCGCGCGGGTCGAACGCCCCCACCTGGACGTGCACCTTCACCAGCCGCGCCCCGGCCTCGACGGCCGCACCGAGGTACTCGACGACGTCCGGCTCCGGGTAGAGCGTGGCCGTCGGCACGGCGGCCGGGGTGCGCGCCGCGAACTCGGTGACCCACTCGGTGAGCCAGCGACCCATGCCCGGCTTGTGCGGGTACACCAGCGGCGCGAACCCGATCACGCCGAGCTTCTCCAGCACCGCGATCCGCTCGTCCTCGGGCAGCCGGTAGGCGATCGGCCAGTCGCGCCCGTAGTGGACGGCGGCGTCGTCGAAGTACGACCAGACCTTCGCCAGCATCCGTTCAGGCAGGAAGTGCACGTGCGCGTCGACGATGCCGGGCACGCCGAGCTCCCCCAGGAACCGCGGCACGTCGGCGTCCGACGCGGGTGGGATCACCGGCGCAGGTCCCGTGCCCGGCCCTTCGCCGCACGCCCGAAGGCGCGCGCCATCTCGCGGTCGGCGTCGCGCTTGGCGAGGTCGGTGCGCTTGTCGTAGGTCTTCTTGCCCCGCGCGAGCGCTAGCTCGCACTTGACCTTGCCGTCGTTGAAGTACAGCGACAGCGGGACGAGCGTGAGGCTGGACTCGCGGATCTTGCCGATCAGCCGCTCGATCTCCTCGCGGTGCAGCAGCAGCTTGCGGACGCGGCGCGGCTCGTGGTTCGTCCAGGTGCCGAGGTGGTACTCGGGGATGTTCAGCCCGCGCAGGAACACCTCGCCGTCGTCGACGGTCGCGTAGGCGTCGACCAGCGAGACCCGCCCCTCCCGCAGGCTCTTCACCTCGGTGCCGACGAGCGCGACGCCCGCCTCGTACGTGTCGAGGACCGCGTAGTCGTGTCGCGCCCGGCGGTTCTGCGCGATCACCTTGCGCCCCTTTTCCTTCACCACCGAACCACCTTACGCCCAGGAAGGAAGCCAGTTCCGGACGTGATGGGCGTCCGGCAGGTCGGCCAGGTAAGCGCGGAACGCGGCCAGACCCGGGTGCCGGTCGCCCGCACGCCACATCAGCGAGTTCGGGTACGCGGGCGTCGGATCGACGACGGGGATGCGGCTGACCTCGGCCCGCGACGGCCACGCGATCCGGGTGCGGGCGCCGATGAGACTGGCGAGTTCGGGGTCAGCGGCGACGGTCTCCACGAGGTGGTGCGATCCGAAGTTCGGCCCCGCGGTGTCGATCTCCAGGCCGAACTCCGCGACCAGTGCGTCGTAGTAGGTCGCCCACTCCGTTCCCGGTACGGCCCCGGGGATCCACAGCGGCGGCAGCTCGCTGGGCCGGATGGTCTCGACGGCCGCGAGCGGGTGCCTGGGCCCGACCATGAGCTCGAGCGGCTCGTCGTACACGCGGGCGTGGTCGAGCCCGGGTGGCACCGCGGCGGGATCGACGACGCAGCAGAACGACGCGTCGATCGCACCCGTGAGCAGCGCCTCCCCGGCCGCCGCGAGGCCCGGGAGGGTGCACATCTCGACCTCGACCTCGGGATGGCGGGCGTGGAACGCGACGAGCAGGTCCGCGGCAGCGCTGCGGCGGCCGATCACGTCCACCCGCAGTGGTCCCGACGGGGCGAGCGCCGCCACGGCCGCGTCGGCAGCCGCCACCACGGCACGGGCGTGCGGCAGGAACGCCTGCCCGTCGGCGGACAGGGCGGTCCGCCCGCCCGTGCGGTCCAGAAGTGTGACGCCGAGCTGCCGTTCCAGCGCGGCGATCCGCTTCGACACCGCCTGCTGGCTGACGCCGAGCCGGTCGGCCGCGACGACGAACCGGGCGCCGTCGGCGACGAGCAGGAACGCCCGCACCGCGTCCGTGTGCACGCCGCGAGCGTAGGAGACAACCGACGGTGGTCGCCGACGGCTCGACGGCTGTTTGCCGGCAATCACCCGACCGCGATCTGCTCGCCGCGTGGGGGACGTGCGGTGGTTGAGCAGAGCGTTCACGGTCAGCACCTTCGGCTCGATGCTCGCGCTCGACGCGTTCCCGTTGATCGCGGTCGTCGTGCTGCACGCGAGTGCCACCCAGGTGTCGGGGCTCGCGGCGCTGGGCGCGCTCGCCGCACTCGCGGCGGTGCCGCTCGGCCCGTGGGTCGAGTTCCGCCGCAAGCGGCCGGTGCTCGTCGGCGCCGACCTGGTGCGCTGCGCGGTGCTCGGGTCAGTGGTGGTGGCTGCTGTCGTAGGCGTGCTCTCGTTCGCGCACCTCGTGGTGGCCGCCGTCGCCGTTGCGGTGACGGCCGTGGCAGCCGGCGCGGCGAGTGGTGCTCACCTGCGGGCGCTCGTCCCGCCCGACCGGCTCGCGGCCGTCGGCGGCCGGTTCGAGCAGGTCACCTGGCTGTCGACGGCCCTTGGTCCGCCGCTGGGCGGCGCGCTCGTCGGCGTACTCGGGCAGGCCGTGACGGCGGCTGTGGACGCGACCAGCTACCTGCTGTCGGCACTGTGCCTGCGCGCGATCCGGACGCCGGAGCCCGTGCCGGCGCGAAGCAGCGGGAGCAGGCTCGCCGACCTCGTCCGCGGTTGGCGCGTGATCGGCGCCGACCCCGAGCTGCGGACGCTGCTCGCCAACAACGCGCTGGTGGCGGCCTTGATCATGGCGACCGCACCGCTCATGGCGCACCTGATGCTCGGCGAGCTGGGGTTCAGCGCGTTCGCGTACGGGCTGGCGTTCGGGCTGCCGTGCCTGGGTGGCTCCATCGGCGCCCGGCTCTCCCGCCGCCTCGACCCCGACCGGGTGCTCCGCGTGGCCGGGGTGCTGCGCGCGGCATGGATCTGGCCGCTCGCGTTCACCATGCCCGGGCTGGCCGGACTGCTGCTCGTGATGATGGCCCAGACGGCGACGGTCACGGCGATGGGCGTGTTCAACCCGCTGCTCTTCGCCCGCCGGCTGCGCCGCCCCGCGTCCGGGGACGTGGCGCGGGTGCTCCTCGCCTGGACGGTGACCACCCGGCTGGTGACGGCCGTGCTCGTGGCGACCTGGGGATTGCTGGCCGCCATGGTCGGGACCCGCGTCGCCGTCGGGATCGCCGGAATCGCCCTCCTGCTGACGCCGGCGTTGCTACCATGGAACCGGAGTGCTTCCACCATGGAGGACCGATGAGCCTGAACATCAAGAACGAGGAGACCCACCGGCTCGCGCGCGAGCTGGCGGAGTTGACCGGGGAGAGCATCACGGAGGCGGTCACGAGGGCCCTGAAGGAGCGGCTCTCCCGGGAACGCAACTCCGAGGACCGGAGCAAGGAGCGTGCGGAGGCGATCCTCGCGATGGGGCGTGAGATAGCCGCCCGGATGCCACCCGAATGGCGCACGATGGATGTCGACGAGTACCTGTACGACGAGAACGGCTTGCCCAAGTGATCATAGACTCGTCGGCGATCATCGCCATCGTGCGTGCCGAGCCGGATGCGTGGATGTACGCCGAGGCCATGACAGCGGCGGACGAGCTGTCGGTATCGGCGGCGACCTACCTCGAGGCCGCCATCGTGGCCGATGCCGGGCGGGATCCGGTGTCGATCCGAACGTTCGACAACATCTTCCGGCAAAACCGGATCTCGATCGAGCCGACGACGCCCGAACAAGCGATGATCGCTCGTGCGGCATACCGTGACTTCGGCCGCGGCAGCGGTCACCCCGCGAAGCTCAACTTCGGCGACTGCTTCTCCTACGCCCTGGCGAGCGTGACCGGCCGGCCGCTGCTGTTCAAGGGCGACGACTTCACCCACACCGACATCACTTCGGCGCTGCGGAAGTGACTACAGCCGCACGTACGCCCGCAGCGTGACGTAGCCGGTGACCGCGGCGATGCCGGCGCCGATCATCACCAGGATCGGCGAGACCCACAGCACGTCGGAGACCTGGATCGGCGGCACCACGTTGTCGGCGACGATGCCCGACAGCAGCGAGTCGATGAACAGGAACTTCCCCACCAGCAGGCCGGCGGCCGCGAGGATCGCACCGATGACACCGGTGACGACGGCCTCGATGAGGAACGGCAGCTGCGTGTACCAGCGGGTGGCGCCGACGAGCCGCATGACGCCGACCTCGGTGCGCCGCGTGTACGCCGACACCTGGACGGTGTTGGAGATCAGCAGCAGCGCCGCGATGGCCTGCACGAGGGCCAGCGCGAAGGTCACGTTCCGCACGCCGCCGAGGAAGTCGAACAGCTTCGCGACGATCTCCCGCTGGTCGATCACCGTGCGCACGCCGACCTGTCCTTGCATGGCCTGCTTGACGGCGGCGCCGCCGGCGTCGGTGGAGCCGCCGGAGTCGGCGAGCTTGACGCGCAGCGCGGCCGGCAGCGACTGGGGGCGCAGCAGGTCGGCCAGCGCCTGACCGGCGAAGAGCCGTTTGTAGTTCTCGTAGGCCTGCTGCTGGTTCTCGAACGTCACCGACGCCACCAGCGGCGACTTCTCGAGCGTCTGCTTGAGCCCGGTGCAGATCGGCTGGCTGCAGTCGGTGTCCGCGGCCGAGACGTCCTGGGTGAGCGTCACGCGGACCTCGACGCGGCTGGAGTACAGGTCCTCCGTACGGTCGATCGTGCGCACCGCCAGCAACCCCGTGCCGACGAGGCCCAGCGAGATCGCGGTGGTGAGGATCATCGCGACCGTCATCGTGACGTTGCGGCGCAGCCCGGTCAGTACCTCGCGGACGACGAAGTCGGCGCGCACTAGCGCCCCACCCCGTACACGCCGCGGGCCTCGTCGCGGACGACGTGGCCTGTGTCGAGCTCGACGACGCGGCGGCGCATCGAGTCGACGATCGAGTGGTCGTGGGTGGCCATGAGCACCGTGGTGCCCGTGCGGTTGATGCGCTCCAGCAGCAGCATGATGTCCTGGCTGGTGTCGGGGTCGAGGTTGCCGGTCGGCTCGTCGGCGAGCAGCACGAGCGGCCGGTTGACGAACGCGCGCGCGATCGCGACGCGCTGCTGCTCGCCACCGGAGAGCTCGTTCGGCATGCGGTCGGCCTTGCCGGTCAGTCCGACGAGGTCGAGCACCTCGGGCACGACCTTGCGGATCGTGGGCGTCGGCTTGCCGATCACCTCGAGCGCGAACGCGACGTTCTCGCCGACCGACTTGTTCGGCAGCAGCCGGAAGTCCTGGAACACGCAGCCGATCCGCTGCCGCAGGCGCGGCACGCGCCGGCGCGGCAGCTTCGCCACGTTGAGGTCGGAGACGAAGATGTTGCCCTTCGTGGGCACGTCCTCGCGCAGCAGCAGGCGCAGGAACGTCGACTTCCCCGACCCCGACGGGCCGATGAGGAAGACGAACTCGCCCTTCTCGATGTTCACCGACACCCTGTCCAGCGCCGGGCGCGTGGAGGACTTGTAGAGCTTGGTGACGCGTTCCAGGCGGATCACGGACGCGAACGCTACCGGCGGGCCGAGACCTCTCCGTGACCAGGGGTGCTCCGACCATGCCCGTCACGTGGCAGCCGCGTGCTCAGCAGAGCGTTGTCCCATGCGCTGGGGAGCCGCTGGCCCGGAGCGGACGCGATCAGTTCGTGGACGCGCCGCGCCGCCAGCGGATGCCCGCCTCGATGAACCCGTCGATCGCGCCGTCGAGCACGGCAGCGGGGTTGTTGACCTCGTACTCGGTGCGCAGGTCCTTCACCATCTGGTACGGGTGCAGCACGTAGGAGCGCATCTGGTTGCCCCAGGACGCCGAGGTGTTGTCCTTGAGTGCGTCCATCTCGGCGCGCTGCTCCTCCTGGCGCCGCGCCAGCAGCTTGGCCTGCAGCACCAGCATCGCGGAGGCCTTGTTCTGGATCTGCGAGCGCTCGTTCTGGCAGGAGACCACGATGCCGGTGGGCAGGTGGGTCAGCCGCACCGCGGAGTCGGTGGTGTTGACGCCCTGCCCGCCCGGCCCCGACGAGCGGTAGACGTCGACCCGCAGGTCCTTCTCGTCGATCTCCACGGCGTCGTCCTGCTCGACGACGGGCAGCACCTCGACGTCGGCGAACGAGGTCTGCCGGCGGCCCTGGTTGTCGAACGGGGAGATGCGCACGAGCCGGTGGGTGCCCTGCTCGACCGACAGCGTGCCGTACGCGTACGGGGCGTGGACCTGGAACGTGGCGGACTTGATGCCCGCCTCCTCCGCGTACGAGGTGTCGTAGACCTCTGTGGAGTAGTTGTGCTGCTCGGCCCACCGCAGGTACATGCGCAGGAGCATCTCGGCGAAGTCCGCCGCGTCGACGCCACCGGCGCCGGACCGGATCGTCACCATCGCCTCGCGCTGGTCGTACTGGCCCGACAGCAGGGTGCGCACCTCCAGCGCGGAGATGTCCTCGCGCAGCTTGGCCCGCTCGGCGTCGGCGTCGGCGCCCGCGGCCTCGTCACCTTCGTCCTCGGCCAGCTCGTACAGGACGGGGAGGTCCTCCAGCCGGCGGCGCAGGTCCTCCAGGCGGCGCAGGTCGCCCTGGGCGTGCGCCAGGCGGCTGGTGACCTTCTGCGCGGCTGCGGGCTCGTTCCACAGGTCGGGCTGGCCGGCCTGGTCCTCCAGGTCGGCGATCTCCGACCGCAGCCGGGGGAGGTCGGCGACCGCCTCGATGCTCTCCAGCGTGGTAGTGAGCTCTTTCAGGTCGGCGGCGACGTCGGGGTTCACAACAGTCCAGGTTACGCGGACTGCTGGCACGCCTCGGACACGGCGTCCAGCAGCTTCAGCACCGCCCGGGTGTGCCCCACCGCGAACTCGGCGACCGCCCGCTCCACCGGATCCTGCGCGGCCCGCACGGCCGCCCGCTCGGTCGCGAGCCGCTCCCGGTAGGCGTCGCGCGCCGACCGGACCAGCTCGTCGCGGTCGTCGGCGGCCAACCACCGGGCGTGCAGCAACCGCAGCACCAGCGGGCTGCGCAGCGCGTCCGTGCCGCTGCCCGCCGTGAGCCACGCCTTGAACGCCCGCCGCCCGGCCGCGGTGATCGCGTACTTCCGCGACGCCCGCGGCCCCGGCTCCCCCGGCTTGGTCAGTCCGGCGTCGGCCAGCACCGGCAGCTCGCGGTAGATCTGGCTCCTCGTCACCGAGAAGAACGCCCCGAACCGCTCCCCCGCCTCCGCCACCAGCTGCCCACCCGTCCGCGGACCCTCGTGCAGCAGGCCGAGCAGGGCAGCAGCGGTGGCGTTGACAGTCGTCGGAACGGTGGGCATGCCCACACGGTGCCAGGACAGCGGCCCGGTCGCAGGGTGAGCGACCGGGCTGTCGGGTGGATCAGGTTGACGCTACTTCTGCCAGCCGATGTTCTCCGGCGTGGTGGTGAAGAAGCGGACCGCGCCCGAGTTCGCCAACCCGTTCTTGACGGCGACGATGTACGGCAGGTTCACCGTGGGCAGGACGCCGTAGGTGGCCAGCGTGACCTGCTCCACCGAGGGAGCTCGGGCGAACTGCTCCTCCGCGGTGGGCAGCGCGCCCACCTCCTTGATCAGCGCGTCGTTCTTCGGATCGTTGACCTTCGAACGGATGAGCGTGCTGTTGGAGCAGTAGGTCTGGCAGAGGTACGCCAGCGCGAACGGATCGGTCTGCGAGACGCCGGAGTAGAAGATGTCGAAGTCGCCGGTGGTGATGGCCTTCGAGTAGTCGGAGCTCGGGATGTTCCTGATCTGGACGTCGACCCCGACCGGCTTCAGCATCGCCTGGGTACCGCCGGAGAGCGCCTTGCCCAGCGTGGAGTCACCGGTGTTCACGTAGGTCAGCTGCAGCCGCTGGCCGTTCTTCGTCCGGATGCCGTCAGGTCCGGGGGCCCAGCCGGCGGCGTCGAGGTCCTTCTTCGCCTGCTCGGGGTTGTACGGGATCACCTTGTCGACGACGTCGGCGTAGCCCTTCTGGAAGGGCAGCAGCAGCATCGAGCCCTGCGGGTCGGCCGTGTAGTCGAGCCCGTTGAAGTGGAACGCGGCGATCTGGCGGCGGTCGATCGCCTCCAGCACGGCCTTGCGCACCTGGATGTCCGACAGGATGGGGCTGCCGCCGTTCAGGGTGTAGAAGTCCACCTGCAGCGACGGGCCCTTGCGGATCTCGGTGCCGGCCTGCCCCTTCAGCTGCGCGTACTCGTCCTTGGTGTTGATCGCGACGGCATCGATCTGGCCGTTGCGGAACGCGTTGATCTCGGCGGTGTCCTCGAGCACGACGAACGTCCGGGTGTCGAGCTTCCCGGGCTTGCCCCACCACTTCGGGTTGCGCTCGAAGATGATGGTGCCGTTCTGCTTGTCGAACTTCTGGATCTGGTACGGACCGGCGCCCCACTCGTTGTGCGGCGTGTCGATGTAGCCCTTGTTGTAGACGTCGGGCGACGCCGCCTTCGGGTTCAGCACGTAGTTGAACAGGCCCTGCCACCACACCCACACACCGTTGAAGGTGACGACGGCCTGCCGGTCGTCGACGCCGCGGGTGACCGACGAGATGCGGTCGTACCCGTCGGTGGAGCTGACCGAGTACGACTCGTCGGTGCCGTTGCTGGTCTTCCAGGTCGCCTCGAACGCCGTCCAGTCGATCGGCGAGCCGTCGTTGTAGGTGGCCTTCGGGTTGATCGTGTAGGTGATCTTCGTGTTGCCGCCGACCGTCTCCTGCTTGACGTCGGTCAGGTAGTCCGGGTTGAACACGGCGTCGCCGTCGGCGGTGAACGTGATCAGGACGGGGTTGTACCAGCGCCAGACGTTGCTCGTGTAGAGCGTGCCGTCGCCGTGGAACGTGTTGAACTGGGCCGTGATCTCCGGGAGCGCGGTGGTGAGCGCGCCGCCGTCCTTGATGTTCTCGTAGGGCTGCGGGTTGTACCCGGTCTGCGCGGCGAGCTGCTCCTGCGTGAGCGGCGGCGCGCCCCTGTCCGCGCCCCCGCAGGCCGCCAGGGTGACGGCCGCCGCGAGAGCCACCACGATTGCGCCGATCTTCTTCCGCCCGGTCATGTGCCCGCTCCGTCCCCAACGGCCCCGTACCGCGTTCGGGCGCACAGTAGTACGCGAACTGCAGTAGTTGCGTGCGCACCGACGGAACGTCCGCGCAGGTGACCGATTGGTCCGTATGACGCTTGCATTCGCGACACCGGTGGGCGTCGATGCGTCGGACTTCACACCAATCTCACGTCGGCCGACGCAGGGTACCGGCCAGTAGCCCAGTAGGCACGGCGTTTCCGCCTGGTGGGCGTGGCCCGCGCCACCGACCGGGGCGTCGCGAGCCACCCGATCGCCCAGTCGGTTCGACGACCTCGATCCGCCTGCACGCGAGAGAAAGCGAGCGTCCCCGCACGTGCTGAGATATCTCCTCCGCCGGTCGGTGGGCTGGCTGGCGATGATCGTGGTCGCGACCAACCTGACGTACTTCCTGGCGAACGCGTTCCTGGACCCGCGCGCGAACTACCTGCAGCTGCGGCCGCCGCGCTCGCCCGAGGAGATCGCGATCTCGCTGCAGCGCTACAACCTGGACCCGGGCACCCCGCTGCTGGGCCGCTGGTGGACGTGGATCACGGGCATCGTCACGCGCTGGGACTGGGGCGCGTCGCCGATCGGCGAGAGCGTCAACGGCGAGATCGCGTTCCGCATCGGCGTGAGCGCCCAGCTGGTGTTCTTCTCGGTCGTGCTGTCGACGGTGATCGGCATCGGGCTCGGCGTCTACACCGCGTCGCGCCAGTACAAGTTCTCCGACCGGTTCTCACAGGGCCTGTCGATCATCACGCTGAACATCCCGCCGGCGGTCGCGGGGCTCGCGGTGGTGCTCGTCGCGATCGCGATCAACCAGTCCGTCGGCAACACGCTGTTCTTCGTTGCCGGCGCGCAGTCGCCGACGGTCAGCGGGTTCTGGCCGACGGTGGTCGACCGCATCCAGCACCTGGTGCTCCCGACGATCTCGTTGACGGTCATCAGCTACGCGAGCTATCACCTGCTGCAGCGGTCGCTGCTGCTGGACAACATCAACTCCGACTTCGTGCGCACCGCCCGGGCCAAGGGCCTGACCAGGGCGGAGGCGATCCGTCGGCACGGGCTGCGCACGTCGCTGATCCCGGTGGCGACGTCGATCGCGTTCGCCATCCCGGCTCTGTTCACCGGCGCCGTGATCACGGAGCGGATCTTCGCCTGGCAGGGGATGGGCCAGTACTTCGTGACGACGATCGCCAAGAACGACATCCACGGCGCGGTCGGAGTCGCCGCGTTCGGCGCGCTGATGACCGCCATCGGTGCCATGCTCGCCGACATCGCAGTGGTGGCGCTGGATCCGAGGGTGCGGGTGGCCTGATGACGATGAACGTCCCCGAGCTGGCCCCCACCGTCGACGTGGGCGCCGAGCTGACGCTGGAGGAGCAGCAGACCACCCGTCGCAAGCGGCTCACCCGCCGGCAGCTGTACGTGCGCCGGTTCCTGCGCAACCGCGGGGCCGTGGTCGGGCTGGTCGTGCTGGTGCTGCTCGTGCTGTTCTGCGTGCTGGGCGGGTTCCTGACCAGCTGGACCTACTCCGACGTCGACTTCACCTCGCTCACCGTCCCGCCGTCGGCCGATCACTGGTTCGGCACCAACGGCGCCGGCAACGACACGTTCGCCCAGTCGGTGCACGGCCTGCAGCGGTCGCTGACGATCGCGCTGATCGTGTCGCTGCTGACCACGTTCATCGCCGCGTTCGTCGGCTGCGCGGCGGCCTACCTGCGCGGCAACGCCGAGAAGGCCATCCTCGGCGTCATCCACTTCCTGCTGGTGGTGCCGTCGTTCCTGATCCTGGCGCTGGTGTCCAACCGGGCAGGCGGCGACTGGCGGGTGCTGATCATCGGGCTCACCGTGCTCGGCTGGATGTACAACGCCCGCGTCGTGTGGGCCCTGGCGACGTCGCTGCGCGAGCGCGAGTACGTGCAGGCCGCGCGCTTCATGGGGGTCGGCGCGATGCGGATCGTGCTCCGCCACCTGATCCCCAACATCGGCTCGCTGCTGATCATCACATTCACGCTCGGGGTGGTCGCCACCGTGCTCGGCGAGACGGCGCTGTCGTTCATCGGGTTCGGGGTGCAGATCCCCGACGTCTCCCTCGGCACGATGCTGGCCGACGGCTCCAGCACGATGTCCAGCGCGCCGTGGCTCTTCTACTTCCCGGCCGGGCTGCTCACCCTGCTCACCACGTCGATGGCGCTGATCGGCGACGGGCTGCGCGACGCGCTCGATCCCACGTCGAGGTCGGGAGGGCGGGCATGAGCGAGCTTGCGAGCGAATACTCAGCACAGAACGCGCCGTTCGGACGCGAGTCCCTCATCCTCGACGCGCCGCTGTCCGGCGAGCCGATCCTGACCGTCCGCGACCTGGAGGTCTCGTTCCCCTCCGAGGCGGGCACGGTGCGCGCGGTGCGCGGCGTCGACCTGGACCTCTACCCGGGCCGCACGCTCGGCATCGTCGGCGAGTCGGGCTCCGGCAAGTCGGTCACGTCGATGGCGATCATGGGCCTGCTGCCCGAGTACGCGTCGATCAAGGGCTCGATCCTGCTGGGCGGGCGCGAGCTGCTCGGCCTGGACGACAAGGAGATGTCCCGCGTCCGCGGCCGCGAGCTCGGGATGATCTTCCAGGACCCGTTGTCGTCGCTGACCCCGATCTTCACGGTCGGCCGCCAGATCGTCGAGGCGCTGCAGATCCACCAGCAGCTGCCGAAGGCGCAGGCCGAGAAGCGGGCCGTCGAGCTGCTCGACCTCGTCGGGATCCCGAACCCGAAGGCCCGGTTCGGCGCCTTCCCGCACGAGTTCTCCGGCGGTATGCGCCAGCGCGTCGTCATCGCGATGGCGATCGCCAACGACCCGGCCGTGATCATCGCCGACGAGCCGACGACCGCGCTCGACGTCACCGTTCAGGCCCAGATCCTCGACGTGCTCAAGGTGGCGCGGCGCGAGACCGGCGCCGCCGTCGTCCTGATCACCCACGACCTCGGCGTCGTGGCCGGCTCGGCCGACGACGTCATGGTCATGTACGCCGGCCGTCCGGTCGAGCGCGGACCCGTCGACGAGCTGTTCACCCGCCCGCGCATGCCCTACACGATCGGGCTGCTCGGCGCGGTGCCGCGAATCGACGCGCGCGAGCGCACCCCGCTCGTCCCGATCAGCGGCAACCCGCCGCTGCTGGTGGACCTGCCGCCCGGCTGCCCGTTCGTGCCGCGCTGTCCCGCGTCGATCGACGCCTGCTCGGCGGAGGAGCCGCCGCTGCGGCTCGTCGGGGGCTCCGGACTCGCCGAGCACACCGCGGCCTGCGTGCGCGCCCACGAGATCGACGACGGCGCGATCGACGGCGAGCCGGTGTTCCCGGTGCCCGTGATCCCGGAGGCCGCCCACCCCGCGATCGCGCGCGCGGAGCGCGAGACGGTGCTGGAGCTGCAGGGCGTCTCGAAGACGTTCCCGCTGCTCAAGGGGGCACTGCTCAAGCGCAGGGTCGGGTCGGTGCACGCCGTCGTCGACGTCGACCTCGAGATCCGCACCGGGGAGACGCTGGCGCTGGTCGGCGAGTCGGGCTGCGGCAAGACGACGACGCTGCTCGAGATCATGAACCTGCGCCCGCCCGAGAAGGGCACGCTCACCGTCGCGGGCACCGACGTGGCCACCCTCCGCGGCCGGGCGGACGAGCGCGCGCTGCGCCGCGACATCCAGATGGTCTTCCAGGACCCGATGGGCGCGCTCGACCCGCGGCTGACCGTCTTCGACATCCTCGCCGAACCGCTGCAGGCCGCGGGCGAGGACGATCGCAAGGTCATCGCGGCACGCGTCGAGGAGCTGATGGGCCTGGTCGGGCTGGACCCCGACCAGAGCGACCGGTTCCCCACCGCGTTCTCCGGCGGGCAGCGCCAGCGCATCGGGATCGCCCGGGCGCTCGCCACCAACCCGCGCGTCGTCGTGCTCGACGAGCCCGTCTCCGCCCTCGACGTCTCCATCCAGGCCGGCGTCATCAACCTGCTCGACGGGCTGAAGGCCAAGCTCGGCCTCTCCTACCTGTTCGTCGCGCACGACCTGTCCGTCGTGCGGCACATCTCCGACCGGGTGGCCGTGATGTACCTCGGCCGCATCGTCGAGATCGGGGCCGTCGACGCGGTCTTCGAGGACCCGCAGCACCCGTACACGCAGGCCCTGCTCTCGGCCATCCCCGTACCGGACCCCCAGGTGGAACGCACCCGCGAGCGGATCCTGCTGCGCGGCGACGTCCCCAGCCCCACGGACGCGTCGCCCGGCTGCCGGTTCGTCGGCCGCTGCCCGCTGCACCTGACGCTCGACGAGCCGCAGCGCGAACGCTGCCGCGGCGAGACCCCCGCGCTGACCGGGGACGGAACGTCCGACCACCGCAACGCCTGCCACTACCGCTGACCACCAGGGGGATCACCATGCGCTCGTTCAGGAGGATCGCGGCCGTCGCGGCGACCGCAACGCTGGCGGTGACGATCGCCGCCTGCGGCGGAGGCGGCAACGGGGCCGGCGCCCCGCCCGTGGCGGGCGAGGCGTCGAGCATCAACGCGCAGCCGCGCGACAACATCAAGGACGGCGGCACCTTCACCGAAGCGCTGATCGAGATCTCCACCCAGTTCAACCAGTTCCAGGGCGACGCCACCCTGTACAGCCGCATCGTGGCGCGGATGTACACCCCGGAGCTGATCTCCTTCACCGAGGACGGGGGCGTGCAGTACAACCGCGACTACCTCGCCTCCGACCCGAAGGAGGAGACGGTCGACGGCAACACCCGGATCACGTACACGATCAACCCGAAGGCCACCTGGAACGACGGCTCGCCGATCGACTGGACCGCGTTCGAGGCCACCTGGAAGACCAACAACGGCAAGGACAAGGCCTACTCGGTCCTGTCGAGCGACGGCTACGACCGCATCGCGTCGGTCACCCGCGGTGCCGACGACAAGCAGGCCGTCGTCACGTTCAACGGCCTGTGGGTGTGGTGGCCGGGCCTCTTCAACTGGGTCCTGAACCCGAAGGCCGCCGACCCCAAGACGTTCAACGAGGGCTTCCTCAACGAGCCGCACAACGAGTGGGGCGCGGGCCCATACCAGATCCAGAAGTGGGACAAGCAGAACAGCACCCTCGTCTTCGAGCGCAACCCGAAGTGGTGGGGCGAGCCGGGCAAGCTCGACACGCACACGATCCTCGGGATGGACACCCCGGCCGCGGTCAACGCGTTCAAGAACGGCCAGCTCGACGCCGTCTACACGCCGAACGCCGAGCAGGTCAACCAGCTGAAGGACGTCGCAGGCGCGGAGAAGCGCACCGCGACGCGGGCATCGCTCTACCTGCTCCAGTTCAACGCGAAGACGCCCGCGCTCGCCGACCCGGCCGTGCGCAAGGCACTCATGGAGGGCGTCGACCGCGGCCAGATCGCGAAGATCGTCTTCCAGGGCCTGGACTACACCGAGAAGGTGCCCGGCTCGCTGGCGCTGCTGCCCGGCCAGGAGGGCTACCAGGACAACTTCCCGAAGGTGGTCACCTTCGACACGCGCAAGGCGAAGGCCGACCTCGACGCCGCCGGCTACCCGGCCGGCCCGGACGGGATGCGGGCCAAGGACGGCAAGCCGCTGCAGTTCGACTTCGTCTACACCGGTGAGACGGCCACGAAGAAGGCTGTCGGCGCCGCCGTCGTCAAGATGATGAAGGACATCGGCGTGACCGCGAACGTGCGGGCGCTGCCGGCGTCGGAGTTCTCCTCGGTCATCGCCAACCGCTCGTTCGACGTGTTCTTCAACGGCTTCGCGCAGAGCGACCCGTACGGCGTCGCGTACTTCTGCCAGCTGTACTGCACCGACAGCCAGCTGAACCTCTCGCAGTCCGGCAACGCCGACCTCGACGCCAAGATCAAGGCCGTCGGCACCCTGCCGACGCAGAAGGAGCAGATCGCCAAGGCCAACGAGGTCGAGGTCGAGGCCTTCGGCACCTACGGCCTGATGCCGATCTACAGCGGCGCCGACATCGCGTTCGTCAAGAAGGGCCTCGCCAACTACGGCCCGGACTGGGGCGGCGGGGCCACGTACTACAACCCGCGGCCGGAGAACGTGGGTTGGCAGAAGTAGCACGTACCTGAGGCGACGAGCTCGGCATCCTTGCGGGTGCCGGGCTCGTTCGCTACTCCAGCACGTCCACCCAGCCCCCCGACCGCCAGTACTCCCCCTCGCCCCGGGACAGCAGGCCGTGGTCGACGAGGTAGCGCCGCAGCGTGACGTGGTCGGCAGTGCCTCCCTCGGTCCACACGCGCAGCACCGCATCGATCTCGCGCTCGGGGAAGTGGCGGCCGGGTTCGAAGCTCTGCACGATGCGTTCGAGGACGAGGCGGCGCTTGCTCTCCTGCGCCGGCAATCCGATGAGGCGGCCGTCGCGCACGAACCGGTCGACGACGTCCTCGGCGACGGGTTCTTCCGGGGCTGCGGCCTTCGCGGCCTCCGTGAACAGGCCCTCGCGCACCGCGAGGTGCTCGTCGACGAGCCCGCCGGCCTGCAGCCGCGCGATGGCCACAACGGTCTCGCGGGTGGAGAGGCCGGTCGCGTCGGCCACCGCTCCCGGTGTGGTCGCCCCGAGCACGAGCGCGGCGAACACGCGCCGCCGGGCGGGCTCGGCCAGCAGGCCCACGAGCGCGGCGGCGTCCATGGCTCGGACGGTACCGCGGGCACCGGCCTTCCACCCGGCGTCATCGGGTCGCCGGGCGCCGTCACGGTAGGGTCACCGACCATGCGCACCGAGCGGGTCACGATCAGCCTGCCGGCCGATCTGCTGGCCGCCGCGCGCCAGGCCGTCGCGCACGGCGCCGCGCCCAGCATCTCGGCCTACGTCGCCGACGCGTTGTCGGCCCGCCAGCTCCGCGAGCGGTCCCTCGCCACGCTGGCCACGCTCTACGGCGGCCCACCGCCGCCGGACGAGCTGGACGAGGCGCGTCGCACCCTGCGCCTCGTGCCGCCCGCGGCCGCCGTCTGAGGGGGAGCGGAGATGATCGGGGGACGCGTCCTCGACGCCAGCGCGCTCGCCGCGTTCGCGACCGGCCGGCCCGTCTACATGCGGGCGCTGGTGTGGGCGGCCGTCGAGGCGAACATCGTGCTCGCGGTGCCCAGCGCGGCGCTCGGCCGGGCGTGGGCGCTCGTCGAGCCGGAGCACCACGACGCGCTGCGGGTGCTGCTGGACCTGCCCAACACGGTGATCGACGAGCTCTCCCCCGCGTCCGCCCGCGAGTCGGGCATGCTGCTCGCCGCGTCCGGCCAGGACGACATCGCCGCCGGTCAGGTGGCCGCCAGCGCCCGACGCCGCGGCTGGCCGGCCGTCACCGGCGAACCCGGCTCGCTCCGCAAGATCGACATCACGGTGGCGATCGAGGAGCTTCCCTGAGCTGATCGGGGCGGGCCAGATCGCGCGCTGTCGTCGCGACGAGGTGCAGCGCGCACGGCCACCGCTCGGCGGCGCGCAGCTGCGAGCGGCAACCGCGGCACCGGCCGTCCTGGTCGGCGACGTGCAGCTCGATCAGCCGCGCCCACGCTTCGGGGTGCGGCACCAGTTCCCGGGCCACGGCCTGCAGGACGTCCACCCGTCGAGCGTCGTATCCAGCCGGTGACGATCACACCCCGCCGCGTGCGCAATCGTCATGCGTACTCCCCGTCCAATGGGGAGTACGGTCACCGCGTGCCACGCCGCGCAGATCAGGTCGCACTGGCCGCACGGCTGCGGGCGGCCGACGCGTCGGCCGCGTCGATCGGTCTCGCGCTGCGCGAGACGTACGGGATCAACGCCCGGCTCGCCCAGCGCCTCGCCCGCGGCTGGACCCAGGAGGAGACCGCCGCCGAGTGGTCCCGCCGCTGGCCGGACGACCCCAAGACGTTCAAGAACGTCTCGTACTGGGAGAACTGGCCCGGCCCCACCGGGCACGCGCCGTCGCTCGCCGTGCTGGACCGGCTGGCGCAGCTCTACGAGTGCGACGTCGCCGACCTCGTCGCCGACTGGGGCAACCACGCTCCTGCCCGACCCACCGACGACCCCGTCGAGTCGGAGACGTGGGCGTGGCAGGTCGAGCACCTGGCGCTGCCGGAGCTGACGCGCAGCGTCGCGGACTGGGCCGAGCGGTTTCCTGAGCGCCGGAGGCGCGAGTTCCTGCTCACCCTGAGCACGGCGGCGTCGATCGCTGCCGCGTCCGATCACCTGGAGGGAAGCCGCACCAGGACGGCGCGCCCGCGGGGAGACGCGCAGGAGCTCGCCGGCAGGTGGATCAGCCGGTACCGGTACCCGAGCACGAGTCGAAAGGCCGAGTTCAGCGGCCAGCACGAGATCGACCTCGTCGCGCGCGAAGGCCGATTGGTCGGTCGAAGCCTGCCGCAGGACGGCGGCAGCGTGCTGGATCTGGAGCTGACGGTCGAAGGCATGCTGGCGAGCGGATCCTGGGTGGAGCGCACGTCCCCGACCGGTCACTACCGGGCGGCAACGTTCCACGGACTGATCCAGCTGGTCGTCGACCCGACGGCCCGCGTCATGCAGGGTCGATGGCTCGGGATCAGCCGCCGCTACACGATCAAGTCGGGCGAGTGGGAGCTGGAACGACTTGCGCAGGCGAGCCCGTGACGACAGCGACCACTTGCGTACCGCTCGCGATCTCGCCGGATGCGGCCATGTCGAACAACGCGTAGAGCATCTTCCCGACGTAGACGTGATCCAGGCTGAGCCCGTGCCGAACGGTCATGTCACCGAGGAACTCGTCCAGCAGCTCCGAACGCTTGGCGTATCCGCCGTGGTGGAACCGGTGATCGATCGACCAGTTGCCGAGCCTCTCGCCGAGCACCTCCACGTGCAGCGCGTCGACGACGCCGTTCAGGTACTCGGCTCCGCGGAGGACGCTGATGCCGAGGGCGCGCTGGCCAGGACCGATCCCGGCGGCGACACCCGCGAGGGTTCCACCCGTGCCGACGGGCGTGACGAGGAGATCGAAAGGGCGCTCGATCTCAGCCACGAGTTCGGCGCAGCCCCGGAGGGCCGAGGCGCTCGTACCACCCTCAGGGAGGAGGTGGAAGTCGCCGTGCACCGCGCGCAGCTCGTCGATGACGGAGGGATCGGTCTTGCGTCGGTAGGTTCGGCGGTCGAGGTACTCCAGGGTCATGCCGTCGTCGACGCAGGCCGCCAACAGGCTGTTGTAGGGCCGTTCCTCGCCGCGCACCACACCGATCGTGCGTACGCCGGCGAGGCGACCCCAAGCGGCAACGGCACGGAGGTGGTTGGAGTACGCACCGCCGAAGGTCAGCACGGTCGTGGCGCCGGCTCGGCGGACCTCGGCCTCGAGGTACCGCAGCTTGCGGAACTTGTTTCCGCTGATCACCGGCGCGATGAGATCGTCGCGCTTCAGCGCGAGCGAAACTCCGCCGAGCCGCTCGTCGACCAGGTCGGCGAGCGGCGAAGGCAACGCGAGCGACATGCTCGACATGCGCCCAGCGTAGGTCGTCATCACTCGGCGGGCGCCGAGCGCTGATCAAGGGCAAAAGGGCGTTGTTCGATCTTGCAGAGCGACATTTTGCCCTTGATCGACACCCACTCCGGTGCCGCCGACCCTGGCGAGCGGATTGGGCACGCAAGCGGGTGTGCTCGACATGCTCAGCCCTCCGGCTCCCTGAACCGCTCCCGCAGCCGCTGAAGCTCCGCCTCCGTCAACCCGTTCGCGAGGAGCCAGCCCGCCGCCCCGCCGTGGGTCTCGTCCAGCTCGGCGAGGAGGTCGGCCATGGTCTGCGCCTGGGGGCGGTGGCGGTCGAGGGCGTCCGGGTCGGGCATGGGCGTGCCGGCGGCTGTCGTCCAGCGCCGGAACATGGCCTCGACGTGCATGGCGGAGAGGGCGTAGTCGGCGATGACGGCGTCGCGTTCGACACCGACGGCGTCGAGCACGAGGGCGACGACGGTGCCGGTGCGGTCCTTGCCGGCCGCGCAGTGGACGAGCGCGGGTCCGGCGTCGACGGCGGCGAGGAGGCGGACGGCCTCGACGACGTTGCCGGGGTGGTCGGTGAGGTAGCCGCGGTAGATCTCCAGGTAGCTGAGCTTGACACCTTCGGGCAGCGCCTCGCGGCTCTCGCCGATGAGGGTGAGCTCGGCGCGGTCGACGCCGTCGTGGACGAACCGGCCGTTCAGCTCGATCTCGTCGGGTCTGCGCAGGTCCAGGACCAGCCGCAGGCCGTACTCCTCGACGAGGTAGGCGAGGTCGGCGGGCGTCAGGTGCTCGTGACTGGGGTTGGCGGTGCGCAGCAGCACGCCGTAGCGCGTGCGGCCGCCGCCGCGCAGGGGTAGCCCGCCGACGTCGCGGGCGTTGTCGACACCGTCCAGGGGCAGCAGTCGATCGTCGATCACGCCCCTCACGCTAACTCGGCCGGGCACCGATCAGGTGTTCAGAAGCCGCGCGACCCCGGTCTTCGCCAGCACGAGCGCGTCGAGCTTGGTCAGGTCGCCGCCGTTGGGGGTGAGGAAGACGAAGTTCATCAGCTGGTCCTTCGCGACCACGCTGATCAGCACCGCCCGGAACCCCTCGCCGCTGAGCGTCCACGAGGTGGCCCGCTCGCCCTTCACCTGGCTGCGCACGTCCTCGGGGTCGGAGATGCTCACGGCGGTGCCGCCGAGCGTGCCCTTCGCGCAGTCCAGACCGTCGGCGAACGCGTCGAACGCGGACCCGGCTGTGGCCGCGTCGGAGAAGACGGACAGCGTCTGCTGCAGCCGGTCGCCGCTCTCGCCCTGCAGGGCGGTGCCGATGCGGTGCGCGTCCGGGAACCGGGCGACGACGCCGGTGCCGCCGCAGACCGCGGGTGCGCTGGCGTTCGGTGTGGGCTGCTGAGGTGAGGCGCGCCAGCCCTTGCCGACCTCCGCCGGCCGCAGCAGGGCCGCCTTGAGCTGGTCGAGCCGGGCCTCCGGCGACACGGTGGGCGCGGGCGGCTGGGGACGGCCCGGCTCGAGGGTGGACGTGGCCGCGGCGGGTCCGGGGAAGGGCGGAGCGGCCACCGGGGTGCCCGCGATGGACGAGCCGATGGTCAGCTGCGCCACGCCGACGAGCAGCAGGACGCCGACGACACCGGCCAGTACCGCACGGAGTGTAGGCACGGGCAAGGAGCGTAGGCGGGTCGGTGGACGCCGCTTGCGACGCCCCATGCCAAACCGTGACCGACCGTGCGCCGGATACGGCCGTACGGGGGTACCGCAGGTCGCCTGATCAGTGCGTTTCCGCCGGTCGCCGCAGCAGCGCCGGCAGGAACCGCGCGCCGGCGCCGAGTGCACCGGCCTGGTCGGCGGGGTTGGAGATGCCGCAGCGCTGCAACGAGAGGCAGCCGCACCCGATGCACGAGTCGAGGCCGTCGCGCAGCGCGGTGAGCGCCTCGATCTGCTCGTTGAGCCGACCGCGCCAGGTGCGTGACAGCCGCGTCCAGTCGGCACGGGTGGGAGTGCGCCCGTCGGGCAGGGCGTCGAGCGCCTCGCGCACCTCCTCGAGCCCGACGCCGATCGTGCGCGCCGCCCGGATGAACGCGAGCCTGCGCAGCACCGAGCGCTCGTAGCGCCGCTGCCCACCGGACGTGCGCGTCGGGTGCAACAGCCCCTCGCGCTCGTAGAACCGCAGCGCCGAGGCGGGGAACCCGCTGCGGTCGACGACCTCGCCGATGGTGAGCAGGTCGTGCGCGTCCATCCGTCCCCCCGATCGCTTGACATGAACCTGACTTCAACTCACACCGTAGGTGCATGACCGACCAGAACGCCACCCGGGTGGCCGTCGTCACGGGCGCGGGCCGCGGGTTCGGCCTCGCCCTGACCACCGCGCTCGCCCGGCGCGGCACCATCGTCGTCGCCGTGGGCCGCGACGCCGACCGACTGCGGACGGCCACCGCGGACTTGCCCGACGTCCGCGCCGTGGCGGCCGACGTCACCGATCCCGCCGGCCGCGCCGCGATCGTCGCGGCGGCGGAGGCGGCGGGCGGGCTCGACCTGCTCGTGCACAACGCCGGCGAGCTCGGGCCGTCGCCGCTGCCCCGGCTTGCCGACTACCCCGTCGACGCGCTGCGCGCCGTGCTGGAGACGACCGTCGTCGCCTCGCTCGCGCTCACCGCCCTCGCGCTGCCGCTGCTGCGGCGAGCGCCCGCACCCACGATCGTCACGCTCAGCTCGGACGCCGCGGTCGAGGCCTACGAGGGCTGGGGCGGCTACGGCGCCGCGAAGGCCGCGCTCGACCACCTCGCCGCCGTGCTCGCCGTCGAGGAGTCCGCCGTCCGGGTGCACGCCTTCGACCCCGGCGACATGCGCACCGAGATGCACCAGCGGGCGTTCCCCGGCGAGGACATCTCCGACCGGCCGGAACCCGAGACCGTCGTGCCGGCGTTCCTGCGCCTGCTCGACGAGCGCCCGCCGAGCGGCCGGTACCGGGCCGCCGACCTCCTCCCGGCGGGCCGGGCATGACCACGACGTTCGTGCTCGACCCGGCCCTGTCGGCGAGCGAGCCGCCCGAGCAGCGCGGCCTCCCCCGCGACGGCGTGCGCCTCCTCGTCGCCGACGGGCAGATCCGCCACCGGCGGTTCACCGACCTCCCGGCCGTGCTGAGCCCCGGCGACCTGGTGGTGGTCAACCACTCCGACACCGAACCGGCCGCCGTCGACGGCGCCCGCGCGGACGGCCGACCGGTCACGGTGCACGTGTCCGGCCCGGCTCGCGCGACGCCGGGCGCGTACGTGGTCGAGCTGCGCGACCCGGCGCACGGCCGGGTCGGCGACGGACGCCGCGGCGAGCGGGTCCGGCTGCCGCACGGCGTGGTCGCGACGCTCGTGGCCGCCTTCCCCGACGCGGACGTCGAGTTCGGCAGCCGGCTGTGGGTGGCGGAGCTCCCGGTCGACGGGGGCGTGCCGGCATGGCTGCGCGTCGCCGGGCGCCCCATCCGGTACGCCTACCTGCGCGGCGACCGCCCGCTCGCCGACCACCGCACGGTCTTCGCGCGCCCCGACGGTGGGTTCGGCAGCGCGGAGATGCCGAGCGCGGGCCGCCCGTTCAGCTCGCGCGTACTGGCCGGTCTCGCCGTCGCGGGCGTCGGGCTGGCGACGCTGACCCTGCACACGGGGGTCGCCTCGCTGGAGGCCGGCGAGCTGCCGCTGCCCGAGCGCTTCCGGGTGCCCGCGGCGACGGCCGCGGCAGTGAACGCCACGCGGGCAGCCGGTGGCCGGATCGTCGCCGTCGGCACGACCGTGACCCGAGCGCTGGAGACGGTGGCCGCGCCCGACGGCAACGTGCGCGCCGGCAGTGGCTGGACCGACCTCGTGCTCGGCCCGGAGCGCCCGGCCCGCACCGTCGACGGGTTGATCACCGGCTGGCACGAGCCGGACGCGTCGCACCTGCTCCTCCTGGAGGCGGTTGCCGGCCGGTCGCTCGTCGAGCGGGCGTACGCGGCCGCGCTGGCCGAGCGGTACCTGTGGCACGAGTTCGGCGACGCCTGCGTCCTCCTACCCGGCGAACGGCAGGGCCACTGACCTGCGAATACACCGTTCGGCCCACAGGCATCGTGCATCCGGACCTGCCGCTCGTCCCGAACGGCCCGCAATCGCCTCTTCGGCGACGGAGAGATGAACGGCATGCAGGGTGCGCCGACAGGCAGTGCGTTTGCTTGTGACCTGAGCGACGCCTCCTTTATCGTCCTCGCCAGCGTCACGAACCGATCACGCGCGTTGCGAGCCGGCTCCCCAACCGGCTCCCGGACCCCCGACCGGAAACCGCGCCTGCTCGGTTCGCTCCCCAGCGCTGAAAGGGCAGGTACGTGGCAGGACACCGCTCCCCTCGTGGTGAACGCGCGGATTGGTACGCGCAGGCAGTCGCGAACGCTCCGCTCCGTGAGAGCTCCCGGCGCGCCCGGCACAACGCCGCCCACCGCCCTGCCCCTGCGGGCCCCTCCCTGCGCACCACGGTCGTCGCCGGCGCTGCCGCGGCCGGCGCCGTCGCCACCGGCACGTTCACCGCGCTGATCCCCGCCGCGGGCACCCAGAACCTCGCCAGCTCCGCGGCCGCCGAGGAGTCGTCGGTCGCCGCCGCCCTCGCTGCCAACACCAGCACGCTGGCCGTGCACCCGGCCGCCAACCAGGACTCCGGCTTCTTCGCGCCCGTCATGTTCGACGACTCCGACGGCGATGACGACGCGTCCGACGGCGGAGCGGCCGCCGCGGACCAGCACCTCGCCACGCTGGGCAAGGCGGCCGACATCGCCGCCCAGCTCGCCGAGCAGCACGCCGCAGCGGCGGAGAAGGCCCGGCTCGACCAGGTGGTCGCCAAGGGCGGTCTCGACGGGTGGATCGCCGAGGCGCTCCGCATCATGGACCTGCCCCAGTCGCTGGCGCCGAGCGTAAAGAAGATCATCATGGCCGAGTCGGGCGGGAACCCCCGCGCGATCAACAACTGGGACGCCAACGCTCGTCGTGGCACCCCGTCGCAGGGCCTGATGCAGACGATCCCGGTCACGTTCAAGAAGTACGTCCACCCCGACCTGGCCGGCCGTTCGATCACGGACCCGGTCGCCAACATCACCGCGGGCGTGCGGTACATGATCGACAACTACGGCATGAGCACCCTGCAGGCCGGCGGCCGGAGCAACAACGCAGGGGAATACGTCGGATACTGAGGCGACCGGCTCCGGGCTCTTCCGGCAGCCACGAGTTCCCGACCCCGCCGACGCGCGGGGAGCCCGCGCCAGGCACCTCAGATCGGACACAGCGGACCACACGGCTCCGAGCAGCACGTTCCGTCCCGAGCTGCAGGGGCTACGGGCGCTCGCCGTCCTGCTCGTCGTCGTCTACCACGTCTGGTTCGGGCGCGTCTCGGGCGGCGTCGACGTCTTCTTCGTCATCACCGGATTCCTGCTGACCGGGCAGCTCGCGCGCACGCGCGATCCGGGCAGCGGCGCGGTCGTGCGGCGGTGGCGCCGCTCCTTCGTGCGGCTCACCCCCGCTGCGTTCACGGTGCTCGTCGGCACCATGATCGCCGCCGCCGCGATCCTGCCGGAGGGCCGCTGGCCGCAGACCGTCCGCGAGGTCATCGCGTCGGCGCTGTTCGTGGAGAACTGGCAGCTCGCGGCCGACTCGGTGGACTACACGGCCCGGTCCAACGCGGTCAGCGTGGTGCAGCACTACTGGTCGCTGTCGATCCAGGCCCAGTTCTCCCTGGTGTGGCCGCTGTTCATGACGCTGGTGGCGTTGATCGCCACCAGGGCCGCCAGCCGGCACACCCACTACACGGTGGCGCTGCTCGGGGTCTTCGCGGCGTCGCTGTTCTACTCGGTGGCCCTCACCGTGACCGACCAGCCGCTCGCCTACTTCCACTCGCTGACCCGGCTGTGGGAGTTCGCGCTCGGCGGGCTGCTCGCCCTGTGGCTCGACCGGATCCGGCTCTCCGACGCGCTGCGGGTGGCCGCGGGATGGCTCGGCGTGGTCGGGCTCGTCGCGTGCGGGATCGTGCTGCAGGTCGACGCGGTGTTCCCCGGGTTCGCCGCCCTCTGGCCGACGACGTGCGCGGCGTTGGTGCTGCTCGCCGGCCACACCCGGCTGCCGTGGGCGGTCGACCGGATCCTCGCCTCCCGCGCCGCGAACCGCCTGGGCGACCTGTCCTACGGCCTCTACCTGTGGCACTGGCCGATCCTCGTGCTGCACCTGGGCGGCGGCGGGATCGAAGGGGTCGGATTCTGGGAAGGGCTCGCCGTGATCGGCGCGTCGCTCGTGCTGGCCGCGCTGACCCACCGGTTCGTCGAGAAACCGCTCCTCGGTCGGCGCAGCGACGCCCGCGCCGTGCGCTGGTGCGCGATGGGGCTGGTCGTGGTGCTCGGGCTCGCCGTCGGCTGGAAGCTGGCGACGGTCGCCAAGGCCACCCCCGACGGCGTCGTCGGCGACCGCGAGCACCCGGGCGCCGCCGCGATCGGCGCCCCGCTGCTACCCGTTGCGCAGCTCCTGCCGCCGCCGGTCACCGTGTACGAGGACTTCGTGCAGACCAACCGGTGGCAGTGCACGGCCGTCGAGGGCTTCGACTCCGACTACTGCGTCCAGCCCGTCGGCTACCGGCCGACCAAGCGGGTCCTGATCGTCGGCGACTCGCACGCGCAGCAGATCACCGGCACGCTGATCCCGCTCGCAGCGGTCCACCACTGGCAGCTGTCGATCGTGGCCCGCGGCGCCTGCCCGTTCTCCACGGGCTCCGACACCGACCCGTCGAACGACACCTGCGACCCGTTCCACCAGGCCACGATGGACATCATCGCCAGGGACCGGCCCGATGTCGTCGTGACGATCGGCTCGCGCGATGTGCGGGCCGGGCTCACAGAGAACACGCCCCAGGACTACGTCGATGCCTGGCGGCAGGTGACCGATCTCGACATCCCCGTCGTCGCTGTGCGTGACAACCCGCGGTTCGACTACTCCATCCCGGACTGCGTGTCCACGCACGACCGCAACTCCCCGGAGTGCGGGGTCGACCGGGCCGCCGTGTACTCCCCGACCCCGCCGTGGGCCCGCCTCCCCGACGTCCCGCAGAACGTCCGCTTCGTCGACATCGCGGACGCGGTCTGCGACCAGCACCGATGCCCCGCCGAGGTCGGCAACGTGCTCGTCTACCTGGACGACAACCACATCTCGGCGTCCTACGCGGCGACGATGGCCGGCCGGCTGGACCAGAGCTTCGTGGCCGCGATCCAACCGTGACCGCACCGATGATGATCGCAGGGCGTAGTGCCGGAGCCGGTTGCCACACAGCCGGGTGGATGGGTGACACCGCGGCGTCGACCGATCGTTGAACGGGGTGCGTGCCACTGATCTCGCAAGGGGGTCGGTGTCGCAGTCCGTCGATCGGGTTCGCCCGGTCGGTGTCCTGCGATCGAGGTCCGATCGGGTTCGCCCTTCCTTGAACGCACGCGCGGGATGCGTTCTCGATCGGACCTCAGCCTTGCGGAGGCTGATCGGCCATGAGGCCGATGGCCTGCTTCGCCGCGCGCACGGTCGGTGCCGCGATCGCGGATGCCCGTGCGGCGCCGTCGCGCAGCACACCGTGGACGTACCCGGGATCGGCGGCGAGCTCGGCGTAGCGCTGCTGCAGCGGCTCCAGCACCGCGACAACGGCGTCGGCTACGGCACGCTTCAGCTCGCCGTAGCCGGTGAACCCGCCGGCCAGCTCCGCGGGGTCGCCGCCCGTGCAGGCGGCGAGCAGGGCCAGCAGGTTCGCCACTCCGGGACGCGTCTCGGGCTCGTACGCGACGTCGGCGGCGGAGTCGGTGACCGCGCGGGCGATCGTGCGCCGCAGCGCGGCCGGTTCGTCCAGCAGGTGCAGCACCCCTGATCCGGGCGGCGCGGACTTGCTCATCTTCTCCTCCGGCCGGAAGACGTCGCGCAGCCGCGGGGCGACCGGCGGCAGCACCGCCCGCGGCACCGCGAACGTCGGCCCGTAGCGGGCGTTGAACCGCTCGGCCACCGCCCTCGCCAGCTCGACGTGCTGGCGCTGGTCCGCGCCGACCGGCACCTCGGTGGTGCCGTAGAGCAGGATGTCCGCGGCCATCAGCACCGGGTAGGTGAGCAGCGACAACCGCACCTGCTGCTCCTGCCGCCCGCTCTTCTCCTTGAACTGGATCATGCGCCGGACCTCGCCGAACCCGGTCGCGCACTCCAGCAGGTAGTGCAGCTCGGTGTGCTCCGCGACGTGCGACTGGACGAAGAGCAGGGAGCGCTCCGGGTCGATCCCGGCGGCGATCAGCAGAGTCGCGAACTCCAGCGTGCGCTCGCGCACGAGCGCGGGATCGTGGTCGAGCGTCAGCGCGTGCAGGTCGGAGATGAACGCGACCGTCGCGTCCGGGTCGTCGGCGCGCTGGGCGGCCGCGATCGGGCGCATCGCGCCGACGAGGTTGCCGATGTGCAGGCGGCCGGACGGGGTGAAGCCGGTGAGGTTGCGGGACATGAGCGCTCCTGGGACGAGAGCCACCCGCGCCGGACACACCAACGGCCGCCCAGCTCGGGCGGCCGCGGAAAGATGTCGCGGTGACGAGAACTGCCGCCCTAGGGGCGACGCCAGCTCACCGTCACGCGCATACGTTCAGCTTACCGGTGGTGTAGAGCGCGAACGGCGCATCGTCGTGGACGGCGTCCGATCCGGCGATCAGACCCGGCCGCCGCAGCTCCCGCACGTACGTCATGCCGAGCGTCTCCATCACCGCACGGGACGCGCGGTTGTGCACCTCGGTGAACGCCACCACCTCGACTGCGCCGAGCTCGTCGCGGGCGAAGTCGATACCCGCCCGGCCGATCTCCGTGGCGTAGCCGCGGCGCTGGAACCGCTCCCTGACGGCCCAGCCGACCTCCACCCGCTGCTCGCCGTCGATGTCGGTCACCGAGCACCCGCCGCGCCCGATCAGCTCGCCGGTGACCCGGTCATGCGCCAGCCACTTGCCGACGCCGTGCTCGCGCCACCCGCGCTCCTGGCGGTCCACCCACGCCGCCGCCTCCTCGGGCGTCAACGCGTACCAGGGCGCGATCCCCGGGTCGCGATGCAGTTCGAAGAGCACCGCCGCGTCGGTCGCGCGCACCGGGGTGAGCACGAGCCGCTCGGTCTCCCGCATCAGCCCTCCCCGACGACGGTGCTCACGACCTTGCCACGCGCGGCCTCCTCCTCGACGTCACACAGGGCTGGGCCCGTTCACACATGTTCGGACGTGTGTGAGCGGGCCCGACGGTGTGTGACGTCGATGTGGTCGGAATGCCGCTCCCGCCCACCGAGTTGATTGATCTGTGAAGAACATCGGCTTCCTGTCGTTCGGGCACTGGTCGGACTCCCCGCACTCGCAGGTGCGATCCGCGGCCGACGCGCTGCTGCAGTCCGTCGAGCTGGCCGTCGCCGCAGAGGAGGTCGGCGCCGACGGCGCGTACTACCGCGTGCACCACTTCGCCCAGCAGCTCGCGTCCCCGTTCCCGTTGCTCGCCGCCGCGGGCGCGCGGACCAGCCGGATCGAGCTGGGCACCGCCGTGATCGACATGCGCTACGAGAACCCGCTCTACATGGCCGAGGACGCCGGCGCCGCCGACCTGATCGCCGGCGGCAGGCTGCAGCTCGGCATCAGCCGGGGATCACCGGAGCAGGTCGTCGACGGCTACCGCTACTTCGGGTACGCGCCGCCGGAAGGCACGACCGACGCCGACATGGCGCGGGAGCACACCAGCGTGTTCCTCCGCGTGATCGAGGGCGAGGGCTTCGCCCGGCCCAACCCGCGGCCGATGTTCCCCAACCCGCCCGGCCTGCTCCGCATCGAGCCGCACTCGCCGGGGCTGCGCGACCGGATCTGGTGGGGCGCCGGCACCCGCGCCACCGCGGAGTGGACGGCCGAGCAGGGCATGAACCTGATGAGCTCGACCCTGCTCACCGAGGACACCGGCGTGCCCTTCCACCAGCTCCAGGCCGAGCAGATCCAGCGCTACCGCGACGCCTGGAAGGCGGCCGGACACGATCGTGAACCCCGCGTATCGGTCAGCCGCAGCATCTTTCCGATCGTGAACGACCTGGACCGGCAGCTGTTCTGGCACGAGCGCAGCAGCACCGACCAGGTCGGCTTCCTCGACGGCGGCAACGCCCGGTTCGGCCGGACGTACGCCGGCGAGCCCGACAAGCTGATCGCCGAGCTCGCCGAGGACGAGGCCATCGCCGCCGCCGACACGCTGCTGCTCACCGTGCCCAACCAGCTGGGCGTCGACTACAACGCGCACGTCCTCGAGAGCGTCGTCAAGCTCGTCGCGCCGGAGCTGGGCTGGCGCTGAACGTCACGCCCGGCCGATGAGGGTCTCCCCCGCCGTCTCGATCAGCTGGTCGACCTCGTCGCCGTCCGCGTCCACGGCCTGGAGCAGGAGGCGGTGGACGCCGACGTCGGCGTAGCGGCGCGCCAGGTCCGCCGTGAGCCCGGCGGGCGGGGTGATCGTGATCTCCAGCTCGCCCAGCTCGGCCGGCCGCTCGTGGCGCTGTTCCGCCTCCCGTAGGGCGGCGATCGCGGCGGTGGCCTCGTCGACGGTCAGCTCCCACCCGTACCAGCCGTTGCCGCGCTCGACGGCCCGGCGGTACGACGCCGCCGCGTGCCCGCCCACCACGATCGGCGGGCCCGGCTGCTGCACCGGTCGCGGTCGCTGCAGGACGCCGTCGAACGAGACGAAGCGCCCGTCGTGCGCCGGCGTTCCCTCAGCCCACAGCGTCCGCATCACCGTGAGGTACTCGTCGGTGCGCGCGGCGCGCTCGCCGAGCGACACCCCGAGCGCGCGGAACTCGGCCGCCAGGTAGCCGACGCCGACCCCCACGATCAGCCGCCCCTGCGACAGCGCGTCGATCGAGGAGTCCTGCTTCGCCAGCAGGACGGGCTGGCGCTGCGGCAGCACGATCACGCCGAATCCGAGGCGCACCCGCGTCGTGACCGCGGCCAGGTAGGACAGCGCCACGACGGCCTCGATGCGCGGCTGGTCGGCCGAGTCCGGCGCGTCGACGGGCAGGGCGATGTGGTCGCCGACCCACAGCGACTCGAACCCTGCCGCCTCGGCCGCCGCTGCCCGCCGCGCCATGGTTGCCGGATCGGTGCTGCTCCCCTTGTGCAGGCCGTACAGGCCGAAGCTCAGTCCCATGGACCCCCCTTGATCGACGTCCACCGGACCCTAATCTCACCCTCGACGCAGACGGGCGAGCGCCGCCGCCGAGTCGTCGACCGGGTCGGCGTGCCGATGCACGATCTTCCACTCGTCGCCCTCGCGGCGGAAGATCGTCGTGCTGCGGAGCGTGTACGGCCTCGGCGCGGCCCCTCCGATCGACGCGGTCGTGCGTTCGATCGCGAGCAGGTAGGCGAAGTCCTCCCGACGTCGGCGGCCACGACCTCCCACTCGCACGAGCTGCAGTCCGCGAACTGCGACGCGAGCTTCTCGAACATCGGACCGACCTCGGCCCACCCGAACGAGTTGAACGCCGCGCCGAAGACGGTGACCGGGTCGGTGTGCGACCACATCGCGAACCGCGGACCGGCATCGCCGTTGTGCAACGCCGTCTCCGCCTCGTGGATGCGCGGCAGCACCTCCGAGAGGAACCGGTCGACCTTCGCCGATGACTCGCTCATGGGACCTCCTCCGGATTCGGGTGCCTGTTGGACCGGTGCGGCAGCTGATCGTGCGCCGGGTCGAACTCCACGACGGCAGGGTCGAGGATCTCCCCCGCGGCGATCGCGCGGGCCCAGGTCCCAGCTGTGGATCGCGACGTCGAGGATCCGCATGGACAGCAGCTCGCGTCCTGAGCAGCTCGAGCGGCCCTCTCGCCGCGGTCACGCCGACATCGTCCCAGCGCGTCACCGGGCCGACAACGCCCGCAGCAAAGCAAAGGCCCCCAGGCTGATCGCCTGGGGGCCTTTGCGCTGGTAGCGGGGGTAGGATTCGAACCTACGACCTCTGGGTTATGAGCCCAGCGAGCTACCGAGCTGCTCCACCCCGCGTTGTGCCACCAACTGTACACCTGCCGGAAACGTGGCTGCAGCGGGGGGTGCCTTACGGTCTCAGTTCCCTGTTCCCCCAGGTGGCGGCGCCGGGGCCGGAGCCGCGGTGCCTCCGGTCGCCTTCTGGAAGCGGGCCACGGCAGCGTCCATCGCCTGCAGGGCGGTGCTCTGCGCGGCGTAGTCGTTGTTCTTCTGGGCCTGCTTGAACTGGTCGTAGGCCCGGGCGAAGTCGGTGGCGGCCGTGGCCGCCTCCGCCGTCAGCGGGCCGGTCGGCGTGCCGGCACCCGGGTTGGTCGGCTGACCCGGGTTGGCCGGGGCCGGGCCGCTGCCGCCGATGGCGGCATCCAGCGCGTCCTTCACGCTCGGGCTGAACCCGACGCGCCCGTTGTAGTAGACGAGCACCCTGGCCAGCTGCGCGTAGGTCGTGGTGCCGCCGGCGCGTTCCAGGAACAGGGGCTCCACGTAGACGAGGCCGCCGGCGACGGGCAACGTCAGCAGGTTGCCGTAGTCGATCGCCGTGTTCTGGTTGCGCAGCAGGGTCAGCCCGCTGCTGACCGTGCCGTTGTTGTTGAACGCGTCGTGCACGTTCCGCGGCCCGAAGGTGCGCCCGTCCGGTGGTAGCTGCAGCACCGTGAACTTGCCGTAGTTCGCCGGGTCGGAGTCGACCGAGACGTACGCGGCCATGTTGTCGCGCCCGCGGAACACCAGCGGCGTGGTGAGCTGGAACGACGCCTGGGCCGCCGTCGTGTCGCCGGCACCGGGCGGCCCGGCCAGCACGTAGTACGGCGGCTGCGCGGCACCTGCCGTCGCCGGCGAGCTCGGCGTGACGGTCGGGTCGGCCGGCACGTCCCAGAACGAGACGCCACCGTAGAACGCGTCGGTGCTCTCCACGTGGTAGCGCGTGAGGAGCTCGCGCTGGACCTTGAACTGGTCCTCCGGGTAGCGGAAGTGCGCGCTCAGGTCCGGCGAGATCTGCGCCTTCGGCGTGACCGTGCCGGGGAACGCCTTCATCCACGTGGTGAGGACGGGGTCCTTGTCGTCGAACTGGTAGAGCTTGACGGTGCCGTCGTACGCGTCGACCGTCGCCTTCACCGAGTTGCGCAGGTAGCTGATGTCCTGGTCGGGCTGCACCGAGCGCTGAAGCGCCTGCTGGGCGTCGGCGGTGGACTCGCCGAGCTCGACCCGCTGCGCGTACGGGTAGTTGGCCAGCGTGGTGTAGCCGTCGACGATCCAGGTGATCCGGCCGTCGACCACCGCCGGGTACGGGTCGGAGTCGGTGGTCAGCCACGGCGCGACCTTCTGCACGCGGTCGCGCGGGTCCCGCTCGTAGAGGATCTTCGAGTTCTCGTTGATCGAGTTGTTGAACAGGATGTTGCGCTCGCTGTAGTGCAGCGCGAAGACCAGCCGGTTGAACAGGTTGCCGATCGGCACCCCGCCCGCACCCTTGTAGGACGAGCGCGGGATGCCGTCGGCGTCGTACTCCAGCGGCTTGCCGCCGTCGCTGCCCCCGACGATCGAGTAGCCGTCGATCAGCTCGCCGTAGTAGGTGCGCGTCTCCTGGACCCGCATGCTGTCGGGGATGTTCGCGTTGTCCTTGTTCGCCAGGTCGATGGCGGTCAGGTTGGGCAGGCCGCCGCTCGTGCTGTTGTCCGACAGCGGCACCCCGACCTGGTTGGCGGGCGCGACGACGATGCCGTCACCGTGGGTGTACACGAGCCGGCGGTTGATCCAGTCCGACTGCGGCCCGGTGAGCTCGGAGGTCTTCAGCTCGCGCAGGGCGACGATGTAGTCCTGCAGCTTCCCCCCGACCTTGTACCGGTCGATGTCGAGCTTCTCCGGGTAGCCGTAGAACTTGCGGTTCTGCTGCTGCAGCTGCGTGAACGTGGCCGACAGCTTGGCCGGGTCGAGCAGCCGCACGTTGGGCAGGGTGGCCTGGTCCTGGCGCACGGTCTGGTCGGGGACCTTCGCGACGCCGCTGTAGTCCTGCTTCGTGACGCGGTCGTCGTCGATGCCGAACGCGGCCTTGGTCGCGTCGATGTTGCGCTGGATCGACACCGCCTCGCGCTCCTGCGCGTTCGGGGTGACGACGAACTGCTCCAGCACGGCCGGCCACGCGGCGCCGAGCAGGATGCTCGACAGCACCATCAGCACGGTGGCGATGGCGGGGAGCTGCAGGTTGTTGCGGAACACCGCGGCGAAGAACGCCAGCGCGCAGATGACGGCGATGAACAGCAGGATCTGCTTCGCCGGGAGCACCGCGTTGAGGTCGGTGTAGGTGGCGCCGTAGAAGATGCCGGCCTTGCGGTCGGACGAGAGCAGCTGGTACTGGTCCAGCGCGTACGCGGCGGCCTTGAGCAGCACGAACACGCCTGCGGTGATCGCCAGCTGGGTGCGCGCGGCGGTGGAGACCTGGGCGGACCGGCCGGTGAGCCGGATGCCGCCGAACAGGTAGTGGGTGACCAGTGCGATGAGGAACGCGATGGCGACCGCCGCGAACAGCCAGTTCAGCACGTAGCGGTAGAACGGCAGGTCGAATGCGTAGAAGCCGACGTCGAGGCCGAACTGCGGGTCCTTGATGCCGAACGGGCTGGAGTTCAGGAACTGCAGGACGACCTCCCAGTCGCCCAGCGCCAGCAGCGCGGCCGCGATGCCCGTGGCACCGCCAAGCAGCACGCGGAAGAGCGTGAGGTTCTCCTGGATGCGGCTGCGCACCCGCACCAGCGGGTCGTCCGGGCGGCCGACGGGCACGAACACCGGCCGCGAGCGGTAGGCCAGCCAGAACGACAGCAGCGAGGCGCCGGCGATCAGCAGGCCGCCGGCCAGCGCCGTGACGAACTGCGTGAACAGCACCGTGGTGAAGACGCCGCGGAACCCGACCTCGCCGAACCACAGCCAGTCGATGTAGTTGTTGATGATCACGTTGCCGACGAACGTGAGCAGGATGAGCACGCCCGCGACGACGAGCAGGATCTTGGTTCGGCGGGTCAACGTCGGTGGTCCCACCGGGGGCCGCATGGCCACAGGGCACGCTCCAGTCTCGGACGGTTCGCCACGCCGCTCACGGCGCCTCCGCGCGGAAATCTTCAGACAACTCTACGGCCGCGACGTCGGGTTCCCGTGTGGGGCCGACCCCGGCTCACAGGACGCCGGTAACGCGGGAAACGGACAAGTCACCCGGAAGGTTCCGGTCGCCCGGATGTGGTCCGCTGATCGGGCGGCGGCCGGCTGCTGTCTGCCGCCCAGGTGCCCTGAGCAGCGCACAGTTAGGGTGCGCTGGTGAGTCGCAGTAGGTGGGCCGCCACGTTCAGCATCCTGCTGATGGCCGTGCTGGTCATGACGGGCCTGATCGTCCCGGTGCCGTTCGTCTCGATCGGCCGCGGCCCGACCTACGACACGCTGGGCAAGGTCGACGGCGCGGACGTGGTCACCGTGCACAGCCTCGCCACCTACCCGACCTCCGGCCACCTCAACATGACGACCGTCAGCCTGACCGACGGGCTGACCGCGCTGGAGGCGCTGCGGCGCTGGTGGTCGTCCGACTACATGGTGCTGCCGCGCAGCATGGCGTTCCCGCCGGGCGAGACGAACGAGCAGATCAACCAGCGCAACCAGCAGGACTTCGCCGACAGCCAGGCCAGCGCGGAGGGCGCCGCGTTCGTCTACCTCAAGCTGCCGACCGTCGCGGTCGTCGAGGACCTCGCCGACGGTGACTCGGCCGCGCGCGGCGTGCTGCAGCCCGGCGACTCGATCCTCTCCATCGGCGGTGTGCCCGTCACCACGCCGCAGCAGATCAGCGACGCGCTCGCGAACACGCACCCTGGGCAGCGGATCAGCGTCGCCATCCGGCGCGGCGACGATCCCCAGCCGCACGACGTCAGCATCCAGCTGGGCGGTCGCGCCGACACCCAGCAGGGGCTCCTCGGCATCTACCCGGGCGCGCGCCCCGCCGACCGCAACGAGGTGTCGATCGCGCTCGGCGACGTCGGCGGCCCCTCGGCCGGCCTGATGTTCACGCTCGCGATCGTCGACAAGCTCACCCCCGGCGAGATGACGTCGGGGCGGTTCGTCGCCGGCACGGGGACGATCACGTCGAGCGGGCTGGTCGGGCGCATCGAGGGCATCCGCTACAAGATGCTCGCCGCCCGCGAGGCCGGCGCGACGGCGTTCCTGGTGCCGGCCGGCAACTGCGCCGACGCCGCCGGCAACGTCCCGGACGGGTTGACCATCGCGAAGGTGTCGAACCTGCAGGAAGCCGTCACCGCGGTGGAGACCCTCGGCCACGGCGGCACCCCGCCCGCCTGCTGACGTACTCCGACAGCGAACGCGACCTGCGGCGATCCCGCGTACCGTAGGGGGTGTGAGCGACCTCCCCTTCGGATTCGGACCGGCCGACCGCGACCCCGACGACCAGGGCAACAAGCCTGATCGGGGCGACAGCGGCGCCCCGAAGGACCCGTTCGGCTTCGGGCTGCCCGGCGCCGCAGGCGGCATGCCCGGCTTCCCCGGGATGCCGGGCGGCGCCCAGGGGTTCGACATGAACCAGCTGGGGCAGATGCTCACCCAGCTCGGGCAGATGCTCAGCCAGAACCAGGCGAGCGGCGGTGGGCCCGTCAACTACGACCTCGCCGCGCAGCTGGCGCGCCAGCAGCTGGCCGCCACCACCTCGTCGCTCACCGGCCCGCAGCGCGTCGCCGTCGTCGACGCGGTGAAGCTGGCCGAGCTGTGGCTCGACACGGCCACGGAGTTCCCGGCCGGCGCCACCGAGGTCAAGGGCTGGTCGGCCGGCGAGTGGGTCGACGCGAGCATCGCGACCTGGAAGCGGCTGTGCGACCCGGTGGCGCAGCGCATGGCCGGGGCGTGGGTCGAGGCGATCCCGGAGGAGGCCCGCCAGGCCGCCGGCCCGATGGTGGCGATGCTCGGGCAGATGGGCGGGCTCGCGTTCGGCAGCCAGCTCGGGCAGGGCCTGGCCAAGCTGGCCGCCGAGGTGCTGACGTCCACCGACATCGGCTTCCCTGTCGCGCAGGGCCGGGTGGCCGCACTGCTGCCGGAGAACATCGAGAAGTTCACGCAGGACCTGGGCCGCCCCGCCGGCGAGGTGATGATCTTCCTGGCCGCTCGCGAGGCTGCGCACCACCGGTTGTTCGCGCACGTGCCGTGGCTCGCGGAGCGCCTCGTCGGCGCCGTCGAGGCCTACGCGCACGGCATCGCGATCGACACGTCCCGGTTCGAGGAGCTGGCCCGCGGCATCGACCCGAGCAACCCGGCCGCCCTGGAGGAGGCCATGCAGGGCGGCATGTTCGAGCCCGAGACCACCCCGGAGCAGAAGGCCGCCCTCGCCCGGCTGGAGACGCTGCTGGCGCTGATCGAGGGCTGGGTCGACGCGGTCGTCGCCGACGCCGTCGGCGAGCGCCTGCCGGGCGCCGACGCGCTGCGCGAGACGCTGCGCCGTCGCCGCGCCACCGGCGGGCCCGCGGAGCAGACGTTCGCCACCGTCGTCGGGTTGGAGCTGCGCCCGCGCAAGCTGCGGGCCGCCGCCGAGCTGTGGCGTCTGCTGGGCGAGCAGCGCGGCATCCACGGCCGCGACGCCCTGTGGGCGCACCCGGACCTGATCCCGACGGCCGACGACCTCGACGACCCGGCCGCGTTCGTCGCCGCCGCCGACGCGGCCGACCCGATCGCCGAGCTGGAGAAGCTGGCCAACGAGCCCGCGCCGCAGGACCCCGACGAGGACCGCGGCGAGAAGGGCTGATCAGGCGGTCTCGGCGGCGGTCTCGTCCTCGCCGTCGATGCCGACCATCCCCAGCCCGGCCGCGGCGGACAGCCCCTCCAGGTAGCCCATGGCGCGCTCGGTGCGCGGGTAGCGGTGCACCCACGCCCAGAACGCGTCGTCGTGGCCGGGTTCCAGCAGGTGCGCCAGCTCGTGCACCAGCACGTAGTCGACGACCCAGCCGGGAACGTCGCGCAGGCGCTCGCTGACGCGGATGGTGCCGTCGTCGGGTGTGCACGACGCCCAGCGCGTGCGCATCGGCGGCACCCAGCGCACCGAGACCGGCACGGCCTTGCCGTCGAGGTACCGCCGCGAGAGCTCCATGCTGCGCCGCAGCAGCGCGTCGTCGCCCTTGCGGGCGGGAGAGCGCCGCTTGGCCTCGCTGCGCTCGATCCGCCGCACCATCTCGTCGACCCAGCGGCGTTCCTCGGACTCGCTCATCCATCCCGGGATGAACACGACCACCGTGTCACCCTCGCGTCGGGCACTGACCATTCGCTTACGGCGATCACTGCGTCGAACCTCGACGACCGCGGGGTGCGCCATCGCTCCAGGGTAGCCGCTCGCCCCCACCGGATCGGCCCGTGTTCGACGGAACGGGCCCGGCGATCGACGGATGTGCGCGACCATGCCCGACATGTCGCACTCGCCGCTGCCCGCCACGGTCGTGCTGCAGCGCTGGCGGTCGGTGCACGACATCGACGAGACGACCCGGGTGATCGGGCTCGATCCGCGGGACGCGCTCGTCGTGGGTGACCTGGCGCCCGCGCTCGCCGATCTCGTCGTCGAGCTGCGCCGGCCGGTCACGCCGGCCGAGTTCGCGGCCCGTGCCGGTGCCCGCGGTGTGCCCCCGGCCGACGCGCACGCCCTGCTGCGTGCCCTGCACGACGCCGGGGAGCTCGTCGACGGATCGGCGACGGCACGGATCGCGGCCCACCGGGCCGCCGCAGCGGTCGTCGTACACGGGAACGGCCCGTTGACCTGCGGGATCGTCGTCGGGCTGGCCGCGGGTGGCGTCGAGACGCTGCACGTCGTCGCGACCGGTGAGGTGGCGGGCGCCGATCTCGGCACCGGGCTCGTCGACGCCGACCGCGGTTGTGACCGGGCCGCGGCGATCGCGGCCGCGGCGGCGCGGCTCGTGCCGGGCACGACGCTGCCGCCGCGGCCGCGCAACCTCGTGCCGGACCTGGTGGTGCTGGCCGACGAGCACCCGGACCCGATGCACTGCGCGGACCTGGTCGCCGGCCGGGTCGCGCACCTGCCCGTCCGCATGCGCGACGGGATCGGCGTCGTGGGCCCGCTGGTGCTGCCGGGTCGCACGGCGTGCCTCGGCTGCCTCGACCTGCAGCGCAGCGCCTACGACAGCAGTTGGCCACGGGTGGCCGCGCAGCTGGCCGGCCGGCGCGGCGGTGCCGACCCTGCCTGCGTCACGGCGACGGTGGGGCTCGCCGTCGCCCAGGCGCTCGCCGCGGTCGACGCGACGGCGGGTGGCACGCCGGCGCCGTCGGCGCTGGAAGCGAGCCTGGAGATCGACATCGCGACGGCCACGATCGCGCGGCGTCCGTGGCAGGCCGTTCGGGGCTGCCCCTGTCGAGCAGCCGATCTCACGCGCACGGGGTCGGGGGCAGGGTCCACAATCGAGGGGTGACCGACATCCCGAGGCGCACCGCGGTGCGCACCGCGAAGCTCGCCCGGCTGCCGCTGGGCGTCGCCGGCCGCACCGCGGCAGGGTGGGGCCGCCGACTCGTCGGCGGCGACGGCGACGAGATCTCCGCCCAGCTGATGCAGAAGAGCGCGGAGGAGCTGTTCGCCGTGCTCGGCGAGCTCAAGGGCGGCGCGATGAAGTTCGGCCAGGCGCTGTCGGTGTTCGAGGCGGCAGTGCCGGAGGAGTTCGCGGAGCCGTTCCGGGAGTCGCTGGTCAAGCTGCAGTCCGCGGCCCCGCCGATGCGGTTCAGCGAGGTCTCGCGGATGCTCGCCGAGCAGTTCGGCCGCGGCTGGGCGGCCCGGTTCACCGCGTTCGACGAGACCCCGGCCGCGGCGGCGTCGATCGGCCAGGTGCACCGCGCGGTGTGGAAGGGCCGGGGCGGCGCACCCGATCGCGACGTCGCGGTGAAGGTGCAGTACCCGGGCGCCGACGAGGCGCTGCGCTCCGACCTGCGGCAGCTCTCCCGCATGAGCCGGCTCCTGCAGCCGCTCGCACCCGGCCTGGAGATCAAGCCGTTGATCGCCGAGCTGCGTGAGCGCATGGAGGAGGAGCTCGACTACCGCGACGAGGCCGCCAACCAGCGCGCCTTCGCCGCCGCGTACGACGGCGACGAGCACGTCCGCGTCCCCAAGGTGGTGGCGTCGGCGCCGAAGGCGATGGTCACCGAGTGGGTCACCGGCCGGAAGCTCTCCGATGTGATCGCCAACGGCACCCAGGCCGAGCGCGACGCCGCCGGCGAACGGCTCGCCGAGTTCCACTACTCGGCGCCGAGCCGGGTGCATCTCCTGCACGCCGACCCGCACCCGGGCAACTTCCAGATCCTCGACGACGGCCGGCTGATGGTCGTCGACTTCGGCGCCGTCGCCCGCCTCCCCGACGGGCTGCCGCGGCCGCTGGCCGACATGACCAAGCTGGCGCTGGAGGACCGCGCGGACGACCTCATCGCGCTCATGCGACGCGAGGGTTTCGTGCTGCCGCAGACGCCGCTGACGGGCGCCGAGGCACTCACCTACCTGGCGCCGTTCACCGAGCCGCTGCGCACCGACACGTTCCGGTTCAACCGGCGCTGGCTGCAGGGCCAGGCCGAACGCATCGGCGACCTGCGCAGCCCCGAGTTCCGCACCGGCCGCGAGCTCAACCTGCCGCCGCAGTACCTGCTCGTGCACCGCGTCACGATGGGCACGCTCGGCGTGCTGTGCCAGCTCGACGCCGACGTCGCGCTGCGCGGCATCGTGGCGAAGTGGCAGCCCTGGATGTTCGACGACTGAACCTGCACGCACGACGGCGCCCCGACCACGGGAGGATCGGGGCGCCGTCGTTGTGAGGGGGCAGCGCTCAGACGGCGCTGCGCAGCCCTCGTGCGGACATGCCCACCTCGCGGTGGGCAACGGCGCGGGCACGCACCGCGCGCCGCTCGGCGAAGCGGGCGAGCCACTCCCACCGGCGACCCGCGGTCAGTTCGCGGGCGAGCGCCCATTCCGCTGCGGCCTGTTGGGCCTCATGCATTCGAGATCGTGCCAGGGCTTCGTGCAGCAACATGACGTTTCCTTCAAGACCGGGCTCCGACGTGGGTCGTACGTGCTTCATGCCGTCGAGCTGCGGGTTCATTGCGGACTCCTCGTGGGATGGATGGTTGGTCGGACAGGGGGTAGATCAGGCGGAGAGAGCTGCGGCGTACGCGGCGTCGCGGGCCAGGTCGGCCTTGCTCGGCCGGCCGCGCGGCCGCTTGCGCGGGATCACGGCCCCGCGCTCGAAGATCTCGCCACCCCACACACCCCACGGCTCACCGCGGGAAAGGGCACCCGCAAGGCACTCGGCCTTGACGGGGCACTCGGCGCACAGCGCCTTGGCCCGCTCGAGCTCCACCGGAGCCTCTGCGAACCACAGGTCGGCGTCACCGGAGCGGCAGGGCAGCTCCTGTGCGACGTCCGGGGCACCCTCGAGGAAGGTGCCCAGGCCGCCACCGACCGGCTCGGGAAGGATCGTTCCGCCGTCCAACGGAACGGATCGCACTAGCACGTCTACCTCCGACGTTGGTAGTGATCATGTGGTGATCAGGGAGGACAAACAAAAAGGCCGCGGATCCCTTGTGGGGTCCGCGGCCTCGGTTCTTTCGGAGCCGGTGCTGGGGTCATGGACGCCAGCGATGCTCCACTGCGGACACACCTGTGCTGTTGTGATCGACGGTGAACCCGCCCGTGAAGATCACGGACGGAACCGGCTGCTTCTGCCCACGCGTGTACGCCCAGGCGCTACCCAGGGACGCTCGGAGGCGCGCGGCCGGTGCGGCGGCGACCAGTTCGGTCATCGGGATCATCGGAGTTGCACCTCCTTCAGGCGCTCGAGGCATGGCAGACGACGGGCCGGGTAGCTCGTCGTGGGTCCACCGTAAGGTGGGCCCACGACCCGCACAAGCTATTTACGAGATACTTCCCAGATCAATGAAACGATCCATCGATCGGGTGGTCAGCCGGTCACTGCGCGCTCTACTCGTCGCTGACGAGGGCCAGCACGGCGGGTCCGTAGCGGTCGATCTTGCGGGCGCCGATGCCGGGGATCGCGACGAGCGCGGCCCGGTCGGCCGGTCGCTGCTCGGCGATCGCCGTGAGCGTCGAGTCGGTGAGCACGACGAACGCCGGCACCTGCTGCTGCGCGGCCTCCGAGCTGCGCCACAGCTTCAGCCGCTCCAGCAGCTCCACATCGACGTCGGCCGGGCAGCCGGGGCAGCGCCGCAGCAGCGCGGCGTCCGCGCCGACCAGCGGTGATCCGCACACCCGGCACGTCGGCTTCGCCCGTCCGCGGCCGGTGTCGTCGGCGACGCGCGACGCCGCGTGGTGCTCGGGGATCAGGGCGTGCAGGAACCGGCTGCGCCGCCGCCGGCGCGGGCTGCCGGGCTGCCGCGACAGCGCCCACGACAGGTGCAGCACCCGCCGCGCCCGCGTGATGCCGACGTAGAGCAGCCGCCGCTCCTCCTCGATCGCGGCGTCGTCGCCGTCGGCGTGCTGGATCGGCAGCGTGCCCTCGGCGAGCCCGACGAGGAACACGACGTCCCACTCCAGGCCCTTCGCAGCGTGCAGGGAGGCGAGCGTGACGCCCTGGACGGTCGGCGGGTGCGCGGCGTCCGCGCGGACCTGCAGCTCTGCGGCGAAGCGCCGCAGGTCCGCCGCCGGCTCGACGGCGACCAGTTCCTCCGCCAGCTCGACCACGGCCAGCAGCGACTCCCACTGCGCCCGCTGCGCCGCACCGCCCGGCGGCTCCGGTGTGAGGCCGATCGGCGCGAGCACGGCACGGACGGCGTCGACGAGCGGGCCCGGCGCGTCCGCGGTGCGGATGGTGGCCATCGCCCGCCGGATCTCCGGGCGCTGGAAGAACCGCTCGCCGCCGCGCACCTGGTACGGCACGCCGACCTCGGTCAGCGCCTGCTCGTACACCTCCGACTGGGCGTTGATGCGGAAGAGCACCGCGATCTCGCTGGCCGGAGTGCCGTCGGCGATCATCCGCCGGATCTTGGCGGCGGTGGCGGCCGCCTCGGCCGGCTCGTCGTCCCACTCCGCGAAGCCCGGGTCGGGGCCGGGTGGCAGCTGGCCGGTGAGCGGGGTGCGGCTGCCGGCCGGCCGGTTGCGCGCGCCGCTGATCAGCGTGTTCGCGACCGACACGACCTGCGGGGTGGAGCGGTAGTCGCGGTGCAGCCGCACCACCGTCGCGTCGGGGAAGCGGCGCGGGAAGTCCAGCAGGTGCTTCGCGGTGGCCCCCGCGAACGTGTAGATCGTCTGGTTGGGGTCGCCGACCACCGTCAGGTCGTCGCGCTCGCCCACCCAGGCGTCGAGCACGCGCTGCTGCAGCGGCGTGACGTCCTGGTACTCGTCGACGACGAAGCAGCGGTACTGGTCGCGGAACTCCTGCGCGACGCCCGCGTCGTCCTCCAAGGCGGCGGCGACGTGGATCAGCAGGTCGTCGAAGTCGAGGACCTGCGCGCGGTTCTTCAGCTCCTCGTAGCCCGCGTAGACGGCGGCGACCTGCTCGACGGGCAGCGGGGTGTCGCGGCCGGCCGCGGCCTTCGGGTACGCGTCCGGGGTGACGAGGCTGGCCTTCGCCCACTCGATCTCCCCCGCCAGGTCGCGGACGGTCGTGTTCTCGGTGGGCACGCGCAGCCGGGTGGCGGCCTGGTTGACCGCGCGCAGCTTCTGGTCGATCAGCTGCCACGGCTCGCCGCCGATCACCCGCGGCCAGAAGTAGCGCAGCTGGCGCATCGCGGCCGCGTGGAACGTGCGGGCCTGCACGCCGCCGATGCCGAGCCCGCGCAGCCGGGTGCGCATCTCCCCCGCCGCGCGCGCCGTGAACGTGACCGCGAGGACCTGGCCCGGCGCGACGTGCCCCGTCGCGATCAGGTGCGCGATGCGGCGGGTGATCGTGCGGGTCTTGCCCGTGCCCGCGCCGGCGAGCACGCAGACCGGGCCGCGCGGGGCGGTGACGGCGGCGAGCTGTTCTGCATCGAGTCCAGAGTCCAGACCGTCGAGCGTCACACCGGCAGTCTCGCATCCGGGGATGACAACGCCGCGCACCGCTGTTGACATGGGCATGGCGCAGTTGACGATGTACTCGACGACCTGGTGCGGCTACTGCCGCCGGCTCAAGCTGCAGCTCGACCAGGCCGGGATCGCCTACGACGAGGTCGACATCGAGCGGGACCCCGAGGCGGCCAAGTTCGTCGAGAGCGTGAACGGCGGCAACCAGACGGTGCCCACGGTGACGTTCGCGGACGGCACGGCACTGACGAACCCCCCGTTCGCTGTGGTGGCGGAGAAGCTCGCCGCCTGACGTCACACAGCCAGTGCGGTCCTCACACATGTTGCAGCGTGTGTGAGGACCGCACTCGGTGTGTGACGTCGTCAGCGGGCCGCGAGCTGTGCCCGCAGTCGGGCCGCCACCGGGCCGAACGCGTCGAGGTCGGCCCACGTCCAGCGGACCACTGCGCGACCCGTCGCGCGGATCTCGTCCTCCCGGAGCTTCTCCTCGAACACCGCGTCGCCGGGGTCCTGGCCGGGACGCAGGAGGCGCCCGTACTTCACGCGACCGTCGAACTCGCCGACCACGCCGGCCTCCGGCCAGGCGAAGTCGCACCGGTGCCGCGTCCCCGGCACGCACCACTGCAGCACCGGCGTCGGTAGTCCGGCGTTGGCGAGCAGCACCCGACTGCGGGTCTCGCCGACGCTCTCACTGCGGCCGTCGGCGAACTCGAGCACGCGCCGTGCGGCGGGGGTGCCAGGCCAGCGCCGCATCGCGGCCAGCAGGCCCCACGCGCGCTCGCCGTCCCAGCCTTCACGGGCGAAGGCCGCGTCGGCGATCACGAGCGACTGGGTGAACGGCACCGCCCGACCGACGTCGACGACCGTGCGCTCGAGCGACGTGACCCGCATCCGCTCGACCACGACCACCTCGGCGGGATCGAGCGTGTTGGTGCGCACGTGCACGAGCTCGCCGTGCCGACCGCCACGGCATCTCCCCGGCCGCGTGACGTCGACGCGAGCCAGCGGAAGTCCCCACGTCGGCAGGCCGTGCACGACGGCGGCCGACACGTGGCTCACCACGGCCTCCTCCGACAGGTACTCCGTGGCCGCCCGGATCTTCAGCAGGTGCTCCTCGACGGCGTCCGCGGGTGGCGGACCGTGCACGTAGGCGCCGCGGCGAACGGGGCAGAGCGTCCCTCGTCGCCGCAGACTGCGCAGCTCGTCGTCGGAGAAGCCCTCGCGGAGCAGGTCGTGGCGCAGATGCAGGCTCATGAGCAACAGGGTGCCGAGCCGACCCCGTTCAGCGGGCCCGTTCCGCACAACTCATCGAGGTCACACACCGAGTGCGGTCCTCACACATGCTGCAACGTGTGTGCGGACCGCACTCGGTGTGTGACGTCGTCAGGCGGCGGCCCAGGACTCCAGCATCGATCTCGCGATGCTGATCGAGCCCGGCAGCAGTAGGCGTGCGCCGCTCGCTGCCCAGTCGCCTGCCGCCAGTGCCTCCTGGACCTCCGTGCGGGTGAGCCACATGGCCTCGGCGATCTCGCCGTCGGCGGGGAGCAGGGGGGCTTCCGGGTCGGCCACCGCGTGGAAGCCGATCATCAGGCTGCGCGGGAACGGCCAGGCCTGGCTGCCCAGGTAGGTCACGTCCGTGACGGCGAGGCCGACCTCCTCGTGCACCTCCCGCACCACGCACGCCTCGAGCGACTCGCCGGCCTCGACGAAACCGGCGAGCACCGAGAACCGGCCCTCGGGCCAGACCGGCTGCCGGGCCAGCAGCACCCGGGCGTCCGGGCCGGTGCCGCCGTCGTGCACCAGGCAGATCATCGACGGGTCGGTGCGCGGGTACTCCTCGTGCCCGTTCGCCGCGCAGATCCGGTGCCAGCCGGCGAGCGCGACGCGCGTCGGGGAGCCGTCGCGGGCGCAGAACGCGGCGGTGTCGTGCCAGTTCAGCACCGCGCAGGCGGTGACGAAGAGGCCGGCGCCGAGCGGGTCGAGCAGGGCGGCGGCCGTGCGCAGGTCGACCCAGTCGGCGGGGTCGTCGCCGGCGAGCAGGTCGGGGCCGCCGCGGATCCCCCAGTACGCGACGCCCTCGTGCTCACCGAGCAGCACGGCACCCTCGGTGGGTGTGGTGCCGGTGGTGGCGCGGGTGCGCAGCCGGGAGCCGTCGACGGGGGTGCGCCCCTTGTCGTCGACGACGACGAGCTGCGCCGTCGGCCAGCCGGCCTCCTGCCGGGCCAGGTCGAGGCGCAGGGTCTCGTCGCGGAACACCGCGGTGCGCGACAGGACCAGCGGCGCCGTCAGGCGGAACGTCATCAGCTGATGCCGCCCAGCGCCCGCACGCGCGGCCCGATCACGTCCGCGTCGCCGACGACGACGCCGGTGAACGCGGTCGGGCTGAAGAACCGCAGCGCGGCCTCGGCGACCTCGTCGACCGTGACGGCGGAGAGCGCGGCCGGGCGCCCGCGCACCCAGTCGACGTCGAGCCCGTCCGCGGCGAGGCCGGTGAGGGTGCCGGCCAGTCCGCCCTGGTTGTCGAGCGAGATCGCGAGCGACCCGATCGCGTAGGCGCGGGCCGACTCCACCTCGGCCGCCGTCGGCGGGACGGCGACCATGCGGGCCAGCTCGTAGCGGGTCTCCAGCAGGGCGGCCGCGGTGACGTCGCTGGCCACGTCCGTGTCGACGCCGAGCACCGCACCGCTGGGCACGAACTCGGTGCCCGAGTGCGCGCCGTAGGTGTAGCCCTTGTCCTCGCGCACGTTCTCCATCCAGCGGGAGGAGAAGTAGCCGCCGAACACCAGGTTGGCGAGCTGCAGCGCGGCGTAGCCGTCGTCGTGGCGGGTGAGCGCGGGCGCGGTGAGCCGCAGCTGCGACTGCACCGAGCCGGGCCGGTGCACCAGCTCGAGGTCGCCGGGCGTGATCGGCGGCGGCGCGGCCAGCTCGTACGCGGCGTGGTCGGCCGTCCAGCCGGCCAGCGCCCGCTCGACCTCGGCGATCGCGGCGTCGGGATCGATGTCGCCGACGAGCGTGAGGATGCTGCCGCCCGGCACGGTCGCAGCCGCGTGCAGCGCGCGCACCTGCTCGGCCGTGACGGTCTCGACGTCCTCCGGGCGGGGCATCTCCCGCGTGATCGGGTGGTCGCCGAACCGCTTGCGCTGCAGCGCCTCCCGCGCGATGGTGCGCGGCTGCGCGAGCGCGACGGTGAGCCGCTCGATCAGCCGGGTGCGCTCGCGGGCCACCTCCTCGTCGGCGAACGACGGTGCCGTGAGGACGTCGGCGAGCACGTCGAGCACGGTCGTGAGGCCATCGGCCAGCCCGGAACCGCTGACGGCGAGCCGCTCGGGATCGACGGTCACGCCCAGCTCGGCGCCGACGCCGGCCAGCTCGTCGTCGATCGCGACGCGGTCCTTGCCGGCCGTGCCGGCGAGCAGCGTGGACGAGAGCACCTCGGCGATCGCCGTGTGCTCGGGCGCCTGCGTCGCGTACGGCACGCGCAGCCGCAGCTCCACCATCGGCACCGAGGCACGCCGGGCGGCGAGCACCCGCAGCCCACTGGGCAGGACGTGCTCGGTGACGTCGGGCAGCGGCACCTCGCGGGTGGCGCCCAGCTCGGGCAGCGGGCGCGGGCCGGTCGCGGTGCGGCCGATCTCCTCCGCGCTGCGGTGGGTCACGACGGTCACGACTGCTCCCCCTTGGGCTCCACGAGAAGGACACCACGGCCGGCCGAGCGCAGGTTCGCCGCGGCAGCGGCCACCTGGTCCGGCGTGACCGCGGCCAGGCGCTGCGGCAGCTCGACGGCCAGCTCGGCGCGACCGAACAGCAGCTCGCGGGCGCCGAGCCCGAGCATGCGGTAGACCTCGCGGTCGGTCTCCTGGTAGAGCGCCGCCGACCAGCGCGCCACCTGCCGCGCCAGCTCCTCCGCCGACGGGCCTGCGGCCGCGAGCTTGTCCAGCTCCTCGTCCACCGCCGCGACGACCTGGTCGGGCTCGACGCCGACCGGGTGCACCGCGGTGATGGTGAACGTGTCGGGGTTGCGGGCGTCCAGCGAGCCCATTAGCCCTGCCCCGGCGGACACGTCGGTGACCAGGCCGTCGCCGTGCACGAGCCGGCGCTGCAGGCGGGCGGCCTCGCCGTCGCCGAGCACCGACGCGAGCAGGGCGTGGCCCAGGTAGGAGTCGAGCTCGGTGCCCGGGTCGGGCAGCCGGTAGCCGATCGCGAGCGCCGGCAGCGGCGCGTGCGCGTCGGTGATCGACCTGCGCCGCTCCGCGCCCGGGATCGGCTCGTGGAACGACGGGCGCACCGGCGTCGGCCGGGCCGGGATGTCGCCGAAGTGCTTCTCGACCAGCTTCATCGTCTCGTCGACGTCGAGGTAGCCGGCGACGGTGACCTGCGCGTTGCCCGGCGCGTAGTAGGTGTCGAAGAACGCGGCGGCGTCGTCGAGGGTGGCCTGTTCCAGCTCGGAGAAGTCGCCGTAGCCGTTGTGCGCGTTGGGGAAGGTGTCGTAGAGGACCGGCGGCAGCGTGATCCACGGGAACCCGCCGTACGGCCGGTTCAGCACGTTGAGCCGGATCTCCTCCTTGACGACGTCGACCTGGTTGCGCAGGTTCTCCTCGGTGAGCTTCGGCGCGCGCAGCCGGTCGGCCTCCAGGAACAGCGCCCGCTCCAGCGCCGCGGCCGGCAACACCTCGAAGTAGTCGGTGTAGTCCTGGTGGGTGGAGCCGTTGAAGATCCCGCCCGAGCCCTGGACGTGCCGGAAGTGGGCGAGCTTCTCCAGGCTCTCGCTGCCCTGGAACATGAGGTGCTCGAACAGGTGCGCGAACCCGGTGCGCCCCTCCGGCTCCGACCGGAACCCGACGTCGACGTGCACGGCGACCGCGACGACCGGGGTGGCCGGATCGGGGGCGATCAGCACCCGCAGGCCGTTGGGGAGGGTGGCCCGGTGGAGCTCCACCGTGGGCAGTTCGACAGGCACGGTTCGAATCTAACCTCCCGCAGAGAACGGGCTTGACCTCCACCCGAGTTCAACCGTCACTCTTGTCCGGTGACCACCACCGTCCCCGTCCGTGCCGAGCTGTTCTCCCCCGACCGTCGCGCCACCACGATCGGCATCGTGATGCTGATCAGCATCGTCGCGTTCGAGGCGATGGGGGTCGGCACGGCCATGCCGGCGGTCGTGGACGACCTCGGCGCGGTCGCGCAGTACGCGTGGCCGTTCGTCGCGTTCATGGCCGCGGCCGTGTTCGGCACGGTGCTCGTCGGGCGGTGGTGCGACCGGGCCGGCCCACGGGGCGCGCTGCTCGCCTCGCCGCTGGTGTTCATGGCGGGCCTGGCGCTGGCCGGGAGCGCGACCACCCTCGTGCAGCTGCTCGGCGGGCGGGCGCTGCAGGGGCTCGGCGCCGGCGGGGTCGGCGTCGCGGTCTACGTGCTGATCGCCGTCGTCTACCCGGAACGGGCCCGGCCCGCCGTGTTCGCGCTGACGTCGTCGGCGTGGGTGCTGCCGACGCTGATCGGCCCGCCGATCTCGGGTGCGGTGACCGAGGCGTGGTCGTGGCACTGGGTGTTCCTCGGCCTGATCCCGCTGACGCTGGTGGCGACGCTGCTCGTGGTGCCGGCGGTGCGGGCGCTGACCCCGCCCGCGGACGCCCGCCCGGCACGGCGCTGGCTGGTGCCGGCCGCCTTCGGTGCGGCGGTCGGCGTGACGGCGTTGAGCTGGGCCGGCGAGCACGTCGACGGCACCGCCGCCGTCGTAGCGGTGGTGGCGCTGGTCGTGCTCGTGCCGTCGCTGTCGCGGCTGCTGCCGGGCGGCGTGGTGACGGCCCGGCGCGGCATCTCCTCGGTCGTGCTGGCCCGCGGCATGCTCGCGGGCACCTTCTTCGCCGCCAACTCCTTCGTCCCCCTGATGCTGAACGGCACCCACGGCTGGTCGCTGACCGTCGCCGGCCTCCCGCTGATCGCCGGTTCGCTCGGCTGGTCGAGCGCCTCGGCGTGGCAGGGCCGCCATCCCGATCTGTCGCGGTCGATGCTGCTGCGGGTGGGGTTCGCCCTGGTCGCGACGGGGGTGGCGGGGCTGCTGCTCGTCGCGCCGACGTGGGGACCGGCCTGGGTGGCCGTCCCCGCGTGGGCGATCGCGGGCGTCGGGATGGGCCTCGGGTTCTCGTCGATCTCGTTCCTGCTGCTGAAGCAGTCCGAGGCGGGCGACGTCGGGTTCAACACGGCCGCTGCCCAGATCGCCGACCAGCTCAGCACCGCGCTGCTGATCGGCCTGGGCGGGGCGCTGCTCAGCCTCCTCGGCACACCGCCGGCGGCCCTGCCTGTGCTGCTCGTGGCGCTGGTGGCGATCGCGCTGGTCGGGACGACGGTCGTGGCCGGCCGGACCGCTCACACCGCCATGAGCCCGGTCCCCGGCAGGCAGTCGACGTAGGTGAACGACTGCTCGTCGGCGCTCGCCACGGAGACCTCGTGGTAGAGCCGCAGACGAGCTGCCGGGCCGAGCGTGGACAGGTAGCGCATCGCCGCGCCGAAGATCGCGACGTGGGTGGGGTGCGACTCCGCCCAGCGCTCCAGGTGCGCGAGCGACCGCCACCAGCTCATGCCGAACGTGCGGTCGACGGGCCGTCCGTCCTCGACGACCGTGAGGTAGCGGTTGGCGTAGCAGCCGATCGCCGCGCCCTCGTCACGCAGGAAGTCCATGCCCGCGCGCAGCACCGGCTCGACGTCCTCGAGGTACATGCGGCGCTCGTCGCCGTCGGTGTCGGTCCAGTCCTGGCCGGAGCGGATCAGGCAGATGCCGCTCGCCGGGCGGATGCGCACGCGGCCACCGTCCTCCTCGACGACGGGTTCGCCGATGGGCGCGAGCGCGTCGGTCTGCGACAGCGGGATCCGGTCGCGCATGCCGCCCCAGTAGGCGTGCTCCTGGATCTCCCCGGACATCCCGTCGGCGATCACGGCGACGCCCTCCGGCCGGCCGAGGGAGGAGAACAGCGTCTCGTGCTCCTGGACGGTCGGACGGATGATCTCGGCCCAGCGGCCGTTGCCGTCGCGGACGTCGAGCCATTCCCCGTCGTGGGTCGCGAGCCAGCGGTCGAAGGCCGCGGGGTCGTCCCAGTAGGCGGCCGTGACGATCTCGCGGATGCCGTCCGGGCGGACGTGGGTGGAGCGGTCGTGGTGGCCCGGCCCGTCGGTGGCGGCGAGGGCGGCGTCGAGTCCGGCCAGCATCGGCTGCCCGGTCCGCACCTGCAGGCCCAGGTAGGCCATCACGACCTGGCGCACTGCTGGCCGAGACCTTGCCACGAACGACGGGTACGGCGGCGCGTAATCGTCCGGGACGCGCTTGTGCCGCGTCCGCTCCATGAGCAGGTGGCCGGGGATCGCCGACTCCATCTCAGACCTCCGCGCGCTGCGGCTGAAGGGCCTCGAACCCGTCCTCGATCTCGACGCCGGGCGCGCTGAACGGCACCACCCGGTCGCCGGGGGTCTTGTTGAGCAGCAGCCGCGTGACGTCCGGGCGCGCGTAGTGCCCGGCCGGGTCGGCCGCGGCCTTGGCCAGCGAGATCATGCCGAGGTCGAGCTCGGCGTAGACGAGGCCCTCCTCGTCCTCGGCGAGCTGGTTGCTGATCAGCTGCCCGTCCGGGGCGTAGATGCCGGCGAACCCGCCACCGGGGAGCAGTAGCTGACGCTTCATGTCGTCGGTGCACATGAGCTCGACCATCTCGGGCGAGACCGTCGCGCACGGGGCCAGCACGAAGCAGCCGCCCTCGACGGCGTAGATGCGGCTGGCGGAGGTGTTGACCTCGGCGCCCAGCGCGTACGCGCCGCCGCGGTAGAGCGAGAAGCTCGGCCAGGCGGCGACGTGCACCTGCTCGTCCTGCGCGTACATGGCGTACTTCGACAGCGGCTGCAGGTGCTCCCAGCAGCACAGCCCGCCGAGCCGGCCGAGCGGGGTGTCGTGGACGGCGAGGTCGCTGCCGTCGCCGTCGCCGAACACGGTGCGCTCGACGTGCGTGGGCTTGAGCTTTCGGCGCTTCGCGATCGTCTCGCCGTCGGGGCCGATCAGCCACTGCGCGATGTAGAGGCTGCCGCCCTTGTGCTCGGACAGGCCCATGACGACCGTGATCCGGTGCTCCCGGGCGGCCGCGGCCAGCTTCTCGGCCTGTGGAGACCCGTAGGCCAGCGAGTTGTCGTGGTAGCGCGGGAAGAACTGCAGCCCCCACGCCGGCGAGTCGAGCCAGATGAACCAGGGGTAGCCCGGCAGCCAGGTCTCCGGGAACGCGATCAGCGACGCCCCGTTCGCGGCAGCCTCCGCGATGAGCGAGATCGCCTTGTCGACGCCGGCGTCGAGGTCGAGGAACGCGGGAGCGACCTGCACGGCCGCCGCGGTGAACTTCGGGTGCTGGATGCTCATGGCCGGCAACGATGACGGCGTTCGGGCGCCGGCGCTGGTCCCTGCGTGTCGTCCTCGTTGACTCAACGGCGCAACATCTTGCCTGGTGAAGGCACCGTCCCTACCGTCGATCCATGGCGCGCCTGCTCACCACCGACGAGGTGGACGCGCGCGATCGGCTGGCCTACTGGAACGACGCGGTCTCCGACGCGTACGTCAGCCTCACCTGCGACACCCCGACGGCCGACGTCGTCGGCAACATCAGCGTCGACTCGCTGGCCACGCTGGAGCTCTCCCAGGTGACGGCGACGGCGCAGCGGGTGCGGCGCACGCCGGCGCTCATCGCGCAGGCGGCCGAGGACTACTTCCTGGTCAGCATCCAGACCCGCGGGGTGGGGCACATCGTGCAGGACGGCCGGGTGGCGGAGCTGCAGCCCGGCGACTTCGCCCTCTACGACTCCACCCGGCCCTACGAGCTGCACTTCGCCGGCGACTTCCAGGAGTACGTCCTGATGTTGCCCGGCCCGACGCTGCGGTCCCAGCTGAGCGCGACGCACGAGCTGACCGCGCGCGGGGTGCACGGCGCGAGCGGCGCCGGCCACCTCATGATCCAGATGATCCGCACGCTGGCCGCTGACATCGCGGTGCTCGAACCGGCCGCCGCGGCGGCGGTCGCGCAGAGCGTCGAGCACATCGTCGTGGCGGGGCTCAGCTCGCTCGCCGGGCAGGCCGCGCCGGAACCGTCGGCGGCGGCCCGCCGGGCGGAGGTCAAGGCAGCGGCCACGGCCCGGCTGCGCGACCCCGGGCTCACCGTCGCCGCGCTGGCCGCCCAGCTGCACACGTCCGTCAGCACGCTGCACCGCGCGTTCGCCGGCGAGCCCGCGTCGATCGCGGAGTGGATCTGGGCCCGCCGCCTCGACGCCGTCCGCGCCGACCTGTGCGACCCGGCGCTGCGCCACCGCACGATCGGCGACCTCGCGTTCTCCTGGGGCTTCTCCGACGCCTCGCACTTCAGCCGCGCGTTCCGCGCACGGTTCGGGGCCACCGCGCGGCAGGTGCGGGCCGAGACCGCCGCGCAGCGTTGACGTCGCTCGGCAGGCGGATGCTCATCGGGACCGGTCTCGTCGTCGCGGTGCTGGCGGCGGGCCTGATCGGGCTGTGGGCCGGGCAGCGGGCGTTGATCTACTTCCCGCAGACCGGATCGCCGATACGGCCCGCCGACGACGTCCTTCCCGGCGCTCGCGACGTGACGCTGCGGACCGCCGACGGGCTCGACCTCGGAGCCTGGTTCCTGCCCGCCGGCGTCACCACCGTGCTGGTCGCCAACGGCAACGCCGGCGACCGCTCGGTGCGCGCCCCGCTCGCCGCGGCGCTCGCGGCCCGCGGCCTGTCCGTGCTGCTCTTCGACTACCGCGGGTACGGCGGGAACCCCGGCACGCCGACCGAGGAGGGGCTGGCCCTCGACGTGCGGGCCGCGCACCGGTACCTCGTCGACGACCTCGGCGTGCCGCCAGGGCGGATCCTGTACTACGGGGAGAGCCTCGGCGCGGCGGTCGTGACCGAGCTCGCCACCGAGCACCCGCCGGCCGGACTGCTCCTGCGCTCCCCCTTCACCGAGCTCGCCGACGTCGGCCGCGCGCACTACCCGTTCCTGCCGGTGGGTGCGCTGCTGCGGGAGCGCTACCCGCTCGCCGAAGGACTCCGCCGGATCTCCGTGCCCACGACGGTCGTGTACGGGTCGGCGGACCGGATGGTCCCGCCTGCGCTGAGCCGGGCCGTCGCGGCGGCCGCCGCGGGACCCGTCGAGGTCGTCGAGGTGCCGGGCGCCGACCACAACGACCTCGCGCTGCTGCGCGGGCCGGAGCTGATCGGCGCCGTCGGCGCGCTCGCCGAGCGTGCGTCAGGACGCCGGTAGCACCACGAATTGGCGCAGCGAGAGGTCCACGTAGGTGACCGGGCCGCGCGGGCCGGGCGTGTGGTCGACGTTGATGCCGGTCTCGGGCAGCCCGAGCAGCTTGTAGCCGTCGAGGAGCCGGGTGGTGGCGTTCCAGAAGACGCCGGTGCCCGTGTAGGCGTCGATGAACGCGGTGGCGGCGGCCTCGTCGGCCGCGCAGACGGTGGCGGCCAGGCCGGACGTCTCGCGGGCGGCGAGCTGCGCGGCCGCCACCGGGCCGTCGACGGCAGTGACGGTGACGTGCTGCTCGTTGCCCGAGTCGAGCGCCCACTCGTGGCCGAGCGCGTGGTCGTGCGGCGGCAGGCTGGGGGTGATGCCGCGGTCGGCGAGCGCCTTCTCCGCGACGGGCCACAGCCGGTCGTAGGCGGGCCGGTCGACGAGCAGCAGGTTGAGCCGGTTGCACACGCCGAGCCGGTCGGTGCCCTCGGTGACCAGGCGCGTCACCTCGGCCTCGGCCGCGCTCGCGTCGAGGTAGAGCACGCCGCCGCCGTCGGCGTGGGCGAGCACGCGGGTGCCGGCGGCCGCGCCGAGGGCGGACAGCCGGCGGGTGACCTCGCCGCTCCCGCGCACCACGACGAGCGGGACCAGGTCGGGCAGCCCGACCAGCGCGTCGGCGCCGGCGTGGCCGGGCACGGGCACCAGCTGCACGGCCGCGGACGGCACGCCGTGCGCGTCGAGGGCCGGCGCGATGACCTCCTCGACCAGGGCCCGGGCGCTGCCCAGCGCGGCCGCTCCGGTGCGCAGCACGGCGGCCGACCGGGCCTTGAGGACCTGCGACGCGACGTCGACCGTGACGTTCGGGCGGGCCTCGAACACCGCCCCGATCACCCCGACCGGCACGCGCCGCTCGAACACCCGCTCCCCCGTCGGCAGGGTGCGGACCTCGCGCTGGGCCGGCGGCTCGGGGGTGTCGGCGAGGACCTCCAGCTGGTGGGCGATGTCGGCCAGCCGCTCCGGGCCGAGGCGCAGGCGGTCGAGCAGGCCCGGCGCCATCCCGTTCGCCTCGGCGGTGGCGACGTCCGCCGCGTTCGCGGCGAGCACGCGGTCGGCGCGCTCGCGGATCAGCTGCGCCATCGTGCGCAGCGCGGCGTCGACGGCCGGTCCACCGGCCGCACGCACCCCCGGGGCGGCGGCTGCTGCCCGCTCGGCGGCGGCCCGCACGGCGGCGGCTTCTGGAGTCGCGTTCACGCCGCCAGGGTAGTCACCGCTTCGGCAGCTTCTTCGGCGTGGACGGGGGCGGGACGACCGGGCCGATGTCGCCGTCCGGCGCCCCGTCCAGGTCGATGATCACCGGCGCGTGGTCGCTGGGGCCGGAGCCCTTGCGTGCCTTGCGGTCCACCCACGCCGCGGCGACGCGGCCCGCCGGGTCGGACCCGGCGAGGACGAGGTCGATGCGCATGCCGAGGTCCTGGTGGAAGCGGCCGGCGCGGTAGTCCCAGTAGGTGAAGACGCGGTCCTCGGCCGGCCAGCGGTCACGCACGACGTCGGCGAGCCCGAGCTCGACGAGCGCCGCGAGCGCAGCCCGTTCCGGCGGTGTGACGTGCGTGGAGTGGGTGAAGACGGCCGGGTCCCACACATCGCGGTCGGTGGGTGCGATGTTCATGTCACCGGCGACGACCGCGGTGGCCGGGTCGGTGACGGAGTCGCGGAGCGCGGCGAGCCACTCCAGCTTGTACGCGTAGTGCGGGTCGTCCGGGGTGCGGCCGTTGGGCACGTAGACGGAGGTGATGCGCAGGCCGCCGCAGGTCGCGGTGACGGCGCGGGCCTCGATGACGTCGGCGAACTTCGGCGCGCCCGGCAGCTCCCGTTCGACGTCGTCCAGGCCGACGCGCGACAGCAGCGCCACCCCGTTCCAGCGGCCCTCGCCGACGTGCGCGACCTGGTAGCCGCGCTCGGCGAGCGGCTCGTCGAAGGTCTCGGCGAAGGCCTCGTCGGAGAGCTTGGTCTCCTGCAGGCACACGATGTCGGGCTGCCGCTCGTCCAGCCACGGCAGCAGCCGGGGCAGCCGGACGAGCGCCGAGTTCACGTTCCAGGTCGCGAGGCGCACGCCTGCGCACGCTACTCAGGGACGTCTGGGCTGCAGCCAGAGCACCACGCACAGGCCGGCGGCGACGAGCGTCGCCGCCAGCAGGACCCAGGCGCCGGCCCCGAGGGTGGTGGTGATGCCGATGTCGGCGATGGACTGGGCGTCGACGAGGGCGAGCCACGCGATCCAGATCGCGACGAACACCCCGGCGACCACGCCGGCGGCCACGGTGAGCAGGGGTGCAGCCCGTTCGGCGCCCCGCATGTCGAGCACGATCAGCGCGCCGAGGAGCAGTGCCGCGGCGGCGATCACGAGCGGGACGCCGACGAGCGCGGTCGCCTGGCCGGCGTCGCCCGGCGGCCCGGGCTCGACGGCGAAGCTCCAGCCCGTGGCGTACCCGACCGACGGCGGGTTGCCCGCGAAGGTGGTGACGGTGATGGCGAGGAAGCTGCCCACCACCGCGAGCGCGGCCGCGAGTACGGCCACCAGCGCGGCACCGGGCCGCGAGCCACCAGGGGGCTCGTTGTCGTCACCGCGCAGGGCCCGCGGGGCGAGGACCGCGGCGACCACGGCCAGCACCGCCGCGACCATGAGCAGCCACGCCCCGATGCCGGGCGTGTCGACGGCCTGCAGGTCGGGGAAGCGGCTGCGCTGCAGCTCGACGTTGCGCGCGGTGGCCGAGGCGGCCAGCCGGATCGTGACGACGAGCCCGACGAGCAGGCCGGCGGCGGCCGTCACGGCCGCGACGGCGCCCCGGCGCGACCTGCGCAGCATCAGCACGGCAGCCGCGATGAGAACGAGCGCGGTGAGCGTGAGCGGGATCCCGTAGAGGGGGATGCCCGTGGCCGAGCCGGGACCGGTCCACGCTGTGGTGTAGCGGCGGCCGTCGACGGCGGCCACGTCCAGCGGCAGCACCGTGCCGGCGATCGTGACCATCGCGGCCACACCGGCGACGGTGGCCACGACGGACGGCGAGCCGACCCCCGTCCGGACCCTTCCCCCCTGCATGCGCGCACGCTACCGTGCAAGAGTTAGTACGAACATCGAACAAAGGAGTGCGATGCCTGCCGCGCCCACCCCAGAGGACCGCTTCAGCTTCGGCCTGTGGACGGTCGGCTGGCCCGCCCGCGACCCGTTCGGCGAAGCCACCCGGCCTGCCCTCGACCCCGTCGAGAGCGTGCACCGGCTCGCCGAGCTCGGCGCGTACGGCGTCACGTTCCACGACGACGACCTGCTGCCGCCCGGCAGCGACCGCCCCGCCGTCCTCAAGCGGTTCCGCGCCGCGCTGGAGCAGACCGGGCTCGTCGTGCCGATGATGACCACCAACCTGTTCACCCATCCGGTGTTCAAGGACGGCGCGTTCACGTCCAACGACCGCGGCGTGCGCCGGTACGCGCTGCGCAAGACCCTCCGCAACCTCGAGCTCGCCGCCGAGCTGGGCGCGACGACGTACGTGTTCTGGGGCGGGCGCGAAGGCGCCGAGGTCGACTCCGGCAAGGACGTCGGCGCCGCGCTCGACCGCTACCGCGAGGCCATCGACACGCTCGCCGCGCACGTCAAGGAGCAGGGCTGGGGCATCCGGTTCGCCATCGAGCCGAAGCCGAACGAGCCGCGCGGCGACATCCTGCTGCCCACCCTCGGCCACGCGCTGGCGTTCATCGCCGGGCTGGAGCACGGCGACATCGTCGGCATCAACCCCGAGGTCGGCCACGAGCAGATGGCCGGGCTCAACTACACCGCGGGCATCGCGCAGGCGCTGTGGGCCGGCAAGCTCTTCCACATCGACCTGAACGGGCAGCGCGGCATCAAGTACGACCAGGACCTGGTGTTCGGCCACGGCGACCTGCTCTCCGCGTTCGCCACCGTCGACCTGCTCGAAACGGGCGGCTACGACGGCCCGCGGCACTTCGACTACAAGCCGCTGCGCACCGAGGACGTCGACGGCGTCTGGACGTCGGCCGCCGCCAACATGCGCACGTACCTGCTGCTCAAGGAGCGGGCCGCGGCGTTCCGGGCCGACCCGGAGGTGGCCGAGGCGCTGGCGGTGGCCGGGGTCGCCGACCTCGCCCAGCCCACCCTCGGGGCGGGCGAGTCGCTGGCCGACCTCGCCGCCGACCGCTCGGCGTTCGAGGACTACGACGCCGACAAGGCCGGGGAGCGCGGCTACGGCTACGTCCGGCTGAACCAGCTCGCGGTCGAGCACCTGATGGGGGCCCGTTAGATGCTCGTGGCTGGTGTCGACTCGTCGACGCAGTCGTGCACCGTCGTGATCCGCGACGCCGACACCGGGGCACTCGTGCGCTCCGGGTCGGCGAAGCACCCCGCCGGCACGGAGGTCGATCCCGCCGCCTGGTGGGACGCGCTGCAGGAGGCGCTCGCGGCCGCCGGTGGGCTCGACGACGTCGGCGCGATCGCCGTCGCCGGGCAGCAGCACGGCATGGTCTGCCTCGACGCCGACGGGGAGGTGGTGCGCCCGGCGCTGCTGTGGAACGACACCCGCTCGGCGCAGGCCACCGCCGACCTGATCGACGAGTACGGCGCTGCGGAGTGGGCCGACGCCACCGGCACGCTGCCCGTCCCGTCGATCACGGTGACGAAGCTGCGCTGGCTGGCGACGCACGAGCCGGACAACGCGGCCCGGACGGCGGCCGTGTGCCTGCCGCACGACTGGTTGACGTGGAAGCTGCGCGGCACCGGCCGTCTGGACGACCTCGTCACCGACCGCGGCGACGCGTCCGGCACCGGCTACTTCTCCGGCGTCACGAACGCGTACCTGCCGGAGCTGCTGGAGCTCGGGCTGGGCCGTTCCGACGTGGTGCTGCCGCGGGTGTTGGGCCCGAACTCGGAAGCCGGCCGCACCCCGTCCGGGGTGGTGTTGGGACCGGGCACCGGCGACAACGCCGGTGCCGCGCTCGGGCTGGGCGCCGGGCCGGGTGACGTGGTGGTGTCGCTGGGCACGTCCGGGGTGGTGTCGGCGGTCAGCTCCGTGCCGACGGCGGACCCGACCGGCATCATCGCCGGGTTCGCCTCCGCGTCGGGCGAGCACCTGCCGCTGGTGTGCACGCTCAACGCCGCACGCGTGCTCGACGCGGCGTGCGCGCTGCTGCGCGTCGACCACACGGAGCTCGCCCGGCTGGCGCTGGCCGCGCCGGCGGGTTCGGGCGGGCTGGTGCTCGTCCCGTACCTGGAGGGCGAGCGCACCCCCAACCGGCCGGACGCGACGGGTGCGCTGCACGGCATCACGCTCGCCACGTCCACGCCATCACATCTGGCGCGCGCCTATGTGGAAGGGCTGGCGAGCGGGCTCGCCGACGCGCTGGACGCGCTGGTCGCGGCCGGGGTGCCGGTGGAGCGGGTGTTCCTGATCGGTGGCGGTGCACGGTCGGACGCGGTCGCGTCGATCACGCCGGCCGTGTTCGGCACGCCCGTGCTGCGGCCGACGCCCGGCGAGTACGTGGCGGACGGCGCGGCGCGGCAGGCCGCGTGGGTGCTCTCCGGGGCGGACGCGCCGCCGGAGTGGGCGGCCGCCGACACCGAGCGGTTCGAGGCGGAGCCCACGCCGGCCGTCCGGGAGCGGTACGCGGCGGTGCGGGACATGACCGCCACGCAGCTGCGGTGACGTCACCAGCCGGGCATCGCACCGTCCGGCGGCACAACCTGGCACTCGTGCTGGGTTGTGTCGCCGAGGCGGAGCCGCTCTCCCGGGCCCGCGTGGCGGACCGGACCGGCCTCACCCGCGGCACCGTCTCCTCCCTGGTGGACGAGCTGATCGAGGCTCGCCTGCTGACGGAGCTGGCCGTCGAGCGCGGCGGCACCGGGCGGCCGGCCGCCCCGCTGCAGCTCAACCGGGCCGGTCCGGCCGGGCTCGGGCTGGAGCTCGGCGTCGACCGGCTCGGCGCGTGCGTCGTCGACCTCACGGGAGCGGTGCGCGCGCAGGTGGTCGTGCCGTCGGAGCACCGCGACACCGACCCGGCTGCGGTGCTGGACGCGCTCGCCGCGCTCGGCGAGCAGGTGCGTACCGCGGCGGGGCTGCCGCTCGCGGGAACCCATCTGGCCGTGCCCGGCATCGTCGGGGATCGGGCGGTCGTGCGGCTGCCGAACCTGCCCCGCTGGACCGGCGTCGACGCGGCCGGCGGGATCGCCGAACGGCTCGGCGTCCCGGCCGGTGTCGCGAACGAGGCCGACCTCGCCGCGCTCGCCGAGCTGTGGTTCGGCCAGGCCCCGGCCGACTTCCTGCACGTCTCGGCCGGGATCGGCATCGGCGCCGGCATCGTGCTCGGCGGCGAGCTGTTCCGCGGGGCCGGGGGCCGGGCCGGCGAGCTCGGGCACGTCGTCGTCGAACCGGACGGGCCGGCGTGCCGCTGCGGTGGCCGTGGCTGCCTCGAAGAGGTGGTGCGGCTGGCCGAGCCGCACCGGACCGCCCGCGCGTTCGGGGTGGCGCTGGTCGGCGCGGTCGCGCTGATGGACGTGCGGACGATCGTGCTCGGCGGGCTGGACCCAGCCGTCGCTGAGCCGCTGCGGGCCGCCGTCGCCGCCGAGCTGGCCCGCCTGGACCCCCCGGTCGCGGTCGCGCTGGGCGATCCGGCGGCCGGGGGTGCGCTGCGGGGCGCCGCAGCGACGGTGGTGCGAGCACTGGTCAGGAACCCGTGACCGTGTCCTCGCCGCGGGCCGCGCGGATGTGCTTGGCCGTGTCGACGTAGTGCCGCAAGCGGGTGACCTTGCCCGTGTCGTCGAACGTCCAGAGGTGCAGTTCCTCGTCGGCGAACCGGCCGCCACCGGGCAGGTCGAACGCGACCCGGACCTCGACGACGACCTGGCGGCCGGAGCCGATCACGTCGAGCACGTCGAACTCGCGGACGGTCCAGCCGGCGACGGAGGCGAAGAAGTCGGCGGCACCCTGGACGCCGCGGCGCGCCGCGAGGTGCTCGACGCCGGCGCGCTGGGAGTCGTGGGTGAGCTCCCACTGGTCCCACGCGACGTCGTCGGCGAGGCGGTCGAGGATCGCGGGCACGTCGCCGCGACCGAACGCCGCGTAGATGTCGGCGACGGCCGTGGCGTTGCCGGTGTCGGTGCTGGTCATCGGGTGCTCCCGGGGTCGGTGGTGCTGGCCGGGAGAGCGTGGCGGCGTCCCGCGGGACGCACATCGGTCGTTCGACCTACCGGGGCGGCGCCGGCAGCAGCCCGTGCTCCGCGGCGAAGACGGCGGCGCCGGCGCGGGTGCGCCGCCCGGTCTTGTCGTAGACGTGGGCGAGGTGGTGGCCGACGGTGCGCTCGGAGATGCGCAGCCGGTCGGCGATGGCCCGGTTGGACAGTCCTCGGGCGGCCAGGCGCAGCACGTCGACCTCGCGGTCGGTGAGGTCGCACGGCCACGCGGCCGGCAGCACCGGCAGCCCGGCCCCGTCGAGGACGGCCGCGCACGCCTCCCGGTCGAGCCGGCCGGCGCTCGCCTCCTCGGCCAGCACCGTGCGGGCGGCGTCGAGGCTCAGCGCCGGGCGGTGCGGGCGGTCCTCGGTCAGCGCGGCGAACACGTCGGCCGCGGCCAGCACCCGCGCCGCGAACGGCAGCTCGGCGGCCCGCAGCCCGCGGTGGTAGCCGCTGCCGTCACACCGCTCGTGGTGGCCGGCGGCGAGCTCGGCGAGCGGCGCGAGGCCCGGGCAGCGGCGCAACACGCGATCGGTCCAGTAGGTGTGGAGCCGGACGCGTTCCTGGTCCGCCGGGCCGAGTGGACCCGGCCGGTCCCACACCGAGCTGGGCACGGCGACCCGGCCGATGTCGTGGAGCAGTGCGGCGCAGCGCAGGGTGTCGCGGTCGGCCAGGCCGGCAGCCTCCGCTGCTGCGTCCGCGATCCGCGCGACGTGCGGCGAGTGTCCGACGAGGTGGGTGCCCTTCAGGTCGGCCAGCGTCGCCAGCGCGGCACAGAACCGCTCCCGCTGCGCGGCTGTCACGGGCGGCGCGGGTACGGGTTCGGCGGCGGCGACCGCCTTCAGCAGGTCGGGCGCGGCCAGCCCGGCGAGCAGTTCGTCCCCGGCCACCGCGAACACGGCAGCCAGGTCGGGATCGAGGTGCCCGCCCGCGCGCCGCTCCACCTCGGCGGCCGCGGCGGGCACGCCGCCCTCGGCGTGCGCGAACACGGCCTGCTCCGCGACGTGCACGATCCGCCCGACGAGGCTGATCTCCGCCCCGCGGCGGCCGTCGGGGATGCCGAGGCCGTCCCAGCGCTCGTAGACGTCGTCGAGCGCGTCGAGCACGGTGGGCGGCAGGCTGAGCCGGCCGCCGAGGGCCCGGCTGACCTCGCAGCCGCTGCGCGCCGCCACCGGACCCACGGTCGGCGCGATCTCGGCGAAGTGCCGCGCCAGCGCGGGCTGCGCCGCACCGCCCCAGGCACCGAACGTGCCCAGCTGTGCACGGAAGACGGACGGATCGCCCGGATCGAGCCGCTTCAGCACGGCCTGGAACGCCGTGTCGTCGCCGAAGTGGGCGGCGTTCTCGGACGCGTGCGCCGTGCAGCCGATCGAGCGCAGCAGCGCGGCGGTGTGCACGGCCGCCCGCTCGGCGGTGGGCAGCCCGAGCGTGCCCGCGAACGCTGTCGCGACCAGGCAGGTGCGCAGCCCCTTCTCGAACGGCAGGCCGCTGGCCAGGTCGGTGGTGAGCGACAGCGCCGCGAACACCTCGGTGACCGTCGTCACGTCCCGCACCGGGGCAGACTAGGACAGGTCCTAAGCCTTCGGCAGCACCGTGACCGTGGTCGCCGTGATGGTGGTGCCCGACGCGGTGCCGGTGACGGCGATGACGTCGCCGACAGCCGGCTTCGGGTTGGCCGCGGCCGTGTTCACGGTGACGACGAGGCCGTCGGCCGAGGTGACGGTGGCGGTGTCACCGGCCACCGCGGTGACCGTGCCGACGACGCGCGCCTGCGGCGCCCGGACGGCGACGGCCGTGGCGGCGTCGCCGCTGCCGGAGACGACCACCGCGATCCGCTGACCCGGCTTCAGCTCCGCCAGCGACCGCGTACCGGGACCGGCGACGCGGGTGCGGTCGTCGGTGCGCAGTGTGCGCTGGGCCGCGCCGTCCGGCGCCACGACGAGGGTGCCGTTGCCGGTGGACACCACCGTGCCGAGGACCACCGGCCCGCGCAGCGCCGCCTCGCGCCCACGACCAGGACTCCAGGCGTCGCCGCGACCGCCGGGTCCCCGCTCGAACCGCGGCCCGAACGGGCCCGGCCCGCGCTCGTCGAGGCGGGCGATGCCGCCCGGCCCGAACCGCTCGACGTGCGCAGGCCGGGAGAACAGCAGCGCACCGGCGACCCCGCCGACGACGAGCAGCGCGAGCCCGGCGAGGGCGAGGCCCACGCCCGTCCTGGTGGGGCGGAAGCGCCGCGGCTGCGGCTGAGGTGGTGGTGGCGGCGCGGATTGCTGCGTGGGCGGCTCCGGTGTGGTCATGACGGCCAATCTCGACCCGCTCGCTGAACGGAACCTGAAACCCGACACACCCTTCAGGCGATCTTCAGCTCGGCCCGCGTCCCGGCGTCGACAATGGCGGGATGGGCGCGCGGGTGCTGGTGGTGGAGGACGCGGAGGCGATCCGCACCGCCGTCGTCGCCGGACTGACCGCGGCCGGGTACGGGGCGGCCGGTCGGGTCGACGGCCGCACGCTCGAGGACGACCTGGCCCGGTTCCGGCCCGACCTGGTGGTGCTCGACGTGATGCTGCCCGGCCGGGACGGGTTCGCGCTGCTCGACGTGGTGCGGCGCAGCAGCGACGCCGGCGTCGTGATGCTGACGGCGCGCGACGCCGTCGACGACCGGCTGCGCGGCCTGCACGGCGGCGCCGACGACTACGTGGTGAAGCCGTTCGCGCTGGCCGAGCTGGTGGCGCGGGTGACGGCGGTGCTGCGGCGGATGGGCCGCACGCCGTCCACCGTCGAGATCGGGGACCTGCTGGTCGACGCGACCGCCGGGGAGGTGCGCCGCGGCGGCGAGCCGATCGAGCTGACCGCCACCGAGCTGCGGCTGCTCGACTACCTGGCCGCGCAGCGCGGGCGCGTCGTCAGCAAGGGGCAGATCCTCACCGGGGTGTGGGGCTACACGGACTACGACCCCAACCTGGTGGAGGTGCACGTGTCGGCGCTGCGCCGCAAGCTCGGCGAACCGCGGCTGCTGCACACGGTCCGCGGCCTCGGGTACGTGCTGCGCGCGGAGCAGCCGTGAGGTCGCTCCGCGCGCGGGTGACGGCCTCGTCGCTGGGCGTCCTTGCCATCGTGCTGGTGGGCATCACGCTGCTCACCGACGTCGTGTTCGTGGCACAGAGCAACGCCGACCTGCGCGCCGCCGTGGCCGCCCGGGCGGCACTGGCGCAGCAGCTGGCCACCCAGGGCCTCGACGCCGACGAGATCGCCCGCGAGGTGTCAGCGCCTGGCATCCGCGCCGTCGTCGCGCGACCGGGCGTGCCCCGGCCGCAGGGGCCGCCGTGGCCGCGCCGCCGCGGGCCCGCCGACCAGGTCGTCGAGCAACCGCTGCGGAACGGGGCGCAGCTGGTGCTGATCGGCGAGGCCGGACCGGTCTCGGACGCGCAGGAGCGGCTGCGCCGCATCCTCATCCTGCTCGGGCTGGCGGCGCTCGCGGTGGCCGGCGCGGTCACGCTGTGGACGACCAAGCTGGCGCTCGCCCCGCTCGACGCGATGACGGCGCTGGCCCGCTCCATCTCCCGCGGCGACCGCGGCCGCCGGCTCGCCCCCGAGCGCACCGACACCGAGCTGGGCCGCACCGCCGCCGCGTTCGACGACATGCTCGACGCGTTGGAGCGCTCCGAAGCCGCGGCCGTCGCGTCCGAGGCACGCACCCGGCGGTTCGTCGCCGACGCCGCGCACGAGCTGCGCACCCCGCTGGCCGGCGTGCACGCCGTCGTCGAGACCGTGATGGACCCCGGGCTGCCCGCCGAGCAGCGCGAACGGCTGCACCTCCTGCTCCTGCGCGAGAGCCGCCGCGCCGCCCGACTCGTCGACGACCTGCTGGCGCTGGCCCGCATCGACGCCGGCATCGAGCTGCAGCGCGCACCCGTCGACCTGCTGGAACTGGCGCAGGGCGAGGCCGAGCGGGCGCGGTTGCTGGACCCCGACCGGCCCGTCACCGTCGAGGGGACGGCGAGCGTCGTCGACGGCGACCCGGCCCGGCTGGCCCAGGTGCTGGGCAACCTGCTCGACAACGCGCGCCGGCACACCCCGCCCGGGTCGCCGGTCGCGATCCACGTCGGCGACGGGCGGGTGCGCGTGACCGACCACGGCCCCGGCGTCCCCGAGGCGGACCGGGAACGGATCTTCGACCGGCTCGTGCGGCTCGACGAGGCGCGGACGGACGGCGGCGCCGGACTGGGCCTGGCCATCGCCCGCGGTATCGCGCGGGCACACGGCGGCGACCTGAGGTGTGCGGCGGCGGCGGGGAGCGAAGGCGCGGAGTTCGTGCTGACGCTGCCTCAGTCCTCGTCGGGCAGCGTGGCCTTCCGTACGTAGAGGAGGCGGTCGCCGCGTTCCAGTGCGTCCACCGCGCTGGCGTCCACACGGTAGAGGTCGTCGCCGCGCACCACGCCCAGGACGATGTCGGCGAGGTGGCGCGGAGAGCCGCCGATCTCGTTCTCCTCGACGTCGCGCTCGCTGATGGCGAAGCCGGCCTCGGGGGTGAGCAGGTCCTCGATCACCTCGACGACGGCCGGGGTGGTGGTGGCCGCGCCGAGCAGCCGGCCCGCCGTCTCCGCCGAGACGATGACGGAGTTGGCGCCGGACTGGCGCAGCAGGTGCACGTTCTCCGACTCCCGCACGGACGCGACGATGCGGATGTCCGGGGCCAGCTCGCGCGCGGTCAGGGTGACCAGCACGGCGGTGTCGTCCCGGTTGGTGGCGATCACGATGGCGCTGGCCTTCTGCACGCCCGCGATGCGCAGCACGCTGGAGCGCGTGGCGTTGCCCGTGACGGTGACCAGCCCGAGGGCGGACGCGGCGTCGAGCTGGGCCCGGTCGGTGTCGACGACCACGATGTCGGTGGGCTCGGTCCCGTCCCCGAGCAGGGTCTCGACGGCGGCGCGGCCCTTGGTGCCGTAGCCGACGACGACCGTGTGGTTGCGCACGCGTGTCCTCCAGCGCTGGATGCGGAAGCCCTGACGGGACCGTTCGGTGAGCAGCTCGACGGTGGTGCCGACGAAGGTGATCAGGAAGATCAGCCGCAGCGGCGTGACGAACACCGTCGTCATCAGCCGGGCGAAGTCCGTGACCGGCACGATGTCGCCGTAGCCGGTGGTGGAGACCGACACCGTCGAGTAGTAGAAGGCGTCGAGCAGGCTGATGCCGTCGTTGTTGTTGTTGTCCTTGTAGCCGTCGCCGCCGAAGTAGACGATCAGCGCGGTGATCACGAGCGCGCCCAGCGCGATCGCGAGCCTGCGCAGCAGCGCCACGACCGGGGTGGCGCCGGACTCCGGCATGCGGATGGGTCCGACGAGGGACGGATCCGCGATGGGTCGGCGGCGCCGAGCTCTCCTCACGGCGCGTGACGATAGCTGCTGGTCGGTCCGGCCCAGCGCGACGCCCGTGCAACGATCACCCGCGTGAGCTCCCGCACCCCTCGTTCGGCACGCGCGCTCGCCGTGTTCCTCGCCGCGGCGGGCGCCTCGCACTTCGCAGTGCCGGCGTTGTACGACCGGCTGGTGCCCGAGGTGCTCCCCGGGACGCCGCGGCTGTGGACGCAGCTGTCGGGCGTCGCCGAGCTGGCCGTCGCGGCGGCGGTGGCGCTGCCGCGCACCCGACGGGTGGGCGGGCTTGCCGCAGCCGCCCTGTTCGTGGCGGTGCTGCCGGCGAACGTGAAGATGGCGGTCGACTGGTCGGACCGCTCCCCCGCCGAACGCGCGATCGCGTACGGCCGGCTGCCCCTGCAGCTGCCGCTGGTGCTGTGGGCGCGGCGGGTCAGTCGCGCCGCGGCTCCAGCACCTGGTGGATGAGGCCGCCGGACGTGACGGCGGTGTCGACGACCCGGAACCCGACGGGTGCCGCGCCCTCGGCGAACAGTCGCTTGCCCGCGCCGAGCACGACCGGGAACGTCACCAACCGGTAGGTGTCGACGAGGCCGGCGTCGTGCAGGGTGCGCACGAGCTGCCAGCTGCCGTGCACCTGCAGCTCCCGCCCGGACCGCGCCTTGAGCTCGCGGACGGCGGCGACGACGTCTCCGGTGATGATGCTGGTGTTCGCCCAGGTCGACGACGTGATCGTGCTGGACGGGACGTGCTTGGGCAGGCCGTTGAGGGCAGCGGCGATCGCGTCGTCGGGATCGGTGACCGTCGACCAGTAGGACTGCATGTCGTCGTGTGTGGAGCGGCCGAGCAGGAACTCGTCGGCGTGGGTGAACCAGCCGCTGACGATGGCGCCGAACTCGGCGTCGGCGTAGGGGCCGACCCAGCCGCCCTGGTCGAAGCCGTTGCTGCGGTCCTCGTCCGGGGCGCCGGGGGCCTGCATGACGCCGTCGAGGGAGAGGAAGGTGTGCACGGTGAGCTGCATGCCGTGTTGACCATGGCGGGCCGCGGAACTCATCGGTCCGCCTGCTCGACCGGCTCTTCACCGCGTAGCGTCGCGCCATGGCGCGCTACGCGATCCTGATCCGCGGCATCAACGTGGGCACCGCCAAGCGGGTGGCGATGGCCGACCTGCGCGCGCTGCTCGAGGAGCTCGGCTACACCGCCGTGAAAACGCATCTGAACAGCGGCAACGCCGTCGCGACCGGCCCGGAGGACGACCCCCTCGCGCAGGCCGCACGGATCGAGGAGGCGCTCGTCGCGCGGACCGGGGTCAGTGCGCGCGTCCTCGTCGTGACAGCAGACCACCTGCGTGCCGTGGCCGCCGGGAACCCGTACGCGGCCGAGATGGCGGCCGTGGAGAAGGGCGGCTCGCGGATGATGGCGCACCTGCTGCTCGTCGCCCCCGACCCGGCGCTGCTGGCCGAGCACGATCCGGCGGAGTTCGACCCCGGTCACGCGCAGGTAGGCGACCGCGTCATCTACCAGTGGTGCCCGGACGGACTGCTGGAGAGCCCGGACATGCACGGGTGGGCGAGCAAGCACCTCGGCGTCGAGGTCACCACGCGCAACTGGAACACGATCGCGAAGCTCGCCGACCTGCTCTGAACTGCTGTGGATCAGGCCGCCGCGATCACCTCGATCTCGACGAGCCAGTCCTCGGCGAGGGTCTGCGCGACGATCGCCGTCGTGGCCACGGCCCGTCCGCCCAGCGCCTTGACCCGGGCGGCGGCGTTCTCGGCGGCGTAGGCGGGATCGCGCAGGTAGCTGGTGACCCGCACGATGTCGTCGACGGTCAGGTCGGCCGCGGCGAGGATCCGCCGGATGTTCGACCAGACCAGCTCCAGCTGAGCCGCGAGATCCGCACCGGGCGTGCTGTCGGCGGCGAGCCCCATCGTCCCGCTGAGGTAGACGATGCGCTGCGGCTCGCGGACCTCGACGGCGTGCACCCAGTCGCCGCCCGTCGCGTAGACGCCGTCGTCGGGGTTGTGCGTGCGGATCTCCATGATCGCATCCTGGCCGCCGCGGCAACCGGTTTCAGCCCGCCGGCACGGACTCCAGCAGCGTGCGCAGGCCGTCGGCGTCGAGCAGGTCGGCAGGGCGCAGCGTCAGGTTGTGGCGGACGAAGTGGAACGCCGCCCGCACCCGTTCCGGCGGGCAGTCGGCGAGCGCCGCCCAGGCCAGGCGGTACGCGGCCAGCTGGACGGCCAGCGCCGGCACGCTCGCCTCGTCGGGCAGCGCACCGGTCTTCCAGTCGACGACCGTGAACCCGCCGTCCGGATCGGCGAACACCGCGTCCATCCGCCCGCGCACGCCGATCCCGGCAACGACGGTCTCGAACGGCACCTCGTACTCGATGGGTCGGCGCTCCGCCCACACCGAGGCGAGGTAGGCGTCCTGCAGGTCTTCGAGCGCGTCGTCGGACGCGGCACCGGAGTCGGCGGCGCCCGGGAGCTCGTCGAGGTCGAGGAGCTGGGCGGCGCCGAAGCGCTGCTCCAGCCAGGCGTGGAACGCGGTGCCGCGGCGAGCGTGCGGGTTGGGCGGCAGCGGCACGGGCCGCCGCAGTCGCGCGGCGAGGCCGGCCGGGTCGGCGGCGAGGTCGACGAGCTGGCTCACCGACAGCTGCGACGGCAGCGCGACGGTGGGCCGGGCCCGCGCAGCGGCGCGCTCGGCGAGCAGCACCTCGACGTCGGCGGCCCAGCCCTCGGGGTCCGCATCTTCGTCGAGAACGACGTTGTCGTGATCTGAATCGATTCGATTTCGCGACAACGTCGTTCTCGTCGCGTCCCCGGGGGCACCGAGCAGGCCCAGCTGCGTTCCGGGGTCGGCGTCCTCGAAGCGGGCCTCGTCCAGCGCCCGCAGCGCTGCCCTGACGCGGTCCGCGCCGGCGTGCACCTCCGGGGAGCGCGCACCCAGGGGGTCCGCCGGCCACACGCCCGTCGGCGGGTCGACGGTGGCGGGGTTGACCTCGCCGTCAGCGGGTTCGGGCGCCCACTGCTCCGGGGTGTGCACGGCCGCCAGCTCGGTGAGGAACTCCGACGGCTGCCGCGGCCGGTCCCCCGTCGCCGGCCACCGGTGCCCCGAGCACAGCAGCACCCGTTCCGCCCTGGTCAGGGCCACGTACGCGAGCCGGCGCTCCTCGGTCTTGCGGCGCTCGTCCAGCGCCGCGTCGTGCGCGGTGACGGCCGCCTCCATCTCCTTGCGGTCGCCGCCGTCGGGCAGGTCGAGCGCCGGCAGGTCGGCGAGGTCGCCGCGCAGGGCGGGCGGCAGCTCGGCGGGGTTGGTGAGCCAGGTGCCGCTGATCCGCCGGCCCGGGAACACCCCCGACACCAGGTGCGGCACCGCGACGACCTCCCACTCCAGGCCCTTCGCGGCGTGCACGGTGAGCACCTGCACGCGGTCGGTGGCGACCTCCACCTCGCCCGGGGTCAGCCCGTCCTCGGCGTGTTCGGCGGTGTCGAGGTAGTCCAGCAGCGCCGGCAGCGTCGCCACCTCCGCGCCGGCCGCGAACTCGGCGACGACGTCGGCGAACGCGTCCAGGTGCGCCCGCCCCACCGGCCCCGGACGGGCCGCGGTCTCGGCGTCGAGCAGCAGCATCCGCTCGGCGTCGGCGACGATGTCGGTGAGCGGGGCCGCGGCCCGTGACCGCAGCCACGTCAGCTCCCTGGCCAGCCGGGTGATCCGGGCGTACCCGGCCTCGGTGTAGGCCTCCGCAGGACCGGGGTCGTCCAGCGCGTCGACGAGCCCGGCCTGCTCCGCCTGCTCGCCGGGCAGCGCGCCGAGCGCCAGCTCCTCCGGGGTGAGCGGGCCGCGACGGGCGGGCAGGCTCGGCACGAGGTCGCGCGCCCGCGCCCACAGCGCGGCCAGGTCGGCGACGCCGAGCCGCCACCGCGCCCCGGTGAGCAACCGAGCCGCGGCCGGCCCGGCCAGCGGGTCGGCCACCAGCCGCAGCGCGCTGACCAGGTCGCGCACCTCCGGCGTGTCCAGCAACCCGCCCAGCCCCACGACCTCGACGGGCAGCCCGCGCGCCCGCAGCGCGGTCGCGATCCCGTCCATGTCGGCGCGCCGGCGCACCAGCACCGCCGACGTGGGCGGCGGCGCGCCGGTCGCCTCCGCGGTGTGCCAGTGCCCCGCGATGCCGTCGGCCAGCCACGCGATCTCGCTCGCGACGTCGGGCAGCAGGGCCACGCGCACGTCGGCGTCGGGCAGCTCCCGGCCCGCCCGCAGCTCCCCCACGGCCAGATCGGCGGTGGCGGCGTCCGGGGCCGCGCGCAGCGGCGCCGAGATCGCGTTGGCCAGGTCGAGCACCGCCTCCGGGTTGCGGAAGCTCGTGAGCAGGCCGTACGCGTCGGCCGGCACCCCGTCCGCGACGGGGAAGTCGGTGCGGAAGCGCACCAGGTTGCCGGCGCTCGCGCCGCGCCAGCCGTAGATCGACTGGCAGGGGTCGCCCACCGCGGTGACGGCGGGCCCGTCCGGTCGCACGTCGTCGCCGGGACGGGTGCCGAACAGGGCGCGCAGCAGCACGCGCTGGGCGTAGCCCGTGTCCTGGTACTCGTCGAGCAGCACGGCGCGGAACGTCGCCCGTTCCGTCGCGCCCACCTCGGGATGCGCGTCGGCGACGCGGGCGGCGATCGCGAGCTGGTCGGCGAAGTCGACGGCGCGCTCGGCCCGCTTGCGCGCCGTGAACGCCTCCACCAGCGGCAGCAGCACCGCGCGCTGGCGCTGCATGTCGATCCAGCGCTGGTACTTCTGCGACGGCTCGGCCCGCTGCCCCTTCGCGCGCGGCGCGTTCGCCAGCTGGTCGATCATGCGCTCGGCGTGGCGGTGGACAGCCTCGGGATCGACGAGGTGCTCGCCCAGCTCGCCCGCCAGCGCGAGCAGGCGCTCGGTGACGGTGGCCGGCACGATGTCGAGGTCCAGGTCGTCGCCCCAGCTCGTGACGACGCGGTGCGCGAGCTGCCACGACGCCGTCTGCGACAGCAGCCGCGCCGCCGGTTCGGCCGGCAGCCGCAGCGCGTGCTCGCCGACGAGGCGGCCGGCGTACGCGTGGTAGGTGGAGATCGTGGGCTCGCCGGCGAGCAGCTCGGCCTTGCGGGCACCCGAGGGGTCCAGGTCGTCGAGCAGGCGCGAGCCGGCCAGGCGGCGCAGCCGCGCCCGCACCCGCGCACCGAGCTGCTGCGCCGCCTTGCGGGTGAACGTCAGGCCCAGAACCTGCTCCGGGCGCACGGCACCCGTCGCCACCAGCCAGACCACACGCGCGGCCATCGTCTCCGTCTTGCCGGCCCCCGCCCCCGCGACGACCAGCGCCGGACGGGCGGGCGCAGCGATCACCGCGGCCTGCTCGTCGGTCGGCGGCGGCAGGCCCAGCGCATGCGCCAGCACGTGGGGGGTCAGCTCCACCGGCCCGTTCTACCCCAGTGACGGTGCGTCATCGGCGGAGGCGCACCGTCGTGCCTCACCATGGGAGTGTGCGCAGCGCGAGTGAGGCCGGCTCGTCCGCCCGTCTGGTGGCCGGGGCCGCGGGGGTGCTGGCCGCCACCGTGCAGGACACCCACGCCGCCATCGCCCGCCACCATCCCGTGCTGCGGCTGCTGCCGCGGCCGGTTCGCCGGGTCCAGCACACCGCGACGACGCTCGTGTACGGCTGCGTCCGGCTGGGCATCGCCGCCGTCGGCGCCGGCGCGGCGGCCGTGCTGGACGGCCGCGACTCCCGACCCTGGACGGGCTCGGCGCGCGGGCGCCGCCTCGCCGGCCTGGTCGACGGCGCGTTCGGCAGCCACCTCGACGCCGTGCGCTTCCCCGGGCTGGCCGGACCCATGGCCGTCCGCCTCGACGGCGCCGGGATCGCCGTCGACGCCGCGACGCTCGCGCGGCACCACCCCGCGGCCACCGGCCGGCTCGTCGTGCTGGTCCACGGGTTGATCGAGACGGAGGAATGGTGGCGCCCGGCACCGGACGCGGACGACTTCGGCGCCCGCCTCGCCGCGGACACCGGCGCGACCTGCGTGCGCGTGCGCTACAACAGCGGGCAGCCGATCACGCGCAGCGGCGCGGAGCTCGCCGAGCTGCTCGGTCGGCTCGTCGACGCCTGGCCGGTGCCGGTCGCGCGGATCGACCTCGTCGGCCACTCGATGGGCGGTCTCGTGGCCAGGTCCGCGCTCCAGCAGGCCACCGGAAGCTGGGCGTCCAGGGTGCGCCACCTCGTCTGCCTGGGTACCCCGCACCGCGGCTCACCGGTCGAGCGCGCCGCGCACGGTGCGGCCCTGCTGTTCACCCGGTTCGACGTCAGCCGGCCGGTCGGCGCCCTGCTCGACCTGCGCAGCGCCGGCATCAAGGACCTGCGGACGGGCATCGGCGACGCTCCCGTCCCCCCGACGGTTCGCCACCACGACCTCGCGGCCACCCTCAGCCGCACACCTGCGAGCCTGCTCGGGCGGGCGTTCGGCGACCTGCTCGTGCTCCCGTCCAGTGCCCTGACCTCCGTCACGCCCGGCGACTCCCGCGCCGTCGGGGGTCTCTCGCACCGCGATCTGCTCCACCACGACGCCGTCTACGCGACGCTGCGGGAGTGGCTGGGCAGCGAAGATCCACCGGACCGCGTATCGTGGTGACCTAGGTCGTTCGAGTTTCGGTTGTTCGTGTTCTGCACGGGTCGCGGGAACAGCGGAGGGTGCGGGCACGGCGTCACAGGGACGTCGAACGCTGTCGCACCGTCCGTGTTCGGCCGGGCGGCTGCGCAGTGCGGCCGCCCAAGGCCTGCAGGAGCAGACATGGCACAGGGCACGGTCAAGTGGTTCAACGGCGAGAAGGGCTTCGGCTTCATCGCCCAGGACGGCGGCGGCGCCGACGTCTTCGTCCACTACTCCTCGATCGACAGCAGCGGTTTCCGCAGCCTCGACGAGGGCCAGCGCGTCGAGTTCGAGATCGGTCAGGGCCAGAAGGGCCCCCAGGCGCAGAACGTGCGGGCCATCTGACCGCAGTTCCGCAGCTCGACAGGAGCCCGCTTCCCGCAAGGGAGGCGGGCTCCCGCCGTCTCACGGCTCCGGGACGGCCCGGCCCGACTCGTTGACCGGGCAGCTCGTGCGCACCGGGCAGCGATCGCAGTCGGGCCCCACGCGCGCGATGAACTGCTCCCCCGACGTCTCCACGCCGCACTGCAGCACGATCTGCTCCCAGCGGGCGAGCTCGTCGGCGTCCAGTGCCGGCTGGACCGGCTCCTTGGCCTCCCCGCTCGCCTTCTGGTCGGCGACGTAGACCAGCCGGGCGCCACCCGGCGGGCTCTCCTGGTCGAGCACCTCGCGGAACGCGCCCAGCGCGGCCGCGAGCTGGTACACCGCCAGCTGCGGGTGCTCGGCCGCGGCCTGCTTCGACAGCGCCGTCTTGCCCGTCTTCACGTCGATGACGACGGGCCGGCCGCTCGGGTCGACCTCCAGCCGGTCGACCCGCCCGCGCAACCGCAGCCGCGGCCCCACCTGCGGGGTCAGCTCGACCTGCACCGGGTGCTCAACCGCGACCAGCCGCAAGCCCTCGGCGCGGCTGCTGCGCACCCAGCCGTCGAACGCCGCCAGCATGCCGCGCACCCTCGCCAGCTCGCGGCGGGAGTACCACGGCGCACCCGCGTCGAGCCGCGCCCACGCCGAAGCCAGCGCCCCCTCCAGCTCTGAATCGGCGGCACCGGCCGCGCTGGCCTGCACCAGCGCGTGCACCAGCGAGCCGGTGACCGCGGCCAGCGCGCCCACGTCGCCGCCGCCGTGCCGCAGCAGCACCCACCGCAGCGGGCAGCGCAGGATCATCTCCACGTCCGACGGTGACACGGGCGTGACCGAGCCGGGCTCGTGCAGCGGGGCCGTGCTCGACACCGGGGGGACCCCGTACCAGTCGTCGGGGTGGGCGCCGGGCACCCCGGCGTCGGCGAGCCGGGCCAGCGCCGCGGCCGCGCGCGCCTGCCGCTCGGGCGGGGCCGACGGGTCGCACACCGCCCGCCGCAGCTCTCCTACCAGCTCCGGCAGCACCAGCGAGCGACCCGGCCGCGTGGCCACCCGCTCGCCCTGGCCGGCGGGTAGCGGGTCGAGCTCGTCGAGGAAGCGGGACGGCTGCTCGTCCTCCCCCTGCACGCCGCTGACCAGCAACGTGTGCCGCGCCCGCGAGCAGGCGACGTAGAACAGCCGCCGCTCCTCGGCCAGCACCGGCGCGATCCGGGACACGGCGGGCGAGTCGGGATCGGCCACGCCCGCCACCGCGTCGACGAGCCGCTCGTTGCCCAGCAGGCTGCCGCGCAGCCGCAGGTCGGGCCAGGTGCCCTCCTGCACACCGGGCACCGCGACGACCGTCCACTCCCGCCCGCGAGCGGCGTGCGCGGTGAGCAGCGCGACGGCTTCCCCCTGCGGGGCGCCCGGCGCCAGCGTGGTGCTGGGCAGGCCCTGGTCGGCGAGGTACTCGGTGAACCCGGCCAGGTCGGAGCCGGGCAGCCGGTCGGTGTGCCGGGCGGCGGCGTCGAAGAGGGCCAGCACGGCGTCGAGGTCGCGGTCGGCGGCCGCGCCGACGGGCCCGCCGCGGGCGCTGGCGTCGCTCCAGCGCTGCGCGAGCCCGCACGCCTGCCAGACCCGCCACAACACCTCCTCCGGGCTCTCGCCGTCGCGCGCGGCCTCGCCCGCGATCGCGAGCAGCGTGCCGACCCGGCGCAGCGGCGCGGTGTCGCTCTTCGGCAGCGCGGCCAGCGGGTCGGGCCGGCCGGCGACGGCCGCGCGCAGCGCCTGGACCAGCAGCGGATCGGAGGTGAGCCGCTCCGCACCTTCCGTTTCGGGGAAGGGCTCGGTGCCGCCTTCCCCGAGCCCCGCGTGCAGGCGCAGCAATCCGCGCCGCAGCCGGCGCATCCGCATCGGATCGGCCGAGCCGAGCGGCGAGGTGAGCAAGGCGGTGGCCGCGTCGGCGTCGATCTCCTGCGGACGAGTGGCGAAGCGCAGCACCATCAGCAGCGGCACGACCGCGGGTTGACGGGCCAGCGGCAGCTCGTCGGGCGGCGCCGCGATGGGCACCCCCGCGGCCAGCAGTGCGCGGCGCAGTGTCGGCAGCGAGCGGCGCGCCGACCGCGAGAGCACCGCCATCTCCGACCACGGCACCCCGTCGACGAGGTGCGCGCGACGCAGCTGGTCGGCCACCCACCCGGCCTCCTGCGCGGCCGACGTGAACACCCGGACGGAGACCGCGCCGTCGGGCACGTCGAGGTGCGGTGGCGGCATCCGCAGCCGGCCCTCGCCCGCACCGGGCAGCCGGGAAGCGAGTCGCGCGCACGCGGTGCGCACGGCCGCCCCACCCCGGTGGTCGACACCCAGCACCACGGTGGGCGCCTCCAGCGCGCGCATGCCCTCGGGATCGGCGCCCCGGAACGTCAGCACGGCCTGGTCCGGATCGCCCGCCAGCAGCACCGTGGTGGCGGTGGCGCCGAGCACCCGCACCAGCTCCATCTGCTGCGGGTCGAGGTCCTGCGCATCGTCGACGACCAGATGGCGCACCCGCTGCCGCTCCGCCGTGAGCAGCTCGGGGTCGGCGGCCAGCGCGTCGAGCGCGGCGGCCACCAGCTCGGCGGCGTCGAGCGCGGGCGCGGTGGCCTGCGGCGCGCCCCGCCCTGCGGCCCCGCGCAGCAAGGTGACCTGCTCGTACGTGCGGTAGAAGCGACCGGCAGCCCGCCAGGAGTCGACGTCGAACCGCTCCCCCAGCTCGGCCAGCTCCTCGGGGCCGAGACCGCGCTCGCCGGCCCGCAGCAGCAACTCGCGCAGCTCCGCGGCGAACCCGGGGAGCGGCAGGGCCGGCAGCAGCCGCTCCGGCCAACCCGAGTGCGGCACCACCGCCTCGACCTCGCCGGCCAGCAGGTCGCGCACCACGGCGTCCTGCTCGGCGCTCGCGAGCAGCCGTGGCGGCGGATCGGAGTTGCGCGCGGCATGCAGCCGCAGCACCCCGAACGCGTACGAGTGGACGGTGCGCACCAGCGGCTCGCGCGACGTGCGCTCGGCTGTGCTGATTCCGGGGCTGGACTCGCCGTGCACCAGCTCGCCGAGCCGTTCCCGCAGCTCGGCGGCCGCCCGCCGGCTCCCGACCAGCACGAGCGTGCGCGTCGGGTCGTCGCCCGCCCGCAGCCGCCGCGCGACCGCGGCCAGCAGCACGGTGGTCTTGCCCGTGCCCGGCCCGCCCAGCACCCGCAGCGGGCCCTGCGCGTGCTCGATCACCCGCAGCGCCGACGCGTCCCACTCCGGCTCGGCCACGACCGGCCGGGCACGCCGCACCAGGCCGGGCGCGAGGGCGGCCGGCCCGGGTGGGGGGCGATCGGTGCGGGGCACGGGAGGATTCGACCACGGGACACCGACAGGAACGTTCGTGGCACCATCGCGGCGTGCCGGAACCACTGAACGTCCGCTCCTTCGGCGACGGCAGGCCCGTCCTCGCACTGCACGGGGTCACCGGGCACGCGGAGCGCTGGAAGGTGCTCGCCGACGCCGTCCCCGGGGTCCGCTGGAACGCCGTCGACCTGCGCGGCCACGGCTACTCGCCGTGGACACCGCCGTGGAGCATCGAGCAGCACGTCGCCGACGCGCTGGCCGTGCTCGACGCGCTCGGCCTGGAGCGGGTTCCGGTGATCGGGCACTCCTACGGCGGCGCGATCGCGCTGCACCTGGCATGGGCGGCGCCGCACCGGGTCGACCGGCTGGTGCTGCTCGACCCGGCGCTGGGCCTCAACCCCGACGACATGCTGGAGGCCGCGGAGACCACCCGTCCCGACGAGACCTACCCCGACCGGGCGGCCGCGCGCGCCGACCGCGTCGAGCGCTGGGGCGGAGGCGTGCCGGACGAGCTGGTCGACGCCGAGCTCGACGCCCACCTCTACGAGGAGGACGGGCGGCTGCGCTACCGCTACTGCCGCTCGGCCGTCGTCACCGCGTGGAGCGAGATGGCCCGACCCGCCGTCGTGCCGCCGCCCGGCATCCCCACCCTGATCGTGCCGGCGAAGCAGGCCGACTACGTCTCGCCCGACTGGCTGGACGCCTGCCGCGGAGCGATCGGCGACGCGCTCACCGTCGTCGAGGTCGACGCCGGGCACATGGTCTACCTGGAACGCACGGCCGACGTCGCGGCAGCGGTCGGGCCGTTCCTGGCGCGCTGATGGCGGGTATGGACGAGGAGACCGTCGAACGGGTGCGGGCGGTCGTGCTGGCCATCCCACCCGGCGAGACCTCGACCTACGGGGAGGTCGCCGACCGGGCCGGGATCCCCGGCCGGTCCCGACTGGTGGGCCGCATCCTCGCCGAGGACGGCCACGACGTCCCGTGGCACCGCGTGCTGCGCGCCAACGGCACCTGCGCCCCGCACATCGCCGTCGAGCAGAGCGCGCGGTTGCGCGCCGAAGGCATCCTGCTGGTGGACGGCCGGCTGCCGCGGGAGCACCGCCGCCGTTAGCTGAGCGGCACGTGGAAGGTCGCGACGAAGTCGGCGAACGCCGCGCGGTCGCCCGTCAGCTCCACGGCACCTTCGGCGACCGCCGCGTCGGGCGCGATGCGGTGCGCGAGCACGTCGCGGAAACCGAGCCCGGCGTTGATCGTCAGGTCTGGTGCGGGATGGCTGCCGGGCCGCACGTCGACCCCGTGCTCGCCTGCGACGGCGTGCGCGATCGCGTCGCCCACGACGACCTGGTACGTGCGCGGCGGGGTGGGACCCGCGCCGACCCCCGACCGCAGCGCCGACACCAGCGCCGCCTCGGTGAACACCTCGCCGGGTCGGGGTTCGCGCATGTCGGCGGCGCCCCAGCGGGCGAGCGCGGCGAAGGCGGGCGCCAACGCCTCGGCCCGCTCGGTGGCGCGGTAGACGATCGCGCGGTCGGCGCCCCTGCGCGCCTCACGGACGACGAGCCCGTCCTGCTCGAACTCCTTGAGCCGGGTGGCGAGCATGTTCGTGGGGATGCCGGGCAGGCCGGCGAGCAGGTCGGAGTAGCGCCGAGGCCGGACCAGCAGGTCCCGCAGGATCAGCAGGGCCCACCGCTGCCCGAGCACCTCGGCGGCCCGGGCCAGGCCGCAGAACTGGCCGTATTCGCGGGATCGCACACTTCGAGCCTAGCACTTGACTGCACCGAGAGAAGCACGCTTCACTATTGCAAGTGACGACCCAACTCCTCTGCGATGTCTTCCTCAGCGTCGACGGCCACGGCCGCGGCACCCGCTCACCCGGCTACTTCGGCTACCTCGGCCCGGACCTCCAGCGCTGGATCGACGAGGAGGCGGCCCGCCCGCAGTGCCAGATCATGGGCAGGCGGACCTACGAAGCCTTCGAGACGCTGCCCGAGGAGGCGCGCGACGACGGCTACCGGCGGATGGTGCAGGCCCGCACCGTCGTCTTCTCGCGCACCCTCTCCGCCGTCACGTGGCCGGGCGCGACGCTGGTCGCCGACGACGCCCGCGACGCGATCCCGAAGCTCAAGGCGGACAGCGACGCCGACCTGCGCACGATCGGCAGCCTGTCGCTGGTGCGGCAGCTGCTCGACGCCGGGCACGTCGACCGGCTGCGGCTCATGGTGTTCCCGCTGATCGTCGGCGAGACCGGCGTGGAGCCCGTCTTCGCCGGCGTCGGCGATTCCGGCCTGGAACTGGTCGGGCACTCGGTGCTCGACGGGCGGATCGTGCTCTCGGAGTACCGCCGCGCGGGCGATCCGCCGTACGCCGGCTGACGTTCAGCGCGGCCCGCCCAGCCGCGCCGCCAGCGCCCGCGCCGTCCGCTCGACCTCCTCGGCCCGGGCCGGGCACTCGGGCATCTCCTCGACGGGGAAGGTGACGGCGACGCTCGCCACCGGGTGCTTGGCGTGGTCGAGCACCGCCGCGGCGACGGACGCGTAGCCGGGCGTCACCTCGTTCTCCTCGACGGCCCGGCCGGCCCGCCGCGTCTCCACGAGCAGCCTGCGCAGCGCGGACAGTGAGCGCGGCCCGGCCTCGTGGCGCTGCACGAACGTCGACGCATCCGGGAAGAGGGCCGCGACCTGCGCGGGCGGCATCGCGGCGAGCATCGCGCGGCCGCTCGCGGTGAGCTGGGCGGGCAGCCGCACCCCCACGTCGGTCACCAGCGGAGGGCGCCCCGGCGCCCGCTCCTCGATCACGTAGATGACCTCGCGACCGTGCAGCACGGCCATGTGCGCGGTGGCGCCGGTGCGGTCGGCCAGCCGCGCGACGGGCACCCGTGCGATCCGCTGCAGCGGCGCCTGCCGGGCGTAGCCGGTGCCGAGCTCGTGCGCGGCGACGCCGAGGCAGTAGCGGCGCTCGTCGACGAGGTGGACGACGAACCCTGCCGTCTCCAGCGCGGCGAGCAGCTCGTAGGTGGTGGAGCGGGGAAGCTGCAGGTCACGGGCGATCGCCGCGGCGGGGACGGGGCCGGCCTGCCGGGCCAGGTGCGCGAGGATCGCGAGCACCTCGTGCGCAGCGGGTGCCTTCACGGCGCCGAACCTACGCGGACGGCGCGGCACCCACCCCTCCACCATGAGTGCCGCGCGTCCGACAGGAAGAGTCGCATCGGCCCCGCCTGATACGACGGCCTGAGCATAGCCGTTCGACCAGGGCGGATCCGGCGGTTGGGCGACTGCCGGCAGAGTTGTCGACTCCGCCTGCAGAACCGCTCTGCATGGCATGATCCCGGCATGGCCGCAGACGTCCCGCAGCGCCGCCTCGCCGAGATGTTGGGCCGACCGGCCGAGGAGTTCGCGGCGTTCGCGGTCCTCGCCCCTGCGCAGCTCGACATGCTCGTCGTCGCGGTGGAGGCGACGGCAGCGCGCCAGCGCGAGGCGCTGCAGCGCGCCGTGGACGAGTCGCTGCAGCACCTGCCACCCGTACTGCGCAGCACCGTCAAAGCGGCGGTCGGCCTGCGATGACCTCGCTGGAGGTCCGTGCGGAGATCCTCAAGCTGGCCCGCGTGCTCGACCGCAACCCCGAGCACCTGCTGTTCCTCACCGAGGTCCCGGCAGCCGACATCCGCCGGCTGCGCGAGGCCGCGCACGAGCACCTGTTCAACGGTGAGCGCGCGCGGTTCCGCCGGATCGCCGCCGCGACGAAGCTGCTACCCACCCGGGTCGTGACCGCGGTGGCCGAGAAGGCGTTCGCGCCGGTCTTCCTGGCCCGCATCGCCGGCGAGATGCCCACCGACCGGGCCATCGAGATCGCGCAGCGGATGAACACGGGCCTGCTCGCCGACGTCACGCTGGAGCTCGATCCGCGAGCCGTCGGACCGATCCTGCACGGCATGCCGGTGGCGGTGGTCAGGGCGGTCGCGCTGGAGCTGGTGCGCCGGGGCGAGCACATCGCGATGGGCCTGTTCGTCGGCTACCTCTCCGACCGCGCGATCCGCGAGGTGCTCGCGGCCCTCACCGACGAGGAGGACCTCCTGCGCATCGGCCTGTTCATCGAGGCCAGGGAGCGGATCCCGACCTTGGTGCGCATGCTCTCCACGCAGCGGCAGCGCCGCATCGTCGAGCTCGCGCAGGACGAGGCGAAGGACCTGTGGGCGACCGTCGTCGCGCTCATGGCGCAGGTGGACGCGCAGACCCAGCGCACCCTCGGCGACATGGTCGCCGACCAGGACGACGAGCAGCTGACCCGGCTGCTGCACCGCAGCCAGGACCAGGACCTGTGGCCGGGGATCCTGCCCGTCGTCATCCGGATGAGCCCGGACAAGCAGGCGCGGCTCCTGAGCCTCGACGCGCTCGCCGATCCCGAGGTACTCACCCGGATCTTCGAGGACGCCGAGCGGCACGACCTCGCCCGCACGCTCCTGCCGATGATCGCGACGATCGACGTCGACGACGTCGTCGCCGCCGCGAACGCGATCGGAGGGGAGAAGCTCGTGCGGCTGTTCCGGGCAGCCGAGGCGGCGAACCTCGTCCCGCGCCTGCTCGCGATCGCCGCCCGGCTCGACGCCGAGCAGCGTGCCTGGCTCATGGCGGTCACCGTCGCGATGCCGGCAGAGCTGCAGGAACGGTTCACCGACGAGGTGGAACGCGCGCAGCTGTGGCCACCCCTCATCGACCTGGCCGCCACCATCCCGCCCGCCGCCCGCGCCGGGCTCGCCGCCGCCGTCGCCCGCATCGCCGCCGCCCGTCCGGAGCTGGTGGAGCGGCTCGCCGAGCAGGCGGAGGCCCGCGGCCTCACCGATCTGGTGTCGGTGGCCCGCGCCGCGACCGACTGACCGGTCAGACGCGCACGTCGAACCCGAGGTCGACGTCGGAGGCGGCCTGGCCGCCGCGGATCCCCCAGTCCTCGGGCTGCGTCCGCTTCGGCGAGCACGCGAACCGGTGCGGTTCGTGCACCACGAGGCGGACGTGCTTGTCCTCGGCGGGGATGCGGAACGCGGTCACGAGCGCGCCGTGGATGAGCACGGTGGGCATGCCGCGATCATGGCTCCACCTCCTGCTCGGGAGAAGCGGATTCCCCTCCGGGCGGACGAGACTGTCCGGGATACCGGACACCGATCCTGCGGCACCCATGGAATCCGGGGGCGCGCGGGAGTTGGCTGTACGGATGCATCCTGTGGAGGTCGGCCTGGGTCCGGTATCCCCTTCGGACGTCGTGGCGGTGGCGCGGGACGGTGCGACGGTGATCCTGTCGCCCGACGCGCTGGCGGAGATCGCGGCGACCCGCAAGGTCGTCGAGGAGCTCGCCGACGACGTCGAGCCGCACTACGGCGTGTCGACGGGGTTCGGCGCGCTGGCCACGCGGCACATCCCGGTCGAGCGGCGGGCGCAGCTGCAGCGCAGCCTGGTGCGCTCGCACGCGGCCGGGTCCGGGCCCGAGGTGGAGCGCGAGGTGGTGCGGGCGTTGATGCTGCTGCGCTTGTCCACCCTGGCAACGGGGCGCACGGGCGTCCGCCCGGAGACCGCGCGGACGTACGCGGCGATGCTGTCGGCGGGGATCACCCCGATCGTCGGCGAGTACGGCTCGCTGGGCTGCTCGGGTGACCTCGCGCCGCTGGCGCACGTGGCGCTGGCCGCGATGGGCGAAGGCGACGTGCGTGACGCGGAGGGTGCGATCCGCCCGGCGGCGGACGTGCTGTCGGAGGCCGGGATCGCGCCGGTGACGCTGGCCGAGAAGGAGGGTCTGGCGCTGATCAACGGCACCGACGGCATGCTCGGCATGCTGGTGCTGGCCTGCGCCGACCTGCAGCGACTTGTCCGGGTGGCCGACGTCGCGGCAGCGATGAGCGTCGAAGCGCTGCTGGGCACCGACGCGGTGTTCGCGGCCGACCTGCAGGCCCTGCGCCCGCACCCCGGCCAGGCGGCGAGCGCGGCCAACCTGCGCGCACTGCTGGCCGGCTCGGCGATCATGGCGAGCCACCGCACCCCGGACTGCACCCGCGTGCAGGACGCCTACTCGCTGCGCTGCGCCCCGCAGGTGCACGGTGCGGTGCGCGACACGCTCGCGCACGCCGAGACCGTCGCCGACCGCGAGCTGGCCGCGGCCGTCGACAACCCGGTCGTCACGATCGACGGGCGGGTGCAGTCGAACGGCAACTTCCACGGCGCGCCCGTCGGGTACGTGCTGGACTTCCTCGCGATCGCCGTCGCCGACCTGGCGTCGATCTCGGAGCGGCGCACCGACCGGTTCCTCGACCAGTCGCGCAGCCACGGCCTGCCGGCGTTCCTCGCCGACGACCCGGGCGTCGACTCCGGCCACATGATCGCGCAGTACACGCAGGCCGGGATCGTCTCGGAGCTGAAGCGGCTGGCCAGCCCGGCGTCCGTCGACTCGATCCCGTCGAGCGCGATGCAGGAGGACCACGTGTCGATGGGCTGGTCGGCGGCACGCAAGCTGCGGCGCGCCGTCGACGGGCTGCGTCGCGTGCTCGCCATCGAGCTGCTCACCGCCGCACGCGGCATCGACCTGCGGCGGCCGCTCCAGCCGGCCGCCGCCACCGGAGCGGTGCGCGACGCCCTGCGCGCCACCGTTCCCGGGCCGGGACCCGACCGGTTCCTGGCCCCCGACATCGAGGCGGCCGTCGCCGCCGTCGCTTCCGGCGCGGTCCTGACCGCGGCCGAATCCGTCACAGGAGGACTGCAGTAATGGAAGGCGCCCGACCCGTCCGCGCACCGCGCGGCACCACGCTCACCGCCGGCTCGTGGCAGACCGAGGCCCCGCTGCGGATGCTGCAGAACAACCTCGATCCCGAGGTCGCCGAGCGCCCCGACGACCTCGTCGTCTACGGCGGCACCGGCCGCGCGGCCCGCGACTGGCGCTCGTTCGACGCCATGGTCCGCACCCTCACCACCCTGCGCGACGACGAGACGATGCTCGTCCAGTCGGGCCGTCCGGTCGGCGTCATGCGCACGCACGAGTGGGCGCCGCGCGTGCTCATCGCGAACTCGAACCTGGTCGGCGACTGGGCCACCTGGCCGGAGTTCCGCCGGCTGGAGAAGCTCGGCCTCACCATGTACGGCCAGATGACCGCCGGTTCGTGGATCTACATCGGCACCCAGGGCATCCTGCAGGGCACCTACGAGACGTTCGCCGCCGTCGCCGACAAGCGCTTCAACGGAACGCTCGCCGGCACCCTGACCGTGACGGGCGGGTGCGGCGGCATGGGCGGCGCGCAGCCGCTCGCCGTCACGTTGAACGAGGGCGTCTGCCTCGTGATCGACGTGGACCGCTCGCGGCTGCAGCGCCGCGTCGACCACCGCTACCTCGACGAGCTGGCCGACGACCTGGACGACGCGATCGTCCGCTGCGAGGAGGCCAAGAAGCAGCGCCGGCCGCTGTCGGTCGGCCTGGTCGGCAACTGCGCCACCGTGCTGCCGGAGCTGCTGCGCCGCGGCGTCGAGGTCGACATCGTCACCGACCAGACCTCGGCCCACGACCCCCTCTCCTACCTGCCCGAGGGCATCGACCTCGACGACTGGTCCGACTACGCGGAGAAGAAGCCCGAGGAGTTCACCGACAGGGCACGCGCGTCGATGGCCAAGCACGTCGAGGCCATGGTGCAGTTCCAGGACGGCGGCGCCGAGGTCTTCGACTACGGCAACTCGCTGCGCGACGAGGCCCGCCAGGGCGGCTACGAGCGCGCGTTCGCGTTCCCCGGCTTCGTCCCGGCCTACATCCGGCCGCTGTTCTGCGAGGGCAAGGGCCCGTTCCGCTGGGCGGCACTCTCCGGCGACCCGGCCGACATCGCGGCCACCGACCGCGCCGTGCTCGACCTGTTCCCGGACAACGAGCGGCTGCACCGGTGGATCAAGGCCGCCGGCGAGAAGGTCGCCTACCAGGGCCTGCCGGCCCGGATCTGCTGGCTGGGCCAGGGCGAGCGCGACAAGGCCGGCCTGCTGTTCAACGAGATGGTCGCCGACGGGCGGCTGTCCGCGCCGATCGTGATCGGGCGCGACCACCTCGACACCGGCTCGGTCGCCTCCCCGTACCGCGAGACCGAGGCCATGGCCGACGGCTCCGACGCCATCGCCGACTGGCCGCTGCTCAACGCCATGGTCAACACCGCGTCCGGTGCGACGTGGGTGTCGATCCACCACGGCGGCGGCGTCGGCATCGGCCGCTCGCTGCACGCCGGCCAGGTCAGCCTCGCCGACGGCACCGAGCTCGCCGCGCAGAAGCTGGAACGGGTGCTCACCAACGACCCCGGCATGGGCGTGATCCGGCACGTGGACGCCGGGTACGACATCGCCGCCGACACTGCACGCGAGCAGGGCATCCGCGTGCCCATGCAGGAGAGCTGATGGCTGAACGGTTCACAATCGAACGGCGCTCCATCGACGTCGTCCCCGACGCGGAGCGGCACGGCTCCCCACGCAGCCAGTTCACGCTGTGGTTCGGGGCGAACATGCAGATCACGGCCGTCGTCGACGGCGCGCTGGCGGTCGTCTTCGGGGCGGACGCGCTGTGGGCGATCGTCGGCCTGCTGATCGGCAACCTGGCCGGCGGCATTGTCATGGCGCTGCACGCGGCCCAGGGGCCGCGGCTGGGCCTGCCGCAGATGATCTCCAGCCGCGCCCAGTTCGGCGTGTACGGCGCGATCGTGCCGCTCGTGCTCGTCGTGCTGCTCTACCTGGGCTTCGCCGCGACGGGCACGGTGCTGGCCGGGCAGGCGATCAACGCCGCGTTCGGCATCGACGCGCCGGTGGTCGGGATCGTGGTGTTCGGGCTGCTCACCGCGGTGGTCGCGGTGGTCGGGTACCGGTGGATCCACGCCATGGGCCGCATCGCGACCGTCGTCGGGATCCTCGGGTTCACCTGGCTGCTGATCCAGCTGCTGGCGCAGTACGGGCTGGGGTCGCTGCTGCTGCAGAAGCCGTTCGACGCCGCGACGTTCGTGCTGGCGATCTCGCTGGGCGCAGGCTGGCAGCTCACGTACGGCCCGTACGTCGCCGACTACTCGCGCTACCTGCCGCGCGACACCCCCGAACGCACCACGTTCGGCGCGACGCTCGCCGGCAGCGTCATCGGCTCGCAGTGGTCGATGACGCTGGGCGCGCTGGTGGCGGCCGTGCCGGCGTCGACGTTCCTGAAGAGCCAGGTCGGGTTCCTCGGCGCGCTCGCCGGGGGCGGGGTGCTGGCGTTCGCGATCTACCTGGTGATCGTGGTCGGCAAGCTCACCGTGAACTGCCTGAACGCGTACGGCGGGTTCATGTCGCTGCTGACGACGGTCACGTCGGCGTCGGGGCGCGACTCGGTGTCGCGGGCCACGCGCGCGGTGTTCATCGGCGGGTTCGTGCTGGTGTCGGTGCTGATCGCGCTGCTGGCGTCGAGCGACTTCCTCACGTCGTTCAAGAACTTCGTGCTCGCGTTGCTGCTGGTGTTCACGCCGTGGAGCGCGATCAACCTGATCGACTACTACCTGGTCTCGAAGGAGCGGGTGGACGTGCCCGCGCTGTACGACCCGGACGGCCGCTACGGGCGCTGGAACGCGCTCGCGCTGGTCACGTACGGGATCGGGATCGCGGTGCAGATCCCGTTCATGGCGCAGACGCTCTACACCGGGCCGTTCGCCGCCGCTCTCGGCGGAGCGGACCTGTCATGGCTGGTCGGCCTGGCGGTGACCGCCGCGATCTACTACCCGCTGGCCCGCCGCAGGGCGGTGGTGCCCGTATGACGTTCGCGTCGATGTGGGCGGACCTCGCGCCGATCGGGCGGGCGCCGTCGGGCGGGTACCGGCGGTTCGCGCTGACCCGGGAGGACCACACGCTGCGCGAGTGGTTCGCCGGCGAAGCGGCGGCGCGCGGGCTGGATCTCGTGACCGACCGCGCCGGCAACCAGTGGGCGTGGTGGGGCGCCGGCGACGAGCCGGGGATCGTGATCGGCTCGCACCTCGACTCCGTGCCCGACGGCGGCGCGTTCGACGGACCCCTCGGGGTGGTCTCGTCGTTCGCGGCGGTCGACGCGCTGCGGGCCGCCGGGTTCACGCCGGCGCGACCCGTCGCCGTCACGAACTTCGGGGACGAGGAGGGCGCCCGGTTCGGCGTCGCCTGCGCGGGGTCGCGGGTGCTGACCGGGGCTCTTCCTGCCGAGCGCGCGAAGGCGCTCACCGACGCCGACGGGATCGCCATGGGCGAGTTGGTCGACATCGGACCCGACCCCGAGATGCTCGCCCGGGTCGGCGCGTTCGTGGAACTGCACGTCGAGCAGGGGCGCGGCCTGGCCGATCTCGACCGGGCCGTCGCCGTCGGCTCGGGGATCTGGCCGCACGGGCGCTGGCGCTTCGACCTGCCCGGCGAGGCCAACCACGCCGGGACGACCCGGCTGGAGGACCGGCGCGACCCGATGCTCGGCTACGCGCAGCTCGTGCTGGCGGCACGTGCGGCTGCCGCGAAGCACGACGCCGTCGCGACGTGCGGGAAGGTGCGCGTCGAGCCCAACGGGGTCAACGCGATCCCGTCGCTGGTCACGGGCTGGCTGGACGCCCGCGGCGCCGACGAGGAGCGCGTCCGCGCCGTCGTCGAGGATCTGCGGGCGATCGCGCAGGAGCACGGCGGGCGGGTCACGGAGGAGTCGTGGACCGGGCTGACCCCGTTCGACGGTTCGCTGACGGGTCGGCTCGCCACGCTGCTCGACGACGCCCCCGTGCTCGCGACGGGCGCCGGCCACGACGCCGGCATCCTCGCCGCGGCCGGCGTGCCCACGGCGATGCTGTTCGTGCGCAACCCGACCGGCGTCTCGCACTCCCCCGCGGAGTGGGCGGAGGAGCAGGACTGCCTGGCCGGCGTGACGGCGCTGGCCAAGGTGGTCGAGGAGCTGGCGTCGTGAGCCAGAGCTACTGGGCCGCCCACGCGCTGCTGCCCTCCGGGATCGCGTCCGACGTCGCCTTCACCGTCGACAGCGGCGTGTTCACCTCCGTCGAGCCCGGCGCGCCCCGCTCCGGCACCGTGCTGCCCGGCGTCGCCCTCCCCGGATTCGCCAATGCCCACTCGCACGCCTTCCACCGCGCCCTGCGCGGCCGCACCCACGGCGACGGCGGCACGTTCTGGACGTGGCGCGAGCACATGTACGCCGTTGCCGCGCGCCTCGACCCGGACTCCTACCTGGCACTCGCCCGCGCCACGTACGCGGAGATGGCGCTGGCCGGGGTCACGGCCGTGGGCGAGTTCCACTACGTGCACCACGCGCCCGGCGGGCGGCCCTACGCCGACCCGTACGCGATGGACCACGCGCTCAGGCAGGCCGCGGCCGACGCCGGCATCCGGCTGACCCTCCTCGACACCTGCTACCTGGCCGGCGGCATCGACCAGCCCCTGGGCGAGCCCCAGCTTCGGTTCTCGGACGGCGACGTGGACGCGTGGGCGGCGCGGGTCGCGCACGGCCCGGCCGACGGTGTCGCCGTGCACTCGGTGCGCGCGGTCCCCCGGCACGCCCTCAAGACCGTGGCCGCGGCCGCCGCGGGCCGGCCGCTGCACGTCCACCTCTCCGAACAGCCGGCCGAGAACGACGCCTGCCGCGCCGCGTACGGCATGACGCCGACCGCGCTGCTGGCCACGGAGGGCGTGCTCGGCCCCTCCACCACCGCCGTCCATGCGACCCACCTGACCAGCGGAGACATCGCTGCGCTGGGCAGCTCCGGCACCGGGGCCTGCTTCTGTCCCACCACCGAGCGCGACCTCGCCGACGGCATCGGCCCGGCCCGCGCCCTCCACGACGCCGGGGTGCCGCTGTCGCTGGGCAGCGACCAGCACGCAGTCATCGACCTCCTCGAAGAGGCCCGCGCGCTGGAGCTGCACGAACGCCTGCAGACCAACGAGCGCGGGCGCTTCACCCCGCCACAGCTGCACGCCGCGCTGCACGCGCATGCGGCCCTCGGCCGCCCCGAGGCCGGTCGGCTCGAACCGGGGGCCCCGGCCGATCTGGTCGCCGTCCGCACCGACACCCCGCGCACGGCCGGCGCCGACCCCGCGCAGATCGTCTTCGCGGCGACGGCTGCCGACGTCGACACCGTGGTCGTCGACGGGTCCGTCGTGGTCGAGGCCGGTCGGCATCGGCTGGGTTCGGTCGGGCAACTGCTCGCCGACGCGATCGCTACGGTGACCGCGTGATCATCCGACCGGTCGCGGCAGGCGACTTCGACCAGTGGCTGCCGCTCTGGGACGCCTACAACGCCTTCTACGGCCGCAGCGGGCCCACCGCGCTGCCCCGCGAGATCAGCGAGTCGACGTGGGCGCGGTTCCTCGATCCCGCCGAACCCGTCCACGCGCTGGTCGCCGACCGCGAGGCGCAGATCCTGGGCATCGCGCACTACCTGTTCCACGCGAGCACGACATCGATCGAGCCGATCTGCTACCTGCAGGACCTGCTCACCTCCGAGCAGGAACGCGGACGCGGCGTCGGGCGCGCGCTCATCGAGGGCGTCGCGGAGGCCGCCCACACCGCCGGCGCGACCCGGCTCTACTGGCACACCCACCACACCAACGCGACGGCCCGCGCGCTCTACGACAAGGTCGCCACCGAGACCGGGTTCCTCGTCTACTCCCGGAAGACCACACCGTGACAGTTCTGTACACCGGCATCGCCGAGCTCGTCACCCACGATCCTGAGCTGGGCGTGCTCACCGACGCCGCGTTCGTGACGGCCGAGGACATGATCCTCTGGGTGGGGCCGGCATCGGCGGCTCCGGCCGCGGACGAACGGGTGTTCCTCGGCGAGCGCGCGGTCGTGCCCGGGTTCGTCGACTCGCACGCGCACCTCGTGTTCGCCGGCGACCGCAGCGCCGAGTTCGCGGCGCGGATGGCCGGCCGGCCCTACGACGGCGGCGGCATCGCGTCGACGATGGCCGCCACCCGCGCGGCGACGGACGCCGAGCTGCGCGCGCTCGTGACGGCCCGGGTGGCCGAGATGCGCGCGCAGGGCACCACCACCGTCGAGATCAAGAGCGGCTACGGGCTGTCCGTCGTCGACGAGGCCCGCGCGCTGGCCATCGCCGTCGAGGTCACGCCGGAGACTACGTTCCTCGGCGCGCACGTGGTGCCGCCGGGCATCGATCGCGCCGACTACGTCGAGCTGGTGACGGGCGACATGCTGGCCGCGTGCGCGCCGCACGCCCGCTGGATCGACGTGTTCTGCGAGCCCGCCAGCAAGCACGCCTTCGACGGCGACGAGGCCCGCACCGTGCTGACCGCCGGCCGCGCTGCCGGTCTGGAGCTGCGGGTGCACGGCAACCAGCTCGGCCACGGTCCCGGGGTCACGCTGGCCGTCGAGCTGGGTGCGGCGAGCGTGGACCACTGCACGTACCTGGCCCCGTCCGACGTCGACGCGCTGGCCGGCGGCGACACCGTCGCCACGCTGCTGCCGGGCGTCGAGTTCTCCACCCGCTCGCCCTACCCCGACGCGCGGCGGCTGATCGACGCCGGCGTCACCGTCGCGCTCGCCACGGACTGCAACCCGGGCACCTGCTACTCGTCGTCGATGCCGTTCATGATCGCGTTGGCGGTCCGCGAGATGGGCATGACGGTGGCCGAGGCGCTCTGGGCGGCCACCGCGGGCGGTGCGCAGGCCCTGCGGCGCACCGACATCGGCGTGCTCGCGCCGGGCAAGCGGGCCGACTTCACCGTCCTCGACGCGCCGAGTCACCTGCACCTGGCCTACCGGCCCGGGGTCCCGCTGGTGGTCGGCGCGCCCTGAGCCTCAGGCCGGCGGTCCGAACCAGCCCAGCTGCGTGCCCATGCCGAGGTCGTCGCGGTCCGCCCAGTGCTCGACGACCAGCCCGTCCCGCACGCGGAACCAGTGCGTCTGGCGCGTGACGAAGCCGCGCCCCTGGCTCGGCATCGCGGCCACGACCGAGCCGTCGGGGCCGTGGACGGTGAACGGGCCGCTCTGCGTCCCCCGCATCGTGGTCTGCACGGCGACGAGATCGCCCTCGGCGATCGCGTTCTCGACCTCCCAGTTGATGTCGGAGGCGAACCCGTGCAGCCACTTCGCCGTGGCGAGGAAGCCGTCCGGGCCCGGGACGCGGCAGTCGAGCGGCTCGTTCGCGGCCTCCCGGTTGACGGCCTCGGGGTGGGTCACGGACCGGTGGCGCTCCGGGTCGAGGCTCTCCATGGCCTTGATCGATGCGACCGCGACCTCGGTGGACGAGAGGGTCGTCGTCATCGGGTGCTCCTCTGCTAAATTTCGACACAGTTGGCCTGTATCGAAGACAGGGAGACTGTAAGGAATGTCGGACAAGGCCGTCAAGAGGCGGTACGACAACGCGGGCCGCGCGGCCCGTGCCGCCGCCAACCGCGCCGCCGTACTGCGCGCCGGCCAGGAGGTGCTGGTCGAGAAGGGCTACGGCGGCGCCACGATGGCCGCGATCGCCCGGGCCGCCGGAGTGTCGGTCGAGACCGTCTACAAGGGCTTCGGCAGCAAGATCGAGCTCGTCGGGCAGATCCTCGACCAGGCCGTGGTCGGCGACGACGCGCCGGTCCCGCTCATCGAGCGCGCCGACTTCGGCGGGATGCTGCAGGCCGAGAGCGGCGCGGAGATCCTCGCGGAGTTCTGCAGGGCGTCCTGCCGGATCCTGGAGCGCATCGGCCCGCTGATCGGCGCGCTCTTCATCGCCGCCCGAGCGGGTGAACCGGAGCTGCGCGCGCTCATGGCGGAGGCCGGCCGCCGCCGGCTAGCCGACTTCACCCGGGTCGTCGAGGCCGTCGCACGGTCCGGCGCGCTGCACCCCGACCTCGACGTCACCGAAGCGAGTGAGAGCCTGTGGACGGTCGGCTCGCCCGAGGTCTACGTGCAGTTCCGCGACGACCTCGGCTGGTCGCACGAGCGGTACCAGGCCTGGTTGATCCGTTCCGCCCGCGCGCTGCTCCTTGTCGACGCTCAACCACCCGGTTAAGCTTAACCGTGTGGTTGAGCTTCTGGACGACGTGTTCCACGCCCTCGCCGACGGCACGCGGCGCGCGATGGTGGCCGAGCTCGCCGCCGGCGAGCGCTCGGTGAGCGAGCTCGCCGCCGCCCACCCGATCTCGCTGGCAGCCGCGTCGAAGCACGTCACAGTGCTGGAACGGGCCGGGATCCTCACCCGCCGCAAGGAGGGCCGCCGACAGGTGTGCCGGCTGCAGCCCGCCCCGCTGGCCGCCGCCACCGCCCACCTGCGCCACTACGAGCGGTTCTGGAACACCCGCCTCGACGCGCTGGAAGCGCTCGTCACCACGGAGGAGACGCCATGACCGAGCCCGTCGTCCCGCACGAGGTCACCGTCCGCCGCACCATCGCCGCCACACCCGACGCGCTCTACCGCGCCTGGACCGAGCCCGACCTGCTCGCCCGCTGGTTCGGCACCGTCGTGTCCGCCGACGTGCGCGTGGGCGGGCGCTACCGCGTCGAGATCCACGAGTCCGACGGCACGGTCAACGGGTTCGTCGGCGAGTACCTCACGCTCGACCCGCCGCACACGGTCGCCTTCACCTTCACCCACATCGCGCAGACGGAGGCCGACCGGATCAGCGACGAGACCGTCACCGTCACCTTCACTCCCGGCGACCCCGGCCACACCGAGCTGGTCCTCGTGAACGCGTGGACCGGCCCCGCCACCGACCCGTCGTACTACCAGGCCATCCAGGACGGCTTCGGCGTTTGGCTCGATCTGCTGGAGAAGATCCTCTGAGCCCGCACCTGCATGACGAGCACACAGTTCGACTCGCCGGCTGGTGAGCTACCGGCTCGCCCCTGTGTTCCCCGCGCAGCTCGACGACGCCGCGGCTGCCTGTGGTGCGCTCCTCGACGAAGGGGCCTGCCTCTGCCCGACGCCGCGATGTTGATCTCGCCGTGGCGGCGACGGCGACGTTCAGCTCCGCGCCGACGACGTTCCAGCTGGCGGCCGACCGCGTACCGGAGGCCGACGACGCGGTCGCCCGCTTCGCGACGTGGGCACGGCCGCTCCTCGGCGGGGTGTAGCGCCACGCCCGACACCGGACGAGGTCCGCCACGAACGGCTGCGTCAGTCGCCGGCGGCGAGCCGGCAATCCGGCCAGTGCGAGCACCGTGACCGCCGGAACGGCGGCCCCCCGGACGGAAGCGCGCCGGAACCCGGCCGGGGTGACCAAGTGGGGACCGCAACGGGAGCAGGAACGCAGCCGCTCGCGCACGCCCAATGGTTCCCGCCGATCAGGACCGGGCGCAGGCCCGGGACGATCACGCCCTCGCCCTGGTGACGACCATCCTCACGGCGCTCGGGACCCGCTCGATGACCGGCGGAGTCCGTGCCACGGCGGGCTTGCTGGTCGGCGGCGCGGTGACCGATGCGTTCGGAACGCGCTTGATCTTCATGCAGAGCCCGGGCGGCGATCAACGCAGCGTCGGACCACGCCAAGCCGCACAGCATCGAGGACAGGGTGAGCATGCTGCTCGGCCCGCCGCGGCCGTGGTGCACTGCGAGAACCCGTGGGCGGAAAACCGTCGTCGATGGTCGTGACCGCGGGCCGGCGCGGCCGCAGCTCACCGCGGCGCTCGGCCGAATCCGGGTCGAGCGCGGCTCTCGGGCGCGAAAGCCCAGCTCACCGGCACTTCGGGCGCCGTTGCCGCGGCACCCGGCCGATTGTGCATGAACCGGCCCGCACGCGGGGTGAGGTCGGATCAGTCGGGGCCCGGTCAACGGGTGCATGTCCGCCGGGCCACCACCATGTGGCGTCACGGCGGGTCGGGGTCGCTCCGGTAGTCGTAGGGCCGGGTGACGTGGCTGTGCCCGGTCGGGGTGATCCACTCCAGCCCACCGTCGGGCAGGGCTCGGACCTGCCAACCACCGCCGGCATGTTTCAGGTGGTGATGCCGCACGCAGTACCCGGCCAGGTTGACAGCGCTCGTCGCCCCACCGGCGGCGAAAGCGGTGATGTGGTCGAGTTCGCCGTTGACGACCTTGCGGCGGCAGCCGGGGAAGCGGCAGAACACATCCCGCGCCCGCACAAAATCAGCCAGCGCGGTGGGCGGGGTGTAGGTGCTGCGGCCGTGATCCAGCAGCGCCCCGGTGGCCGGGTCGAACAACAGCCGCCGCCAGGTCGCGGAGGCGGCGATCTCGCGGGCCATCTCGGCGGTGATCGGTCCGTAGCCGAGCAGCTCGCACGGGTCGTCGGTCAGCCCGAACAGCGACGTCATCGGCATCAGCAGCTGCACCAGCGGTTTGCCCGGGTTCACCGGGGTCGGCAGCGCCAGGTCGGGGTTGGTGAGCCGCCCGGACAGCAGGTCCGCCAACAGGTCAGCACGCCGCTCGTCCATCGACCGGGGATCCTCGGCGCCGCAGCCGCGGGCCAGCCGGGTCAGCCATTCGAATGCGGCGACCGCGTCCGGCGCCGGGAGCAGCGCCCACAGCGACGCCATGCCGTCGGGTTCGGGGTTGACCGCAACCCGCCGATCCCGGCGCGCCTTGTCGTGGCGTTCCTGGGCGCCGGCGGGGTCGACGGCGATGATCGTCCGCTTGACGGCGGCCCGCAGCTGCGCCGCGGTCTGCTGCGGCGCACGCGGCAACACCCGAGCCTCCACCAGGACGGCATGCTCATCGGACAGATTCGCGGTGCCTTCGGTGATCACCGTGACCCGACGCTGATCCACCAGGCCGGCTTCCCACGCGGCAAGCGTGTCCGGCAGCCGCGACACGAGCGTTTCGGCTTGGCGGGTGCGGAACGCCGCCGTGCCACCGGACAGGTGCAGAGCGGTGCCGACCTCATCAGCGGCCCAGTCGGTCACCCCGCCCGGGTCGGCCCGCCGCTCGGCCAGTTCCGCGATCAGCCGGGCTTGCCGGGCCTGCGCCCACGCCACCACCCGTTCGTAGCCGACGAGCGCGTCGATCAGGGCCGGGTCGGACAGTTCGGCCGGCGAGGAGAAGTACTGGTCGAGTTCGAGCGCCAGCCATCCCGACGGCTGCACCGCCGCGGGGGACGGGGAGCCGTCGAGCAGCAGCGAGTCGGGCACCCCGACCCACTCCTCGACGTCGAACATGTGTTTGATTCTATCGCACGATGATGCCCGTGACCAGCGAAAACAGGAAGAGAACAGGATCAGCGGCACCACGTGGGGTGACCACCCGAGCAGGGTGACCCAGAGGTTCGTGGGCAAGCTGACCCGCACCGCAGGCCCGCCAGGGCCGAGGAGCGGAAGCAGCGCGGCAGCGATCCGTACCCCGCGCGGAATCTCCCGCAAGAGAACCGGCAGCGACCCGAAGCCCACCCGACACCGCCAACGGAAGCGACAACCACCCGAGGCCGCGACCGGACCACCACCGTCGGCCCCAGACACGCGGAGGATCGAAGCCGGCGCGGCTGCAACCCGCACCCCGAGTCGAAAGCACCCGCAAGAGAACGGGCAACAACCCGAAGCAACCGTCGGCATCACCGACACAGGCGACCCGAGCAGCGTGACCACACCGCTCCCAACTGGCGAGCAGACGCTCGCGAGAGATCAGGCAGCCACCTGCAGCACGGCCCGATACCGGGCCGCGACGAGCGCGGCGACGGCAGGATGCGTCCCGATCGGCGCGGCCACGACGGAGGCGCCGCACGAGTCCAGCCGCCCCTGGAACAACCCCGGCGCCAGCAACCACGACGCGACGGCGACGCGGGCAGCCCCACCGTCCCGCAACCGCGCGACGACGTCGGGCACCCGCGGTCCGCCTGCGGCGATCGTCGCCAGCGACACGGGTCCGCCGAGGATCCGGCCGAGCCGCCGCGCCGCGGTGGCGGAGTCGGCGGCGGCTGCGGGGTCGCTCGATCCCGCCACCGCGAGGACGACGGCGTCGCCGGAACGGTACCCGGCGGCGACCAGTCGTTCGGCGGCCGCCGCGACGAGCATCGGGTCGGGGCCGAAGGTCTCCGCGAGGTGCGCGGCGCTGCCGCGCAGCTGTTCCGGCACGTCGACGCGCACGTGATAGCCGGCGGCGAGGAACATCGGCACCGCGACGCAGGGCCCGTCGGGCAGCGCGGCGAGCGCCGAGGCGATCGTCGGTCCGCGCACGTCGGCGTAGGCAACGGCGACCTCGACGTCCGGCAGCAGCTCCCGCACCTGGGCCGCGACGGCCTCGGTGACGTGCGCGCCCGCCGGATCGCGCGTGCCGTGCGCGACCAGCAGGAGGTTCATCCGCAGTGCCCCCCGGCAGGCTCGGCAGCGGGGTCCAGCGCCAATCGGTAGCCGCGCTTCACCACGGTCTGGATCAGCCGGGGTTCGCCGAGCGCGGCCCGCAGCCGGGTCATCGCCGTCTCGACGGCGTGCTCGTCGGCCGAACTGCCGGGCAGCGCGGGCAGCAGTTCCGCGCGGGTGACGACGCGGCCCGGCCTGCGCGCGAGCGCACGCAGGAGGCCCATCGCGGCCGGCGGCACGTACCGCAGCTCCCCGTCGACGAGGACGGCCTGGCCGCGCAGCTCCAGCCGATGCCCGGCGACGGGCAGGCGGCGCGTCCGCGCGGGCAGCTCGGCCTCCAGGTGCCGCACCATCGCGCCGAGCCGGGAGCGCTGCGGCTGAACGGTGGGCACGTCCAGCGCCTCCAGCGGGGCGGCGGTGACCGGCCCCACGCACAGCACGAGCACCTGCCCGCGCAGCGCGTCGAGCAGCTGTTCGCGGAGCCCGCGCTCGGCGGCCCTGGCGAGCATGCTCACCGCGGCCGGGGCGCTGGTGAAGGTCAGCACGTCGACCCCGCAGGCGAGGATCGCGTCGGTGAGCCGGTCGAGCGGGGCGAGGTCGACGGGCGGCTCCCACCGGTACACCGGCACCTCGATCACCTCGGCACCGGCCAGCGTCAACGCGTCCACGACGTCGGGCAGCGGCTCGCCGTGCAGCTGGACGGCGATGCGGGCACCGTCGACGCCGCCGGCGAGCAGGTGGTCGAGCACCTCGGCCGACGACTCCGACGGCGGCGACCACGCCTCCACCAGCCCGCAGGTGCGGATCTGGCCGCGGACCTTGGGCCCGCGGGCGAGCAGACGGCCGGACCCGAGCGCTGCCAGCAGCTCGTCGCCGATCCCCCACCCCTCGGCTGCCTCCACCCAGCCGCGGAACCCGATGCCGGTGGTGGCGACCGTGATGTCCGGCGGCTCCTTGACCAGGCGCTTCGTGGCGGCGAGGAGCTCGGCATCATCGGCGAGGGGCACGATCCGCAGCGCCGCACCGTGCTGCACGGTGGCGCCGCGACGCTCCAGCATCGCGGCGAGGTCGTCGGCCCGGCGCGCTGCGGTGACGCCGACCGTGAAGCCGGCGAGCGGGGGAACCTCGACGCGGGTGTCGGTCATCGTGAGCGTCACGGTAGCCCGATCTCCACGCACCCGTCGGTCACGCGGACCGGGTACGTGGGCACGGTCACGCCGTCGTCGTCGAGGCATCGCCCGGTGCGCAGGTCGAACGCCTGCTTGTAGACGGGCGAGGCGATCGTCGGCACGCCTCCGCGGTCGCCGACGATGCCCCGGGAGAGCACCGCCGCACCCGAGAACGGGTCGATGTTGCCGATCGCGTAGAGGTCGTCCTGCGTGCGCACGATCGCCACCTGCACATCACCGAGGAGGGCGGCGACCCCGCGGTCGGGCTGCAGGCGGTCGACCGGGCACACCGGCGTCCACGTCACCTGGATCTCGACGGTCATCGCCGCACCTCGGGCATCCCCACGGGCACCGGCTGCCCGCGCTCGCGGCGGGTCCGCACCAGCGGATCCGGTGTGTCGGGCGCGTTGACGAACGAGACGAAGCGGGCGAGCTTCTCCTCGTCCTCCAGCACGCCGCGCCATTCGTCGGCGTAGTTGCCCACGTGGGCGTCCATGGCGGCCTCCAGGTCGGCGCAGATGCCGAGCGAGTCGTCCACGATCACGGCGCGGAGGTGGTCGAGACCGCCCTCCATGCCCTCGATCCAGGCCGCAGTGCGCTGCAGCCGGTCGGCGGTGCGGATGTAGAACATGAGGAACCGGTCGATGATCTTGACCAGCGTCTCGGTGTCGAGGTCGGAGGCCAGCAGGTCGGCGTGCCGCGGGGTGAAGCCGCCGTTGCCGCCGACGTAGAGGTTCCAACCGTTCTCCGTGGCGATGATCCCGAAGTCCTTGGAGCGGGCCTCCGCGCACTCCCGCGCGCAGCCCGAGACCCCCGACTTCAGCTTGTGCGGGGACCGCAGCCCCCGGTAGCGCAGCTCCAGCGCGACGGCCAACCCCACCGAGTCCTGCACGCCGTAGCGGCACCACGTGGTGCCGACGCAGGACTTCACCGTGCGCAGCGCCTTGCCGTAGGCGTGCCCGCTCTCGAAACCGGCGTCCACCAGCCGCCGCCAGATCGCCGGCAGCTGCTCCACGCGGGCACCGAACAGGTCGATCCGCTGCCCGCCGGTGATCTTGGTGTAGAGGTCGAAGTCGCGCGCGACCTCGCCGATCGCGATCAGCCCCTCCGGCGTGATCTCACCGCCGGGGATGCGCGGCACCACCGAGTACGTGCCATTGCGCTGCATGTTCGCGAGGAAGTGGTCGTTGGTGTCCTGCAGCGTGGCCTGCTCGCCGTCGTGGACGTGCCCGCTCCCGAGCGACGCCAGGATCGACGCCACCGCGGGCTTGCACAGGTCGCACCCGCGGCCGCGACCGTGCCGCGCGATCAGCTCGGAGAACGTGCGGATGCCCGTGCCGGCGACGATCTCGAACAGCTCGGCGCGGGACTGGTCGAAGTGCTCGCACAGGGCCTTCGAGACCTCGACACCCTGCTGGGCCAGCAGCTTCTTCAGCGTCGGCACGCACGAGCCGCAGCTCGTGCCGGCCCGGGTGCAGGCCTTCAGCGCCGGCACATCGTGGGCGCCGTCGTCGATCGCCGAGCAGATCGCGCCCTTCGTGACGGCGTTGCAGGTGCAGATCTGCGCGGAGTCGGGCAGCGCATCCGTGCCCAGCTCGACGCCGCCCGGCGCGATCATCGCCACCGGGTCGGCGGGCAGCGGCTGCCCGACCAGCGCGCGCAGCGTGCCGTACTTCGACGCGTCGCCGACGAGCACGCCGCCGAGCAGCGTCTTCGCGTCGTCGGAGACCACGAGCTTGGCGTACGTGCCGGCGACCGGGTCGTTGACCACGACCTCCAGCGCGTCCGGCGTGGTGGCGTGCGCGTCGCCGAAGCTGGCCACGTCGACGCCGAGCATCTTCAGCTGCGTCGACATGTCGATGTCGTCCGGCACCATCGTGGCCTGGCCGCCGAGCAGCCGGTCGGCGACGACCTCGGCCATCGCGTAGCCGGGCGCCACCAGCCCGTACGTGCGGCCCTCCAGCGCGGCCACCTCGCCGACCGCCCAGATCGCCTCGTCACGAGTGCGGCAGCGCTCGTCCACCAGCACGCCGCCGCGCTCGCCGACGGGCAGGCCGGCAGCGCGGGCCAGCGCGTCGGCCGGGCGGATGCCTGCGGAGAACACGACCACATCGGCGTCCAGCTCGACGCCGTCGGACAGGGTGGCGACGAGCCGGCCCCGGTCCTCGGAGATGCCGGTGACCGAGACCCCGCAGCGCACCTGCAGGTCCTCCGACTCCACGAGCCGGCGCAGCACCGCCCCGCCGCCCTCGTCGACCTGGACGGGCATGAGCCGCGGCGCGATCTCCACGACCTGCGGCGACAGCCCCAGCAGGCGCAGGGCGCGGGCCGCCTCCAGGCCGAGCAGCCCGCCGCCGACCACGACCGCCGAGCGGCGGCCGGGGCGCTCGGCCGCCATCGCAGCCGCGGCCGCAGCGGTGATCGCGTCCAGGTCGTCCAGGGTGCGGTAGACGAAGCAGTTGGGCAGGTCCTTGCCGGGCACGGGCGGCACGAACGGCACCGAGCCCGTCGCCAGTACCAGCGCGTCGTAGCGGAACTCGCGACCCGCGGCGGTGCGCACGGTGCGCGCGGCCCGGTCGATGCTGGCCACCGGGTCGCCGAGGTGTGCATCGACGCCCAGCTCCGGCAGCGTCAGCTCCTCCGCCGACACCCCGTCGACGTACGACGAGAGCGCGACCCGGTCGTACGCGGCCCTGGTCTCCTCGCCGATCACGGTGACGCGCCACTCGCCCGCGGTGTCGCGATCGCGCACCGCGGAGACGAGCCGGTGCCCCACCATCCCGTTGCCGACGACGACGAGGTCCTTCATCGGTCTCCTCCCAAGGCGGTGAGTCGTGGGTCTCCGTACGGCACTGTCACGCCGCGCCCTCCTCGATCGGTGCCGGATCAGCGGCAGCGAGCCAGTCCACGAGCCCGCAGACGGTGTCGGTGCAGCTCCCGCAGCCCGTGCCGGCGCGGGTGGCCCGACCGAGTGCTGCGGCGTCGGTCGCGCCCGCGCGCCAGGCCGTGACAAGCGCCGCCTTCGTGACCGTGTTGCACCGGCAGACGACGGCGCTTGCCGGCAGCCGCCCCGGATCGGATGTGGTGGCCGGCATCCGGCCGAGCAGCAGCCCGAGCCGGTCGCTCGGCGCGGGCGCGCCGGTGTCGAAGTACTGGACCATCGTCGCGGCCGCCTCGGGCATGCCGATCATGGCGCCGCCGACGACGCGGTCGCCGTCCAGCGCGAGCGCGGCGTAGCGGCCGCCCGCGGGGTCGGCGAAGCGCAGCACGTCGGCACCGCCGAGCGTGGCCGGCGCCCCGACGGTCGCCAGGTCGACCCCGCGCGCCTTCAGCCGGGTGACGGGCCGCGTGCCGGTGTAGCGGGCGTCCGGGTCGGCGCCGGTGAGCAGGTCGGCGAGGACCGCAGCCTGCTCCCAGCCCGGCTGGACGAGCCCGGCGCCGGTGCCGGGGTGCTGCGCGCAGTCGCCGATGGCGTGCACCCGCGGATCGGACGTGGTGAGCCGGTCGTCGACGACGATGCCGTGATCGACGGCGATGCCGGCCGCCTGGGCGAGCGCGGTCTCGGGTCGGACCCCGGTGGCGACCACCAGCTCCTCGGCCTCCACGATGCTGCCGTCGGAGAGGTGCAGGCCGCGGTCCCACGCCGTGGCGCCGACGCCCAGCCGCAGCTCCACCCCGAGCCGCTCCAGGGCTGCGCCCAGCACCGTCCCGCCGGACGGGTCGAGCTGGCGCTCCAGCAGGTGCGGCTTCGGGTGGACGAGCGTGACCTGCACACCCCGCTCGGCAAGCCCACGCGCGGCCTCGCAACCCAGCAGGCCGCCGCCGAGCACCGCGAACCGCACGCCGGGACGGGCCCGCTCGATGATGCGGTCGCAGTCGTCGAGGTCGCGGAACGGGATGCCCTGCTCCACCCCGGGCATCGGAGGCAGCCATGCCCGGCTGCCCGTGGCCAGCACGAGGACGTCGAACGGCAGGTCACCGTCCGTGGTGTGCAGGACGCCGTCGCCGATCGCGGTGGCGGTCGCGCCCAACCGGGCGTCCACCCCCCACTCGTGCGCCCACCCGTCCGGCAGGAGATCGACGGCCGAGGCCAACCCGCCGGCCAGCACCGTCGACAGCAGCACCCGGTTGTAGGCCGGCCGTGCCTCGGCCCCGACGACGGTCAGCGCCAGCGTCTCGCCGCGCGGATCCCGTCGCCGGATCTCCTCCACCAGACGGGCACCGACCATCCCGTGCCCGACCACCACGATCCGCCGCTTCACGGCCCCGACGGTAGGTAGCCGTCGTTACCCCCGTGCGACGTGTGGTGACAGGGAAGTAACACAGGCTGCACATGCGGTGGGGCCGGACGTGAGGGGCGGAAGGACGTGGCGGGGGTCACGCGCAGCTTCCGCGCAGCGCGGCCTAGCTGCGGTGATCAAGGGCAGATGGTCGCCATTCAAGATCGACTGGCAACCTTCTGCCCTTGATCACCGACAACCCGGGCTCTCCTTCGGCAGCCCCGGCTGTGACTACTGCTCGGGCTCCCGGACGTTGATGGTCGCGCCGCCTGCCGGCGAGCCGCCACCCGGTGCCCGGGTGGTACCGGCCCGGCGGGCCGCCAGCGGGGAGACGACGTCCTCCAACGCCTTGCCCTCCGCGTCGACGCCGAGGTACCAGGCGACGACCCCGCCGATGATCATGACGACGGCGCCGAGGATGTAGCCGAAGAACAGCCCGCCCGGGTTCGGGTGCTCGGTGCTGCCGATCAGCACCTGGTACACCACGGGCGCGATCGCGCCGAAGCACTGGGCGATCGCGAAGAACACGGCGATGGCCTTCGCCCGCACCTCCAGCGGGAAGATCTCACTGACCGTCAGGTACGCGGAGCTGGCACCGGCCGAGGCGAAGAAGAAGATGATCGACCAGGCGATGACCTGCGTGATCGCGTTGAGCGCCCCGACGTTGAACAGGATCGCCGTGATGATCAGCAGTGCCCCCGACAGCAGATACGTTCCGCCGATCATGCGGCGTCGCCCGATCGTGTCGAACAGCGGCCCGAGCACCAGCGGGCCGATGAAGTTGCCCGCGGCGAAGGCGAAGAAGTACAGCGGCGCGTCGGTCTTCTCGACGCCGAAGAACACGATGAGCACGCCGGTGTAGGTGAAGAAGATGGCGTTGTAGAGGAACGACTGCGTGATCATCAGGGTGGCGCCGAGGATCGCGCGCCGCGGCATCTCGCGGAACAGCACCCGCAGGAGCGTCACGTAGCCGATGTCCGAAGCCGGCACCAGTTCGATGGCCTTGCTCGGGTCGACGTCCGGCAGTTCCCGGCCACCGTGGCGCACCTCGTCCTCGATGTAGGTGATCGACTCCTCGGCGGCCTGCTCACGCCCGTTCATGATCTGCCAGCGCGGGCTCTCCGGGAGGTTGCGCCGGACGAAGATGATGACGACGCCGAGCACCGGCCCGAGCAGGAACCCGAGCCGCCAGGCGAGCGACAGTTCGAACGTGTTGAGCAGGATGAAGCTGCCCAGCGTGCCGAGGATGGCGCCGAACCAGTACGTGCCGTTGACGGCGATGTCGACCCGGCCGCGGTAGCGCGCCGGGATGAGCTCGTCGATCGCGGAGTTGATCGCGGCGTACTCGCCGCCGATACCCATGCCGGCGATGAACCGGGTGAGGTAGAGGAAGACCACCCAGCCGGGACCGTTGCCCAGGGTCAGCGCCGTGAGCCCGCTGCCGATCAAGTAGATCGCCAGCGTGAGGATGAAGAGGTTGCGGCGTCCCAGCTTGTCGGAGAGGTGCCCGAAGTACAGCGCACCGACGACCTCGCCGAGCAGGTACACGGTGGCGACCAGGCCCGCCGCGGCCGGCGACAGGTTCAGCGTCGTCGGTTCCTTCAGGATGTCCGTGATCGAGCTGGCGATCGTGATCTCGAGCCCGTCGAGGATCCACGCCACACCCAGTGCGGCCACCAGTCGCGAGTGGAACGGCGACCACGGCAACCGGTCGATCCGTGCAGGGATCAGACTCCGGATCGCACTCGGCGTTCTCTCCACTGACGTCATCGCGCCCCTCCCCTCCGTCCGGCCCCGTCGGCGGTCGGTAGGGGGAACATACGAAGTGGCGGGAGTCACCGCATACGCTGAAGAACGTTATGTGCAGTTTGTTCCAGAATTCCTAATCCGGTCCGATGTGGACGGCGCTCACCTTGAACTCCGGCATCCGGCTGACCGGGTCGAGCACCGGGTTCGTCACGAGGTTGGCGGCCTGGTCGGCGCCGAAGTGGAACGGCAGGAAGACGGTGTCCGTGCGCAGGCTCGGCACGCACCGCACCTTCGCCCGGACGATCCCCCGCCGGGACGCCACGCGGGCCCAGTCGCCCTCGGCGAGGCCGGCGCGGGCCGCGGTGTCCGGGTGGACCTCCACGAACGCGTCGGGCACGACGGCGGCGAGCTCGGCGATCCGCCGGGTCTGCGCACCGGACTGGTAGTGCGTGAGGACGCGGCCGGTGGTCGCGCGCAGCGGGTAGTCGGCGCTGGGCAGCTCGGCGGCCGCCACGTGGTCGACGGGCCCGAAGCGGGCTCGGCCGTCGGCGTGGGCGAACCGGTCGAGGAACAGCCGCGGGGTACCCGGGTGCTCGGGCGTCGGGCAGGGCCAGTGCAGCGCCTCCCCGGCGTCGAGGCGCTCGTAGGTGATGCCCGAGTAGTCGGCAGGCCCGCCCGCCGACGCGGCGCGCAGCTCGTCGTAGACGACGGCCGGGTCGGGTGCGAAACCGGGCACGCCCAGGTGCTCGGCGAGGCCGGCGATCACCTCGAGATCGGTGCGCACACCGGGCGGCGGGCGCAGCGCGCGGCGCCGGCGCAGCACCCGCCCCTCGAGGTTGGTCATGGTGCCCTCCTCCTCCGCCCACTGGGCGACGGGCAGCACCACGTCGGCGGCCTGGACGGTCTCGCCCGGCACCACGTCCGCGACGACGAGCAGGTCCAGTGCCGCGATCCGCTCCGTGACCGACGCCGTGTCGGGGGCGGAGACCAGCACGTTCGAGCCGAAGACGAGCAGCGCCTTCGGCCCGTCCGGCCGGCCGAGCGCGTCGAGCAGCTCGGTGGCGGAACGGCCGGGGCCGGGCAGCGACTCGGGGTCGACCCCCCACACCGACGCGACGTGCGCACGGGCGGCGGGGTCGGTGATGTGCCGGTAGCCGGGCAGCTGGTCGGCCTTCTGGCCGTGCTCGCGCCCGCCCTGCCCGTTGCCCTGGCCGGTGATGGTGCCGAACCCGGAGCCGGGCCGACCGGGCAGGCCGAGGGCGAGCGCCAGGTTGATCCACGCGGTCACGGTGTCGACACCGTGGGCGTGCTGCTCGGCGCCGCGGCCGGTGAGGACGTAGCGGTTGCGCGCGTGCGCGAGCAGGGCGACCGCGGCGCGCATGTCCGCTGCCGGCACCCCGCACACCCGCTCGGCCCGTTCCGGCCACCACTGCGCGGCGATCCGCCACGCGTCGGCGAAGCCCGTGGTCCGTTCCTCGATGTAGGCCATGTCGGCGTGCCCGTCGACGACGGCGGCGTGCAGCATGCCCAGCGCGAGCACCAGGTCGGTGCCCGGCACCGGCTGCAGGTGCAGCCCGCCGGACGCCGCGGCCCGTTCGGCCGTCGGGGACAGCCGCGGGTCCACCACCACCAGCGCGGCCGAACCCAGGTGCCCCATCAGCGGCGGCATCGTCTCCGCAGGGTTGGAACCCGCCAGCAGCACGACCTCGGCGTCGCCGAGGTCGGTCACCGGGAACGGCATCCCCCGGTCGATGCCGAACGCGCGGTTGCCCGCCGCGGCCGCCGACGACATGCAGAACCGGCCGTTGTAGTCGATCTGCGAGGTGCCCAGCGCGACCCGCGCGAACTTGCCCAGCAGGTAGGCCTTCTCGTTGGTGAGCCCGCCCGCCCCGAAGACGGCCACGGCGTCCGGGCCGTGCTCGGCCGCGATCTCGCGCAGCCGCTGCGCCACGTGCCCCAAGGCGTCGTCCCAGGTGACGGGCTCGCCGTGCAGCAGCGGCGTGGTGAGCCGCTCGGGGTGGCGCAGCAGCCGTCCGGACGTCCAGCCCTTCTGGCACATGCCGCCCCGGCTGGTCGGGAAGTCGCGGGCGTCGACGGTTCCGGTCCGGTCGACCCACTGCCCGCACTGCAGGGCGCAGTACGGGCAGTGGGTGGGAGTGCGGTCGCTCATACGGTGACGAGCTCGTCGGACTTGTTCGCCCGCACGTACACGAAGTAGGTGACGGCGACCGAGACGACGTAGAAGATGAGGAACGCCCAGAACGCCGGCGTGCCCGACTTCGTGGTCGCGAACGACTGCCGGAACGCCAGGTTGATCAGCAGCCCGCCCAGTGCACCGACCGCGGAGATCAGCCCGATCGCGGCGCCGGAGATGCGCCGCGCGTTCATCAGCGCCTCCTCGGCGGGAGTGCCGGCCGCGATGGCGAGATCGGCCTTCCGCCGGAAGATGGCCGGGATCATCTTGTACGTCGAGCCGTTGCCGATGCCCGCGAAGAAGAACAGGCCGACGAACCCGGCCACGTACAGCGGCAGCGAACCGATGCCGGACGCCGCGATGCAGACCACGGTGCAGAGAGCCATCGCGACGAAGTTCCACGCCGTCACCACCGCTCCGCCGATCCGGTCGGACAGCCACCCGCCGACCGGGCGGATCAGCGACCCGATCAGCGGGCCGATGAACGTGACCGCGGCCGCCTGCAGCGGGGTGCGGCCGAACTGGCTCTGCAGCACCAACCCGAACGCGAACGAGTAGCCGATGAACGAGCCGAACGTGCCGATGTACAGGAACGACATGATCGCGTTGTCGCGGTCGCGCAGGGCCAGCTTCGCCGCACCGGTGTCGTTGCGGACGCTCGAGATGTTGTCCATCGCCACAGCCGCGTAGATCGAAACGATCACGATCAGCGGGATGTAGATCGCCAGCATCAGCTTCGGCTGGGTCGCCCCGGCCGTCGCGATGATGAGCAGGCCGACCAGCTGCACGACGGCCACGCCGATGTTGCCGCCGCCGGCGTTCAGGCCGAGCGCCAGCCCCTTCTTCCCCTCCGGGTAGAGGGTGTTGATGTTGGCCATCGACGACGCGAAGTTGCCGCCACCCAGGCCGACCAGTGCCGCGAGCAGCAGGATCACCCCGAACGGCGTGCCCGGCTGCAGCACGAACGCGGCCACCACCGTCGGGATCAGCAGCAGCACCCCGGAGAGGATCGTCCAGTTGCGGCCGCCGAACCGGGCCACCGCGAACGTGTACGGCACCCGCAGCACCGCACCCACCAGCGTCGCGGTGGAGGTGAGCAGGAACTTGCCGGCTGCGTCGACCCCGTACTCCGGGCCCATGAACAGCACGAAGACGGAGAACAGCGACCAGACCGAGAAGCCGACGTGCTCCACGGCGATCGATGCCCACAGGTTGCGGCGGGCCACGCTGCGGCCGGTGGAGGTCCAGAAGTCGGGGTCGTCGGGTCGCCAGTCGGTGAGCCAGCGCCCGCCCAGCCGTCCTGCGGGTGCGGCCGGAGCCGGGTCCGGTGCGGTCAGTGTCACGGGGTGCTCCCGGGTGTCCGTCGGGGTTCAGGTCGACGGGGACGGTAGGCAGGCGCCGTTACCGTCCTGTCCTCATCACGTGACACGCACGCAAACCCGCGCTCACGGCGGAGCGCCCGGGATGTGAGCCTCCGGGCTCAGACCAAGGCGGAGACCAGGCCCGCAGCACGCTCCAGGCCCGCGAGGCTGCGCGGTCCGCCCTCCGGGTGCTGGGCGTGCAGCACGATGCGGTGCAGCACCGCCCTGACCAGCACCTGCGGCCACTCCGGCAGGTGCGCCCAGCGCTGCACCAGACCCTCGTCGGCCCCGCCCCAGGCCAGCGCGTCGACCACGACGACAGCGGCCGCCCACGACGCCGGGCGCCAGCTCGGCACGAGATCGACGATCGCCGGTGCGGCGTCGCCGTCGAACAGGACCGCGCCGAACAGCTCCGGGTGCACCACCTGCGGCGTCACGTCCACGGGAGTGCGGTAGGCGGCGAGCTGGTCGAACAAGGCCCCGCCGTGGTCGCGGTCCACGCTGAGCCGCAGCTCCCCGAACGCCGCGGCCGCCGACCGGGCCAGCAGGTCGTCGCGCCCCTCGAGCAGCCGCGGACGCGGCAGCCCGGCCGTGGCGGCGTGCAGCTTCTCCGCGACCGCGACGACGTCGTCGTAGCGCGGCTCGATCGTGCCCGGCACGAACCGGCTGGCCGCCCAGCCCGCGATCACCCAGCGCCCGTCGGACGATCGCACCGGCTTCGCGATCCGCACGCCCGGCACCTCGATCGTGTCGAGCACCCCGGCCGACCACGCGGCGACCGCGTTGTCGGCGACCGCCCGGATCAGGACGTCCCCGCAGTGCCACGCGCGCCGCCCCGCCCACTCGACGGGCCGCGGCTCGCTCTCCTTCACCCCGAACGCCGTGCGTACGTGCGGCGGCAGGCCGGTCGGGGCGGATGCACGAACGGGCGCTGCGGTCACGCCCGGCACGCTACCTGCGCATGCCGCCCGATCGTGGCAAGCCACGCGGGGCGATCCGCGACCGGCGATCAGTCGTCTGCACTGCTGCTGTCGCGGCTGCTGCTCGTGCTGCGCTCGACCGTCCTGCTGCTGCTCTCGGCCCGGTCGCTGCCCGACCGGCGATCGCCGCCCGAGTCGTCGGAGCTGGAGCGTGACTGTCGCTGGCTCTTGGTGCTCGGCCGCGACACGGACGACTCGCCGTCCCGGCTGCTCTCCCGCGCGGTCATCGAACCGTCGTTGCCGACCCGCACGGACTGCCGGCGACCGTCGGGCGTGGTGCGGGTCGCGGTGAACCCGTCGCGGTCGCGGGTGAAAGTGCTCGTGCCGGACTCGTCGGTGCGGGAGAAGGTGGACGCGCCTGACCGCTGCCGAGGAGCCGTCGTCGTCCGGTCGGCGCTGCGCTCGGACGTGCCCGAACCCCCGCCCCAGTACGTGAGACCGCCCGCCGCGTTCCCGCGCCCGGAGCTGCTCGTTCCCGAACGCGCGCGCGACGAGGTGTCCTGCTTCGACCCGCCGCTCCGACCGGCCCGCCGCGGCTCGGCCGACTTCTCCTCCCGCTTGCCGAGCACGGTCTCCTGCGCTCCGTCGACCGCCTTGCCGAGCCCGGCCTTGGCCGGTTTCGACGGGCCCGCCGGCTTCTCGTCCCGCTTGCCGGCCAGCGTCTCCTGGGCCCCGTCCACCACCTTGCCGAGGCCGGCCTTGGCCGGCTTCTCGTCCCGCTTGCCGAGCACGGTCTCCTGCGCCCCGTCCACCACCTTGGCCGGCTTCGACGGGCCCGCAGGCTTGCGGTCCGCCTTCTGCGTCGGCTTCTGCTGGGCCTTCTGCTGTGGCTTCTGCCCAGCTCCCGTCGCCGCGTCCAGCCCGTGGGCGACACCGCCGAGCACCGTGCCGAGGGCCTGCCCCACCGGGGAGCGGTCGCTGCGGGGCTGTGCGGACGCGCGGGAACGGGGGTGGTCGTCGGCGGGGCCACGCGGGTCGGGCGGGCCGCTCGACGCGGTGTCGTCGCGCTCCTTCGGCTGCTCCCCACGACCCGCCACGATCTCCGGCTTCGTCGGCATCCCGCTCGGCCGACCCGGCCGGCGACCCCCGTCGCGACGCTTCATCGCCTCGAGAACCTCACTGCTGACGGCGTCGGTCTGCGCGGCGTCGGCGGGCAGGGGTGCCTGTGCGGCCGCCGCGACACTGTCCTCGAGGCTGGCCAGCTCGGCCTTCCGAGCGTCGCGCTGCCGGGTGCGCAGCTCCCGCTGCTGGTCGAGCACGGCGACCGCCGTCGCCTCCTCCGACGATCCGGGGGCCCGCGGCGGGGCCTTCGCGATCGCCGCCTCGACGGCGTCGAGCCGCGCCTGCGACGTCGCGAGATCGGCCCGCGCCTTGCCCAGCGCGCGGAAGCTGTCCAGCTGCGACTGCAGCGCGGCCTTGCGCCGCTCCAGCAGCGACTTGCGCTGCTGCAGCGCGGCGTACGGGAGCGCCGCGACCGTCGACCGGTCGGGCGCGGGCAGCCGGCTGTACTCCGCTTCCGTGCGGGCGATCGTGTCGAGCTGCTGGGTCACGGACGCGAGCGCCACCTCGGCCTCGGCGGCCCACTCCGCGTCCGTCGGTACCCGCCCTGCCTGCGCCGGTTGCACGGGCGACGCGAACGGCATCGTCGCCGACACCGCGTAGCCACCGGCGAGGATGCCCACCGCGCCCAGCACCGCGGCGGCGCGCCGGCGGCTGTGCCGCGGCCGGGTCGGTGCCGGGGTACGGGCAGGCTGCGGCCCCCGGGTGGGTACGGACCGCGGCGGCACCCAACTGGCGGCCGGCGCGACGGGAACCGACCGCCGCGGGACGGGTTCCCGCAGCCACGGCAGCGTCTCGCTGAGCCGCGCCTGCACCTCCGGGCGCATCGCCGCGCGGCGCGCCGACCGTGCGGCGTGCCGATGGGCTGCGGAGCAGTAGCGGCGGGCCGGGCGGCCGGGCACGTCGACGATCGCCACATCGCAGCCGGGCAGCGCGCAGCACTTGACCTCGTCGTTCATCAGTTGCGACCCCCATTGCCGGGAGACGGAACGCGCGCCCCGCAGCGCGGCGGGCCACCGGCTCGGGCACGGCGCCGCGCTGCGCAGAAATCCCGGTGCGGCGGTCCCTCCAGGATCCGTCCTGATCAACCGAGACGGCGACGTTACCCGGACGGGCGAGGCGTTGTCGATGCGCCAAAAGCGCCTTACCCGCTGGTCAGAGTCACGTTCGGTAGTTCGGACGGACGCCGCGAGTATTTGCCGTCCGCTACCGTGAACGACTCTCGCTCCCCGAATGGAGCAGGCGCATCCTTCATTCGGTCCACAGCCGGTTCGACGCGCGGGTGCCACCGCGGCCGACCGGCCCAGCAGCACCCGGCACCTGGCCGTCGCTCGGACCGGACCGAAAGGTCAGCCCACCCGCCCTTGCTGCTGCTCCGTGCAGGTGAAGCGGTCCGGATCGCCCACGGTCGCCGCTCATGAGCCCGCGTGGGTCTGCGGGCCGTTCCCGGACGAGACGATCGACGTCGCGCCGGTGGGTTTGCCCACCCAGATCGGGGATGACTGGGACGACACCTGGTGCGCGAACGCGGGGATCTGCAACAAGGTCGAAGGCCAATTCATCTCCCGGACAGGAGGGAACGGGGCGTACGGGCGCTGCACATTCCCACCGTATGCCGGACCGTAGGAAGATCCTGAGCAGGATGATCAACTGGGACGACGCCCGGATAGTCGACATTCCGCTGCCGGAACAGGAGAACGATCTCGTGACGGTGGACGGGCACGCGTATTTCACCGTGCCGGAGATGGGTCAGGCCATGCTCGTCGCCGCGCTCGCCGGGTCCGCGAACCTCCGGCGCATCGCCGGTACGCGGCGTGGTCCGGTGCAGGTGATCGAGGAAACCCCGGGGCCGGAAGTTCCGGCTCGAGCCGTGGACGCCGGAGGACGACGACATCGTCGACGACGACATCGCCGAGTACCTGGTCGAGGCAGGCGTCCCTGCTCCCCCCCGCGGATTCACCTGGCTCCAGCGACTTCCCGTCGGCCTACCGACGAGAAGTCGCTGGACCGTCTGGTGTCCTCGGGCGGACGAGATCCGAGCAGCCCTCGAACCGATCGTCGCCGAGCTGTATCAGTAGGTCGGCAGCGACGGGTCGATCTGCTTGGCCCAGGCCAGCACCCCGCCGCCGACGTGGACGGCGTCGCGGAACCCGGCCCGGTGCAGCGCGGCGAGCGCGTCGGCGGAGCGGGCGCCGGACTTGCAGTGCAGCACGACCGGCTTGTCCTGCGGGATCTCGGCGAGGGCCTCGCCGGAGAGGATGCGGTCCTTCGGGATGAGCACGGAGCCCGGGATGCGGACGATCTCGAACTCGTTCTGCTCGCGGACGTCGATGAGGGCGAAGTCCTTGCCCGCGTCGATCATCTCCTTGAGCTGCACCGGGGTGATGGTGTGGCCGGCGGCGGCGGCCTGCGCCTCGTCGGACACGACGCCGCAGAACGCGTCGTAGTCGATGAGCTCGGTGATCGGCTTGGTCTCCGGGTCCTTGCGGATCTTGATGGTCCGGTAGGACATCTCCAGCGCGTCGTACACCATCAGGCGGCCGAGCAGCGGCTCACCGATGCCGGTGATCAGCTTGATGGCCTCGTTGACCATGATCGAGCCGATCGACGCGCACAGCACGCCGAGCACGCCGCCCTCGGCGCACGACGGCACCATCCCGGGCGGCGGCGGCTCGGGGTAGAGGTCGCGGTAGTTGAGGCCCTTGCCGTTGGGCGCGTCCTCCCAGAACACCGACGCTTGGCCCTCGAACCGGAAGATCGAGCCCCACACGTACGGCTTGCCCAGCAGCACGGCGGCGTCGTTCACGAGGTAGCGGGTGGCGAAGTTGTCGGTGCCGTCGAGGATCAGGTCGTAGTCGCGGAAGATGTCGAGCACGTTCGACGACTCGAGGCGCGTCTTGTGCAGCACGACGTCGACCAGCGGGTTGATCTCGGCGATCGAGTCCTTCGCCGAGTCGGCCTTGGAACGGCCCACGTCGGAGACGCCGTGGATGATCTGGCGCTGCAGGTTCGACGCGTCGACCTCGTCGAACTCGACGATGCCGAGCGTGCCCACGCCGGCGGCGGCCAGGTAGAGCAGCGCGGGGCTGCCCAGCCCGCCGGCACCGACGACCAGCACCTTGGCGTTCTTGAGTCGCTTCTGCCCGGTCATCCCGACGTCCGGGATGATGAGGTGGCGGCTGTAGCGCTCGACCTCCTCCTTGCTGAGCTCGGCGGCCGGCTCCACGAGCGGCGGTAGCGCCATGGTCCTCAGGGCTCCTTCTGTCCGGCGGTCTTCGCCTGTCTCAACGTGCGGCGTCCGCGGGTTTCTTCCCACCGGCCCTCCGCCACGTCGTCCCACATCCTCGTCACCGCCGCGGCGACGGCGTCGGGCGCCTCGATCTGCCCGACGTGCCCCACCCCGGGCAGCATCTGCAACCGGCCGCCCGTCACCGCTGCGGTGCGGCGGGCCAGGCCGGGCCACACGAGCCGGTCGCGGTCGCCCCACAGCACCAGCGTCGGTGCCTGGACGCGCGCGGCGAGCCGCCACGACGACGGCCCCAGCACCCAGCTGGCGAGCAGCAGCCGGCCGGTCTCGTTGTGCGCCTCGCGCGCCCACGGCAGGCCGCCGCGTTCCTCGATCTCGGCGGCCACCTCGCGCAGCCGGTGCTCAGGCACGATCGATGGGTCGCCGAAGCACAGCTCGACGACGTGCGCGGCGTGGTCGAGCGCGGTCATGGCGCCCAGCTCGGCGCGGGATCGGCGGCCGATCCGGCCCGGTACGGCGGCCAGGAAGATCCGCGGGTCGACGATCCGGCGGGGGTCGGGCCGGCGGTCGGGCATCGCCGGCGAGATCAGCGTGAGCGTCGCGACGAGCTCGGGGCGGCGGGCCGCCACCGTCAGCGCCACGAGCCCGCCGAGCGAGTTGCCGAGCAGGTGCACCCGCTGCCCGCGGCCGGCGAGGAAGCACAGCAGGGCGTCGGCGTGCCCGCCCGGTGTCCAGTCCGGCACGGCGAGGGGCCGTGACCGGCCGAACCCCGGCAGGTCGACCGCGATGCCGGCGGCGCGCGGGGCGAGCAGGGTGGCGAGGTCGGTCCAGTTCGTCGCCGAGCCGGCGAGCCCGTGCACGTAGACGGCGGGGACGCCGTCCGGGCCGGGGGTCTCGCGCACGTGCAGCGTCACCCCGCCGGCCGTGATCTCCCGACCCGGCCACGGGCCCCGGTACGGGTCCCGTTCGGCGAGGGTGGCGACGTCGGTCACGTCACGAGGATCGCCGACGCGCGCCCGTGCGCGCCACCTGTCGGGACCGGTATCACCCGTGGCCGCCGGCCTCCACGGCGGTGCGGAGCCTGGTCATCGCCGTCGTGCTCGTCGGCTCGATGGTGGTGCTCGGCACTCGCCGACGGTGGCCTGCTCAACTCCTGGCGAGGGCCACCAGCTCCGTCACGGACCGCCGAGAGCGCTTCGACGTCGACATCCGTACGCACCGGCCACGATCAGCATGCCGGGAACGGTGCGGCCGCGCGGCCGTCACGGGTTAGGTGCGACTACGTAGGTCCGGTACGCATTTCCGTGCGTACCCAGGACGCGACGTGCGTCCGGTTCGGCAGCCCCAGCTTGACGAGCACGTTCTCGACGTGCTTCTCGGCCGTGCGCTCCGAGATGTGCAGCAGCGCGGCGATCTGCCGGTTGGTCAGGCCCTGCGCGACGTGGCCGGCGACCTCGCTCTCGCGTCGGGTGAGCGGCCCGGTCCGGGTGCGGTCCAGGGTCGCGGCCAGCGCTGCGGCGTCCCGACCCAACGGCGCGAGGTGCAGTGCCGCCGCGGAGTCCACCACGCCGGCGGTGAGCGCCGCGGCCTCGTCGAGATCGGTGGTACGGCGCCGCCGGGCGAGCACCCTGGCCAGCTCGAACCGAGCCTGTGCTGCGCAGGCCGGTGCGCCGACGCGCTCGTTCGCGGCGACGGCCAGGCGGAGCTCGCGCACCGCGGTGTCGAGCCTGCCGGTGGCCGCGGCGGCGATGCCGAGGGAGGTGCGCACGGAGCCGCCGAACAGCTGTGCGCCCGCCCCACCGGTGACGAAGAGATCGGCGTAGGGCTGCAGGGCCGTTGCGGCGGCCGCGAGGTGCTCGGGCGGTCCGAGCTCGGCGGCGACCTCAACCAGGAGCGAGCAGAAGATCAGCAACGACGTGAACGGCCACTCCTCGGGTGGGGCAACGCCGGCGTAGAGGGCGCGGGCGCGGTCCCGATCGCCCAGCCGCAGGCACGCGCCGGCACGGATCGTCCGTGCGAACGCAGGCGCGGAGCGGTCGTAGGCCTCGACGGCCGGCGCGGGCACGAGGTCCGGCTGCCCGGTCAAGCCACTGATGACGATCAACACGGAGAGGGGCACGCCGACGAGCGAGGAGTGCCCCTCGGCGCGGCCCTCGACCAGCTCGATCGCCTGCCGCAACGCGTCGACCGCCTCGTCGAAGCGCCCGCGGGCCATCGCGACGACGGCGACGTTGCGCAGGTGGTGCCAGCGCGCGATCGAGCGCCGACCGCGCTCGGCGAGCACGCCCATCGGCACCAGCTCGGCCTCCGCCTCGTCGAGCCGGCCCAGCATCACCAGCGCGTCGAACCGCCACAGCCGCCCCCACAGCGCGGTGTCGTCGTCGCTGTCGGCCACCCCGATGGCCAGCATGCGATCGCCGAGCTCGAGCCGCTCGTGCACCCCGTCGGGCCGGGACCGCAACATCTGGCGGGCTCGCAGCGCGGACCGCAGGGCCGGCCGGTCCCCGAGTCGTTCGGCCATGGCGAGGGCCTCGGCAGAGCGCCGGTCCGCGTCCTCGCCGCCGAGCCCGGCCTCGATGACGTTGAGGGCGAGCAGGCGGGCCCGCAGCGGGTCGTCGACGGTCGGCAGGCGGGCCAGCGCCTCCGCGGCGAGCCGTCCGCGGCCCCAGCGCCACGCGTCGGCGATGTCCTCGGCCGCGAGCGCGACCTCACCGAGCGCGGCGGCGTCACCTGCCGCGCGGGCGGCGCCGGCAGCGGCCGCCAGCGCGGCCTTGCCGGGGTCGATCGCGCCCCCAGCGATCAGCGCGACCCCCTCGCCGCGCAGCAGCCGGGAGCGGCGCGCCGCGGTGATCGGGGCGCCGGTGCCGTACGCGCGGCGGTAGAGGTGCGCGGCCCGTTCCCACGCGAACTGGTCGAGGGCGTCGTCGGCGGCACGCTCGGCCCATGCGCTCGCCTGTCCGGCGTCCCCCACCGGCAGCGACTCCAGCAGGTGGTGCGCGATCCGGGCGGATCGCCCGGTCGCGTCCGCGCGGCCCGCCAGCCACTGACCGGCCCGGGCGTGGGCGGCCAGCCGATCCGCTGTCGGCACGTCCGAGCGCGCGGCCTCCCGGACCAGGTCGTGGACGAACCCGCGCCCGACGACGATGCCGGCGTCGGTCGCCTCGTCGAGGTCGGCGAGCACGTCCGGCACGGACCGCTCGGTGAGCTGCGCGAGCAGCTCCGGGTCCAGCTCGACGCCGACGGCGGCAGCCGTCGCGACGAGCGCGCGGCACGAGCCGCTCAGCCGGGCGAGCCGGGCCCGAACCGCGTCCACGACGACGTCCGGCAGGCCATCGCCGACGTCGAGCGCACGACCCAGCTCCGCGACGAAGAACGGGTTGCCGCCGCTGCGTCTGCCGATCGCGGCGCTGAGCTCGGCCGGCACGGCCCGTCCCGTCAGGTCGGCGAGCTGGGCGGTCACCTCGGCGCTGCTCAGGCCGCCGAGCCGGATGCGCGTCACGTCCTGCTCGTGGGCCAGCGCGGCCAGTGCCGCCGACAGCTCCGCACGACCGGCCGGTTCGGTGTCCCGGTACGTCGCCACGACCAGCAGGTGCGAGCGACCGATTCCCCGCGCCAGGTGGACGAGCAGCGCGAGCGAGGCCGCGTCGGCCCACTGGAGGTCGTCCAGCACGGCCAGCAGCCCGACGGGGGCAGCGGCCGTCCGCAGGTCCTCGGCGAACGCCTCGAACGCCTCGAACCGGGCCTCGGCCGGCGCGGCCGACGCCGCGCGTCCGGTGAACAGCTCCGGCACCGCCCACCCGATCGAGCGGGCGAGCTGCCGGAACAGCCAGTACGGCGGGCTGCCGGCGTCCTCGCTCGCCCGTCCGTGCCCCATCGGCGTCCCGACGGCCTCGGCGAGCCTGCCCAGCTCCGCGGCCAGCCGGGTCTTGCCGATCCCCGGCTCACCGGCGACCAGCACCAGCCGACCCCGACCGGCGCGGGCGTCGGCGAGCAGCGCGCGCAGGGTCGCCAGCTCGGCGTCCCGTCCGACGAACCCGCCCACACCGCAACGATAGGGCTGATCAAGGGCTGGGGACGCGCGGACCGGAACCCGTCGTACGCGGCCACGGCCTGCCGGGACCCGCAAGGCGCGCTGGGCGCGGACGGGCGGTGACACCACGCGCACGATCGGCCGTCACCCGACCGTGCACGCTATCCATCCGCGCACCTCGCCGTTGTAGATGGCGGGGGTGTGCGCGGCACGGGAGGAGCGGACGGGCCGATGTCCACGGCGGCACGACTGACGGGGTTCGGGGCCGTGCTCGCGCTGGTCTTCGGGGGGTCCTGGGCGCTCGGCACCGAGGCCGTTCCCCCACCGGCGCCGGCGCACACCCACGCCCACACGCCGGTCGACGCAGCACCCGCGCCCGAGACCCCCGCGACCGGGTACCGGATGGTCCTCGACCGCACGGCGGGTCCCGGCGAGCTGGCGTTCACCGTCATCGGGCCGGACGGGCGCGTCGTGCCCGGGTACACGGTCGCACCGAACCGGCCGGTGCAGGTCGTCGTCGTGCGCTCGGACGGCACCGGCTACCAGCACCTGCAGCCGAGGTTCGGCAGCGACGCCGTCTGGCGGGCGCCGCTCGCCCCGGCCGCCCCCGGTCTCTACCGGGCGACGGCCGAGCTCACCCCCGCCGGCGGTCCGGCGCTGCGGCTCGACACCGAGCTCTTCGTGCCCGGACCGGCGGCGCCGGCCGCTGCCACCCCCAGCCGGGTCTGGCAGGCCGGCGACTACCAGGTTCGCCTCGACGGCGACCTGGTGCCCGGCACGGCGTCGCAGGTGTTCGCCACCGTCACCCGCGGCGGCGCTGCCGTCACCGACCTGCAGCCGCTGCCGGGCGGGTTCGGGCAGCTCGTGGCGCTGCGCCTGCCCGATCTCGCGCTCCTGCACGCCCGCAGCGGCCCTGAGCCGGCACCGACCGCCCGCTCGGGGCCCGGCGTCGCGCTCGTCGTGGACGTGCCGACCGCAGGCACCTACCGGCTCTTCTTCGACTTCCGGCACGCCGACGCCGTCCGCACCGCGGAGTTCACCGTGCCCACCAGGGACAGCGGATGACCCTCGCGCCGCCGGCCACCGATCGCGCGGCGGCCGCCGCGGCGCTGGCACTGCCCGTCGTCGCCCTGCCGACGGTGCCGGCGTGGCAGTTCACCCACTGGCAGTGGATCGCGCTGGCGCTCGCCGCACCCGTCGTGACGTGGGGCGCGTGGCCGTTCCACCGCGCCGCGGCCAGGCAGCTGCGACGCGGCACCGCCGGCGTCGACACGCTGGTCTCGATCAGCACGCTCGCCGCGCTGGGCTGGTCCCTGCACGCGCTGCTGTCGGCGAGCTGGCCGCCGTTCCTCGCCGTCGCCGTCGGGGTCACGGTGCTCGCGCTGCTCGGCCGTCGTCTCGGCGAGCGCGGGCCGGCCGACCGGGTCGCCGGCGTGCTCACCGCAGTGGTCCTCGTCGTCGCCGTGGCGACGCTGGGGTTCCGGCTGGGCAGCGGGGACGGGCCGGCCGCCGCCGTCGCGGTGCTGATCGCCGCGGCTCCGGGCGCGCTCGCCGTGGCCGTGCCGGCCGCACTGCTCGCCGGTGCGACGGCGTCGTGGCCGGAGCTGCTGGCGTCCCGCCGCATCGACACGGTCGTGCTGGCCGGGAGCGACACGATCACCACCGGACTGATGTCCCTGGTCGCGGTCCATCCAGTGGACGGCGGCGACCCGGACGAGGCCCTGCGCATCGCCGGCGCGCTCGAGCAGCACTCCACGCATCGCCTCGGCTCGGCGATCGCAGCAGCCGCCTGCGCGACGAACGCCGAGCTGCCGGGTGCGTCCGAGCTCGACGAGCTGCCCGGACTCGGTGTCCGCGGCCTGGTCTCCGAACTGGACGGCGACGTGGTGCGCGCACACGCCGTGCTCGTGGGACGGCCGGCCCTGCTCGCCGCGCACGGAGTCGACCTCCCCGACGAGCTCGTGGCCGCCCAGGACACGGCGCACGCCGAGGGCGCGACGACCGTCGTGGTCGCCTGGGACGGCGTCGCCCGCGCGGTGCTCGCCCTCGCCGACACGGTCCGGCCGAGCAGCACCGCCGCCGTCGCGCGACTACGGGCGCTCCGCATCCGCCCGATCCTCGTGACCAGCGACGACAGCGCCGATGACAGCGCCGACGACAGCGCCGTCGCGGCCCGGCTGGCCGCCGCCGTGGGCATCGACCCCGCCGACGTGGGCGACGTCGAACGGGTCCGCACCCTGCACGCCGAGGGCCGCGTCGTCGCGTCGCTGGGCGCCGGGCCCGGCGTGGCAGAGCTGGAGCTTCCGGGCCCCGACCTCGCCGCCGCCGTCGACACGATCCGGCTCGCCCGCCGCACCACGACGGTGGCGCGCTGGAACCTCTGCTGGGCGGTCGCCGGTACGGCCGCGGCGGTCACCTGCGCGGCCGCGGGCCGGTACGACCCGGTGGCGGCGCTGGTGTGGACGGCGCTACCGCTGCTGCCCATCGCGGCCGCCGGTATGGCGCTGCGGGGATTCCGCGGGCACGGGGACCGCCGGGCCGCAGATCGACCCGGTCGGCCGCGGCGCCGGCTGGATGTCGGTGATCAAGGGCAAAAGGTCGCTCCCCAAGATCGTCCGACGACCTTTTGCCCTTGATCACCGAACGCCGCACCCGCCGCACCGGAGCGACGACACCGCGCTCTCGGGCCGCCCGGCGTTCCCCGATCGTGGCTACCCACGGGTAGTGTTGACGTCCGAAAGTCGACGGCGCGGGGAGGTTCGGGTGGGCGAGGCACCGGCGGTGCAGCGAGGGGCCCGGTTGACCCGTGGGGCGCGACGGGCGCAGCTGCTGCTCGCGGCTCGCGACGTGTTCGCCGCGCAGGGCTACCACGCGGCGGCGATGGACGACATCGCCGAGAAGGCCGGGGTCAGCAAGCCGGTGCTCTACCAGCACTTCCCCGGCAAGCTGGAGCTGTACCAGGCCCTGCTCACCACCTACGCCGACGAGCTGGTGGCGAGCGTGGAGCGCGCGATCACCACGACCACCGACAACCAGAAGCGGGTCGAGGCGGCGGTCGGCGCGTACTTCGACTTCGTCGCGGGCGAGGGCCAGGCCTACCGGCTGGTGTTCGAGTCCGACATGCGCGCCCAGCCCGAGGCGGCCGCCGTCGTCGACGGGGCCCTCAGCCGGTGCATCGACGCCATCGCCGAGGTCGTCACGGTCGACTCCGGCCTGGACACGGCGCGGGCGAAGCTGCTGGCCGTCGGGCTCGTGGGGCTCAGCCAGATCACCGCGCGCTACTGGCTCGACTCGGACCAGGGCGTCCCCCGCGACGAGGCCGTGGCGCTGATGTCCGGCCTGGCCTGGCGCGGGTTGTCGGCACTGCCACTGGTCAGCGAGGAGCGGTAGCCAGCACAGCGGCCGACATCGCCTCGGCCAGGAACTCCCCGTAGCGCTGCGCGGTCCAGCCGCGCGCCAGCACGAGGAGCTCGTAGACCTCGGGCGAGTGATAGGTCCACAAGAGATCCCGCAGCTCGTCGTCACTGCGGTCGGGGCGCGTCCGGCCCGTGGCGACCAGGTCGCGGGTGAACATCGTCATCGCGGCGAACATCTCGCCGCGGATCTGCTCCCAGACCGCGGCGGCGGCCGGGTCGGTGTGCGCCGCGTCCCGCACGAGCAGCTGCACCGGTGCGACGCGGGGCGCCAGCGCGGCCAGGTGCGCGGTGTACATCTCGATCTTCCGCCGGGCGTCGGGCTCGGCGATCACCGCGGCGACGGTGTCGCGGTCCGCCATCGGCACGGCCTCGTCGTCGCCCGCGACCGCGACGTCGAAGACGGTCTTGAGCAGCGATGCCTTGTTGGCGAACGCCTTGTAGACGGCCTGCACCGACACGCCGGCAGCACGAGCGACGTCGGGCATCGCCGTGCCTGCGTAGCCCTTCTCGAGGAAGAGGTCGCGGGCCGCGGCGAGCATCCGGGCACGGGTCTCGCCGGCCTGTGCCTGCCGCCGGGACGCGTCGTACCTCCTCGGCGTCTTGACCGGGTCGCTCATTCCGTAGATACTCCTCTATTGAATAGAGGCTCATCTACCGGAAGGTGGACCATGTTCACCGATCTCGCCCCTCTCGACGCCGCCCGCACCCTCGCCTCCCCCTTCTCGGCCCGCGCCCGGGAGGCCGAGCGCGCCTGCACGATGCCCGCCGACCTCGTCGCGGACGTGCGCCGCGCCGGGCTGTTCAATCTCACCACCCCCCGGATCCTCGGCGGCCTCGAACTGCCGCCGCAGCAGACCGTAGAGGTGATCGAGGAGGTCAGCCGCGCCGACGGATCCGCAGGCTGGACCATCCTCATCGGCAACGCCACCGGCTTCCTCGCGTGGCTCGACCCGCACGTCGCCGCCCAGCTGCTCGCCGCCCGGACCGACACGGTCGCGGCAGGGGTGTTCGCGCCGATGGGCCGGTTCACCGACACCGCGCCCGGCACCTTCCGCCTCGACGGGCGCTGGGGGTTCGCGAGCGGCAGCCCGCACGCCGACTGGTTCTGGGGCGGCGGCTTCGTCCTCGACGGGCCCGGCCCGCGGATCGTGCCGGGGCACGGCCCGGACTGGCGCCTGGGCATCGTGCCCACGTCGGCCGTCACGATCGTCGAGACGTGGGACTGCGCCGGCCTGCGCGGCACCGGCAGCCACGACGTCGTCGTCGACGCCGTGCCCGTGCCGCACGAGCACACGATCGCGCCCTTCCGTGAACCGGCGCGGCACGACGGGCCGCTGTGGCGGCTGCCGTTCTTCACCTTCGTCGGCACGCAGATGGTGGGCTTCCCGCTGGGCGTCGCCCGCCGGGCGCTGGACGAGCTGACGGCGATCGCCACCGCGAAGGCGCGGCCGCCGAGCCCGCTGCCCATCGGGCACGACGGCGACGTCCAGATCGCCATCACCCGCGCCGAGGCCGCCCTGCAGTCGGCCCGTGCGCTCGTCGTCGACGCGCTGGGCGGGGTGTGGGAGAGCGCGCTCGCCGGCAACGTCCCGGACGTGCACCGCCGCGCCCGGTTCCTGCTCGCGACGCAGAACGCGATGCGCACCGCCGTCGAGGTCGTGACGGCCGCCGTCGGGCTGGGCGGCACGGCCGGCATGCACGCCGACCACCCGCTGCAGCGGTGCCTGCGCGACATCCACGCCGCCGACCAGCACATCTACTTCTCGCAGGCCGCGAGCAAGCGCTACGCGATGACGCGGCTGGGCATCGAGCAGGACACGTCGTGGTTCTGATCGTGGGCGGCGCCTACGCCGTCGCGCGCATCCCGCCGGTCGCGCCGTGCACCAGCGCTCCGATCCGCCCGACCACCTCGGGCACCCGCTCCACCGGGAGCATGTGGCCCGCGCCGGGGAGCACCGCCAGCTCGGCCGACGGCAGCGCGTCGTGGATGCGTCGCGACGCCGCCACCGGGGTGAGCCGGTCCTTCGTGCCCACGAGCACCGCGGTCGGGATCTCGGCGAACGTGGCCAGCGCGGCGTCGCGCTCGTGCGCGTTCAGGGTGGGTCGGAAGCCGGCGACGGTCGCGGGACGGCACGCGGCCACCGTCTCCACGGTGATGCGGCGCGCCTCCGCCGTCGGGCGCTCGCCCAGCAGCAACCACGAGAGCGCGGGGCTCAGCAGCCGCGCGTTGCCCAGCCGTTCGCCGGCCTTCCAGCGCGCCGAACCGTAGAGGGCCCGCTCGCCGCCCTGGAAGATCGCCGCGGCCCACGGCGGCAGCCCCAGCGTCGCGGCGGCCAGCCCGCCCGCCGCGGTCGAGACCAGCGCGATGCCGTGCACCCGGTCGAACACCTCCGGATGCCGCTCGGCCATCGCCATCAGCGTCATGCCGCCCATGGAGTGCCCGGCCAGCACGAGCGGCCCGGCGGGGGCGGTGACGGCGATGACCTCGGCGAGATCGTCGGCCAGCTGCTCGATCGTCATCGTCGTCGGGTCGACGACGGCTGAGCGCCCGTGGCCGCGGTGGTCGGGCCGCACCACCCGAACCGGAGCGCGCCCGCCGCGCAGCGACCGCGCCACCGGGCCCCACGTGCGGCCGTCGAGCGTCCAGCCGTGCGCGAGCACCACCGTGACCGGCGCCGTCACCGGACCGTCGATCTCGACGTTCAGGGGCGCGCCGTCGGCGCCCGGGACCGTGACTCCCACCAGTTCCTCCTTCAGACCAGGTGCGCCTGGCGCCAGAACGCCTCGGTGGGGCCACCGACGAGTCCCTGCTCGCGCAGGAACGGCACCAGCTTGCGGGCCGACCAGCGCAGCGTCTCCTGGAACTGCGGGTTCGCGAGTGCCGCCCGGCGGCCCTGCGCGGGATCGAGGCCCACCGACGCGTAGACGTCGCGGTGGATCAGGTTGCGCGCGACCACGTACGCGATGCGCGCGGTGAGGTAGCGGGCGAGCTGCCGCTCGGCGAACCCGACCCGCGGCATGATCCGGACCAGCTCCTCGCGGGCGTACCGGACGTGCCGCGCCTCCTCGGTGACGTGCACCTTGTTGACCATGCGGGTGAGCGGCTGGACCGTCTCGTCGCGCATCGCCTCGCGCTGCAGCTGGTCGAGGATCTCCTCGACGAACAGCGTGCCGGCGAACATCGCGGGCCCGTAGCCGATCGTCTTGAACAGCCTGCCCAGCTCGTGGGTGATCCGGCGCGGCTTGTAGTCGGGCGCGCCGAGGCGGGCGTTGAGCCTGCCGAACATCACCGAGTGCCGGCACTCGTCGGCGATCTCGGTGAGCGCGTACTGGATGTGGCTGCTGCGCGGATCGCGGTCGTACGCGTAGCGCAGCAGCATCTGCATCAGGATCATCTCGAACCAGAGGCCGATCCGGGCCACGCTGCACAGCTCGTGCAGCGACAGCGTGCGGCGCTGCTCGTCGGTCAGCCCGGCCCACAGATCGGTGCCGTAGAGCGAGACCCGATGCTCTGGGATGCCCCACAGGCCGTCGACCAGCGGTGCGTCCCAGTCGATGTCGATGTTCGGCTCGTACGAGTGCTCGAGGGAGGAGCGGAGCAGCCGCTCCGCGGTGGCCTCCCGACCCTGCACGCCTGCGTCCATCGGACGGCTCCCCGTTGATTGTAACCGCCGGTAACATCTACTCGAGAGCTACGGTCCCGCGAAGCGCTAGCTGTGTCAAGCACTTGCTGTAACCATCGGTAACTGTTACGACTGACGGGGTGCCTCCTACCGACGGAACCGCGCCGCGTGCCCGCGAGGACCGCAGAGCCGAACGACGGGCCGAGATGGTCCAGGCCGCGATGCAGGCGGTCCGCCGGCACGGACCCGGCGTGTCCGTCGCGGAGATCGCCGCCGAGGCCGGCATCACCAAGCCCGTCCTCTACCGGCACTTCACCGATCGCGCCGACCTCCAGCACGCCGTCGGCCGCGAAGCCGCCGCGCTGCTCATGGCCCGCATCGCGCCCGCCCTCGCCGAGAACGGGCCGGAAGCCGCCACCGCGGACCCGCGCCAGCTGATCTCCGGTCTCGTCGACGCGTTCCTGGCGAGCATCGAGGACGAGCCGGAGCTGTGGCGCTTCGTCGTGCACCCCACGCTGGAACGCGCGAGCACCGGCGCCGTGGTCGACGACGCCCGCGAGCAGATCGCGCGCATGCTGGCCACGCTGATCGGCGGCCGGCTGCGCCAGCTCAAGCTCGACTCCGGGGGCGCGGAGGCGTGGGCGCAGGGCCTCGTCGGGATGGTGCAGAGCGCCGGTGACTGGTGGCTGGAGCGGCGCACCATGAGCCGCAGCGCCCTCACCGAGTACCTCACCACGCTGATCTGGGGCGGGATGTCGGCCGTCCTCGGCCCGCAGGCGAACGCCCCCGCGGTGCCCCTGCGCGTCGTCGGGAACGGCACCGACGACACCCGTGGCTGAGGACGGCTGGTCCGGTCCCGCCACGCTCGTCGTCGACGGGCGGGAGATCGCCGTGCATGCCCTGCTCGACGCCCGCCACGAACCCGTCGACGGGCGGCTGCACTGGTTCGGACGGCTCCGACCTGACGGCGGTGACATCCCCACCGCGGACGGCCCCGTCGAGCTGCGCACAAAGGAGGGCAGCGCGCAGGGGCGGCTGGGCGAGGCGGACCCGTGGGGCCGCCACCGGATCACCGGCGTCGGCGCGCCGCCCTACCGGTGGGCCCTGGTCGGCGGGAGCGCGCTAGAAGTCCCGGTTGTCCTGGCTGGATCCAGCGACACCGCCGGAACCGGCGCCCGTCCAATCGTTGCTGCTGGTGATGCGGACGCTGCCGGTCTCGTCGGAGGACGAGTCGGCAACGGCGATCGCAGTGAGCCCGGACACGAGGAGCGTCCCGGCAACAGCAGCGAGAGCAGCGGCCCGGACGGATGAGGTGACCACGTTCATGAGGATCTCCAAGGCAGACTCAGAGCTGACCACCTCATGGTCGTCGATCGGCGGGGAGCCACAAGCCTTTCGACGTCCGTCGAACTCGGGCAGCGCGGCTGACTACCCGATCGCGAAACCGACCTTGCGCGCCTCCTCGGGCGCGATCTCGACGTAGGCGATGCGCTCGCCGCGGACCACGAACTTGCGGCCCTTCTCGTCGGTGAGCCGCAGCAGCCCGTCCCCGCCGCCGGCGATGGCCTCGTCGACGAGCTTCGCGACCTCCTCCGGGGTCTGGTCGCTGGACACCAGGAGCTCGCGCGCGCTCTCCGCGATGCCGATCTTGACCTCCACCGGGAACCTCCAGGTCGTGACGTGCGGGCGATCCGTCGTACGCGGCCAGGCTAGTCGACCGCAGGGGGTGCGGGTGTCCGCCCTCGGTGAACCGCTCAGCCGATGCCGAGCTTGACCATCCGCTTGCCGTGGTTGGACTGGAGCCGCTTGATCAGGGCGGCGATGCCGGAGATGTCGCCGGAGCCGGAGACGATCAGATCGGCGAGCCCGTCGCGCTCGGCCACGATGTGCTGGGCCTGGGTGACGGCCTCACCGAGGAGGCGGCGGCCCCACAGCGCGAGGCGGTCGTGCACGCGCCGGTCGGCCTCGCACGCGGCCCGCACCTCGCGCTCGGCGAACGCGCCGTGCCCGGTGTCGGCCAGCACCTGCTGCACGAGCTGCCCGGTCGCCCCGGGCAGCCAGCCGGCGATCTCGGAGTAGAAGTCGGCGGCCAGCCCGTCGCCGAGGTAGACCTTGACCAGCGACTCCAGCCAGCTGCGCGGCGCGGTCGAGGCGTGGTAGGCGTCGATCGCCGCGATGAACGGCGACATCGCCTCCTCGACGTCGACGCCCTGCTCGGCCAGCCGCGTCTGGATGAGCGCGAAGTGGCCCATCTCGGCGGCGGCCATCGCGGAGAGCGCCACCCGGCCGCTCAGCGTCGGGGCGAGTCGGGCGTCCTCGGAGAGCCGGTCGAACGCCGACAACTCCCCGTAGGCCAGCACCCCGAGCAGATCGACGGATGCCGAGCCGGCCTCGCCGTTGCCGGCATCGGTCCCCATGACGAGCACCCTATCGTCGCCGCCGCGGCGCACGCGCGGACCAGCAGGTACGACACAGATCACGACCCGCCGGAGGGCGCTGCGGTGTCGCTGCCGCCGCGCTACGGCTATCATGCTGATCAGCGCAGTGCCTCACCGGGCGCGCGCCCTACCCGCGGCCACTCGGAGCCGGGCTCCAGCCGCAACGACATTGTGCGTGCAGCGCCTCGCTGGTTCTCCCCCGTACGGACGTGCGGCGGTTCGCAGAACCTGCACCGGTATCTGTGCGCGGAGAGAGGCGATCATCCTGTCCGTCCAGAACGAGAACTCAACAGAAGAGCACGAATCGGTGGCGTCGATCCCCGCGTTGGACGCCGTCGAGGAGGGCACCGAGGAGGCGCACCCGCTCGCCGGCGACGCCCCGGTCAAGCCCGACTCCCCCACCTTCGCAGAGCTGGGTGTCCGCCCCGAGATCGTGCAGGCGCTGGCCGAGGCCGGCATCGTGCGCACGTTCGCCATCCAGGAACTGACGCTGCCGCTGGCACTGGCCGGCGAGGACGTCATCGGTCAGGCCCGTACGGGCATGGGCAAGACCCTCGGGTTCGGCGTGCCGCTGCTGCAGCGCGTCGTGCCGCCGGCCGAGCAGCCGGCCGCCACCGCGGAGGGCGAGACCGCCGACCGCACCAAGGACGTGCCGCAGGCACTGGTCGTGGTGCCCACCCGTGAGCTGTGCGTCCAGGTCGCCAAGGACCTGTCCGACGCCGGCAAGCACCTCGGCATCCGCGTCACCGCGATCTACGGCGGGCGCGCGTACGAGCCGCAGCTGGCCGCCCTGCGCAAGGGCGTCGACGTGGTCGTCGGCACGCCCGGGCGGCTGCTGGACCTCGCCGAGCAGCGCCACCTGGTGCTCGGCCGCGTCAAGGCCCTCGTCCTCGACGAGGCCGACGAGATGCTCGACCTGGGCTTCCTGCCCGACGTCGAGCGCATCATGCGGATGCTGCCCGACCAGCGTCACACGATGCTGTTCTCGGCCACGATGCCGGGCCCGATCATCCAGCTGTCGCGCACGTTCCTGACGCGGCCGACGCACATCCGCGCGGAGGAGGCCGACCAGGGCTCCATCCACGAGCGCACCACGCAGTTCGTCTACCGCGCGCACGCGATGGACAAGGTCGAGCTGCTCACCCGCGTGCTGCAGGCCGACGGCCGCGGCCTCACGATGATCTTCGCGCGCACCAAGCGCACCGTGCAGCGGGTGGCCGACGACCTCGCCGACCGCGGGTTCGCCGCCGCCGCCGTGCACGGTGACCTGGGCCAGGGCGCCCGCGAGCAGGCGCTGCGCGCGTTCCGCTCCGGCAAGGTCGACGTGCTCGTCGCCACCGACGTGGCCGCCCGCGGCATCGACGTCGAGGGCGTCACCCACGTCGTCAACTACCAGTGCCCGGAGGACGCCAAGACCTACGTGCACCGCATCGGCCGCACCGGTCGAGCGGGCCGCACCGGCGTCGCGGTCACGCTCGTCGACTGGGACGAGATCTCCCGCTGGAAGCTGATCAGCGACGAGCTGGGGCTGGGCATCGACGAGCCCGTCGAGACCTACTCCACCTCGGACCACCTGTTCAGCGACCTGGGCATCCCGACCAACGCGGGTGGGCGGCTGCCGCACTCCAAGCGCACCCGCGCCGGTCTCGACGCCGAGTACGTCGACACCGAGGGCGACCACGGTGGCCGCTCCAAGCCGCGCAACCGCCGTGACGGTGGGCGGCGCCGCGAGGACGAGGTCGTCGTGCCGCGGCGCACCCGCCGCCCGCGCACCCGCACCCGTGGCGGGGTCACGGCCGAGGGCGACGCCGCTCCGGCGGAGACGACGGCCGAGTCCGTCGCGCCGACCACCGGTCCTGCGGCCGACACCGCCGCCGACGCGTCCGGCGAGGACGGCCCGCGCCGCCGTCGGCGCCGGGGTGGGCGCCGCCGCAGCGGTCGCACCGCAGGCGAGTCGCAGTCGGTCGACGAGAGCGCGGAGCTCGGCACCGACGCCGCTGCGAGCTGACCATCACCGGGCCGGTGGCGACCCAGCAGGCCACCCGGCCGCGCCGGCCGGCACCTGAGCGCCGCACCCGTGGCGACCTGATCGCGGGTGCGGTCCTCGGCGTGCTGGTGCTGGCCGGTGCCGTCGTGTTCGGCGCGACGAGCGACGCGGCCCGTACGACGTCGGAGCCGGCAGCGGCACCGATCGTGGCGCCGCCACCGGCGACGGGCGTGCCGGCGGCGTTCACGGAGGCCTGGCGGGCGCCCAGCCGCGCCACGCGCAGCCCGCTGGTCGCGGGCAACGCGATCGTCACCGCCGACGGCAGCACCGTCAGCGGCCACACCGCCGCCGACGGCGGCACGGCGTGGACCTACGAACGGGTGGAGCCGCTGTGCACCGCCGGCGCCGGGTTCGGTGCGAGCGCCGACTCCGAGCGGGTGCTCGCGCTCTACCGCAACGGCGAGTGGTGCAGCGAGCTCACCGCGCTCCGCCCCGACACCGGCACCCGCGCGGCCGCCCGCAACCCCGATCTGCGCGGCGACACCGCGCTGATCGACAACGGCACCCTGGTCGCCGGCACCGGGGCGCTGACCATCGAGGTCATGCGCAGCGACCTGGTCCGCACCCTCGAGTACGGCTACCTGGACGCGCCGATCAACGGCGGCTCGCAGCCGCGCCCGCAGTGCCTGCACGCCAGCACCCTGCTCGGCGTCGACCGGCTGGCCGTGATCGAGCGCTGCCCCGGCGACGCGACCGACCGCCTCAGCGTCATCGACCCGGACGACACCAAGGACGGCAAACCCGTCGAGCGCTTCTCGAAGACGCTGCCCGCCAGCGGCACCGGGCTCGTCGCGATCAGCGGCACCCGGGTCGCGGTCGTCGTGCCGGACCCGGCCCGCATCGTCGTGTTCGACGAGCAGGGCAACGAGACCGGCAGCTTCCCCGTCACGATGACCGACGCGGCGCTCGCCGCCGCGGCCGACCCGCCCGCCGGGGTGCCCGCCACCGGCGCCGACGCCCGCCAGGTGTCGTGGTGGACGGGCTCGTCGACGGTGCTGCTGGACCCGGAGTCGCTCACTCCGCTGGCCACCGTCGACGGCACCCTCGGGCCCGGCGTCACGTACGGCGACGCCACCCTCGTGCCCGTCCCGGACGGGCTCGCGGTGCTCGGGCGCAGCGGCACCGGACCCGTCGTGCGCACCATCCCGGTCGCGCGCGCCGACCGCGCCGCGCCGGTGCGGCTGGCCACCCAGGGTGCGGTGCTGGCCGAACAGCGAGGCGCGGAGGTCGTCGCGCTCGTCCCGGCCCGCTGAGAGCTGGCACCCTGGAGGGGTGACAGTCGGCTACTTCGCCCCGCACAGCCCCACCCGCGTGGTGATCGGCGACCCGGCGGCGCTCGTCGGCGGGATCAGCGCGCTCTACCTGCAGGCCCTGCACCCGCGGGCGATGGCGGGCGTGCTGGAGCACTCCAGCTTCCCCGACGACTTCTGGCCGCGGCTGCAGCGCACCATCGCCTACGTCACCACGCTGGCGTTCGCCGACACCGCGACCGCCGACGAGGCGGTGGCGCGGGTGCGCCGCATCCACGCGCACGTGCGCGGCGTCGACCCCGTCACCGGCTCGGCGTACTCGGCCGACGACCCCGAGCTGCTGCGCTGGGTGCACGTCTGCGAGGTCAGCTCGTTCGTCGGCGCGGTGCACCGCATCGGCGTCGTCGACGACGCGCAGGCCGACGCGTTCCTCGCCGAGCAGGTGCGGGCCGCCGAGCTGCTCGGCGCCACCGACGTGCCGGCGAGCCGCGCCGAGGTGGCCGCGTACTTCGCGCAGGTGCGACCGGAGCTGGTGGCGAGCCCGGCGGCGAAGCAGGCGGTGCGCAGGCTGCTGGTGCCGCCGATGCCGTGGAAGGTGGCGTGGCTGACGCCTGCCCGGCCGGCGTGGGCGGCGTTGTCGAGCGTCGCGATCGGGCTGCTGCCGGAGTGGGCCCGCCGGCTCTACGGCCTGCCCGTCCTCCCCGGGGCGGACGCGATGACCACGGCCGGGCTGTGGTCCGTGCGTACGGCGCTGATGGGCGCCCGCCAGGTCACGGGGCGCCACCCGCCCGGCTGACCGTCCTCAGGCGATCCAGGCGACGACGAGCACGAGGACGGTCACCACGACCACCGCGAGCGCGGCGACGGCGGCCCGCCCGCCCGCGTTCCGGTCGGCGTAGCGCTGCGCCGCCACTGCCACGACCGCGGCGACGAGGTGTCCGAGCACCCGCACCGGCCCCGGCCCGGGCGCCCCCTCGGCGGCCGCCAATGCCCACGCCACACCGAGCGCCAGCACCAGCGCGACCAGGCCGCCGGCCAGCAGCCCGGTGAACCCGCGCAGCACCCTCACGACGCCAGCAACGACCAGGCCGGCCGCTCCGGTGCGGCTGCCCGGCCCTCCGGGCAGTTGCGGCGCATGTCGCACGAGCCGCAGCGCGGGCCCGTCGACGGCGGGAAGAGGGCTTCGGGATCGCCGCCCGCGGCCAGTTCGTCGGCGGCGCCGGCGAGCCGGCCGGCCGTCTCCTCCGCCGCGGCGACGTGCTCGGCGAGCGACGCCCGGTCGTGCTTCCACGCCGCCACCGTGCCCGTGGGCAGGTGGTGCAGCTCGACCTGGCGGCAGGTGCGGCGCAGGGTGCGCTCTGTGGCGATGGCGTAGAGCGCGAGCGCCGTCGAGTCGCGGGCGTCCTCCGGCGTGGGGAGCCGACCCGTCTTGTAGTCGACGATGACGTGCTCGCCGCCGCGCCGGTCGATGCGGTCGACGCGGCCCTCGGCGACGATGCGGTCCGTCGCCACGGTGACCCACTGCTCGAGCCCGGCGATCTCCAGGTCGGGCGGCAGCTCGGCGGCGTAGTCGGCGACCCAGCCGCGGGCCCGTTCCCGGTAGTCGGCGGCCTGGGCGGCGTCGCGGAAGCCCTCGCTCGACCAGTTGGCGTCCACTAGCGCCGCCGCCCGCGCCGGGGTGCGGCCGGCGGGGGGCAGGTCCAGCAGCGCGCGCAGCGCCAGGTGCACGACCGCGCCGAGCGTGGCGTGCGCCCAGGCACCGCCGCGGGGCGGCGCCGGCTTGTCGAGGTAGGTCAGGCGGTAGCGGCGCCGGCAGTCGGCCCAGACGGCCAGCCGCGCCGGGGTGACCCGGACCAGCCGCGGGGTGTCGAAGTCGAGCCCGAGCTGCACGCGCCCAACGTAGCCCACCCGTCGAGAACGACGTTGTGGTGATCAAATGGGCCTGTTGATCACCACAACGTCGTTCTCGACGCGTCAGGCGTGGAGGACCGGGACCCCGGTGGCCTGGGCGACGAGCTTCTCCAGCGACTCCGGATCGGTGGTCTCCGCGGCGAGCGGGGTGACCTTGTTGGTGCCGTGGTAGTCGCTCGACCCGGTGGTGACGAGGCCGTGCTCGCCGGCGAGCCGGCGCAGCAGCTCGCGGTCCTCCGGGCTGTGGTCGGGGTGGTCCACCTCGACGCCGGTCAGCCCGGCGGCGGCCAGCTCCACGATCCGCGACGGCTCGACGACCCGGCCGCGCTTGCGCGCCAGTGCGTGCGCGAACACGGTGACCCCGCCGGCTGCGGTGATCATCTCGATCGCCGTCTCGACGGGCGTGTCCGCCTTGGGCACCCAGTACGGGCTGCCGCTGTAGAGCAGCTTCGCGAACGCCTCCGTCACCGACTCCACCACACCGGCGGCGACCAGCGCCCTCGCCAGGTGCGGGCGGCCGGCGCTCGCCCCGGCCGGCACCAGTGCCATCACGCCGTCGACGTCGACGGGGTACCCGTCGGCGGCCATCCGCTCGGTGATGCGCCGCAGCCGTGTGCCGCGCTCGTCGCGCAGCCGCGCCTGCTCGGCCCGGACGGCGGGGTGCTGCGGGTCGAAGAGGTAGCCCAGCAGGTGCACCGCGACCGGACGGTCACCGCGCCCCGTCGCCGAGACGCAGGAGAACTCCGAGCCGCGCACCAGCGACATGCCCGGCCGCAGGGCGTCTGCTGCCTCCGCCCATCCGGCCGTGGTGTCGTGGTCGGTGATCGCCAGCACCTCGACGCCCGCGGCGTGCGCCGCCGCGACCAGCCCTGCCGGGCGGTCGGTGCCGTCGGACGCGGTGCTGTGGGTGTGCATGTCGATGCGCGGTGCGGCCACGGCCCAGGCTAGCTCGTGCGGTGTGACGGGGTCAGCGGCGCCAGCGCGGGCGGGCCAGCATGCCCGTCGCGCGCGTCTTGCCCTTCTCCCCGAACACCAGCTCGGAGAGCGCCTCGTAGATCTCCTCCGGGCGCGGCATGTAGTCGATGCGGTTGAGCGCCTGGATCTGCCCCGCCGACTCGACGATGAGCGTGCCGTAGCCGAGCATGCGCCCGCCAAGGCTCCGCTCGAACGTCAGGTCGGTGACCTTGCCGAGCGGCATCATGCCGACCTTGTGGACGATGATCCCCTGGGCGAGCATCACGCGCTTGTCGGTGATCACGATCCGCTCGATCCACCACAGGATCGTCAGCACGGTGAACCGGAGCACCGCCACGAGCGCCAGGTAGAACGTGACGTTGTCGATGAGGAAGTCGGCCGTGGTGCTGTTGGTCTGCGCGAACCGCTCGACGAGCACGCAGCCGAGCAGGAAGAGCGCCGTCTGCAGCAGCGGCTTGGACATGAAGGCCCAGTGCTGCCGCACGCGGATGACCCGCCGCTCCGTGGGGAGCAGGTACTCGTCGATCTCCCGCGGAGCGAGCACCGTCAGACGATGGAGGTGATGAAGGCGACGACCTGTTCAGCGCCGTCGCGCAGCAACCCGAGACCGTTGGTGACGAGATTGCCGGCAGTCTGCGGTCGGGTGAACACGAAGAACAGAGCAAGTGCCACCACGATGAGAGTGAGCAGCTTCTTCAAGTCCACTAGACCGCCGTTCGCCGTAGGGGGATCAAACCCTCGTACGTTGCTTTGTACCGCATGTCCGGGGTCGATGGTATCCGGCACGCGGACCCGCATCGGGCACTTCGAAGAAGTCAGGAACACGCACGGCGACGCGTGACTGCTCCGCTGGGGTGATGCTCCAAGTGGAGCATGACGCAGATCACTCCGCGGGCGTCGGCCGCCCCGGCTGCTCGCCGCCGCGCGCCTCGCCGTAGGACAGCTTCGGCACCATGACCTTGCGGCGGAACGTGCACACGACCGTGCCGTCCTGCTTGTAGCCACGGGTCTCGACGTAGACGACGCCGCGGTCGTCCTTCGACTTCGACGGCGTCTTGTCGAGCACCTCCGTCTCGCCGTAGATGGTGTCGCCGTGGAAGGTCGGTTTGGTGTGTTTGAGCGATTCGACCTCGAGGTTGGCGATCGCCTTGCCCGAAACGTCCGGCACCGACATTCCGAGCAACAACGAGTAGATGTAGTTGCCGACCACGACGTTCTGCTTGAAGTCGGTGGTCTGCTCTGCGTAGTGCGCGTCCATGTGCAGCGGATGGTGGTTCATGGTGAGCAGGCAGAACAGGTGGTCGTCGTACTCGGTGACCGTCTTGCCGGGCCAGTGCTTGTACACGGCGCCGACCTCGAACTCCTCGTAGTACCGGCCGAACTGCAACGCTCTCGCCTCCATCGCCGAGTTATCAGTCGTTGGCGTAATCTAACCGGTGGTTCTACCCAGGACGAGGAGGTGAGCGCGGTGCCACAGGCACCCGGATGCAGTAGTCGCCGCGTTCCCGGTCCGGCGGTTCACCAAGGCTGCTGAGCTTCATCCGTCGGGGACGCACGGTCCACCGTTCTCGCGCACCCGTGTGTGGTGCGCGCCCCGACGCATGGAGGTGTGCCCCGTGCCGCACCTGTCCGCACTCCGCCCGGCCGCGCTCCGCGGCCGCACCACCAACACCCGGCCGCTGCTGCCGAAGCTGCGCGTACCGATCTCGGCGTACATCGTCGACTGCGCCGTGTACGTCGACGGCCACCGGCTGCCCGGCCGCTGGACCCACGACGGCGCCATCACCGAGGTGCGCCGCCGCGGCGAGGGCTTCGTCTGGATCGGGCTCCACGAGCCCGACGAGGAGCAGATCACGGGCATCGCCGACGTGTTCCAGCTCCACGAGCTGGCCGTCGAGGACGCCGTCCAGGCGCACCAGCGGCCCAAGCTGGAGCGCTACGACGACACGCTGTTCATGGTGCTCAAGACCGTCTGCTACCTCGGCAACTCCGCCCCGAAGGCCGAGCACGAGATCGTCGAGACGGGCGAGGTCATGGCGTTCATCGGCGCCGACTTCGTGATCACCGTCCGGCACGGCGACCACAACGGGCTGCACGACGTGCGCCGCAGGCTCGAGGACGACCCCGAGCAGCTCGCACTCGGCCCGGCCGCTGTGCTGCACGCGATCGCCGACCGCGTCGTCGACACCTACCTCGAGGTCACCGAGGCGATCGAGGACGACATCGAGGAGATGGAGCGGAAGGTCTTCGAGCCGCGGTCGGCGATGGACGCCGAGCAGATCTACGTCCTCAAGCGCGAGGTGCTCGAGCTGCGGCGCGCCGTGGTGCCGCTCGGTGCGCCGGTGCGCAAGCTCACCGAGGGCTACAGCTCGCTGGTGCCGCACGAGGTGCGGCAGTACTTCCGCGACGTCGACGACCACCTGGTCACCGCCACCGAGCGCATCGCGGGCTTCAACGAGCTGCTCACCACGCTGGTCGACGCCGTGCTGGCGAAGATCACCATGCGGCAGAACAACGACATGCGGAAGATCTCGGCATGGGTCGCGATCATCTCGGTGCCGACGATGATCGCCGGGATCTACGGGATGAACTTCGACAACATCCCGGAGCTGCACTGGGCGGCCGGCTACTACGTCGTCCTGGGTGTCACCGTGGTGCTGTGTCTGGCCCTCTTCAGGATCTTCCGCCGCAACGAATGGCTCTGACGCCGTTCCAGTTCCTGCGCCGCAGCCGGTGGGCGGAGCAGGAGCCGAGTTGGCGCGACGCGGCGCCGGCGCGGATCGAGGCCGCGCTGCGCGTCGCGCTCGCCCGCCCGTCGGGCGGCTGGTTCGTGCTGTGCGCCGGCGCGGACGTCCAGGCGGGACGGGTGTTCGCCCGCACCGTCGCCGGGCGCGAGGTGGTGGCCTGGCGCGGACCCGACGGCGCCGTGCACGCCGGGCCCGGCGCCTGCCCGCACCTCGGGGCGCCGCTCGCCGACGCCGCGGTGCACTGCGGGGCACTGGTGTGCCGCTGGCACGGGCTCGCGCTGGGGCCCGAGGGTCGGCCCGGCTGGCGCGTCCTGCCCGTCCACGACGACGGGCTGCTCGTGTGGGTGCGGCTCGACGACCTGGCCGACAGCCCGGTCAGCGAGCTCCCGCACGTCGGCCCGCGCCCGCCCGCCGAGCACAGCGTCGGGGCCGTGGCCACGATGATCGGCCGGTGCATGCCCGAGGACGTGCTGGCCAACCGGCTCGATCCCTGGCACGGGGTGTGGCTGCACCCGTACTCGTTCGCGGAGCTGGCGGTCACCGACCTCGGCACCGAGAAGTTCCGGCTCGAGGTCACCTACGCCGTCGGCCGCCGGATCGGCCTGCCCGTCGTCGCCGAGTTCTCCTGCCCCGACCCGCGCACGATCACCATGGAGATCGTCGACGGGGAGGGCGCGGGCAGCGTCGTCGAGACCCACGCCACCCCGCTCGGCGACGGGCCGGACGGGCTGCCGCGCACGGCCGTCATCGAGGCCGTGGTGGCGCACTCCGCGCGGAAGGGCTTCGGGCGGGCCGTGCAGGCGGCCGCCGCGCTGCGCCCGGCGATGCGGTACGCGGCGCGGCGGCTGTGGCGCGACGACCTCGCCTACGCCGAGCGGCGCTACGCGGTGCGCTCCGGCGCCGTCCGGTAGCCGTCGCCGGCGACGACCAGCACCGCGCAGCACAGGACGGCCGCCCCGACCCAGCCGAGCAGGCCCAACCGGTCGCCGAGCACCACGGCGGCCAGCACGGCCGCGGTCAGCGGTTCCAGCAGCGACAGCACCGCCCCCACACCGGCCGGTGCGGTGCGCAGGCCACCGAGGTAGGCGGTGTAGGCCAGCGCCGTCGGTACCACGGCGAACAGGGCGAGCAGCAGCACCGCCTGCGGCGACGGTGCGAACCCGAGCCCTCCCGGCACCAGCGCCGCCACGGGCAGCAAGAGCGCCCCGCCGACGACGAACGCCGGCCCGATCGTCGCTGCGGCGTCCAGCCCGTCGACCGGACGCGCCGACAGCACCGTCACGACGGCGAACGCGCAGCCGGCCGCGACCGCGGCGAGCAAGCCGGGCCCCGGATCACCGGCCGGCCCGACGAGCAGCGCAAGGCCCGTCACCGCAGCGGCGGCCCCGAGCACCGAGCGGGCACCGATCCGCCGCAGCCGCCCCAACCGCTCGATCACGAGCACCGCCACCGGGGCTACCCCGATCGTGACCAGCGTGGCGAGGCTCAACGACGTCGTCGTGACGGCGACGAAGTAGCCGGACTGGAACACCGCGGCGAGCAGGCCGACGGCCAGCACCCGCGACCAGGCGCCCCGGGTTCGCGGGATGCGGCCGGTGGCGAGGAGGGGCCCGCACAGCAGCAGGCCACCCAGCGCGAGGCGGTAGCCGGCCACGGCGACCGCGGACAGCCCGGTCGCGGCGGCCAGCGCCTGACCGAGCAGGCCACCGGTGCCCCACAGCACACCGGCGAGGACGAGGAGGGGCACGCCGGAACCGGCGCGCCCGAAGGAGACGTGCATGGAAGAGCACTCCTGAGGACTCCGAAGCGGACGCGGAGGAGCGCGGAGTCCCGTGCGGTGCACGACGAACCGGACGCACGGTGCGTCCGGTCGAGGGAGGCGCGCTCCTTAGGAGGCGCGCGGGGGCGGAGTGCTGAGGAACGTCCGGTGCACGGGACCGACGCTAGTGCGGCTACTTCGTCAGGTCCAGGCCGGACGGTGGGGTGGGGGCGTCGTTGCCGAAGCCCTTCGGCTGCTCGTCCTCCTCGGTACCGGGCGGACGGCGGCCCAGGAAGGTGTGCACGATGTGCTGCTGCCAACCAGGCATGGTCTGGTGCAGGACGTCGACGAAGCCGCAGGCGCGCATGCGGGTGGCCAGTGCCTCGACGCCGTCGAAGTCGAGGACGCTGCGCCACAGGTAGCGGTAGAGGCCGGCGTCGCCGGTGCGGAGCTTGGCCATCGGGATGATGACGCCCCAGCTCACGATCGTCCACACGAGCCTGCTGCGGCCGGAGTCGCGCACCGAGTACTCGTGCACGCAGAGCGGCGCGCCCGGCCTGAGCAGGCCGTAGAAGGCGCGCAGCGCGGCGTTCGGGTCCTCCACGTTGCGCAGCAGGTAGGCGGCCATGATGCCGTCGAACGGGCCGGTGACGGACCGTTCCAGGTCCTCGACGTCGCCCTGCACGAACTGCACCTTGCCGGTCCAGGTCTTGCGGCGGGCCTGGGCGAGCATCTCGCCGGACGCGTCGACGGCGACGATCTCGGCTTCCGGCGCCGCGTCGAGCAGGGCCGCGGTGGAGGCACCGGTGCCGCAGCCGATGTCGAGCAGCCGCAGCCCCGCCCCACCGCCGGGGATCCCCATGCGGCGGGCGGAGAAGCGCAGGTGCTCGTGGTAGCCCTTGTCGGCACCGACCATCCGGTCGTACGACCGCGCCTGCGCGTCGAACGACTTGATCAAGCTGGTCGCATCGACCCGCTTGCCGGCGCCGCGCCGGGTCACGCCGGGGACGTCCCCGTGCCGCTCGTGCCCATGGCGAGCTTCGCCAGCAGCTCGCGCGCCTTCTCGGCGTTGCGCGGCTGGCACAGCACGTCGTAGCGGCCGGCCACCATCTGGCTGGCGGAGGTGAAGTCGCGGCGTCCGCGGGTCGCGCCGTAGCCGACGGCCGCGAAGACCACACCGAAGACCACACCGCTGACCAGACCGACCAGCACCGGACCGAGCGCCGGGCCCGTCGGCGTGAAGAACGCGAGCAGGAGGCCGACGAACAACCCGAACCACGCGCCGGACAGCGCACCCGACATGAGCACCCGACCCCAGGTCAGCCGGCCGATCACGCGCTCGACGAGCATCAGGTCGACGCCCACGATCGTGACGTCGCGGACCGGGAAGTCGGAGTCGGCCAGGTGGTCGACGGCGCGCTGCGCCTCCTCGTAGGTGGCGTAGGAACCGACGGGCCAACCGGTGGGCGGGGTGGGCAGGCTGGGCAGCCCGGGCGCGGGGCGTCCAGCACCGCCGAACGGTGTGGTCACGGGTATCTCCTAGGACGTCGGTCAGACCGCATCGTGTTCACGGTCGTCTGTCCTGTCAACGTCCAACACCCCGACGTGGTGCCGCAAAGCACGCACGTCACAACCCGGACGAGCCGGTCAGCGAGCCTTGTACTCCCGCAGCAGACCCCGGCTGATGATCGTCTTCTGGATCTCGGACGTGCCCTCGCCGATCAGCAGGAACGGCGCCTCGCGCATCAGGCGCTCGATCTCGTACTCCTTGGAGTAGCCGTAGCCGCCGTGGATGCGGAACGCCTCCTGGGTGACCTCGGCGCAGTACTCGCTGGCGATGAGCTTGGCCATGCCGGCCTCGACGTCGTTGCGCTCGCCGCGGTCCTTCAGGCGCGCGGCGTTGACCATCATCAGGTGCGCGGCCTCGACCTTCGTGGCCATCTCGGCCAGCTTGAACGCGATGGCCTGGTGCTCCGCGATCGGCTTGCCGAACGTGCTCCGCTGCTGCGCGTACTCCACGGCCAGCTCGAACGCGCGGATCGAGATGCCGCACGCGCGTGCGGCCACGTTCACCCGGCCGACCTCGACGCCGTCCATCATCTGGGCGAACCCGCCGCCGCGCTTGCCGCCGAGGATCTGGTCGGCGGCGATGCGGTGGCCCTTGAACACCATCTCGGTGGTGTCGACGCCCTTGTAGCCCATCTTGTCGATCTTCCCGGGGATGATCACGCCGGGGACGACCTCGCCGTAGCCGACGGGCTTCTCCACCAGGAACGTCGTGAGGTTCTGGTAGGGCTTCGGCTGGCCCTCGTCGGTCTTCACCAGCACCGCGGTGAGGGTGGACGTGCCGCCGTTGGTGAGCCACATCTTGGCGCCGTCGATGACGAACTCGTCGCCGTCCTGCACGGCCTTCGTCTTGATCGCGGCGACGTCGGATCCGAGGTCGGGCTCCGACATCGAGAACGAGCCGCGCACGTTCCCCTCGGCCATGCCGGGCAGGTACTTCCGCTTCTGCTCGTCGGTGCCGTGCTGCATGAGCATGTACGCGACGATGAAGTGGGTGTTGATCACGCCGGACACGCTCATCCAGCCGCGCGCGATCTGCTCGACGACCAGCGCGTAGGTCAGCAGCGACTCGCCGAGCCCGCCGTACTCCTCCGGGATGGTGAGCCCGAACAGGCCCATCTCCTTCATCCCGTCGACGATGTCCTGCGGGTACTCGTCGGCGTGCTCCAGCGCCGTGGCGTGCGGGATGATCTCCTTGTCCACGAACGTCCTGACGGTGGACAGGATCTCCTGCTGGATCTCGGTCAGACCGGCGGTCTGGGCGAGCTTTGCCATCGTTCCTCCCGGCGCTGGGTACTGATGGGCCAGTATCGCGGTGCTTGGCATATCTAGCAGTGCAGAGTGAAGGTTCTCACCCGGGAAGCGGCTCGTCCTCCAGCCAGACGCCGACGCGGAAGTGGTGGTCCTGCGTCCGGCCGCGCACGACGACGAGGAACTCGTCGTCGTCGCGGCGGTGCACGGTCCGCTTCCGCACCGACATCGGGTGCTCCGGCACGTGCCGGTGGGCCAGCTCGCGGGCGCGCCGGCAGGCCGCCTCGCGCTCGGGCACCGCCTCCAGACGCGACAGCTGCCAGCGCCGCCCGTCGCCGAAGCCGACCAGTTCCTCGACGATCACCGACCACATGCGGTGATCATCGCAGCCGGGTCACTCCTCGGGGGCGGTCCAGACGTCCTTGCGCTGCAGCCCCGCTGCGCGGCCCTTGCCGGAGATCACCAGCGCCATCTTGCGGCTGGCCTCGTCGATCATCTCGTCGCCGAGCATCGCCGAGCCCTTCTTGCCGCCCTTCTCCGAGGTGAAGTACTCGTAGGCGTCGAGGATGTTCTCGGCGTGGTCGTAGTCCTCCTGCGACGGGCTGAAGGTCTCGTTGGCGGCGTCGATCTGGCCGGGGTGCAGCACCCACTTGCCGTCGTAGCCGAGGGCGGCGGCGCGGCCGGCGACCCGCCGGAAGCCGTCGACGTCGCGGATCTGCAGGTAGGGGCCGTCGATGGCCTGCTTGTCGTGGGCCCGCGCGGCCATGAGGATCGACATCAGGATGTGGTGGTAGGCGTCGCCCACGTCGTATCCGGGCGGCTGCTCCCCCACGACCAGCGACTTCATGTTGATCGACGCCATGAAGTCGGCCGGACCGAAGATGATCGTCTCCACGCGCGCCGACGCGGTGGCGATCGCCTCCACGTTCAGCAGGCCCTTGGCGTTCTCGATCTGGGCCTCGATCGCGATCCTGCCGACCTCGTAGCCCATCGTCTTCTCGATCTGGGTGAGCAGCAGGTCCAGCGCGACGACCTGCTCGGCCGTCTGCACCTTCGGCAGCATGATCGCGTCGAGGTTGGCGCCGGCGCCCTCGACGACCTCGGTGACGTCGCGGTAGGTCCACTCGGTGGTCCAGTCGTTCACGCGGACCACGCGGATCTTGCCGTCCCAGCCGCCCTCGTTCAGCGCCTGGACGATCGTCTTGCGCGCGCCCGGCTTGGCCAGCGGCGCGCAGGCGTCCTCGAGGTCGAGGAAGACCTGGTCGGGGTTGAGTGTGCGGGCCTTGTCGATGAACTTCTGGCTCGAACCCGGGACGGCGAGGCACGAACGGCGGGGACGGAGCTGGGAGGTCACGGGCGACTCCTCGTTGAGATCGAGCAGAGGCGGGCTGGCTCGGGCCCGATGGTGGCACGCCGTGCCACTGAACGGGACCCGGGGTGATTGGTTTCTCACCCACGCGAGGTCGCGGCGGCAACACCGGCAACACGTCGATCGCAATAGGCTCTTCGCATGGGCGGCGAGCGGGTCTTCGTGGCGCCGATGGTGGGCCTGCCGATCGTGGGGCCCGACGGCGAGCGCATCGGCAAGGTGCGCGACCTCGTCGCATCCCTGCGGGTGGACACCCATCCACCGCGGGTGCTGGGCGTGGTGTGCGAGCTGGCGACCCGTCGGCGGATCTTCATACCGATGCTGCGCGTGGCCGGGGTCGACCCGAGCGCCGTCACGCTCACCACCGGCTCGGTGAGCCTGCGCGGCTTCACCCAGCGCCCCAACGAGACGCTGGTCGTCGGCCAGCTGATCGACGCGCGCGTGCAGCTGACGGAGTCCGGCGAGCAGGTCGTGGTCGTCGACGCCGCGATCGAGCAGACGCGTTCACGGGACTGGGTCATCGGACGGCTGGCCGTCCGCGCACGCCGCACCGGGCTCACCCGGCGCGGCCAGGTGCAGGTGGTGCACTGGAGCGCCGTCACCGGCCTGACGTTGACCGACCGGCAGGGCACCGCCGGCCTGCTCGCGGTCTTCGAGACGATGCGCCCTGCCGACGTAGCCGCCGCGCTGTCGGAGCTGCCGGAGAAGCGGCAGTTCGAGGTCGTCGACGCGCTCGACGACGAGCGGCTGGCCGACGTGTTCGAGGAGCTGCCCGACTCCGACCAGCAGGTCCTCATCGCGCACCTCGACGCCGAGCGGGCCGCCGACGTGCTGGAGGCGATGTCGCCCGACGACGCCGCAGACCTGCTGGGCGAGCTGACCGACGCCGAGCGCGAGCACCTGCTCGAGCGCATGGAGCCGGCCGAGTCCGCTCCCCTGCGCCGCCTGCTGTCCTACTCCTCCGACACCGCGGGCGGTCTCATGACCCCGGAGCCGATCATCCTGCGGCCCGACGCCACGGTCGCCGAGGCGCTGGCCAGGGTGCGCAACCCCGACCTCGGGCCGGCGATCGCCAGCATGGTGTTCGTCTGCCGCCCGCCGAGCGAGACCCCGACCGGCCGCTACCTGGGCTGCGTGCACACCCAGCGGCTGCTGCGCGAGGCCCCGTTCGACCTGGTCGCGGGCATCGTCGACGCCGACCTCGCCCGGCTCTCCCCGGACGCGTCGCTCGCCGAGATCACCCGCTACTTCGCCACCTACAACCTGGTCGCCGGCCCGGTCGTGGACGCGGAGGACCACCTGCTCGGCGCCGTCACCGTCGACGACGTGCTCGACCACCTGCTGCCCGACGACTGGCGCGAGCAGCTGCCCGAGGACGACGACCCCACCGGCGAGCTGGACATCCGGGAGATCACCGCAGCACTGGAGGGCCCGGATGCCTGAGGCCGGCCGTCGGCGGCTCGACCAGCCCCGCGCGGGCGGCGCCCGCTGGGAGATCGATCCCGACAGCTTCGCGCGCTTCTCCGAGCGCATCGCCCGGTTCCTCGGCACCGGCCGGTTCCTCGCGATCCAGACGGTGATCGTCGTCGCGTGGATCGCGTTGAACGTGGTGCTCGCCGTGCAGGACCGGTGGGACCCCTACCCGTTCATCCTGCTCAACCTGGCCTTCTCCACCCAGGCCGCGTACGCCGCGCCGCTGATCCTGCTCGCGCAGAACCGGCAGGACGACCGCGACCGCGTGGCGCTGGAGGAGGACCGGGTGCGGGCGGAGCGCACGAAGGCCGACACCGAGTACCTGGCCCGCGAGCTCGCGGCGCTGCGGCTGGCCGTCGGGGACATGGCCAGCCGCGACTACCTGCGCGGGGAGCTCGACAAGCTCGCCGAGCGGCTGGGGGCCGCCGAGCGCCCGCGCGGCGGGAAGGTCAGAGGCTCAGGCGGCGGCTGATCCCCTCGAGCGCCTCCAGCGCCTGCGGGTCGAGCCGCGTCACGAAGTGCCGCTGCACACCGGTCAGGTGCACCCGCGACGCGGTGCGCAGGCGGGCGAACCCGGCGTCGGTGAGCCTGGCCGCGACCCCGCGCCCGTCGGACTCGACGGGGCAGCGGGAGACCAAGCCCATCCGCTCCAGCCGGTCGACCAACCGCGTCACCCCGGACCGCGACAGCAGCACTGCGTCGGCCAGCTCGGTCATCCGCAGGCGCCGGTCGGGGGCCTCGGCGAGCTGCACCAGCACGTCGTACGAGGCGAGGGAGAGCTTCTCCGCCGCCTCCAGCTCGTTCTCCAGCGCGCGCGTGATCGTCGCGTGCGCGCGCAGGAACCAGCGCCACGTCGCCAGCTCGTCCGCCGTCGGTGTCCGCCGCTCCCCGACCACCCGGTCCGCTACCTCTGTCACCCTGAGTCCACCCTCTCCGCGTAGGGGCGAGTCCCCCCGGACCCACGTCACCCCTGATGCTACGGACGCCGGGGCACATCTGGCACAGACGTAACATGGAGCGCGACCGCAACCGGAAGGCACGGATGTCCACCACCGACAACCCGACCGGCCTCGAGCGGGCGGTGCACGCGGCACTCGCCACGGTCGAGGACCCCGAGATCCACAAGCCGATCACCGACCTCGGCATGGTCAAATCCGTGGCCGTCGCCGGCGGGATCGCCCAGGTCGGGGTCTACCTCACCGTGGCCGGCTGCCCCATGCGCGACACCATCACCAAGCGCGTCACCGACGCCGTGTCGCGGATCGACGGTATCGCCGAGGTGCGCGTCGAGCTCGACGTGATGAGCGACGAGCAGCGCACCGAGCTGCGCCGCAGCCTGCGCGGCGACAGCGCCGAACCGGTCATCCCGTTCGCCCAGCCCGGCTCGCTGACCAGGGTGTTCTGCGTCGCGTCGGGCAAGGGCGGGGTCGGCAAGTCGTCGGTCACGGTGAACCTGGCGGCCGCGCTGGCCGCGCGCGGGCTCTCCGTCGGGGTCGTCGACGCCGACATCTACGGGCACTCGATCCCGCGCATGCTCGGCTGCAGCGACCGGCCCACCAAGGTCGACAACATGATCATGCCGCCGCAGGCGCACGGCGTGAAGCTGATCTCGATCGGCATGTTCACCGCCGGCAACGACGCGGTGGTGTGGCGCGGCCCGATGCTGCACCGGGCGCTGCAGCAGTTCCTCGCCGACGTGTACTGGGGCGACCTGGACGTGCTGCTGCTCGACCTGCCGCCCGGCACCGGCGACATCGCCATCTCCACGGCGCAGCTCGTGCCCAACGCGGAGCTGCTCGTCGTCACCACGCCGCAGATGGCCGCCGCCGAGGTGGCCGAGCGGGCCGGCTCGATCGCGCTGCAGACCCGGCAGCGGCTCGCCGGCGTCGTCGAGAACATGTCGTGGATGGAGCTGCCCGACGGCTCCCGCATGGAGGTCTTCGGCGCGGGCGGCGGCCAGACGGTGGCCGACTCGCTCACCCGTGCGCTCGGCGCGCCCGTCCCGCTGCTGGGGCAGGTGCCGCTGGAGCCGAAGCTGCGCGAGTGCGGCGACGAGGGCACCCCGGTCGTACTGGCGGCACCGGAGTCGGCCAGCGGCGCGGCGCTGAAGAAGATCGCCGACGGCCTGGCCACCCGCGCCCGGGGCCTGGCCGGCATGTCATTGGGGATCAGCCCCGTCCGCAGGTAGACGTCACACACGCAGTAGGGGCCTCACACATGCTGCAGCATGTGTGAGGCCCCTACTCGCTGTGTGAGCTCAGCCGGCCACGGCCGAGCGCCACAGGGCGACCGCGTCGTCGACCTGCTCCGCCGTGACGATCAGCGGCGGGATCATGCGGACCACGTTGCCCGTCGCGCCGCACGTGAGCAGCAGCAGGCCCAGCTCGGCGGCCCGGGCGTGCGCCGCGGCCGCGGCCTTCGGGTCCGGCGCGCCGTCGGGCGTGCAGAACTCGTTGCCGACCATCAGACCCAGCCCGCGCACGTCGGCGATGCCGGGGTGGTCGGCGGCGACCTTGCGCAGGCCCTCCAGCAGCCGGGTGCCCTGCTCGGCGGCGTTGGCGACGAGCCCCTCCTCCTCGATGACGTCGAGGGTGGCGAGTGCGGCGGCGCACGCCACGGCGTTGCCGCCGTACGTGCCGCCCTGCGAGCCGGGCCGCGCCTTCGCCATCAGCTCGGCCGACGCGGCGATGCCGGAGAGCGGGAACCCGCTGGCCAGGCCCTTGGCCGTGATCAGGATGTCGGGCGTGACCGACGAGTGCTGGTGGCCCCAGAACAAGCCCGTGCGGCCGAAGCCGGTCTGCACCTCGTCGGCGATCAGCAGGATGCCGTGCGCGTCGGCGCGCTCGCGCAGCCCTTCGAGGAACGCGGGTGGCGTCGGCACGTAGCCGCCCTCGCCCAGGACGGGCTCGATGATGAACGCCGCCACGTCGGCGGCCGGCGCGGCGGTGATGAGCAGCCGGTCGAGCTCGCGCAGCGCGAACGCGACCGTCTCCTCCTCGCTCCACCCGTACCGGAACGCGTACGGGAACGGCGCGAACTCCACGCCACCCATCAGCGGCCCGTTCCCCGAACGGATCTTCGCCCCCGACGACGTGAGCGCGGCAGCGCCCATCGTGCGGCCGTGGAACCCGCCGTCGAACGCGACGACGAGGGGGCGGCCCGTCGCGTGCCGGGCCAGCCGCACCGACGCCTCGACGGCCTCGCTGCCGGAGTTGAGGAAGAACACGCTGTCCAGCGTGGGTGGCAGCACGTCGCCCAGCCGCTCGGCGAGCCGCAGCAGCGGCTGGTGCATGACGGTCGTGTACTGGCCGTGGATCAGCGTCGCGACCTGCTCCTGCGCGGCCGCGACGACCTTCGGGTGGCAGTGCCCGGTGCTGGTGACGCCGATGCCCGCGGTGAAGTCGAGGTGGCGGCGCCCGTCGGTGTCGTACAGGTAGGCGCCCTCGCCTCGGGCGACCTGCACGGGGGTCGCCTGCAGCAGGACCGGGGACAGCGAGGCCATGAACACTCCAAGGTTGTCGGATTGTCGACAATCAAAGGGAAGCACGCCCCCTGGCCCGGTGCAAGGCCCCACCCCCGATGCGTCGAGAACGAAGTTGTGGTGATCAACAGGGCGATTTGATCACCACAACTTCGTTCTCGACGGGGAACCGTGGCGGGCGGCTCAGGCCGGGATGCTCGGCGCCGGCGGCACCGGGGGGACGGCGTGCGGGGCGAGGATGCGTTCCACCGCGTCGGCCATGTGCGCCTCCAGCACCGTGGCGAAGCGGTTGGGGTCGCCCGTGCGCAGGGCGTCGAGCAGCTCGCGGTGCTCGGCGATCAGCGCCGGCGCGGGCGGCGCGGTCTGCTGCAGCGCCGCCAGGCACATCCGGGTCTCGACGAGCAACCCGTCGGCCATGCGCTGCAGCCGCGGGCTGCCCGACGCGGCGACGAGCTCGGCGTGGAAGGCCTGGTCGGCGTCGGCCAGCGCCATCGGGTCGCCCGCGACGGCCTCCATGTGCGCGAGCGCCGCCGCGAGCCGCAGCGCCGCCGACGCCCGGTCGCTGCCGATGATCAGCATGCCGGCGGCGCCCTCGACGGCGGTCCGCGCGGTGTAGACGTCGCGGACGTCGGCGGCGTCGAGGTCGCGCACGAAGATGCCGCGGTTGCGCTCGCTGCGCAGCAGCCCTTCCGCGACGAGCCGCTGCATCGCCTCGCGCAGCGGGCCGCGGCTCACGCCGAGCCGGTTGGCCAGCTCCACCTCGCCGAGCTGGGTGCCCGGCGTGAGCACGCCGCGCATGATCGCGTCGCGGATCCGGTCGGCGACGATCGCGGCGGTCGACCGCTGCTCGACGGGCTCGATCCCCGACAGGTCCATCGTCATGCCGCCCGGAACAGGGCTCCGAGGCCGCTCCGCGGTGCCGCGCCCCCCGACAGGCGCAGCCCCTGCCAGACGCTCACCTGGTTCGCGGTGAGCACCGGCTTGCCGACCCGCTCCTCCAGCGCGTCGAGCAGGCCGATCGTGTGCAGCGCGGTGTCGGGGAGCAGCACGGCCTGCGCCTCCGGGTGGTCGACGGCGGCGGCGAACTCGACCACGGCGTCGCGGTCGAGGGTGCCGACCTCGGCGGCCGTGACGATGCCCTTCGCCGAGAGCACCAGCACCTCGACGCCTGCCTTCGCCAGGAACGCCACGAACCGCTCGGCGACGTCGTCGGGGTAGGTGGCGCCGACCGCGACCCGGGAGATCCCCAGGTACGCGCACGCGTCGGTGAACGCGAACGACGTGCTCGACGCCGGCACGCCCGCGACCTGCCCCAACGCCGCGACCTGCGCCGCCGCGCCGTCCCAGCCGAACACGAAGCTGCCGGACGTGCACGCCCACACGACGGCGTCGAGCGGCTGCGGCAGCGCCCGCACCCCGGCCGCGAGGACGTCGTCGCCGCCGATGTCGAGGAGCGCGTCGACGCGGTGGGCGTCCTCGCGCATCTCGGTGTGCACGAGCGGCAGCCGCGGCCCGTCCAGCAACTGCTCGGCGAGCGGGTAGTCGTCCTCGGCGGAGAAGCCGGGGTAGAGGATGCCGACGGTCGGGCTCATGCTGCTCCTGGGTTGGTGTCGGGCGCGTGCGGCGTGGACACGGAGGTGGGGTGGCGCAGGAGCGCCCCGCCGCCGACCGCGGAGCGGCCGAGCGCGCGCAGGGCGGCCCACATGGTGACCTGGTTGGCCGTGATGACCGGCTTGCCCAGCGCCGCTTCGAGCCCCTCGATCAGGTCGTAGGTCGGGAGGTTCGTGCAGCTGATGAAGAGCGCTTCGGCGTCGTCGCTGTCGGCCGCGTTGACGATCTCGACGACCTGCTCGTGCCGGACCCGCCAGATGTTGCCCAGCAGGCCGAGCCCTTCACACGCCACGGTGCGCACGCCGTGCTCGGCGAGGAACCCGACGAGCCGGTCGGTGACCGGCTGCACGTACGGCGTCGCGACCGCGATCCGGTTGACCCCCAGCACGGACAGCGCGTCGATCAGGGCCCCTGACGTGGTGCAGGCGGCCGGCGCACCCGCGTCGACCATCGAGCGGCGCAGCACGAGCTCCCCGGCCGCGCCGTCGACGAAGCTGCCGGACGTGCACGCGTAGGCGACCACCCCCGGCTCGGGCGTGAGCACGTCGCGGGTGGCCCGCCGGACGGCCTTGCGGTCGCCGCACGCCACTGCCATCTGCACGGTCATCGGCGTGGTGAAGAACGGCAGCCGCGTCAGGTAGAGGGAGACGTCCTCCGGCACCCAGCGCCACAGCTCGCGGTCGAGCGCGAAGTCGAACGGTGCGACCACCCCGATGCCCTGGTGCTGGGGCTCCTGAGCCTGGCCGACCGACAGCTCGGTGGGCATGGCCCCTACTCGGCGCGGGAGTACACGAGGCGCTCGCCGACACTGCCCGAGCGCCACACGTCGTGGCAGGCCTCGGCCATCGTGGACAGGCCCTCGACGATCGTCGCGAAGACGTTGCCGGGCACCCAGCCCACGTCGCCGTTGATCAGCAGGTTGTTGCGGCCGTAGAAGATCGCGAGGTCGATGCCGCCGGACTCGGCGTCGATGCCCTGGTCGGCCTTGAACGCCGTGTCGAGCATGCCGCCGTGGAAGTCGAACGCGCACACGTCACCCGGGATCGGGGTGACGGTGGGGTTCTCCTGGCCGAGCGCCGCGAACCGCGGGACGATCGTGTAGACCTCGTTGCGCGCGTACTTGGCGTGCTGCGCGTCGCCGCCGAGCGGCAGGGCCGCCCAGACCGCCGCGCAGGTGCGCGGCGCCTCCTTCTCGAGGAGTTCGGCCACGCACGAGACGCCCCGGCGCTCCAGGGCGATGCGGATGAGTTTCGACATGAGGGCGAGTACCTCCGGCGTCGACGTCGAACACCGCTGCGACGCGGATTGTTGACAATCATACGAGCGGTTCCTAGCGTGTCAATCACCGGCCCGCGCCGTTCGAAGGGATCTCCCGCTTGCCTGTTTCCGCAGCTCAGCGGCATGATCCGCAGGTCACGGTGCTGCACGGCGACCATCTGCCGGACGGGCTGGACCTCGGCGACGCGCGCTTCGCGGACTCGGCCGAATCGCTGGTCGCGGCGCTGCCCGGCAGCGAGGTGCTGCTCGTCTGGGACTTCCTCTCCGACGCCGTCCGCGACGCGTGGCCGGCCGCCGACACGAGCGCGCTGCGCTGGGTGCACACCGCCAGCGCCGGGGTGGACCGGCTGACCTTCCCCGGGCTGGTCGACGCCGGTATCACCGTGACCAACTCGCGCGGCGTGTTCGACGTCCCGATCGCCGAGTACGTGCTCGGGCTCGTCCTCGCGCAGGCCAAGGACCTCGCCCGCACGCTCGCGCTGCAGGGCGGTCGCGAGTGGCGCCACCGGGAGACCGAGCGGGTCGCCGGGCGCCGCGCCGTCGTCGTCGGTGGCGGGCCGATCGGCGCGGCGATCGCCGGCCACCTGCGCGCCGTCGGGATGCAGGTCGACGTCGTGGGTCGACGGGAGTTCCCCGACCTGCCGCAGCTCCTGCCGCAGGCGGCGTGGCTGGTGCTCGCCGTTCCCCTCACCGAGGCCACGCGCGGCATGCTCGACGCGGCCGCACTCGCCCTGCTGCCGCCGCAGGCGCGCGTCGTCAACGTCGGGCGGGGCGCCCTCGTCGTCGAGGACGACCTGGTGGCGGCCCTGCGGGAGGGGCGCATCGCCGGAGCGGCCCTGGACGTGTTCGCGACCGAACCGCTGCCCGCCTCGTCGCCGCTGTGGGAGCTGCCCGGGGTGATCGTCTCGCCGCACATGTCCGGCGACGTCGCCGGCTGGCGCGCCGAACTGGCCGAGATCTTCGCCGCCAACCTCGCGCGGTACCGGGCGGGCGAACCGCTCGCCAACGTCGTGGACATGCAACTCGGATACGTGAGAGGCCCATCATGAACCCCGCGGATCTGACCGCTGTGGACCTGCTCGCGGGCTACCGCTCGGGCGACCTCTCCCCCGTCGAGGCCACGCAGGCCGCGCTGGACCGGATCGACGCCCACGACGCCGCCGTCAACGCGTTCTGCCTGCGCGACGACGACGCCGCGCTGGCCGCGGCGAAGGAGTCGGCGGGCCGCTGGCAGGCCGGTGCGCCGCAGGGCCCGCTGGACGGCGTGCCGATCTCGATCAAGGACATCCTCTACACCGCCGGACGGCCGACGCTGCGTGGCTCGCACACGATCGACCCGGCCGGCCCGTGGTCCGACGACGCGCCTGCCGTCGCCCGCGTGCGCGCGGCCGGGGCCGTGATCATCGGCAAGACCACGACGCCGGAGTACGGCTGGAAGGGCGTCACCGACTCCCCGCTCACCGGCGCCACAGGCAACCCGTGGGACCCGACGCGCACGGCCGGCGGCTCGTCCGGCGGCAGCGCGGCCGCGGTCGCGCTCGGCATGGGCCCGCTGTCGGTCGGCACCGACGGCGGCGGCTCGGTGCGCATCCCGGCCGGCTTCACCGCCACCACCACGATCAAGCCCACGTACGGCCGGGTGCCGGCGTGGCCGGCGAGCCCCTACGGCGGGCTCGCGCACCTCGGCCCGATGACCCGCACGGCCGCCGACGCCGCGCTGCTGCTCGACGTGCTCTCCGGCTTCGACGACCGCGACCCGTGGGCGCTTCCGGCGGTGGCCGATGCCGAGGCGGCCATCGGCTCGGCGATCGCCGGCACGCGCATCGCGGTGAGCACGACGCTGGGCTACGTCGACGTCGACCCGGAGGTCGCGGCCGCGTTCGCCGCCGCCGTCGAGGTGTTCACGTCGCTCGGTGCGCACGTCGAGGAGGTCGACCCGGGGTTCGGCGACCCCATCGCGGCGTTCGAGACGCTGTGGTTCTCCGGCGCGGCGAAGGCGCTGGAGCACATCGGGCCGGAGCAGCGGGCCCGCATGGACCCCGGGCTCGTCGAGATCGCCGAGCAGGGCGCGCGCTACTCGGCCGTCGACTACCTGCGGGCCATGGCCGCGCGCAACGAGCTCGGCATCCACATGGGCGCCTTCCACACCCGCTACGACCTGCTCCTCACCCCGACGCTGCCGATCACCGCGTTCGAGATCGGGCTGGAGGTGCCGCCCGGCTGGCCGCACCGGCGTTGGATGACGTGGACGCCGTTCAGCTACCCGTTCAACATCACCCAGCAGCCGGCCGCCAGCGTCCCCTGCGGGTTCTCCCGCGCCGGGCTGCCGATCGGGCTGCAGCTCGTCGGCCCCCGGCACGCCGACGCGGCCGTGCTCGCCGCCGCGCACGCCTACCAGCAGGTCACCGACTGGCACACCCGCCGGCCGCCCTTGCTGGGGTGATCTGCAGCCGGCAGGTCAGGTGGCGTCCGGGTCGATCGGCGGGCGCTCGTTCGGGGCGAGGGCCTCGTCGACCGGCGGGGCCGGGGGCTTGGTCAGGTTCGGGCCCGGTGTGTGCCCGTTCGGCTTGACCGCAGGCGGCTCGTCGTCGAACAGGCTGCGCTGCAGCGCGCTGCGCGGGTTGAAGTCGCGCAGGCCGCGCAGCTCTTCGAGGGGTTTGCGCAGCTCGTCGAACTCGGGGCCGAGCTCGTTGCGCAGCTGGTCGCGCGCTCCGGTGGCGTACTCGCGGACCTGCCGGATCGTCTTGCCCAGCCACGCCGCAGCGGACGGCAGCCGCTCCGGGCCGAGGATGAACAGCCCGGCCACGATCAGGACCAGGATCTCGCCCCAACCGACGCTGTCGAACATGCCGCCAGCCTAGTCCGTGCCCAGGACGACGGTGACGGTGAGCGGCCGCCCGTCCCGCACGAGCTGCACGGGCACGCTGTCGCCGGGGTTGCGCTCGCGCACCGCGACGACCAGCTCGTCCGCCCCCGCGATCGGCCGATCCCCCACCTTCACGATCACGTCGCCCTCCACGATGCCGGCCGCGGCGGCCGCGCCGCCCTGGGTGACGTTCTGCACCTGGGCGCCGTCGGTGGTGCCGTCGCTGACCGAGCGCGTGGCCAGCCCGATCTCGGCGTGCTTCACCGAGCCGCCGCGGATCAGCTCGTCGGCGATCTCGCGGGCGTCGTCGATCGGGATGGCGAAACCGAGCCCGATCGAGCCGCCGCTGTCGCCGCTGCCGCGGATGGCGGTGTTGATGCCGACGACCGCCCCCGTCGAGTCGACGAGCGGGCCACCGGAGTTGCCCGGGTTGATGGCGGCGTCGGTCTGCACGGCGTCGATGACGGCGTTGGTGTCGGTGCCCTCGCCGGACAGCCGCACCGGCCGGTTCAGTGCGCTCACGATGCCCGTGGTGACCGTGCTGGCCAGGCCCAGAGGGGAACCGATGGCGATCACCGCGTCGCCGACGGCGAGCGACTTCGACGAGCCGATGGTGGCCACCACCGGGTTCGCCACCTCGACCTTGACGACGGCCAGGTCGGTCTTGGGGTCGCGCCCGACGATGCGCACCGGCACGCGCGTGCCGTCGGTGAACACGCCCTCGATCTCCGCGCCCTGTGCGGAGGCCGCCGCGGACACGACGTGGTTGTTGGTGAGCACGTAGCCCTTAGGGTCGATGACGACCCCGGACCCCGTGCCGCCGGTGGTGCCCACCCGCGTCTCGATCGAGATGACGGCGGGAACGACCCGCTTGGCGATGTCGGCCACCGACCCGGGCGGGCGTTCCTTGGCCGCGTCGACCTGCGTGATCGACGGGTCGGACGAGGTCAGGCTGCCGGCGCCCTCCGCCGTGTAGCGGCCGACGAGACCGCCGACCGCGCCGACGGCCAGCGCGAGCACCGCGAGCAGGGCCAGCGCCCGGGGCTGGACACGGTCGCCGAAGAGCACCTCGCGCATGCTGAGCCGGGCACCCGGCTGCGGCGCCGGGCCCGTAGCCGGGCGGTCGGCCTCCGCAGGTGGCGGGCCCAAGGTGGCCCCCGCGTCGGGGTCGCGCCACGGGTCGGCCTCCGCCGAGCCGTCCCAGAACGGGTCGGGGGCACCGTTCCGCTCGGGACGCTTCGCCGGCGGGCGCTGGAGCGAGTCGGTGCCACCGCCCGGGCGGCTGAACGCGGCGGCCAGCGCGGCCGGTGCGGCACTCGTCGCGCGCGGCACCGTGAACGGCTGCGCGGCCCGATCCGCCTCGAACGCTCCCGCCACGCCGTCGGGCCGGCCGAAGGCGGCGGCGACCGCGGGATCGACGGCGGGCCGGGCCAGCGGGCGCGGACCCAGCCGTGGCGGGCCGGACCCGTTGCTGGTGGCGACCGGGTGGCCGTTGCCGCCTGCCGTCGGGACCTGAGGCGGGTCGGACGGCGGGGCCACCACGGGCTCACGATCGGTCATCGCGGCGCAACGCTCCTGAGGTCACGAACGGGATCGATGCCCCAGACTGCCGGACGGGCGGTGAAGTCCGCGTTCGCGGTGCCCGGCGGCAGCTCAGTGACCGAGCAGCCAGGACCGGACGCCGTGGTCGGCGGTGTTGAGCTGCTCCTCGACGGGCAGCCGCAGGCTCGCGTCGGTGGGCAGGCTGGACCCGCCGAGCACCGAACCGTTGAACACCCCGCGCTCGGGCGCCTGAGGCGCCGGACCGGCCGAGGCGCTCACCCCGAAGGCGAGCGCACCCAGTGCGAGGCCGGAGACCGCGGCGGTGGCCCCGATCAGCGCGCGGCGCTGGGACACCCCTTCGCGGACGGAGTCGCGCCGGCTCACGCGCGGCGTGGGGACGGGGTCGTGCCGGAGCACGTTCACCAGCTGACCGTCGGGCCCGACCGCGAGGCCGGCCGGCGGCGGCGGCAGCTCGGTGGCCTGCGGGATCGCCCGCAACGACGACAGCAGCGACGACGGCAGGCAGGGCGTCTCGGCGGTGCGGAGCGCACTGCGGGCCCGGTTCTGCGCCGCGACCTGGGCGGCGCACTCCCGGCACGCGTCGAGGTGACGGACGGCCCGCTCCCGCGGGCCGGGTGCGAGCTCGTCGTCGACGAAGGCCACGACCGCCTCGGTGGAGAGGTGGTCCGACCCCCAGTCCGGCACCGTGACGGTGAACCGACGACGAGCTCCGGTCACGCTCCTACCTCCTCCAACACCCGCGTCGCGGCAGTCTCGTCGCGCAGCGCGCGCTGGCGCTCGATCGCGCTGCGCAGCGCGGCCCGACCACGGTGGATCCTGCTCCTCACCGTACCGAGCTTCACGCCGAGCGTGGCACCGATCTCCTCGTACGACAGCCCCTCGACGTCGCACAGCACGACGGCGGCGCGGAACTCCGGAGGGAGCTCGTCGAGCGCGGCCTGCAGGTCGGGGTCGAGGTGGGTGTCGGAGAAGACCTGCTCCGGCTCGGGGCCGGCGCCGGCGATGCGGTCGGAGTCCTCCGGCAGCGCCTCCATGCGGATGCGCGCGCGACGACGGACCATGTCGAGGAACAGGTTGGTGGTGATGCGGTGCAGCCAGCCCTCGAACGTGCCCGGCTTGTAGGAGGCCAGGGACCGGAACACGCGCACGAAGGTCTCCTGAGTGAGATCCTCCGCGTCGTGCGGGTTGCCCGTGAGCCGGTACGCCAGCCGGTAGACCCGGTCGGCGTGATCGCGCACGATGTCGTCCCAGCTCGGCGGGGCCCACTCTGCGCCCTCACCGGGGAGCACCGTGGTGGTCATCGCGGTCTCAATCCTCCTGCGGCGGGTCGTGCCTGCGTGGGTAACGACGGCGGGAGCCCCCGTGTTCCCGCCCGTCCGACGGCCGACGACCCCGACCGACACCGCATACGGTGCCCCACCGCGGTGAAAGAGGGGTGATAAGCGTCTGAGAGGAACCTGTGAAGTCGGCCGATCCCCGTGACCGCAGTAACCTTCGCCCATGACGGACGGGTGGGTGGCGACGCGAGGTGACGTGGACGGATTCGTCGCCGAGGACGATGTGCTGGGCGACGCCCGGGCACACGCCGTCCGCGTCGGCTGCCGGCCGGTCGCCCCCGCGGTGGGGGCCGCGCTGCGGTTCCTCGCCACCGCGATCTCCGCCCGCGCCGTCGTCGAGATCGGCACGGGCACCGGGGTGAGCGGGCTGTGGCTGCTGCGCGGGATGGTCCCCGACGGCACCCTCACCTCGATCGACGTGGACCCCGAGCACCAGCGCGCCGCCCGCGCCGCGTTCGTCGCCGGCGGCAACGGTCCGGCACGGCTGCGGTTGATCAACGGCATGGGCCTGGAGGTGCTGCCCCGGCTCACCGACGGCGGTTACGACCTCGTGTTCGTCGACGCCACCCCGAACGATCACCCCCGCTACCTCGACGAGTCCCTGCGGCTGCTGCGCACCGGCGGCATCGTCGCGATCAACGGGGTGACCCCCGATGGGGGCAGCACCGCAGGTCAACCGGCTGGCGCGGCACAGGACGTGGCCAGGCAGGTGCGCGCGGACGACCGGTTGGCGCCGGTCCTCCTCCCCCTGGGTGACGGTTTGCTGGCCGCGGTGAAGAGGTCCTGACAGCGTTGTAATACCGTCCCGCATCACGCGCCGGTGCACCCCGACTCCGGCCGCGATGAAGGAAGGACGAAAAGCGCTGTGACGCAGACCCTGAACGACATCCTGCTGAACCCTGCCAAGCGCCCGACGGTGGTCGCCGACCTGAACGAGCTGGTCGGCCAGGAGGTCTCTGACAAGAGCGGCGTTTCCGGTGCCGCCGTCAAGCTCGGGTACGCCACCGTGACGAAGATCAAGCCCGGCGTCGTGCCGGCCGCCGTGGACAAGATGCTCCCCGGCTTCACCGAGGCGCTGGACCCGTTCTACCAGGAGTACCGCGCCTCCGGGGGCACCGACTTCGGCGCCTTCCTGGCCAGCCGGCCGGAGCAGGCCGCAGAGGCCCTGCTCTCCGTCACCGACGACCGGGCCGAGTACTCCAGCTCCGACGCGCTGAAGAAGGCGTACTCGAAGCTGCGCCCGAACGCGCGCAAGAACGTCGAGGAGGCGCTGCCCCGCCTGGGCTCGCTGATCGACAAGCACGCTCGCTGAACTGCTGACACCGAAGGCGGGTCCGGCTGTTGCCGGGCCCGCCTTCGTCGTGTCCGGGCATCGATCTACTCGCATATGGGTACTCGCTCTTGCACAGGCGCGAGTACTCGCGTATGAGTAGATGGGTGAGCAGCGTTCGGTTGTACGTCCTCGGGATGCTCGACACCCGGGGCCCCATGCACGGCCACCAGATCCGCCGCGAGGCCCAGATCGACCGCACCGAGCTGTGGACCGACGTCAAGGTCGGCTCGCTCTACGGCGCGCTCGGGCGCATGGCGGCCGAGGGGATCATCGAGGCCGTGCGCACGGAGCGCGCCGGGAACATGCCGGCCCGCACCGTCTACGGGATCACGCCGGCCGGCCGCGCCGAGCTCTCCGCGCTGCGGGACGGCGTGCTGCGCGAGGTCCGGCTGCGGCCCGACCCCGTCGACCTCGCCCTGCAGTTCAGCGACGGGCTCCCCCTCGACGAGATCGTCGAGGCCTTCCGCGTCCGCCGCGCCGCGCTGCAGAGCGAGCTCGACGCCTGGAACCGGCTCGAGACGCAGGCCGCGCCGCACCTCAGCGCGATCGAGCGGCTGTCGTTCCGCCACCAGCAGAGCCGGCTGGACGCCGAACTGCGCTGGCACGACCTCGTGCTCGCCGAACTGCCCACGACCCGTCCGGATCCGGCACAAGGGGAACCCACATGAGCAGCTCTGCACCACGCGTGATCGTCGTCGGCGGCGGGATCGGCGGCCTGGCACTCGCCCAAGCGCTCGTGCGCGCCGGCATCGACGTCCAGGTGCACGAACGCAACGCGTCACCGGAAGGGTGGCTGCACGGCTACCGGATCAACATCAACCCGCACGGCGCCCGCGCGCTGCACGACTGCCTGCCACCGGCGCTGTGGAAGGCGTTCGTCGCCACGTCGGCCACGCCGCCGGGCGGGATCACGTTCCGCACCGAGACGCTGGCGGAGCTGTTCACCCTCACCCGGGCGGACATGATCGGCGGCTCGACCGACGCCGCGGACGGGCAGTACGGCGTCAGCCGGATGGTGCTGCGGCGGCTGCTGCTCGCCGGCCTCGACGACGTCGTCCGGTTCGGGGCGGAGTTCGAGCGCTACACGGTCGAACCCGACGGGCAGGTCACGGCGCACTTCGCCGACGGCAGCACCGCCACCGGGGACGTGCTCGTCGGGGCGGACGGGGCGAACTCGCGCGTCCGCACGCAGCTCCTGCCGCACGCCGGCCGCGTCGCGACCGGCGCCACGACGATCGCCGCGCGGCTGCCGCTGACCGACGACACCCGCGCCTGGCTTCCGGACTTCCTCACCGACGGCATGGCGCTCGTCATGCCGGCGTCGGGCAGCTGGACCGTCTTCACCTCGGCGTTCCCCGGGCGCGACACCGTGGCCGGCGCGCTGACCGGCGGGCTCGACCTCGCCGGGCTCGGCATCGACCGCGACGCGCTGCTCGACACCGTCGACGACTACGTGCTGTGCGCCCTGATCGCCGACACGCGGTCGTTGCCGACCCACCTCCACGACCTCGACGGGCCGGCGCTGGCCGGGGTCGCCGCCGGGATGCTCGACGGCTGGCACCCGGTCCTGCGCAGGATCTACGCCGAGTGCGACCCGGCGACGGTCGCCCCGCTGGTCGTCCAGCAGTCGAGGACCGTCGACCCGTGGCCCAGCTCGGCCGTCACCGTCCTCGGCGACGCCGTGCACAACATGTCCCCCGTCGGCGGGCTCGGCGCCAACACGGCGCTGCGGGACGCCGCCGAGCTGGCCCGACAGCTCATCGCCGTCCGCAACGGCGCGCCGCTCGTGCCGTCGATCGGGGCGTACGAGCAGCGGATGCGCGAGTGGGGCTACGCCGCGCTGCGCGAGGCCGCGAGCAACACCCGGCGCGCCACGACGTCGAACCGGCTCAGCCGGCACGCGGGCCGCACGTACTTCCGCGTCCGGCGGATCCTGCGTGGCGGCCCGGACGCACCGCTGGGGAGCGGACGAAGTGGTGACCGCAGCTATCCGGCCGGGACCCGGGGCTGATCACGGCGGCTGCGGTCACCGTTCACAGGGTCCCCTCCACCGACCGGGATGTCGCCACGGCCTGCCGGTATCTGCACTACCGGGTGGCTGGAAGCCGGCCGCGTTCCCGTTAGCTGCAATGCGTCGGCCGGACGGGCGATGGGATGATCGGGGCTGTGCTGCGGCGCTGCCTGATCGTCGACGACAACGAGGGGTTTCTCGCCGTCGCCCACTCCAGCCTCGAACGGGAGGGGATGGAGGTCGTCGGCACGGCCACGTCCACCGCGGACGCGCTGGAGAAGGCTGGGCAGCTCCGCCCCGAGATCGTCCTCGTCGACGTCGCGCTCGGCCGGGAGAGCGGCTTCGAGCTCGTCCGGCAGCTCGTCGCCTCCTTCCCGGACCTCCGTGCCCGCGTCGTGCTGATCTCGACGCGGGGCGAGGAGGACTACGCGGACCTGATCGCGGAGAGTCCCGCGGCCGGGTTCCTCCCGAAGATCGGGCTCTCCGCGAAGGCGGTGCGGGCGCTGTTGGCAGATGCGTCCTGACCGCCACGCGACGAAGTCGCCTCATCACTCCCCGACAGCAGTATGCTCGGCGGCCCCTTCCCGGGGCACCCTCGAACCGAGGTGACTGATGCGTGCAACACGATGGCTTGCAGTGGGGCAGGCCGGACTCTCGGAGCCCGACCCGGGGACGCGCGCGGCGGACCGCGCGCTCGTGGCCGATGACGCGAAGCTGCTGGTGGTCTTCTGCTCCAGCGAGCACGACCTGCCGGCCGTCCTCCGCCAGATCAACGACCGGTCCGGCGGCGTGCCGCTGATCGGGTGCTCGACGGCGGGCGAGATCGCGCCGAGCCGCGAGCCGAGCGTCGTCGTGACCGCGTTCGGCGGCGACGGGTTCTCGATCGAGACGTGCGCCGCCACGGACGCGGCGCGTGACCCGCGTGCAGCGGGCGCGCAGGCGGCGAGCTGCCTCGCCCGGGTCGAGGACCGGCCGCACCGCGTCCTGATGCTGCTCACGGACGGTCTCACCGGGGACCAGCAGGAGATCCTGCGCGGTGTCTACGGGGTGCTCGGTGCCGGCGTCCCGCTCGTCGGCGGGTGCGCAGGCGACGACCTGAAGATGACGCGGACCTACCAGCTGCACGGCGACCAGGTGCTGACCGACTCCGTCGTCGCGGCGGGGATCGGTTCGGACGCGCCGCTCGGGATCGGCGTCCGGCACGGCTGGCGCAAGATCGGGGAGCCGATGCTGGTCACGAGCAGCGACGGCGGCTGCATCCGCACGCTGGACGGGCAACCCGCGCTCGACATGTACCTGGAGCGGCTCGGCGCGAGCGCTCCGAAGGACCCGAGCGAGGAGGAGGTCTCCCGCGCCGCGCTCGTGCACCCCCTCGGCCTGATCCGCCGCGACGGCGAGGAACAGGTCCGCTACATCTCCGGCGCCGACGTCGTCGAACGCACGCTCTCCTGCATGACCGAGATCCCGCAGGGCGGGCAGGTCTGGATCATGGAGGGCGACGCGGCATCGGTCATCGAGGCGACCGACGCCGCCTGCGCCGACTCGCTGCTGCCCCTCGCCGGCAACAAACCGCTCGGCATGCTGGCGTTCGACTGCGTCTCGCGGCGCAGCGTGCTCGACGACGACGGGATCCAGGTCGAGATCGACCGGATCCTGCAGGGTGCGGCCGGTGCACCGGTGGCCGGCCTCTACACGTACGGGGAGATCGCCCGGACCCGTGGCGTCGGCGGCTTCCACAACCAGACGATCGTCGTGCTGTCGGTCGCCTGACGTGGTGGTGATCCCGCCGGAGTGGGCGGCGCAGAAGCTCGCCGAGTTCCTCGCCGCGGTCTCCGCGTTCACGTCCGGGCCGGCGGCGGCGCTGGGTGCGGTCGAGCGGGTGGCGGAGGCGCTCGACGCGGAGGTCGCAGCGATCATCGACGGCGGGGAGCTCCTCGCCGCGATCGGCTACCCGGCGGGCGAGGCCCCGGTCGGGGAGCTCGACGCGGTGGCTCGCGGAACGCGCCGCCTGCTCACCGTCCCCGGCAGCGGGCTGTGCCCCGCCACCGTCGTCGAGCTCGTCCACCCGCCGGGCGCGCGGCTCGTCGTGGCCCGGTCGAGCACGGACGCCCTGTGCCGCGAGGAGATCTGGGTCCTGCAGGGGATGGCGCGGCTCACCGCGATGGCGCTGCGGACGCTGAGCCTGCTCGACGCCGAGCGCGCCCTGCGCAGGGAGAGCGAGCGCCAGGGCGCCGAGAACGCCCGACTGTTCGCCCGCCTCACCGAACACCAGCAGCTGCTCGAACGGTCGGCGGAGGAGCAGGCGTCGTTGCGCCGGGTGGCGACGCTCGTCGCGCAGGGACTGGCGCCCGACGCCATCTTCACCGCGGTCGCTTCGGAGATCGCGCGGATCTCCGACGTCGACACCGGGATGGTGCTGCGCTACGAGGCCGACGACACGGCGACCGTCGTCGCGAAGTGCGGTACCGCGGACATCCGCATGGCGGTGGGCTCGAACTGGTCGCTCGACGGCGACAGCGTCACCGCGCGGGTCTTCCGCACCCGTCGTCCTGCCCGCCTGGAGGGTTACGGCGATGCGGCCGGCCCGATCGCGAAGGCCCTTCCGGGGCACGAGTTCTCGTCCGCCGGCGCACCGATCGTCATCGGCGACCGGCTGTGGGGCGTGGCCGTGACGACGTCGGCGACGCTCTCCGACACGTTGCCCGCCGACGCGGAGGAACGCATCGCCAACTTCGCGGACCTGATCGCCACCGCGATCTCCAACGCAGAGGCGCGCACCCAGCTCACCGCATCCCGGGCGCGGGTCGTCGCGGCCGCCGACGACGCGCGCCGGCGGCTCGAGCGCGACCTGCACGACGGGGTCCAGCAGGGGCTCGTCTCGCTCGCGCTCGTCCTGCGCTCCGCAGCGGCGGATCTGCCCGCCGAGCTGCAGGGCCTGCGAGACCAGCTCGAACTGGTCGAGAACGGGCTGGCCGATGCGCTCGGCGAGCTGCGCGAGATCTCGCGCGGCATCCATCCGGCGATCCTCTCGGAAGGCGGTCTCGGGCCTGCGCTCAAGGCGCTCGCGCGGCGCTCCGCCGTTCCCGTGGAGCTGCAGGTGCAGGCGGACCGCCGGGTTCCCGAACGGATCGGGGTGGCGGTCTACTACGTGGTCGCGGAGGCGCTCACGAACGCCGCCAAGCACGCCGCGGCCTCCGTGGTGCGCGTCGACGTGGACGCGACCGGCGAGCTGGTGCGGCTCTCGATCTCCGACGACGGCGTCGGGGGCGCCGATCCCGCGCACGGGTCCGGGCTGATCGGGCTCGGCGACCGCGTCGAGGCACTGGGCGGAACGGTCCAGGTCACGAGTCCATCCGGAGTCGGGACGACGCTGTTCGTCACGCTCCCGATTCCAGCCAGCCCCCATTCCACGACGGCCGCTGGCGGTGATGCGGATCACGTCGGATTCGACGACAGTGGCACCTGACTGCTACGGAGGCGTCGAATGACCGAGTCGGACCCGCTTGCCGCCCACCTCGCCGAGGCACTCACCGCGGCGCGTTCGACGCCGCGGGTGATGATCTGCGAGCACTGCGGTTGGGTCCTGCCCGCCGACTGCACCTGCCGCCCGGCCACCAACCGGGTCACCGCGATGCAGCTGCGGAAGGCGGTGGCGGATCGGCATCGGCAGGCGGTCGCGCGGGCCCGCGCGTCGGGGTGGGCGGTCGCCGCTCGGCAGGCCCGGACCCGGAGGGCAGCGGCATGAGTCGCAACCATCGATGGGGCCCTTCCGGCGTGGCGCGCCCGATGAGTGACGCGGTGGCGACCGCGGTGTGGTTCCTGGCGGTCGAGCCGGCCCGCGCCCGTCGGATCCTGGACCGCCACCGAGCCGACGACGACGGCCGCTGCCCGCTCTGCCGGCACCGGTCCAACCCCTGCCCGGACTGCCAGCTGTCGGGGTGGGCGCTGCGCGCGCTCGACGTCGCGGAGTCCCAGCTGGTCTGGAACCCGGATGCCGGCCGGCGGCAGGCGGCCGGCTGAACCCTCCTCACGGACCACCAGACCCGTTAGCCTTCCGCGCGGGAGCCGCGGGATGGCACATGCTCGGGTGAGTACGCCGATCCGTCGCAGGGTGAGCGGGCTGCTCGCCGGCGCGGCCCTGCTGGCTGCCGTCACGGGGCTGCTGCTGCTGATCGAGCCGCACGTCCCGTTGCGGGGCCTGGCGGTCCTCTACCTGCTCGCGGTGCTGCCGATCGCCGTCGTGTGGGGCACGTGGTTCGCCGTCGGGATGTCGGTGGCGAGCACCGTGCTCTTCGCGTGGATCTTCGTGCCTCCCGATGATCTGCGCGACGGCGTCAGGTTGGGCGTCTTCCTCGTGGTGGCGGTCGTGACGGGCGAGCTGGCGGCGCAGCTGCGGCGGCGAGCCGAGGAGGCGACGCGGCTCGCGCAGGAGCATCTGCGGCTGCGGCGGCTCGCGGTCCTCGTGGGGCAGTCCGTTCCCGCGGAGGAGTTCTTCGCGGCCGTCACGCGGGAGGTCGGGCAGTTCTCCGGCGCCGATCTCGCGCGCATGGAGCGCTACGAACCCGACGGGACCGTGACCGCGGTCGCCGGCTGGAACGCTCCGCTCGACGTGGGCACGCGGTGCGCCATCGAGCGCGACAGCGTCGCCGGGCAGGTGCGGCAGATGCGCCGCCCGGTTCGGTCGGACCACCCGGCGCCGGGCGACCAGGGCATCCGCTCGTCGGTCGGCGCTCCGATCGTGGTCTCGGGGCAGCTGTGGGGCGTCATCTCGGCATCGTCGACGGGGGCGCCGTTCCCGCCGAACACGGAAGCGCACATCGCGGCGTTCACCGAGATCGTCGCGATCGCGGTCGCGGACGCCGAAGGGCGGAGCGAGCGGCGCCGACTCGTGAACGAGCAGGCCGCGCTGCGCAGGGTGGCGACCCTCGTCGCCCGCGGAACGCCGCAGAGCGAGGTCTTCGCGGCCGTCACCCAGGAGGTCAGCCGGCTGCACGACCTCGACGTGACCATATTGCTCCGCTTCGAACCCGGCGGGATCGCGACCTACCTCGGTGGGGACGGCTGGAGGGGCGCCGGCATGCGGGTGGGCGACACGGTCTCGCTCCAGCCGTCCGGAACTCTGTCGCGCGTCCTGGAGTCGGGCACCGCGGCGCGGAACGACGACTTCAGCGGGACCGCCAGTCTCGCCGAGAGCGTCCGCGGCGAGGGGATCAAGGGCCGGATCTCCATCCCGATCACGGTCGAGGGCCGGGTGTGGGGCGCGCTCGGCGTCGGATCGCGGGGCGGACCGATGCCGGCCGACACCGAGCAGCGCCTCGTCGACTTCACCGAGCTCGTCGCCACCGCGATCGCCAACGCCGACAGCCGCGCCGAGGTCGATCGGCTCATCGAGCACCAGGCGTCGCTGCGCCACGTGGCGACGCTGGTGGCCAGGGAGGTGCCGCCCGAGGAGATCTTCACCGCGGTCGCGGAGGACGTCGGCCGCGTCCTGGGAGCCGACGCGTCGATCGTCCTCCGGCTCGATCCCGACGGCGCGACGACCGTGCTCGGCCAGGTCGGCGACCATCCCGGCCACATGCAGGTGGGGAGCCGGTGGGAGCTCGACCCGGGACTGGCGATGGCGGAGGTGCTGCGCACGGGCCGGCCCGCCCGCCGCGACGACTACAGCCGGATCCCCGGCCCGTTCGCCGAGGTCATCCGCGGGATGCGGCTCAGGTCGTCGGTCGCGATCCCGATCGTCGTCCAGGGCCGGACGTGGGGTGCGCTGGGCGTCGGGACCCGCAAGGAGCGGTTCGCCACCGACGCCGAGCAGCGCCTCGAGAACTTCGCCGAGCTCGTCGCTACCGCCGTCACGAACGCCGAGAGCCGTGCCCGGATCGCCCAGCTGCTCGACGAGCAGGCCGCGCTGCGCCGCGTGGCGACCCTCGTCGCCAGCGGGCCCACCCCGGCCGCGGTGTGCGCCGCGGTCGCCGAGGAGATCGGCCGGCCGCTCGGCGCCGACGTCGCCGCGGTGAGCCGCTTCGAGCCCGACGGCACGTCGGTGCTGGTCGCCCGGTTCGGGGAGCTCGAGCCGGGCGGGAGCCGGCAGCTCGTCGACTCCGCGGCGACGACCGCGGTGTGGCGCACCGGCCGCTCCGCCCGCGTGGACGCGGACGCGTCGACCAACGGGGCAGTGGGCACCCTGTGCAGCACGGTGTCCAGCCCGGTCGTCGCCGAGGGACGGTTGTGGGGTGCGGTGAGCGTCGCGACGAGGCACGCGGCGTTGCCGCCGGACACCGAGGAACGCCTGGCGAGCTTCACCGAGCTCGTCGCGATGGCGATCGGGAACGCGGAGAGCCGCGCCGAGCTGGCCGCCTCCCGCGCCCGGGTCGTGGCCGCGGCCGACCAGACCCGCCGGCGCATCGAACGGGACCTGCACGACGGCGCCCAGCAGCGGCTCGTGTCGCTGGGTCTCGAACTGCGCATCGCGCAGGACTCGGTGCCTCCCGATCTCCCCGAGCTGCGGTCCGGGATCGACCAGGCCGTCGATCAGCTCAACGACGTGCTCGACGAGCTGCGCGAGATGTCGCGGGGGATCCATCCGGCCGTCCTGTCCGAGGGCGGGCTCGGCCCGGCGCTGCGCACGCTCGCCCGGCGGTGCCCGCTGCCGGTCGAGCTCGACATCCGCACGAAGCACCGGTTCCCCGACGCCGTCGAGGTCGCGGCGTACTACGTGGTCTCCGAGGCGCTCACGAACACCACGAAGCACGCCGAGGCCACCGGCGCGGCCGTCGCGGTCGACGAGCGCGACGGCGATCTGCTGCTCTCGATCTCCGACGACGGCGTCGGTGGGGCCGATCCGGCGCACGGCTCCGGCCTGATCGGGCTCCGCGACCGGGTGGAGGCGCTGGGCGGCTCGATCGACGTCGACAGCCCGCCCGGTGACGGCACGGTGGTGCAGGTGACGCTGCCGGTCAGCGGGACTCGAGGAACGTGAGCACGGCGAGGACCCGCCGGTGGTCGTCGTCGGTCTCGGGGAGGCTCAGCTTCGTCAGGATGCTGCGCACGTGCTTCTCGACGGTGCCCTCGGTGATCCACAGCCGGCGGGCGATCCCGGCGTTGGAACGCCCCTCGGCCATCAGCGTCAGCACGTCCCGCTCCCGGGCGCTGACAACGGAGAGCGGGTCGTTGCGCCGGTTGACGTTGACGAGCTCCTGCACGAGCGCGGGATCGACGACGCACGCCCCGTCGGCGATCCGCGAGAGCGTCTCGATGAACTCCGACACGTCGCTGATCCGGCTCTTGAGCAGGTAACCGACGCCGCGGCCGCTCGCCAGCAGCGTCATCGCGTGGTCGACCTCGACGTGCGCCGACAGGACCAGGATGGCGGTGTCCGGCAGCTCGTGGCGGATCACCTCGGCCGCCTGCAGCCCTTCCGTGGTCTGGGTCGGCGGCATCCGGATGTCGACCACCACCAGGTCCGGAACCTCTTCACGGACCAGCGCGAGGAGGGCGGCGGCATCGGCTGCCTGACCGACGACCGTGAACCCCGAGCGATCGATCAGGCTGGCGAGACCCTCGCGGAGCAGGACGTCGTCCTCCGCGACAACCACTCGCGGGGGCCTCGACGCCATGGCGGAGATTATCGGACATCGGGGCTCCGCGGCGATCCGCCGGTCGCAGGGTGTCGGAGGATCGTTGCAGGTGGTGCCGTCAGAGAGCTGTGGTGCCCTTGCCGAGCACGACCACGCCGCCCTGGCTGACCGTGTAGCGGGCGCGGTCGGTGGCCAGGTCGACGCCGACCAGTGCGCCGTCGGGCACGATCACGTTCTTGTCGAGGATCGCGCCGCGCACGACCGCGCCACGGCCGACCCGCGCGCCGGGGAGCACCACGGAGTCGGACACCTCGGCGCCCGCGTCGATCCGCACGTTCGGGCTGATCACCGAGCGGCGCACGATCGCGCCCGAGATGATCGTGCCCGCGCCGACGATCGAGTCCTGCGCGATCCCGCCCTCCACGAACTTGGCCGGCGGCAGCGGCGTGACCGCCGTCGAGATGGGCCAGCGGTCGTTGTAGAGGTTGAAGATCGGGTGCACCGACACCAGGTCGGTGTGCGCCTCGTAGTACGCGTCGAGCGTGCCGACGTCGCGCCAGTACCCGGCGTCGCGGTCGGTCGCGCCCGGCACCACGTTGTCGGCGAAGTCGTAGACCGACGCCTCCCCGTCGCGCACGAGCCGCGGGATGATGTCGCCGCCCATGTCGTGGTCGGAGTCGCCGTCCTCCGCGTCGGCGCGCAGCGCCTCGAGCAGCACGTCGGTGGAGAAGACGTAGTTGCCCATCGACGCGAACGTGACGTCGGGGTCGTCCGGCACCGACGGCGGGTCCGACGGCTTCTCCAGGAACTCGGTGATCTTGCCGGCGTCGTCGGACGCGATGCAGCCGAACGCCTTCGCCTCCGCCCGCGGCACCCGGATGCCGGCGACCGTGACCCCGGCGCCGCTCTCGATGTGCTGCGCGATCATCTGCGACGGGTCCATGCGGTAGACGTGGTCGGCGCCGAACACCGCGATGTAGTCGGGCCGCTCGTCGTAGACCAGGTTGAGGCTCTGGAAGATCGCGTCTGCGCTGCCGGTGTACCAGCGGCGGCCGAGCCGCTGCTGCGCCGGCACGCTGGTGATGTACTGCCCGAGGATGCTCGACAGCCGCCACGTCGTGGAGATGTGCCGGTCGAGCGAGTGCGACTTGTACTGCGTGAGCACGCAGATGCGGTGCAGGCCGCCGTTGACGAGGTTCGACAGCACGAAGTCGATCAAGCGGTAGTTGCCGCCGAACGGGACGGCCGGCTTGGCGCGGTCCGTGGTGAGCGGCCACAGGCGCTTGCCCTCGCCGCCCGCGAGGACGATGCCCAGCACGTTCGGCGAGAACCCGCGCTGCAACCCGCTGGGCACCCGCACCCCCGTCACCGCGACCACCCCGCGAAGGCTGCTCCTGCGTCTCCGGGCCGCATCGTCGTCACGAAGGGGACCCTAGTGCGACCGTGCCCGGGGGGCCACCGCACGACGGAGGCGAGACAGCTAACACTTGTGCGCTTCCTCCTGTGGCCCCGGTGTCGGCGTACTAGCGTGCTGGCGTGCGCATCGGCCTGCTCACCCGCGAGTTCCCCCCGGACGTCTACGGCGGGGCGGGGGTGCACGTCGAGTACCTGGCCCCGGCCCTGCGCGAGTTCGTCGACGTCGACGTGCACTGCTTCGGCGAGCCGCGCGACGGTGCCACCGCGCACGCCGTGCCCTCGGCGCTCGCCGCGGCCAACCCGGCGCTGCAGACCCTCGGCGTCGACCTGTCGATGGTGGCCGCGCTCGACGGCGTCGACCTCGCGCACTCGCACACCTGGTACGCCAACCTGGCCGGGCACCTCGCCAAGATCCTGCACGGCGTGCCGCACGTCGTCACCGCGCACTCGCTCGAACCGCGCCGCCCGTGGAAGGCCGAGCAGCTCGGCGGCGGCTACCGGCTCTCCTCGTGGGTCGAGCAGACCGCCTACGAGGCCGCCGACGCCGTCATCGCCGTCAGCGCGGGCATGCGCGACGACGTGCTCGACTGCTACCCCGCCCTCGACCCCGCCCGCGTCCACGTCGTGCACAACGGCATCGACACCGAGTTCTACCGCCCCGACCCCGCCCGCGACGCCGTCGTCGAGGCCGGCATCGACCCAGACCGGCCCAGCGTCGTCTTCGTGGGACGCATCACCCGGCAGAAGGGGCTGGGCCACCTGGTCGCCGCCGGACACCACATCGACCCGGACGCGCAGCTCGTCCTGCTCGCCGGCGCCCCCGACACCCCGGAGATCGCCGAGGAGACCGAGAAGGCCGTCGCCGATCTCCAGGCCGCGCGCGGCAACGTCGTCTGGGTGCGCGGCATGCTGCCGACCGTCAAGGTGCGGCAGGTGCTCTCCGCGGCCACCGTGTTCGTCTGCCCGTCGGTGTACGAGCCGCTCGGCATCGTCAACCTCGAAGCGATGGCCTGCGGCACCGCCGTCGTGGCCTCCGACGTGGGCGGCATCCCCGAGGTCGTCGACGACGGGCGCACCGGCCTCCTCGTCCACTACGACGAGCACGCCGTCGACGAGTTCCGCAGGAACCTCGCCACCGCCGTCAACGAGCTGCTGGCCGACCCGTCCCGCGCGGCGGCGATGGGGGCCGCCGGCCGCGAACGCGCGGTGGCCGAGTTCGCCTGGCGCACGGCCGCCGAACGCACGGCGCAGATCTACCGCGCCCTGACCTGACAGGACAGCCAACTCGCCCTGCTGAGACGGCCAACTCGCGGCGTCGGGACGGCCAACTCGCGGGCCCACGCGGCACTCGCCCGCGAGTTGCCCCGTTCGGGACGGCGAGTTGGCCCGTTCAGGACGGCGAGTTGGCCGGTTCGACAGCGCGAGTTGGCCCGTTGCCCGGTCAGGAGCGCGCCTTCTCCTTTGCCCGGGCTCTGTGGGCCGCTACCGCGGAGCGGTTGGCGCAGGCCGGGGAGCAGTAGCGGCGGGCGGCGTTGCGGGAGGTGTCGGCGAAGACCCGGTTGCAGCCCTCGGCGGCGCAGCGGCCGTGCCGGTCGATGCCGTACTCGGAGACGAGCATGGCGAGCGCGAACGCCGTGGTGGACCGCAACCGGTCGACGACGCCGGCCTCGGGCGGCGAGTAGTGCAGGTGCCAGGCCTGGCCGTCGTGGTCGGACAGGTGCGGTTCGACGCGGACGTCGGCGAGCAGCGCGTTGACTGCGACAGCCGCGTCGCGGAGGTCGACGGCATCGAAGACCGTCCGCATGCGCCGCGCCCACGCCCGGAGCGCCGGTTCGACGGACGCGGGCGCGCGTCGGGCCAGGTAGCCGTGCTCGACGAGGATGGTGCGCAGCGCGTCGGCGGGCTGCTGCTGGTCCGGCGGCGTGGCCGTGACGGCGTTCACGAGGTCGACAGCAGCGCCGAGTGCGTCACTCTTGTAACCGATGAAGTCCAATTGCCTCTTACCTCACCGCGTCCGAGGTGTAAGATGTGAAGTGCAAACACATCTTACATCGGAAGGAGGCGCGGCCGATGCGCTGCGCACGCTGCGGGTGGCCCACGGACGAGGCGAAGGTGCTGTCGACGCACCGCACGTCGGAGGGGTGGGTGCGGTACCGCCGGTGCATGTGCGGCACGGTCGGGATCGAGCTGATCACGCTCGCCCGCACCGACGACGACGCGCCCGTGCAGACGGCCGACGCCCGGGTCGGGATCCTCGCCGGCTGACGTCCCGGAAAACGACCGACGGCGCCGCACTGCTGCCCGTGAGCAGCGTGCGGCGCCGTCGTGTCGGCGCGGGGTGGGTCAGCCCACGGCGCCCTTGAGCGCCTCGCTGAGGTTGCTCGCCTCCTCGGCGGACATCTCCACCACCAGGCGGCCACCGCCTTCGAGAGGGACGCGCATCACGATGCCCCGGCCCTCCTTGGTCACCTCCAGGGGACCGTCGCCGGTCCGGGGCTTCATCGCCGCCATCTCCTGCCTCCTCCATCTCGATCAGCCGAAGTCGTACTGCGAGCAGGATCGCCGCGCGACAGAACCGGGCGCGACGGTGATGCTTGCGAACGTCGGGTGCGCGTCCATCTTTCCTCATCGGCCGGAAGACGACGCAACCGGCGCGATCACGAGGGCGGCATTTCACCCTGTGCATCCACGCGGTACCGCCACGTCATCCGTCCGCCGCGGCCCGCCAGCAGTCGGCGACGTGGTCGTCGACGATGCCCGTGGCCTGCATGAGCGCGTAGCAGGTGGTGGGTCCGACGAAGCGGAAGCCGCGCTTCTTGAGCGCCTTCGCCATCGCCACCGACTCGGGTGAGGTGGCGGGCACGTCGGCGAGCGTGGCGGGGCGGCGGTGCTGTTCCGGCGCGAACGACCACAACAGGTCGTCCAGCGGGGTGTCGAGCTCCAGCACGGCGCGCGCGTTGGCGATCGTGGCGTCGATCTTGAGGCGGTTGCGGACGATGCCGGGATCGGCGAGCAGCCGTTCGCGGTCGGTGTCGTCGAACGCCGCCACCTTCTCCGGGTCGAAGCCGGCGAACGCTGCCCGGAACCCGGGACGTTTGCGCAGGATGATCAGCCACGACAGGCCGGACTGGAACGCCTCGAGGGAGATCCGCTCGAACATCGCGGGCTCGCCGCGCAGCGGCACCCCCCACTCCTCGTCGTGGTAGGCCGCGTAGTCGGGCGTGCTGCTGCCCCAGCCGCAGCGGACGCGATCATCCATGTGCTCGGTGCTTCTCCTCGCATCGACGGGCCAGTGCGCGCAGGGCGTACGCCACCCCGGCCCGCATCAGCGGCCGCACGATCGGCCAGCCGGCCCGCCCCAGGATCCCGAACGGTAGATCGAGCAGCTCCGACCACACGAACCGGGCGCGCTCCGCACCCAGCGGGACGACCTCGAAGATCCCGTCCCCACGGACGACCGCGCCGGTGTGCCGCACCACGCAGCGACGCGGCGGGTCCCACTCGGTGATCTCCATCGTGTCGGTGACCGCGAGCGGCCCCACGCCCGTGACGGCCGAGAGCGTGGCGCCGAGCCGGCGACCGTCACCGTCGCTCGTCGTCTCCACGCGGGTGGCGGGCATCCACTCGCCCTGCGCCGGCCAGTCGGTGACGACGTCCCACACCAGCTCGGCCGGTGCTGCGACGTCGACGGTGAGCGTGAGCTCGGCGGTCATCGGGGCGATTCCGCCTCGACACCTGCCTCGCTCTTCCCGGCCAGCTCCGCGCGCAGCGCGGCGACCTGCCCGGCGAGGACGGCCCGCTCGTGGTCGGCGCGGTCAAGCTCGGTGGCGAGCCGGTCGAGCACCCAGTCGACCTCCGCCATGCGGTAGCCGCGCACGGCCTGCGGGAAGCGCAGGTCGCGGACGTCGTCGCCGGTGACACCCTCCACCGGCAGGCGGGTGGGGGTGGCGCCGGGCGCGAGCGGCGGCAGCTCCTCGCCGCGGCCGAAGACCAGCGCCGTGACCCCGAAGACGGCGGCCGCCACCGCGGCCATCACGACCAGGTAGATCAGCGCGGTCCCCACCTCACACATCCCACCACGCGGACCCGCCAGGGTCCACGCGGGTCAGGCCGTGTCTAACCAGCGGCCTCAGGGACCACGTCGGGCTCCGGCACGCGCGTCGCGTAGCTCGGGACCTCCCGCATCGGCGGGCGCTCGCTCACCTGCAGCTCGGTGGACGTGGGCAGCCACTCCCCGCCGACCTGCAGGAACTGGACGAGCGCGGCACCCGCCTCGGCCACGCCGCAGCGGGCGAGGGTGGCCGCGAGGATCTGCCGGGCCATGGCACCGAGCTGGACGAGCGAGCGGTTGCGGTGCTTGCGCACACCGAGGTTGACCTGGCCGATCGCGTCGATGCCGCGGGCGGCGTGAGCGTCGAGCAGGAGCCCGATCTCCACCCCGTACCCGGCGGCGAACGGCAGCGACTCCAGCAGCTCGCGGGTGCCGGCGTACTCCCCGCCCAGCGGCTGGACGATGCCGGCGAGCTCGGGCCGGAAGGCCGCGACGAGCGGGCGCACCAGCAGCTCCGTGACGCGGCCCCCGCCGGTGTCGGCCTGCTCCGTCTCCAGCCGCAGCGGGCGCCGGTAGAAGCCCTTGACGAGCTCCACGTCGGGTTCGAGCAGCAGCGGCCCGAGCAGCGCCGGCACGAACCCCGGATCGAAGTCGATCAGGTCGGAGTCGATGTAGCAGATGATGTCGCTGGTGGTGGCGGCCAGCGAGCGCCACAGCACCTCGCCCTTGCCGGGCACGGGCGCGAGCTCGGGCACCACGTCCTCGCGCTGCACCACCCGGGCCCCAGCAGCGGCGGCGATGTCCATCGTGCGGTCGGTGGACCCGGAGTCGACCACGACCAGCTCGTCCACGAGCGGGTGGGGGCCATAGGTGAACGGGAGGATCGCAGCGACGATCGCCCCGACCGTCGCCTCCTCGTCCAGCGCGGGCAGCACGACCGCGACGCGGCGGCCCGCCTTGGCGGCGACGAGATCGGCCGGCGTCCAGTCGGGTTCCTGCCAGGTCCGTCGGGTGAACCAGCTCTCGATGGCGGCGTCCATCTACCTCTCCTCCGGTCGAAGGGGGAGTCGCATCGGCGGCGCTGCCGAACGGGGAACTGCAGCTGCGATCAACACGGTACGGGCCGGGCGTTCGGAGCGTGTGGCGGAAACCCAGCCTTTACGCAAGGCCGCGCACGGTGCGCGCCGGCGGGCGCGTCCCCATGATCGACGCCACCATGTCCGTGACGCGCCGGGTCTCCGCGACCTCGTGGGCCCGGAACACGCGCGCACCTGCGGCTGCGGCGAGCGCGGTGGCCGCGAGCGTGCCCTCCAGCCGATCGGTGACGGCCGTCACGCCGAGCGTCTCGGCGATGAAATCCTTGTTCGACAGCGCCATCAAGACCGGCCAACCGGACGCCACGAGTTCGTCACATCGGCGCAACAGAGCGAGCCCGTGGAAGGTGTTCTTGCCGAAGTCGTGGGTCGGGTCGACCAGGATCCCCTCCTTCGGCACCCCCATCGCGACGAGCCGCTCCGCCTGCCCGGTGACCTCGCGCAGCACGTCCGCGACGACGTCGGGGTAGCGCACGCGGTGCGGCCGCTGCCGCGGCGTCGCGCCTCCGGTGTGCGAGCAGACGATGCCGACGCCAGCCTCGGCTGCCACCTCGGCGAGCCCCGGGTCGGCGCCCGCCCACGTGTCGTTGATCAGGTCGGCACCGGCGGCGACGGCGGCCCGCCCGACCGCTGCCCGCCACGTGTCGATGCTGATCACGACGTCGGGGTGCCGCTCGCGCACCGCCGCGACGAACGGCACGACGCGGCGGATCTCCTCTGCCTCGTCGACGACCGGGCCCGGGCCGGCCTTGACCCCGCCGATGTCGACGATGTCGGCGCCCTCGGCGACCACCGCGTCGACCCGGGCCATGGCCGCCGCGTCGCCGAACGTGGCACCGCGGTCGTAGAACGAGTCGGGGGTGCGGTTGACGATCGCCATCACCAGCGCCCGGTCCTGCGCCGGGGTGCGGGTGCCGAACCTGATCATGGTCTGGTCATCGAACGCAGGCGTCCAGCGCCTCGTCGACCGTGGTGGTGACGACGAGCCGGTCGATCGCCTCGTCGCGCACGAAGCCCGCATCGCGCAGGCCGCGGACCCACTCCAGCAACCCGGTGTAGTGGCCGTACGGGTCGAGCAGCACCACCGGTTTGGCGTGGAGCCGCAGGTAGCCCGACGTCCAGACCTCGAACAGCTCCTCCAACGTGCCCACCCCGCCGGGCAGCGCGACGAACGCGTCGGCGTGCGCCTCCATCAGTGCCTTGCGCTCGCGCATGGTGTCGACGACGAGCAGCTCGTCGGAGTCGTGGTCGGCCCACTCGCGCTCGACCATGGAGTGCGGGATGACGCCGAGGGTGCGGGCGCCCGCCTTGCGCGCAGCGATCGCCAGCGCACCCATCATCGCGCTGCGGCCGCCGCCGGAGACGAGCTGCCAGCCGCGCTCCCCGACCGCCGTCCCGACGTCGGCCGCGAGCTGCAGGTTGCGCGGGTCGATGCCCTCGATGGAGGCGCAGTAGACGCAGACCGAGAAGGTTGCCGTCATCTAGTGCGCGTCCTCCCAGGCCTTGTAGGCCTCGTGGACGACCTCGACCGCCTCGTCGACGTCGTCGGTGACGTGCAGCAGCGTGAGGTCCTTCTCGTTGATCTTGCCGGCGTCGAGGAGGGTCTTGGCGATCCAGTCGTAGAGCCCGCCCCAGTACTCCGAGCCCAGCAGCACGACGGGGAACTTCGTGACCTTCTTCGTCTGCACCAGCGTGAGCGCCTCGAACAGCTCGTCGAGGGTGCCGAAGCCGCCGGGCAGGCAGACGAACGCCTGCGAGTACTTCACGAACATCGTCTTGCGGGCGAAGAAGTAGCGGAAGTTGATGCCGACGTCGACCCAGTCGTTCAGGCCCTGCTCGAACGGCAGCTCGATGCCCAGCCCGACCGAGAGCCCGCCGGCCTCCTTGCAGCCGCGGTTCGCGGACTCCATCGCGCCCGGCCCGCCGCCGGTGATCACCGCGAACCCGGCCTCGGCGAGCGCACGCCCCAGCGCGACCCCCTGGGCGTACTCGGGGTTGTCGGGCTTCGTCCGGGCGGAGCCGAACACGGTGACCGCACGCGGCAACTCGGCCAGCAGCCCGAACCCCTCCACGAACTCGGCCTGGATGCGCATCACCCGCCAGGGGTCGGTGTGCACCCAGTCGCTGGGACCGCGGGAGTCCAGCAGCCGCTGGTCGGTGGTGGTGTCCTCGATGCGGCGGTTCCCGCGCAGGACCACCGGGCCGCGCTGCTTCTCATCGGGCCGCTCGCGCCCGCCTGACGTCATGCGGCCAGGGTATCCACGGCGAACGGGCCCGGGCGGGGGCCGCCCCGCGCTACCCTTTCGACCATGGCCGCCGACCCGACGATCGCGCCCCGCAAGCGCTTCACCGTCGACGAGTACGAGCTGCTCGGCAAGGTCGGCATCCTCGCCGAGGACGAACGCTGGGAACTGCTCGACGGGGAAATCGTCGCCATGTCACCGATCGGACCGACCCATGCCGGCGTGGTCGAGCGCGTCACCGAGAGCCTCTACCGCGCCGCGATCGGTCGGGTGTCGATCCGAGTGCAGAACCCGATCCGGCTGCTTCCCCGGTCCGAGCCGGAACCCGATGTCGTCGTTTCCCGCGCCCGCCGCGACTACTACGCGTCGGCGCACCCGACCGCGGAGGATGTCTTCCTCGTCATCGAGGTCTCCGATTCCACGATGGCCCTCGACCGCGGGGTGAAGATCCCGATCTACGCCGAGCAGGGCATCCCCGAGGTGTGGATCGTGGATGTGAAGGCCGAGGTCGTGCACGTCCACACCGAGCCGGAGGGCCGGAGCTACCGCACGGTCCGATCGCTCGGCATCGGTGACGTCCTGGTCCCCACGACCGTCGAGGACGTCACCATCCCGGTCGCCGACCTCTTCTGACGCGCGTCAGCCCTGCAGCCGCGCCACCACGCGCCCGAGCGTCTCGGCGTAGCGCTCGACGAACTCCGGTGACGCGGGGTCGAGTCCGGTCATCCCGCGCGCGGTCCTGGACAGGACGTACGGCGCGACCGTCGCCGCGAACAGCATGAGCTGCACGTAGGCGGGGTCGAGGTCGGCGGCGAGCTCGCCGCGCTCCTGGCGGGCGCGCAGGTCGTCGACCATCGCGCCGAGGTAGCCGTTGTCGACGGTGTCCCGGGACTCCGCGTCGAGCTCCCCGGTCAGCTCCGACCAGACGAGCATCCGCCCCCACGCCGGCTCGGCGGCTCCGGCGCGGACGAAGTTGGCGACGACCTCGGCGAGGTCGCCGTCGCGCAGCGGGGCGCCGGTGGCCGGCCAGCGGTCGATGACCGCCTGGTGCAGGCCCGCCTTGCCGCCGAAGTGGTACGAGATCAGCTGCTGGTTGACCCCGGCCCGGGCGGCGATCGCGGCCGTGCGGGCGCCGGCGTAACCGTGCTCGCCGAACTCGTGCAGGGCGGCGTCGAGGATCTGCTCGCGGGTGCGTTCGGGGTCGCGCCTTGCCATGCGCCGACGGTATCACTCAATCACATGGTTGACTTCATTCATGTGATTGATTGACACTTGGCGCATGACCTCTTCACCCCACGTCCTGGTCGTCGGCGGCGGCATCGGCGGCCTGTGCCTCGCGCACGGGCTGCGCCGCGGCGGCGTGCCCGTCACCGTCGTCGAGCGCACGCTGGTGCGCACCGACTGGCTGCAGGGCTACCGCATCCACATCAGCCCGACCGGCGCCACCGCGCTGCACGACTGCCTGGCCCCCGAGGCATGGGACCGGTTCGTGACCGCGGTCTCGACCCAGCCCACCGGCATGACCGTCTACACCGAGCAGCTGCGGACCCTCCTGCACATCGACCCCGCGGCCCGCGCCACCGACCCGGAGGACCAGCACCGCGGCATCAGCCGGATCGCCCTGCGCGACGCGCTGCTCACCGGTCTCGACGACGTCGCCGAGCTCGGCGCCGAGTTCACCGGCTACACCTTCCTGCCCGACGGTCGGGTGCGCGCCGCGTTCGCCGACGGCACGACCCGCGACTGCGACCTGCTCGTCGGCGCCGACGGGAGCAACTCCCGGGTGCGCCGGCAGCTCCTGCCCGGCACCGACCGAGTCGACATCGGCGTCACCGCGATCGCGGGCAAGCACCACCTCACGGCGGAGGCCCGCGCGCTGCTGCCGGCCGAAGTCACCGCGGGTTCCACGATGGTCGTGCCACCGACGCCGGGGTTCCTGTTCACCGCCATGTGGCTCGGCGACGGACGCCGGCTGGACGGGCCGCCCGCGGACCTGCTCCTCGACCCGAACGCCGACTACGTCTTCTGGGCCTACGCCGACGCCGCCGCGCGCATGCCGTCGCCGGAGGAGCCGGACGGCGCGGTGCTCCAGGCCGCCGTCCGGGAGCGGATCTCCGGCTGGGCGCCCGGCCTGGACGTGCTGGTGGCGGGCTCGGACCCGGCCACCGTCAACGGGGTCCGCGTGCGCAGCGCGGCACCCGTCACGGCCATGCCCGGTGCCCCGGTCACGCTGCTCGGCGACGCGATCCACAGCATGACGCCGATGGCCGGGATCGGCGCCAACACGGCCCTGCGCGACGCGGCCACGCTGACCGCGGCGCTCACCGCGGGCGGCGACCTCGCCCGCGCCGTGGCCGGCTACGAGCAGGCGATGCTGCGCTACGGGTTCGCGGCGGTGCGGCAGTCCCTGCGCAACGCGCGGATGGCGGCGTCGGACAGCCGGCTGCTGCGGGCCGGGCTGCGCGGCGGGTTCCGCGCGGCCGGCGCGCTCACTCGTCGGAGTCGGGGTACCGCTTCATGAACTCGTCGAGGTGCTGGGTCTTGCACAGGTGCTGCAGCTTGGCCGTGTCGGCCTGCGCCATGCACTGGTCGAGGGTGAGGCCGACGCCGAAGTGCGACTCGTCGGTCCCGAACAGCGTGTCCCACTCGATGACGAGCCCGATGACGAGCGCGGCGACGCCCAGCACCCCGCCGACGATCGCCTGCACGCGCCGCGCGCCACCGTGGCGGGCCAGCCAGAGCGCCACCACGGTGCAGACGATCGCGAGCAACCCGAGCACGAGTCCGCCCCAGCCCGTCCACGAGCTGATCAGCCCCACGATCCCCAGCCCGAGGGCGAACAGCCCGACCGTGTTCGCGGTGGCGGCCGAGGGGCGTTCGTCGGTGGTCACGGGCTCATGATGGCCGATCGACGCAACACGCCCGTAACGAGGTGACCGGTCAGGTGAGGTACGCGCGGAGGGCCGCCGCGGCGCTCGTGATCAGCCGGGTGTCCACGTGCTCGTCGCGGGTGTGGGCGAGGTCGGGGTCGCCGGGACCGTAGTTCAACGCCGGGATGCCGAGCGCGGCGAAGCGGGAGACGTCGGTCCAGCCGTACTTGGCCGACGCGGTCGTGCCGGTGGCGGCGAGGAACTCCTGGGCGGCGGGCTGGGCCAGTCCGGGGAGCGCGCCGGGCGAGGAGTCGGTCAGCCGCAGGTCGTACCCGTCGAGCACTTCGCGGACGTGCGCCTCCGCCGCGTCGACGGAGCGATCGGGCGCGAACCGGAAGTTCACCAGCACCACGCACTCGTCCGGCACGACGTTGCCGGCCACGCCGCCGCGGATGCCGACGGCCTGCAGCCCCTCGCGGTACACGCAGCCGTCGATGTCGACGTCACGGGCGCGGTAGTCCGAAAGGCGGCGCAGCACCTCACCCGCCGCGTGGACGGCGTTCTCGCCCAGCCACGAGCGGGCCGAGTGCGCACGCCGCCCGCGCAGGGTGACCTCCACCCGCAGGGTGCCCTGACACCCGGCCTCGACGGCGCCGTTGGTGGGCTCGCCGAGCAGGGCGAGGTCCGCGTCGAGCCAGTCGCGGTGCTCGCGCTCGACGCGGCCGAGCCCGTTGTGCACGGCCTCGATCTCCTCGCAGTCGTAGAACACGAGGGTGAGATCGTGCCGGGGCTCGGTGATCGTGGCGGCGAGGTGCGCGAACACGGCGTCGCCGGCCTTCATGTCCGAGGTGCCGCACCCGTAGAGCAGGTCGCCGTCGCGGCGGCTGGGGACGTTGTCGGCGATCGGCACGGTGTCGATGTGCCCGGCCAGGAGGACCCGCCGCTCCCGGCCCAGGTCGGTGCGGGCGAGCACCGCCTGGCCGGACCGCAGCACCTCAAGGTGCGGGGCCTGCGCCCGCAGCGCCGCCTCCAGCTCGTCGGCGAGGAGCGCCTCGTCGCGGGACACGCTGGGCACGTCGACGAGGGCAGCGCACAGGTCGACCGGGTCGGCGGTGAGGTCCAGAGCCACGGGCCCAGTCAACCAGCGCGGCTCCTGCTGTATACCGTCGGTCCGTGAGCTTCCGCACCGACGGTGCCTCGGGCACCGGACTGGCCACCGTGACCGCCGACGGCACCGTCCTCGACGTCTGGTTCCCCGCGCCCGCGCTCGGCGCGGAGGCCGCCGACGTCGCCGCCGATCTGGAGCCGCTCGCCGGCAGCGACGACGCCCGCGGCGTGACGACGCGGGTGGTGCGCACCGCGATCGCGTCGCTGGCCGATCCGCCGGCCGACACCGCCGACGTCTGGCTGCGGCTGCACCTGCTCTCGCACCGGCTGATCCGCCCGCACGAGGCCGACCTGACGGGCATCTTCGGGCTGCTCACCAACGTGGTGTGGACCAGCGAAGGCCCGTGCGCCGTGGACGGGTTCGAGCTGGTCAGGGCACGGCTGAAGGCGCGCGGACCGGTCGCGGTGTACGGCGTGGACAAGTTCCCGCGCATGGTCGACTACGTGGTGCCGGCCGGCGTGCGGATCGCCGACGCCGACCGCGTGCGGCTGGGCGCGCACCTGGCCGCCGGCACGACCGTGATGCACGAGGGCTTCGTCAACTACAACGCCGGCACCCTGGGCAACGCCATGGTCGAGGGCCGGATCTCCGCGGGCGTGGTGGTCGGCGACGGCTCCGACGTGGGCGGCGGCGCGTCGATCATGGGCACCCTGTCGGGCGGCGGCAAGGAGATCATCAGCATCGGCCGCGGCTGCCTGCTCGGCGCCAACGCCGGCATCGGCATCTCCCTCGGCGACGACTGCGTCGTCGAGGCCGGGCTGTACGTCACGGCCGGCACCCGCGTGACCCTGCCGGACGGCACGGTGACGAAGGCGTTGGAACTGTCCGGCCAGTCCAACCTGCTGTTCCGGCGCAACTCGGTCAGCGGCGCGGTGGAGGTGCTCCCCCGCGCGGGCGGCACTGTGGAGCTGAACACGGCTCTGCACGCCAACTGAGCTGGTCGTCCAGCGGAAGGTCTCCGGACACGGCTCGCTCAGCTGCCGGTGCTCGGACGCCGAGCACGATCCCGTCTATGCCGGTACAGGGGGTCGGGAGCACATGGCGGTAGTCCCTGCTGGTCACCGAGAACTCGACCGGCTGCCAGCAGGCGTCACAGACCCAGTTCACAGGGACTCCTGCTTCGCTGCGTTCGCGAACCAGTACAGCGAGCATGGCCACTTCTTCTCGGGCAGACCGGTACCGGCTTTGGTGCACCCTCGGCAGCGGCCGCGGTCGTCCGGGACGTGCTTGGCGAGAAGCGTCTCGACCACGTTGGGCAACCCGGCCATCAGCCGTGACAGCTCGTTCATCCGACTCGCCACCAGCTCCCAGCCGGCTTCGAGTCTCTTCCTGCATCCGGGCATGACATGGGCGCGCTGGGGCACACGGGTACTCCATGGGAGAGTGGCTGATCACTGTCATGCGGCCGCGAGCGCGATGCGACCGTAGCATACGACGTCGTATACGCATAGCGATGCGAGAGAGGTTGGGCGCGTGGCTACGACGCCGCCTATCCGGTGGTTGATCGGTACGGAACTGGCTCGGTACCGCACCGAGGCCAAGCTGTCGCTGAACGAGGCGGCCGAAAGGGCCGGCGTCACCCGGCACAAGGTGAACAACCTCGAAGCGGGTCGACAGATCCAAGATCCCGACGACATCGCGGTCCTGCTGACGGCCTACGGGGTGCCTGCCCGCGACATTGACCGGCTGACAACGCTCACGGGTCGCGCCGACGAAGCGATGTGGTGGGCGCCCTGGGCACAGGTGGTCCCCGACTGGCTGAAGACCTACGTGGGGTTGGAAGCTCTAGCGGAACGGATGTTCGTCTTCGAGGCCATGGTCATCCACGGCCTGCTTCAGACGCCGGACTACGCGGCGGCCGTCACCGCCAGCGCCAAGTCGATCAGACCCGACCATGGCGATCGGTTCGTGAGCTTCCGCATGGCGAGGGCGCGCCGGCTGACCGATCCTGACAACCCGCTGGAACTGCACTCGGTCATCCCCCAGTGGGCGCTGGATCTCGCGGTCGGAACCCCCGAGGTCCGGCGAGCGCAGCTCGAACACCTTCTCGAGATGTCCGATCTCCCGAACGTCACGATCCAGGTGCTCCGCCCGGAGGACGGCCCCCACCAAGCCCTCGGCGGTGGCTTCGCCCACCTCGATTTCGGGGAAGCCGTTCGCCCCGTGGTGTATATCGAGCTGAAGGACGGGGCCGTCTATCTCCAGGAAGAACTCCAGGTCGGCGCGTATAGGATGGTGTTCACCGACCTCCAGCAGGTCGCACTGGGCCCAGAGCAGTCACGCGAGGTCATCGCATCGATGCTCAAGCAGTAGCCAGGAGGCGTACCCGTGACAGAGACGACAACGACCCTCCAGTGGCGCAAGAGCAAGGTCAGCCAGAGCAACGGCTCGTGCGTCGAACTTGCGGCCCTGCCGTCCGGCATGATCGCGGTGCGTGACTCGAAGGACCCGGCCGGCGCCACCTTGATCTTCACTCGCGCTGAGATGCGCGCTTGGGTGGAAGGCGCCCGGGCGGGCGAGTTCGACGACCTGACGTAAGGCTGCTGCGTCACTCCAGCCCCCGGTCTTCTCAGAGATCGGGGGCTTCGTGTTGTCCGATCAGACCGGCCGCCTCCAGACACTCGGCGGTCACTAATCTTGTCCGTTGTGCCCGATGCCACGCCCGTGACGCTCCCCGAACCCGTTCTGGCCGGCCCGGCCGACGCGCCCGTGCACCACGTGCGCGCCGCGCTGGACCTGCGGCTGCGTGCCCTGCTCGCGCACGAGGCGGGCACGCGCAGCGGCGCCGACATCGAGGACCTGCACCAGATGCGGGTCGCGGTGCGGCGCATGCGGGCCGGGTTGAAGGCGGCCCGGCCGCTGCTCGACGCCTCGTGGGCCGACGGTCTGCGGGCCGAGCTGGGCTGGCTCGGCGGGGCACTGGGCCCGGTCCGGGACCTGGACGTGATGCTGCTGCGGCTGCGCGGCGAGATCGACGCGCTGCCCGAGGCCGAGCAGCCGGCCGGGCACAGACTCGTCGCCGCGCTGGGTGACGAGCACGCCGTCGCCCGCGCCACGATGCTCGCCGCTCTGGACTCGCCGCGCTACGGCGCGCTCGTCGAGCGCCTCGCCGACGCGGTGCGGCTGCCGCTGCCCACCCCGTCGGCCACGCAGGCCCAGCCCGAGCTGGCCGACCTCGTCCGCGACGAGGCGCGCCGCCTGCGCAAGGCCGTGCTGAAGGCCGGGCCCGATCCCGAGGACGCCGTGCTGCACGAGCTGCGCATCCGCGGCAAGCGGGTGCGCTACACCGGCGAGCTGGTGGCGCCGGGCCTGCGCGGCACCGACACCGGCCGGGTCGTCAAGAAGCTGCTCACCGCCACCGCCGAGCTGCAGGAGGTGCTGGGCGACCACCAGGACGCGTGCGTCGCCGAGCAGCGCATCCGGCAGCTCCTGGACGGGCTCGGCGAGCTGCCCCCGGCCGAGGTGGTGTTCGTCGGCGGGCGGCTGGTCGAACGGGAACGGGCCCGGGCCGAGCTGCAGCGCAGCCTGTGGTGGTCGGCGTGGGAGCGCGTCGACGTCCACATCGCCGTGCTCTGACGATCAGCGCAGCCCGGCCGGCGGCGGCCCCGGCGGCATCGGTGGTCCACCGTACGGCGGACGGGGCGGCCAGGGCGGGGCAGAAGCCCGGCGGCGTTGCGAGCGCCGCACCAGCCACACCACCAGCAGCACGATGCCGATCGTCCCCACGACGAACACGACCAGCACGACGATGCCGACGGTGACGAACCCGCCGCCGATCTCCTGGCCGATGCTCCGCTGGTCCAGTGCCGGGTTCCGCGACCCGAAGGCGTCCTCGAGATCCTGTCGCGCCGCCCTGGCCGTCTCCCCCGCGATGGTGACCTGGAGCTCGTCGAACCGCAGCGGCAGCTCCTGCCAGACGATGCGGGCCGCGCGGTCGAACGCGTCGTCTCCTCGCAGCGTGTCGTGCCCTTCGGCGCGGACGGTCACGACGTCGTGCCCGTTCTTGCTGTTCAGCAGGACCGACGCCGACCGGAACCCGTCCTTCTGGAGGCGGCCCGACATGTCGAGCGTCGTCTGCAGCGCGCCGCAGCCTGCGAGGAGGACCGCGAGCAGCGCGATCCCGAGAAGGCGTGCTCTCCGCACACCCCGAACATGCGACATCCCCCAGCCCCCCGGTCGTTGCCGGGCAGGAGCCTATCCGGCGAGGCGTTCGGCTGCCGCCGAGATCCGTTCGTCGGTCGCGGTGAGGCCGATCCGGACGTGCCGCGCCCCGGCCGGGCCGTAGAACTCGCCGGGAGCGACGAGGATGCCCAGCTCGGCGAGCCGGTCGACGGTGCGCCGGCCGGGCTCGTCGGCGGTGGCCCACAGGTAGAGGCCGGCCGTGGAGTGCTCGACCCGCAGCCCGGCCTTCTCGACGGCGGCACGCAGCACTTCGCGGCGGCGCGCGTAGACCGCGACCTGCGCGGTGACGTGCGCGTCGTCGTCCGCGGCGGCGGCCATGGCGGCCTGCACGGGCCGCGGCACGATCATGCCGGCGTGCTTGCGCACCTCCAGCAGCCCGGCGACCAGCGCCGGGTCACCGGTGACGAACCCGGCGCGGTACCCGGCCAGGTTCGACGTCTTCGACATCGAGTGGACGGCCAGCAGGCCGTCGAACGAACCGCCGCACACCTCGGGCGACAGGATCGACGGCGCCCCGTCCGACAACGACAGGTAGCACTCGTCGGAGGCGACGATCGCCCCTCGCTCACGCGCGAACTCGACCACCTTCGCCAGGTGCTCGGCCGGCAGCACCCGACCCGTCGGGTTGGACGGCGAGTTGACCCAGATCAGCGACACCCGCCCGGGACCGACGGCCGTGGTCGCGTCCGCGCGGACCGCCGTCGCGCCGGCCAGCCGCACCCCCACCTCGTACGTGGGGTACGCCAGCTCGGGGATCAGGACCGTGTGGCCGGGGCCGGCGCCCAGCAGGGTCGGCAGCCAGGCGACGAGCTCCTTGGAGCCGATCGTCGGCAGCACCGCCTGCGGGTCGACGGTGACGCCGAAGCGCCGGCGCAGGCTGCCCGCGATCGCGATGCGCAGCGCGAGCGGCCCGTGCGTCGTCGGGTACCCCGGGTCGTCGGCGGCCGGGCCGGTCAACGCCGCCCGCACGACGTCCGGCACGGGATCGACCGGCGTGCCGACGGAGAGGTCGACGATGCCATCGGGGTGCGCGTGCGCGCGTTCGGTGGCGCCGGCCAGCGAATCCCAGGGGAAGTCGGGCAGGTCGAACGAGGGCTGCAGATTCACTCGTCGTGCGACTGCGGCGGCAGCGACAGCGCCGGCTCGACGTCGCGGTCGATCTTGCCGACCTTGGACGCGCCGCCCGGCGAGCCCAGGTCGTCGAAGAAGTCGACGTTGGCCTTCGTGTAGGCCGCCCACTGCTCGGGCACGTCGTCCTCGTAGTAGATGGCCTCGACGGGGCACACCGGCTCGCAGGCTCCGCAGTCGACGCACTCGTCGGGGTGGATGTAGAGCATCCGGGCGCCCTCGTAGATGCAGTCCACCGGACATTCCTCGATGCACGCCTTGTCGAGCAGGTCGACGCAGGGCTCGGCGATCACGTACGTCACGGGGGTCCTCCACTAGACCTTCGGGGGCTACCCCACAGTATGTCCGGACAACCCGGGACACGAGAGGCGGGGCCCGCTGTGAGGAACGACATGGAGCGGCTGGTGGGGAGCCGGGTGTCGGTGCGGCAGCGGGTCGGCGAGCGCGACGGGCGCCCGCTCTACAGCGACGCGGTGGGTGATCTGGTCGAAGATCGCTCCGGACTGGTCGTCAACACCCGTCGCGGGCCCGTCCGGATCGATCCCGACGCGGTGGTCGCCGCGCGGGCCGTGCCGCCCGCTGCGCCGCGCCGGGCCGGGCTCGCCGCGATCGTCGCGCTGGAGTCGCTGTGCGCCGACGCCTGGCCGGCCGCGGTCGACGAGCCGTTGGGTGCGTGGCGGCTGCGGGCCGCCGGCGGATTCACCGGCCGCGCGAACTCGGCGCTCGCCATCGGCGACCCGGGCCTGCCGATCCCCGACGCGCTGGCCGCCGTGGTCGCGTTCGCGCAGCGGACGGGTACCCGGCCGCGCGTCCAGGTGCCGGTCGGTTCGCCGTGGGACCAGGCGGTGGAGCGGGCCGGGTGGGTGCTCGACGTCGGGCACGCCGCAGGCGCCGAGGTGGCGGTGCTGGTGGGCGATCTCGCGACGATCGCCGGCGCGCCCGTCCCGGTGCCGGTCGAGCTGCCGGAGCGGCCGGACCCGGAGTGGTTCCGCGAGGAGTACGCCCCCGCCGCGCGCGCCGTCCTGGACCCGGGCGGTGCCCCGCCCGTCGGGTTCGGCATCGCGCGCGCCGGCACCCACGACGGCACCCACGACGGCACGGCCGTGCTCGGCCGGGTCCGCGCCTGCCTGGTGGCCGACCACGTCCACGTCGCGATGCTGCACACCGCCGAGGCCGCCCGCGGCAGGGGCATCGCCACCGGCATGCTCGCCGCCGCAGCGGCCTGGGGCCGCGAGCGCGGTGCCCGCTGGATGGTGCTGCAGGTGGCGCTGCACAACGCCGGCGCCCGGTCGCTGTACGGGCGGGTGGGCATGGTCGAGCACCACCGCTACCGCTACCTGGTGCCGCCGGGGTAGTCGCGCGGAACGCCCCGGGGCCGGCGCAGCCACTCCTCGGCCTCCTGCGCCGCCTCCTGGATCCCCGACCACTCGCCGAGGAACTTCCCCACCGCGCCGATCACCGGCAGCATGCCGAGGCCCTCGGTCAGCAGGTTGCCGTGGGGGCGCTTGTCCAGCTCGCCCTCCAGGGCGAACAGGGCGCGGCCGAGCCGCCACATGGCGCCGGCGACCTTCCTGACCGACGGCCCGGAGTCGTCGGTGAGGTCCCCGGTGATCTCGTCCGCCTGCTCGGCCGCCTGCGCGTCGGCCTCGGCGTCGGGCGGCGGCACCGCCAGGTCCCGCCGGAACAGGACCGTGCCGAGCAGCTCGACGAGGGTCTGCTCGTCGTGCACGCCGTACTCGCCGGCGATCGCGACGAGCACCAGGCCCTGCCCGGCCGCCCCGATCGCCTTCGACACGGGCAGCCGGTTGGCCAGCGCGCCGCCGATGCCCGGCACCGCCGCGACGAGCGTCGTGAACCGGCCGACCCGGCGCACCCACCAGCGCGAACGGGCGGCGGTGTCCATGTCCGCCCACGCCTTCGTGCCCGGCACCTCGACGGACGCCAGCGCGTCGAGCACGGTCTCGGCGAGGCCGCGCTCGGCGTCGTCGGGCGCGCGGACACGCTCGCGCAGCCCGAACGGGTCGGACTCGCGCAGCCCGTCGAGCACCGGCCGGGTGGCGCGCACGAACGGGCGCAGGACCGCGACGATCGCGCGGTCCGGGATGGCGGGCTCAGCCACCGTCGGACGGGGTGTACGGCGGGCCGTTCTCCTCCAGCAGCACCGAGCGCAGGGCCCACAGCCCGGAGCCCAAACCGACGCAGAGGAACAGCAGGGACTGCCAGGTCAGCGGCAGCATCACGTCGCCGCCGGGGCCGAACAGGGTCAACCCGAGCACCGCGACCACCCAGCCGATCAGCGGGACGGCGGCCGGCAGGGGCCGCGGGTCCAGCTCGCCGGACGCGCGGACCAGCCACGGCAGCGACAGCAGCGTCACCACGATGCCGAGCGGGACCGGGATCGCGCCGGCGTACTGCGGGGTGAACAGCAGCCCGAACGCGCCCAGCACGGCGCCGGCGAGGCCGAGGAGCGCGGACAGCGCCACGTACACGGGTCAGGCACCTTCCGCCAGTAGGTCGTGGGGCGCCGTGACCGTACCCGAGGCGGCGACGAAGCTCTCCACCTCGGTGAACGGCTGCGCCACCAGGTTCGACACCGAGTACACGACGGGCCCGTCCGTGCCGTCGGACTGGACGAGGACCTGCGTCGCGTGCGCCCGCATCGCGGCCACGCGAGCGGCGCGGTGCGCCGAGACGTCGACGCGGGTGGTGACCAGCTCGTCGGGCACGCTGGGCAGCTCGTCGGGCTCCGGCAGGCGCAGCGGCGGGACGACGTGGCCGGCCAGCTCCGCGATCCCCTTCTCCAGGTCGCCGCGCGGGGTGACGACGTGGAACAGCCGGGACGGCACCCGCCCCACCGCGGCGACGGTGATGTCGTGCGCGCGCACGTGGTCGGGGTGGCCGTAGCCGCCGTCCGCCGCGTAGGTGACGACGGCGGCGGGCCGCAGCTCCTCCAGGATCTCCACCAGCGCGTCCACCTCGTCGGCGAACGCGTCGGGGTGGGCGAACGCGCGCGGGTGCAGCACCTCGGGGAGCGCCGCCCGGGTGCCGTGACCGGCCAGCGCCATGCCGGTGTCGCGCCAGCGTCCGGCGCCACCGAGGAAGCGGTGGTCGGTGACGCCCAGCGCCGCGCAGGCCAGCGCGAGCTCACCGATGCGGTAGCCGCCGAGCTGGTCGGCCTGGCCGGCCTCCAGCTGCGCCAGCTCGGGCGGGATGACCTCGCCCTGCTCGCCGAGCGTGCACGTCACCAGCGTCACCTCGACGTCGGGACGGGCGGCGTAGTGGGCCATCGTGCCGCCGGTGGCGAGGGTCTCGTCGTCGGGGTGGGCGTGCACGAACAGCAGCCGGGAGGTCACGGCTCCACCCTAGGCCGCAGCGCACCCAGGCCCGGCGAACGCGTCGAGAACGACGTTGTGGTGAAAATGAATCGATTCAATCAACCGCAACGTCGTTCTCGACGAGTCCCTGGGCGACGACCTCGACCTCGAAGCCGTCCGCGTTCTCCAGGTAAGCCGCGTAGTGGTCCGGCCCGCCGGCCCACGGGTAGCGGTCGGCGAACAGCGGTGTCCAGCCGTGCTCCGGCGCGGCCGCGGCCAGCGCGTCCACGGCTGCCCGGTCGCCGCCGTGGAACGCGAGGTGGTTGAGCCCGGCCCGCATCCGGTCGTGCGGGCCCGTCACCGCGGACGAGGCCTCGACGACGACGTAGACGTCGCCGCTGCACCAGCTGCGCCCCGCCGGCCAGTCCTGGAACGGCGTCCAGCCGAGCTCACCGAGGAGCCAGCCCCACTCCGCCACCGCCCGCTCCAGGTCCGGGACCCACAGCTCGACGTGGTGCAGGCTCACGCGTGCAGTACCTCCCGCACTCCCGCGAAGTGGCACGCGACGTCGTGTCGCTCGGCGCCCGTGCTGCGCAGCGGGGGCGGCTCGGTGATGCACCGCTGCTTGTCCGACTCCGACAGCTCGAGGTGCTTCCAGCAGCGGGTGCGGAAGCGGCAGCCGCTCGGCGGGTTCGCCGGGCTCGGCACGTCGCCCGTCAGCACGATGCGTTCCCTGACCCGCTCCACCTCCGGGTCCGGGATCGGCACGGCCGAGATCAGCGCCTGCGTGTACGGGTGCTGCGGGTGCTCGAAGAGGTCGTCGCGGTCGGCGATCTCGACGATCTGCCCGAGGTACATCACTGCGACCCGGTCGGAGATGTGCCGCACCACCGACAGGTCGTGCGCGATGAACAGGTAGGTGAGCCCGAACTCGTCCTGCAGGTTCTCCAGCAGGTTGAGGATCTGCGCCTGGATCGACACGTCCAGGGCCGACACCGGCTCGTCGAGCACCACGAACTTCGGGTTGAGCGCGATCGCGCGGGCGATGCCGACGCGCTGGCGCTGCCCGCCGGAGAACTCGTGCGGGTAGCGGTCGGCGTACTCCGCCGAGAGCCCGACGGTGTCGAGCAGGTCCGGGATGGTGTCCTTGGTGAGCTCCCCGCCGAGCAGGCGGTACTTCTCGGTGAGGATCTGGCGGATCGTCAGCCGCGGGTTCAGCGACGCGTACGGGTCCTGGAAGACGATCTGCATGTCCTCCCGGGCCTTGCGCAGCTCGCGCCCGCCGAGCGCGGTGACGTCCAGCCCACCGATCTGCACCCTGCCCGACGTGGGCTCGTGCAGGCGCAGGATCGCGCGGGCGGCCGTCGACTTGCCGCAGCCGGACTCGCCGACGAGCGACAGCGTCGTACCGGGCTCGATCCCTAACGACAACCCGTTGACGGCCTGCACCGCCCCCACCGTCCGGGAGACGAGCAGCCCGGCGCGGATGGGGAAGTGCTTGACCAGGTCGGTCACCTCGACGACGGGCGCCTTGCCCGTGGTCGCCGAGCGCTCGGCCGACGGCGCGACCTCCTTGGGCGCCGCCAGCGCCGCGGCGACGGCGTCGGGGTGGACGCAGGCGTGCCGGTGGTCGGATCCCGGCGCCATGGGCAGCAGCTCGGGCACGTCGTCGCGGCACGCGTCGGTGGCGAACGCGCAGCGCGGGTGGAACGCGCACCCCCGCGGCACCCGCGACAGGCTCGGCGGCTGGCCCGGGATCGGCTCCAGCTTGGCCGGCCGGGCGTGGTCCATGCGGGCGAGGCTGGACAGCAGGCCGTAGGTGTAGGCGTGCCGCGGCGCAGCGAAGATCTCGTCGGTCCGGCCGGTCTCCACGATCCGGCCCGCGTACATGACGGCGATGCGGTCGGCGTGGCTCGCCACGAGCCCGAGGTCGTGCGTGATCAGCACGATCGCGGTGTTGCGGCGCTCCTGCAGCTCCACGAGCAGCTGCATGATCTGCGCCTGCACGGTGACGTCGAGCGCGGTCGTCGGCTCGTCGGCGAGCAGCACCGTCGGGTCGTTGGCGAGCGCCATCGCGATCATCGCGCGCTGCCGCATGCCGCCGGAGAACTCGTGCGGGTACTGCCGGGCGCGGGTGTTCGGGTTCGGGATGCCGACCTCGGCGAGCAGGTCGACGGCCTTCTTGTTCGCCGCCGCCTTGCTCACCTTCTGGTGCACGCGCACCATCTCGGCGATCTGGTCACCCACCCGGAACACCGGGTTCAGGGCCGTCAGCGGGTCCTGGAAGATCATCGCGATGTCGTTGCCGCGCAGCTTGCGCTGCTGCGCCTCCGGCAGGTCCAGCAGCGAGCGGCCGCGCAGCAGCACCTCCCCGCTGGGGAACGTGGCGGGCGGGCTCGGCACCAGGCCGAGGATCGTCATCGCCGAGACGGACTTGCCCGATCCCGACTCGCCCACGATCGCGAGCGTCTCGCCGGCGTCGACGTGCCAGCTGACGCCGTCGACGGCCTTGACGGTGCCGGCGGGCGTGTCGAAGTGCACGCGCAGGTCGCGCACCTCGAGCACCCGCTCAGCCGAGGCGGCGCCGGTGTCGGCGAGGACGTCCTCGTGGGGTTGCACCAGCTCAGGCATCTCAGTGCCCCCCGCGCAGCTTGGGGTCGAGCGCGTCGCGGAGACCGTCGGCGACGAACGCGAACGCGAGCGTCGTGAACACGATGGCCAGCGCGGGGAAGATCCACAGGTGCTGCTTGTCCGGCACCCGGATGAACGAGTACGCCTGCGAGATCATGCGGCCCCACTCGGGCACGTCGGCCGGCACCCCGACACCGAGGAACGACAGCGACGCCATCGCGACGATGACGACGCCCACGCTGGTGAACGCGTACACGACGACGGGCGCGATGGCGTTGGGCAGGATGTGCCGGGTCACGATGCGCGCGTTGGAGGCGCCGATCGAGCGCGCCGCCTCCACGTACTCGCTCTCGCGCAGCGCGAGCGTCTGGCCGCGCATCAGCCGCGCGGACGTGGGCCAGCTGAAGATCACGAGCGCGATCACCACGGGCAGCACCCCGGAGCCGAACGCGCGCACCACCACGATGGCGCCCACGAGCAGCGGGAACGCGAGGAAGATGTCGGTGAAGCGCATGATGACCGAGTCGGTCAGGCCGCGCGAGAAGCCGGCCAGCGCCCCGAGCGCCACCCCGACGATCAGCGACATCAGCATCGTGCCGAGCCCGACGATCACGGCGAGCCGGGTGCCGTAGATGAGCGCGGAGAACATGTCGCGGCCCAGCACGTCGGTGCCGAACAGGTGGTCGGCGCTCGGTGGCGCCGTGGTGTTGAGCAGGTTCTGCTCGAACGGGTCGTAGGGGGTGATGAACGGCTCGAAGATGGCCAGCAGCACCAGCAGGATCACTCCGACCAGCCCGATCAGGGCGAGCCTGTTGCGCTTGTAGCGGGTCCAGATGTCGCGGAACTGCCCCTGCGCCCTGGTCGGCTCCTGCTCCTGGGTGGGGTCGGCCGGCGCGACGACGAGCGCCGTCATCTGGTCGCCGGATCCGCCGGTCGGCGGAGGAAGGCTCGTCATGAGGGATCGCCTCGAGGTGGTGGTGGTGGGCGGGACGTCAGTTCAGCCGGATCCGCGGATCCAGGTAGGCGTACAGGATGTCGACGATCAGCGACAGCACGACGAAGGCCAGCACGCTGAAGATCACGACCGCCGCGATGACCGGCACGTTGTTGCCCGCGATGGACCGGAAGAGGAGGTACCCGACACCGTTGTACTGGAAGATCGTCTCCGTGATCAGCGCCCCGCCCATGAGCACGCCGAGCGAGACCCCGAGGTAGGTGACGACCGGGATGATCGAGTTGCGCAGCGCGTGCTTGCCGATCACGGTGCGCTCCGCGAGGCCCTTCGCGCGGGCCGTGCGGATGTAGTCGGCGCGCAGCACCTCCAGCATCGAGCCGCGCATCAGGCGGGCGACGAACGCCGCGTCGACGATGGCGAGGGTGAACGCCGGCAGCAGCACCTCCTGGTACCAGGGCACCTCGGTGGCGAAGCTGCGCGGCACCACCGGGAACGGCCCGACCCCCGCGAGGTAGGCCAGCAGCACGATGCCGATCACGAACGTCGGCAACCCGATGGCGACCGTGGAGACCACCGTGACGAGCACGTCGGCGAACGAGTACCGCTTGACCGCGGCGATGATGCCGACGGTCACGCCGATGATGATGTCGATGACGATCGCGACCAGCGCGAGCCGCACGGTGGCGGGCAGGGCAGCGCCGATCATCTCCGCGACCGGGCGCTTCTGGTCGTAGTCGATCCCCAGGTCACCGGTGACGATGTGGCCGAGGTAGGTGAGGTACTGCTGCCACAGCGGCTTGTCGAGGCCGAACAGCGCGCGGTTGGCGGCGGCGACCTCCGGCGGCACCTGCCGGTCGCCGGTGGAGGCGAACGGATCACCGAGGGCGAACGTGGCGATGTAGACCAGCAGCGTCGTGGCCAGCACGACCAGGATCGCCTGGCCGACGCGGCGGACGATGAACTTTCCCATGGTGTTCCTCCCCACGACGAAGGCCGGCGGCTCCGGGATCGCCGGAGCCGCCGGCCCGCGCCATGACTACTTCTGGAAGATCGACTCGAAGGTCGGGTTCTCCTGGAAGTCCATGTTGACGTTGCCCCACTTGCTGTTGTCGACCAGGCGGAACTGCTGGCGCGCGAACAGCGGCATCGTCGCGAGGTCACGCCCGATGGCGATCTGCTCGGCCTGCTTCCACAGGTTGTTGCGCTCGGCCTTGTCCTTCGTCGCGGCCGCCTTGGCGACCAGCGCGTCGAACTCCGGGTTGCTGTAGCGGCCGTAGTTGTTGCCGGTGACCTTGCCCTCGGCGTCGGGCTTGATCGAGGACGTGGCCAGCAGCGGGATCAGGTAGTTGCCCGGGGTCGGGTAGTCGGCACCCCACGCGTAGCGGAAGAGCCCCGACGCGCCCTTGGCCTCCTGGTTGTTGAGGTGGTCGGTGAACGGCGCACCCTTGTAGTTGATCTTCAGACCGAGGTTGGTCTCCAGCTGCTGGCGCACCGCGGCGGTCCACTCCTCGTGACCGGCGCCGGTGTTGAACGACAGGTTGAGCTCCTTGCCCGGGGTCAGCCCCGCCTTGGCGGCGAGCTCCTTCGCCTTGGCCGGGTCGTACTTGCACGCGTCACACACGCCGGGCTGGTAGGCGTCGGGGAAGACCGCCGGGACGAGCGAGTCGGCGGGCGCCTGGGCGCCCTTGAACACGCCCTGGGCGATCGCGGCGCGGTCGATGGCCATCGAGACCGCCTTACGGGCGTCGACCGAGTTCAACGGCGCGGTCTCGTTCATGACCATGAACATGTTCATGCCGTTGGTCTTCTTCGACAGCCACTTGCCCTGCGGCTCGAAGTCGGCGCGGTTCTGCTGGATGAGCGGAACCGGCATGCGGGCCCAGTCGAACGTGCCGTTGTGGAACCCGTCGCTCTCCAGCTGGACGCCGTTCGTCGGGTTCAGGATCGTGAACTCGATGGCGTCGAGGTACGGCTTCTGACCGGCGTCGTAGGCGTCGTTGCGGACCAGGCGGATGCCGCGGTCGTGGTTCCACTTGCCGTCGATCTTGAACGGCCCGTTGCCGATCGGGGCGTCGGTGTAGTTGGAGTCCGTGGTGGCGCCGACCTTGCTGGGCACCGGGCTCGACACGACGTGCGCCGTGCGCAGGTTGAACTCGCAGTCCGGCTTCGTCAGCGTGACGACCAGCTGGTTCGGGTTGGTGGCGTTCACACCGGTCAGGTCGGTCGCGGTGCCGGCCTGGAACTCGTTGTAGCCCTGGATCTCGTCGAGGTGGTAGTTGACCTCGGACCCGGAGTTCGGGGCGATGGCGCGCATCCAGCCGCGCTTGAACGCGGCGGCGTCGACGACCTCCCCGTTGGAGAAGTGCGTGTTGGGCTTGAGGTTGAACGTCCACACGCTGCAGTCGGCGTTCTGCGACCAGTCCGTGGCCACCCCGGGCTTGACGTCCCCGTTCGGCTCCAGCGTGACGAGCGGGGTGTAGATCGCACCCGCGACCGCCTGCCCCTCCGACTCCTGCACGTTGAAGCTGTCGATCGCCGTCGGCTCGGTGATCCCGAGGCGGAACACGCCGCCGGGCTTGCCCGGCACCACCGGGATGGGCGCCGTCTCCGGCAGACCCACCGCAGGCGCGGTGTTCTGGGGGCCGCCTCCCTGGTTGCTCCGCTGGGCACAGCCCGAGAGCACCATCGCTGCCGCGGCGCCCAGGGCGACCACGGCAAAGCCCGTGCGCGATCTCCTCATGTGTTTCCTCTGAACTCTCTTCGTCGTCGGCGTCCAGGTCGGACCGCCGCTCCCACCCCGCTGCGCACCGGCTCATGTGATCGATCGGTGCGCGGACAACCAGGGGACGGTAGAAACGACTTGCTACTGCGTGGTAGCCGGTAATTGTGATCGTGACCAAAGGGTGATCTGGCGGCTGCGCCGAACGGGCCAGCCGATCACGACGGGAGGGCGCGCCAGCGTTGCGCCCCCGTCAGCGGTCCCGTCAGCAGCGGACCGGGCCCGATCGCGGTGGCCGCGTCGGCCGCCGGAGTGCTCACGACGAGCCCCACCGGCTGGAACAACGGCAGCTCGGCCGCCTGCGCCCACAGCTCCTTTTCCACCACCGCCGCCGTGCTCGGCCGGGGATCGGCGGACATCAGCTCGTCCAGGAGCGGGTCGAGCAGCGGCTGGCAGAACCCGGTCGGACCGGGCGCCTCCTCGGCACCGGTCGGATCACCGGTGACGCAGCCGAACTCCGACGCGATGGCCGTCGCGGGGTCGGCGCCCGCCGGCCGGGGCAGCACCATCAGGTCCACGGCGACGCCGGCGGCGGGCGCTGCTGCAGTGGTGGTGGGCGAGCTGGTCGGGGTCGACGCCGGGGTGGCGGTCGGGGCGGCCGTCGGGGACGGGGACGGCGGGGTCGCGGGGACCGTCGCGGCGCCGAACAGGTCGACGGCGGGCGGGGCCACGACCGTCGTCGAGATCCCGGCGGCCGTCAGCTGCTGGGCGACGACGGCGGCCACGCGCTGGTCCAGCGGGCGCTCGGCGCCCGCGCCGATCGTGAGCCGCACGGGCACGCCGTTCACCGTCCAGGGGGCGGAGGGGCCCGCCCGCGTCCAGCCGGCCTGCTGCAGCAGCGCGGTGACGGCGGCGCCATCCGGCCGCGGCGGGGCGGACGGGCTGTACCCGGGCTGGGACGGCGCGCGGCCGAACGCGTCGGCGGCCAGCGCCTCGGGTGCGACGGCTGCCCGCACCGCCTCCCGGTCGACGAGGCCGGCGACGGCCTGCCGGGCCGCCCGGGCGCGCAGCGGGCCGTTGTCCGTGCGCAGGCCGAGCGTGACGACCTCGGCGCGCGGCACGGGCTGGGTGTGCGGGGCGGGCTGCAGGTCCACCAGCGCGGTGCGCAGGGCTGGCTCGGCGGCCGCCACCGCGAGGTCGATGTCGCCCGACCCGATGCCGGTGGCGATGCCCTCCGGGTCGAGGCGGCGCAGCACCAGCTGGTCGACGCCCGTCGGGGTGTCCCAGTAGACGTCGTTGCGCACGAGCACGACCTCGCCGCGGCCGCGGTCGACCGTGTTGACCTTGAACGGGCCGCCGGATGCCGGCAGGCCGTTGCGCAGGGCGCCGACCCACGAGCCGGGGGCGTCCTTCAGCAGGTGCGCCGGCAGCAGCCCGGAGAACAGGTGCTGCCACGCCGGGTAGGGCTTGGCGAACTCGACGTCGACGGCCTTGCCGCCGGCCCGCGACCGGACCGCGGTGATGAGCCGGTAGCCCGCGGCGTCGGCGACGCCCGGGTCGGCCCGCATCCGCTCCCACAGGTAGACGAAGTCCTCGGCCGCGATCGGCGCGTTCGTCGACCACGACGCCTCGAGGTTCAGCTCGTAGCTGACCGTGAACGGGGCGGTCGACGTGACCGTCGCGCTGGTGGCGACGGTGCGGTCCAGCTGCGGGGTTCCGGCGCTGTCGACCCGGAAGACCGAGGGCAGCACGAGTGTCGACAGCGCCTGGGTGATCGGCGAGACGTCCGCGAGGAGGTGCGGGTTGAACCCGCCCGGCAGGTCCCCCACGCCGACGACCAGCTCCGACGGTTTCCCGGGCGGCGGCGTCGGCGTCACTGTCGGGGTCGGGGTGGTCGGCGCCGGCCGCGGGACGGGCTCGTTGGTGCACCCCGCCGCCAGCAGCGCGACGAGTGCGAGCAGGACGATCCACGTCCGGCGGCCCACGATCACCTCCCGAGGACGCGGTCCGGCCCGGACCGACCCGCGGACCGTCCATCCTTCACCAGGCGCCCCGGCACAGGTTTCCGGGGTTCACCGCAAACGACGTCACACACCGCTGGGCCCGTTCACACACGTTCGAACGTGTGTGAACGGGCCCGCAGGTGTGTGACGTCGCTCAGCCGGCCGAGCGGGCGCGGGCGCGGGCCCGGGCGCGCAGGTGCGAGTCGAGCTCCACCTTGCGGATGCGCACCGACTCCGGGGTGACCTCGACGCACTCGTCGTTGGCGCAGAACTCCAGCGACTGCTCCAGGCTGAGCAGCGTGGGCGGGGTCAGCTTGACGAAGTTGTCGGCGTTCGACGACCGGATGTTCGTGAGCTTCTTCTCGCGCACGATGTTGACCTCGAGGTCCTCCGCGCGCGTGTACTCGCCCACGACCATGCCGGCGTAGACCATCGTGCCGGGGCCGACGAACATCGTGCCGCGGTCCGAGAGCTGGTCGATGGCGTACGCCGTGGTGGGGCCGGTGCGGTCGGCGATCAGCGAGCCGCGCAGGCGCGCCCGGATCTCGCCCACCCACGGGCCGTACCCGTCGAAGACGTGGCTGGCGATGCCGGCACCCCGGGTGATCGTGAGGAACTCGGTGCGGAAGCCGATCAGGCCGCGCGAGGGCACCCGGTAGTCCAGCCGGACGCGGGTGTCGCCGTGCACCATCTGCACGAGCTCGCCCTTGCGACCGGCCAGCAGCTGGGTGACGGCGCCCAGGTTGTCGACGGGCACGTCTGCCGAGAGCTGCTCGAACGGCTCGTGCACCTTGCCGTCGATGACCTTGGTGACGACCTCGGGCTTGCCGACGGTCATCTCGAAGCCCTCGCGGCGCATCGTCTCGACGAGCACGGCCAGCGCCAGCTCGCCGCGGCCCTGCACCTCCCACGCGTCCGGACGCTCGGTGGGCAGCACCCGGATGCTGACGTTGCCGACGAGCTCGGTGTCGAGCCGGCCCTTCACCTGGCGGGCGGTGAGCTTGGTGCCCGGGTGCGGGTCGCGGCCGACGAGCGGCGAGGTGTTGATGCCGATGGTGACCGAGATGGCCGGCTCATCGACGTGGATGCGCGGCAGCGGCACCGGGTTCTCCGGGTCGGCCAGCGTGTCGCCGATCATGACCTCGGGGATGCCGGCGACCGCGACCAGGTCGCCCGCGCGGGCCTCCTCGGCCGGCACCCGCTCCAGGCCCTCGGTGCGCAGCAGCTCGGTGATCTTGACGCGGGTGGTGCCGCCGTCGGCGGTGCACCACGCGACCTGCTGGCCCCGGCGCAGCACGCCGGCGCGCACGCGGCAGAGCGCGATGCGGCCGAGGAACGTGCTGGCGTCGAGGTTCGTGACGTGGGCCTGCAGCGGCGCGTCGGGGTCGTCGGCGGGCGGCGGGACCGCCTCGGCGATCACGTCGAACAGCGCCTCCAGGCCGGCGTCGCCGGGCATGTCGCCGTCGGCGGGCCGCAGCCGCGACGCGCGCCCGGCGCGCCCGGACGCGTAGACGACCGGCAGGTCCAGCAGCTGGGCCGTGGTGTCCTCGTCGAGACCGAGCTCGTCGGCCAGCTCCAGCAGCAGCTCGAGGCTCTCGTCGACGACCTCGGCGATGCGCGCGTCCGGCCGGTCGGTCTTGTTCACGACCAGCACGACGGGCAGGCCGGCGGCCAGCGTCTTGCGCAGCACGAAGCGGGTCTGCGGCAGCGGGCCCTCGCTCGCGTCGACCAGCAGCACGACGCCGTCGACCATGGAGAGGCCGCGCTCGACCTCGCCACCGAAGTCGGCGTGGCCCGGCGTGTCGACGACGTTGAGCGTCATCCCCTGCCAGCGCACGGCCGTGTGCTTGGCGAGGATGGTGATGCCCTTCTCGCGCTCGAGGTCGCCGGAGTCCATGACCCGGTCGACGGCAGGCCCGCGGGTGGCGATGGCGCCCGACTCGCGCAGCATGGCGTCGACGAGGGTGGTCTTGCCGTGGTCGACGTGCGCGACGATGGCGACGTTGCGGAGGCCGGCACCCGCCTCGCGGTCGCCGCGAGTCCGTTCCGCGGTGTCCGCGATGGTGGAAATGCTCACGACACACGGTAGCCCGGGCACGTCGAGCAGCACCGCGGAGGTGAGCAGCGGCTCATCCGGGCCGCACGCCGACGGAGCGGGCCACAACGCGGTGGTCAGCGATTCTTGCACCATACGGAGAGTTGCGCCCGACTTCCTTGTGTCGAAGATCACGGAGCAGCGCGACCCCTGCGGCGCCCAGCTCGAGGGCCGCATCGACGAGCGTGTCGAGCGGCGCGGTCACCCGGACCTCGCGCACCTCGACCACCCAGACCGGCCGGGCGACGTCCGCGACGACCTCCGCGCGGCGCAGCGCCCGCGCCCTGTGCGGCGTCACGACCCGCACCTGGGTGGGCGGCGTCGACACGAGCCCCAGCCACCAGGCAGCCGCCAACCCGGCCAGCGCGGCATCGGCGCCGGCCCACAGCACGGCCGCCCGCACGCGCAGCTCGTCATCGGGCAGGCCCGGGTGGACGAGGTAGGTGCGGGGCAGCACCGGGGTCCACACGCGGGCGCGAACGCGCCCGTCGATGTGGGAGGCCGGCACGCCGGCGGCGAGCAGCTGGGCGCGGGTGAGCAGGCCGCGTTGGCGGGCGAGCAGCTCGTCGAGGTTCGTCATGCCGGGTTGGACGGACGTGGGGCCGGATCGGCTCCCGCGAGTTGGCGTTGATCATGGGCAAAACGTTGCTGGTCGATCTTGTTCGACGACGTTTTGCCCATGATCAACGCAACAGCGGCCGCAGATCCGGGACCAGGGCGCGGTCCACCGCCACCCAGTCCAGCGCGTCCAGCTCGGCCGGGCCGATCCAGCGCAGGGCCGCGTGCTCCAGCGCCTTCGGCTCCGGACTGCCCACCACCAGCTCGGCGGCGTGCACGCGCAGCACCCCGGTCGGGAGCGGGAGGTCCGGGCCCAGCCTGCCCGTCACCCGGACCTCGGCGCCGAGCTCCTCGCGGCACTCCCGCACCACGGCCGCGGCCTCCGACTCCCCCGCCTCCACCCGGCCGCCGGGCAGCTCCCACAGCCCGGCCAGCTCGGGCGGGCGGGTCCGCTGGGCGACGAGCAGCCGCCCGTCCCGCACGAGCGCAGTGCCGACGACGATCACGGGGACGGCCACCGCACCTCGAAGCGCGCGCCCCCCGAGCCCGCTTCCCCTGCCGAGACCGTCCCACCGCGGCCGTGCACCAGCGCCGCGACGAGCGCGAGGCCGAGCCCCGCGCCGCCGCCGGCCTCCGGGTTGAGCCGGACGAAGCGGTCGAAGACGCGGCGGCGGTCGGCGGGGGCGATGCCCTTCCCGTCGTCCTCGACGACGAGGCGCACCCACCGCCCCGCCGGCAGCACCCCGACCCGGACGACGGTGGCAGCGTGCCGCGACGCGTTGCCGATCAGGTTGTCCAGCACCAGCGCGACCTCGGACGCGGTGGCGGCCACGACGGCCGGGGTCGGCGCGGCCAGCGTCAGCGCGGGCGCGTCCTCGGCGGCGGAGGAGCTTGCGCGGTCGATGGCGGAACGCGCGGCCGCCACCAGGTCGACGGGCTGCGCGGGCGGCCGCTGCCCCGAGTCGGCCCGCGTGAGCGCGAGGAGGGCGGAGAGCAGGCTGGACAGCCGCGCGGCCTCGTCGGCGATGGACTGCAGCGTCTCGCCGGTGAGCGCCGGGTCGGGGTGGGCCACCGCGACCTCGGCCTGCGCTCGGATCGCCGCGACCGGCGACCGCAGCTCGTGCGCCGCGTCGCCGGTGAACCGTTCGAGCCGGGCGGCGGCGTCGTCGCGGCGGGCCAGCAGCAGGTTGATCTCCTCGGCGAGCGCGCGCAGCTCGTCGTCCGCCGGCGGGACGGGCAGCCGCGCACCCGGCGGCAGGCCGGCCGCGGCCGCGCGCAGGCGGTCGACTGGTCGCAGCGCGGCCCGCGTCGCCGACCACGCCGCCAACGCCACCACGCACGCGGCGAGCAGCGCACCGACGAGGAACCAGCCGGCCGCGTTCGCCAATATCGTCGACGAGCCGACGAGATCGGCCGTCGCGACCACGATCCGCACCACGCCGTCCGGCCCGACCGTGGACCGGCCCAGCCAGCGCCGCAGATCGGTGGCATCGCCGGTGGACAGCGCCTCGCCGCCCGCGATCCGGCGCACCTGCGCGTCCGACAGCGGCAGCGCAGCACCGCCGTCGACCGGCCGGCCCGCGACGTCGACCACGCGGACACCGGCGATCCGCACCTCAGCCGGGTCGACGCCGGCGCGCACCGACTCGGCGACCGACTCCGCCTTCGCCTCCAGCTCCACGTCCGCCGCGCTGACCACCGTGGTGACCAGCAGGCTCCCGCCCAGCCGCGACAGCGCGGTCAGCGCCACCAGCGCCACGATCCCCACCACCAGCGTGATGCGGGTGCGCAACGACCGGTGCGCCCACCAGTCGGTGAGGGCGCCGAACCTGCTCATGGGGTGCCGACGAGGTACCCGTACCCGCGCACGGTCTTGAGGACGTGCCCGGCACCGACGGCGTCGAGCTTGCGCCGGACGTAGCCGACGTACACCTCGACGACGTTGCGGCTGGCGGCCTGCTCGTCGCCCCACACCATGCGCAGGAGGTCGTCCTTGGCGACGGCGGTGTCGGGTCGGCTGGCCAGGGTGTGCAGCAGCGCGAACTCGCGCGGCGACAGCTCGATCGTCTCGCCCTCCCAGCTCACCGAGCGGGAGACGGGATCGACGACGAGCGGCCCGAGCCGCACCCGCTGCCCGCTGCGGCCCATCGCCGCGTCGCGCCGGCGCAGGATCGCCTTCAGCTGCGCGACCAGCACGACGAACGCGAACGGCTTGACGAGGTACCCGTCGGCGCCGAGGTCGAGACCGTCGGCCTGGTCGAACTCGCCGTCCTTCGCCGACACCAGCAGCACCGGGGTGTCGACGCCGGCCGCCCGCATCCCTTCCAGCACCCGGTAGCCGGACAGGCCGGGAAGGATGATGTCGAGCACGATCGCGTCGAAACCGCCGGTCAGGGCCGCGTCGAGGGCAGCACGGCCGTCGCCGAGGGCGACCACCTCCATGCCCTCGGCAGTCAGCCCGCGGGCGACCGCCGTGCGGATCCCGGGCTCGTCGTCGACCACCAGTACGCGTGCCATGACGGGATGGGACGCTACCGGCACCCGGAACCGCGCACCTCAGAACACTCTCAGCGACAATGGGTCACGCTTCACCCATGGCTCGCCCCACCCACCCCGCCGGCTCGCCGCCCCCCGGGAGGCACGCACGCATGACAGGACGCTCCGTGGCGACCGGCATCGCCGTCGCCGGGCTCGTCGGGCTCGGGTTGCTGGCCGTCCCGGCCGGGGCCGGAGCCGCGCCGGTGCTGCCGCCGGTGAGCCCGCAGGAGCTGGTGCGTTCGGTGCTGGAGGCGAAGCCGGGCCCGTTCAACGGGTCCGTGGAGGCGGACAACGCGCTGGGCCTTCCGGTGTTGCCCGGCATGCCCGAGATCGGCAACGGCACCACCCGCGCCCGTGTGTGGTCCGGCGGGGAGCACCAGGGGCGGCTGCAGCTGCCCGCCCCCGACGGCGAACGCACCGTCGTCACGGACGGCACCACGTTCTGGGCGTGGGACTCGCGGACCCGCGAGGTCGTCACCGGACGCGCCGACGCCAACCACGATCAGCAGCCGGGCGCCGATCCCAAGCGGGTGGCCGCGGAGGTCATCGACCGGCTGAGCCCCTCGAGCACCCTGTCGGTGGACGGCACCGCGGAGGTCGCGGGCCGGCCCGCCTACGAGCTGGTGCTGGCGCCGCAGCCCACCGAGCGGACGCTGCTGCGCGAGATCCGTATCGCCGTCGACGCGGACAAGCGGGTGCCGTTGCGGCTGGTGGTGCTGGCCAACGGGTCGGCCGATCCGGCACTGCGGCTCGGGTTCACCGACATCGCGTTCGGGCCGCAGGATCCGAAGCTCTTCACGTTCACCCCGCCGCCGGGCGCCTCCGTGCGGAACCCCGCACCCGGCGCGCCGAACGTTCCGACGCGCACTGTGGGCGACGGCTGGGACACGGTCTACATTGCCCAGCGCACGCCGGGCCAGCACCAGGAAGGTCGACCGGATCCGGACAAGCTCGGCACGCCGGTCAGCGGCGCGTGGGGCTCCGGGCGGCTGATCACCTCCGCCGTCGGCTCGGTCCTGGTCGCCGACGACGGCCGGGTGGCCGCCGGCGCGGTGCCGGAACAGGTGTTGACGGAGGCGCTGACGAAGTGAACGGGCCGACGATGACGGCCGGCACGGTGGAACACCCGCTGGCCGGCGTCGCGGCCGCGCCCGCGGCCCGGGTGTGCGCGCTGCGGAAGGTCTTCGGGGCCACGGTCGCCGTCGACGGGATCGACCTGGAGGTGCCGGCCGGTTCGGTGCTGGGCATGCTCGGGCCGAACGGTTCCGGCAAGACGACGCTGATCCGGATGCTGCTGGGCCTGACCCGGCCCACCGCGGGCACCGTGGAGTTGCTCGGCCATCCGGTGCCGGCGGCGGCGGATCGGGCGTTGCCGCACGTCGGTGCACTGGTCGAGGGTCCGGGGTTCCACCCGTTCCTCTCCGGCCGGGAGAACCTCGCCCGCATGGCGGCGGCCGAGCCGCTGCTGCCGTCGCGGGACGCCCGCGGGCGGGTCGCGGCGGTGCTGGAGCGGGTCGGGCTCGCCGCCGCGGCGGACCGCCGCTACCGCGGCTACTCGCTCGGCATGAAGCAGCGGCTGGGCCTGGCCGCGGCGCTGCTGGTGCCGCGCCGGCTGGTCGTGCTCGACGAGCCCACGAACGGGCTCGATCCCGCCGGCACCCGCGACGTGCGCCGCATCATCGGCGAGCTGCACGCGGGCGGTGCGACGGTGATCGTGTCGTCGCACCTGCTGGCGGAGGTGGAGGCCACGTGCACGCACGTCGCCGTGCTGCAGGCAGGCGGGCTGGTCGCGACGGGTGAGCTCTCCGCGCTGCTCGCGTCGGGCACGGGTGGGCTCGTCGTCGTCACCCCGGAGGTGGACGGGGCCGTACGCGCGCTGCGGGCCACCGGCGCCACCGCCTACCGGGCGGAGAGCGCTGAACCGGCCGTCGTCGTCGGGGAGGACGGGCCGCCGGCGCCGGAGGTCATCGCGCTGCTGGTGCGGGCCGGGATCCCGGTGCACGAGGCGCGGCGGCGGCGCACCAACCTGGAGGAGCTGTTCGCGCAGTTGACGGAGGACGGGTCGTGAGCGCTGGGACCCTCGCGGCAGGGCCGGTCGTCCGGGCGCCGCTGGGCCGGTTGCTCGCGGCGGAGGTGCGGTGGGCGCTGCGGCGGCCGCGCACGATCGCGTTCCTGGTGGTGTTCGCGCTGGTGCCGGTGCTGATCGCGATCGGGGTGGCCGTCGCGGACCAGGCCGACGGTCCGGGTCCGGGACTGATCGGCGCGGTGGCGGGCAACGGGCTGGTGCTGCCGGTCACGTCGCTGATGGTGGCGTTGACCCTGCTGCTGCCGCTGGCCGTGGCCATGTCGGCGGCCGACGCGCTGGCCGGGGAGAGCGCGGCGGGCACGCTGCGCGGCCTGCTCGTCGCGCCCGTGGGGCGGCTGCGCCTGGTGGCGATGAAGGCGTTCGGCGTGCTGGTGGTGGCGGTGCTGGCCACGCTGGTGATCGCCGTGTTCGGCATCCTCGCCGGGCTCGTGATCGTCGGCTGGGCGGACGGGCAGCTGGTCACCCTCTCCGGCTCGACGGTGGGTTTCGGTGACGCGCTCGGCCGGGTCGGGCTGGCCGTCGCGTGGACGGTCGGGCAGCTCGTCGCGGTGGGCGCGGTGGCGCTGGCGATCTCGGCGTTCACCGAGCACCCGCTGGTGGTGCTGGCGTCGGTGCTGGGCGGGTTGATCGTGTTCGGGGTGCTGGCGGCGATCCCGGCCCTGCAGTGGATCCGCCCCTACCTGCTCACGACGGGCTGGAGCGCGGGCGCCGACGTGCTGCGCGACCCCCTGCCGTTCGAGGACCTGGTGGAGTCGTCGCTGCGGGCGCTCTGCTACGTCGCGATCGGCGGCGGGGTGACGGTCGGGCGCATGCTCCGCCGCGACGCCTGACGCGTCGAACCGGCAGGATGGCGGCATGCCGAACCTGCTGGACGACGACGCCATCACGGACGCCCTCGGCACGCTGACCGCGTGGACGCGCGACGGCGACTCGCTCGTGCGCACCGCGCAGCTGCCGAGCTTCCCGGCCGCGATCTCGGTCGTGGACCGCGTCGCCGACGTCGCCGAACAGGCCGACCACCACCCGGACATCGACATCCGCTGGCGCACGCTGACGTTCCGCTGCTCGACGCACAGCGCGGGCGGCATCACCGAGCTGGACGTGACGCTGGCCCGCGCGATCGACGAGCAGGTGGCGGCGGCCGGGGGCTGACCCGTGAGCGTCAGATCCGGCGGTTGGCCAGCACCGGGACCGTTCGTCGGGCAGCTTCCACAGCGGCCGGGTCCAGGTCGGCGAGCGCCAGGCCGGGTTCGCGGCCGATCTGCGTGACGACCTGGCCGAGCGGTCCGGCCACCAGGCTCGCCCCGATCCCGCAGGGCGCACCCCCCGGGTCGCGCCCCACGGTGCGCGGGTCGGCCTGGTCGCACGCCACGACGTACGCGGTGGAGTCGAGTGCGCGGGCGCGGACCAGCAGGTCCCACTGCTCGCGCTTCCCCGGACCGTCGCCCCACGACGCCGGCAGCACGACCACCTGCGCGCCGTCGGCCGCGAGCAGCTGGAACAGGGCGGGGAACCGCACGTCGTAGCAGGTGGCGAGGCCGACCTGCACGCCGTCGACGGTGATCGCGACGGGCTTGGCGCCCGGCGCGACCGTGCGTGACTCGGCGAAGCCGAACGCGTCGAAGAGGTGGATCTTGTCGTAGGACGCCTCCACGTCCGGCCCGGTGGCGAGCAGCGTGTTGTGCACGCGGCCCTCGTCGGCGGGGGTGAACATGCCGACGACGGCCGTGATCCCGGCGTCCGCGGCGGCGGCGCGCACGGCGTCGGCCCATGGCCCGTCGAGGGGCTCCGCGACCGGGCCGAGCGGGTTGCCGAACGCGCACATCGTGCCCTCGGGGAACACGACGAGCGCCGCGCCGGCCGCAGCCGCCTCGCGAATCCCGTCCCGCACCAGCGAGAGGTTGTGGGCGGGATCGGCGGTGGAGGCGATCTGGGCCAGCGCGACTCGCATGAGCCGAGCGTAGGTCCTCTACCGGTCGGACTGCAGCTTCCCGGCGACGCCCCACGCGTCGGTCGGGACCTCGTGGATCCACACCTGGACGCTCTCTGCGGGCACCGCGAGTGCGTCGACGAACGCCTCGGTGATCTTCGCGACGAGCGCACGGCGCAGCTCCGGGGTGCGCGGGCCCTGCTGGACGGTGACGACGGGCATCGGGGTTCTCCCTGGTGATCGGTGTTCCTGACCCCTTCATCCGACCCCCGCGCGGGCCCGCGAACCAGACGTGATCAGGACCTGCTGCGATCACCGTCGTCGATCGCTCGCAGCAGCGCGTCGACGTGCGGGGTGGGGTGGTCCGCGCGCACGACCAGCGACGTCGGCAGGCACAGCGCGGGCAGCGCGGGCAGGAAGCGCACGCGGGGTCGGGCCATGACGACCGCCTGCGTCGCGAACACGACCGTCCAGGCACCCGCCCCGGACCCGATGATCGCCATCGTCTCCTCGAGCGGCCCGCGACCCGACGACAGCACCGGTTCGAACCCGGCGTCGTGGCAGGCCGCAGCGACGAGGTCGACCAGTGCCGGGTTGAACCGGCGCTCGACGATGCGCAACGGCAGCTCCGCGAGGTCGCGCAGCGCGACGGCCGATCCGGCGGCGGCCGGGTGCCGGGCGGGCAGCGCGACCAGCAGCTCGTCGGTCCAGGTGGCGATGGCCCGCAGCCGCGGGTCGGGCGCCGGGCCACGGAGGAAGGCGGCGTCGATGCCCCCGGCCAGCAGGCGCTCGAGCCGGGCGGCGGGCGGCACCGCCTCCAGCTCGACCGGGACCGCGAGCCGTTCCAGCACGTCGTCGAGCTGCGCGCCGAGGCCGGACGCGGTGCCCAGCCGGAGCGGCTGCACCTCGCCCGTGGCGGCCGCGCGGGCGCGGTCGGCCGCTGCCAGCACCTCCCGAGCCGCGACGACGAACCGCACACCGGCCTCGGTGAGCCGCACGTGGCGGGGCGACCGGTCGAACAGCTCGACGCCCAGCTCGCGCTCCAGCCGGCGGATCTGCTGGCTGACGGCGGGTTGACCGATGTGCAGCCGCGCTGCGGCGAGCCCGAAGTGCCGCTCCTCCGCCACCGTCACGACGTAGCGCAACTGGCGCAGCTCCATGGCCGCAACGGTAATCAGGTGATGCCGAGCCTCCGCCGGGCGATCGCGACCGACACCAGGCTCAGGACGGCAAGTGCCATCAGGTACCAGGTCAGGGCGAGCTTGTCGCCCGTCGCCGCGACGAGCCAGGCGATGACCAGCGGCGTCGTGCCGCCGAACACCAGCACGCCCACGTTGTAGCTCACGGCCATGCCGGTGGCGCGGCTCGTGACCGGGAAGAGGTCGGCGAGCATCGCGGGCAGCGGCGCGAAGTAGCCCGACTTCAGCACGCCCACCAGGAACATCACGGCCAGGATCACGGCGAACCCGGGTGCGGCGACGAGGAACGCGAAGCTCGGGTACATCAGCAGCAGGATGGCGACGCCGAAGGCCAGCATGATCCGGGTGCGGCCGAACCGGTCCGACAGGTGGCCGACGACGGGCGTGAGGCCGGTCAGGACGATCCCGGTGAGCAGCGTCGACGCGAATCCCGTCGAGGCGGGCAGGTGCAGGTCCTTCACGGCGAACGTCGGCATGTACGTGATCAGGTAGCTGATCGCGGTGGAGACGGCGAGCGCGCCGATCGCGACGAGCATGCGCCCCCAGTGGCGGCGGAACGTGTCCTGCACCGGCGCGCGCTCGGCGTCCGCGGTGGCGACGAACTCGGCGGACTCGTCGACGTAGCGGCGGATGTAGTAGCCGACCGGGCCGATGAGCAGCCCGAAGAAGAACGGGATGCGCCACCCCCACGACTCCAGCTGCGCGTCGGTGAGCGTGCTGGTCAATACGGTGCCGAACAGGGACGCGAGCAGCGTCGCCAGGCCCTGGCTGGCGAACTGCCAGCTCGCCATGAAACCGCGCCGCTCGGGGTGGTGCTCGACGAGGAACGCGGTGGCGCTGCCGAACTCGCCGCCGGCCGAGAACCCCTGGACCAGGCGCGCGGCGAGGATGACGATCGGCGCGACGAGCCCGATCTGCGCGTACGGCGGCATGATCGCGATCAGCAGCGTGCCGAGCATCATCAGCCGGATCGACAGCATCAGGGCCGCCTTGCGCCCGGCGCGGTCGGCGTACGCGCCGAGCACCAGCCCGCCGATGGGCCGCACCACGTACGCGACGGCGAACGTGCCGAGCGCGAGCAGCAGCGAGACCGTCTCGTCGTCGTTGGGGAAGAACAGCTTCGAGATCGTCGCGGCGAAGAAGCCGTAGACCAGGACGTCGAACCACTCGAGCGCGTTGCCGATCGACGCGGCGACGATCACCCGACGCGGGTTCGCGACGGTCGGCGCAGCCGGGGCGGTGGTCATGCCTGCCTCCTGGAGGGTGGGTTCTCGCCGAGGTCCCAGAACAGGCCGGCCATGATCGCGAGGCCCTCCCGCGCGACCGTGGTCAGCAGGTGCTCGTCCGGGGCGTGCTGGGAACAGCCGGGGTAGGAGTGCGGGATCCAGAGGGTGACGAGCCCGAGCACGTCGGCGAAGGCCTCGTTGGGGATGCTGCCGCCGAGGTTGGGCAGCAGGGCGGGCCGCGTGCCCGTGGTCGCGGCCATCGAGGCCAGCGCCCACCGCACCCACGGGTCGTCCGGGTCGGTGCGGGTGGCCCGCATCGTCGCGCCGACCTGCACGTCGACCATGCCGAAGCCGTGCGCGGCGAGGTGTTCGCGCAGGACGATCTCGAGCTTGTCGACGTCCGTGCCGACCACCGAGCGCAGCTGGCAGTGCGCGTGCGCCGTGCCCGGGATGGCGCCGACGGGTGTGTCCGGGTTGCCCGCGGCGAGCGACAGCACCTCGACCGTGTTCCAGCCGACGAGCCGCTCGGCCGGGGTGAGGCCGGGCTCGCCCCACCCATCGTCGATCACCGGATCGCCGGGGTCGCCGCCCACCGTGAGGTCGGCGAGCGCGGCCCGGACGTTGTCGGGGATCGCCGGCGGGCGCAGCGCCGGCACCAGGATGCGGCCCCGGCCGTCGACGATCGTGGCGAGCGCGTTGGCGAGCACGGTCGCCGGGTTGCGCAGCAGCCCACCCCAGTTGCCGGAGTGGTGGGCGCCCTCCCGCAGATCCACCCGCAGCGTGAACGGGGTGGCGCCGCGCGAGCCGAGGAAGAGCGTCGGACGCTCGGCCGATACCCGCGGCCCGTCGGAGGCGACGAGCACGTCGGCGGCGAGCTCGTCGGCCAGGCGCACGCAGAGCTCGCGCAGCCCCGGCGAGCCCACCTCCTCGCCCGTCTCCAAGATGATCTTGAGGTTGAAGCCGAGCCGGCCGCGCACCCGCAGCACCTGCTCCAGCGCGGCCAGGTTCACGCTGTGCTGGCCCTTGTTGTCGGCCGTCCCGCGGCCGTACCAGCGTTCCCCGTCGGCATCGACGCGCCACGGGTCCAGGTCCGGCCGCCACCGCTCTGCGTCACCCATGACGACGTCGGCGTGGCCGTAGACGAGCACCGTCGGCAGGTCGTCCGCCTCGTGCCGGTGCGCGACGAGGAACGGCAGGTCGGTGTCGGCACTGTCATCGACGATGCGGGCGGTGCAGCCGAGCCGTTCGGCGGCGGGAACCATCTCGTCGGCCAGGTAGGCGTGCAGCACCGCGGCGCGCCGGGGATCACGGCTCTCCGTCGGGTAGGCGACCCGGCGGGCGAGATCCGCGCGGAAGGCGCCGGAATCGAGGTATTCGACGGACTGCGCGACGGCGACGGATCTCGACATCATTCTCCCGGCAGCCGGAAACGTTTCCGGGGAGCTTATGGACGGCGATACCGCACGACAATTGCACGTTTTCGCACGCTGAGTTGCCGGTGCGGCAACGGTTAGGATCCGCCGGTGAACCTGCTGCCGATCGCGTTGCGCTACTTCCTCGAGGTCGCGCGCACCGGCTCGATCACCGAGGCCTCCGAGCGCCTGCACGTGGCGACGTCGGCGATCAGCCGGCAGATCGCCAAGCTGGAGCACGACGTGGGCGCGCCGCTGTTCGAGCGCAGGCCGCGCGGCATGGCACTGTCCGAGGCCGGCGAGATCCTCGCGGCGTACGCACGGCGCAGCCGGCTCGACGCGGACCAGGTGCTCGCCGAAGTGCACGGCGTGCGCGCGCTCGAACACACGACCGTGAAGCTCGCCAGTTCGGAGGGATTCGCGCGGGAGCTCATTCCCGAGGCGATCATGACGTTCCGCGGGACCTACCCCGGCGTGCGATTCCGGTTGAATGTCGGCGGCCCGGCCGCCGCGACGCAGCAGGTGCGCGACGGCACCGTGGATCTGGCGATCACCTACAGCCTCGCGCCGGAGAAGGACATCGAGGTGCAGTTCTCGCAGCCGCAGCCCATCTGCGCGCTGATGCCGGCCGACCATCCGCTGGCCGGGCAGCCCGACGTCGACCTCGCGGAGCTGGCGGCGTACCCGCTGGCGCTGCCCACAGAGGAGACGACGATCCGCCAGCTGTTCGACATCTGCGTGGCGCTGGAGGGGCTGGTCGTCGAGCCGGCGTTCGTCACCAACTACTCGGGCGCGCTGCAGGCCTTCGCCGCCCTGCGCGGCGGGGTGACGCTGGTCGGCCCGCTGACGGTACGGAGGTCACTCGCGTCCGACGGCATGGTGCTGGTGCCGATCCGCAACTCCGAGCTGCGCCGCCGCAGCGTCCAGATCCAGTCGATGGCCCGACGCACGCTCCCGCCCGCGGTGCGCGCGTTCCTCGGTCACCTCGTGGAGCTGATCGGCTGAGCTGCGAACCGCCGGATGTGCTCGGCGATCACGTCGGCGTGGTCCTCCAGGGCGAAGTGGCCGGTGTCGAGCAGGTGCAGCTCGGCGTCGGGCAGGTCGCGCAGGTAGGCGCGCGCGCCGGAGGCGGGGAAGATCTCGTCGTTCCGGCCCCACACGATCAGCGTGGGCGGGCGGTGGGCGCGGAGGTACGCCTGCCACTGCGGGTAGAGCGGCGGGTTGCTGCGGTAGTCGACGAGCAGGTCGAGCATCGCGTCCCGGTTGCCCGGCCGGTCCAGCAGCGCCTTCTGCAGGACCCAGCTGTCCGGGCTGATCGCGGACGGGTCGACGGTGCCGTGCGTGTAGTTCCACTCCAGCACCTGGTCGTTCATGGCCGCCTCGCGCAGGGCGGTCCGGTTGGCCGGTGACGGGTCGGCCCACACCTGCCGCGGCGTCGCCCAGAAGCCGTCCGGGAGGCCCTCCTCGTACGCGTTGGCGTTCTGCACCACGAGGAACTCGACGCGCTCGGGCTTCCGGGTGGCCAGCCGGAACCCGACAGGGCCGCCGAAGTCCTGCAGGTACAGCCCGAAGCTCGGGAGGTCGAGCCGCTCGGTGAACGCCTCGACGGCGTCGGTGAGCCCCTCGAAGGTGAAGTCGAACCCGTCGGGGAGGGCGCTGTGGCCGAAGCCGGGGTAGTCGGGCACGACCAGGTGGAAGCGGTCGGCGAGCAGCGGCATCAGGTCGCGGAACATGAACGACGACGCCGGGAAGCCGTGCAGGAGCAGGAGCACCGGGTTGCCCGGTGTGCCCGCCTCGCGGTAGTGGATCGGCAGCCCGTCGACGTCGACGGTGCGGTGGCGGATCATGGGGTCCTCCCTCGGGTGAGCGCCCAGAGCAGCAGGGCGGTGGCGATGACCGCGGCGCCGAGGACGGACACGCCGGTCCATCCGGCGGCGGCGTGGACGGCGGTCGCGGTGATGGCTCCGACGGCGGAGCCGGCGGAGTAGAGCAGCATGTAGGCGGCGGTGAGCCGGCTCTGCGCCTCGGGCCGCGTGCGGTAGATCAGGCCCTGGCTCGCGACGTGCACGGACTGCAGCCCGTAGTCGAACAGCAGCACGCCGACGACGAGCCCGGCGAGCGACCACGGCAGCAGGGCGACCGGAAGCCAGGCCACGAGCATCACCAGCAGCCCGATGAGCGTGACCCGCTGGTCGGCGCGCCGGCCCGCACGGGTGGCGCCGAGCACGCCCGCGACGCCGGCGAGCCCGAACAGGCCGATCTCGCCGGTGGAGAGCCCGTGCGCGGCCAGTTCGAGCACCATCGGTGCCAGCAGCACGTTCAGCGCCATGAAGACCAGGAACGCCAGCGCCGCCCGTGCCCGCAGCACCGGGACCTCGGCGAACAGCCGGAGCGTGGAGACGACGAGCCGCGGGTACGGGATCCCCGACGGGCGCGAGTGCGGCACGGTCCGCAGCAGCACCGCGCCGACGAGCAGCGTCGCGACGGCGGACACCAGGTACACCGAGCGCCAGCCCGCGACCTCGGCCAGTGCCCCGGCGACCGTGCGTGCCAGCAGAATGCCAAGCACGATCCCGCTGGTCACGACGCCGACCACGCGTCCGCGGTCGCCTGGGTCGGCCAGGCTCGCCGCGGCTGCGACGAGCACCTGCGCCAGCACCGCGAGCACGCCGACCGCGGACAGCGCGACCAGCAGCACCCCGATGCTCGGGGCGAGCGCGACGGCCAGCAGCGCGACCGCCATCAGCCCCGACTGCGCCCCGACCAGCCGGCGCCGGTCGAGCCGGTCGCCCAGCGGCGCCACCAGTGCGAGGCCGAGCGCGTAGCCGACCTGCGTGACGGTCACGACGGCGCCGATCGCCGACTCCTCGACCCGGAACTCGGCGGCCATCGTCGCGAGCAGCGGGGACGCGTAGTAGACGTCGGCGACCGCGAGGCCGGCCGCGACGGCGAACGGCACCGGCGAGACCCGGCGCGTGGTCGTGACCGACATCCCGTCCCCCTTGGTTGCAACTTGCTACCATCGGACCGTAGCAAGTCATGGTTTCAACATGCAACCGCGAAGGGCGGGCGGCGTGGTCAAGCGCACGAGCCACCAGGACGAGAGCTGCGCCATCGCGCGCCCGCTCGACGTGATCGGCGACGGCTGGTCGCTGCTGATCGTCCGGGACGCGTTCGACGGGCTGCGCCGCTTCGGCCAGTTCCAGAAGAGCCTCGGGCTGGCGAAGAACATCCTCTCCGCGCGCCTGCAGACCCTGGTGGCGCACGACATCCTGCGCACCGTCCCGGCCGCGGACGGCAGCCGGCACCACGAGTACGAGCTCACCGAGAAGGGGCTCGGCCTGTTCCCCGTGCTCGCCGCGCTGCGGCAGTGGGGCGACCAGCACTTCTTCGCCCCGGACGAGGTGCGCGCCCGGCTCGTCGACAAGGAGCAGCACCGACCCGTCGCGACGGTCGAGGTGCGCTCGGCCGACGGCCGGCGACTCGGCCCGGGTGACACCGAGATCAGGATGACGACTGCGCTAGGGTGATGGCGTGGCGCGCTACTACTGGTTTACCGATCCGGCCCGCGAGGGGTCGGCGGGCGAACCGCTGCGCTGACCATCCCCCGAGCCGGAAACCACCGGCTCGGCGTTCCCGACGGGTCGGTACCGAACCCGAAGGAACACCCGTGAGAACGCAATCCGCGGTCGCCGCGCTGGACTCCCATCGCACCACCGCGATCAGCCCGCTGCTCTCCCCCGCACTGCTGCGCCACGAGCTGCCCGCCGACGAGCAGGTCGCCGAGTGCGTCACCCGCTCCCGCGCCGACGTCGTCGACGTGCTGGACGGGCGCGACGACCGCCTGCTCGTCATCGTCGGGCCGTGCTCGATCCACGACCCCGCCGCCGCACTGGACTACGCGCACCGGCTCGCCGCGCAGGCCGAGCGGCTGTCCGACCGGCTGGTCGTCGTCATGCGCACGTACTTCGAGAAGCCGCGCTCGACCGTCGGGTGGAAGGGCCTGATCAACGACCCGGGCCTGGACGAGTCGTTCGACGTCAACCGCGGGTTGCGCACCGCCCGCGCATTGCTGCTCGACGTGCTCGCACTCGGACTGCCGGTGGGCTGCGAGTTCCTCGACCCGATCACCCCGCAGTACCTGTCCGACCTGGTCACGTGGGGCGCGATCGGCGCCCGCACCGCGGCCAGCCAGGTGCACCGCCAGCTGGTCAGCGGCATGTCGATGCCGATCGGGATCAAGAACGGCACCGACGGCGACGTGCAGGTCGCCGTCGACGCGGTGCGCGCGGGCGCCAGCCGGCACGTGTTCATGGGCATCAACCCGGACGGGCTGGCCGCGCTGATCTCCACGTCCGGCAACCCGGACGGGCACGTCATCCTGCGCGGCGGCTCGAACGGTCCGAACTACGGCGCCGCCGACGTCACCGACGCGCTGGCCAGGATCGAGCGCGCCGGCCTGCCCCGCCGGGTGATCGTCGACGCCAGCCACGGCAACAGCGGCAAGGACCACGTCCGGCAGGCCGAGGTGACCGCGGAGCTCGCCGCGCGGATCGCGGCCGGCGACCGCGACGTCACCGGGATCATGCTGGAGAGCTTCCTGGTGCCGGGCCGGCAGGACGTCGGCGCCGACATGACGTACGGGCAGAGCGTCACCGACGCGTGCCTGGGCTGGGACACCACGGCCACCCTGCTGGAGTCGCTGGCCGACGCCGTGGCGGCCCGCCGCGCCTGAGCCGCGCAGGGACGGGACGACGGCAACGACGGCACGCCGCCGACCTCACACAGCGCGCGGCCACCGCACACAGGTTGCAACGTGTGTGCGGTGGCCGCGCGCTGTGTGACGTCCGGACCGAGCACCACGTCGTGGAAGGCGTGGCGGATCACCGGGCGGCGAACCTCTGGGCAGCGGTGCAGCGCTCAGAGCCGGCGGATCAGCACCTGCAGGCTGCGCGACACCACCCGTAGCCGGGTGCCCGGCCCGATCGGGCGGCGACGCCGGCTGGCGACCGCGAGCAGCGGGTCGGCCGTGTCGACGACCACCTCCCACACCCGCCCGTACGTCTCGTCCGGCACCGCGAACGTGACGGCCTGCGGGCGGGTGTTGAACAGCAGCAGGAACGAGTCGTCGCGCACCCGTTCGCCGATCTGGTCGAGCTCCGGGATGCCGTCGCCGTTGAGGTAGACGGCGAGCGCCGGCACGGTCGAGCTGACCCAGTCGGCCTCCGCCATCTCCCGTGCGTCCGGCCGCAGCCACGCGATGTCCTCGATCGACGAGCCGCGGATCGGACGGCCCTGGAAGAAGCGGCGCCGCCGGAACACCGGGTGCTCGGCCCGCAGGCGCGCGAGGGCCGTCACGAAGTCGGTGAGCACCTCCTCGTGCCGCGCGGCCACCCAGTCCATCCACGCCAGCGCGTTGTCCTGGCAGTACACGTTGTTGTTGCCCTGCTGGGTGCGGCCCAGCTCGTCGCCGTGCGCGAGCATCGGGGTGCCCTGCGAGAGCAGCAGCGTCGCGAGGAAGTTGCGCTTCTGCCGTTCCCGCAGCGTCGTGACGGCGCTGTCGTCGGTCGGGCCCTCCACCCCGCAGTTCCACGAGCGGTTGTGGCTCTCCCCGTCGCGGTTGTCCTCGCCGTTGGCCTCGTTGTGCTTCTCGTTGTAGGAGACGAGATCGGCGAGGGTGAACCCGTCGTGCGCCGTCATGAAGTTGATCGACGCGTAGGGCCGGCGACCGCTCACCTCGTACAGGTCCGACGAGCCGGTGAACCGGGACGCGAACTCGCCGAGCGTGCCGCGCTCGCCGCGCCAGAAGTCGCGCACCGTGTCGCGGTAGCGACCGTTCCACTCCGTCCAGCCCGGCGGGAAACCGCCGACCTGGTAGCCGCCCTCGCCGACGTCCCACGGCTCGGCGATGAGCTTGACCTGGCTCACCACCGGGTCCTGGTTGACGAGGTCGAAGAAGGCGGCGAGCCGGTCGACCGAGTGGAACTCCCGCGCCAGCGTCGACGCGAGGTCGAACCGGAACCCGTCGACGTGCATCTCGAGGATCCAGTACCGCAACGAGTCCATGATCAGCCGCAGCGAGCCGTGGTTGCGGACGTTGAAGCTGTTGCCCGTGCCCGTCGTGTCGAAGTAGAACTGCGGGTCGTCGTCGACGAGCCGGTAGTAGGCGCGGTTGTCGATGCCGCGGAACGACAGCGTCGGGCCCAGGTGGTTGCCCTCCGCGGTGTGGTTGTGGACGACGTCGAGGATCACCTCGATCCCGGCGCTGTGCAGCGCCTTCACCATCGCCTTGAACTCCTGCACCTGCCCGCCGCGGGGGCCGGCGGAGGCGTAGTCGTTGTGCGGGGCGAAGAAGCCGATCGTGTTGTAGCCCCAGTAGTTGGTGAGGCCGCGGTCGCCCAGCGCGTGGTCGTGCACGAACTGGTGCACCGGCATCAGCTCGACCGCCGTCACCCCGAGCCGCTGGAAGTGCTTGATCATCGCCGGGTGCGCGAGCCCCGAGTAGGTGCCGCGCAGCTCCTCGGGCACGCCGGGATGCGTCGCCGTCATCCCCTTCACGTGCGCCTCGTAGATGACGGTCTCGTGGTACGGGATGCGCAACGGGTGATCGGTGCCCCAGTCGAAGTACGGGCTGACCACCACGGACGTCATCGCGTACGGCGCCGAGTCGTCGTCGTTGCGGGCGCCGTGGTCGTCGAAGCGGTAGGAGAACAGCGCCTCGTTCCACACGAACCGGCCGTCGAACGCCTTCGCGTACGGGTCGAGCAGCAGCTTCGCCGGGTTGCAGCGCAGCCCCGCCGCCGGGTCGTACGGGCCGTGCACCCGGTAGCCGTACCGCTGGCCGGGGCCGACCCGCGGCAGGTAACCGTGCCAGATCATGCCCTCCCGCTCGGGCAGCACGATGCGCGTCTCGCGGCGGTCGTCGTCGACCAGGCACAGCTCGACCCGCTCGGCGACCTCGGAGTACAGCGCGAAGTTCGTGCCCTGGCCGTCGTACGTGGCGCCGAGCGGGAAGGGTTGCCCGGGCCAGACGCGCATCACCCCATCCTCATCCCTCGGACGAGTGACCGCTAATCGAGCGAAGCGCGCGCGATCGCCGTCAGGTCCGGCGCCGACCGTCCCGCCACCGCGACCTGCGCCTGCGCGTTCACGACGAGGGCCGCGTTCGCGCCAGCTCCGTGAGGTTCGCCGCGCGGACGATGGCGGCGGCGTCACCCGCGACGCCGGCCTTGTCGACGCTGTCACCCGATCGACCGCGCGAACGGCACACCAGTGCAGTTCCACGGGCGCGGAACTAGCCGTGGTGTGCCGTTCGCGCGAGTCGTCACCGGCAGCGGGCCAACTCGCCCTGCTCAACCGGCCAACTCGCCCTGCTCAACCGGCCAACTCGCGGGGCGGAGGGCCCTCACCAGCGCGGCTTGAGCAGCGCGGCGGAGACCTCCCAGAGGCGCTCCGCCGCGGCCGGGTCCACCGCGTGCGCGGCGTAGCCGTTGCGCGTGCCGGGCACGTTGGGGTGGGCCTCGTCGCAGTCCTCGAAGTACCGTCCGCCTACGCCGGCGAGGGCGGGTGAGGTGGCCACCATGACGGGGGTGGCGGCGCCCTGGGCGGCGGTCTTCCAGCGGACGGCGGCGTCGAAGTCGACGCTGCGGTACGGGTCGCGGCGGTGGGCGGTGCGGACGCCACCGGGCATGACGGCGTTGGCGGTGATGCCGTCGGCCGCCCACCGACGGGTCGCCTCGACGGCGAACAGGACGGCGGCGGTCTTGGACTGCGCGTACGCCTCGCCGGGGTGGTACGGGCGGCGGGTGAACTGCAGGTCGTCGAAGCGCATCGGCGCGCGCAGGTGGGCGCTGGAGCTGAGCGTGACGATCCGCGCGTCGCCGGCGGCGGCGAGCGCCGGCCACAGGCCGGTGGCCAGCGCGAAGTGGCCGAGGTGGTTGACGGCGAACTGGAGCTCGTGCCCGCGGGCGGTGCGGACGAGCGGCCCCGGCGTCGCGCCGGCGTTGGCGACGAGCATGTGCAGCGGCCCGTCCCAGGTGCGGACGAAGGCTGCCACGGAGGCGGGTTCGGCGAGGTCGACCCGCGCGATCAGGGTGTCGGTGTTGCCGGTGGTGGCAGCGATGTCGGCGGCGGCACGCAGGCCGGCGTACTCGTCGCGGACGGCGAGGGTGACCGAGGCGCCGGCGAGCGCGAGCGCGCGAGCGGTCTCCAGGCCGATCCCGGTGGCGCCGCCGGTGACGATGGCGCGGCGGCCGGTCAGGTCGAGGCCGGATACGACGTCGAACGCCGTCGTCGTGGCCGAGAAGTGCTGGTGGAACAAGGGGGTGGAGCTGTCGACGAGTGCGGTCATCGTGCCGGTCCTCCCGCGGTACTGTGGAAAGCGGAGGTTCCTCCGATCCACTTCTAGCAAGTGGAGGAACCTCCGGTTGATTCCCGAGAGGAGGGAATGTGTCGCCCGTCACAAAGCAGCTGCGTGCCGACGCGCAGCGCAACCGCGACCGCCTCCTGGACACCGCCGCCCGTGCCTTCGCCACCACCGGCCCCGACGTCCCGCTGGAGACGATCGCCAAGGACGCCGGCGTCGGCATCGGCACGCTGTACCGCCACTTCCCCACCCGCGAGGCGCTCGTCGAGGCCGTCTACCGCAACGAGCTGGCCCGCCAGTGCGAGGCCGGGTCCGAGCTGCTGCGCGAGCTCCCGCCGGACGCCGCGCTGCGCGCCTGGATGGACCGCTTCGTGAGCTACATGGCCACCAAGCGCGGGCTGGCCGACGCACTGAGGGCGATCGTGGGCACCGACGGCAACCCGTTCGCCGAGAGCCGGGCCCGGCTGCTCACCGGCCTGGGCACACTGCTGGACGCCGGGGCCGCGGCCGGCACCGTCCGCGGTGACGTGGCGCCCGAGGACGTGCTCGTGAGCCTCTCCGGCCTCACGCTCGTCGCCACCGAGCCCGAGCAGGCCGCGCGCCTGCTCGACCTGCTCATGGACGGCCTGCGGGTCCGGGAGCGGTGAGGCAGACCGCCGGGACGACCGTCCCGTCGATGGTGTGGGTGATCTCGCCGATCCGCACCCAGCCGAGCCGCTCGTAGAGGGCGACGGCCACGGAGTCGCGGACGAGCACGTCCAGCACCGGGCGCAACCCGCGCTCGTCCGCGGCCCGCCAGGCCGCGCGGACCAGGCGCTCGCCGAGCCCCTTGCCCCGCTCGTCCCGGGCGACGAACAGGCGGCAGACGATGGCCGCGGGCTCGTCGACCAGCGCGGCGACGGGATCGTCCGGTTCGGGGAGCCGCAGGGCGACGTGGCCGACCACGCCGCCGCCGTGGTCGGCCACCCACGCACCGAGCACGGGCGGGTAGCAGAGCCAGCTGCCCAGGTCCTCCTGCATGCGCAGCGGGTAGCCCTCGCGCCGGCGCAGGTCGCGCAGCACCGCGGCGAGCACGGCGAGGTCCGCCTCGACGCGCGGGCGCACCACCACCACGACGCTGCCCACGCGCCGGACGTCCGCCACGTGGTGGCCGAACTCGTGGGCCGCGTGGCGCACCAGCCAGCGGACGGTGCGCTCCTCGCCCGGCAGCCGGGTCACCGTGCGGTCCCATCCGTCGCCGATCCGCGCGACCTCGTCGACCAGGCCCGCCACCACCCGCTCCAGCTCGGCGAGCACGGCAGCCGGATCGGCGTCGACGTAGCGGAAGCGGCGGGCGCGCAGGTCGTTGAGCATCGGCTCGACGACCGGACGTTCCTCCGTGCGCGCGCGGTGCAGCCGGATTGTCGAGGAGACGGCCACGTCACGCAGGTGGCACAGGTACTCGACGGGCGACCAGGTGCCCGGATCGGACGCCACCCGCCACCGGTGCTGCGGCACCTCGACCATTGCCGCCGCCGCGCGGGCGGGCGCCTCCGCGATCACCGCCGTCGCCGCTTCCGGGGCGAGATCGGCGTAGCGGAACCCGCACGACGGGCAGTGGTGGTCCTCCGCTGGCAGCGCCGGCACGCGACGGTCCATCCGGCCGACGATACTGCGGCGCGCAACCACCCACTCCGCGATGACACCCGCGATGACTCGGGCCCGATCGGCTGGTCACAGCGGACATGACGACCGATGAACAGCAGATCTGCACGTTGATCGAGCGCTGGGCCGCCGCCGTGCACGACGGCGACCTGGAGACGACGCTCGCCGCGCACGCCGAGGACATCGTGATGTTCGACGTGCCCGAGCCCGAGGACGGCGTCCGCGGCCTCGCCGCCTACCGCGAGGCCTGGCCCGGGTTCTTCGAGTGGCAGGCGAGCGGCGCCGTGTTCGAGATCGTCGAACTGCACGTCGAAGCCGGCGGTGACGTCGCGTTCGCGTGGGCGCTGCTGCGCTGCGGCATGCCCGACGAGGTCGGGATCCGGCGCCTGCGCCTCACGCTGGGGCTGCGCCGCACGGATTCCGGCTGGGTGGTGGCGCACGAGCACCACTCGTTCACCGATGGCGACGACGCACGCTCGACCGAGCAGGTGCGCGCCGTGCACGAGGACTGGTACGCCGCCACCGTCGCGAAGGACCTCGACGGCATCGTCGCCCACCTCGCCGACGACGTCGTCTCCTACGAGCACGGGAGCGAGGTCAACGGCGTGGAGGAGGTGCGGGCCGAGTGCGCGAAGGGCCTGGACCAGGGCCTCGACGTCGCCTGGACGGTGCCCGACCTGCAGATCCAGGTTCGCGACGACCTCGCCGTCGGGTGGGGTCACAACCGGATGGAGCACGACGGGCAGGTGAGCTGGTCACGCGGCACCCGGGTGTTCCGCAAGCGCGCGGGTGGCTGGGAGATGGTGCACCAGCACGTGTCGTTCCCGGTGGAGGCGCCGTAGCTACGGCGTGCACGCCCGCAGCACGAGTTCGGGGAGGTCGGGCAGCAGCGGCACCATGCTCGTGACGTCGGGGCAGGCGTTGACCTCCAGCACCCGCGGCCCGTCCGCGGTGCGCAGCACGTCCACGCCGCCGTGCCGCAGCCCGAGCGCGGCGACGGCGGCGTGGGCGAGCCCGGCCTCCTCCGCGGAGGGCGTGACGAGCTCCTGGCTCGCGCCGCGGGCGACGTTGCTGCGCCACTCGTCGCCGGCCGCGGTGCGCAGGCTCGCCGCGACGACGCGCCCGCCCGTCACGATCACGCGCAGCGTACGGCCGCGGAACTCGACGATCTCCGGCTGCAGCACCAGGGCCGACGGGCCTTCCGGCGCGAACTCGGCGAGCGCTCTGCCCAGCTCCGCGGCGTCGGCGGCCCGGCGCACCCAGCGGCCCTGCGCGCCGTGCGTCCGCTTGACGACGACCGGGTAGCCGAGCGCCGCCGCCGCGGCTGCCGCCCCGTCGAACTCGACGACGGTGGTGGGCACCTGCAGCACGCCCGCCCGGCCGAGCAGCTCGGCGGTGGCGGCCTTGTCGTCGGCGGCGAGTCCGGCGTCCACCGGGTTCTGCAGGAAGGCGGTGCGGGCCAGCGCGCGCAGCCCGTGCACGGCGGCGGGGAAGCCGAACAGCACGGCGGGTGCCACCGCGGTGACGGCGACGGGTCCGGCGGCGTCCCACACGGTCGCCGTCCCGTCGGCGGCGAACTCGACGGTCAGCGTCGGCAGGTCGATCGGCCGGTACGGAACGCCCGCGGCGTCCGCGGCGGTCGCGAGCATGGCCGCGACGCGCGGCGAGTACGGGTTGCGCGGGATCCCGAGCACGCCCGCGAACCCTACCCGGAGGTAGCGTCGGACCGTGGTCGTGGCACGTCCGGTCGTCCCTGAGGAGATCGCCGCGCTCCGCGTGCTCGGCGCCGAGCCGGGCACGGTCGAGCCCGGACCCACCGGAGCGTGGGAGACCACACCCGGCGACGGCCCGGTGCTCTCGGCGCCGCACGAGGTGCTGCACCTGCGCGACGGCGTGGCCAAGCAGGCCGAACGCGGAACAGGGCGGCTCGCGTTCGCGCTGGCCAGAGCCGTCGGCGGCGCCGGGATCCGCACGTACGGGCCGCAGACCGGCGACCCGAACTGGGACGCCGACCACCCCTACACGGCGCGGCTTGCGGAGCTGGCCGGCCACGCGCCCGTCGTCGACCTGCACATCATGAAGGACCGCGGCGTCGAGCTCTGCGTGGGACTCGGGCCCCATCCCGAGCTCGCCGACGGGCTGTGGCAGCCGCTCGTGGAGGAGGCCGTGGCCGCCGGGCTGCGGGCCGCCGTGAACTGGCCGTTCGCGGCCCGCGGCCGCACCGTCACCGCGGCGCTGCAGCGGAAGGGACTCCGGGCCGTGCAGGTCGAGCTGACCTGGGACTGCCTCAACCCGAACCACCCGTCGATGCCGATCGCGTACGCAGCCATGCTGCGCGCGGTGCGCCGCATCGCGGGCGAGGAGGATCATGGACGATGACGCGTTCCTCGACCACGTGACCGCGCGGCTCGCCGCGCTGCCGCACGTCGAGACCGTCACGCTCGGCGGATCGCGGGCGCAGGGCACGCACGGGCCGGGCAGCGACTGGGATCTCGCGGTCTACTACCGCGGCCCGTTCGACCCGCAGGACCTGCGCGACGTCGGCTGGCCCGGCGAGGTGTCCCCGATCGGTGGCTGGGGCGGTGGGATCTACAACGGCGGCGCCTGGCTGGAGATCGACGGCCGGCGCACGGACGTGCACTACCGCGACCTCGCCGTCGTCGACCGCGAGATCGCCGAGGCGCGGGCGGGCCGCGTGCACATCGAGCACCTGCTCTTCCACCTCGCCGGAGTGCCGACGTACCTGCTGCTCGCGGAGGTCGCGGTGAACCGCGTGCTGCACGGCAGCCTGCCCGCCGTCGAGTACCCGGATGCGCTGCGCGCCGCCGCCCGCCGGGCCTGGTGGGACCGGGCCACGCTCACCTTCGACTACGCGGCCACCGCGCACGCCGCGCACGGCCGGCTCGCCCAGGTGGCGGGGCTCGTGGCGCAGGCAACGACGCAGGCGGGGCACGCGGTGCTGGCAGCCCGCGGCGAATGGATCACCAACGAGAAGGCGCTGCTCGCCAGGGCCGGGTTGCGCGGGGTGGACGGGATCGTGGCCGGGTTGTCGCCAGAGCCGGACACCCTGCGCGCGGCGGTCGACGCGGCCAGGAGTCTGTGCCGCTCGGTGCATGATCACTGAATGCGCAACGACGTCCGGACGAGGTGAGCCCGTGCCCTACCAGCGCTACGTCGCCGTCGGCGACAGCCAGACCGAAGGCCTCGAAGACGGTACCGAGCAGGCCGGTTACCGGGGTTGGGCGGACCGCCTCGCCGAGATCCTCGCCGTGCACAACCCGGGGATCGCGTACGCCAACCTCGCCGTCAGAGGGCGGCTGGCCGGCGAGATCCGTGCCGAGCAGACGGCGCCGGCGCTCGCGATGGAACCCGACCTCGTGACCGTCATGGGCGGGCTCAACGACGTCTTCCGCCCCGGGTTCGACGCCGACGCCGTCGGCGCCGACCTCGCCGCCATGATCGACGCGTTCACCGCGGCGGGGGCCAGGGTCGTCACGTTCACGTTCCCCGACATCGCACTGATCGCCCCGCTGGTGCGCCGACTGCGGCCGCGCGTGCTGGCGCTCAACGCCCGCATCCGCACCCTCGCGGAGCAGCACGGCGCCGTGCTCGTCGACGCGTTCGAGTACCCCTTCACCACGGACCTGCGCATGTGGAGCCGCGACCGCATCCACGCCTCCCCGCAGGGCCACGCCCGCATCGCCGCCGCGACCGCCCACGCCCTCGGCCTGCCCGTCGACGACCCGACCTGGGCCGACCCCTTCCCGGTGCTGCCGCCGGTCCGGCCGTGGCGGCGCGCCGGCACCGAGCTCAGCTGGGCCGCCGGCGTCCTCGGCCCGTGGCTGCTGCGGCGGGTCACGGGGCGGTCGTCGGGGGACGGCCGCGTGGCCAAGCGGCCGCAGGTGAGCGCGGTGATCACGACGAGTTGAGGGGTGCGGCCCTCGCCGGCCCCTTCGTCGAGAACGACGTTATGGTGATCAACAGGCCTTGTTGATCACCACAACGTCGTTCTCGACGGGTTTGTGCGCTCGGCGGCGCACCGCGCGATCGCGACGAGGACGCACGGCCAGAGCGGGGTCGGTCGGTCGTGCTGGCGACAGCCGCGGCACCGGCCCGACCGATCAGCGACGTGGATGTCGAGCAAGAGCTCGGCGGCGCCGGCCTGGCCGGCGACCAGCCGCGCGGCTTCCCGGATGCAGTCGTCGCGCGTCTCGTCGGGCACGGGGCGACGCTACGAGCGCACCGTCGCATCGCCAAGAAATGTGCGCGAATGTTCGCTATTCGTCGTCCCCGCCGGTCGCGGCCAGCAGATCGTCGATCACGCGGGTGATGATGAGCCGGGCCTCGCGGCCGTAGCTGGCGGCCTCGGCAAGCTGGTCGAACACCCGGCGGTAGATCGCCACCTCGGTGGGTTGGGCCAGGGTCAACTCGGCGGAGTAGACCTCCACCTTCACCTGGTCGTCGTCGAAGATCCAGAAGCCGTGCAAGGGGGAGACCCCCACGGTGTCGAACCCGATGATGCCCAGCTTGATGGTCGGCAGCGCGGCGAGCGCGATCAAGCGGTCGAGCTGCCCCAGCATCACCTCCGGGGGGCACGGCCGGTAGCGCAGGGTCGCCTCGGTGAGGATCAGGTGGAAGCGCTTGTCGGCCCGGTAGAGGATCTCCTGACGCTGCATACGGACCTGTACGGCGGCGTCGATGTCGACACTCCCGGTTTGGGCGTAGGACTCGGTGTCGACGAATTGGCTGCGTGCGTAGTCCGCGGTTTGGAGCAGGCCGGGGATCACGCCCGGCTCGAACACCCGGAGCAGGCGCGCACTGGACTCGCTGTCGCCGAACCTCTGCTGGTTGGCTGCCAGCCCGCGGCGCATCAGCCGCTGCAAGTCGGCGTACTGCGCCTCGAGAGTGTGCAGCGAGGCGGTGAGATCGGCGGTGAGATCGGCCCGACCCGTGCGCTCGGTCCACGCCCGGATGTCGCCTTCGCTGGGCGTCTGCCGGGCGTTCTCCAGTTTGGAGATCTTCGACGTGGGCCAGCCCAGCGACGATGCGAGCTCGGCACCGGTCAACCCGGCTGCGCGGCGGAGTTCACGCAGCCGGGCGCCGAGAGCTTCCCTGGCGTCCTGGACGGAAGGCACCGGGACTTTCTACTGGGTGACGAAAGTTTCCCGCAACCAGGCGTGGTGCCAGGCGATGTCGCGCCACCGGTTGGCGTCGACGATCTCCTTCGGATCGGTGACGACCTCCCCGTCGAGCAGCAGGTCGTCGTCACCGAAGTGCAGCTTGACCAGGATGTGGGAGTCGAACAGCCAGTAGTCGTGGTTCGGCAGCCCGAGCGCCTCGGCCTCGCCCCGTCCCAGGTAGCGGATGTCGTCGCCGGCAGCGTTGGACTGGCCCGCGAACATCACGCCGAAGCGGCTGTAGTCGGTGAGCGGCTCGCTGACCACGCGGACTCTACGGAACGTCTTACCCGCCCGCACACCGTTGCGGATCATGGTCAGCCAGTCCTGTCGCCAGTCCAGTCTCACTGGTTCGCCTGCAAGGAAGCGCTGGAAGTCGGCTTGCTCCTCGGGCTCGTTGTAGCGGTCACGGACCTCCAACCGGAAGGCGGTGTGCTCGAACTCGTCGAAGTACCTGAGCCAGGGCCGGTCCGTCATCAGTCGGTGATCCATCCCTCGCGGACGGCCACGAGGCGCAACACCTCGACCGGGACCTCGTTGATCCCCTCGTGGTCGGGCACGTGCCCGACGTCTGCCAGCGCCTCACCGTCGGTGATCCGCCAGCCTTGAATCAGGTACGTCCTCCGATCCGCTCGGTTGGTCGCGTAGGCGGCTGGGCTACCGCCCGACTTCGAGTTCGGATCCTTGCCGAGGAACTCTGCGCGCATGCCTACCCCCCAGAATATTCAGGAACGTGCGAGACCTCAGTGTGGCCGGGCGTGCACACAGGGTCAATGGGCCAAAAGCGGTTGCCCCGCCCCGTACCGTCGAGCGACGTGCTCTCGCCCTACGCCCGGCTGGTCCGGGCCGGCTTCCTGAGACATTCCACCTACCGCACCGCCACCTTGGCCGGGCTCGCCACCAACACGGTGTTCGGGCTGCTGCGGGTGTCGGTGCTGCTGGCCGTCGTGGCCGCGAGCGGGTCGGCGGCGGGTTACGACGCCGCCGGCGTCGGCACGTTCGTGTGGCTCGGGCAGGGGCTGCTCGCGGTCGTCGTGCTGTGGGGCGACCCGGAGCTGTCGCAGCGGGTGCGCAGCGGTGACGTCGCCGTCGACCTGGCCCGCCCGGTGAACCTCCAGTTCACGCTGCTCGCCACCGACCTGGGCCGGGCGGGGCACGCACTGCTGTGGCGGTTCGTGCCGCCGGTGGTGTTCGGCGCGCTCGTGCTGCCGTTACGATGGCCCACCTCGCCCGGCACGCTCGTGCTGTTCGCGGTCACCGTGGTGCTGGCGGTCGCGCTCAGCTCCACGGTCCGGTTCCTCGTCGAGCTGACCTCGTTCTGGCTCCTGGACGGGCGCGGCGTGCGCTCGCTCTACGCCGCGGTCAGCGGGGTGCTGGCCGGGCTGACGGTGCCCCTCGCGTTCTTCCCCGACGGCGTCCGCGCCGCCGTCTACGCCACCCCGTTCCCCGGCCTGCTGCAGACGCCGATCGACGTGTTCTCCGAGCGCGGCCCCACCTGGGCGCTGGTCGGGCACCAGGTGCTGTGGCTCGCCGGCGCGACCGTCATGGCGCAGGTCGCGCTGGCCAGGGCCACCCGCAAGCTGGTGGTGCAGGGTGGCTGACCTGATCTACGCGCGGATCGTCGGTTCGCGGATCCGCAGCCAGCTCGCCTACCCGCGCTCGTTCGCGCTCGACGTGTTCGCGCAGGCGCTCGTGCAGGCCGGCGAGCTTGTCGTGATCATCGCCGTGTTCGGGCACGTCGACGCGTTGGGTGGCTTCACCCGCGACGAGGTGCTGCTGATCTTCGCGCTGTCCGGCATCGCGTTCGGGCTCGCCGACATGCTCGTCGGCCAGCTGGACGAGCTGCCGACCTGGATCCGCACCGGCACGTTCGACGTGCTGCTCGTCCGCCCGCTCTCCACGTTCCTGCAGCTGCTGACCAGCGATGTGCAGCTGCGTCGGCTCGGCCGGGTCCTGGTGAGCTCGGCCGTGCTCGTCGCCGGGCTCGTCCAGGGCGGGGTCGCCGCCACTCCCCTGGTGGTCGCGCTGCTGGTCGTCACGCCGCTCACCGGCGCCGTGATCATCGGCGCGATCTGGATCGCCACGTGCGCCACCTCGTTCTGGATCGTCGAGGGCCGGGAGCTGGCCAACTCGTTCACCTACGGGTCGACCATCACCACCGCGTACCCGATCACGGTCTTCGCGCCGTGGCTCCGCACGCTGTTCTGCTTCGTCGTGCCCGGCGCGTTCGTCGCCTACTACCCGGCGCTGGCGATCCTCGATCGGCCCGACCCGCTGGGCCTGCCGGCCGTCCTGCCCTACCTCACCCCGCTCGTCGCCGTCGTGGCCGTGGGCGTGGCCGCACTGGTCTGGCGGGCCGGCGTCCGCCACTACACGGGAACGGGATCATGATCATCGATGCTGCTGGGCTGCGCCGCGAGTTCACCGTCGGACGGCGACGCGGGCGGCGCACCGTCGTCGCCGTCGACGAGGTGGACCTGCGCATCGAGGCGGGCGAGTCGGTCGGGTTCCTCGGGCCCAACGGCGCCGGCAAGTCCACGACGATCAAGATGCTCACCGGCATCCTCGTCCCCACCACCGGCACGCTCACCGTGTGCGGGCTCGACCCGGTGCGGCAGCGCCGCGAGCTGGCCCGGCACATCGGCGTGGTGTTCGGTCAGCGCAGCCAGCTCTGGTGGGACCTGCCCCTGCGCGAGAGCTTCGCGCTGGTCGGGGCCATCCACCGGGTGCCGCCGGCCGCGCTGCGCAGGCGCCTCGACCGCTGCGTCGACGTCCTCGACCTCGCCCCGATCCTGGACGTGCCGGTGCGCCAGCTGTCACTCGGCCAACGCATGCGCGGCGAGATCACCGCGGCCCTGCTGCACGCGCCGCCGCTGCTGGTGCTCGACGAGCCGACCGTCGGGCTCGACCTGGTCAGCAAGGAGCAGCTGCGCGCGTTCCTCGAGCAGGTCAACGCGGAGGACGGCGTGACGATCCTGCTCACCACCCACGACCTGCCCGACGTGGAACGGCTGTGCCGGCGCGTCGTGGTCGTCGACCACGGCCGGATCGTCGCCGACGACGGGCTCGCCGACCTGCGCGCCCGGTTCGGCGGCGCCCGCGAGGTCGTCGTCGAGCTGGCCGCGCCGCCACCCCCGCTCAACGACCTGCCCGGCGTCCACGCCGTCACCGTCGAGGCGGGCGGCCTGCGGCAGCGGCTCGCGTTCTCCGGCACGTCCGCCGCCGCCGTCATCGCCGGGGTGGCCGAGCGCGCGGAGCTGCGCGACGTCAGCGTCGCCGAGCCGTCGATCGAGGACCTGGTGCGGTCGCTCTACGCCCGGGCCTGACGCGTCGAGAACGACGTTGTGGTGATCAACACGCCCTGTTGATCACCGTAACGTCGTTCTCGACGCCTTCCCGGGCTATGCCGTGGCCGCAACGTGCGGGATGGCGCCGCCGCGGAAGGCGTCGACGAACAGGGCGTGGTCGGCGCGGACCCGCGCCGCGTAGGTGTGCGCGAACTGCACCACCCACGCCACGAACTCCTCGTCCCGGTCCCCGACGACGTGCGCGATCGCGTCCTCGGTCTGGAACGGCACCAGCGAGCGGTCGGCGTCGGCGTCGGCCACGCAGTGCACCTTGGCCGTCGCCCGGCCCAGGTACTCGACGACCGGGGCGATGTCGGACGGCTCCGACAGCTGCGCCCAGTCCAGGTCCGCCTCGTACGGCGACACCTCGCTCACCACGAACCCGACGCCGTCGAGGTCGGTCCAGCCCAGCATCCGGTCGGCGTGCGCCTGCAGCGCCCGCTGCGACACGACCGTGCGGTGCCCGTGGTGCTCGAACGCGTCGGCGACGGCCGGGTCGGTCACCACCCGGGACGGCGCGGCGATGTTGGCCTGCTTCATCGACAGCACCACGTCGTTGTCCAGCGCCTGGTTGAAGCCCTCGATCAGCACCGTGTACGCGGGCAGGCCGGCGCTGCCGATGCCGAACCCGGACTTGCCGGCCACGTCCTTCACCGCGTACGTGACGCCCGAGTACCGCTTGCCCTCCGGGATCGTCTCCAGGTAGCGCTCGAACGCCGCCACCACGGTCGCCCGTTCGCCGTCGTCGAGCCGGCGGACGGTCGGGTCCTCGCGCAGGACCCGGTCGAAGCCCTCGGTCTCGGTGATCCGGTCCAGCAGCTCCACCCGGGTGCGCAGCCGCGCCGCCTGCAGCACCCGGTGCACGACGCCGTCGGTCGTGCCCAGGTGCAGCGAGAACGAGCTGTCGTCGGTGGACTCGCGGAACCAGCGCACCTGGTCCAGGTACGCCCGCACGTAGCGGCCGACGAGGTCGGTGATCGCGTCGTCGGGGATCGCCTTGCGCCAGCCCAGCAGCGCGAGGCTGGCCGCGAACCGCGTGACGTCCCACGTGAAGTGCCCGAGGTACGCCTCGTCGAAGTCGTTCACGTCGAAGATCAGGACGCCGTCGCCGTCCATGTACGTGCCGAAGTTCTCCGCGTGCAGGTCGCCCTGGATCCACACCCGGCTCGTCCGCTCGTCGGCCCACGGGTCGTCGCGCTCGGCGACATCGGCGTAGAACAGGCACGCGCTGCCGCGGTAGAACGCGAACGGGTCCGCAGCCATCGAGCGGAACTTCGCCCGGAACGCCGCAGGGTCGGCGGACATCAGGTCGGCGAACGCCGCCACGAGCGTGTCGACGATGACGGTGGTGCGCTCGGAGTCGGTCACCCGTCCGATGATGCCGCTACCCGGCGCCGATCCGGCGGTCAGACGAGCGTCGGCTTCGAGATCAACATGGCCACCACGATCATCAACGCGGCCAGCACCGAGTAGCAGAGCACGTCGACCGAACGGCCGCGCACCGCCAGCAACCCGATCCGGTCGTCCGGGATCACCGCCCGGAACACCGCCGCCACCAGCAGCGCGCCCCCGATCAGCAACGCACCCTGCCGCCAGTGCTGCGTCAGCACCCGCACCATGCCGACCACGACGATCACCGCCACCATCCCGATCGGGAGGTGCAGCGGCAACCGCGAACGCAGGTCGGGCGAACGCGGGCTCACGCCGACAACGACCGTTCGGTATCGATGCTCACTCCGACAAGCTCCGTTCGGTATCGATGCTCACTCCGACAAGCTCCGTTCGGCTGCCTCCACCACGTTCGTCAGCAACATCGCCCTGGTCATCGGGCCGACCCCGCCGGGCATCGGCGCCAGCTTGCCGGCCACCTCGGCCACCTCGGGGGCGACGTCGCCGACGATGCCGGCCGCCGTGCGCGTGAGGCCGACGTCGAGGACGGCGGCACCCGGCGCCACCATGTCCGCCGTGATCAGGCCGGGCACGCCCGCCGCCGCGACGACGACATCGGCGCGGCGCACCTCGGCGGCGAGGTCCCGCGTGCCGGTGTGGCAGAGCGTCACGGTGGCGTTCTCGCTGCGCCGCGTCAGCAGCAGCCCGAGCGGCCGCCCGACCGTCACGCCACGGCCCACGACCGTCACCCGCGCACCGGCCAGCGGCACGTCGAACCGCGCGCACAGCTCCACGATCCCGCGCGGCGTGCAGGGCAGCGGCCCGGTCTCGCCGAGCACCAGCCGGCCGAGGTTCACCGGGTGCAGGCCGTCGGCGTCCTTCGCCGGGTCCATGCGCTCCAGCGCCGCACCCGGGTCCAGGCCGCGCGGCAGCGGCAGCTGCACGATGTAGCCGGTGCAGGCCGGGTCGGCGTTCAGCTCGTCGATGACGGCCTCGACGTCGGCCTGGGTGGCGTCCGCCGGCAGCTCCCGCTGGATCGACGCGATGCCGACCTGCGCGCAGTCCCGGTGCTTGGCGTTGACGTAGGAGTGCGAGCCCGGATCGTCACCGACGAGCACGGTGCCCAGCCCCGGCGTCACCCCCGCCGCGGCCAGCTTCTCGATGCGGCCGCGCAGCTCGTCGAGGATCGCCGCGAGCGTCGCCTTCCCGTCCATCACGATCGCCGTCACGCGGCCCATTGTCGCAGAGGCCCTCCCGGCCGGTCTCAAAGCGAGACATCCGGCGCCCCGGCGGCTGTCCACCATTCAGACGACGGCGCCCACCAGGGAGGACGACGATGTCCCTGTCCAGCGAGACCATCACCGACGCCCCGGCCGCCACCGCGGCCCCACCCGCCAACCCCGGTCTGCTCGGCCTGCCCTGCTTCGTCGTGGGCGGCCTCGGGCTGAGCCTCTACCTGCTCGGATACCTGCCCGCAGCCGGTCTCGGCGCGCTCGTGCCCGTCGTGCTGTTCGTGCCCGGTCTCGGCCTGCTCGTCGCCGCGGTCTGGGGCGCGCGGGCCGGGCAGAGCGCGGTCGGCAGCATCTTCGGGCTGTTCTCGGCGTTCTGGATCAGCTACGGCTTCCTGGTCTTCGGCCTCGTGTCCGGCGTGCTCGGCGTCGATGCCGCGACGGCCGGTGCCGCGCAGGCCACGTTCCTCATCGCGTGGCTGGTGGCGTTCATCGGGTTGACGGTCGCCACGGTGCGGCTGCCGCTCGCGTTCACCGTGCTGTTCGTGCTGGTCACCATCGCGGTGGCGCTCGTGCTGCTCGCCGTGCTCACCGGGGGCGCGGCGCTCCTGCTGATCGCCGGCATCGTCGGGCTCGGGTTCAGCGCCGTCGGTCTCTACATCTACGTGGGCGCGATGTCGGCCGAGCTCGGCGGCAAGGGTTTCGCGCTCGGCTCGCCCATCGCCGGCTGACCCGATCGACGGTGGCGCCGGCCACCGCGGCCTGCACCAGATGCGTCGGTCCTCGGCGGTGCGGAGGCACGTCAGCCCGAGGCGGCACGAGAATCGACGCATGAGGATCGACGCCGTGCTGCCCGACGAGTCGCCCACCATGCCGCCGGAGCGGCTCGTCGAGCTGGCCCGGCTGGCGGAGGGTCTCGGCTACGGCACCCTCTGGCTGCCCGACCACCTGCTCCCGCCGGGCCCGTACGGCGACACCTACGGCGGCGTGTACGAGCCGTTGATCACCCTCGCGCACCTGGCCGCGCACACATCGACGATCCGGCTGGGCACGTCGGTGCTGATCACGCCGCTGCGCGAGCCGGTGCTGCTGGCGAAGCAGACCGCCACGCTGGCCCGGCTGTCCGGCGACCGGTTCGTCCTCGGCGTCGGGATCGGCTGGGAGATGCACGAGTTCGACGTCGTCGGAGCCGACTTCCGCCGCCGCGGCGCCCGCACCGACGAGATCATCGAGCGGGTGCGGGCGCTGCACCGCGGCGAGGCCACGGATGGCGTGTTCGAGCCGCTGCCGGACCGTCCGGTGCCGGTCGTGGTCGGCGGCGTCAGCGAAGCCGCTCTGCGCCGCGCCGCCCGCTACGCCGACGAGTGGCAGGGCTTCGGGCTCAGCCCACGGCGGTTCGCGGAGCTCGCGGCGTCGCTGCCGCCGACCGTGCTCGCCACCACCCGGATCGAGCACGACGGCGACCCGGGTCAGGTCGTGGCCCGGCTCGCCGAGCTGCGCGAGCTCGGTGCCGGCGCGGTGGCGGTCTCCTTCGGCTCCGTCGAGGAGGCCGGGGCGCGCATGGCCTCGCTGGTCTGATCGGTCAGGAATCGAGAAGCGGCCGGGGCAGGGCTTCGACCAGGCTCTACGCCATGACGAACACCACCACCGCCGCCATCAGCTCCGTCACCCTCGAGGTCGCCGACCCGGCCGCCGCGACCGCGTTCTACGCCGCGCTCGGGCTCGGCGACGCCGTGCGCGTCCGGGCCGGGGACGCGCCCAGCACCGGCTTCCGCGGCTTCACGATCTCGCTCGTCGTCGCCCAGCCGAGCACCGTCGACGCGCTCGCCCGCACCGCCCTCGACAACGGCGCCACCGTGCTCAAGCCCGTCGAGAAGAGCTTCTGGGGCTACGGCGGCGTGCTGCAGGCCCCGGACGGGACCATCCTGAAGATCGCATCCTCGGCCAAGAAGGACACCGGGCCCGCCACCCGGCAGATCGACGACGTCGTCCTCCTGCTCGGGGTCGAGAACGTGAAGGCCACCAAGCAGTTCTACGTCGAGCACGGCCTCGCCGTGGCCCGCAGCTTCGGCAGCAAGTACGTCGAGTTCGACACCCGTGGCTCCCGCGTGAAGCTCGCGCTCTACAGCCGCAAGGCCGCGGCCAAGGACGCCGGCGTCGACCCGGCCGGCACCGGCTCGCACCGGATCGTCGTCAACGGCACCTCCTCGTTCACCGACCTCGACGGTTTCGTGTGGGAGGCGTGAGCGCCGGTGGCACCGCGGTGATCAAGGGCAGAACGTCGTTGCCGAAGATCGAACCGCGACGGTTTGCCCTTGATCAGCAACGAACGGAACCGGCGCCCCAGCCGACGCCCGCTCGGCCACCACAGGGCGGACCCGGCCCGAGCGCACCCGGTGATCAAGGGCAAAAGGTCGTCCAGGCGGACCGGACAGCAACCTTTTGCCCTTGATCACCGCCGAACCGCACGGACACCTCGGCCGCGCCCTGCCCCGCTCCCGTCAGGCCAACCGGTCCAGTGCCGCCTCCAGCTCGTCGCCGACCAGGGTCGCCACGCGGCCGTCCTCCTGGATGTCGGAGATCCGCCTGAGCACCCGACCAGGCCGCCACCAGTAGACGAACGGGCTCACGTCCCCTCCGGACTCCTCGTAGCCGAGGCGCGCCGTCGTCGCCAGGTGCTCGAGCGCCGTCGCGGGTGCGCCCTGGCCGAGGACGTGCACGTCGAGGCTGTACCGGTCGGGCACGATGACGAACGCGCCGAGATCGGGATCCGGTTCGCTGTCGTGACGGGCCAGCACGGTCGGCAGCACCAGCACCAGCGACGCGATGAACATCGACTCGCCGGTGAGCGACCGGATCCGCGCGTCGCCGTCGGACCCGGAGATCGTCAGGTCCATGTGGTCGTCGGCCTCGACCGCGCGCAGGTTCTCATAAGCGGCGTCGCGCAGCGCGTCGTGCCCGAACCGCTCCACCTGGTCGTCGGGGAAGTAGGCGACCCGGTCGGGGAGATCGACGGCCATCACCTCCGCCAGGCCTCCTCCCACGTCGAGCGCGTAGTTGAGCGTCGGCGGCAGGTCCACGCCCGCCATGAGTCGCGGGTACGTCGCGGCGAGGATCTCCGCCGCCGTCAAGGTCTCGAACGGCGACGGTTCGGCCGTCATCGCGATGATGTCCCGCACGCCCTCCCGGACGATGCGCTTCCACTCGCCCTTCTTGGCCGCGCTGCACTCGACGGCGAGGGAGCGAAGGCCGAACACCCGCCCCGATCCGTCGACGACGTGATCGGGGTGCACCGTGACCTCGAGCCCGTTCCGCGCGAACGCGTCGCGCGCCAGGCTCCGCAACGTGTCCGCCTGCCGGGCGGAGAGGAAGGGGAAAGGGTCGTCCACCCGGCGACCTGATCACGATCACGCCGGAGACCTCAAGCCGCTTCGGCGATCTTGTGATCACCGGAAGTCCCGGCTCGTCACCGGTACTGCCAGGGGGAGCTTCTGCAGCCGGTCGGCCACCAGGTTGAGCACGCCTTCCGGGCTCCGTTCCAGCCGCCCGCGCACGAGCAGCGCCGAGCTGCCCACCGCCACCGTGCGGTAGCGCGCCCACACCCCTTCCGAGCAGGTGACGTTGAGCATGCCGCTCTCGTCCTCCAGGTTCACGAACGTGACGCCGCGGGCGGTGGCTGGGCGTTGGCGGTGGGTGACCAGGCCCCCGACGAGCACCCGCGGCGCCTCGCCGGCGGGTTCGACGGCGTCGAGGCGGTCGATGCGGATCGCGCCCAGCCCGTCCAGCTTCGATCGCAGGTGCTCCATGGGATGGCTGTCGGGCGACACTCCGGTGGCCCACACGTCGGCGACGGTGAGCTCGACGTCGGTGAGCCCGGGCAGCGCGGGCGCGTCCAGGCCCACCGCGGTGCCGGGCAGCTGCTCGGGCCGCACGGAGGCCACCACGCCGGCCGCCCACAGCGCGCGGCGCCGGTCGATGCCGAAGCACCCGAACGCACCCGCCGTGGCCAGCGCCTCCACCTGCGGGGCGGTGAGCCGGGTGCGGCGGGCGAAGTCGGCGAGGTCGCGGAAGTCGCCGCCGCGCTCGCGCTCGGCGTCGATGGCGTCGGCCACGTCGATGCCGATGCTGCGCACGTCGGCCAGCCCCAGCCGCACCGCCACACCGCCGGCGCTGGTCGGGTCCTTCTCCAGGATCGCCGCCGACCGGCCCTTGTTGACGTCCGGGCCGCGCGCGACGACGCCGTGCCGGCGCGCGTCGGCCACCAGCGACTGCGGCGAGTAGAAGCCCATCGGCTGCGAGTTCAGCAGCGCCACGCAGAACGCCGCCGGGTAGTACAGCTTGAACCAGGAGCTGAAGTAGACCAGCGACGCGAAGCTGATCGAGTGGCTCTCGGGGAAGCCGAAGTTCGCGAACGCCAGCATCTTCGCGAAGATCCCCTCGGCGACCTCGCCGGTGATGCCGTTGGCCGCCATCCCGTCGAAGAACCGTTCCCGCAGCCGTTCCATCTTCTGCTCCGAGCGCTTCGAGCCCATCGCGCGGCGCAGCTCGTCGGCGTCGGCGGCGGAGAACCCGGCGACGTCGACGGCGACCTGCATGAGCTGCTCCTGGAACAGCGGCACGCCCAGCGTCTTGTCCAGCGCCCCCTTGAGCAGCTCGTGGTCGTGCTTCCACTTCGCCCCGTTGCGGCGCTGGATGTACGGGTGCACCGAGCCGCCCTGGATCGGGCCGGGCCGGATCAGCGCCACCTCGACGACGAGGTCGTAGAACTTGCGCGGCTTCAACCGCGGCAGCGTGGCCATCTGCGCGCGCGACTCCACCTGGAACACCCCGACGGAGTCGGCGCGCTGCAGCATCGCGTAGACGGCGGGGTCGGTGGGTTGCAGCTCGAACAGGTCCACCTGCTCGCCGTGGTGTTCGAGCACCAGGTCCTGCATGAGGTGCAGCGCGGTGAGCATGCCCAGCCCGAGCAGGTCGAACTTGACGAGCCCGGCGTACGCGCAGTCGTCCTTGTCCCACTGCACGACGCTGCGGCCCTCCATGCGGGCCCACTCGACGGGCACCACCTCCGACACCGGCCGGTCGCAGATCACCATGCCGCCGGAGTGGATGCCCAGGTGCCGCGGGAAGCCGAGCAGCTCGTCGGCCAGCTCGACGACCTGCGGCGGCATGCCCTCCGGGAGCGGGCCGTCCGCGAGCCCTGCCCAGCGCTCGATCCGCTTGCTCCACGCGTCCTGCTGCCCGGGTGAGAACCCCAGCGCCTTCGCGACGTCACGGACCGCCGACCGCGGCCGGTAGGTGATCACGTTGGCGACCTGCGCCGCGCAGTCGCGCCCGTGCCGGCGGTAGACGTACTGGATCGCCTCCTCGCGCCGGCCGCTCTCGATGTCGAGGTCGATGTCGGGGTAGCCCTCGCGCACCGGCGACAGGAACCGCTCGAACAGCAGCCCCATCCGCACCGCGTCGACGTTGGTGATGCCCAGCGCGTAGCAGACGGCGGAGTTCGCGGCCGAGCCCCGGCCTTGGCAGAGGATGTTGGCGCGGCGGCAGTACTCCACGATGTCGTGCACGATCAGGAAGTAGCCGGCGAACCCGCGCTGGTGGATGATGGCCAGCTCGCGCTCGACCGTCTCGTGGGCGACCGGGTCCTCCGTGTAGCTGCCGTAGCGCCGGGCCAGGCCCAGGTAGGTCAGCTGACGCAGCCAGCTGAACTCCGAGTGCCCCGGCGGCACGTCGAACGGCGGCAGGTCCGGCGCCACCAGCTCGATCCCGAACGCGCACTCCGCGCCGAACGCCGCCGCACGGGCCACCGCCCCGGGATGGTGGTGCTCGAACCGCTCCAGCATCTGCGCGCCCGAGCGCAGCTGCGCGGTGGGCGCCGGCGGCAGCCACCCGTCGGCCTCGTCGAGGCTGCGCCGCGCCCGCACCGCGGCCAGCGCGGTGGCCAGCCGGAACCGGTCGGGTGTGGCGTAGTGCGCGGCCGTGGTGGCGACCGTGGGCAGCCCGGCCTCCGCCGCGATCTCGGCCAGCGCGACGCACCGCTCGTGGTCGGTGGGCAGGCCGTGGTCGGTGAGCTCGACGGCGACGTGCTCGGCGCCGAACCGCTCCACCAGCCCGCGCAGCGCCGCTCGCGCCCCGTCCCGTCCGCCGTCACGCAGCCCCTGCGCCACCGCGCCCTTGCGGCAGCCGGTGAGCACCAGCACCTTGCCCGCGGTCTCGGCCACCACCTCGTCGAGGTCGTAGACGGGTCGGCCCTTCTCCTTGCCGCGCATCTGCGCCACCGACACCGTGCGGCACAGCGCGCGGTACCCCTCCGGGCCGCGGGCCAGCAGCAACAGGTGCTCCCCCTCGGGGTCGGCCACGCCGTTCTGCGGGGCGGACAGCCCCAGCGACAGCTCGGTGCCGAACACCGTGGGCAGCCCCACCTCGGCCGCGGCCTCCGCGAACCGCACCACCCCGTACATGCCGTCGTGGTCGGTGAGCGCCAGCGCCGAGAGCCCCAGCCGGCGAGCCTGCTCCACCAGCTCCTCGGGGTGGCTCGCGCCGTCGAGGAAGCTGAAGTTGGAGTGGCAGTGCAGCTCCGCGTACGGGACGGCGGGCTCGGCCGACTCGATCTCGGGGGGCACGTAGCGACTGCGCTTGCGGGAGAACGCCGGCCCGTCGCCCCCGTCGACCTCGGGGCCGCCGGACAGGGAGTGGCCGTCCCGAGGCCGGCCGGAGAGGACGGCCTCCAGCTCCGACCACGGCACGTCCGGGTTGTTCCAGCCCACATCCACAGTCGAACACAAGTTCGAACCGGCGTCCAGTGGCTACCGTTGCAGGATGACCGCGGTGCTGAGCAGGGCGTTGAGCGCAGGTGCGCTCGCCGGCGCGCTCTCCGGCGTGGTCGCGGTGATCGTCTTCGTCGTCGCGAGCATGGTGCATCCCGCGGCGGGTGCCGGTGCCGGCGGTGGCGACCTCGCCGGCACGGCCATCCTCTACCTGGTGTTCGCGGTACTGCTGGGCGCCACCACCGGCGCGGCGCTGGCCCTGCCCATCGGCGCCGTGCTCGGCCTGCTGCGCCGCCACCTCACCACCCACATCGCAGCCCGGCTCGCCACCTTCCTGCTGTGCCTCACCGGCGTGCTGGCGCTCGGCAGCGTGCTCTCCGCGCTCGGCACCGCCGCCGGGTACCTGCACCTGCTGATCGGGCCCGCCGCCGTCGTCGCGCCGCTGGTGGGTGCGTGGCGCGCGCCGCGCGTGCTGGCGCTGCCGAAGCCGGAGCCGGCCGAGTTCGACGACGACGACACCGACATCCTCCCACCGTCCACCGACCCAGGACGGCACCGGCGACGCCAGCCGCCCCGCTGACAGCGGCACCTCGCCCCGCAAGTTCACCCGTACCTACCAGGCTCGATGCTCGTTGTGAGACTTACATCCAGCAACGAGGGGGTCTGGAGTGGCAGCGCGTGCCCCGGCACGGTCGATGGCGGACTCGCCGCTGGGCGTCGCCGTACGGATGGTCGGGGAGCTCATCGCCTTCGCCATGGCCACCGCGATCGCCACCGTCCGGGTGGTCGTGGGCCGCCGCCTCTCCCTGGCCGAGACGGCGCAGCAGACCTGGTTCATCGCCTCCGTCACCACGCTCCCGGCACTGCTCATCACGATCCCGCTCGGCGTCGTCATCGCCACCACGGTCGGCTCACTGGCCGGCCAGCTCGGCGCGCAGAGCTACACCGGTGCCGTCGTCGCGCTGGTCGTCATCGGCCAGTCGTCGCCGCTGATCTGCGCGCTCATGATCTCCGGCGTCGGCGGCTCCGCGATCTGCGCCGACCTCGGCGCCCGCACCATCCGCGAGGAGACCGACGCGCTCGAGGTCATGGGCGTCTCGGTGATCGAACGGCTGGTCGTGCCGCGCGTCATCGCCGCGACGATCGTGACGCTGCTGCTCAACGGCCTGGTGATGGCCGTCGGGATCGGCGCCAGCCTGCTGGTGCAGGTGTGGGTGCTGGACAACTCGCTCGGCGGGTTCCTGACCACCATGACCCAGTTCGCGCGGGTCTCCGACTTCGTCGTCGCCGGCATCAAGGCGTTCTGCTTCGCCGTCGCCGCCGCGATCGTCGCGGCCTGGAAGGGCCTCACCACCAAGTCCGGCCCGGCCGGGGTCGGCAACGCCGTCAACGAGGCCGTCGTGCTGGCGTTCCTGCTGGTCTTCGTCGTGAACGTCACCCTGACCGAGCTCTACCCGGTGATCGTCCCGGCCAAGGGCGCGTACTGATGGTGTCCTTCCGGTACGAGGTGGGTCGCCGTGCGCGGCGCGTCGGCGAGTCGATCGCCGAGTTCGGCGACCAGTTCGCGTTCTACGGGCGCTCCGTCGCGGCCGTGCCGGCCACCCTGCGCTCCTACGGCGGTCAGGTCGTGCGGCTGCTCGGCGAGATCAGCTTCGGCTCCGCGGCGCTGCTCGCCGGCGGCGGCACGGTCGGCGTGGTGTTCGCGATGGCGTTCATCTCCAGCGCCCAGGTGGGCCTGGAGGGCTCGCGCGGGCTCGGCCTGATCGGGCTGAGCCCGTTCGCCGGCCTGATGTCGGCGCTGGTCAACACCCGCGAGCTGGCGCCGATCGTCGCCAGTGTGGCGCTGGCCGCGAAGGTCGGCACCGGGTTCACCGCGCAGCTGGGCGCGATGCGCATCTCCGAGGAGATCGACGCGCTCGAGGTAATGGCGATCAGGTCGATGCCGTTCCTCGTGACGACCCGGATGATCGCGGCGATCATCGCGGTGCTGCCGCTCTACCTGCTCGGGCTGTTCTCGTCCTACCTCGCCACCCGCATCACGGTCGTGTGGATCGGCGGGCAGGCCGAGGGCACCTACGACTACTACTTCCAGCTGCTGCTGACCCCGCGGGACGTGTTCCTGTCGCTGGCCAAGGCGCTGATCTTCGCCGTCGTGGTGACGCTCGTGCACTGCTACTACGGCTACCACGCGAAGGGTGGCCCGGAGGGGGTCGGCCGCGCCGCCGGGCGGGCGCTGCGCACCAGCCTCGTCGCGATCGTGCTGATCGACATGCTGCTGACGTTCGCGTTCTGGGGGCTGACGCCGACGCTGCCCGGGGTGGGCGCGTGAACACCGCGGGCCGCATCGCGCGCGGCGTCGCGGCGGCCGCGGCGATCCTCGTCGCCGCCGGGGTGACGGTCGCGGCGAGCGCCGGCGCGTTCGACCGCTCCCCGACGGTCACCTCTTCCGTGCAGATCGTCGGCAGCCCGATCCGGCCGGAGTCGGCGGTGCAGTTCCGCGGCGTCCGCGTCGGCAGGCTCGCCGCCGTCGAGCCCGAACCCGGCGGGCAGCGCTCCCGGCTCGTCATGCGCATGGACGCCGACGCGCTGGGCCGCATCCCGCGCGGCGCGGCCGTGCGCATCCTGCCGCTCACGCTGTTCGGCGACCAGGTCGTCGACCTGGCCCCGCCGGCGGGTGGCGGACCGGTCGGCATCGTCGCCGACACGGTCCTGCCGGCCGACGACTCCCGCGAGACGGTCGCCCTCTACACCGCGTACTCCGAGCTGTACGACCTGCTCAACCGGGTGCAGCCGGCGAAGATCCAGGCGGTGCTCACCGCGCTCGCCGACGCGCTGCGCGGGCGCGGCACCGACCTCGGCGTCGCCATCGACCAGCTCCACCGCAGCAGCGCGAAGCTCGATCCGCTGCTCGAAACCATCGGACCCGGCCTGGACACCGTCTCCGGCATCGGCGACAAGCTGGCCGCGGCCGCGCCCGACCTCGTCGCCACCCTCGACGACGCCACCACCGTCTCCCGCTTCCTGGTCGACCGCCGCGACGACATCGCCGGGCTGCTCGCCGGCGGCATCGAGCTCTCCGACGAGACCACCCGGCTGCTCGCCGACAACCACGACACGGCCATCACCGTCATCCGCAGCGGCGACGCCGTCGCGGGGGTGCTCGCGGAGAAGCCGACCGGGTTCCCTGACGTGTTCGACACCGCGGCCGGGTTCGGCGAGGTCACCAGGGGCCTGTCCAACCGCACCGACCTCTCCGCGACCCTCACCGTCGAGCGCGTGCACAGCTACACCCCGCGCGACTGCCCGCGGTACGGCCACCTGGCCGGGCCCAACTGCGGTGACCCGGGCGGCACCGTCGGCGGGGTGGGCAGCGCGCAGGAGGCCGACGCGCTGCGGCAGGTCGCACCTGCGGACGGCAGCGCAGAGAGCGGCGACGGCCTGCGCGGCGTGCTGCTCGGCCCGATGCTGCGCGGCACCACCGTGGAGACGCCGTGACCAGAGGACTCGTGATCAGGCTGGCGGCGTTCCTGGTCGTCACGGTGCTGGCGTCGGCGCTGGTCGTGAACACGCTGACGCAGCCGCTGCCCGGGCCGACCGTCGAGTACTCGGCGCGGTTCACCGACGTCCAGGGCCTCGTCCAGGGCAGCGACGTGCGCATCGCCGGCGTGCGGGTGGGCCAGGTGCGCGCGGTCCGGCTGGTCGACGGGATCGCCGAGGTCGACCTGGAGGTGGGCGCCGACCAGCGGCTGCCCGCCGACGCCGGCGCGCTCGTCCGCTACGCCGACCTGCTCGGCGCCCGCTACGTCGCGCTCACCCGCGGTGGCGGTTCGCCGCAGCAGCTGCTGCCGGGCGCCGTGATCCCGGTCGGGCGCACCCTGCCCGCCGTGGACCTGACGGCGCTGCTGGCCGGCTTCCGCCCGCTGTTCGACGCCGTGTCGCCGAAGCAGGTGAACCAGCTCGCCGGCACGCTGGTGGCGGTGTTCCAGGGCGAGGGCGGGCGGATCTCCGAGCTGCTCGGCCAGCTGGTGTCGGTGACGTCGACGCTCACGGGCTCCGACGAGGTCGTCGGCCGCGTGCTGGACAACCTGGACGCGCTGGTGTCGGACCTGCTGGACCGCCGCGTGCAGTTCACCGACCTGGTGTCGGCGCTGCGCACGCTGGTCGCGGTGGCCGTGGACGAGCGCGACCAGATCGGCGAGGTGCTCGACAGCGCGTCCCGACTCGCCGACACGCTGGCCGGGGTCGCCCGCGACACCGAGCGGGACGCGGCCCGCGACGTGCGCTCGCTGCACGCGCTGGCGGCGCAGATCGACGACAACAGCGCGGCGATCCTCCGCTCCGTCGAGGGCTTCACGACGGCCACGGGCGCGCTGGGCCGGGCAGCGGGCTACGGCTCGTGGGTGAACCTCTACCTCTGCAACCTGGAGGTCGCGGTCGGGCCGGTGCAGACGACGATCCCGCCGAACGTGCACAGCGAGGTGTGCCGGTGACGGGCCTGGGCAACCCGCTGCGGCTGGGCGCGGTCGGCGTCGCGCTGGTCGCGGTGCTGCTGGCCGCCGCGATCGCCCTGCCGCGGGTGGCGTTCCTGGCGCGCACCAACGGGTTCACCGCGCAGTTCAGCAACGCCGCCGGTCTCGCCGGTGACGCGCAGGTGATGGTCGCGGGCGTGCCGGCGGGGCGGGTCACGGCCGTCCGCCTGGCCGGCGACCACGTGGAGGTCGACTTCCGGCTCGACGCCGGCCAGTCCCTCGACGACCGCGCGATCCTGGCGATCAAGCTGCAGACCGTGCTGGGCCGGCGCTACCTGGCCGTCCAGCCCGGCGGGGGCGCGCCGCTGCCGGGCGGCGCGGTCGTCCCGGTGGCGCGCACCAGCGTCCCGTACGACATCGGCGCGCTCTCCCGCGACGCCGACGCGAGCGTCGGAGGCCTCGACACCGCCGCGCTCAAGCAGATGATGCGCACGCTCACCGACGTGACCCCGGACGATCCGCAGCTGGTCGGCCAGGCACTGGACGGGGTGACGGCGGTGTCGCGCATGCTCGCCGAGCGCGAGGACGGGCTGCGGAACCTGCTGCGCGGCACGAAGGCCGCCGCCGACATGGTCGTCGCCCAGGAGTCCGACATCGCCGCGCTCCTCGACGACGGCAGCCTGGTCGCGCAGTTCCTCGCCGACCGCCGCGATGTCATCCACGAGCTGCTCGTCGACGTGAACACGCTGACGACCAGCGTGCGGCAGTTCCTCGACGACACCGACGGCCAGCTGGACCCGCTGCTGGTGCGCCTGGAGAACGTCGCTGCGATGCTCGCCGCCAACGAGAAGTCGCTCACCGCCATGCTGGACACGCTCGCGCCGACCGTCCGCTACGTGGCCAACGCGACCGGCAACGGCCCGTGGGCCGACGTGTCCGGCCCGGCGTTCGTGCTCCCCGACAACGTGCTGTGCGTCGTCGGGCTCGCCCAGGGGTGCCGCTGATGAGGGTCCAGCGCCTGGTGGGCGCCGCGCTCGTGCTCGCGCTGCTGCTCGCCGTCAGCGGCTGGTACCTGTTCCTGCGCCATCCCGCCGTCCGGACGGTCACCGCCGAGTTCGCCACGACCGACGGGCTCTTCCCCGGCAACCGGGTCGCGCTGCTCGGCATCCCCGTCGGCGACGTCGTCGACGTGCGCCCGGCCGGACCGGTGGTGCGCGTGGTGATGGCGCTGCCCACCGACGTCACCGTCCCCGCCGACGCGGAGGCCTACATCATGTCGCCGGACGTGATCTCCGACCGCTACGTCGAGCTGGCACCCGTCTACCGCGGCGGGCCGGCGCTCGCCGACGGCGCCGTGATCCCGACGGAACGCACGCACTCCCCCATCTCGTGGGGCGCGCTGACCGAGGCCGTCGACGAGCTGGTGCGCGCGGTCGGCCCGTCCGCGGACGACCCGCAGGGCACGATCGCGCCGCTGCTGGCCGCGTCGGCGCACGCGCTGGACGGCAACGGCACCAAGCTGCGCGACGCCATCACGACGGTGAGCCAGGCCAGCTCGGTGCTGGTCGGCAGCACCCCGGACACGCTGGCCGCGCTCGACAGCGTCTCGCGGCTGATCGACGCGCTGGACCGCCACCAGGGCAGCCTGGACCGGCTGGCCACCTCGGTCACCCAGCTCTCGCAGACCGTCGACGCCGAGCAGGCGCGCATCACCGAGACCGTGGGCGGGCTGGCCGACGTGCTCACCCGGCTCACCGACCTGCTGCAAAGCAACGGCGAGCGGTTCACCGGCACCGTCGAGGACCTGAACAAGGTGGCCGCCACCCTGGCGGGGCTGCGCGGCCGGGTCGCCGAGATCCTCGACGTGGCGCCGCTCGCGTTCGGCAACGTCGCCGCGGCCGTCGACGAGACGGACACGCTGCGGCTGCGGGCCAGCCTCAACGCGTCGATGCAGCAGTTCGCCGCCGGGCAGGCGGTGTGCAAGGCGCTGCCCACCCCGCTGTGCGCCGGCGCCGGCCTGCTCAACCCGATCCCCGTGCCCGTCCCGGACGCGCTCGACCCGCTCGGCCTGACCCAGCTGGGCGGTGGTGCACGGTGAGGCGCATCGCGATCGCGGCGCTCGCGCTGCTCACGTCCGGCTGTGGGCTGAGCTTCCAGAACCTGCCCGTCGGCCGGGCGCCGGCCGGCGAGTCGTACCCGATCGTCGCGGAGTTCTCCGACGCCTCCAACCTGCCCGTCGGCGGGATCGTCCGGCTCGGGCAGAGCGCCGTCGGCCGGGTCGAGTCGATCGACGTCGCCGGGTTCACCGCCGTCGTGCGCGTCAACATCGCCGCCGACGTGCAGATCCCTGCCGGCACCACGGCCCGGCTGCAGCTGCCGTCGCCGCTGGGCGAGGAGTACCTGCTCCTGCGACCGCCGGATCGGCCAGCACCCGGGGTGCTCGGCCCCGGCGCCGTCATCGCGCTCACCGACACCAGCCGCGGCCCCGACATCGAGAACCTGTTCGCCGCGCTCGGTGGCCTGCTCAGCGGCAGCGGGCTGCAGCAGGTCTCCACCATCGTCGAGGAGACCAACAAGGCCCTCGACGGCCGCGCCGACGAGGTGCGCGGCCTGCTCGACCGGCTCTCCACCGTGCTCGCCGCGCTGCAGAAGCACCGCGACCGGATCACGAACACCCTCGACGTCGTCGACCGGCTCACCACCTACACCCGCGCCAACCAGGCCAGCATCGACGCCGCGCTCACCGACATCGCGCCCGGCATCCAGGCCCTGCTCAGCCAGCGCGAGACCTTCGACGAGCTGGTCCACCGGCTCACGCCGCTCGCCGACGCCGTGCAGGGCGTCGTCGGGCCCACCCGCGGCGAGCTGAAGCGGCTGGCCGCGAACCTCGGCCCGCCGCTGGACGCGCTGGCCGCCATGAACGACCGGCTCGACCGCGTGCTCGCGAACGTGGCCGCGCTCGGCCCGAACATCTCCGGGCTGATCCCCGGCGACTACATCACCGCCGACGGGCACCTCGACGTTCCCGCGCTGGTGACGCGGTTGCTGGAGCAGCTCGCGACCGACGGCCCGAAGAAGCTGCTGAACCCGGGCGGCCCCGAGCAGCTGCTGGGAGCGGCCGATGACTGACCGGGGCACCATCGTCAAGGTCGTCGCGTTCTTCGTCATCGGCATGCTCGCCGCCGTGCTCGTCGGGGCGCAGACGCTCAGCCGCGACGTGCTCGGCGGCGGCATCCGGGTCGCGGTCGCCATGCCCAGCGCGGGCGGTCTGCTGCCCAACTCGCTCGTCACCTACCGCGGCGTGAAGGTCGGCACCGTGGCCGGCGTCGACGTGCGACCCGACGGCAGCGCGGTGGTCGCCACCCTGTCGCTCACCACCGACCTGGCGATCCCGGCCAGCACCCGCGCCGTCGTCACCCAGGACACGCCGGTCGCGATCAGCCACCTCGACCTGCGGCCGGACACGGTCGCCGGCCCGTACCTGCAGGACGGCGCCACGCTCGCGCACGCCGCGGAGCTCCCGGTGCCTCTGGAGCAGCTGCTCGCCGGCACCGTCGGCCTGCTGCGCACCGTCGACACCGACGACCTGCACACCACCACCGACGAGCTGGCCGCCGCGCTGCAGGGCACCGGCCCGCAGCTGCAGAACCTGCTCGCCAACGCCGCCACCCTCGCCGACACCGCGGACCAGATCACGCCGAAGGTCGTCGACCTCACCGAGAAGGGCAACCGGCTGCTCGAACCGACCGCGCGGCTCGTCTCGCGGCTGCCCGAGTTCGCGGCCGCCCTGCGCACACTCGGCGACGGCGTCGCCGGCAACCTCGACGAGGTCTCCACCGTCGTCGACAGCGGCACCGAGCTGGCCGACGTGCTCACCCCGCTGCTGCACGACGACCAGGAGAGCCTCGCCGCCCTGCTCGCCAACGGCGCCGCCGTCGGGCAGGTGCTCGCCGTGCGCACCGAGGCGCTGCGCACCGGCTTCACCACCATCCCGGACGGCTTCCGGGCGCTGACCCGCGTGTTCATCCCCGTGCCCGGCGGGGCACCGGCCATCCGGCTCGCCATCGTCCCGGCGATCGGGCCCACCTGCGCGTACCCGACGCAGCGGCGTACCCCGCAGGACGTCGCCCCGCGGCCGCTCGACGACGGCGGGCACTGCGCCGGCCGCGACCCCGGCCTGCAGCAGCGCGGCGCCGCCAACGCCCCGTCCCCGGGCGGGGTGGGCAGCTACGACCCGCGCAGCGGCGCGGCCAGAACCCCCGACGGCAGCCCCGCGTCGTTCGGGATCAACGGAGGACAGCACGAGGTGCTCGGCGCCCGCTCCTGGGCGTCGCTTCTGCTACAGGGAGTGCAGTGATGGCCGTGACGCTCACGAAGGACTCGGAAGTCGCCCCCGAGGACACCGCGGCCGCGCCGACACCGGCACGGTTCCGACCCGCAGTGATCGCGGTCGCCGCACTCGTCGCGCTGCTCCTCGCCGCGACGGTGTTCGCGTTCGTCTCGTGGCGGCAGGAAGCGGGCCTCGCGAGCGCCCGCGCCGACGCGCTGGAGTCGGCCAAGCGCTACGCCCTCGACCTGACCAGCTACGACTACCGCACGATGGACCGCAACTTCGCCGACGTCGCGCAGAACGCGTCGCCCGGGTTCGCCGCCCAGTACAAGCAGGTCTCCGACCAGCTCTCCGGCATCATCGGCAAGTACCAGGGCGTCTCCGTGGGCACGGTGCTCGACGCCGGGGTCGCCGGCGGCGACACCAGCCGCGTCGACGTGGTGCTGTTCATCGACCAGCGCATCACCAACACCCAGACCAAGGACCCCCGCACCGACCGCAGCCGCATGAAGATGAGCCTGATCGACCAGGACGGCACCTGGAAGATCGACAGCCTGTCCCTCGTATAGCTACGGCATCACAGCGGGCCCTGCCGCGCTGCGGTCGCAGGCGGTAGCGTGCCCCAGCTCACCGCGGATGCGAGGAGGATCCGGTGGCGCGAGGGCCCCTCCTGGTCGGCGATCCCGACCACGTCGCCGGTTACCGCCTCGAGGCGCGGATCGGCCAGGGCGGCCAGGGGGTCGTGTTCCTCGGCCGGGACCGGACCGGCCGGGCGGTCGCGGTCAAGCTCCTCCACCCGACGATGCTCGGCGACTCCGTCGCGCGCGCCCGGTTCGCGAAGGAGCTGGCCGCGATCCGCAAGGTCGCACGGTTCTGCACGGCCCAGGTGCTCGACGCCGACACCGAGGGCGACCGGCCCTATATCGTCAGCGAGTTCGTCGACGGGCCGTCGCTCGCCGTCGAGGTGGCGAGGACCGGGCCGCGACGAGGCGCAGAGCTGGACCGGCTCGCGATCGGCACGGCCACCGCGCTCGTCGCCATCCACCAGGCCGGTGTCGTCCACTGCGACTTCAAGCCGGCCAACGTGCTGCTCGCCCAGGACGGACCGCGCGTCATCGACTTCGGCATCGCCCGCGCCCTCGACGTCAGCGGCACGGTGAGCGAGGTGATCGGCACGCCCGCCTTCATGGCGCCAGAGCAGATCACCCGGACCGACGTCCGGGCGGCTACCGACGTGTTCGCGTGGGCGGCCACCATCGCGTTCGCCGTCAACGGCGCGTCTCCGTTCGCCGGGCGCTCCAGCGTCGAGAGCATGTACCGCGTCCTGGAGGACCCGCCGGACCTGGGCGGCATGGACGGGTCGCTGCGCACGGTCGTCGAGCGATGCCTCGCGAAGGATCCCGCGGACCGACCCGGCTCGCGCGAGCTGCTGCTCGATCTCCTCGCGGTCCTGGGGTCGGCCGGCGAGCACACCGTCCCGATCGCCGAGGCCGGCCCGACCGAACGACTGCGCACCGAGCAGGTGCTCGACCTCGGCGCCACCCGGGCGTCGACCAGGCTCGACCCCCCGGTTCACCCCACCGCCACGCCGGCTGCCGGACGTCCGCGGCGGACCCGGCTCCTCGTGGCAGCCGCGCTCGCGGCGGCGCTCGTCGTGGCCACCGTCGTCGCGCTCGTGGTGTTCCTGCCGACCCTCACGGGCGCTCCCACGGCCACCAGCATCCCCGCGGAGTTCGCGGGGCGCTGGACCGGCAGTGGCCGGCTGCCCAAGGAAGGCACCACGGCCCATCCCCGACTCGAGCTGGTCGCCGGGTCCCGGATCACCGACATCGAGGCCGGGGAGAGCGGCTGCGCATCCGGCAACCTGAGGTTCCGCAGCGCGTCGACGACCCACATGGAGATGGACTACGTCCCGTCCGCGCCGGATCGCTGCCCGGGCGGCATCATGAGCTTCGACCTGGACGGCTCGACGTTGCGCATGCACCTGGGCGACGAAGCCACCACGTACTACTACGCCACCCTGACCCGCTGAAGAGCACGCGGGCTCCGTCAGACGGCGACGCCGAGGTGCGGCGCGAACGCGGCCAGCAGCGCCGACTTCGGCCGCGCCCCCACCACCTGCGCCGCCACAGCGCCGCGCACGTAGAGGTTCATCGTGGGCATCCCCAGAACCTCGTAGCGGACGGCGGTGGCCTGGTTGGCGTCGACGTCCAGCTGCGCCACCACCAGCCGCCCCGCGAGCTCCGCGGCGATCTGCTCCAGCACCGGCTCGATCATGCGGCACGGCGGGCACCAGTCGGCGGTGAACTCCAGCAGGACCGGCACCTCCGACCGCAGCACCAGCTCGTCGAACGTGGCGTCGGTGACCTGCACCAGCTGACTCATGACTCTTCCTCCGTGCTCGATTCCTGGGTGCTCAAGGCGCAGGCCGGTGGCGGCGCCACCAGCTCCGTGCGGATCTGCTGCAGCTTCGCGATCAACCCGTCGACCTCGGCGAGCTTGCGCCGCTGCACCTCCTGCGACGCCGGGCAGCTGCCGCCGCTCGGGAAACCCGCCCGCAGGCACTCCACGAACGGCCGCGTCTCCTCCAGGGCGAACCCCAGCTCGACGAGCCGGTGGATCTCCGCGACGAGCGCGAGATCGTGCTCGTCGTACTCGCGGTAGCCGTTGGCCCGCCGCCGGGCCGGCAACAGGCCCAGCTCCTCGTAGTGGCGCAGCGCGCGCGGGGTGGCCCCCGCCCGCTCGCCCAGCTCCCCGATCCGCACGTCGACGACGCTAAACCTTCACCCCGACGGAAACGCCAGCGCGATCAGTCGTATACGCCCGTCACCCACCACCGGCCCTCGCTCGCGAGCAGCAGGAACGCCGAGCCGTCCGCGCACGCCACCTGCAGCCGCCCGGTGACCGGTGGCCCCGGCACCCACCAGCGCCGCCACACCGGCCACGGGCCGGCCCAGCCGGTGACCTCCAGCTCCGGGCCGCCATCGACGGCGAGCCGGTGCGGCTCCGCCGAGACCTGGTCTGCGGAACGGAGCACGACGGGCTGCCCGTCGGCGGCGCGCAGCTGCGCCGGCACCGGCTCGGCCGGCACCGTCGCGGGCGACGGCGAGGGCAGGCGTCCCGGCCACGGCGCGGGCGGTTCGCGGATCGTGCGCGACGTGGACGTGCGGGACGGTGGCGGCGGACGCCGGCGGTTCGTGGACCGCACCGTGCCGGGCTCGGCGACCGACACGGGGGTGCGCCCGTGCCGGCGCACCACGTCGTCGGGCCAGCCGGCCGGGGCCGTCGACGGGGCGTCGCTGGGACCGAGCTCGTCCCACACCTGCTCGGCGGGAGCCACCGGACCCGGCGCTGCGGCTGGCGGCTCGGCCACTGCGTCGGTGACGGCGCCCTCGATCGCCCGGTCGTCGCCCCACGGCACCAGCTGCACCTGCTCGGCCGGGTCGCGGCCGCCCACGAGCACCGCGGTGACCACGGCCTCCGGCCCCAGCAGCGCCTGCACCCGCACCAGCGCCCGGCCGGCCCGCTCGTCCGTGGGCCCGGTGTCGCCCCACAGGCCCAGCTGCAGCGCCCCGGCCGGCACGGTCTCCTCCGGCACCAGCCACAGCTCCACCAGCTCCCCGGACGAACCTCGGGCCAACCAGGCGTCGAGCTGCCAGCGGACCCGGTCGACGGTGCCGGACGGGGTGAGCGGCTCCGCGCACCGCCACACCCGGTGCAGCACCTCGCCTTCGCCGGTGCGCGCGCCGATCCCGAGCCGGGTGCAGGCCAGCCCGTGCCCGGCGAGGCCGGCGTGCAGCCGCGTCGCCAACCCGCGGGCGGCGAACGCGGCCGCGTCCACCCGGTCGACGGGCGGGTCGAGCTCGCGGGAGACGGTCAGCTCCTCCGGGGGCGCGCGGCGCACCGGCGGCCGGGGGTCGAGCCCGCGGGCGAGCCGGTGCGCGAGCACGGCGTCGGCGCCGAAGCGGGACGCGACGTCGGCGGCGTCGAGCTCGGCGAACGCGCCGAGGCTGCGCAGGCCCAGCCGGCGCAGCAGGTCGATCAGCTCCGCGCGGTCGCTGCCGGGCTGGCGGTCGAGCTCGGCGACCTCCAGCGGCGCGAGGAACGCCGGCGTGTCGCCGGGGGCGACCGCGAGCCCGCGGTGCGCGGCGAGCGTCGCGGCGAACAGCCCGTCGGCGATCCCGATCTGGCACTCCACGCCCGCGCGCGCGGCCACGTGGTCGACGATCCGTTCGGCGGCGCGCAGCTCGCCGCCGAAGTACCCGGCGGGGCCGCGCGCGGGCAGTGCCACCAGCCCGGGCCGCACCACCTCCACGCCCGGCGCCAGCTCCTCGACGGCCACCACCACCGGTTCGAACGCGCGCGCGTCGCGGTCGGGGTCGGCCGGGAGGACGGCGAGGTCGGGGCAGCGGGCCTGCGCCTCACGCCGGCGCAGGCCGCGCCGCACCCCGGCGGAACGGGCCGGCGCCGAGCAGGCGAGCACCCGGTTGGCGGCCACCACGGCGGCCGGCCGGTCGGGCGGCACGTGCGCGGCGAGCGCCGCGGCCACGACCGGCCAGTCGGGCACCCAGACGACGAGCACGCGCGCCGGCTCCGTCACGCTCGCTCACCCCGCCGCCCGGATCGGCGCCGCCCCCTGCGTCGCCTCGGTCGTCACCCGTCCTTCGGCCCCGGGCAGGAGGAGCCGCGCCTCCCGGGCCCGTCCGGCCGAGCCGCGCCCGCCGCGACGCACCACGGCGCGGCAGGCGCGCAGCCGGCCCGAGCCGGGGGCGAGCCCGGTCCAGCTCCGGTCGGAGCAGCGCAGCTCCAGGTCGGCGCCCTGCCACGGCCCCAGCGCCACCAGCACCGATCCGCGCTGGCGAGCCCTGGCCGCCAGGCGCTGCCGCTCCGCGGCCCGCACCTGCCCACCCGGGGCCACGGCGACGACGTCCATCCCGTCGAGCAGCGCCATGGTGACCGCCACGACGTCGGCGCCGGGTGCCGGCACCAGCGCGACCCGTTCCAGCGCGAGCCCGGCCTCGGCGGCGGCGAGCATGCCGAGGTCGGGACGGCCGACGATCCCCACCCACGCCCCGTCCGCCGACGCCGCAGCCAGCAGCGCGAACAACAGGGACGTGGCCCCGGCCGGTTCCGGGATCGCCACCGTGGACCCGCGCCGCAGCCCGGGGAGCAGCCGGGTCAGCGGCGGCGCGACGGGCAGGGCCGTCGGATCGGGATCGGAGTACCGGGCCCGTTCCGCCTTGGCGAGCACCCCTCTGGCGAGGGCGAGCCGCTCCTCGGGGGCATCACGAACCGCAGCACCGTGCGACATGACGACAGACCTCTCCCGCGGTCGGATCACCGCGGGGAAGACGGTGCTCGAACTTCTGTTCGATTCTAGGTCGCACGCCGTCGCCCGGCAAGACTGCCGAACGCGGCCACCCAATCAGGGGCGGAGAGGTCGCGGGGCCGCCGCCGGCCGACCCGGCCGACCTGGAACGCCTCCACGACGAACCGCTGGTAGGCGCCGCGCCGGCCCGCTTCGAGCAGCGGCTGGTCGCGCCGCGCCATCACCAGCACCCCGCCGTCGACGGACGGGCGCGGCCGGAACGCGGCCGCCGGCACCCGTCCGGCGAGGCCGAAGTCGAACCACGGCCACCACACCGCGGTGAGCTGGCTGGTGCCGCCGACCGCGGCCCGCTTGCGCGCCACCTCCCACTGCAGGAGCAGCACGGCGGTGCCCCACCCCGGCTGCCCGAGCAGGTGTCTCAGCAGCGGGGTGGTGATGCCGAACGGCACGTTGGAGACGATGTGGTGCGGCCGCCGCTCACGGAACCGCAGCATGTCGCCGTGCACGACGGTGACCCGGTCGCCGTAGCGGCGCTCCAGCGCGGCAGCGCGCCGCGGATCGAGCTCGACGGCGGTGAGCGGGTCGGGGCGGCGGACCAGGTGCCGGGTGACGGCACCGTCGCCCGGGCCCAGTTCCACGACCGGGCCGGGCGGGACGAGCCGCGCGATGCGCGCGGCGATGCGGTGGTCGGTGAGGAAGTTCTGGCCGAGTTCATGGCGGCCGCCGACGAAGCGGCGGGAGTGCGCGGACATGCGAGGACCTGCGTTCACGTCGATCGGAGAGGGACTCCTGATCGGACGGCCACGCGGCGCCCCGAAGGGCAGGGATCAGCGGCGCGGCGTCCGGGTGACGCGGCGCAGCCGGATGGCAGCGGTCCAGCTCATGCCTGTGACGCTACGGGTGGGCGCAACGGGATTCCCGTGCCCGGCGGCCGCACGGCCTCGCCGGGCACGGGAGTCGGTGACCGCTACCTCCTGGCCGAGACGAGCACCGGCTCGTGCAGGTCCAGGTAGCGGACGTCGGAGGGCATCTCCTGCGCCATCGCCTCGGCGATGTCGTCCGGGAGCGGCATCTTCTCGTGCTCCCTCGCCTCGGCCTCGGAGGTGAAGTAGATGGCCTCGACCCAGCCGTCGGTGCCATAGGTGCCGACCGTGCCGCCGATGATCTCCGGGCGGCCTTCCTTGATCCGGTCCGCGTAGGTCTCCATCATCTCGAACATCCGCTCACGGTTGGCGCTGTGGCCCTCCATGACCTGCACGAATCCGGCGTCGTCCGAGCCACCGGCCAGCCAGGTGGACGCGTTCGCGCAGTCCATGAAGGTGACCTCGCCGTCGAAGCACTTCTCCGTCTCGGCCCACCAGGCGCCCTGCTCCGGCCGTTCGCTGTTGCGGCGAGCCGCGTCCTCCGACTCGAACCGTGCGAGAACGACGAACATGCCGTCGTCGGTGAACCCACCGGTGGAGCCGAGGTAGCCGACCGCGCCCGGCGCGAGCTCCTCGTCCCACCGCCTGATCGCCGCCTCGAGTCCTGCCCTGTCGGCGACCTTGCCCTGTATGACCTGCATGAACATGGGGCACCTCCTGGTTCGACGGACATGTGACGCCGAACACAGTGGCCCTCTTCAGGCAGTGTGACAAGGGGGACTTTCCGATGCTGCGGCGGCCGGTCAGTGCGCGAAGTGCCGCACCCCGGTGTGGAACAGGGTGATGCCCGCCTTCGCGGCCGCCTCGGTCGTGAGGTGGTCGCGCACCGAGCCACCGGGCTGCACGATCGCGCGCACGCCGGCGTCGATCAACACGCCCGGCCCGTCCGGGAACGGGAAGTAGGCGTCGGAGGCCGCCACCGACCCGCGTGCCCGGTCACCGGCCCGGCTCACCGCGAGCCGGCACGAGTCGACCCGGTTGACCTGTCCCATCCCGACCCCGACCGATGCCCGATCGGCCGCCAGCAGGATCGCGTTCGACTTCACGGCGCGGCAGGCGCGCCACGCGAAGACCAGGTCGGCGAGGGTGTCGTCGTCGACGGGGTCGCCGGTGGCGAGCGTCCAGGTCGACGGGTCGTCGCCCGGCGCGTCGACGGCGTCGCGGTGCTGCAGCAGCAGCCCGCCGGAGATCGCGCGCAGCTCGGCGCCCGTCCGCGCGACGTCGCCGGGCAGCCGCAGCACCCGCAGGTTCGCGCGCCGGGCGAGCAGCTCGACGGCCCCGTCCTCGTAGGAGGGGGCGAGCACGACCTCGGTGAAGATGTCCGCCAGCTGCTCCGCCATCGCCACGCTGACCTCGGTGTTCGTCGCGATGACGCCGCCGAACGCGCTGACCGGGTCGCACGCGTGCGCCTTGCGGTGGGCCTCGGCGACGTCCGTGCCGAGCGCGATGCCGCACGGGTTGGCGTGCTTGATGATCGCGACGCAGACGCCGTCGTGGTCGTGCGCCGCTCGCCAGGCGGCGTCCGCGTCGACGTAGTTGTTGTACGACATCTCCTTGCCGTGCAGCTGCTCCGCCTCGGCGATGCCGCCGCGCCCGTTGGTGTAGAGCGCGGCGGGCTGGTGCGGGTTCTCGCCGTAGCGCAGGGTCGCGCGCCGCTCCCACGTGGCCCCCACCCACGACGGGAACGGGCCGGCATCCCGCTCGGGGGCCAGCACGCTGCCCATCCAGGACGCGACGGCGACGTCGTAGCTCGCGGTGTGCCGGAACGCGTCGGCGGCGAGGCGGCGCCGGTCCGCCAGCAGGAAACCGCCCTCCTTCACCTGCTCCAGCACCCAGTCGTAGATCTGCGGGTCGGTGACGACGGCGACGCTGTCGTGGTTCTTCGCCGACGCCCGCACCATGGCCGGCCCGCCGATGTCGATCTGCTCGACGCACTCGTCCGGCGTCGCCCCCGACGCCACGGTCTGCGTGAACGGGTAGAGGTTCGACACCAGCAGGTCGAACGGCGCGATGCCCAGCTCGGCCAGCTGCGCGAGGTGCTCGGGCTTGCGGGTGTCGGCGAGCAGGCCGGCGTGCACCCGCGGGTGCAGCGTCTTCACCCGCCCGTCGAGGCACTCGGGGAACCCGGTCAGCTGCTCGACCGGCGTCACCGGCACGCCGGCCTCGGCGATGCGCTGCGCGGTGGAGCCCGTCGACACGATCTCGACGCCCATCGCGTGCAGGCCCGTGGCCAGGTCCAGCAGGCCGGCCTTGTCGTAGACGCTGATCAGGGCCCGGCTGACCGGCTTGCGTTCCGTCACGGGAAAGTCACCTCTCGTCCGGTCACGGTGGCCCCCTTGCGAGCCAGCGCGGCGACGGTCTCCACGAGCAGCCGTCGTTCCTCGGTCTTGATGCGTTCGTGCAGGGTCTCGACGGTGTCGCCGGGCTCGACGGGCACGGCCGCCTGCGCCAGCACCGGACCCGTGTCGACCCCGTCGTCGACGAGGTGCACGGTGGCGCCGGCGACCTTGACGCCGTAGGCGAGCGCGTCGGCGACGCCGTGGGCGCCGGGGAACGCGGGGAGCAGCGCGGGATGCGTGTTGAGCATCGGGCAGCCGATGCCGTCCCGGAACGCCGGGCCGACGATCTTCATGAACCCGGCGCTCACCACCAGGTCCGGCCGGTGCTCCGCGACGGCGGCGGCGAGCGCGCCGTCCCAGGAGGCCCGGTCGGGCGCGTCGGCGACGCGGCGGACGAACGTCGGCACGCCGGCCCGTTCGGCCCGGCTCAGGCCCTCGATGCCGTCGCGGTCGGCTCCGACGGCCACGATCCGCGCCGGGTAGCCGGGCTCGCCGGTGGCGTCCAGGAGGGCCTGCATCAGGGTGCCGGAACCGGACAGGAGCACCACGATCCGCGCCGGCTCGGGCAGGACGACCCGGTGGGACGGGCGAAGGGACGCGGACACAGGTCCCCACCCTAAGCGGGCCACCGAGGGCCACGGCGCGGAGGTGACCCGGCGCGGCTCACGCCCGCGGCGCGACCGTCCTGCACCCCGGCAACGCCGCCGCGCCGGCGACCGGGCCCAGCAGCAGTACCGCACCCCACGGACCCATGACCCAGATCGGCCAGAAGTAGAGCAGCGCGCCCGCCCCGAGCGAGGTGGCCAGCCAGACCACCATGCTGATCGTGCTCGCCAGCACCCACGGCGCCCAGGCCGCGGCGACGATCCGGCCGCGCGTCGGACGGGGGGCGGCCGGACGCGGGGCCCGTTCGGGCAGGTCGGCGAGGACGCTGGCGAGCTCGCCACGGGTGCGGGCCGCGTACACGGCGTCGACGCGCCGCTCGAACTCGGCCAGGTCGAGCCGGCCGGTGCCGACGTGGACGTGCAACCGCTGGGCCACCTGCTCGCGCTCGGCGTCGCCGATGCGCACGTCATCGTTGGTCATGGACCAACGATGACATGTCCCAATTCACATGTCAACAACGACATGTCAGGTTCGCCGGCGGCGCCGATCGAACTGCACGACGTTCTCCCCGGACGGGTCCGGTTCGTCCTCGACGACCGGCTCGTCGGGCACCTCCGCTTCCACCGCCGCCGCTTCGGCCTCCGCAGCCTCCGCCGCCTCCGCCGCCTCTGCCGCCTCTGCCGCCTGCCGTTCCCGCATCGCCACCAGCTCGGCGACCGTCCGCGGCCGCGGGATGTCGACGACCGGGTCGGCAGCGTCGGACACGTCCGCCTCGTCGGACCACTCCGCCTCGTCCGGCTCGCCGCGGCGGGTCACCCCGGCGACGAGCAGCGCCGGCACCCCGACCAGCAACAGCACGGCCGCCGTCGCGAGCCCGGCCGGCACCGACACCGGGTCGAACGCGCCCGCGGCCAGCCGGCCACCCGCGAGCACGGACAGCAGCCCGACCGCGAGCGCGGTGACACCGATCGCGACGGCCGCGGCGGGCACGCGTCCGGTCACCGCCGACACCCGCCGGCACCGGCGCCCGGCCAGCACGCCCGTCCCGATCGGAGCGAGCAGCACGGCGAGCGTCCACGCGGGCGGCGTGACCGACGGCAGCAGCGCCAGCAGCGGGAAGCTCGACGGGCTCGCGGGCGGGAAGGACGCGAAGATCGACGCCGTACCCGTGCCGACGGCGAACCCGGGCCCGAGCACCCAGCTGGTGCCGGCCACGACCGCGTTCGGCAGGTACGCCACCGCGACCAGCGTGGCACCCGCACCCGACCAGAACCCGGGCGCCAACCCGCCGTACGCCGACGCCACGACCGGCGCGCCCAGCACCAGCGAGACGGTGACGGCCACCGCGCCCGACAGCAGCAGCCCGAGCAGCGCCAGCCCCGCAGCGTGCAGGCCCGGGCCGACCCACGACGGGACCCGGGCACGCAGATCCGCAGGCAGCGCGCACCGGCGCACCAGACCGATCCCGGCACCCACCCCGGCGACGAGCCCGCCACCGACCATCGCCGCCCACGGTGCCGCGTCCACGGCCGCAGCCCGCGGCAGCAGCGCGCTGCCCAGCACCGCGACGGCCGCGTGCGCCCCCGCGATCGACGCGAGCACCGCGCCGGCGTCGGCCCGGAACCGGCCGCCCAACCGGCGCACCGCCCAGCCGGCACCGACCGCGGTGACGGCCACGACGAGCCCCGTCGGCAGCAGCGGCAGCACCGACAGCGGCTGCCCGCCGAGCGCGAGCGGGATCTGGTGGGCGGCCAACCACACGGGGATGGTCGCGGCGAAGGCGGCGTCCAGGACGATGCCGGCCCCGCCGGTGGCCATCACGAACGCGGTCGCCGGCACCAGCAGCGCGTAGCTGACGAGCACCGTGCCCATCGCGGCGGACAGCAGCACCTGCAGCCGGTCGAAGCCGGCGACCGGCAGGGGGCCGGGTGCGACGTCGGGCGGGCCGTCGTGGTCGAGCGTGCTGGTCACGTGGTCCAGGGTCGCAGCGTCGGCGCGTCGATCCCGCTAGGCACGCCGACGGCGGCCCGGTTCACACCACCGGCTGCCCGGTCTCAGTCGCTGGAGGAGGACCGCTCGCCGGGCTTGATGAAGCGGGTGGTGCGCTCGTAGCCGTCGCCCTGACCGGCGGACTCCTCACCCTCGACGGTCGGCGACGGCCCGGTCTCGGGGCTCGCGGCCGGCTGCCCGACGGGCGGCGTGCTGGCGCTCTCCGTGCGGTAGCCGGGGGTGGCGTCCACGGATCCCACGGTGTGCGACTCGGTGGCACCGGAGTACCAGTTCGCGGCGGCCGGCTCGGCCTGCGGCGCCGCCGGGGGCTGCCCCCACGCCGGCTGCTGCTGCCCGAACCCGGGCTGCTGGGCCGGCTGCTGCCCGTAGCCGGGCTGCTGCCCGTACCCCGGGAAGGTCTGCGGCTGCTGCTGGCCGTAACCCTGCTGCTGGCCGTAGCCGGGGTAGGGCTGCTGCTGCCCGTAGCCGGGCTGCTGGCCGTACCCGGGCTGGCCGTAGCCGCCGTAGCCCGGCTGGCCGTAGCCCTGCGGCTGGCGGGGCCGCGGCGCCGGCGGGGCGACGACACCCGTCGAGAGCAGGACGGCGCCGACGGTGACGACGGCCGCCAGGAACGCGAGCACCAGGATGATGATCGTGGTCGTGCTGGACGAGCCCGCCGCGACGACCTGCAGGAGCCCGAGCGTGCCCGTGACGACCGCGACGGCCGCCGGCGCGAGCACCCCGGTGACCTTCGGCAGCGCCGCCGTCGCGGCGAGCAGCCCGCCGCCGATGACGAGCGCCCCGGGCAGCGAGACCGACAGCGGCGTGGCGGCGAAGAAGTCGACGATGTAGACGATCAGGCCGAGACCGGCCGCGACCAGGCCGAGGAGCCGGGCCAGTGCGGTCCCGCGATCGGCGTCGCCGGCGGCGCTCGCCGCGTCCGCGGCGGCCGCCGGTGGCTGCTGTGCCGGTTGCTGGGTCATGCTCGCGGTACTCCCCTCCGAGCGGACTCCCGCGGTCCGTCGTACCTGTATCTCCACGGTATCCCGTCTCCGGGGCGCCTCGCAGGGCGCCCCGGAGCGGGGACGGGCGTCAGAGCGCGGCGACGATCTGGCGCATCAGCTCGGCGGTCTCGCTCGGCGTCTTGCCGACCTTCACACCGGCGGCCTCGAGGGCCTCCTTCTTGGCCTGCGCGGTGCCGGCGGAGCCGGACACGATCGCGCCGGCGTGGCCCATCGTCTTGCCCTCGGGGGCGGTGAAGCCCGCGACGTAGCCGACGACCGGCTTGGTCACGTTCTCCTTGATGTAGGCCGCGGCCCGCTCCTCGGCGTCGCCGCCGATCTCGCCGATCATGACGATCGCGGCGGTCTCCGGGTCGGCCTCGAAGGCCTCGAGCGCGTCGATGTGCGTGGTGCCGATGACCGGGTCACCGCCGATGCCGATGGCGGTGGAGAAGCCGATCTCGCGCAGCTCGTACATCATCTGGTAGGTCAGCGTGCCCGACTTCGACACGAGCCCGATCTTGCCGGGCCCCGCGATGTCGGCCGGGATGATGCCGGCGTTGGACTTGCCCGGGCTGATGATGCCGGGGCAGTTCGGGCCGATGATGCGCGTCTTGTTGCCCTTCGCGCACGCGTGCGCCCAGAAGTAGGCGGAGTCGTGCACCGGGATGCCCTCGGTGATGACGACGACGAGCGGGATCTCCGCGTCGATCGCCTCGATCACGGCGTCCTTGGCGAACTTCGGCGGCACGAACACGACGCTGACGTCGGCGCCGGTCTCCTTGATGGCCTGCTCGACGGTGCCGAAGACCGTGAGCTCCTTGCCCTCGATGGTGACCGTGGTGCCGGCCTTGCGGGCGTTCACGCCGCCGACGATGTTGGTGCCGGCCGCGAGCATCTTCGTCGAGTGCTTGGTGCCCTCGCCGCCGGTGATGCCCTGGACGATGACCTTGCTGTTCTCGGTCAGGAAGATCGACATGGTGTTCAGGCCCCCGCAGCGAGCTCGGCGGCCTTGTCGGCCGCGTTGTCCATGGTGTCCACCTGGGTGACGAGCGGGTGGTTCGCCTCGTCCAGGATCCGCCGCCCCTCGACGACGTTGTTGCCGTCCAGCCGCACGACCAGCGGCTTCGTGGCCGAGTCGCCCAGGATCTTCAGCGCCTCGACGATGCCGGTGGCGACCGCGTCGCACGCGGTGATGCCGCCGAAGACGTTGACGAACACGCTCTTGACGTCCGGGTCGCCGAGGATGACGTCGAGCCCGTCGGCCATGACCTGCGCCGACGCGCCGCCGCCGATGTCGAGGAAGTTGGCGGGCTTGACGCCGCCGTGCTTCTCGCCGGCGTAGGCGACCACGTCCAGGGTGGACATGACCAGGCCCGCGCCGTTGCCGATGATGCCGACCTGGCCGTCGTCGAGCTTGACGTAGTTGAGGCCCTTGGCCTTGGCCTTCGCCTCGAGCGGGTTCTCGGTGAGCTCGTCGACGAACGCGGCGTGCTCGGGGTGGCGGAAGTCGGCGTTGCCGTCGAGGGTGACCTTGCCGTCGAGCGCGACCACCTTGTCCTGCGGGTCGCGGACCAGCGGGTTCACCTCGACGAGGGTGGCGTCCTCGGCGACGAACGTCTCCCACAGCTTGACGATGACCTCGGCGGCCTGGTCGGCGACGGCGGCGGGGATCTTGCCGGCCGCGACGATCTCGTCGGCCTTCGCCTTGTCGACGCCCGTGATCGCGTCGATCGGGATGCGGGCCAGCGCGTCCGGGCGCTCGACGGCCAGCTGCTCGATCTCCATGCCGCCCTCGGCCGAGCACATGGCGAGGAACGTGCGGTTGGAGCGGTCCAGCAGGAAGGAGAAGTAGTACTCCTCCGCGATGTCGCTGGCCTCGGTGACCAGCACGCGGTGCACGGTGTGGCCCTTGATGTCGAGGCCGAGGATGGCGGTGGCCTTCTCACGCGCCTCGTCCGGCGTGGTGGCGAGCTTCACGCCACCGGCCTTGCCGCGGCCGCCCGTCTTCACCTGCGCCTTGACGACCACGGCGGTGCCGAGCTCGGCCGCCGCCGCGGCGGCGTCGTCGGCCGTCGACACCGTCTTGCCCGGCAGGACCGGGACTCCGTGTGCGGCGAAGAGCTCCTTCGCCTGGTACTCGTAGAGATCCACTGGCTCTCCCACTCCGCTGTGCACGCTGCTGTCGGGCCCGCAGGTCGCCGACCGGCCCGGCGACGCCCTTCCGGACGCTTCGCGACGACCCTAGCCATGCCCGTCGCACCCCTCCTGACCTGGGCCGGTGACCGTCATCACGGCCGCCGGGCGCTACCGACGGGTACCGCTCGCGACCCGGGCTTCAACAGCCGCTGCGCCACCCGGACCAGGCCACCCGGGCACGCCGGAGCAGTGACGTCGGTCACGTTCGACCACCGGTCGGAGCAGTGCGCGTGCAGTGCGTGTCCACCGCGTTCACCCGTACCGGTGAGGCGCCCGACGGAGATCACCCAGGTCCACGGGCCCCTTGCGGCCATCGTCACAGCGTGGTGGATCCGACAACCTTCGTCCTGTCGGCCCAACGGGGGCACCCGACACGCCGTACCCCTGGTTGCCGCGCGAGCGCCGCGCCCGCTACCTTCCCCGGGTCCGAGTCACGGACCGGTCACGGCTTGCGCGGACCCGACCCCGATCGGAACCGCGCGGGATCCCCAGCCCGCGACCGGTGCGCGCACCCGGGCACGCCGCCGGAACCCCCAGCCGGCGGTCACTGTCGAGAAGGGCCGGTCTTGGCGCGCCACCGCTCCCCCAGCGGCGCCGAGGCGGCAGACCCCGATCGCACGGCGAGATACCGCGTCGTGACGGTTCCGGAGGTGCGCCGCCTCCCGATGCCGCCTGCCCCGACGACCCCTACGCGGCCCACCCCGCCGCCCCCTGGGCGCGTCGCAGCGCCCACCTCGGCGCGCATCTCGGCGACCGACGCCACCATGCAGGTGCGCCGCCTCCCGCCGCCCGGTGCGCCCACCTCGGCCCGCGCCGCGACGCCGCAGGTCCGCCACCACCCTGCGCCCGGCACCCGCACCCCCGCCGCTGAGCTGCGCCGCCTGCCCCCGCCGCCGGTCTCGGCGATGCACGGGCGCGCCACCATGGCCGCCGTCGCCGCGGGCGCCGTCGTCGCCGCCGGTCAGACGTTCGCGAGTGCGTTCTTCCCCGCCGAGGAGTCGACGAGCGCGCTCCTGCCCGTCGCGGCGGTCTCGAACCTGAGCGAGAACGCCACCGGGGACAACGGCAGCGACGCACCGCAGTTCGCGGTCAACCCCACCGGCGGCGACCAGAAGGCCCAGCCCGCCGGCTGGCTCGACCCCGGCTCCGAGCTCGACATCAAGAGCCTCACCAAGGCCGCAGCGCTCGGCGAGCAGTACGCCCAGCAGTCGAAGATCATCAAGGCCGCCCTGGCCGGCGGCGCGTCGGAGGCGCACGTCGTCGACGGCGAGGCGTTCGTCCGGCCCGCGCTCGGCCGGCTCACCTCGCTCTTCGGCGCCCGCTGGGGCGTCACCCACTACGGCATCGACATCGCCAACGCCATCGGCACGCCGATCTACGCGCTCACCGACGGCGAGGTCGAGGAGGCCGGACCGGCCAGCGGGTTCGGGCTGTGGGTCGTGCTGCGCCACCCCGACGGCACCCGCAGCGTGTACGGGCACGTCAACCGCATGTTCGTGTCGGTCGGCCAGGAGATCAGGGCCGGCCAGAAGATCGCCGAGGTGGGCAACCGCGGCCAGTCCACCGGCCCGCACCTGCACCTCGAGATCTGGGACGAGGACGGCGCCAAGCTGAACCCGATCCCCTGGCTGGCCAAGCACGGGATCACGTTCCCGGGGCTGTGACCCGCAGCCGCCTCGTCGCCACCGCGACGAGTGCCAGCCCGCCCAGCGTGAGCGCGGCAGCGGCCGGATAGATGCTCTGCGGGCCGGCCGACGAGTCGACGAGCAGACCGCCCAGCAGCCCCGCGGCCGCAGCAGCGAGCTGGTAGCCGGACGCGTTGACCGCGACCGCCAGCGTCGGCGCCCCCGTGGCCGCCGCGAGCACGCGCGCCTGCATGCCCGGGACGACGGCGAAGGCCAGCGCGCCGAGCAGGACCACGACGATCGCGGCCGGCAGCGGCGCCGTGGCGAGCTTCCAGGCCGCGGCGAGCACCACCGCGAGCGCACCCAACAGGGCAGGCAGCGCCGCGCGCGGGTACCGGTCGAAGAACGCCCCGCCGGCGAGGCCGCCCGCGGTCGCCCCGATCCCGTACCCCAGGATGAGCGCCGGCAGCGCGCCGTCGGCGTGCCCCGCGACCCGGACCATCAGCGGCGCCAGGTAGCTGAACACCATCAGGACCCCCGCGTTGCCGACGGCGGTGACGGCCAGTGCCAGCAGGACCGGCGGCCGGACCAGCTCGCGCAGCTCGCCGCGGACCGACGCCCGGCGATCGTCGTCGGGCACCACCGACGTGCCGACGAGGACGGCCCCGATCGCACAGCCGACGGCGACGGCCGCGAACGTCGACCGCCAGCCCCACACGTCGGCGACGGCGGTGCCCAGCGGCGCCCCGACGATCATCGCCAGGTTCATGCCGAACGCCAGCCGAGCGACGGCGCTGCCGGCGCGGTCCGGCCGCGCCGACCGCACCGCGACGACGATCGCGTGCGCGAAGAACGTGCCGGTCGTCAGGCCGGCCGCCACCCGGGTCGCGAGCAGGACGGGGAACGTGGGAGCCAGTACGGCGGCGGCGTTGGCGAGCGCCGCCACGACGAGCAGCCCCACCATCAGCGGTTTCCGCGGCAGCCGCGCGGTCGCGGCGGTGACCAGCGGGCCGCCGACGATCATGCCGAGCGCGTAGGCGGTGACCAGCTGACCGGCCGCCCCCACGGTCGTGCCGACGCCCGCTGCGACGTCGGGGAGCAACCCGGCGACGACGAACTCGCCCGTCGTGACCGCGAAGACGCAGAACATCAGGATCATGGCGGCGACGCTAAAGTCTCACGTATACGTGAGGGTCAAGCCCGGGAGGCGCCGTGCGGATCGGTGAGCTGGCTCGGCGCACGGGGGTGAGCGTGCGCGCGCTGCGCTTCTACGAGGAGCGCGGCGTGCTGCAGCCGCGGCGCACCGCCAACGGCTACCGCGAGTTCGACCCGGCGGCCGTGCAGACCGTCGGGCACGTGCAGCTCCTGCTCTCGGCCGGCCTGCGGTTGGAGCTGATCGGGCAGATCCTCGCCTGCCTGGACGGCCCCGAACTGCTGCTCGCGGACTGCCGAGACCGGTTGCTGGTCGAACGCCGCCGGATGGCCGCGCAGCAGGCGAGCCTGGCCGCGGCGCAGGAGATCCTGGACGGCCTACTGGCCTGAGGCCGCGGCCCGCAGATCGATCTCCACCGGCCACGGCCGCTGCAGCCGCAGCACCCCGTCCGGGGCGTGCGCCAGCTCCACGAAGTGACCGCCGACCAGCTCGAACGCTGTGGCCGTCAGGTCCTCGACACCGCGGTGGAAGTCGACCCGGACGTAGAACGGGATGCCCGCCTCCGCGTAGTCGACGTGCTTCCACCTCGTGTCGTGCTCGAACACCCCCGGCGCAGTCACCTCGCAGACCAGAGCAACGTCGGACACCTCCGTCACGCGGGGATCCGGGCCGGGGCGGAGCAGCGTGACGTCGGGGATGCGGATGTGCGTGGGCCACAGCCGCACCCGCGCGCGGATCACCACGTCGACCCCGGCGGGCCGGGACCGGCCCAGTGCCTCGGCCACGCGCGCGACCAGCCGGTCGTGCTCGGGGCCGTCGGCAGGCTGGATGAGGAGCTGACCGTCGACGTGCTCGACCCGGGCCGGGGTGGCACCGATCGCGAGCACGTCGTCGTCGGTCCACTGCCGGGCCCGGACGATCGCCCCGAACACCGGGTCGACGTCGGTGTCGGCGCCCGGCCCCTCAGCCACGCGCGGCCGCCCGCAGGTCGATCTCCACCGGCCAAGGTCGCACGATGCGGAGCACACCGTCCGGCGCCGACGCATGCTCGACGTACCGACCGCCGACCAGTTCGTACGCCGTGGCCGTGAGGTCCTCCACTCCGAGGTGGAGATCTACGCGCAGGTAGAAGGGGATTCCAGCCTGCGCATACTGACCGTGCTTGATGATGCGGTCCTGACGGAAGTTGCTCCGGGACGTGATCTCGGCGACGACCAGGACGTCCGCGGCGCGCGCGAACTCGTCGCTGCCGCCCCGGCGGGCCACCACGACGTCCGGGATCCGCACGTTCGCGGAGTCCAGCTCGACGTTCAGCCCGGGGAACACCTCGAAGTCCTCGGGGCAGCCTCCGTCGAGCACCATGGTCAGACGTTTGACCAGCCGCTGATGCGGACGCATGGCGAGCGGGCTCACGAGAAGCGCCCCGTCGACCAGCTCGACCCGTTCGTCGGTCTCGCCCAGGCTGAAGTACGCGCGCGCAGCCCAGACACCGGAGTGGTGTTGCGCTGCTTCGGCAACCGTCTCGACCGACATGCCCGACCTCCCCCGCCGATTGTCACAGGCCTTTGACGGCTCCCGCGACCCCGCGGTTCCTACAACTTCTGCAGCGGCACCCCGCCGATGAGCATGAGCCGCACCCGGCCGTTGCTGCCGAAGTCGATGGTGACGGTGGCGCGCACGCCGGCGCCGTCGGACTCGACGACGGTGCCGAGGCCGTACTTGTCGTGGTTGACCCGGTCGCCCACCTCGAGGTGGATCGACGGGGCGAGGTTGGCCTTGGGCACGTTCCAGTCGCCGCGGTCGGTGGCGCCGGGCCGGCGGCCGAACCCGAACCGCCCGACGGGCGCGGAGCGCTCAGGGGCCGAGCGCCGCCACTCGATCAGCTCGTCGGGCACCTCGGCGAGGAACCGCGACGCGGGGTTGGCGCTGGGCTGCCCGAACGAGCTGCGCATCATCGCCCGCGAGAGGTACAGCCGCTCGCGGGCGCGCGTGATGCCCACGTAGGCAAGACGGCGCTCCTCGGCCAGCTCGGCCGGGTCGCCCATGGCCCGCATGTGCGGGAACACGCCGTCCTCCCAGCCGGTGAGGAACACGACGGGGAACTCCAGGCCCTTCGCGGTATGCAGGGTCATCAGGGTGACCATTCCGGCGTCGTCGTCGGGGATGGAGTCGGCGTCGGCGACCAGCGCCACCCGCTCCAGGAACGCGGCGAGCGAGCCCGGTGCTGGCACGCCGGGATCGGGCTGGCCGGCGTTGGGGTCGAACTCCGGCTCGACGGCGAGGTCGGCGACCGCGGCGTCGCCGGCGAACTCGCGCGCGACGGTGACGAGCTCGGCGAGGTTCTCCCGCCGCGACCCGTCCTGCGGGTCCTCGCTGGCCTCCAGCTCCTCGGCGTAGCCGCTGCGCGCGTAGATCGCCTCCAGGATCTCGGCGGTCTCCTCTCCGCGCTCCACCATCTCCGTGAGCTCGTCGATCATCTGCACGAACGCGGCGATGTTGCGCTGCGAGCGCGTGGCCAGGCCGGGCAGCCGCTCGGGCTGCTCGGCCGCGGTGCGCAGGGCGGCGGCGAACGAGATGCGCTCGCGGTCGGCGTAGGCGGCGACGGTCTCCTCGGCGCGCTCGCCGATGCCGCGCTTGGGCACGTTGAGGATGCGCCGCATGCTCACCGTGTCCTCGGGGTTGGACAGCACGCGCAGGTAGGCCAGCGCGTCGCGGATCTCCTTGCGCTCGTAGAAGCGCACCCCGCCGACGACCTTGTACGGCAGCCCGACCCGCAGGAACACGTCCTCGAAGACACGGGACTGCGAGTTGGTGCGGTAGAAGACCGCGACGTCGGAGTACCGGGCGCCCTGGTCGTGCAGCCGGTCGATCTCGCCGGCGACGAACGCGGCCTCGTCGTGCTCGTTGTCGGCGACGTAGCCGACGACCTTCTCGCCGTCGCCCTGGTCGGACCACAGCCGCTTGTCGCGCCGGCCGGGGTTCTTCGCGATCACCGCGTTCGCGGCGGAGAGGATCAGCTGCGTGGAGCGGTAGTTCTGCTCCAGCATGATCGTGCGCGCGTCGGGGAAGTCCTGCTCGAACTCGATGATGTTGCGGATGTTGGCGCCGCGGAACGCGTAGATCGACTGGTCGGAGTCGCCCACCACGCACAGCTCGCCGGGGTCGTCGTTCGGGGTTGCCGGGGCGACCAACTCGCGGACCAGCACGTACTGCGCGTGGTTGGTGTCCTGGTACTCGTCGACGAGGATGTGGCGGAACCGCCGCCGGTAGTACTCGGCCACCGCGGGCAGGCGCTGCAGCAGCGCCACCGTCTCCATGATCAGGTCGTCGAAGTCGAACGCGTTGGCCGTGCGCAGGCGCGCCTGGTAGACGCCGTAGACCTCGGCGACCTTGCGCTCGTAGGTGTTGGTGGCGCGCTCCGCGGCGTCCTCCGGGCCGAGCAGCTCGTTCTTGAGGTTGGAGATCTGCGCGGCGACCGCGCGCGGCGCGAACTTCTTCGGGTCGAGCTCCAGGTCGCGCGCCACCAGCCCGACGAGCCGACGGGTGTCGTCGGCGTCGTAGACGGAGAACGCCGAGCGCACCCCGAGGTGCGCCGCCTCGCGGCGCAGGATCCGCACGCACATCGAGTGGAACGTGGACACCCACATCGCGTTGGCCCGGCGGCCGACGAGCGCGTCGACCCGCTCCTTCATCTCGGCCGCGGCCTTGTTGGTGAAGGTGATCGACATGATCTCGCCGGGGTGCACGCCCCGCTCGGCCAGCAGCCAGGCGATGCGGCGGGTGAGGACGCTGGTCTTGCCCGACCCGGCGCCGGCCACGATGAGCAACGGCGACCCGGCGTGCACGACCGCCTCACGCTGGCGGGGGTTCAGCCCCTCCAGCAGCTTGGCCCCCCGTGCGGAGCGTGGCTGCACGGCTTCGGCGGGTAGTTCGAACAACGCACTCATGGTGTTCGAAAGGGTAGACCTGCGCCCTGACAGGAGAGACGTGTGGCAGACTGTTCGTGTGTTGCTGATCAGCCATCGATTTTTCTACGGGTACCGGATCCCGGTGCCCGTGGCCTGCTGACCAGCCCCCACGACGCCCCGGAGTCCACGGACCCGGGGCTCATCGCGCGTCTCGGGTCGGATCCACATCGACCTTGAGGAAGGCCATGAGCACCGTGACCGAGACCGCCCCCGAAGACACCGACATCCCGTCGGCAGAGGAGATCCCCGCGCTGCGGATGGAGATCGACCGCCTCGACGCCGCGATCCTCGACCTGATCAAGCAGCGCACGGCCGTGTCGCAGCGGATCGGCCGCGCGCGCATGGCGTCCGGTGGGCCGCGCATCGTCTACAGCCGGGAGATGGCCGTGCTGAACCGCTTCGCCGACCTCGGCGAGGCGGGCCGCGAGCTGGGCATGCTGCTGCTGCGGCTGGGCCGCGGCCGGCTCGGCGCCCGCTGACCCCGGGCGGCCCGGCTTCCGCCCCCCGCAGGCTCCGACGTGGCACTCTGGTCGGTGTGACGTGGATTATCGGCATCATCGCGGCAGTGGTGGCCGTTGCCGGCCTGCTGGTCGCCCTCGGGTACGTCGGCTACCTCGCCATGCTCAACAACGCGGCGAAGAAGCGCGGGCTCTCCGGTGGCGGTGCCGCCGATCTCGTCAGGTCGCGGTGGGCGGTCGCGGGCGGCGCGACGGCGGCGGCCGTGATCGGCCTGTTGATCACCGCGGGCGAGAGCGTGCCGGGGGACATCATCGGACTGCTCATCGCGGGCGGCGCCGGCCTCGTGGCGAAGCAGGGCCTCGACTCCACGCGCAAGCAGCTCCGCGGCGGGAACTGAGCTCTTCGTCACTCACTGCACACGCCACGACCCGATGCGCCATCCGGCCCATCGGGTCGTCGCAGGCGGTTCAACAATGATCTTTCGGCCCATTTCGACCCGGCGAACGGTCGGTCACCGGCGATGAATGGGAATGCTCCGACCGAGTGAACGTCGGCGAGCGGATGAATGGCACTTGGTGTGCCACTTCGGCATCCGGTAGACATTTGGCTGTTCGTTCACTCCAAGGGGGGACCGCAAAGGTGGCTCAGATGGCGTCTCAAGGTGAACCGCGCCGGGTTCCGGCAGGCTTGGTCACCGTGGCCGACCTCCTGAACCGCAACGCTCCGGCGCCGGCTCGCGAGGGATCGACGGCCGACGACGGTACACAGGTCGTCACGGTGCGTAGCCTGTTGCGGCGCGAGCGCGGTGGCGCACGCCCGGCCGGGTCGATCCCTGCGCAGGCCCGTCCGGTCGACGACGAGCAGCCCGCAGGCCCCGACCGCGGGGCGATCGTGCGCCGTGGCGCCGTCGCGGCCGGCGCACTGCTGGCCGCCGGCTCGGTGTTCGGTGCCGCCGCACTCACCGACGCCACCCTCACCAGCCCGCTCGGCACGGGCGACGGCAGCTACCCCGGCCAGGGCCGGCTCGACGGCGAGGTGCCGCCCGGCACCACCGTCATCGACGGCACCGCGCGGCCCGCCGCGCTCGACGCCGGCACCGCGCCGCCCCAGAACTGGACGCCCATCGCGTTCCCGAGCGCACTCGCGGCCGCTCCCGACGGCGTCGCCGGCAACGGCGTGACCGGCGGCAGCAGCACCCCGCCGCCCGCGAGCAACACCACTTCGCCCGCCGGCACGTCGGGCGGTGGCGACAGCAGCTCGTCCGGCGGTGGTCTCGGCGGCGCGGTCAGCGACACCAGCAAGAGCCTCGGCGGGACCGTCCGGGAGACCACCGAGGACCTCCCGGTCCTGGGTCCGGTCGGCGGCGCCGTCGGCGACCTCGTCGACACCGGCGGATCGGCGGTGGGCGGGGTCGTCAGCGGCCTCGGCAAGACGGTGAAGGACGCGCCGAAGACCCTGAAGTCGGCCACCGCGCCGCTCACCGACGCCCTCCCGGCCACCAAGCCGGTCACGGACCTGCTGTTCGGCGCAGCCGACACCCTCACCTCGTCCGCTCCCCGCTCCTCCGACGACGAGGATTCCTCCGACGGCGACAAGCACCAGCGCGCGTCGGAGGAATCCTCCTCGTCGAAGTCGAAGGGCCTGCTCGGATCGCTGCTCGGCGGCGTCACGGGCAGCTCCGAGAAGTCGGGTGGCCGGCACGCCAAGGCGGAGAGCAGCGAGTCCGACTCGGACGACGACTCCGACCGCCACGCGTCCCGCTCGGACGACGGTGGCGATGACGGTGACGGCGACCACGACTCCGGCGACGACTCCGGCGACGGCGGCTCCGACCGCTCCGGCGACGACTCACGATCCGGCGGCGACTCCGGCGGCCTCGTCGGCGCCGTCACCGGCCTCGCCGGCGGCCTGCTCGGCGGCTGACCGCCGTCAGACCAGCCTGCGGTCCGACGCCCAGCGCGACAGCTCGTAGCGGTTCGACATCTGCGTCTTGCGCAGCACGCTCGACACGTGCGTCTCGACCGTCTTCACCGAGATGAACAGCTCGCCCGCGATCTCCTTGTAGGCGTAGCCGCGCGCCAGCAGCCGCAGCACGTCCCGCTCGCGCGGGGTCAGCATGTCCAGCTCGGGGTCGGTGTGCGGGGCGGCGCCGGGCCGGTCGGAGAACACGTCCAGCACGAACCCGGCCAGCCGCGGTGAGAACACCGCGTCGCCCGAGTGCACCCGGCGCACGGCGTCGGCCAGCTCCCGGCCGGAGATCGTCTTCGTGACGTAGCCGCGGGCGCCGGCCCGGATCACCGCGATGACGTCCTCGGCGGCGTCGGACACCGACAGGGCCAGGAACACGACGTCCGGTAGCTCCGGGCGGATCCGCCGCAGCACCTCGGCGCCGCCGCCGTCGGGCATGTGCACGTCGAGCAGCACCACGGCCGGGCGCAGGTGCCGGATCGCCGCCACCGCCTCGTCGACCGAACCCGCCTCGCCCACCACGGTGACGTCGGGGACGGCGCGCTCCAGCTCCGCCCGGACACCGGACCGGAAGAGCCCGTGGTCGTCGACGAGGAACACAGTGATCGGGTCCTGCTCGCTGGTCTCCGCGGTCATGCCTGCTCCTCGTCGTGCTTCTCGTCCACCGGCATCCGCAGGTGCACCTCCGTGCCGTCGCCGGGGCCGGTGCGCAGCCGGACGGAACCGCCGTGGCGCTCCATCCTGCCGTGTACCGAGTCGGCCAGCCCGTGCCGGTCCGCCGGCACCGCGTCCGGGTCGAACCCGACCCCGCGGTCGCGCACGAACACGTTGACCTCGGCCGGTTCCATCTCCACGTACACGCTGATCTCGTCGGCGCCGGAGTGCTTCGCAGCGTTCACCATCGCCTCGCGCGAGGCCAGCAGGAGCGCGCGCAGCCCGTCGTCGAGCGGCCGGTCGCCCCCGACGACGACCGGCCGCACGTCCTTCGCGTACGTGTCCTCCACCTCGGCGGCCGCCTTCGTGAGGGCATCGGTGAAGCCGCTGTCGAGCGCGGGATCGGTGCCGCTGCGCCGGCCGTACCCGGTGGGGCCGTACAGCCAGGTCCGCAGCTCGCGCTCCTGCCCGCGGGCCAGCCGCAGCACCTCGCGCGGCTGGTCGGACTGGCGCTGGATCAGCGCCAGCGTCTGCAGCACGGAGTCGTGCAGGTGCGCGGCGATCTCCGCGCGCTCGGCCTCGACGATGCGTTCCCGGCGCTCCTCGCCCAGGTCACGCATGAGCCGCAGCCACCACGGCACCGTGATCACCGCGACGCCGGCGAGGGTGGCCACCACGGCCAGCACCGCGAACTGCAGCTGCCCCATCTCGACGTTGGCCAGCAGGAACACCGCGATCCCGACCGCGACGAACGCCGCGCCCGCGATCACCCGCGCCATCGTGGAGGCGCTGGTCTGCCGCGCGCCCTGCGTCCAGCGCCTGCGCTGCGACTCGTCGGCCTCGCGCCACACCACGGCCGCACCGATGGCCGCGACGCCGAGCGGGCCGACCACCCACCCGATCACCGGGCTGCCGGCGGCCGAACCGGCGAGCGCGACCGCGATGCCCAGCGCGGCGAGGCCGAGCGCCTGCTGCCGCTCCGACCGCGGCACGTCGCGCTCGACGTCGGCCTGCTCCTGCCGCACGAACATCCACAACAGGCCGTACGCGACGAGGCCGGCCCCGTTGACGACGGCGAGCAGCGCGAACGCCACCCGCACCCACAGCACCCGGACGCCGAGGTGGTCGGCGATGCCACCGGCCACCCCGGCCACGAACCGCCCGCTGCGGTGGCGCAGCAGCGGCGGCGCCGTGGACGGGCGCACAGGAAGGGGTGTCGCGGTCACGCAGCAATCGTCACACGGGTTCCGGCCCGGGGGTATCGGGGGAAACCTCGGGGTGGACTCGGGGGCACCCCCCATGGTGGGTGGGCGCCCCCGCGAGCAATCTGAGTGCCATGAAGACCACCGACGTCCCCGGAACGTTCCGGGACATGTGGGAGACCCGCCCCTCCCGGCCGCGGGACGACCGGATGGTCGCCGGCGTCGCCTCGGGCATCGCCCGCCGCTACGACATCGATCCGACCCTCGTCCGCGTGGGGTTCGCCGTCGCCGCCTTCACCGGCATCGGCGCGCTGCTCTACCTCGCGTGCTGGATCACCTTCCCGGACACGCCCGCCGACCCGACGGCACCGAAGACGAAGCACCACCCGCTCGTCGTCGCGGCCGCGGTGATCGCGATCTGCTTCGGCATCGCCGGGCTCTTCGACAACCTCGGCAAGCTGGTGCTGCCGGTGCTCGCCGTCGCCGCGCTGCTCTTCCTGCTGCACACCAACCGCAGCGAGCGCGGACCCGTCGGCCCGCGGCCCGCGCCGGACCCGGAGGCACCGACGACGGCCGGCCCGTCACTGGTCAAGGACCTGCCGGGGATGCCGCCGCAGCCCGCTCCGCCGTCGTGGGACCCGCTGGGCGCCGCGCCGTTCGCGTGGGACCTGCCCGAGCCGTCCCCGGTGGAGCCGCCACCGCCGGCCCCGCGCCGGGCGCCCGTCACCGCGGTCACCCTCGGTGCCGCGCTCCTGGCCGCCGGCGTCACCGCCGCGATCATGCTGCTGACCGGCACGCTCAGCTTCGTCACCGCGCCCACCGTGCTGGGAGTCGCGCTGGCCGTGCTCGGTTCCGGGCTGGTCGTCGGCAGCTTCCTGCGCGCCGGACGGGGCATCATCCCGTTCGCCGTGCTGCTCTCCCTCGTCACGTGGGGGACGCTCGCGACGCCGGACGCGGTCCGTGGCAGCGAGTTCGGTGACCTCGACATCTCGCCGGCCACAGCCGCCCAGATCCAGCCGAGCTACGTCCGTGCCGGCGGCGACATCAAGCTCGACATCCGACGCCTCGACCTCTCCGTGCCGCCCGGCGCGCCCGTCACACCGGTGCAGACGAAGCTCAGCACCGGAGCCGGCAGCATCAAGGTCATCGTCCCGGCGAACGCCGACGTGACCTTCAGCGGCCACACCGGCATCGGCGAGGTCAGCTTCGTCGGACGCCAGTCCGACGACGGGCCGGGCTCCGGCATGAACATCACCGACCTCGGCGCCGACGGCGTCGCGTCGGGCCGACCGATCGTGATCGACGCCCAGACGGGCGCCGGAGATGTGGAGGTGGAGCGTGACTGAGATGGACGCGACCGCGACGACGGAACCCGCCCGTTCCCGGCGCGGACCCGACCCCGTCGCCCTGCTCGTCGGGCTGCTGACGCTCGGCATGGCGCTCGCCGCGCTCGTCGGCAAGCTGCCGGACCTCTCCGGCTTCGACCCGCGCTGGCTGCTCGCCGGTGGTGCCGCGTTCGTCGGACTGATCCTGCTGGTCGGGAGCCTGCGGGGGCGGCGCCGGACCTGACACAGCGCGCCGCCGCGCTGGGGAGCGGTGGCGGCGCGCAGGCCGCGCTGGGGAGCAGCGGCCACGGGGAAGCGGAACCCCGCCGGGTCACCGGCGGGGTTCCGCCGCGTCCGGGGGCTTCGGGGCTACTCCCACTCGATCGTGCCCGGGGGCTTGCTCGTCACGTCCAGGACGACGCGGTTGACCTCGGCCACCTCGTTGGTGATGCGGGTGGAGATGCGTTCCAGCACCTCGTACGGGAGACGGGTCCAGTCGGCGGTCATCGCGTCCTCGCTGGACACGGGCCGCAGGACGATGGGGTGCCCGTAGGTGCGGCCGTCGCCCTGGACGCCGACGCTGCGGACGTCGGCCAGCAGCACGACGGGGCACTGCCAGATCTCGGCGTCGAGGCCGGCGACGGTGAGCTCCTCGCGGGCGATGGCGTCGGCGGCGCGGAGGGTCTCCAGCCGGTCATGGGTGACCTCGCCGATGATGCGGATGCCCAGGCCGGGGCCGGGGAACGGCTGGCGCTGCACGATCTCGGCGGGCAGCCCGAGCTCGGCGCCGACCTTGCGCACCTCGTCCTTGAACAGCGCGCGCAGCGGCTCGACCAGGGCGAACTCCAGGTCGTCCGGCAGGCCGCCGACGTTGTGGTGGCTCTTGATCGTGGCGGTGCCGGTGCCGCCGCCGGACTCGACGACGTCGGGGTAGAGCGTGCCCTGCACCAGGAACCCGACCGGCTCACCGGCGGCCACCTCGGCGGTGGCCGTCTCGAACGCCCGGATGAACTCCCGGCCGATGATCTTGCGCTTCTGCTCGGGATCGGTGACGCCGGCCAGCGCGTCGAGGAACCGGTCGGTCTCGTGCGCGGTGTGCAGCTTGGCGCCCGTGGCGGCGACGAAGTCGCGCTCCACCTGCTCGCGCTCGCCGGCCCGCAGCAGGCCGTGGTCGACGAACACGCAGGTCAGCCGGTCACCGATGGCGCGCTGGACGAGTGCCGCGGCGACCGCTGAGTCGACGCCGCCGGACAGCCCGCAGATCGCCCGCCCGTCACCGACCTGGGCGCGGATCGCGGCCACGGTGTCGTCGATGATGGAGGCGGTGGTCCAGCTCGGGGTGATGCCGGCGACGTCGTGCAGGAAGCGGCGCAGCACCTCCTGGCCGTGCGGCGAGTGCCCGACCTCCGGGTGGTACTGCACGCCGGCCAGCCGCCGCTCGACGTCCTCGAAGGCCGCGACCTCGACCCGTCCCGACTTCGCCGTGACCGTGAACCCGTCGGGCGCGCGCACGACGGAGTCGCCGTGGCTCATCCACACCGGGTGGGTGGCCGGCAGGCCGTCGTGCAGCGTGCCGGGCTCGGTGACGGTGAGCTCGGTGCGCCCGTACTCGCGGGTGCCGTCGTGAGCCACCTCGCCGCCGAGCGCGCGGGCCATGGCCTGGAAGCCGTAGCAGAGGCCGAGCACCGGGATGCCGGTCTCGAACAGCGCAGCGTCGACGGCCGGCGCGCCGTCCGCGTACACGCTGGCGGGGCCGCCGGAGAGGATCAGCGCAGCGGGCTTGCGCGCCACGATCTCCGCGACCGGCGTGCTGGACGGCACGATCTCGGAGTACACCTGGGCCTCACGGACGCGCCGGGCGATGAGCTGGGCGTACTGGGCCCCGTAGTCGACGACGAGCACGAGAGGGGTGTCCACGCGCCCAGCCTAGGCCGACCGCCCACGCACACCGTCGTGTGCTCACGCACACGTCAGGACGTGTGCGCGGGCACCCCACGGTGTGCGTGGGCCCAGAAGGCGCGCAGCCTCGCCGCCGTCTGCTCGGGAGCCGTCAGCGGCCACCAGTGGTCCACGCCCTCCAGGACCGCCACCTCGGCGCCGGCCCGGGCCGCGCTGCGGCGGCGCATCGCCATGTCGCCCACCCCGCCGTCCTCCGTCGGCAGGATCGCCAGCCCCGGACGGGCGGCCGCGCGCTCCAACCCCGCACCCAGCCGCTCGAGCGCCGGCTGGGCTGCCGACCGGTAGAGGCCCAGCACGCACCGCCCCAGCGCCGCGTCGCAGCCGGGGGCGAGCACCTCGGCCACCGGCCGCGGGATGCCGAACGACGCCAGCAGCTCGATGCGGCCGGGCACGTCGAGGCTGGTCAGCGAGTCGACGGACGCCTCGCCGTCGCCCGGGGTCTGCCACACCTGCGCGAGCGGGTGCCACACGTAGCCGGGGTCGAACCAGCCGACGACGTCGGCCGCCCACGTGCGCAGCAGGTCGGGCCGCGTCATCGCCACGTTCACGACGTGCGCGGCACCGAAGTCGTGCCCGACGAGGTCGACGGACTCGCCGAGCGCCTCCAGCTCGGCGACGAGCCACGACCGGTACTCCTCCACCGACGCGCCCCACCCGTCCGGCACGGGCGCGCCGAAGCCGGGCGGGGACAGCCGTACGACCGGCGCGTCGAGCATCGCGACCACGCGATCCCAGATCGCGGTCGTCTCCGGGACCCCGTGCACGAGCGCGATCACCGCAGGTGCCCCTTCAGCCACTCGACGGCCAGCGCGTCGACTCGGGCCGCCCCCGGCAGCTGCGGCGCCGGCTCGAACCCGGGCGCCTCGGCGAGGTCGTGGCCCTGCTCCGGCACCACGGCCAGATCCACGCCGGGCAGCCGGTCGCGCAGTGCCTCCGCCGGCCGCACGAAGCCCTCCGCATCGTCGTCCGCGCCGACGACGAGGCGCAGCGGCACGCCGGCCAGCTCGTCGGCCCTGGCGACGAAGTCGAGCTCGGCCACCATGGCGAGGGTCTCCTCGTCCCACGGGTACTCGACGCCGAAGTGCCGGCCCGTGGCGTCCGTGGACGCCTTCAGGTTCGTGATCGGGCTGACGCCGACGGCCGCCGCGGGACGGAAGCCGTTCGCGATCGTCAGCAGCATCGCCGCGGAGCCGGCCGAGCCGCCGACCAGCCCGACGGGTGCGTCGGCGGCGAAGCCGAGCTGCTCGCGCAGTGCCGCGAACGCGGCCGGGAACTCCGCGGCCGCGTCGTGCGGGATCGGGTACTGCAGGTGCCGCACCGCGTCCTCGTAGCCCAGCCGCATCACCTCGTCGTAGCCGCCTTCGGGCAGCCGGGCGCCGCTCAGCGGCAGGCCGAGGTAGATCTTCCAGGCGTCCAGCCCGGCCAGCGGGATCGCCGCCGCGAAGGCCTCCGGCGTGCACGGCGGGCTGAGCAGGTGCCAGGCGATCACCACCGGCGCGGTCGCGCGCTGGGCGGGCGGCTCCGCCACGTACGGAACCCCTGCCGCGATGCCCTGGATCAACGTCGTCCCGTTCACTGCTGCCTCCTCGTCGAACTGTACGGTGTCCAGTTTAATTGGACATGGTACAGTTCGTCAAGTGATGGCCCGTGGCCCCGGCACCCGCGCCGGCCTGACCCGCGCCGCGGTCCTCGACGCGGCCCGCACCCTCCTCGCCGAGGACGGTCTGCCCGCGCTCACCATGCGCGCGCTGGCCCGCCGGCTCGACGTCGCGCCCAACGCGCTCTACAGCCACGTCGCCGACAAGACCGAGCTGGTCGACGCGCTGCTCGACGACCACCTCGCCGCCGTGCACGACCCCACAGCCGCGGCCGCGGACCCCATCGACGCCCTCGCCGCGCTGATGACCTCGACGTTCGACGTGCTGGTCACCGCGCCCGACCTCGTGCCGCTCTACCTGGACCGCCGCGGCGCCCGCGGCGACAACGCCGTGCGGTTGGGGGTCACGATGGACGCGCTGCTGACCCGCGCCGGGGTGGCCACCGACGCGATCCCGACGGCCCGCGGCAACCTGATCGTGCACGCCATCGGCTCGGCGGCCTTCGCGACCGCGGACGGGCCGCCGTCGAGCGCGTCCGGCCGCGACTCCTTCGTCGCCGGGCTGGGGTGGCTGCTCGCCGGCATCGTGCGAAGCTGATCCTCCGTGGACGAGATGCGCGCGCCGGACGGGTCCGTCCGACCGCTGTGGACCGGCGTCGCGGCGCTGCTCGACGGTCCCGGCCTCGCCGCGCTGCGCTCCCGGCGCGCCGACACCGAACGCCTGCTGGCCGACGAGGGCGTCGCCTACCGACCGCCGGGCGCCGACGAGCCGCAGGCCTGGCAGCTCGATCCGCTGCCGCTGGTCCTCGACGGCGCCGAGTGGACGGCGCTGGCCCGCGGGATCGCGCAGCGGGCAGAGCTCGCCGACCGCCTCCTCGCCGACCTCTACGGCCCGCGCACCCTGCTCGACCGCGGGCTGCTGCCGCTGGAGCTGGTCGACGGCCACCCCGGCTACCTGCACAACTGGCGCCGCCCGGCCGGGCCGGCGCGCCGCGAGCTGTTCCTGTCCGGGGTGGAGCTGGGCCGCGGGCCCGACGGCTGGACGGTGCTCGCGGACCGCGTGCAGGCCCCGTCCGGCGCCGGTTACGCGATGGCCGGGCGGCGGGTGGTGTCGCGGGCGCTGGCCGGGTTGCACCGGCGGTCGGGGATCCGCAGGCTGCGCCCGTTCTTCGACGCGATGCGGACGGGCCTGCCGGCGGCCGCGCCACCCGGCATCGACGAGCCGCGGGTCGTGCTGCTGCACCCCGGCCCCGACTCGGAGACGGCGTACGAGCAGGCGCTGCTGTCGTCGCTGCTCGGCATCGCGCTGGTGCGCGGCTCGGAGCTGACCGTGCGCGGCGGGCGGCTGTGGCAGCACTCGCTGGGCGGGCTCGATCCCGTCGACGTCGTGCTGCGCCGGCTCGACGCCCGCTGGTGCGATCCGCTGGACCTGCGCCCCGACTCGGTCCTCGGCGTGCCGGGCCTGGTGGAGGCCGCGCGGGTCGGCACCGTCAGCGTCCTCAACGGGCTGGGCAGCGAGGTGCTGGAGAACCCGGGGCTCGTCCCGTACCTGCCCGGGCTGTGCCGCGCCCTGCTCGGCGAGGACCTGCAGCTACCCGGCCCGGCGACGTGGTGGTGCGGCGATCCGGCCGGCCGCTCGCACGTGCTCACGCACCTCGCGGAGCTGGTGGTGGCGCCGATCGCGCGCGAGCTCGCCGAGCCCGTCCACGGCGCGGAGCTGAGCGCCGCCGAGCGGGGCGAGCTGGCCGCGCGGATCGCCGCCGAGCCGCACCTCTGGACGGCGCACGTCCCGCCCGCGCTGTCCACCGCACCGGTCCTCGACGGCGACGGGGTCGGCGCCCGGCCCGTCGCCGTGCGCACGTTCGCGGTGGCGTCCGGCAGCGGTTGGGAGGTGCTCGACGGCGGGTTGGGCCTGGTCGGCGAGGCCGGCGGGGTGCTCGCGAAGGACGTGTGGATCGTCGGCGAGCCGGCTCCGCCGCGGCCCGACCGGGTGGCCCCGTCGATCGCGCCGAGCACCCCGCCGCTGTCGCCGCGGGTGGCCGACGACCTGTTCTGGCTGGGCCGGTACGCGGAGCGCGCCGAGGCCGTCGCGCGGCTGCTGCGCGCGGTCGACGACCGCTGGGCGGACGTGGTGGCCTCCCCCGACCGCGCGGTGCTGGTCGCGATGCCGACCCTGCTGCGCGCCGTCGCGGCCGTGACGGGTTCCGGGCACAGCTCGCTCGCCCGCCGCACCGACGAGATGGCGGCCGAGCTGCGCTCCCTGCTGTGCGACCGCGACCGGCCCGGCAGCCTCGCGTTCGCCGTCCACCGCATGACGCGCGCGGCGCAGGCCGTCCGCGAGCAGCTGTCCGGTGACACCTGGCTGGTGCTGGGCCGGCTCGACACGGCGCTGGCCGCGGTGGGCGAGAGCAGCGAGCGGGACGCGCTCGACGAGGTGCTGCAGGGCCTGCTCGCGTGGTGGGGCATCGTCGCCGACAGCCTCGTCCGCGACGCCGGTTGGCACCTGCTCGCCGCGGGCCGGCGGGTGGAGCGCGCCCAGCAGGTGGTGGCGCTGCTGCGGGCCGCGCTGGTCACCAGCCCGCGCGGGGCGCCGGGCCGGCTCGTCTCCGAGACCGTGCTGATCGCGACCGAGAGCGTGATCACCCACCGCCGCCGGCACCCGCAGGACGCGGCCGCCGGTCGCGGTGTCGCCACCGTGCTGGAGCTGCTGCTCACCGACACCGAGAACCCGCGCGCCGTCGCGTTCCAGCTCGCCGGACTGGCCGACGACCTGGCCCGGCTGCCCGGCCGCCCACCCGCGGCGATGGCCACGGCAACGGGCCGGCTCGCCGCGCTGGACGTGCACCAGCTCTCGACGCGAGTCGCCGACGGCTCCCGCCCGGCACTGGACGCCGCGCTGGCCGGCCTCGAGAAGGCGCTGGCGGAGCTGGCCGACGAGATCGCCGCCACCCACTTCGCAGCGGCCCTCATGCCGCGCCCGTACGACCCGCTGGCGGGGACGGCATGACCGAGCCGCGCACCTTCACCATCACCCACCGCACCCGCTTCGGCTACGACGCCGACGTGCGCACCAGCTTCGGGCGCGCGCACCTGATCCCCCGGCCGGGACCGGGGCAGCCGCAGGCCGACGGGGAGGTGGTGGTCGATCCCGCCCCGGACGAGCAGCGCGAGCACGTCGACGCGTTCGGCAACCGGTCCACCTACTTCGCGGTGCGCGCACCGCACCGCGAGCTGACCGTGCTGGCCCGCAGCACGGTCGTGGTGGACCGGACCGGGCTCGCGGTCGACGGGTGCGGCTGGGAGGCGGTGCGGGACACCGTCCACGACCTGCCGGAACGCACCTGGGCGCTGCCCTCCCCGCGGCTGCCCACGCTGCCCGGCGTGGCCGCGTACGCGGCGCCGTCGTTCCCGCCCCGCCGGCCGGTCGGCGAGGCCGTCAGCGACCTGTGCTCGCGGATCCACCGCGACTTCCGCTACGCGAGCGGCACCACGACGGTCGCGTCCACGCTCACCGACCTGCTCGACGGCGGCGAGGGCGTCTGCCAGGACTTCGCGCACCTCGCGGTGGCGGCGCTGCGTTCGGTGGGGTTGGCTGCGCGTTACGTGAGCGGGTACCTGGAGACGAGCCCCCCGCCGGGCGTGCCGAAGCTGCGCGGCGCCGACGCGTCGCACGCGTGGGTGTCGGCGTGGACGCCGGACGGGTGGTTCGACGTGGACCCGACCAACGACGTGGTCGTCGGCTCGTCGCACGTGGTGCTCGCGCACGGGCGGGACTACGCGGACGTGCCGCCGCTGCGCGGGGTGCTGTTCAGCGATCGGGCAGCGGTGGCGACGATGGCGGTGGAGGTCGACATGGATCGGACGGGGTGACGTGCGCTCGTTCGCCTGCCCGCAGTGCGCGTCACTGGTGTTCTTCGAGAACACCGTCTGCCTGACGTGCGGCACGGAGCTCGGCTACTCCCGCGCCGAGCGCACCCTGGTGCGGGCCACCGGCCGGCAGCGGTGCGCGAACGCGCAGCTCGCCGAGTGCAGCTGGCTCCTCGACGGGGAGACCGCCGGGGGCCTGTGCTCGTGCTGCGCGCTGACCCGCACCCGCCCGTCGGACACGGACGTGAAGGGCCTGGCCGAGTTCGCCGCCACCGAGGCGGCGAAGCGCCGGCTGCTCTACCAGCTCGACGACCTCGGCCTGCCGGTCGTGGGCCGCGACATCGACCCGGACGGCGGGCTGGCGTTCGACCTGCTGTCCAGCACCGACGGGCCGGTGGTCACCGGGCACGCGAGCGGCGTGGTGACGCTCGACCTCGCCGAGGGCGACGACGGGCACCGCGAGCGGATGCGCGTGGAGCTCGCGGAGCCGTACCGCACCTTGCTGGGGCACCTGAGGCACGAGACCGGGCACTGGTACTGGGAGGTGCTGGTCGATCGGCCGGGGCGGCACGCGGAGTTCCGGGAGCTGTTCGGCGACGAGCGGGCCGACTACGCCGATGCGCTGTCCCGGCACTACTCCTCGGCGCCGCCGGAGGGCTGGGCCGACCGGTACGTGAGCACCTACGCCACCGCGCACCCGTGGGAGGACTGGGCCGAGACGTTCGCCCACTACCTGCACATCCGCGACACCAGCCAGACCGCGGCGGCGTACGGCGTGATCGTCACGGGACCGGCGGCGAAGGTGCACGCCGACCTGCGGGCGGTGCCGAGCACCGCCCCCGAGGACTTCGGGCAGATCATCGACACCTGGCTCCCGCTGACCTACGCCCTCAACGCCGTGAACCGGTCGATGGGGTTCGGCGACCTCTACCCGTTCGTGCTGGCCCCCGCTGTGCTGGACAAGCTGCGGTACGTGCACGACCTCGTCGTCGCCCACCCGGCCTACGTGGCGGCAGCCGCCGTGAACAGCAGGAACGGCACCAGGTAGGCCAGGCACACGACCAGCGCGACGCCCGAGCACACCACCCCGGCCACCGCGAGGCCGTACCCGTCGGCCTCGCCGCGGCGGGTGGGCCCGAGCGCGCCGAGGCCGAGCCCGCCGCCGACGAGCAGCAACGGCCACGCGATGACGCCGATGAACGGGATCCAGCAGAACAGCAGCGCGAGGATGCCGAGCACCAGCGACGTGACGGCGGCGCCGCTGGTCGGGGGCCGGTACGGGTAGGCGTAGCCGTACGGGTCCTGCTGGTACGGATCGTGCTGGTACGGCGGTTGCGTCATCGGTGTGCCCCCATGTCCGGGAATGTCGGGCTCCCCGCACCCCTCGTTACCGCTCGCGGCTGGCAGCATCTGCACCACCGCGTCCGCAGGGAGGGGCTGAGCCGTGGCCACGATCCGGCTGTACATGACCGTGTCGCTCGACGGCTACGTCGCCGGTCCGCAGGACGACGCCGAGAACCCGCTCGGGATCGGCGGGTTCCGCCTGTTCAACTGGCTCGACCTGCGCAACGACCCGGGCCCGAGCGGGCAGGTCTACGCCGAGGCGATGGCCACCCGCGCGGTCGTCGCCGGACGGCGCACGTTCGAGCTGGCCGGTCGTTGGAACGGCGACCACCACGACGGCGTGCCGATCCTCGTGCTCACCCACGACATCCCCGCCGAGCCTGCGCCGGGAAGCGCCCGCTACGTCACCGACGTGCGCGAGTGCGCCGCGCAGGCACGCGCGGCGGCCGGGGACGGCGACGTGCTCGTCCACGGGGCCGGCGCAGCGCAGGCACTGCTGCGGGCCGGCGAGCTGGACGAGCTGGAGCTGCACGTCGTGCCGGTCCTGCTCGGGCAGGGGCGGCGCCTCTTCGACGGCCTACCCCCGGAGCACGTCGAGCTCGACCTGGTCCGGCAGCTGAGCGTCGACGACGTCCCGCCCGCGCAGCGCGTCCTGCACCTGCGCTACCGCGTGCGCCGCGCCTAGGACAGGCCCTACCCGCGGACGTTCAGCCCCACCCGCTGGAACTCCTTGAAGCCGCCGACGTCGGCGATGATCGGCCATGACCGCGTTCCTGCAGGTCAGCCGAGTACGGACGCGGCTTGAACAGGCTCCAGTGCGTCCGTGTTCGTCGCATCGTGCGACCACAACGAGACCACGCGGACCTCCCAGTAGCTGATCTACCCAACCTTTGTTGGACGCCCCCGGCACGACGACCTCAACGCCGGCCGGGGACTTGATCGCACGGGAGCTGCGACCCATGAGCACTATCCCCGACCACCTCGACGACCATCCAGCATCTCTCTCCGCGGCCGCACTGGCGGCGATGCCTGGCGCCACCGTGTGGCACCCGTCCGGCAACCCCGACCAGACCGTGATCCTCGCGGCCATCATCGACGAGGCAGGCGACCGGCCCGCCGAGATCGTGATGCACGTCGCCGACACCGAGTCGTGCTGGCCTACCGGCCGCGGCAACGGCGCCGACCCCGTGTCGGCCGAGCTTCAGTTCCGCGTGGCCGACGCCCGCACGTTGGCGGTGGCGCTGATGCACTTGGCTGAGGACCTCGAGCCCCGCGGCGGGGTGTCGCGGTGAGCGCGCCACGGCCGGCCGATCATCTGCTGCGCGCTGAGCATGTCGCCTTCCTCCGCGAACATCTACAACGGGCCGAGGCTGCCCGGCTCGCCGATCGGCGTGAACCGATGATCGCCGAGCTGATCGTGGTGGCCGGCTACCTTCAGGCCGAACTCGACACCGCACCGCAGGATCCACGGGCCGCAGCTCTCGCCGAGGTCGATCGGCTCTGCCGCGCCATGAACCGGGGAGCCCCCGGCTGGCATCTGCGCGACCAGATCCTGGCCGTGCTGAAGGCGGTGGACGTGTGATGGGCGCGAAGCACGAGCGCCAGGCCGCAAACGCCACCTACGACAACCTGCGCAGCCGCTGGTTCAGCAGCGACAGAGAGAAGTGCCAGGCGCTCGCCGATGAGATCGCCGACGATCCGCTGGTGCAGCGCGGTGTCACGGTGACCCGGTCAGTGGCCTTTGAGCAGCCCGGCCGGATCGTGGGGCGACGGCGGGCCCGGTTGGTGTTCGAAACCGGAGACGACCGATGAGGTTCCACGCGCGCAAGACCTTCAAGTTCGGTCCGTTCAGGGTGACGGTGAACCAGGCAGGTCGCTGGACGTTAGCGATCAAGATCGGGCCGATCACGCACAACTTCACCCGCGGCACCACGTCGATCGACACCCCGGGCCCGGGCGGATTCCGCCACCAGCACCGCCGCAGGGGTGGTCGACGGTGACCGTTGACAGCGAAATCGCGGCTGCGGGGTCCGCACCGGCGACACCGCGCCCTCCGTGGATCGTGTGGGCCGGGCTGGCCGTGGTGCTCGCCGCCGCCGCCGTTCTCTCCTTCGACGGCCTCTACGGGCTCGCGCTCACCGTCGAGATCGCGAGCCACCTCGCGTGGCTTCTCCCGATCTGCGTCGACGCCGGCGCCGCCGTGTCCTGCGCGGTGTGGCTCGGAGGACGGTCACGACGCGACGCCGCCCGGTACGCCGGGCGGATGACGATGGTGCTGCTCGCGGTCACCGTCGCCAGCAATGCCGGACATCTCGGCATGGTGGCTGAGCAGGTCGACCCGCCATGGTGGGTCGCCGTGCTGGTGGGCGCGATCCCGCCGGCGGTGGTCGGATCAACCGTGCACCTGGTGGTACTTCTCACCCGGTCCGCGCGCACCGACGCCACAGCGATGATTCCAGTGACCGCTGAGCCGCCCGCAGCGACTCAGGACAGGATGGCTGCGGACGAGGTGTGGCCAGATCCCCAGGCCGCCGATGAACGCGAGGCCGATCCGATCGCCGATCTGGTTGCCGTCGGCGCAGGCCGTCGCCGGCTCGCCCGCGAGCTCGGCGTCACCGAGTACAGGGCGCGGCAGCTGATCGCCCAGCGCAACAACGGGCACCGCGGCGGTGAGTCATGACCAGCGAGCTCCAGCTCAGAAAGCGCAGCAAGGTCGAGGTCGTCGACGCCGAGGTGGTCGATCTCCCCGAGCGCCCGGATCCCCCGGCGCCGGCCAAAGCCGAGCCCGTCCCGCTGCCGTGGCAGCTCGACACCCGCGAGCGTCGCCCGGTGGTGGCGACGTGGCTCCGGGGTCGCGATCAACGGGTGCAGGCGGCCAGGTGGGCGCTGGGATACGTGCTGCACCTGCTCGCGTTTCACGCGGTGCGGCTGCCCATCTACACGGCTCGTGTCGCCCGGCTCGCCCCGCGCGGGTTGTGGCGGCTGGTATGCCGGGTCGCCGGGTGGGCGACCGACGCCCGCTCGATTCCGCTCATCGTCGCGGCACAGCGGGCCGGTGACGCGAAGGAGTACCGGGCGCTGCTGCAGGCTTCGGCCAAACTGCGTCGGCCTCGACTCATCGGGCTCGGAATCGCCGCCGTCATCGGCGCGGTCGCCGTGTGGGCGATGTGGCTGGCCGTCCCGGACTGGGCCCGGCTGGCGGCGCTGGTTGCTGCGGCGATCGGATGCGCGGTCGCAGGTCAGAACCCGGACAGGCCGCTCATGGAGCACGCCGCCCTGCCCGGGCGGGTGCGGAAGCTGTCGACCGGGATCGTGCTGCGCGCGTTCGTCGCGGCGAAGCTCGCCAAGGACGACGACCCGGTCACGTTCACTGGGCCACCCGCCCGGGACGGCGCCGGGTGGCGGGTCATCCTCGACCTCCCATACGGGCGCACCGCCGAGGAGGCGATGGTGCGGCGCACCCAGATCGCGTCCGGGCTCGACATCGACGAGCGGTGCCTGTTCCTTCACCAGGTCCGTGGCGCCGCCGGTTCCGCCCGCCGGGTGTCGGTGTGGGTAGCTGACACCGACCCGCTCGCCGTCCCAGCTGGCCCGTCGCCGCTGATCCGGGCGGAGCGGGTGAACTTCTGGGAGGGCTTCCCGTTCGGGTTGGACGAGCGCGGCGAGCTCGTGATGCTCAACCTGCTGTGGTCCAGCCTGCTCGTCGGCGCCGTCCCACGGCAGGGCAAGAGCTTCTCCGCCCGCCTCGTCGCCCTCGCCGCCGCCTTGGACCCGGACGTCCGGCTGCATGTCTACGACATGAAAGGCAGCCCAGACTGGACGTGCTTTCGCCACGTCGCGTACCGGTGGGGCCTCGGGGACGTCCCCGACCCCGACACCGGCGTCGACCCGGTCAAGGCGCTGCTCGACGACATGCTCGAGCTGCGCGCCGAGGTCGACCACCGGTACCGCACTCTGCGGAAGTTGCCGGCCGAGGTGGTACCGGAGGGCAAGCTGACCGAGGCGCTGGCGCGGGCGAAGCAGGCGGGGATGCCACTGGTGCTGGTCGTGATCGACGAGGTGCAGCGCTGCTTCTCCCACCGCGAGTACGGCAAGGAGCTGGAGGCGGTGCTGGAGGACCTGGTCAAGGTCGCCCCAGGTGCTGGGATCATGGTCGAAGCCGCGACTCAGAAGCCCGACCAGAAGTCGACGCCGACGGGGTTTCGGGACCAGTTCACCATCCGGTTCGCGTTGCGGGTCACCACGATGCACGCATCGGAGGCCGTGCTGGGCGCCGGCGCCTACGGAGAGGGCCTCGACGCCAGCAAGTTGTCGCCAGAGGCGAAGGGGACCGGGCTGCTGCGCGGCACAGGCGACACGCTGCAAGGCGGGTCGACGGTGCGCACGTTCCTCGTCGACGGCAGCCAGGCCGAAGCCATCTGCTTGCGGGCCCGGAAGCTGCGCGCCGCTGCCGGCACGCTGTCGGGGGCCGCGCTCGGGGAGATGCCGACGGCGGTGCCGGATGTGTACTCCGTACTCGCCGACGTCGCCACCGTCCTGGGCACCGACAACCAGGCCCACAGCGAGGTGCTCTGCGCGCGCCTGGCGGAGTCGTGGCCGGCGCGGTACGCGGAGTGGAAGCCGGCGCAGCTCGCGGCCGCGCTCAGGCCGCACCGAGTGATAACACGGCAGGTGTGGGCTGACGGCCTCGACGGGCAGCGCGCCAACCGTCGCGGCGTCCTCGCCGCCGACGTCCACGAGGCACTCGACAGCTCCGGGTAGCCGCTAGGTCTAGCGGCTGCGCTAGCGCCGTGATCATGCCTGTGACCAGGGCGCTAGCGCCTAGCGGCGCACCACCCCCGGCTCGACGGTTCCCTGCCCTGGAGGGCGCCCATGACCACGCTCGTGCTGCTAGTGCTAGGCGCCCTCGTGTTCTACATCGGCGCGTGCGCGATCTGGCCGTTCATGGCCTGCCGCCGGTGCGACGGCACCGGCAAGCATCGATCCCCGACCGGCAGGGCTTGGCGACCCTGCGGCCGCTGCGCCGGGTCTGGTCGTCGGGTCAGAGCCGGTCGCCGGGTCTACGAGGCCCTCCGTCGCTACGACGACGGTCAGGGCTGACGCCGGATGACCCTCTCCCACACGACATCCACCCACACTTTGACGTGCATCCACGGCGATGCGGCGGGGCCCGGCAGCTCGGGTGACTTCTCGAGCTGCACGACGATGGTCTCCATCGGCACGTCGAGTTGGCAGGCGATCAGGTCACGCGCCATCGTCTCGGCCTCGCCCCAGTGTCGGGCCTGAGTCACGATCTCCAGCTCCGGCACGGAGAGCGCCCACCACGGCGAGTACCGGGTCGCTACCACGCGATACGTGCGGGACGACACCATCACCGATCCCTCCCTTCTCTACGTCGTGTCGGAGTCGGTCGATCGTTTCGTCCTCGGCGGCGCGCGGTCCACACCGAACTCGTCCTCGGGCTCGTCGTCGGCGTCGTCGAGGTCATCAGGGTCGATCCCGGCCTCGCGAAGAACGTCGTCGAGATCGTGATGATGTCCGGCTCGTCGCCGAAGCTCCGCACCATTGAGCCGCTCATCATTCATCGACCGGGCATCCCTAGACGGTCGTCCGGGACGCCGGCGGACGACATCGTCGACCGAGGAGACCCCTGCAGGACCGCAGTCAGCTCCACGTACTGGTCGAGGGAGATCGTGCCTGCGTCCAGTGCCACACCGACCTCCGTGAACGCGGTCGGGATCGAGGAGATGTCGTCGACCTCGGAGGTGTCGCGGGGCCGTGCCAGGGCGTACTTGTAGGCCGGTCGAACCTGCTCGGCCGCGGCCCCGACTGTGATATCACCCGCGCCGAGCGCTTCCATCGCTGCGCGGACCTCAAGCACACTGAGCACCGGCCGACCCTTATTCGATCATGATAAGGCGCGGAGTTCCTGGCCGAACTGGTCGCGGGTCTGGTGAACCGTGTCTGGGCTAACGGGCGACGGCCACGTTATGAGCCGGTAGTGCTCAGGCACATCCTCGATGCCGAGATCGAGGATGTCCTTGGCGTGGCTGTCGCGGCCGCGTGCGTGGACGCGTACCCGGTACGTGCCCGGGCCACGACCGCACAGATTGGGAAGCACGGGTGTCTCGCTGTCGACCGCGTCGACGACGAGGTTGCCTGTGGCCGAAGTGAACGACACGTCCACGATCTCGTCCCACTCCCGCATCTCCTCCGGGGTGGGATCAGGTGGTGCTTCGGCGCGGACGGACACCTCGCAGGACACGGGTCCCATCTGCACGCCGGTCGTCACGAACACACCGTCGGCGGACGCTCCGACCAGCCCGTTGGTGATGTCGGCGACGTCGCCGTCGTAGTGGTCGGGGTCGATTGCGAGGAACATGTGGTACTCGGCGGCGACCCGGTCGACACCGTGAGCTAGGACGCTGGAGGTGGGCGAGTTGTCGGGCACGCCGTGGGCCCCTTCGGGGTCGTGAGGTGGGGACGTCATGGTGTCACGGCGACCAAGAACTTGTCGCCGTTAGCCAACCGGTTTCGGGTGTAGAAAACCTTCGTGGTGCCCCCCTGAGATCGTTGTTCCCCAATCGGAACCATGCACACACTCACGCCACCCGGCCCGGTAAGGCGCGGCAGGGCATACGCTCCATCGAACGAGCACCCGTCGAACGATCTACGCTGCTGCGGCCCGGGGAACGCGAGTCCCTGCTGGGTGCTGCGCAACGGGTACTCGTCGCAACTCCCCTCCGGGGGGAGCTTCCCCGGAGGACAGGCGAGTCGTCCGTTGGTCGTCTTAAGCGCGTCGTTGGTATTGCGCGTCAGCGGCGCCGCCGCGGTTCCGCCTGGCAGCCCAGAGGCCTGCGCGAGCTGGATGTGTCGCGCGATCCCCGGAACCTTCGCCTTGCTGAACGTCAACGTCGGCATAGCCAGCGTGACACAGCCTGGCGGCTGCTTCACGCCGTCGTCGTCCACCAGCGTGTTGTCGCAGCGCACCGGACCGAGTTCAGTCTTTGGATCACCGGCCGTCGTGCCGACGGTCGTGGGCGCCGCGGGATTGGTCAGGATCATGTTGATCGTCTGCCGGCCTGTGGCGACGCCCTGGGTGAGCGGGACCGACTCGAAGTGGATCGGGGCGTCGATCACTGTGCCTTGCTCGACCAGGCGGTCGACGACGGGGGCGGTCGCCGGTGCCGAGCATCCGCCTTCGCACTCGGCATGGATGGTTGCCAGGGTGCCGGAGGTGGCAACGCCGGCCATGTTCGGGAAGCTCACCGACACCTTCGCGTCCCATTCGGTGCTGGTCGGGTTGAGCGTCTCGCGGATCGTGTAGATGGCATCCACCGATCCGATCTCGGCGCCGCCCGCGCGGCCTCCCTCGCGGATGATCCAGTGGAAGGTTCCGCCAGAGCAATCCGTGAGCCGCCCGTTCTCGCCGGCCCTGCACATGCCGCCTCCACCCTGAGCAGGCGCCGTGATCCCTACGTTGAGGGACGCGGGCTCGACCGGAGCGGTGACGTCGACGCGTTCCCAGTACGGCGACGGTGGCCCTCCGGGTGGCTGTGAATTCGCGCCGATCACAACGCTGATGGCGATAGCCGCCGCGGCGCATGTGGTAGCCGTGATCCGTCCGAGGTGGCGCACAGTTCCCCCAAGTGCAAGCCCGGGCCGGTTCCGGCGCAGCACGAATAACACCACCGTGCTGGTGGTGTTGCGGCGACGGAGATCCGGCGACGCCGGATGGCCCGGCGCCTCGGCGAGGAACGCTAGAGATCACGCCCCGGCGCCGCGGGCGAACCAGACTGGATCACCCGATCGGCAGACAAGCGACGTTCGTCAGGTCAGCAGGCCGGCATCGACAGCGACGCCGCGGAGGCGCACGAGGTAGCGGCGCGACTCCATGAGGAGGAGCGCGCACCCGAACTCGGTGAACGCTGCCTCCATGTCGGCATCCTCGTCGTCGCGCGGGTGCAGGCCGTAGTTGCGGAGGTCCCGCAGGTGCGCGGCGTGCGCGCCGAGCTCGTGCAGCACGATCGGCTTCTTGCCGGGCAGAGTGTGCAGGTGATCAAGGGTCAGCTTGATCACCTGCGCGGTTACGTCGCCAGCGATGGCAGCCGCCAGCTTCGCCGGCGGCTGGGCGACAGCGGCGGCGATCGTGTACCAGGCGGCCTCGCTGGTCGCGCCGAGCATGTTCACGGAGCTGAGGTACAGACCCCGACGGTAGGCGTCGAGCGCCTCCCCGAGGCACCGGCACCCCCGCTTGCCCAAGAGGTCGTCGATGCCGTCGAGGTAGAGCTCGGCATCGAAGAATCGGAAGTCCGTGCCGGCCGGAGTCCCGATGAGTCGGTGCGGGCCAACGGACACTCGCGAGCGCGGAAGGGGGATGTCCGTCCCTCCCCGAGTGTTGAGGTCCTTGATCCCAACCCGCACCTTGAAGTCAGGCTCGATGGGCACGATGGCCTGGTGGTTGACCAGGTCCGCGAAGGCCTCGACCGCAGAAGCGCGGAGCCGCTCGCGAACCAGCACGGGTGCGTCCGGGTCGAAGTGGCGGCCGAGGCCCCGAGCGACACCATCGACCTCGAGGTGGTCGTGGTTACCCGTGTGGGAGTCGACGCCGGCTTGCTGGCAGAGGTGGGTGAACAGTCCATCGATGTCGAGGCGAGTCCGCTGCTCAAGCAGGTCGAACGCGATCCGCTTCGCGATCAGCACATCCGCAGGTGACGGGGTGACCGCCGCGATGAGTTGGGCCTCACGCTCTGCTCCGAGATCCACGGCCGGCATGCTAGCCAGCTGGGCGAGGCGGCCATGACCGAATTCTCGCTCGGCCGATCCGGCGAACCTCGGCAGATGCCGGCCGAACCTGTCGGCACCGCTCGTAGCGTTGCCGCATGGACGCCACCGAGCTCGCCCGATACGTCCGGGCCATCGTCGATGCCGCCCCGCCTCTCAGCCCAAGCCAGCGGGCGGCCATCCGCGCGTTGCTGGCGCCGCGGCCCGAGCCGGCGCACCCTCCCCGCCTCGCTCGCTCGTGAAGATCCACGAGGCAGTCCAGTCGCTGATCGCCCTCGCGCAGCGACTGCCCGACGGCCCTGACACCGAGGTCGTCGTACACATCTGCGGTGGACCCAACGAGCAGGCGGTGTGGACCACCGAGTTCTCGTTCGACGAGGAGCGCCTCTACAAGAGCGCGACGATGGAGCTGGAGAAGGCGACGGCGATCGTGTCGGTCCATCCCCATCGGGACCCGAACCTTCGAACGGCGCGACCGCTGGACGTCGACGACGAGCTCGACAAGATCCTCGGCGAGGAGCCGCCAGCCTAGGCCAGCTGCGTTGCCGCGAGTACGTCCTCGATCAGCCCGCCGACCAGGTCGTCCGGCCTGCCTAGCGCGATGCTGCTCATCCCGCATCGCTCGAAGGAGAGCAGGCGATCGGTGGGATCGTCAGCCCACGACAGCATCGCAGCGACGTAGGTGCGGCCACGCTGCCGGGCACGCTCGGCGAACCCGGTCCTGGATGTACGCCGGGAGCCAGCTCGCGCCCGACCTCCGGCACCGGCATCTCGAACAGACCGTCGAGGAACCCCACGACGGCACCGTCGTCGACGGCGACGAGGCGGAAGTAGTGAGCGCGCTCCGCGAGCACTTCATCGAGGCCACACCGCCTGAGCATCAGCTTCACCTGATGCTCGTGGCTCTCGTCGGCGACCACGATCTCCATCATCGACGGAACGTACCGACAGCGCTGCGGCGGCCACGGGCCAGGGCATGATGCCGGAGTGGATGGCGCCCAGCCGATCGATCATCGCCATCTGGCGACGTGGTCCGACGAGGAGTTAACAGACGCGTGGCAGCAGCTCGGCGCCTACGAGAGCGACGACCCGTACATCGTTGCGGCACGGGACGGCGTGGCGCGTGAGCGCGAGATGCGGCGGGTCATGTCGCATCTGCATCGCCCCGACCCCTGACCTCCGCCGGGACGGACCGGCGCTCCGCGCCTGCTTCGGCAGGCTGAACGAAGTCCTGCAACCACGGAGGCAGGTCATCGAAGACCTGCGCGTCGACCGAGTCCTTGATCAGTCGATCCTCAACTCGCGCGTCGCCTCGTCCTGCAGCACGTGTAGCGCCCACGCAGGCGACGCGACAGGGTCGGCGACATCGGCATGCGCCAGTTCTACCCCAACGAGGACCGGCCCTTGCCGAGCCAGCTGCGGATCGTCATCCGGTCGACGGCGAGAAGCCGGGCTAGCTCGGACTCGGACATGCCGTCCTCCGCCGCCGCAACGACCGCCGTCCGCGCCTCTTGCTTCACCTCTTCGAGCCGGCTGCGCGCTCGTTGGAGGCGCTTGCCCAGGCCTGCGAGGTCGTCGGCCCTACTGTTGGTCATGTAGACGAGTCTACAGCGAACCTTGCCCATTCTTGCTGTAGACGTCTCTACAGACATGTCTGTAGAGTGCTCTACATGAAGCAGACGGCGAGCACCCCCACCGCGACCGGCGACCTCTCGTCGGTTCACGACCTCACCGACACCCAGCTCGCCATCGAGCTGGCCGCCGCCCGCACTCGCTTCGCCGCCGCCCGCGTCAACGACCCGCGCCGCACCTCGCTGGCCTACACCGACTCCAAGCTAGCCGTGGCCGTCTTCACCGACGAGACCAACCGGCGCGCGGCCGCCAGCGTCACCGTCGCCGACCAGCCGAACCTGCGCACCGAGACCAACCTGGCCCGCCAGTGCGGCATCGAGTGCACCGGCGCCAGCGGCACCGAGGTCTGCACCTGCGAGTGCGGCGGCCGCAGCCACGGCCTGCTGCACCGCGCCCGCCCCGCCTCGACGCCCGCAGCGCAGACCCGCGCCTGGGCTCGCATCCCCGAGCCCTTCGGCGACGAGCCGTTCTAGCCGACCCTCTTCGACCAACTCGCACTGAAGCCCAGGAGGAACCCCATGACCGCCGCCATCGACACAGCCGCCGTCTTCCACGGCGAGAGCGACGACGTCGTCGTCACCATCGAGATCACTGCCGACGGCATCCGGCTCGCGGTCGCGCGGCCCGAGTCGTGCTGGCCGTCCGGTGAGGACGTCGACGCCGACGGCTACCTCACCGCTGACGAGGCGGCCCGGATCGGCGACCAGTTCCACCGCTTCGCCGAGCTCGCCCGCGGGGGCGGCTCGTCGTAGCCACTTCGCCCCTCATAGCGGCCCGGTCGACCTCCCCGGTTGGCCGGGCCGCGGTGCGTCCAGGGCATGAGCCACGGCGACCACACCGCGACCACCAGCCCCAGGTCGGGCCTCCGACCTGCGTATCATTCGCTCGCGTCTGTCCGCCAATCAGCGGGTCGGCCGGGAGATCATCGGTCTGTCGCGATCTGCCATCGCGATGCAGGATCGGAACTCGCGCCTGCGTCGGTCGATCCAGGCTGAGGCCGACGGCGTCAGGGACGACCCGGCCGGCACCGAGGCGACCACCAACTCCAGGGTGGCCAACCCGCGCCGGGCCACCTCCCTGATCGTCGCGATCGACTCGGCGATGGCCTCCAGGTGCGGGGCCAGGTCGATCCTGGCTTCGGCAGCAGCTTCGGCCCTCATCGACGCCGCCTCGCATCCGGCGAGTGCCGCGTCGAGGTCACGCTCGATGGCGACGAGCTGGGCTCGCAACCGGTCTCGGGGGTAGCTAGTCACGGCTGAACGCGCCCAGCGCCGACAACGTCGCCATCTCGCGGTGCACGGCGTCACCGGTCTCCGACACGTTAGCCGCCACGTTGATGTCGATGTCGACTGTCGCACCGTCGCCGCCGACGTTCGCCCGCTCGATCTTCGCCGCCAGGTCGCGCATCGCCTCGATCAGCCGAGCAGTCGAGGGGTCATCGGCGAGCTCGGCAGTGACCGAGAGGTGCCCGTCGGACACCTCGGCCGCCGCCGTAGACGACGGGATGATCTCGCGCAGGTCCAGCGGCGGCAGTCCCCTGCGGGTCTCGGCCGCGACACCGTCGATGATCGACCGCGCCGTCGCGATGATGCGGTTCTCCGACCCTTCGAGGCCGACGGCGAGGCCCTCACCCATGTAGTCGCCGAGGTTGGTGAACACCTTGGAGGGCGACCGGATCGCGGCGGCGGCGCGGACGGCCGCGGCGGCGGCGTTGGCGAGTCGGGCGGCGGCGGCTTCGACGGCTCCCGCCTTGGAGTTGAGGCCGTCCGCGAGGGCCTGGCCCATGTTGGCGCCGGCGGCCCGGAACTGGCCCACTGCGCCGTTGAGGGCCGACACCATCCGCGAGACCGCGCTGTTGACGTTGTTGACCGCGTTGTTCATGCCCGTCAGCACGGCGTTGCTGAACAGGTTCATGGCGTTCGTGATCGTCTGGACGATCGTGGTCCCCAGCTGGGTGATCACGGTGCGGATGGTGTTCGCGCCGTTGGTGATCGCCGCGGTGACCGTGGCCATGGTCGTGGTCACGATGGCGGCGATGCCGGTGAACGTGGCGGTGAACTGCGCCGTGATCCCGGCGAGCGCGGCGGTCACGGTCGCGGCCCACCCGGCGGTCCCGGCCTGCAGTGCCGCGCCGACGGCGAGGATGGCGTTGTTGACCGCGGTGCCCCAGCCGATCGTGTTCGTGTTGATCGAATCGGTGATCGCCTGAAGAGCGGCCGCGATCTGCGTGGACCAACCGGTCGTCCCCGCGGTGATCGACAGCGTGATCGCGTTCATCGCCGTCGTCACCGACGTCGACCAGCCCGTAGTGCCCGTCGTGATGGCCGTGGAGATCGCCGTCAGCGCGGTCGTGAAGCTGAGCGTCCAGCCGGTCGTCCCCGTGGTGATCGCGGTTCCGATCGCCGTCACCGCCGTCGAGACGGTCAGGCTCCAGCTGGTCGTGCCTGTGGTGAGCGTGGTGCCGATCGCGGTGATCGCCGTGGTGAACGACGTCGACCAGATCGTGGTGTTCGTCGTGATCGCCGTGCCGATGCCGGTCAGCGCCGTGGTGATCGTCGTGCCCCACGTGGCCGTGCTCGTCGTGATCGTCGTGTTGATCGACGTCATCGCGTTCAGGAAGGAGTTGCCCCACGACGCGGTGTTGGTCATCAGCTGGTCGGAGATGGTCTGCAGAGCCGTCGTGATCGACTGCCCCCACCCGGTGCCGGCCGCGGTGATGACCTGGTTGACCTGGGCGACGGCACCGGTCATCGACGTCGACCAGTTGCCGCCGGCAGCGGCGAAGGCGGCGTTGACCTGGTCGAGCTGGGACTGCACACCTGGCGCCACGCCGGCAAGCCCCTGCTCCACGGCCTGCGCGGCCGGGGTGACTGCTTGGCCGACCGCCCCCGGCAGCGGGGCCAGCGCTGACCCGGCCGCCGCGGGCACGCCGGACAGCGACGACCCGACGGCGCCCGCGGTCGGGGCGGTCGCCGCACCTGCTTGCCCGGGGAGCTGGTTCAGGATGCCGATGCCGGTGGTGATCAGCGCACCGAACGGGCCCACGATCGGGGCTGGGGTGATCGCGGCGCCGATGGCCTGAACGATCGACGCGCCAGCGGCGGTGCCTTGGGCTGCCCCGCTACGCCCGAGCGCCTCGATCGCGTTCCCGGTGGCGGTTGCTACGCCGATCATGCCGTCGACCAGCTTGAACGCGCCGGACTGGATCGACGCCTTGGCCGCGTCGAACGCTGCGTCGTACTTCCCGGCGAGCAAGCCTGCCGGGTCACCGATGGCTTGGAACGCCGTCTTGGTCGCCTGCACGACGCCGGAAAGGATCTGCACGAACCCCGTCACGGCGGTCGCGAATCCAGCGAAGGCCTGCACGCCGGCGGCCATGAGGTCGACGACCAGCGGGATCAGCGACACGAGGTCCGCGAAGCCCTGCTGTACGGCCTGGGACTGGAACACGTCGCCGAGGCGTTTGAACGCGGCCTGGATCGCGTCGATCGTGCCGGGCGGGATCTTCGCGATGGCCTGCCCGAGGCCGTCGAATACGGCGCCGACGCTGGCTCCGAGCGCGTTCCAGTCGAAGCTGTTGAAGAAGCCGCGCAGCTTCTCGAGGAAGCTCGTGATGCCGGGTGCGGCGCCGGCGAAGAGCCGGATGCCGTTTTCGACGAGGTTCACGAAGCCGCGGGTGAGCTGCTCCATCACGTCGCCGAGACCGCGGAATGCGTCGTTGAGCGTGCCGTCGCTGATCAGGTCGACGACGGACGCCTTGAACTCCTGCCCGAACGCCTGAACCGTCTGCGAGAACGCGTCGAACACGGTCTGCTGCGACGCCATGAGCAGGAAGCCGTCGAGGACGTTGTTCAGGCCCTGCCGCATGTCTCCGATCGCGGCGGAAACACCCTCGAAGATCAGCCGGATCGTGCCTGCCCGCTCCGCGGCGACGATCAGATCGGCGAAGCCGGTGACGATCGTGCCGATCCGATCGGCGATGCTGACCATCCCCTCCTGGATGGCGGGGAAGATCGGCCGGATCGTGTTGAAGGCCTGCGTGAACGACCGCTCGAAGCTGTCGCTCACGGCCTTCTGGAGCCGGTCGAACTCGGGTTTGAGGGTCTGCGCGGCCTTCTTGATGCCGTCCATCCCGAGCATCACCGCGGCCAGCGGAGCCGCCAGCAGGGCAAGGGCGCCGGGGATCGCAGCAACCGCGGTGGCCACTGCGCCGTAGGCCGCCGCCAGCGCGGCCCCGGCGATCGCAGCCGCAGTCGCGAGCGCTGCCGCCTTCAACAGCGCAACCCCGAGGTTGACCACCGTTCCGACCAGCCCGGTGATCGCAGACGCGGCAGCGCCGGCCGAGCCGCCCAGCCCGCCAAGCCCGGACTGCAATCCGCCCAGGCCACCCGCGGCTCCCGAGCCGCCCCCGAAGAGGCTGCCGAGCAGGCCGCCCCCGCCGGCGGACCCGCTGAACAGGTTGCCCAGTGCGGACCCGGCCGCGACCGCCGCGGCGATGCGGGCGGTGATGAACGCGGTGTCGACGTCGACGCGCAGGTGGACGGTCTGCCGCGACAGCAGGGTGAGGCGCGCCCTGGCCAGGCCGAGGTCGACGTCGACGCGAGCGGTGATGGTCGGGCGCATCCGCTCGATGCGGGCTCGCACCGCGGCCAGCGACGCGGCGTCCAGGGTGACCCGGGCGTTGATGTCGATGGTGGTGCGGTTGACCCTGGCCAGCTCCTGGTGGAACCGGGCCGTGTTGAGGTCGAGGTAGGCGTTGAGGTCGAGCCCGTCGGCGGCGGAGCGTGCGCGTTGCAGCTCGGCGAAGAACCGGGCGGCGTTGAGGTCGAGGAACGCGTCGAGGCTGATCCCGTCGGCGCGAGCACGGGCCCGCGCGAGCTCGGCATCGAACCTCGCCGTGTTCAGGTCCAGGAAGGCCTCGACGCTGGCCGAGGTCGCGTTGATGGCCGCCAGCTCCGCGGCGAGCAGGCCGCGGTCGAGATCGAGACGGACGTCTACCTCGACGACGGGTAGCGCCCGCAGCTGCGCCGTCAATGCCGCACGGTCGAGGTCCGGGCGGATCTCGACGTCGGCGAACAGCCCCTGCAGTTGCGCCCGCAGCCGCGCCCGGTCGAAGTCCGGGATGATCTGGACGGTAGCGCGTAGCGCCTCCAGCTGTGCGCGGATCCGGGCCAGGGAGTCGTTGTCGAGCTCGACGCGGATCCGCGCGGTGATCTCCTCGACGCGGGCGCGAACCTCCGCAACGGACGCCTCGTCGAGGTTGAGCTCGACGCTGATGTCGTCGAACAGGTCCTCCAGCGAGGCGCGGGCCGAGCGCTCCTCGGCGCGGTCGCGGTCGATGCGGAGGGTGACGTCGATGAACCGGTCGAAGTCGTCGTCGTTGAGGAAGTCGGCCGACTGCAGGTCTCGGCTGGCGCGACGCGCTCGTTCCTCTGCGCGGCGCACCGCCGCGGCGAAGGCGTCGTCGTCGAGGTCGACGTCGACCCGCAGCGTCGGGTGCTTGCGCGCGATCTCGGCGTGGATCGCCTGCAGCTCGGTGTCGTCGACGTCGACGTCGATCTCGTAGCGGCGGGTGCCGTTTGGGCCGAGCAGGTCGCGGTCGACCTCGACGTTCGCGTGGATCGTCGGCCGCATCGTCTCGATGCGGGTCCGGGCCGCGTTGAGGGCGCCGCTGTCGACGTCGAGCTCGGCGCGGATCTTGAGCCGCTCCCGCTCGAAGGTGGATTCCAGGGCGGCAAGCTGGACAGCGAGGCGGCGGGCGTCGATGTCGAGGACCGCGCGCAGCCGCACCGGGCGGGCCTTGTAGAACGCCTCCAGCCGGGCGAGCGCGCCCGCGCCGTCGGCGTCACCGACCTCGAGCCCGACCTTGAGCTTCCGCAGGGCGGCCCGGTTGAGCGCCTTCCGGTCCAGGTCGAGGGTCGCGCGGATCGGCACCCGACCGATGGCCTTCGCCGCGGCGCGGACCTGCTTGCGGTCGAACTCGACCTTGGCCGCAACCGTGACCCGGCCGAGGTTCAGCTCGCCGGCCAGCTTCTCGCCGGCCTTGATCGCGGCCGCGATCTGCGCGGCGATGTGCGCCTCGTTGACGTCGAGGTGCAGCGACGGCAGCGCCTTCGCCGCCGCCGCGGACTCGTTGGGGTCGAACCGGAATCGGCCCGGGACGTCCACCGTCGGCGGCTTCTCGGTGCGGACCTTGGCCGTGATGGTCGCCCGGGTCTTCTCGATCTGCAGACGGGCCTGCTCGAGCGAGATCTCGTCGAGGTCGACGTCGGCCGGGATCTTGATCCGGTTGGTCTGGAGCTGTTGCAGCCGGGCGGTCAGCAGCGCGTCGTCGAGGTTGATCGTCGCCGGGATCTCGCGCTGGTTCTGGGTGAGCGCGTCGAGCTGGGCGCGGGCCTGCTCGTCCTGCAGGCGCACGAGCGCGTCGATGTTGACCGGCTCGTCGTTGAACCGGCGCAGCGTCTCCTGCAGGTTGTCGTCGTCGAGGCGCAGCTGGGTGGGGAGCTCGACCTGCTGGCGGGCCTGCACGCGGCGGAGCTGTCGGCGCAGGCCCCGCTCGTCGAGCTCGAACTTGACCTTGATCTTCCCGGCGGCCTTGTTCGCGGCCTTCGCGAACGCCTTGCCGGCCTTGTCACCCATGCGGCGGGCGTCCTTGACGAGGCCCCTCTGGTCCAACTGGACACGGACAGAGGCTGTGTCCAGCACCCGTGCCATCAGGCGGCCCGCCCGTCAGGCCAGGGCAGGACGGAGAGGAGGCCGACCGGCAGCACTGGAGTGCCGTCGCGTCGATGAGCTAGCAGGACACGGTGCACCCCACAGCCGGGATCACAGGTTCACCTCGAACGATGACCGCACTGGCCAACTGTTACCGATCCGCTGCGAACTCGGGTGACCGCGACTCCGTGACTTCGAGTCCGAACTCAGCGGACCTCGGTGGGTCGTCCACGGCCCGCGCGCCATCTTGGAACTTGGCCGTCGGGCAGGGCGTTCTCCTAGGACGCGGGGCCACCGAGGAGGGAGCGGACGCCTCGGAGATCGCGCTGATTGGCGATCGTGCATCTGCAAGCCATACTTGCGATTGCACGCGTTCTTGCACCTGTGATTGCACGACCACCACCGCGCATCCATGGAGGACGACGTCATGCACCGCCGCATCGCTCGCTACGCCTCGGCCGTGGTCATCGCCGCCACCTCTTTAACGGCTCTCACCGGCACCGCTGACGCCCAGGAGCCCGTCAAGACCGTCTACTTCGCCGGTCTCCCCGGCACGAACAACGACGGGAATCCCGACGAGTGGAGGGTCACGGATCGGGTCGGCCTCAGCCAGGTGGTCTACAACGAGTGGGCGCCGGCAAGGCGGTGCGACACCTCCACTGTGCCCCCGTTTGTGCCGGACACCGCCACGAAGCTCACCGGCTACAGCCTTGGCAGGCTGGCGACCATCTACTACCTCGCTCGTGCCAGCGACGCGCAGCGCAACACGATCTCCCAGGTCACGATGATCGACCCCGGCAACTACGCGTCGATGCGCAACTCGTGCGACTCGGAGCCTCTCTTCGTCGGCGACGACCAGCCCCTAGGCATCGGCAAGCGGGGAGCCGACTACCTCGTGGACTGGCTGGAGGCGAACCGCGGCGCGCGCCTCACCATCCTGGCAGGCCCCTGGACTGCGACAAACAGCCACCAGGGGATCCAGGAGATCTACTTCAACCGCCTGCGAGACGCCGAGCGGGCCACTGGTATCGAGATGAGCTCACGGGTCCTCGTCTGCAACTACTCGACCACGGAAACAAACATCACGAAGAGTCATCATCAGATGATCAAGGGCGCCGACGGCTACGTCGACGCGGATCTGTCGACGTGCCCCGACGGCATGCCCAATCTGACGCTGCAGGAACCCAAGCAAGGGTGGCACCCTTGATGGACTGAGCTTCTGGGACAGCCCCCGCTCTTGATGCCTGCCATGGCCAGGCCATGGCAGGCATCGGTGTGTCGCGACCTGAGACTCCGCGATCGTCACGCGCGCACGCCTGCAGGATATGAGGTGGTGAGGTCGGTGCGCCGCGGCAACTCCGCCACACGCTGATAGGTGATCAGATCTGACCGCGCTGACCTGCAGCAACGGGAGCTGTGGTCACGTTGTGATCGCAGGGACCGGTCACATTCGCCATCGGCGAAGTCCGGTGCCGGCGCGACGTTGGACCCTTGGGACCGTTGACCCGCCTGGCGGATTCCGCGGCATGGCCTGCTGGTACACGTTCGAGCCATGGTTCGGATCCGAGTAGAGGCTGAGGCCCACAACATGCTTCCCGCCGTGCTCGCCAGCCTGGCCGAGGAGATGGGCTACAAGGCCGACGCGACGAGGGCGCGCTGGGATGCGGTCGCAGAGGAGGCCCGAGCCGTCACCCTGTCCCGGACCATCGGGCTCCCGGCCGTGCCGAAGGTCGGCGACGACATCTGGATCGCGCCCTTCCCGGACGCCATGGTCGTTAGCCAGCTCACGTGGCGGGCCGACCCTGATCCCGAAGAGGACGACACCCAGATCACCATCTGGGTTGAGGACCTCGACCTCGATGAGCTCGGAGACACCGAAGGAGCGCTCGAGGCGTTCCGTCGTGCTGGTTGGCACGTGGCGATGCAGGTGCACGCCGAGCTCGAACTCGACGACGAGTAAGCCCGCGCGTCCGCGGCCCGCCGGCTACGCATGGCAGCCGATCAAGTAAGGCCCGATACACCTGGGTGGTTCCCGGCCAGGGTCCTGTAACGACGCTGCCTATTGTGCGAGTCTCTGACTATGGCCACCACTCCGTCCGTGAGCGAGTGGCCGACCTACACCTACCCCCAGGTGGACAAGCTCCTGAGCCTCAGCGGCGGCACTGCGAGACGTTGGATCAACGGGTATGTCCGTAACCGCAAGATCTACCCGCCGATCGTCCGGCCCGAGCCGCTCCAGACGTCGTGGGTGACGTGGGGAGAGTTCCTCGAAGCGAGGCTGATGGCGAGCTACCGCGACATCGACAACGTCCCCGTGCAGCACATACGCCTCGTGGTCGAGTCGCTTCGCGAGCGGACGAACGATCCTCACCCCCTGACGAAGTTCTCGACCTACATCAAGCCGCACGGCCGCCAGCTGCTCTTCGAGGCGCAGGGCCCCGCGAGCGACGCAGAGACCTTCCGCTTCGTCGAGCGCCTCTCCGACGGCCAGCTCGCGCTCACACCTTGGGTCCGTGACTTCGTGGACGCGGTGGTCGACTCGGAAGTCAGCGACGACTTGATCGGCGGCATTCGCCCTGACCTCGACTTCCACGACATCGTCTGCGTCGCGGCGCGGCGCGGGGGCCGGCCTACGATCGTCGGCCGCAACGTGCTCGCGCGGACAATCGCGCAGCTCGTCCGCGGCGGCGAGGCGCCGGAGGACGTTGCCGAGTGGTACGACATCACGGTCGACCAGGTCCAACAGGCCGAGAACTACGTCTCTGCCCACCCGCAGGCAGCCTGACGCCGTAGATGGCCTGGCCCAAGCGAGACGCCATCAGGTTCCTGTTCGACGAGGACTCGCGCGGGTTCGGACTCGGGCTGATGGGGCTGCGGCGGGACTTAGCGTGCATCGGCTCCCCGCCGCTTCAGCGCGAGCTTCCCCTCGGCATCCGGGATCCGGATTGGATCCCGCTCGTCGGCGGCGAGGGGTGGGTCGTGATCACCCAGAACATCGAGATCCGCACCCACCCCGAGGAGGCGAAGCTCGCCGTCGCGAGCAACCTGCGGGTCGCATGCCTCGTCCACCCGGAGGAGAACCCCGACCGATGGGACGCGGCACGCATGGTCCTCCGGCACTGGGACAAGATCGAGCAGCTCGGAGCGGTCGAGGGCCCAGCATGGTTGACGATCCATGCGAGTCGAACCCGTCGTCAGAACTTCCAGCCCGGCCTAGTGCAGCGCGCGAGACCAGGAAGGCTCTGACGGCGGTTGGCTACTCTCGGCCGCGGATGCTGCTGCCGCACGGGTTGCGGGGGCGCCGGGATGTGCCCGGCCCGTGATGTGCCGCTATTTGTGCCGGATCTCGCCCGGCCCTCGGTTTGCCTCGGATCTAGCCCGACTCGATCAGGTCCCCTGGCCGGTCGTGGGCTTCGGTCACGGCGGCAGTTCGTCGGGTAGTGAATCGAGATCGATTGCGAGCACCCACTCGCGCAGGTCCCGGGCCGCCTCCCGCATCACCTCGTCGACCTCGACCATCCGCTCTCGCTGGGGATGAGTCGCAAGCCACAGTGCAATCTGAGCTGGCGTCGCTTCCGTTCGACGGCCGAGCCACCGGCCCAGCACGGGTACGGCGTCGAGTGCGTTCGACCGGCTCGAGTACCGGCCCACTGGTCGGGTCATGACAGGGCGGCCCATAGGTGCCGCCGGCTGGAGGGCGGCCCATCAGGTCGCCGGTCCCGGCCAGCCTCGTCGGCCGCGTGCTTGAGCAGTGCCTCGGCGACGTTCGGGGCCAGCTGAAGGCCCGCGATGACGCCGTAGGCCATGGATCGGCTGGGCCGCCGGTCGGGTGCTTCAAGGTGCCTGATGGTGCGCGGGCTGCAGTCGCAGCGTCGAGCGGCCTTCTCCCGATTCAGGCCGAGACGCTGACGTGCGGCTATGAGCTCTCGGGCCAGCCACTCGGGGATGGCTCCACGCTCGGCGAATTGATCGACGGCCGGCATGCTCTACGCCACCACGTGGCGGCCGATGGGCAGGGGGCGCGGACGAGGCTGGGAGATCCGGCCGGCGCGGTGCACGATCTCGCTCACCTCGGCTGAGATCAGTGTCTGTTGCGGATGCGCCACCAGCGCTGCGGCCACGGCGCCGATGGCGTGTCGGTGGCCGTGGATCAGTCCGCGGACGACGTCTTGGAGGTCGCTGATGCGATCCGGGTCGGCGGCGATGTCGGGTGCGTGCCGAGCGAACGACTCAATGTCGATGTGGCCGCTGCAGACTGCGATGGCGGCGGCCTCGGCGGCGGCGGCAATGAGGGTGGCGCCGGGGGCGGGAGCCCACACTGCGAGTTCTCCGGTGACGCCGGCGAGCAGGACGGCGGCGACTGCCGCTGCGGGCGCCTTCCCGGGGCGGAGCCCGTATACGGCGCCGCGCTGATCGGCTTCCGTTGGGTGGAGGGTGATGCGGTCGAACGGGACGCCGAGCACGGTTGCGACGACGGCGTGGCTGGCTTCGTGGACGGCGGTGGCGCCAGGTTGGCCGACGTCGAGCAGGGCGTTCATGCCGCACCACCGGTGTGAGCGTTAGGCGGGGCATTGCGGGCGAGGAAGTCGCGCCGGCGGCGTGTCGCGGCGTCGGCGAGTTCCGCGTCGCGGCTGGCCTGGCGCTCGCGTTCGGCGTCGGCGCTGGCGACCGCGGCCCGCGACTCGACCTGTGCGGCGGCGGTGCGGATCTGCCGGCGGAGGTGGTGTGTGGCGGCGAGGTCGCGCACCTTCCAGCAGACGGCGCCGGCGAGGCTGGGGAGGGCGCGGACGTCGGCGTCGGCGGCGGCCGCGAGGATGGCCGGCCGCTCGTCGGCAGGTGCTTCGACGATCAGCCGCCACATGTCGCGGACGCTGACGGGCTCGCCGTTGAGGCGTGGGTGTCGGACGAGGTCGTCGATCTGGTCTCGGGTGTACTCGAGGTTGGGCGCGGTCACGGGGTTGGTCCTCTCGGTGGGTGTCGCGGGCGGTGGCGCGGCGAACGGGTCATGGCGCGGTGGTTCGAGCGGGGCCGGGTCGGTCACCTGGGGCTCCTGTTCGGGCTGGAGGTGGGTGCGGGTCTGGGGCAACCATCGGCGGCGGTTCACCGGCCGGCCTCGATTCGGCGAGCTCGGCACGGGCCGCACTCGTGGCGGGTCGGCTGGCCGTTGCGTCGGCGGCGCCACGTGGCTGGGCGGCCGCAGTCGCAGCGGATGAGCGCGCCGGCCAGGTCGTGGAATCCGGCGCCGTCGTGGACGGTGTGGCGGCGGCTCATCCGGCTTGTCCTTCGTCGGCTGCGAGTTCTGTGGCGAACCAGGGACGGTGTGGTTCGTCGTCGAGGGCTGGGCTGAGAATGGCGACGCCGCTGTCGACGAGGTGGGCCTCCACGTAGGCCAGTTCGGTGTGGCCGGCGTCATCGGCGACGCCGATGGCGGTGAACCAGGCGTGGCCGGGTTGGACGTCGTCGCCGGTGTCGTCGGCGTCTGCCATGTCAATCCATACGAGCGCGTCGACGGCGGCGAGGTCGGCGATGTCGTCGAGGCGCATGGCGCGGGCGAGGTTGCGCTCGATCCCGGTGACGGGGTGCCCCTCGACGGTGACGTTGTGGTCGCGGAGGTCGACCAGATCGACGGCGATCATGCGGTCACCCCGAGCTCGTTGTGGTCGCTGTCGCAGAGCGCGTGGCAGAACTCGCACCGCCGGTCAACGCGGAAGAGCCACGCCGCGACTTCGTGGCAGCAAGAGCAGATGCCGCTCGCTGCCGGGTACAGGAATGCGGTGAGGCCGTGCGCCGTCGGCAGCTCGGCAATGGGGGTTTCGGAGGCGACGACCAGCGGGCGGGCGGTGTGCTTCGCAGTCATGATGCCCTCCAGGGGAGGCAGTCCCGGCAGACGCCGATCTGGTACACGAGCAGGCCTGCGACAACGGTCTTGGCCCAGATCGGGTCGGCGTGGGCGGGGCCGGCGCAGATGTGGCCGCAGGCGTCGCAGGTGCGGTCGCGCACCGATCCCGCCGGGAGGGCGAGGCGGTCGGTGCACTGGGCGCAGACGATGAGCCCGGGCATCCATGCGGCGGCGAACACGGGCTCCGGCTGGGCGACGGTGGGCCGGTGTTGGCACGTTGCCGCCTCGCCCTCGGCCCATTCGGTGAACGCCGCGACGATGGACAGCGTCAGCCATTCCGGGGCCGCCTTGTAGGCGACCTGCCGGACCTCGTGGCCGGTCGCGGCGAGGCGGCTGACGCCGGCGGAGATCCTGCGGGCGGCGTCGGCCACGAGGCCGGTTGTGGCGGCTGGCGGGATGGCTCCGTGGCGGATGCGAGCGTCGCGCTCGATGGCCGCTCGGGCTGCGCTGGTTCGTGGTCGAGTCATCGGTGGTCTCCCCTGCGTCGGTGGGCGCGATCGTCGTGGTGGGGAGCGACGGGTGTGGACGGGTGGACGATCGCGTCCACCGCTTGTGAGCTGCAGAAATAGGGGTGGACAGGTGTCCACCCTGTCCACTCTGGGCCGCGGTTCGATCGGCCGGGGGTGGACAGAGGGTGGACGGCCGTCCACCCGGTATGACCTGCGGAAATGGGGGTGGACGACTTGTCCACCCGTCCACCATGGGTCCGCCTCATGTCGACCCTTCCGGGACGACGGGCGGGAGGAGGGCGCCGCCGCCGTCAGCGACCCGTAGTAGCCCAAGCTCGGCGGCTTTCTCCACGACCTGATCGAAGAGATGTCGGTCGGAGCTTCGCATCGTCTTCCGCGCGGCCGACCGCAGCAGCATGCCTTCGCGCACGACGTGGCCGGCGAGGTTGCTGGCGAGCCGGTCCACCTTTGCCGGGATCGCGGCCGTTGCTGCGGCTTGCCGTTCGGCGAGCTGCACACGGAACTGGGTGACGAGTTCCTCCTGCGCAGCCTTCACTGCTCGCGCGTGGCCGGTCACGGCGTCGCGCACCGCGCACGAGGTCGACCAGACGGTGCCGGACAGGTTCCAGTCGTCGAGATCGACGTCGACCCTGCCGTCGAGCAAGGCCAGCAGCGCGGCGATCTTGCACCGCATCAGCGGCGCCTGCGAGTCGGCCTCGGGCACGACGAGCGTTCCGCGGACCTTGGCAAGGCGGTCAGCGCGCAGCTCGGCGATGACTTCTGCGGGGAACGTCATCGGCGGTGTCGGCTCCTCGCCGAAGCCGCCGGGCCTCCGAGGAGCGGGGAGCGCGGGAAGCTTGATCGGGCCCGGATGCTCGACGGGCTCGTCGGGGATTGAAGGATCGACGGCGGAGACCCATGTGAAGCGCTGCTGCATTCCGGTCGCGGTGTCGGCGAGCAGCGGGAGTGCGGTGGCCGGCTGGAATCCGACGACGAGTCCCAAGCTGTACGAGCGGGCAGGGATCCGGCGAGTCGTCTCGGCCGTGCCGTTGGCCTGGCCGAGGGTCGCCCCGGACCACGCCGACCGCAGCGTCGCCCCGACGGTCGCGCCCTTCCTCTCGCCCATCTTGCTGAAGGTCTCGCCCTCGTCGATGACGACGAACGCGTTATGGCGGACCTGAGCGCGGACGTTCTTGGTGATCGGGTCACCCTTGCGTGAGACGCCGATCTCGATCTCCTTGGTTCCCATGAACGCCTCGGCGATGCCCTCGCCGGATCCGATCGGAAGGCCGTCGGCGAACGGTTCGGGTTCCGAGAGGTCCGCGGCCTCGAGGTAGTCGGGCGTCGCCACCATGTCGACGGCAGCCTCTGTCCCGGTGCTCTTCCCAGCGCCGGACGGGCCGACGGCGGCCGTGAAGTAGTTCAACGAGCTAATCCCGCGTCCGCTGTCGAAGCCGAGCTCCCACGAGGACATCGCAGCCAACCGAGCAAGGGCGACGTGCAGCACCAAGTCCGCTGAGGCGAGGCGGGAGTGTGCTGCCTGTCGGATCCGCTCATGCACTTCGCGTGCTGACCAGAACTCGGCGGGCAGGGTGGGCAGTCGCAGCGCGAGGGTGGCCGGGTGGACGGGGACGTCCTCGTCCTCGTCCACCCGCACCGTCGGCCCTCGCGGCCCGTCACCAGGTTCGCCCGACGCGGCCAACGCAGCCGCGGTCCTGCGGTCGATGCACTCTCGCCGCTGGCACGCGCGGTCGGCGTCCGCGTTGAGCGGGACGCCGTGTGAGCAGAGTCCGGTCATGCAGCGGCCCGCCGAGTAGGAGCTCCACTGTGTGGTGCACCAGCCGGCCCCCACTTGATCCACTCGTCGCGATCCCCGTTGGGTGGGTATCGGTATCGCTGCAGCTGCGACACGATGGTCGGGTTCGGCCGGTGGTGCCTGCCGCCGGGCCAGTCGTCGGCGAGCATCTGGCCGTGGCGGGCGTACCCGATCTCGGCGCCTACTTTCGCGGCGAGGAGCACGTCGGCGGGCAACATGGACACGGCGGCGGCGAGCAGGGCGGAATCGACCTGGGCCAACTGGTCGACGAGCACCTGCATGGGGTGTCGCTGCTCGTTCATCTCGGCAGCACCTTCGGGACGCCGCGCCACACCATCACCAGCGACGACGCGGTCGTCTTCCGCGCAGACCGTGCGGCACCTAGCGGGGCGATGACACCGGCTCGATGGGCTGCTGCGAAGAGCCGCCCCCACATGCACGGGTGGTGTGGCTCGCCCAGCCCGTCCACGACGAGGTCGGTGGCGACAAACGGTTGACCAGTCTCAGCCCGCCGGGCGAGTCGGTCCCAGGCATCACTCCACCAGAGACTCGGCGGCGCGGGGTTCGACGTGCTCATGGCGTTCTCGACGACCCCGCAGCCGGGGTCGGGGAATTCGGTACCAGCGTCAGGGTCGCGGGAATGGGTGCGGATCGCATATAATCGGTCCTGTCGGTGCGAAGATCGATGTGCATGGGGCGGGCCGGGAGTCGGGTAGCGATTCCCGGCCCGCTCCCGTTAGGTGCCGGGATCGGAGGCTTCGACGGCCCGCCGCAGCGACGCCGTCGAGATCCGCAGCCGACTGCCGAGCGGAAGCACCTTGATCCCGAGCTCGGCGAGTTCCCCGCGGCGACGCATCACGCGCAAGAGGTCCGGGCTCACGCCTAGAACGACGGCGGCCTCAGGGATCGACAACGTTGGGCCGGCCGCAGCGAGGATCTGGTTGGCGCGGCTCGTCATGCCGGCTGCCTCGTGCGGAGCCATTCATCAACGGCTGCCCGCTCGTACCGCACAGCTCGCGGTCCGAGGCGCGAGGCCGCCGGTCCAATGGAGTTGTGGCGCCATCGGCGCAGCGTGTTCGGGCTGACACCGATGAGAGCTGCAACCTGTCGCCCGGTGAGCCATTGATCGGACTGGGTTCTCATTACTCCCACTCCTCTTGTCGGGGTAATGAGAACACGCTAGCGTGGTTGCTTATGAACGCGCAACACCGCCTAAGGTGTGTCCTCATGACCCAAACCCCCGGGTGGCCGGCGGAGCTCACGCGCACGACAGCCCGCCAGATCCGTGCTCTACGCGAGCACGCCAGACTCAGCGCGCAGCAGCTCGCCGACCGGATGGCTGACGAGATCGGCGGGAGCTACACGCGGACGCAGGTGACGAACCTCGAGTCGGGCCGACGTGAGACGATCACCGTCGGCGAGGTGTTGGCGTTTGCCCGGATCCTCGGCGTCGCTCCTCTGATGTTGGTCTTCCCACTCGGGTCACCGGATGCGGTCGAGGTCCTACCGGGAACCTCGACCGATACCTGGACCGCATGGCAGTGGGCGACCGGTGACATCGCTGGCGACGATGTCGTCGGCGAGCTTCAAGGTCGGATCGTCCAGCCGAACCAGATCGTCAACACGTACCGCCGTCACCAGCAGGGCCTCGCCGTGTTGGCGTATGCCGGCTCCGACAGTGACGAGAGGGTGCTCGACGCCGCCGCCAGCAGGCTCGCCGCAGCTCGCATCGAGATGCATCGCGCAGGTTGGGCTCTTCCGGCGATCCCGGCGTCTGTTCACGAGCGAGTTCGCCGGCCGATGGCTGGTTGGGGCTACGTCGAGGACCCGCCTGGAACCATCAGGGCGGCCGCGGTCGACACGTCGCTCGGCTTCACCGATGACGGCGACGTGCTCACATGAGCCGGGGCCGCACCTACCGGGCCTGCGCGTGTCGCGACGAGTCTGGGAAGCAGCTCGGTGCCCAGTGCCCCGAGCTGGCTGCGAACTCGCGGCACGGACGATGGGCGTTCGCCGTCGACCTGCCGTCCCTCGATGGCCATCGGAAGACCATGCGCCGGAGGGGCTTCGCCACCAAGGGTGCCGCGCAGCGGGCCCTCGACGACGTCATCGCCCGGCAGGGCGCCGGTGTGCGGGTCGACGACCGGGAGACCGTCGCCGCGTACCTGCAGGAGTGGGTGCACGGCATGCGGCACCGGCTCAAGCCGAAGACGCTGCTGTCCTATGAGAGCTACATCCGCAACGACCTGATCCCGAAGCTCGGCGCGATTCGGCTCGAGCGCCTGCACCACCAACACGTTGCGACGTTCATCGCCGACTTGGAGGCTGCCGGTCGTGGAGCACCGACCATCCGTCGGTGCGTCGCGGTGTTGTCCTCAGCACTCGCTGACGCGGTCGAGCGTCGCCGGCTCCCCCATAACCCCGCGCGGCATGCTCCGCTGCCGCCGGAGGGCCGGGAGGAACGGAAGCCGTGGACCGTGGAGCAGGCGATCCAGTTTCTCGACCACGTCCGCGATCATGAGCTCGGTCCGGTGTTCGAGGTGCTGATCGGGTGCGGCTTGCGCCGGGGCGAGGCACTCGGGTTGCGGTGGTCGGACGTCGACCTCGAGCAGCGGGTACTGCAGGTCCGTCAGACACTCTCCGACGTCAACGGCAAGCTCATCATCGGCAAGCCGAAGACCCGCGGCAGCGCTGCCGGCGTGGGCATGTCGGCCCGCGTCGTCGAGGCGTTGAAGCGGCAGCGTGCCGCCCAGAACGTCGTGCGAGCTCAGTGGGGCGACGACTACGACGCCGACGAGCTCAACCTCGTGTTCGCTCGCGAGGACGGCTCGCCCCTGCGGCCGGAGAAGGTGCTGTGGCAGTTCCACGAGCGAGCCGCGGAGATCCAACTGCCGAGGTGCACGCTGCACGACCTTCGGCACCTCGCCGCGACGCTGATGCTGGCGTCGGGGGTGCCGCTGGCGGTCGTGTCGAAGATGCTGCGCCACAGCAAGATCTCGATCACCGTCGACCTCTACGGGCACCTGTCGAGAGAGACCTCGACCGCTGCCGCCGATATGTACGGCGCCGTCCTTGATGCCGCCGCGGCGGAGCTGGCAGCGGAGCGTTCTGCGGCCAGTGCGACCACCACGCGACCACAGGATGCCGAGGGCGACCCTCTGAAAGGTGAGTCCGACGGCGAACCTGCAGGTCAGCGCGATAGCTCAACCCCGGACGTTCAGCCCCACCCGCTGGAACTCCTTGAGGTCGGAGTAGCCGGTCTTCGCCATGGCCCGCCGCAGCGCGCCGAAGAGGTTGACGGAGCCGTACGGCTCGTCGGACGGGCCGAACAGCACCTGCTCGAGCGTGCGGTCACCCTGGGCGACCTCGACGATCTCGGAGCGGGGCAGGCTGGGGTGCGCGGCCGACGACGTCCAGTACAGGCCGCGGCCGGGCGCGTCGGCGGCCTCGGCGAGCTGCTCGCCCAGCATCACGGCGTCGGCGCCGCAGGCGATCGCCTTGGCCAGGTCGCCGGAGCCGGCCATGCCGCCGTCGGCGATGACGTGGACGTAGCGGCCGCCGGTCTCGTCCAGGTAGTCGCGACGGGCGGCGGCCGCGTCGACGATCGCGGTGGCCATCGGCACGCCGATGCCCAGCACCTCGTCGGTGGTGGTGGCGGACGACTCGCCGTAGCCGACGATCACGCCGGCCGCGCCGGTGCGCATGAGGTGCATGGCGGTGCGGTAGTCGCCGCAGCCGCCGGCCGCGACGGGCACGTCGAGGGAGTTGATGAACTCCTTGAGGTTCAGCGGCTCGCCGCGCGACACGTGCTCGGCGGAGATGATCGTGCCCTGCACGACCAGGATCTCCACGCCGGCGGCCAGCAGTGTCGGGGTGAGCTCACGGGCCCGCTGCGGGCTCACCCGCGCGGCGACGGTCACGCCGGCGTCGCGGACGCTCTTCAGCGCCTCCCCGAGCAGCCCCTCGTCGATGGGAGCGGCGTGCAGCTGCTGCAGCATGCGGATCGCGTCGCCCGGCCCGGCACCGGCCTCTGCGGCCTCCCGCACCTGCGCGACGGCCGCGTCGGCGTCGGCGTGCCGCGCCCACAGCCCCTCGGCGTTGAGCACGGCGAGCCCGCCCAGCCGCCCGATGGCGACGGCGCTCGCCGGCGACACCACCGCGTCGGTCGGATGGGTCACCAGGGGGATGTCGAACTGGTAGGCGTCGAGCCGCCAGTCCGTGGACACCTCTTTCGAGCTGCGGGTCCGCCGGGACGGCACGATCTCGATCTGACCGAGGTCGTACGCCCGCCGGGCCTCCCGGCCCATGCCGATCTCCACCACGTCACGCACGGGGCGTCAGCCTACGTCGTGACCTGGCAAGGTGTGCCGCGTGGGGACGCGAACGCGCACGACGGCCGGGACGATCGAGGGGACGCAGCAGGGAGAGGTCACCGTGTTCCGCGGGGTGCCGTTCGCCGCGCGACCCGTGGGAGCCGCCCGGTTCGCCGCTCCGCGCCCCACGCAGGCGTGGGACGGGGTCCGCGACGCCACCGAGTTCGGGCCGCCACCGCCCCAGCCGGGCCGCAGCACCGAGGGCGACGACTGGCTCACCCTGACGGTCTGGACCCCGGACCCCGGCCGCACCGGCCTGCCGGTGATCGTGTGGATCTCGGGCGGCGGCTACCTGCGCTGCAACTCGGCCAGCCCGACCCTCGACGGCGCCACGCTCGCCGCGGGCGGGGTCGTCGTCGTCAGCGCCCACTACCGGACGGGCGCCGAGGGCTTCGCCCGGTTGGCCGGTGCGCCGGACAACCGCGGACTGCTCGACCAGCTGGCCGCGCTGCAGTGGGTGCAGGACAACGCTGCGGCGTTCGGCGGCGACCCGGGCAACGTCACGGTGTTCGGCCAGTCCGCGGGTGCAGGGTCCATCGCCGCGCTGCTCGCGATGCCGGCGTCGGCCGGCCTGTTCCGGCGGGCGATCCTGCACAGCGTCCCCGGCACGTTCTTCAGCACCGAGCTGGCCGACGACATCTCCGCCGAGATCGCCGCCGAGATCGGTCGCACACCGCGCGCGGCGGAGCTCGCCGCACTCGCCCCGGACGACCTCGTCGCCGCAGCCGCCGCCGTGACCGGCCGGCTGTCGAAGCAGCTGGAGCGCTGGGGCGGCGTCGCCTGCACGCCCACGCCGTTCTCCCCGGTGGTGGACGGCGAGGTGCTGCCGGAGGCGCCGTGGCCGGCGCTGGCGCGCGGCGCGGCCCGCGACCTCGAGCTGCTGGTGGCGCACACCCGCGACGAGTACGCGTTCCTCGCGGACCTCCTCGGCGTCGAGGAGACAGCGGTGGATCACGTCGATCCGACGCCGGGGCTGGCCCGCTACCGCGCGAGCGGCGCGTTCACCGCCGACGAGCTGCGCGACAACGCCATGGCCGACTGGCTGATGCGGATGCCGACGCTGCACCTCGCCGAGGCCGCCCTCGTCGGCGGGGCGCGGGTGTGGCTCGCGGAGCTGCTGTGGGGGTTCGCGCCGGCCGGCGCCACGCACTCGCTCGACACGCTGCTCGTCTACGGCACCGCCGACTTCCGGGGCGAGATCACCGCGGCCGGGCCTGCCGCGCTCGCTCAGGCCCAGCGGCTGGGCGAGGTGATGCGCGCCGAGCACCTCGCGTTCGTCGCGAAGGGCGACCCGGGCTGGACGCCGTACGACCTCGCCACCCGGCGCACCCGCGTCTACGACGCCGAGCCCGCCGTGCTGCCCTATCCCGAGGAACGGTCCCGCGAGCTCTGGCGCGGCCTGCGGTTCGGGGTGCTCGGGCTCAGCGGCTCACGTAGTTCGGCGCCTCGACCGTCATCGTGATGTCGTGCGGGTGGCTCTCCTTGAGCCCCGCGGCCGTGATACGCACCAGCTGCGCCCGCTGCAGGGCCGGGATGGTCTGCGCGCCGGCGTAGCCCATGCCGGAGCGGAGCCCGCCCACGAGCTGGTGGACGACCTGCGCGAGCGGCCCGCGGAACGGGATGCGGCCTTCGATGCCCTCGGGAACCAGCTTGTCCTCGCTCAGCACGTCGTCCTGCGCGTAGCGGTCCTTGGAGTAGCTCTTCGCGTCGCCGCGCGAGCGCATGGCGCCCAGCGAGCCCATGCCGCGGTAGGTCTTGAACTGCTTGCCGCCCACCAGGATCAGCTCGCCCGGCGACTCCGCCGTGCCGGCCAGCAGGCTGCCCAGCATGACGCTGGACGCGCCGGCGGCGATCGCCTTGGAGATGTCACCGGAGTACTGGATGCCGCCGTCGCCGATCACCGGCACGCCGGCGGCCGCGCACGCCTGCGCGGCCTCGTAGATCGCGGTGATCTGCGGGGCGCCCACCCCGGCGACCACGCGCGTGGTGCAGATCGAGCCCGGCCCCACCCCGACCTTGACGGCGTCGGCCCCGGCCTCCACCAGCGCGGCCGCGCCGGCGCGGGTGGCCACGTTGCCGCCGACGACGTCGACGCCGTGCCCGACCTCGGCACGCAGCTTCGCCACCGTCTCCAGCACGCGCCGCGAGTGCCCGTGCGCGGTGTCGACCATGAGGACGTCGACGCCGGCGTCGACCAGCTGCATGGCCCGCGCGTAGCCCTCGTCGCCGACGCCCACCGCGGCGGCGACCACCAGGCGGCCGTCCGGGTCCTTCGTGGCCAGCGGGTACTTCTCGGTCTTGTTGAAGTCCTTGATCGTGATGAGCCCGCGCAGCACGCCGTCGCCGTCGATGATCGGCAGCTTCTCCAGCTTGTGCCGGCGCAGCAGGCCGAGCGCGGCCTCCGCGCTCACCCCGACGCGGGCGGTGATCAGCGGGGCGCGCGTCATCACCTCGCTGACGGGCCGGGAGTGGTCCATCTCGAAGCGCATGTCGCGGTTGGTGATGATGCCGACGAGCTGCCCGCCGGCGTCGGTGACGGGCACGCCGGAGATGCGGAACTTCGCGCACAGCCGGTCGACGTCGGCGAGGGTGTCCTCGGGCGAGCAGGTGACCGGGTCGGTGACCATGCCGGCCTCCGACCGCTTCACGATCTCCACCTGCAGCGCCTGCTCCTCGGGCGCCAGGTTGCGGTGCAGCACGCCCAGCCCGCCGGCGCGGGCCATGGCGATGGCCATGCGCGACTCGGTGACGGTGTCCATCGGCGACGACACGATCGGCACCCGCAACCGCACCCGGCGGGTGACCTGCGTGCTCGTGTCGACCGCGCTGGGCACGACGTCGGACTCGGCCGGCAGCAGCAGCACGTCGTCGAAGGTCAGGCCGAGCATCGCGAACTTCTCCGGCAGGCTCCCGGTCTCGCTGGTCATCGGCGGTGTCCGCGCCTTCCGTACGACTCACCGGCGGCGAGCACCGCCGTGAACGACCATCGTAGATGGCAGCGCGGGCGCGAGCGCGGCACCCGACCACCCGCGGCGTGCGAACCTGGTCACCCGGCGAGGTGCCGAACACGGTCCGCTGACCGCGCGGCACGGACCATTCCGACATCCGGGGCTGCACCGAAGAGGTGGCGGCGTGTCGACGCGGGTATCGTCGACAACGTGTCACCCGATGCACTGCCGCCCGACCCGTTCGCCGGCGATCCGCACGATCCGGCCCTCTCGCTCGACGGCGAGGGGTCGGAGCAGGAGCGCCTGAGCGACGTCGAGCGCGACGAGGTCATCGCCGATCTGGCGGATCTGGCCGTCTACCAGGCGTTGCTGGAGACGCGAGGGGTGCGCGGCATCGTCGTCGACTGCGGCGACTGCGGCGAGCAGCACTTCCACGAGTGGAGCCTGCTGCGCGCGAGCCTGCAGCAGCTGCTCGACGAGGGCCTCATGCGGCCCCACGAGCCGGCCTTCGACCCCGACCCGACGAGCTACGTGACCTGGGAGTACTGCCGCGGCTACGCCGACGCGGTGCTCTCCGACTCCTGAGCTGACGACCCCGGCACAGCCCCCGCCCTCACGAGGTGCGGGGGCTGTCCTGCTCTGTCGGGGTGCTGCCCATGCTCTGCGGCGGGCTCGACGTGCCCGAGGACGGGCCGCCCTCGGGAGTCGCCGTCGGTGACGGGGTCGGCGACGGCGTCGGCGACGTGCTGGCCGAGGGATGCCCGCTGGGCGCGGTGGACGGGTCCTGCAGCGACCGCGGGTCGTGCCCCGGCTTCGGGTCGGTGCCCGGCGCCGGCTGCGGCGCCGCGGACGAGCCACCGGGGGTGGTGCCGCTCGGCTTCGGGGTGGTCGACGGGTCCTCGCCCACGGCGGCGCCCTGCGGGACGCGCCGCTGCTTGTCCTTCTTGAGCGGCTGGCCGGGATCGGTGGGCTCGCCGGGTGGGGTCTCGTCGGCCTTGGCGGCGAGGAAGTCCTGCACCTCGGCCAGCTCGGCCTTGCCCTCCTCGGGGCGCACGACGGCGAGGTCGGCCTCGGCCTGCTTCAGCTCCTGCGCGGCCAGCAGCGACTGCCCGGAGGCGAGCGCCCGCTTGGCGTTGTCGATGCGGTCCTCGACCCGCGCCGCGGCCTCGATCGAGTCGGCGCGCTCGGAGAACAGGACCTTCGAGATGCCCCACAGGGTGTCGCCGGGCTCGGCCGATGCCGAACCCACCGACACGCCGCCGATGGCGAACACGGCGAACGCGGCGGCCGCAGCGACCGGGGCGAGGTGCCGGGTGCGCGTCCGTGGACGGCCGGCGGACCTGATGGTCGCGATCGCGGTGTCGATGTCGACGAGCTCGGGGATCGGGTCGGCGTCGACGTCCTCGCGCCACGAGGCGAGGATGGCCGCGACGTGATCGTCGGCGTCGTAGCCGCCGAAGCCCGGCGCGGAGACCGTCATGCCGGCGGCCAGCGCGCTGATCAGCTCGTCGTCGGCCTGCACGGCCACGAGATCGATGGGTTCCTCCACCGGGTGCAGGTGAGCGGGGCGCGCCGTCATGCCGGCGGGCCGATGGTGCCCGTTCAGGGGGCGACCCCGATGGCGGGGGTGCTCGTCGTCGCGCATCAGACCACCTCCTCCTCGGGCATCGACTTGCGCAGCCGGGCCAGCGCCCGGTGCTGGGCGACGCGGACGGCGCCCGGGGTGGACCCGACGGCCTCGGCCGTCTCCTCCGCGGACAGCCCCACCACGACGCGCAGGACGAGGATCTCGCGCTGCTTCTCGGGGAGCGTGTCGAGCAGCCGGCTCATCTCACCGGACGTCTCGACGCGCATGGCGCGCTGTTCGGGACCGTCTGCGGCCTCCACCGAGTCGGGGAGGTCGGCCACGGGTTCTGATCTGTTGCGGGACGCGGCTCGGTGCGCATCGATCACCTTGTGGGAGGCGATGCCGTACACGAACGCCAGGAACGGTCGTCCCTGGACGCGGTAGCCGGGAAGGGCCGTCAGCACGGCCAGACACACCTCCTGCGCAACGTCGTCGGCGGAGACCGACGAACGGTCCATCCGCCCGAGGCGTGCGCGGCAGTACCGCACGACCAGCGGACGAATGATGGCGAGCACGGTTCCGACGGCCCGGCGGTCCCCTGCCATCGCAAGGGCCACGAGCTCGTCGGGAACCTCTGTCGTCTCACTCATCGCGCGGTCTCGTCCTGGTGTTACGGCACATTTAGGTCGGTGTTCGGCCCGGTTTGATCACGGAGAGTTTCCGACCGTGATGCCTCCGCTCACACCGTAGCGAAGCGGCGATCACCTTCCGCGGACGGCTCCAGGCCCAACGCCACCATGACGATCCAACGTACCGATCCGTTGCACGGCGGGGCACATCACCACCCGAACGGTCCCAGGACAGGCTCCGGACGGACCCGGCCGCGAACGGAGCGTCGTCGCGACCGGAACCACCCGTACGGCGACGGCGACGGGCACCTCGGGGTGCACGTCACCGCGCGTGAACAGCTACCTCGACGTGAGGTTCAGGACACCAGGCCGCGCCGGAAGCCGTGCGCCACGGCCTGCGCGCGGTCGCGGACGCCGAGCTTGCGGAACAGCCGCCGCGCGTGCGTCTTCACCGTGTCCTCGGACAGGTACAGCTCGCGCCCGATCTGCCCGTTGCTCTTGCCCTGGCTCATGCCGCGCAGCACCTGGAGCTCGCGCTCGGTGAGCTGCACGCCGGGGTCCGTGGGGGCACGGGGCGTGGGGACCGCGGTGCTCGCCAGCGTGTGCGCGAGCGCCGCCACCAGCTCGGGGCGCGACGCGTCCCAGCGCAGGTAGCCGCGCGCTCCGCCGGCGATCGCCGCAGCGATGCTGCCGGCGTCGTCGGGCGCACCGAAGACGATGACGTTGGCCTGGGGATGAGCCGCCACCAGGCGCCGCGTGGCCTCCACCCCGGTGGGCACCGCGCGCTGCGTGCCGACGAGGACGACGTCGACCGGCTGCCGGGAGAACCGGGCCAGCAACTCGTCCCCATGGGCGACGCAATCGATCCGGTGCACCCCCGGGACCGCGGACATCACGCGGGTGAGGCCTTCGCGGACGCTGCGACGATCGTCGCAGATGAGTACCGTCGTCACGACGATTCCTTCCTGCAGCTTCCTGCAGCCGGGTGATGTGTCACCCCAAGCATCGGCGAGTGACAGCTTCACCTTGACACGATCAGGGCGGGTTTGTGCCCTCCATTCGGGAGTCTTGCGCCAAGTGGCACTCGTCATGTGGGTGACGTAGGTCCGAATGGAGTAATCACATTACCGCTTGGAACCCGAGTGGCTGCATCGACACCCCGATGAGGCGCCTGCCGACCGGTTCGCAGCGTTTCTTGATGTCGCTCATCGTGCGGAAAGCGGCGTGTCGTCGGCGTGCCGCACCGCTCGTCGTGTCACTCACCGATTGCTGCGCCATGTGGGTGGCGGAGTCGTTTGCGGTATCGCCCATACGGAGGAGCAGATCGGCTGCGGCGAGCCGACAGGGCCATTCGAGGGATGCGAGGCCGTGCTCGGCGCACTGCTGCGCCAGCCGGTCCAGCTCCGGCACGGCGCGCTCCGCGACCGCCGTACCCGCCGATGAGGTGGCAACTACGTGCACGATCAGGGACTTGACGAGGTGCCGCACCGATCCGGCCGCTCGCGCGCGCCGCACCGCGTCGGCCGCCGGCTCGACCGCGGCCGCCGGTTCACCGCGCAGCAGGGACAGCTCGGCGCGCACCCAGCTGATCCGCACGGGCATCCGCCATGACGGATGGTAACGAGTTGACAACTCTGCGCTGTCGAGTAGGCGCTGCGCGACGAGCGGCCGGCCGAGCCCGACGTTGTCCGCGGCGAGCCCGATGAGCGCGTCGATCCGGGCCGCCGCCACATCGGTGCCGTCACCGTCGGGCGGCTCGGCCTCGGCCGCCGACGCGATCCGCAGCGCGAACGCGTCGTCGGCGAGGGCGGTGGCGTGCCCGCCCAGCTGCCGCCGGTGCGCGGCGGCCGTCACCGCGGCGTGCGCGACGAGGGCGACCGGCGTCGTCGGGTCCGCCCGCAGCCGGGCCAGCTCCGTCGCCGCCGCCGCGTAACGCCCCTGGGCACCCAGCGCCACCGCAGCCAGCCAGCGCTCCCGGTGGCTCGCACCGGCGGGCAGGCGCACGGGCGCACCCGGCATTGCCCCGAACGCCAACTCCCTCACACGACCATTGTCGACCTTGTAGCCGCAAACACCCGCGCCTACTGTGGGTTTCACCGGCGCTACGGAGTGGCAGGTGGTACGGGTGGCAGACACGCACAGGCTCCCGAGTCCGGTGGCCGACACCTACGAGTGGCAGCTGCGCGGCGCGTGCCGCGGCATGGACAGCGCCTTCTTCTTCCACCCCGAGGGCGAGCGCGGCGCCGCCAAGGCGCGGCGCGAGGAGCAGGCCAAGCAGGTCTGCCGCTCGTGCACGGTGCTCGACGAGTGCCGGCGGCACGCCCTCGCCGCCGAAGAGCCCTACGGGGTGTGGGGCGGCCTCTCCGTCGCCGAGCGCGAGGTGCTCATCAGGGCCGGTGACCGGCAGCTGCGGCTGAGCTCACCGGCGCCGTCCGACAGGACCGCACGCTCGAGCGGCACAGCACGGTAGTTCTGCGTCCTCCGAACAGCACTGGCGTGCCGTTCGGCCGCAGGTCCTCACCGTTCGACCAGGCGACGGCGTTCATCGGCGAGATTGCGCGCGACCTGACCTGACCTCGCAGACCTTCGGTGCACCTCGCACAGGTTGGAACCTCTGCGAAGTGGGCTCAACCTCTGCGAAGTGCCCCGGGCAGCACGAAGGGCCGCACCCGGGAGCGATCCCGGGGCGGCCCTTTCGTTGCTACCTCAGTGGCCGTGCCCGTGCCCGTGGCCGGCCGCGGGGGCGGCCGGGGGCTCGGGCTTGTCGACCACGGCGCTCTCGGTGGTGAGCACCATGCGGGCGATCGACGCGGCGTTCACCACGGCGGAGCGGGTGACCTTGACCGGGTCGATGACGCCGTCGGCGACGAGGTCGCCGTAGGTGAGGGTGGCGGCGTTGAAGCCCTGCCCCCACTCGCCCTCGCTGACCTTGCCGACGACGACCGCGCCCTCGAGGCCGCCGTTGGCGGCGATCCAGAACAGCGGCGCCTTCAGCGCGGTGCGCACGATCGCGACACCGGTGGCTTCGTCGCCGGCGAGGCCGAGGCCGCCGTCCAGGACGGCAGCGGCGTGCACCAGCGCGGAGCCGCCGCCGGGCACGATGCCCTCCTCGACCGCGGCGCGGGTGGCCGAGACGGCGTCCTCGATGCGGTGCTTGCGCTCCTTGAGGGCGGTCTCGGTGGCCGCGCCGACCTTGATGACGGCGACGCCGCCGGACAGCTTGGCCAGCCGCTCCTGCAGCTTCTCGCGGTCCCAGTCGGAGTCGGACTGCTCGATCTCCGTCTTGAGCTGCGCGATCCGGGCCTCGACGGCGTCGGCGGAGCCGGCGCCCTCGACGATCGTCGTGTTGTCCTTGGTGACGACGACGCGACGCGCGGAGCCCAGCAGGTCCAGGCCCGCCTCGGACAGCTTCAGGCCGACCTCGGGGTTGATGACCGTGGCGCCGGTGGCGACGGCGAGGTCGTCCATGAACGCCTTGCGGCGGTCCCCGAAGAACGGCGACTTGACCGCGGCGACCTTGACGGTCTTGCGGATCGAGTTCACCACGAGCGTCGACAGCGCCTCGCCGTCGACGTCCTCGGCGATGATCAGCAGCGGCTTGCCCTCGCCGAGCACCTTCTCCAGCAGCGGCAGGAGGTCGGCGATCGCCGAGATCTTGTCGCGGTGCAGCAGGACGTACGGGTTCTCGAACACCGCCTCCATCGACTCCGGGTCGGAGACGAAGTACGGCGACAGGTAGCCCTTGTCGAACTGCAGACCCTCGGTGATCTCCAGCTCGGTGGCGAGGGTGGAGCCCTCCTCCACCGTGATCACGCCGTCCTTGCCGACGGTCTTGAGCGCCTCGGAGATCAGCGAACCGATCTCGGCCTCGCGGGAGGCGATGGTGCCGACCTGGGCGACGTGGTCCTTGTCGTCGACCGGGATGGCGCGCTTCTTCAGTTCCTCGGTGACCGCCTCGGCGGCCTTCGCGATGCCGATGCCCAGCGCGGCCGGGTTCGCGCCGGCCGCCACGTTGCGCAGGCCGGCGGCGACCATGGCCTGGGCGAGCACGGTGGCGGTGGTGGTGCCGTCGCCCGCGACGTCGTTGGTCTTGGTGGCGACGGACTTCGCGAGCTGCGCGCCGAGGTTCTCGTACGGGTCCTCGAGGTCGATCTCGCGGGCGATGGTGACGCCGTCGTTGGTGACGGTCGGCCCACCGAACTTCTTGTCCAGCACGACGTGGCGCCCGCGCGGACCGAGGGTGACCTTGACCGCGTCGGCCAGCTGGTTCACCCCGCGCTCCAGTGCACGGCGGGCGGTCTCGTCGAAGCTGATCTGCTTCGGCATGTCCTGCCTTATCCCTTCGCTTACGAGCGAGACGGGGCCGCCGTCCCCGGAGTGGGGACGACGGCCCCGTCAGGTGCCTCGAGTCAGTTGACGACCGCGAGCACGTCGCGGGCGGAGAGGATCAGGTACTCCTCGCCGTTGTACTTGACCTCGGTGCCGCCGTACTTCGAGTAGATGACGACGTCGCCCACGGCCACGTCGAGCGGGACGCGGTTGCCGTTGTCGTCGATCCGACCCGGTCCGACCGCGAGGACCTTGCCCTCCTGGGGCTTCTCCTTCGCCGTGTCGGGGATGACGATCCCGGACGCCGTGGTGGTCTCGGCCTCGCTGGCCTGGACGACGATCTTGTCCTCGAGCGGCTTGATGTTCGCCACTTGATGACCTCCCCTTCCTGGGGTGTGCCTCGCGAAATTGCGTGTGTATGTGGGTGTTGCGGCCGCGGTCGCTCCGTCGTCGCGGGTGCCGGAGCGGCCATGACGGCCGTGCACTTGGCACTCTACCCATGAGAGTGCCAACGGCTCAACGCCCGCCCCCCGTGTGTGGCGCCCGGCGTAACGTCTCCGCGCGTGACGATCATCGACGAGGTGGGCGGATCAGGATTGTGCCTGGGCGGCAACGTCTTCGGGTGGACCGCGGACCGGGCGGAGTCCTTCGCCGTGCTCGACGCGTTCGTCGAGGCGGGCGGCACGATGATCGACACCGCGGACACGTACCTGTGGCGCAAGCCCGGCAACTCCGGCGGCGAGTCCGAGACCATCATCGGCGAGTGGCTGGCCGCGCGCGGGAACCGCGACCAGGTCGTCATCGCGACGAAGGTCGGGTCATGGCCCGCGCAGCCCGGTCTGTCGGGGACCAACATCGCCACGGCCGCCGAGGGTTCGCTGCGCCGGCTGCGCACCGACCGGATCGACCTCTACTACGCCCACAAGGACGATCCCGACACCGCGCAGGAGGAGACCCTCGACGCGTTCGACGCGCTGGTGCGGGCCGGGAAGGTCCGCGAGATCGGGGCGTCCAACTTCACGCCGGAGCGGCTGCGGTCGGCGCTGGAGATCGCCGAGCGCGACGGCCTCACGGCGTACACGGCGATCCAGCCGCACTACAACCTGATGGAGCGCGACGCGTTCGAGGCCGGGCTGGAGCCGCTGGTCACGGCGCACGGGCTGGCCTGCTTCCCGTACTACGGGCTGGCCAAGGGGTTCCTGACGGGCAAGTACCGCGGGCCGGCGGTGGACAGCGTCCGGGCCGCCGGCGCGCAGGCCTACCTGGACGATCGGCGCGGGCCGGCGGTGCTCGCCGTTCTGGACGAGATCGCAGCCGGTCACGGCGTGCCGGTGGCAGCGGTGGCGTTGGCCTGGCTGTCCGCGCAGTCGGGGGTCACGGCACCGATCGCGAGCGCCCGCACCGTCCCGCAGCTGAAGGAGCTCCTGGCGATGCGGACGCTCGCGCTCACGTCCGACGAGCTGCGGCTGCTGGCGCACGTGTCGTCGTGACGGTCACAGCAGCACCCGCGACGCCAGCACCTGACGCACGTCGACCGTGCCCCGCAGCTTGGGGGATGCCGGCTTGCCGCCCCGGTTCACCAGCACGACGCCGACGAGGGTGACGGCGAGCCCGACGACCGTCTCGACGCCGATCGGCTGGCCGAGCACCGGCACGGCGAGCAGCGCCGTCACCGGGGGCACGAGGTAGAGCAGGCCGCTGACCCCGGCGCCGGTGCCGCGGCGCAGCAGGACGAACAGCAGCAGTGCGGCGCCCACGGAGTTGCCGACCACGAGCCAGGCCAGCGCACCGGCACCGGCGGTGCTGGGCGGCAGCGGCAGCCCGCCGTCGACGAGCAGCGCGGCCGGCACGACCACGGCGGCACCGGCGAGCAGCTGCACGACGGTGCCCGTGCGCAGGTCCATCGTGGCGCCGCGCTTCTTCTGGTAGAGCGTGCCGGCGGCGAACCCGACGAGTGCGACGAGCAGCAACACGAACCCGACAGTCGAGCCGCCGTCGTCCAGGTGGCCGGCGCCGGCGATCAGGGTGCCGAGCACCGCGAGCGTCGAACCGGCGATCCCGACGCGGCCGAGCCGTTCGCCCAGCACCGGCCCGGACGCGACCGCCACCAGCACGGGGGACAGGCACAGCACCATCGCGGCGAGCGCTGCCGGCACGCCCAGCCCTATCGCGGCGTAGCCGGCGCCGAACTGCACGCCCTGCATCAGCACACCGGTGACGACCAGGTCGGCCCATGCGCGGCGGCTGCGCGGCCACGGCGCCCGCGTCACGACGGCGACGAGCCCGAGCAGCGCAGCGGCGAGCAGGAACCGCCACGCCGTCAGCGCGAACGCCGGCGTGTCGCGGGTGCCGATGCCGCCCGCGAGGTAGCCGCCGCTCCACAGCAGCACGAACAGCGGGCCCATGATCCGGTTCATCCGTCCCCCTCGTAACGAGTTGAGGTGTTACATCTTCGCCGGGCGACGCGTAACGCGTCAAGGTGTTACATTGACGGCATGCGACGCCCACTCGCCGATCCCGGCTTCCGGTACGACACCGGCGCACCGTGGCTCGACCTGCTGGCCACCGTCGGCGGCGCGTACGGGCCCGAGCCCGTCGAGCGCATGCGGGGGCTCCCCGAGCTCGTCGAATGGCTGGACCACCAGCAGCTCACGCCGCAGACCCCGCCCGTCGACGCCGACGTGGATGCCGCGCGCGAACTGCGCGAGCTGCTGCGCCCGATCGTCGTCGCGACCGTCGCCGGCGAGCCGGTGCCCGACGTCGCCCCGCTCCAGCCGTGGCTCGACGCCAGCGCCGCCCCGCGGGCCGTCGTCCGCGACGGGCGCATCGCGCTCGCCCCACCCCCCACCGCCCGGGCCGCCCTCGGCACGCTCGCCCGGCAAGCCGTCGAGTTCCTGGCCGAGCCTGGGCACATCCGGCTGGGCGCCTGCGCCGACGACGACTGCCACATGGCCTTCCTCGACCCGGCCGGCAAGCGCCGCTGGTGCGCGTCGAACGTGTGCGGGGTGCGGGCGCGGGTGCGCAAGCACCGCGCCAAGATCTAGGGATGCGCCCGCCGGTCGAGCTCGTCCACCAACTGGTCGGCAGCATCGAGCCGCTGGACGATCTCGAAGCCGAGCACCGCGCCGACACCCTGCGCTGGCTGGAGAGCACCGACGACGTGTTCCGCCGGGTGAAGCCGGCGACCCCGGCCCGCCACCTGGTCAGCTACGTCGCCGTGGTGGACCGGGTCGACCGCAGCAGCCTGCTCGTCGACCACGTCAACGCCGGCCTCTGGCTGCCGCCGGGAGGTCACGTCGAGCCTGACGAGCACCCGGCCGTCACCGCCGAGCGGGAGGCGCGCGAGGAACTGGGCATCGACCCGGTGTTCGCCGACGAACGGCCGGCGTTCGTCACCGTCACCCGGACGGTCGGGATCGACTCCGGCCACACCGACGTCAGCCTGTGGTTCGTGCTCCCCGGCACCCGCGGCATGCCCGTCACGATCGACCGGACAGAGTTCACCGAGGCCCGCTGGTGGCCGCACGCCGAGGTCCGCGCCGCCGACCCGGCCCGCTTCGACCCGCACTACCAGCGCTTCCTGGCGAAGCTGACGGCGTAGCCTGCGGACGCTAGACGAGGACCTCGGTCACCGGCATCGCGGAGTCCGCGGGCAGGTCCAGCGGGCTGGGCTTCGCGCCGGCCGCCACGAGGTGCACGCCCAGCGCCGCGACCATCGCGCCGTTGTCCGTGCACAGCCCCGGCCGCGGCACGCGCAGCACGATCCCGGCGGCGTCGCACCGCTCCTGCGCCATGGCGCGCAGCCGCGAGTTGGCCGCCACCCCGCCGCCGAGCAGCAGCGTCTCCATGCCGCGCTCGCGGGCGGCGCGCACCGCCTTCGCCGTCAGCACGTCGGTGACGGCCTCCTGGAAGCTCGCCGCCACGTCCGCGACGGGCACCGGGGTGCCGGCCCGTTCCAGTGCCTCGACGTGCCGCGCGACGGCGGTCTTGAGGCCGGAGAAGGAGAAGTCGAACGGGGCGTCGCGGGGGCCGGTGAGCCCGCGCGGGAACGCGATGGCGTTGGGGTCGCCGTCGCGGGCGACGCGGTCGATGTGCGGCCCGCCGGGGAACGGCAGCCCGAGCAGCCTCGCGACCTTGTCGAACGCCTCGCCGGCCGCGTCGTCGATCGTGGCGCCGAGCGGGGTGACGGGCCCGGCGAGGTCGGGCACGTCGAGCAGGCTGGAGTGCCCGCCGGACACCAGCAGCGCGAGCGCCGGCGGCAACGGGCCGTGCTGCAGCGTGTCGACGGCGACGTGCGCGGCGAGGTGGTTCACCCCGTACAGCGGCACGTCCCACGCCGTGGCGTACGCCTTGGCCGCCGCGACCCCGACGAGCAGCGCCCCGGTGAGCCCCGGACCTGCGGTGACGGCGACGGCGTCGACGTCGCGCCCGCGGATCCCGGCGGTGGCGAGCGCCCGGTGCACGGCCGGAACCATGGCCTGCAGGTGCGCGCGCGAGGCCACCTCGGGCACCACGCCGCCGAAGCGGGCGTGCTCGTCGACCGACGACGCCACCTCGTTGGCCAGCAGCTCCGGGCCGCCGCCGTCCTGCCGGACGATCCCGATGCCGGTCTCGTCGCAGGAGGTCTCGAACCCCATGACGATCATCTGACGGCCTCTCTGCGCATCGTGTGGGCGTCGGCCCCGTTGCGGTAGTAGCGGCGGCGCGTGCCGACGACGGCGAAGCCCTCGCTCTCGTAGAGCTTGATCGCCGGCTCGTTCTCGGTGTGCACCTCGAGGTAGACGACGGCCGCGGCGTCGTCGGCGACGGCGAGCAGCGCCCGCAGCAGCCGGCGGCCCACGCCGCGTCCCTGGTGGTCGGGGTCGACGCCGAGGTTGTGGATCTCGGCCTCGGCCTCGGGCGGCCCGGCCACGAACCCGATCCCGGCGTAGCCGATGAGCGCGTCGCCGTCGCGGGCGGCGTAGTAGGTGCGCCCGGCCCGCAGCTCGGACACGAAGGCGGGCGCGGTCCACGGCCGGTCGTAGGGGAACAGCACCTTCTCCAGCTCGGCGCACCGGTCGGCGTCGGCGGCGGTGAGCGCGTCGATGGTGACCGTCATCCGGTGGTGACCCGCTTGCGGCCGGCCGGCTCGACGGCGTCGGGGCGGCGCAGGTAGAGCGGCTCCAGCGGCGCCGGGGCGCCGGAGCGCAGGGCCGCAGCGGCGGCGGTGACCAGTCCGGCTGGGCTCGGCGCGTCCGGCCCGACGACCGGACCGTCGAGCACGCCGGCCATCCCACCTGCGACGACGTACCCGCCGGCCCGCTCGGCCAGCGCCGCGGGCGCCTCGACGTGCGGGCCGTCGACGCGCCGGCCGTCGGCGTCGTAGGCGGCCCAGTAGACCTCGCGCCGACGGGCGTCGGTGACCACGAGCAGGGGCTCGCCGCGCGGCGAGTCGGCCGCGATCGCGTCCAGCGAGCAGACCCCGTGCACGGGGATCTCCAGCGCGTCGCCGAGGGCGGCCGCGGTGACCATGCCGACCCGCAGCCCCGTGAACGGGCCCGGCCCGGCCCCCACGACGACGGCTTCGACGTCGCGCAGCACCACGGCGGCGTCCGCACAGGCCTGCAGCACCAGCGGCATCAGCAGCTCGGCGTGCTTGCGGGCGTCGACGGCGACCCGGGCCGCGCGCTGCTCCACACCGTCGTCGGTGAGAGCGACGAGACCCGCGGTGACGGCGGGGGTGGCGGTGTCGATGGCCAGGACGAGCACGGAGCGAGGGTAGGCCGTCACCAGGTCGCGATGATGCCCGGGAGGTCGGAGAGCCGGTCCAGCACGGCATCCGGCGTCACGTCGACGGCCACCACCTGGTGCGCCGGGACGTCGCTGTGCGGCACCAGCACCGCGCGCATCCCGGCGGCCTGCGCGCCGTGCACGTCGTCGAAGAGGCGGTCGCCCACGTAGACGCACGTGCTCGGATCGGTGACGCCGACGGCCTCCATCGCCACCAGGAACGCCGTGCGGTGCGGCTTCGTGTACGGCAGGTCGCTCGACCACACGCAGGCGTCGAGCCGTTCCAGCAGCCCGTCACGCGCCAGCCATTCCTCGTGCCAGTCCCGCGGCCAGTGCGTGGACGAGAGCAGCCCGAGCCGCAGTCCCTGACCACGCAGCTCGTCGAGCACCGGCGCCGCCTCCGGGCGCACGTGGCTGACCTGCACCCAGAACTCCTTGTACGCGTCCAGCGCGGCCGGGTCGCCGGTGATGGCGGCGTCGGCGAGCACCTGGGCCGTGGTGAACGCGCGGTGGTCGTCGAGCACCGTCGCCCAGCGCTTCTGCTCCGCGCCCAGCAGCGCTGCCGCGACCTCGTCGGCGTGCGCCGGATCGTCGTGCACCGCCCGCGCGAACGCCAGCCAGCTCTCCCGCGGCTCGACGCTGTTCCACGGGGTGAGCGTGCCGCCCCAGTCGAAGATGACCGCTTCGACGGTCACCGCGAGGCCATGCGACTCACGGTGGCCACGCGCACGTCGTCGGGCCGCCGCTCCAGCCGCACGAGCAGGTGCTGCTGCGCGAGCCGCTCGGCCACGCCCTCACCCCACTCGACGGCGACGACGGCGGCGTCGAGGTCGGTGTCGAGGTCCAGGTCGTCCAGCTCGGCCGCGCCGCCGAGCCGGTAGGCGTCGACGTGCACGAGCGGCACCCCGGCCCCGTCCGGGCCGGGCCGGTGCTCGCGGGCGATCACGAACGTCGGCGACGTGACCGCGCCGGTGACGCCGAGCCCGCGGGCCAGCCCGCGCACGAACACGGTCTTGCCGGCCCCGAGCGGGCCGGCCAGCACGATCAGGTCGCCGGCGCCCAGCCCGGCAGCGAGCTGCTCGCCGAGCGCCTCGGTGTCGGCGGGATCGGGCAGCTCGATCGGGGTGTCGAGGGGGACGGTGTGCGTCTGTGTCATGCCTGTCTCCGCAGCCTGCGCAGGAACCCCTGCTTGGTCGTGGGCTCGCCGCCCGTGCGCCGCATGCTCCGCCGCACCAGCTCCACCAGCGCGTCGTCCATCGCCTCGTGCTGCTCCAGCATCGGCATGTGCCCGACGCCGGGGAACCGCACGAGCGTGGCGTCGGCCAGCTCCCCCGCGATCCGCTCGGCGTGGCTGAACGGGATCACCCGGTCGGCGTCGCCGGCCGCGACGAGCACCTCGCAGCCGGCGAGGGCGGGCAGCGCGGCGATGCGGTCGTGCGAGTTGACGGTGTCGACGAAGTCGGTGAGCGCGTCGACGGCGTTCGCGCTGATCATGGTGTCGACCAGGTCGACCATCCACGGCTCGACGTTGTGGTCGCCGTAGGCGAAGTTGCGGGTGATCGCCCAGATGATGTCGCCCAGCAGGCGTCGGCCCGTCTCGACGAGCGTCGGCTGCGCCTTCGCCAGCAACCCGACGCCGCGCGTGAACGGGTTGCGCCGCGACAGCAGCGCCCGTGGCAGGCCCTGGGCGCCGACCTCGCCCGCCGACGTCGACACCAGCCCGACCCCGATGATCCGCTCCTCGAACAGCTCGGGGTGCTGCTCGGCGAGCGCCATCACGGTCATGCCGCCCATGGAGTGCCCGACCAGCACGATCGGGCCCTCCGGCACCAGCGTGCGGATCACGCACTCCAGGTCGCGGCCCAGCTGCTCGATCGTGCAGCTCTCCCGCGGGCCGCGCTCGGAGCGGCCGTGGCTGCGCACGTCGTACAGGACCTGGTGGACCCGCGGTTCGGTGAGCTCGGCGAACGTCCGGCGCTGGAAGTGCCAGGTGCGGCGATCGAGCGCGAAGCCGTGCACCAGCACCAGCGTGACGTCGGCGGTGCCGCCGTCGAGCGGGGCGATCTCCTCGCAGTCCAGGCGCAACCCGTCGTCGGAGATCACGGAGACGGACTCGCCGGGTGGCTGCTCCCCCGGCGCGGCCCCCTCGGACAGCTGGGTGGCGAGCCGGCGGCGGTCGACGGCGATCCGGTGGCGCTTGCGCGCCGCCGCTCCGACGGCCAGGCCGGCCACCGCGGCACCCGCTGCCCCCACGGCGCCCCAGATCGTCTGCTGGCGGTTCACCACGGCTCCTCCCGCACGACGCGCGTGACCCGCGGGCCGCGCACGCCGGTGACCACCTCGTAGTGGATCGTGCCCAGCTCGTCGGCCCAGTCCTGCGCGGTCGGTTCGCCGTCGGCCCCGGAGCCGAAGAGCACCGCGAGATCACCCTCGGCGACGGGCGCGTCGCCGCAGTCGACGACCACCTGGTCCATGCTGATCCGCCCGACCGCCGGCCGCAGTTCGCCGCCGAGCAGCACCCGCATGCGGCCGTCGCGGTTGAGCCGGCGCGGCACCCCGTCGGCGTACCCGACCGGGAGGAGCGCCAGCGTCGTCTCGACGGGCGCGACCCACTCGTGCCCGTACGCCACGCCCTCGCCGGCCGGCACGCGCTTGACCAGCGCGACCCTGGCCTGCAGCCGCATGGCGGGCCGCAGCGGGCTCTGCGCGACGGGCCGGTCGTACGGGTCGAGGCCGTACACGGCGATGCCGGGGCGGACCAGGTCGAGCGCCAGCTCGGGGCGGCGCATGAGGGTGGCCCCTGAGTTGGCGAGGTGCCGGATCGGGTGCAGGCCGCGGTCGCGCGCCGCCTGCCACGCGGTGGTGAGCCGCTCGGCCTGCAGGTCCAGCGTCGGGTGACCTGGGGTGTCGCCGTGGGAGAGGTGCGAGAACACCGCCACCACCTCGGCCGTGCCCTCGGCGACGGCCTTCGCGGCTGCGTCGACCAGGTCGGCCCACTGCGCGGGCTGCGCGCCACCGCGCGAGAGGCCGGTGTCGATCTTGAGGTGCAGCCGCGCGGTGCGCCCGGCGGCGCGCGCACCGGCCAGCACGGCGTCGAGGTGCGCCACCGAGCCGACGGACAGGTCGATCCCGGCCGCCACGGCCTCGGTGAAGTCGTCGGTGGGCACGTGCAGCCACGACAGCACCGGCGCGTCGATGCCGCCGGCCCGCAGCGCGAGCGCCTCCTCCAGCGTGCACACGCCCAACCAGGTGGCCCCCGCGGCCAGCGCGGCCGACCCGACGGCGACCGCCCCGTGCCCGTACCCGTCCGCCTTGACCACGGCCATCAGCGCGGAATCCGGCGCAGCCGCCCGCAGCACGCCGACGTTGTGCCGGACCGCGGCCAGGTCGACCACGGCCTCGGCGCGCGGGGGCGGGGCGTCGGGCACGAACTGCATCATCGCATCGGGGACCGACGCTCTCCCGGTGGAGGGCGGCGGGAGTGACCGAACTCGCGAGGTCACCGCTCAGCGCAGTGCCCTACTTCGCAGGAATGACCTCGACGTCGTAAGCGGAGAACGAACGGTCGGCCGTCACGATCGGCAGGCTCTCGACCTGGCCTTGAGCAATCAGGAGACGATCGAACGGGTCGCCGTGGTGCGCCGGTAGCTCAGCGACGCGCAGGACGTGGTCGAGCTCGATCGTCATCAACTCGGCCCCGAATTCCCGCAGGACCGTGGGCACCCAGACCTCGGGGGGCCGGGGGATCGGTAGGCGCCCGATCTGCCACTTGATCGAGATCTCCCATGCCGCCACGACGGAGACCACCAGACGGGTCGCATCGGATTCGAGGCGATCGATCAGCGATCGCGACAGCCGCTCCGGTTCCAACGCGAGCCTGAGAATGACGTTCGTGTCGAGGAGCAGTCGCATCACATGTACTCCGCGAACTCCTCGGGCGTCTCGTCGAAGTCGTCCGGGATGGTGAACTGACCTCTGGCGAACCCGAAGTTGGGTTTGCGCTTGCGTTGAACCGGAACCCACTTGATCAATGGCTCGCCAGATCGGGTGATCACCACTTCCTCACCCGCAAGGACCTTGTCCACCAGCTTCGAGAAGTGCGTCTTGGCCTCGTGCACCCCGTACTCGGACACCTGACTACCATATCAGACTTAGTCCACGACTTAGTCGACTCGCCGCAGCACCTCCGGGATCGCCGCCTGGATCGCCGACGCCGGCGCGGGCGCCCCGTCCGCTGCGAGCCCGGCCGCCCGCGCATGCACCCAGACCGCGCACCCCGCTGCCCACCACGGCTCCAACCCGGCCGCGAGCAGCGCGCCGACGATGCCCGACAGCACGTCGCCGGAGCCGGCGGTGGCCGCCCACGACGTCGGCGACGGGTGCACGAGCGCCCGCCCGTCCGGGTCGGCGACGACCGTGGCGTTGCCCTTCAGCAGCACCGTCACGCCCAGTTCCGCGGCGGCACGGCGGGCGGCGGCGACCCGGTCCGGGCCCACCTCCCCGGCGATCCGCGCGAACTCCCCCGCGTGCGGCGTGATCACGATCGGCCGGCCCTTCACGCCAGCACGCAGGTCGGCGTGCCGGGCCAGCAGGGTCACGGCGTCGGCGTCGATGCAGGCGGGTACCTGCGCGTCCAGCACGGCGGCGAGCAGGTCGCGGCCGGCGTCGTCCGTGCCGATGCCGGGCCCGACCGTCCACGCCTGGACTCGGCCGGCGTCCGCGAACGAGTCCGTCGCGATGACCTCCGGCCACCGGGCCCGGACGCCGTCGGCGGCGCTGCCGGCGAACCGCACCATCCCGCTGGTCGCGAGCACGGCTGCCCCGGTGGCCAGCACGGCCGCGCCCGGGTAGGTGGCGGAGCCGGCCGCGACCCCGGTGACGCCCTGGCTGTACTTGTCGTCGGCCGGTCCGGGCACCGGCCAGCGGGCGGCCACGTCCGCGGCCGTCAGGACGTGCGCGTGCGGGGCGGGCAGGTGCGGCCCCAGCCCGATGTCGACGAGCTCGACGGGACCGCAGCGCTCCGCGGCCAGCGCGTGGACGGGCTTGCGGACTCCGAACGTGACGGTCGCGGTCGCGGACACCGCCGGCCCCACCACGTCTCCCGTGTCGGGGTCGACGCCGCTGGGCAGGTCGCACGCGAGCACCGGCACACCCGCCGCGGCGGCCGCCGCGACCAGCGCAGGCGCCGGGTCACGCAGCGCGCCCTTGCCGGAGATGCCGACGATCCCGTCGATGACCAGGTCGGCGGCCTGCACGGCCCGGGCCGCGGCGGCGTCCTGCGCGTCGACGACCCGTCCACCGGCCCGGCGCAGCGCCGCGAGCCCCGCAGGATGCGCGCGGTCGGGGCGCAGCAGCACCGCAGTCACCCCGACGCCGCGGCGGCGCAGCTCAGCACCCGCCCACAGTGCGTCGCCGCCGTTGTCGCCGGCGCCGACCAGCAGCGCGACGCGCCGTCCGGTGACGGGGCCGGGCAGCATCCGCCGCGCCGCCACGGCGAGCCCGAACGCGGCCCGCCGCATCAGGGAACCCTCCGGCACCAGCGCCATCAGCTCGGCCTCCGCGGCCCGCACCTGCTCGGCCGTCCACACCCCGTCCATGCGGCCCGACGCTACCGCCGCGGTCACCCGAGCGACGTCACACACCGCGCGGCCACCGCACACAGGTCGGGCGGTGTGTGCGGTGGCCACGAGCTGTGTGACGTCGCTGAACCTGGCGACTGCGCGGGCGTCCGCACGCCCGGACCACTAGGTTCTCCTCCGTGACTCGAACCGCGGTCCCGGCGCGCCCCACCAAGGGCAACTCCGCCAAGCAGGCCCTCGAGGAGCTGTCCCGGCCCGGCCCGCACACCGCGCTGCGCGGCGACCTGGGCATGGTCGGCATCCCCGGCATCGTGTTCGCGCCCGAGGAGGGCCTCGGCCTGCCCGCGGTGGCGTTCGGGCACGACTGGCTGCAGCCCGCCGAGCGCTACGCCGACCTCCTGCGCCACCTCGCCACCTGGGGCTTCGTCACCGCCACCCCGTCGAACCACCGCGGGCTGCTGCCCAGCGCACAGGGGTTCGCGGCGGATCTGCGCACCGCCCTCGACGTGTGCGTCGGCGTCCGGCTCGGCGACGGGCGGGTCAGCGTCGACTCCCGCCGCACCGCGCTCGCCGGCCACGGGATCGGCGGTGGCGCCGCCATGCTGGCCGCAGCGAAGCGACCACGCCTGTCCGCCGTCGTGACGATCGCCGCCGTGCAGTCACACCCGGACGTCGTCGAGTCGGCCCGATCGCTCACGGTGCCCGTGCTGCACCTGGCCGCCGGCCGCGACACCATCGCACCCGCCCCCGGCCACGCCGACCAGATCGCGGCCGCTGCCGGGGGCCCCGTCCGGTTGCGCACGCTGCCCAAGGCCCAGCACACCGGCTTCCTCGACGGCCGCCACTGGAGCGACCTCCTGCTCGCCGGCCACCCGGAGTCGAAGACCCGCAAGCTCACCCGTGCACTGGTCACCGCGTTCCTGCTCAAGCACCTGTGCGAGGAGGACCGCGTCGACGTGCTCGTCGACGGCAAGGTGCCCGGCACCGTGCTCGAGGACCTCGGCGAGGACTGAGCCCTCTCAGCTCCCGGACGTGTCCGGGAGCTGCATCCCCGGCCGCTCGGGCGCCCGCACCGCGTCGACGTCGCCGAGGGTGATCCCGCCGCGAGCCGGGTCACGGGTGGCCGCACCGAGCGACGCCAGCCGCCCGAGCAGCGCCGCCAGGTCGCCCATCGGCCCCATGCCGGATGCCAACCGCTCCAGCCGGCTCCCGAGGTCGGCCGCGTCCTCCGCGCTGCGCAGCACCGACCGCTGCAACAAGGTCAACCGGTCGGCCCGCAGCGCGCCCTCGGCGTCGGACCAGTCCCGCGCGACCTCGCCGGCCAGCCGGCCGATCCCGTCGCCCACCTCGGTGAGCGCGGCACCCAGCCGGGTGCACCACTCGGCGGCGGGCTCGGTCACGGAGCGAGCGCCCGCCGCATCCGGGCACGCAGCTCGACGTCCACGCCGTCGACGGCCGCCGCCGCGTCCAGCACCGCCGAAGCCTCGGCGAGCTCCGCAACCGCGTGCCCGACGGCGGTGACCAGCCGGTCGAGATCGGCGGCCTCCGCCGGCGGCAGCTCGTGCTCCTCCCAGCCGCGCACCGCGGCGGCCGCCGCCTCCGCCAGCCCGGACGCCGTGCGCGCGTGGGCGCGCAGCAGCTCAGGATCGCGCTGCACGTCCGCCATCCGCCCATCGTGGCGCATCGGCGACGCGCTGTGGGCCGGTTCGGCCAACTAGGAGACGGCGCCCACCACGGCGGCCAGCCGCTGCGCGACGTCGTCGGCCGCGTCCTGCGTGGGCGCCTCCACCATCACGCGGACCAGCTGCTCCGTGCCCGACGGGCGCAGCAGCACCCGCCCGGTCCGCCCCAGCTCGGCCTCCGCGGCCGCGACCGCCTCCGTGACGGCAGGCGACGCGGCCACCGCGGCCTTGTCACCCACCCGCACGTTGATCAGCACCTGCGGCAGCGGCGTGACCATCCCGGCCAGCTCCGCGAGCGACGACTTCGTGGCCGCCATCCGCGCCATCAGCTGCAGGCCGACGAGCAGGCCGTCACCGGTCGTCGCCAGCTTGGGCAGCAGTACGTGGCCGGACTGCTCGCCGCCGAGCGTGAACCCGCCCGCACGCAGCTCCTCCAGCACGTACCGGTCACCGACAGCGGTGGTGCGCACCGTGATGCCCGCGTCCTGCATCGCCAGGTGCAGCCCGAGGTTGCTCATCACCGTGGTGACGAGCGTGTCGTCGACCAGTTCGCCCGCCTCCCGCATGCCCACCGCGAGGACGGCCATGATGCGGTCGCCGTCGACGACGGCGCCGGTCTCGTCGACGGCGAGGCAGCGGTCGGCGTCACCGTCGTGCGCGAGGCCCAGCGCGGCACCGTGCTCCACGACGGCCGCACGCAGCGGGTCGAGGTGCGTGGAGCCGACCCCGTCGTTGATGTTGAGGCCGTCGGGTTCCGCGTGGACCGCTACGGCCTCCGCGCCGGCCCGCCGGTACGCCTCCGGCGCGGCGAACGAGGCCGCACCGTGCGCGCAGTCGACGACGACCTTCAGCCCGGCGAGCGGCTCGGGCGTGGCCGCCACGAGGTGCTCGACGTAGCGCTCGACCGCGTCGGCGTCGTCCCGCACGCGCCCGATGGCCGCGCCCGTCGGTCGGGACGGAGCGGTGCCCATCCCGGCCTCGATCGCGTCCTCGACGGCGTCGGGGAGCTTGTGCCCGCCCGCAGCGAACAGCTTGATGCCGTTGTCCGGCATCGGGTTGTGCGATGCGGAGATCATCACGCCGAGGTCGGCGCCCAGCGCACCCACCAGGAACGCGACGGCCGGCGTGGGCAGCACCCCGAGCCGGACCGCGTCAGCACCGGCGGAGGTGAGGCCGGCGACGACCGCGGCCTCCAGCATCTCCCCGCTGGCCCGGGGATCCCGGCCGACGACCGCGACCGGGCGGTGCGAGCGGTCGCTCTCGGCGAGCACGCGGGCAGCGGACGCGGACAGCGCAACGGCGAGCTCCGGAGTGAGGAGCTCGCCGTTGGCCAAGCCGCGAACGCCATCCGTGCCGAAAAGACGTGACACGAGGCGTTGACCTCAGCGCTTGCTGTACTGAGGCGCCTTGCGGGCCTTCTTCAGGCCGTACTTCTTGCGCTCGATCACACGCGGGTCGCGGGTGAGGAAGCCGGCGCGCTTGAGCGGCGGGCGGTCCTCGGAGTCGGCCTCGACGAGCGCGCGGGCGATCGCCAGGCGCAGCGCGCCGGCCTGGCCGGACGTGCCGCCGCCCTTGAGGTTGGCGAACACGTCGAAGCGCTCGGTCTTCTCGACCGTGACCAGCGGCTCGCGGATCAGCTGCTGGTGCAGCTTGTTCGGGAAGTACTCCTCGAGCGACTTGCCGTTGAGCGTGAACGAGCCGGTGCCGGGCAGCAGCCGCACGCGCACGACCGCCTCCTTGCGCCGACCGACGGTCTGGATCGGACGGTCGGAGTAGACGGCCGACGACTCCACCGGAGCGATGTCGACGGCGACCTCGTCGTCGACCTCCGGGGCCTCCTCGGTGGCCTCGACGGTCTCCTCGACGGCCTCGGGCTCGTCGAAGGTGCCCTCGGCAGGGGTCTCGGGGGTGCTCACGGCGTTCAGGTCCTCTTCGGGTGTTTCGGGGGAACTCACTGCGCCACCTGCGTGATCTCCCACGCGGTGGGCTGCTGGGCGGCGTGCGGGTGCTCCGGGCCTGCGTAGACCTTGAGCTTCTTCGCCTGCGCGCGGCCGAGGCGGTTCTTCGGGAGCATCCCCTTGATCGCCTTCTCGACGAGCCGGTCGGGGTGCTTCTCGATCATCTCGCCGACCGTGCGCTTCTTCAGACCGCCCGGGTAACCGCTGTGGCGGTAGACGAACTTGTCGTCGCGCTTGTTGCCCGACACCGCGATCTTCTCGGCGTTGACGATGACGACGAAGTCGCCGGTGTCGAGGTGAGGCGCGAACGTCGGCTTGTGCTTGCCCCGCAGCAGGGTGGCAGCCTGGACGGCCAGCCGGCCGAGCACGACGTCGCTGGCATCGATGACGTGCCACGCGCGCGTGATCTCGCTGGGCTTGGGGCTGTACGTGGACACGGACCAACACCTCTGTGCTTCTCGACTGCTCGGCAGTGCTGTTTCATTTGCGGGCGCAGGTGCGGGTCCGGAGGCACGGCGGAACACCGCCGCGAGCGCCCACGCGCCGCACATCGAAGTACGAGGGTACCTGGCGGTTCGGCGGCGTGCGAAAGCACCCCTGTGCTCAGGTGGTCAAGCTCTGAAGGCCTGCCCCACCCGCATCTCGACGGCACGGTAGCGCTCCAGCGCGACCAGCGGCAGCTTCGCCATCTGCGCCATCACGGCCTGCTGGTCGGTCTGCGCGGCGTTCCAGATCCGCTGCTTCTCGTTGTAGGCGTCGGCGGCGGTGCCGGTCCAGGTGGCGACGAGCGGGGCGAGGAACTTCTGCAGGTCGGCGAGCTGGGTGTTGATGGCCTCCGCCGTCTTCTGGATGTCGGCGGATGCCGCGGTCAACCCGGCGTAGTTCACCTTGATGTTGGTCATGCCAGCCCCTTCAGCGCCGCGGAGATCCCCGAGGACGCCTGGTCCGCGGAGCGCAGCACGTCGCGGTGCTGCTCCTGCTCGGTGGTGTCGTAGGCCACGCCGGACGCGCGCAGCTGGTCGGCGATGCCGCCGAGTGCGCCGGCGAGCAGCTTCGAGTCGGACTCGCAGCGGGTCATGGCCGCGACGAACGCCGCACCGGCGTCGCCCTGCCACAGCTCCGGCAGCGCCTGCAGCCGGGTGCGCAGCGCTGCGAGCTGCGCGTCGATGTCGGACCGCACGGTGGCCACGTGCTGGGCCGCTTGCGCCATGACGTCGGTCTGGGTGCCCAGACCGGCTCCTCCCTGCGTCACGCGTACCTCCTGGATGTGTGCGTGTGGGTGCCGCGACCATCGCAGGCGGGAACGGGTCGGCGGGGCCGTTCCGGAGAAGTGTGTGCAGGTGTGAACGCTTGTCCCGTTCGGCCACGGGATCGGCCGCGGTCAGGTACGGTGCAGCGTCCCGACGACCGCGGCGCACGCGGTCGCGACACTTGTCGCGCCGGCTGCGGTGTGCTGGCAGCCCACCGAGAGCTGGGTGTCGTGCTCGAACAGCACGTACCAGTCGACGACGAGCCCGTCGGGACGGTGCTGCCGGTACGCGGTCACCGCGCGGCCCGCGTACGTCGCCGCCGGGTCGTAGCCCTCCAGCTGTGCGCCGCCGGCAAGACCGGCGTCGTGGACGGCACGCAGCTCGCGGGCGGCTCGCTCCGGTTCGGCCACCGGGTCGTAGCCGAGCGGCGAGGCCTCGATGGCGACGAGGTCGCTGCCCTCCGGCGCCCCGACCGGCGTGAGCAGGGTGCGCCGCCGCTCCGGCCGCCCGCCGGTGTGCGCCCAGCCGTCCGGCAGCGCCGCTCGGTACCCGTACTGGACGACGCCCGGCGCGGGGTCCACCGCGGCCGGGGCGGGCACCAGCCGACCGGCGGCGAGCAGCGCCGCAGCCGTGGGCACCGCGGCTAGGGCGACGGCGAACCGCCTGCGGGGGGCGGGCGGGCGCGCCGGTGGCAACCAGGTGCGCGGCGGTTCCGGCAGCGGCTCCGATGTTGTCGGCGCACGCAGCGCACCGAGCACGGCCGCCGCCTCGGGTCGGGCCGGCACCCGGGCCGCGCGCACGCCGGCCGCGTCCACCAGCTCGGCCAGCGCGGGCGTGCGCGCCAGCCCGCCGACGAGCAGCACCGGACCGGTCACGCCCGCCCCGTCCAGCGCGGCCCGCAGCGCCGCCACGGGTGCGCGGAAGGCGTCGGCGAGCAGCGGCGCGATCGCGGCAGCCGTCAGCGAGCCGACCGCTGGCAGCAGCGAGAGCCGCTCCCGGACGGCCGCGGGAACGGCCACCGCCGCACCACCGCCCGGCACGCGCTGCGACCCGTGGCCCAGCACGGTGATCTCGATCCCGGAGTGCCCGGCGTCGAGGACGGCGACGGCGTCCGTCCCCGCGGCGGCCGCGACGGGCGCGGGGACCGCCCGCACCACGGCGGCCAGCGGCGCCGCGGCCGCGACCTCGGCCGCCACCTCCGCGGCCGGCGCGGTGGCCGCGTGCACCAGCACCAGCTCGGCCGGACGAGGTCCCGCCCAGGTGGCGACCGCGTCGGCGAGCCCGGCGAACCCCTCCCGCGGCACCTCCGCCACCAGCTGCGCGGCGGACCGCGGGCCGGCCACCGCGATCCGCACGTTCGCGGAGCCCACCTGCACCGCGATCCGCACGCCGGGCACGTCAGTCACCGGCCGGCGGCACCCAGGCGAGCTGGATGCGCCGCGCCCCGCGCCTGCGGTCGACGAGCGTGCCGCGGCCGGGCGGCTCCGGCGCCGGCCGCACGCCCTCCACCAGAGCACCCTCCTCGCGGCTGCCGTTCATCACCAGCCCGGGCGCGCCCAGCTCGCGCAGCCGGCCGAGCACCGGGTCGTAGAGCGCCCGCCCGGCCCCGCCGGTGCGCCGGGTGAGCACCACGTGCAGCCCGACGTCCTTGGCCACCGGCAGGAACTCCACCAGCGGCAGCAGCGGGTGCGTGGCCATCCCCGTGGGCGCGACGAGGTCGTAGTCGTCGACGAGCACGTACACGTCCGGGCCCGTCCACCAGGAGCGTTCGCGCAGCTCACGAGCGCTCACGTCGGGGCCGGGCAGGCGGCCGCGCAGCGACTCGGCGATCTCCTCGGCGGCGGCCGCGGTCGCCGTGGACGTGCTGGTGTAGCCGATGAGGTGGCTGTCCGGCACCTCGCCGAACAGGCTGCGCCGGTGGTCGACGACCACGATCCGCGCCTGTTCCGGCGGGTGCGCGTCGACGATGCCGCGGGCCAGCACGCGCAGCAGGGTGGTCTTGCCGCTCTCCGCGTCGGCGAACGCGACGAGGTGCGGCTCGGCGCGCAGGTCGAGCTGCACCAGCGCCAGCGCCTCCTCGTCCACGCCGATCGGTAGGCCGGCCGCGGCACCCTCCGGCGCGGGCAGGTCGGCGAGCTCGACGAGGTCGGGCAGCAGCCGCACGGGCGGCACCCGCAACGATCCGGCGTCCGCGGTGATGCGGGCGACCAGGTCGGCCGTGTCGCCGGCCGCCAGGTGCGGGGCCCCGACGACCATGGCGGCCCCGTCGGCGGCGAGCCCGTGCCCGCCGCGGACGGGCACCCCCGCCGCCTTGCGCCGGTCGATCTCGCTCTCCGACGGCTCGCCGAGCCGCAGCTCCAGCCGCCCGCCCACGAGGTCCTTCACGGCGGGCCGCAGCTCGGTCCAGCGGTTGGCGGTGAGCACCACGTGCACGCCGTAGGACAGCCCCTGGGTGACGAGCGGCAGCAGCCGCATCTCGACGTCCTCGAAGTCGGCCCGCAGGCTCTGGTAGCCGTCGATCACCAGCAGCAGGTCCGTGGCCGGTTCGTCGGGGAAGGCACCGGCGGCGCGGCGGGCCCGGAACTCCTCCACGGACGTGAGCCCGGCGTCGCGGAACAACCGCTCCCGACGGGCGACGGTGGCGCCGACCTCGGCGACGATGCGCCGCACCAGGTCGGCGTCCTGCCGGCCGGCGAGCGTGCCGACGTGCGGCAGCCCGGCGATCGCGGTCAGCACCGCTCCCCCGAAGTTGATCACGTGGGCGCCGAGTTCGTCCGGCCGGTGGGTGGCCGCGAGCGCCAGCAGCAGCGTCGCGACGGCGCTCGACTTGCCCGCGCGCGGACCGCCGACGACGGCGACGTGCCCCGCTGCCCCGGCCAGGTCGACGAGCAGCGGGTCGCGGCGCTGCTGGTAGGGCCGGTCGATGAGCCCGATCGCGGCGCGCAGCGGCACCGGCGCCGGCGCGCCGAGCTCGTCCAGCGGCGGTGGCTCGTCCAGCGGGGGCAACCACACGCGGTGGGCGGCCGGCCCGTCCCCGGCGAGCGCCGCCACGACCGTGTCGAACACCGTCGGCACGCTCGACTCGTCGGCGTCGGTCTGCGGGGTCGGGGCCGGGTCGTCGGGCGGCAGCGGCACCGGCGCCGTCCCGAACGGGTAGGCGCGCGGGGCCCTGGCCGGCGCGCCGGCGGGTGCAGCCGCCGGCGCCGCGCTCGGCCCGGACACGTACGCCGAGCGGAAGCGGACCAGCTCGTCGGTGCCGGTGGAGAGGAACGCCGAGCCGGGTGCGGACGGCAGCTGGTGCGCGTCGGGCACCCCGAGCACGGCCCGCGACTCGGACGCGGAGAACGTGCGCAGCGCGATCCGGTACGACAGGTGCGACTCCAGCCCGCGCAGCCGGCCCTCGTCCAGGCGCTGCGAGGCGAGCAGCAGGTGCAGGCCCAGCGAGCGGCCCAGCCGGCCGATCATCACCATCAGGTCGATCAGCTCCGGCCGCTGCGACAGCAGCTCGGAGAACTCGTCGACGACGACGAACAGCGCCGGCAACGGCGGCAGGTCGACCCCGGCGCGACGGGCTGCGGCGTAGTCGGTGACGCTCGCCAGGTTGCCGGCCGCGCGCAGCAGCTCCTGCCGGCGGGTGATCTCCCCGGCCAGGGCGTCGGCCATGCGGTCGACCAGCGTCAGCTCGTCGGCGAGGTTGGTGATCACGGCCGCCGTGTGCGGGAGCCCGGCCATGCCGAGGAACGTGGCGCCGCCCTTGAAGTCGACGAGCACCAGGTTCAGCTCGGTGGGCGGATGGGTGGCGACGAGCCCGAGCACGAGCGTGCGCAGGAGCTCGCTCTTGCCGGAGCCCGTGGCGCCGATGCACAGCCCGTGCGGGCCGCTGCCACCCAGCGCCGACTCCTTCAGGTCCAGCGCCACCGGGCCGCCGTGCTCGTCCAGGCCGAGGGGGACGCGCAGCCGCTCGGTGGGCACCCGCGCCCAGCGAGACCGCAGCCGGGCGATCCCGGCTGCGGAGACGTCGTGGTGGTCCAGCCCCAGCAGCGCGGGCAGGCCGGTCGCGCTCGCCCGCGGCCCGTCCTCGGTGGCCGGGCCGCCGAGGCGGAAGCGGGCCAGCCGCCGCGCCATCGCCGACGCCTCGGCCACGGACACCGCGTCCGGGCGCCCGATCAGCGTCGAGCCGGCCTCCGCGCCCGCCCGGTGCAGCCCGTCGGCGCCCACCCGCAGCCGCACGACCGTCGGTCCCGGCCGGCGGCCCGGCGGGGCACCCACCCGCAGCACCGTCACGCCGGCGACGCCCGCCCACGGACCGGGACCTTCCGCCACCCCGTCGACGACGACGAGCAGGTGCGGATCGGCCGCACCCGGCCCCGGCGGCCGTCCGGTCAGCTCGGCCATCCACCAGCGACGCACGTCGTCGGCGTGCCCGGTGAGCATCCGCACGGGACCGACGGCGTCGCGGCGGCGGCGGTGCTCCAGGTGCGGCAGCCACTTCACCCACTCCCACGCCGGCGTCGTGCCCGGGGACGCGACGACGGCCAGCGCGGCCTCGTCCGGCCCGTGCCACAGCGCGTACTGGGTGACGATCGCGCGGGCCAGCGCCCGCGCCGGGCCCAGGTCGCCGTCGGGCTGCGCGGGCTCCAGCCACACCGTGGAGCTGGCCCGCAGCGACAGCGCCACCGGCAGATCCGGTACGACGGAGTGGGCGAGCAGGAACCGCCGCAGCGCCGACGCCGTGACCGGCTCGATCCCCTCGACTGGCCCGGTCTGTGGCGCGATCAGCCGGGTGGCCAGCCGCTGCGCGCCCCGCCCCATCCGGATGTGCCCGAAGTCGTCGTCGGCCGGGCGGCGCTCCCACAACCGGCCGGCTGCCAGCACCGCCGGCCACGCCGCCGGATCGGGGTGCACCGCCTCCGCCGCCTCGCGCTGCCGATCCGCGATCTCCCGCACCCGGCCGCGGACGGTGTCGAGGTAGCGCAGGTAGTCGCGGCGGTCCTCGTCGATGTCGGCGGTGCGCGAGCCGCCGCCGCGGCCCGTGCCGGCCGCCAGCATGCCCACGGTGGACAGCGCGAACATTCCGCCGAACATCCAGTTGATCGGGTTGTCCGGCGCCATCGCGATGAACGCGACGGCCCCGACCATCATCATCAGCGGCATCAGCCGCGCGAGCATCCCGGCCGGGACCACCCGCTCCGGCTCCGGCGGCGCCTGGAGCACCAGCTCCCCGCCCGGCGGCCGCGGCTGCTTCCGCACCGGCCTGCGCAGCTCCACCGTCGCCACCTGCGCCGCCCCCCGTCGTTCCCGCGAGTTCCACCATTCGGCCCCACGGGCTCGTCGGGCCTTGCGATGCTAGGCAGCGACCCGGCGGCCGCGGGGCCAGTTGGGAAAACCCGGAGGGGCACGTTGGTTCCCGGACGCACGTTCTGCCGGCTCACGGTCCTCGCGCCACGCACGCGGGTCGACGTCGCCCTGCCCGTCGACGTCCCGGTCGCGGACCTGGTGCCGATGCTGCTGGAGCTCGTCGGCGAACCCCGCGGCGCTGGCTGGCGGCCGGTGCCGTGGCGGCTGTCCGGCGCGGCCGGCGGCACCCTGCCCACGGCGGCCACGCTCGACGAGCTCGCCGTCCCGGACGGGGAGCTGCTGCGGCTCGCGCCCGCCGCACCGCCACCACCGGCACCCGTGTTCGACGATCCCGTCGAGGCCGTCGCCGACTCGGCCGGTGAGCGGCACCCGCTCGGCGGGCGCTTCGGCTCCAGCGCGCTGTTCGGCGTCGCCGTCGTGGCAGCGGCCGTGCTCGCGCTGCCCGGGCCGGGGTCGGCCGGGTCGGCGATCGTCGCGGCGCTGGCCGCGATCGCGGCGGTCTGGGCGGCGGCCTGGCTCGCCCGGCGTCCCGCGCCGGGGCCGGCGGCCGCCGGCACGGCGGCACTGGTCGCGGTGCCGTTGGCGGCCGCAGCCGGCTGGACCGCCCTGCCCCCGATGATCGACGGGGCACAGCTCGCCGGCCTCCTGCTGGCCGTGGCCGCCGCCGGGGTCGCGGCGACCGTCGGTCAGGTCGTCGTCCGGGTGGTGGCGCCGGCGCTGATCGGGGTGCTGGTGGCGGCCGTCCTGCTGGGCGGGGCGCTGATCGGGATGCGGCTCGGTGCGGCGCCCGTCGCAGCGTCGGCAGCGGCTGCGGCGCTGGCGCTCGTGATCGGACCGCTGCTGCCGCGGGCGGCGATCCGGCTGTCCGGTCTGCCGCGACCGGTCGTGCCCGGTGACCCCGATCCCGGCGACGGCGGGCTGCCACCCGACGAGCTCGCCGAACGGGCCGCACTGGCCCGCGGTTACCTCGGCGGTCTCACGGCGGGCAGCGCAGCCGTCGTGGCCGCGGGTGCCGCGGGCACCGCGCTGATCGACGTCGCGGCCGGTGGCTGGGTCGGTGCCGTGTTCGCGGGCACGGCCGTCGCCGCACTCGGTCTGCGTGCACGCGGCTACGCCGACCCCGTCCCGGCACGCGCCACCCTCGCCGCCGCGCTGGCCGGCGCCACCGGGCTGGCGCTCGTGCTCGGCCGCACCGGCGCCGGCACCTGGGTCGGTCTCGCGCTGGCGGCCGTGTGCGGTGCCGGACTGCTCTCCACCGGCCGCGCCACCGCGCCGATCTCGCCGGTCACCCGCAGACTCGTCGACATGATCGAAGGGGCGCTCGTCGTGGCCGCCGTGCCGCTGGCGCTCGGCGCCATGGGCATCTACCGGATCGCGCGCGGCCTGTGAAACGTCCCGCGCTCGCCGCCGCCGTCCTCGCCGTGTGCGTGCTGCTGGCCGCGCCCGGCACCGCCGTCGCCGCAGAAGGTGACGATCCGGTTCCGCCGCCGGCCCGGTCGGCGGTGCCGTCCGGTGCGCGGCCCACCCCCGAGAACGCCCAGCTGGGCCCCACCCGGTGCAGCACCCCCGGCAAGGCGAGCGCCGAGCTTCCCGCCACCGAGACCGACCGGATGCACCTGGACCGGCTGCACCGGATCGCCACGGGGCGCGGCCAGCGCGTCGCCGTCATCGACACCGGGGTGGCGAGCCATCCCGGCCTCGCCGGCCGGCTGGTGGGCGGCGGCGACTACCTCGCCGGGGGCGACGGCCTGCAGGACTGCGACGGCCACGGCACCGCGGTCGCCGGCATCATCGCCGCCCGGCCACCGGCCGGGTCGACCGGCATGACGGGCATCGCGCCCGAGGCCGAGGTCCTGTCGGTGCGCCAGACCAGCGACGCGCTGACCGTCACCGACGGCCACGGCGCCAAGGTCTCCCCCGGCACCACCACCACGCTCGCGAAGGCCATCGTGCTGGCCGTCGACCAGGGCGCCACCGTCATCAACATGAGCGAGGCCGCGTGCGTGCCCGCCGAGCAGGCCGGCGACGTCGGCGACCTCATGCACGCCGCGCTCGACTACGCCATCGCCCGCGACGTCGTCGTCGTCGCCGCGATGGGCAACGCGGCCGGTCGCACCTGCACCGGCAAGGGGCTCGTCTCGATGCCGGCGTGGTTCGACGACGAGGTGCTCGCCGTCGGCGCGGCGGACGCGTTCGACGCGCCGGCCGCGTTCAGCTTCCGCGCCTCCTACGTCGACGTCGCGGCGCCGGGCACCGACCTGCACTCCCTCGCCCCCGGCGGCGGCTACACCAGCGAGGCCGTCAACGGCACCAGCTTCGCCGCGCCCTGGGTGGCCGGGCTGGCGGCGCTGCTGCGGGAACGGTTCCCGCAGCTGACGGCCCGTCAGGTCGTCGACCGGATCGTCGCCACGGCACATCGACCCGGCGACGGCCGAGACGCCGCCCTCGGGTACGGGGTGATCGACCCGGTCGCCGCGCTGACCTCGGCGCCGCTCATCCTCGCCGCGGCGCACGAGGAGACCCGCCCGGCCGCCACCCTCTCCGGCACCACCCCGCTACCCGCCCAACCCGCCCCGGGGGTGCCCTACGACCTCCTCGTCCTCGGCCTCCTGGTGCTGGCCGCAGGGATCGTGGCCCTCCGCCTGCGCCGCCCCTGACCCCCGCGGTCTTGCCTGTTGAGTTGAGCTCAACTTACTATCTGGGGCATGGATCAAGAGTTGACCGCCCGGGGTTCGACCGCTCGTCAGCGGATCCTGGCTGCGGCCACCGAGGAGCTGGCCACGACCGGTGACGTCGAGGTGGCCGCCGTGGCCCGTCGCGCAGGGGTGAGCGTCGGCCTGCCCTACCGCTACTTCGGCACGCGGAGCGGCCTGCTCGGCGCGATCATCTCCGCCTTCTACGACCGGCTGGACGAGGCGGTCATCGACCGCGAGTTCGCCGGCGACACCTGGTACGACCGGGAGCAGGCGCGGGTGATCGCCTGGGTCGACCACCTGTACGACGATCCGCTCGCCCCCGTCGTGCTCGGGCGGTCGGGCGGCGACGCGGCCACCGCGGGCATCGAGGTGCAGCGCCTGCACAAGGCCGTCGAGCTGGGCGCCCGCAACATCGCGCGCGGTCAGCGCGACGGTGACCTGCCGGCGGATCGGGACCCGGAACTGCTCGTGGCGGCGGTGCTCGGCGGGGTCCACACCGCGATCGCCCTCGCGTTGACGCGTACCCCGCGCCCGGACCGCGCCCGCGTCGCCACCGAGCTGTGGGCCTTCGTCCGCGGCGCCGCCGGAGCCGGGAGGGCGTCATGACCGAGCACCACCCCGAGGTGCGCCGCCTGGAGGACCTGGCCGGCGACCTCGCCCGCACGCACCGCTCCACGGGCGGTGGCGACCGTGGGGTCGACGACGGGCAGCTCGAGACCGATCTGGCCGCGCTGGACCGCGACGGCTACGTCGTCCTGCCCGGCCTGCTCGGCCCGGCGGAGTGCGACCGGTTGCGCGCCGAGCTCACCCCGCTGCTCGCGCAGACCGGGCGCAACGCGTTCGAAGGCCACCGCACGCAGCGGATCTACAGCGTGCTCGACAAGACCCGGGCCGTGGACGGGCTCGTCGACCACCCCCGCGTCCTGGCGCTGCTCGACCGGCTGCTGCTGCCCAACTACCTGCTCTCCCAGCTGCAGGTCATCAACATCCGGCCCGGCGAGGACGCCCAACTGCTCCACCCCGACGACGGCATCTACCCGGTCGCCCGCCCCCGACCGGAGCTGTCGGCCGCCACGGTGTGGGCGATCGACGAGTTCACCGAGGACAACGGCGCCACCGTCCTCGTCCCGGGCAGCCACCGCTGGCCGGACGGTCGAATGCCCACCGACACCGATCCGCGGCGCGCGGCAGTCATGCCGGCCGGCTCGTGCGTGCTGTTCCTCGGCTCGCTCTGGCACGGCGGCGGCGCCAACCGCAGCCCCGCGCCCCGGCTCGCGGCCACCGCCCAGTACTGCCAGCCCTGGCTCCGCACGCAGGAAGCGTTCACGCTGTCGACCAGCACCGACACCGCCCGGGAGACGTCGGAGGACATCCGCCGGATGCTCGGCTACAGCATCCATCCGCCCTTCGTCGGCATGGTCGACGGCATGCACCCGCGACGCCTCCTGGACGTCAACCGGGCTGCGGCACGTCCACTGCCGTGACGGCGCCGGCCGCGTCCAGCGTTGGGCCGCCGGGGAGGAGCCGCAGTACACGTTCCGGCGCGGGCTGCGTCTCGCGGACGCCGAGGACCGCGGCGGTCGCGGGGTCGGCGACGCCGTAGGTGACGCCGGTGGCCGCCACCAGCCAGACGGGCCCGGGACCGTCCGGTCCGGTGCCGCGGACGGCCCCACCCGGCCCGACGGCGGCGGCGTCGATCTCGGCTCCCGCACCGTCGGCGCGGGCGAGCTGGACGGGTGCGGCGCCGGCTGGGAGCGGGAGCGCGGTGGCGGTGCGGGCCGTGCCGGCGGGCCGGTCGGGTTGCCAGTCCCAGCAGGTGACGGGCAGCTCGCCGGCGCGCGGGAAGCGCATGGGCCGGCTGGGCCAGCCGTCGACGGGGAGGTGGTCGACCGTCTCGACGCTGCTGAGGGCCGCGAGCGTGGTCTCGCGGGCCGGGGCACCGTCGAGGAGCATGTTGGCGAGGCCCAGCGGGATCTGCTGGACGCCGTCGGCGAGGGCGACGACGTAGCGGTCGGCGCTGCCGGCGACGTGGGTGACGAGCACCTGCCCGACGGTGGCGTCGAGCCCGCCGGGCCCGGGCCGGCCGCGGCCGGCGATGGCCGGTACGGCGTACGGCGCGCCTTCCGGGATGGCGTCGACGAGTGCTGCGGACGCCGCTCGGGGTCGCGTGGAGTCGAGGGTGGCGAGCGCGCCGTGGTCGTTCGGGTCGACGAGGTGGCGGCGGCCGTCGGCGACGAGCCAGAGGCTGCCGCCGGGGTCGGTGATCAGCGCGGCGTCGTCGACGGGCCCGGGCGCGGGCGGCTCGGGCAAGGCGCCGGCGAGGACGGTGGTCGCGACGAGCCGTCCGGCCTGGTCGACGGTGTCGCAGAGGGACCAGCGCGGTGCGATGGACGCGTCCGGTCGGGCGGCAGTCGCCCCGGGCACACCCGCGGCGGCGGTGCGAGGTGCCGAGGCGATGCTGTCGTCCCCGACGACGACGGGCTCGGCGGTCGCCGGGTCGGCCGAGTCGCCGCCGCCGCGCTTGAGGGCGGCGAGGACGAGCCGGGCGGCGAGGAGGTTGGCGACGGGCACGAGCCGGTCGGGGTTGTGCGCAACCACGTACATCGAGCCGGACTGCCGCCCGACGACGACGGCGGAGCGCTCCCACAGCGGTTGGGGGCTGATCAGCGCGAAGATCAGGCAGCCGGCGACGGCGAGCGCACCCAGCACGACCCCGCCGCCGGCGGCCCGGCGCTGGGTGCGGATCTGCTCGTGCAGCGGAACGGGGTCGCCGCGGACGAGCGCGGCCTCGATGCGGCGGATCCCGAAGCGGTACGCGTCGGCCTGGTCCCGCGTGGCGGGGGCTCGCGTGGCGCTCGCACGGGGCACGGGAGAACGCTAACGACCAGCCCGCCCCGCCCGTGGCCGTTCGGGAAAACTCGCACCTCACACACGCGCGGGCCCGTTCACACACGTTCGAACGTGTGTGAACGGGCCCGGCGATGTGTGACCTCAGACCGAGATGGCGTCCAGCCGCTCCTTCAGGAACGGCGCCGAGACGACGGGGTCCAGCCCCGCGACCCGACCCACCGGCGGCTCCAGCGGTGTGACGACGGCGTCGTGGTCGAGCTCGTAGAAGAACACGAGCGACATCAGCTCCTCCTGCGGCGCGCTGGCCTGCGGCGGCAGGACGCGGTGCCGCCCGGACCGCCACCGCCGGCCGGTCCAGTGCTCCAACAGGTCGCCGATGTTGATCGTGAGCGCGGCCGGGTCGTACGGCGCGTCGACCCAACCACCGGGGTCGACGTCGACCTGCAGGCCACCCACGCCGGGTTCGCGGTCGAGGACGGTGACGGTGCCGAAGTCGGTGTGCGGACCGATCCGGTACTGCCCGGGCTCGGGTTCGCCGACCTCGGCGAGCGGCGGGTACCGGTTGATGTTGAACGTCCAGGTGGAGTGCCGGGCGAGCCGGGTCAGCGCGTCGCGTTCCTGGCCGAGCGAGTCCGCGCAGAGCTCCAGGAGGTCCTGCGAGACGGCGGTCATCGCGGCCAGGTAGCGGGACGCGGCCGCGTGCAGCTCCGGGACCTCGGCGGGCCACACGTTGGGCGGGAACCACACGTCGTCGACGGCCGGGTCGCCGGTCGAGGTCTCCGGCCCGATCGCGAACGACTCCTTGAGGTCGGGCGGCGTCACCGTGCCCTCGACGAGCCCGTTCGCCTCCACGCCCGGCGGGAGCCAGCCGCGACCGCCGATGCGCACCGCGTACTCCTGCTTCACCGACGCGGGCAGCGCGAAGAACCGGCGGGCCGCCGCACGCAGCTCGGCGCGCAGGGCGTCGGTGACGCCGTGCCCCGTGACCAGCAGGAACCCGGCGTGCTGCAGGGCATCGTCGACGGCAGGTCCGACGGTGGTGTCGCCGGCGCGCCAGGCGTCGAGGTCGACGGTGGGGATCATGTGGGTTCTCCGATGTCCTCGTGCCACAGCTCGGGCCGGGCCGCGATGAAGTCGGTCATGAGCGCGACGCACTCGGCGTCGTCGACGATCGTGATCGCCACGCCGTGCTCGGCGAGCCAGTCGTGCCCGCCGTGGAAGGTCGTCGACTCCCCGATCAGCACGCGACCGATGCCGAACTGGCGCACCAGCCCCGAGCAGTACCAGCACGGGGAGAGCGTGGTGACCATGGTCGTCGTTCGGTAGTCGCGCTGCCGGCCGGCGGCCCGGAACGCGGACGTCTCGGCGTGCATGGACGGGTCGCCGTCCTGCACGCGCCGGTTGTGGCCGCGACCCAGCACGGTGCCGTCGGCGGCGACGAGTGCGGCACCGATCGGGATGCCGCCCTCGGCGAGCCCGGCGCGCGCCTCCTCGACCGCGACGGCCAGCAGGTCGTGATCAGACACGGGCACCAGTGTGCCCACCGAGGCGCCGGAAGAGCAGCGCGTAGAGCCCGCCGGCGACGACGAACCCGACGATGAACCCGATGTCGCCGATCTGCGGGGCGGCCGCCGCGACGAGGCCGGTGTAGAGCTGCTGGTTGGCGAACAGCAGCACCGACACCACGATGCCGACGACGAGCGCGATCAGTCCGGCGTGGTTGGTGTAGCTCCGGTCGTACAGCAGCGCGGGGGCCGGCGCCGTGCGGCGCAGCCACATGTCCGTCAGCGTGATCCCGAGCCACGGCCCGATCCAGTACACGATGACGAGCAGGAAGTTCTCGTAGCCATGTGCGGCGTCGGCGAGCGCGAGGAACGCGATCACGAACCCGACCACCCCGAACCCGACGGCGACGGCGGCGCGCGCCTTCGCCAGCGGAACGTCGATGCCGAGGCAGAGGAACGCCATCGCGCCGGAGTAGACGTTGAGCACGTTGGCCGCGATGGCGCCGAGCACGATCGCGAGCAGGGTGAGGGCGGCGAGCCAGCCGGGCAGGAGCCCGGTGAAGTTGGCCGTGGGGTTGTCCGACGAGAGGCCGGCGCCGGTGGCGGCGCACACGGACGCCGCGCCGACCACCATCAGCACCGATGTCGACCCGAACATCCCGAGGCCGGCTGCGAGACCGGTGCGCACCCGCGAGCTGTCGGCGGGCAGGTACCGGGCGTAGTCGGCGGCGTAGGGGCTCCAGCCGGCCGTGTAGCCGAACACCGCGCCGAAGGTGAGCAGGAATCCGGCGAGGCCGCCCGTACCACCCTCGGTGGGGAGCACGGCCGGGTCGAAGCTCGTCAGCACGATCACCGAGCCGATCAGGAAGATCAGCGCGAGGACGGGGAACGCGATGCGCTCGAACGCCTGCACCAGGTTGTGCCCGAAGAACGCCACGCCGACCTGCACGATCACCACGAGCACGAGCGACACCACCAGCGGCATGCCCGTCAGCTCGTTCAGCGCGAACGACGCGCTCACGCTGTTGACCGCGAACCACCCGCAGCCCGAGGTGAGCGTCATCAGGCCGGACGGCAGGACGTTGCCGCGGTAGCCGAACGCGAGCCGACCGAGCACCATCTGCGGCACCCCGACCCGCGGCCCGTGCGCCGAGAGCACGCCGTGCCCGAGGCTGGCCAGCCCGTTGCCGAGCAGGATCGCGGCAACGGCTTGGCCGAAGGTCAGCTTGAAGACGAGCACCGAGAGCACGCCGACGAACACCGTGGCGAACTCGAGGTTGGGCGAGGTCCAGATCCAGAACAGGCGGATCGGGCGGCCGTGCCGCTCCTCGGCCGGGATGGGCTCGTTGCCCCCGGGTTCGACGGCGACGACCTTGCTGCCGTAGTCGCGGCCCGGTGTCGTGCTGGGTTCGGCGGTCACGCCGGTCACTCTCCGCTGCTCACCCTTGCCCGGACAAGTACCTGATCCATCCGTAACACCGCTGTAGCGCTCACACCCGCACGGCGTCGACCGTCCGAACACGCAGTGCAACCACCGACCCCACGGCGAGCACCGCAGCCACCGCCGACGCCCACGTGAGCGCGCCGTACCCGAGGCCGGCACCGATGATCGCCGCGCCGACGGCGGGCCCGACGGTGATGCCGAGGTTGAACGCCGAGATGTTCGTGGCCGCGGCCAGCGTCGGCGCCTCCCCGGCCAGGTCGAAGACGCGGGCGTTGAGCGCCGGGTTGGACGCGAAGCACGCCATGCCGAACAACCCGATCGTGATCACGGCGGGGATCGCCGACGCCAGCACGACGTTCAGCACCACGGCCAGCACGGCCAGCGCGCCGAGCGAGACCAGCAGGGTCGCGGTTGGCCATCCGTCCGCGGTCCGGCTGGCCAGCGCGATGCCGGCGACGGAACCCAGCCCGTACAGGCCCAGCACTGCCGGAACGGCTCCCGCCGGCAGCCCGGTGACCTCGACGAGCATCGGTGCGAAGTAGCTGAACACGACCAGCACCGACGTGGTCATCAGCGCGTTCGTGCTGTAGGCGAGCCAGAGCCGCGGGTTGCGCATCGCGCGCAGCTCGGCACCGACGCTCGGGCGCTCGTCGCGGTCGTCCACGCCGGCCGGCACCGTCAGCCGGATCGCGACGCCGGCCGCCGCCGACAACACCGCGATCGTCCAGAAGACGGCTCGCCAGCCCCACTGCTCGCCGACCAGCGTGCCGAGCGGGAGGCCGGCGACGGCGGCCACGGTGAGCCCGCCGACGACGATGCCCATCGCCCGCGCCCGCTTGTCGCGGGGCACGAGCCCCACCGCGGTCACCGTGGCGACCGCCCAGAACCCCGCGTAGACCAGCGCGGCGACGATCCGGCTCGCCATCAGGACGGCGTAGTTCGGCGCGAGCGCGCCCACGGCGTGGGCCAGCGCGAAGGCGCCGACGAACCCGAGCAGTGACGTCCGCTTGGGCAGGCGCAACGTGGCGACGGCCAGGATCGGTGCTCCGACGAGCATCCCGACGGCGAAGCCGGAGATCAGCAGGCCGGCCTGCGGCACGGAGATGCCCAGGTCGGTCACGATCATCGGCAGCAGCCCGGCGAGCATCAGCTCGGACGTGCCCTGCGCGAAGATCGCGAACCCGAGCACGACGACGGCCAACGGCATGGTTCCCCCAAGTCACTACGAGAAAGCAGGTCAGAGCGCCGCGATCGCGGTGTCGGCGATGGCGGCGAGCGCGGCCCGGTCGGTGCCGGCACGGGCGGCCACGCGCATCCCGCTGATCGTCGCGCCCACGAACCGGGCGAGCGCCTCCGGGTCACGCCCGGGAGCGATCTCGCCTGCGGTCTGCGCCGCGGCCAGCGCGTCGCGCATCAGCACGAGCCGGCGCTCGCCGTCTCGGTGGAGCAGCTCCGCAACCTCGGGATCGGACCCGCCGAGCTCCACCACCGAGTTCACGACCAGGCAGCCGACCGGATCACCCGGCAGGGGTTCGATCGCCTGCTCGAACAGGGCTCGCACGCGGTCCCGGATCGGTGACGGCCGGCCGAAGATCTCGCTCGCCCGTCCGTACATCTCGTCGGAGTAGCGGCGCAGGGCGGCGAGGAACAGCTCGCGCTTGCCGGTGAAGGTGTTGTAGATGCTGCTGCGGCCCAGGCCGGTCGCCGCGCAGAGGTCGTCGGTCGACGTGCCGGTGAAGCCGGTGGCCCAGAACGCGCGCATCGCAGCGTCGAGCGCGCGCTCCTCGTCGAAGGTCCTGGGCCTGGCCACACCTCGACCGTAGCACGGTTTTGGATGGATCAGTACAGAACTAGCGGCGCAGCTCGAAGTCGGTGCCGGCGAACTCGAGCAGGACCTCTCCCGGCGCTGTGGAGACGCCGGTGAACGCCATCCCCGGCGGCGAGCGCAGGGGCAGGACCAGGTCGAACGGCTGCACCTGCAGCGCACCGAGGAACGGCACGCCCTCCAGCGATGCCGCCGACACGACGAGCTTGCCGTCGTCGATCCGCAGGCCGGCCGACGTCGAGATCGGGAAGCGGGAGCCCAGGATCTCCACGGCACCGGTGATCCGCAGGCCCCCGTCCGCGTCGTTGGCGAGCGCGAGATCCAGCCGCGCGACCACGTCGATGCCGGCCATGATCGTCCGCAGGAACTCCGGCTGGCGCAGGAACGTCGCGACGTCGGCGAACGTGAGATGGATGACCCCGGTGACCTGCTCGGCGACCGCCGGCACGAACCGCGCCCCGGAGCGCTCGATGCGCACCCGCCCCAACGTCATCTCGACGCGGTCGGCGTAGAACGCCTCCCCCGGGAGCACACCGTCGAGCATCGTCACCATCCCCGCTGATCAGGTGCTTCGCACCCTACGCGAGACGGGTCAGGACAGCGTCCGCATCCGCCGCGTGACGGCGTCGCGGGCGGCCAGCTGGTCGTCCGGCGGGTAGTCGACGGCCACCAGCGTCAACCCGTGGGCCGGCGCGACGGCCACGTCGCTGACCCGCTCGGCCCGGCGCAGCAGCGTGCCGGGCCAGTCCGGTGCCCGCCGCGCCCGCCCGACGTCGAGCAGGGCGCCGACGAGGCTGCGCACCATCGAGTGACAGAAGGCGTCGGCGGCGACGGCGGCGGTCACCACGCCGTCGGGGTCGGGGTCGCTCCAGTCCAGCTGCTGCAGCGCCCGCACCGTCGTGGCGCCCTCGCGGCGCTTGCAGAACGCCGCGAAGTCGTGCTCGCCCAGGAGCTGCGCGGACGCCGCCCGCACCGCGTCCAGGTCGAGGGCGTGCGGCCAGGAGACCGTGTCGCGGGCGCGCAGCGGCTCGGCGCCGTGCGGGGCGGTCGCGACCCGGTAGCGGTAGTGCCGGCGCAGCGCGGAGAAGCGCGCGTCGAACGCCGCCGGCACGGGCGTCACGGCACGAACGCGCACGTCAGCGGGCAGGATCCGGGCCAACCGGCGCACCAGCCATGCGGTGTCCAGATCGGCCGGCAGGTCGGCGTGCGCCACCTGCCCGGTGGCGTGCACGCCGGCGTCGGTGCGCCCCGCCACCGTCAGCGTCACGGGTGTGCGCAGCACCGTCGACAACGCCTCGACGAGCACCCCGCAGACCGTGCGCCGCGTCGGCTGCATCGCCCAGCCGGAGAAGTCGGTGCCGTCGTAGGCGATGTCCATGCGGAAACGACGAACGGGCCCGCCGTCGGTGTCGACGGCGGGCCCGATGCGTTCGAGCGAGTCGGTCAGGACTCGTCCTCCTGCTGCGAGGGCGGCAGCGAGAACCCGGCGGCCTCGGCGGCCTCCGCGCTCGCGAACCAGACCTCGGCCACGGTCCGCTCGTAGAACGCCGAGCCGGGCACGTGGTACAGCATCGAGTCGGCGTTGCCCTTGATCGGGAAGCCCTCCGGCGCCTCGTTGACGTCGTCGAGCGGGGCGTGGCTGCCCTCGCCGTACGGCGCCTCGTCGGTGCTGGCGGACTCCTCGACCTCGGCCGGGGTCTCGTCGGCCTTCGGCTCGTCCTTGGGCTCGGCCTTCGCCGCCGCCTGCGAGGCCGCCGCGCGGCGAGCCCGGTTGGCCTCGTCGGTGACGGTCTTCTGCGTGATCAGCTCGATGACGGCCATCGGCGCGTTGTCGCCCTTGCGGGGCATGACGCGCGTGATGCGCGTGTAGCCACCGTTGCGGTCGGCGAAGAACGGCCCGATCTCCGACACGAGCCGGTGGATCACGTCCTTGTCGCGGATGACCTTGGCGATCTGGCGGATGTTGTGCAGGTCGCCCTGCTTCGCCTTCGAGATCAGGCGCTCGGCGTACGGGCGCAGCCGCTTCGCCTTGGCCTCCGTGGTGGTGATCCGGCCGTGCTGGAACAGCGAGGTCGCCAGGTTGGCCAGGATCAGCCGCTGGTGCGCGGGCGAACCGCCGAGGCGGGGGCCCTTGGTGGGCTGAGGCATGGCTACAGCTGCTCCGTTTCTGCGTAGTCCTGGCCGTCGTCACCGAAGGGCGAGTCGGGGTCGAAAGCCTCGGAGCCGTACTCGACGGCGGCGGCCGACGGGTCGAATCCGGGCGGGCTGTCCTTCAGCGCGAGACCGAGGCCGACGAGCTTCATCTTGACCTCGTCGATCGACTTGGCGCCGAAGTTGCGGATGTCGAGCAGGTCCGCCTCGCTGCGGCCGACGAGCTCACCCACGGTGTGGATGCCCTCGCGCTTGAGGCAGTTGTAGGAGCGGACGGTGAGGTCCAGCTCCTCGATCGGCATCGCGAAGGCCGCGATGGTGTCGGCCTCCTGCGGCGACGGGCCGATCTCGATGCCCTCCGCGTCGACGTTCAGCTCGCGGGCCAGGCCGAACAGCTCCACCAGCGTCTTGCCGGCCGAGGCCAGCGCGTCGCGGGGGGTGATGGACGGCTTGGTCTCGACGTCGATGACGAGCTTGTCGAAGTCGGTGCGCTGCTCGACGCGGGTGGCCTCGACCTTGTACGTGACCTTCAGCACCGGCGTGTAGATCGAGTCGACCGGGATGCGGCCGATCTCGGCGCCCGTGGCCTTGTTCTGCATGGCCGGGACGTAGCCGCGACCCCGCTCGACGACGAGCTCGACCTCGAGGCGGCCCTTGTCGTTGAGGGTGGCGATGTGCAGGTCCGGGTTGTGCACGGTGACGCCGGCCGGCGGGACGATGTCGCCCGCGGTGACGTCGCCGGGGCCCTGCTTGCGCAGGTACATCGTGACCGGCTCGTCCTCCTCGGAGCTCACGACGAGCTCCTTGAGGTTCAGGATGATGTCGGTGACGTCCTCCTTGACCCCGGGCACGGTGGTGAACTCGTGCAGCACGCCGTCGATGCGGATGCTGGTGACGGCGGCACCGGGGATGGAGGAGAGCAAGGTGCGGCGGAGCGAGTTGCCGAGCGTGTAGCCGAAGCCGGGCTCCAGCGGCTCGATGATGAACCGGGAGCGGGTCTCGACGACCGTCTCCTCGGTGAGGGTGGGGCGCTGAGAGATCAGCATGTGAATTTCTCCTTGGTTGCCGCGGCACCCACCATTTGATGCCGCAGTGAGCCCCCCGCCCCACTGCAGGGCGGGGGGACGGAACGCCGAGGCGCCCCGTGTGAGCTGCTACTTCGAGTAGAACTCGACGATCAGCTGCTCGGTGACCTGCGTGTCGATCTGCGCGCGCTCCGGCACCTGGTGGACCAGGATCCGCAGCGTGTTCGGGACGACCTGCAGCCACGCCGGGACCGGCCGGTCGCCCTGGGTCTCCTTGGCGATGATGAACGGGTCCATCGCCAGCGACTTCGGGCGGACGTCGATCACGTCGTACTGCGAGACCTGGAAGCTCGGGATGTTGACCTTCTTCCCGTTGACCAGGAAGTGGTTGTGGCTCACGAGCTGACGCGCCATCCGCCGCGTGCGGGCGAGCCCGGCGCGGTAGACGACGTTGTCGAGCCGGCGCTCGAGGATCTGCATGAGGTTGTCACCGGTCTTGCCGGGACGGCGGTTCGCCTCTTCGTAGTAGCGGCGGAACTGCTTCTCGAGCACGCCGTAGGCGAAGCGGGCCTTCTGCTTCTCCTGCGACTGCAGCAGGTACTCGGTCTCCTTGATCCGGATCCGGCCGTGCTGGCCGGGCGGGTAAGGACGGCGCTCGAACGCCTGGTCGCCGCCGACGAGGTCGACCTTCAGCCGGCGCGACTTGCGGGTCATGGGTCCGGTGTAACGAGCCATGAGTTGTTACTCCCTTTCCTAGACTCGGCGCCGCTTGGGCGGACGGCAGCCGTTGTGCGGCTGCGGGGTGACATCGGAGATGGCGCCGACCTCGAGACCGGCGGCCTGCAGCGACCGGATCGCGGTCTCACGACCGGAGCCCGGGCCCTTGACGAAGACGTCGACCTTCTTCATGCCGTGCTCGGCGGCCTTGCGGGCCGCGTTCTCGGCGGCCATCTGCGCGGCGAACGGCGTCGACTTGCGCGAGCCCTTGAAGCCGACGTGGCCGGCGGAGGCCCAGGCGATCACGGCACCCGTGGGGTCGGTGATCGAGACGATGGTGTTGTTGAACGTCGACTTGATGTGGGCGTGGCCCGCGGCGACGTTCTTCTTCTCCTTGCGGCGGACCTTCTTGGCTCCACCGGCCTGACGGGAACGGGGCGGCATTACTTCTTACCTGCCTTCTTCTTGCCGGCGACCGTCTTCTTCGGTCCCTTGCGGCCACGGGCGTTGGTGCGGGTGCGCTGACCGTGCACCGGGAGGCCGCGGCGGTGCCGGATCCCCTGGTAGCAGCCGATCTCGATCTTGCGCCGGATGTCCGCCTGGACCTCGCGGCGCAGATCGCCCTCGACCTGGAGGTTGCCCTCGATGTACTCGCGGATCTTGCCCAGGTCCTCGTCGGACAGGTCGCGGGTACGCAGGTCCGGGCTGATGCCCGTGGCGGCCAGGATCTCCTTGGAGCGGGTCCGGCCGACCCCGTAGATGTAGGTGAGCGCGATCTCCATCCGCTTCTCGCGGGGGAGGTCGACGCCGACGACGCGTGCCATGCGGCAGCTATCTCCTCTGTGTCATCCGCCAGGTCCTCCCGACACCCGTCCCCCGCGCTGCCGCGGGGGCTCCGGCCTGGTTCCGGAGGTGGTTCGGCGCCTCGTGCGACGCCTCAGGCGTGTCGGGTTCCTCGTACTGCGGAAGTGCTCTGATCAGCCCTGACGCTGCTTGTGGCGCAGGTTCTCGCAGATCACCATGACCCGCCCGTGACGGCGGATCACCTTGCACTTGTCGCAGATCTTCTTGACGCTCGGCTGGACCTTCACGTCCGTCGCTCTCTGTGTGACGTCACTTGTAGCGGTAGACGATGCGGCCACGGGACAGGTCGTAGGGCGACAGCTCCACGACCACCCGGTCCTCGGGGAGGATCCGGATGTAGTGCTGGCGCATCTTCCCGCTGATGTGTGCGAGGACCTTGTGCCCGTTCTCCAGCTCCACGCGGAACATCGCGTTCGGCAGGGGTTCGACGACCCGGCCCTCGACCTCGATCGCCCCGTCCTTCTTGGCCATGTCCTCCGCGATCCGTGACTTGGTGTGTTTCTTCCATCTATCGTTGGGCACACCAGCGCCCCGGAACCGAGCGCTTGAGACACGACGGAACCGGCGCACGTGACGCGCCGAAGTACCAGTGTACGTGGCCTGCGCGGGTCGCCGCCGCGTGGGGTCGCCAGCCCGGTAAACCGTGCGAATCTTGTCGGGGTTGCCCGATACGGTCGGGTCCTTGACCTGAACCCCTGTCGAGCGCCTGCGATGGAGTCATGACCGGCGAGCCCGAGCCCCAGCCGACATCGACGCCGAGCGTCACCGCCACCGCACCACCCGCCCCCACCCGCTGGCCGCGGGCTCTGCGCCCGTTCCGGCACCGGGAGTACCGGCTGCTCACGGCGTCCATGGCGGTGTCGCTGGTGGCCAGCGGCATGTGGGCGGTCGGGCTGGTGTGGCAGGTGATCGCACTGGGCGGCGGCCCCACCGACGTCTCCGTCGTGATGACGGGTCTGTCGGCCGGCCTGCTGGCCAGCGTGCTGCTCGGCGGGGTGGCCGCCGACCGGTTGCCGCGGCGTGCGCTGCTGATCGTGGTCGAGTCGGTGCGCGTCGGCTCCGCCGTGCTCGTCGGGCTGCTGGCCGTCACCGGCACGCTCCAGGTCTGGCACCTCGCCGTGATCGCGGTGGTGCTGGGCGCGGCCGAGGCGTTCTTCTTCCCCGCCTACACGGCGCTGCTGCCCACGATCCTGCCGGCCGACGAGCTCCTGGCCGCGAACGGCGTCGAGGGCACATTGCGCCCGGCCGCGCAGGCCGCACTGGGTCCGGCGATCGCCGGCCTGCTGATCGGCGCGTTCGCCCCGAGCATCGCGCTGCTCGTCGCCGGCGCGCTGTACGGCCTGGCCCTCGTCGTCCTGCTGTTCATGCGGCCGCTGCCGATGCCGGAGCCCACCGCGGAGAGGTCCTCGGTGCTGGGCGACCTGCGCGAGGGCTTCCGCTACATGTTCAGCACCGGCTGGTTCTTCGCCACCCTCGCGTTCGCCACGTTCCTGGTGTTCCTGCTGCTCGGCCCCATCGAGGTCCTGCTGCCGTTCGCCGTGCGCAACCAGACCGGCAGCGGTGCGAGCGGCTACGCGCTGGTCGTCGGCGCGTACGGCATCGGCGCCATGGTCGGCTCGATCGTCACGTCGTCGTTCCGCATGCCTCGGCGCTACCTCACGGTCATGATCCTGGCGTGGGGTGCGGGCAGCCTCCCGATGGCCGTCATCGGGTTCACCTCGCAGGTCTGGCTGATGGCGGTGGCGCTGTTCGTCGTGGGCTTCGCCGGTGCCGCCGCCGGGGTCATCTGGGGCACGTTGCTGCAGCGTCGGGTGCCGGCCCACATGCTGGGCCGGGTGTCGAGCCTCGACTTCTTCGTCTCGCTGGCGCTGATGCCGGTGTCGATGGCCGCGGCCGGCCCGGTCGGCGAGGGGCTCGGGCTGCCGGTCACGTTCCTGGTGGCGGGCACCGTCCCGGTGCTGCTGGCGGTCGTCGCGATCGTGGGCTGGCGGCTGCCGGCCGACGAGCTGGCGCACCCGCTCGATCCGGAGCCTGAGCCACAGCCCTAAGTGCTGGCCCCGATGTGCGCCTGACCACCCGAACGTAGCTTCGCGACCACGCACCGCGCAGGTCGCGTCGGGCTACGGGGGGTCGTCGTGCAGGTGTTCAGCGGGCCGTTCCGCACTGTGGCGGTCACCCTCGCGGCAGCGGTCGCGCTGCTCCTCGCCGGGTGCGACCCGGACGGTGACGTCCCCGGACACGACCCGGGTCCCTCCGTGACGAGCAGACCGAAGGCCGAGACCGGTTGCGGCAGCGCGGCCGGCAAGGCCGGCGCTCTGCTCCCCGCGGGCACGTCGACGTTCAGCGCCGTCGACGACAACCCGTGCATCCCGCTGGCCGATCTGGCCGGCGCGGTGCTGGACCTCGTCCCGTCGGATGCCGGGGAAGCCACGAAGGCGCATCGGGCGCAGTTCCGGTCGACCGTCGCGAAGGTCTCGGACCCCCTGCTCAAGGCCGCCGGCCGAGCGCTGTCCGCGAACGCCGTCGCCCAGTGCGGATACGAGACCGACCACCTGGCGGTCCGGCTCTACCAGCAGGACGGGTACGCGTGGTCGGTCGGCGCGGCCGCGGTCATCCGGGGTGACATCGACGCCGCGGCGGACATCGGTGTCTGCTACCTGAAGGGCCTGCTGCCGCAGTTCGCGCCGCCGTCGCCGGGGGTCACCGTCCCGCCGCCGGAGTGGTCTCCGTGCGCCAGCACGTCCCGCCCGATCCGCAGGGGCGAGGTCTACACGGTGATCATCGCGGGCACGTCCGACCAGATGTGCCAGTTCCTCGCGCCGGCGGTGTAGTCGAACCCGTCGCCGCCGATCACCCCAGCACCGCCGCCGCCATCTGGGCGGCCAGCCATTCCGTGTACTCGGCGTCGGACCATCCGCGATCGACCGCGAGCGCGAGGTACAGCGTCGGGTCGTTGAGGACCCAGACGGAGTCGATCGCGCGGTCGAGCGTGAGGCCGGCCCGCAGCTCGCCCACCTCCCGCGCCCTGCGCACGACCATCTCCGCGCCGGCGCGCCGGTTGGCCACGAGGGTCAGCCACAGCGCCTCGATCTCGGGATGCCCGCCGGCGGCTCGCCTGGTGACCTCGAACAGCCTTCCCGCGCGGCGACCGATCACCACGCAGACCTCGGCGTAGGCGTCGAGCACGTCCCGGGGCCGGGCGGCCTGCCAGACGGGCGCGAACCACGGGCGCTGGGCGACGGGTACGGGCTCGTCGTCACCGGCGAGTGCCTCGTCGAGCACCTGGCGCAGCAGCGCGGGCTTGGAGCCGAAGGCGGCAGCGACGGTGGGGCGGGCAACACCGGCCGCTTCGGCGACCTCGCGCAGGGACGCCGCCGCGTATCCCCGCTCGACGAACAGCCGCGCAGCCGCGGCGACCACCGCCTGTTGGGTCCGCCGCCGCGCCTCGTCCCGCACCGGAGAGCGGTAACTCCGGCGGCCCTTGACGTCGGTCATTCGATGAGCATACTTGCGTCTATTGGATAGACGTCGTCTAGCGAAATGAGCCGCCATGGCCGCCCCCGCTCTGACCAGCCCCTATCGCCTGCGTGCCGGAGAGGGCGAAGCGCTGTGGTTCCTGGGCAACCTCGTCACCCTCAAGGCGACCGGCGAGCAGACCCGCGGAGCTCTCACCGTCGCGGAGTTCGTCAACCCGCCCGGCTTCGCACCGCCGCTGCACCGCCACCTCCAGGAGGACGAGGCGTTCTACGTCCTCGAGGGAGAGGCCCGGTTCCACTGCGGCGACGAGGTGCTCGACGCCGGCCCCGGCGACTTCGTGCTGCTGCCGGTCGGGCTGCCGCACACCTTCGTCGTCGGGAGCGGTGGGCCCCTGCGCACGCTGCAGCTGACCACGCCGTCGGGCTTCGAGCGCTTCGCCGCGGAGGCCGGCGAGCCCGCACGCGAGCGACGGCTGCCCGATCCGGCGCCCGTCGACCCGGTCCTGCTCGGCCACATCGCCGCCACCCATGCGGTGGAGCTGCTGGGTCCGCCGCCAGGACACTGATCTCGCTTCGACGATCGTCGAACGGGTACCGGAACGAGCCGGGAAGGGCTCTATGGTCCCGGCGGTGAAGATCGAATTCGGTCGCCTCGGCGCGGCGCTGGCCCTCGCGATCGCTGCCGTCACGGCGACGGCCGCCCCGGCAGCCGCCGCGCCCGGCGAGACCTACGACCAGTACTCCCTGATGTTCCAGCGCTCGGCCGGCCAGCTCGTCGACTCCGCCGGCACCCCGGCGTCGCAGTGGGCGTGGCGGCCGACGGGCGCCACGACCGCGGAGATCCGCTGGGACGAGCCGAAGAACTGGAACAACCCCGCCACCGGCATCGAGCACTTCCTGCGCGACGGCGACTGGCTCTACCTCGACGGCTACGCCGACGACCTGCACCACAAGTACAACACCCAGCGGGTGACGTCCGAGCAGATCGGTGACGGCAGCTGCGGGAACCTGCGCCCGCTGCCGAGCCACGGCGGCCAGCAGCACTACGTCCGCTGGACGATCCCCGCCGAGCCCTACTGCCTGATCGCGAAGGGCACGATCACGAGCCCCGGCGCCGGGATCGTCAACTTCGAGCACCGCCAGATCTGGAAGCCCGCGACGAACTGCGCGACGCGGTTCCAGGGCACGGTGCGCTGCATCGAGCAGCACGAGGTCTGGTCCGACGACAACGGGCACCCCTTCAGCGTGCAGATCGACCGGACACACAAGATCGGCAAGGGCGTCGGCATGGGCCTGGCCATCCACAACACGGTCGGTGGCGGCAAGCCGCTCGACTGGCGGGCGGACCTGCGCAACCGCTGGACCTGGTAACACCCTGGACCGGCGCGCCGACCCTTGGAGACGGGGGGCGCCGTGGACGGGGTGGTCGAGGATCCGACGCCGCACCGGCGGTTGTCCCGGATGGTCGCGGCCAAGCTGCATCCGCCGGTGAGCGCCGCCGCGCTGCTCCACCGGGCCGACGTGCTCCGCGAAATGCACCGGACGACCGCGACCCGCAAGGTCACCGTGCTTTCCGCGCCGGCCGGCTCCGGCAAGACGACGGCAGCAGCACAGTGGGCGCGGACGAGTCCCGATCCCGTCGGCTGGCTGTCCCTCGACCCGGACGACGACGACCCGCACCGCTTCGTGGCGCTTGCCGCCGGCGCCGTCGCGGCCGCCGATCCGGCGCTCGCTGCCGCGTTCGACGAGCGGGACGAGACCGTCGCGGAACGCCTCAACCGCCTGTTCTCGGTCCTCGACGACCAACCGCGGGTCGGCCTGGTGCTCGACGACTACCACGTCCTGGGCGAGGTGAGCACTCATCGAGCGGCCGCCGAGCTGGTCGAACGCAGCCCGACATCGTTGCGGGTGCTGCTGGTGACGCGCAGGCGCCCGCCGTTGCCGCTGTCGACCTGGCGGATCCGCCACCTGCTCGGCGAGCTCGATCCGGCCCTGCTGACCCTGCACGTCACCGAGACGGACGCGCTGCTGCGCATGGCGGGGATCGAGCTCGACGACCGGCTGGTCGCCGCCCTGCACACCGGTTGCGAGGGGTGGTTCGCCGCGACCGTCCTCGCCGTCGCGGCGCTGGCCGACCGGCCCGATCCCGGCCGGCTGGCCGGCGCGTTCGTCCGGCACGGGCACCTCGTCGACGACTACCTGCTCGACGAGGTGCTCGCCGCGCACGGGCCGGCCGCGCGGCGCCTGCTGGCCGAGCTGTCCGTCGTCGAGCGCTTCACGGGCGGTCTCGCCACAGCCGTCACAGGCCGTCGTGACGCACCCGAGGAGATCGAGCGCCTCTTCCGGGCGAACGCCCTCATCGTCGCGACGGACGACGGGGACGCCCGCTGGTACCGCTACCACCACCTGCTGCGCCGGCTGCTCACGGCTCGGCTGGAGACGTGGTCGGAAACGCCTGCGGAGGAGCTGCACGCGCGCGCGGCGGGCTGGTTCGCCCGGTCGGGCTTCGCCGACGAGGCGATCGACCACACGATCGCGGCGCGGGACTGGGCCCGTGCGGTCGCCCTGCTGTCCGAACGCCCGCTCGAACGCCTCGACCCGACGGATCTGCGTCGCTTCCTCGACTGGGTCGACGCCCTGCCGCCCAGTGCCCGCACCCCGCAGCTGGTCCAGACGGCGATCGACGCGAACTTCTGGCACAGCGACCGGTTCCTCGGCGATCGGCCGGCCACCCGTCCCCGCCGGAAGGCCGACCCGCGCAACCCGAGCCTCTCCGACCTGGTCGTCGACCTGATCCAGGTGAGCCACGACGGCGACGTCACCGGTGCCGTCGCCGTCGGTCGGGCGATGAGCCAGGCGGCCACCGATCCCGTCACCCGCGCGGCGGGCGTCGTCTCGGAGCTGGTCGGCATCCTGTTCTCCGGCCAACCCGGGCTCGAGGAGGTGCTCGCCCGGGCGGAGGCCTTCGCGGAGTTCCCGGAGCTCGTCGCCTCCACCGCGACCGTCCGGGCCTGGCGGGCGTGGCACGACGGTGACGTCGCCGAGACCCGCCGGCAGCTCGATCGCGTGCTCGCTCACGACGAGCTGCTCGACGGTCCGGTCGCCGGGCACGCGCTGGCGCTGCACAGCCGGTTGCTCGCCGAGGACGGCCGGCTGGCCGAGGCCGAGACGATCGCGCGCCGGCTCGCCGCCCGGTCGGTCGAGCTCGGCCTGCCGGGGCACCAGGCGCTGGCGCTGGCCCAGGTCGCGCACACGCTGGTGACCGCGGGCCGCACGGCGGAGGCGGCCGAGCCCGCCCGCCTCGCCGCCGCGGCGCTGCACCGCTGCCACGATCCCGGGCCCGTCCAGACCGCCTGGGTCGCCGCCGCCTGCGCGGCCGCCGGCCTCCCGCTCGACGGGCCGACCGAGCCCACGGATCCGCTGTCCACCCGGGAACGCGAGTTCCTGGAACTGCTGGCGACGGACCTGTCGCTCGCCGACATCGCCAAGCGCCTCTTCGTATCCGTCAACACCGCGAAGACCCACCGCCGGGCGGTCTACGCCAAGCTCGGCGTCGCCGACCGACAGGCGGCGGTGGACCGCGGGGCGCGGCTCGGTCTGCTGTGACCCGTCATCCCCACGACACCTTGACGATCGACGGCTTGTCGCTGTTGAACTCGACCTGGTGCGACTTCCGCGACGAGTCCCACAACCCCAGCTTGTACGTGTCGCCGGTCTCGTCGGTGAACCACAGGGTGAACCACCCGGAACCGAAGCCCTTCGGCCCGCGGCCGTCGACGACCACGGCGTAGCGGTAGATGCCGCCCTTCACCCGGCGCAGCGCGAAGCCGTAGACGCATGCACCGTGGTCCCCCACGATCCGCTTCTCGAAGTCGAACCCGTGCTTCCCGTCCGGGTCGACCCACCAGGCGCCGCCCTCGGAGTCCCAGGTCGTCGTCAGCCCGACCGCGGAGCCCAAGGTCGTGCCCCAGTCCGTGCTCGTGAACCCGGTACCCAACCGGATCGGCGGGTCCTCCGTGCCGGCCGAGGTTGCCGCGGCGCGGTCGGTCCAGTTGCCGCTGCGGTCGACGGCGACGGCGTGCAGGGTGGCCGCGGTGGCCCCGTCGAGCTGCGCGGTCCAGGTCGTGCCGCCGGGCGGCTCGTTCGTCGCCGCGACCGTCAGGAACGTGGGCTTCATGTGCCAGCGGTCGCCCGGCTTCGGCGGCGCGACGGCGGCCCCCGCGTGGAAGACCACGGCCGCGATCGCGGCAGCAGCTCCGCTCTGCGCCGGCAGCACGTTCGTGACCTGCACCTTCCCGGACCTCACGACGGTGGGCACGTCCAGTGCGGGTGGCGCGGTCACCACGGTCGGATCCGACGCGTAGGAGGCCGGGACGAGGTAGAAGGCGAGGAAGATCAGGCCGTCGGGGCGCACCGCGGTGCCGATCCCGACCTTCGCCGCGCGCTCCCCGAGCACGTACTTGCGGTGGTTCCACTTCGACGCGGCGTCCTGGTACATCCACGAGTAGACGCCGTACGCGACGGTGGGGCCGAGCGCGAGGCACTCCCACTGCGCGTCGTTCTCGAACCGCAGCGGCGAGGCGTGCTCGTAGTAGTCGAACTGCACCATCTCCCGGCAGTGGTTGGCCGCCTGGCGCGACAGCAGCCCCCGGTCCCACTCCAGCGCCGGCAACCCCCGGTCGGCGCGCTCCTTGTTGACGAGGAGGAGAGCCTGCTCCTCCGGGCTCGTCGCCTGCCAGACCCGGTCGTCGGGCAGGGTGAGGTCGGTCGCGCCGGACCAGGTCGGGGATTCGCTCTTGCGAGCGTGGTTGAAGGCGTCCTGCGCAGCTCCGGCCGTTGCCATCGCGCTGTAGGGCGCGTCGACGTTCTTGTCGAGGGTGAGGTTGAAGGACATGTCGAGGCTCTCCGATCAGCGATGTTCCCCGGAGAGCCTCGGGCGTGGCCGGTGCCGGCGGGAGGACGAAAGCGCTGCCCGGTCGCGAGTCACCCCCGGGTGAGACCGTCCGCCCCGGGGCGAGGTCGAGCACGTATCAGTGCGGGTCCGATGCCTCCGGGCCCTCGCCGTCGGGCTCTACCAGCAGTCCGGCCACGCGTGCATCGACGCGTCGCGGCCCACCGAGGGTGGCGAGGTTCGTGCGGCAGTCGCTGTAGCCCGGCTGCGGTGCGGGATGCTGGTCGCGTGAGCGATCGGCAGCGGCGGACCGTCCGGCGTTCGGCGCACGCTGAGCTGCCCGCGCGCAGCGGTCCCGACGCCACGGAGATCGTCCTGGCGCAGGATGCCGGCCGGGTGCCCGAGCTGGTGCCGCTGCGCCACGCCCGCATGGCGGTGAGCCCGTTCGCGTTCTTCCGCGGCGCGGCTGCGGTGATGGCCGCCGATCTCGCGGCGACGCCGGTGTCGGGGACGCAGGTGCAGCTGTGCGGCGACGCCCACCTCGCCAACTTCGGGTTCTTCGCCTCCCCGGAGCGGCGCCTGGTGTTCGACGTGAACGACTTCGACGAGACCCTCCCGGGCCCGTGGGAGTGGGACGTCAAGCGGCTGGCGGCGAGCGTCGAGGTGGCCGCTCGCGACCGCGGGTTCGCCGACGGCGACCGGCGCGAGATCGTCACGACGACGGTCCGTGCGTACCGCCGCGCCATGCGCGGGTTCGCGAAGATGACGAACCTGGAGGTCTGGTACGCCATCGCCGACGAACGCCATGCCCGGAAGATGATCGAGGGGAAGGGCTCGGCGCAGCGGCTGGCGAAGGCGCGCAAACGCGACCACCGTGACTCGCTCGCGCGCTTCGCCACTGTCGAGGACGGGACGCCGCGGATCGTCGCCGATCCGCCGCTCGTGGTGCCGTTGCACCACCTGGTGCCCAAGGCGCGGGTGCGCCGCCGCGTGGTGGCGATGCTGGAGACGATGCTGGCCGGCTACCGGGAGTCGCTGCTGCCGGAGCGCCGGCGGCTGTTCGACCAGTACCGGCTCACCGACATCGCGCAGAAGGTGGTCGGCGTCGGCAGCGTGGGCAACCGCTGCTGGATGCTGCTGTTCATCGGCCGCGACGCGGACGACCCGCTGTTCCTGCAGGCCAAGGAGGCCGGGCCGTCGGTGCTGGAGCCCTACCTCGGGGACGCCGACCACGGCCACGACGGGCAGCGGGTCGTGGAGGGCCAGCGGCTCATGCAGACCGTGTCCGACATCTTCCTGGGCTGGCAGCGCATCACCGAGCCCGACGGAACGTCCCGCGATTACTACGTTCGGCAGCTGCGCGACTGGAAGGGCTCGATCGACGTCGAGGAGATCGAGCGTCCCGACACGCTCGCGTCCTACGCGGGCATGTGCGCGTGGAGCCTGGCCCGCGCCCACGCCCGCACCGGCGACCGGGCCGCGATCGCGGCCTACCTGGGTTCGTCGGGCAAGTTCGACGACGCGGTGGCCACGTTCGCCGACGCCTACGCCGACCGGACCGAGGCCGACCACGCGGCGTTCGCCGCGGCCGTCACAGCGCCTTGACGATCTCCTCGACGCGGTCCCGCGCGTCCCCGAAGAGCATCTGGCTGTTCTCCCGGAAGAAGAGCGGGTTCTGGACGCCCGCGTACCCCGCGGCCATCGACCGCTTGAAGACGATCACGTTGCCCGCCTCCCACACCTTCAGCACCGGCATGCCGGCGATCGGCGAGTTCGGCTCGTCGGTCGCCGCCGGGTTGACGGTGTCGTTGGCGCCGATGACGAGCACGACGTCGGTGTCGGGGAAGTCGTCGTTGATCTCGTCCATCTCCAGGACGATGTCGTAGGGCACCTTGGCCTCGGCGAGCAGCACGTTCATGTGGCCGGGCAGCCGGCCCGCCACGGGGTGGATGCCGAAGCGGACGTTCACGCCCTTGTCCCGCAGTGCCCGGGTCAGCTCGGCGACCGGGTACTGCGCCTGCGCGACGGCCATGCCGTACCCGGGCGTGATCACGACGTTGGACGCGGTCGAGAGCAGCGCGGCTGCACCCTCAGCGTTGACCTCGCGGTGCTCGCCGTAGTCCTTGGCGTCGCCGCTCGGCGCCTCGATGCCGAAGCCGCCGGCGATGACGGAGATGAACGACCGGTTCATCGCCTTGCACATGATGTAGGACAGGTACGCACCGGACGAGCCGACCAGCGCGCCCGTGATGATCAACAGGTCGTTGCCGAGCAGGAAGCCGGACGCCGCTGCCGCCCAGCCGGAGTAGCTGTTGAGCATCGACACGACCACCGGCATGTCGCCGCCGCCGATCGACGCCACGAGGTGCACGCCCAGCAGCAGCGCGATCACCGTGATGACGACGAGCGCGGTGAGCGTCGGATCGATGACGAACCACACCGTGAGCCCGGCGAAGACGACGAGCGAGCCCAGGTTGAGGGCGTTCTTGCCGGGCAGCACGAGCGGCTTCGAGTTGAAGCGGCCGTTCAGCTTGCCCCAGGCGACGATCGAGCCGGTGAAGGTCACCGCACCGATGAAGACGCCGATCGCGACCTCGCCGCGGTGGATGCCGAGCAGGTCCGCGGCGAGCCCGCCACCGCCGGCCGCCTCCACCTCGAGGTAGCCGTTCCAGCCGACGAGCACGGCGGCGAGCCCGACGAAGCTGTGGAAGAGCGCGATCAGTTCGGGCATGCCGGTCATCGGCACCCGCGAGGCCCGGAAGAGCCCGACCGCCGCGCCGATGACCACGCCCGCGACGAGCAGGCCGAGCCCGAGCCCGCCGATGCCACCGCTGAGGGCGAGCACGAGGGTGGAGATCAGCGCGATCGCCATGCCGGCGATGCCGAACGTGTTGCCGGCGCGAGCGGTCTCGTGGCGGGAGAGCCCGGCGAGCGCGAGGATGAACAGCAGCGCGGCGACGACGTACGCGGCGCTGGCGACGGTCTGTGCAGTCATGGTGTCAGCTCCGCATCGATCAGCTGCGCCGGAACATGCCGAGCATGCGCCGGGTGACGGCGAAACCGCCGAAGACGTTGATGGACGCGAGCAGCACGGCTACTCCGGCGATGACCGTGACGGCGGTGCTGTGCTGGCCGAGCTGCAGGAGCGCGCCGACGACGATGATCCCGGAGATCGCGTTGGTCACCGACATCAGCGGGGTGTGCAGCGCGTGGTGCACGTTCCCGATCACGTAGTAGCCGATGACGATCGCGAGCGCGAACACCACGAGGTGCCCGATCAGCGACGGCGGGGAGATCGCGATCAACGCGAACAGCACGAGCCCCGCCACACCGATCAGCCCTCCCCGACGGGTGGCGGACATCGGGTGCTTCTCCGGCACGGCCACCGCCGCCGGCGCGGCCGCGGCCGGTGCCGCCGACACGGACACCTCGGGAGGTGGCCACGTCGACTCGCCGTCGCGCACCACCGTCATCGAGCGCTGGACGGGGTCGTCGAAGTCGAGGACGAGCCGCCCGTCCTTCTCCGGTGTGAGCAGCTTCATCAGGTTGACGAGGTTGGTGCCGTAGAGCTGGCTCGCCGTGGCCGGCAGCCGGCCGGCGAGGTCGGTGTAGCCGATGATCGTGACGCCGTTCGGCGTGACGACCTTCTCCCCCTTCACCGTGCCCTCGACGTTGCCGCCGTTCGCGGCCGCCATGTCGACGATCACCGAACCCGGCTTCATCGCCGCCACCATCTCGGCGGTGATCAGCCGCGGCGCGGGCCGACCGGGGATCAGCGCCGTCGTGATGACGATGTCGACGTCGGCGGTCTGCTGGGCGTAGAGCGCCGCCTCGCGCTCCTTGTAGTCGTCGCCCATCTCCTTGGCGTAGCCGGTGGTGGAGACCTCCACCTCGGGCGAGGCGATGGACAGGTACTCCCCGCCGAGGGACTTCACCTGGTCGGCGACCTCAGGCCGGGGGTCCGTCGCCCGAACGATCGCGCCGAGCGACCCGGCCGCACCGATCGCCGCGAGCCCCGCCACGCCAGCCCCGACCACCAGCACCTTCGCCGGCGGCACCTTGCCGGCCGCCGTCACCTGCCCGGTGAAGAACCGGCCGAACTCGTGGGCGGCCTCGACGACGGCCCGGTAGCCGGCGATGTTCGCCATCGAGCTGAGCACGTCGAGCGACTGCGCCCGCGAGATCCGCGGCACCGCGTCCATCGACAACGCCGTGATCGGACGCCGCGCCAGCCGCTCGACGATGTCCGGGTCCAGGCGGGGCGCCAGCATCGCGATCAGCGTCGCGCCCGGCCGCATCCGCGCCAGCTCCTCGTCCGACGGGGAGTTGATGGCGAACACGACGTCCGCCTGCCACGCGTCGCCGATGCTGGCACCGGCCTCGACGAAGGCCTCGTCCGGGAAGTCGGAGCGCGCGCCCGCCCCCGCCTCGACGACCACCGAGTAGCCCAGCTTGAGCAGCTGCGCCACCGTCGCGGGTGTCGCCGCGACCCTGGTCTCGCCGGGTGTCGACTCCCGCACCACCCCGATGGTCTTGCCGGGCGTCTGCTCCGTTGCGGCGTCCGAGCTCATGCCGAGAATCTAGACCAGCGCTTCTGTGCCTGAAGGAGTCGTGGATCACAGACGCCCCCACCACGGGTAGCCTCGTCCCATGGCCGTTCCGACCGACGGCAAGAAAAGCACGACGCTGCGCGAGTTCGTCATGGCATGGGAAGCGGGCGAGTACGGCAAGCGCGCCGAACTGCTCGACGGGGTGGTCAGGCACATGCCGATCGGTGATTGGCATGCCGAAACCACCGTGAACGTCATTCGCGCACTACCGGACGGCTCGTACCGGATCAGCGCCGGCTCACTCGCCTCAGGCGAGTCGCTGCCTGGGCCCGACTGCTTCGTCCGCCGACGAGGCGCCCGCCCGATCGAACAGCTGTCTCCGCGGATGTCCCGCTGGCCCGCCGAGGATGTCGTGCTGGTTGTCGAGGTGTCCGAGGAGACCATCGACTATAACCTGGGCCGCAAGGCCGATATCTACGCCGAGGTCGGATTCACCCACTATTGGGTCGTGACCCCGGCCGGTGTCTACGCGCACAACGAGCCGCACGCCGGACGGTACGTCGAGCGTCGGCTCCACAAGCCGGGCGAGCGCATCACCGTTCCCTACGCCCCCGCCGTCGAGCTGGGTGTCGAGGACCTGATCAGCCAGGCAGGGTGAGGATCCGCGGCCCGTCCGCCGTGACGGCCACGGTGTGCTCCCAGTGCACGGCCCGGCTGCCGTCGGCGGTGACGACGGTCCACTCGTCGTCGAGCTCGCGGGTCTCGGCGCTGCCGCCTGTGAGCATCGGCTCGACGGCCAGCGCCATCCCGACCCGCAGCCGCGGGCCGTGGCCGGGCTTGCCGTGGTTGGGCAGGAACGGGTCCATGTGCATCGACGTGCCGATGCCGTGGCCGCCGTACTCCTGCACGATGCCGTACGGCACACCGTCGCGGGCGGCGGCGGCCTCGCAGGCGACCTCAACGGCGTGCGAGATGTCGGTGAGCCGGCCCCCGGCCCGCACTGCCGCGATCCCGGCGTGCAGCGCCTCCTCGCAGGCCTTCGACAGCGCCAGGTCGGCCGCGGAGACCGTCCCCACCGGGATCGTGACGGCGGAGTCGCCGTGCCATCCGTCGAGGATCGCGCCGCAGTCCACCGAGATCAGGTCGCCGTCGGCCAGCACCTGCGCCGCCGACGGGATGCCGTGCACGATCTGCTCGTTCACCGACGCGCAGATCGACGCCGGGTAGCCGCGGTACCCCAGGAACGACGGGACGGCGCCGGCGTCGCGGATCGTCTGCTCGGCCAGCGCGTCCAGCTCAGCCGTGCTGACGCCGGGTGCCGTCAGCTCGGTGACGGCGGCGAGCGTGCGGGCCACGACGGCACCCGCAGCGCGCATCGCCTCGATCTCGCCCGGCGACTTCACCTCGATGTCGCGCCCGCGCAGGCGCGCCACCATCCCCCGGACCCCGCTCCGGTTCATGGCTACCGGTCCTGCAGCGCTGCGGCCACGCGGTCCGTGACCTCCTCGACGCCGCCCTGGGCGTCGACGCTCACGACGATCGCGCGGTAGTGGTCGAGCAGCGGGAACGTCTCGTCGCGGTAGACCTGCTGCCGGTTGCGGATGACGTCCTCGGTGTCGTCGGAGCGGCCGCGCGCGAGCAGCCGGGTGACCAGTTCGTCCTCGTCCACCTGGAACTCGACGACGGCGTCGAGCTCCTCGCCCCGCTCGTCCAGCAGCTCGTCGAGCGAGCGGGCCTGGCTCACCGTGCGCGGGAACCCGTCGAAGATGAAGCCCTTCGTCACGTCGTCGTCGGCGAGGCGCTCACGCACCATCCGCACGGTCACGTCGTCGGGGACGAGGTTGCCCTTGTCCATGTAGCTCTTGGCCTCGAGACCGAGCGGGGTCTCCTGGCTCAGGTTCGCGCGGAACAGATCCCCCGTGGAGATGTGCGGCACGCCCAGCCGCTCGGCCAGCCGCACGGCCTGGGTGCCCTTGCCCGCGCCCGGCGGTCCGACGAGAACGAGTCGCATGTATTCCGACCTCCCACTACCTCGGGGTTCAGCGCAGGAAGCCTTCGTACTTCCGCTGCTTCAGCTGGCTCTCGATCTGCTTCACGGTGTCCAGCCCGACGCCGACCATGATCAGCACCGCCGTACCGCCGAACGGGAAGTTCTGGTTCTGGCCGGTGCCGGTGATGCCGAGGAAGAAGTTCGGCAGGACCGCGATGATGCCCAGGTAGAGCGAACCGGGAAGCGTGATCCGGGACAGCACGAAACCGAGGTACTCGGCCGTCGGTCGGCCGGGTCGGATACCGGGGATGAAGCCGCCGAACTTCCGCATCTCCTCCGCGCGCTCGTCGGGGTTGAACGTGATCCCGACGTAGAAGTAGGTGAAGAAGATGATCAGCGCGAGGTAGGCGACGATGTGCACCCAGCTGGACTGGTCGACCAGGTAGGTCTGCACGAACTGCTGCACGGGGCCGCCCGTGGCGCCGGCCAGGCGCGAGATCAGGTCGGGCAGGTACAGCAGCGACGAGCCGAAGATGACCGGGATGACACCGGCCTGGTTCACCTTCAAGGGCAGGTACGTGGACGTGCCGCCGTACATGCGCCGGCCGACCATCCGCTTCGCGTACTGGACCGGGATGCGGCGCTGCCCCTGCTCCACGAAGACGACGCTCGCGATGATGGCCAGGCCGAAGACGCAGATGCCGGCGAACACCAGACCGCCCGAGCGCATGATGTTGGCGCCCTCGCCCGGGATCCGGGCCGCGATCGAGGTGAAGATCAGCAGCGACATGCCGTTGCCGACGCCGCGCTCGGTGACCAGCTCCCCGAGCCACATGACGATCGCGGTGCCGGCCGTCATCACGATGACGATGATGACCAGGTCGAAGATGCCGGCGTTGGGGATGACGGCGAGGCTGCAGTCCGCGAACAGCTGACCGCGCTGCGCCAGGGCGACGATGCCGGTGGCCTGCAGGATCGCGAGCGCGATCGTGAGGTAGCGGGTGTACTGGGTCAGCTTGTTCTGACCCGACTGCCCTTCCTTCTTCAGCTGCTCGAACCGCGGGATCACCACGGTGAGCAGCTGGATGATGATGCTCGCCGTGATGTACGGCATGATGCCCAGCGCGAAGATCGACAGCTGGAGCAGCGCACCACCGGAGAACAGGTTCAGCAGCGAGTAGACGCCCGAGTTCTCACCGGCCTCGGCCTCGCGGATGCACTGCTGGATGTTCGGGTACGAGATGCCGGGCGACGGGAGCAACGCCCCGGCCCGGTAGACCGCGACGATGCCGAGCGTGAAGAGGATCTTCTTCCGCAGGTCCGGCGTAGTCAGTGCCGACCGGAATGCGCTGAGCACTGGCAGATCCTCCTGGTGAGTCCGCCCGGTTCCGAGCTGACCGGCGGAAATCGACTCTAACAGCGACGCCGACGCCGTCGTCCGTGGTGCCCCGCACGGCACGGACCGGCGCGATCGCGCCGGCCCGACCGAACGGACACCGCCTACAGCTCGGTGGCGGTCCCGCCTGCCGCCGTGATCTTGTCACGGGCGCTGCCGGAGAAGGCGTGCGCGCTCACGCTGAGCTTCACGCCCTCCAGTTCGCCGGAGCCGAGCACCTTGACCAGCTGGTTGCGGCGAACGGCACCCGCGGCCACAAGCTCCTCGGGGCCGACCTCGCCGCCCTTCGGGAACAGGCGGGCCAGGTCACCGATGTTGACGACCTGGTACTCGACGCGGAACTTGTTCTTGAAGCCCTTGAGCTTGGGCAGCCGCATGTGCAGCGGCATCTGCCCGCCCTCGAAGCGCGGTGAGACGTTCTTCCGCGCGCCGGTGCCCTTGGTACCGCGACCGGCCGTCTTGCCCTTGCTGCCCTCACCGCGACCGACCCGGGTCTTCGCGGTCTTGGAGCCGGGAGCCGGACGCAGGTGGTGGATCTTGATGATCGGCTCGCTCATCAGGACTTCACCTCCTCGACCGTCACCAGGTGGCGAACGGCCTTGATCATGCCGCGGACCTGGGGAGTGTCGTCCCACTCGGCCGACTGGCGGATCTTGCGCAGGCCCAGCGACTTCACCGTGGCCTTCTGGTCTGCCTTGCACCCGATGGTGCTGCGCACCTGGGTGATCTTGAGCTTCGCCATCACGCCCTCGCAGCCTGTGCCTCGGCGGCACGGGCACGCAGCATCTCGGCCGGCGCGACGTCCTCAAGCGGCAGGCCGCGGCGGGCCGCGACCTCCTCCGGGCGCTGGATCTGCTTCAACGCGTCGATCGTGGCGTGCACCACGTTGATCGCGTTGTCGCTGCCCAGGCTCTTGGAGAGCACGTCGTGGATGCCGGCGCACTCGAGCACCGCACGCACCGGACCACCGGCGATGACACCGGTACCGGGGCTGGCCGGGATCAGCAGCACGACACCCGCGGCCGCCTCGCCCTGCACCCGGTGGACGATCGAGCCGCCGATGCGCGGGACGCGGAAGAAGTTCTTCTTCGCCTCCTCGACACCCTTGGCGATCGCCGCCGGCACCTCCTTGGCCTTGCCGTAGCCGACGCCGACGAGGCCGTCGCCGTCGCCCACGATCATCAGGGCGGTGAAGCTGAAGCGCCGACCACCCTTGACGACCTTGGCCACGCGGTTGATCGTGACCAGCCGCTCGATGTACGGGGTCTTGTCCTGGGCCGCCCCGCCACGGCCTCCGTCCCGGCGGTCCCGGCGGTCGCGGTTCTGGTTGTCGCCGCTGCCGCCGCCGGGTCCTCCGCCGTCACGCCGTGTACGTCCCGGCATCAGACGTTCCCTTCAATCTTGATCATGGTCATCAGAACTCCAGGCCACCCTCGCGAGCAGCGTCGGCGAGCGCCGCGATCCGGCCGTGGTAGTCGCGACCACCCCGGTCGAAGACGACGGCGGAGACGCCGGCGGCCTTCGCGCGCTCGGCGATGAGCTCGCCGACCTTCGTCGCGCGGGCCTTCTTGTCGCCGTCGAGCGCGCGCACGTCGGCCTCCAGCGTGGAGGCGGACGCCAGCGTGTGCCCGGCCAGGTCGTCGACCAGCTGCGCCACGATGTGGCGCGAGCTGCGGTTGACGACCAGGCGCGGACGGGCGGCGGAGCCGACGACCTTCTTGCGCAGCCGTGCGTGGCGGCGAGCGAGGGCGGTGCGGCGCTCGGCCGACACCCGCGAGGCAGCCCGCTTCTTCGCGTTCGCGGAGATCGCAGTGTTCTTGGCAGCCATCACTTACCCGTCTTCCCGACCTTGCGGCGCACGTTCTCGCCCGCGTACCGCACACCCTTGCCCTTGTACGGCTCGGGCTTGCGGATCTTGCGGATGTTGGCAGCGGTCTCGCCGACCAGCTGCTTGTCGATCCCCGACACCGAGAACTTGGTGGGGGACTCGACCGCGAAGGTGATGCCGGCCGGCGGCTCGACGACCACCGGGTGGCTGAAGCCGAGCGCGAAGTTCAAGTTGCCGCCCTGCAGTGCAACGCGGTAACCGACGCCGACGATCTCCAGCTTCTTCTCGTAGCCCGCGGTGACGCCGACGACCAGGTTGTTCACCAGCGACCGCGACAGGCCGTGCATGGCCTTGCTGCGCCGCTCGTCGTCGGGGCGCTTCAGCACGACAGCGCCGTCGTCGCCACGCTCGACCGTGATCGGCTCGATCACGGTGTGGCTCAAGGTGCCCTTCGGGCCCTTGACCGTGATGGTGCGGCCGTCGATGGCGACGTCCACCCCGGACGGCACGGCGATGGGCAGCTTCCCGATTCGGGACATGGTTCCTACCCCCTCACCACACGTAGGCGAGGACTTCCCCGCCCACGCCGTTCTTCTTCGCCTGCTGGTCGGTCTGCAGGCCGCTCGACGTCGAGATGATCGCGACGCCGAGGCCGCCGAGGACCCGGGGCAGGTTGGTGGACTTTGCGTACACGCGCAGGCCGGGCTTGGAGACCCGGCGCAGACCGGCGATGCTCCGCTCGCGGTTGCGGCCGTACTTGAGCTCGATCACCAGGCTCTTGCCCACCTCGGCGTCCTCCGTGCGGTGCGAGGCGATGTAGCCCTCCCGCAGCAGGACGTCCGCGATGGCGGACTTGAGCTTGGAGTGCGGCATGGTGACCTGGTCGTGGTACGCCGAGTTGGCGTTCCGCAACCGGGTCAGCATGTCCGCGATCGGATCGGTCATCGTCATGGCGACGTCACACTCGTTTTCCCGCCGTGGTTCCCCTACGGGCCTGCGGCGATCTGAGGGGTGTTACCAGCTGCTCTTGTTCACGCCCGGCAGCTCGCCGGCGTGCGCCATCTCGCGGACGCACACCCGGCACAGGCCGAACTTGCGCAGCACCGAGCGCGGACGACCGCACTTCTGGCACCGCGTGTAGGCCCGCACCTTGAACTTCGGGGTGCGGTTGGACTTGACGATCAGGGCCTTCTTCGCCATCTCACGCCTCCTTGAAAGGGAAGCCGAGCTTGCGCAGGAGCGCGCGGCCTTCCTCGTCCGTCGTAGCCGTGGTGACGACCGTGATGTCCATCCCGCGCGGCCGGTCGATCGAGTCCGGGTCGATCTCGTGGAACATCGACTGCTCCGTGAGCCCGAACGTGTAGTTGCCCCGGCCGTCGAACTGCTTGCCGGACAGGCCGCGGAAGTCGCGGATACGGGGAAGCGCGATCGTCAGCAGACGGTCGAGGAACTCCCACATCCGGTCGCCGCGCAGGGTGACCTTCGCGCCGATCGGCATGCCCTCGCGCAGCTTGAACTGCGCGATCGACTTCGTGGCCCGCCGGACCTGCGGCTTCTGGCCGGTGATCGTGGCGAGGTCGCGCACGGCGCCCTCGATCAGCTTCGCGTCACGGGCGGCGTCGCCGACGCCCATGTTGACGACGACCTTCACGACGCCGGGGATCTGCATGACGTTGTCGTAGGAGAACTGCTCCTGCAGCTCGCCCTTGATCTCGTCGCGGTAGCGCTGCTTGAGCCGCGGCGCCACCTTCTCAGCGGTGGTCATCAGATCTCCTTCCCGGAACGCCGGGAGATCCGCACGCGCTTGCCGTCGTCGGTGGTCTTCTTGCCCACGCGGGTCGGCTTGCCGTCGGAGTCGACGACCATCACGTTCGAGACGTGGATCGCAGCCTCGGTCGTGATGATGCCGCCCGACTGGGCGCCCCGCTGGTTCTGCGTGATCCGGGTGTGCTTCTTGATCCGGTTCACGCCCTCGACGAGCACGCGGTCGCGGTCCGGGTAGGCCTGGATGACCTTGCCCTTCGCGCCCTTGTCCTTACCGGCGATCACGAGCACCGTGTCGCCCTTCTTCACCTTCACTACAACACCTCCGGCGCGAGCGAGACGATTCGCATGAATCGCTTGTCGCGCAGCTCGCGACCCACCGGCCCGAAGATGCGGGTCCCGCGCGGCTCGCCGTCCGCCTTGATGATCACGGCGGCGTTCTCGTCGAACTTGATGTACGAGCCGTCCGCCCGGCGGCGCTCCTTGACGGTGCGCACGATGACGGCCTTGACCACGTCGCCACGCTTCACGTTGGCGCCGGGGATGGCGTCCTTCACGGTGGCGACGATGATGTCGCCGATCCCCGCGTAGCGGCGGCCGGAGCCGCCCAGCACGCGGATGCAGAGGATCTCCTTGGCACCGCTGTTGTCGGCGACGCGCAGCCGCGATTCCTGCTGGATCACTTCGCCTTCTCCAGGATCTCCACCAGCCGCCAGCGCTTGGTCGCCGACAGCGGGCGGGTCTCCATCAACCGGACGCGGTCGCCGACGCCGGCCGTGTTGGCCTCGTCGTGCGCCTTGACCTTGTGCGTCCGGCGGATGACCTTGCCGTAGAGCGGGTGCTTCACGCGGTCCTCGAGGTTCACCACGATGGTCTTGTCCATCTTGTCGGACACCACCAGGCCCTCGCGGACCTTGCGCTCACCGCGCTTGTCCACCTTCACGTCGTCACTCATGCCGACACCTCGTCATCGCTCGGTGCGGCCGACAGACCCAGCTCGCGCTCACGCATGATCGTGTAGATCCGTGCGATGTCGTGCCGGACGGTACGCAGCCGCCGGTTGTTGTCCAGCTGCCCGGTGGCCATCTGGAACCGCAGGTTGAACAGTTCCTCCTTGGCCTCGCGCACGCGCAGCACCAACTCCTCGTCGGTGAGCTCGCGCAGCTCGGCCGCGGTCGTGGACGCCATCAGAAGTCACCACCCTCGCGGGTCACGATCCGGCACTTCATCGGCAGCTTGTGGATCGCGCGGCGCAGCGCCTCGCGAGCCGTCTGCTCGTTCGGGTAGCTCATCTCGAACAGCACCCGGCCGGGCTTGACGTTGGCCACCCACTTCTCCGGCGAACCCTTACCGGAACCCATGCGGGTCTCGGCGGGCTTCTTGGTGAGCGGGCGGTCGGGGAAGATGTTGATCCACACCTTGCCGCCACGGCGGATGTGCCGGTTGATCGCGATACGCGCCGACTCGATCTGCCGGTTGGTCACGTAGGCCGGCTCCAGAGCCTGGATGCCGAAGTCGCCGAAGGTGACCTGGGTGCCACCGGTCGCGAGACCGGTGCGGTGCGGACGGTGCTGCTTGCGGTGCTTGACACGGCGGGGGATGAACATGATCAGCTCTCCCCACCGGTCGAAGCAGCGGCCTCGGGGGCCGAGCTCTCCGCAGCGGCAGCGCGCCCGGCGTCGGTGCCACCGCTGCCGGTGGTGCCGGACGCGCCGGAGCGACGGCGCTGCGGACGCTCGCGGCGCGGGCCGCGCTCGTTGCCGGCCGGCGCGGCGGGCACGCCCTCACGGCGGCCACCGACGACGTCGCCCTTGTAGATCCACACCTTGACGCCGATGCGGCCGAACGTGGTGCGGGCCTCGAACAGGCCGTAGTCGATGTCGGCGCGCAGCGTGTGCAGCGGCACGCGACCCTCGCGGTAGAACTCCGAGCGCGACATCTCGGCGCCGCCGAGACGACCCGAGCACTGCACGCGGATGCCCTTGACCTGCGGCGAACGCATGGCCGACTGGATGGCCTTGCGCATCGCGCGCCGGAAGGCGACGCGGTTGGACAGCTGCTCGGCAACGCCCTGCGCGACGAGCTGCGCGTCCGACTCCGAGTTCTTGACCTCGAGGATGTTCAGCTGGACCTGCTTCTTGGTCAGCTTCTCGAGGTTGCCCCGGATCCGGTCGGCCTCCGCGCCGCGGCGGCCGATCACGATGCCCGGACGGGCGGTGTGGATGTCGACGCGGACCCGGTCCCGGGTGCGCTCGATCTCCACCTTGGAGATGCCGGCCCGCTCCATGCCCTTGGAGAGCATGCGGCGGATCTCGACGTCCTCCTTGACGTACTCGGAGTACTGCTTGTCGGCGTACCAGCGCGACTTCCAGTCGGTGGTGATGCCGAGCCGGAACCCGTGCGGGTTGATCTTCTGACCCATCAGCGGGCCCTCCCCTGTGCCCGTGCTGCGCGACCGGTGGTCGGACGAGACTCGACCTCGACCGTGATGTGGCACGCGCGCTTGCGGACGCGGTACGCGCGACCCTGCGCGCGCGGCCGGATCCGCTTCATGGTGACGCCCTGGTCCACGTAGATCGTCTTGACCCAGAGGGACCGCGGGTCGAGCTGCAGGTTGTTGTTCGCGTTGGCGACCGCGCTGGCGATCACCTTGTAGACGGGCTCGCTGGCGGCGTGCACGTCGAGCTGGAGGATCGCGAGAGCCTCGTCGACGTGCTTGCCCCGAACCAGGTCGACGACGCGGCGGACCTTGCGCTCGCTCATCGGGATGCGCCGGGCGACCGCGCGGGCGGTCGGCCGGGCCTCGGTGCTGTTCTCTGCGGTGGTCATCGACGCCTCGCCTTGCGGTCGTCCTTGATGTGGCCGCGGAAGGTTCGCGTGGGGGCGAACTCACCCAGCTTGTGGCCGACCATCGAGTCCGACACGAACACCGGCACGTGCTTGCGGCCGTCGTGCACCGCGATCGTGTGGCCGATCATGTCGGGGATGATCGTGGACCGCCGCGACCACGTGCGGATGACGGTCTTCTTGCCCGACTCGTTGAGGGCGTCCACCTTCTTGAGCAGGTGGTCGTCGACGAACGGGCCCTTCTTCAGGCTGCGTGGCATGTCTTACCTCCTACTCAACGCTTCTTGCCGGTGCGACGCCGGCGGACGATCAACTTGTCGGACGGCTTGTTGGCCTTGCGGGTGCGGCCCTCGGGCTTACCGGCCGGGTTCACCGGGTGGCGACCACCGGAGGTCTTGCCCTCACCACCACCGTGCGGGTGGTCGACCGGGTTCATGGCGACACCACGGACGGTCGGGCGCTTGCCCTTCCACCGCATGCGGCCCGCCTTGCCCCAGTTGATGTTGGACTGCTCGGCGTTGCCCACCTCGCCGATCGTCGCGCGGCAGCGCACGTCGACGTTGCGGATCTCGCCGGAAGGCATGCGCAGCTGCGCGTACGGCCCGTCCTTGGCGACGAGCTGCACCCGCGCACCGGCGGACCGCGCGATCTTCGCGCCGCCGCCGGGGCGGAGCTCGATCGCGTGGATCACGGTGCCGGTGGGGATGTTGCGCAGCGGCAGGTTGTTGCCGACCTTGATGTCGGCCTTGGCGCCGGCCTCGACGCGGTCGCCCTGCTTCAGCTTGTCGGGGGCGATGATGTAGCGCTTCTCGCCGTCGACGTAGTGCAGCAGCGCGATCCGGGCGGTGCGGTTGGGGTCGTACTCGATGTGCGCGACCTTCGCCGGAACGCCGTCCTTGTCGTTGCGCCGGAAGTCGATGAGGCGGTAGGCGCGCTTGTGCCCGCCGCCCTGGTGCCGCGCGGTGACCCGCCCGTGCACGTTGCGCCCGCCCTTGCTGTGGATCGGGCGGATCAGCGACTTCTCCGGCGTGGACCGGGTGATCTCGGCGAAGTCCGACACGCTCGAGCCGCGGCGGCCCGGAGTGGTCGGCTTGTACTTGCGGATGGCCATCTTGTCTCTACGCCCCTCAGCTCGCCCGGCCGCCGAAGACGTCGATCTCACGGCTCTCCGGGGAGATTGTGACGATCGCGCGCTTCGTGTCCTTGCGCTTGCCGTAGCCCGAGCGGGTGCGCTTGCGCTTCCCGGTGCGGTTCAGGGTGTTGACCGACAGCACCTTGACGTCGAACACCTGCTCCACGGCGATCTTGATCTGGGTCTTGTTCGCGTCGGGTCGGACGATGAAGGTGTACTGGCGCTCCTCGAGCAGCCCGTAGCTCTTCTCCGAGACCACCGGCGCGAGCAGGATGTCGCGCGGGTCGGGGATCACTTGTCCTCCTCCTTACGCTGCGACGGCGGCAGCTGGAAACCGGCCGCCTCCGCCGCCTCGGCGGTGGTGAACCACACCTCGGCGACCGTGCGGGCGTAGAACGAGCTGCCCGGCACGTGGTACAGCATCGAGTCGGCGTTGCCCTTGACCGGGAAACCCTCCGGCTGCGAGCCGTCGGCCAGCGGCGCGTGGCTCTCGGGGCCGTAGGGGGCCTCGTCGGCCGCAGCACCCTTGACCAGGCTCGGCGCGACCTCGCTCTCGCGGGCCGCCCCCTTCGCGGCACCCGCGGTGGCGATCGGCCCCGCGAGGAACAGCTCGTACGCGTCCTGCAGGAACACCACGGCGTCGTTGACGAGCACGTCGTAGGTGTTCAGCTGGTCGGGCGCGATCAGGTGCACGTCGGGCAGGTTGCGCAGCGACAGCTGGTGCAGCACGTCGTCGCGGGAGACGACGACCAGCACCTTGGTGCCGGCGTCGACGATCTCGGCGAGCGCGGTGCGCGCGGCCTTGGTGGACGGCGCGTCGCCCGTCACCAGCGAGTCGACGACGAACACGACGTCACCGCGAGCCCGGTCGGAGAGGGCACCGCGCAGGGCGGCCGCCTTCATCTTCTTCGGGGTCTTCTGCGTGTAGTCGCGCGGCGTCGGGCCGTGGACGGTGCCACCGCCGGTGAACTGCGGCGCACGGGTCGAGCCCTGGCGGGCGCGACCGGTGCCCTTCTGGCGGTAGGGCTTGCGGCCACCGCCGCGCACCTCGCCACGGGTCTTGGTGTCGTGCGTGCCCTGGCGGGCGGCCGCGAGCTGGGCCACCACGACCTGGTGCATCAGCCCGACGTTCGCCTGGACGTCGAAGACGTGCTCCGGGAGGTCGACCTTCACCGTGCTCACTTCGCACCGCCCTTCGCCGCGGACTTCACGAACAGCAGGCCGCCGCGCGGACCAGGGACAGCACCCTTGATCAGCAGCAGCCCGCGCTCGGCGTCGACCCGGTGGACCGTCAGGTTCTGCGTGGTGACGGTCTCGTGGCCCATGCGGCCGGCCATCTTCAGCCCCTTGAACACGCGGCCCGGGGTGGCGCAGCCACCGATCGAGCCGGGCGAGCGGTGCTTGCGCTGGACACCGTGGGAGTTGCCGAGGCCGTGGAAGCCGTGGCGCTTCATGACGCCCGCGGTGCCCTTGCCCTTGCTGGTGCCCACGACGTCGACGCTCACGCCGGCGGCGAACACCTCGGCGGTGATCTCCTGCCCGAGCGAGTAGTCGGCGGCGTCGGTGGTGCGCAGCTCCACGAGGTGGCGCCGCGGGGTGGTGCCGGCCTTGGCGAAGTGGCCCGTCTCGGGCTTGTTCACCTTGCGCGGGTCGATCGCGCCGAACGCGAGCTGGACGGCGGTGTAGCCGTCCTTCTCCGGCGTGCGGATCTGGGTCACCACGTTCGGTCCGGCCTGGACCACGGTGACCGGGACCACCCGGTTGTTCTCGTCGAAGACCTGGGTCATCCCGAGCTTGGTGCCCAGGATCCCGGTGATCTGCCTGTCTGCCATCAGTCCGCGTCCTACTGAATGTTCACGTCGACGCTGGCCGGGAGGTCGATGCGCATGAGCGCGTCGACCGTCTTCGGCGTCGGGTCGAGGATGTCGATCAGCCGCTTGTGCGTCCGCATCTCGAAGTGCTCGCGCGAGTCCTTGTACTTGTGCGGCGAGCGGATGACGCAGTACACGTTCTTCTCCGTCGGCAACGGCACCGGCCCGACGACCCGAGCGCCCGTGCGCGTGACCGTCTCGACGATCTTGCGCGCGGAGGCGTCGATGGCCTCGTGGTCATAGGCCTTCAGCCTGATGCGGATCTTCTGTCCCGCCATGGTCGTCGGTCGTCCTCTTCTTCCTACCGCTCGTGTACGTGCTCCGGGTCGGGGCACACGCCAGGAGCCCATCCGGTCTCACTGGGGTGGCTCCGGTCCACGAGGTCGGGCGTGTCGCCGTGACCTCACGGACTCGTCCCCGGATCACCCGCAACCCCCCGGGGGGAGGTTCGCTGTGCTCGGGGGTTGGCGCCAGGCACACAGGTGCCCTACGCGCAACTCGTCAAGGATGCCACACCGAGGTGGAGCACCCCTGACCGGGGTGCGGCCCGCGGACCACGAGGGTCCGCGGGCCGCGGCGGTACTACTTGATGATCTTGGTGACCTGGCCGGCGCCCACGGTCCGACCACCCTCGCGGATGGCCAGCTGCAGGCCCTCCTCCATGGCGATGGGCTGGATGAGCTGGACCGTCATCTTGGTGTTGTCGCCGGGCATGACCATCTCGGTGCCCGCCGGCAGCGTCACGACGCCCGTCACGTCCGTCGTCCGGAAGTAGAACTGCGGACGGTAGTTGTTGAAGAACGGCGTGTGGCGGCCACCCTCGTCCTTGGACAGGATGTAGACCTGCGCCTCGAACTCGGTGTGCGGGGTGATCGAGTTCGGCTTCACGACGACCTGGCCGCGCTCGACGTCCTCGCGCTTGATGCCGCGGAGCAGCAGGCCGACGTTCTCGCCGGCACGCCCCTCGTCGAGCAGCTTGCGGAACATCTCGATGCCCGTGACGGTGGTCGTGGTCGACTTCTCGCGGATGCCGACGATCTCGACCGTCTCGTTCACCTTGACGACGCCGCGGTCCACCTTGCCGGTGACGACGGTGCCGCGACCGGTGATCGTGAAGACGTCCTCGATCGGCATGAGGAACGGCTTCTCGGTGTCGCGCTCCGGCTCCGGGATCGACTCGTCGACCGCGTCCATCAGCGCGAGGAGCTTCTCGGCCCACTCCGCGTCGCCCTCGAGCGCCTTCAGCGCCGAGACCTGCACGACGGGGAGGTCGTCGCCCGGGTAGTTCTGCGACGACAGCAGCTCGCGGACCTCGAGCTCGACGAGCTCCATGATCTCCTCGTCGTCGACCATGTCGGCCTTGTTCAGCGCGACGACGATGTACGGCACGCCGACCTGGCGGGCGAGCAGCACGTGCTCACGCGTCTGCGGCATCGGGCCGTCGGTCGCGGCGACCACGAGGATCGCGCCGTCCATCTGGGCGGCACCGGTGATCATGTTCTTGATGTAGTCGGCGTGCCCGGGGCAGTCGACGTGCGCGTAGTGGCGCTTCTCGGTCTGGTACTCGACGTGCGCGATCGAGATCGTGATGCCGCGCTGACGCTCCTCGGGAGCCTTGTCGATCTGGTCGAACGCCGAAGCCTCGTTGAGGTTCGGGTACTTGTCGTGCAGAACCTTCGTGATGGCCGCCGTCAGCGTGGTCTTGCCGTGGTCGATGTGACCGATGGTGCCGATGTTGACGTGCGGCTTGGTCCGCTCGAACTTCGCCTTCGCCACTGGGGATCCTCCTGGACTGATGTTCTTGTCCGCCGTGCTGACGGCAGGTCTGTAGGGATGGAGCAGGTGAGTCGGGGACGGTACCCGTCCCCGACTCCAGGCGATTACTCGCCCGTCGCCTTCGCGATGATCTCCTTGGACACGCTGGCCGGAACCTCCGCGTAGGAGTCGAAGACCATCGTGTAGTTGGCCCGGCCCTGGGTCCGCGACCGCAGGTCGCCGACGTAGCCGAACATCTCGGAGAGCGGCACCAGTGCCTTGACGACGCGGGCGCCCGCCCGCTCCTCCATGGCCTGGATCTGCCCGCGGCGGGAGTTCAGGTCGCCGATCACGTCACCCATGTAGTCCTCGGGTGTGGTGACCTCGACGGCCATCATCGGCTCGAGGATGGCCGGGTCGGCCTTCTTCGCAGCCTCCTTGAGGGCCATCGAGCCGGCGATCTTGAACGCCATCTCGGAGGAGTCGACCTCGTGGTAGGCACCGTCGAGCAGCGTGAACTTGATCGCGGTCAGCGGGTAGCCCGCCAGCACGCCGTACTGCATGGCGTCCTGGGCGCCGGCGTCGACCGACGGGATGTACTCCCGCGGCACCCGGCCACCGGTGACCTTGTTCTCGAACTCGTACTCGGCGCCGTCCTCGCTGTGGAGCGGCTCCAGCTTCACGATGACGCGGGCGAACTGGCCCGAACCACCGGTCTGCTTCTTGTACGTGAGCTCGTGCTTCTCGACCGTCTTGCGGATGGTCTCGCGGTAGGCCACCTGCGGCTTGCCGATGTTGGCCTCGACCTTGTAGTCGCTCTTCATCCGGTTGACGAGCACCTCGAGGTGCAGCTCGCCCATACCGGCGAGGATCGTCTGCCCGGTCTCCTCGTCGTTGGAGACCTGGAACGTCGGGTCCTCCTCGGCGAGGCGCTGGATCGCGACGCCCAGCTTCTCCTGGTCGGCCTTGGTCTTCGGCTCGACCGCCACCTGGATGACCGGCGCCGGGAAGGTCATCGACTCGAGCACGATCGGCGCCTGCGGGTCGCAGAGCGTCTCGCCCGTGGTCGTGTCCTTCAGGCCGATCACCGCGTAGATGTGACCGACCAGGGCCTCGTCGACCGGGTTCTCCTTGTTGGCGTGCATCTGGAAGATCTTCCCGATGCGCTCCTTGCGGTCCTTGGTCGAGTTGATGACCTGGGAACCAGCAGCGACCCGACCCGAGTACACCCGGATGTAGGTGAGCTTGCCGAAGAACGGGTGCGCAGCGATCTTGAACGCCAGCGCGGAGAACGGCTCGTCCTTCTCGGGCTTGCGGAAGGCCGGGGTCTCCCCGTCCTGCAGCGTGCCCTCGACGGGCGGCAGGTCCGACGGCGCCGGGAGGTAGTCGATGACCGCGTCGAGCATGGGCTGGACGCCCTTGTTCTTGAACGCCGACCCGCACAGGACGGGGTAGGCGGCGCGGGTGCGGACGATCTCGCGGATGCCGTGCTTGAGCTGCGACTCGGTGAGCTCCTCGCCGCCGAGGTAGAGCTCCATGAGCTCGTCGTCGGTCTCGGCGACGGCCTCGACGAGGGCCAGGCGGTACTCGTCCGCCTTGTCCTTCAGCTCGGCCGGGATCTCCTCGATCGTGTAGTCCTCGCCCTTCTGGACCTCACCACGCCAGGTGAGCGCCTTCATGCGGACCAGGTCGATCACGCCGATGAAGTCGTTCTCCGAGCCGATCGGCAGCTGGATCGGCAGCGGCGTGGCGCCGAGCCGGTCCTTGATCGTGGACACGGTGAAGTAGAAGTCCGCGCCGAGCTTGTCCATCTTGTTGACGAAGCAGATGCGCGGGACGTCGTACTTGGTCGCCTGCCGCCAGACCTGCTCGGACTGGGGCTCGACGCCCTCCTTGCCGTCGAAGACCGCGACGGCGCCGTCGAGCACCCGCAGGTTGCGCTCCACCTCGACGGTGAAGTCGACGTGCCCGGGGGTGTCGATGATGTTGATCTGGTGGTCTTTCCAGAAGCAGGTGGTCGCGGCCGACGTGATCGTGATGCCGCGCTTCTGCTCCTCCTCCATCCAGTCCATGGTGGCGGCGCCGTCGTGCACCTCACCGATCTTGTAGTTGATCCCGGTGTAGTACAGGATCCGCTCGGTGGTGGTGGTCTTACCGGCGTCGATGTGCGCCATGATGCCGATGTTGCGGACCTTCGTCAGGTCCGTCAGCACGTCCTGTGCTGCCACTGCTTCAGCTCTCCCTCAATTGGCGATCGACGGTCGGCCGAATCACCAGCGGTAGTGGGCGAAGGCCTTGTTGGACTCCGCCATCTTGTGCGTGTCCTCGCGCCGCTTGACGCTGGCGCCGAGGCCGTTGCTCGCGTCGAGCAGCTCGTTCATGAGCCGCTCGGTCATCGTCTTCTCGCGGCGCTGGCTCGAGTAGCTGACGATCCAGCGCAGCGCGAGGGTGGTCTGGCGCGGCACGCGCACCTCGACCGGCACCTGGTAGGTCGCGCCACCGACGCGGCGGCTCTTGACCTCGAGCGCGGGCTTCACGTTGTCCATGGCGCGCTTCAGGGTGACGACCGGGTCGGTGCCCGTCTTCTCCCGGGTGCCCTCGAGGGCGGCGTACACGATGCGCTCCGCGAGCGACCGCTTGCCGTCCTTGAGCACCTTGTTGACCAGCTGCGTGACCAGCGGCGACCCGTAGACCGGGTCGGACACCAGCGGACGCTTGGGTGCGGGGCCCTTGCGAGGCATCAGCTCTTCTCCTTCTTCGCCCCGTACTTGCTGCGGGCCTGCTTGCGGTTCTTCACGGCCTGGGTGTCGAGCGCGCCGCGCAGGATGCGGTACCGCACGCCCGGCAGGTCGCGCGGGCCGCCGCCCTTCACCAGGACGATCGAGTGCTCCTGCAGGTTGTGGCCCTCACCCGGGATGTAGGCGGTGACCTCGATGCCACTGCTCAGCTTGACGCGGGCGACCTTGCGCAGCGCGGAGTTCGGCTTGCGCGGCGTGGTGGTGTACACGCGCGTGCAGACGCCGCGTCGCTGCGGGCTACCGGCAAGCGCCTTGGTCTTGACCTTGGTGGGCTTGTCCTGCCGGCCCTTGCGGACAAGCTGAGAGATGGTGGGCATGTAACCGTCTACTTCTTCCCGTCGGCGTACTGCTGCTGCTCTGTGGTGCTTGGGTGGTCCGATCCCGGAGTCGTCCCCCGAGGTCGGGCGTGTCGTCACCCCGGTGGGGTCCGCACTCCAGAGATCGGGGGACCTCACGAGAGAACCTTCGGGGTCTGCCTGCGCTCGACACATCCGTAGGGATGCGCGAGGCGCACACAGATCGGCCCGACCGCAGTCAGGCGCAAGACACAAGGGTACCCGCCCCTCCGGAAGGGGGTCAAAACGGGTCCCGGCTCCGCGTGGTCGGTACGGCCAGGGTGCCGCACCACCCGTTCACCCGCAAGGGGACGCGCCCGTTCACCGCGGCAGAACACCCGCTCGCCGCCTGTGACGTGATCGTGGTGCGGCCCGTTAGTGTCCGGACGTGCGCGTACCGATGCAGGTCGCCCGGGTGGTCACCCGGTTCGTCGTATCTCCCATGCTGGACCCCCGCCTCCCCGTCTCGGTCCGGCGGCGCCTGATCGACGTCACCGGGTACGCACTGCCGTCACCACCCGGCACCCGCCGCGTCCGCGGCGAGCTCGGCGGGGTGCCCACCGAGCGGGTGACCGTGCCCGGCGCGGTCGGCCCGCACCAGCTGCTCTTCCTCCACGGCGGTGGCTACTCCGTGGGGTCCGCCCGTTCGCACCGCGGGGTGATCGCCCATCTGGGACGGGCCATCGGTGCTCCGGTGCACGTGCCCGAGTACCGCTTGACACCCGAACACCCGCACCCGGCCGCCGTCGACGACGCACTCGCCGCCTACCGCGCGCTGCGCACAGCCGGACACGATGCACAACGCATCGCGGTCGCGGGAGATTCCGCGGGCGGCGGGCTGGCCATGTCGCTGCTGCTGCGGCTGCGGGAGGAGGGCGAGGAGCTGCCCGGGTCGGTCGGACTGATCTCGCCGTGGATCGACCTGACCCTGTCCTCGCCGACCCTGCAGGCCAACGACCACACCGACGCGCTGCTCAACGCGGCCTGGCTGCAGCAGACCGCCGCCGACTACCGCGGCGACACCGACCCCGCCGACCTGCGTCCGCTCGACGCCGACCTCACCGGGCTGCCGCCGATCCACGTCCTGGCCGCCATGGGCGAGATCCTGCTCGGCGACGCGGACGCCCTCGTCGAACGGCTCGCCGCCGCCGGGGCTCCGCACACCTACGACCGGGTGCCCGGGCTGTGGCACGACTTCGTGCTCTACGCCGGGACCCTGGCCGAGGCCGACGCGTCCGTGGCGCGGCTGGGCGGCGCGCTGCGGGCCGACTGCGCGCCGGTCACCGACCGCTGAGCAGGGCGTTCAGCTCGCCGTAGCCGATCCCGCTCCAGGGCGCTGGCCGGATCGGTCAGGACGAGCCGAGCAGCGCCCGCACCTCGGCGCCGGAGGCGGCGGCGCACGCGGCCTCGGCGAGCCGGGCAGCCGCGACGCTGTCGATCTCCCGCACGGCCTGCTTGACGGTCGGGACGGCAGGGGCGGCGACGCTGAGCCGCCGCACCCCGAGCCCGACGAGCAGGGCGGCGGCGCCCTCGTCGGCCGCGACCTCGCCGCACACCGAGACCGGCTTGCCCGCCCGGCACACGTGCGCGACGAGCTGGGCCACACCCGGGTCGTACGGGTCGGCCAGCGCGGCGACGGCGGCGCTGCCCCGCTCCGCCGCCATCGCGTACTGGACGAGGTCGTTGGTGCCGATGCTGAAGAAGTCGACGTAGGGAGCGAGCGCTCGTGCCTTGAGCGCGGCCGACGGCACCTCGATCATGACGCCGGTCTCGAGCCCGGCCGGGGCGCCGCGTCCTTCCGCGCGCACGGCCTCGTCGAGCCGTTCGCGTGCCCACCGCAGCTCGTCGACGGTCGTGACCATCGGGAACATGACGCTGACCGGGGTCTCGTGGGCGGTCCGCACGACGGCCCGCAGCTGGTCGGCGAAGACGTCGGGACGCGCCATCGACAGCCGGATGCCGCGCACGCCGAGGAACGGGTTCGCCTCCGCGGGCATGGGCAGGTAGCGCAGCGGCTTGTCGCCGCCGACGTCGAGGGTGCGCAGGGTGATGCGGGCACCGTTCATGGCGTCCGCGAGCGCCCGGTAGGCGGCGTGCTGCTCGTCGACGTCGGGTGGTGCGGTCCGGTCGAGGAACAGGAACTCGGTGCGGACGAGCCCGGCGAGATCCGCGCCGTTCGCGGCCGCCGCGGTCGCCGCGGCCACCGAGTCGACGTTCGCGCCGACCGACACGGCCACCCCGTCCTTGGTGTGTGCCGGGGCCGCCCCGGTCCGCAGCGCGGCTCGTCGACGCTGCGCGAGTGCGGCGGCCCGCTGCCGGTACTCGTCGGCCACGTCGGGGGTCGGGTCGACCACGACCACACCGCGCGTCCCGTCGACGGCGATCGGGGTGCCGTCCGCGAGGTCGAGGACCTCGGGCCCGGCACCGGCGACGGCCGGGATGCCGCGGGCCCGCAGCAGGATCGCGCTGTGCGCCGTCGGACTGCTGTAGGCCTGGACCACCGCCGCCACCCGGGCGGGGTCCAGCTCGGCGGCCGCGGCCGGGGTGAGCTCGCCGGTGACGACGACGCCGTCCGCATCGAGGTGTGCGGAGCGCTCGCCGCCGAGGGCCTGCAGCACCTGCGAGCCGACGTCGGTGACGTCCGCTGCGCGCGCCCGCTGGTACGGGTCGGGCAGCGCGGCGAAGCGGTCCCGCAGTGCCCGCACCGACTCCGCCCACGCCGACTCGGCGGCCAGCCCGTCGGCCAGCCGGGCGTGGGTGTGCGCGACGAGGTCGGGATCGTCGAGGAGGAGCAGGTGCGCCTCGAACACGTCCGCCTCGGCGGTCCCCAGCTCCCGCTGCGCCCGCTCCCGCAGCGCGTGCAAGGCGGAACGCGTGTCCGACAGGGCGGCGGCGAGCCGGGCCCGTTCGGCCGCGGGGTCGTCGGCCATGGCCGTGGCGACGTCGAGCGAGCCGGTGCGCCAGACCCGCGCCGGGCCGACCGCGATCCCCGGGGACGCGGGCAACGGCCCGGTCGTCGCCGCTCGGGTGCCGACCGGGCGGCCCCCCTGCTCGTCGAACGCACGGTCCGCCAGCGCCGTGACCTCGGCGAGTGCCTGATCGGCGCGGTCGCCCCTGGCCTCGATCTCCAGCTCGTGGTCGTGCAGGACGCCCAGCGTGGCGACGGCGCTGAGACTTCCCCCCGACACCCAGTCCGAGCCGGTCGTCCGGTTGCGCAGCCGCACGTCGGCGTCGAGGCGGTGGACGGTCTGCACCAGCCGGGCGGCCGGACGTGCGTGCAGCCCGTGCTCGTTGGACACCCGGACGACGGCCGTGCGGGCCGGCTGCGCCGGTGCCTCCACCGGGGTCGCGGACGCCACCGGCCCGCCGACGGCAGCGCGCTTGGCCCCGAGCGCCGCCTCGGCCTCGGCGGCCACCACGGCAGTGGCCGCGCCGCCCGCCGCCGTGACCGCCGCGACCACGAGCCCTTCGACCAGCGGCGCCGAGCAGAGCACCACCTGCTCGGCGAGCGCCGGGTCTATCAGCTCCAGCGCGACCTGCGCGGAGAGCACCGCACTGCCCATGTCCATGAGCACCACGACCCCTGCCCCGCGGTCCGCCTTGGTGATGGCGCCCGCGATGCGGGTGGCGTCGGTGCCGAGCGTGCCGTCGTCCAACCCGGCCGCCGCGACGACGTCCGGGCCGTCCGCTCCGTGCAGCATCTGGCGCGCCAGCTCCAGCGCCGCGTCCGCGAGCGCCTGGCTGTGCGACACCACCACGAGCCCGACGAGTCCCGCGCGGCGCTGTGAGCATGATTCGCTCGCAAGCTCGCTCATGCGACTCCGTCACCGTCGACGAGCGCAGCCGCGGCGGCCACGAGCAGCGCCGCCGACGTCGCGCCTGGATCGACGTGCCCGACGCTGCGTTCGCCCAGGTAGCTGGCCCGGCCCTTGCGCGCGGCCATGGGGCCGGTGGCGTCGCGGCCCGCGTCCGCGGCCTGTGCCGCTGCCCGCAGGGCCGCGGCGAGGTCACGGCCCTCGGCCAACGCCGCGTCGAGCGCGTCGAAGGCGGGGGCGAGCGCGTCGAACATCGTCTTGTCGCCCGGCTCGGCCCGTCCGCGGGCCACCACGCCGTTGAGACCCGCGCGCAGCGCAGCGGCGAACGAACCACCGTCGGCCGCAGCGCTCAGCGCGGGTGCCATCCGCAGGAAGAACGTGCCGTAGAGCGGGCCGCTCGCCCCGCCCACCTTGCTGACCAGCGTCATGCCGACCTGACGCACCAGATCCGCCGGCTGCTCGGCCGCGCCGCCGTCGAGCACGGCGACGACGGCCTGCATCCCGCGCATCATGTTCGTGCCGTGATCGGCGTCCCCGATGGCGGCGTCCAGCGCGGTCAGGTCCGACTCGTGCTCGGCGATCAGCTCGGCGAACCGTCGCAGCCACCGCTCGACGGCGGCTGCGTCGATCTTGTCCGCTGCCCCGCTCATCGCACGGCCTCGCTGCGCTCGGCCGCCGCTTCGCGCAGGCGCTGTGCTGATGATTCGCTCGCACGCTCGCTCATCCCGGTCACCGACCCCAGCGCAGCGCCGGGGTCTGGACCGGCGCGTCCCACAGCGCCGCCAGCTCGTCGTCGAGGCGCAGGAGCGTGACCGAGCAGCCCGCCATGTCCAGGCTCGTGACGTAGGAGCCGACGAGCGACCGCGCCACGTGCACACCCTCCTTCGCCAGGAGCGTGGCGACCTCCTTGTACATGACGTACAGCTCGATCGACGGCGTCCCACCCAGCCCGTTGACGAACAGGAGCACGTCGTCCCCGCCGCGGTCCAGGTCGGCGAGGACCGGGTCCACGAGCAGCCGCGCGATCTCCGCCGCAGGGGCGAGCGGCACCCGGCTCCGTCCGGGCTCCCCGTGGATGCCGATGCCGAGCTCCATCTCGGTCTCCGGCAGGTCGAAGGTGGGGGTGCCCGCGGCCGGCACGGTGCACGAGGTCAGCGCGACTCCCATGCTGCGGCTGCAGTCGTCGACCCGCTGCGCGAGGGCGGCGACCGCGGCCAGCGATCGGCCCTGCTCCGCCGCGGCGCCGGCGATCTTCTCCACCAGCAGCGTGGCGGCCACCCCACGGCGGCCCGCGGTGTAGAGGCTGTCCTGCACCGCGACGTCGTCGTCGACGACGACCGAGGCCACCTCGATGCCGCTCTCGGCGGCCAGCTCCGCCGCCATCTCGAAGTTCAGGACGTCACCGGTGTAGTTCTTCACGATGTGCAGGACGCCGGCGCCGCCGTCGACCGCGCGGGTGGCCGCGAGGATCTGGTCGGGCACCGGCGAGGTGAAGACCTCGCCGGCGCACGCCGCGTCGAGCATGCCGTGGCCGACGAGGCCGGCGTGCAGTGGCTCGTGACCGGAGCCGCCGCCCGAGACGAGCCCGACCTTGCCGGCGACGGGCGCGTCGGCGCGGCGGACGAAGCGCTGCTCGTGATCGACGGTCAGGTCCGGGTGGGCCGCGGCGATGCCGGCGAGGGCGTCGCGCACCACGTCGGCGGGGTGGTTGATGAGCTTCTTCATCGAATGCTCCTCACTCGGCGGTCTCGGCGACCAGCGGCTGCGAGTCGACCGTAGTTTCTGCACGGTCGGCGGGGGTACGGGAAACGGCCGTGTAGGCGACCGCCGCAGCGGCACCGCCGAGCAGCTCGGCGAGGACGTAGACGGGCAGCTGCCCCCAGTGCACCGAACCGCCCGCCAGTGCCTGCACGATCATCGGACCGACGGTGCGCGCGGGGTTGATGGCCGCCGACGTCGCGGGCGCGACCGGGATGATGACCGCGAAGACGACGAGGCCGATCGCGACACCGGCGAACCCCGCCGCTGCCTTGCGGTGCACGGCGCCGAACACGACGAACACCAGCGCGAACGTCCCGACGAACTCCGCCGCGAAGGCCTGCGCCACGCCGACGCCGCTCCCGAACGCGGCGACGCCCAGCCCGACCTCGCTCGCGCGCGGGCCGAGCACGGCCAGGATCGCGCCGGCGCCGAGCACGGCACCGACCAGCTGCGCAGCGATGTAGGCGGGTACGCGCGACCACGGGAACTTCCCGGTGACCGCCAGCCCGACGGTGACCGCCGGGTTGATGTGGTTGCCCGAGACGTGGCCCAGGGCGTACACGGTCGCGACGACGACGGTGCCGAACGCGAGCGAGATCATCCCCAGGTCGGCCATGGTGAAGGGAGCGTCCCCGTTCACCATGAGCGTCGCGGGAACCGCGCCGACCCCCACGAACACGAGCAGGGCCGTACCGATCACCTCGGCCGCCAGTTGCTGGAGCGTCGTCGGTTCGTCCATCGTCCACCTCCGCGTGGATCCCGAATGCCATTCGATAATCTCGAACGGCGAACGGAAAGTACGCTACTGTGGTGCCGGACACAAGAGGTGTCCGCGACGAGGGGAGAGCATCGGTGATCCAGTCGGTGGACCGTGCCCTACGGATCCTGACGACGCTGCAGGGTGCGCGCCGCATGACCCTGGGCGAGCTGGCCGCGCGGCTGGACCTCGCGCCGTCCACCACGCACGGGATCGTCCGCACGCTGCTCGCGCACGGGATGGTCGTGCAGGAACGCGACTCCCAGCAGTACCGCCTGGGGCCGGCGACCCTGCGCATGAGCAACGTCTACCTCGACACCCTGGAGCTGCGCTCCCGCGCGGCCACCTGGGCCGAGGACCTCTCGGCCCGCACCGGGTGCGCCGTCCGTACGGCGGTCCGCCTCTTCGACGACGTCGTCGTGGTCCACCACGTGCCGCGCCCCGACGGCACCCGACAGATGCCCGAGGTCGGCATCGTCATCCCCGCGCACGCCTGTGCGCTGGGCAAGGCACTGCTGGCCTTCGACGACGAGCCCGGCGACCCGCCACGCCCACCGGGCCGGCGGATGACCGGCGAGACCGTCATCGACCCCGCCGCGTTCGCCGAGCAGCTGACCGAGGTGCGTCGCACCGGCATCGCGACCGAGAACGAGGAGGCGGTGCTGGGCGAGTGCGGCGCTGCGGCCCCGCTGTTCGACGCCACCGGCGCGGTGGCCGGCGCGATCGGCCTGGTCACCCCGGCGACGGAGTGGCCGCTCGACCCCGCCGCGCTCGACGCCCTCCGCACCACCGCTCGCGCGATCTGCCGTGAGCTGGGCGCCCCCGCCGGGCTGCCCGCCCCCGCGAGCCCGCCGGCCACCGCATGAACGCCGACCGGGTGGGGCTCGGCCTCGCCGCGCTCGGCCGGCCCGCCTACATCACCTCCGGCCGGAGCAGCGACCTCGGCACCGGCCGCTCGGTCGACGACCTGCGCGAACGCACCCACGCCGTCCTCGACGCCGCCTACGCGGCCGGCGTCCGCTACCTCGACGCCGCCCGCTCCTACGGCCGGGCCGAGGAGTTCCTCGCCGGGTGGCTCGCCGCGCACCCCGAGATCGACGACGTCGAGGTCGGCTCCAAGTGGGGCTACCGCTACGTGGGCGAATGGCGGCTCGACGCCGACGTCCACGAACGGAAGGAGCACTCGGTCCGCGCGTTCCACGAGCAGCGCGCCGCCACGGCGGCCACCCTGGGCGACCGGCTCGGCATCTACTACGTGCACTCCGTGACGCCGGAGAGCGCCGCCCTCACCGACCCCGCCCTGCATCGGGCACTGGCCGACCTGCGCCGGACCGGCGTGCGCGTCGGCGCGTCGACGTCGGGACCGCACCAGGCAGAGGTCGTGCGCCGCGTCCTCGACATCACCGTCGACGGAACACCGCTCTTCACCGCGGTCCAGTGCACCTGGAACCTGCTCGAACCCTCCGTCGGCCCGGCGCTCGCCGACGCCGCGGCGGCCGGCACGCTGGTCGTGGTGAAGGAGGCGGTGGCCAACGGACGCCTCGCCCCCGGCGGCGGTGACGCCGCGCCCGCGGTGAAGGCCGTCACCGCAGCGGCCGAGCAGCTCGGTGTCCCGGTCGACCAGCTCGCCATCGCGGCCGCGCTCGCGCAGCCGTGGGCATGGCGAGTGCTGTCCGGCGCCGTCACCGTCGAGCAGGTGCGGAGCAACGTCGCGGCCGCCCGGCACCAGCTCCCCGTCGACGTGCTGCAGGACCTCCTCGCCGACGCCGAGGACGCCGACGACTACTGGGCGGCACGGGCGCGGCGCACGTGGGCCTGATCCTGTCGGTGTCGCGTAGTAGACAGCCTCTGTGACGTTCTCCGCGGTCGTGACCACCGGCATCTACTGCCGGCCGGGGTGCGGTGCGCGACCGCTCGTCGAGAACGTCCGCAGCTACGCCACGGCCGCAGCCGCCGAGGCCGCCGGCTACCGGGCGTGCCTGCGCTGCCGGCCGTACCGGGAGGTCGGATCCGCGCCGTGGCAGGCGCCCGAGCTGGTCTGCCGCGCCGTGCGGCTGATCCTCGAGGGAGCGCTCGACGGCAGCGGCGAGGCCGAGCTGGGCCGGCGGATCGGGGTGTCGGCGCGCCACCTCCGGCGGATGTTCGCCGAGCACCTCGGCACGACGCCCGACCGGTTCGCGCGCTCCCGCCGCGCCCACTTCGCCCGTCGCCTCCTCGACGACACCGACCTGGAGGTCGTCGAGATCGCGTTCGCGTCGGGCTTCGGCAGCCTGCGGCAGTTCAACCGAACGATGCAGGACGTCTTCCGGGCCACCCCGCGGGAGCTGCGCGCCCGGCGCCGGCGCGCCGACCGGCTCGTCGCCGACGGCGGGCTCGCGCTGCGCCTGCCCGTCGCCGCACCGTACGACCTCGACGCCGTCCTGACCCTCCTGTCCCGCGAGGCGGTGCCGGGCGTCGAGTCGGTGGGCCCCGACGGCTATCGGCGCACCATCGCCGTCGGCGACGCACCCGGGCTCGTCGAGGTGCGGGCCGCGGCCGACCCCGGGCACCTGCTGCTGGTCCTGCACCTGCCGTACTGGGAAGGGCTCATCCACATCGTCGAGCGGATCGCCGGCGTGCTGGCCGCGGACGTCGACGTCACGGGGGCGGTCGCGCAGCTCGGTGCCGACCCGGTGTTCGGATCGCAGCTCCGGGCCCGTCCCGGGGTGCGGATGCCCGGCGCGTGGAGCCCGTTGGAGGTGGCGGTCACGGCCGCGATCGCCGAGCACCACGCTCCGGCCGCCGCACGCGAGCTGACGAGCCGGCTGGTTCAGGAGCTGGGCGAGCCGGTAGCCGGGCTTGGGCCCGGGCTCACCCACCTGTTCCCGTCGGCTGCGGCGCTGTCTGGCGGCGCCGCCCACGTACTGCCCGGCCCGGCCGGACGAGTGGTTGCCGCGCTGGCCGCCGACCCCGACCTGCACGCGCCGGGAGGCGCACTGGACGACCGGGTCGCGGGTCTGATCGGAGCCGGTCTCGGCCCGGCCGCCGCGCAGCAGGTCGCGCTGCGGTTGGGCCACCGCGACGCCTTCCCGCCCCGGGCTCGGCCCGGATCCCGGGCGCTGGCGCGCTGTCGCCGCCGCGCACCTCCTGCTGGCCGCAGCTGCCGTCGAGGAGGCCGCATGACCCAACCCGACCTCTTCGCCGACCCCGAACCCGAGCCCGCCCTCGATCACGCGTTCACCGGCGCTCGCCGGCACGCCCTCGACGCCACGTCGTGGGTGGAGATCGTGCGGGGATGGGTCAGCGGCGGCGAAGCGCTGCTGCAGCAGATCGTGCAGAGCGCCCCGTTCGAGCAGCGGCAGCGGTGGATGTACGACAAGCGCGTCGACGAGCCGCGGCTCACCGCCGAGTACCGCGAGCTCGACGAGGCGCCGCCGTTCCTGCGCGCGCTCGCCGACGCCCTGTCGACGCACTACGGCGTGCCGTACGACGGTCTGTGGATCAACCTCTACCGCGACGAGCGCGACAGCACCGGCTGGCACCGCGACCACGCCACCTGCCGCCTGCCGGAGTGCGTCGTGCCGGTGCTGACGCTCGGCGCCACCCGCCGGTTCCTGCTCCGGCCCGCCGACGGCGGGGCGAGCACGGGCTTCTCCCCCACCAGCGGTGACCTCGTCGTGATGGGTGGGCGCTGCCAGAGCGACTGGAAGCACTGCGTCCCGAAGCAGCGCACCCCGTCCGGCCCGCGGGTGAGCATCAACTTCTCCAGCACCAGCCAGTTTTCGTGATCAGGGGGAAAGCCTTGCGAGCGCCTTACCTGATGTGAGGTCCTCGCAGAGGTCGGTCTCCTAGCGTCCGTTGTCGTGACGTCGGGGGAGAACGTGGAGTCGCGCCTGGGTTGGGTGGGCACCATCGTCGCCCTGGCCGTCGGCGCGCTCCTGGCGGTGGTCGCGGCCAGGGTGGCGACCGGCGTGCTCTCGGACACGGGCACGTTCCGCGCCCGCGCCGTGATCGCGGTCGCGCCGGACGAGCGCTTCCAACCAGGCCCCGACGATCGCGGCCCGCGCTGGGACAAGCGGATGGCGAGGTTCGTCGAGAAGGGAGCGCCGGCGCAGGCGGCTGCCGCGATCCTGTCCGACTCGGGGTTCGCATCGGCGGTCACCTCGCCCGTCACCGGAGCGACGGTCTCCGCCAAGGCGACGCCCGCATCCATCACGCTCACCGTCACGGCCGGGTCGGCGGCGGACGCGGAGCGCGCCGCGCAGGCGCTGCTCGACAAGGGGATGCCCGTCGCCGAGCAGAAGATCGGTCCCGTCCGCCTCACGGTGGGCCAGCCGCCCGCCGGGACCGCGACGCCCACCGGGCTCCCGACGGAGACGGTCGTCGCCACGGCCGCCCCCATCGGGTACCTGCTCGGCGTGCTCCTCGTGCTCGTGGCCAGGTCGACCGCGCTCCACCTGCGCCGGCGGCGACCCGCCTGATCAGTGCACGTCGGCCACGACGACGGCGACGTTGTCCGGCCCGCCGTGCTGCAGCGCGAGCGCGACTAGCCGCTCGGCCGCCTCCTCCGGCGTGCCACCGGGCAATGCCTCGGCGATCTCGTCGGGCGGCACCGGAGCCCACAGACCGTCGGTGCACAGCAGGTACCGGTCGCCGGCCAGCGGGGCCCGCAGCGCGATGTCGGCCTCGCTGCGCCCCTCCCCTGCGCCGAGCGCGCGCACGAGCAGCGCGCGGTCGGGGTGGGTCCGCAGCTCGCTCGCGCCGACGCGGCCGGCGTCCACGAGGTTCTGCACGTGCGTGTGGTCCTGGGTGAGCCGGGAGAGGTCGCCGCCGCGCAGCAGGTACGCCCGGCCGTCGCCGACGTGCAGCAGCGCCAACCGGCCGCGGGTGCGCAGCAGCGCGGTGACCGTGGTCATCGGTCGCTGGTCGCCCGACGCCAGCGCGACGACGGCAGCGTCGGCCCGGCGCATCAGCTCGTCCAGCTCGTCGATCCCGGGTTCGCCGGCCGACGCCAGCACGAGCACCTCCGTGACGGCGGCGCTCGCCTCCTCGCCCCGGACGTGCCCGCCGAGCCCGTCGGCGACGAGCGCGATCCGGTCGTCGCCGTACGCGACGTCCTCGTTGGTGGTGCGGACCGAGCCGATGTGGCTCGCCGCCCCGCAGTGCAGGGTGAACGACACGGTGGTTCCTTCCGACAGCTCGACGACGAGGAGGTCCGCTGCGCGCACCCGTTCCGCGGCGCTCTCCGCGATGCCGTCGCGGAACTCCGCGACCGCCGCCGCAGCGGCTGGCCCCGGCAACGCGCACACCTCGCGGACCAGCGGCAACGGCATGTCGATCCGCCGCAGCCTGGCCACCAACTGCGCCGTGCCCAACTGGGCCCGGTCGTAGTAGCGGTACCCGGACTGCGCGTCGACAGCAGCCGGGACGAGCACGCCCTGCTCCTCGTAGACGCGCAGCGCCTTGCGCGACAACCCCGCCTCGCGGGCGAACGCGCCGGTGGTGAGCAGCTCCACGGATCCCTCCTCGTACCGGTCGGGTGACCGGTACGTCCACCGTCGGGGCGGCCCCGAGGGCCAGGTCAAGCCCGGAAACACGAACGGGGCCGACCACCTCCACGGGAGAGAGGTGACCGGCCCCGTTCAGGACCCGGAGTGCCTACCGACTAGCGGTAGTCACGCCCGAAGTCGTAGTCGTCCAGCGGGACGGCAGCGCCGGTGCCCGTGCCGAAGACGTCGGGGCTGTAGTAGCCGTCGTCGTACGTCGGCAGCGCGTAGGCGGCCGCGCGGGCCTCCTCCGTCGGCTGGACCTGGATGTTGCGGTACCGGCTGATGCCCGTACCCGCCGGGATCAGCTTGCCGATGATCACGTTCTCCTTGAGCCCGACGAGCTTGTCGCGCTTTCCGTTGATCGCGGCATCGGTGAGGATCCGGGTGGTCTCCTGGAACGAGGCCGCGGACAGCCACGACTCGGTGGCCAGCGAGGCCTTCGTGATCCCCATGAGCACCGGACGGCCGGAGGCGGGCTCGCCGCCCTCGGCGACGACCTGGCGGTTCTGGGCCTCGAACTCGGCCCGCTCCGCCAGCGCACCCGGCAGGAACTCCGTGGCACCGGAGTCGATGATCGTGACCCGGCGCAGCATCTGCCGGACGATCACCTCGATGTGCTTGTCGTGGATGTCCACGCTCTGCGTGCGGTACACCTTCTGCACCTCACGCACCAGGTGCAGCTGCACCTCGCGCGGACCCATGACCCGCAGCACCTCGTGCGGGTTCGCCGTGCCCTCGAGCAGCAGCTGACCCACCTGCACGTGGTCGCCGTCGGCCAGCGGACGCTCCTGGCCGTCGACCGTCGTCATCGCGAGCCACTGCCGCTTGGACAGCTTGTCGTAGACGATCTCCTCGGACCCGTCGTCCGGGGTGAGGGTGATCTTCCAGAACCGCTCGCCGTCCTCGATGGAGATCCGGCCGTCGACGTCGGCGATCGGCGCCATGCCCTTCGGCACGCGAGCCTCGAACAGCTCCGTGACGCGGGGCAGACCGGTCGTGATGTCGTCGCCGGCGACGCCACCCTGGTGGAACGTGCGCATCGTCAGCTGCGTGCCGGGCTCACCGATGGACTGCGCGGCCACGATGCCGACGGCCTCGCCGACGTCCACCAGCTTGCCGGTGGCCATCGAGCGGCCGTAGCACATCGCGCAGATGCCGGTGGCCGACATGCAGGTCAGCGCGCTGCGCACCTTGATCGTGCGGACACCCGCCTCGACCAGCGCGTCGAGCGCCGGGTCGCCGAGGTCGTCGCCCTTCTGGACCACGAACTCGCCGTCGGGACCCACGACGTCCTCGGCGGACGTGCGTGCGTACACCCCGGTGCGGATGTAGCGGTGCGGGATGAGGCGGCCGTCGGCCGTCTCCTCCGTGACCGGCATCGTGATGCTGCGCTCGGTGCCGCAGTCGGTCTCGCGGACGATGACGTCCTGCGACACGTCGACCAGACGACGGGTCAGGTAACCCGAGTCCGCCGTCCGCAGCGCGGTGTCGGCGAGACCCTTCCGGGTGCCGTGCGTCGAGATGAAGTACTCGAGCACGTTCAGACCCTCGCGGAAGTTGGTCTTGATCGGCCGCGGGATGTACTCACCCTTCGGGTTGGCCACGAGACCACGCATACCGGCGAGCTGCCGGACCTGGGTCATGTTGCCCGCCGCGCCCGACTTCACGATCGTCGGGATCGGGTTGTCGTCGGGGAAGTTGTCCTCCATGGCCTTGGCGACCTCTTCGGACGCCTGGGTCCAGATCTTGACCATCTCGTCGTTGCGCTCCTGGTGGGAGAGCGCACCGCGCTGGTACCGCTTGTCGACCTGCGACGCCTTTGCCTCGTACGTGTCGAGGATGTCCTGCTTGTTCGGCGGGACGACGACATCGGAGATGGCGATCGTGACCCCGGACCGGGTGGCCCAGTAGAAGCCGGCGTCCTTGAGTCGGTCGAGCACCTGCGCGACCTCGGTCATCGAGTAGCGCTCGGCCAGGTCGTTGATGATCGTGGCCTGACGCTTCTTCGGCAGCGGCTCGTTGACGAACGGGTAGTCCGCCGGGAGCAGCTCGTTGAACAGGACGCGACCCAGCGTGGTCTCGGCCGTCCACGGCTCGCCGGGCGACCAGCCGGCCTCCTTCAGCTTCGGGAACACCTCGGCCGGCGGGACGACGCCCTCCAGCCGGATCTTCACCGGCGCCTGCAGGTGCAGCACCTTCCGGTCGTAGGCCATGATCGCCTCGGACACGGACGAGAACGCCTGCCCCTTGCCGGCGGCGTCGTCGCGCTGACGGGTCAGGTGGAACAGACCCGTCACCATGTCCAGCCGCGGCATCGCGAGCGGACGCCCGGACGCCGGCGACAGGATGTTGTTCGACGACAGCATCAGCACGCGGGCCTCGGACTGCGCCTCGGCCGACAGCGGCAGGTGCACCGCCATCTGGTCACCGTCGAAGTCGGCGTTGAACGCCTCGCAGACCAGCGGGTGCAGCTGGATCGCCTTGCCCTCGACCAGCTGCGGCTCGAAGGCCTGGATGCCCAGCCGGTGCAGCGTGGGCGCGCGGTTCAGCAGCACGGGGTGCTCGGAGATGACCTCCTCCAGCACGTCCCACACCTGCGAGCGACCCCGCTCCACCATGCGCTTCGCGGACTTGATGTTCTGCGCGTGGTTGAGGTCGACCAGCCGCTTCATGACGAACGGCTTGAACAGCTCCAGCGCCATCTGCTTGGGCAGGCCGCACTGGTGCAGCTTCAGCTGCGGGCCGACCACGATGACCGAACGGCCCGAGTAGTCGACGCGCTTGCCGAGCAGGTTCTGGCGGAACCGGCCCTGCTTGCCCTTGAGCAGGTCGGACAGCGACTTGAGCGGGCGGTTGCCCGGCCCGGTGACCGGACGGCCACGGCGACCGTTGTCGAACAGCGCGTCGACGGCCTCCTGCAGCATCCGCTTCTCGTTGTTGACGATGATCTCGGGCGCGCCGAGGTCGATCAGTCGCTTGAGGCGGTTGTTGCGGTTGATGACCCGGCGGTACAGGTCGTTCAGGTCGGAGGTCGCGAAGCGGCCACCGTCGAGCTGCACCATCGGGCGCAGGTCCGGCGGGATGACCGGCACGCAGTCGAGCACCATGCCCATCGGCGAGTTCCCGGTGGCCTGGAACGCGGCGACGACCTTGAGCCGCTTCAGCGCGCGGAGCTTCTTCTGCCCCTTGCCGTTGCGGATCGTCTCGCGCAGCGACTCGACCTCGGCGTCGATGTCGAAGTTCTGCAGCAGGGTCTGGATCGCCTCGGCGCCCATGGCGCCGGTGAAGTAGTCGCCGTACCGGTCGTAGAGCTCCCGGTAGATCGACTCGTCGGCGATCAGCTGCTGGACGTCGAGCTTGGTGAAGGTGCTCCAGATCTCGTCGAGCCGGTCCAGCTCGCGCTGGGCCCGGTCGCGGAGCTGGCGCATCTCGCGCTCGCCGCCCTCCTTGACCTTGCGGCGGACGTCGCTCTTGGCGCCCTCGGCCTCGAGCTCGGCGAGGTCGGCCTCGAGCTTCTGGGCCCGGGCCTCCACGTCGGTGTCGCGGCGGTTCTCGACCCGCTTGCGCTCCACGCCCATCTCGTTCTCGAGCGTGGACAGGTCCTCGTGGCGCTGCTCGGTGTTCACCGAGGTGATCACGTAGGCGGCGAAGTAGATGATCTTCTCGAGATCCTTCGGCGCCAGGTCGAGCAGGTAGCCCAGCCGGCTCGGCACACCCTTGAAGTACCAGATGTGCGTGACGGGGGCGGCCAGCTCGATGTGGCCCATCCGCTCACGACGCACCTTGGCGCGAGTGACCTCGACGCCGCAGCGCTCGCAGATGATGCCCTTGAAGCGGACGCGCTTGTACTTGCCGCAGTAGCACTCCCAGTCGCGGGTGGGACCGAAGATCTTCTCGCAGAAGAGCCCGTCCTTCTCCGGCTTGAGGGTGCGGTAGTTGATGGTCTCCGGCTTCTTGACCTCACCGTGCGACCACTGCCGGATGTCCTCCGCGGTGGCCAGGCCGATACGAAGCTCGTCGAAGAAGTTGACGTCGAGCAAAGTGTGTCCTTCTCTAAGTCTCGGCTCTGGGCGGTCAGTTGACGACGTCGTCGACGGTCATCGAGTCGGATCCGGGGCGGCTGGACAGGTTGATGCCCAGGTTCGCCGCGGCCCGCTCGAGGTCCTCGTCGTCGGTGTCGCGCATCTCGATCGCCGCACCGTCGCTGGAGAGCACCTCGACGTTCAAGCAGAGCGACTGCAGCTCCTTCAGGAGCACCTTGAACGACTCCGGGATGCCCGGCTCGGGGATGTTCTCCCCCTTCACGATCGCCTCGTAGACCTTCACGCGGCCGACCACGTCGTCGGACTTGATCGTGAGCAGCTCCTGCAGCGTGTAGGCCGCGCCGTAGGCCTGCATGGCCCAGCACTCCATCTCGCCGAACCGCTGGCCACCGAACTGGGCCTTACCGCCCAGCGGCTGCTGCGTGATCATCGAGTACGGGCCGGTGGACCGCGCGTGGATCTTGTCGTCGACCAGGTGGGCCAGCTTCAGGATGTACATGTAGCCGACGGCCACCGGGAACGGGTACGGCTCGCCGGAACGGCCGTCGAACAGCGTGGCCTTCCCGTCGGGGCCGACCATGCGCTCGCCGTCGCGGTTGGGCAGCGTGGACGCCAGCAGCCCGGAGATCTCGTGCTCCTTGGCACCGTCGAACACCGGCGTGGCCGTGCGCGTGTTCGGCGGAACCGCGTGCAGCTCCTCCGGCATCTTCGACGCCCAGTCGGGATTGCCCTCGATCTCCCAGCCGGACTTGGCGATCCACCCGAGGTGGGTCTCCAGGATCTGGCCGATGTTCATCCGTCGCGGCACACCGTGCGTGTTCAGGATGATGTCGACGGGCGTGCCGTCGGGCAGGAACGGCATGTCCTCCTCGGGGAGGATCTTGCCGATGACGCCCTTGTTGCCGTGCCGGCCGGCGAGCTTGTCGCCGTCCTGGATCTTGCGCTTCTGGGCGACGTAGACCCGCACCAGCTCGTTGACGCCCGGGGCCAGCTCGTCGTCGTCGTCGCGGGAGAAGACCCGGATGCCGATGACCTTGCCGGTCTCGCCGTGCGGCACCTTCAGCGACGTGTCGCGGACCTCGCGCGCCTTCTCGCCGAAGATCGCGCGGAGCAGCCGCTCCTCCGGGGTCAGCTCGGTCTCGCCCTTCGGCGTGACCTTGCCGACCAGGATGTCGCCGGGCTGGACCTCGGCACCGATGCGGATGATGCCGCGCTCGTCGAGGTCGGCGAGGACCTCCTCGGAGACGTTCGGGATGTCCCGGGTGATCTCCTCGGCGCCCAGCTTGGTGTCGCGGGCGTCGATCTCGTGCTCCTCGATGTGGATCGACGTCAGCACGTCGTCCCGCACCAGGCGCTGCGAGAGGATGATCGCGTCCTCGTAGTTGTGGCCCTCCCACGGCATGATCGCCACGAGCAGGTTCTTGCCCAGCGCCATCTCGCCGTTCTCGGTGCACGGACCGTCGGCGAGCACCTGGCCCACCTCGACCCGCTGACCCTCGTCGACGATCGGCTTCTGGTTGATGCAGGTGGTCTGGTTCGACCGGCGGAACTTGTACAGCCGGTAGGTGTGGCGCGTGCCGTCGTCGGCCATGACCGTGACGTAGTCGGCGCACACCTCCTCGACCACACCGGCCTTCTCCGCGACCACGACGTCACCGGCGTCGACGGCGGCCCGCAGCTCCATGCCCGTGCCGACGAGCGGCGACTCGCTGCGCAGCAGCGGCACCGACTGGCGCTGCATGTTGGCGCCCATCAGCGCGCGGTTGGCGTCGTCGTGCTCGAGGAACGGGATCAGCGCGGTGCCGACCGACACCATCTGCCGCGGCGAGACGTCGATGTAGTCGACGCCGCTCGGGGCGACCAGGTCCGGCTCGCCGCCCTTGCGACGCGACAGCACCCGGTCCTCCTGGAAGCGACCGTCGGCATCGAGCGGCGCGTTGGCCTGCGCGATGACGTAGCGCTCCTCCTCGTCGGCGGTCAGGTAGTCGATCTGGTCGGTGACCCGGCCGTCGACGACCTTCCGGTACGGCGTCTGGATGAAGCCGAACGGGTTGACCTGCGCGAACGTGGACAGGTAGCCGATCAGACCGATGTTCGGGCCCTCAGGGGTCTCGATCGGGCACATGCGGCCGTAGTGGCTGTGGTGCACGTCGCGGACCTCGAAGCCCGCCCGCTCGCGGGACAGACCGCCCGGACCCAGCGCCGACAGGCGGCGCTTGTGGGTGAGGCCGGCCAGCGGGTTGTGCTGGTCCATGAACTGCGACAGCTGCGAGGTGCCGAAGAACTCCTTGATCGCCGCCACCACCGGGCGGATGTTGATCAGGGTCTGCGGGGTGATCGCCTCGACGTCCTGCGTGGTCATCCGCTCGCGGACGACCCGCTCCATGCGCGACAGGCCGACCCGGATCTGGTTCTGGATCAGCTCGCCCACGGTGCGCAGGCGCCGGTTGCCGAAGTGGTCGATGTCGTCGGTCTCGACCGGGATCGTGACCGCGTCCTCGCCCTCGCCGACCGTCATCTCGGTCTCGCCGGCGTGCAGCCGCACGAGGTACTCGATCGCCAGGGCGATGTCTTCCTCGGTGAGCGTGCCGACCGACAGGTCGGTCTTCTGCCCGAGCTTGCGGTTGGTCTTGTACCGACCGACCTTCGCCAGGTCGTAGCGCTTGTCCTTGAAGAACAGGTTCTCCAGGAGGGCCTGCGCGCTCTCGCGCGTGGGCGGCTCGCCCGGACGCAGCTTGCGGTAGATGTCGAGCAGGGCCTCGTCCTGCCCGGCGGTGTGGTCCTTCTCCAGGGTGGCGAGGATCGTCTCGGAGAACCCGAAGCGGGCCCGGATCTGCTCCTCGGTCCAGCCCAGCGCCTTCAGCAGCACCGTGACGGGCTGGCGGCGCTTGCGGTCGATGCGGACACCGACGGTGTCGCGCTTGTCGACGTCGAACTCGAGCCACGCACCGCGGCTCGGGATGACGCGCACCGAGTAGACGTCCTTCTCGGTGGTCTTGTCGATGTCGTGCCCGAAGTACACGCCGGGCGAACGGACGAGCTGCGACACGACGACGCGCTCGGTGCCGTTGATGATGAACGTGCCCTTGTCGGTCATCACGGGGAAGTCACCCATGAACACCGTCTGGCTCTTGATCTCGCCGGTGGTGTTGTTGGTGAACTCCGCCGTGACGAACAGCGGGGCCGCGTAGGTCATGTCCTTGTCGCGGCACTCCTCGACGGAGGCCTTGACCTCGTCGAAGCGCGGGTCCGAGAAGGACAGCGACATGGACCCCGAGAAGTCCTCGATCGGAGAGATCTCCGCGAGGATCTCCTCGAGGCCACCGACCGGGTTCTCGTCTCCGGCGTCGATCCGCCGCTGGAACCAGTCCTCGGAGCCGACCAGCCACTCGAACGACTGGGTCTGCAGGTCGAGGAGGTCGGGCACCTCGAGGGGTTCGCGGATCTTCGCGAAGGTCACCCGGGTCGGTGCACCGGGAAAGCTCGGGTTGGCCGAGACGGAGGTCGCTGGAGTCTGAGTGGCGCGAGGCGATGCCAAGGTGCGTCCTTCCGGAACTGCGCTCTCGTCTGGCGGGCACCGGGGTCGCGCGCTACCGTCTCGATCACCGACCCGGGCGGGAGGTCCGGGCCGAGCCGTGTTGCTCGGAGCGCGGACCGTCGAGGTCCGCCGTCAGTTGTCAGTGCGCAACCGCCGACCACCACAGCACTCGCCGGGGAACTCCGAGGGGGAGCACTCTCTGCGCGCGTGAGCTGGACGGAGGCAGCGCAAAGAGGCAGTCTAGCTGCAAATGCAGCCGCTGTCGAGACACGTCACCAAGGTGACCGTCGAGACCTAAGCGTGACGCGCCGACGCCGTGGAGTCAAGACGCTACGCGACGGTAAGTGGTCTGTTTTGCGGGACAACCGGGTTGTGACCAGCCTGGACGGCCAGGAACGGCCACTCGGCGCGGGTCCTCGTCCCGCAACACCGACCGCCTGGCGGTGGTCGGGCCACGACTGTCCGTCACCCGAACGTGGGCGCGACGTCGCCGGACGGTCGTCACGCCAGCATTTGGCGCGGCGTGTCGCTTGCCACTTTCGAGTGAACATGGCGGCGTGTCGGCCGCCCGTCGCCACGCGTTTCGCCTGGTGACACGGCCAGGATGGGGTCAAGACCGCCGGTCGGAAGAACGTCGTGAGATCTCGGTCACAGAGGCGTTGTCGACGACCGTTGAACGTGTCGAGGGGCGGCACCCGGTGCGGGTGCCGCCCCTCAGGGACTGCGCAGGCGCAGATCAGACCAGGCTGACCTTGGCGCCGGCCTCCTCGAGCTTGGCCTTGGCGGCGTCGGCCGCCTCCTTGGCCACGCCCTCGAGGATCGGCTTCGGAGCGCTCTCGACGAGGTCCTTCGCCTCCTTCAGGCCCAGGCCCGAGACCAGCTCGCGGACGACCTTGATGACCTGGATCTTCTTGTCGCCTGCGGCGTCGAGGACGACGTTGAACTCGTCCTTCTCCTCCTCGGCGGGGGCAGCGGCGGCACCCGCAGCCGCGCCGGGGGCGGCGGCGACGGCGACCGGCGCGGCGGCCTTGACGTCGAAGGTCTCCTCGAACTTCTTCACGAAGTCCGAGAGCTCGATCAGGGTGAGGTCCTTGAAGGCCTCGAGCAGCTCGTCGGTGCTCAGCTTCGCCATGGTGGCGGTTCCTCTCTGGTGAAACGCAAGGCTGGGGGTGGTCAGCTCTCGGTGTCGGTCTCGGGGGCGGAGTCGGCCGCAGCGTCAGCGGCAGCGTCGGACGCGGCCGGAGCCTCGCCCTCCGCGGCACGCTTGTCGGCGAGGGCCTGTGCGAGCCGGGCGACCTGCCCGGCCGGGGCGGCGAACATGCCGGCAGCCTTCGCCAGCGACCCCTTCATCGCGCCGGCGAGCTTCGCCAGCAGGACCTCGCGGGACTCCAGGTCGGCGAGCTGGTTGACCTCGGACTCGGTCAGCGCGCGACCGTCCATGAAGCCACCCTTGATCACCAGGCCCTGGTTGGTCCTGGCGAACTCGCGCAGCGCCTTGGCTGCATCGACCGGCTCACCTTCGATGAACGCGATCGCCGTGGGGCCGACGAGCAGCTGCTCGAGACCCTCGACGCCCGCGTCCTCCGCCGCCCGCTTCACCAGGGTGTTCTTGGCGATGCGGTACGTGGCGCCCGCGCCGAGCGAGCGACGCAGCGTGGTGAGCTGGGCCATGGTGAGGCCCCGGTACTCCGTGACCACCGAGGCGGACGAGCCGCGGAACCGGTCGGCGATCTCCTCGACCGCCTCGACCTTGTCAGCTCTGGCCATCCGTGCCTCCTCTCGGGTGTCGGTACGTGGTGTCCACCGCGACGACCCGGGAGTGCTCGGGGCCTGAAACGACGAACGCCCCGTGCGCAGGGCACGGGGCGTGAAGGGCAGCGCGCCGAAGCGCGCGTGCTCGTTGACCTCGTCCTCCTGCGCGGGCCGCCCGTGCGAGACGGGACCTTCGCGGACCCGCGAGCGGGCCCGAACCTGCGGTCTTCGGTGGAACCGTCGACCAGGATACGCGAACGGTTCGGGTACCCGACCGATGGGGCCTCCCGAGCCGCGCCTCGGCTCACGCACACGCTGCGGTGCCCGCGCACACGTTCCACCATGTGCGCGGCCGCCCGACGGTGTGCGCGAGCTACACGTCCCGGTCCTCGGGGTCAGACCGCCTGGACGTCGGCGACCTTCCAGGTGCCGTCGACCTTCTTCGCGGTCACGGTGAGGCGGCCGGCCGAGGCGAGCTGCTGCGCCGGGCCGTTCTCGGCCGTGCGGGTGGCGATCTGGTTCATGAAGATCACCAGCACCGCGGTGTCGTCGGAGAGCTCCCGCACGCCGGTGAGCGCCACCGTCGCGGTGACGACGGCCTTCTGCTGCGGGGCGCGCGCCCGGACCTCGCCGAACAGCTGCGTGAACTGCTGCTCGAACTCCGGGGTGATGACGGCGCGGGCGTTCTTCTCGTTCTCGTCGAGGCGCGCGAAGTCGTACGAGTAGATGGTCTTGACGGCCTCGCCGACCTGCTGCGCGACGAGCGACGTGGCGCCGACGTCGATCAGCGCGTGGTTCGCGGCTGGCCCGTTGTGCTCGCGGTTGAACCACATCGCCCCGAACACGGATGCCAGCAGCGCCAGCACGACGGCGACGGCGCCCCACACGATCAACGCCCTGGTCGTGGCGGGTGCGGCCGCGAGCGCGCGCAGCCGTGACGGTCGCGGAGGCGCCTCCACGGCGGTGGTCGTCTCCTCGCGGGCGGCCTGCACCGCGCGCCGCCCCTTCGGGCGGGCGGGCTTCGAGAGGGAGACGCTGCTGCCCTCGTCGGCTGGCCGCTCGACGGTCTCGGTGGCCGTCGCGGTCTCCACGTCGTCGGTCTCTGCGACGTCGAGGAGCGCGTCGTCCAGGACCGGGGCCTCGATCGTGGCCGTGCGGCCGGACCCGCCCGTCGTGCGGCGGGCCACCGGCGGTTCCAGCACCTCGGTGGCGGTGCTCGCCTCGCGCTGCGTGCGGCCGGCGACGCGCGGCCTGCGGATCCCGGCGGTGCGGCGGTTCGTGGGGGGCATGTCGGTGACCTCCTGGAGTCGGTCGACCTCGAGTGGGCGGGGGCGGCGGGGAGCGGCTAGTTCGCCGCGGCACCCGGGTTGCGGACCGGGGCCAGCCGCCCGACCTTCCAGCCGTCGGGGGTGCGGTTCATCTCCAGCTGGAGCCGCTGCCGGGTCAGCACGGGCTTCTGGCCGTCGGGTGTGACGGTCACGTCGACGCCGGCGATGACGCGCGCGACGCCCGCCCGGTCGTCGAGCTCGGTGACCGCGACGTCGGTCGCCTTCGCCGTGGTGACGCGCTTGGAGTTGGTGACGACCTTGATGTAGTCGTCACGGTTCTTCTTGAACTCCTCCAGCACCTGCCCCGTCGAGGCGCCCATCCAGGCGTCCATGCCGGCGGCAGCATCGTGGTAGTCGAGCGTGTTGAGGGTGACGGCAGCCTGCTGGGCGGCACCGAGCACGTCGTCCCGCTGGGTGGCCAGGTAGCCGTTGCCGCTGTTCAGCGACACCGCCCACAGCACGCCGAAGGTGATCGCCGCGATCGCCGCCAGCGCGGTGACGACCTGGACGATCCGGCCGATCACCGGGCGGGCCGACGCCTGCGGCTGCACCGGTGTCGGCGTCTGCTCGTCGAGCACGGTCATGTCTTCCTCCAAACGGCTGCTGGGGACAGCCTTGGCAGGACGGCGGGTCAGCCGCTCGCGAGGATCTGGGCCGGGGAGCCCAGCGGGACGGCGGTCGTGTCGACGAGCTGCGGCGTCTTCGGGGTGGCCGCGCTCGCCTTGTCCGTGTCCCCGTGCTTCTTCTTGCCGTGGTGCGGATCGGCCGGTCCGGAGGTGTCCGGCCGAGGAACATTCTGCGACCCCCGCACATCGATGCCGCTCTCGGGGGGTTCGGCGCAGTGCGCGTTCGCGTTGACGGGGGTCTCCGCGACGTCGGGACCGGGCCGCTTCGGGGTGCCTTCGTAGCCCCGGACGCACGCCGGCGGGTCGAAGAAGTTGAGCACCAGCCCGAGGTGGGCGCCGGTTCCGTCACCGGGCACGGCGGTGAGCACGCCGGCGACGAGCGCGGGGTAGGTGACGAGCACCTGCCGGAGGCCCGGCTGGCGGGGCTCGGCGATGCGCGTGACGGTCAACAGGTTCGCGATGACCTCGCCGAGCTCGCTACCGCTCTCGTCGAGCAGCGCGGAGAGCTCCTCGGTCGCCGGCGGCGCGTACTGGATGACCCGGCGCAGGTCCTCGTCGGAGTCCTTCAGCTGGGCCGCGAACAGCGCGAGGTTCGAGCTGAACTCGCGGAACTGGCCGGACGTGTCGTTCAGCGTCTTCAGCACCGGGCGCGAGTCGTTGATCAGCGCGGTGGTCTGCGGCAACGCGTCGGTGGCCGCCTGCGTGAACTCGCCGGTGGTGTCGAGCAGCCGCTGCAGCGGCGCGCCCGTGTCGGCGAACGCCGTGCCCAGCTGGTCGACGACGGTGCGGAGGTGGTCGAGCGGCACCGACTTCACCAGCTCGTCGACGTTGGCCACGAGGTCCTCGACGGGCACCGGGACCTGCACCCGGTCGTCGGCCGACGAGATGACCGAGCCGGCGTGCAGCATCGGCCCGTTCGCGGAGTCGGGCAGGAGGTCGACGTACTGCTCGCCGATGGCCGACAGGTTGCGCACCTGCGCGGTGACGGCGGACGGGATCGGCGGCGCCGAGGTGTCGATGTCCAGCTGCACGTCGACGCCGTTGGGGGTGAGCGTGAGCGGCCCGACCCGGCCGACGCTGACCCCCCGGTAGGTGACGTCGGCGCCGGTGAAGATGCCGCCCGACTTCGCCGCCTGCATGGTGACCGGGTAGCTGGTGGCCCCCACGACGGCGCCCAGGTTCGCGTACCGGATCCCGGTGTAGAGCACGCCGACGACGGCCACGACCAGCAGCGCGAGCAGCTGCAGCCGCGTGGTGCGGGAGATCATGCGCCACCTCCGAGGAGCCCGCCGAGCCCGCCCCTGCTGGGCGCCTTCGTCGGTGCTGGCTGCTCCTGGTCGTCCTGCGGCTTCTGGGCCTGCTGGGGCGCCGGCTGGCCGCCGCCGAGCGCGCCCAGGAGCGGCAGCGGCGACGTGCCGTCGTTGGCGCCCAGCAGCGGCGCGAGCACCTGCGCGGGCGCGGGCAGCTTGTCCAGCCCGGGCAACAACGGCAGCGCGTTGTTGAGGATGTTGGTCAGCAGGTCGCCGAGGTCGAGGTCGAGACTCGCGTACAGGTTGGAGTAGTCGCCGGCGAACCCGTCGGTGGCCGCGTCGGTGAACGGCGGGCTGGCCAGCACCTCGAGCGACTTCGGCAGGTTCTGGCCCGACTCGGCGAGCTTCTGCAGCGTCGGGGTGAGTGCGCGCAGGTCGGCGAGCAGGTCGTCGCGGCTGCGGTCGATCACGTCCGTGGCGACCCCGGAGAGGCGGTCGAGCGACTGCAGCATGTCGACGAGCTGCTCGCGTTGCGACGCCAGCTCCTTGATGCCCGGGGCCAGGTTGTCCAGCGCGTTCTCGATCTTCGGACGGCCGTCGTTGAGCGTGGCGGCGAGCCGGTTGAGCCCGTCGATCGCGCGCGTGATGTCGGCCTTGCGCCCGTCGAGCGCCTTGATGAGCGTGTCGAGGTTGGTGAGCAGCGAGCGGATCTCCGGCTCGTTGCCCTTCAACGCCTTGTTCAGCTCGACGGCGATGGTGCGGATGTTCCCGACGCCGCCGCCGTCGAGCACCATCGAGAGGGCCCCGAAGACCTCTTCGACCTCGACGGCTCGGCCGGAGCGGTCGATCGGGATCCGCGCGCCGTCGGCCAGCGTGCCGCTCGCCCCCGACTCCGGCAGGCCGAGCTGCACGAACTTCTCGCCGAGCAGGCTGGTGGTGCGCACCCTGGCGACCGCGTTGGCCGGCAGCTTGACGTCGTGGTTGATGTCGACGGTGACCACCGCGTGCCAGGTGGCCGGGTCGAGGGTGACCGACCGGACCGAGCCGACGGACACGTCCGCGACCTTCACCAGCGACTGCGGCACCAGGTCGACGACGTCGGCGAACTCGACGGTGACCGCGTACGGGTTCGGGCCGAGGTCGGCGCCACCGGGAAGGTTCACCCCGCGCAGGCCGCTCGACATCACCCCGCACCCGGACACCGCGGTGATCGCGAGACCGGTGGCGACGAGCGCCACCGCGCGGGTACGCAGGCTGGTCATGCCCCACCCCCGGACGAGCTGTCGTCGGACGAGTCGTCCGCAGGCGGAGTCGCCTGCTTCGGCGCGGGCGCCGCGGCGCTTCCGCTCGACTCCTTCGGCAGCGGCATCAGCCCGGGGAACGGCGGCAGCTGGCCGTTCTGCAGCCCGGTGATGAGCTGCTGCGCGGTCGGCAGCTGGTTCGCCAGCGGCAGCTGCTTGCACAGGTCGATGAGCTTCACCGGCAGGTTGGCCTGCCCGTCGATCAGCTTGCAGATCGTGTAGATCGGCGGCTGCGCCAGCTCCTGGAGGTTGGCCCGCGTGTTGAGCGTGCCGGTCGACGCGTCGTAGGTGTTCGCCAGGTTCGACAGCGCGGCCGGCGCGAGGTCGAGGGTCTCGGTGAGCGCCTTGCGCTGCTCCACGAGCACGCGCGTGACCTCGGCGAGCCGGTCGACGTTCGACTTGAGCGCCGCGCGGTTGTCCCGGATGAACACGGTGACGTCGTCCAGGGCGGTGGCCAGGTCGCGCAGCGCCTCGCCCAGCTCCTCGCGCTGGTCGGCCAGCACGCCGCTGACGTCGGCGATCCGCTCGTTGAACTCGCGGACGGTGCTGTCGTTGTCCTTCAGCATGGCGACGAACTTCTGCAGCTCGGTGACGGTACCGAACAGGTCGTCGCTGGAGCCGGACAGGGTCGAGCCGAGGGCGCCGAGGTTGCGGATGGTGTCGTTGATCGCCTGGCCGTTGCCGTCGAGGTTCGACGACAGCACGCCGAGGGAGTCGTTGAGGACTCCCTGCTTGTTGAGCCCCTGCGGGCCGAGCGCCTTCGACAGCTTGGTGGCCGAGCGGGTCAGGTCGTCGACACCCAGCGGCACGGCGGTGCGCTCGATCGGGATGACCGCGCCGTCCTGCAGCTCCGGGCCGCCGGTGTAGGCCGGGAAGACGGTGACGTTGCGGCCGGTGACCAGGCTCGGCGACACCACGGCCGCCTTCAGCTCAGCAGGCAGCTTCACCTCGGGGTCGGTGATCGTCATGTCGACGCGCACCTTGTCGCCCTCCGGCGTGATCTTGTCGATCGTGCCGATCGCGACGCCCTTCATCTGCACCGCGTTGTCCTCGAACAACGCCGACGCGTTGGCGAAGTACGCGGTGAGGTGCCGGCCGGCGCCCATCCGGCTGATCTGCCACACGCCCGCGGCCACCAGCACGGCGACCACCGCGACCAGCGCGACCACGGTGAGCTGCCGCTTGTCGTTCGCCCAGGAGCCGCTCATGAGCCACATCCACCGGGGGTGATGGTGCCGAGGATCGGGAGGGAGAGGAGGCCGGCGATGCAGTTGTCGAACCAGCGACCGCTGCCGATCGCGTTGTTGAAGACGCGGACGAACACGGCTTCCTTCTTCAGCAGCTGGGCCAGGTTGTCCTGGTTGCGCTGCAGCACCTCGACGACCTTGTCGAGGGTCTCCAGGGTGGGTCGCAGCTGCTCGGCGTTGTCGGCGACCAGGCCGGAGAGCTGCTGGGAGAGGTCGCGGATGCCGGTGATGAGCTTCGCGATCGCGTCGCGGCGCTTCTGCAGCTCGCCGAGCAGCAGGTTGCCGTCGGACAGCAGGGACTGGACGTCGTCCTTGCGGTCGGCCAGCGTGGTGGCGACGGTGTGGGTGCCGGCCAGCAGCGTGCGCAGCTGCGCGTCGCGGCTCGCGATCGTCGTGGACAGCCGGGACAGCCCGTCGAGCGCGCCGCGAATCTCCGGGGCGCTGCCGCGGAAGGTGTCCGACAGCGTCTGCAGGCTCTTCGCCAGCTGGTCGGTGTCGAGCTTGTCAATCGTGTCCGAGAGCCCGTTGAACGCCTCGACCACGTCGAACGGGGTGACGGTGCGCTGGTCGGTGATGCCGAACGCGACGCTCGGGTCCTGCTCGCGGTCGCCCTGCGGATCGAGCGCGAGGTACTTGGCGCCGAGGAGGGTGCGGATCTGGATCGAGGCGATCGTGCGGTCGCCCACCCACGTGTCCTGCACCCGGAACCGCACCCGGACCTGTCCGTCCTTGAGGCCGACGTCAGTGACCCGGCCGACCTCGACACCGGCGACCGAGACGATGTCGCCGGACTGCAGGCCGGCCGCGTCGGTGAAGTTGGCCGTGTACGTGGTGCCGCCGCTGAACAGCGTCTTCCCGTTGAACGCCAGCAGCACCACCAGCAGGATCGCCAGCGAGCCGCCGATGGCCAGCGGCACCGGCTTGAGCCGGTGGGTGATGGGATCGCCCTGCGCCATCAGGTGCCACCTCCGACCGCCGGGAGCGGCAGGTCCGCCTGCGGCTCCTTCAGCTGGTCCTCGTGCACGGCCTTCTTGTTCGGGTCCCCGTGATCGCCGTCATGACCGTCACCGTGGCCGTGGTCCCCGTCGCCGTACTCGGTGCCCGGCACCGGCCACGGCGGGCCGATCTCCAGGTCGTTGCCCAGGCCGTCCGGGTCGGCGCTGCAGCGCGGCTCCTCCGACTGGGTCACCGGGATCTGGAACGGCCCGATCTTCGGCAACGGCGGCGGCAGGGTGATCCCGATCTGGCCCGACAGGCCGCACAGGTAGAAGTTGAACCAGCTGCCGTACGAGCCGGCGCGGGCGATCTTGTTCAGCTTGTAGGGCGCGAACTGCAGGTAGTGCTCGATGATCGGCTCGCCCTCGTGCAGCTGGTCGGCGAGGTCGCCGAGCGCCGCGATGTCCGCCTTCAGCGCGGGCCGACCCTCCTCCAGCAGACTGCTGGTGGTCGCGGCGAGGTCGCCGATCGAGCTGATCGCGTTGCCGATCGGTTCCCGGTCCTCCGCGAGCCCGGCGACCAGCTCGCGCAGCGACACGATCAGGTCGTTGAGCTGGTCGTTGCGCGAGGTGACGGTGTCCAGCACGCCGTTCAGGTTGTCGATCAGCTCGCCGATGACCTTGTCCTTGTCGGCCAGCGTCTTCGTCAGCGACGCGGTGGAGGACAGCAGGCTGTCGATCGTGCCGCCCTGCCCCTGCAGGACCTGGATGATCTCGTTGGCCAGCGTGTTGACCTGCTCGGGATCCAGCGCCTGGAACAGCGGGCGGAACCCGTTGAACAGCTCGGTCAGGTTCAGCGGCTTGCGGGTGCAGCCCTCCGGGATGACCGCGCCGGCGGCGAGCGTCTGCGGCGCCTGCGGGTTGCAGGCCTGCTGCTCCTGGGACAGGCCGAGGAAGCGCTGGCCGATCAGGTTCTTGTAGAGCACGGCGGCGTGGGTGGTGGCCGGCAGCCGCAGCGAGGAGTCGATCTCGAAGTCGACCCGCGCGATCCGCCGGTCGACGACCTCGATGTCCTTCACGCTGCCGACGACGACGCCGGCGATGCGCACGTCGTCGCCGCGCAGGAGGCCGGTGACGTCCTCGAACCGCGCGGAGTACGTGGTGCGGTCGCCGCCCTGCGAGTTGGCGATCGTGAGGCCGAGCACCGTGGTGGCCAGCATCGTGACGACGGCGAAGACGAGGAACTTGACCAGCGGCGCAACAGGTATGCGACTCATGTCATCGTCACCTCCGACCCGCGGTAGAGCGGACCCACCAGGAACGTGCTCCAGCCGGGCACCGAGCTCGCCGGACGGCCCTGCTGGGCGCCGATCAGGCTGGTGACCACGGCCTGCTCACCGGGCGAGTTGGGCAGGCCCATGTCGACGGACGCCGGCGAGGCCAGGAAGTTGGCCAGCGGCGTGCCGGCCAGTGGGCCGGGGTCCTTGACCAGGCCCCACGAGTCCTTGCTCGGGTCGTACGTGCCGTAGGTGTCGATGCCGTAGTTCTCCGGGTTGCCCTTGGGCTGGTTGGGCTGCCCGGGCGGCGGCACCGTGCCGTCGCGGAACGGCCCGTCGGGCGCGTACTGGGGGAAGTTGCCCTTGTCGTACGGCGCCGGCAGCTCCTGCGGGTAGCAGCGCGGCCCGCGGTTGTCGCTGAACTCCGGCAGGTCGTCCGGGTACTTGTACTTCCCGCGCTTGGGGTTGGTCGGCAGCTCGATCGTGACGTGGATGCCGGGCTTGCCCGCGTTGACCGAGCCAGGCGCCCCGAACACCTCCTCGCCGCGTGGGATCACCGACACCAGGTTCCCGAAGAAGCAGGGGAACTCCGGCGCGTAGAAGGCCAGCGTCTCCAGCGTCGGCCGCGACGTGGCGACGAGCTGGATGATGTTCTCGCCGTTCTCGTCGAGGAACGCGCGCAGGTCGTCGGACGCGCCGATGACCGAGCTGTAGACGTCACGCAGGTTGTCTGCCTGGTCGACGATCGTGTTCGCCGGCACCGTCAGGTCGTCCAGCGCGGAGAGCAGCTCGGGCGCGGTGTCGGCGGCGGTGTCGGAGAACTTGGCCAGGTCGCGCAGGTCGTCCGAGAGCGCCGGCACGGACGGCGTGATGCCCTCCACCAGCACGTTCAGGCCGACCAGGGTCTGCCCGAGCTGCTCGCCACGTCCCTCGAGGCCCATCGCGATCCCGCCCAGCGCGGCCTTGAGCTTCTCCGGCTGCACCGCGGTGAGCACCGGCTCCAGGTCGTCCAGCGCCGTGTCGACCTCGACGGCCGTGCTGCTGCGGTCCTGCCCGATGACGTCGCCCGCGACCAGGTGCGTGGTGCTGGGCGCGGCCGGCGGCTCCAGCGAGACGAACTTCTCGCCGAACAGCGTCTTGGGCAGCAGCCGCGCCGTGACGTTCGACGGGATCTGCCCGATCTTGTCGGGGTCGATGCTCATGAGGATGTCGGCGCCGTTGCCGGTGGAGGTGATGGAGTCGACGCGGCCCACGATCAGGCCGCGGACCTTGACGTCGGCGCGCGGGTTGAGCTGGCTGCCCGCGGTCGTCGCCTTGAGCATCACCGGCACCCCGCTGCGGAACGCCCCGGCGTACTGGGCGACGGCGAGCCCGATCAGCAGCGCCACCACGGCCACGAACGCGAGGCCCTGCAGGACCAGCTTGTTGTTCCTCATCCGGCCACGCTCACCGAGGTCGTGGTGCCGTAGATGACGAGCGTCAGGAAGAAGTCCAGGATCGCGGTCGACACGATCGAGAGGCGGACCGCGCGGCCGACCGCGACGCCCACACCCGCCGGCCCGCCCTTGGCGCGGTAGCCGTAGTGGCAGTGGATCAGGATGATCACCGACGCGAACACGATCACCTTGAGGTACGAGAAGAGGATGTCGCGCGGCGGTAGGAAGAGGTCGAAGTAGTGGTCGTACGTGCCGCCGGGTAGCCCGTTGATCAGCGTCACGTTGATCCGGGAGGCGGCGAAGCTCGCGAGCAGGCCGATCGTGTAGATCGGGATGACGGCGATGATCCCGGCGAGCACGCGCGTGGTGACCAGGTAGGGCACCGACGGCACCGCCATGACCTCCAGCGCGTCGATCTCCTCCGAGATGCGCATCGCGCCCAGCTGCGCGGTGAACCCGGCGCCGAGCGTCGCGGTGAGCGCGGCGGCGGCGACCAGCGGCGCGATGTCGCGCGTGTTGAAGTACGCGGTGATGAACCCGGTCAGCGCCTCGACGCCGAGCGAGTCGAGAGCGCGGAAGCCCTGCAGACCGACGAGCGACCCGACGAAGAGCGACAGCGCAGCCATCACGCCGGCGGTGCCCAGGATGACGATCAGGGCGCCCGAGCCGAAGCTGACCTCGGCCAGCAGGCGCAGGATCTCCTTGGAGTACCGGGTGATCGTGGCCGGGATCCAGGCGATGGCCCGGATGTACAGCGACAGCTGGTCGCCCAGCTCCTCGAGCTGGTTCAGCGGCCCTTCGGCGATCCGGCGGGCGCGTCCGTTCAACAACGCCATGCTCAGCTCCCCTTCGGCGGGACGATCTGCAGGTACAGAGCCGTCAGGACGAGGTTGATGAGGAACACGAGCACGAACGAGATGACAACGGCCTGGTTGACCGCGTCGCCGACGCCCTTCGCGCCGGGCGGCGGGTTGAGCCCCCGGTAGGCGGCCACGACCCCGGCCGCGAGACCGAACAGGACGGCCTTGAGCTCGCTCACCAGGATGTCGCTGACCTGCGCGATCGCCGAGAAGCTCGCGATGTACGCGCCCGGCGTGCCGCCCTGGACGATGACGTTGAAGTAGTAGCCGCCGGCCACGCCGACGACCGTCGCGAGCCCGTTCAGGATGACGGCGGTGGTGGCCATGGCCAGGACCCGCGGCACCACGAGGCGCTGGATCGGCGAGATGCCGAGCACCTCCATGGCGGCGATCTCCTCGCGGATCGTGCGCGCGCCGAGGTCGGCGCAGACCGCGCTGCCGCCGGCGCCCGAGATCAGCAGCGCCGTCACGATCGGGGCCGCCTGCTGCACGATCGCGAGCACCGAACCCGCGCCCGTCTGGCTCTGCGCGCCGAACTGGCGGGTCAGCTCCGCGAGCAGCAGCGCAATCGTCGCGCCGAACGGGATGGTGAAGAGCGCGGTGGGCAGCGCAGAGACCTTCGTGACGAACCAGGTCTGCTCGATGTACTCGCGCAGCTGGAACGGCGGCTTGAACGTCATGCGGCCGATCTCGAGCGACAGCTGGAAGAGCCTGCCGACCGGGGTGAGGGCGCGGGTGACGACGGTGGGAGCGGTCATCTGTCAGTCGGTCCAGGGGCGGTGGCGGCCGGGCTCGGACGGCGGTTCGCCCTGCCCGTCCCACCTGGTGAACTGGTCGGTGGCGCTGCTGTCGTACTGCTGCGTGGGCGCGTTGCCGGCCTTCCGCGCCGCGGCGGCCGCCTCCTCGCGGCTCTTGCGGATCGCCTCCTGCGCGGCCGGCGGCAGGGTGTGCATCATCGCGTCGACCCGCTGCTGGCGCCGGGCCACCGCCTTGCGCTCCGGCAGACCGGCGCTCGCGACGAGCTGCGGCTTGAGCGGCGGCAGGCCCTCCAGCTCGCCGTCCAGCTCGGCCATCTCCCGCTCGGCCTGCGCGGTGTCCTTCTCCTCCGACATGCCGATCGGGCCCTGCCGGCGGCCGTTGAGGAACTGGCTGACCACCGGGTCGTCCGAGGTCAGGAGCACCTCGCGCGGGCCGAACATCGCCAGGTGCTTGCGGTAGAGCATGCCGATGTTGTCGGGCACCGTCTGCGCCGAGTTGATGTCGTGCGTGACGATGAGGAACGTCGCGTCGGTCTGCGCGTTCAGGTCGATGATCAGCTGGTTGAGGTAGGCCGTGCGCACCGGGTCGAGGCCGGAGTCGGGCTCGTCGAACAGGATGATCTCCGGCTCCAGCACCATCGCGCGCGCCAGGCCGGCGCGCTTGCGCATGCCGCCGGAGATCTCGCCCGGCAGCTTGCCCTCGCTGCCGGTGAGCCCGACCAGGTCCATCTTGTCCAGGACGATGTCGCGGATCTCCGCCTCGGACTTCTTGGTGTGCTCGCGCAACGGGAAGGCGATGTTGTCGAACAGGTTCATCGAGCCGAACAGCGCGCCGTCCTGGAACAGGACGCCGAACAGCTTGCGCAGCTCGTAGAGCCGCGCCTCGCTGCACTTCACGAGGTCGGTGTCGTGGATGATGATCGAGCCCTTCTCCGGCTTGAGCAGCCCGATCAGGGACTTCAGGAACACCGACTTGCCCGTGCCCGACGGGCCGAGCAGCACGCTGACCTCTCCAGGAGGCAGCGTCAGGGTCACGTCGGACCAGATGTTCGCCCGACCGAAGGACTTGGTCAGTCCCTCGACCTTGACCTCGACACCCACCGACGTGCCTCCCTCATTGGATCGTGGGGCCACCGCAGCGCCGGACGCCGGGGAGCGGGCGGTCGGCGGCCCACAACGGCCCAACGACTTCCGTTGGGGCGGGTTACTCATCAGTTAGACGCCAGCCTCATATTGCTCCGAACGGACTGCCGAACCGCCGCCGACCGTAGGGCACGTGACCGCAGAACGGCCCTGAGCCGCACCGACGGTCAGCGAGAGTCCACGATCGAGGGACCGCCGGCACCCGGATCGACGTGCCGCAGCACGAGCTGGTGGTAGTCGTCGAGCAGTGCGCGCAGCAGCGCCGGGTCGGGCGGGTGGTGGATCTGCTGGAACCCGACGAGCATCGACTGCCCGAACGACGCCAGCCGCGCCGCGACGGCCCGGTCGGGCACCGCACCGGCCAGCACACCCTCCAGCGCGGCCAACCGGCGGTCGTCGACCCGGCGCAGCGCGACGGCCACGTCGACGTCGCCTGCGGCCCAGGCCCGGATCGCGGCCTCGGCGGCGTGCGGCAGGTCCACCGCCAGGTGCTTGAGCACGTCCAGCCGCTGGACGGGGTCCGTGGTGGTCGACTGCGTGAGGGCGACGACCCGTGCCGTCTGCTCGGTCTCCCAGTGCTCCAGCAGCGCGCGCACGAACCCCGACCACCCGGCGAAGTGGTGGTAGAACGACCCGCTCGTGACGCCCAGCGCCGCGCACAGCGTGCCGATCTTCAGCTCGCCCGGCCCGCGCTCGGCGAGCAGGTCCATGGCGGTGGCGAAGTACTGGGCGGGCCCGACCTGGACCCCCGCGCGGCGCGGCATCAGAACAGCTTCCGCAACAGCTTCTCCGCGAGAGCCCCGTACGGCGGGTAGACGAACCCGGGGTCCGGCCGCGTCGACTTCACCAGCACCGACCTGCGATGGCTGAACGTCTCGAAGCCGAACCGCCCGTGGTAGGCGCCCATGCCGCTGCGGCCGACCCCGCCGAACGGGAGCTGCGGCACCAGGACGTGGAACATCAGGTGGTTGACGACGGTGGCCCCGCAGCTGATCTCCCTGGTCACGCGCGCGACGATCTCCTTCGACCGCGAGAAGACGTAGGTGGCCAGCGGCTTGGGCCCCGAGTTGACGTGCGCGATCGCCGCGTCCACCGACTCGACGGTGATCACCGGCAGGATCGGTCCGAAGATCTCCTCGCGCATCAGCTGCGAGGACGGGTCGGGGTCGACCACGACGGTCGGCTCCCCCAGCCGCTCCGCCGCGTCGAACCGGCCGCCGGCGACGATCGTGCCGCCACACCCGTCGAGCAGGCCGGCCAGCCGGCGGGCCTGGCGCTCGTCGACGATCCGCAGCCCGCCGGTGGCGCCGCCGCGGAACTTCTTCGTGGCCGCGACGATGCGCTCCACCAGCTCGTCCCGGACGGCGGCCTCGACGAGCAGGTAGTCGGGCGCGACGCAGGTCTGGCCGGAGTTCATCAGTTTGGTCCACGCGATCCGCCGGGCCGCGACGGCGACGTCCGCGTCCGCGGCGACGATCACCGGGCTCTTGCCGCCCAGCTCCAGGGTGACCGGGGTGAGGTGCGGGGCCGCGGCGGCCATCACCTTCGCCCCGACCTCCGGGCTTCCGGTGAAGAACGCGTGGTCGAGGCCCTGCCCGAGCAGCGCCTGCGTCTCCTCCGGGCCGCCGGTGACGACGGTGACGGCCTCGGGGTCGAGATAGAGCGGCAGCAGCCGGGCCAGCGCGTCGGCGACGGCCGGGGCGTGCTCGGACGGTTTGACGACCGCGCAGTTGCCCGCCGCCAGCGCTGCGACCAGCGGCGCGAGCGTGAGGTACACCGGGTAGTTCCACGGCCCGATGATCAGGACGACGCCCAGCGGCTCGTACTCGTAGCGGGCACGGCCGGGGCGCACCGACAGCGGCAGCCCGACCCGGCGCGGGCGGGCCCAGCCGCTCAGGTGCTTGCGCGCGTACACCGACTCGGCGGTGCTCGGGGCCAGGTCGGCCAACCACGCGTCGACGGCGGGGCGGCCGAGGTCGAGGGCCAGCGCCGCCGCGAACTCGGCCTCGCGCTCGGCACACATGCGCTCGATCCCCTCGAGCTGGGCGATGCGCCAGGCGAGGTCGCGCGTGCGGCCGCTGCGGAAGGTGGCCCGCAAGGCGTCGACGACGGCGGGCGCGTCGAGATCGGCGCGTTCGGGGGCGGCAGTCATCGTCGACTCCATCCGATGGTGGCGGGTGACAGTAACATAATCTATGTTATGTTCCGTCGGCAAGGTCAGCGACACTCGACGAGGAGCACGCGATGACCGGATTCGCAGGCGAGGACGAGCTGTACCGCTACGTCGGCGGCATCTTCGAGACCGCACTGGCCGACCCCGAGCTGCGCCCCAAGCTGCAGAACACCGGCATGGTCCTGCGCAGCCTCTGCACGGAGCCGGACTGCTCGCTCGTGATCGACCTGCCCGGCGCGACCGTCTACAAGGGCTCGGACCCGACCGCGCCCGACCCGTCGGCCACCATGGCCATGACCACGGCCACCGCGAACGCGTACTGGCAGGGCAAGGTGAACCTGCCGTTCGCGATGGCCAAGCGCACCGTCAAGGTCGAGGGCAACGTCACCCGGCTCGTGCAGCTCGCGCCGCTGTCGAAGCGGCTGTTCCCCGTCTACGTCGAGCGGCTGCGCGCCGACGGCCGCGACGACCTGGTCCTCTCGTGATCCGCGTCCACGACGCCCTGGACATCTCCAGCCGCGCGTTCTGGGCGCTGCCGCCGGACCAGCGCGAGCCCGCGTTCGCCGAGCTGCGCCGCGAGCGTCCGCTGTCGTGGCACCCGCCGGCCGAGACCGACCTGCTGCCCGACGAGGACGACCCGGGCTTCTGGGCGCTGGTCACGCACGCCGACATCGTCGCCGTCAGCCGCGACGCCGAGACCTGGGGCTCCGGGCAGCGCTACGGCGGCGTGATGCTGGAGAACGTCCCGGAGGACCTCCTGGAGGCCGCCCACTCCATCCTCGCCATGGACGCGCCGCGGCACGCCCGGCAGCGCCGGGTGATCGCGTCGGTCTTCACGCCGCGGCGGGTCCGCACCATCGAGGAGCAGATCCGCGGGCAGGCCCGGCGCATCGTCGACGACCTGGTGGCGACCGGGGGCGAGGTCGACCTCGTCGAGCACGTGTCCGCGCGCCTGCCCATGTGGACGATCTCCGAGATGATCGGCATCGAGGACCCCGACCGCGCACCGGTCACCCGCGCCGCGAACGCGATGGTGTCCTGGAACGACCCCGAGTTCCTCGGCGACGGCGACGCCATCGGGCTGCTGCTCGAGTCGTTGATGACCCTGCACCAGACGTCGTTCGCGCTCAGCGATGCCCGTCGCAGCCGACCGGCCGACGACCTCATGACGGCGCTGGTGCAGGCCGAGGTCGACGGGGTGCGGCTCACCGACGAGGAGATCGCCGCGTTCTTCGTGCTGCTCTGCGTGGCCGGCAACGACACGACGCGCCAGACGACCTCGCACGCGATTCTGGCGCTGGACCGCCACCCCGACCAGAAGGCGCTGCTGCTCGCGGACTTCGCCGGCCGCATCGGATCGGCCGTCGAGGAGTTCGTGCGGTGGGCCAGCCCCGTGCTGACGTTCCGGCGCACCGCGCGGCGCGACACCGAGATCCGCGGGCAGCGCATCGTCGAGGGCGAGAAGGTGGTCATGTTCTACCTGTCGGGCAACCGCGACGCCGACGTGTTCGCCGCGCCCGACCGCTTCGACGTCACCCGCGACCCCAACCCGCACGTCGGGTTCGGCGGCGGTGGCCCGCACTTCTGCCTCGGCAGCCACCTCGCCCGCACGCAGCTGCGATCGATCGTCGACGAGCTGCTGCACCGGCTGCCGGACCTCACCGTCGGGGAACCGCAGTGGCTGGCCGGTAACTTCATCAACGGGATCAAGCGGTTGCCGGTGAACCTCGGGCAGGAGGCGCGATGAAGCTGGGTCTGGCGCTGGGGTACTGGGGTGCGGGCCCGCCCCCGGGCACCGACGAGCAGGTCGCGACGGCGGAGGACCTCGGTTTCGACTCGCTCTGGACTGCGGAGGCGTACGGCTCGGACGCGTTCACCCCGCTCAGCTGGTACGGCGCACGCACGTCGCGGATCAAGCTGGGCACCTCGGTCGCGCAGATGTCGGCGCGCACCCCGACGGCCACCGCGATGGCCGCCATGACGCTCGACCACCTCTCCGGCGGCCGCGTCGTGCTCGGCATCGGCGCGTCCGGGCCGCAGGTCGTCGAGGGTTGGTACGGGCAGCCGTACCCGAAGCCGCTGGCCCGCACCCGCGAGTACGTGCAGATCCTGCGCGCGACGATCGCCCGCGAGCGCGTCACGTCCGACGGGCCGCACTACCCGATCCCGTACGCGGGCGGCACCGGGCTGGGCAAGCCGCTGCGCTCGACCATCCACCCGCTGCGCACCAACCTGCCGATCCTGCTCGCCGCGGAAGGACCGAAGAACGTGGCGCTGGCCGGCGAGATCGCGGACGGCTGGCAGCCGCTGTTCTACGCGCCCCGCCACGACGCGCACTACCGGGCCGCGCTGGACGAGGGCTTCGCCCGGCGCGGCGGCCGGCCGGACGGCTTCGAGGTCGTCAACATGGTGCAGCTCGTCGTGGACGACGACGTCGAGGCGGCGGCGGACCGCGTCCGCCCGATGCTGGCCCTGTACATCGGCGGGATGGGCGCCAAGGGCGCCAACTTCCACTACGAGGTGTTCGCGCGCATGGGCTACGAGGACGCCTGCGCGCAGATCCAGGAGCTCTACCTGGGCGGACGCAAGGACGAGGCCATCGCGGCGGTGCCGCTGGAGCTGGTGGAGCAGGTGGCGCTGGTCGGGCCGCGGGCGAAGATCGCCGAGGAGCTGCCGGCGTGGCGCGACTCGCTGGTGACGACCCTGGTGGTGAGCGGCACTCCGGACACCCTGCGGCTGGCCGCGGACCTCCTAGACGGGTAGCCGCGCCAGCAGGTCGGTCGTGTAGCGGTCCAGCCTCGCCGCAGCCGCGGGATCCAGCGTCGGGTACGTGAGCGGCAGCTCCTTGCCCCGGTCGACGGCCGTCAGCGGCGCGGACGGCGGCGCGTCGATCCACCCGACGATCGGGCGCACCGACTCCTCCACCGGACGGGCGGCGAACCGGGCGAGCGTCTTCAGCAGCCCGCGCACCACCGGGTTCGGGTGCGCGTCCAGGCCGCTGCGGGTGAAGCCGGGGTGGTAGAGCACGTACCGGGCCCGCCGGTCGCGCGCGGCGTGGGCGACACCCAGCAGGTCGATCGCGCGGCCCGCCTGCATCTGCGCCTTGATCATCCCGTAGCCCGTCCCCAGCTGTGGATCGTCCCAGTGGACGGCGCCGGCCTTCGCCCCGACGCCGGCGACGTTGACGATCACCGGGTGCTCCGCGGCGTCGAGCTGCGGGGCGAGCAGCTCGCCGAGCAGGTAGCGGCTCAGGTAGTAGAGGGCGAAGGTGTACTCCAGGCCGTCCGGCGTCTCCGTGCGGGTGGGCTGCAGGCGGTTCGCGAACAGGGCGAGCGCGTCCACCGGCCCGGTGATCTCGGCGGCGACGCGGCGCACCTCAGCGATCGACGACAGGTCCGCGACCAGGAACCGGGCACCGGGCACGGCCTTCGCCGGATCGGACCCGATCACGGTGACGTCGTCGCCGCGGGCGACGCGGGCCAGGGCGGTCGCGCGGCCCATCCCGCTCGTCCCTCCGGCGATCACGACGGACTTCGGCACTTCTTCCTCCTACGCTCTGGGTAGGACCATCGTGGGAGGACCTGTGCCCGTCCCGGTAGAAGGCAGTTCAATGTCTGCTGCGCACACCCGTGTGCCCTCGGTGCTCGCGCACGAGCTGCCGCGACCCGTTCCGCAGGCGGAGATGGCGGCCTGTCCGGTGACCGAGGTGTTCCGGCGCGTCGGCGACCGCTGGAGCATGCTGCTGGTGATCGTGCTGGGCACCCGCCCGTACCGCTACAACGAGCTGCACCGGGCCATCGAAGGCATCAGCCAGCGCATGCTCACCCGCACGCTGCGCGGCCTGGAGACCGACGGGCTGGTGCACCGGGAGGTGCTCCCGACGGTGCCGCCGAGCGTCGAGTACAGCCTGACGCCGCTCGGCGCGAGCCTCCTCGGCCCGCTGTCGGGGCTGGCCGACTGGGCCGTCGAGCACGGCGACCGGTTCCGCCGGTAGCGGGGCGTTCGCTGCCGGCAAACATCGTCGTCTTGCGGCGAAACCGCAGCTCAGGGGCCTGGATCCGCCCTAGCTTCTGCCTCATGTACGTACCGACCTTCCTGGAACGCACCCCTTACGGCGAACGGGAGACCAACCCGTACTCGATGCTGTTCGACGGGCGGATCGTGCTCGTCGACCGGCCCGTCGACGACGCGGCCGCCAACGCGATCGTCGCCCAGCTGCTCTGCCTGGAGTCGATGGAGCCGGACAACCCGATCGAGCTCTACATCAACTCACCCGGCGGCTCGCTCGCCGCCACCGCAGCCGTCTACGACACCATCAACTACGTCCGCAGCCCCGTGCACACGACGTGCCTCGGGCACGTCGAGACGGCGGGGGCGCTGCTCCTGGCTGCCGGCGAGCCCGGGAAGCGGGCCATGGTGCCGAACGCGCGGGCCGTGCTGCACCAGCCGTCGATCGACCCGGTGCGCGGCACGCTGCCCGACTTGGACCGGCGCGCCGCCGAGGTCAGCCGAAGCCGGCGCTTCCTCGAGGAGACGCTGGCCCGGCACACCCGCCGCGACCCCGACCAGGTCCACAGCGACCTCGAACGGGAGCTGCACCTCGGCGCCACCGAGGCGCTGGCCTACGGCCTGGTCGACGCGGTGGTGCCGAGCCGCAAGCGCACGCCTCGACCGCTCAGCTGACCGCAGCCAGCTCCGCCTGGTCCTCCGCGTGGAACTTCTCCTCCAGGACCTCCGGGCTGGCGTCGCGGTCGATGTCGAGCAGGTTCGCCCCGCGCGCCGACTCGATCGCGCCCAGCCGGCGGCCCACCTTGTCCATCGCGTACTCGGCCATGTCGTTGATGTCGATGCCGAACGGGCGCTCCTCCTCGTCCCGCACGCCGACGACGACGCCCATGGCCGGCACCAGCAGCTCCTGCATGCGCTCGTCGACGACGTCCCACATGGCGTCGTCGGCGGCGACGTGCCGGCGGCAGGTGAACGTGCCCCACGCCATGTGCCGGCGCTCGTCGTCACCGATGTGCTTGATCACCTGCTGCATGCCGGGCAGGATCCCGCGGCTCGCGCACACCTTGGACCAGGCGAAGTAGCCGGTGAGCGCCAGCGTGCCCTCGACGATGTGGTTGTACGTGACGGAGGCCCGGATCTGGTTGCGCGGCGACGGGTCGTCGGCCAGCGCGTACAGGCTCTCGGGCAGGTGCTGGGTGAAGATCTCCATGTACGCCGGGTTCTCCTCCACGTGCTCGTGGAGGTCGTCGGTCAGGCCGACGGCGTCGAACCAGCGGCGGAAGGCCTCGGTGTGCTTGGCCTCCTCGAACACGAACTGCGTCAGGTACATCTCGTCGGCGAACCGGCCCTCCGCCGCCATCGCCGCGACGAACGGCTGCAGGTCCTGCGTCACCGACTCCTCGCCCGCCATGAACTGGGCGGCCAGGGTGCACGTCCACCAGCGTTCGAGGTCGGTCATCGCCGCGACGTCGCGGGCGTCCTGGGTGAAGTCGATGTCCGCCGGGTTCCAGTGCTTCGCGTTGCCCTTGGTGAACAGGCGCATCGGGAACGAGTCGAAGTTCAGCCCGCCCTTGCTGAGCGAGGCGAACCCGGTGCGCTTGCCGTGGGCGATGGTCGGTCGGGACATCGTCGTCCTCCTTGGGCTCAGTAGCGGATCAGGCCGCGGATGTTGCGGCCCTCCCGCATGTCCTCGTATCCCTGGTTGACCTGCTCCAGCGTGTACTCGCGCGTGACCAGCTCCTCCAGCTTGAGCTGCCCGAGGTTGGCCAGCTCCAGCAGCCGCGGCACGTCGTGCTGGCCGTTCGAGCTGCCGAAGAGCGAGCCGCGGACCTGCTTCTCGTAGAGGGTGAGGTCGAGCAGCGAGATGCTCGCCGTGTCCTCGTCGGGGTGGCCGAGCGCGGTGATCACCACGCGCCCCTTCTTGCCGACGAGCTGCAGCGCGGGCTGGAGGTAGCTGCCCTCGGCGATGCCCGTCGTCAGGATCGCGGCGTCGGCGAGCTGCCCGCGGGTGATCTCCGAGACCACGTTCCAGGCCTCGTCCATGCTGGCCGCGACGTGCGTGGCACCCAGCTCGACGGCCTTCTCCCGCTTGAACTCGACCGGGTCGACCGCCACCACGTACCGGCACCCGGCGATCCGCGCGCCCTGGATCGCGTTCGCACCGATGCCGCCCACGCCGATCACGACGGCGGTGTCGCCCGCGCGCAGCTCCGCCGTGCGGACCGCGGAGCCGAAACCGGTCGTCACGCCGCAGCCGACCAGCGCCGCCAGGTGCAGCGGAAAGCCCTCGTCGATCTTCACGACCGACTTCACCGGCACCACCGTGTGCTTGGCGAACGTGCCGAGCAGGCACATCTGACCGATGTCCTCGCCGCGGCCGTGGAAGCGGTAGGTGCCGTCGAGCTGCGGGCCGAGCGTGGCGCCCGCCCCGTCGTTGCAGAGGTTGGTGAAGCCGCGCACGCAGTAGCTGCAGCGTCCGCACGACGGCAGGAACGTCATCACGACCGGATCGCCGACCGCGACGTCGGTGACCCCGGGCCCGATCTCCAGGACGCGTCCGGCACCCTCGTGGCCGCCGACCATCGGGTACGCGACGGGCAGGTCACCCGTCACCAGGTGCTCGTCGGAGTGGCAGAGCCCGCTGGCGGCCAGCTCGACCAGCACCTCGCCGGCGTTGGGCGGGTCGAGCTCGACCTCCTCGACCTCCCACTTGCCACCCAACTCCCAGAGCACCGCTGCTGTGGTCCGCATGGGGCCAGCATGACGCGGATCACGCCCGGGCACACCGGCCCGACCGTTCCGACCGTGGCCCGGCGGTGCCACACCACCCGCCGGAGTGACGGGTCAGGGGGCTGCGGGGACCGGCAGCTCCAGGTGCGCGGTCACCCCGCCGCCGTCCCGGGGCCGCAGCGTGAGCTCGCCGCGCATCGCCTCCACCAGCGTCTCGACGATCCACAGCCCGAGCCCGGCGGTGCCGCGCCGCTCCCCCAGCGCGACGCCCTTCGCGGTGACGACACCCTCCTGGCCGGGTGGGAGGCCGGGCCCACGGTCGCGCACCTCGACGACGAGCACGCCGTCGGCGTGCCGCATGTCCAGCTCGACGGGTGCCTCGCCGGAGTGCCGGGCCGCGTTCTCGACGAGGTTGGTGAGCAGCCGGCGCAGGCGCTGCGGATCCGTGCGCACGGCGACGTCGCCGGGTTCGATCCGCGGCGCGCGGCGGGCGGGCGCCACCCCGGCCGCGTCGAGGATGGCGTCGGCGAGCTCCGCGAGCCGGACGGGCCGTTCCCGCACCCGCCCGATCGGGCTGCCGCTGCTGACGGCGACGTCGGCGAGCCCGTCGAGCATGTCGCGCAGGTGGACGGCGTGGTCGGCGAGCAGGGCGACGGCCGTGCGCCGGGCCGACTCGGAGAGCCGGTCGGCGGCGAGGTCCGCCGAGAGCGCGGTCAGCGACGCCACCGGCGTGCGGAACTCGTGCAGCACGACCCGCACCCCGTCCATGCGGGCCTGCTGGGCCTGGGAGAGCCGTTCGCGCAGGTCCCGCTCCTCGACGAGGGCCTCGTGCTCGGCCTCGGCCCGGGCACGGGCCGTCGCGGCCGCGTCGACCTGGCGTTCCAGCATCTTCACCAGCACCCCGACGAGCACGGCGGCGGCCACCAGGAACCCGGTCCACCACGCGCCGGCGAGCCACGCTTCGAGCGGGCGCTTGCCGGGGTCGGCACCCAGAACGGCGGCGGCCGTGAACCCGACGCCGACCGTCAGGGCCGCGAGCCGGCCCAGCACGGCCCCGCCCCGGACGGCCGCGGCGATCACCACCAGCGGGAGGACCGTGACCATGATGCTGTCGGCACCGCCGGTGAGCCCGCACGCGACGAGCGCCAGCACGGAGTCGACCGCTGTCGCGACGGACGGCCGGAGCAACCGCCGGCCGCGCCACTCGGCCACCGCGAGCACCAGCGCGTAGCAGAACGTCGCCACGACCAGCACGACGACGATCACGAGCCGGCCGCGCGCCAGCTCGGGGCCGATCAGCATGGCGAGCGCCACCGCCAGCACCACGAGCAGCCGGATGACCACGGCCGGGCGATCCTCGATCGCCTGCAGCGCGGTCCGGTCCTCGGTGCTCATGCGGGAGACTAACCTCTCGGCGTGCGGGACGGCCGGTACGCCGTGGTCATCGTCGACGATCACGCGCTCTTCGCGCAGGGCCTGGCCCTGCTGCTGGAGTCGCGCGCGGGTGACACGTTCACCGTCGCCGGGTCGACGACGGCCGGCGAGGAGGCCGTGGCGCTGGTCGGCCGCGAGGCCGCCGACATCGCGATCGTGGACCTGGCCCTGCCACCGCTGGGCGGGGTGGAGACGATCCGCCGGATCGTCGCGGCGTACCCGGCGACGAAGGTGCTGGCCCTCTCGGGCACCGACGACCTGGGGCTCGCGGCCGCGGCACTGCGCGCCGGCGCGTCGGGGTTCCTGGGCAAGTCGGCCGACCCGGACGTGCTGGTGGCCCCGCTGCTGACGATCGCCGCCGGCGTCCGCGTGGTGCGCGGCGACCTGCTGGACGCGCTGCTCGCCGCAGGCGACCGCACCGGCGACGGCCGGTTGGAGCGGCTGGACGAGCGCGACCTGCAGCTGTGGACCCTGCTGGCCCGCGGGCTCGACACGAGCGAGATCGCCCGGCCGATGCTGGTGAGCGAGCGGACCGCCAAGCGGATGATCGCGTCGCTGCTGCACAAGCTGGGTGCGGCCAACCGCATCGAGGCGGCGGCGCTGGCCGGGCGGTACGGGCTGCTGGACGAGTAGATCTCGGCCCGTCCGGGCCGAGAGTGGCCCGATCGAGTCGTCGCGACCAGCCCCTCCTTCCGCCAGACTGCCGGTAACCAGCGAAGGAGATGTCGACGTGGCCGTGTTCAGCGACGAGCAAGAGGTCTACCGGTTCCTCGGCGGTGTGTTCCGCATCGGGATGGAGGACCCGGAGCTGGTGGCCAAGCTGAAGCCAACCGGCATCGTCCTGCGGATCACCTACACCGAGCCGGACGCGGTGCTCACCGTCGACTTCCCGAACGCCGAGCTGCACGAAGGTGCCGGCGCCGGCCCCGACCCGAACGTCGAGCTCTTCATGACCGCCGACACCGGCAACCGGTTCTGGCTGGGCAAGGTCGTGCTGCCGGTCGCGCTGGCGAAGGGCGACGTGCGGGCGAAGGGCCCGATCGCCAAGGTGCTCAAGCTGCTCCCGCTCGCCAAGGGCCTGTTCGGGCGCTACAAGCAGCAGCTGGAGGACGCCGGGCGATCGGACCTGCTCACCTCCTGATCCACGCCGTCCCGCGGTGGGGGCGGACGGAAGCGATCTCCAGCCGGCGCAGGAACGCGACGAAGGTGGCGACGTCGCCCCACGGCGTGGGTCCGCGGCGCGCCGGTCCTTCGCCGGGACGCAGGCGACGGCTGTCGACGCCGTACCGCGGAGCCGCGGCGGCGATGACGACGAGTACGGCCAAGATGATGAGTGGCAGGTCCATGGCCTCAGTATGCGTAGTATTGGCCTTCTTCGGCATGGCCAATTCCGCAGAGGTGGACTGAATGGCACTCGATCACCAGTTCGACCAGCGCATCGGAGCCCGCAGCTTCGCCCGGCTGCTGGGCGAGTGGCGTCCGCAGGACGGCCGCGGCCTGGCCACGGCGCTCGCCGAGCGGGTCCGCCTCCTCGTGCTGGACGGGCGGCTGCCCCTGCAGACCCGGGTGCCGGCCGAGCGGGAACTCGCCGCGGTCCTGGACGTCAGCCGCACGACCGTCGCGGCGGCCTACGACGCGCTGCGCGACGAGGAGGTGCTGCACAGCCGGCGCGGTGCCGGGAGTTGGACCCAGCTGCCCGGCGGCGCACTCGGCTCGCGGGTCCAGCCGTTCGCTCCGAGCACCGATCCGGACGTGTTCGACCTCGCGCTCGCTGCACTGCCCTCCCCGACCGACGGGATGCGGGCCACCGTCGCCGAGGCAGCGCGCGACCTGGACGCCCACCTCTGCCAACCCGGCTACGAGCTGCACGGCGTACCCGAGCTGCGGACCGCCATCGCCGCCCGCTACACCGCCCGCGGGCTGCCGACCACGCCCGACCAGGTTCTCGTCACGACGGGCGCGCAGGGCGCGCTGTCGCTGATCGTCACCGCGCTGACGGCGCCGGGCGACCGGGTGCTCGTCGAGCACCCCTCCTACCCCAACGCGCTGGGCGCGATCGCCCGGCAGGGTGCGCGGCCGGTGCCGGTGCCGATGGTGCCCGGGCCGGACGGCACGGCCGACTGGGACCTCGACCTGGCCACCGCCGCCGTGCGCGACGCCGCGCCGAAGCTCGCGTACCTCATCCCAGACCACCAGAACCCGACCGGCGCCGTCCTCGACGCGGCGGGCCGCGAGCGCGTCGTCGACCTGGCCCGGCGTACGAGCACCCCGATGATCGTGGACGAGACCCTCGCCGAGCTGTGGCTCGAGGAGGCGCCACCGCCACCGGTGGCCGCGCACGGGGCCGTCGACTCGCCGTTGGTGCTGACCATCGGCTCGGCCAGCAAGGTGTTCTGGGGCGGCCTGCGGGTCGGTTGGATCCGCACGTCGGCGCCGATGGTGCGGCGGCTCGCGACGTTCCGGGCGACCATCGACCTCGGCTGCCCGCTGTTCGAGCAGCTGCTCGCGGCCCGGTTGCTGGCCGACATCGAGACGTTCGCGCCGGCGCGGCGGGCCGAGCTGCGCGCGGCGCGCGACCGCGTGGCGGGCCGGATCGCGGCGCTCTTCCCGTCCTGGCGGATCGGGCGGCCCGGGGGCGGGCTGTCCCACTGGGTCGACCTCGGCTCCCCCGACTCCAGCCGGCTGGTGACCGCCGCGCGGCGCCGGGACGTGGTGCTCGCAGCGGGTCCCCGCTTCGGGCTCGACGGCGCGTTCGAGCGGTTCCTGCGCGTGCCGTACGTGCTGCGGCAGGACCGCATGGACGAGGCGCTGGACCGCATCGCGGTGGCGTGGTCGGAGATCGACCGGACGACGCCGATGGCCGATCCCGCGGACTACTCCGTGGCGTGAGCGCCGGAAACGGTCAATACTGACCGCAACTATCGACACGGGAGGTCGGACGAACGTGGCACGCACGGGCCCGCTGGCGGGACTCAAGGTCGTGGAGCTCGCGGGCATCGGTCCTGGGCCGCACGCGGCGATGATGCTGGCCGACATGGGCGCCGACGTCGTGCGCGTCGACCGTCCGACCGGTGGGCTCAAGCTCGGCGACGCGGCCGCCGACCCGACCCTGCGCGGCCGCCGGCGCGTCGAGGCCAACCTCAAGGACCCGGAGGGCCGCGAGACCGTCCTGCGGCTCGTCGAACACGCCGACGTGCTGCTGGAGGGCTACCGGCCCGGGGTCACCGAGCGACTCGGGGTCGGCCCGGCCGACTGCCACGCCCGCAACCCGCGCCTGGTCTACGGGCGGATGACCGGCTGGGGCCAGGACGGCCCGCTCGCCGCGCGGGCCGGCCACGACATCAACTACATCTCCCTCACCGGCGCGCTGCACGCGATCGGCCGCGGCGGCGAGCGCCCGGCCGTGCCCCTCAACCTGGTCGGCGACTTCGGCGGCGGCTCGATGCTGCTCGTCATCGGCGTGCTGGCCGCGGCTTGGGAGGCGCAGCGGTCGGGACAGGGCCAGGTCGTCGACGCCGCGATGGTCGACGGGTCGAGCGTGCTCCTGCAGATGATGTGGGGGTTCCTCGCGCAGGGCATGTGGCGCGACGAGCGGGAGAGCAACCTGCTCGACGGCGCGGCCCCGTTCTACGACACCTACCCGTGCGCGGACGGGCGGCACGTGGCCGTCGGCGCCATCGAACCGCAGTTCTACGCGGCCCTCCTGGAGGGCCTCGGCCTCGCCGACGCCGAGCTGCCGCACCAGCTGGACCGCGCCGCCTGGCCGGCGCTGAAGCAGCGCTTCACCGAGGTGTTCGCCACCCGCACCCGCGACGAGTGGGCGAAGGTGTTCGAGGGCACCGACGCGTGCGTGACCCCGGTGCTCGCTTTCGGCGAGGTCGCGGCTCATCCGCACCTGGCCGCCCGCGGCACCATCGTCGAGCGCGGCGGGGTGGCGCAGGCCGCGCCCGCCCCGCGGTTCTCGCGGACGCGCACCGAGGCACCGGACGGCCCGGCCCCCGCCGAGCCCGTCGAGTCGGTGCTGGCCGACTGGAGCTGAGGCCAGCGGCCGGAGACGGGGCGGCCGAGGCGGCGTCGCCCCGGCGCAGCGTGGCGCGTTGATCATGGGCAAAACGTGGCTCCCAGAGATCAACTAGCAACGTTTTGCCCATGATCAACCCAACCCCCGCCGCACGCACGACGGCCCCGCACCAGCGCGGTGCGGGGCCGTCGGGAGTGCTGCGCGTCAGACGCTGGGCTCGTCCACCAGCAGGTTGCGCGTGCGGTTCGGGTCGACCGGGATGCCCGGGCCCGTCGTCGTGGAGACGGTGATCTTCTTGATGTAGCGGCCCTTCGCGGCCGGCGGCTTGGCCCGCAGGATCTCGTCGAGGGCGGCGCCGTAGTTCTCCACCAGCTTCTCGGTGTCGAACGAGGCCTTGCCGATGACGATGTGCAGGTTGGCCTGCTTGTCGACCCGGAAGTTGATCTTGCCGCCCTTGATGTCGGCGACGGCCTTGGTGACGTCCGGGGTGACGGTGCCGGTCTTGGGGTTCGGCATCAGACCGCGCGGGCCGAGGATGCGGGCGATGCGCCCGACCTTGGCCATCTGGTCGGGGGTGGCGATGGCGGCGTCGAACTCCAGCCACCCGCCCTGGATGCGCTCGACCAGGTCGTCGGAGCCCACGACGTCGGCGCCGGCGGCCTCGGCCTCGGCGGCCTTGTCACCGGTGGCGAACACGACGACGCGTGCGGTCTTGCCCGTGCCGTGCGGCAGGTTCACGGTGCCACGGACCATCTGGTCGGACTTGCGGGGATCCACGCCGAGCCGCATCGCGACCTCGACGGTGGCATCCATCTTCGAACTGGCGGTCTCCTTCGCCAGGCCGGCGGCCTCGAGCGGGCTGTAGAGCCGCTCGCGGTCGATCTTCTCGGCTGCCTGGCGGTAGACCTTGCTGCGCTGTGCCATGTCTGTTCCTCGGAATTCGGATCAGGTCGTGGTACGAGCCGCGCCCGGCTCTCCCACGCGTTCTGGGAGGTGGGTCAGCCCTTGACCGTGATGCCCATCGACCGGGCGGTCCCGGCGATGATCTTCGCGGCCTGGTCGATGTCGTTGGCGTTCAGGTCGCGCATCTTGGTCTCGGCGATCTGCCGGACCTGGTCCATCGTGACCGTCGCGACCTTCTTGCTGTGCGGCTCGCCGCTGCCCTTCTCGACACCGGCCGCCTTCAGCAGCAGTCGCGCCGCCGGCGGGGTCTTGAGCTCGAAGGTGAACGAGCGGTCCTCGAACACGGAGATCTCGACCGGCACGACGTCGCCGCGCTGCGACTCGGTGGCCGCGTTGTAGGCCTTGCAGAACTCCATGATGTTGACGCCGTGCTGACCGAGCGCCGGGCCGACGGGCGGCGCCGGCGTGGCCGCGCCCGCCTTGATCTGGAGCTTGATGATCGCGGAGAGCTTCCGCTTCTTGGGAGGCATGTCTGGTTTCCTCTTCTACAGCTTCGCCGCGGACCTGCCGTGCCGCAGCGACGATTCTCAGATCTTCGAGACCTGGCTGAACGCCAGCTCGACGGGCGTCTCGCGACCGAAGATGGACACGAGCACCTTGAGCTTCTGGGCGTCGACGTTGACCTCGTTGATCGTGGCCGGGAGGGTGGCGAAGGGGCCGTCCATGACGGTGACCGACTCGCCGACCTCGAAGTCGACCTCGACGGCCGGCTTGCTGGGCGCGCCCGCGCCCCGGTCGGCCTTCGCGTCCGACGCGGCCTGCTTCGGCTCCACCTTCGGCAGCAGGAACTTGATCACGTCGTCGTGGGAGAGCGGCGACGGCTTGTTCGTCGCCCCCACGAAACCGGTGACGCCCGGCGTGTTGCGCACGGCGCCCCACGACTGGTCGTTCAGCTCCATGCGCACCAGGATGTAGCCGGGCAGCACCTTGCGCTGCACCTGCTTGCGCTGGCCGTTCTTGATCTCGGTGACCTCTTCGGTGGGCACCTCGACCTGGAAGATGTAGTCCTCCACGTCGAGGGTCTGCACGCGGGTCTCGAGGTTGGCCTTCACCTTGTTCTCGTAGCCGGCGTAGGAGTGCACGACGTACCAGTCGCCGGGCGCGCGCCGCAGCGCGGCGCGCATCTCCTCGACCGGGTCGACGTCCTCGTCGATCTCCTCGACCGCAGCGACCGGCTCCTCGACCTCGTCGGCCGTGTCATCAGCGGCTTCGTCGACGGTGTCGTCCGCCTCGGTGTCGTCAGCAGCGGTGTCGTCAGCAGCAGTGACGTCGGCGTCCGCAGCCTGGTCGTCCGCGACCTGCTCGACGTCGTCGTCGACGTCGGTCGGCCACTGGCCGCCGTCCTGGGATGTCACGTTCTCACTCGCTTCCTCGTCCATGGCCGTCGTGCGGTGCGGGTCAGCTGGTGCCGAACACGGCGTCGATGCCGAGGCCGAACAGGAAGTCCAGCCCGGCGACCAGCGCCACCATGAACGACACGAACACCAGCACGACGATCGTGTAGGTCACCAACTGCGGTCGACTCGGCCAGAAGACCTTCCGCAGCTCGGCGACCACCTCGCGCAGGAACCGCGTGATCCGGGCGAACGGTGACCCCTTCGCCGGACGGGTGTCGCGGACCGCCGTGGCCCGCCCCTTCGCGCCCTCGGGCGCGGATTCGGACCGGCGGCCCCGACGATCGGCGGCGCTGCGCGGGCGCTCCCGCTCAGTGCCGTCCGACTCGTGCTCCTCAGCCACGCCCGCGTCCTCCAGTGTGTGCGACGGCCTCTGACGAACGCCGCATCGGTACCTGCCGATGTCGAACCTTGATGGCAGGGGCGACAGGACTCGAACCTGCAACCTGCGGTTTTGGAGACCGCTGCTCTACCAATTGAGCTACACCCCTAGGCCCGTCCCGCCGTGTGGACGAGACACACCGCTACTGCGGTGAACCCAGCGAGTCGAGTGTACGGCACCCCGCGAGCGCGTTGACGACCGCACCTGTTGACCGAGTCGATCAGGGAACGAGCACCTCGGCGACGGCCTTGCCGAGCACCGTCCGGCCCTCGAAGACGGCCTTCACCGTGACGGTGGCCAGCCGGCCGCCGCCGGCCGCGTCGGCGATGCCGGTGACGGTGCCGGCGAGCTCGACCAGCGCGCCCTCCTCGTCGTCGGGGACGACGACCGGGCGGGTGAACCGCACCGAGAGGCCGCGCACCGCGGACGGGTCACCGGCCCACGCGCTGACGAACCGGCCCGCGAGCGCCATCGTGAGCATGCCGTGCGCGATCACGCCGGGCAGGCCCACCTCGCCGGCGACGCGGTCGGACCAGTGGATCGGGTTGAAGTCGCCCGACGCGCCCGCGTAGCGGACGAGATCGGCCCGCGTGACGTGGACGGGGGTCGTCGGCAGCTCGGTGCCCACCTCGATGCCGGTGTCGATGTCGGCCATGTCAGGCGGCCTCCGCCGTGACGAGCAGCAGCTTCGTGGTGGCGACCGCAGCACCCGCCGGGTCCGCGATCTCGCAGCGCAGCGTCAGCCGGTGGCTGCCGGCGCGGGTCGCGAGGTCCTCGACGTGCACCGTCACGGTGAGCTCGTCGCCGCCGCAGATCGGGCGGTGCAGGGTGATGGACTGGTCGCCGTGCACCATGTGCGCGTAGTCCCAGCCGAAGTCGGGGTCGCGCAGCAGCTGCTCGATCAGCGGCATCGTGAACGCCGCGGCGAACGTCGGCGGAGCGACGACGTCGGAGTGGCCCGCGGCGCGGGCCGCCGTCACGTCGTGGCAGACGGGCGCGGTCTCACCGATGGCGCGAGCGAACTCGCGGACCTTCTCGCGGCCGACCTGGTACGGCTCAGCAGCCGGGAACGACCGGCCGACGAACGACGCGTCGGGCACGCGCTCAGCGGGTCTCGCGGTGCTCGCGGTGGGTGCCGCAGTTCGGGCAGAACTTCTTCATCACGAGGCGGTCGGGGTCGTTCCGACGGTTCTTCTTCGTGATGTAGTTGCGGTGCTTGCACTGCTCGCACGCCAGCGTGATCTTCGGCCGAACATCGGTGGCCTTGGCCATCGCGGGTGCCTCCTGCTTACGGGTGGATCGGTGGGACGAGTCGTCCGGTAGCGGCGGCCGGACTTGAACCGGCGACACAACGATTATGAGCCGTTTGCTCTACCAACTGAGCTACGCCGCCGTGCGAGACAGGACACAGCCGCCTCGCGGAGCCCCTTCACGGAATCGAACCGTGGACCTACTCCTTACCATGGAGTCACTCTGCCGACTGAGCTAAAGGGGCGGCAGCCGCCGGTGGGATCGCTCCCGTGGCGGCCTGGAAGAGCTTACACACCTCCGGCGGGGACCCGACACCGGGTTCCCGCCGGACGGCGCGGGTACTGCGATCAGCCCCGACCCGCGCGCGGGTACGGCAGCAGCGCCATCTCGCGGGCGTTGCGGATCGCCACCGCGACGCGTCGCTGCTGCTGCGGGGTGAGACCGGTGACGCGACGGGCGCGGATCTTCCCGCGGTCGCTGATGAACTGGCGCAGGAGCGCCGTGTCCTTCCAGTCGATCTCGCTGATCCCCTTCGCGTGCAGGGGGTTCGCCTTCTTCTTCATCGGGCGCAACGGCTTGCCGGGCATGTAACGCCCCACCTTCCTTACCGAAACTCGTTCCCACGAGGATACCGGCAGGTTCCCGAGACCTCACGGGTGGGCGGGTAAGGGCCCCTCAGGCGCCGCCTGAGGGGTCTGTCGCACCCGGGACGACGTGATCGTCCGATGTGCCGAGGCCCACCTCAGGACGATCGTTTCCGGCATGAACCGGACATCGCACCTGCCCTTCAACTCCACCGCCGCCGACGCCGACCACCACCGCCGGATCCTGCAGGCCGAGGCCGAGCGCTCCCGGCTCGTCCGCATCGCCCGCGCCGCCCGGCGGCGTGCCCCGGAGGTACCGCCCGCGCCACCGCCGCCCCCGGCCGCCACCAGAGTGACTCGGCCGACCGAGGAAACCTCGCGTGATCGTCGGTACGCCGTGTCACGATGACCTCCGTGGCACGTCTGGGCGTCGGGATCGATCTCGTCGGGCGCGGGCCCGAGCTCGCCGAGCTCGAGTCCGCGCTTCGTCGTGCCGAGGCCGGGCGGCCCAGCGGGGTGCTGCTCGCCGGTGATGCGGGGGTGGGCAAGTCGCGGATGGTCGCCGAGACCGTCGAGCGCGCTGCTGCCGCCGGGTTCACCGTGCTCGTCGGCCGATGCCTCGACACGGCCGACGCCGCGCTCCCCTACCTGCCCTTCACCGAGGTCGTCGCGTCGCTGGCCGCCGCGCAGCCGGAGATCGTCGACGAGCGTCCGGCGCTGCGCCGCCTGCTGCCCGGCGCGGTCGTGCGCGAGCTCGCCACCGGCGACGACCCCGCGCTCGGCCAGCTGCGGGTCTTCGACGCCGTCCTCTCCGCGCTCGACGCCGTGAGCGCGGTGTCGCCCACCCTGCTCGTGGTCGAGGACCTGCACTGGGCCGACCGGTCCAGCCGCGACCTGCTCGTCTTCCTGCTCTCCCGGCTCACCGGGCAGCGCCTCGTCGTCCTGGCCACCTACCGCCGCGACGACCTGCACCGGCGCCACCCGCTGCGGCCGGTGCTCTCCGAGCTGGTGCGGCTGCCCGCCGTGGAACGCCTCGAGCTCGAACCGCTCGGCGGCGAGGAGTCCCTGGAGCTGGTGCGCAGGCTCTCCGCCGGGTGGGTCGACGACGAGGTCGACGAGAGCCAGCTGCGCCGCATCGCCCGGCGCAGCGAGGGCAACGCGTTCTTCGCCGAGGAGCTGGTCACCGCGTCGCCGACGGGTGTGCCAGACGGGCTCGCCGAGGTGCTCATGGCCCGCATCGAGGCGCTCCCGCCGGGCACGCAGCGAGTGCTGCGCATCGCTGCGGTGTCGGGTCGGAAGGTGCGCCACGAGCAGCTGGCCGCCGCCACCGACATGGGCGACGACGAGCTGGAGCAGGCGCTGCGCGAGGCCGTTGCCCAGCACGTGCTGGTGCCCGACCGGCCGGGCGGCCCCGGCGGTCCGGTCGCGGACGGCTACGTGTTCCGGCACGCGCTGCTGCGCGAGGCGATCTACCAGGAGCTGCTGCCCGGCGAGCGCACCCGGCTGCACGCCCGGTTCGCGGAGCGGCTCGCCGCGCGCGCCGAGCCGGGCACGGCCGCCGAGCTGGCCCACCACGCCTACGCCGGCCACGACCTGCCGCGAGCGCTGGCCGCCTCCGTGGCCGCGGCCGACGAGGCCGACGCCCGGTCGGCACCCGCCGAGGCGCTGTTCCAGCTCGAGCGGGCGTTGGAGCTGTGGCACGCCGTGCCCGACGCCGAGACCGTCACCGGGCAGCAGGAGGCCGTCGTCACCCGCTCCGCGAGCTGGTACGCGAGCTACACGGGCGACCCCGACCGCGCGGTGCAGCTGAGCCGGCGGGCCGTCGAGCTGGCCGAGGCCGCGCACGACGAGGTCCTCACCGCCCGCAACTCCCGCAGCCTCGCACTGCAGCTGCTCGACCTGCCGGGCCACGACCATGAGGCGCACTCCACGGCGGAGCGGGCGTTGGCCCTGCTCATCGACGGGCCGGCCTCGGCCAACCTGGCCTGGGCGCACGGCACCCTGGCCCGCACGCTGTGGCGCATCGACCGGCCCGCGGAGTGCGACGAGCACGCGCGCGCGGCCGTCGCCGTCGTCGACTCGCTCCCGCTCGCCACGATGTCGCGCTGCGACGCCGACGACGCGCTCGGGGCCAAGGCCGACGGGCTGGTCACCATGTCCGTCTACGCCCAGCACGTCGCCGAGGACGAGCGCAGCCGGCAGCTGCTCGCCGAGGCCCGCGAGCTGGCCCACCGCTCCGGCTTCCTCACCGTCGAGCTGCGGTCGTACTTCAACCTCGGGATGTCTCTGTTCGACGCCGGGCAGCTGGCCGAGGCGGCCGTCGCGTTCCACGACGGCGAGCGGCGGGCGGAGGAGGCCGGCCTCGCGTGGAGCGGGTACGGGATCGACCTGCGGGTGGTGCACGTCGTCACCATGTACATGCTCGGCAACTGGGAGCGGGCGGAGGCGGCGGCGCGGATCGCCGGCCACATGGTCTCCGCCATCGTCGCGACCCGGCTCGCCGCGGCGGGCATGCTGGTGGCCACGGCGAGGGGCCGGCTGGCCGACGTCGAGGCGCAGCTCAAGGAGCTGGAGATGCAGCCGGCCCGCGAGGACCAGGTGGTGGTGTTCTCCGGCGTCGCCGGCGCGGAGGCCGCGCTGTGGGCCGGCGCGCCCGAGGTGGCACAGGCCCGGGTGGCCGCGGCGATGCGCGCTCTGCAGAAGGTGCTGGCGCGCCACCTCGGCCAGATCGCGCTGGCTGCGATCGGCGTCAACGCGCAGGCTGCGCTGGCCGCGGCGGGCACGATCGAGCCCGAGGCGGCCCGGGTCGAGGCGGAGCGGCTCGTGGGTATCGCGGAGGACGCCGCGGCCAACGGCATCCCCCGGTCGAGCCGGCTCGGCCCGGAGGGGGTGGCGTGGTTGAGTTGCGCACGGGCCGAGCTGACGCGCCTCACCGGGCCCGATCCCGACGCCTGGACGGACACCGTCGAGGCGTTCGCCTACGAGGGCGGCAGCCCGTCGAAGCCGGGTTACCGGCAGGGGTACGCGCTGCTGCGGCGGGCGGAGGCCCGGCTCGAGCTCGGCGAACCCGCCGCCGCCGTCGCCGAGGATCTGGAGGCAGCGCACGGCACGGCCACGCGGCTGGGCGCGGCCCCGCTCGCCGAGGCCGTCGCCGCAGCGGCGCGGCGCGCCGGGGTCAGGCTGTCCGGCCCGTCGACGGCACCGCAGCCGGGCGGCGACCCGCTCACCCCGCGCGAGCGCGCGGTGCTCGACCTCGTCGCCGAGGGGCGCACCAACCGGCAGGTCGGCGCCGAGCTGTACATCAGCGAGAAGACGGTGAGCGTGCACCTTTCCCGGGTGATGGCGAAGCTCGGTGCGAGCAGCCGCACGGAAGCGGTCAGCGTCGCGTACGCGCGCGGGCTCCTCACCCCGACCGGTAGCTGACCCGCGCGGGCCAGTCTTGGGCCTCGCGGACCCTTGAGGGCCGTGCTCGCGCAGCTACGGTGAGGTGACCGAACTCACTGGGGAGGCTGCGGGTGACGGCAACCGAGGTCTGGGCCGGACGGCCCGATCTGAGCGACATCGACGGGTTCTGGACGGCGCCGATCAGCGAGCGGGCCGCCGGGTTCGCGGCGCTGCGGGAGCGGGAGCCGGTGCCGTTCTACCAGGAGCCGGAGTTCGCCTACTTCCCGCGCGGCGCCGGCTTCTACGCGCTGACCCGCCACGCCGACATCGTCGAGGCGAGCCGCACGCCGGCGATCTTCACCTCGGGTCAGGGCAGCACCTCGGTCACGGACATGCCGCCGGAGTTCCGCGAGTTCTTCGGCTCGATGATCGAGATGGACGATCCGCGGCACGCCCGCCTGCGCCGGATCGTGTCGCGCGGCTTCACCCCGCGCCGGCTGAACGACCTGGTGGACGAGGTCGCGCTCACCGCCCGTTCGATCGTGGACGACGTGATCGACAAGGGCGAGTGCGACGCGGTCACGGAGATCTCGGCCCGGCTGCCGCTGAAGATCGTCTGCGACATGATGGGCGTGCCGGAGAGCCAGTACCAGTTCGTGTTCGAGCAGTCGAACGTCGTGCTCGGCGCGAGCGATCCCGAGTACGTGCCGGACGCGGAGAACATCGGCGCGGCGCTGATGCAGGCCGGCGTGGCACTGACGGCGCTGATGCAGGACCTCGGCCGCCACCGCATGGAGCACCCGACGGACGACGTGGTGTCGGCGCTGGTCAACGCGGAGGTCGACGGCGAGCGGCTCACACCGGAGGAGCTGGGCAGCTTCTTCATCCTGCTGGTGGTGGCGGGCAACGAGACCACCCGCAACGCGATCAGCTGGGGCCTGCACCTGCTCACCGAGAACCCCGAGCAGCGGGACGTGTGGCTCGCCGACCTCGACGGCGTCACGCCGACGGCGGTCGAGGAGATCGTGCGGCTCGCGTCTCCGGTGATCTTCATGCGGCGCACGCTGTCGCAGGACGCCGAGCTGGGCGGGCAGCCGATGCACGCCGGCGACAAGGTCGGGATGTTCTACTGGGCGGCCAACCGGGACCCGCAGGTCTTCGCCGACCCGGACCGGTTCGACGTGCGGCGCAGCCCGAACAACCACGTCGGCTTCGGCGGGCCCGGTCCGCACTTCTGCCTGGGCGCGCACCTGGCCCGACGGGAGATGGCGGTGATGTTCCGCGAGCTGCTCACCAGGGTGCCCGACATCCACGCGACCGCACCGCCGCAACGACTGCGGTCGATGTTCATCAACGGGATCAAGCACCTGCCGGTGGCGTTCACGCCAGGCGGCGCGCGGTGACCGGCTCCCTGGAGTACCCCGACCTGCCGGTCGGCGCCATCCTCGCCGGCGCTGCGCACCGCTGGGGAGACCGCACAGCGGTCCACTACTACGGCCGCGAGCTGTCCTTCGCGCAGCTGTACGAGCGGGCGTGCGCGTTCGCGAACGCGCTGGTGGCGGCGCGGATCGGCCGCGGCGACGTGGTGGCGCTGCACCTGCCGAACTGCCCGCAGTACCCGATCGCCTACTACGGCACGCTGCTGGCGGGCGCCACGTTCTCGCCCGCGAACCCGCTGCTGCCCCCGGCCGACCTCGCTGCGCAGCTGGCCGACTGCGGCGCCGTCGCCGCGGTGACCTGGGCGCCTGCGGCCCCGGCGTTGGCGGCGGTGCGCGACCGCACCGCCGTCCGGCTCGTGCTGGTCACCGACCGCGAGCAGGCGCTCGACCCCACGCACGCCGTCACCGTCGACGGGATGGCGGATTTCGAGGCGTTCCACGCCGGCGCGCCCACCACCGATCCGGCCGTCGCGGTGGACGTGCGCCGCGATCTGGCGCACCTCGCGTACACCGGCGGCACGACCGGCCGCAGCAAGGGCGTGCAGCTGCCGCACCGCAACGTCGTGGTCAACGCGCTGCAGTACGCGTGCTGGGGGACGGGCTCGGTGCCGCGCACGACCGGCGCCGGCATCACGATCGAGCAGGTCGAGCCGGAGTCGGAGTACCCGGTGCGGCTGGGCACCGGCCGCGGCATCAACCTCACGCCGTGGTTCCACGCCATGGGCACCATCGGCGGGCTCAACGTGCCGATGCTGAGCGGCGCGACGACGATCCTGCACGACCGCTTCGACCCCGGCGCCTACCTCGCCGACGCGGAGAAGTTCCAGGTCACCACCATGGGCGGGGCGCCACCGCTGTACGGGGCACTGCTGCAGCACCCCGACTTCGCGACCCGGGACCTGTCGTCGGTGCGCGGCCTGAGCTCGGGCGCCGCGCCGCTGCCCGTCGAGATGATCCAGGCGCTGCAGCGCCGGCTCGGCGCCGACGTCGTCATCGCGGAGGGCTACGGGCTCACCGAGGTCACGATGGGCGCGACGATCGGCCCGGCGGCGCGCTCGGCGCTGCGCAAGGTGGGCACGGTCGGCCTGCCCGTCTACGACACCGAGGTGCGGATCGTCGACCCCGCCGACACCGAGCTCGTCGACGTGCCGACCGGGGAACCCGGCGAGGTGTGCATCCGCGGCCCGCAGGTGATGGTCGGCTACAAGGACCGGCCGGAGGAGACCGCGGCCGTGCTCGTGGACGGCTGGCTGCGCACCGGCGACGTCGGCACGCTCGACGCCGACGGCTACCTCACGATCGTCGACCGCAAGAAGGACATGCTGCTCTACAAGGGGTACAACGTGTACCCGCGGGAGCTGGAGGAGCTGCTCTTCGCCCAGGACGGCGTGGTCGGTGCGGCCGTGGTCGGGCGGCCGGACGCCGCGGTCGGGGAGCTGCCCGTCGCGTTCGTCGTCGCACCCGCTCGCGCCGGTGCGGAGCAGGAGCTCATGGACGCGGTGAACGCGCAGGTCCCGCCGTACAAGCGGCTGCGGGAGCTGCACCTGGTGGACGCGATCCCGGTGTCGGCGGCCGGGAAGGTGCTCAAGCGGGAGCTGCGCGAGAAGCTGCCGGAACGATCACCGTCCGGCACGATCGGGTGACGCTGAGCTAACGCCCGGCGGGTCGTCCGCGATACCCCGGGCGTACGGACACCGGCGGCGCAACCGGGAACCGGACGAGCAGAGAACCCGTCCCCACACCCGGAACCCGGTGATCACCATGGTGAGAAGTGCCTTCGTGCTGCCCCGCCACCGCCGCAACCCCGTCCGCACCCGGGTGCTGGACGTGACGGCGAAGGTGGGCAGCGCGGTGACGCTCGCCGCGCTCGTCGTGGTGGCCGGTGCCGCCGCCGGACTGTCGGTCGTGCCGCACGAGCCACCCACCAAGGTCGTCACCTTCGAGATGGCGAGGTGACGGGCCGGATCAGGCCGCGCTCTCCTGCCGGCCGTCCAGCGGGCTCTGCAGCACCTGGTCGACCAGGCGCATGACCAGCGCGCTGCCACCCAGCCGGTAGCCGAACTCCTCCCAGGTCAGCAACTCACGGGACACGAGCTCTCCGACGGGTCCCGGGTACAACCGGGTCGCGCGGAACGCGGCGGCCCGCAGCCGCATCTTCTCGTGGTGGTCCATGGGGACGGGATCCATCACTCACCTCCGCTTTCACGTGCGGTGCGGTGCATCTCAGCGCTGAGCGCCACCCACTGTGACAACGATGGTGACTGATGGATGTTTCGACGGCGAGTCGTGGTGGCCGCGATCTCACGCATTAGCGTGCGCAGACGTGCGCACCCGCGATCTCCTCTGGTCCGACGTCGAGCCCGTCCACGCCGCGATCCTGGCCCACCCGTTCGTCACCGGGTTGACCGACGCGACGCTCCCCCGTCCCGCGTTCCGGTACTACATCGTGCAGGACTCGCACTACCTGCGCGGCTACGCGAAGGCACTCGCCGTCTGCGCGGCGAAGGCGCCGACCGCGGACGCCACCGCCATGTTCGCCGCCCACGCCGGCGGTGCCATCGCGGCCGAGCGTGAGCTGCACGCCTCCCTCATGGCCGACCTGGGCTCGTCGGCGGCGGAGGCGGCGGCCGAGCCGGTCGGACCGGCCACGCAGGCCTACGTCAGCTACCTGCTCGCCACGGCCCACGGCGGCTCCTACGCCGAGGCCGTGGCGGCGGTGCTGCCCTGCTACTGGATCTACGCGAAGGTCGGCGCGGAGCTCGTCGCCGCCGGCTCGGCCGACCCGCTGTACGCGCGGTGGATCGCGACCTACGGCGGCGCCGAGTTCCAGACCGTCGTCGACGAGGTGCTGGCCGAGACCGACCGCATCGGCGCCGCCGCGAGCCCCGCCGAGCTCGCGGCCATGCGCACGCACTTCACCACGACGTCCCGCTACGAGTGGATGTTCTGGGACGCGGCGTGGCGGCAGGAGCAGTGGCCGCTCTGATCCCTCAGCGCTCGTCGATGCTGTCCGGGATGATCACGTGCAGCAGCCAGCTGACGACCGCGACCACGATCGCGCCCCAGAACGCGCTCCAGAAGCCGTCGATGGAGAACGTCAGGCCGACCTTGTCGGCGATCCAGCCGACCAGCAGGAAGAGCAGCGCGTTCACGACCAGCGCGATCAGCCCGAGCGTGATCACGTAGAAGGCGCAGCCGACGGTCTTCACGATCGGCTTGATCACGGCGTTGACCAGGCCGAAGATCAGCGCGACGACCAGCAGCGTGCCGATCCGGGCGCCGGTGGAGCTGCCGCCGGCGTGGACGCCGATGGGCAGCAGCGTGCAGACCCACAGCGCGACGGCGACGACGATGACGTGGACGACGAACGGGATGGGACGCATCAGTCCACCACCGCCTGGGTCACGAGCGCGCGCAGCTGCGGTCTGATCGGGTACGTGCTCGACGGTACGAACTGGGTGAAGAACATCGCTGTGATCTCCTCGACGGGATCGATGTAGAACGCGGTGCTGGCCATCCCACCCCATGCGTACTCGCCCACGCTCGTCAGGGCCTTGCTCGCCACCGGATCGAGGACGACGGAGAACCCGAGCCCGAACCCGACGCCGACGTTCGTCGACTCGGCGAAGAGCCGGCGGCCGAAGGTGTCGAGGTCGGCGTTGCCGGGGAGGTGGTTGCGCGTCATGTGCGCGACGGTCCGCGGCGAGAGCAGCCGCACCCCGTCCAGCTCACCGCCGCGCAGCAGCATCTGGGTGAAGCGGTGGTAGTCGCCCGCCGTCGAGACCAGGCCGCCACCGCCGGAGAGCATGGTCGGGGTACGGGATCCGGTACCCGCGAAGAACGCGTTGGGGCGCAGCCCCTCGGCGGTCATCGTGTAGACGGGCGGGAGGCGGTGCAGCTCGTCCTCCGGCGCGGCGAACCCGGTGTCGGTCATGCCGAGCGGACCGGTGATCTCGTCGGCGAAGAACCGGTCGAGCGGCTGCCCGGACGCCACCTCGACGACCCGCCCCAGCACGTCGGTCGCCACCGAGTAGTTCCACGCCGAACCGGGCTCGAACAGCAGCGGCCAGCTCGCCCACACGTCGCAGGCACCGGCCAGGTCCACCCCGCGCGGGGTGCCGAATTCGAACCCGCGGGAGCGGTAGATCTCGTCGACGGCGTGCGCGTGGTGCCACCCGTAGGTGAGACCGGCGGTGTGGGTGAGCAGGTGCCACACGCGGATCGGCTCGGTGGCCGGCACCGTCGCCGGGTTCCCGGCCGAACCGGCCACGTACACCCGCGTATCGCCGAACGCGGGGATGAACCGCGAGACCGGCTCGTTGAGGTCGATCAGGCCGCGCTCGACCAGCATCATCGCCGCCACCGACGTGACGGGCTTCGTCATGGAGTAGATGCGCCACAGCACGTCGTCGGTGACGGGTGCGCCGGTGTCGAGATCGGTGACCCCGGCGTGGCTGTAGTGGACGACCCGGCCGCGCCGGGTGATGGCGACCGACCAGCCGGCCAGGCGGCCGTCGTCGAGGTAGCGCTGGAAGTGGGTGTCGACGCGCTGCAGGCGCGCTGCGTCCAGGCCGACCTCGGCGGGCTCGGCGTCGATCTTGAGGGATGCCACGGGCTCGACTGTAGCCACGGCATCATGGAGACGTGGACCTGCTGAGTGCCGTCATCGTCCCGGTGCCGGCCGCCGAGCCGCTGGTCGGTGCCCTGCGGGCGGAGCTGGACCGGCACGCGGCGCTCGGGGTGCCGGCGCACGTCACCGTGATGGCGCCGTTCCTGCCGGCCGCGGCGCTGGACGCGGCGACCGTCGCCGACCTGGCCGCGGTGGTCGCGACGGTGCCCGCGTTCGACGTCGCGTTCACGCAGGTGCGCTGGTTCGACGACCGGCTCGTGTACCTGGCACCCGAACCGGCAGCCCCGTTCGTCGCGCTCACCGAAGCCGTCGGCGAGCGGTTCGGGCTGCAGCCGTACGGCGGCGAGCACGAACCCGTCCCGCACCTCACGGTGGCCTACGACGCGCCGGCGGAGCGGCTGCAGGCGGTGGCGGCCGAGCTGGCCGGCGGCCTGCCCGTCGTCGCGGAGATCGACCAGGCCGTGCTCTACGTCGAGGCGGACGGCCGGTGGGCACCGCATTTGCCGCTCCCCCTCGGTACCCGATCGGGTTCGGGGGCGAGAATCCGCGCGTGACCGCCGACCTCGACGTCACCACCGACGAGCTCCTCGCGGGCGACGACGAGGTGCTGCGCGCGCTGGTGCACCGCCGTGACCGCGGGCGGCGCGACGACGGGCACCGCATCGCGCTGGTCGTGGGCGGTGGCGGGATGCGCGGCGCGTACTCCGGCGGCATGGCGCACGCGCTGGACGACGCCGGGCTCGCACCGTGGTTCGACGTGGTCTACGGCAGCTCCGCAGGGGCGTTCGTCGGGTCGGCGGTCGTGCTCGGCCACGGAGCGGACGCCGCGGCCATCTTCTACGAGGACATGGCCCGCCGTGCGTTCGTCGACCCGCGGCGGCTCGGTGCCGGGAAGCCGATCGTGTCGCTGGACTACCTGATCGACGACGTGATGGTGCGGTCGAAGCCGATGCCGTGGGCGCGGCTGCGCGACTCGCGGATACCGCTGCGCGTCGTCGCTACGGCGGCCGACGACCTGTCCGGGCACGTACTGGCGCCGCGCACGATCGACGAGTGGCGCCGCGCGCTGCGGGCCACGGCCACGATCCCGTTCGTCGCGGGGTCGCCGGTCGCGCTGCACGGGCGGCTGTGGATCGACGGGTCGGTGGCCGAGCCGCTGCCCGTACCGCGGGCGCTGCGCGAGGGCGCCACGCACGTGCTCGCGCTGCTCAACCGCTCGGTGCCGGAGCTGGTCCGCGCCGAACCGGACGCGCCGCCTGCGCGGTGGGCGTCCGCGATCGACCGGGTGGTGCCTGGACTGGGGGCGATGGCGCAGGAGAGCCGCCGGCACGGCGAGGTGGTGGCGCTGCTGAGCAACGCCGGGCACCCGCAGCGCGCCGGCGCGCACGTGCTGGCCGTGGCGCCGCCGCACGGTCTGGGCGTCCGCGGCCTCACGATCGACGTGCCGCGCGTACGGGAGGCCGCCGACTCCGGCTACACGGCGCTCATGGCGGCCCTGTCGCGCGCGACAGACCCGCGCTGACCGACGTCACACACGGTTGGGCCCGTTCACACATGTCCGGACGTGTGTGAACGGGCCCAACGATGTGTGACGTCGCTAGGGTCGTGCCATGGACGCCGATGTCGTCGTGGTGGGGGCCGGGCTGGCCGGGTTGGTGGCGACGGCCGAGCTGGCCGACGCCGGGCGGAAGGTGCTGCTGCTCGACCAGGAGAACGAGGCGAACCTCGGCGGCCAGGCGTTCTGGTCGTTCGGTGGCCTCTTCCTGATCGACTCGCCCGAGCAGCGGCGGATGGGCATCCGCGACTCGTTCGACCTCGCCATGCAGGACTGGCTGGGCAGCGCCCGCTTCGACCGCGGCGTCGACGACCCGGCGGGCGAGGACTTCTGGGCCCGCCAGTGGGCCACCGCCTACCTCGACTTCGCCAACGGCGAGAAGCGCGCATGGCTGCACGCGATGGGCGTGCGCTGGTTCCCGATCGTCGGCTGGGCGGAGCGCGGTGGCGGGCTCGCCGACGGGCACGGCAACTCGGTGCCGCGGTTCCACGTCACGTGGGGCACCGGCCCCGGGGTGGTCGCGCCGTTCGTGGAGCGGGTGCGCGCCGCGGTGGCGCAGGGCCGGGTCGAGCTGCGGTTCCGGCACCGCGTGGACGAGCTGTCGGTCACCGACGGCATCGTCGACGGGGTGCGCGGCGCGGTCCTCGAACCGACCACCGCTGCCCGCGGCACCGAGAGCTCGCGCACCGAGGTGGGCACCTTCGAGCTGTCGGCGCAGGCGGTGCTCGTCACGTCCGGCGGGATCGGGGCCAACCACGACCTGGTCCGCGCGAACTGGCCGGAGCGGCTCGGTGCACCGCCGAAGAACCTGATCACCGGCGTGCCCGCGCACGTGGACGGGCGGATGCTCGGGATCACGGAGAAGGCGGGCGGGCGCATCGTCAACCGCGACCGCATGTGGCACTACACCGAGGGCATCCGCAACTGGAACCCGATCTGGCCGAACCACGCGATCCGGATCCTGCCCGGCCCGTCGTCGATGTGGTTCGACGCGCTCGGCCGCCGGTTCTCCGCACCCGACTTCCCCGGGTTCGACACCCTGCACACCCTCGAGTCGATCATGAAGACGGGCTACGACCACTCCTGGTTCGTGCTCACGCAGAAGATCGTGGAGAAGGAGTTCGCGCTGTCGGGCTCCGAGCAGAACCCGGACCTGACGGGCAAGAGCGTGACGCAGGTGCTCTCGCGGGTGCGCGGCGGTGCGCCGGGCCCGGTGCAGGCGTTCATCGACAAGGGCGCCGACTTCGTCACCGCAGCGACGATCGGCGAGCTCGTCGCCGCCATGAACAAGCTGACCGAGGAGCCGCTGCTCGACGCCGCCGAGATCGAGCGGCAGATCGCGGCCAGGGACCGCGAGATCGAGAACCCGTTCACGAAGGACCAGCAGGTCACGGCCATCCGCGGAGCGCGGAACTACCGCGGCGACCGGCTCTCACGCACGGTGGCGCCGCACCGCATCCTCGACCCGGCCAACGGGCCGCTGATCGGCGTGAAGCTGAACATCCTGACCCGCAAGACCCTCGGCGGCCTGCAGACCGACCTATCCGGTCGGGTGCTGCGCGCCGACGCCACCCCGTTCCCCGGCCTGTACGCGGCGGGCGAGGTGGCCGGGTTCGGCGGCGGCGGGGTGCACGGCTACCGCTCGCTGGAGGGCACGTTCCTCGGCGGCTGCCTGTTCAGCGGCCGGCAGGCGGGGCGGGCGATCGCGATCACGACCGCCTGATCACGCCCGTCCGGTGACGTGGTCGCCGGCCGTGCGCGCCAGCCGCCACGACTGGTAGGCCGGCACCAGCAGCAGCCCCGCGAGCAGCCAGAACGCGACGCGGAACGGCCCGTCGGCTCCCGGCACGACCAGCTCGCCGAGCCGGACGAACAGCGCGGCCGCGGCCACCCCGACGCCGACGGCGAGCTCCTGCACCGTCGAGACGAGCGTGTTGGCGTGCGCCAGCTCGCCCTCCGGCACGTCGGCGAACGCGACGCTGTTGAACGCCGTGAACCCGATCGAGCGGAACACCCCGCCGGCCAGGAGCACGGCCAGGAGCACCGGCACCGGTGTGTCGCGCTGCACGAACGCCAGCGCGAGCACGCAGGCGATCCCGGCGCCCACCGAGCCCAGCAGCACGGTTCGGATGCCGAAGCGGCGCATCAGCGGGGTGGTGATCGGCTTGATGCCGACGTTGCCGACGAACACGGCCACGACGGCGAGCCCGGCCGCGGTGGCGGTCCAGCCGAACCCGAGCTGCAGGAACAGCGGCACGAGGAACGGGATGGCGAGGATCGTGCCGCGGTAGACCGAGCCGCCGGCGGCCTGCAACCGCAGCGTCGGGGTGCGCAGCACCCGCAGGTCGACCAGCGGGAACTCCGCGCGCAGCAGGTGCCGAACAGCCGCGACCAGCGCGACCGCGCCGACGCCGAGCGCGACGGCGGCCACGGTCCCGTGGGGAACGACGGCGCTGACCGCGTCCATGCCGACGACGACACCGGCGACCCCGAGCACGGTCAGCACCAGCCCGGTGCGATCGAGCGGCCTGCGCTCCGCTGCGGTCGTATCCGGCACGATCCGCAGCGCGACGACGAGCGCCACGATCCCGAGCGGGAGGTTGATCAGGAAGATCCACCGCCAGGACGCGTGGTCGGCGAGGAACCCGCCGAGCGCCGGCGCGAAGACCGGCGCCAGCAGGGCGGGCCACGTCAGGTAGGCGATGGCGCGGACCAGGTCGGTCTTGGCGGTCGCGCGCAGCACCACCAACCGGCCGACGGGCACGAGCAGCGCGCCACCCGCGCCCTGCAGCGCCCGTGCCGCGATCAGCATGGGCAGGCTCGTCGCGAACGCGCACGCGGCCGAGGCGAGGGTGAACACGACCAGCGCCGTCGCGAAGACGCGGCGGCCGCCGAACCGGTCGGCCAGCCAGCCGCTGACCGGCAGCAGCACGGCCAGCGTGAGGACGTACGCCGTGACCGCCGTGGTGACCGCGACCGGGTCGACCCCCAGATCGGCCGCGATGTGCGGCGCCGCCGGGGCGATGACGGTGAAGTCGAGCGTCTCCATGAAGAAGGCGCCCGCGACCAGCAGCGCCAAGGCCCGGCTCGATCCCTGCACCGGCCAACGGTAGATCACGGACGACGGGCCTGGTCGCCGTGTGGGGATGCGCACGCCGGGCGGGCCGGCCGTCCGGAGGTTCGGTGATCAAGGGCAGAATGTCGTTCGGGATCGATGCAGCAGCGACGTTCTCCCCTTGATCGACGCCATGCCCGCCCTGCTCCCCGGCTATCCTCCGAGGGGAGGGCGGGCCGGAGGTCGTCGGTTAACCGGGACGGAAGGTGCGGGTTCGATTCCCGCCGCACGCCTGGCGTGTGCAGCTCGATGGACGAGCATCCGTGTTTCCGGCGGCTGCACCCACGCCCGCCCTCGCAAACCTCCTCGCCACGGCCGGACCCGTCCCGCTACGGTCGTCGTCGGGGGCGGGCCGGAGATCATCGGTTACCACTGCAGATGGGGATGTCGCGGGTTCGAGTCCCGCCGCCGGCTGCGGCCGGCGTAGCTCAGTCGGTAGAGCGCCTTCCGGCGATCACACCCACGCCCGTCCTCGCCCTTCCGTCCGCCCGCGCCGCTCCGAGAGGGGGCCGCCATGGATCCGCTGACCTCCGTCTCCACCCGCACCACGCCGCAGCACTCCCCTGCCGACGAGCGGCAGGTGCCCAACTCCGCGGGCGGCTACGGCTTCGCCGTCACCGACGACGTCCGCGTCGCGCGGTTCCTCACCCTCGGTACCGAGGGCGGCACCTACTACAGCTCGGCCGCCGACCTGACCGCCGACAACGCGCAGGTCGTGCTGCGCGCTGCCCGGGAGCGGGGCTCGTGGCTGGTCGCGCAGGCCGTCGCCGTCTCCAGCGCGGGACGGGCGCCGCGCCAGAACCCGGCGATCTTCGCGCTGGCCGCAGCGGCCGCCCTGGCCGACGACGACGGCCGCCGCGCCGCCCTCGACGCACTCGGCGCCGTCTGCCGCACGGGCACCCACCTGTTCCTGTTCGCGCAGTACGTGGAGCAGTTCCGCGGGTGGGGTCGCGGGCTGCGCCGCGCCGTGGGTCGCTGGTACACCGAGCGCCCGGTCGACGACGTCGCCTTCCAGAGCGTCAAGTACCGGCAGCGCGTGGGCTGGTCGCACCGTGACCTGCTGCGGCTCGCGCACCCGGCGACCACCGAGCAGGCCCGCCGCGACCTGTTCGCGTGGATCGTCTCGGGCGCACTGGGCCCGGACGTTCCGCCGCTGGTCAGCGCCTTCGTCGCGGCCCAGGAGGCCACCACGGCGGCCGAGTGGGTACGGCTCGTGGGCGAGCACCCGCTGAGCTGGGAGATGCTGCCGGACGCCGCGCTCGTCGAGCCGGACGTGTGGGCGGCGCTCGTCGACAAGGGGCTGCCGCAGACGGCGCTGATGCGCCAGCTCCCGCGACTGACCCGTCTCGGCGTGCTCGACGACCGCGCCCGCCGGGCGGCCGTCGCGGCGCAGCTCGCGGATCCGGGGCGGCTGCTGAAGGCACGCGTGCACCCGGTGAACGTGCTGGTCGCGCAGCGCACCTACGCCCTGGGGATGAGCGTCCGGGGCTCGAGCACCTGGAATCCGGTCCGGGAGGTCGTCGACGCGCTGGACGCGGCGTTCTACGCCGCGTTCGACGTCGTCGAGCCGGCCGGGAAGCGGACCCTGCTGGCGCTGGACGTGTCCGGTTCCATGGGCTGGAGCGCGGCCGGTCAGGGGGCGACCTGCCGGGAGGTGTCGGCGGCCCTCGCGCTGGTCACGATGCGCACCGAGCCGGCCACCGAGGTCGTCGGGTTCACCACGGAGCTGGCGCCGCTCGCGATCAGCCCGCGGCAGCGGATCGACGACGTGATCCGGTCGATCTCGCGCCTGGAGTTCGGCGGCACCGACTGCGCGCAGCCGATGCTGTGGGCAGAGGCCACGGGCCGGGAGTTCGACACGTTCGTCGTCTACACCGACAACGAGACGTGGGCGGGCGACATCCACCCGCACCAGGCGCTGCAGCGTTACCGGCAGCGCACCGGCATCGACGCCCGGCTGGTGGTGGCGGCCCTGAGCTCCACCGGCTTCTCCATCGCCGACCCGGACGACGCCGGCATGCTCGACGTCGCCGGGTTCGACGCGGCCGTGCCGCAGCTGGTGGCGGACTTCTCGGCGGGCCGGGTCTGAGGATCACCGCGGGCGACCGGCACTTCCGGCGTGGCGCACACGCCGAAGTGCCGGTCATCGTCCGAAGTCGAGCGGGCACGGTGCGATGCGCCGCCTTGCACCGGTCGCGCAGCTCCCGACGGCGCGCCTGGTCCGTCCCGCTCAGCTGACGCCGACGCGCTCCGAGATGCCGGCGAACAGGTCGTCCTCGGGGGTCGGGCTGTCGACCAGCGAGCGGACCAGCTCGTAGTCCTCCCACGGCCAGATCTCCGCCTGCTCCTCGCGCGGGACGGCGAACCAGCGGCTGGTGGGGTCGATCTGGGTGGCGTGCGCGATGAGCGCGGCGTCGCGGCGGTCGAACCACTCCGCGCACTCGATGCGGGTGGTGACGCGGTCCTGCAGGTCGGGGCGGCTGGGGTCCCAGTTCGCCAGCCACTCCGTGTACGGCGACTCCTCGCCGCGGGCGCGGATGGCCGCGTCGAAGGCGACGAGCCGGGCCCGGGTGAACCCGATCGAGTAGTACAGCTTCAGCGGCTGCCACGGCTCGCCGGCGTCGGGGAACCGGTCGGGGTCACCCGCCGCGTCGAAGGCGGCGACGGAGATGACGTGCGTCTTGATGTGGTCGGGGTGCGGGTAGCCGCCGTTCTCGTCGTAGGTGACGAGGACGTGCGGGCGGAACTCGCGGACGACCCGGACGAGTCGTTCGGTGGCCACCTCGTCGTCGACGAGCGCGAAGCAGCCCTCCGGCAGCGGCGGCTTCGGGTCGCCCTCGGGCAGCCCGGAGTCGACGAACCCGAGCCAGCGGTGCTGCACGCCGAGGATCTCGGCGGCCTTCGCCATCTCCTCGCGGCGGATCGCGGCCATGTTCTCCAGCACGTCGGGCCGGTCCATGGCGGGGTTGAGGATGCTGCCGGCCTCGCCGCCCGTACACGTCACGACCATGACCTCGTGGCCCTGGTCGGTGTACTTGGCGGTGGTCGCGGCGCCCTTGCTCGACTCGTCGTCGGGGTGTGCGTGCACCGTCATCAGGCGCAGCGCGGAAGCGGTTCCGGGTTGGGACATGGGCGCGCTCGACGTCCTCTCTTCCTCCGGCCGTCGATGGGTCGGACGGCCTTCTTCCATTCCCACAACAGCGCAACGGGCCACGGACTTCCCATCCTGCCGCGGTCACGCGTGGTGACCAAATGGGCGTCACTGCCAGGTCGCCGACCACGCTCGGCCGCAGCGTTGGCGTGGGACGGAAAGGGCCGCTACGGTGAGCGCTCCGCGATCGCTCAGCACTGCGCCGAGCGTGCGGCGGCAAGGCCGTGACCAGCACGTATAACGGCCCGGGAACTCAGGAGGAGTTCCGACCGTTCACCGCAAAAGAAGCGACGAGCGGACTGCAGCGTGTTACCGTTAACGGCACACGACCCGCGGGCGGGTCGTGTTTTCCTTTACTCGGGGGCCCTACTGCCCCGTACCGGGACCGCCGGTCGGCGGCCGCCGCAACCAGGGCGCGTCGCAGACCGCGAGTGCCCGTGACCCATGCTGAGGAGTGGTGACAGTGACGGAAACGCAGGTGAGCTGGCTGACCCAGGAGGCCTACAACCGGCTGAAGGGTGAGCTCGACGGACTCATCGCGAACCGTCCCGTCATCGCCGCGGAGATCAACGCCCGCCGCGAGGAGGGCGACCTCAAGGAGAACGGCGGCTACCACGCCGCCCGCGAGGAGCAGGGCCAGCAGGAGGCGCGGATCCGGCAGCTGCAGGAGCTGCTGCGCACCGCTCAGGTGGGCGTCGCTCCCACCAGCTCCGACACAGCCACGCCCGGCATGGTGCTCAAGCTGCGCTACGAGGGCGACGACGAGACCGAGACCGTCCTGCTGGGCTCCCGCGAGGAGGGCAGCCGCGCCGACCTCGAGGTCGTCTCGCCCAACTCCCCGCTGGGCGCCGCGCTGCTCGGCGCGCACGTGGGCGACACCCGCGAGTACCCGCTGCCCGACGGCGGCCGCATGACGGTCACCCTCGTCTCGGCCGAGCCGTTCCGCGCCGCCTGAGCCTCACCCTGGCCAGCCCGCCACGTGGTGGCCGGCGGCGCCCAGCGCCGCCACCACCTCGGCGGAGTGGTCCGGTCCGCGCGTCTCCAGCACGAGGTCGATGTCGACGTCGCCCAGCGGGAGCGCGCCGGAGATGCGGCTGTGCGCCACGTCGACGACGTTGGCGCCGGCCCGTCCCACCAGCGAGACCACCCCGGCGAGCGCGCCGGGCCGGTCGCCGACCCGCACCCGCAGCGTGAGGTAGCGCCCGGTCGCGGCCATGCCGTGCTGGAGCACGTGCCACAGCACCAGCGGGTCGATGTTGCCGCCGGACAGCACCGCCACGGCCGGCGTGGCGAACCGGCGCGGCTCCTGCATCAGCGCGGCCACGGCCGCGGCACCGGCCGGCTCGACGAGCATCTTCGCCCGTTCCAGCAGGAGCAGCAGCGCGCGGGACAGCGCGTCCTCGTCGACCGTCAGTATGTCGTCGACCAGCGATCTGACCTGGTCGAACGTGAGATCGCCCGGCCGGCCGACCGCGATCCCGTCCGCGATCGTGCGCATCGACTCCAGCGCGACGGGCGCGCCAGCGGCGATCGACGCCGGCCACGCCGCTGCACCCGCCGCCTGGACACCGACGACGCACACGTCCGGTCGCTCGGCACGCACGGCCGCCGCGATGCCACCCAGCAGCCCACCGCCGCCCGTGCACACCAGCACCGTTGCGACGTCGGGCACCTGCTCGAGGATCTCCAGCCCCACGGTGCCCTGACCGGCGACGATGTCGCGGTGGTCGAACGGGTGCACGAACTCGGCGCCCGTGCGCGCGGCGAAGGCCGTCGCCTCGGCGATGCTGTCGTCGATCGTGTCGCCGACCAGTTCGACGGTGGCGCCGTACCCGCGGGTGGCCCCGACCTTGGGCAGGGCCGCCCCTTCCGGCATGTACACGGTGGCCGCGATGCCGAGCATCGACGCGGCCAGCGCCACGCCCTGCGCGTGGTTGCCGGCACTCGCCGCCACGACGCCGCGGGCTCGCTGCGCGTCGTCGAGGCGGGACAGCCGGGTGTACGCGCCGCGGATCTTGAACGAGCCGGTGCGCTGCAGGTTCTCGCACTTGAGCCACACCGGCCCGCCGGCCAGCTCGGACAGCGCTCGGGAACCGGCCACCGGCGTCTCGTTGATCACTCCGCGGAGGAGCTCCCGGGCAGCCCGGATCTCGTCGACGCTGACGGGAGGGGTGGTCGGTTCGGCCATGGGGCGCATCCTCGCACCGGTCGGTTCTGCGGGTCCGGCAGCGTCGCTCCGGCGGGACCGGTAGCCTCGATCCAGGGGGCGGATCGGGGAGGTTCGGGTGGTTCGGTTGCGCAGCGTCGCACCGCTCGTTGCGGCAGCGGCGCTGATGGCGGGGGCGTTCGTCGCGGCATCGAACGCTGGGTGCGCCGACCCGGGGCGCATCGAGCGCACCAGCGACGGCTACCGGCTCGTCGGCGGCTGCGTGGCCCCCGGCGACATCGTCGTACCCGCCGCGGTCCCCGCGCCGCCCACTGCCCCCGTGGGCGAGCCCGCGAAGGGCTGAGGTTCACCGACGACCGGGCAGCGCCCGTCCCTGCCCGCGAGTTGCGGTTTTGGTGTCCGCGAGTCGCGGTTTGGTGTCCGCGAGTTGCCCCGTTCAGGACCGCGAGTTGGCCATCCTGACAGGGCGAGTTGGCCATCCGATCGGCCGATCGCAACGTCAAACCGGGCAACTCGCCGTACTGAACCGGGCAACTCGCCGTCCCGAACCGGGCAACTCGCCGTACTGAACCGGGCAACTCGCGCGGGGAGACCTCAGGCCTGGGCGAGGGCCGTGCGGAGGTCTTCGGTGAGGTCCTCGACGTCCTCGATGCCGACGGAGAGGCGGATGAGGGAGTCGGGGACCTCCAGCTCCGAGCCGGCGACGGACATGTGCGTCATGGCCGCGGGCAGCTCGATGAGCGACTCCACACCGCCGAGCGACTCGGCGAGGGTGAAGACCTTCGTCGCCGCGCACACCTTCCGCGCCGCTTCCTGGCCGCCCTTGACGGTGAACGACACCATCCCGCCGTACCGGCGCATCTGCTTGGTGGCGATCTCGTGGCCGGGGTGCTCGGGCAGGCCGGGGTAGAGCACGCGGTCGACGGCGGGGTGCGTGGTGAGCAGCTCTGCGATCCGCTCGGCGTTGTCGCTGTGCCGCTCCATGCGCACGGCGAGCGTCTTCAGCCCGCGCAGGGTGAGCCACGCGTCGAACGGGCCGGGCACCTGGCCGGTGGCGTTCTGCAGGAACGTGATCTTCTCGGCGAGGGCGTCGTCGCTGGTCACGACGGCGCCGCCGACGACGTCCGAGTGCCCGCCGACGTACTTGGTGGTGGAGTGGAGCACCACGTCGGCGCCGAGGGTGAGGGGCTGCTGCAGGTACGGCGAGGCGAACGTGTTGTCGACGACGAGCCGGGCGCCGCCGGTGTGCGCGATCTGCGCGATCGCGGCGATGTCGGCGATGCCGAGCAGCGGGTTGGTCGGCGTCTCCGACCACACGAGCCTGGTCCGCGGGGTGAGGGCGGCGCGCAGGGCGTCGACGTCGCCCAGGTCGACGGCCGTGTACGTGATCCCCCAGCCGGCGAGCACCTTGTCGACCAGCCGGAACGTGCCGCCGTACGCGTCGTGCGGGATGACGATGTGGTCGCCCGGAGTGAGGGTGGCGCGCAGCAGCACGTCGGACGCGCCCATGCCCGAGCCGAACGCGACCGCGTGCCGGCCCTCCTCCAGCGCCGCCAGGCATTCCTGCAGGGCCGTGCGGGTGGGGTTGGCGCTGCGCGAGTACTCGTAGCCGCCGCGCAGGCCGCCGACGCCGTCCTGGGCGAAGGTCGACGACGGGTGGATGGGCACCGTGACCGCACCGGTGGTGGGGTCGGGCTCCTGACCCGCGTGGATGGCGTTCGTGGAGAAGCCGGGCATGGAGCGAGGCTACGCGGGTGGCGGTGCGGCCCTCACGCCGGCCGATCGCTCACGCACACGTTCGTGTGCCGGCGCATACCGTCGACCATGTGCGTGACCACACGACGGTGTGCGTGAGCGGGTCGTCAGGCCCCTGAGCCGAGGAACGCGAGCACGTCCGAGCGCGTCACCACCCCGGCGGGCTTGCCGTCGACCAGCACGAGCGCGGCGTCGGCCGTGGCGAACGCGCTCATCGCGGTTTCGAGCGCCTCCCCCGCCCCGATCGTCGGCAGGGCGGCGGACATGTGCCGCTCCAGCCGGTCGGACAGCTGGGCACGACCGGTGAACAGCGCGTCGAGCAGGTCCCGCTCGACCACGGCCCCGGCGACCTCGGCCGCCATCACGGGCGGTTCGGCCCGCACGACCGGCATCTGGGAGACGTGGAACTCGCGCAGGTACTGCACGGCGTCGGCGACGGTCTCGTTCGGGTGCGCGTGGACGAGGTCGGGGATCGAGCCGTCCTTGCGGCGCAGCACGTCGCCGACGGTGGCGCCCTCGGTGGGCGGCAGGAAGCCGTAGCTCGCCATCCACGAGTCGTTGAACACCTTGCCGAGGTAGCCGCGGCCGCCGTCGGGCAGCAGGACGACGACCACCGCGTCCGCGGGCAGTTCGCGGGCGACCTCCAGCGCCGCCCAGGCGGCCATGCCGCAGGACCCGCCGACGAGCAGCGCCTCCTCGTGCGCGAGCCGGCGCGTCATGTGGAACGAGTCGGCGTCGGAGACCGCGACGATGCGGTCGCAGATGTTCTTGTCGTACGTGGTGGGCCAGAAGTCCTCGCCGACGCCTTCGACGAGGTACGGCCGCCCGGTGCCGCCGGAGTACACCGAGCCTTCGGGGTCGGCGCCGATGATCTGCACCCGGCCGTCGGACACCTCCTTGAGGTACCGGCCGGTGCCGCTGATCGTGCCGCCCGTGCCGATGCCGGCGACGAAGTGCGTGATCCGCCCTTCGGTCTGCTCCCACAGCTCCGGGCCGGTGGTGAGGTAGTGCGACTCGGGGTTCTGCTGGTTGGCGTACTGGTTGGGCTTCCAGGCGCCGTCGATCTCGGTGACGAGCCGGTCCGACACGTTGTAGTAGGAGTCCGGGTGGCTGGGCTCCACGGCCGTCGGGCACACCACGACCTCGGCCCCGTAGGCGCGCAGGACGTTGCGCTTGTCCTCGCTGACCTTGTCGGGGCACACGAACACGCACTTGTAGCCCTTGCGCTGCGCGATCATCGCCAGCCCGACACCGGTGTTGCCGGACGTGGGCTCGACGATCGTGCCGCCCTGCTTCAGCTCGCCGGAGGCCTCCGCGGCCTCGACCATCCGCAGCGCGATGCGGTCCTTCACGCTGCCGCCGGGGTTGAAGTACTCCACCTTCGCCAGTACCGGTGCGACGATGCCTTCCGCAACCCGTCCGAGCCGAACGAGCGGCGTGTTGCCGACCAGATCGGCGACGTGCTCCACGTAACGCATGCCCGTCATGCTCCCATCCACTGGGCGCCCAGGGTCGACCGGCGCCGGATCACGATCTCGTCCGGGGAGGGCGGGAATGCCCTCTAACGGGTTAGGGTTCGTCCCTACACATCACGGCATTGGTCCAGCTGGACCACGGGACCGGGAGGTCCGTTGACGGGCAGCGAGGCGGAACGGGAGGGCAGAGACTCCTCGCGCGCCGATCGTACGGCCGAACTGAACGACGCCGCGGCCGCGGCTTCGGCCGGTGACCGTCGGGCCCGCGACCACCTCCTGGAGCTGATCCGCCAGCCGATCCTGCGCTACTGCCGGGCCAGGGTGGGTCCCGCTGTGCGCCTGCAGACGGGCGAGGACGTCGCCCAGGACGTGCTGATGGCCGTCGTCGAGGCACTGCCGCGGTACCGGCCCAGCGAGGTGCCGGCGATGGCGTTCATCTACGGGATCGCCCGCAACAAGGTCGCCGACTCGCTGCGCGCGTCCGGCCGCGACAAGTCCGACCCCACCGACGACGTGCCCGACCGGGTCTCGAACGCACTGGAGCCGGAGACGGGCGCGCTGCGCTCCGCGGAGGCCCGTCAGCTGCGGGTGCTGCTGGACATGCTCCCGTCGTCGCACCGGGAGGTGCTGGTGCTGCGGGTGGCGATGCAGTTCAGCGCAGAGGAGACGGCGCGCGCCGTCGGCTCGACGCCGGGCGCCGTGCGCGTCACGCAGCACCGCGCGCTCTCGAAGCTGCGCGCGATGATGGCCGAGCAGCTCTCCGAGCCGGCCACCTGAGCTACCCCAGCTCCGCGATCCGTCGGTCCACGTGTCGTCGCTCCGTGGCGTTGCCGGCCAGCTCGCGGGCTCTGCGGAACGCGACGAGCGCATCGGCGGGGCGGTCGAGCCGGCGCAGCAGCTCACCGCGGGCGACGTGCAGCGGGTGGTAGTCGCCGAGTTCGCCGGCCAGCTCGTCGACCAGGGCCAGTCCGGCGGCGGGGCCGTCGCGCATCGCGACGGCGACCGCCCGGTTCAGCGCCACCACGGGTGAGGGCTCCAGGCAGCCCAGCACGTCGTAGAGGGCGACGATCTGCGGCCAGTCCGTGGTGGTGACGTCGGCGGCCTCGTCGTGCAGGGCGGCGATCGCCGCCTGCACGCCGTACGGGCCGGGCGGGCCACCGCTGAGCGCGTCGACGACCAGCGCGCGACCCTCGGCGATGCGGTCGGCGTCCCACAGGGCACGGTCCTGGTCCTCCAGCAGCACGAGCTCGCCGTCCGGCCCGACGCGGGCGGCGCGGCGGGCGTCGACGAGCAGCAGCAACGCCAGCAGGCCGGCGACCTCCCGCTCCCCCGGCATCAGGACGCGCAGGATGCGGGCGAGCCGGATGGCCTCGTCGGTGAGGTCGGCGCGGACGAGGTCGTCGCCGCCGGTGGCGGAGTAGCCCTCCGTGAAGATCAGGTAGACGACGCGCAGCACACCGGGCAGCCGGGAGGGCAGCTCGGCCGGTTCCGGCACGCGGAACGGGATGCGCGCGTCGCGGATCTTCCGCTTCGCGCGCACGATCCGCTGCTGCATCGTCGCCGTCGGCACGAGGAAGGCGCGGGCGACCTCGGCGCTGGTCAGGCCGGCGAGGAACCGCAGGGTGAGCGCGGTGCGCGCCTCTGGCGGCAGGGCCGGGTGGCAGCAGGTGAAGAACAGCTGCAGCCGCTCGTCGGGCAGGTCGATCTCGGGGCTCGGTTCCGCGACCGGTGCGGCGCGGTCGGCCTCCACCTGCAGCATCGCCAGGCGCTGGGCATAGCTGCGGTCGCGGCGGATGCGGTCGACGGCCTTGCGCCGGGCCGTGGTGACGAGCCAGGCCAGCGGCTTGTCCGGCACGCCGTCGACGGGCCAGCGGGCGAGCGCCGACTCGATCGCCTCGGACACGACCTCCTCGGCCAGGTCCAGGTCGCCCAGCCGCGCGGCGAGCATCGCGAGCAGCCGGCCCCGGTCCTCCCGGAAGACCGCCTCGACCTCGGACGTTCCGGGGCCGGCTGCCCGCGCGTGCATCAGTAGTCGTAGCTCTGGATCGGCCGGACCTCGATCTTGCCGCCGAACTGCGAGCCCGGGCAGCGGGCCGCCCAGTCCAGCGCGGCGTCCAGGTCGGGCACGTCGAGCAGGTAGAAGCCGCCGAGGCCCTCGCGGGTCTCGGCGAACGGACCGTCGGTGACGACCCGCTCGCCGCTCTCGGCGACAGCGACGGTGCTGGCCGTCTCGACGCCCTGCAGGGCCTCGCCGGCGAGCTTCACACCGGCCTCCGCGACCGCCTTCTCGAAGTCGATGTAGGCCTGCATCTCTCGTCCGACGAATGCCTCGTCGGCGTACTGCTGGGGGTCGCGGGCGGCGATGAGCAGCATGTACTTCACGGTGTCTCCTCGAGTTCGGGGGTGGTGACGAGGGGATGACGAACGGGGCGGCCCGACATCGACACGTTGCCGGGAGAAATTCTCGGCAGACTTCCACGCAGGCTCAACCGAACGATCGTTCGTCGCGTCACAGCTCTGGTGCCAGTGGTGTTACCCGGCAGTACGCTCGGGAGCGAGGACCATCCGCCCTGTGAGGAGAAGACGATGCCCGAAGCCGTGATCGTCGCTGCGACCCGCTCCCCGATCGGTCGCGCCGTGAAGGGCTCGCTGCCCACAATCCGGCCCGACGACCTGGCCGCGCAGATGGTGAGGGCAGCGCTGGACCAGGTGCCGCAGCTCGACCCGAACACGATCGACGACCTCATCCTCGGCTGCGGGCTCCCCGGCGGTGAGCAGGGCTTCAACATGGGTCGCGTCGTCGCCGTCCTGCTCGGGTACGACCAGCTGCCCGGCACCACGATCACGCGCTACTGCTCGTCGTCGCTGCAGACCACGCGGATGGCCCTGCACGCGATCAAGGCCGGCGAGGGCCACGCGTTCATCTCCGCCGGCGTCGAGACGGTGTCGCGGTTCGCGAAGGGCAGCTCCGACTCGCTGCCCGACACCCGCAACCCGCTGTTCGCCGATGCCGAGGCGCGCACGGCCGGCCTCTCCGCCGGTGGCCTCGACACCTGGGACGACCCGCGCGGTCAGGACCTGGTGCCCGACGTCTACATCCCGATGGGCCAGACCGCGGAGAACCTGGCCCGCGCCAAGGGCGTCACGCGCGAGGACATGGACAGGTTCGGGGTGCGCTCGCAGAACCTCGCCGAGGCCGCCATCGCCGACGGGTTCTACGAGCGCGAGATCACGCCCGTCACGCTGCCCGACGGCTCGGTCGTCAGCAAGGACGACGGCCCGCGCGCCGGCGTCACCTACGAGGCGGTGTCGCAGCTCAAGCCGGTGTTCCGGCCCGACGGGCTCGTCACCGCGGGCAACTGCTGCCCGCTCAACGACGGCGCCGCCGCACTCGTGATCATGTCGGACACGAAGGCCGCCGAGCTGGGCATCACCCCGCTGGCCCGCGTCGTCTCGACCGGTGTGTCCGCGCTGTCACCGGAGATCATGGGCCTCGGGCCCGTAGAGGCGTCGAAGCGGGCGCTGGCGCTCGCCGGCATGACCATCGACGACGTCGACCTCGTCGAGATCAACGAGGCGTTCGCCGCACAGGTCATCCCGTCCGCGCGCGACCTGGGCATCGACCCGTTCGGCGACAAGCTGAACGTGCACGGCGGCGCCATCGCCGTCGGCCACCCGTTCGGCATGACCGGCGCCCGCATCACCAACACGCTGCTCAACGGGCTGCGGGCCAAGGACAAGTCCATCGGCCTGGAGACCATGTGCGTCGGCGGCGGGCAGGGCATGGCCATGGTGCTGGAGCGGCTCAGCTGAGAGGGCCCAGCCGCGGCGGATGAGGCGCGGTGGTTCGGCCCAGGTTTTGTTGATCAAGGGCAGAAGGTTGCTGGCGGATCTTCGGCGGCGACCTTCTGCCCTTGATCGGCGAGCGCCTGTGCGGGCGCAACTGCCTGACCCGCTAACTCCGGGCCTCCCGGGCACAACGTTCGACGGCATCGGCCAGCGTGCGCGTGGAGCAAGGCGCGGTCGCCCGGCACACCCGACACCAGCCGTCGGCCGGTGCTGCGCCATCAGGCGCGTGGCGATACCCGGATCGTATGCGGCGATCAGCTCGGCCACGACGAACCTCGGCTCAACCACGGGACCGCAGCACGAGGGTCGCGTGCGCGACGGGCCGGCTGTGCCGTCCGCGCGAGCCGAACAGCCGGCTGAGGGCAGATAGCATCGTCATGGCAACGCCTTTCCTGGCCGAGAGGTGGTTGCTCGCGGGCCCGGTGGGTGCAACCACCGGGCCCGCCCTGTGCAAACCACACGATATCCTCAGATATTCTTCCGATGCAAGGCCCTTGTCGGATGACGCGCAAAGATGCGATCCTGAGTCTCCGAAATCGACTCTGGGGGGCGATGTGGGCGTGAAGTTCCGGCGACTCTGCAAGTCGAACGACTCATTGAGCAAGGCCGACGGCTGCCCGGCTGTGTACCTCGGCGAGGACCTGCTGACGATGATCGTCCAGGGCAAGCTCCTCGATGCGCCAACGCTGGCGGGGTTGTTGGAGCTCATGGACGACGAGACAGCAGTCCGCATCGCAACCGAGACGGTCATTCGCGCAGTGGAGAAGTTGCTGGTGGAACGGGGCCGTCCGGACCTCGCGACCGAGCTGGAGAACGTGCTCGCCGAACTCGAAGTCGCGGCGGCGGCCGGATGAGTCGCTGGATCCGTCCCGGGGATGACGAGAGCTGGCGCGCCCTGCTCACCTCGTACGAGGTCTCGTCGTACCGTCTTGAATGCCAGCAGGTGTACGCCAGCCCGGAGGAGGACGAGTACCTCACCCAGTTCCTCAGCGGGCAGCGCCCGAAGACGAGCTGGGGCTTCATGAGGGCCACGGCCGGGTCGCAGATCGCAGCAGGTCGCACGAAGACACGGGTACGCGTGGTCGTCGAGCCGGCGACGCTGTACACGGAGATGGCGCTCACGATCTATCCCGAGCTGCTGGAGATCGGGGAGGACATTCGGTTCGTGGGTGTCCAGCAGGGCGAATGGCCAGAAGAGCAGCCGCACCATGACTACTGGATCTTCGACGATCGCGAGCTCTGGCTGATGCACTACCACGAGAACTTCCGGTGGAAGGGCGCCGAGCGGATCGATGACCCGGCAGCGCTGGAGGAGCACCGCGCCGCCCGCGACCGTGCGCTCGCGATGGCGGTATCGCTCGACGAGTACCTTGCGTCGCGACCGTCAGGCAAGGAGCCCGCCACAGAGTGAGCGAACGACCCGTCAGCAGAAGCCTCGGCGAACTCGGTGCCCGGCTGCGCAACATGCGTGAGCGGGCCGGCGCGACCGGCGCCGAGTTCGCCGAGCTGCTTGGCGACGGATGGCGACAGTCGAAGATCTCGAAGATCGAGACGGGCCGGCAGCTGCCCACGCATGCCGACATCGAGGCATGGAGCGCCGCTACCGGTAGCGACCCCGCACCGCTCATCGAGCTGCGCGACCGAGCCGCGATCGACTACCGCTCGCACAAGGACCGGATCCAACAGGCCGGCGGGGTTCTGGAACTCCACGACAACCTCACAGCACTCATCGAGTCGAGCACGTTCGTGGCCGAGTTCTGGCCAGCCCTGGTTCCCGGCCTGCTGCAGACCGCCACGTACATGCGCGACATGGACACTGCATCTCCCGCTGAGGACGCCGAGGACGGGACGCCGCCGGAGACGCACGGCGGGATCGTCGCCGCCAAGATCCGTCGACAGGCGCTCCTGCATGAACCGGGCCGGCAGTTCGTCCACGTCGTGACCGAAGCAGCATTGCGGCTGCGCATCGGCACCATCTCAGTCACGTCGATGCGCGCACAGCTCACGCACCTCGCCGAGCTCGCCACCCTGCCCGGCCACACATTCGGCGTCATCCCGTTCACGACCCCGTGCCCGGCGCCGCCCGCCAATTTCGCCATCTACGACCGGGCACTGGTGCGGATCGAGACCGCGGGCGGGGTCCTGCAGCTGACCGACGACCGGTCCGTCGCTCGCTACTCCCGCTGGCTCGACCTGCTCGTCGACGCAGCACTGACCGGCAAGGCCGCGGCGGACTTCTGCCTCCGCGTGGCGTCGTCGATGGAGGACTGAGGTGCCGCTCACGCGCACGCTGACGTGCTCGCGCACATGTTCCGCCATGTGCGTGAGCACACGACGACGTGCGTGAGCAGTAGGCTCGTCGAATGGATCTTCAGCTCACCGGGAAGCGGGCGATCGTCACCGGTGGGAGTCGCGGGATCGGGTTGGCCGCGGCCACCGCGCTGATCGCGGAAGGGGCGCGGGTGGCGGTTGTCGCGCGGGACGCCGACGCGCTCGACGCTGCGGCGCAGGGGATCGGTGCCGAGCCGTTCAGCGCCGACACCGGCAGCGACGAGTCGGTCCGGGCGATGGTGGACGCCGTGGTGGAGCGGTTCGGGGGCGTCGACGTGCTCGTCAACGCCGCCGCTCGGCCGGCGTCCGCCGGGCAGCAGTTGGCCGCCAGCGCCACCTCCGACGACGTCGTGCGCGCCGAGCTGGAGATCAAGGTGCTCGGCTACCTGCGCTGCGCCCGCGCGGTCGCGCCGCACATGACGGCGCAGGGATGGGGCCGGATCGTCAACGTCAGCGGGCTCAACGCGCGCCGGTCGACGTCGCTGGTCGGGTCGGTGCGCAACGTCGCCGTCGCCTCGATGACCAGCGCGCTCGCCGCCGAGCTCGGCCCGCACGGGGTCAACGTGACGGTGGTGCACCCCGGCATCACGGTCACCGAGAAGACGCCCGCCGCGGTGGCGGCGATGGCCGCGGCACAGGACATCTCCGAGGACGAGGCGATGGCCAGTCTCACCGCCGGCACCACCATCGGCCGGTTGGTGACCGCCGCCGAGGTCGCCGACGTCATCGCGTTCCTGTGCTCGCCGCGCAGCGTCGCGATCAACGGTGACGCGGTGGCCGTCGGCGGCGGCGTGCCCGGGGTGACGTACTACTGACGGAACACAACGGCCCGCCCCTCGTGCGAGGGACGGGCCGTGGGGCGGGCGGGTGTCAGTCCCCGCGCAGGTAGGACAGCAGGCGCAGGATCTCCAGGTACAGCCAGACCAGCGTGACCATGAGGCCGAACGCGATGTACCAGGCGAACCGGGCCGGGGCGCCGTTGCGGATGGCCCGCTCGGCCTGGTCGAAGTCGAGCAGCAGGCTGAACGCGGCCACCCCGATGCAGACGATGCTGAAGAGGTACGCGAGCGGCGAGCCGTCGCGCAGGCCGATCCCGCCGGTGGTGAAGAAGCTGACCACCAGGTTGACCAGCATCAGCACGACGACGCCGATCATGGCACCCGTCAGCCACTTCGTGAACCGCGGCGTGACCCGCACGGCGCCCGTCTTGTAGACGAACAGCATGCCCAGGAACACGCCCATGGTGCCGACGATGGCCTGGAAGCCGACGCCCTGGAGGTTCGGGATCCGCTCGAGGATGCCGGTGAGCCCGCCGAGGAACACACCTTCGACGGCCGAGTAGAGCAGCACCATCGGCGCGTTGGCCCACTGCGGCTTGAACGTGAGCACCAGGCCGAGCACGAGGCCGACGATGGCCGCCGGGAGCGCGAGGACGTACAGGCCCGACCAGGCCGTCAGCACGCCGGCGATGATCGCCGTACCCGCCGTCATCGCGGTCTTCATGACGACGTCGTCGATGGTGAGCGGGCGCTCGTCGACGCCGGCGCGGCCCGGATCGACGTCGGGTCCGGCCATCTCGCCGTAGGCACCGGCGGCACCGAGTGCACCGCCGGAGCGGTCGAACGTGGCGTAGCCGCCGGACTGCCCGTTTCCGGGCAGGTTGCGGAACGCCGGGTTGCTGCTGGTGCGCACCTGGGCCTCCTCCAAGGATCTTGGGCGCGATGTGGGCGCTTCCATGGGTTACAACGAGCGGGGGGTCCAGCACGTTCCCAAGGGGGTAAAGGAAAATTTACCGTGCGGGACTAGGGGTGTGGATCACCCTGCCGTAACGCTTCCCGGCGGGTCCAGCGCGATCCCGGCCTGCTCCAGCGCCGCCTCCGTCTGCAGGCGCGCGAACGGGCGCTCCGCTGCCTCCGCTCCGGCGAGCGGGGTCTCCACCCCGACGATGCGGCACACGTCGATCAGCACGTCGTCGTAGGCGGCGGCGAGGGCCTGGGCGCGCACGTTCGTCGTGGGCGGGACGTCGCGGATCTCCCGACGCAGCCGCCGCAGCGAGGCGACGACCGTCTCCAGCGGCTGGCACTCCGGGCGCGGCCGGCGGTCGCGCAGGCAGTGCCCGAGCGCGCCGAGGAGCGTCGGGGCGATGCGCACCGCGAGCCATGCGATCAGCGCCGGACACGTGGCAGCCACGACGAAGAGCACCAGCCCCACCAGGGGCGGCGGCCCACCTGGCATGCATCAGCACGGTACGCCGGGCGCTGAGGCCTAGCGAGGGGAAATGCCCCTGATGGACTACGCGAGGTCGTCAGGGGCGCGGGGCCAGGCCGTCCACCACCAGCGCGGCCAGCTCCGCGTACGCCGCGCTGTCGTCCAGGCCGGTGGCCGCGGCGACGCGGCGCTGCTGGATGCGGACCATCGCGGCGCTGATCAGGTCCCCCACGAACCCGACGTGCACCGGCCGGAACGCCCCGCTCGCCACACCCTCGGCGACCAGCTGCTCGACGCGTCGGGCCGCGGCCGCGGTGTTGCGCTCGTAGATCTCGCGGGCCGCGGGTGAGGCGGCGACGTCGTCGAAGAAGGCGGCCGACGCGGGCTTGAGCTGCGCGGCGACCCCTTCGAGGTACGCGACGAGCCGCGCCCGCGGGTCGACGGCCTCGGCCAGGCCGGCCTCGACGCGCTCGGTGGCCCGCCGGAAGAAGTGCACGACGACGGCGCGGACCAGCTCGTCGCGGGTGCCGGCGAGCGCGTAGAGGGTGCTCTTGGAGCAGCGCAGGCGCGCGGCGAGCGCGTCGATCGTGAGCGTGCCGAAGCCGTCGGAGAGGAACGTCTCGACGAGTTGGTCGAACAGCTCCGCCTGCCGTACAGTACGATTCACCGTACGATCGTACAGCACTCCGTATCCCTGGAGCCGCAATGACCGTCGACCGGCTGCTGCCGACCGCCGAGGCGCACGACCTCATCGACCTGACGCGCGAGATCGCCGACAAGGAGCTCGCCACCCGCGTCGAGGAGCACGAACGGCGCGAGACCTACCCCGACGGGCTCTTCGGCACCCTGGGCGCCGCCGGCCTGCTCGGCCTGCCCTACCCGGAGGAGTTCGGCGGGGGTGGGCAGCCGTACGAGGTCTACCTGCAGGTCCTCGAGGAGCTGGCGATGCGCTGGGCGGCGGTCGCGGTCGCCGTGAGCGTCCACGGGCTGTCCTGCCACCCGTTGGCGGCGTTCGGCACCGACGAGCAGAAGGAGCGCTGGCTGCCGCGCATGCTCGCGGGCGAGCTGATCGGCGGCTACAGCCTCTCCGAACCGCAGGCGGGCTCCGACGCGGCCGCGCTGACCTGCCGCGCCGAGCGCGTCGACGCCGGCTTCCGGATCACCGGCACCAAGGCCTGGATCACGCACGGCGGCAAGGTCGACTACTACGCCCTGTTCGCCCGCACCGGCGAGGGCAGCCGCGGCGTCTCCTGCTTCCTCGCCCCCGGCCAGACCGACGGCCTGTCGTTCGGCCGTCCCGAGGAGAAGATGGGCCTGCACGCGATCCCCACCGTCACCGCCCACTGGGACGGCGCCGTCATCGAGGCCGACCGGCTGATCGGCGCGGAGGGGCAGGGCCTGCCGATCGCGTTCAGCGCGCTCGACGGCGGCCGCCTCGGCATCGCCGCGGTCGCCACCGGGATCGCGCAGGCCGCGCTGGACACGGCCGTGCAGTACGCGCAGGAGCGAACCGCGTTCGGCAAGCGCATCGCCGACCACCAGGGGCTGGGCTTCCTGCTCGCCGACATGGCCGCTGCGGTCGACTCCGCCCGCGCGACCTACCTCGACGCCGCCCGCCGGCGCGACCTCGGCCGCCCGTACAGCCGGCAGGCATCGGTCGCCAAGCTCGTCGCGACGGACGCCGCCATGAAGGTCACCACCGACGCCGTGCAGGTCCTGGGTGGCTACGGCTACACCCGCGACTTCCCCGTCGAGCGGTACATGCGCGAAGCGAAGATCACCCAGATCTTCGAGGGCACCAACCAGATCCAGCGCCTCGTCATCAGCCGCGCGCTGGTGCCGCACTGACCGGTCCGGCACCCGTTCGGACCAGTGGTCCGTAACGGATCGCGTCCGATTGCGAATTCCGGTGTGTCCGCCGTCACTCCGTCCGTGGAGGCACCGCGCCCGTGACAGACCACTCGACCGTCGCCCTGAGTGTCCTCGCGCCCGAGCGCGAGGTAGCCGTCGGCGAGGTGGAGCACCACCAGCTCGTGCTCGCCGGGTTGCTCCCGGCTGTGGGCGAGCCGCCCCGTCGGCTCCTCGCGGAGCTGGTGCGCGCGCCCGTCACCGGCGGCAGCTGGGCCGGCCGGGCCGGCATCGAGGTCCGCATCGACGGCGGCCGGGTGGGCGAACTGCCCTACCGCACCGCACAGGACTACCTCCCCGAGCTCGAAGCGCGGTTCGACGCCGGGGAACGGATCGGGTGCCGGGCCCACGTCGAGCACGGGCGGCACGGCCTGGTCGAGGTGGAGCTGCGGCTGCCGCACATGCGGGTGGCACCGGCCGCGGCTGCACCCGTCGCGCGTCCGACCCGGGCCCTGCTGGCCCGGGTCGGACGCCCGGTGGCGAGGCTCGCCACCGGCGCCACGCTGGTCGTGGTCCTGGCGCTGGTGCTCTGCTCCTAGTCCTTGCAGAACGGGCCGTTGTTCGTCGAGTAGTGGGTGTAGGAGTTGACGGCCATCCCCAGACCGCCCAGGCCTGGGACGTGCGGCTTGGTGATCTTGAAGCAGGCGCCCTTCTTGCCGTGGTGCTCGGCGGCCTGCTTGATGGTGTCGCGGACCACCTGCGCGTTCAGGGTGACGGCGGCGCCGACGACGACGGCCAGCTGGCCGCTGATGCCGAGCGCAGCGGCGAGCCCGGTCGCCCCGGAGGTCGAGCCGCCGACCAGGAGGTCGCCGTGCTCGTTCAGCTCCTTCGTCGCCGAACGGGAGATGTAGATCGAGCAGGAGCCGACGCTGCAGTTCACCGTCACGGCGCCGACGGTCTTGTGCACGCTGCCCACGTCGACCTTGGGCACGAGGCTGCCGCCCCGGCAGCCCTTCCCACCCTTGTGCGCCTTCCCCAGCGGGCACCAGGTGGGGCTCGGCGTCGTGCCGAGGGCCGTCCACTCCTGGACAGCGGTGCGCTGTGGCAGCGGTGCGGCGCTCGCCGTTCCGGCGAACGATCCCGCCATCGCCGCGGCGAGCACCGCGATGGCCACGGCCACACGTGCGGTGCTCCTCGTGATCGTGCGCATCACCCGTCGCCTCCTTGTCCGAACCGGTGACGACAGCGAAGCAACGATCGGGCGAACCGGACATCCTGCTGCGCAGCAGGTTTGCGCCGGGTCGTCCGATGTGGAAGGAACGCGACCATGCGCGCCTCGCCGTCAGCCGAGCAGGATCCGGTGCAGCTCCCGCTGGGGCGGCGGGAAGTAGCCCGCCCTCACCAGCACGTAGAGGTACTCGGGGTTGGTCGAGCCGAGCGGGCGGTGCAGGCCCAGGGCGACCGCGCGCTTCACGGCGCCGTCGAGCCGGTCCTGCACCCCGGACTCGGTGATGCCGAGCGCGCGGCCGGCTGCGGTCAGGGTGCGCGGCTCGGCCCGCGACACGGGGGGCCAGCGCAGGTGCTCGGCGAACACCACCTGCAGTGCCGCGAGCTGACCGGGAGCCAGCTTCCCCGGTCGGGGCGGGCGGTGGGTGCTGGTGGCGGAGTCGGCCGCGCGCCGGGCGCCTGCCGGGGTGGGGTCGAGCATGTCGGCTTCCAGCAGGAGCCAGTGGCGTCGCGGGTCGGTGCCGTCCGCGGGGGAGCCGTTGAGGAGCCGGATCGCGACGCGCGGCCAGGTGAGGTCGAGCGTCGGGTCGGCCAGGCTCGGGCCCTGGCCCCACGGGTGCAGCATCGCGAGGTTCCGGTTGCCGATCTCCACGTGCCAGCCCTGCTCGGTGGCGGTGACGTGCGCCGCCTCGCGCGAGATGCCGCGGTCCTCGATCTCGACGCCGAGCGGGACGTCGCCGTGCCGCCCCACCGTCAGCGACGCCCCGACCTCGATCTTCATGCCGACGGGCACGGACGACCGCACGTCGTCGTGCTCGTACGCCAGCACCCACCGCTGCTCGGCCATCGGACGCACGGTAGCGATCTCGCGGCGACCGCATGACCGACGGTGACGTCTGGGTCGGCCCCGCCGCAGCACCCGACACGTATCGCCTGGTCGCGCTGCTCGGTGGCGGCGGAGAGGGCGAGGTGTGGCGCGCGGAGCTGCCGCTGTCCACGAGTGGTCGGACGACGGTGGCGGTCAAGATCGTGCAACCCGACGCGGCGGTGGACTGGGTGCCGTACGGGCACCTGCTGCGCAGCCTCGCGCACCCTGGCCTGGTGCGGGTCACCGACGTGTTCACCGGCCCGCTGCGGCACCGCCGCGGTGAGGCGGATCCCGCGTCGGTGGCCGGGTACGTCGTCATGGACCACATCGACGGGCCCACCCTGCGGGAATGGTGCGACGAGAACCCCGACGCGACCGGCAGCCAGCGGTTGCGCATGCTGCGCACCGTCGCGGCCGCGCTCGACGAGATGCACTCCGGCGCCGCCACGGGCGTCCCCGTGGCCCACGGTGACGTGAAACCGGCGAACATCGTGGTGCGCGAGAACGGCGCCGGCTCCGTCCTGGTCGACCTCGGACTGGTCCGCCTCACCGACGCGGCGGGCGGGTCGGGCCGCAGCGCCCCGTACGCGGCCCCGGAGCTGCGCGTCCCCGGCGCGCAGGCGACACCGGAGGCGGACCGCTACGCCTTCGCCGTGACCACCGCCCAGGTCCTCACCGGTCAACGGCCGCCCACCGGCCCGGACGGCTGGACCGACCTGCCCGCCCTCCACTCGCTCCTGCGCGCCGCACCCGTGACGAGGCGGCGCCCGCTGCTCGTCCGCACGGTCATGGAGGCGATCACGGCACCGCCGGAGGGCCGCCCGCGCGAGCTGCGCCGGTGGCTCGACTCGACCGGTGACGCGCTGTCGCAGGTCACCGACGTCCCGGGCACGCCGGTGGCCGCCGAGCCGAGACCCCGGCGGTGGTTCCTGACGACGGCCGCGCTCCTCGCCGCGCTCGCGGTCGGCGCCGGGGTCACCGCGCTCGGCATGCGCACCTCGGCCGGCCCGTCGACGTCGGCGGCGCTCCCCACACCCGACGCGGCCACGCCGAGTGCGGCGCCGACCGAGCGGACCGGACAGGTGACGGGCCTCGTCCCGGAGCAAGGCTTCGACTTCGAGCTCGACGAGGCGGGCGGCCCCGAGGACAAGCCCGGGCTCGACATCAGCGGCCAGTCGGACCAGTACCACTTCGACTCGCTGGCGACGGGCGAAGGCGGACTCCTCAAACGGCTGCCGCCCCGCTCCGGGCCCTACACCCGGCAGGACTGCGACCCGGCCGTCCCCGGCTGGACGAAGAACGTGCCGGGCGTGGCGGTGGGCCGCTCGATCTGCGTGATCACCGAGGAGGGCAACATCGCGCTCCTGACCATCACCAAGCCGTGGACGGGGCCCGATCCCGACGGCCGTACCGTCGGCTTCACCTACCGCCTCTGGTACCGCTGAGGGACGCGGCGCCGATTACTTCCGGTGCCCGCCGTGGTCCTACTTGTGTGGGCCGCACCCCGCGGCCCGACGGGGGTGGGCATGTCCTGGCCGGACGGCGAGGTGTTCACGGGGCGCCGCATCCGCCGTCGAGAACTGCGGATCGAGCCCGACGACTGGCACGCGCTCATCGAGGCCGACTGGTTGGGCACGCTGGTGCTGCTCGAACGCGGCTGCGTGGAGCTGCACTGTCGATTCGGCGACGTGCTGCTGTTCCGCGAGGGCGCGGTGCTCTGCTTCGACGGCACCGGCGCGCGTGCCCTGCACAACCCGGGCAGGATCACCGCCGTCCTCGCCGGTTACTCACGGGTTCGCATAGGGTGCGGCGATGGAGCCGACGCCACGTGACGTGGCCACTCCGCTCGGCCGGATCCGCGTGTCGGTCGCCGGCGACGGCCCCGCGATCCTGTTCTGGCCCAGCCTGCTGATGACGGGTGAGCTGTGGTCGGCGCAGGTCGCCCGGTTCGCCGCCACCCACACGACGATCGCCGTCGACCCACCGGGGCACGGCGCGTCCGAGCCGCTGACCGGCCCGTTCACGTTCGACGACTGCGTCGAGGTGATCACCGCGATCCTCGACGACCTGGCCGTCGACCAGGCCGTGCTCGTCGGCAACTCGTGGGGCGCCATGGTGAGCGCGCGGTGTGCCGCGACCCGTCCGGAACGGGTGCGCGCCGCGGTGCTGCTCAACGGCACGGCGTCTCCGGCGGGGTTGCGCCAGCGGATCGAGTACCCGCTGCTGGTGCGGGCCGCGGCACTCCTCGGTGGCATCCGGGGACCGCTCACGCGTCCGGCGCTCGACGCGTTCCTCGGTCCGACCACGCGCCGGGCACGGCCGGAGGTGGTCGCACGGGTGCGGAAGGCCGTCCACGCCGCCGACCCGGCGTCGGTCGGGCACGCCGTCACCAGCGTGGTGCCGCAGCGCCCCGACCAGCGCCGGCTGCTGCAGGCCGTCACCTGCCCGGTGCTGGTGGTGGCCGGCGACGAGGACGCCACCTTCCCCGTCGCCGAGTGCGCGGAGCTGGCGGGCGCGATCCCGCACGCGGAGTTCGTGGTGCTACCCGGCGTGGCGCACCTGGCCGCGGTCGAGGTGCCGGACGTCGTGTCCGAGCTGATCGGCGGCTTCCTCGTCCGCGCGGGATAGCTGTCGAATCCGCGGAAGCCCGTTCGTGTAGGGGCATGGACAACCCGATGCGAACGATCACCGCGACCATGCACGTCACCCTCGACGGCGTCGTCCAAGGCCTGGCCAGGGCGGACGAGGACACCCGCGGCGGCTTCCCCCACGGCGGCTGGGGCGTGCGTTTCCACGACGAGGTGCTGGCCCGCGAGATGGGCGCCGACCTGACCGCGCCCGGCGACATGCTGCTCGGCCGCCGGACCTGGCAGGACTTCGCGCAGGTGTGGGGCAGGGCGACCGACGGCAACCCGTACAGCGCGCGCATGAACTCGACGACCAAGTACGTCGTCTCGCAGTCGCTCAAGGACGTCGACGACTGGCAGGGCTCCGTGCTGCTGCACGGGGACGCCGTGGAGAGCGTGCGGAAGCTGAAGGCCGAACCCGGCCGCAACCTCGGGATCGTCGGCAGCGCGTCACTGGTGCGGACGCTGCACGCGGCCGGGCTGATCGACCGGTACACGCTGCTGATCACGCCGATCACGCTGGGCTGCGGCGCGCGGCTGTTCGACGGTCCGGCGCCGGCGACCGAGTTCGAGCTCGTCGGTTGCGTTCCGTCGACCACCGGCGTGATCATCGCCAGGTACGTCCGCCGCTGAGGGAGGACCGTCCGTGCCGCAGTACCTGCTGTCGCTCTACCAGCCCGCGGGCACACCGGAGCCCGCCGTGATGGACCGCATCGCGGCCGAGCTGGGACGGCTCAACGAGGAGCTGCGCGACACGGGCTCGTGGGTCTTCACCGGCGGCCTCGATGCCGGGGCCGCTGTGGTGCGGGCCGACGGCATGGTCACCGACGGCCCGTACCTGGAGGGCAAGGAACACGTCGGCGGCGTCTACGTGATCACGGCGCCGGACCTGGACGCAGCGCTCGAGTGGGGTCGACGGGTCGCCGTCGCGACGACGCTGCCGATCGAGGTCCGGGCCTTCCAGGACCGCCCGCCGTTCTGATGACGCCGGACGACATCGCGGCCGTGTTCCGCACCGAGTACGGGCGGGCGGTGGCCGTGCTGACGCGCGTCCTCGGCGACATCGGGCTCGCCGAGGACGCCGTCGCCGACGCGTTCACGATCGCTCTGCAGCGCTGGCCGGCCGACGGCGCCCCGCCGAGCCCGGCCGGATGGATCATCACCACCGCCCGCCGGCGCGCCATCGACGAGGCCCGGCGGGAGACCGCCCGCCCGCGCAAGCACGCAGAAGCGGCGATGACGTTCGCGCCGGCCGAGCCCGTCGAGGAGGGTGCCGTGCCCGACGACCGACTCCGGCTCGTGTTCACCTGCTGCCACCCGGCGCTGGCCCGCCCTGCGCAGGTGGCGCTCACGCTGCGCCTGCTCGGCGGGCTGACCACGCCCGAGATCGCCAGGGCGTTCCTGGTGCCCGAGCCGACCATGGCGCAGCGCATCGTCCGCGCGAAGGCGAAGATCCGCGATGCGCGCATCCCCTACCGGGTACCGCACGCCGCCGACCTGCCCGAGCGCCTCGACGGTGTGCTCGCGGTCCTCTACCTGATCTTCAACGAGGGCTACACCGCGTCGGCCGGTGACGAGCTGCTGCGCGCCGACCTCTGCGCCGAGGCCATCCGGCTGGCCCGGCAGCTGGTCGAGCTGATGCCCGACGAGCCGGAGGCCGCAGGACTGCTCGCCCTCATGCTGCTCACGGAGGCGCGCCGCGAAGCCCGCACCGACGCCGACGGCGCGCTCGTCCGGCTCGCCGCGCAGGACCGCAGCCGCTGGGACGCCGCGCTCGTCACTGAAGGCCGGGCGATCGTGCGCGCCTGCCTGCGCCGCAACCGGCCCGGTCGCTACCAGCTCCAGGCCGCGATCAACGCCGTGCACACCGACCCCGTCACCGACTGGACGCAGGTGCTCGCCCTCTACGACCAGCTCGCCCGGCTCGACCCCGGCCCCGTCGTCGCGCTCAACCGGGCCGTGGCGCTCGCCGAGGTCGCCGGCCCGGCCACCGCGCTGGACGTCGTCGACGGGTTGGCGCTGGAGAACTACCACGTCTTCCACGCCGTGCGCGGGGATCTGCTCGCCCGGCTCGGACGCACCGCCGAGGCGACCGCGGCGTTCACCAGGGCGGCGGAGCTCACCGACAACCGGCGCGAGCGCGAGCACCTGCTCCTCAGGGCTTCCGGTACACCGTGACGATGCCGTGCGACCCGGCCGTGAACGGAGCCCGCGACCAGTCCGTCCAGCGGTGCTCCAGCTCCAGGCCGGCCAGCCGGGCCATGAGGTCCATCTCGGCGTGCCCGACGTGCCGGCCGGTGATCGGGCGCACCGAGATGCCGTCCGCGCCGACGAGCACCCAGGTGCCCGAGTAGCGGCCGGTCACGGGATCGAGCTCGCCCGTCGTCATGGCCACCCGCGTGCCGCCCAGCTGGACGATCCGCGGCTTCGGCTCCCGCGACACCACGGTCTCCAGCGCGAACCGGCCACCCGGACGCAGATGGGTGGCCGCGTTGGCGAACAACCGCACCTGGTCGTCCTGCGAACCCAACGCGAAGATCGAGTTGAACGCGACGAACACCAGGTCGAACGTGCGGTCCAGCGCCACGTCGGTCATGTCGCCGAGCACCGCCGTCACCCGGTCGGCACCCGGCTTCGCGCGCAGCTGCGCCAGCATCGGCTCGCTGATCTCGACCGCGACGACCTCGTGCCCGCGCTCGGCCAGCGGGATCGCCAGCCTCCCCGTGCCGGCGCCGTACTCGAGGATCGCGGCCGGTTCCCCCACGAGACTCGCCAACCCGTCGACGGTCGCCCGGGTATCGACGGCCCCCTCGTGCACCTCGTCGTAGACGTCGGCCCAGTCCTCGCCGTAGCGGCGCGCGTCGAATGCGTCCATGGCGGTGATCCAACTCGCGCGGGGGCGTCGGGCCGACCGTTTCGGTCGTGGGCGAAAGGGTCAGGCCGGGGTGGCGGTTCGAGGGTGCGGCGCATCGCCGTTGATCATGGGCAAACCGTGGCTAGTTGATCTTCAACGGCAACGTTTTGCCCATGATCAACACACCAAGCCCGGGGCCGGCGCCGCCGGACGACGCCGCTACCGCTCGCGCGACCGCGGATTGCCGGCCGACAGCTGCTCGCGCACCTGGTCGACGTCCCACCGGTGGTGGCCCCCCGGCGTGGTCAGAACCGGGGTGATCAGGCCTTCGCGGTGCCACTTGTTGACGGCGCCGCGCGAGACGCCTAGCTCCTCGGCGAGCTGTCCGGTCGTCACAAGTGCCACGTGATCGACGCTAGTCGCGCTGCGTGACCGATGTAACCCACTGTGATCGTTGCATCTGTTCGAGCCGTTGTTTCTGTTGTAACCGTTTAGACCACTATGCTCGCTGGCGTGCATGACTGGTCCGAGCTGATCGACGAGCTGATCCACCTCCCCGGCGCGCTGCCGCGACTGCGCGCCGAGCACGTGGACGACGGGACGGGCCGCTGCCGGGAGTGCACGACGCCGGGCCGCGGGACGCCGTGGGTGCTGCACCCGTGCTCGCTCGCGACGCTGGTGCGGATGGCCGACGAGCGGATCGCGGAGCTGCGGGAGGAGGGCCGGTGACGTCGATGCGGCGCCTACCCTCGCCGGCATGTCCCCTGCCGAGGTGTGGGTCGTGGCCGGGGCGCCCGGCGCCGGGAAGAGCACCGTCGCCGACGCGCTGCTCGCCCACCTGCAGCCGACGCCGGCGTTGCTGGACAAGGACGTGCTGTTCGGCGGGTTCGTCGCGGCGACGCTCGCCGCGGCCGGTCGCCCGGACGGCGAGCGCGAAGGACCGTGGTACGACGCGCACGTCAAGGTGCACGAGTACGGCGGGTTGACGGCGGCGGCACGGCGCATCCGCGCGCCGGGTTGCCCGGTGCTGCTGTGCGCGCCGTTCACGCAGCAGATCCGGGAGCCGGCGCGCTGGTCGGCGTGGGTCGACGAGCTCGGCGGCGCCCCGGTGCGGCTGGTGTGGGTGCGCTGCGACCCGGCCACGCTGCACGCGCGCCTGGTGGCCCGCGGTCGACCGGCGGACGGGGGGAAGCTGGCCGACTTCGCCGCGTTCGTCGCGCGGATGCGGCCGGACGAGCCGCCGCCCGTTCCGCACGTGGAGATCGACAACCGCGCGGGGGCGGCGCCGGTGGCCGTGCAGGTCGCGGCATTGCCCTGACTCGGCGTGGATCGAGTTCCGCGCGACCGGTCGTGCCTTCGGCCGTCGCGCCGGTGCCCGGGCTGGAGGTGGCGGTGATCAAGGGCAAAGTGTCGTCTTGGAAGATCGTCCAGCGACCTTTTGCCCTTGATCACCGCAAAGCCTCGCCGCCGGGCGACCCGTCCGCGGGACGCGTCAGGACCGTCCGGGCCGCGGATGGCCTACGGTGCAGGGAGCCGAGCGGAGGAGATGCGCCATGGGACGGGACGAGGCCGTGATGGCCGTGGTGCACGTCAAGGCGCCCGCCGAGCTCGACCCGCACGTGATCGAGGCCGAGCTGACGCGCGCGATCTGCACCTACCGCAAGCGCCCGATGTCGGCCGAGCTCACCCTCGCGACGGAGGCCGGCCCGCCGCGCCGGCACGGGTTGCGCCGGCACGGCTTCGTCGCGCTCCTGTCGATCCGCGACGTGCCCGACGACCTGGAGGCACGCCTCCAGAAGGTCACCCGCAAGGCGCTCAAGCGGCGGTTCGGGGCCGACGCCACGGCGCGGGTGACGCTCGGCATGACGGACGCCCTCGCCGGCGCGTTCTGGTGCAGCGTGCGCGGCACCCCGCTGCGCTGCGTCTGATGGTCGGAGAGACGGCCGCGACCCGACCGGCGCAGCCCGCGGACGTCGCCGCGATCGCACGGCTGGCGCACGACGCCTACCAGCACTACACGGCCCGCATCGGCCGGCCACCGGCACCGATGACGGCCGACTACGCCGCCGCCGTGGCCGCCGGCACGACCTGGGTGGCGGAGAGCGACGGTCGGATCCTCGGTTTCGCCGTGCTGCTCGACGCCGCCGATCACCTGCTGCTGGAGAACGTGGCGGTGGACCCGCAGGCGCAGGGCCGCGGCATCGGCGGGCGGCTCCTGGACCTCGCCGAGGCCGAGGCCCGCCGCCGCGGCCACGACCGCGTCGAGCTCTACACCAACGAGGCCATGACGGAGAACCTCGCCTACTACCCGCGCAAGGGGTACGTGGAGACCGACCGCCGGGAGCAGAACGGGTACCGGCGGGTGTTCTTCACGAAGCTGCTGCGCTGAGCGTCGGCACGGTGGGCGCGGCCGGCTCCCCCACGCGGCCGACGATGGAGGCTGGCGAGCAGCTCGCGGTCACCGCCGCGCACGAGCGACCGCAGCGCCTCGACGACCGGCGCGAACGACAGGTCGCCCTGGTAGGCGCAGGCGTGCCGTGCAGCTCGACGAACCCCTGCGCAACCGCCCCGGCCAGGCAGTGCCGCGTCAGCACGGACTTCCCGACACCGGCCGCGCCGGCCACCGCGACGACGCCGCTCACCCCCGCGGCGGCCTCCGTCAGCAATCCGTCGATGCGCGCGATCTCGGCACGTCGACCCACCGGGCCGGCGGTTCGGGCTGTGCGCACCTCACCGCCTCCTGAGCACGCGCCGGATCACTGCGACCAGTCTCGTGCGGCGCTCGAGCGGCGGCAAGCTGCTGGACGTGCGGCCCTTGACGTGGCCGGTGTGGCGAGGACCATCTCGCCATGACCAGCCCGTTCGAGAGCCAGCGCACCGCTTGGGATGCGCTGTCCACGGGCTGGGAGAAGTGGGACGCGGTGATCATGGGCCAGCTGGCCCCCGTCGGCGCCGCGCTCGTCGACAGCCTCGACATCGCCGAGGATCAGCAGCACCTCGACGTCGCCGCCGGTACCGGGGAGCCGGGCCTGACCGTCGCCCGGCGCGCGCCGAAGGGGCACGTCGTGCTGACCGACCTGGCCCCGCAGATGCTCGACGTCGCGATCCGCCGAGCCCGCGCGCAAGGGATCACCAACGTCGAGACGCGCACGTGCAGCGCCGACGACCTGCCGTTCGCCGACGCCACGTTCGACAGCGTGACGGTGCGGTTCGGGTACATGTTCTTCCCCGACCTCGCCCGGGCCACGGCCGAGTTCGTCCGCGTGCTCCGGCCCGGCGGCCGGCTCGCCTCGTCCGTGTGGGTGCGGCCGGAGGCGAACCCGTGGACGACGATCGCCGTGCAGGCCATCGCGAAGGAGGCACCGCAGGCGCCGCCCGACCCCGACCGGCCGCACATGTACCGGTGCGCTGCACCCGGCTGCATCAGCGCCCTGTACACGGCGGCGGGCCTGCACGACGTCGTCGAGTGGGACGTGCCCGTCGTGCTCGTGACGCGATCCCCCGCCGAGTACTGGGCGATGATCAGCGAGCACGTCTCCCTCGCCGTCGCCGCGCTCCAGCAGCTCGACGAACCGGCGCGCGCCCGCGTCGCGGAGAGCGTGATCGCCGAGGTCGCCGCCTACGCGGACGGTGACGAGGTCGGCGTCCCGGGCATGGCCCGCTGCATCGTCGGCACCAGGTGACCGCCCGCGCGCCGCCACTGCAGCGGTGTGCGGCCGTGCACGCGGCGGAATCGGCGGATGAAGTAGCTCGCGTCCGGGATGCCGATCCGCGCCGCCACCTCCTGCACCGGCAGGTCCGTCTCGGCGAGCAGGCGGCGCGCCTCGTGCATCCGCCGTTCCGCGATCCAGGTCTGCACGGTGCGGCCGGACCGCCGCCGTACGACCGTCGACAGGTGGCCGGGGCTGAGCCCGACCACAGCCGCGACATCGGCGACCGCGAGCGCCTCGCCGTACCGCTCGTCGATGACGGCCAGCACCGCTGCGAGCAGCGGATCCACCCGCATCGCAGGGTCCGCCGGGGCGATGCGCGCCACCTCGATCAGCAGCAGCGTCAGGTGGGCCACGACCGCTTCGGTCCACCCGTCGGGACGCTCGGTCAGCTCCCGCTCGACGTCCGCGAACCGCGCCAGGACGGCGGCGCGGCGGTGCTCGGGCACCGGCACGCGGTGCGCGCGGTCCCCGATCCCACCCACGAAGGAGATCAGGTCGCTGCCGCCCGTGACCACCTCCGGCGGGAAGGTGACGGCTCGGCCCTCCACCGCGTCGCTCGCCAGCGACCCGGGGTCGACGGACGCACCCGGTCCGACGATCACCAGGTCGGCCGGCCGCAGCTCGATGCGGCGACGGTTCACCTGCACGCTGCCCGTCCCCTTCTCCACCAGCACCAGCACCACGAAGTCGTGCGCGTGCTCGTGCCGCCGCAGCCCCGACCCCGGATCGTGCGTGCGCACGACGTTCACCGGCGGTGCGCCCGGCTCGCAGCGGTACCCGTACACCGGCACACCGGCCGCGTCCCAGCGGATCCGCCGGGCCGTCAGCAGAACCGACGAACGTGCTACTTCGCCCATGCTCCGTCCCACCGGCCGGCCCGTCCGCGCTCCACGATCGGACTCGTCCCCATCGTCACACAGGAGGAGCCCGATGGCCCGCGACCAGCACACCTACCTGCCCGCGATGAGCACCGACCGGCTGCTGCGCCTCTACGACCCGCTCACCCGGCTCCTCGGCGTCCCCCGGTTGCACAGCGACCTGGTCGAGGACGCGGAGATCGCGGCCGGCCACCAGGTACTGGAGATCGGCTGCGGCACCGGCAACCTGGCCCTGATGATCGCCCGGCGCCATCCCGACGCCCACGTCACCGGTCTCGATCCCGATCCACACGCCCTCGACATCGCGCGGGCCAAGGCAGGCCGGGCCGGTGTCTCGGTGCAGTGGGACCAGGGCAGCGCGGCGGTGCTCCCCTACCCGGACGCCAGCATCGACCGGGTCGTGTCGGCGCTGATGTTCCACCACCTCCGGCCCGCCGACCGGGCCCGCACGCTGGAGGAGGTCCGGCGCGTGCTGCGCCCTGGCGCGCAGGTGCACCTCGTCGACATCGTCGCCCACGGTCCCTTCGCCGGGCGCTTCAGCGCCGGCGGCACCATCCCCGAGCTGATGCGCCGCGCGGGCCTCCGCGACGTCCGGCAGGCCTCCCGCCGGCTCCGCACGACCGCGTACCGGGCCGTTCACTGATCGGGTTCGACCAGCACGCGGTGGTCGTCGGTGCGCCCGTGGCGCGGGCAGGCCTGCCGGGGTTCGCGCGGGCAGAGCACCACACCAGCCTGGCCCGGGCCCGGTAGAGCCGCCACGCCGCCGCACCGGTGACGTCGGCGACGGTCAGCGCGGAGCCGCCGCGCTCGGGCGGGCCGGGGTAGACCTGCACCGCGCGGTCCAGCTCGTCGGCGTCGATCTCGTGGGCCGCGCCCTCCGCGTAGAGGGCACGGCCGTGGTACGGCGGCACCGTCGAGTCGAAGACGACGAGGCTCGCCGCAGCCTCCTCGGCGAGGTTGCGGGAATGGCGCGCCTGCGGGCTCGACACCCAGTAGAAGTCGGTGAGCCCGTCGGCGGCGAAGTAGACGGGCGACGTCCACGGACGACCGCTCGCGTCGACGGTGCCCAGGGTCAGGTACGCGTTGCGGGCGAGCAGGGCCTGCGCGTGCTCGACGAGTTCGGGATCGGACACGGTGGCTCCTGGAGGTCGGGGAGGCGCGCGGCACCCCCGTGTTCAGCACCGATCCGGGTGTACCCCCGGCGCGGCTCGTCCAGCATCTGCACGTACCACGCTGAAGGTTAGCGATCGCGTCGGTGTCGTCCGTGGACGACGACCTCGCTGATCGCGTCCGCGTTGTCTGCCGAGTGCCGGCGCACCATGAGCGAGTGCCTCACCGCGACCGTCGCTGCCCCAGGCGCGGCCGCACCACGTGGAAACGTTATGCGAGGACCGGCAGCCGGCGTAGGACGCGTCATCGTCGAGATCTTCCGTAGTTCGCGATGCAGGACGATGAACCTGGCCGGGCCCTTGCCGTCGGGCAAGGAAACTCTGCATCCGATACCGGAGAACTGTCGTCCCGGCGGTGATGGGGCGAGAGCGCTCGGGCTTGGACGCTCGCAGAGCAGAACCTGCCCCAGTGCCCTGGAGCCCGCGATGACCAATACCGCACCTCTGCGGTACGACGACCACCCCTCCCCGGACCGACGCGGAACCGCTCGGACCCGGCGCGCGGAGCCCACGGCCCGCGGCGGCTTCGTGCCTCCTCGTCGGCGAGGGGCACACCGTGCGCGGGCGGCCGCGGATCAACTCACCGAACCGATGCGCGGGGCACACGCCGTGGTGGACCAACCGGTGGCGCGGATGACCGGCACGATCCCGGGTCGGCTCGCCGCGGCTGCCCCCGATGGGCCGACCGAACGCCTCCCGCGCCGTCGCTCCGGCGGTGAGCCGAAGCGGCGGGTCCGCGGCATCGACGCGGCTCGCGGTCTCGCCCTGTTGGGCATGATCGCGGTCCACACGTTCCCCCTGTCCGACGACAACGGCATCACCCCCGTCGGCCTCGTGGCGGGCGGCAACTCGGCGGCTCTGTTCGCCGTCCTCGCCGGGGTCTCGGTCGCCCTGCTCACGGGCCGGCAGCGGGTCGTCCCCAACACGGGATCGGCCGCGCGGCACGGGCTTCGCCTGGCCGTTCGCGGGTTGGCGGTGGGCATGCTGGGCCTGGCGCTCGGCCAGGTCGCGGTGGGCAGCGTCGACATCATCCTCACCTACTACGGGGTGCTGTTCCTGCTCGCCGTGCCGCTCGTGCTGCTCTCCACGCGGGCGCTGTTCGTCGGCGCAGCGCTGATCGTCGTCATCGCCCCCGTGATCAGCTTCGCCGTACGCGCACAGCTGCCCCCCACCGAGCTGATCGACCCCTCCTTCACCGCGCTCGTCGCCGATCCGGGCGGCCTGCTCACGACGCTGTTCTTCACCGGCGCCTACCCCGTCCTGCCGTGGCTGGCCTACCTCTGCGTGGGTATCGGCGTGGGGCGCTGCTCGCTCACGCACATCCGCACCGCCGGCCGGCTCGTGGTCAGCGGCGTCGTGCTCGCCGTCGCGGCCGCCGCCATCTCCCGCATCGCGCTGATCGGTCTCGGGGGCCTGGACTCCATCAAGGCAAACCCCGGCCTGCCGGCCGAGGAACTGCGCGCCGCGCTGACGGAGGGACTCGGCGGCGTCACGCCCACCACGACCTGGTGGTGGCTCGCCGTCGACACCGCGCACACCTCGACCCCGCTGTCGATGGCACGCACGATCGGGACGTCGCTGCTGGTACTGGGCGCCATGCTGCTGCTGGACCGCGCACTCGACCGGGCCCGCCCGAACCCGGCGCTGCGGGTTGCCGGCGCGGTGCAGGCGCCGCTGGCGGCCGCCGGGGCGATGACCCTGACCTTCTACACGCTCCACGTCATCGTCGCCGGCGTCGCGGGCGATCTCGACCCGTGGGTGCTCTACCTCCTCCAGCTCTCGTTCGCCCTGGTGGTCGGGATGCTGTGGCAGCGACGGGTCGGGCGCGGTCCTCTCGAAACCGGCGTCAGCACCCTCGTCGACGCCGTCGTCAGCTCCCCGTCCGCGACGTCCGCGGTCTCAGCGCGCAAGCGGGCAGCGACGATCATCGTCGCTGTCGCGCTCACCGTCACCGGATTCGCCGTCGCCGCGGCCGGCGTGCCGTCCGGCGCCGCCGCGTCGCCGATCACGAACCAGCGGGAGGAGCCGACCGAACCGAGCGACAGCCCGACGCGTCCCGATCCGGCCCAGCCCGCCGCGCCGGACGGGCGGGACCAACCGGACTCGGGCGACGACGACTGACGTCGGCAACGGACCGCGGCATCGCTACGTGATCACCGTGATGGCCAGTGCGACCCAGCCCACGGTCGTGACGGCGAAGACCGTCGCCGCAAGGACCTGGAACGCGGGCAGGTGGACGAGTTGCGGACGCACGGCCAGTGGCAGGAAGCCGAGCGGCTGAGCAATCGCACCAAAGGTGATCAAGACGGCGATCCAGACGGGGACGGGCTGTACGGCCCCTCCGACCGCGACCTGGACAGCACCCATCATCACCAGGTCCAGGTGGGCTTGACGGATCCTCTTGAGCTGCCTCACGCCCGCGCGGCGCAGCAGGGCCGGCGACTGGACCACGAGGACCATCAGCCATCCCGACACCACAGCGACGGCGAGTTCGACAACGCCGACGACGACGAGCAGCGGCATGACCCCTCCAACCCACGGGCTTACGCCGACAACCCGAACTCGCGTGTTCGACTTAGCAACGTGCGAGCGGTACCTTAACCCGTACATGGTTGTTCAGGTTAAGGAGTGGTGATGGATCGGGTCGGACTCACGAGCGGAGGGCCGGGACGGGCCCCGTCGGTGCAGCACCGGTGGTGGGTGCTGGCGTTGTTGTCGCTCGCCCAGTTCATGGTCATCCTGGACGTGACGGTGGTGAACGTGGCGTTGCCGGTGATCGCGGACCAGCTCGGTCTGGATCGTGCGGGCCTGACCTGGGTGGTGACGGCCTACACGCTGTGCTTCGGCGGGCTGATGCTGCTGGGTGGGAGGTTGGCCGACACGTTCGGGCGCCGGCGGCTGTTCCTGGCCGGGTTGGTCGTGTTCACCGGGGCCTCGCTGGTCTCCGGGCTGGCGGCGGACGCGGGCATGCTGATCGTTGCCCGTGCCGCACAGGGTGTCGGGGCGGCCATGCTGTCGCCGTCCGCGTTGTCGATCGTGACCACGACGTTCCATGGCCCCGACCGGAACAAGGCACTGGGCGTGTGGGCGGCGTTGGGTGGGGCCGGGGCCGCGATCGGTGTGGTGCTGGGCGGGTTGTTCACCGCCGGACCGGGGTGGCGGTGGGTGTTCTTCATCAACGTCCCGACCGTTGTGCTGGTCGCGGTGGTCCTGCCGATGCTGCTGCCCGGCGGTGCGGCGGAACGACGTGGCCGGGTCGATGCGCCGGGTGCCCTGCTCGCCACCGGTGGGATGGCGGCGCTGATCTACGGGCTGGTTCGAGCGGGAGACGCGGGATGGGGTGATCGTCTGACGCTGGCTGGGCTGGTCGTGGGCGTGGTGCTGCTCGCGGTGTTCCTCGGCGTCGAGCGGAGGGTCGGGAACCCGTTGGTGCCGCTGCGCGCTCTCACCCGCCGTCCGGTCGTTGCGGGCAACCTGGTCATGCTGGTCGCGTCCGGGCTGTTGCTGTCGAACTTCTTCCTCGGGTCGCAGTACCTGCAGCACGTGCTGCGGTTCGACCCGTTGTCGACGGGGCTGCTGTTCCTGCCGGTTGCGCTGGTGATCGGGTTGGGCACGCACGTCGGGGTCCGGATCGTCGGGAGGTTCGGCGGGCGCCCCGCTGCGGTGGCCGGGTTCGCGCTGGCCGCGGCCGGGGCGCTGATGCTGAGCGAGCTGCCGGGCGCAGGCAACCCGTGGCTCACGCTGGCGCCGGGGATGGCCGTGTCCGGGTTGGGTCTGGGCGCGGCGTTCGTCACCGCGACCACGACGGCGATGGCGCACGTCGAACCCGCCGACGCCGGGATCACCGCGGGGCTGATCAACAGCGGTCACGAGGTCGGCGCGAGCCTCGGGATCGCGTTCGTCTCGACGTTGGCGGCTGCCAGCCTGGGCGCCGCTGCCGGGCGCATACCGGGGGTCGACGGGTTCTCGACGGCGTTCACCGGTGCTGCCGTCGCGGCGGTGGTCATGCTGGTGGTCGCGGCGTGGCTGGTGCCGGCCGGGCGGCCACCGGCAGCGGCCGGACCGGTCTTCGCGCACTGACCGGCTCTACGCTCGACGTCGTGAGCACGAGTCCACGCGGCGCCGGGGCCCAGGCGCAGAACCCGCCCCGGCGGCGCGCCGACGCCGAGCGCAACATCACCGCGATCCTGGATGCGGCGGCGGCATGCCTGAGTCGGCGATCCCAGGTCAGCATGGCCGAGGTGGCCACCGCCGCTGGGGTGGGCCGGGTCACGCTGTATGCGCACTTCTCCTCCCGCGAGGTGCTGCTCGAGGCGGTGCTGGACCGGGCCATCGCGCAGGCGGCCGCCGTGATCGAGCAGACCAGGCCCGACGACGGTCCGGCCGATGTCGCGCTGCAGCGGTTGGTGCGCTCCTCCTGGGAGGTCCTCGACCGCCACCGCGGACTGTTCGAGGCCACCCAACGCGAGTTCGGCGCCGCCCGCCTCCGGCAGCGCCACGACCCCGCGTTCAGCCGCATCGAAGCCCTGCTCGCCCGCGGCCGGTCCGAAGGCACGATCCGCACCGACCTGCCGCTCAGCTGGCTGGTGACCGCCGTCTACGCCCTGATGCACGCGGCCGCGGACGACGTCAACACCAACCGCCTACCCCAACGCGACGCCGGCCGCGTGCTCGAGGCCACCGTCCTGTCGGCCGTGGCGATGCGCGGCGAACCGCCGACGGGGTGACCGACAGGCCCCCGATCAGCGCATCGGCCGGGCCCCCTCCGGTGTCGACGCCACACCTCGCCATCAGCGTTCAGGAGTCCGTCGCCGAGCGGCTACGCCCCGAGGATCACCTCGGCGACCAGCCTGGGGTCGTCGAACATCGGGACATGGCCGCAGCCGGCCAGTCGAACGTGCCGGGCGGCGGGCAAGGCTGCCCGGGCGCGGCGTGCCTGACCGCCGATCAGCAGGCGGTCCCGGTCGCCCCACGCGATCGTGACCGGAACACGGCTGAGATCGCCGGCCCGTTCGAAGCGGTAGCGGCGGCTGTGGGGCAGGATCGCCGGTAGCCCCTCGGCGGCGACGAAACCGGCCACCGTGCGGAGGGCAAGCGCCGAACTCATCCGGCCGGGATGCGCGCAGTAGATCCCGAGCAGCGCGGCGCGCGCCGGCGTCCAGCCGAGCAACGCCGACCTGACCGGCGCGAGAAGCGCGGCCAACGCGCGCGAGGCACGCAACACGGCCACCGCGTAACCGACCTCGAACCGCGACCAGAAGCCGATCGGCGCCAACGCCACCACCTTGCCGGCCCTGCCTCTGGCGGCAAGCTCCAGCGCGATCGCGCCGCCGAGCGAGTTCCCCACGACGGTCGGGCACTCCAGCCCGGTGTCGTCGAGGAACTGCTGGACGCGGTCGGTGAGCTCGACGACCCCCAGCGGACCGGATGAGTCCCCCAACGGGGAGTCGCCGTGCCCAGGCAGGTCGACGGCGACGACCTCATGATCGGCTTCGAGGTACTCGACGACGGGATCCCAGCCCGTTCGGTCGTGACCGACACCGTGCAGCAGCACGACGGCGAATCCGCGTCCCCGCCGCTCGAACGCCAGCCCACCGGACGTCTCCACCTGTGCCACGACCATCCCACCGCTCCCGATCGAGGAGCTCTGCTCCACGCGAGGCCCGCCCGACCCAAGTAAACTGTACACCGGTGTTCGATTTATGTGGCGATGTCGAACGCTGACACCGGCGCACGTGCAGATGCTGTACGTGCCCCCGGTGGGATTCGAACCCACACTGTGACCCTTTTAAGGGGCCTGCCTCTGCCGGTTGGGCTACAGGGGCTGCCGGCACCTCACCCTACGACCCGCCGCCGCCCGAGCGTCGTGGACTAGTAGCGCTGCTCGATCAGATGGACCTTCCTTCCAACTGACCCGTCGTAGCTCCGGCGAGGGTGGGGGTAGTCGAGGTAGCCGCGCTCGCCACCGGTGTAGAAGTACTCGTCGCGGACGGGGTTGAGCGGCGCACCCGAGCGCAGCCGGGCCACGAGGTCCGGGTTGGCGACGAACGCCCGACCCACCGCGATGACGTCCGCTCCCGCACCGAGCAACCGCTCCGCTGCGGCCAGCCCACCGTCGGCGGGCACCGGATCACTCAGATCCACGCCGGGGTTGGCGACCAGCAACCCCGGCCAGGTGTCGCGCACGAGCCGGTAGAGCCGCTCGTCGCGGTCGGCGAACACCACGTGGACGTAGGCGAGCCCGGGATCGAGGGCGCCGAGCAGGGCGCGGTACAGCTCCTCCGGCTCGTCCTCGCGGATCGAGTTGACCGTGCTGCCGGGCGAGATCCGCAGCCCGACGCGCTGCGGCCCGATCGCCTCCGCCACCGCGGCGACGGTCTCGACCACGAAGCGGATCCGTCCGGCGACGCTGCCGCCGTAGCCGTCGGTGCGCCGGTTCGTGGCCGCCCCGGCCAGGAACTGGTGCAGCAGGTGGCCGTTCGCGCCGTGCACCTCGACGCCCTCGAACCCGGCGTCGATCGCGTTGCAGGCCGCCGTCACGAACTCGCCGATCGTCAAACGGATGCCGTCCTCGGTCAGCGCGTGCGGGACGGGCGCCGGCCGCTCGCCGAGCGGCGTGCGCAGGGTCTCCGGCAGCGCCACCGCCGACGGCGCGACGGGGACGAGGCCGCTGGTCGCCGGGTGCCCGACCCGGCCACCGTGCTGCAGCTGCACGAACGCGTGCCCGCCGGCCGCACGGACGGCGTCGGTGACCGCGCGCCAGCCCTGCACCTGCGCGGCGGAGTGGATGCCGGGGATGTTCGGGTAGGTCTGCCCCACCGCGCTGGGCGTCGTCGCCTCCACGATGAGCAGGGCCGCGGAGGCCCGCTCGGCGTAGTACGCGGCCATCATCGGCGTGGGCACGCCGTCGGCGGTGGCGCGGTTGCGGGTCACGGGGGCCATCACGAGCCGGTGCGGGAGGTCGAGGTCGCCCATTCGGACGGGCGCGAAGAGGTTCGTCACCTCGGTACGCTAGTTCCTGACACCCATGTGAGGTTCAAGGTGAAGATCGGTGAACTCGCCGCACGGACCGGCGTCAGCGAGCGCTCCCTGCGCTACTACGAGGAGCAGGGGATGCTCGCGTCCGAGCGCACGAACGGCGGGCAGCGCCGCTACTCCGAGGCCGCGGTCGACCGCGTGATCCGCATCCAGGAGCTGTACGCCGCCGGGCTGTCCAGCGCCCGCATCGCCCGGCTGCTGCCGTGCATGCGCGACGCCGACGGCGGGCCGAGCGAGATCGCCGACGAGAAGCTGGTGGCCGATCTGGAGCTCGAGCGCGAGCGCATCGACCGCACGATGGCCGACCTCGCGCGCTCCCGTGAGGTGCTCGACGACGTGATCGAGACGGCGCGCGGCCGCTAACCCGTGCGCGCCGGCGTGCTCGGCTGCGCCGGGTCGGCCGGGCGCCGCCCGGCGCCCACGACCCGGTCGAAGTCGGCCCGCGGCTCGTTGATCTGGCCGAGGGACACGACCTCGCGACCCAGGAACAGCGCACCCGTCCAGTCGAAGACGATGCGGATCCGCCGGTTCCACGTGGGCATGCGGCTCACGTGGTAGGTGCGGTGCAGGAACCACGCGATGACGCCGCGCATCTTGATGCCGTAGATCATCGCGACGCCCTTGTAGAGGCCGAGGCTCGCCACCGAGCCGGCGTTGGCGTGCTTGTACGGAGTGAGCGGCTTGTTGCGCAGGTGCCGGACGATGTTGTCGGCCAGCGTCTTCGCCTGCCGCACCGCGTGCTGCGCCGACGGGGCCGTGCGCGCCTCCGGGTCGTCCTTGGTGAGGTCGGGCACCGAGGCGCAGTCGCCGGCGCAGAACACCTCGGGCATGCCCTGGACCTGCAGGTCGGCGCCGCAGATCACGCGACCGCGCTCGTCGCGCGGGAGGTCGGTGTGGTCCAGCATCGGGTTGGGCTTGACGCCGGCCGTCCAGACGATGGTGTCGGCGTCGAACTCGGTCGCGTCGTCGAGGACGACGTGGCCGCCGACCATCGACTTCACCCGGGTGTCGAGGAAGACCTCGATGCCGGCCTCCAGGAGCCGCTCGACCGTGTAGAGGCCCAGGTCGTGGCTCACCTCGGGCATGATCCGCCCGGCCGCCTCGACGAGCACCCAGCGCATGTCCTGCGGGGCGATGTTCTCGTAGTAGCGGGTGGCGTAGACGGCCATGTCCTGCAGCTCGGCCAGCGCCTCGACGCCCGCGTACCCGCCGCCGACGACCATGAAGGTGAGCAGCCGGCGGCGCAGGGCCGGGTCGATCGTGGTGGCTGCGGCGTCCAGCCGCGACAGCACGTGGTTGCGCAGGAAGATCGCCTCGCCGACGGTCTTGAACGCGATGCCCTGCTCCGCGAGCCCGGGGACGGGCAGCGTGCGCGCCACCGAGCCGGGCGCCACGACCAGCACGTCGTAGCCGACGGTGGTGACGTGGCCAGCGGAGAGCTCGGCGGTGACCTCGCGGGCGGCGTGGTTGATCGCCGTGACCCGTCCGGTGAGGTGGTGGCACTTGCGCAGCACCCGCCGCAGCGGCACCACCACGTGCCGCGGCTCGATCGAACCGGCCGCCGCCTCGGGGAGGAACGGCTGGTAGGTCATGTGCGGCTGCGGGTCGATGACGGTGATCTCGGCCTCGCCGCGCCGCAGCTTCTTCTGCAGCCGCAGCGCGGTGTACATGCCGACGTAGCCGCCGCCTACCACAACGATCCGCGTGTTGCGAGCCATGTCTTCATGCTCCCACCAACTGGACCGGTTCACCCCATCGCTACCGAGTGAGACCGGCTACGTCCGCCGCTCGGGTGAGCACGTCCTCGACCATCGCCGGGGTCAGCCGTCCGGTGAACGTGTTCTGCTGGCTGACGTGGTAGCAGCCGAAGAGGTGAAGCACACTGTTGTGACCAGGCAGTTCGACGTGCACACCGTGCCCGAACACCGGTCTCGGCCGCGGTACCGCCCACCCGGCGTCGGCCAGCACCGGGAGCAGCGACTGCCACCCGAACGCCCCCAGCACGACCACGGCGCGTGGTGACAGGAGTCGCAGCTCGGCGCGCAGCCAGTTCCCGCACGTGTCGCGCTCGGCGGGGGTCGGCTTGTTCTCCGGCGGCGCGCAGTGCACCGGCGCCGTGATGCGGACGCCGCGCAGCTCCAGGCCGTCGCCGGCGTGGACGGCCGTCGGCTGGTTGGCCAGCCCGACGGCGTGCAGCGCCGCGTAGAGCACGTCGCCGGACCGGTCGCCGGTGAACATCCGGCCGGTGCGGTTGGCGCCGTGTGCCGCAGGCGCCAACCCGACGATGACCAGCGGTGCGTCGGTCGGGCCGAACCCGGGCACCGGCCGTCCCCAGTACGTCTGGTCGCGGAAGGCGGCCCGCATCTCCCGCGCCACCCGCTCCCGCCACTCGACGAGCCGCGGGCACGCCCGGCACTCGACGAGCGCGGCGTCCAGCTCGGCGACGGAGGTGTAGCCGTCCACGGTCATTCGACGTCACACACCCAGTGCGGTCGTCACACATGCTGCGACGTGTGTGAGGACCGCGCTCGATGTGTGACGTCGGGGTTCAGACAAGGCTGCGCGCGATCCCGTCGAGGATGTCGTGCTCGCTCACCACCAGCTCGGTGATGCCGGCCCGCTCGTGCAGCTCGGCCCCGAGCATGTCGACGATCAGGGCGCCGCCGCCGATCACGTCGATCCGGCCGGGGTCGATCCCCTTGTGCTCCCGGCGCTGCTCGCGCGTGCGGCCGAGGAGGTCCTCCGCAACGGCGTGCAGCTGGTCGAGCGGCAGCCGCGACAGGTGCACGGCGGCCGAGTCGTACTCCTCCAGTCGTTGCGCCACCGCGGACAGCGTGGTGATGGTGCCCGCCACCCCGACCCAGGTCCGCACGCCCTCGACAGGCACCGCGTCGAACGCCTGATCCAGGATGCCGCGGGCCACCGCACGCGCCTCCGCCACCTCGTCGGCCGTGGGCGGGTCGCCGTGCAGGCAGCGCTCCGTGATCCGGACGCTGCCGATGTCGACCGAGCGGGCGGCGGTCACCGTCGCGTTCCCGTCGGTCAGCGTGCCGACCACCAGCTCGGTCGAGCCGCCGCCCGTGTCGACGACGACGAACGGGCCGTCGTCCGGATCGAGGTCGCCGACCGCGCCGACGAACGACAGCTGCGCCTCCTCGTCGCCCGAGATCACCTCTGCGTCGACGCCCAGGGTGTCGCGGACCATGCCGAAGAACGCCTCGCGGTTGGCCACGTCGCGAGCGGCGCTGGTGGCGACCATGCGCACCTTCTCGGCACCCTTGCGCCGCAGCATCGCGGTGTACTCGGCCAGCGCGACCCGGGTGCGCTCGATCGCCTCCGGCGCGAACTCGCCGCTCGCGTCCACACCCTGGCCGAGCCGGACGACCTTCTGCTGGCGGTACAGGTCGCGCAGCTCGGGGCGGCCGTCGAAGGCCTCCGTCACGTCGGCGATCAGACACCGGATCGAGTTCGTCCCGCAGTCGATCGCTGCCACCCGTGCCATGCGCGCTCCTTCACCTCGGGCCCTCGACCCTACGGATGCGGCGAACCCGGCCCGGAGCGGGTGGGTCGCGGGCTACGCTCCGGAAATGGCGGAACGGCAGGTCACGGAGGCGGAGCTGCCTCGCCGGTTCACTCCCTCGGCCCCGCTGCCGCGCGACACCACCGTCACCGCCGTCTCGTTCGCACCGGCCCGGGCACCCGAGCCGCCGCTGCAGCCCGGGGACGGCCGCACGCACGTCGTCGACAACCAGCCGCCCCCGCTGGCCGGGTTCGACCCGCTGGCCTGCGACCCCGCGCTCACCGACGCCGTCACGCGCGAGGGAGCGGGCGAGGCGCTGCCGACGCTGGCCCAGCTCGGCGCGCTCGTCGCGTCGGCGGAGGCGCGCGAGCACGCCCGGCTCGTCGACGAGCACCCGCCCGTCCTGCACACGCACGACCGCTGGGGCCACCGCGTCGACGAGGTCGAGTTCCACCCGTCATGGCACTGGCTGATGCGCACGGCCGTCGGCTGGGGGTTGCACGGCACCCCGTGGACCGCCGAGCGCGGCACCGGCGCGCACGTGGCCCGCGCCGCCGGGTTCTACCTGATGGGGCAGCTGGAGTCGGGGCACTGCTGCCCCATCTCCATGACGTACGCGGCCGTGCCCGCGCTGCGCGCCGACCCCGACATCGCCGCCGCCTACGAGCCCGGCCTGCTCGCCACCACCTACGAGTTCGGGCTCGCCGAGCCGTCCACCAAGACGGGGCTGCTCGCCGGCATGTCGATGACGGAGAAGCAGGGCGGCTCCGACGTGCGCGCCGGCACCACGCAGGCCGTGCCGACCGCCGACGGCACCTACCAGCTCGTCGGGCACAAGTGGTTCACATCGGCGCCGATGAACGACCTGTTCCTGACGCTCGCGCAGGCGCCGGCCGGGCTCACCTGCTTCGTGCTGCCCCGGGTGCTGCCCGACGGCTCCCGCAACGCCATCCGCCTCCAGCGGCTCAAGCACAAGCTCGGCAACCGCTCCAACGCGTCCGCCGAGATCGAGTACGCCGGGGCGATCGGCTGGCGGCTCGGCGAGGAGGGCCGCGGCGTCGCGACGATCATCGAGATGGTCTCCATGACCCGGCTCGACTGCGTCCTCGGCTCCGCGTCGCTGCAGCGCGCCGCCCTCACCGAGGCCGCGCACCACGTGCTGCACCGCAGCGCGTTCGGCACCCGGCTCGCCGACGCCCCGCTCATGCAGACCGTCGTCGCCGACCTCGCGCTGGAGTCGGAGGCCGCCACCGCGCTCGCCATGCGCCTGGCCGGCGCCGTCGACCGCGACGAGCGCGCGTTCCTGCGCCTCGCCCTGCCCGCGGCGAAGTACCTGGTATGCAAGCGCTCGCCGACCGTCGTCGCCGAGGCCCTCGAGTGCCTGGGCGGCAACGGCTACGTCGAGGAGTCCGGCATGCCGCGGCTCTACCGGGAGGCCCCGCTCAACTCGATCTGGGAGGGCTCCGGCAACGTCACCGCACTCGACGTGCTGCGTGCCGTCACCAAGGAGCCGGGGTCCGTCGAGGCCGTGATGGGCGAGATCGAGGCCGCCACCGGCCGCGACTCCTGGTACGACCGTGGCGTGCGCGAGCTGCGCACCGAGCTGCGTGGACGGGAGCCGCGCCGCGCCCGCCGGCTCGCCGAGATGCTCGCGCTGTGCCTGCAGGGCGCGCTGCTGCTGCAGCACGCGCCCACCGAGGTGGCGTCCGCGTTCGTCATGTCGCGGTTCCTGCCCGACGGGCCGTGGCGCACGTCCGGCACGCTGCCCGCCGAGGCGCACGCCGACGCGCTGCTCGCGCGGGTGGCGCCCACGGCGTAGGTGGCGTGCATCACAGCCTGTCAGGGACCGCAGGGCCGCTCGGTTCAGGTCGCGAACACATCGACCCGCAACCGAAGGAGCACTTCCATGAGCAAGGTCTGGTTCGTCACCGGTTCGTCCCGCGGTCTCGGCCGCGCGTTCGTCGAAGCCGCGCTGGAGCGGGGCGACCGCGTCGCCGCCACCGCGCGGTCCACCGCGAGCCTCCAGGACCTCGCCGCCGAGTACGGCGACGCCGTCCTCCCCCTCGCCATGGACGTCACCGACAAGGCGGCCGTCGCCGACGCCGTCGAGCAGGCGGTCGCGCACTTCGGCCGGCTCGACGTCGTCGTCAACAACGCCGGGTACGCGCAGGTCGGCGCCGTCGAGGAGCTGACCGAGCAGGACCTCCGCGACCAGATGGAGACCAACCTCTTCGGCGCGGTCTGGGTCGTGCAGTCCGTCCTGCCGCAGCTGCGCGCGCAGGGCTCGGGCCACATCATCCAGCTCTCGTCCGCGGCGGGGCTCGTCGCGATGCCCCTCGGCGGGGCGTACCACGCGTCCAAGTGGGCCCTCGAAGGGCTGAACGAGGCCCTCGCCGCCGAGGTCGCACCGTTCGGGATCAAGGTGACGATCATCGAGCCGGGCGGCTTCGCGACCAGGAACGGCAAGAACCCCGACCCGCTCGACAACGGCCACATGGCCACCGCGCACCCGGCCTACGTCCCCCTCCGCCAGCAGCTCGCCGGCGCCATGAAGGGCCAGCCCGCAGGCGACCCGGCCGCCGCCGCGCAGGCCCTGCTCACGCTCGTCGACCTGGACCGCCCGCCGCTGCGCGTCCTCTGGGGCCTCGGCTTCTACCCGATGCTCCAGAAGGTCTACGCCGAGCGCCTCCAGAACTGGGCCGACTGGCAGGACCTGTCACTGGCCGCCCAGGGCGAGCTCACCGTCCAGGGCTGACCCGGCGGGCCAGCCCGTCGAGCACGTCGACGCGGTTCGCCGGCACCCGCACGTCGACGACGACGGTGGCGCCGTCCGCATGGACGTCGAAGTCGAAGAACGAGCAGCATGCCGACTCCCGGGCGGTCACGTCCCGCGCCTGCTCCGCCACCCCCGGGCCACCGGAGAGCCGCACCCGCAGGTGCTCCGGCTGCGGTCGCTCGACGCCCTGGGCCAGCGTGAACAGCTGGTCGAACTCGGCCAGCCGCAGCGGCAGCTCCGCGGTCGGCAAGGTGCAAGCGTCGACAGGCGCCCAAGCGGTGTTCTCCTCAGCCACACCACCAAGGTAGGCCACCCCGCGCCCGCGAGTTGGCCATCCGAGCAGGGCGAGTTGGCCGTCTCGACAGGACGGCCACTCGGGCAGTCCCTCGCGGACGGGCCAACTCGCCCTGCCGAACCGGCCAACTCGCCCTGCCGAACCGGCCAACTCGCCCTGCCGAACCGGCCAACTCGCCCTGCCGAACCGGCCAACTCGCCCTGCCGAACCGGCCAACTCGCCCTGCCGAACCGGCCAACTCGCCCTGCCGAACCGGGCAACTCGCCGTGCGGGACGGGCCAACTCGCGGGTGGGGGTTACTGCTCCGGGGGGAGGGTGGCCGAGCAGGGGTTGGTGCACCACCACTCGCCGACCTCGGCGAGCGCCTCGTCGCCGAACGGGTTCACCCCGGGGCCCGCGGCCAGCGCGTGGGCGGCCAGTGCGTGCAGGCACTTGACCCGGCCGGGCATGCCACCGGCGGTGACCTGGGTGCCGAGTGGGTCGATGGCGTCGCGTTCGGCCAGGTAGGCCTCGTGCGCGCGGGTGTAGGCGGCGGCCAGCTCGGGGTCGCTCGCGAGCCGCTCGGTCATCTCGCGCATGCGGCCCTCGGCCTCCAGCGTGCCGAGCCGGGACACGAGCCGCGGGCACGTCAGGTAGTAGAGGGTGGGGAAGGGGGTGCCGTCCTCCAGCCGCGGGGCGGTGCGCACCACGGTCGGTTGGCCGCAGGGGCAGCGGTGCGCGACGTCCATCATCGCCCGTGGTCGGCGCCCCAGCTGCGCCTCGACGGCGGCCACGTCGGCGGGTGCGACGGTCACGGCGACCCCGCCGTGACCTCGCGCCACAGCAGCGCGTACCAGGGCGCCCCGGAGCCGGCGGCGGTCTCGGGTGCGGCGGGCGGCGCCGGCAGCTGCACGACGTAGGGCACCTCGCCCGGCCGGACGTACCCGAGCCGGCTGCGGGCCATCGCCTCGATCTCGGCGGGGTCGGAGAGCCGGTCCCGTTCCCGGGTGAGGCGCTCGACCTCGGCGGCGAGGTCGCGCTGCTGCTGGGTGACGGCGGCGAGCTCCTGCCGCTGCGCGACGTAGTTGCGCAGCGGCACGGCCACCGAAAGGGCCAGCGCGCACACGACGATCGCGAGGATCGCCGCGCGACGCGCCGAGGAGATGCCGAGGAACCCGGTGGTGGCCGCGACCATCCCACCGGGCCGGGTACGGGTCAGCTGCGGCTCGCGGCCGGCCCGCCGGCGGGTGGCCGAGCTGACCGTGCCCTCCGGTCGGGCCGGCCGCCGCCGGACCTTGGGCGCCCGCGCCCGTTCCTCGGCCACCGTGCTCAGCTCTCGGAGCGGAACCGCGGGAACGCGAGGTCGCCCGCGTAGCGCGCGGCGTCGCCGAGCGCCTCCTCGATGCGGAGCAGCTGGTTGTACTTCGCGACGCGGTCGGACCGGGCCGGGGCGCCGGTCTTGATCTGCCCGCAGCCGGTGGCGACGGCGAGGTCGGCGATCGTGACGTCCTCGGTCTCGCCGCTGCGGTGGCTCATCATGCATCGGTAGCCGGACTGGTGGGCCAGGTTGACCGCGTCCAGGGTCTCCGACAGCGTGCCGATCTGGTTGACCTTCACCAGCAGCGCGTTGGCGGCGCCGCGGGAGATGCCGTCGTCGAGCCGCTCCGGGTTGGTGACGAACAGGTCGTCGCCGACGAGCTGGACGTCCGCGCCGACGCGGGCGGTCAGGGCGACCCAGCCGTCCCAGTCGTCCTCGGACAGCGGGTCCTCGATCGACACGAGCGGGTAGTCCGCGACGAGGCCCGCGTAGACCTCGGAGAGCTCCTCGGCGGAGAGCTTCCTGCCCTCGTAGGAGTAGGTGCCGTCGGTGAAGAACTCGGTGGCGGCCACGTCGAGGGCCAGCCCGATGTCGCGCCCGATGGTGTAGCCGGTCTTCTCGACGGCCTCGACGATGAGGTCGAGCGCGGCGCGGGTGCCCGGCAGGTCGGGGGCGAAGCCGCCCTCGTCGCCGAGGCCGGTGGCCAGGCCCTTGCCCTTCAGCACCGACTTGAGCGCGTGGTAGACCTCGGCGCCGGAGCGCAGCGCCTCCTTGAAGGAGTCGGCACCGATCGGCGCGATCATGAACTCCTGCACGTCGACGGACGTGTCGGCGTGCGCGCCGCCGTTGATGATGTTCATCATCGGAACGGGCAGGACGTGCGCGTTGGGCCCGCCGAGGTAGCGGAACAGCTCCAGCCCTGACGAATCGGCGGCCGCCTTCGCGACGGCGAGCGACACGCCGAGCAGCGCGTTCGCGCCGAGGCGGGCCTTGTTGGGGGTGCCGTCGAGGTCGACCAGGCGCTGGTCGATGATCCGCTGCTCGAACGCCTCCAGGCCGACGAGCTCCGGCCCGATCTCGTCGAGGACCGCGGAGACCGCCTTCTCCACGCCCTTCCCGCCGTAGCGGGCCGGGTCGCCGTCCCGCAGCTCGACGGCCTCGTGCTCACCCGTCGAGGCGCCCGAGGGCACCGCCGCCCGGGCCAGCGTGCCGTCGTCGAGTGCGACCTCGACCTCGACCGTGGGGTTGCCCCGCGAGTCGAGGATCTCGCGTGCACCGACCTCTTCGATGACCGCCACCAGTGCTCCCTGCCTCATGATCGATTCCGCGACTCCCACCAGCCTAGTGGCCGGGTACCGGCGCGCCCGGGAGCAACCCTCCGCGCGGTTGTCAACTCTCGCAGTTCACCGCCGCGACACCTAACGTGGGTACGACCATGACGAGCCAGCCCGAGGGTCTTTTCGAGTCGTACCGGCGCGCCGAGATGTTCGTGGCCGACAGCCGTCCGCTCGACGCGCTGGCCGCACTGGGTCCGGTGCTGGAGAGCCAGCCGGACGACGCGTCCGTGCAGCTGCTGGCCGGACGGGCGTACCTGAACTCCGCGCAGCTGAGGCGCGCCGAGCAGGCGTTCGAGCGGGTGCTGGCGCACGATCCGTCGGACCACTACGCCCGGTTCGGTCTGGGCAAGGCGCTGCACCGGCAGGGCCGGCTGCCGGAAGCACACGCGCAGCTGAAGATGGCCGCCGCGATGGATCCGCGCCCGGAGTACCAGGAAGCGCTGGGCGAGGTGCGGGCCCGGATGGCCATCGACGGCACCGAACCGGACTAAACGGGCGTCCGCGCAGGTCACAACGCCGGCGGCTTCCGATCCGCGAGAGCGCAGGCTAGCCTGACCCCGCTACTGCTGAGGCTGCCCTAACGACGGCCGACGACACCCGTGGGAGCCGCCGTGCTGGCCAATCTGCTGATCGGGCTACGAGAAGGCCTGGAGGCCGCGCTCGTGGTCAGCATCCTGGTCGCGTTCCTGGTGCGCACCGACCGGCGCGCGGTGCTGCCGAAGGTGTGGCTGGGGGTCGCGATCGCGGTCACGGTCAGCGTCGCGGTCACGGTCGCGCTGGGCCTCGCCGAGCAGCAGCTGACGTTCACCGCCCAGGAGGCGCTGGGCGGCAGCCTCTCCATCGTCGCGGTCGGCTTCGTCACGTGGATGATCTTCTGGATGCGCCGCGTCGGCCGCACCATCTCCCGCGAGCTGGAGGGCCGGCTGGAGAGCGCGGTGGCGATGGGCTCCACCGCCGTCGTCGTGATGGCCGCGCTCGCCGTCGGCCGTGAGGGCCTGGAGACGGCGCTGTTCTTCTACACGGCCGCCCAGGCCGCCGGGGAGACCACGCAGCCGCTGATCGGGTTCCTGATCGGCATCGCGATCGCCGTCGCGCTCGCGTACCTGATCTACCGGGGCGCGCTGCGGATCAACCTCGGCAAGTTCTTCACCGTCACCGGCGTGCTGCTGATCTTCGTCGCCGCCGGGATCCTCGCCTACGGCGTGCACGACCTGCAGGAGGCCGCGATCCTGCCCGGCCTGACGACGCTCGCCTTCGACGTCAGCGCGGCCGTCCCGCCCGACTCCTGGTACGGCACGCTCCTCAAGGGGATCTTCAACTTCTCCCCGCAGACCACGGTGCTCGAAGCCATCGTGTGGGTCGCCTACGTGGCGATCGTCCTCAGCCTGTTCCTGCGGTCCGCCCGCACCCCCGTCGGTTCCCCGTCCTGACCCCCACGAGGAGCGTCCTTCCCATGTCCCGCAGAACCTCCGCCGGCATCGTGTGCGCCGGCATCGCCGCTGTCGCGCTCGCCGGCTGCACCAGCACGGCGCCGGCCCAGAACACCGGAGGCGCGGCCGCGGGGGGCCCCATCTCCGTGAAGGCCACCGACACGGCGTGCGAGGTCGGCGCCACGGAGGCACCGGCGGGCCACATCACCTTCTCGGTGAACAACGCGGGCTCCAAGGTCACCGAGTTCTACCTGTACGGGGTCGGCGACCGGATCATGGGCGAGGTCGAGAACATCGGGCCCGGCATCACCCGCCAGCTCATCGTCGAGGTCCCCGACGGCGGCTCGTACGTCACCGCGTGCAAGCCCGGCATGGTGGGCGACGGCATCCGTGCCCCGTTCACCGTCACCGGGAGCACGCAGCGCTCCACCGACGCCAACGCGAAGCTCGCCGAGGCCACCGCCGGCTACAAGCGGTACGTGACCTCGCAGATCGAGACGCTGGTCGTGAAGACCCAGGAGTTCGTCACCGCCGTCAAGGCCGGGAAGGTGGACGAGGCCAAGGCCCTGTTCCCCGTCTCGCGCACGTACTGGGAGCGCATCGAGCCCGTCGCGGAGTCGTTCGGCGACATCGACCCCAAGGTCGACGGCCGCGACGACGGCGAGCCGGGCGTGCCGTTCACCGGCTACCACCGCATCGAGAAGGACCTGTGGCTGGACGGGCTGAAGCCCGACACCAACCAGATGGCCGACAACCTGCTGGCCGACATGAAGGACCTGCAGAGCCGCGTCGCCACCGTCGAGATCACCCCGGTGCAGCTGGCCAACGGCGCGAAGGAGCTGCTGGACGAGGTCGCCACCGGCAAGATCACCGGCGAGGAGGACCGCTACTCGCACACCGACCTGTGGGACTTCAAGGCCAACGTGGAGGGCTCGCAGGCCGCCGTCGCCGCGCTGCGCCCGGTGCTCGACGAGAAGAACAAGGACCTCGGCCCGCAGCTCGACCAGCGCTTCGCCGCGGTGGAGAAGCTGCTGGAGGGCTACCGCGCGGGCGACGGCTTCAAGCCGTACACGGCCCTCACCGACGACGACAAGAAGAAGATGACCGAGGCCGTCGATGCGCTCGCGGAGCCGATCTCGCAGGTCGCCGGGGTCGTCAGCGCATGACCGGGGTCTCGCGGAGGCGATTGCTGGGGGCGGCCGGGGCCGGCGTCGCGCTGGCCGGGGCCGCGGCGGCCTGCTCGGCGCCCGCGGCGGCGCCGACGCCGTCGGACGTCGTGCCGTTCCGCGGCACCCGGCAGGCCGGGATCATCACCCCGGCGCAGGACCGGTTGCACTTCGTCGCGCTCGACGTCGTCGACGGCGATCGGGCACGGCTGCAGAGCCTGTTCCAGAAGTGGACGGCGGCGGCGGAGCGCATGACCGCCGGCGCCGAGGTCACCCCGGGCGGCGCGGTCAACCGCAACCCCGAAGCCCCGCCCGACGACAACGGCGAGGCGCTGGGGCTGCCCGCGTCGCAGCTCACGATCACGTTCGGGGTGGGGCCGGGGCTGTTCGAGAAGGCTGGGGTGGACCGGTTCGGCCTCGCCGCGAAACGGCCGGCGGCGCTCGTCGACCTGCCCCCGTTCACCCTCGACGACATCGACCCGGCCATCTCCGGCGGCGACATCTGCATCCAGGCGTGCGCCAACGACCCGCAGGTGGCGGTGCACGCCATCCGCCACCTCGTGCGCATCGGGCTGGGCACCACGGCCGTGCGGTGGTCGCAGCTCGGGTTCGGTCGCACCTCGTCCACGTCGACAGGGCAGGCGACGCCGCGCAACCTCTTCGGCTTCAAGGACGGCACCAACAACCTCAAGGCCGAGGACCCGGCCGGGCTCGACGAGCACGTCTGGGTCAAGGGCGGCGGGCAGCCGTGGCTGGAGGGCGGCACGTTCCTCGTCGTCCGGCGGATCCGCATGCACATCGAGGTGTGGGACCGCACGTCCCTCAACGAGCAGCAGGCCCTCGTCGGGCGCACCAAGGGCGAGGGCGCGCCGCTGTCGGGCACCAAGGAGTTCGACCTCGCGGACTACGCCGCGAAGGGCGAGGACGGGCAGCCGGCCATCCCGATGGACGCGCACATCCGCCTCGCCTCGGCGCACGCGCTGAACGGGATCAAGATCCTGCGCCGCGGCTACAACTTCGTCGACGGCAGCGACGGGCAGGGCCACCTCAACGCGGGCCTGTTCTTCCTCGCGTTCATGCGCGACCCGATCAAGCAGTTCGTTCCGATGCAGAGCGCGCTCGCGAACAACGACACGATGATGGAGTACATCGAGCACACCAGCTCGGCCGTCTTCGCCGTGCCGCCGGGGTTGGGCGAGGGCGGCTACTGGGGCGAGGGCTTGTTCGCGTAGCGGTTCGCCGCCGCCCACACCAGCCGCGCGTACTCGCCCGACGAGTTGTAGGTGAGCACCCCGTCCCACCAGCCGCGACCCGTCGACACGTCGCGCCGGGCCGCGCACAGGTACGCCGCGGTGGCGCGGGCGGCGGCGTCGATCTGCTGCGGGTCGCCCTTGCCGTAGCGCGCCCACGTCGCCGGCAGGAACTGCATGGGCCCGACAGCGCGGTCGTAGGTGGAGTCGCCGTCGAGCCGGCCGCCGTCGGTGTCGGGGACGTGCCGGGTGCCGGCCGAGCCGTCCAGCGGGATGCCGACGATGTCGGGGCGGGCCACGCCGTCGGCGTCGATCTCGGAGCTGCCGAAGCGTCCGTGGTCGGACTCCACCCGTCCGATCCCGGCGACCGTCACCCACGACAGCCGGCAGCGCGGCGTCGCCTTGCGCTGCTCGATCTCCGCCGCCGCGTAGGCGCGCAAGGCGCGGGCCGGGATGCCGGTGCCGGCGGTGTGGGCCACTGCCCACGCGTCCAGGTCCGTGCCGGCGGGCAGCGGGTCGGGCTGCGGCAACGGGGTGTTGCGGGCGACCTCCGCCGGCGCCAGCCCGTCGTCGCTGCGGCCCGGGGACGGGCGCTGCGCGGAGAGCGCGGCGACCACCGTCACGACGGCCAGCAGCACGCACGCCAGCACCCCGGAGACGATCGCGACAGGACGCACCCCGCCAGCGTATGAACGTCCGGCTGAGAGACTCTCACCGTGGCCAAGCTGTACTTCCGCTACGGCGCGATGAACTCCGGCAAGTCGACCTCGCTCATCCAGGTGGCGCACAACTACGAGGAACGCGGGCAGCGCGTCCTCGTCGTGAAGCCGGCGATCGACACCAAGAGCCCCGCCGTCCTCTCCCGGATCAGCGTCGCCCGCGAGGTCGACCTCGTCGCCGACGAGCACACCGCGCTCCGCGACGCCGTCCTGGCCACACCCGGCCCGCGGATCGACTGCGTGCTCGTCGACGAGGCCCAGTTCCTCACCGACGAGCAGGTCGAGGACCTGTTCCGGCTCGCCGTGCAGCACAACGTGCCCGTCATCGCGTACGGGCTGCGCAGCGACTTCCGCACCCGCGGCTTCCCCGGCTCCATCCGGCTGATGGAGCTCGCGCACTCCATCGAGGAGCTGAAGACGATCTGCCGGTGCGGCCGCAAGGCCACCCTCAACGCCCGCACCGTCGACGGCTCGTTCACCGTCGCCGGCGACCAGGTCGCCATCGAGGGCGACGTGGGCTACGAGTCGATGTGCGGCGCCTGCTACCTGGTGAAGGTGGGCAACTTCTAGCCCGAACTCGGTTGCCGCCGGTACACCGGGCCGGTACTCACTCGGCATGAACCCGACCCGCATCCCGCTCACCTCCCTCGCGCACGCGGTGGAGCTGCGGGTCCGACGCGGGATCGCCGCGGTGCTCCCCGAAGAGGAGGGCGCCGATCCGGTCGTGCGGCACTCGGAGCGCGCCGACCTGCAGGCCAACGGCGTGCTGCCGGTCGCGAAGCGGTACGGCATCCCGCCACGGGAGCTGGCCACGCAGGTCGCAGCAGCGCTGCCGGCCGACGACCTGATCGCCGCCGTCGAACCCAGCGGGCCCGGTTTCCTCAACATCACCCTCACCGACGCAGCCTTGATGCAGCAGGTCGCCGCGCGGGCGGCGGACCCCCGGCTGGGTGCACCGACCACGACCACCGCGACCACGGTCATCGACTACTCCCAGCCCAACATCGCCAAGGAGATGCACGTCGGGCACCTCCGCAGCACCGTCGTCGGTGACGCGCTGGCCCGGCTGCTCGGGCACGCCGGCGCGACGGTCGTGCGGCAGAACCACCTCGGCGACTGGGGCACCAACTTCGGGATGCTCGTGCAGTACCTGGCCGAACACCCGGCACCGGCCGGGGAGTCGATCTCGGGGCTCGACGCGCTCTACCGCGCGGCGCGGGCCCGGTTCGAGGCCGATCCCGGGTTCGCGGACCGGTCGCGCGCCGCGGTCGTCGCGCTGCAGGCGGGCGAGCCGGGCGCGCGGAGCACGTGGGCGGCGATCGTCGCGGAGTCGACCGCGTACTTCGAGGAGATCTACCGCCGACTCGACGTCCTGCTGGAGCCCGCCGACGCCGTCGGCGAGAGCTTCTACAACGCCGACCTCGCCGGCATCGCCGACGACCTGGAGGCGCGGGGCATCGCCGTCGAGTCCGACGGGGCGCTGTGCGCCTTCAACGATGAGGACGCGGCGCCGCTGATCGTCCGCAAGAGCGACGGCGGGTTCGGCTACGCCGTCACCGATCTCGCCGCGATCCGCCACCGGGTCCAGCGCCTCCACGCCGACCGGATCCTCTACGTCGTCGACGCACGCCAGGCGCAGCACTTCCGCATGGTGTTCGCCGTCGCGCGACGGGCCGGCTACCTGCCCCTGCACGTCGAGGCGGTGCACGTGGCGTTCGGCTCGGTCCTCGGGCCGGACGGGCGCCCGTTCAAGACGCGGGCCGGCGAGACCGTCCGCCTGCTGGAGCTGCTGGAGTCGGCGGTCGCGCACGCCCGCGCGACCGTCGCGGAACGCAGCCCCGACCTCGCGCCCGACGAGCTGGACCGGCGGGCGGCCGAGATCGGGATCGGCGCGGTCAAGTTCGCCGACCTGACCACCAGCCGCACCCGCGACTACGTCTTCGACCTGGACCGGATGCTGTCGCTGACCGGTGACACCGGCGTCTACCTGCAGTACGCGCACGCGCGGGCCCTGGAGGACGCCTACGCGGAGGCGGAGGAGGGCGGTGACCCCGACACGATCAACCGGGTGGAGGCGCACGCCTGGCTGGACGGGTGGTCGGCGCGCGAGTTCCGCGTGCAGGGCTTCCCGCGCGACCTGTTCCTCGCCATGAACGGGCTGCACCTGCAGCTGGCCGGCCAGGCAGGGCCGGAGATCGGCGACGTCGCCGACGCGTGGGACCGCGTCGGCTCGATCGCCGTGCCCACGCTGGTGCTGGTCGGCGACCTCGACGACACCGAGATCCCCGCCGCCCAGCACCTCGGCGCGACCATCCCCGGCGCCCGACTGGAGATCCTCGACGGCACCGGCCACCTGCCGCACCTGGAAGGGCACCGGCGCTGCCTTGACCTGGTCACGGAGTTCCTCAGCTCGTGAGCTTCTCGAAGAAGAACTCGTGCTTGAGGAACGAGACGTCGTACTCGTGGCCCGGCTGCGGCGGGAGCAGCTGCGCGGCCTGGAACAGCCGCCAGCCGTCCTTCAGGGCGTCGAGACCGGTCGCGTAGGGCGGCACGTCGCTGTCCCCCGTCGTCGGGGTGGTGCGGCCGGTGCCGTCGTAGACCGACCAGCCGATCACCGGCGAGTCCAGCGCCGACGACGCCAGGTAGAGCACCAGCACCTGCTGGCGCAGGGTCTGAGCTGGGGCAGTCGCGCTCATGCCGTCTCCTTCTTCCCCCACGGGTGGACGCTGTGCTGCGCAACGACGCGCTGCGGGCGGTTCGACACCCGGGTCACCCAGAACTCCGGGTCGTAGGTGTCGTCACCGGTCAGCGCCTGCCACAGCTTGACCCGGTTGTAGCGCTCGAGCCGCCCGGTGGCCCACTCGTGCCACGGGAACGACTGGTCGAGCTCGCGCGCCACGGCCTCGTCGTACAGGTCGTCGGTGTTCCACAGCCGCACCTGCCGGACGGTGGGGTTGAACCGGATCTTGAACATGTAGCGGTCGACGTCGCTGTCGTTGCGCCGGCCGCCGTGCCAGATGCCGTGGTGCAGGAACACGACGGTGCCGGCCGGGCACACGAGCCGGGTCTGGCCGAGCAGGTTCTGGTAGCGGCCGATGTCGGTCTCGTTGACGCGACGCAGGTGGGTGCCCGGCACGCTCAGCGTGCCACCCATCTCCAGCGTGACGTCGTGCGGGTAGTACATGAGCTGGACGTCGAAGGCGTCCGGTCGCACGTCGATGATGGCGTCGGCGTGCAGGTCCTGCGCCTCCCCGCAGTGCGCTTCGCGGATGTGGACGGCGTGGTGGTCGACCGTCGGGTCGGGGCCGACGAGGCTGTGGATCGCGCCCGCGATCTCCGGCAGGGCGAGCAGCTGCCGGACGAACTCGCTGCCGGCGAACGCCTCCGACAGCGGGGTGCCGTAGGGCTCGGCGGGGATGCCGGCGCGCAGGACGTCGACGGCCCGCCGGTTCATCTCCTCCGGGACGACGGCGTCCATGCGGAGCGCGCCGGTGGCCACGAAGTGCGCCATCTGGACCGAGGTGAGCAGGTTCTCGCGATGCGGCCGGGGCATCGGCACCCTCCGGTTCGGTGGTCGGTTCTCCACGAGGCTAGGCACGATCAGCGCCTTCTCGCGTGGGACGTGATCACCACTGGTGGTAGTTTCTCACCGTGCTCGCGCTGCACCTCGCGGCTCCGCCGGAGGTCGTCAACGTCGGTGTGGGCATCCACGGCCTCCGCGCGCAGCGCGAGACCTTCCGGCTGCCCGACCTGTGGCAGCTGCACCTCTACGGCTACTCGGCCGAGCTGACGGTCGGCGGTGTCCGGTACCCCGTCGCGCCCGGGTACGTGTCGCTGGTGCCGGCCGGCACCCCGGTGGAGTTCGCCTACCGCGGCCGGTCGGAGCACCTGTACGCGCACTTCCGGCCGGTCCCGACCGGCGAGCCGACCCCCGTGCCCGTCGCCCAGGACGCCGGGGTCGCCGCGCCCGCGCTCACCGACCTGTTCCGCTCGGCGCTGCAGGCCGCGCCGTCCGGTTCGGCGCGGACCGCCGCCGAGGTGTGGACCGTGCTGTGGCGCATCGCCGACCTCGCCGCGCGCAGCACCGGCAGCGACCACCGGCATCCCGCGGTGGCCACCGCGATGGCGCACGTCGAGGCGAACCTGGCGCAGCCGCTCACCGTCCCGGAGCTCGCGCGGCTGGCCGGGGTGTCGCACAACCACCTGACCCGGCTCTTCCGCGCCGAGACCGGCGACACCGTGATCGCGTGGATCCGCGGCCGCCGGCTGGCCCGAGCCCGGCACCTCCTCGTCTCCTCGACGCTGTCGATACCGGCGATCGCGCTGTCCGTCGGCATCCCGGACCTGCAGGCCTTCAACAAGGCCTGCCGCCGCGAGCTCGGCGCCTCCCCGCGCGCCGTGCGTGCCGATCTCAGGGGCAGTGTCAGCGCTTGAACTCCTGCACGGACCACCCGTTGCCGTCGGGGTCGGAGAAGAACGCGAACCGCGAACCCGGTGCGCCCTCGGGGCCGAGCTGAAGGACCTCGCTGATCGGGACGCCGCGCTCGGCCAGCTCGGCGCGGACGGCGTCGATGTCCTGCACGACCAGCTGCGGGCCCTTCGTGGTGCCGGGCTCGCCCAGCGGCATGCCCTCGCCGATGACGACCGAGGTCGGCGAGCCGGGCGGGGTCATCTGCACCACGCGCATGCCCGGAGCGGGCGTCATGTCGTGGTCGAGCCCGAAGCCGACCTGCTCGACGTAGAACGCCTTCGCGCGGTCGACGTCGCTGACCGGGATGCCGATGACCTCGAGCTTCATCTCCATGACGACTCCTCCGTCGCGGGGCCGGTGGCTCCGGCCGATGGGAGAACTCTAACAGAACGGAACATTCCGGTCCAGTGTTTCCGCCAATGTCTTCGCGAACGCGCGCGGCTGGACGAGATCGCCGTTGTGCCCGCCGGGGAACGCGACGAGCTCACGGCCGAGCAGCCCCGCCAGCTCGACGGCGGCCCGCCGGTCCAGCACGTGCTCGGGCGTGTCCGCGCCTGCTGCCGCCACCACCGGCACCTGGATCCCTGCGACGTCCGCACGCGTGAGCCCGTCCTGGCGGGCCGCAGGGATGTCCACGGCGAGGAAGTGCTCGAAGTCGGCGCGGCGGTGCTCGGCGAACGGCGAGCCGAGCTCCACGCCGGGCTCGGGCCGCTGCCGCGCGGGGTCGATGCCGAGGATCGGGCCGATGGCGCGGATCGCGGCCGTCCAGCCCTGGTCGGCGTACACCGCCTCCACCGAGGCCAGCTCGGCGCGCAAGCGGTCGGCATCGGGCTCGGGAAGCAGGCCGGGCGCGACCGGTTCGTGGGCCACCAGCCCGGCGAGCAGGTGCGGCCGCTCGGCCGCGAGGTGCAGGCCGATCACCGCCCCGTACGACAGGCCGGCCATCAGCACCGGACCGTCGGCGACGGCTGCGATCAGCCGCGCCGCGTCGTCCACGTGCGTGGCCATCGACACCGGCGCGGCGGGGTCGTCGACCGGGCTGCCACCGAGGCCGCGCCGGTCGTAGCTGACGACGGTGAACCGGTCGGCGAGCAGCGCGACCAGCGGCGCGGCCCGGTCGATGCCGCCTTCGCCGCTCTGCCCGAGCAGCAGCATCGGGCCGCAGCCGTCGACGCGGTGGCGGATGCGGGCACCGGGGACAGTGAGCAGATCGGACACGAGAGTCTCCTGAACGTCGTTCTGTTATCGATGAACGATGTTCAGTAGACGCTGAACGGTGTTAGCCTGTCAACCGTGGCCCTCAGTCCCGACCGGATCGTCACCGAAGCGCTGGACCTGCTCGCCGAGACCGGCGTCGACGGGCTGGGCATGCGCCCGCTCGCCGCCCGCCTCGACGTCCGGCCGTCGGCCCTGTACTTCCACGTGCGCGACAAGCAGCAGCTGCTCGACGCGATGGCGGCCCGCATCCACGCGGCGTCGCTCGCCGACCTGGAGCTGCCCGCCCCCGGCGTGACCTGGGACGACTGGCTCGCCGAGCGGGCCAGGACCCTGCGCAGGGCGCTACTGGCCCATCGGGACGGGGCGCGCGTGTTCGCCGGCTCCGACGTGCGCGACGCGGCCGGGCACCGCGCGCTCGAGCTGACCCTGCGCACGCTCACCGCCGCCGGGTTCCCGCCGCGAGCCGCCGCGCGGTCCTACCCGGCGCTCTACCACTTCACCATCGGGTTCGTGATCGAGGAGCAGACCCGCACCGGGCCGGCGGCCGAGATCGACGTCGCGCGGTTCCCGCTGGCCGCGGCCGCCGTCGACGACCTGTTCGACCCCGACCCCGACGTCGCGTTCGAGGCGGGCCTCTCGGTCGTCATGGACGGGCTGCGGGCGCAGCTCGCCGCTCACTCCCCCTCGAGGTCGCCCTCGGTCTCGAGGTAGGCCTGCCGCAGCGCGGCGAGCGTCTCCGGCTCCGGCGACTCCCACAGGTTGCGGTCGACCGCCTCCAGCAGCCGCTCGGCCATGCCGTGCAGCGCCCACGGGTTCGACTCCTGCAGGAACTTGCGGTTGTCGGGGTCGAGCACGTACTCGCTGGTCAGCTTCTCGTACATCCAGTCGGCGACGACGCCGGTGGTGGCGTCGTAGCCGAACAGGTAGTCGACGGTGGCCGCCATCTCGAACGCGCCCTTGTACCCGTGCCGGCGCATGGCCTGGATCCAGCGCGGGTTCACCACGCGGGCGCGGAACACCCGCGCGGTCTCCTCGTGCAGGGTGCGGGTCTTCACCGACTCCGGCCGCGTCGAGTCGCCGATGTAGGCCTCCGGTGAGCGGCCGGTCAGCGCGCGGACCGTCGCGATCATGCCGCCGTGGTACTGGTAGTAGTCGTCGGAGTCGGCGATGTCGTGCTCGCGGGTGTCGGTGTTCTTCGCCGCCACCGCGATCCGCCGGTACGCCGCCTCCATCGCGCCCCGCGCGGGCACGCCGTCGAGGCCGCGGCCGTAGGCGTACCCGCCCCACGTCGAGTAGACCTCGGCGAGGTCGGCGTCGTCGCGCCAGTTGCGCGACTCCATCAGCTGCAGCAACCCGGCCCCGTACGTGCCCGGCTTGGAGCCGAAGATGCGCATCGGGCGCTCCTCGCCGGAGGCCTTCACGAAGTTCTGCTCCGCTGCCTCGTCGAGGCCGGCGACCAGCTGCACCGCGTCGTCCAGCAACGCCAGGACGTGCGGGAACGCGTCACGGAAGAAGCCGGAGATGCGCACAGTGACGTCGATGCGGGGGCGGCCCAGCTCGGCGAGGTCGATCACCTCCAGGCGCGTGACGCGCCGGCTGGCCTCGTCCCAGACGGGGCGCACGCCGAGCAGCGCGAACACCTCCGCGACGTCGTCGCCGGACGTGCGCATCGCGCTCGTGCCCCACACCGAGATGCCGACGTTCTGCGGGTAGGCGCCGTCGTGGTCGGCGCGGTAGCGCTCGACGAGCGACTCCGCCATCGCCTGCCCGGTCTCCCAGGCCAGCCGGCTGGGCACGGCCTTCGGGTCGACGGAGTAGAAGTTGCGCCCCGTCGGCAGGACGTTGATCAGCCCGCGCAGCGGCGACCCGGACGGGCCGGCCTCGATGAACCCGCCGTCGAGGGCGTGCAGGATCTGGGAGATCTCCCGCCCCGTCCCGTTCAGGCGGGGCACGACCTCGGTTGCGGCGAAGCGCAGCACGTCGCCGGCCGGGCCGGCCGGCGCCGCGGCCGGGTCCCAGCCCGCGTCCTCCATGGCGGCCACCAGGGCATGGGCCTGCGCCTCCACCTCGTCGACGCGGGCCTTCGGGGCGTCCTCCGCCAGGCCCAGCGCCTCCCGCAGGCCGGGCAGGCTCTGCTCGCCGCCCCACATCTGCCGGGCGCGGAGCATGGCCAGCACGAGGTCGACGCGGGCGGCTCCGGTGGGCGCGACGCCGAGCACGTGCAGCCCGTCGCGGATCTGGACGTCCTTGATCTCGCACAACCACCCGTCGACGTGCAGGAGGAAGTCGTCGAACCGCTCCTCCTCCGGCCGCTCCGACAGGCCGAGGTCGTGGTCGAGCTTGGCCGCCTGCATCAGCGTCCAGATCTGCTGGCGGATCGCGGGCAGCTTGGCCGGGTCGAGCGCGGAGATGTTGGCGTGCTCGTCGAGGAGCTGCTCCAGGCGCGCGATGTCGCCGTAGGTCTCGGCGCGGGCCATCGGCGGGATCAGGTGGTCGACGAGCGTGGCGTGCGCCCGGCGCTTGGCCTGCGTGCCCTCGCCCGGGTCGTTGACGAGGAACGGGTAGATCAGCGGCAGATCACCGAGCGCCGCGTCCGTGCCGCAGGACGCGCTCATGCCCAGCGTCTTGCCGGGCAGCCACTCCAGGTTGCCGTGCTTGCCCAGGTGCACGATCGCGTCGGCGCCGAAGCCGCCCTCCTCGACCGGCGCGGCCACCCAGCGGTAGGCGCCCAGGTAGTGGTGCGACGGCGGGAGGTCGGGATCGTGGTAGATCGCGACCGGGTTCTCGCCGAACCCGCGCGGCGGCTGCACCATCAACGTCACGTTGCCGGCCTGCAGCGCGGCCACCACGATGTCGCCCTTGTCGACGAACAGCTCGCCGGGGGCCGGCCCCCAGTGCTCCTCGACGCCGTCGCGGAAGTCCTGCGGCAACCGCTCGTACCAGCGGCGATAGGTCTCGGCGGAGATGCGGACCGGGTTGCCGGCCAGCTGCTCCTCGGTGAGCCAGTCCGGGTCCTGCCCGCCGGCGGCGATGAGCTCCTTCATCAGGTCGTCGCCGTGTTCGGGCAGGTCACCGACGGTGTAGCCGGCGTCGCGGAGTGCCTGCAGCAGGGCGATCGCACTGGCCGGGGTGTCCAGGCCGACGGCGTTGCCGATGCGCGCGTGCTTCGTCGGGTACGCGCTCAGCATCAGCACGATGCGCTTCTCGGCGTTCGGGATGTGCCGCAGCCGGGCGTGCCGCACCGCGATCCCCGCCACCCGCGCCGCGCGCTCGGGGTCGGGCACGTACGTGGAGAGGCCGTCGGCGTCGAACTCCTTGAACGAGAACGGCACCGTGATCAGCCGCCCGTCGAACTCGGGGACGGCGACCTGCGTGGCGACGTCGAGCGGGGAGAGCCCGTCGTCGTTGTCGGCCCAGTCGGCGCGGCTCGTCGTCAGGCACAGGCCCTGCAGGATCGGCACGTCCAGCGCGGCCAGCTCGGCGACGTCCCACGCCTCGTCGTCACCGCCCGCCGCGGCCGTCGCCGGCTTGGTGCCGCCCGCCGCGAGCACGGTGACGACCATGGCGTCGGCGGTGCGCAGCACGTCCAGCAGCGCGGGTTCGGCGGCGCGCAGCGAGGCGCAGTAGACGGGCAGCGGGCGCGCGCCGGCATCCTCCAGCGCGGTGCAGAGCGCCTCGACGTAAGCGGTGTTCCCGGCCAGCTCCTGGGCGCGGTAGTAGAGCACCGCGACCGTGGGGCCGTCGACGGCGCGGGCATCCCGCTCCAGGATCCCCCAGGTCGGCAGCGCGACGGGCGGGGCGAACCCGCGGCCCGTCAGCAGCAGGGTGTCGGTGAGGAAGGCGTGCAGCTGAGCGAGGTTCTCCGGCCCGCCCTGCGCGAAGTAGGTGTGCGCCGCCGCGGCCACCCCCGCCGGGACCGTCGACTGCTCCATCATCTCGGCATCGGGCGACTGCTCGCCGCCCAGCGCCACCAGCGGCACCCCCGCGGCCTGCAGTGCGGCGAGCCCGTCCTCCCACATGCGGCGGCCGCCGAGGATCCGGACGATCACGACCTCGGCGCCGTCGAGCAGCGCGGGGAGGTCGTCGACGAGGAGGCGGGCCGGGTTCGCGAGGCGGTACGGCGCCCCCGAGGCGCGCGCCGACAGCAGATCGGTGTCCGAGGTGGACAGGAGGAGGATCGTGGGGTCCACGCTCGGCACCTTCCTCGGGATCCGCGTCCCGGGTCACGGTCGACGGCGAGGGGCAGTGTCTGGCTCCCCCGGGACGGGGTCACAGTGGCGGGACCGCGCCGGACTCGCACCGGCTTCCTGGCTCCGCTCGCCGTATGAGGTTGTGTCGGATCGAAGCTGCACTGTAACCCGCCGGGCCGCCGGCGCACTGACCTACAGTGACGCGGTGCCCGCCCGCGCCGAACCCGACGCCTGCCCCGGCGTCTTCGCGCCGCACCCCGCCGCCGACGGGTGGGTCGCGCGCATCCGGCTGCCCGGCGGCGCGATCAACTCGGCGCAGCTGCGGATCGTCGCGCTGATCGCCGAGTTCTTCGGCGACGGCAGCGTCCACCTGACCTCGCGGGGCAACCTGCAGGTCCGCGGCCTCGGGGACGACCTGGCGCCGGTGATCCTGCGGCTGCGCGCGGCCGGGTTGCTGCCGTCGGAGACGCACGAGCGGGTGCGGAACATCCTCGCCACCCCGCTCGCCGGCCTCCCCGCCGCCGAGCTGGACCGGGCGATCTGCGACCGCCCCGCGCTGGCCGCCCTGCCCGGCCGCTTCCTCTTCGCCCTCGACGACGGCCGCGGCGACGTCGCGGCCGAGGAACCGGACGTCTGCTGGCAGGCCGGACGGGTCCTGCTCGCCGGCGAGGACGCGGGCGTCGAGGACGCGGACCCGGTGCGGTCGCTGATCGCGGCAGCGGAGGCGTTCCTGGAGGTGCGGTCGACGGAGTGGCGGATGCGGGAGCTGCCCGCCACCGCACGGTCGGTGGTGGCCCGTTCGTTGCAGCGAAGCCACCTTCGAGCAAGTGGCCTTGCCGCAACCCTCGAGCCCCGCCACCTCGTCGTCGCACCCCTCCTCGGCGAGCTGACCGCCTCCGCCGTCCGTGCCGTCGCCGACGCTGCTCAGAGGGCCGTCGTCACGCCGTGGCGGACGATCCTGTTGATCGAACCCGAGTGGGTCCCGAGCGAGGTGCCGATCGATCCGGCGCTCGCGAGGGTCAGCGCCTGCGTCGGCCGGCCGGGATGCGCGAAGGCACTGGCCGACGTCCGCGCCGACACCCGTGCGGCCTGGGCCGAGGGGCGGCTGCCGGACGGGCGGGTGCACGTGTCGGGCTGCGCGCGCCGCTGCGGGGCACCGCGCGGGGAGCACATCGAGTTCGTGGCAGGAGAGCGCTACTTGTGAGGGACTACGTCCGCGACGGCGACGAGATCTACCGCCGCTCGTTCGCCACCATCCGCGCCGAGGCGGACCTGTCGCCGTTCCCGCCGGACGTGGCGCAGGTCGTCGTGCGCATGATCCACGCGTGCGGGCAGGTGGATCTGGCCGCGGACGTCGCGTTCTCCCCCGGCGTCGTCACAGCGGCCCGGAAGGCGCTGCAGGCCGGCGCGCCGATCCTGTGCGACGCGCGCATGGTCGCGTCCGGCATCACCGCCGCCCGGCTGCCCGCCGGCAACGAGGTGATCTGCACGCTCGGCCAGCCCGCACCCGACATCGGCAACACCCGCTCCGCGGCCGCCGTCGAGCTGTGGCGGCCGCACCTCGACGGGGCGGTCGTCGCGATCGGCAACGCCCCCACCGCGCTCCTCCACCTCCTCGACATGATCGACGGCGGCGCGCCGCGGCCCGCCGCGGTCGTCGGGATCCCGGTGGGGTTCATCGGGGCGGCCGAGTCGAAGGCCGACCTGGCCGCCACCGACCTGGAGTTCCTCGTCGTCCACGGGCGCCGCGGCGGCTCGGCGATCACGGCGGCCGCGGTCAACGCGCTGGCCGCGGAGAAGGAGATCCTGTGACGGGCCGCTTGTACGGGGTCGGCGTCGGACCCGGCGACCCCGAGCTCGTCACGATCAAGGCTGCGCGGCTGATCGGCGCGGCCGACGTGATCGCCTACCACTCCGCCCGCCACGGCCGCTCGATCGCGCGCCGCATCGCCGAGCCGCACCTCACGCCAGGACAGATCGAGGAACCGCTGGTCTACCCCGTCACGACGGAGACCACCGACCATCCGGGCGGCTACCAGGGCGCCATCGACGAGTTCTACGCCGAGGCCGCCGCGCGGCTGGCCGCGCACCTCGACGCCGGCCGCGACGTCGTCGTCCTCGCCGAGGGCGACCCGCTCTTCTACGGCTCGTACATGCACATGCACAAGCGGCTCGCGCACCGCTACCCGACGGAGGTCGTGCCCGGCGTGACGTCGATCAGCGGCGCGTCGGCGGCGCTGGGGCAGCCGCTGGTGGAGCGCGACGAGGTGCTCACCGTGCTCCCCGGCACGCTGCCGCGCGCGGAACTGGCCCGCCGGCTCGCCGACACGGACTCGGCGGCCGTGCTCAAGCTGGGCCGGACGTTCCCCGACGTCGCCGGGGCCGTCGCCGACGCCGGCCGCGAGGGCTTCTACGTCGAGCGCGCCACGATGGACGGGCAGCGCACCAGCCGGCTCGCCGACGTCGACCCGGACTCGGTGCCGTACTTCGCGATCGCCTTGTTGCCCGGGGCGGTCGCCGCTTCGATCCCGTCAGACGTCGAGCGCGTGTCGACGGGCGGAGAGGTGGTCGTCGTCGGCACCGGCCCGGCGGGCCGCGACTGGCTCACCCCGCAGGTCGCAGCCGTCCTCGCCGAGGCCGACGACCTCGTCGGCTACGGCCCGTACCTCGACCGCGTGCCGCCCAACCCGCGCCAGACCCGGCACGCCAGCGACAACCGCGTCGAGGCGCAGCGGGCCGCGCACGCGCTGGACCTGGCCGCCGCCGGGCGCACGGTGGCCGTCGTGTCCGGCGGCGATCCGGGCGTGTTCGCGATGGCGGCGGCCGTGCACGAGGTGGCGGCGCAGGAGAAGTACCTGGGCGTGCGGGTGCGGGTGCTGCCGGGGGTGACCGCGTCGAGCGCGGTCGCCGCGGCCGTCGGCGCGCCGCTGGGGCACGACCACGCCGTGATCTCGCTGTCGGACCGGCTCAAGCCGTGGGAGGTCGTCGCCGAACGGCTGGTCGCCGCGGCGCAGGCCGACCTGGCGATCGCGATCTACAACCCGCGCTCCAGCGCCCGCCCGTGGCAGGTGGGCGCCGCCCGGGACCTGCTGCTGGAGCACCGCGCCCCCGACACCCCGGTCATCCTGGGGCGGGACGTGGGCGGCGCCGGCGAGCGCGTCACGATCACGACGCTGGCTGAGCTGGACCCGGAGCAGGTGGACATGCGCACACTGGTCATCGTCGGCTCGAGCACGACCCGAGTGGTGCACCGCGCTGACGGCCCCGCGGTCTACACCCCCCGCGCGGTACGCGTCGAGAACGAACTTACGGTGATCAACAAGCCCTGTTGATCACCACAACTTCGTTCTCGACGGGGTGGTGGCCCGGACCCACCGCGCCGCTTCCGCCACCGTCGGCACTCCGGACGGGCCCGGCGGGCGGGCCACCAGCACCACCGCCACACCTTCCGCCCGGGCCGCCTCCAGCTTCGCCTCCGTCGCGCTGCCGCCGCTGTCCTTCGTGACGAGCACATCGATGCGGTGCTCGCGCAGCAGCGCCCGCTCCCCGTCGACGGTGAACGGGCCGCGGTCCAGCAGCACCTGCATCCGTGCAGGCGCGGGCCCCGACGGGGGGTCGACCGCGCGCACGAGGAACCACTGCGGGCACTCGGCGAACACGCGCAGGTTCTGCCGCCCGGTCGTCAGGAACACCCGGTCGCCGGTCAGGGCGGCCGCCGCCTCCTCCAGTGAGGCCACGACCGTCCACGCCGGGTCGGGCGGGAAGCCGGGCCGGTCCAGCCGCAGGTACGGGACGCCGGCACGCTCTGCCGCGGCAACCGCGTGCGCTGTCATCTGCGCCGCGAACGGGTGCGTGGCGTCGACGATCGCATCGATCTGCTCGTCGCGCAGCCACGCGACGAGTCCCTCGACCCCGCCGAACCCGCCGATCCGCACCTCCCCCGGCAGCGGCGCGGGCGCGCGCACCCGGCCGGCCAGCGACGTGATCACGCGGAACTCGCCGACCAGCTCCCCGGCCAGCTCGCGCGCCTCCGTGGTGCCGCCGAGGATCAGGACTACCGGCATCGGGCGTCCGAGTACAGGTGGCTGTCCGGGAACTGCGCGGCGGCCAGCGCCGGCCCGACCACGATCACGGCCGCCATCGTTATCCCGGCCTCCCGGACGGCGGCGGGCAGCGTCGAGAGCGGCCCGCGCAGCACGACCTCGTGCTCCCGGCTCACCGACGCGACGACGGCTGCGGGCGCGTCCGGGCCGTGGACGTGCTCGATCGCGGCGACCACCTCGTCGATGCGGTGCACCGACAGGTGCAGCACCAGCGTGCCCGCCGCAGCGGTGAGCTGAGCCAGCCCCTCCGCGGACGGCATGGGCGTGGCCAGCGCCGATATTCTCGTCAGAGTGACGGTCTGGGCGATGGTGGGCACCGTCAGCTCCCGCTGCAGCACCGCGGCCGCGGCGGCGTAGGCGGGCACCCCGGGGCACAGGTCGTACGGCACGCCGGCCTCGTCGAGCCGGCGCATCTGCTCGGCCAGCGCGGAGAACACCGACAGGTCGCCCGACGCCAGCCGCGCCACGTCGAGCCCGTCGGCGTGCGCGGCCACCATCTCGTCGACGATCTGGGAGAGCGACAGGTGCGCCGTGTCGACGAGCCGCGCGCCGGGCGGGCAGATCGCGAGCATCTCCGGCGGCACGTAGGTGCCGGCGTAGAGGCAGACCGGGGAGGCGGCGATCAGGTCCCGTGCGCGCAGGGTGAGCAGGTCGACAGCGCCGGGACCGGCGCCGATGAAGTGCACGGTCACGGTGCAGTCGTACCACCCGCCCCGCGAGTCGTGGTTCTCGTGAGGCCGAGATGTGGAAATGGCGACACGGCGTCCGGCGCGGAATCCACATCTCGCCGTGCCGATTTCCACGACTCGCCGACGCGGTTTCCGCGACTCGCGGGTTACGGGACGGTCGTGCTCCAGATCGTCACGGGCATGGCCGGGCGCCAGCCCGTGAACTCGCCGAGGGGTCCGGACCGCGCCACGGACATCCGCACGAGCTGCCCGCCGTGCGCGGTGTGCGCGGCGGCGAGCACCGCCTCCGTCTCGACGGTGACGGCGTTGGCGACGAGCCGCCCGCCCGGGCGGAGCGCGGCGAGGCAGGCGGGCAGCACGCCGTCGCGGGTGAGGCCGCCGCCAACGAAGACCACGTCCGGTTCGGGGAGGCCGCTCAACGTCTCCGGGGCCCGCCCGACCACGACCCGCAGGCCCGGCACCCCGAGCGCGGCGGCGTTCGTGCTGATCCGCGCGGCCCGCTCGGCGTCCTGCTCGATCGCGACGGCCGCGCAGGCCGGGTGCGCGCGCATCCACTCGATGCCGATCGAGCCGCAGCCGGCGCCGACGTCCCACAGCAGCTCGCCGGGCCGCGGGGCCAGGTGCGCGAGGGTGACGGCGCGGACCTCGCGCTTGGTGAGCTGCCCGTCGTGGGCGTAGGCGTCGTCGGGCAGCCCGGGCGTCTCGCCGAGCCCGGAGTCGCCGCGGCACACCAGGGCGACGAGGTTGAGCGGGTCGACGGGCTCGGCCCACTTCTCGGCCGTGCCGTCGACGCGCCGCTCCGCGGGCCCGCCCAGCTGCTCCAGAACCGTCATCTCCGACGCGCCGAACCCCGCGTCGACGAGCAGCGCCGCGATCTCGGCCGGGGTACCGGCACCGGCGGAGAGGACGATGATCCGCCGGCCACCGGCGAGCACCCGGCGCAACCGGTCGAGCGGCCGCCCGACGACCGTGACGATCTCGACGTCCTCGACCGCCCACCCGAGCCGCGCGCACGCCAGCGACACCGACGACGGGTGCCCGAGCACGGTGACGCGGTCGGCGCCCAGCACCCGCACGAGCGTGCCGCCCAGACCGTGCAGCATCGGGTCCCCGCTGGCCAGCGCGACGACCCGGCGGCCGGCGAAGCCGTCGAGGAACCCGGCGAGCCGCGGCAGCATCGGCGACGGCCAGGCGACCGGCTCGGCTGTGGTGCGGCCGGCGACGAGGTCGAGCTGCCGCCGCCCGCCCAGCACGACCTCGGCGTCGACGATCGCGGCGCGGGCCGCGTCGGTGAGCCCGGCCCAGCCGTCGGCGCCGATGCCGACGACGATCACTGGCTCGTCCGTCATCGCACGCTGCCCAGCAGCTGGTCGATCGCGATCTCCAGCACCGCCCGCTCTGGGTTCGGTCGCGGCACCCGGTACCGCTGCGCGTAGCGTCGCTCGGCCTCGGCGACCGCCTCGCGATCGGTGCGCACGCGCGCCAGCCCCTGCAGCGTCGACCAGCGGCGACGGCCGTCGTGGCCGGTCACCGACGCCCGGGCGCCGGCGTCACCGTGCGCCAGCACGTTGCGGATCTTCTTCGACGTGCGGCTGGCGATCACCCTGGCCAGCCCCGAGTCGAGGTCCACCGTCACCCCGACGGCGACGACGTGCGGGGTGCCGTCGGGCGAGACCGTGCCGAGCAGGCAGACCCGGCGTTCGGTCCAGAACTCGCGGAACTCGTCGGACGTCTCGGCCAGCGGGTTGCCCATACCGGTCATTGTCGGCACACGGACACGGCCGGAGCCGGCCGCACACGCCCGAACGTGGGCGCGGCCACACGACCAGGTGCCGGGATCTGCCCCAGCACGACCGCTCCGACGGCCAGCGCGAACCCGGCCAGCTGCACCGCGGTGAGCGACTGGCCCAGGACCGCCCACCCCAGCAGCGTGGCCATCAGCGGCGACAGCAGCCCGAGCAGCGACACCGCGGTGACCGGCAGCTTCTCGACCCCGCGGAACCACAGCGCGTACGCGACGAGCGTGCCGGGCACGGCGAGCCACGCGAACCCGGCGATCGCCGTGCCGTCCAGCGCCGGCGGCAGCCCCTCCACCAGCAGCGTCACCGGAACTTGCAGCAGTCCACCCGCGGCGAGCTGCCAGCCGGTGAACGCCAGCAGCGGCACCGGCCGTCCCCAGCGCTTGGTGAGCACCATGCCCGTCGCCATCGATGCCGCACCGGCGAGCCCGGCGACGAGACCGAGCCCGTCGAGCGCGGCGGCGGGCCGCAGCACCACCATCGCCACCCCGACCGCGCCGGCGACCGCCCACCCGAGCCGCCACCGGGTCGGCCGCTCGCCGAGCAGCCCGAACGCCAACGCCGCGACGACCAGCGGCTGCGCGGCGCCGAGAGTGGCGGCGACCCCGCCGGGCAGCCGGTACGCCGAGACGAACAGCAGCGCGAAGAAGCCGCCGATGTTGAGCGCGCCCAGCACGAACGCCCGCCACCACCAGTGCCCGCGCGGCAGCGTCCGCATCATCGCGACGACGAGCAGGCCGGCCGGGAGCGCCCGGACGGTCGCGTCGAGCAACGGACGGCCCGGCGGGAGCAGCTCGGTCGTGACCAGGTACGTGGTGCCCCAGACCAGCGGGGTGAACGCGGTGAGCGCGACCGTCCGGTACATGTCCAACCCTCATCTCAACGTTGAACTCTTCAATGCTAAGATAACACACGTGGAACCGGAACGCGATGCCGTCGACGTGATCCTCGAGCAGTGGCGCCGGGAGCGCCCCGACCTCGACCCCGGCCCGATGGGGGTGTTCGGGCGCCTCTCCCGGGCGTCCCGGCAGCTCGACCGCAGGCTCGGCGAGAACTTCGCCCGCTTCGACCTGCAGCACTGGGAGTTCGACGTGCTGGCCACGTTGCGCCGCGCCGGCGCGCCCTACCGCCTGACGGCCGGGGGCCTCGTCGAGAGCTCCATGGTCACGTCGGGGGCGATCACCAACCGCATCGACCGGCTGGTCGCCCGCGGCCTGGTCCACCGCGAGGTCGACCCGGCCAACCGGCGCTCGGTGCTCGTCACGCTCACCGCGGACGGGCTCGCGCTCGTCGACCATGCGGTCGCCGCGCACGTCCGGCATGAGGAGGCGCTGCTCGCCGGGCTGTCCGCGGACGACCGCGCACAGCTCGTGCGCCTGCTCCGCGCCCTGTCCCGCAGCCTCGACGCCTGATCTTGGTCCCTTCGGCCCAACGATGCCGGCACTCGCCGCGCGGCACCGACCCCCGGGCGACGGACGCCGTGCCGGCGGGCAACCCTGAGGGACGGTGGAGCCCATGCGCTCCCCACGCCTGCGCTCCCCGCTGCTCGTCCTCGCCGCGATCGCGGCAGGCGTCCTCGTCGGTCTCGTCGTGACCGGCCGCTTCAGCGCGCCCGCCGCGCCACCACCCCAGGTCACCCAGACGGCGGCGACGGGCCACTCCGGCCACGGCTCCGGCAGCCCCGAGCTGTGGGCGGTGCAGAGCGGCCCGCTCGGCGTCGTCGCGACCGACGGCGCCGGCCGCCTGCTCTACCGCTCCGACGCCGACTCGGCGAGCCCGCCCGCCAGCCACTGCACCGACGCGTGCACCGACACGTGGAAGCCGATGCTCCTGCCGTCCGGCCAGCAGCCGGAGCTGCTCGGCGTCGAGAAGAGCAAGGTCGGGCAGGTCGGCCGCCCCGACGGCACCGTGCAGCTGACCCTCGCCGGCTGGCCGCTCTACTACAACGCCACCGATGAGCCCGGCTTGACGAGCGCCGGCCACAACGGGCAGAACGGCTGGTCGGTGATCACCCCGACCGGCGGGAAGGCCCCGACCGGCTGAGCGCTGCTGTCAGAGGGCCGCCCGCAGCTCCACGCAGCACTCGCCGGCCTGCGGGTCCAGCACGGCATCGACGGTCGTCGCATCGAGGCCGGCGAGGACGCCGGAGAAGAACCCGTGGTTGATGCCGCAGACGAGCTCGGGTGCGGCGGCTGCCAGCGGGTGGAAGGGGCAGTTGCGCAGCCGCACGCAGGTCGGTGACGTCCTGGCCGGCTCGAACCCGTTCTGCTCCGCAACCGTCGACGCCGCGGTCAGCGCGCGCTCGGCGCCCAGCCGGCCGGGCCGCAGCTCGGCCCGCGCGGCCGCCCCCAGCTCGGCGCCGTGGTCACGGGCGACGCGCAGTGCCGCCTCCCGCGCGGTCTCCCCCTCGCGTTCGGTGAGGACGGCGTCGACGAGGATGCCCGCCAGCACGTCGTGCTGGCGCTGCGGGATGGTCACCCGCAGGTCGTCCGCCACCGGCTCGTAGACCTTCGGCCGCCGCCCGACCTTGCGGACGCCGTCCCCCGACGCGAACCGCGCCTGCAGCACCCCGGCGTCGACGAGCTTGTCGAGGTGGAACGCCGCGAGCTTGCGCGAGATCCCCACGGCCGCGGCGGCCTCGTCGCGGCTCACGGGGCGGCGCATGCGCCGGATGAAGGAGAACATGCCGTGCCGCAGCTCGTCGTCGAGCGCGGCCACGGCCTTGATCGCGCCTCGCATCCGTTCACGTTAACGCCTACCCGATGAGGTTTAAAACCGCTCTTGACGGGGTAGCCGCGATAAGACCAAACTTTCTTGGCAAATGCAGCGTCGCATGGAGGTCGCCGATGACCGGTCAAGCGCAGCAGGCGAAACGTCCGGTGTCGGCGCTCATCGCCGGCCCGTACGGGCATCCCTTCCACCCGATCCTCGTCACGGTGCCGATCGGCTGCTGGATCGCGAGCCTCGTGTTCGACGTTGCCTCGCAGTTCGTCGACGCACCGGCGTTCCTGGCCACCGGCTCGGTGTGGCTGATCGCGATCGGGGTGCTCGGCGCGCTGGCCGCGGCCACGGTCGGCTTCCTCGACCTGTTCGCGATCCCGACCGGCACGCCGGCCTTCCGCACCGCGCTGGTGCACATGAGCCTGAACCTGCTGATCACGGTCGCGTACGCCGGCAACTTCCTGTGGCGGCGGGCGGACCAGGTGGCGCCGGTTCCGGTGGGCCCGCTCGTGCTCGCGGCCGTGAGCGTCGCCGCGCTCGGCGTGTCGGGCTACCTCGGCGGCAAGCTCGCCTACCACTACGGCGTCCGGGTCGCCGACGAGGCGACCCAGGCAGAGGGTTACCGATCCGAGGAGAACTGATCATGGCCGTAGCCGCGCTGATCTCGTGGGTGCTCACCGCAGGGGGTGGGCTGTTCATGCTGGGCACGTGGATCGCCAAGGGCGGCGTGCGCGAGCCCCGCAGCACCCACCTCCCACCCGCGGTCATCTTCGGGCACTTCGGGCTCGCCGCCGCGGGACTGGTCCTGTGGATCGTCCACCTCGTCGCGGGTGGCGCGACGCTGGCGTGGATCGCCTTCGTGCTGCTCCTGCCCGTCGCGGCGCTCGGGTTCGTCATGCTCCTGCGCTGGATCCCGACCTACCGCGGTGCCGCCGTGACCGCGGGCGGCGGCGGGACGGCCGCGAGCGCTCCGCCCGAGCGGAGCTTCCCGGTCGCCGTCGTCGGGGCGCACGGCGTCCTCGCCGTGGTCACCCTGGTGCTCGTGCTGCTCTCGGCACTCGCGGCCGCCTAGCCCGCCGGCTCGATCTGCCCCACCGGCTCGCCGTGGCCGAGCACCGGGACCGAGCCGAAGGACCCCAGGTCGGACTCGCCGAGCGCGCGCAGCGCCGCCGCGACGACCACCGGCAACGGGCGGAGCGCCCCGTCGAGCACCTTGACGACGAGCGCCCGCCCGTCCGGCAGCGCGGCGGCGAACACGCCCTCGGCGCCGACCTTCCCGATCGCCCCGGGCACGGTCGCGGCCAGCTCCACCTCGAGCCGCCCGGTGCCGGACACCCACCACGGGTTCGCGCGCATCGCCGCCCCGACCCGCCCTTCCGGGGTGTCCTTGCCCAGCGCGCCGATCCGGGCGAACGCCCTGGCCAGACCCGCCACCGTGCAGGAGAACAGCGGTGCACCGCACCCGTCGATCGTCGAGACGAGCGGGTCGCCGTCTCCGGTCAGCTTGCCCACGGCGGCCCGGACGGCGCGCTGCAGGGGATGACCGGGGTCGAGGTAGCGGGTGCGGTCCCAGCCGGCGGCGACGCACGTCGCGAGCATGGCCGCGTGCTTGCCGGAGCAGTTCTGCGCGATCGACGCCGGGCCGTGCCCCTCGGCGCGCCAGTGGAAGGCGGCCTCGTCGCCCCACGGCACGGTCGGCGTGTTGCGCAGGTCCGACTCGTCCAGGCCGGCGCCGGCCAGGATCTTCCGCACCCCGGCGCGATGTCCGGCCTCCCCGGAGTGGCTGGCCGCGGCCAGCGCGAGCAGCTCCCCGTCCAGGTCGAGGCCGTTCTCCAGCATCGCGACGGCCTGCAGCGGCTTGAGCGACGAGCGCGCGAGGAACGTGACGTCGGGGTCGCCGATCGACCACACGATCGCCCCGGACGCGTCCAGCGCCACGGCGTGCCCGTGGTGCTCCGACTCGACGAACCCGCCGCGCACCACGCGTGACAACAGCCCGGGGTTCACGCCGCCACCCGCCCGGCCGCCACGACCATGCGCACGTCGGTGAGCCGGTCGAGCTCGTCGACGGGATCCCCGTCGACGACGAGCAGGTCGGCGGCCAGTCCCGGCGCCAGCCGGCCCGTCACCGCGCCCAACCCGAGCGCGTCCGCGGCCCCGGACGTGGCCATGTCGAGGATCTCCGCCGCCGAGAAGCCGAAGTCGCGGTGGCGGCCCAGCGCCGCCGGCAGCGCGTCGAACGGGGAGAGCCCGGCGTCGGTGCCGGGCACCACCCGCACCCCGGCCTCCGCGAGCCCGCGCACACGGCTCATCAGGGCGAACGCACGCTCGTCGTCGCCGATCAGTGCGCCGAGCCGGCGCCAGTCGGCGCTGCTGCCCGTACAGGCGACGATGCCCCGGCCGGCCATGTCGGCGACGACCTCGGGCCGCTGGTCGCTCGTGCCCGGCCCGTTCATCCACGTGCAGTGCTCCACCGTCGCCACCCCCGCGGCCACGGCGTCGGTGATCGACTGCGTGCCGTGCGCGTGCGCGGCTACGCGCAGCCCGTGCCGCGCCGCCTCCTCGACGACGAGGGCGAGCTCGGCGCGGTCGAACTGGCTCTCCCACATGGTCGCGCCGCCCGTGGTCGACTGCCCGCCCGACGCCATCACCTTGATCAGGTCGACCCCCGCGGCGGCGTGCTCGGCGATGCGCTCGGCGATCTCCACCGGCCCGTCCACGACGCCGCCGAGCACGTGGCAGTGCCCGCCGGGCGGGGTCAGCGGGGCGCCGGCCGCGAGGACCCGCGGGCCCGGCACGGTGCCGGCCGCGATCGCGTCCCGCACGCGCAGCGCCAGGTAACCGCGGTCGCCCAGGTCGCGGACGGTGGTGACGCCGGCCCCCAGCAGCGTCGCCGCCGCCCGTCGCATCGCGGCCTCCAGCGTCGCGTCGTCGTCCTCGCGGGCGGCGCGGAACGGGTCCCGGCCCGGCTCCAGCGCCAGGTGGACGTGCCCGTCGACGAGGCCGGGCAGCAGCGTGGCGTCGGGATGATCGTGGTGCACGGTGCCGGGCGGCGCTGCGGCCTCGACCTCCGCGCGCCGGCCGACGGCAGTGATCGTGCCGTCGACGGACAGGACGGCGCCGTCGTCGATCCGGTCGGTGACGGGGCCGCGCAGGATCGTCCGCGCGGACACCAGCAATGCGGTACTCACGTCCGCATCGTGCCGCACGGGAACCCGGACGGAGGGACCCACGTTCACGGCTCGTGGCGACCGACCTCGTCCCCGGTGCGGTCATCGCGATGCCCGGGCCCGCCGTGGACGTCTCGATCACCGGCCCGTACGACGTATCGGCGCTGGTCGTGGGCGCCGACGGGCTCGTCGCGACCGACGCCGACCTGGTCTTCTACAACGCCCCCGACGCCCCCGGCGTGCGCCTGTCCGGCACGCGGCTCGCCGTGCGACCTGCCCGGCTGCGGCGCGGCGCGGAACGCGTCGTCGTGGTGGCGTCACCGGACGTGCCCGGCACCCCGCTCGGCCGGCTACCCGCACCCGCCGTGAGCTTCGCCGACGAGCGCGGCCGCGCGTTCGCCCGGTTCGTCGTGCCCCGGCTGTCCACCGAGACGGTGCTGCTCGTGGCCGAGGTCTACCGCCGGGGTGACGGCTGGCGACTGCGGGCCGTCGGGCAGGGCTACGCCGACGGCCTCGCCGGGCTCGCCCGCGACTTCGGCGTCGAGGTCGACGACGACGGCGAGCCGGACGACGCCCGCTGCGCCGCGGTCGTCACGGCCACGAACGCCGAACGGGCCCGGCACCGGCTGCCCCCGCTCACCGTCGACGCCCGGCTGGCGGCGGCCGCGCGCCGGCACAGCGCCGACATGGTCGCCCGCGGCTTCTTCGCCCACACCGACCCCGACGGCCTGGGCGTCGACGCCCGCGTCCGCGCGGCCGGGTACTCCTACCGCGTCGTCGCGGAGAACATCGCCGCAGGTCAGCCTGACGCGGCGACGGTCGTAGACGCGTGGATGCACTCGCCGGGCCACCGCGCCAACATCCTCCGTCCGGAGGTCACGCAGATCGGCGTCGGCATCGCGACGGGCGGCATCGGCATCCACTGGACTCAGGTCTTCGCCACCCCGCTGTAGCGGCGCACGCTCCGGGCGAGGCGGACGATCAGGCTCGCGGCGCCCTGTGCCCCGCCGATCGACAACGGGACCAGCAGCAACGCGGACGCGGGAAGCGGCGCCGGCTCTACCCCTGCCTTGCGCAGCTGCCGGCGCGCCCACCACGTGAACGGCAGGACGACGGTGGGCGCGGTGCCGAGCCCGGGCGTGTAGCCACCCGTCACGGCGGCGCCGGCCAGGTGCGGGACGACGGCGTGGGCACCGAACCCGAGGAGTGCCGCTTGGAAGAAGGGGCTGCGCCCTTCCGTGCGCTCACCGGCCGCAGCCGCGGCCGCTACGAGGCCGCCCATGAGCGCGATCGCGACGGCGGTGTGCGTCTGATCAGGTGCGAGCCGGTCCCACGCGGCGTCCGGCACCGACGGGAACCGCCGTCGCAGCCGCGGTCGCGCACGCTCGATCCAACGCGGGATCGTCACGAGCTCCTCGGCGTCGTGCAGGACCCAGGCGGCGAACAGCCCCCACGTCACGCTCCGGGGCAGCCGCCGGGTCACGGGGTGCGTCCCAACAGCCGGGACCCGTACGAGCTGGTCAGGATGCGGCGGAAGCCGAGCCGCTCGTAGAGCGCGATCACGGCGGTGTTGTCGGCGGTGGCGGCTCGGGGAAGCGCGGCCACGTACGGGTGGGCCCGGGCGCTGGCGACGCGGACGACGCGACTCATTCCGTGCCGCCTTCGTCCCCGGGATTGCCGCGGGCCAGGGTGGCGAGCGTGGCGAGCGACTCCGTGAGCACCGGCAGCGACGGCACCGCGAGCGCGAGCCGGACGGCGTTGGGTGCGTGCGCCGGCCCGATCGCGAACGCCGCGGCAGGGGTGATGCCGATGCCGGCGCGGGCGGCGGCCGCGACGAACGTCTCCGCCCGCCAGGGCGCCGGCAGCTCCCACCAGCAGTAGTACGAGTGCGGGTCGGCGCGCACCGTGAACCCCGCGAGCTGCTCGGCGACGATGCCCTGCCGCACGGCGGCGTCCGCCCGCTTGGCCTCCTCGAGCCGGCGCAGCGTGCCGTCGTTGATCACCCGCGTGGTGGCCTCGACGGCGAACGTCGGCGCCATCGCACCGGCGGCGCGCAGCGCCCCGGCCACGCGCCCGACCATGGCCGGCGGCGGCACCACGTACCCGACGGAGAGGCCGGGGGCGAGCCGCTTGCTCAGGCTGTCGACGACGACCGCGCGCTCGGGCGCGAACGCGGCGAGCGGCGCCGGAGCATCGACGGCGAGGAAGGCGTTGATCAGATCCTCGATCACGACCAGGTCGAGCTCGGCGGCGACCTTCGCCAGCTCGACCCGCCGGGCCGCCGACATCGTCACGCCCAGCGGGTTGTGGTGGGTGGGTTGCAGGTAGAGCGCCGACAGCGGGCCGGCGGCCGCGACGGCGTCGGGCCGCAGCCCCTCCTCGTCGACGGCGAGCGGCACGAACTGCACGCCGAGCCGCTGGCCGATGCCGCGGACCACCGGATAGGTCAGGGCCTCCACCCCGAGCCGGCCACCGACGGGGACGAACGCGCTGATGGCCGTCGAGATGGCCTGCTTGCCGTTGCCGGCGAACAGGATGCACTCGGGCGCGGGCGTCCAACCCGACCGAGACAGCGCCGCCGCGGCCGCAGCCCTGGCTCCCGGTGTGCCGGCGGCGAGCGGTGCCCGCAGCCCGGCCCCGAGCGACTCCGGGCGCAGCATCCCGTCGAGGGAACGCGCGAGGAGCACGGCCTGACCGGGCAGGACGGGGAAGTTGAGTTCCATGTCGACCCGGGTGCGCGCCGGCTCGACGGCACCACGGCGCACGTCGGAGTCGCCGGCGCGGACGAACGTCCCCCGGCCCACCTCGCCGACGACGAGCCCGCGCCGGGTCAGCTCGCCGTAGACGCGTGAGGCCGTCGAGACCGCGACGCCGCGGTCACGGGCGTAGCGCCGCTGCGTGGGCAGCCGCTCGCCGGGGCGAAGCCGGCCGGACGCGATGTCGGCAGCCAGGGCGTCCGCGAGCACCCGGAAGTCGTCCACCGCATTGCTCCGATGCCATTGTCGGTATTGCTCTCACCATCTTGCACCGCGCATGCTCGGGGAGTCAATCAAGGGAGGAGAGCGAGATGCACACGATCGACCGGCCCGGGGGCACCCTCGCGTTCCACGACCGCGGTCACGGTCCGGCCACCCCGGTGCTCCTCGTGCACGGCATGCCGTTCGACCACACCATGTGGCGCGACCACGTCGACCGGCTGGCCCGGCAGCGCCGCGTCCTCGTCGTCGACCAGCGCGGGTTCGGCGCGAGCGCCGGACCGCCTGCGCACTTCGGCGGGTACGCCGACGACCTGGCCGCACTGCTGGCCGACCGGCAGGTGGGCCCTGCCGTGATCGTCGGCTTCTCGATGGGCGGGCTGGTGACGCTCGACCTGCAGCACCGCTATCCGCAGCTCGTGGCCGGCCTGGCACTGGTCGACACCTCCGCCGGGCCCGACCCGGACCCGGTCGCGCGCCACGCGCTGGCCGACCGCATCGAACGCGAGGGCATGGATCCCTACACCGTCGAAAACCTGTACCGAATGATCCGACCTGATTGCTCCGAGAACGTCTCGGGGCACGTGCTGACGATGATGCGGGACTCCGACCCGTCGGGCGTGGCAGCTGCCCACCGCCTGCGCGCGGACTGCCCGGACCACCGCGACCGGCTGCCCGGGATCGCGGTGCCCACAGCCGTCGTCGTCGGTGCCGATGACGACTTCACCCCGCTCCCCGTCGCGCACGAGCTGGCGCGGATCCCCGGCGCCGAGCTGACGGTCGTCGAGCAGGCGGCGCACATGCCGCCGGTGGAGCAGCCCGCGGTGTTCGCGGCCGCGCTCGACCGCCTCCTCGCCCGCGTGGACCGCTCGGCCTGCTCAGCGGCCTGACCCACCCCGGCCGGACCACGACTCGGTTCACGCCAGGTAGGCGGCCACCCCGTCGAGGATGCGGTCGAGGCCGTAGCGGAAGAGGGCGTCGCGGTCGGCGGCCGGGTCGGGGCCGGCGGCGAAGGCGCCGGCCGCCACCGCGCGGACCACGGCGGGGAACCGCTCCTCGTCGAGGAACCGGGCCAGCACGTCGTCGTAGACGCCGACCGCCTCGGTGGCCGTCTCGATCGCGTGGAACGTCGTGTCACCGACGACGTGCGCGTTGATCAGCAGCGTCGTCTCGACCTTCTCGGACTCGGTTAGCGCCGTGGGCGCCAGCGCCTGCAACGCCGCTTCCGCCCACAGCAGGTGACTGGGGGTGGCCGGGGCGCCGAACGTCGACAGCGTCTGCACGTACCAGGGGTGGGCGCGGATCCGCGCGAGCGACGCCCACGCCCAGCGTTCGGTGTCGGCCCGCCAGTCGCCGGTGGCGGCGAGCTCGGGCGGCGGCGGTCCCATCGCGCGGTCCTGCATGTGCAGCACCAACTCGTCCTTGTTCGCGACGTGCCGGTAGAGCGCCATCGGTGTGAAGCCGGTCCGCTTGGCGACGCGACTCATCGACACCGCACCCAGCCCTTCGGCGTCGGCGATCTCGATCGCGGCCGCGACCACGCGGTCGAGCGTGAGGCCGGTGCGGGGCACGGCTCCCGGCACGGCCGTCCAGACCGCCTCCAGCGGCGTCGACTCGGTCATCGGTGTTGATCCTACACTCGGTGTATGTCATATACTTCGTCTATGGCATACACAATTGCTGTCGAGGGGTTGCGCAAGACCTACGGCGCCACACCCGTGCTCGACGGAGTCGACCTCCACGTCCCGCGCGGCGGGGTCCACGCGCTGCTGGGCCCGAACGGCGCCGGCAAGTCCACGACCGTCAAGATCCTCACGACGCTCGTCGCGCCGTCCGGCGGCCGGGCCGTCGTCGCCGGCCACGACGTCGTCGCCGATCCCGCGGCCGTTCGCCGCGCCGTGAGCCTCACCGGCCAGTACGCGGCCGTCGACGAGGTGCTGACGGGCCGCGAGAACCTGGTGATGATGGCGCGGCTGCGGCACGCCGGCCGGTCCGCCGCCCGCGAGACGGCCGAGCGCCTCCTCGCCCGGTTCGACCTGGTCCACGCGGCCGACCGCGCCGTCGGCACCTACTCGGGCGGCATGGCGCGGCGGCTCGACATCGCGTTGAGCCTCGTCGGCGATCCGCAGGTGCTCTTCCTGGACGAGCCCACCACCGGGCTCGATCCGCGCAGCCGCCGCGACGTGTGGACGGCCGTCGAGGAGCTGGCCGGATCCGGCGTCACGGTGCTGCTGACCACCCAGTACCTGGAGGAGGCCGACCAGCTGGCCGAGCGCGTCACGGTGCTCGCCGGCGGCCGGGTCGCGGCCGAGGGGACACCCGACGAGCTGAAGTCGCGGATCGGCGGGGAGACCGTTCAGCTGGTGCTGTCCGACGTCGGCGCGCTGGCCGCCGCCTGCGCCGCCCTCGACGGGCAGGGCCGGATCGACGAGTCCGGCATGTCCCTGCACGTGACCACGGACGGGAGCGCCGGCGCGGTCCGCGATCTGCTGCAGCTGATGGCGGCGCGGGACGTGCCCGTCGACCGGGTGGCCGTGCACCGCCCGACGCTCGACGACGTGTTCCTCGCCCTCACCGAGCAGGTCGCGGCATGAGTTCCCCTACCCGCCCCGGCCCTCCTCCGTCGGGCCTTCCATCCCCCGCGATCGAGGTCGCCACCCTCATCGGGCGCAGCGTCCGGCACACCGCCCGCAGCATCGACGGCACCGCCGTCGCCATCGTGCTGCCGGTGCTGATGCTGTTCACGTTCGTCTTCGTGTTCGGCGGCGCGATGCAGACCGGCACCGACTACCTCACCTACGTCGTGCCGGGGATCATCGTGCTCTGCGCGGCGCACGGCTCGGCCATGACGGCGACGTCGGTGAACCACGACCTCGCCACGGGCATGGTCGACCGCATCCGCTCGCTGCCGGTGCTCGGCGCGTCGCTGCTGATCGGGCACGTGGTGGCGGGCGTGCTGCGCAACCTCGTCTCGGCCGCCGTCGTGGTGGTCGTGGCCGTGCTGATCGGGTTCCGGCCCGCCGCGACACCGCTGGGCTGGGTGCTCGCGGCGGCGCTGCTCGCCTTGTTCATGGCGGCCTTCGGCGCCGTGTCGGCGGCGTGGGGGCTGCTGGTGCGCGGGCCGGAGGCCGCCGGCGCGATCGCCTTCGTGCTGCTCTTCCTGCCCTACGTGAGCAGCGCGTTCGTCCCGACGGGGACGATGCCGGAGGTGCTGCGCGGGTTCGCACAGGCGCAGCCGATCACCCCCGTGGTGGAGACGCTGCGCGCCCTGCTGCTCGACCGGACCGTCGGTGACGCGGGCGTCCCTGCTCTGCTGTGGTGCATCGGCCTGCTGATCGCCGGGATCGCGGCGTCCGGCCGGCTCTTCCGCCGCCGCACGAGCTAACCCCACTTCGCGAGCGCGTCCTCCGTAACGGGCGTGAAGAGGTTGACCAGCGTCCCGTCGGGATCGCGGAGCAGCAGCGACCGGTTGCCCCACGGCATGGTCGTGGGCGGGGCGACGACCTGCACGTGCTCCGCGAGGCGCGTGTACTCGGCGTCCACGTCGTCCACCAGGAACTCGATGATCACGCTGTGGTTGGCCGCCGGTCGGGCCGTGCTCGGAGCGACGGTGCGGGTGCTGCCGATCGCCAGGACGAACGTCGGCGTCCTGATCTCCGCGAAGTCCGGGGTGGCCCAGGTGGCGGTCAGCCCGGCGATCTGCTCGTAGAACACGACAAGCCGGGCGACGTCCTCGGTGATGATGCGCAAGGAAGAGATGGTCATGCCGTCGACGCTACGATCGATACCGGGCAGGTTCCGCCCGGTATCGAGGAGGGATCGTGGCCCGACCCGCAGCCCGCGTGCTGGCACTGCTGGAGATCCTGCAGAACGGCGGGGTCCGGTCGGCCGCCGAGCTGGCCGACCGGCTCGACGTGGACGAGCGCACCGCGCGGCGCTACGTCGAGCACCTGGTCGACCTGGGCGTGCCGGTCGAGTCCGTGCGCGGTCGCTACGGCGGCTTCCGCCTGGCGCCGGGCTACCGGATGCCGCCCTTGATGCTGACCGACGAGGAGGCCCTCGCCGTCCTGCTCGGGCTCGTGGCCGATGTGGTGCCGACCTCGGCGGCGGCTGCGGAGAGCGCGGCGGCGAAGGTGCGCCGGGTACTGCCGAAACCACTGGCCACCCGCCTCGACGCGCTGCTGGAGACCGTCGACGTCACGGCGCCGGAGCACCCGGCGCCGAGCCCGGAGACCGCTGTGCTGCTCCGGCTGGCCGGGGCCGCGCGGGACCGCCGACCCGTCCGCATCGGCTACACCGGTCGGGACGGGCGGCGCAGCGACCGCACCCTGCACCCGTACGGCATCGTCGCCCACCGCGGCCGGTGGTACGTGACCGGTGCCGACTCGGCCAGCGGGGAGGTGCGCACCTTCCGCCTCGACCGGGTCACGAGCGTCGCGCCCGTCGACGGCCGGTTCGACGCCCCGGCCGGGTTCGACCCCGCCGAGCACGTGCTGGCCGGGATCGCGCGCACGCCGTGGCGGTACGAGGTGTCGGTGCTCGTCCGTGGCGACGCGGACGAGGTCCGCGCGCGGCTCCCGCGCGGCCTCGCCACGATCGAGCCGGTCGACGACGGCAGGGTCCGCGTCCGCCTCCGGGCAGAGCGGCTCGACTGGGTGCCCGGCGTGCTGATCGGGCTGGACGCGCCGTTCGTCGTCGAGGCACCGGAGGAGCTGCGAACCGAGCTGCGTGCGCTGGGTTCGAGACTGGCTACCGCCTGCTCTCCACCGCCCACACGATGACGGCCGCCGCGGCCGCCAGCACCACCGCGAGCACGGCGGGCGCCCACGGCACCGCGGCACCCTCCGTGACCGTCCGCACCGCCGTCCCGACGGGCGGCAGCGACGGCTGCACGGCCGTCGCCGACACGACGACCGCGCCGATGCAGAACGACCAGCCGATGCGGGTGATCAACGGGCGGGCGACGAGCAGGCCGATCGCGGTGCCCGTCGCCGCGGCGGCGAGGTGGGTGCACAGGCCCAGCAGCAGCGCGCCGTCGGGCACGCGGTAGTGGCTGATCAGCACGGGCACGATCGTTGCCGCCGCGGACAGCAGCACGTCGGCGGCGAGCGCGACCGCCAGGGTCGCCGCGACCACCCGGCCCGTCCCGCCCGCGGCAGCGACGGTGACCATCCGCGCCGGCGGCTCCTCGGTGTTGGCGAGCACCAGCGCCAGCCACGTCGCCACCGGGTAGAGCACGAGCGCCGACGCCGCCCACGGCGCGGGCAGCGGCCCGGGATCCCCGCCGTACAGAACGGCGAGCACCCCTGCGTAGAGGATGACGGGCAGGAGCACCCGCTGCGACCGGAGCACATCGGCGCAGAGGTAGCGCGCACACGCGACCGTCCTCACGACGGGTGCTCCTGCCGGACCGACACCACCGAGCAGCCGGCCGCGAGCGCTGCCGCCAGAACGGCGTCGCTGCGGCCCGCCGCGACGCGGACGGTCAGGGCGTCGCGGTCCCGCCACGCCTCGACCACAGGCGGGAGTTCGGGCAACCTCGCCCCGGGGCAGCGCAGCTCGATCATCGCCGTCGGCGGGGCCGGCACCGGCGGCTCGACGGGGACGAGCCGGCCGTCGACCAGCTCGTACGCCTCGACGCCGGGGAGTCCGTAGGCGCGCCCGGTGTGGTCGGCGACGAGGACGGCGGCGCCGGCGTCCAGCGCGTCGACGACGAGCCGGTCCAGTGCCGCGGCGGCAGCGGTGTCGAGGGAGATCCACGGCTCGTCGAGCACGAGCAGGTCCGGCGCGCAGCCGAACGCCTGCGCCAGGCCGACCTTCTGCGCGTTGCCCGTGGAGAGCTGCGCGACGGGCCCGGCGAGCGCCCCGTCGAAACCCAGTGCGTCGAGCACCGCCATGTGCCGGGACGCGCGGCCGTGCACGGCGGCGAGGTGGCGCAGGTGGTCGCGCACCGGCATCCGCGCCGACGCCGGGTAGGGCGCGGGCAGGTACCCGACGACGGGCGGACGACCCGTCACCGTGCCGGCCGACGGCGCGGAAGCCCCGGCGACGATCCGCAGCAACGTCGACTTCCCCGACCCGTTCTGGCCGGTCACCACCACGGGCACCCCGGGAGGTAGCTGCACGTCGACCTCGGCGAGCACGGTGCGCCGCCGGTAGGTCTTGCGCACCCCTGCCAGCCGCACCACAGGAGCAGGATGCCACCCATGGCCGCGCTGCAGCCGACGATCCCGACGGTCCCGCACTAGGGTGCGAGCCATGTCTCGTGATCCCTACGCAGATCTCCCGCAGGTCGGATCGTTCACCGTCACCAGCACGGACCTGACCGACGGCGCGCCGCTGGAGAAGGCCCAGCTCTCCGGCATCTTCGGCGCCGGGGGCGAGGACGTGTCGCCGCAGCTCGCGTGGAGCGGGTTCCCCGACGGGACGAAGTCGTTCGCCGTCACCTGCTACGACCCGGACGCGCCCACGGCGTCGGGTTTCTGGCACTGGGCCGTGGCGAACATCCCGGCCTCGGTCACCTCACTGCCCACGAACGCCGGCGACGAACAGGGATCCGGTCTCCCCGACGGCGCGGTCACCCTCGCCAACGATGCCGGCCTGGCCCGCTTCCTCGGCGCCGCCCCGCCGCCCGGGCACGGCCCGCACCACTACTGGTTCGTGGTGCACGCCGTCGACGTCGAAGCGCTGGAGCTGCCGGAGGGCGCCACCCCGGCGTTCCTGGGCTTCAACCTGTTCTCCCACACACTGGCCAGGGCGGTCATCGTCGCGACGCACGAGAACACGGGCTGACCGCGGAAGCTGCGGCGAGCCGCCGGCGTTGACCCTTTCATGGATCCTCGCCAGAAGCTGCCCGACGCCAGCCACCCGATCACCGTCCGCCCCACCGGGCAGCGGGTCGTGGTGGAGCTGGACGGCACCGTCATCGCCGACACCACCGATGCGCTGACCCTCCAGGAGTCGACCTACCCCGCCGTGCAGTACCTGCCGCTGGCGGCCGTCGACCCCGCCGTGCTGCGTCCCAGCGACCACCACACCTACTGCCCGTTCAAGGGCGAGGCGGACTACTTCGACCTCGGCCGCGAGGGCGAGCTGGGCAACGCCGTCTGGATCTACCGGACGCCGTACGACGCCGTTTCCGAGATCAAGGACCACGTCGCGTTCTACCCGGACAAGGTCACCATCACGGTCGGCTGACGACTCTCAGGCACGGCCGTGGTGGGTGCGGAAGACGTCGCCGGGGTCGACGGCGCGCTTGACCGCGGCCAGCCGATCGGCGTCGCCGGGCAGGTAACCGGTGGCGAGCTGGGCCGCCGTGACATCGGGGCCGGACAGGAAGTTCACGCACACCCCGCCCGTCCCCCACGGCGCCAGCGCGCTGAACAGGCGCTCGAACGCTGCCTGCAGTGCCGGAACCTGCGCCGGCTCGGCGGCCGCCCCGGCGTACAGCACGAACTCGCCGTCGCGGCGGGCCAGCGCGCTGGGCACGGCACCTGGACGGCTCAGCGCGCCGCCCAGGTGCCGTAGCTCGACGAGGTACGGCGCACCGGCGTCCGGACCTGCGTGGCGCAGCAGCTCCGCCACCGCCTGCGCGTCCAGGCTGCGCAGCACCGCGTTGCGCGCGTGGAACGGGACGGGCGTGGTGGGCTCGGCGTGGATCGTGCCGACGGCCGCGTACGGCATCTCCGCGACGGTGTCCGTGATCGGTCCCAGCTCGCGGAACGGGCGGACGAGCCGCTCCCCCTCGACGGCCGACCCGGTGTACGCGAACCGCACGTGGACCACGTAGCGGCCGCGGAGCTCGTCCGGCAGGAACGGCAGGTCCGGCATGCGGATGAGCAGCACGGACGAGCTCATCGCCTCGGGCACGGTGCGGGTCCAGTCCGCCCACGTGGTGAGCGCGCGCTCCGCGGTGTCCGCCGCGAAGTGCATGCCTCCGCCGTACAGCCGGGCGACCGGGTGCAGGTCGATCTCCAGCGCGGTGACCACGCCGAACGTGCCCTTGCCACCGCCGCGCAGCGCCCAGAACAGCTCAGGCTCGGTGTCGGCGGTGACCCGGCGCAGCTCCCCGTCGGCGGTGACGAGCTCGATCGCGCGGACGTGGTCGACGGCCCAGCCGAGGCTGCGGCCGAGGATCCCCAACCCGCCGCCGAGGTGGTAGGACACCGCCCCGACCTCGGGTGACGAGCCGTTGACGGGGGCCAGGCCGTGCTCGGCCGCGGCCCGGACGAGCGCACCTCCGCGCACCCCCGCCTCGATGCGCGCGGTGCGCGCGACCGGGTCGATCGCGATGCCGTCCATCCGCCCGGTGGTGATCAGCAGCTGCCCGTCGGCCGGGCGGGACGGGCCGTGGCCGGTCGCCTGGACGGCAACGCCGAGGCCGTGCGCCGTGGCGTACCGGACGGCGGCGACGACGTCGGCCACCGACGCGGCCGGGACCACGACCTCGGGCTTGTGCTCGACAGCGAGGTTGTAGCCGGAGCGCTCGGCGTCGTAGCCGGGATCGGTGGACTTCAGGTAATCGGTCATGTCACGAGCATCATGGCGCCGACCTGCGGGAACAACGACGTTCTGCGCATGGACTGATAGCCTCTGCATTATGGAGCGCCGCGAGATCGAGATCTTCCTGACGCTCGCGGAGGAGCTCCACTTCGGTCGCACCGCCGAGCGCCTGCTGATCTCGCAGGCCCGCGTCAGCCAGACGATCAAGAAGCTGGAGCGGCAGTTCGGCGCGGCCATGTTCGACCGCACCAGCCGGCGCGTCGCGCTCACCCCGATCGGCGCCGCCCTCTACGCCGACGTCCGCGCCGGGCACGACCGGATCGAACGCGGCATCGCCGCCGCGATCGCCGCCGGGCGCGGGATCGCGGGCACCCTCACCGTCGGCCTGGAGGCGCCGGCCGTGGCCGAGCTGGCCGCACCCGTGTTCGCGCGGTTCCGGCAGCGCAACCCCGGCGTCGAGCTGGCCTTCCGCGAGACCGGGTTCGTCGATCCGCTCGATCTGCTGCGCTCCGGCGAGGTCGACGTCGCGGTCACCAACGCGCCCGTCGACGAGCCCGGGTTCGAGGAGGGCCCGGTCGTCCTGCAGGAACCGGTCGTGCTCGCGATGCCCCGCGGCCACCGGCTGGCCGAACGGTCCGAGGTCACGCTGGCCGACCTCGACGGCGAGGCGGTGTTCCGCGCCGGCCGACGCGCCGCCCCCTACCGCCGCTCGCCCGAGCCCGTCGCTGCCACCCTGCTGGACCTGATGGCACGCGTCGCCGCAGGTGAAGGCGTGTGCCCGCTGGCCGCGCACGCCGCCGACTACTTCGCCCGCCCGACGCTCGCCATGGTGCCGTTCGCGCCCGGTTCCCCACCCGTCCGGTGGGTGCTGTGCTGGCGGTCCGGGGCCCGGACCGCCCGGGTGGCAGCACTGGCCGACGCGACCCGAGGATGATCGGCACCGTGCTCCGCCACGTCACCGCGACCCGCTACGTCACGCCCCTGCGTGAGGGCGGCTCGCTGCCCGGCCTCATGGAGGCCGACGACCTCGGGCACTACGTCGTCAAGTTCCACGGTGCCGGCCAGGGCCGCAAGGTGCTGGTCGCCGAGATCATCACCGGTGAGCTGGCACGGGCGCTCGGGCTGCCGGTGCCCGAGCTCGTCACCGTCGACGTCGATCCAGCGCTGGGGCTCGCCGAGCCCGACCAGGAGGTGCAGGAGCTGCTGCGGCGCTCCCCCGGCCGCAACCTGGGGCTCGACTTCCTCCCCGGCGCCCTGGACTTCGACCCGCTGGCGTTCGACCCCGGCCCCGAGTTCGCCGGCCGGGTGCTGTGGTTCGACGCGCTCGTCGGCAACGTCGACCGCTCGTGGCGCAACCCGAACATGCTGCTGTGGCACCGGGCGCCGTACCTGATCGACCACGGCGCCACGCTCACGTTCCACCACGCGTGGGAACGGGCAGGCGACGCCGTGCGCAGGCCGTACGACGCCGCCGACCACGTCCTGCTCGGCTCCGCCCCCGACCTGGACGCCGCCGACGCCGCCCTCGCCCCGCTGATCACGGCCGACGCGCTCGGCGCAGCCGCCGCGGCCGTCCCCGACGACTGGCTGGCCGACGAACCCGGCTTCGCCGGTCCCGATGCCGTCCGAGGCGCCTACGTGCAGCAGCTCGGCGCCCGCCTCGCGGCCCGTGACGCGTGGCTGCCCGGCGTGCGCGCGACCGTCGCCGCCGGACGGCCGCGACCCGTCACCCGCGCGCCGAAGCCGCCCTACTGGCTGACGGCCCGGCCGTGAACCTGTACGAGTACGCCGTGCTGCAGGCGGTGCCGCGGCCGGAGCGCGGCGAGTCGGTCAACGTCGGGGTGCTGCTGTACTGCCGCGACGTCGACTTCCTGCGTGGCGCGGTGCACGTCGACCCAGCCCGGCTGCGCGTCCTCGACCCGCACGTCGACGTCGACGCGATCACCGCGCTGGTAGAGGTGGCCGCCGCGGTCTGCGAGGTCCCGACCCCGCCGCGCGCGGACCGCCGCACCGACGGCGCGCTCGCCGCGTCCGGGCCGGGGACGGGTGAGGACCTGGGGCGGCGGTTCCGCCGGCTCACCGCCCCGCGCAGCACGGTCGTGCGGCCGGGGCCGGTGCACACGGGCCGCACGGCGGACCCGGCGGCAGAGTTGGCGCGATTGCTGCAGGTGCTGGTGCTGCCGGTGGAGCAGCTCAGCCCTCGGCGCGGCGCAGGAGGGTGAGGATCTCGGTCTGCCCGGCGAGAACCTTGGCATTCACCTCACGCATCGAGTCGAACCCCTGATCGACCTTCTGCTCGAGGCCGCCCACTCGCTGCTCGAGGTTGCCGAATCGCTGCTCGAGGCTGTCCAGCCGGGCCGTGTGCTCGATCTGCGTCTCGCGGAGTGCCTGGAGCAGCTTGCGCTGCGCGTCGAGCCGGGCCGCGAAGGCCGACACGTCACGATCGGCGCCGCCGGCCAACACGCGCGCCGCCGCAGCATCCTGCCGCACAGCGCGCACGTCGGCCTCCAGGGCCGCCACCCGCGCTTCGAGGTCCTCGATCGACGCCATGGGTGAAGGGTAGCCGCCGACCCCGACGCCGCGGGCCCGATCCGCGCAGCCGACCCACGTTGCAGGAAAGCCACTTCCACGCAGGATCCCTGCGTGAAAGTGGCTTTGCTGCAACCCTCGTGGGCCGGCCGGAACTACGCCGCCTTCGTGCCCTCCGCGGCCCGCTTGCGCAGGCTCTCCGGCACCTCGAACCGCTCGCCGTACTTCGCCTTCAGCTCGTCCGCGCGCGCCACGAAGCCGGCGGCGCCGCCCGGGTAGCCGTCGATGTTCTGGATGACGCCGCCGGTCCAGGGCGGGAAGCCGATGCCGAAGATGGAGCCGATGTTGGCGTCGGGCACCGACGTGAGCACGCCCTCGTCGAAGCACTTGACGGTCTCGATCGACTCCACGAACAGCATGCGCTCGGACAGCTCGTGCAGGTCGACGTCGTGGTTGGTGGCGCCGAAGTGCTCGCGCAGCCCCGGCCACAGCCGCGTGCGCTTGCCGTCCTCGTACTCGTAGAACCCGGCGCCGGACGACTTGCCCTTGCGGTCGAACTCGTCGACGAGCCGGTCGATGACCGCCTCCGACGGGTGCGCCACCCACGTTCCGCCGGCCGCCTCGACCGCCGCCTTGGACTCCTTGCGGATCTTCTGCGGCAGCGTCAGCGTCAGCTCGTCCATCAGCTGCAGCACCGGCGCCGGGTACCCGGCCTGCGAGGACGCCTGCTCGATGGTCTGCGGGTCGATGCCCTCGGCGATCATCGCGACGCCCTCGTTGATGAAGGTGCCGATCACGCGGGAGGTGAAGAAGCCGCGGCTGTCGTTGACGACGATCGGGGTCTTCTTGATGCCCAGCGTGAGGTCGAACGCCTTGGCCAGCGCGGCGTCGGACGTGCGCTCACCCTTGATGATCTCGACCAGCGGCATCTTGTCGACGGGCGAGAAGAAGTGCAGGCCGATGAAGTCGCCCTCGCGGTCCAGGCCGGCGGCCAGCTCGGTGATGGGCAGCGTCGAGGTGTTGGAGCAGAGCAGGGCGTCGGGCTCGACGACCTTCATCGCCTCCCGGAACACCTCCTGCTTGAGCTGCACCGACTCGAACACGGCCTCGATGATCACGTCGCAGCCGGCGAGGTCGCCGTAGTCGGCGGTCGGGGTGATGCGCTCCAGCAGCGCCTCGCCCTTCTCCAGCGTGGTCTTCCCGCGCTTGACGCCCTTGGCGACCAGGCCCTCGGAGTACGCCTTGCCCTTCTCGGCCGCCTCCAGCGAGACGTCCTTCAGCACGACCTCCCAGCCGGCCAGCGCGCACACGTACGCGATGCCGGCGCCCATCATCCCGGCGCCGAGCACGGCCACCTTGCGCGGCTGCCACTGCTCGAACCCGTCGGGGCGCGAGCCGCCGTTGTTGATGTGCTGCAGGTCGAAGAAGAACGCCTTGGTCATGTTCTTCGACGTCTGCCCGACGACGAGCTCGGTGAAGTACCGGCCCTCGATGCGCAGCGCGGTGTCGATGTCGACCTGCGCACCCTCGACGGCAGCCGCGAGGATGTTGCGCGGGGCCGGCATCGGAGCGCCCTTGAGCTGCTTGCGCAGGTTCGCCGGGAACGCCGGGAGCACGGCGGCGAGCTTCGGGTTCGACGGGGCGCCGCCGGGGATCTTGAAGCCGGGCTTGTCCCAGGGCTGGGCGGCGTCGGGGTTCGCGGCGATCCACGCGCGCGCCTTGTCGAGCATCTCCTCGGGCGTCGACGCGAGCTCGTCGATGATCCCGATCTCCAGGGCCTTCGCGGGCTTGTGCCGCTGGCCCTGCGCCAGGACGTTCATGAACCCGTTCATGATCCCGAGCATGCGGGTGATGCGGGTGACGCCACCGCCGCCGGGCAGCAGGCCCAGCGTGACCTCCGGCAGCCCGTAGACGACGCCCTTGGCGTCGAGCCCGATGCGGTGGTGACAGGCCAGGCCGATCTCCAGGCCGCCGCCGAGCGCGGTGCCGTTCATGGCCGCGACGACGGGCTTGCCCAGCGTCTCCAGGCGGCGCAGCTGCGCCTTGACCTCGGTGACGCTCTCGAAGATCAGCGGCGCGTCGTCGGGTCCCGCCGACGAGAGCTGGTCGAGGTTGCCGCCCGCGAAGAACGTCTTCTTGGCCGACGTGATGATCACACCGGTCAGCTCGTCCTTGGCCGCGACGAGCTGGTCGACGACCTCTCCCATCGCGGTCTTGTACGCGTCGTTCATGGTGTTGGCGCTGGCGTTCGGGTCGTCGAGGGTGACGATCGCGATGCCGTCGGCGCCCTTCTCCCAGCGCACTGCCTTCTGCTCAGTCATGTTCAGACCCGCTCCACGATCGTCGCGATTCCCATGCCGCCACCCACACACAGCGTGGCGAGGCCACGGCGCAGGTCACGGCGTTCCAGCTCGTCGATGAGGGTGCCGAGGATCATCGCCCCGGTCGCACCCAGCGGGTGGCCCATGGCGATGGCGCCCCCGTTGACGTTCGTCTGCTCGTGGCTGATGCCCATGTCCTTCATGTAGCGCATGGCCACGGCGGCGAAGGCCTCGTTGATCTCGAACAGGTCGATGTCGTCGACCGTCAGCCCGGCCTTCGCCAGCGCCTTGCGGCTGGCCGGCGCCGGGCCGGTGAGCATGATCGTCGGGTCGGCACCGGAGAGCGCCGTGGCGACGATGCGGGCGCGCGGCGTGAGCCCGTTGCGCTTGCCCGCGTCCTCGTTGCCGATCAGCGTCAGCGACGCGCCGTCGACGATGCCGGAGCTGTTGCCGGCGTGGTGGACGTGGTCGATCTTCTCGACCCAGTGGTAGCGCTGCAGCGCGACGGCGTCGAAGCCGCCCTGGTCGCCGATCATCGCGAACGACGGGCTGAGCGCGGCCATGCCCTCGACGCTCGCGTTGGGGCGGATGAACTCGTCGTGGTCGAGCACGGTGAGCCCGTTGCGGTCCTTCACCGGCACGACGCTCCGCGAGAAGTACCCGTTGGCCTGCGCCTTCGCCGCGCGCGACTGCGACTCGACGGCGAACGTGTCGACGTCGGTGCGGGAGAAGCCCTCCAGCGTGGCGATCAGGTCGGCGCCGATGCCCTGCGGCACGAAGCCGGTCTGGTAGCTGGTGTCCGGGTCCATCGCCCACGCGCCGCCGTCGGAGCCCATCGGCACGCGCGACATCGCCTCCACACCGCCGGCGAGGACGAGGTCCTCCATGCCGGAGCGCACCTTCTGCGCGGCGGTGTTCACGGCCTCCAGGCCCGACGCGCAGAAGCGGTTGAGCTGCACGCCGGCGACGGTGTCAGGCAGGCCGGCGGCGATGGCGGCGGTCTTGGCGATGTCGCCGCCCTGGTCGCCGATCGGCGACACGACGCCGAGCACGACGTCGTCGATGGTGTTCGTGTCGAGGTCGGGGAACCGGCGGCGGATCTCGTCGATGAGTCCGATGACGAGCGAGACCGGCTTGACCTCGTGCAGCGAGCCGGAGGCCTTGCCCCGGCCGCGCGGTGTGCGGATCGCGTCGTAGACGTAAGCCTCGGGGATCTGGGTCATGCGCCTTTGTTACAGCAGTACTGTCACATAGGTCAAGGATCGGGTATACCTCTCACCCATGACGGCAGTGGAGGAGTTGCTCACGATCGACGAGTTGGCCGCCCGCAGCGGGGTCACCGTGCGCAACATCCGCTACTACGCCGGCCGCGGACTCCTCCCGCCTCCTCAGCTGCGCGGCCGGACCGGGCTCTACGGACCCGCCCACCTGGCCAGGTTGGAGCTGGTCGGCGAGCTGTCGGCACTGGGCTTCACGCTCAGTGCGATCGAGTCGCACCTACAGCGGCTGCCGCTCGATGCCGGCCCGGCGGAGCTGGCCCTGCAACGGGCCCTGCTCACCCCGTGGGTGCCCGAGCACATCGAGGAGGTCGACCGCGCCGAGTTGGACCGCCGCGCCGGCCGCACCCTCTCCGACGCCGACATCCAGACCCTGGTCGGGCTGGGTGTCGTCGAGCCGCTGGACGACGGACGCCTCCGGCTGCACGGCGCCGCCGTCCTCGGCTCCGGTCTCGCGGTGATCGACTCGGGCCTGCCGCCCGAGCTGTGGCGCAAGGCCCACCGGCTCATCGAGCAGCACACCTCGGCGCTCGCCGAGGACCTGATGACCATGTTCCAGACGGAGATCCTGCAGCCCTACCGTGACCGCGGCCGACCGAGCGAGGAACGCACCCGCCTCGCCGAAGCACTGGCCCACCTCAAGCCCGTCACGGTCCGCGGCGTCGTCAACGCGTTCGGCCGCGCGGTGAACCGGACCATCCGGGAGCGCGTCGGGTAGACACCGTTCGCGGGGTTCGGGGAGTGCGTGTCGTCCCCCCGTGACCAGACCGGGCAGTACCCGAGGGAGACCGCGAAAGAGATCCACCACCGCCACCTGTGCTCGACGCTGACGGTGTGCCGCGCCGAGCGCTTGGACGGTCCTGCCGCCGGGCGCGGTGGTGTCGCTCCCGATCTCGTCCGCGCACTGCGCCTGAGCGGATGCGGGCTCGGCTAGCGTCGGGCCATGACCTTCCGCATGCCGATCACGCCCCGCTACATGGAGATCGACTCGCAGGGCGTGGTGTTCAACGGGTGGTACCTGACCTGGGTGGACGAGGCCATGGCGGCGTTCCTCGCCGACCGCGGGCTCCCGTACCCGGAGCTGATCGAGCTCGGCTTCGACGTGCACGTGGTGCGGTCGGAGCTCGACTACAAGTCGGGCGTGCGCTGGGGCGACGACGCCGCCGTCGCGGTGTCGACGGGCCGGATCGGCACCACCAGCTTCGCGCTCGACTTCCAGGTCCTGCGGGGCGGGGAGGTGTGCGTCGCCGCGCGCAACGTGTACGTCGTGGTCGCGTCGGACTTCTCCGGCAAGCGCCCCGTCCCGCCGCGCCTTCTGGAGGCGCTCGGAGAGCCGGCGCCGCTCCTGCCCGCCTGAGCCGGATCAGGCGGCCAGTACGCGGACCGCGGCGTCAGCACTGTCCTCCGGACTGGTGTTGAACGCGATGGCGGCCTGCGGGGCGTGGCGGTGCACGAGGTTCACCACGAGCTCGAACAGCTCGAGCGCCTCCGCCGGCTTGCGCAGACCGCCGCCGACGACGACGCAGTCCCACGGTTGGGCCGTGAGCGCTGAAGTCACGACGGCCGGCACGTCGTCGTCCAGGCCGAGGAGGCACGTCTCGGTGGCGAGGTCGAGCTCCGCGAAGCGCGCCTGACCGCGATCGAGCGCCGCGGCCACGGCGTCCGCGTCGGAGATCGGCACCCGGTAGGGGTCGAAGCCGAGCACGAGCACGTTGGGTCGAGTCATCGTTGTCCTTCCTCGTGGTTCGGCAGGTGCCGGGCCAGCCCGTCGATGAGCGCGCCGAGCCCGTGCTCGAACGCGCGGTTTCCTTCCGGTGGACCACCGGCCGCGAGCGCGGCCTGGAGCAGCGGGAAGTCGCCGGTATCAGCCGGTACGGGCAGCTCCCGACCCGCTGCGGCCTGCTCCTCCAGCACGAAGCCGGTGACGAAGTGGCCTATCGCGACGAGCGAGTGCAGCGCTGTCGCCGGATCCATTCCCGCCGCCACGAGCTCGGCGATCCCGGCCTCGGCTTCCCGCGCCGCGTCCGGCCCGGGACGCGTGCCGGCCACCAGCCGTGCCCCGTCGCGCCGGGACAGCAGCCGACGCCGACGCTCGCGAGCAACCTCGCGGGCACGTTCCGACCAGGTTCCACCCGCAACGCCGGGCTGCGGCCCGGGCCGCAGCAACTCCTGCGCCATGAGGTCGAGCAGTTCCGGCTTCCCCCGCACATGCCAGTACAGCGCGGGCGACTGCACCCCTAGCCGCTCGGCCAGCTTGCGGGTGGACAGCGCGTCCAGCCCGATCTCGTCGAGCAGGTCGAGTGCAGTGCGGACGATCAGTTCACGGTCCAGCCGCCCCGCGACGCGTTCTGCCACGGCCTCAATTTATCACCGATAAGGAAGATTCGCTCAGGGTGGGTCGGGATCGGTGCGGTAGTCGTAGGGCCGGGTGAGGTGGGTGTGCCCGGTCGGGGTGGTCCACTCCAGCCCGCCGTCGGGCAGGGCGCGGACTTGCCAACCACCGCCGGCGTGCTTCAGATGGTGATGGCGCACGCAGTAGCCGGCCAGGTTGGCCGCGCTCGTCGCGCCACCGGCGGCGAACGCGGTGATGTGGTCGAGTTCGCCGTTGACCACCTTGCGGCGGCAGCCGGGGAAGCGGCAGTACACATCCCGCGCCCGCACGAACTCGGCCAACGCCGTCGGTGGGGTGTAGGTGCTGCGGCCGTGATCCAGCAGCGCCCCGGAGGCGGGGTCGAACAACAGCCGCCGCCAGGTGGAGTTGGCGGCGATCTCGCGGGCCACCTCGGCGGTGATCGGGCCGTACCCGAGCAGCTCGCACGGATCGTCGGTGAGCCCGAACAGGCTGGTCATCGGCATCAGCAGCTGCACCAGCGGTTTGCCCGGGTTCACCGGGGTCGGCAGCGCCAGGTCGGGGTTGGTGAGCCGGCCGGACAGCAGATCCGCGAGCAGGTCCGCGCGCCGCTCGTCCATGGTGCGGGGGTCGTCGGCGCCGCAGCCGCGGGCCAGGCGGGTCAACCACTCGTACGCCGCGACCGCGTCCGGGGCGGGCAGCAGCGCCCACAGCGACGCCATGCCGTCGGGTTCGGGGTTGACCGCGACCCGCCGATCCCGGCGCGCCCGCTCGTGCCGCTCCTGCGCACCCGCCGGGTCGACCGCGATGATCGCCCGCTTGACGGCGGCCCGCAGCTGGGCCGCGGTCTGCTGCGGCGCCTTCGGCAGCACCCGGGCTTCCACGGCGGCGGCGTGGGCGTTGGTGAGGTGGGCGGTGCCCTCGGTGATCACGGTGACCCGCCGCTGATCCACCAGGCCGGCTTCCCACGCGGCCAGGGTGTCCGGCAGTCGCGCGGTCAGCGTCTCGGCTTGGCGGGTGCGAAACGCCGTCGCCCCACCGGACAGGTGCAGGGCGGTGCCGACCTCGTCGGCGGCCCAGTCGGTGACCGCGTCGCGTTCGGTGCGCCGCTCGGCCAGTTCGGCGATCAGTCGGGCTTGCCGGGCCTGCGCCCACGCGGCGAGGCGTTCGTAGCCGACCAGGGCGTCGATCAGGGCGGGGTCGTCGAGGGTGGAGGGGTCGGAGAAGTACTGGTCGAGTTCGAGCGCGAGCCATCCCGACGGCTGCACCGCCGCGGGGGACGGGGAGCCGTCGAGCAGCAGCGAGTCGGGCACACCGACCCACTCCTCAACGTCGACCATGCGTTCGATTCTACCGCAAGGCGGTGCCGTTAACCAGCGAAAACGGGAAGAATCAGGATCAGCGGCACCACGTGGGGTGACCACCCGAGCAGGGCGACCAGGGTGGTTCGTGGGCAAGCTGACCCGCACCGCAGGCCCGCCAGGGCCGAGGAGCGGAAGCAGCGCGGCAGCAACCCGTACCTCGAGCCGAAAGCACCTGCAAGAGAACCGGCAGCGAGCCGAAGCTCGCCGCGACATCGCCAACACGGACGACACCAGCGGCGACCCCGACCACGCGACCCGAGACCACCGCGAGGCGAACCGACCCACGCCGCGAACCCGCCACGGCCGACCAGATCTCCCGCGAGAGAACTCAGCGCGAGCGCGAGTGGTGCCGCGCCGCCTTCGCCCGGTTCCCACACGTGGCCATCGAGCACCACCTCCGCCGCCGCGACGGCGAGGGGTCGAGGAAGAACCAGGAGCACCGCCCGCACCGGGAGATCTGCTCTCGCGAAGACCCCGAAAGAAGCGCCGCGGTGGCGAGCGCGAACCGGTGCCCGATGAGACCCGGCCCTACCTCGACGATCCAGGCAGGCCCCGCGAGCGAGCCGGACAATCGAGCGGCCCGGTACGCGGCGCGCACATCACGCTCGACGCGGGAGCGGTCGGCCGGGGCCGGCGGGCGGCCGTCGACCAGCGCGGACAGGTACCCGTGCAGGGCCTCGCGCTGCGCACGCAGCTCCACGACCTCGGCGGGCGAGTCGAGCCCGGCCAGCCCCGCGGCCTCCGCTGCGTCGACGAGCCCGGAGCGCGCCGCGAAGGCGACGGCCTCGGCGAAGGACGTCAGCCGTTCCACATCACGTTCGCGCGTGGCGCCGCCGGCCGTGTTGAGGAGGTCCAGCGCCGGGTGGCCGGCGTCGATCAGCTCTGGGAGCATGGGTCGAGCTAACCAGAAATCGATCGAAAGGGGTTAGAAATGGACCTGCAGGAGACCTTTCGGTTCGAGGGTCGGACGGTGCGCTGGGGCGCGGCCGGCGCCGGCGACCCGCTCGTGCTGGTGCACGGCACCCCGTTCTCGTCGCAGGTCTGGCGACGGATCGCGCCGCACCTCACCCCGTACCGCCGCGTGTACTGGTGGGACCTCCTCGGCTACGGCGCGTCCGACAAGGCTCCCGGCGATGTGTCGCTCGGCGTGCAGAACCGGGTGTTCGCCGCGTTGCTCGACCACTGGGGTCTGACGCGCCCGGACGTCGTCGCGCACGACTTCGGCGGCGCCACCGCGCTGCGCACCCACCTGCTCGACGGGCGCGACTACCGGACGCTCACGCTCGTCGACCCGGTCGCGATCGGCACGCACGGCTCGCCGTTCGTGCAGGCGGCGCGGGAGCACGAGGCGGTGTTCGCGGGGCTGCCCGCGTACATCCACGAGGCGTTGCTGCGCGCATACGTCGACAACGCGGCGCACCGCGATCTCACGGACGACGAGCTCGACCGCTACGCGGCACCGTGGCGCGGCCCGGTCGGGCAGGCGGCGTTCTACCGGCAGGTGGCGCAGCAGGACGACCGCTACACCGCGGAGTTCGCCGAGCTGCTGGGCGACGTGCGGTGCCCCGTCCACATCCTGTGGGGCGAGCAGGATCGCTGGGTCCCGGCCGCGCGGGCGGCGCAGCTCGCGGCGGCGATCCCCGGGGCGCGGTACACGCTCGTCCCGGACGCCGGGCACCTCCTGCAGGAGGACGCACCCGAGGCCGTCCTCGCGGGCGTGCTGTCTCACATCGGCACAGTCGACACCAGCCGGGTGCCGCAGACTGTCGAGTGACGACAGTTCCCACCACGGAGGGCTCGATGACGACTGCCCTGGACCGCCCGCTCACCACCGGCGCGTGGATGCAGTACGCGCTGCTGCGCATCCGCGAGCTGGTCGACAAGCCGCGCTCCGAGATGACCGACGCGGAGCTCGCCGTCTACACGCTGGCCAACAACGCGCTGACGGGAGGCGACCCCGTCATCCCGCTGGTGGACGGGGAGAGCGCGCGACTGTGCCGCGTGTGCGGGGCGCGGTGGGGCCTGCGGGCAGCGGCCGCGCACCGGCCGGAGTGCCCGGTCACCGCCTGAGCTCAGTCCAGCTCGTAGGTGAACGTGTAGGTGTGCTCGCCCTCGTCCGACTTGGCGATCGCGAGGTCGCCGGCGAGGCCCGTGAGCTCACCAGTGCCCGAGTCCGGCACGACCGCGACGGTCATCGACCCACCAGACGCCGAGGCGACGGCCGAGTGCTGCAGCACGAACGTGCCGGTCCGCCCGTCGACGGTGGCCGTGACGAGCTCGATGCCGACGTACGCGGCCGAGCCCTCCTTCGCCAACGCCTGCAGGATGCGGGCCGTGCTGGTGCCCGCGATCCCACCTTCGAACGTCTTGGCGTTGGTCACGGCCACGAGCCGCACGCCGCTCTCGTCGGACCACGTCTCCTCGTCCCAGCGGGTGAGGTCGAACCGGCCGGTCGCTGTCGTCATGCGTCGATCGTGACCCGATCGGCGACGCCCGCATTGGACTTTCGCGCCAGGCTCGCGGCAGCCCGGGTGAGCATGCCGCGCACGACGACCGGGTGCACGAGCCGGACCAGTCCGAAGTAGGCCCGGCCGCGCAGGTTGTGGACCTGCACGACCGTGCTGACGACCGTGCGGCGCGGCTCGCAGCGCACGCTCACGCGGAAGTCGAGGTGGCCGGCGTCGCTGCCGAGCAGCACCTCGTCGCCGCTCGCCCGCACGATCGCGAACGACTCGGGCCCACCCCGCTCGATGCCGACGAGCCCGACGAGCGCCTGGCGCAGCCCCAGCAACCCGGCGACCCACGCCGGCGGGTGGTGGAAGACCTCGTCCGCCCAGGTCTGCGGATCGTCGGGCAGTGCGGCGTGCCGTTCGACGGCGTGGGCGTCGGCGAAGTCGATGCGCGGCAGCGCCGTTTCCAGCAGGTCGGTCCGCGGCACGGCGACGGCCTGGGCGCGCGGCCGCGTCGCCCAGCGCAGGAGCCGGGCGAAGGGCGCGACGCGGGCCGGGCGGTCCGGGCCCGATCCGACGCCGAGCTCGACCCGGTCCAGCAGCTGTTCCAGGATGGCGTCGTGGGCGGGGCCCACGACGGCGTGCCACGCCAACCACGCGGCGGGCCCGCCGGCGCCGTCCACCTCATGGCGCACCCGCACGTGCTGCGCGTCGACGGGTGTCACGGTGAACGCGTGCGTGCCGGCGATGCCGAGCCCGGGCGGCGCGGTGAGCCGCAGGAGCCGGCCGGGCGCGTACTCGGTGACGCGGCCGTGGGTCCCGCTCGCGCCCACCGCGACCGGCCCGTCCAGCCGCAGCGGCGCCCAGCCCGGCGGGTAGAGGACGTCGTCGGGCTGCCCGAGCCGCGCGAGCAGGGCCCCGACCTGCTCCGCTGTCGCCTGGACGACACGCTCGTGGACATTGTGGATCCGCATGGCTCCCCTTCCATACGCAACCGTACAGTTGTCCGTACGGTAGCGTACGGAGGTGCCGTCACGACAGCGCCTCAGCGCCACCGACTGGACCGCCGCCGCGCTCGACGCGCTGGCCGACGGAGGGCTGGCCGCGATCGCCGTCGAACCCCTGGCCGCCCGCCTCGGCGCCACCAAGGGCAGCTTCTACTGGCACTTCGCCAATCGCGACGCACTGATCGCGGCGACGCTGGAGCGCTGGGAGAGCCACGACACCGAGGACGTCATCGCCCTGGTCGACACCGCGCCACCCGGGCTGCCGCGGCTGAAGGCGCTGATCGGGGGCGCGGTCGGCACGCGCGTCGGCGAGGCCGCCCGGGTCGAGCTCGCGCTGCTGGCGACGGCGCACCACCCGCTCGTCGCCCCGGTGCTCGCCCGGGTCACCCGGCGCCGGCTCGGGTACCTGACCGAGCGGTTCGTCGAGCTGGGGTTCTCCGCGGAGGAGGCAGCGCGGCGCGGGCTGCTCGCCTACACCAGCTACCTCGGCCTCGCCCAGCTCGCCCACGCGACGCCCGGCGAGGCGGACCTCTCGCCTGCCTACCTCGACACGATGATCAGGACCCTGACCGCTTCCCCGTGACGCGCGCGAGGTAGTCGGCTATCCAGCCGTCGGTCGCGCGGCGGCGCCAGAGCTCGGCGGTGTGGTCGTCGCCCTCGCCGCGGTCCATGACCTCGAGTGCGGGCCGCCGCAGCTGGGCCTTCGTGGCGGCGAACGTGTCGGACGGGACCTCGGCCGCCGTCGCCCGGGCGATCGCCACCGCCCGCGCCAGCAGCGCGTCGGGCGCCACCACCTCGTCGACCAGGCCGAACTCGCGGGCCGTGGCCGGATCGTGGGTCTGCGCGCCCATCACCAGCCGCCGCGCCACCACCGGCCCGACGGCGTGGATCATCACCTGCAACGGGACCTGCGGGAACGGCACCCCGACCTTGATCTCGGGGACGCCGATGCGCCCCTTCCCATCGGCCATCAGCACCGCGTCGGCACAGGCCGCGAGCACGCAGCCACCGGCGATGGCGTGCCCGTTCACGGCCGCGACGACGGGCTTGCCGAGCGTGAACACCGCCCGGAACGCCGCGCACAGCGCCGGCAGGAACTCGTCGACGTACGCGCCGCCACCGTCGACGATCCGGCGCAGGTCGACGCCGGCCGAGAACGCCGAACCGGTGCCCGTGAGGACCACGGCCGGCGCCGGGTCGTCGGCAAGCGACGCGAAGGTCTCCGCGATCGCCGTGCACAGCTCGAGGTCCATCGCGCTCACCGGGCCGTGCGCCAGGCGCACCACCGCGATGCCGTCCACCCGCTCGCGTTCGATCACGAGACGAGACGGTACAAGCGTGGCAGGGTACGCATGAACTCATCGATGAGGGGATGGCAGATGCCGCAGCAGGTCCGTGGAGTCGTCGCACCCGGCAAGGGCAAGCCGGTGACCGTGGAGACGATCACGATCCCCGATCCGGGGCCCGGTGAGGCCGTCGTGGCCGTCCAGGCGTGCGGGGTGTGCCACACCGACCTGCACTACCGCGAGGGCGGCATCAACGACGAGTTCCCGTTCCTGCTCGGCCACGAGGCCGCGGGCCTGGTCGAGTCGGTAGGCGAGGGCGTCACCGATCTCGCGCCGGGCGACTTCGTGATCCTGAACTGGCGCGCCGTCGACGGCACCTGCCGCGCGTGCCGCCGCGGGGAGCCCTGGTACTGCTTCTCCACGCACAACGCCGCGCAGAAGATGACGCTGGAGTCCGGCCAGGAGCTCTCCCCCGCCCTTGGGATAGGCGCGTTCGTGGAAAAGGCGCTGGTGCACTCCGGCCAGTGCACGAAGGTGAACCCGGCCGCAAAGCCCGAGGTCGCCGGCCTGCTCGGCTGCGGTGTCATGGCCGGCATCGGCGCCGCCATGAACACCGGCGGCGTGCGCCGCGGCGACTCGGTCGCCGTGATCGGCTGCGGCGGCGTGGGCGACGCCGCGATCGCCGGCGCGAAGCTCGCCGGCGCCACCACGATCATCGCCGTCGACGTCGACCCGCGGAAGCTGGAGTGGGCCAAGGAGTTCGGCGCCACCCACACCGTCAACGGCCGCGAGCGCGACGTCGTCGAGGCCGTGCAGGAGCTGACCGACGGCAACGGCGCCAACGTCGTCATCGACGCGGTGGGCCGGCCCGAGACCTTCAAGCAGGCGTTCTACGCGCGCGACCTCGCCGGCACCGCGGTGCTGGTGGGCGTGCCGACCCCGGACATGACGCTCGATCTGCCGCTGATCGACGTGTTCGGCCGCGGCGGCGCCACCAAGTCGTCCTGGTACGGCGACTGCCTGCCCACCCGCGACTTCCCGCTGCTCATCGACCTGCACCTGCAGGGAAGGCTGCCGCTGGAGAAGTTCGTCACCGAGACCATCTCCCTCGACGACGTCGAGGAGGCGTTCCACAAGATGGAGCGCGGCGAGGTGCTGCGGTCGGTGGTCCTGTTCTGATGGCGATCGACCACATCGTCACCTCCGGCACGTTCTCCCTCGACGGCGGCACGTGGGACGTCGACAACAACGTCTGGATCGTCGGCGACGACCGCGAGGTGCTCGTCATCGACGCCGCGCACGACGCGGAAGCGATCGCCGCCGCCGTCGGCGACCGGCGGGTGGTGGCCGTGGTGTGCACCCACGCGCACGACGACCACGTCAACCAGGCCCCCGCGCTGGCCGACCGCTTCTCCGCGCCGATCCTGCTGAACCCGGCCGAGGCGGTGCTGTGGGAGCTGACCTGGCCGGACCGCAAGCCCGACGGCGAGATCCCCGCGACGCTCGCCGCGGGCGGTGTCGAACTGCGGGCACTGGTCACCCCGGGCCACTCGCCGGGGTCCACCTGCCTATACGCGCCGGAACTGGGCACAGTGTTCACCGGCGACACCCTGTTCCACGGCGGACCGGGCGCGACCGGCCGCTCCTACTCGTCGTTCGACACGATCATCGAGTCCATCCGCACCACCCTGCTCACGCTGCCCGGCGACACCACCGTCCGCACCGGGCACGGCGACTCCACCAGCATCGGGTCGGAGGCGCCGCACCTGGACGAGTGGATCGCGCGCGGCCACTGATCATCGGGTCGGCCCGCCGCTCGGCGTGACCCCGTCCCCGGCGCGCCGGATCGCCACCGTCATCGCGCGCAGCGCCTCTTCCGGGGAGTCCGCGAAGCCCCACACCTCAGTGCAGGTGGTCTCCCGCCAGGCGTTCCACCACCAGCATCCGCGCCGGTCGTTCCAGACGACGCGGGTGTCCCACTCACGGCCGGCCATCGGCGCAGCTCTCCTGCACGGTGCGGGCGTGGAGGGCGTGGTTGCGGTGCACGCACGGGTGCACGGCCGCCGGGCGGTCGTGGACGACGCAGCGCGCGCACCGGCCTGTGCCGTCATCGACGTGCACGGCGAGGATCCGGTCCGCCATACCCGGGTCCCCGAGGATGAGGGTGATCAATGGTCCGATCAACGTCCGACCCTTCGTCTATACTCATGCTTATATTGCGTAATGCGAAGCTACACGAGCCCTAGCCGCTCGTCCATATGCATGAGTTGATGGACTAATGAGTCCTTCATGGAGACACTCAGGGCTCTGCACGAGCCGACGGGGGAGGCCCGATGACCAGAGACCTGACCATCACCACGCTGTGGACCGCGGCGTGGGAGGACAGCGACGAGGACCGCAACTGTCCGGGTGAGCACGTGCTGTCCGATCGACCCGACGTGCACTACGTGATCACCCGAAAACTGGACGAGGCCGCGGCTGCCGCGTACCTCGCCGAGCACGACATCACGCTGGAACCCGGCCAGGCGGTTGGCGGGGTACCCGCGCAGATGAGTGCCGACGGCCATCTCGTCTCGACGCTGGTCACCGATCCCGACGAACTGGCCGCCTTCGCCGAGCTCATGAACCCACGCGAGCAGTTGGGCACCGTGCCCGCTGCGGATCGGTCGCCGATCCTCCTCGTCGTGAAGGAGCTGGAGGACGTCATCGACGCGCACTACAAGGGCCCGGGTGACCGGCTGTTCCACCACGAGTGCCTGCCCTGGTACGACGTCCCGGCGCAGAACAGGAGCCGTGCCAAATGGCTCGCGGGCGAGTTCGACCCTGCGACGTATCACAGCCCCTGGGTCGACCGGATCGCCGAGGAGCGCCGTCGCGACATGATCACGAAGCGGCTGCGCATCCTGTCCGAGGAGCTCACCGACGACGAGCGGGCGTCGATGTTCGGCGGCATGACGTTCATCGCTCGGGAGGAGATCGTCCGCGTGCTGCACCGCGGTGAGCACATCATCCCCGGCGTGATCGACCACGACTACTGGATCTGCTTCCCGGTCGACGGACCACCGGTCGTGATCAGGTCGGAGTACACCGACGGAGGGGCGTTCGTCGGCTCGGAGGTGATCCCGCCGCCGCGCCACGATCTCTACCTGCGCGACGCCGAGGCCAAGTGGAACGCCGGCGTGCCGTACGAGGACTGGATCGCCGAGCACGCCGATTTGGCGCGGACCCCGGTCGGCTGATAGACGGAACAGGTGCCACGGCGATCCCAGGAGGAGGTCAGCAGGCGGGGTGAGATGCCCCAACTGCTGATCACCCTCCGCGGGAGCCGTCGGCAGGTGGACTTCGCCAAGGTCGTAGGGCTGACCCAGGCCAAGCTCTCCCGCCTGGAGCAGGGCCAGGGACCGCCGCTCGATCCAGAAGCCGCGGCCGCCTTCGCGGCCGCGGCCGGTGCGACGCCCGAGCAGGCTGCTCGGCTGGTCGAGCTGGCCGAGGTGAGCACCGCCACCCACTACGCGCACCTGGGCCGCACCGTGGTCCTGCGCAACGCCCACGTCATCCAGGGCCGCATCCGTGACTACATGGCCACCGCGGACTACGTCTGGAGCTGGAGTTCCAACAGTGTCTCGGGCGTGCTGCAGACCCGGGCGTGGACCAAGGCCATGCTGGCCGGCGACGACGACGGCGCCGACCCCGGCCCGGAGTGGTGGGCTCGCCGTGAAGAGCGGACCGCGTTGCTCGACGATCCGGCCCGCTCCTGGCGGTTCCTGCTCTACGAGGGCGCGCTGCGCTGGATCGTTGACTCGCGCGCGGTGCAGGCCGAGCTCGTGGAACACATCGCCGAGGTCAGCACCCGAGAGCACGTCGAGATCGCCGTGATCGACCAGTCGAGCCCCAAACCGCTAACGGCGACCGGCACCTTCCTCATCTACGGGGAGCGCGCCGCCGAAGTCAGTGGCGCGCTCGGTCCCGCTTACGTCGAGGACCCAGCCGATCTCGCTGTGCTGCGCGGGATCTTCGAGCGGCTCTGGGCGCAGGCCCACCAGGGCGACGATGCCCGCGAGTTACTGGCACGGATCGCCCGGTCGATCCGCGGAAGGCGAGGCCGCTGATGGGTGCCGATGGGTTCGTCGCGTTCGTCGGGGTCAAGATCCCGCTCGACCCCGACGACGAGGAGACCCTCGACGCGTGGGGCGAGGAGAGTCACCCCGACGCCGAAGCGGCCACCGCCGCCGGCCTTGAGGTGTGGACCGGCCGGTTCACCGACGGCGAGGACCACTACGCCATGGTCGGGCGGTTGCTCGGCACCTTCGGGCTGGAGGGCGACTCCCATCGGGCCGTGCCACCGGAGGAGATCGGGCGGATCGCCGAGGAGGTCGGGCCGGTGCTGGCGCGGCTCGGGCATCGCGACCCACCCGTGCTGCACCTGCAGTTCGAGGCGCAGTACTGAGCGAAATACCCGCCGTGTAGCACGTCAAGTGCTACCTTGCGGTCATGAGCGAGCCCGAGCCGATCGGCATCCGCGAGTTGCGGCAGAACGCCTCGCGATACGTGGAGATGGCCGTGGAAGGCCGACGCGTACCGGTGACGAGGCGCGGGAAGCTCGTCGCCTACCTCGTGCCGGCAGAGGAGCCGCGATCGGTGTACGAGCAGATGGTCGCGGCCGGGCAGATCCGGCCCGCCCTTCAGCGGGGAACGCGCGGCCTGCCCCCGCCGCTGCCTCTCGACGACGACGGTCCGTCTCTGTCCGAGACGCTCCGCCAGATGCGCGACGAGGAGCGCTATTGATCTACGTGGACACCTCGGCGCTGATCAAGCTGGTCATCGCCGAGGACGAGTCCGTCGCTGTCGACCGGTACCTGGACGGCGCCGACATGCTGTCGAGCAGCCTGCTCGTCGTCGAGGCGAGGCGCAGCATCCTCCGGCGGGCACCGGACCGCCTGCCGCAGATGGACATCGTGCTCACCAGGGTCGGAACCGCGGAGATCTCCGCAGCCATCATCGAGTCGGCCAGCCGGCTCCCCGACCCGATGCTGCGCTCGCTCGACGCCATCCACCTGGCAACTGCCCTCATGGTCCGCGACGACCTCACCGCCGTCCTCACCTACGACGACCGGCTCGCGACGGCAGCCGCGAGCCACGGCCTCACGGTCGAGAGCCCAGCGTGACGACGATCTTCCCGACCACGCGGTCGTGCTCCATGTCGTCGTGCGCGCGGCGGATGTCGTCGAACGCGTAGACGGTCGGCTCGGCGATGTCGAAGGTGCCCTCGGCGATGCCGTCGAGGACGTCCTGCAGCGCGTCGGCGGGCAGGTCGGAGGCGTCGCCGCTGTACGCGGTGAGCCGCACGCCGTTGGGGAGGTAGGCGATCGGGTAGAAGTCCGGGATCACCCAGGCGTTGGAGAGGATCCCGGAGAAGCAGACGGTGCCGTGCACGCGCACCGCCTGCAGCGTGTCGGGCAGGGTCGGGGCGCCGACCAGCTCCAACGCCGCGTCGACGCCGTCGGGCACGATCGCGCGCACCTGCTTCGCCAGCTCGCCGTCGTCGACGAGCGGGTGGTCGACGCCGAGGTCGGCGAGCGCGGCCAACCGGTCGGGACGGCGCGTGGTGGCGAGCACCGTGGCGCCGGTGCGCTTGGCCAGCGCGATCGCCGCCGTCCCCACCGACGACGTGCCGCCGCGCACCAGCAGCGTCTGGCCCTTCTGCAGGTCCAGGCCGGTGGTCAGGGAGCCGTACGCGGTCTGCAGGGTCTCGGGGAGCGCTGCGATCCGCTCCCACGGCAGGTCGGAACGGAACGGCACGACCTGCGCCGCCGGCACGAGGGTGTACTGGGCGTACCCGCCGTCGAAGGTGCGGCCCATCCCGCCCATCATCGCCGCGACCTGCTGGCCCTCGGCGAACTCGCCGCCGGGGGCAGCGGCGACCACACCGGTGGCCTCGATGCCGGGCACGCGGGGGAACGTGACGCCCTCGGCGAGGCCCAGCCGGGTGTGCAGCTCGGAGCGGTTGACCCCGAACGCGCGTACCTCGATCAGCACCCAGCCAGGGCGCGGCTCGGGTACCGGCAACGTTCGGATCTGCAGGTTCTCGACGGGCCCCGGCCCGCTCAGCACCACCGCGCGCATCTCGGCCATGCGCCGGCCAACGCGGCGGGGTGCCGGATCATTCCGGCCGCCACACCCGTTCCTCGGTGACGATGGCCGTCACCAGGTCGGCCGGGGTCACGTCGAACGCGGGGTTCCAGGCGGGGCCGCCGGCGAGCACCTCGTCGGCGGCGCGTTCCTCGATCTCGATGGCAGCCCCGTCCGGGGTCGCGGGATCGACCGTCGTCTCCGGTGCCGCGACGACGAACGGGATGCCGGCTCGGGCCGCGGCCAGCGCCAGCGGGTAGGTGCCGATCTTGTTGGCGACGTCGCCGTTGGCAGCCACCCGGTCCGCCCCCACGACGACCGCGTCGACGAGCCCGCGGGCGATGATCGACGCGCCGGCGCCGTCGACGACGACGCGGTGCGGGATGTCCTCGGCGGCCAGCTCGACGGCCGTGATGCGGGCGCCCTGCAGCAGCGGCCGGGTCTCGTCCGCGACGACCAGGTCGACCTGTCCGCGCTGGTGCAGCGACCGCACGACGCCGAGCGCGGTGCCCCACTCGACGCAGGCCAGCGCGCCGGCGTTGCAGTGCGTGTGCAGCCGCAGCGGACGCGGACCGCACAGCTGCGCGAGCAGGTCGGCACCCCGGTCGCCGATGGCGTGGCAGGCGGCGATGTCCGCGTCGCGCAGCGCCAGGGCCGCCGCGAGCACGGCGCCCGGGCCGTCGGGGGCGGCGGCCATGGCGTGGCGCACCCCCACCGTGAGGTTCACCGCCGTCGGGCGCGCGACGGCCAGCCGGTCCGCGGTCGCCGCGAGGTCCGCGCCCTTCTGCGTACGGGCGGCCAGCGCCACGCCCAGCGCACCGGCGACGCCGAGCGCGGGCGCCCCGCGCACCACCAGCCGGCGGATCGCGTCGATCAGCTCGTCCACTCCGGTGATGTCCACGGTGGTCAGGCGGGGCAACGCCGTCTGGTCGACGAGCCGGATCCGCCCGTCCACCCAGTCGATCGCGCGAGGCAGCACGTGTCGACCCTAACCGGCGGCCCGGGCAACGCCCCGGGATACCGATGTCGGACGCATGGGAGGATCCACGCCCTGGGCCTGAAACGGCCGGAAACCCAGGGGGTTGACTCATGCGCAAGACGTTCCTGCTCGCCGCTTGTACAGCGGCCGCGTTGGCGCTGGCGGGCTGTGGGGGCAGCACTGCCGGCACCGCGGCACCCGCGCCTGGCGCCGCCGCACCGGCCCCGGTCGCGCAGATCACCACGATCGACCAGCTGTCGGATGCGATCTCGAAGTCGACGCAGGGCAAGACCAGCGCGTCCATGTCGATGAACATGAGCGTCGGCGGCCAGTCGATCACCGGCGAGGGCGCCTACGCGATCAACGGCTCCGACGTGAAGATGCAGCTCACGTTGACCGTCCCCCAGATGGGCGCGATGGAGATGCGCCTCATCGACAGGGTCATGTACGTCAAGAACTCTCAGCCGAACGCGAAGTGGCTGAAGATGCCCGTCGACCCGAACGACCCGCGGACCGCCCAGTTCTCCCAGATCATCGACCAGGTCGACGTCACGAAGCAGTTCGACCAGTTCAAGTCCATCAGCACCATGAAGGGCAAGGCCGAGGAGCCCGTCGACGGCGCCCCGGCAACGCGCTACGACATCGCGGTGGACATGAGCAAGGCCGCCGCCGCGGCGACCACGCCTGCGGAGAAGGAGCAGATCGAGCAGCTGCAGCAGTCCGGGGTGCAGAACGTCGACATGCAGCTGTGGCTCGATCAGGCGAACCTGCCGATCCAGTACAAGACGGCCATCTCCGCCCAGGGCCAGGCGGTGACCGTCCTGGTGAAGCTCAAGAACTGGGGCGAACCGGTCACCGTGACCGCGCCGCCGGCCGACCAGATCACCGAGCTGCCCAAGGGCAACTGATCGAAGGATGTGGCCGGACGCGCTGTTCCCCGTCGACCCGTACCCGGGTTCGACACCGGACAGCTCGTTCGTCCACGTCGCAGGGCACAGCCATCCGCTACGACCCAGCCGATCCGGCTGGGCCGTGGCGGGCGCGCCGCTCGACACCTGGCTCGACCGGCACGGTGCCTCGCCGAGCCGGGACCGGGTCCCGCTGCTCACCTACGGGTCGAACCGGTGCCCCTCCAAGATCACCTGGTTGCGCGCGGTCCACGGGCTCGGCGACGAGCCGGTGGTCGTCCTGCGGGCGCGCACGACCGGTCTCGCCGCCGTCTGGGCGTCGGGGTTGCGCCTCCGCGACGCGCAACGACCGGCGGTGCTCGCCGCAGCGCCCGGCCTCGTCGAGCAGCACGCGGTCTGGCTCGCCACGCCGGCGCAGATCGCGGCGCTGGACCGCTGCGAGGGCCGCGGTGACCGCTACCGGCTCGCCCGTCTCGACACCGGCGAGGTCCGCACCGAGGACGGCGCGCTGATCGAGCGCCCGTGGTGCTACCTGGGCCGCTCCGAGATCCGCCGCCCGCTCCTCGTCGACGGGCAGCCGGTGCGGTGCGCGGACGTCGCGCAGGACGCCGCCGCAGCGCTCGTCGGAGCACCCGCCGGCGGCGACGGCCTCGTCGCGCGCACCGAGCGCGGCGCGCCCGACCCTGCGAACTGGCCGGCCGCCCTGTTCGCCTACGGCTCGCTGCAGCCCGGCCATCCGGCGTGGACGCTCGTCGCCCCGCACGCCGCCGGGGCGCCGGTCGCCGCGAGCGTCCCCGGCACGGTGCTCGACACCGGGCTGGGCTACCCCGCCTGGCTGCCCGACGGGCCCGGCGTCACGCCCGGCGCGGTGGTGCCGCTGCGCGACCCCGCCGGCCTCCTGCCCGTCCTCGACGAGTACGAGGGCCCCGACTACGAGCGCGTCCGCGTCGCCGTCGACGGGCGGGTGTGCTGGGCGTACGCCTGGCGCTCGCCCGTCGACGGGTTCCGCGTGCTGCCCGACGGCTGGCGCTGAGCGCGGCGCACGGATTCCGCCGTCCTGCGGCATCGCGTCGGCGCAGGTACGGTCCTGCCGTTATCCGGGCGGCGCCGCACCCGGCGCGGCCATCGATGTCAAGGGAGTCGAGCACATGGTCGACCCGGCGCGGTCCGCACCCACAGCCACCTCCTCCGAGGTCCCGCCGGCGCAGCTTCGTCGAGCCGTCGGGGCATCCGCGCTGGGGAACGCGACGGAGTGGTTCGACTACGGGGTCTACGCCTACGTCGCTACCGAGATCGGGCAGAACTTCTTCCCCGGCGAGTACTCGACGCTCGCGGCGCTGCTGGTGTTCGCGGTGTCGTTCGTCCTGCGGCCGCTCGGCGGCTTCATCTGGGGCCCGCTGGGCGACCGCCTGGGCCGTACCACCGTGCTCGCGACCACGATCATCCTGATGTGCGGCGCGACCTTCCTGGTCGGCGTGCTGCCCGGCTACGCGACCATCGGCATCTGGGCGCCGATCCTGCTCGTCCTGCTCCGGGTGGTCCAGGGCTTCTCGACGGGTGGTGAGTACGGCGGGGCCGCGACGTTCATGGCCGAGTACTCCCCCGACAGGAAGCGGGGCTTCTGGGGCAGCTTCCTCGAGTTCGGGACGCTGGCGGGCTTCACCGCCGCGGTGCTCGTCGTCTACCTGGTCAACGTCATCGTCGGTGACGCGGCGATGGCGGAGTGGGGATGGCGCATCCCGTTCCTGCTGTCCCTGCCGCTGGGCGGGATCGGGCTGTACCTCCGGCTGAAGATGGAGGACACGCCCTGCTTCCGCGAGCTCGACGCGGCCGGCGAGTCCGAGAGCGGTGCAGCGCTCGCGTTGAAGGCGCTGGTCGTCGACTACTGGAAACCGGTGCTCCAGCTCTTCGGTCTCGTCATCGCGCTGAACGTCATCAACTACACGCTGCTGGCGTACATGCCGACGTACCTGCAAGGGACGATCGGGCTCGACTCGGCGAGCGCCGACCTCCTGGTCATCATCGGCCAGGTCGCGATGATGATCGTGATCCCGTTCGCCGGAGCGCTGTCCGACCACATCGGGCGCAAGTCGTGCTGGTGGATCTCGCTGGCCGGCATCTTCGTGCTGGCGATCCCCATGTTCCTGCTGATGGCGCAGGGTCTCGTCCCGGCCATCATCGGGTTCACCGTGCTGGGGCTGGTCTACCTCCTGCAGCTGGGCACGATCTCGGCGACCTTCCCGGCGATGTTCCCGACCCACGTCCGGTACTCGGGGATGGCGATCTCCTACAACGTCGCCACGGCCGTGTTCGGCGGAACGGCGCCCGCGGTGAACGACGCGCTGATCAAGGCCACCGGCAACAACCTCGTTCCGGCCTTCTACATGATGGGCTCGTGCGTGGTCGGCATGGTGGCGTTGTGGTTCGTGGTCGAGACGAAGGGGGCGTCGCTGCGCGGGCGCGGCGTGCCCGGCGTCGACTCCGGCCCGGTGAGCACCGGCCGGCACGTCGCCACGTGAGGTTCCTCCTCAGTTGAGGTGGGCCAGCAGGCTCCGGGCCCGCAGCTCCAGCGCCGCACGCTGCTCGGCCGGCAGCTCCGGCGGCGTGGCGCGCAGGAGCGCCGCGCCCTCGTCCCAGCGCGCCTGCGCGCCCAGCGCCTCCGCGAGCTCGACGAGGTGGGTGAGGTCGGCCGCGGGCAGGGCGAGCCGCATCCGCAGCACCCGTTCCAGGTCGGCGGGACGGCGACGGGTGCGGTAGCTGCCGCGCAGGTTCTCCAGCATCCGCGCGAGGATCGCCCAGGCCGGCACGGGTGCGAGGAACGCAGGCTCGAACTCGCCCTGCCCGCCCAGCTCCCGCCAGCGACGCTCGCAGCCCGCGGCGTCCAGCTCGGTACCGCCGGCGAACACGTCGAGGAAACGGCCGGTGCCGGGCACCTCGACGAGGAAGTGCCCCGGCATCCCGATGCCGTCGAGCGCGATGCCGGCGCGCCGCCCCACCTCGATCGTGACGACCGCGAGCGAGATCGGGATGCCCAGGCCGCGACCCAGCACGTACGGGATCAGCGAGTTGCGCGGATCGGTGTAGTCGGTGGCGTTGCCGGTCAGGCCGATGTCGACGAACAGCCGTCGCAGCAGCGCGTCCAGCGAGTCGACGCCGTCGGCGAGCCCGTCGAGCGCGCGCAGCCAGCGCTCGACGTCGGTGTCGGGTTCGACGGCCGCGGCGAGGAGCAGCGCGCAGCGGTCGAGCGGCGGGGCGTCGCCCTGCACGAGCTCGGCGAACTCCTCGACGGCGTCCATCACCCCATGATTGCGCTCGGCTGGCCCGCCAGGTAGACGGCGAGTGGCCGTTGCAGGGCGGCGATGTCGGCGATCGGGTCGCCGTCGACGACGAGGAGGTCGGCGTCGTGCCCGGGCCTGATCCGGCCCTTGGTGGTCGCGCCGAGCGCGTCCGCGGCGGCGGAGGTGGCCGCGGTGAGCGCGGCGCGGGACGGCATCCCGGCCGTCACGTACTCGGCGAGGGTGAGCGGGAGCAGGCCGTGCGGCTTGGCCGGGCCGATGCCGCCGTCGGAACCGGCGACGAACGCCACGCCCGCGCCGTGGACCAGCCCGGCGACCCGGCGCAGGCTTTCCTCGGTGACCCCGGCCCGCGCGGCGATCGCGATGATCTCCGGGGGCACCACGACGGCGGGGTCGGAGCCCAGGGTGGGGCAGACCACGGTGCCCGCCTGCGCGAGCGCCGCGAGGAGGTCGTCGCTGATCTGCACCCCGGTCGCGGTGAGGCAGGTGCAGTGCTCGATGCCGTCGACGCCGGCGCGGATCGCCTGCTCGACGGCCGACAGGGCGTGGGCGTGCGCCGTGGTCGGCAGTCCGTGCGCGCGTGCCTCCGCCACGACCGCGCGCAGCTCGTCCTCGGTGAACTGGGGACGCGTGGTGTCGGTGCCCGGGGTCAGCACACCGCCGCTCGCCATGATCTTGACGACGTCGGCGCCGAGCTCGGCGCGCTTGCGGACGTGCGCCCGCAGCTCCGCCTCCCCGCTGGCCTGCCCGCCCATCGACCAGCAGTGCCCGCCGACGCTGGTGATCGGCGGGCCCGAGGCGAACACGGCCGGCAGCCCGGCCCCGCCACCGTCACGCCGCCAGGAGAGGACGGCGCCGTCCTGGTCGCCGAGGTCCCGGACGGTGGTGACGCCAGCAGCCAGGTGCTGCCGCAGCGACGCCACGACGGTCGCGTCGAGCTGCTCACGACCGGACTCGGCCAGCCGCTCGAGCGCACCCGGGCCGGCGTCGGCGCACAGGTGCACGTGGCAGTCGATCAACCCGGGCAGGATCGTCGCCGTCGGCAGGTCGGTGACCGGCCAGCCGTCCGGCACGCTCCCCCGCGGGTCCACCCCGACCGTGCGGCCGTCCTCGACGAGCACGGCGACCGGCCCGTCCAGCACCTGCTCGCCGTCGAAGACGCGAGCCGCGCGCACCGCGAATCTCCCCATGTGAATCCCCCCTCGTGGTCCATCGTGCCCGAGCAGCGGGCGCTCGGTCATCGATGATTGAGCTGCCGCATGGCCTCGACGGCGTCGGGGTCGTCGGACAGGAGCCGGCCGCCGAAGCCGGCGTACTCCAGCGGGTAGTGGTTCATCAGGACGAGGGTCTCGGCGGTGTTGGCCAGGCCTTCGTAGCCCGCGGCGATCGCCGCGCTGATCCGGTTGGACATCGCCCGCCGGGCGTCGATGTCGTCCAGTTCGGGCACCTCCAGGAAGACCAGTGGCCGGATCGGCTCGGCGCCGATGCGGCCGTCCTGCGCGACGGACCCGGGCGGGTACTCGCGCAGCCAGACGCGGACGTCGGGGACGCGGAAGGCCTCGTCGACCGCGGCCGTGATCTCCCGCACCATCTGCAGCTTCGCCTCGTCGCCGATGCCCTGCGGGGCCTCGATGAGGATCTGTGGCATGTCTTCCTCCTGCTCGACCAGATTGATAGTCGGACAGTACGACTATGAAGTCGGAAAACACAACTACCTTGGCGGACTTTCCGATCGCCGCTGGTAGGGTGGTTGCCGTGGCAGGCCGACGGAAGTACGGCGAGGGGTGCGCTGTGACCCACGCCCTCGATCTCATCGGCGAGCGCTGGGCGTTGGTCATCGTGCGCGAGCTGCTGCTGGGCCCGAAGCGGTTCTCCGACCTGCGGGCCGGGATCCCCGGCGCGAGCGCGGACATGCTGTCGACGCGGCTGCGCGAGCTGCACGAGGCCGGGGTCGTCGTCCAGCGCCGGCTGCCGCCACCGGCCGCGTCGCAGGTCTACGAACTGACCAGCTGGGGCGCCGAGCTGGACCAGGTGATCACCGACCTCGGGCGGTGGGGCAGCCGCTCGCCGACGCTGGAGCACGACGCGGACACCAGCGTCGACTCGGTCATGTTGTCGCTTCGGGCGATGTTCGACCCGGCCACGGCCGCCGGCTGGGCGGCGACGATCGCGCTCGTCGTCGACGGGCGCCCGTTCCGGGTCGAGATCGCCGACGCCGAGCTGCGGCTGTCAGCAGGACCTACCGACGAGCCGACGGTGACGATCGCGACCGACCGGGGCACGCTCGTCGCCCTGCTCTACTCCGGCCGCGCACTCGCCGACGCGGTGCGCGACGGCACCGTGCTGGTCGACGGCCCGAGCGCGGTGGCCGAGCACTTCCTCCGGCTCTTCCCCCTGCCCGAACCGGCCTGATCCCTTAGGCACCCGCCGCCGCGACTCCTGGCGCAGCGTGCAGGTCGCCGATCCGGTAGAGCCGAGCCGCGTTGCCGCCGAGCACCGCACGCACCGCCGTGGTGTCCCAGCGCGGGTAGCGGTGGATCAGCTCCGGCGGGAACCGGTACGAGGCGAGCTCGCGCACGAGCCGCCCCGGTCGGACCATCGGGTAGCCGCTGCCGAAGAGCAGCCGCTGCGCCCCGAACGCCCGCAGCAGGCCGCCGAACGCGTGCGCGAAGTCCGTCGAGCCCATCCACGGCAGGATCTCGGTGAGCAGCACGGACACGTTCGGCAGCTCGCCGAGCGCGCACAGCTGCCGGCCGGGCAGGCAGCCCGCCCCGAGCACGAACGACACTTCCGGCAGCTCCCCCGCCAGCGCCCGCAGCTGCGCCGGGTCGAACCCGGGCGGCGCGACCCGCTCCGCTGCGCGCCGCACCGGCAGCATCGACCCGGACTGGAGCGGTTCCGCCCAGCTCGGGACATGTGGCCGCCGCCGCGCGTCGGGTTCCTCCCGCCGCCAGGGCGCCGGGCGCGTCGACGGCCCCACCCCGACGTGGACGACGTCGGCGCCCGCCTCCGCGCACCGGGCCAGCACCCGGCGCAGCCACGGCTCCCCGAGCGGCAGCCGGCCGGTGGGCCGACGCTGCTCGCACAGGGTGATGCCGCGCAGGTCGTGCCGGCGCACCCGCGGGACGAGCCCGCGGGCGCCCGGCTGACCGGCGGCGGGATCCAGCTCGCCGGACAGGACGAACCGGTCCGGCATCCACTCGGCCATCTCGGCGTGCCACTCGAGCGGGCTGAAGCCCAGCACGAACAGGTCGCCGAGCACCACCGGCTGCAGCACCGCGCGGTCGACGAACCCGGTGTCGAACACGTCGCGCAGCAGGCTCTCCTCCGACACGCGCTCGACCTGGTGCCGCGGCACGCCGACCCCGTCCAGCTCGCGGTGGCGGCGCAGCAGGTCGGTGGCGTACACCTCCCCGTCGGGGATGGCCTGGTTGTGCGGGCTGGCGTCCCACACGTGCACCTGGCCGTCGACGACGCGGAACGACTCGCCGCGGTGGGTGAACATCAGCCCATGGACGGGCCGAGGCCCAGCGACTGGGGGGTGCTCGAATCCGGCGACGGCTGCGGGATGCCCTCGTCGAGCTGGCCGAACTCGGTCATCAGCGCCTTGTTCCACGGCGTCTGCTCCTCGGCCACCAGCGAATTGGTGGTGAGGATCAGCCCGGCGACGGACGCGCCGTTCTGCAGCGCGGAGCGCACGACCCGCAGCGGGTCGATGATGCCGAGCTCGACCATGTCGCCGTAGCGGCCCTCCAGCGCGTCGAACCCCTCGTCGACGCCCAGCGCAGTGACCTGCTTGACGACGTCGTCACCGTCGTAGCCGGCGTTGGAGGCGATCAGGTGCACCGGCTCGGTGAGCGACGCCCGCACGATCTCCACGCCGATCCGGTAGTCGCCGGTGACGTCGAGCGCGTCGAGTGCGGGTTCGGCGTGCAGCAGCGCCGCGCCGCCGCCCGCCACGATGCCCTCGGCCATCGCGGCCCGCGTGGCCTGCAGCGAGTCGTCGACGCGGTGGCGGATCTCCTTGAGCTCCGCGTTGGTCGGCGCGCCGACCAGGATGATCGCCGCCTTGCCCGAGAGCCGGGCGATGCGGTCGTTCAGCCAGTCCTCGTCGGTGCCGATGCTCGCCCGCGCCATCTCGGCGCGCAGCTGGGCCAGCCGCCGCTCCAGCGCGTCCGGGTCGCCACCACCGCCGATGATCACGGTCTGCTCGTTGGTGGCCCGCACCTGCCGGGCCCGCCCCAGGTGCTCGACGGTCATCTGCTCCAGCGCGAACGACGACGCCTTCGAGTGCACCTTCCCGCCGCACAGCGCGGCCATGTCCTCCAGCAGGTGCACCCGCTTCTCGCCGAAGCCCGGCGCCTGGATCGCGGTCACCTTGATGTGCCCGTTCACGTGGTTGTGCACGAGCATCTGCAGCGCCGTGCCCTCGACCTTCTCGGCCACGATGACCAGCGGCTTCGGGTCACGCATGACCTTCTCGAGCACCGGCATCAGCGTGCGGACGTCGGTGATCTTCTCGGCGGAGAACAGCAGGTACGGGTCGTCGAGGACGGCCGTCATCGAGCCGGGGTCGGTCACCAGGTACGGCGACACGTAGCCGTTGTCGAACTCGAAGTCCTCGACGAAGTTCACCGAGAGGCCCGGCACCGGGCTGTCGTCGACCGAGATGACGCCCTCGTCGCCGACGGTGTGCAGGGTGCGGGCGACGACGCGCCCGATCGTCTCGTCGTCGTTGGCGGAGATGGCGGCGACGCGCGAGAGCTCCTCCTCGCTGGACACCGGGTGCGCGACCTGCGAAAGCCGGTCGACGATCACCCCGACCGCCAGGTCGATCCCGCGCTTGACCAGCACCGGGTTGCCGCCGTCGGAGATGGCCCGCATGCCGGCGCGGACGATGGCCTGCGCGATCACGGTGGCGGTGGTGGTGCCGTCGCCGACGGTGTCGTTGGTCTTGACGGCGGCTTCTTTGAGGATCTGCGCGCCCATGTTCTCGAACGGGTCGCGCAGGTGGATCTCCCGGGCGATGGTGACGCCGTCGTTGGTGACCTCCGGCGTCCCGGTGATCTTCTCCAGGATGACGTTGCGGCCCTTCGGCCCGAGCGTGCTCTTGACGGCTTCGGCGAGCTGGTCGACGCCGGCCTGCAACAGCTGCCGGGCCTCCTCGCCGAATCGCAGTTCCTTGGCCATGGATCGTCCTCCTGGAGATGTCTCGCGTTGGTCTGCTGCGCGGGGGCGGAACAACGAGCCCGGGCCGTCGCCCGTTCATGCACGGACGACGACCCGGCCAGCACTAGAGGTGTCGAACGATTACGAGACCGCCGGCGGGAGCATGTCGCCGATGAATTCGGCCGCTTCCTCGAGATTCCCGAACATGACGGTCCGGTCATCCATGTGGATCATCTTCCCGTAGTGCGTCGACATGTTCTCCTCGAACTCGGCGGCGTCGTAGAAGCCTTCGTCCTCGCCGAGCGCCTCGGAGATGTCCGCGTAGACGAAATCCATCCGGCCCACGCAGTCGACCCGGATCATGGACGGCAGGTAGGTGACCGTCACGTTGTCCTGGCGGTTCATCACCTCGGCCACGACCACGCCGATCTGGTTGTTCATCAGCGTGACGCCGGCCTTGCCGGACGCGGTGTTGTCGGCCTGGTACGGGCTCTCGGCCGTCGTGAAGGTGGTCGTCACTGCTTCAGCTCCTCGGGCGTGTTCAGGCCGAGATCGGTGCAGATCCCGGCAAACCGGTTCTTGGCCTTGTCCAGGGAGTCCTCGAAGCGCGGCGGTTTGGCGTCGGGCTGCGACCACAGCGGCTGCATCTTGCGGGCGGCGTCGAGCGCCTGCGGCACCCACTTCGCGAGCCAGCCCTGCATCAGCTGCTTGTTGTGGTCGGCGAACTCGCGGTCCTCGGTGAGCGGGGCGAAGCAGGCGATCGTCCAGCGCAGGTCGCGCTGGGCGAAGTCGAACTCGCCGGCCCCGACCACCGTGGGCGTCACGAAGTCGCCGTTCGGTGCCGCGGACTGCATGACCAGGTTGGAGCGGAACAGCTCGCCGATGAGCGGTTCGAAGACGACGTTCGTGGCGAAGACGGACTCGCCCCAGTCGTCGTCGACGGCCGTCAGCGCCTCGCACAGGGCGCGGGCGCCCTGCCACTCGGCATCGGAGTTCCACGCCTCGATGTGCGCGGCACCGTCGAAGCCGTCGATCTCCTCGGAGAGCGTGAGGTTGTACAGCGCGAGGTCCTGCGCGAACCGGATCTTGTGCATGCTGTTCACCGCCATGGCGGTGTTGTGCATGTTGGTCGGGCCGGAGCGGTTGCACGCGGCGAACACGTACAGCCCGAGGATGTGCTCGATGTGCATCCACGCGCCGACGTTGCGCTCCACGAACCGCACCCAGTTGTTCGTCCACTGCTCGAACGCCTTGCCCTGCCGCGCGTTCTCGACGTTCTGGTTGACCTGCCGCACGACGTTCGCGTTGTAGCGGTAGAACGTCATCTCCCACTCTTCGTTGGGATCGCGGAACTCGTGCCAACCGTGTGCGGGCCACTCGAAGTCCTTCGGCAGGCCGCCGGACCCGACACCGCGCTCCGGCTCGGGCTTGTCGACGCCCCACGCCTTCAGCTTCGTCCAGTTCAGCGGGTAGCCGCGGGAACCGTCGGCGAATCCGTAGATCCAGCCCTGGGAGAGGTAGTGCCGAGGATCGGGCTGCACCTCGACGGTGACGTCCTCGTAGTGGGTCTGCTTGCGCTTGGCGGGCTTGAAGTAGTTGTAGCGCCGTGCACTGGCGCCGGAATCGGGGAACTCGCGCGCGCCGGCCTCCGCGTCGGTGAAGACGGGCTTCGGGACGCTGCGCTCCGGCCGTTCGGTAGTGGTCATGAACCGTCCTCGCCTTCTTGTTCACCGGTCGTGGTGAACTTGTCGTAATAGATGTTCTGCTCGTTCACGCCCAGTGCGGTCAGCGTCACGATCGCCGCGTCCACCATCGGCGGCGGACCGCAGACGTAGGCGTCCATCCCCTCCAGACTCGTCTCGTTCTGCTCGACCACCGCGGTGATGAGCCCGGTGTGGCCGGCCCATTCCTCACCGGCGACCGGTTCGGACAGCGCCGGGATGTAGGAGAAATCGGCGAGCTGCTCGCCCAGTTCGGCGAGCTCCTTCTCGAAGCAGAGGTCCTTCGCGGTGCGGGCGCCGTAGTAGAAGCGCGCCCGCCGTTCCACCCCGCGTTCGGCCATCGACCGCAGCAGGCCGAGCACCGGTGCCATTCCGGCGCCGCCGCCGACGAAGACGATGTCCGACGTCCGGTTCTCGCGGAGGGTGAAGGTGCCGAACGGCGCCTCCACCTCCAACCGGTCGCCCACCTGGAGTCGCTGGTCGAGGTACTCGGAGAACAGCCCGCCCGGGTAGACCTTGATCACGAACTCGAAGATCCCGTCCCGGTTCGGCGTGTTCGCCATCGAGAACGACCGCGACTCGTTCGTGCCGGGAACGATGAAGTCCATGTACTGACCGGGGAAGAACTTGATCTCCGCCGGCTCCACGAGCTGCACCACCAGGTGGCGCATGTCGTGGGTGACCGACTCGTTCGAGACGACCTCCACGACGCCCTTGGTGAGGGGCAGGCCGTTCCGGATGATCTCCTCGTCGTACTGCAGCAGCTCGATGACGAGGTCGCCGTAGGCGTGCGCCCTGCACAGGAGGGTCGACCCCTCCTCCTTCTCGTAGTCGGGAAGGGCGAACGTCGAGTACCGCTCCAGGTCGATGTCGTCCATGTCGCCTTCGAGCACGAACGACTTGCAGGCCGCGCACTGCCCTTCCTTGCAGCCGTGCATGAGCTGGACGCCGTTCTCGGCGGCCGCGCGCAGGATCGTCTGGTCCTCGTCGACCTCGATCTCGATGCCGACCGGTTCGAACCGGACGATGTGCTTGTCTCCCATTGACTGCTCGTCCTCGCTTCGTGGGAACGGCGGTGGAACCGGCTCCTGGGCAGGTCGGAGCGGGGGAAGAGCCCCACGTTCGGGGCCCTTCCCCCTCGCCTGACCCGCGCTCAGGCGATCAGGCAGGCCTGCTCACGAGGAGGAGGCCTGCGGTGCCGGCCGCCCCGCCGGACCCTGACGGACGTAGTCGGCGGCGAACGCGGTGCGCTCGTCGTCGCTCATCTCGTTGAGGATCACGTTCGGGCTGGCCAGCGGCGGGCAGCGACGCAGGTGGTCGAGCGTCCACATCTTCGACGGGTCGAGGTTCAGATGTGGCTGCGCCGTCATCGTCTTGCCGTCGTCACGGACGAAGCCCATGTCGGAGACGACGTCGGCCCAGTTCCAGCCGTGGTAGAGCGTCTCCCACTCGCGGTGACCGACGAGCTTGCCCATGTTCGGCGTCTCCCGGCCCTGGTACGACGGCCGGAACGCCTCGGCGTCGGTCCAGCGGCACACCTCGTGGCAGTAGGTGCGCCACTGGCCGTCGACCTCGGCCATGACCATGTCCTTCCGCACCAGGCACGGCACCATGCAGGTCCAGCAGCGGTGCGGGTACACGTAGTCGACGTCCTCGAAGACGATCGGGTTGTGCCCGTTCGGCGTCGCCAGCCGGCTGTAGTTCTCCCACCACTTGCCGTACTTGTCGTACCAGCCCGGGTACTTGTACTCGAACCACTCGAAGTCCTCGTCGGTCATGCCGTCGATGCGCCAGTAGTTCGCGAGCCACCCGGTGGCGAAGAACTGCGCGACCTCGTGGACGTAACCGTTCTCCCAGATCTGCTTCCAGGACTCCTCGACGAGGTCGTGCGGGATGACCAGCCCGTACTTCTCGAGCGGGATCAGGTAGGCCCGGTAGTAGTCGTCGTAGATCCAGCGCCGCCACATCTCCGCGTAGGACTCGCGGTCCTTGCGGCGGTCCTTCGTGCCGTACTCGATGAACGTGCCGATGGCGGCGTCGACGACGCGGTGGTTGTTCCACCACGCGTAGCGCAGGTCGCGTTCGAGCAGCTGGCGGTTGTCCTCGTCGGACAGGGCCATGAGCAGCGTGGCGTAGCCGTTGGAGATGTGCCGCGACTCGTCGGACTGGACCGAGTGGAACACCGTCGGCAGCAGGTAGTCGCCGTTGGCCGCGGCCTCGGCCGGCATGGCCACGAACAGGGTGTTCGTGAACGCCGTCTCCGCGACGATCGTCAGGTAGATGCTGGCCGCGGTGATCGCGTCACCGGTGATGAAGCCCTCCGCGAACTGGCGGCCGATGGTGCCGCAGTAGTCGCCGTGGAAGTTCCGCAGGGTGTTGTTGAAGCCCGCCGGGTCGATGTAGTTGTTCATGTACAGGCGCTTCAGGTTCTGCTGGATCGTCGAGTGGCGGACCTCGTCGATCATCTGGATCGCCTGACCGTTGTGCAGCTCCGGGTTCGGCACCGCGTGGAACAGCATCGGCATCGACCGCGCCGCGGAGATCTCGGGCAGCGGGATGATGGACAGGAACAGCTTCTGCCATTCCAGCCAGCGCTCCTGCACCTGCCGGAACATGTTCCCGCGGATGGCACCGTCCTGCGCCCCGTACACCCGGTGGTCCTTCTCCTCCTGCATGGGGAAGTAGGACCGGAGGACCTGCTTGAGCGGGTCCTTCTTGGCCGCCTTGCGGAAGGTGTAGTCGGTCCCGTACTTCATGTACGGCTCGTGGTACTGCGGCTCCCAGGACAGTTCCTGGATCTTCTGATGAGCCTTTGCCAAGCTCTGCCGACTCACGTCGTCTCCTCACGTGGTGGTGGGCTCTGGTGGTGGGCGGAGGTCGCCCCACCAGCCCCGGAGCGCGGGCCAGCACCGATGCGGTTCCCTCGTGCCGGGAATCACACCTCCGTCGATGCGCGGTCGAGGTCTCAATATGAGACGATTCGCGGTCGTCCGCCTGCTGTCGGTGACGTCCACCAGCAGGTAGCTTCGGTTGCACGACGTTCCGCGCTGCGGCGGAGCGCGAGCTGCGCCGAGGAGGCCACCGCTTGGGGCGCGCGACGGACGGAGCAACTGGTCCGCCGGCCGAGAGGTCGGGTGACCAGCTCGTTCGTGCGCGCACGTCGTTCCTGGTCGACGACGTGGTGCCCGCCGGCGTCGTGCGCGACACGATCCTGGCGTCCTGGGCCCGGTCCCGCGAGTGGGAGATCCCCGTCGACAACGTCGAGCTGCGCGACGACTGGGACCTCGAACCCGACTCGCCGCTGACCCGCGCGGCCACCGCGATCCTCGGCGACATCTCCGACGAGCTGGCCACCGAGCCCGTCAGCGTCATCCTGACCGACGCCGACGGCGTGGTGCTCGACCGCCGCACCGGCGACTCGGCCCTGCGGCAGGCGCTCGACCGGATCTGGCTCGCGCCAGGCTTCAGCTACGCGGAGAAGTTCGTCGGCACCAACGGCATCGGCACCGCGCTGGAGGGTCGCGGCCCCGCCGAGGTGTTCGGCCACGAGCACTACGTGGAGCCGCTCGCGCCGTTCGCCTGCGCCGGCGCCCCGATCTGGCACCCGGTGAGCGGCAAGCTGCTCGGCGTCGTCGACCTGACGTGCTGGCGGCCCGACGCCGGCCGGTTCATGGCCACCACGGTGTCGCGCATCGCGCGGCAGATCGAGGCGGCGCTGCTGGACCTGTCCGGCCCGCGCGAGCTGGCGCTCCTGCACGACTACCTCACCGCCGCCCGGCGGGCACGCGGCGCCGTCATCGCCGTCGGCCCGGACGTCGTGATGATGAACGACGTCGCCCGCGAGTCCATCACCCCGGCCGATCAGGTGGCCCTCGTCGCCGGTGCCACGGAGGCGTTGACGTCGGGCCGCCGGTTGCTGCTGCTCGACCTGCCCAGCGGCGCGGTCGCGCGGGTGCAGTGCCGGCCCAGCTGGATCGACCGGGGCTCGGCCGGTGGCGTCCTCAACGTGCAGCTCGCCGACTCCGCGCCCGCCCAGACCGGCCGGCGCACGCTGCCGTCGTCGATGTCGACGCCGACCGCGGCCGTGGGGTCCAGCCTGCAGTGGGCCAAGTGCTGCCAGGCCGCCGACCGGCACTTCCAGAGCCGGGAATGGCTGGTGCTGCAGGGCGAACCGGGCAGCGGGAAGACCACGCTGGCCAAGGCGGCGCACCAGATGCGGGCGCCGGCCGCGCACATCCGCGTGCTCGACGCGCGCGACTGGGACGCGCGCTGGCTCGCCGAGCTCGCCGGCGAGCTGGACAACGGGGGCGGCGGCACGCTGATCCTCACGCACCTCGACGAGCTCGACACCGAGGGCCGGCAATCACTCGCCGACGCGCTGGAACCGCACCGGGAGTCGCCGGACAACGAGTGCCCGTGGGTGGTCGCGACCGTCGGGCCCGGCGGCCTTCCCGTCGGCGACGACGGCGTCGACCTGCTGGAGTTCTTCCCGCGCACCGTCGAGGTACCGCCGCTGCGGCACCGGCTCGAGGACGTCGAGGAGCTGGTGCCGCACCTGATCGCACGGCTCACCCGCGGCTCGGACCTGACCTGCTCCCCCGCCGCGCTGCGCGTGCTGATGCGCAACCGCTGGCCGGGCAACGTCGAGCAGCTCTACCAGGTGCTGCGCAAGACCGTCGCGCGGCGACGGGCCGGCGTCCTGATGCCCGACGACCTGCCGCCGGAGACGCGGGCCACCACGCGTCGCGTGCTCACGCCGCTGGAGGCGATCGAGTGCGACGCCATCGTCGACGCGTTGATCGACAACGCCGGCAACAAGGCCGAGGCAGCGCGGCACCTGGGCATGTCGCGGGCCACGATCTACCGCAAGATCCGCGGCTACGGCATCTCCACCACGATCACCGAGCCGGCGGTGGGGCGGCGCGCGCGGCTCTGACGCTCGCGAGCTGCATCGCGGCGAGCCCGCCGACGACGACGGCCGCCAGCCCTAAGGGATGAGGCCCGCCCGGGACGCGATCCAGGGCAGCGCGTGCTGCAGACCGGTGATGGCGAGCGCCCAGGTGTGGCCGCCGTGCAGCTGCTCCATCTTGAGCGAGATCCCGGCCCGCTCGGCCGCGGCGGGCAGGGGCCGGCACGCCACCGGCACGTCGGGGTCGTCGCGCCCGACTACGACGTAGCCGGCCGTGCCGGGGAACTGCCCGGCGGCGAGGATGTCGAGCGGGTTCACCGCCCGGAACCGCGCCTCGTCGCCGCCGAACGTGGCCTGCACGGTGCTCGCGTGGTCACCGAGGGTCGGTTCGGGACGGCCGGAGACGTCGAGGAACGTCGGGTAGCCGGCCGGGCGGCGCAGCGCCAGCTGCAGGGCGCACGTGCCGCCGAAGGAGAAGCCGCCGATCGCCCAGCGGCTGCGGTCCGGGTCGACCTGCAGGTGCTGGGTGAGCCACGCGGGCACGTCCTCTGCGAGGTAGCTCTCGGCGTTGCCGAGCTGCGAGTCCAGGCACAGCGTGTTGGCCAGCGGGGACCCGGTCGCGTCCGGCACGACGACGATCGGCGCGAGACCCGCGTGCGCGGCCGCGAAGCCGTCCATGACCGATGCCAGCTTGCCGGCGACGAACCAGTCCTCCGGCCCGCCCGGCTGCCCGGGGATCAGCACGAGCACCGGCAGCAGCGGGCGCACCGAGCCGAGGTACGCCGGGGGCAGGTAGACCATCGCCGGGCGCGCCTTGAAGCCGGACCGCGTGCCGTCGATGGCCACCTGGGTCACCTCGCCGCGCTTCGGCTGGTCCGCCGGCGGGTGCCAGGACAGGCTCAGGGGCTGGTGCGGGGCGGCGGAGACGGTCGGGCGGACGGGTGCGAGCGCGGCGAAGTCGACCTCGCTGATCTGCGGGACGCCGAACACGGCTCCCAGGTTCGGCCGGTACCCGTAGAACGCGTTGATCTTCATGGCGCTCAGCGCGACGACGAGCACCATCGCCACCGTGAGCCCGATGCGGCCCCACCAGCGGGCCGGGCCGACCCGCACCGCGACCAGGACCACCGCCCAGATCCCCAGCCCGGCCCACAGCAGGATCCGCGCGGGCAGCGACTCGGGGAAGGGCCGCCACAGCTCGAGGGCCACGTCGGCGACGGCGGTGAGCGCGAGCGCGACGCCGAGGGTGATCGGGAGCAGCCGCACCCACCACCGCGGGTCCCGGCGCAGCAGCAGCGCCACCAGGCCGAGCGCACCGAGCACCGTCAGCGCGACGGGCAGTGCGCCGGTGATGGTCGAGACGTCCCACAGCCAGGTCACTCGATGCTCTTCCGGGTCGGTCCGTCAGCTCGGGTCGCAGGCCGTCGCCGCGAGCGCGTCGGCGATCCGCTGGTGGCCGGCCTGGTTGGGGTGCTCCCCGTCGTCGATCAGCAGCGGGGTGTCGTCGACGTCGCCGTCCGGCCCCTTGAACGGCGTGTAGAGATCCACGTAGCAGGCCTGCTGTGCCTGCGCGACGTCCTTGATGGTTGCGTTGGCGAGCTGCGTGACCCTCGTGCTGTCCCGCACGAACTGCGGGCCGTAGGCCTGCTCGGCGAACTCGCCGTCGGGGAAGACGTCCCAGTACCCGAGCACCTGCAGGGTGGTGGGGTGCCCGCCGCGCAGCTGCCGGATGCGCTGCAGGATCGCGGTGAGGTCGCGCGTCACCATCGCGGTGGCCGAGTCGAAGCAGGCCAGGCCGTCGGCGCCGCCGCAGCGGCCCTCCGCGAACGTGTCGACCATGGCGTCGTAGTCGTTCGCACCGATCATGACGGTGACGATGTCGGACTGGCCGACGGTGCGCGACGCCCCGTCGGGATCGACGACGGCGCCCTCGACCTCGTCGCCCGGGGTGAGCGACGCGAGCAGGTCCGCGGTGGTCCAGCCACCGACGGCGAAGTTGGTGACGGTGACGGCGGTCGACCGGGCGTCGCCGAGCGCGTCGGCGTAGATGTCGAGGAAGCCGGTGCAGCCGTCGCAGCCGTACGCGGCCGGGATCGAGTCACCCAACCCGACCATCCGCACCGGCAGTGGCGGTGCGGCCGGCGCCGGCCCGGCCGTCGCGGTGCCGAACACGGTTCCGGAGCCGATCAGCACGGTGCACAGGGCGACGATGACGGTGGCCGACACCGTCGCGGCAGGGAGCAGCCAGCGCCGGCCTCGACCACTCACAGTCACCCTTTCGTCATCGAGCGGTGCTGATCGTAGTCGGTGCGATGTACGGCCCCGGTGATCCGCCGCGCCGCCCGCGGGCTACCGGTTGCGGGCGAACACCTCGTCGATGCGCTCCATCGCCTCCGTCAGGTGGCGGCGCATGGCCTCGGCGGCGGCGTCGGGGTCGTTGGCTGCGATCGGTTCGGCGATCGCCACGTGCTCGGGCGTGGTCGCGGCCGCGTGCCGCGCGTGGTGGTAGAGCCGGTACATGTGCACGTGGCTGCGCAGCCGGGCCAGCGAGTCACGCAGCCACGAGTTGCCGCCGAGCGCGGCGACCCGGTCGTGGAACGTGGCGTCGTAGATCATGTCGAGCCGGTTCGCGGTGCCGCCGTGGCGGCCGGCGCCGCCGCTGCGGGCGAACGCGATCAGGTCCGCGCCCTCCGCCGGAGACGCCCGGCGGGCGGCCGCCGCTGCGGCGGAGGGCTCGATCAGGAGGCGCAGATCCATCAGCGCCCTGAGCTCGTCGAGGGTGATGAGGGGCGCGACGGTGTAGCTGCGACGCGGTTCCTTGACGATGAGCCCTTCGGCCTCCAGCCGGGCCATGGCCTCACGGATCGGCGTCTGCGAGACGCCGAGCGTGCGGGTGAGCGCGTCGATGTTCAGGCGCTCACCGGGGTCGAAGTCGTGGTTCATGAGCATGTCGACGAGCGCGTCGTAGACGTCGAGCACGAGCGGCTGCCGCGCGGTCAGGCGCAGCGCCGCGGGCGCCGGGCTCGCGGCGTGCAGGCGATAGGGGTCGGTCACGGGGCTCCCGCTGTGAGGTCGTGCCCGCATCGTAGTATATCCGAATAAAATATAGGAAATCGGTTATTGACTATCTCATGTCGGAAACCCTACGGTGAGCCCCTTCCTCCCCGCCGGACGCTGGAGTCCCTGTGACACGAGAGGGCCGCTCGGAGCTCGCCCCGCCCCGGGGTGGTCCGACCCCGTCCGAACCCGCCGCACCGACTCCGCCCGACGCCCGCTACCGCGGCCTCAAGCTCGCGCTGCTCGCGCTGCGGGCCGGGCCGGTCGCGATCCTGTTGCTGCTGGTCGTGGTGCTGGCCGTGCTGTCAGACGTCTTCCTGACGCTGGAGAACATCGGCAACCTGCTCAACCAGTCGGCCGTCGTGTGCGTCCTCGCGCTCGGCCAGCTCCTCGTCATCGTGACGCGCGGGATCGACCTGTCGGTGGGCTCGAACCTCTCGCTGTGCGCCGTCGTCGGAGCGCTGGTCTGGCGCAGCCAGGGCTCGGCCCTGGTGGCCGTGCTCGCCGCCCTCGCGACCGGCTCGCTCGTGGGCCTGGTCAACGGCCTGCTCTACGTCAAGGGCAGGCTGCCGCACCCGTTCATCGCGACGCTGGCGATGCTGACGGCCGCGAGCGGTCTCGCCCTCTACCTGTCCGGGAGCCGCACCATCCGGGGCGCTCCCCCGGTGGTGAAGGAGATCGGCGCGGGCCGGATCGCCGCCATCCCCGGGGGCGGTGCCATCGGGTGGTTCCCCACCGCCGCGCTCGTCGTCGTCGGGGTCGCCGCCGTCGTCGCGCTGGTGCTGCGCGGGATGGTGTGGGGCCGGTGGATCTACGCAGTCGGCGGCGGGCCCGAGGCGGCCGTCCGCAACGGCATCCCGGTCCCGGCCGTGCTGATCTCGGTGTACGTCGTCTGCGGGTTCCTCGCCGGCGTCGCGGCCCTGCTGACCATGGGTCGCGGCGACGCCGGCTCGCCCACGTCGGGCGCGTTCGCCGAGCTGGACGCCATCGCGGCCGTGATCATCGGTGGGGCCAGCTTCCTCGGCGGCCGCGGCTCCGTCCTGAACGCGCTGACCGGCGCGCTCGTCATCGCGGTCATGCGCAACGGGCTGAACCTGCTCGGGATCGACCCGAACTGGCAGTACATGGCGGCCGGATTCGTGATCGTCGTCGCGGTGGAGCTCGACGTCCTGCGCGGCCACCTCGAACGCCGCTTCCGCAGCCTGCAGGCGGTGGGTGCGCGATGACCGAACGTCCGGTCCTCCAGGTGCACGAGGCGAGCAAGCGGTTCGGCGCCGTCGTCGCCCTCGACGGCGTGTCGCTGCACGTGGCCCGCGGCGAGGTGCTTGCCCTGCTCGGCGACAACGGCGCCGGGAAGTCCACCCTGGTCAAGGCCATCAGCGGGGTGCACCGGCTCGACTCGGGCTCGATCGTGCTCGACGGGGAGGACGTCACGGACGCCGGCGCGATGGCCGTGCGGGCCCACGGGGTGGAGACCGTCTACCAGGACCTCGCGCTCTTCGACAACCTCGACCCGGCCGCGAACTTCTTCGCGGGCCGGGAACTGGCCGGCCCGTCCTGGCTGCCCCGCGGGCTGCGGTTCATGCGGCACCGGCAGATGGCCGACCGTACCCGTGAGCTGCTGGAACGGCTCCAGGTGAGCCTCCCCGACCTGGACGCCACCGTTGCACTCATGTCCGGCGGCCAGCGGCAGGCCGTCGCCGTCGCCAGGGCGGTGGCGTTCTCGTCCACCCTGGTGATCCTCGACGAGCCGACGGCCGCGCTGGGGCTTCGGGAGTCCGCCCGCGTGCTCGACCTGGTGCGCCGGCTCAAGGAGAGCGGCGTCGCCGTCGTCCTCGTCTCGCACAGCATGGACCACGTCATGGCCGTGGCCGACCGGGCCCTCGTACTGCGGCGCGGGCGCGCCGTCGGCGAGACCGTCCCGACGGCGGACAACCACGCGCAGCTCGTGGCCTGGATCGTCGGGGCCGCCGGGAGCCGGCCCCTCTGAGCACGACCCGTCCAGCGACCGAAGGGGCTCTTGCAATGAGGAACCGACACGTTCTCCTGGCCGGCGCGGCCGCGCTGGCGATGGTCACGGCGGGCTGCGGCGGCGGGGGCGCGGCCGCGCCGTCCACCGGAGCGACCGCGGCCGGCGCCGGACCGGTCAAGATCGCGTTCGTCACGAAGTTCCCGGTGGCCTTCTTCACGGCGATGGAGGACTCGGCGAAGGCCTACGCCACGCAGCACCCCGGGCTGGTGGACATCAGCTACTTCTCCTGCAAGTCCCCGACCGACGTGTCGTGCCAGACGGCGCAGATCCAGGACGCGGTGGCGCGCGGGTTCAAGGCGCTGGTCATCACGCCGATGGGCCCCGACGTCGTCCCGGCGCTGGACGCCGCGGCGGACAAGGGCGTCAAGGTCGTGCTGGTGGACAACGACCTGCAGGACTTCACCAAGGAGACCGCGGTCGTCGCGACCGACAACGTCAAGGGCGGGCAGGCGGCCGGGGCCTACCTCAAGTCCGTGCTCAAGCCCGGGAACACGATCGGCCTCATGGAGGGCGTGCGCAGCGCTCCTGCGCTGGCGGCCCGCATCGAGGGCGTCCAGAAGGCGCTCGACGGCACCGGCGTGAAGGTCGTCATCGGCGGCGCGGAGACCAAGTGCGACTCCGCTGAGGGCGCCACCGTCGCGCAGGACCTGCTCACGCGTGAACCGAACCTGACCGCCATCTACTCCGCCTGCGACGACCCGGCCATCGCCGCCGCCGGGGTGGCCGAGCAGAAGGGCAAGCAGGTGCTGGTGATGGGCTACGACGGCCTCCCGGACGCGGCGGCCGCGATCCTCGGCGGCCACATGCAGGCCACGATCGCGCAGTTCCCCGGCAAGATGGCGGCGCTCGGCGTGGAGGCGGCGGCGAACGCGGTGCAGGGCAAGCCGGTCGAGGCCTTCATCGACACTGGCACCGCGCTCGTCACCAAGGACAACGCCGCGAGCTTCCGCACCTTCCAATGACGATCGCCCGACCGTCTAGGGTCCATCCGTGCTGGACATTCGGGGGGTCTCCAAGCGGTTCGGGACGCGCGCCGCGCTGACCGACGTCTCGTTCACCGTCCAACCGGGCGAGGTGTTCGGGTTCGTCGGCAGCAACGGCGCCGGCAAGACGACCACGATGCGGATCGTCCTGGGCGTGCTCGCATCGGACGCCGGCGAGGTGCGCTGGAAGGGCGCACCCGTCGACGCGGACGTGCGCCGGCGCATCGGCTACATGCCGGAGGAGCGCGGGCTGTACCCGAAGATGCGGGTAGCCGAGCAGCTGCAGTACCTGGCGCGGCTGCACGGGCTCGGGCCGGGCGAGGCGCGCAGCTCGACCCAGCACTGGGCGGAGCGGCTCGGCGTCGACGCCCGCCTGGGCGACGAGGTGCAGAAGCTCTCGCTCGGCAACCAGCAGCGGGTGCAGCTGGCTGCAGCGCTCGTGCACGACCCGGAGGTGCTCGTGCTCGACGAGCCGTTCTCCGGGCTGGACCCGACGGCCGTCGAGGTGATGAGCGGGGTGCTGCGGGACAAGGCAGAGGGCGGCGTCCCCACGGTGTTCTCCAGCCACCAGCTCGACCTCGTCGAGCGGCTGTGCGACCGCATCGGCATCATCGCGGATGGCCGCATGGTCGCCGTGGGCACCGTTGCGGAGCTGCGCGACCGCGACCGCGGCGTCGTGCTCGACGTGGACGGCCCGGCCGCCGGCTGGGCCGACCACCTCGCCGGCGTGACCGTGCTGGAGACCGAGGGCGCCCGCACCCGCCTGCGCCTGGACGGCACGGACGACCAGCAGGTGCTCGCCGCGGCGGTCGCCGCCGGGCCGGTGCACGAGTTCCGCCGCCACCGCCCACCGCTGACCGAGCTGTACCGCGACGTCGTCTCCGCCGCAGCCCCGGAGGTGGTCCGATGAGCGCGCCGCTGTCGTCCGGGCAGGCGATCGGGCTGGTCGCCCGGCGCGAGTTCGTGACCCAGGTGCGGTCGCGCAGCTTCGTGATCGGCCTGCTGATCACGCTCGTGCTCTTCGGGGTGGTCGGCGCCATCTCGGCGTTCGTCGCCGGCCAGCGCTCCACCAGCACGGTGGGCATCACCCCGGACGCCGCGTCACTGACCAGCGTGCTCGACGCCACGGCTCACGCGAAGGGCCTCACGCTGCAGCTCCGCGACGTCACGGAGGAGGCGGGGCGGTCCGCCGTCGCCGCCGACGAGCTCGACGCGCTGCTGACCGGAACGCCCGGTCACTACGCGCTGATCGGCCGGGACGCCGTCGACGACCAGCTCGCCGACGTCGTCCGCACGGCTGCTCGGCAGGTCGCGGTGGCCGAGGTGCTGCAGGCGGCGGGGACCGACGCAGCGGCACTGGACGCGCGCTCCGCCGTCACCGAGGAGACCCTCGAACCGGTGGACCCGGACCGCGGTCAGCGCCTCGCGCTGGCGATCGTCGGCACGATCCTGCTCTTCGTCTCGCTCTCGGCGTACGGGCAGCTGGTGGCGACGGGCGTCGTGGAGGAGAAGCAGAGCCGGGTGGTGGAGCTGCTGCTGGCCACGATCAAGCCGTGGGAGCTGCTGGCCGGGAAGATCATCGGTCTGGGCGCGGTCGGGCTGTTGAACCTGGTGATCCTCGGCGGGGTCGCGGCCGCGGGGGGCGCGGCGTTCGGCCTGCTCACACTGCCCGCGGCGACCATCGGCCTGTTCGCGATGGTGATCGTCTGGTACGTGCTGGGCTTCTTCCTCTTCGCCGCGCTGTACGCCGCGGTCGGCTCGACCGTGTCGCGTCAGGAGGAGCTGAACACCGTCGTCGCACCGATGATCTTCATCCTGCTGGTGCCGTTCATCCTGACGGTGAACCTGCTGCCCAGCGACCCGCGCAGCCCCCTCGCGACGGTGCTGTCGTACGTCCCGTTCTTCTCCCAGACGGTGATGCCGGCGCGCTACGCCCTCGGCGCGGCGGAGCTGTGGGAGGTCGCGGTGGCGGCGCTCATCGCGGCGTTGGCGATCGCCGTCGTGGTGCGGGTCGCCGGCCGCGTCTACCGCAACTCGGTGCTGCGGACGGGTGCCCGGGTCTCGCTGCGGGAAGCCCTGCGCGGTTAGTCGCGCACGAGCGAGACCAGCGGGATCTCCCGATCGCCCGCCTTCTCCTGGTGGTCGGGGAGGAACGGGAAGAGCGCGACGGCTGCGGCCCACAGGCGCTCCCGCTCGGCGCCCTGCGCCACGGTCGCCGTCGCGTCGAACGTCTCCTCCGGCGTCTCGACGGTGACGTGCGGGTCCGCCTCGAGGTTGAGGTACCACGCCGGGTGGCGCGGGGCGCCGATGTTGGACGCGAAGACGACGGGCGTCCCGCCGTCCAGGAAGAAGGCCATCGGCGACGTGCGTGGCTCGCCGGTGCGGCGGCCGGTGGTGGTGAGCAGCAGCAGGCGGTCGCGGTGCATGCCGTCCGGGTCCTCGCCGGCGCGGAACTTCGCGATCACCCGCGGGTTGATCTCGCGTGCGTCCATGGTGTCAGCCCTTCGGCCTGCGGCGGGTCCACTTCGTGAAGCCGGCCGCGGTGGCCTCCTCCTCGGTGCGGAACCACACCTCGGCCTTCGTCCGCCCGAAGTACGGGCTCGACTCGGTGTGGAACAGCATCGAGTCGGCGTTGCCCTTGATCACGTACTCGGGGCCGGGTGCGGAACCGTCCGGCAGCGGGGCGGCGCCGTTCTCCGGCTCGGCCGGGGCCTCGGTGAACAGCGGGTTCGAGCCGTTCGCGGCGTGCTTCGGCGGCTCGCCAGTCGACTCCGCCTCGATCGTGGCGGCCTCCGGCGTGGCGGCGGCGTGCCGGGGCGGCGGCGTGCTCGACGGGACGGGCAGCGGCGGGACCCACGCGTCCGGTTCCGGGGTGCGCCGGGAGCGGACGAGCCATGCTCCGGCACCGACTGCGACCAGCAGCACGATCCACTTGCGCCGCCTGCGCGGGCGCCCCTGTTCCGCCATGATCACGTCCCCTCGTCGGTGCCGCGACCCTACCGGGCCCGATCAGCCCGCGCGGCCTTCACCTGTTCGTACCTGGCCAGCGCGGCCAGCCGTTCTTCCCGGTGGTCGACCATCGGTTCGGGGTACCCGTCCGGAATCCCGCCGTCCAGGTTCCACGGTTGGTGCACCTGCCGGCCCGGCACTCCGCGCAGCTCCGGTACGTACCGGCGCACGTACTCGCCGTCGGGGTCGAAGCGCTCGCCCTGCGCGACCGGGTTGAACACGCGGAAGTAGGGGGCCGGGTCGGTGCCCGAGCCGGCCGTCCACTGCCAGCCGTGCTGGTTGGACGCGAGGTCGCCGTCGACGAGCAGCTGCATGAAGTGCCGCGCACCCCACCACCACGGCAGGTGCAGGTCCTTCACCAGGAAGCTCGCGACGATCATGCGCACCCGGTTGTGCACCCAGGCCTCCGCGCGGAGCTGGCGCATCCCGGCGTCGACGATCGGGAAGCCGGTCGCGCCGTCCTGCCAGCGTCGGAACGCCTCCTCGGCTGCGGCGCCCTGCTCGACGGGCAGCGCGTCGAACGCGCGGTCGTAGTTGCCGCGGGCGGAGTCCGGCCGCTGGTGCAGCACGTCGGCGTAGAACTCGCGCCACGCGAGCTCCGTCGTGTACGTCTGGGCCGATGCGGACCGGCGCCGGGCGAGGTCGGCGAGCATCGTGCGCGGGTGGATCAGGCCGAACTTGAGGTACGGCGACATCTGCGAGGTACCCGGGCGGTCGGGCCGGTTGCGGTCCTCGCCGTACCGGCCGACACCGTCGTCGAGGAATGCGTGCCAGCGGGCGAGCGCCGCCGACTCGCCCGCGTCGGGCAGCTCCGCGTCGACGGCCTCGTCGTCGGGGATCCCCTCGTCCAGGTCACCCGGATCGAGCCAGTCGACGGTGCCGGCGTCCGTCGCCGCGGGACCGCGCCAGCCGTGCTCCGCCCATGCCCGACGGAACGGCGTGAACACCTTGAACGGGTCGCCGTCGGCCTTCCGCACCCGCCCAGGCGCCACCGCGTACGGCGACCCGGTGCGCACCAGCTCCCGGCCCTCCGCGCCCAGCGCCTCGGCGACCGCGGTGTCGCGCCGGCCGCCGTAAGGGCCGAAATCGGCGGCGACGTGCACCTTCGCCGCGTCGACCGCTGCCGCCACCCGCGGAACGACGTCCACGGGATCGCCGCGCACGACCGTCAGGCGCCCGCCCAGCGCGTCGTCGAGGCAGCGCAGGTTGCGGTAGAGGAACGTCCGCCGCGCCGGCCCCGACGGCGCCAGCAGCGCCGGATCCAGCACGAACAACGCGAGCGCCGGCCCCTCGCAGGCGAGGAAGATCGGCTGGTCCCCGACGCGCAGATCTCGCCGGAACCACACCACGGACGTCACAGCCATCGACCGTAGTGCCCCACAGACACCCAGGTGAAACGACGTTGAAGCCCGACATGACCAAGCTTCCCGAGCAGAGCACCGGGTCGGTCGTCCCCCCGCCCGGCCCGGTGCTCGCCTGCTCAGGGCCGGCGGGCGTAGGAGCCCGATCGGTAGATGAGCGGCCCGCGAGACTCGTGCAGCTCTGGCCCATCCGGGACGTCGAACCCCGCGGCCCGGTCCGGGTCGCGGGGTTCGCGTCGGCCTCTGGGCGCGTCAGCGGGCGGACATCTCCACGTACGACCGCTCGGTGGCACCGGTGTAGAGCTGGCGCGGGCGCCCGATCTTCGTGGTCGGGTCGCTGATCATCTCGCGCCAGTGCGCGATCCAGCCGGGGAGCCGGCCGAGCGCGAACAGCACCGTGAACATGCGGGTCGGGAAGCCCATCGCCCGGTAGATCACGCCGGTGTAGAAGTCGACGTTCGGGTAGAGCTTGCGCTCGATGAAGTAGTCGTCGGCGAGCGCCTTCTCCTCCAGCCGCATCGCGATGTCGAGCAGCGGGTCGGAGATGCCGAGACCCTTGAGGATCGCGTCGGCGTTCTGCTTCACGATCTTCGCGCGCGGGTCGTAGTTCTTGTAGACGCGGTGCCCGAAGCCCATCAGGCGAGCGCCCTTGTCCTCCTTGTTCTTGACCCGCTCGACGAACTTCTCGACGTTGCCGTCCTCCTCGTGCTGGATCTTCTGCAGCATCTCCAGAACGGCCTGGTTGGCACCGCCGTGCAGCGGGCCGAAGAGCGCGTTGACGCCGGCGGAGATCGACGCGAACAGGTTCGCGTGCGACGAGCCGACCATCCGCACGGTGGACGTCGAGCAGTTCTGCTCGTGGTCGGCGTGCAGGATCAGCAGCGTGTCCAGTGCCTTCACGAAGGCGGGGTCGACCTCGTACGGCTCGGCGGGGAAGCCGAACGTCATGCGCAGGAAGTTCTCCACCAGGCCGAGGGAGTTGTCCGGGTAGAGGAACGGCTGCCCGACCGACTTCTTGTACGCGTACGCCGCGATCGTCGGCACCTTCGCCAGGAGGCGGACGGTGGACAGCTCGACGGCGTCCTGGTCGAACGGGTCCAGGGCGTCCTGGTAGAAGGTCGACAGCGCGCTGACCGCACTGGACAGCACCGGCATCGGGTGCGCGTCGCGGGGGAAGCCGTCGAAGAACCGCTTGAGGTCCTCGTGCAGCAGCGTGTGCCGGCTGATCTTGTTCGTGAACGCGTCGAGCTCGGACTGCGTGGGCAGCTCGCCGTAGATGAGCAGGTGGCTGACCTCGAGGAAGGTGGACTTCTCGGCCAGCTGGTCGATCGGGTAACCGCGGTAGCGCAGGATCCCGGCATCGCCGTCGATGTAGGTGATCGCGGACTGACACGCTGCGGTGTTGCCGTAGCCGTAGTCCAGCGTGGTCATCCCGGTACTGGTCAGCAGCTTGCCGATGTCGAAAGCTGGCGCTCCCTCGGAGGCCTGTTTGATCGACATCTCGTGGTCGTCCGCGCCTACGCGCAGCACGGCCGTTGTGGTGTTGTCGGACATGTGGAGGTTCCCTCGCACTGATGGTTGCCGGGTTCGGTGCAACGCTAGTGCGCGGGAGTGTGGATGCGCCCGGCGGAGCGTGTGATCTACCGGACGCCGGGCGCATCCACCCCGGTCAGGAACCGTCCGACGTGGACGACGTCGACGACGAGTCAGAGGAAGACGAGTCCGACGACGACGAGTCCGAGGATGCGCTCGCCGACGTGTCGGAGGAGGAGTCCGAATCGGACCCGGCAACCACCGGCTCCTCGGTCTCCGCCGACTCCGCCGCTGCAGGCTCGGCCGCCGGGGTCTCCTCGGTGGCCGCGGGCGCCTCGGAAGCCGCAACCGGCTCCGCGTCCGCAACCGGCTCCGCGTCCGCAACCGGCTCCGCCTCAGCAACCGGCTCTGCCTCGGGCTCGGCCTCCGTAACCGGCGCTGCCTCGGGCTCGGCCTCCGTAACCGGCTCCGCGTCAGCGGCCGGCTCGGTCTCCGTCGCCGGTGCTGACTCCTCGGCCGTCGCAGCGGCGACCGTCGCGGTGGCGGCACCAGCCGCGGCAGCCGCGGCCGCAGCTGTCGCGCCGACCGCGGCGGGCTCGGCCGACGACGCCTCGGCCTCGAGCGCAGCTTCGATCGACTCCGTGTTCTCACGCACCGGCCCGGTGAACCAGTTCTTGGCCGACAGGAAGTACCAGCCGCCGAACCCGATCAACGCGGCGCCCACGGTGAGCGGGGCGTAGTTCACCGAGAGCCAGGTGAAGTTCTCCGACCACGGAACACCAGCCTCGTAGGCGGGCAGGAGGAAGAGGATGCACACGATCGCGATCCAGATGACGGCGACCGGGGAGATCCACTTGTAGTGCTTCCCGAGCGACCATGCGCCGGCCTCGAACGAGTCGCCTGCCTTGATCCGCAGGATGATCGGCAGCGCGAACGCGATGTAGAGCCCGATGACGGCGATCGACGTGCCCACGGCGTAGCCGACCGTCCCGTTGATCAGGGTCGGGATCATCAGCGCCCAGGACAGCACGACGATCGCGATCACCGCGTTGACCGGCACCCGGTTCGAGGAGACCTTGCGCCACACCGTCGAGAACGGCACTGCACGGTCACGGGAGAAGGCGAACATCATCCGCGACGCCGACGTGACCGACGCCGTACCGCAGAAGAATTGCGCCACCACGGCGATGACCAGCAGGAACTCGGTCCACAGGTTGCCGAGCGACGTGGTCCAGATGTAGACGACCGCGTTGGCCGGAGCCGGTGCGTCCGGCGTGCCCCCGCCGAGCAACACGTTGGCGTTGTCCGGGAGGCCGTCGGGCGTGAACGGAACGGCGTACGTGACAGCGACGAGCAGGATGAAGCCGAAGACGACGGAGACGGCGACGGCCATGACCATGCCGACAGCCGCGGACCGCGACGCAGCGCGGGTCTCCTCGCTCATGTGCGCCGAGGCGTCGTAGCCGGTGATGGTGTACATCGACATGAGCAGGCCCAGGCCGAAGACGAACCAGAACGCGGAGTCGGAGAATCCGGTGTTGTTGATCATCGACCCGAACACGTAGGCGGCGCTCTGGTGCCGCTCGGGAACGATGATCAGGATCGCGACGATCACCGCGACGCCTGCCATGTGCCACCACGCCGAGATCGTGTTGAGCTTGGCGAGCAGGTTCACGTTCAGCAGGTTGAGGGTCAGGTGGATGGCGATGATCACCGTGTAGACGACGAAGATGGTGACGGTGTCGGTACCGATCAGCCCGTCGGTCAACAGGCTCAACAGGGCCGTCGTGAAGGTGGCCGCGCCGTAGTCGATGGCCGCCGTGACCGCGATCTGGCCCACCAGGTTGAACCAGCCCGTGAACCAGCCCCACGCCGGCCCGCCGAGCTTGGACGCCCAGTAGTACAGCGCTCCGGCCGTGGGCATGGCCGACGCGATCTCGCCCATCGCCATGGCGATGAGCACGCAGAAGGCGCCGCAGAGCAGCCAGCCCCAGGTGATGGCGACCGGACCTCCGCTGTTGAACGCGATGTAGTACGAGGTCAGGCAGCCGGCGAGGATCGAGATGATCGTGAACGAGATCGCGAAGTTCGAGAACCCGCCCATCTCGCGGTACAGCACCTGGGCGTAGCCCAGTTTGTGCAGCAGCGCTGCATCGTCGTCAGCGGCGGTGCGCTGCTTCTCGGGCGTACTCACTTGACCTCCGGATCCTCAATCTGACTGACGGGCGGTGGCGAGCAGCTGCTCGAACTCCGGCCCGTCGAACTCGGCGACCGCACGGTCGTACTTCTCCATGCCCCACGACCAGAAGTCGAAGTCGAGGGGGCTGGACCCTTCCTGGATGGACGCCCACAGCGTCCATCCGTACTTCGCGACCAGCCCGAACAGCCGGGCCCGCGCCACCTGGGCCGGGCGGGGGCGGCCGAAGTAGGCCTCCACGAGCACGTCCAGCAGGGGCGGCGGCAGGGTCGCCTCGCTCCAGATGTTCCCGAGCTCGAAGCAGGGGTCGTTGTTGCCGGAGTACTCGTAGTCGATGATGCGCACGCGTTCGCCGTCGTCGAGCAGGTTCTCGGCGAGCAGGTCGTTGTTGCAGGGCACGGTGTGGGTGCGCGGCCCGAGCGCACCGCGCACGGCGGCCAGCGCGGGCGCGAACTCGTCGTAGCGCGGAGGCAGGCGGAACCCGTGCTCGGCGACGATCGCGCGGTAGCGGGCCTGCACGGCGAACATGTCGAAGTCGTTGACGAACCGCGGACCGGCGTGCAGCTGCTTGCACGCGGCCGCCACGCGGCGCAGCACGGCGGGGTCGTGCAGCCGCTCGTCGGAGAGCGCCTCGCCGGGCAGGAAGCCGACGGTGAGCCCGGCACCCGGTCGGTAGTGCAGCACCGGCGCACCGACGCCGGCTTCCGCGGCGGCGACGGAGTTGGCGTGCTCGTGGTCGCGGTCGATGCCGAGCAGTCCCGGGCCTGCGGCCGGGATGCGGACGACGCAGACACCGTCGGCGTTGGTGACCTTGAGGTTGCGGTTGGTCAGCCCACCGGACAGCTCCTCGACGGTGCGCGGCTGCGCGCGCGTGCACGGAATGGAGTCGAGGAGCGCCTCGGTCGCGGGGTCGAGGTCGGTGACGGGGACGGGCACCGGGCGAGACTAGGTCCGGCGGACCGAACCGGATACACCTCAGCCGTCCGGACCGCAAGCGGTGCCCGAATCGTGATCTACACCGAGTGCACTACAGGACGATCCAGCGTCTGTCAGTAACCGAAGACTGTGGTGTAGCTCCCCTCTTCACCTGTCCGGTGGTGCCCATGGCTTACCCTTCGTCACACCATGCAGTGACCATGCGGCCGACCGGGGGACTGGGATGACGCGAGCACCGCTGGCGGACTTGTACGCCGACACCACTGGTAGCTCAACCAAAGGCGTGGTCGGCGATCTCGCCGACCGCAATGCGGCAGCTGCAGAGCTCTGTCGGTCCGACCGCCCCAAGCAGGCGATCCCCGAGCTCGCGGCCGTCCTGTCGGACTGCCGGGCGGTGCTCGGCCCTGATCACCCCGACACGTTGCGCGTGGCCGGCAACCTCGCCGTGGCGTGCATGCTCGCGGGCCGGCGCCGGGAGGGGCTGACGATGCTGCTCACCTGCGTCGCCGACCGTTCCCGAGTGCTCGGCGACGAGCACCCCGACACCCTCACGGCTCGCGACGCACTGGCCGTCGCCTACCGCCTCTCCGGTGACGTCGACGACGCCGTGGCACTGTCCGCGCTGGTCACCGCCCAGCGCACCCGCACGCTCGGGGCCGACCACCCCGACACGCTTACCTCCCGCATGGGCCTGGCGATGGCGAGATCGGCGTCCGGCGCCGTCGAGTCCGCCTACCTCGTGCTGACCTCGGCCATCGCCGACGCCGAGCAGTCGCTCGGCCCCACCCACCGCCACACCACCGCGCTGCTCGAGTGCGGTCGACACTCCGGCCTGATCCGCCGCTGACGTCCGCTCCCCTCCGCACCCCGCCGCAGTCAGTCCCCCTGCGGCCGACCCGAAGGCCCCCATGCTCCGCTTCGACGCTCCGCAGACCGGCAGGACGTTCGGCTCCCCTCGCCCGCAGTACGAGGCCCCCGTCCCCAAGTCCGACGACGAGGCGCTGCTGCACCGCCTCGGCTACGCGCAGACGCTGCACCGCGAGTTCGGCGGGTTCTCCAACTTCGCCATCTCGTTCACGATCATCTCGGTCCTCGCCGGCTGCCTGACCTCGTACTACCTGGCGTACAACAGCGGCGGTCCGGTCGTCATCACGTGGGGCTGGCTGTTCGTCGGTGCGTTCTGCGTGATCGTGGCGATGGCGATGGCCGAGATCGCGTCCGCGATGCCCACGGCCGGAGCGCTGTACTACTGGGCGTCGAAGCTCGGCGGGCCCGCATGGGGCTGGTTCACCGGCTGGTTCAACCTGCTCGGGCAGATCGCCGTCACCGCGGCCATCGACTACGGCGCCGCCACCTTCACCACGGCCCTGCTGAACCTGTGGTTCCCCGACGTCGTCGGCACCGACAACATCACGATCTTCATCGTCTACACCGTCATCGTCGGGCTGCACCTCGCGCTGAACCTCGCCAACGTCAACGTCCTGTCGCTGCTGAACTCGATCTCGGCGTGGTGGCACATGGCGGGTGTGACGCTGATCGTCGTCCTGCTCGTGGTGGTGCCGCGCAAGCACCAGTCGGTCGGCTTCGTCTTCGGCGAGGTCATCAACAACTCCGGCTTCTCCGACTCGTCGCTGCTGTTCGTGTTCGGCCTCGGGCTGCTGATGGCCCAGTACACGATCACCGGCTTCGACGCCTCGGCGCACATGAGCGAGGAGACGCGCTCGGCGTCGCGCTCGTCGGCGATGGGCATGGTGATGTCCGTGGTCGTGTCCGTCGTGTTCGGGTTCGCGCTGCTGGTGGCCATCACGTTCGTCGTCACCGACCCGCTGGCCACGGCCCGCGAGGGCCAGTACGCGGTCACGTTCATCTGGCGCACCGCGATGGGCGACGGTTGGGCGGAGTTCCTGCTGCTGATCGCGGTGATGGCGCAGCTGTTCTGCGGCACCGCCTCGGTCACGTCCGCGTCGCGGATGATGTTCGCGTTCTCCCGCGACCGCGCCGTGCCCTTCTCGCAGGTGTGGCGGCGGGTCTCCGGCAACCGCGTCCCGGTCAACGCCGTCATCGCGATCTGCTCCGTCGCGTGGGCGCTGATGATCCCGACGCTGGTCAACGGCGCGGTCGGCTACGCGGTGGGCAGCTCGATCGCGGTCATCGGCCTCAACATCGCCTTCGGGATCCCGATCTTCCTGCGGATCCGGGCCGGCCGTTCCTTCGAGACGGGTGACTGGACGCTCGGCCACCACTACCGGTGGATCTCGATCACCGCCGTCGTGTGGATCGTCATCGTCTGCGTGCTGTTCCTGCTGCCGTTCTCGCCGCGCGGCATCCCCGGTGCGACCGACTTCTCGTGGGAGTACGTCAACTACGCCCCGATCACGGTGGGCGGCGCACTGGTGCTGTTCGGTGGCTGGTACGTCCTGTCGGCGCGCAAGTGGTTCACCGGGCCGCTGCGCGACCCGGCCCTGGAGCAGATCTACCGGTCCGGGGTGCGCTGACCCAATTCCACCCGGAACCGCCAGAAGGCCGGGAACGCCACCAGGACGGCGACCGCACCGACCACCACGGCGACCCCACCGACCGTGGCCGCGGCGCCCGGCCCGATCCAGTCGGCCGCGGCGCCGTGCCACATGTCGGCCAGCCGCGGCCCGCCGGCCACGACGACGATGAAGACGCCCTGCATGCGGCCGCGCATCTCGTCGGTGGCGACCGACTGCAGCATGGACGAGCGGTACACCGAGCTCACCAGGTCGCCGGCGCCGGCCAGCGCGAGGAACGCGACCGCGAGGAAGATCGACCCGGTCACCCCGAACAGGGCGACCCCGATCCCCCACACGCAGATCGACGCGGCCACCGCCACGCCCTGTCGGCCGACGCGGGCCAGCCAGCCGGAGAACAGGCCGGCGATCACCATCCCGATCGGGATGGCCGCGTAGAGCGCGCCGAGCGCGACGCCGCTGCCGAACGGCTGCGCGAACCGCACCTGGGCGAGCTCCGGGAACACCGCGCGCGGCATGCCGAAGCCCATCGCGACCACGTCGATCAGGAACGACACCAGCAGGATCTTGTGCATCGCGGCGTAGCGGAACCCGGCGACGATCTCGCGCAGCCCGGCACGCGGCCGCCCGTCCCGTTCCTGGGGCATGGGCGGTAGGCGCCACGACGCCCACAGGGTGGCGAGCAGCGCCACGGCGTCGAGCAGGTACAGGGCGGGCACCCCGGTGACCAGGATCAGCCCGCCGGCGAGGAGCGGGCCGGCGACGGCGCCGGTCTGGAACACCGTCATCGTGAGCGCGTTGGCGGCCGGCAGCTGGTCTGCCGGGAGGAGCCGCGGCAGCACCGCGCTGCGGGTCGGCTGGTCGACGGCGATGAACGCGGTCTGCAGGGCCACCAGTGAAAGCACCAGCCACGGGCCGCCCAGCCCCGTCGCCGCCGTCACGAAGAGCAGCAGCGAGGTGACCGCGATGCCGGTGACGGTCACCAGCAGCAGCGTCCGGCGGTCGACGGCGTCGGCGATCGCGCCGCCCCACAGGCCGAACACGATCAGCGGGACCAGCCCGAACAGACCCGTCAGCCCCACCCACGCCGAGGAGCCCGTGAGGTCGTAGAGCTGGTACGCCACGGCCACGAGCGTGAGCTGCGAACCGATCGTGGTGACGATCGCGGCGAGCCACAGCCTCCGGTACGCAGGCGTGCGCAGCGGTCGGGTGTCGGCCAGCATCCCGCGCACCCGGTCCAGCACCCGCGTCCGCGACTCCGTCTCCATGGGCTGCGTCGGGGGTTCGATCGGAGTCACCCCACGACACCTACCACGATCGACACCGCCGAATCGGACATCGGTCCCGCGGCGTCGATCACGGCGCGATCAGGGCGCCAGGCGCTGCACCGTCCACCGCCGGGTCGCGCGGTCGGTCTCGAAGCGCAGCCGGTCGTGCATGCGATCGGCGCGACCCTGCCAGAACTCCACCTGATCGGGCACGATCCGCCAGCCACCCCAGTGCGGCGGCACCGGCACGTCCTCCCCCTCGAACCGGCGGGTGGCGGCGATCAGCGCGTCGTCGAGCACCCGCCGGTCGCGCACCACGGTCGACTGCGCCGACGCCCACGCGCCCAGCTGCGAACCCCGCGGCCGCGACGCCCAGTAGGCCTGCGTCTCGGCCGGGGACACGCGCTCCACCCCGCCCCGCAGGTGCACCTGGCGCTGCAACGGGTACCAGGGGAAGGTCACCGACGCGTAGCGCGTGGTGCGCAGGTCGCGGCTCTTCGCCGAGGTGTAGTTGCTGTAGAACACGACACCGCGCTCGTCGAGTCCTTTGCACAGCACGGTGCGGGAGCTCGGCCGGCCGACCTCGTCACTGGTCGCCAGCACCATCGCGTTGGGCTCGGTGACCCCCTCGCGTTCGGCTTCCGTCAACCACGCCGACAGCTGCTCGTGCCAGGTGTCGGCCAGGTCGGCGACGTCGAACACCGACTCCCGGTAGGCCACGCGCATACCGGCCAGATGCGGCTCGTCCATCCACTCCCCGTTCGCGGATCCCCCGGTGACAGAAGCCACCCCTTCGTCCCGTTGCAGGACGTCGCGCCTGCAGGCAGGGTGACGCCAACCACGTTAGCCGTCAAACACCCTGGACGGCCCAGGGCGGACCGCCCGCAACGGGGACCACAACGAGGAGGTCGCGGTGACCGCTGCGCCAACCGGCCAGAAGTCGGAGTCGGGCGAGTGGGAGGTACCCCCGCCACCACCCGGGTTCAAGTCGGGGTTGGAGGGCCACGTCGCCTTCCGCACCGAGATCGCCGAGCCGGACAAGGACGGCGGCGCGCTGCGTTACCGCGGCGTCGACATCGAGGACCTCGTGGGCAAGGTCACCTTCGGCAACGTGTGGGCGCTGCTGGTCGACGGCCGCTTCGGGCCGGGCCTGCCGCCCGCCGACCCGTTCCCGATCCCGGTGCACACCGGTGACGTCCGCGTCGACGTGCAGGCCGCCCTCGCGATGCTCGCCCCCTACTGGGGATACCGCCCGCTGCTCGACACCCCGCCGGAGGAGGCCCGCGAGCAGCTGGCCCGCGCCTCGGTGATGGCGCTGTCGTACGTCGCGCAGTCCGCGCGCGGCATCGGCGTGCCGGCCGTGCCGCAGCGGCGCATCGACGAGTGCCCGACGATCACCGCCCGCTTCATGACCCGCTGGCGGGGTGAGCCCGACCCCGCCCACATCAAGGCCATCGACGCCTACTGGGTCTCCGCGGCCGAGCACGGCATGAACGCCTCCACGTTCACCGCGCGCGTCATCGCGTCGACCGGCGCCGACGTCGCGGCGTCGCTGTCCGGCGCGATCGGCGCCATGTCCGGCCCGCTGCACGGCGGCGCGCCGGCCCGGGTGCTGCCGATGATCGAGGAGGTCGAGCGCACCGGCGACCCGGACGGCCTGGTCAAGGGCATCCTCGACCGCAAGGAGAAGCTCATGGGCTTCGGGCACCGGGTCTACCGGGCCGAGGACCCACGTGCCCGCGTGCTGCGCCGCACCTGCCAGGAGCTGAAGGCGCCCCGCTACGAGGTCGCCGTGGCACTGGAGCAGGCCGCGCTGAAGATCTTGCGCGAGCGCCGCCCCGACCACCCCATCGAGACGAACGTCGAGTTCTGGGCCGCGGTGATCCTCGACTTCGCCGAGGTGCCGCCGCACATGATGCCCGCGATGTTCACCAGCGCCCGCACCGCCGGCTGGAGCGCGCACATCATGGAGCAGAAGCGCGAGAACAAGCTCGTCCGCCCGTCGGCGCAGTACATCGGGCCGGGCCCGCGCAAGCCGGAAGAGGTCGAGGGCTGGGACCAGCTCGACCACAAGTGACGGTCTGATCCAACGGCCCTCCCGCTGCGGCGGGAGGGCCGTTCTGCGTCTCCGTCTCGGTGCCAGCCCCGATGTGCGTGACCGCACCGCGGCCTAGCGTCCTCGACAGGCGTCGGGGGAGGCGGGCGGATGCGGCGGCTGGTGCAGGGACTCGTGGCGCTGGTGCTCACCACCACTCCGCACCCACCGCCGCCGACGCTGTTCGTTCCCGACGGCCCGATCGTGCCCGGAATGATCCTCGACATCGGTGGCACCGACTTCACCTGCGCCACCGTCCTCGCGACCATCGGCGCGGATCCTCTCGGCGACCCCATCGCCGTGCGGCCGAACGGAACCTTCACCGAACGCGTGCAGATCCCGGCTGACACGCGGCCCGGCCCCACCAGCATCGAAGCCTCCTGCGTCGAGGACCGGAAGGTGCACCAGTCCAAGGACGTCACGGTCGTGGGTCCGGCCAATCGGCAGCGGATCGTGCTGACGCCGAGATCGGCGCGGCCAGGCGGCACCGTGGCCGTCGAAGGCACGGGCTTCGACGACTGCATCGACGACTTCACCACGCACGACGGCAGACCCGCCCCGGTCGAGGTGGCCATCACCCTCGACGGTGCACTCGTTGCCAGCGAGACCGTCCAGGAGGGCGCGTCGAACCGGGGCACGTTCCGCACCACGTTCACCGTGCCGTCCGGCATCGCCACCGCGGACCACCAGGTCGTCGCGACGTGCCAGAACCGGTTCCTGCCCGGCACGTCCACCGCGACGGGAACGCTCACCGTGGGCACCGGCACCGGCCCCACCACGGCGGAGCCCCGCCCTTCGGTGCCGTACGTCCCGCAGCCCGGTCCACCTCCGCACGAGGGCGGATCGGGACTGGGGATCGGTGTGGCGGTCGGTGTGGTCGTCGCGGCCCTCGCCTTTGCTGCCCTGCGCCGCCGACCCCGCCCCGTCGCCGCGGCAGCGCCCCCGATCCCTCGACAGTCCCGCGGCCGGCTGCCCGACGTCGCCGCCCGGTCGGCCGGCATGACCGTCGGGCCGGTGGTGCCACCTGGTCCGGGATCGGGCGCGGACGTGTCCGTGCGCGTCGTCGCCAGGAGCACCCGATGAGCGCCCCACCGACGATCGCCGAGGTGCTCGGTCCGACGGGTGACGCTCTGCGCGACAGGGGGTTCGCGCGGCGCGCGCTGCCGGGCCTGGTCGCGGCCGTCGGCGCGATCGCCGAGGCGCGTATCGCGGAGGTGCTCCAGCAGCAGCTGTCGATCGGGGTCGGGGACGCGCTCGTGGCGGGGCTGTCCACCGCCGGCGCGCTGGCGCAGGCGGCCCGCCGGACGCGGGACGCACCAGGTCCGCCGGAGGACGTCGTGCTGGCCGAGCGCAGCTTCCCCAGGACGTACGAGCCCGTCGTCGACGTGCTGGTCGACGGGCAGGTCGTCGCCACGCTCGAGTTCACGGTCGAGCTGGCGCTGACCGTGCGCGCCGCCGAGGCCGTCGTCGACGCCGGCCGGCTGACCGCGCTCAAGATCGGTGCGCTGGTCGCCGGGGCCACGCTGTCCCTGCAGGGCTGGGTGCTCGCCACGCCTCAGGCACGCGTCTTCGACGGGGTGGTGGTGCCGCTGGGCACCGGTGTGCCGCTGACGTCGTCCGCCACCCCGTCCCCAGCGCCGTGGTGGCAGCGGACCTAACCGGCGGCCACCACCACCGGGACCGCGACGCGGCGCTTCGGCACGAACAGCGACACCACCCCGGCGAGCACGCAGACGGCGCCACCGACGTACCAGGCGAGGTCGTAGCTGCCGACCTCGTCGCGGACGATCCCGGCGACCACCGCCATGAGCGCGGCCCCGACCTGGTGGCTGGCGAACGCCCAGCCGAACATCACCGGTGCCCGCGCGCCGAACGCCTCGCGGCACAGCGCCATGGTGGGCGGGATCGTCGCCACCCAGTCGAGCCCGTAGAACACGATGAAGGCGAGCATCGGCGGCTCCACCGTGGATCCGAACAGCACGGGCAGCGCCAGCAGCGACCAGCCGCGCAGCACGTAGTAGGCCAGCAGGAGCTTGCGCGGGTCGACCCGGTCGGTCAGCCAGCCCGACGCGATCGTGCCGACGACGTCGAAGATCCCGACGAGCGCGAGCAGGCCCGCGGCCGTCGTGGCCGGCATGCCGTGGTCGTGCGCGGCCGGCACGAAGTGCGGCTGGATCAGGCCCATCGTGGTGGCGCCGCAGATCATCATGCCGACCGCGAGGAACCAGAACGCCTTCGAGCGCACTCCGTCGGCGAGCGCCTGGACGGCGACGCGGGCGGCCCCGGTCCGCACGGGGGCCAGGTTGTCGGCGTCGGTGCCGCCGTACGGGGCGAGCCCGAGATCGGCCGGGCGCTCCCGGATCAGCCACAGCACCACCGGGACGACGGCCAGCGCCGCGAACGACACCCACAGCGACGCCGCCCGCCAGCCCTGGTCCTGCGCCACGTGCGCGACGAGGGGCAGGAACACCAGCCCACCTGCCGCCCCGGCCGCGGTGAGCACGCCCGAGACGAGCCCGCGGCGAGCGACGAACCAGCGGCCGGTGATCGTCGCGACCAGCGCGAGGGCCATCGATCCGGTGCCGAGCCCGACGAGCACGCCCCAGCACAGCACCAGCTGCCAGCTCGCCGTCATGAACACGGTGAGGCCGCTGCCGGCCGCCACGACCACGAGCGCGGCCGTGATCACCGGCCGGATGCCGAAGCGCTCCATCAGCGCGGCGGCGAACGGCGCCGTCATCCCGTAGAGGGCCATGTTGACGGCGGCGGCGAGCGAGATCGTGGCCGTCGACCAGCCGAACTCGGCCTGCAGCGGGTCCATGAGCACACCGGGGACGGCGCGGAAGCCGGCGGCGCCGACGAGGGCGAGGAACGTCGCAGCGGCGACCCACCACGCAGGGTGGACGCGCCGGAGAGGGAGCACGGTCACCGGTCAACCCTCGCCGACGGGTCGCCGATCAACCAGTGGCCGGAAGGCCAACATATGAAAGGATCCGGCCATGCATGAGGTCGCGGTGCTGGCGCTGCCGGGCGTGGTCGGGTTCGAGCTGGGTCTGCCGCACAAGTTCCTGGGGAGCGCCCGCGACGACGCCGAGCGGCCGCTCTACCGGGTCCGCACGGCCAGCCTCGACGGCGGTCCCGTCCGTACGTCGGCGGAGTACACCGTGCTGCCCGACCACGACGCGTCGATCCTGCGCGAGGCCGACACGGTGGTGATCCCGGGCGTCTACGACCATCCGACGGTACGCCGCGGCGAGCTCGACGCACCGCTCGCCGCCGCGCTGGACGGGCTCGACGCGCGGCTCGTGTCCATCTGCACCGGGGCGTTCGTGCTCGCCGCCGCCGGCCGGCTCGACGGCCGGCGCGCCACCACGCACTGGATGCACGCCGACCGGTTCCGGCAGCTGTTCCCGCAGGTCGATCTGGATCCCGACGTGCTGTACGTCGACGAGGACGAGGTGCTGACCTCCGCCGGCAACGCAGCCGGCATCGATCTCCTGCTGCACGTGGTGCGGCGCGACCACGGCGCCGCGGTCGCGCAACGGGTGGCGCGCCGGTCGGTCGTCGCGCCGTGGCGCGACGGCGGGCAGAGCCAGTTCGCCGAGCCCCCGCCCCACCCGGACGGCCCCGGAACCTCACCCACGCAGGCCTGGGCGCTCGACCGGCTCGCCGAGCCGCTCACCGTCGCCGACCTCGCCGCGCACGCCCGCACCAGCGTCCGCACGTTCACGCGTCGCTTCCGCCAGGAGACCGGGCAGAGCCCGGCGCAGTGGCTCATCGCCCAGCGCGTCAGCCTGGCCCGGCGCCTGCTGGAAGCGACCGACCTGCCCGTAGAGCGGGTGGCGGCCGATGCAGGCTTCGGCACCACCGCGTCGCTGCGGCAGCACCTGCACGCGGCGATCGGGGTGGCACCGCTGGCGTACCGGCGCACCTACCGCGGCGACCGGTCGGCGTGAGGTGCGCCCGACGTCGGTGCGAGACTGGACGCCGTGACCGCCGATCTCACGATCCCCGCCGAGCTCCTCCCCGCCGACGGCCGGTTCGGCTGCGGGCCGTCGAAGGTGCGACCCGAGCAGCTGCAGGCGCTGGCCGCCTCGGGCGCTGTGATGGGCACCTCCCACCGGCAGCAGCCGGTCAAGGCCATCGTGGGACGGGTTCGCGCCGGGTTGCGCGAGCTGTTCTCCCTGCCCGACGGCTACGAGGTCGTGCTGGGCAACGGCGGGTCCACCGCGTTCTGGGACGTCGCGACGTTCGGCCTGGTCAAGAACCGCGCCCTGCACCTTGTGTACGGCGAGTTCTCCGCCAAGTTCGCCGACTCGACCAAGGGCGCCCCGTTCCTCGCCGACCCGGTCGTGGTGAAGGCCGACCCGGGCAGCGCCCCCGAGCCGACCAGCGACCAGAGCTGCGACGTCGTGGCGTGGGCGCACAACGAGACGTCCACCGGCGTGGCGGTGCCGGTCGTGCGGCCGACGTCGGCGACGTCGGACCAGCTCGTGCTGATCGACGCGACCTCGGGCGCCGGCGGCCTGCCGGTCGACGTCCGCAACTCCGACGTGTACTACTTCGCGCCGCAGAAGGGCTTCGCCTCCGACGGCGGCCTGTGGATCGCCCTGATGAGCCCGGCCGCGCTGCAGCGCGCCGCCGAGATCGCGGCGTCGGACCGGTGGATCCCGCCGTTCCTGTCGCTGGCGACGGCCATGGACAACTCGCTCAAGGACCAGACCTACAACACTCCCGGACTGGCCACGCTGATCCTCATGGCCGAGCAGATCGACTGGATGCTCTCCCTCGGCGGTCTGGACGCCTGCGTCGCCCGCACCCGCGAGTCGTCGAGCACGCTCTACGCGTGGGCGGAGAAGTCCGAGTTCGCGACGCCCTTCGTCACCGACCCGGCGCTGCGCTCGCAGGTCGTGGGCACCATCGACTTCACCGACGCGGTGGACGCGGCGGCCGTCGCGAAGGTCCTTCGGGCCAACGACATCGTCGACACCGAGCCCTACCGCAAGCTGGGCCGCAACCAGCTCCGCATCGGCATGTTCCCCGCGGTCGACCCGGCCGACGTCGCCGCGCTCACCACGTGCATCGACTGGGTGGTCGACCGCATCGGGTGAACCTGCGGTAGCGGTGGCAACGAGCGCGGGCCGTGATCGATAGGTTGGATGGTGCCACGCTCCGTGTCCGACGGGTCGTGGTCGGAGGTTCTACCCCCCGAACCGGGGGATGTCGCTTCGGCGCGCCTCCGAGGCGGGTTGCGAAACGGCATCTACCGTCACTCGGACGGGGAGAAGTACGCAGCGAGAGCAGGGCGGCAGGGGAGCAGATGCGCGCGCTACGAGTCGTCGGCATCACCGAGGACAACGGAGCGCTCTCCGTCGTCCTCGAGGAGCCCGGCCGTCAGGAGCGCTTCGTGGTCCCCGCCGACGAGCAGTTGCGCGCCGCGGCCCGCGGCGATCTGACGCGGCTGGGACAGATCGCGATCGAGTTGGAGAGCCAGTTGCGCCCACGCGAGATCCAGGCCCGCATCCGGGCCGGTGCGTCCGTCGAGCAGGTCGCGACCGCCGCCGGCGTCCCCATCGCGAAGATCGAACGCTTCGCCTACCCGGTCCTGCTGGAACGGTCGCGCACCGCGGAGGTGGCGCAGCGCGCCCATCCGATGCGCGCCGAGGGCGCCGACTCGCGGATGCTCGGCGACGTCGTCGCGCACACGTTCGGCCTACGCGGCCTGGACTACTCCGACACGGAGTGGGACTCGTGGAAGGGCGAGGACGGCCGGTGGGTCGTCGCGCTGTCGTGGCGCGCGGGCCGGTCGGACAACACCGCGCACTGGACGTTCCAGCCCGGCGCGCACGGCGGCACCGTCACCGCGCTGGACGAGCACGCCAGCGACCTCGTCGAGGGTCTCCCGCAGCGCCCACTGCGCACCGTCGGTCCGGTGATCGACATGGCCCGCCCGGAGGCCGACACCCCGGCGGCCGACCCGGAGGAGCAGCGCGTCGCCGCCCGGCGCACCGCCGACGGCGCCGGCGCGCCCGCGGCCCGCTCGGCGGCGCCCGAGCGGCCGGCCGCACCGCCTGCGCAGCGCCAGGCCGAGCCGATCGAGTCGGCGCCGCCCGCGCGCCCCGCAGCACGGCCGACACCGCCGCCGGTCCCGGAACCCGAGCCGGAGCCGGAGCCGGAACCCGTCGCGGTCGAGCCGGAGCCCGAACCGGTCGCCGAGGAGCCAGCGCCGCCGAAGCGCACCAAGAAGGGCAAGCCCGTCATGCCGTCGTGGGACGAGGTGCTGCTCGGAGTCCGCGGTCAGCGATGACCGCAGCGAACGACTACGACTCGTTCGCCCGGTCCTACGCCGCCCACAACGAGAGCAAGGCGTTCAACGCCGGCTACGAGCGTCCTGCCGTCCTCGCGATGGTCGGTGACGTCGCCGGCAAGCACGTCCTGGACGCCGGGTGCGGCGCCGGCGCCCACGCCGCCGAGCTGGTGGCTCGGGGTGCCCGCGTGGTCGGCGTCGACGCCAGCGCCGGGATGCTGGAGGTCGCCGCGGAACGCCTCGGGCCGGAGGTGCCGCTGCACCGGGCCGACCTCGCGGATCCGCTGCCGTGGGTCCGGTTCTGGCACCGGCCGCTGCGCGCGATGATCGACGCCCTCGCCGAGGCCGGGCTGCGGCTCTCGACGCTCGACGAGCCGGCCCCGCAGCCGTACGTCGAGCAGAGCGATCCACGGGCCTGGCGCCTGCTCACGACGGCGCCGCGCTTCCTGTTCGTGGTCGCCGAGGTCTGACCGGCTCAGGACGGAGCGAGCAGCCCCAGCAGCAGCACCACCCACGCCGCCGCGAGCCCGACGGCGGCGCCGAGGGAGAACCACCGCCACAGCGCGATCCGCCGCATCAGCCACAGGCTCGGCGTCAGCCCCAGCCCGACGAGCAGGTTCGCGGGCACCCACAGCGCCCCGAACGCGTCGGCGAAGGCCCGGCTGAGTGCCACGTCCGCGATCCCGACGAACACCGCGGTGAACCCGGCGATGACGAGCCCGGTCACCCACGGGGTGGGGCCGCTGGGTTCGCGCAGCCGCGGCAGCGGCCCGGTGCCGACGGTGACCGACTCGACGACGCCGTCGATCGGGTCGACGAACTCCACCGGCCGCCCGAGCACCCCGGAGAGCCGCGACGCGAGCTGGCGGCCACGCCGGCGCAGCAGCTCCAGCTCCTCCGGACGTCCGCCGCGAGCCACCGCGTCGGCGTGGGCGTTCCACTCGTCCACCGCGGCCTGCAGGTCCGGCGGCAGGGGCGGGTCGCCGGGTTGCCGGTCGCCGAGCTCCACGTCGGCCACCCTAGATCGACAGGTCGATCAGCCCAGCACCGCGTGGAACGCGATCGCGCCGGCCGTCGCGACGTTGAGCGAGTCGACTCCGCTCGCCATCGGGATGCACACCCGCTGATCTGCGGCGGCGAGCGCCTCGGCGGTCAGCCCGGGGCCTTCCGCGCCCAGCAGCAGTGCGACCCGGGCGCCGGAGAGACCGGCCGCCCGCAGCGGGACGGCGTCGGCGGCCGGGGTGAGCGCCACGACCTGCAGTCCGGCTGCGCGCAGCACGTCCAGCGCTCCCGGCCACGGTCCGGGCAGCTCCGCGAACGGCACCCGCAGCACGTGCCCCATGGAGACGCGCACGCTGCGCCGGTACAGCGGGTCGGCGCAGCGCGGCCCCAGCAGGACGGCGTCGACGCCGAGCGCTGCGGCGTTGCGGAACACCGAGCCGAGGTTCTCGTGGTCGTTCACCCCCTCCAGCACGGCGACGGCACGCGCGGTGCTGGCGAGCTCCGCCGCCGTCGGCTGAACGGCCCGGTCGGCGACGGCGAGCACGCCGCGGTTGAGGTGGAACCCGACGACGGACGCCATCGTGTCGGCGTCGGCTGCGTAGGCGGGCACGTCCACGTCGGAGAGGTCGGCAGCCAGCTCGTCGAGCCGCCGTGGGACGCCCAGCAGCGACCGGACGGGGTAGGGCGACTCCAGCAGTCGGCGCACCACCACGACCCCTTCCGCGATCACCAGTCCGCGGCCGCCGGGACGGTCGGGGCGGCGGTCGGCCTCGGTCAGATCGCGGAAGTCGTCGACGCGCGGGTCGGCGACGTCGGAGATCGGCGTGATGGTGGCCACGGTCCGCGATGTTCGCAGGCGTCAGGGAGCTCGCTGCGATCGCGTCGCCCGGTCAGCCGTAGCGGAGCGATCACGGGTGTGTCACGGTGGACAATCGCCCGGCCGGCACTGCGGGCGTGAGGGTTTTCCGGTCTTGTAGGAGGCATCGCGCGGTGGGCCAGGACGTCGACCGGACCACATTCAGTCGACGGGATCGGCAGAACTACCGCGCGAAGGTGCAGCGCTGCGTCGAGGCGCTCGCCGTGATGCTGCGCGAGCAGCGGTTCGCCCGGGCCGACCCGATGACCGGCCTGGAGCTGGAGTTCAACCTCGTCGACGACGAGCTCGCACCCGCGCTGGTCGGCCGCGACGTGCTCGACGCGATCGGCTCGGCGGACTTCACCACGGAGCTCGGGCGCTGGAACATGGAGCTGAACCTGCCGCCGCGCCCGCTCCCCGGTGACGAGTGGCGGCAGCTGGAGCAGCAGCTGGTGGACGAGCTGGCGCTCGTGCGGAGCGCAGCGGCCGACCGCAAGGCCCGTCCGGCGGTGATCGGGATCCTGCCGACCCTGCAGCGCGGCGACCTCGTGCTCGAGTCGCTGTCCGAGGACGACCGCTACGCCGTCCTCAACGAGCAGCTGCTGTCCGCCCGTGGCGAGCCGATCCGGCTCGACATCGCCGGCGACGACGCGTCCGGGCGGCATCCCGTGGGGGCCGACCACCTGACCGCCGACTTCGACTCGATCGCCCCCGAGGCGGCGTGCACGTCGCTGCAGCTGCACCTGCAGGTGCACCCGGACTCGTTCGCCGCCTACTGGAACGCCGCCCAGTGCCTGGCGGGCGTCCAGCTGGCCGTGGGGGCGAACTCGCCGTTCCTGCTGGGCTCGCGGCTGTGGGCGGAGACGCGGATCCCGCTGTTCGAGCAGTCGTGCGACGTGCGGTCGGTGGAGCTGCGCAACCAGGGCGTGCGCCCCCGGGTCTGGTTCGGCGAGCGCTGGATCACCTCCGTGCTGGACCTGTTCACCGAGAACGGCCGCTACTTCCCCGGCCTGCTGCCGCGCACCCAGGACGACGACCCGCTGGCCGACCTCGACGCCGGCCAGATCCCCATGCTCGACGAGATGCGCCTGCACAACGGCACGATCTGGCGCTGGAACCGCCCCATCTACGACGTCGCCGACGGTGTACCCCACCTGCGGGTGGAGAACCGGGTGCTGCCGGCCGGACCCACCCCCGTCGACATGGTGGCGAACGCGCTGTTCTTCTACGGCCTGCTGCGCGGGCTCGTGGAGGCCGACCGCCCGCTGTGGACGTCGATGTCGTTCGAGGCGGCCGAGGAGAACTTCACGACCGCCGCCCGGCACGGGCTGGACGGGCCGCTGTACTGGCCGGGCACCGGCTGGATCCGGCCCGACGAGCTGATCCTGCGCAAGCTCCTGCCGGACGCCGCGCAGGGGCTGACGCGGTTCGGCGTCGCCAGCTCGGTGATCGACCGCTACCTGTCGGTCATCGAGCAGCGCTGCGCGACCCGCCGGTCGGGTGCGGCCTGGCAGCTCGACGCGGTGGCCGCGCTGGAGAACCGCGGCCTCGGGCGCGACGAGGCCCTGCGCAGGATGCTGGACGCCTACCTGACGTCGTCACAGGCGAACGAGCCCGTCCACACGTGGCCGCTGCCCTGAGGGTAGTTGTACGACGCAACGTTCACGGGTGCACACGGATCTGCGAAACGCCCGCGGGCCTGCGGCACGCTCCTTACAGTCGGGACGTCCGATCGCCTCGAGAGACGGGGAACCCGATGCCCGACCGTGCCGCCCTCCCCTGCCTCCGGTGAGCGGGGTGTCCCGCTTCCGGCTGTTCGGCCGGGTCCCCGACGACCCCGCTCCGCCGCCCTTGCGGCTCGCCGCCGCGCCGCGCATCGGCGCGCCGGCGCCGTGGGGCCCGTCCACGGCACTGTTCGGCGACGCCGGCCAGGGTCGTGAGGCGAGCGACGATCCCGAGACCGATCCGCAGGGATTCGCCGCCGTCGCCGCAGAGCCCGTGGCACCGGTGGTCCCGTTCGACACCTCCCCCGACCCGTCGCCCGACCCCGCGGAGTCGGCGTCGCTGGCCGGTGCGTTCGCGGCCGACTACCTGTCGTGGGACGAGGACGATCCGCAGCGCCGGGGCCGGGTCCTGGTCGACTACCTGTCGTCCCCGGGCACCGATCCCACGCATCTGGGCTGGTCCGGCCGGGGCCGGCAGCGCGCCGAGTTCGCGCTGCCCGGCCGCGTGCGGTCCGACGGCGACGGCCGCACGCTCGTCGACGTCCGGGTGCGGGTCACGCCGTACCGGCGGACCGGTCGGCCTGCCGCCGGCACGCCGGAATGGGCCGAGGCGCCCGACACCGCAGGCATCCCCGCTGTCGCGCCCGCCCCGCAGGCGCGCGGCTGGGAGGCGCTCGGCTCGTACTGGATCCGGCTGTCCGTGCCCGTCGTGCGCTGCGGCGGGAGGCTCGCCGTCGACGCGTGGGAGGAGAACCTCGGCGAGGAGCTGGACGAGCCGCCGCCGGTGCCCGTCGAGGAGCCGGAGGAGCCGGTGGATCCGAGTCTCGACGGCGACGCGGTGGCCCTGCCGTTCGGCGCGCGGCGATGACTCGCTTGCGCATCCCGGTGGTCACCGGGCTCGGCCACGGGACGGGGGCGAGCACGGTCGCGGAGGCGCTGCACGCGCGCGACGCCGGCACGTGGGCGCCGGCGGCCGACATCGTCGTGTGCCGGGGCGGTGGGGGGTCGATGCGGGCGGCGGAGGCGCTGCGGCTGGCCCCCTTCGGGCTGCGACCCGTGCTCGCGCTGACGCACACGGGCGCCGCGCCGGCTGCGTCGCGGGCGCGGGTGCAGCAGTTGGGCAGGAGGTTCGCCGCGGTCGTCGAGCTGCCATACGTGGCGCGCTGGGAGGTGCTCGGCCAGTCACCGGCCGAGGCCGCCGACCTGCTCGGGCTCGAACGGGAGGAGCTCGAACCGGCGGTCGCGGCGTACGCGGCGGCGCTGCGCCGGCTCGTGGACGAGGTGCTCGGGGGCGGGCAGCTGGCCGAGCCGGTGCCGCCGGTCCTGATCCGATCATCCGGGCCGGAGCCGGAGACCGAACTGGTAGCTGCACTGACCGCCGCCGGTCACCCGGCGATGCGTCTCGACGACCGGGCCGGCTGAAGACCCCACCAGCCCGGAAGCGGATCGGGGTCCTGGCCGAGTGGCCAGGACCCCGATGCCGTTTCCCGAACTGACGCGCCGCTCCCACCACGAAGCGACGTGATGAAGGTTAGCCTAACCTCTTTCGCGGGCGCAAGCGGTCTCCTGCCACGGAGTCCGGTGATCGCAGTTACGGTGGTGCCGTGGTCGACCCGCCGCCGCTGCCCGCCCGGCTCACCCGCATCACCGACGCCGTCGCCGTCGGCTCCGCGCTGTGGGCACTGGCCGCCGCGGCGCTGTTCGTCGCGTCGCTGACCGGCGGCCGGCCGCTCGACATCTGGTTCGTCACCTGCCTGGTCGGCACCGCTCTGGGCGGCCTCGGCTACGGCATCTTCCGCTGGCAGCGCGCCGCAGCCCGGCGCGGCTCCCGCACCGCACAACAAGGCCTGGAGAACGCATGACCGAGACTCGTCCGACCGCCGTCGTGACCGGGGCCAGCTCCGGCATCGGCGCCGCGACCGCGCACGCGCTGGCCGGAGCCGGGTTCCACGTCGTGCTCGGCGCCCGCCGGCTCGACCGCTGCGAGAAGATCGCCGCGGAGATCGACGGCACCGCGCTCCCCCTCGACGTGACCGACGCCGAATCCGTCGCCGCGTTCGCCGCAGCCGTCCCCGAAGCGCGCGTGCTGATCAACAACGCCGGGGGCGCCAAGGGTCTGGCCCCGGTCGCCGACGCCGACGAGGACGACTGGCGCTGGATGTTCGAGACCAACGTCATGGGCACGCTGCGCGTCACGAAGGCGCTGCTGCCGACGCTGATCGCGTCCGGTGACGGCCACATCGTCACGGTCACCTCCATCGCCGCGCTCGGCCCGTACGACAACGGCGCGGGCTACACCGGCGCCAAGCACGCCCAGGCGATGCTGCACCGCACCCTGCGCGCCGAGCTGCTCGGGCAGCCCGTGCGGCTCACCGAGATCCTGCCCGGACTGGTGGAGACCGAGTTCTCGCTCGTCCGCTTCGACGGCGACGCGGACAAGGCGGCCGCCCCCTACCGCGGCCTCACCCCGCTGACCGGCGACGACGTCGCCGACGTCATCGCCTTCGCCGTCACCCGCCCGAGCAACGTCAACCTCGACCAGATCGTCATCAAGCCGCGGGCGCAGTACGACGCGATGCGGGCGCACCGCGAGGCCTAGCCCGGGCGAACGCCGCAATTCACACACCGCTGGGCCCCTTCACACACGTTCGGACATGTGTGAAGGGGCCCGTACGTGTGTGACGTCGAACGTGGCCGGCCCGCTCAGTCCAGCGCGGACATCGTCTTCCACTGAGCCCACGGGACGGTCCAGTCCCAGATGTCCCCGTCCTTCGGTCCGAGCTGGACGGGGGTGCCGGTGACCTCGACGGGGTCGCCGTAGAGCGCGGTGTCGTAGTAGGCGCGCGCGTTGTCGATGGACAGGTTCACGCACCCGTGCGTGACGTTGGACGAGCCCTGCGCGGCGGCCGAGACCGGGTTGGCGTGGATGAACTCGCCGTTGTTGGAGATGCGCACCGCCCACTTCTCCATGACGTCGTAGCGGTAGCGCTCGCTCACCATGCGCTTGTCGGTGAACTTCTCGGTGACGACGTGGATGCCGGAGCGGGTGTTGCGCTCGGGGTCGGCGCCGAGCCCGTAGCTGGCGGGGAGGTCCATGACCTGCTTGCCGTCGCGCAGGACGATCATGCGGAAGCTGTTCACGTCCGCCTTGACGATCTGCGCGCGGCCGATGGTGAAGGTGCTGGAGACGTCGGCCGCGCCGACAGCGCCGCCGCCGTAGTCGACGCCTTCGAGGTCGGCCTCGACCTTCACCTGCGTGTTGGCGGGCCAGTAGTCCTTCGGCCGGTAGTCGACGCGGGAGCCGCCGCCCTCGTCGGGCAGCCAGCCCCAGGACCCCTCGATCGGCGTGGGCGTGGTGACCTTCAGCGCCTTCTCGACGGCGGCCCGGTCGTCGACGTGGGCGTTGAACTGGATGCGGATCGGGGCGGCGATGCCGACGGTGCGGCCGTCGCCGATGTTCAGGGTGCCGCGGACGGTCTTCGTGGGCGCCTTGGTGGTGAAGATGCCCTGCAGCGGGGCGCGGGTGCCGTCGGGGTCCTCGACGGCACCGAGCCACTGGTAGGTGGCGCCGTAGCGGAGCGGGCCGCTCGCCTCCCACCGGGTGCCGTCCGGGGAGATCTTCCCCTCGACGTCGCCGCCCTTCTCGCTGGTGAGCTTGACCTCGACGATCTTGCCGCCCGTGGCGGTGACGGCGGCCTTCGTGTGCGGGTCGACGTCGGTGGCTGCGATGGCCGGCGTGTAGGTGACCTGCGCCGCAGGCGGCTTCGGCGCGAGCGGGGCGTTGGGGCCACCGGACGCCGTGGTCGCGAACAGCACCCCGGCCACCCCGATGACCACCACGGCCATGGCCAGTAATACCCGTCGCATTCCTCTACCCCTCTACCGACGTCCCCGTTGAAGACGTCACGCGCGTGGATCGGGTTGCCCAGCGCCCAGAGCAACCTGTGACCCACCGTACGGGCGTAGCTCAGAGGTGGCACCCGACCAACACCGGTTCGGGTGCAAGCTCGATCCCGAACCGTGCCCGCACGCCGTCGCGCACCTCTCTGGCCAGCGCCAACAGGTCCGCGGTGCGCCCACCTCCACGGTGGGTGAGAGCCAGCACGTGCTTGCCGGACAGGGCCACCCGGCCGCCGGGTCCCTGGTGCCCGCGGGCGAACCCGCTGCGCTCGATGAGCCACGCGGCCGGCAGCTTGACCTGCCCTCCCGCGGCCGGCCAGCGCGGCGCATCGGTGGGCGCGCGCTCCTCGTCGACGACCGGGTTGGTGAAGAACGAGCCGACGCTCCACGTGTCGTGGTCCGCGGGGTCGAGCACCATGCCCTTGCCGCGGCGCAGCCCGAGCACGGCGGCGCGGGCGGCGGCCGCCGGCACCCGCGTCCCCGGCTCGACGTCGAGGGTGCGGGCGAGCTCGGCGTAGCGGACGGGGGCGCTGGTCGCGTCGGCGGTCAGGCGCAGCCGTACCCGCAGCACGACCACGTCGGCCCGGCCCTTCAGCACGCTGGTGCGGTACGCGAGGCCCAGCTCCGCGGCCGGGACCCGGGTGCGGACGACGTCGCGGCGGCGGTCGTAGAGGTCGACGTCGACGAGCACGTCGGCGATCTCGACGCCGTAAGCGCCGACGTTCTGCACGGGGGTGGCACCGGTGCGGCCGGGGATGCCGGACAGGCACTCCAGCCCGCCGAAACCCTCGGCGACCGTTGCTGCGACGAGCGCGTCCCATTCGGTGCCCGCCTCCGCGGTGACCAGCACCGACTCGCCCTCGCGCGCCACGGTGTGGCCGGTCGACCCCACCCGCACGACGGTGCCCGGCCAGCCCTCGTCGGCGATCACCAGGTTGGAGCCGCCACCCATCAGCAGCACCTCGTCGGAGGCGGCGCGCAGCGCGGCCACGACCTCGTCGGCCGAGGCCGCGTCGACGAACCGGGCCGCCGGGCCGCCGAGGCGCAGCGTGGTCAGGCCGGCGGTCGACACGGACGCCGTCTCGGAGGCGGTCACGATGGGCAACGGTAGCCTCCGCAGAATGCCCAGCCAGATCGACTACCGGTACGCGACGGCGTTCCCGGCCGCCCAGCTGTACGGCGCGCTGGTGGACGCGGAGTTCCTGCGCGCGCGGCTCGCCGAGCTCGGCGGACGGGAGGCGAGCGTCGTCTCCCACCACGCCGACGAGCACGGGGCGCGGTACGTGCTCCGCCACGAGCTGGACGCGGCCGGGCTGCCGGACGCGCTCCGCGGCCTGCTGGCCGGCCGGCTGGTGCTGGAGCGCACCGAGGACTGGACGGTCGGGCCGGACGGGCACACCGGCACGGTCGAGGTGCGGGTCGTCGGATCGCCGGTGCCCGCGACCGCCGGCGGGCAGCTCGCCGTGGCCGACGTGCCGGGCTCCGGCAGCGAGTTCCGGGTGCACGCCGACGTCTCGGTGGCGCTGCCCCTGTTCGGCGCGCGCGTCGAGGAGATGGTCGCCGGAAAGGTGCGCGAGCTGATGGAGCTCGAGGCGCAGTTCACGAATCGATGGTTGGAGCAGCGAGCCACATGAGCACACCGGAAGACCCCAACGGCGAGCGTCGTTACGTCCTCACGCTCAGCTGCTCGGACACCACCGGCATCGTCGCCCGCATCGCCGGGTTCCTCGCCGACGCGGGCGGCTGGATCGTCGAGGCCGGCTACCACTCCGACCCGGCGACCGGCTGGTTCTTCACCCGCCAGGTCGTGCGCGCCGACTCGCTCCCGTTCGGGCTCGACGAGCTGCGCGGCCGGTTCGCCGAAGTGGCCGCGGACCTCGGTGACGCGTCCTGGACGGTCACCGACACCGGCGTCGCCAAGCGGATGGTGGTGCTGGTCAGCCGCGAGCTGCACTGCCTGCACGACCTCCTCGGCCGGGTGTCGCTCGGCGAGCTGCCCGTCCAGCTGGACGCCGTGATCGGCAACCACGAGGTCGCGGGCGAGGTCGTGCGCGCGCACGGCGTGCCGTTCCACCACGTGCCGTTCCCCGACACCGACAAGGCGGCCGCGTTCGCCGAGGTGCGCAAGCTCGTCGACGAGCACGACCCGGACGCGGTGGTGCTGGCCAGGTTCATGCAGATCCTGCCGCCCGAGCTGTGCGACGCGTGGGCCGGGCGGGCGATGAACATCCACCACAGCTTCCTGCCGTCGTTCGTCGGCGCGAAGCCGTACCACCGCGCGCACGCGCGCGGGGTGAAGCTCATCGGCGCCACCTGCCACTACGTCACCGCGGAGCTGGACGCCGGCCCGATCGTCGAGCAGGACGTGATCCGCGTCGACCACGGCGACTCCGTCGAGGACATGATCCGTCGCGGCCGCGACATCGAGCGGCTGGTGCTCGCCCGCGGGCTGCGCTGGCACCTGGAGGACCGGGTGCTGGTGCACGGCAACCGCACCGTCGTCTTCCACTGAGCCAGCGGGAGTGCTCAGAACCCGCGGACCCGGCGCGGGGTGAAGCGCAGCGGCACCCCGTAGGTCTCGGCGAAGACCTCCGGGGTCCGCCACGACCCGTTCGCGATCCGATCGCCGTACTTCGCGAGGTACGGAGGGTTGTCCTGGGGCGCAGGCGCGGCGCTGTCCACGGTGATCTCGCCGGTCAGGACCACGATGTCGCCCCCGCTCGCCGACGAGTTCAGGTGCAGCGCCACCTGCGGGCGCGTGGCCAGGTGGGCGAGCCGCCGCGCGTCCCGCCTCGAGTAGATCAGCGCGGACTCGCCGTCCCAGAGGAACCAGACCGGCGCCGGCTGCGGGACACCCGACGAGTCGACGACGGTCAGCCAGGCGACGACCTCGTCGTCGAGCCGCTTCGCCACGCGGGCACCGAACTCCGTGGAGGGATCGGGAAGGAGAGGCATGGCACGTTCAACAGCCCGCGCCGCGTGAGATTCCCGACCGGTGCTGCGTGTCAGGCCGGCTTGATGTTGGCGTTCACCGCGAACACGTTCGTGGGGTCGTAGACCCCCTTGACCTGCGCCAGGCGGCGGTACTTGTCCTGCCCGTACGTGGCGAGCAGGGCGCGGTCGTCCTGCTCCGGCATCGTGTTGACGTACCCGGCCGGGCTGCCGGCGATCGGGACGAGCTGCTCCCACGTGTCGCGAGCCCACTGCCGTGCGCCGACGAACGACTCCGGGTCGGGCGCCACACCCTCGATCGCCATCAGCCAGCCGGTGTCGCGACGGCCGCCCCACGCGGTGTCGGCGTCGGCGACGTCGCGGTAGGCGCCCGTCAGCGGGAACGTCAGCAGCTGGGACATGGGCGCGTCCCGGCGGCCGGTGCGGTCGGCGATGACGTCGATGGCGGCGTCGGACAGCTCGTCGAGGAAGAGGCCCTTCGAGTAGGCGCGCACCCCCCAGAACGCGCCGTCGTCGAGGAGCTGCTGCAGCGCGACGTACGGCAGCGGGGTGACGGCCTCGAACAGCGGCTCGAGCGCAGCCCGGAGCGGCGCGACCGCCGCGGCGTGCTCCTCGCCGCTGCCGAACCCGACGACCATGATCGCCACGCCCGGCCGGAAGTGGTGCTCCTGCGGCACGAACGGGGCCGGCGGCGCGGAAATGCAGGCGATCGCCGGGGTGGCGTCGGCGGGCAGGTCGTCGAACAGGTCACGCGCGGTCCGCAGCGCGTGCGTCGCCCGCTCCTGCTCGACGAAGAACAGGCCGAGGTGCACGAGCGGACCCACCGGGTGCAGCCGGAACTCGAACTCCGTCACGACGCCGAAGTTGCCACCGCCACCGCGCACAGCCCAGAACAGGTCCGGGTGCTCGGTGGCGCTCGCCCGCACGCACCGGCCGTCGGCCAGCACGATCTCGACCGATTCCAGGTTGTCGATCGACAGCCCGTGCTGCTTCGTGAGCCAGCCGAAACCGCCGCCCAGGGTCAGCCCGCCGACACCCGTGTGGCTCACCGTGCCCGCTGGTACGGCGAGACCGTGCTCCTGCGTCGCCGCGTCGAGCTGCGCGAGCTTGGCCCCGCCGCCGACCCGGGCCCGGCGCGCCTCGGGATCGACGGTCACCGAGTCGAGGAGGCTCAGGTCGATCATGATCCCGCCCTCGGGGACGGCGGCCCCCCAGTAGCCGTGCCCGCCGCCGCGGACAGCGACCCGCAGCCCCGTCTCCTGCGCGTACGCCAACGCGGCTGCGACGTCCGCCGGGCCCGTGCACCGCGCGATGACGGCCGGGCGACGGTCGATGTCGCCGTTCCAGACGGAGCGGGCCTCGTCGTAGCCGGGATCGGCGGGCGCCAGGACGGGTCCCGTCATGGCTGCGCGCAGCGGCGCGTGGTCGCGGATGTCAGTGCTGGTCATGTGCGTGTCCTCCTCTGCGGGAGGAGTTGCGCTGGTACCGGCCGCCACATGATCCCCCGCCGTTGGTCGACCTCGAGGGTGCCCACGGGTGGTCTCATGGGCGTTTCACCGTGGTTCCGCAGGGGCCTGGAACGACAGCAAGGCCACCTCCAGGACCGATCCGGTCGTGAAGGCGGCCTTGCTGACGTTCGAACTGCGACGACCTCAGACCGCCGCGGGCACCTTCGCCGGCTCCAGGGCCAGCTCCAGCACCTCGGCCACGTCGGCCACCGGGTGGATCCGCAGCTCGCCGCGGATGTTCTCCGGCAGGTCGTCGAGGTCGGGCTCGTTGCGCTTCGGGATGATCACGTCGGTGAGGCCCGCCCGGTGCGCGGCCAGCAGCTTCTGCTTGACCCCGCCGATCGGGAGCACCTTGCCCTGCAGCGTGACCTCACCGGTCATACCGACCGACGACTTGACGGGCCGCCCGCTCGCGAGCGACGCCAGCGCCGTGGTCATCGTGATGCCGGCGCTCGGCCCGTCCTTGGGCACCGCACCCGCCGGCACGTGGACGTGCAGCTTGTGCGCCGCCAGGTCCCCGGCGAGCCCGCGGGACCGCAGGTAGGACAGGGCGATCGACACCGACTCCTTCATGACGTCGCCGAGCTGGCCTGTGACGGTCAGTCCGGGCTCGCCGTCCATCGAGGTGGCCTCGATGAACAGGACGTCGCCCCCGGCCCCGGTGACGGCCAGCCCGGTCGCCACCCCCGGCACGGACGTGCGCTCCGCCGACTCCGGCGTGAACTTCGGCCGGCCGAGGTAGGTGACCAGCGCGTCCGCGTCGACGTGGACGGGCACCTCGGCGCCCGTGTCGATCTGGACGGCGACCTTCCGCAGGACCTTCGCGAGGCCCCGCTCCAGCTGCCGGACGCCCGCCTCGCGGGTGTACTCGGCGGCGATCATGCCCAGCGCGACGTCGGAGAACTCCACGTCGGACGGCTCCAGACCGGTCTTCTCGATCTGCCGCGGCAGCAGGTGGTCGCGCGCGATGGCGACCTTCTCGTGCTCGGTGTAGCCGTCGAGCGTCACGACCTCCATGCGGTCCAGCAGCGGGCCGGGGATGGTGTCGAACGCATTGGCCGTGGCCAGGAACAGCACGTCGGACAGGTCGAGGTCGACCTCGAGGTAGTGGTCGCGGAACGTGTGGTTCTGCGCCGGGTCGAGCACCTCGAGCAGCGCCGCCGTGGGGTCACCGCGGAAGTCGCTGCCGACCTTGTCGATCTCGTCGAGCAGCACGACGGGGTTCATCGAGCCGGCCTCGCGGATCGCCCGCACGATGCGTCCGGGCAGGGCGCCGACGTAGGTGCGCCGGTGGCCGCGGATCTCGGCCTCGTCCCGCACGCCACCGAGGGCGACGCGGACGAACTTGCGACCGAGCGCCCGGGCGACGGACTCACCGAGCGACGTCTTGCCGACACCGGGCGGCCCGACCAGCGACAGCACGGCACCCGATCCGCGGCCGCCGACCTTGCCCTTGCCGGCCCGCTCGCGCCGCGACCGCACGGCCAGGAACTCGATCAGCCGTTCCTTCACGTCGTCGAGGCCGGCGTGGTCGGCGTCGAGGATCGCGCGGGCGGCCTTCAGGTCGTCGGAGTCCTCGGTGGTGGTGTTCCACGGGATGTCCAGGACCGTGTCGAGCCACGTGCGGATCCAGCCCGCCTCGGGGCTCTGGTCGGAGGAGCGCTCCAGCTTCCCGACCTCGACGAGCGCGGCCTTGCGGACGTGCTCGGGCAGGTCGGCGGCCTCGACGCGGGCGCGGTAGTCGTCGGAGCCGTCGGGCTCGCCCTCGCCCAGCTCCTTGCGGATGGCGGCCAGCTGCTGGCGCAGCAGGAACTCGCGCTGCGTCCGCTCCATGCCCTCGCGGACCTCATTGGAGATCTTCTCGGAGACCTCCTGCTCCGCGATGTGCTCCTTGTTCCACTCGATGAGCAGCTCGAGCCGCTTCGCGACGTCGGTCTCGGTGAGCAGTCGGATCTTGTGCTCCAGGTCGAGCCACGAGGCCCACCCCGAGGTGTCGGCCAGCTGGCCGGGGTCGGTGATCTGCTGGACGGAGTCGATCACCTGCCAGGCGCCCCGCTGCTGCAGGATGCCGATGACCAGCTGCTTGTACTCCTTGGCCAGCTCCTGGGTGCGCCCGTTCGCGGGCGGGTCGACCACCTCGGTGGCCTCCACCCACAGCGCATTGCCGGGGCCGGACACGCCGATCCCGATGCGGGCGCGGCCCTCGCCGCGCACCACTGCGGCCTTCTCGCCGCTGGGGAGCCGTCCGACCTGTTCGAGGACGGCGATCGTGCCGACGGACGTGTACTTGCCGTCGGGCCGAGGAACGATGAGGACCTTCCGGTCGACGCTGGAAGCCGCATCGACCGCTGCCTGGATCTCCGGCTCGTCGAGCCGGACGGGAACCACCATGCCGGGCAGCACCACCGAGTCGGCGAGCGGAAGCACCGGCAGCTTCAGCGTCTCTGTCATGACCGCTGCAACGCTGTAAGCCCGGAGCCGATTCCCGTTCCGCTAGGAGTGAACGCAGGAACCTTGAGCGCGGCCGACTCAGGACGCGAAGCGTCCACCCCGCGTCACACAGCGAGTGCGGTCCTCACACATGCTGCAACGTGTGTGAGGACCGCACTTTGTGTGTGACGTCGAGCGCAGAGCTGTCAGAACCCGCGGAAGACCTTCCGCAGCCGCTCCAGCTCCTCGCCCGCCACGCCGGTCGGGGTGTGCTCGGCGTCGAGCCGGCCGTAGACGAGGCGGACGAACGCCTCTGCCGGCAGCGCGAGCGTCGCCGGGCCGTCCCCGACGATGGCCGGCCGCAGCGTCACGGCCTCGCCGACGGCGATGACGAACCGGCGCTCCGGGTCGGTGGTCTCGACGACGACCTCCGGCGATCCGGCGACGGGCACCCCGGACCAGCCGGCGATCTGCGCCAGGTTGTCGACGATCTGGTCCACAGCCGCCTGCTCGACGGCCGCGGTCGGATCGACGGCCACGGCGACGTCCCAGCTGTGCAACGCGACCTCGCTGAGCCGCAAGCGCAGCATCGTCACGCCGTCGACCTGCATCGGGCCGAGGGCGAACGACAGCTCCGGCAGGCGGTCGGCGTCGACGCCGGCCCACGCCTCGGTCAGCTTTCCGTCGGCAGCGACGGCCTCATCGGCCTGGCTCTGCGGGTCCTTCGCGTTCCACTCGTCCCACACGGCGCTGTACTGCGCGCGGTCGGGCGCCGGCGCGCCGGCCAGTACGGCGTCCAGGCCCAGCAGCCCGATGACCGCGCCGGACCCGATGTGGGAGAGCGTCGCGGCCACCGTCCACTCGGTGGGGTAGGCCGGGCCGACGAGCTGCTCGGGGGTCAGGGTCGGGACGAGCGCAGCCAGGGCGTCGTGGGAGCGGCGCAGGGCGAGGACAGCGGGATGGGAAGCCACGTCACAAGCCAACAACATGCTCGTCAACAGACTTCCCGCAACCCACTACGGCGCCGAGTCCCAACCCAGGCTCCCAGCGAACGGGTCAGTCGATGACGAATGTCTCCCAACCAGGACCGGCCATCGGCTGGTAGCCCGGCGGGACCGTGCCTTCCAGTCGGACCAGCACTCTCAGATGCGCTGGCGCGTCCGACCCGTTCACGTGGACGACGGTGAGGAGCACAGGACCGGACCGTCGCGAGGTGCGAACGTAATCGATCATCAGGTCCGGGATCCAGCCGATCGGCTGGCCCGCGACGCAGACATGGAGCGCCTCGGGATTCGCGCTGTTGCCGGGTTCGTCCCGCAACTCGAGGCGATCTCCCACTGCAAGATGGGGCAAGACTCCGCCGTTGCAGTAGCGAATGCCGCTCACCAGGAACATGCACGCCGTCGATCCGTCGGCTTCGACGACCGGAGCCGGAAAGACCTGCAAGGTATCGCCTTCGCTGCGGCCACCAGACCGAGCCAACTGCTCCCACGGCGACGCATCCGGGGACAGGTCCAGCTGATCGAGGAAGTGCCGGAAGTCGGGGCGCCTCGGACTCATGATCCGCTGGGCGAAGAGCGGGAACAGGCGCTCGTCGCGGTAGTCCCCGTGCCATGCAGGGAAGTCGAGGAACGGCTGGAACCCCGCCAGCTCACGTGCTCTACGCAGATACCGGAAGCGGTAGCCGGTAGGCCCGTGCTCGAGGACACCGACAGGTGAGATCAGACGAAGCGTGGGGTGCTGCCAGGCCACGATGAGACGCCCCATCGAGCGACCGGCGTCCCAGTCGCTCAGCGACGCCGGTCGGAGCGAACTCGGGAGTTCGTCAACACTCATCGAGCAGCCTCCCCCGGTTCAGATCGAGTATCTCAGCCACGAAGGTAGCGGTGACGACCGACAATTCCGGGATCCTCGCCACAACGGACTCCACGTCGGATCGTTCGATCCGGCGGAGTCGGTCCATCCAGACGGTCTCAACCTGACGTCCAGCGAGCTCGAGCATCTCTCGTGCCACGTCGACCAGCGTCGGTCGCCGAGACGTAGGCACGGACGGGTCGTGCTCGAACCTCCCGGCTCGAGCCCTCCGCACGAACCCCGATAGTCCCCTGTTCGACCAGTCGATGCGCTGCTGGTCCCGCAGGTTGAACCCGAGACTGCTCGCGTGATCGTAGGACGGAGCCAGCCGCATCTGCATCGACATGTCTGCAGATCGCAGAACGGCCCAATTCTGGTCGTGGCGGTCCTGATTCGCCACCCAGGCGTCGAGCACGAGGAAGCCAGCGAAGACCGCCACCGCACTGCCGAGCTCGTCGCTCCCGCTCGGAGGGCCGCACCCTTCGAGAACGCGCGCGATCTTCTGCGGGCTGTGCCCCGGCCGTCCCTTGGGCCGTACCTCAACCCCTCTGCCGTCAAGGTACGCACCGACGTAGGACGGCTCCCTTGCGCGCAGGAGGTCTGACCCCAGGATACGGATCCAACCCGCTGGCACGACGTTCCGAGAGATCAGACCGCGTTCACCCTGTCGTTGAGCGAGCTGCACCTCTGCGCACGGCACCCCCAGCAGTACCGCCAACTCGCTGACGATCTTCTCCGACCAATCCTCGCCTTGCGTGATACCCGTCGACGGCGGGGTCACTACTGGCTTGAACAACCAGTCGTCCTGCCTGTCCGTTGTGCCTCCAGGTGCCCGGAGCCACACCTTGGGGTTCTGGCCCAGGACCTCGTTCTCGATCAGCTCCCAGTCGGAGACATCGAGCACGGGAAAGGCGCCGGGAGCCACGACCGCAGCGTAGAAGCACGCACCGACGGTTCCAGCTCAGCGTCCGAGGCCCTCGACGACCTCGGCGCCGGGCAGGCGGGCGGCCAGCTCACCGGGCAGCGCCAGCTTGGAGCCGCGGATGCCGCTGCCGATGACGACCTCCGGGGCCGCGGCCACGGCCGCGTCGACCAGGATGGGCCAGCCCTCGGGCAGGCCGATCGGGGTGATGCCGCCGTACTCCATGCCGGTGCGTTCGCAGGCGTCGTCCATCGGCGCGAAGGACGCCTTGCGCACGTCGAGGTGCTTGCGGACGAACCCGTTGACGTCGGCGCGGGTGGTGGCGAGCACCAGGCAGGCGGCGTAGCGGACCTCGCCGCCGCGCTTGCCGGCGACGACGACGCAGTTGGCCGAGCCCGCGAGCGGCGACGCGTACGCCTCGCAGAACGCAGCGGTGTCGGCGAGGTCGGGGTCGATCGCCGCGACGCCGACGAGTGCGGCGTCGGCCGGGTCGAAGCCCTTCAGCGCGGCGGCGACGGGGACACCGAGGAGGTCGGGGCGGTCGAGCGCGGGCGCGGCGACGAGCGTGCCGAGCACCGCCCAGCGGGGAGTGCTCACCAGCGCTGGCCACCGCCCTGGACGGTGATGAGCGCCGGGCGGACGTCGACGATGTAGACGAGCACCGCGACCAGTGCCGCGATCCAGAACATGAGCCCGCTGCTGCGCGGGCCCTCGAACAGGACGAGCATGGCGAGGCTGGCACCGGTGATGCCCAGCCAGGCCGGCTTGGTCAGCTTGTCGGCGGCGGTGAAGGCGTCGGCCCGCTGCAGGAGCGCGTGGACGAAGGCGTAGCCGCCCACCGGAATGGCGAGCAGCCAGATCCCCAGGAGGATCCATCTGTCGAGGTGGGAAAGCCAGCTCACCACCCCAGCCTACGTTGCGGCGCGAACTCGCACACCCCCGCCACCGGACGAACCGGACGGCCGCCCCCAGGAACATGGCAGCGCCCCCGAGGCACGGGAGTCCTCGGGGGCGCTGCGGTACTGCGGGAGCGAACGCTTACTTCGTGGTGGTGGTCTTGCGGGTGCGCGCGGCCGGGGCCTTCGCCTCGGTCTTCGGCGCGGTGCGGTTGGCCGCCCGACGGGTGGTGCTGCGGGTCTCCTTGGCGACCTCGGCACCAGCCTCGGTGACCTCCTGCGCAGCCTCGGCGCCCAGCTCGGCGACGGTCTCCGACGCCTCCTTGGTGGCCTTCGAGATGGCGGTGGAGGCCTGGCCGGTGAAGCGCTGGGCGGCCTGGGCCACCCGCTCGCCCGTGGACCGGGTCTGCGTGCTCACGGTCGACAGCGCCTTCTCGGCGGCGTCGTGCGCGTCGTCGACCAGCGCGTCGACGCGGGCCTCGAACCGGTCGGTGACCGACTCGATGGTGTCGAACGCCTGCTTGACCTGCGGCTGCTTGCGGAGGCGGCCGAAGGCCTGCTCGCCGCGGGCGGCGAACTCGCTGTAGGACTTCTCGGCCTGGGCGCGGAACTCCTCGATGCTCTTGCGCAGCTCGTCGGCGTTCAGCTTCTGCGGCAGCTCCGCGAGGCGGGTCTGCGCGCCGGACAGGCGGGTCTGCGCCTCCTCGGCCTGCGCGGTGGCGCGGGCCCGGGCCTCGGCGACGGCCTTGGTCACGGCGGCGACGGCGGCGTCGGCGGCACCGAGCACGGCCAGTGCCGGGGTGCGGACGAGCTCGGCGCGCTCGGCAGCGTTCTTGCGGGCGGTCTCACGGACCTTGCGGACGTCAGCGGCGGTGGGCAGCGAAACGGCCATGGTGATCACTCCTCTGTGGCGTGCTGTTCGGTGGTGGGGGTGGACGGGACGTCACCGTTCTCCCGGCGGAAGGACTGGTAGACGTCGAGGAGCACCTGCTTCTGGCGCTCGGTGAGAGAGGGGTCGGCAAGCACCGCGTCGGTCACGGCGCTGGCGGGCTTCTCGTCGAGGATCCCGGCCCGGACGTACAGGGCCTCCGCGGAGATCCGCAGCCCCTTCGCGATCTGCTGCAGGATCTCGGCCGACGGCTTGCGCAGGCCGCGCTCGATCTGGCTGAGGTACGGGTTGCTCACCCCGGCCGTGCGGGCGAGCTCGCGCATCGACACCTGGGCGTGCTCGCGCTGGGCGCGGATGTAGCCGCCGATGTCACGACTGATGTCGCGACCGATGTCACCGACGACCTGCCCGGCCTGCTCGACGACCTGGCCCACCTGCTCGACGGCCTGACCGACGCGTTCGCCGGCCTTCTCGACCTTCTGCTGGGAGAGCTTCGACGCCTTGCCCGGCTCCGTCATCTCTCACCTCCGTCCTTGGTGCCAACCACGTTAACCACGAGCGCTAGCTATTGCAAGCACAGTGCTTGCGCAGGTGGCGTGGCCTCCACCACACCCGATCGGGCCTGTGGGAGGTTGTGCGCGTGGCATCGCGCGCGCACGGCGGAACCCCGTCGACACCGCAGGCGGCGATCGTCGCCGCGGTGGCCGCGGGGGGCGTGCTGGGGGCGCTGGGCCGCTACGGGGCCGGCGTCGCACTCCCGACGGCACCCGGCGCGTTCCCGCTCACCACGTTCCTCGTGAACGTCCTCGGCTGCCTGCTGATGGGCGCGCTCGCCACCGCGCTCGCCCGGCGACCGGACGTCCACCCCCTCGCGCGACCGTTCCTCGGCACCGGCGTTCTCGGCGGGTTCACCACGTTCTCGACGTTCGCCGCCGACGCCGACGGGCTGCTGCTCGGTCCGTCGCCGCACATCGCGATCGGCGTGCTCTACGTCGTCGCCACGGCCGGGACCGCGATCGGGGCGGCCGCGATCGGCGCCTGGCTGGTGGGCCGTCGATGACGGCGCTCTGGGTGGCTCTCGGCGCGGCCGCGGGTGCGCCGCTGCGCTACCTGCTGGACCGCTACGTGCAGTCCCGCCACGATGGGGTGTTCCCGCGCGGCATCCTCGTGGTGAACGTGCTGGGCTCGTTCGTGCTGGGCATCGTGGTCGGATCCGCAGCGCCGCCGCCTGTGGCAGCGCTGCTGGGCACCGGGTTCTGCGGGGCGTTCACCACGTGGTCGACCCTCGCTCAGGACACCGTCGCCCTCGCGCGCAGCGGGAACCGCCGCGCCGCGACCGTCAACGCGATCGGTTCTGTGCTGGTCGGGTCGGTCGCGGCCGCCCTGGGCCTCGCGGCCGGGGTGGCGGTCGGGAGATGAATCGCTGCACGTCCCAACACTAACTACCGCCTCCGACAGTTTTTCCACCCCCGCCCTCGCCGGCCAGCGCAGCCGCCTCGGCGGCGATCGCGTGCAGCGTGCACGGCCACCAGGTCCGCGGGCTGACCTGCGAACGGCAACCCGCGCAGTGCCGCGTGCCGTCATCGACGTGCTCGCGCAGCAACTGCCGCCACGCGTGCACGTGCGGGAGCAGCTGCAGGGCGACGGGTGACGCGGACTCCAGAGAGCGCGGGGTGATATCCACCCAGCGAGTATCCAGTTTACCCAGGAAGTTAGTCAAGAATCTGGGTAAGACTCCCGCTTGATGCGCAGGATCAGGTCGACCGCGTCGCCGCCACCCACCGACAGCGCGGCCAGCCGCTCGTACGCCTCGCGGTACTGGCGCACCTGGTCGGGGTCACGCACGTTCATGGGGCCGGTGAGCAGCTCGATGTTCACGAGGTCCGGTTCGCCGTCGGCGCGATCGGCGTAGATGGTGAAGCCGTGGTCGTGCCAGATGGGCCCGGTGTTGGCGAACGGCAACACTCGGACATCGAGACGTGGGTCAGCGGCGAGCGAAGCGAGCCGGTCGAGCTGAGCAGCCATGACACCCGCCGGCCCCATCCGCCATAGCAGCGCGGTCTCCGCGATCACGAAACGCAGCTGCTTGGAGCGGTCAGTCAGGATCGACTGCCGCTGCATCCGCGCCGCAACTGCTTCGGCGATGTCCAGATCGGGATCGTTGTCACGGGCCATCAGCTGGTACGCGTACTCTGGGGTCTGCAACAGGCCAGGAACGAGCCCGGGCACGAACGTCATGAAGGTCGTCGCTGCCGCTCCGGCGGTCGCGTACTCGCGCTGGACCTTCGCCAATCCGCCCGCGAGCGCCTCGCGCCAGGTTCCGAACTCGGCAGCCACGCGTTCGGACAGCTCGGTCACCGTGGTCCGGTCGGCGGTGCTGGCACCAGTGACGTCCAGCCACGACGCGACCAGCTCGCGGGTCGCCGCGGCCGCACCCAGCTCGACCCGGGACAGGTGTGACTGCGAGACGGCAAGCTGCTTGGCCAGTGCCGTACCCGACAAACCGGCCTGCTTGCGTAGCCGCCGCAGCAGCGCACCGAGGGTGCGCTGCCGGGCGGTACCGAACGGGGAGGTCACGACAGCTGTCTAGCATCTCCTGCCTGGCTGGGAGGGGCCGGCTGCACCGGCCGCCCGTGCCGGCGCTCCCACTCCGCAAACGGGATCGACGCCGCCCATGCCGCTTCGGCGAGCCGCACATGCTCGGCAACCACCGCAGGGTCGTCGCTGAACTCGTAGCCGAGCAGTCTGTCGTCGTCGGCGTACCGGTAGTACATGACGCCGGCATCGTCGAAAACGACGAAGTCCTCCACGTAGGAGTCGAACTCGGGATGCTCGGCCCGGTCGATGACGTTGATCTCCTCGCCGGCTGCCGTGTTGTTCGGGTATCCCCAGGCGAACTCCTGGGCCGTGTACTCCGTCATCGGCAGCTCGACGAACCTGACCCGCTGCGGGCGCCGACCGGATGCGACCCTTTGACGCACCGATTCAAGGTGTTCGCGGTAGGACTCCCCGTGCGGCGGCTCCGGCTCACCGTTGCGCCACGCGGCCATGTCCTCATCCTCCCAAGGCACGGCATAGGTCTGCCGAGTCTCCATTCGGAGGGAACGGCGCGAGATCCCGTCGTAGAGCTGGTTCAGTCGAGCCAAGTCGATCGGGATCATCGGAGACCGAGTTGGCGAGCCGCGTCGAGGAACACCGCCCGAGAGATGCGCCCAAGGATCTCGCCCTCGGGAACGCAGTTCGGAGTCATGGCGATGTGGTCCGCCGACGCCGCGGGTCGCAGTTGGATCAACAGATCTGGGCCGTCCGGATCGAGGATTCGGTCGCACCCGTTCTCACCCTTCGACTGCTCATCCTTCGCCAGCACCCGCATGAGCCCGCCCCTCTACGCCTGGCCAATCCGACCCACATAGCGTGACGGATACCCGGGTAGCTGGTCAAGCACTGAGTGTGAGCAGCTGTCCCACCGCGTAGATGACGAGTCCGGCCAGGGAGCCGACGACCGTGCCGTTGATGCGGATGAACTGGAGGTCGCGGCCGACCTGCAGTTCGACCTTGCGGCTGGTCTCCTCGGCGTCCCAGCGCTCGACGGTGTCGGTGATGAGGGTGGTGATCTCGCGGCGGTAGTGGCGGACGACGTAGCCGGCGGCGTCGGCGAGCCAGCCGTCGAGCTTGGCGCGCAGTTCCTCGTCGGTGGCGAGGCGGGAGCCGAAGCTGAGGAGGCCGTCGCGGATGCGGAGCCGCAGCGCGCTGGACGGGTCGGCGGCCGCGTCGAGGATGATGCCCTTGACGGTGCCCCAGGCCTGGCCGATGAACTTCTGCACGTTCGGGTGGGCGATGATCTGCTGCTTGACCCGTTCGGCGCGGGCCATGGTGTCGTCGTCGTGCTGGAGGTCGGCGGCGAACTCCTCGAGGAACCGGTCGACGGCCTTGCGCATCGGGTGCTCGGGATCGGTCTTCACCGACCACGCGAACGTCTGGATCTCCAGGAACACCCGGTCGGCGACGAGGTCGTCGACGAACCGCGGCGACCACGACGGCGCCCGGTCGTGCACGACCCTCAGCACCATGTCGTGGTTGGCGGTGACCCAGTCGTAGGCGCGGTCGCAGAACAGGTCGACGAGGCGGTGGTGCGCCCCGTCGGCGAGCACGCCTTCGAGCACGGTGCCCAGCGGCGGGCCGATCGGCCGCTCGACGAGCTTGCGCACCAGCACCTGTTCGAGCACTTCCTGCACGTCCTCGTCGCGCAGCACGGTGACGACGCCCTTGGCGACGTTGGCCAGCTCGGCGGTGATCCGGTCGGCGTTGGCCTCCTGGCGCAGCCAGTCACCGACCCGGGCGGACGCCTGGACGGTGGCGAGCTTGTCGCGCACCACGTTCTCGGCGAGGAAGTTCTCGCCGACGAAGTCGCCGAGGCTGTTGCCGATGACGTCCTTCTTCGTCGGGATGATCGCGGTGTGCGGGATCGGCAGGCCGAGGGGGTGCCGGAACAGTGCGGTGACCGCGAACCAGTCGGCGAGCGCGCCCACCATGCCGGCCTCGGCCATCGCGCGCACGTACCCGACGATCACCGGTCCGCCGTTGACCTCCCACCAGCGGAAGACGAGGAAGACGACGGTCGCGATCAGGAGCAGGCCCGTGGCCAGACGCTTCATGTGGCGCAGGTCGGCGGCTTTCGCCGCGGCGTCCATCCGGCCGACGCCCAGCCCCACGGCGAGGCCCGGACGGGTCCGGGGTCGCTCGGTGGGTTGTGAAGGGTGCACGGATCCATAGTGCCCGTATGTGGCGATGGCCGGAGCCGATGGTGTTCCACCGGCCCCGGCCACGTTCGTGGTGCGGCTGCGCGTCGAGGGGTCTGCGGGAGACCTCCGCTCGGGCGCCGCACCACCGGCGCTGCCCCGGGCTCCGGCGCGACCAGATCGATCGCTGCAGCGGAGCGGACGCCCGGGGGCGCCGGTCAGCGGTCGTTCATGACCGCATTCCGACGACGACCATGCCAGCGGGCCGCTGGGCACCCGGGCTCGTGATCATGCTGTCGGCAGCTTCGCGCGCGGCAGCGACGGCGGCGCGCAGGAGGGGCTCTGCGTCGGGCACGACGTACCCGCTCAGCGCGGGAGAGACCCGCCAGTGCACCCACCCGTCGGGGACGGTGGAGGGCGGCATCAGCACCGTGGCGCCGCCGGTGTGGAGGGTGACGCCGCGGAGCGTGGCCAGCTCGAGGGGCAGCTCCGCCCCGCTGGCCACCGGGTAGTACCAGGCGCCCGTCGGCGTGGCGGCGACCGGAACGACCAGCCCGTCGGCCCGCAGGCGCGCGCAGACCAGGCGGCCCAGCGTCGCCGGTACCTCCAGGAAGTCGAGCACGGTTCCCGTCACGACGGCCACGGTGGCTCCGTCGAGCTCGACCACGGGCCACCCGTGGTCGCTGATCTCCCGCGCCGCCGCGCGCAGCTCCGCGCCGTACACCGCGCGGTAGCTGTCCCAGCCCGACATCTGCTCATCTCCGTTTCAAACACGTTTGCACGCCCACTTCCTGTGAGGTGCAACACGAGGATGCCCCGCGCGGTGCGGTAGCGGGACCCCTCTGGCGGCGACCGAGCCGGGCTTCGAGACGAATGGATCGTGACGATCATCGGAACGCCGCCCGTCCGTTCGGCGCCCGGCGATCGGCCAGGCGGAGGGGGACGGGCGGCTACTCCGATCGATGAGGAACCGGTCGTCGAGGAGCCGTCGTCGACAAGCGGCAATCGATCGTGTCCGTTCTGTGATCACTTCAGCGGTAGCGCGTGTAGGAAGGACGGGTGCTTCTCGTGACCGGTGGGACGGGATACCTGGGCAGCGTCGTGGTGGCGGTGCTGGCCGACGAGGGTCGCGACGTGCGAGTGCTGGCACGCGACGAGGACCGGGCCCGGCGGGTGCTGCCGGCGGGAGTCGAGGTCGTCGTCGGCGATGTGTTCGACCCGGACTCGCTGGCGCGCGCGACCGCAGGCTGCGAGGCGGTGCTGCACCTCGCGGCGACCGTCGGCGGCACACCGGAGGAGATCCACCACGCGAACGTCGACGGTGCGCGCACCGTGCTGGACGCTGCGAGGTCCGCCGGCGCGCGGCGCTTCGTCCACACCAGCACCGGTGCCGCGATCATGGACGCGACCGGGCTGGTGGCCGAGGAGCCCGTGGCGCCGCCCGCGCTCACGGACCCGTACTCGACCAGCAAGATCGCGGCCGAGGAGCTGGTGCTCGCCGCGGACGGCATCGAGGCGGTCGTCGTCAGCCCCGCCAGCATCTACGGGCCGAGCCCGCGCGGGCCGGAGTCGTACAACGGGCTGTTCCGCGCGGCGGCGGCCGGCGAGGTACCCGCGGTCGTCGACGCCCCGATGGCGTGGGTGCTCGCCGAGGACGCCGCCCGCGGGCACGTCCTGGCGCTGGACGGCGGGGAGCCGGGGCGCCGCTACGTGCTGTGCGGCGAGGTCGCGCGGGTGGGCCGCGTGCTGCACGCCTACGCCGACGCGGTGGGCGGGCAGCGGGTCGCGCTGCTGCCGCCGGGTTCGTCGCTGGGACCGGACGCGAACACCTTCGCGCGGCGTTCAGAGGTCTACGGGAAGTTCCCGCCGGTGCACGTGGACGACGCCGGCGCACGCGGCCTCGGGTTCGCCCCGCGCGGGGTGGACGACGGCATCGCGCTGACCGCGGCCTGGTGCGGATAGGCCCGGAACACGACGAAGCCGGCGAGCCCCGAGGGGCCGCCGGCTTCGATCGGTGTGCTACGTCAGACGGGGCGGACCGTGTCGGCCTGCGGACCCTTGGCGCCCTGGCTCGCCTCGAACTCGACGCGCTGGTTCTCCTCGAGCGTGCGGAAGCCGTCGCTCTGGATCGCCGAGTAGTGGACGAAGACGTCCGGACCATTGTCGTCGGTGGCGATGAAGCCGAAGCCCTTCTCGGCGTTGAACCACTTGACGGTGCCCTGCGGCATGCGTGTTTCTCCTACGTGAATCCGACCCTGACGGCACTGCGCCGACAAGGGGTTGCAACGGGTACACGGGCCGCGCGGAGGGTGTCCTCGTACGTCCGTGAAGCCCACCGTCACTCTCCACGGACGCTTCACAACGATCGAGGAAAACTAGGTACTGCAACCGGGAGCGAACCTATCACGGGATCTGCGCGCCACGCTTGGCCAGCCGGATCTTCGTCACTGTGACCGGTGAGGCGGAAGTCAACCACTGTGACCATCGGTGACGATGTGGCCGCGACACGGGCACAGATGGTCACGAGTCGACACGGACGGGTACGACTAACCATTCGCCATGCCGACGGGTGATCATTAGCGCCGATGGCCCAGCACCGGTCGAGTGGATCGGGTTCGGCCGGGTGAGCGATCATCGCCGGCCCCTCGTTCGACGGTCACCCGTCGCGGTGACGATCTGCATGATCAGCACGCACCGTCACGAAAAGCCTCTCACCTGCGCATTCGCTGCCACCTGCCGGCCCTGGTGCCCCGCCGTACGGGGTCGCATGATCTCCGGCGCACACCGTCCGAACACATCAGGGAGGCTCCGATGCGGGGTCGAAGACTGACTCGCTCCATCGCCGCCGTGTCGGCGGGGGCATTGATCACCGTCGCGTCGGCGTCGACGGCCTACGCGCAGGAACCGCTGCCACCACTTCCGGTGCCGGCACCGGCGCTACCGGCCGCCGTCCCTGGGCTGGGCGGCGACGGCGGCCCGCTCGCTGGCCTGCTCGGCGGCCTGCTCGGCGCCATCAACGGGCTGCTGCCCGGCGTCCTGACCGGCCTGCTGCCCATCTCCCTGCCCGGTCTGGGCGACAAGCCGGCCGCCGCCGGCGCGGCCGCCGGCGGACTGCCCGGCCTCCCTGGTCTGCCCGACCTGCCGGTCCCGGGTGGTCTGCCGATCCCCGGTGGCCTCCCCGTTCCGGGCGGACTCCCGCTGCCCGGCGGGCTCCCCGTCCCCGGCGGGCTCCCGGGCCTGCCCGGCGCACCGGCGCTGCCGGGCCTGCCGGCTGCCGCTGTCCCGCAGGACGCCGCGAGCCGGCTCGACGCCGCCGCCCCGGTGCCCGTCCCGACTCCGCCCGACGCCGGCGCCGCTCTGCCGGGTGCCGCAGGAGCGCTGCCGGCCGCAGCCCCTGCTCTGCCCGCGGCGGACCCGGCTCTGCCGGCCGCCCCTGCCCTGCCCGCTGCCGGTGACCTGCCCGCCGCCCCTGCCCTGCCGGCCACCCCAGCCCTGCCCGCCGCCGGTGACCTGCCGGCCACCCCAGCCCTGCCCGCTGCCGGTGACCTGCCGGCCGCCCCTGCCCTGCCCGGCACTCCTGCCCTGCCCGGCGCCCCTGCCCTGCCCGGCGCTCCTGCAGTGCCGGCCGCACCGGGAGAGCTGCCCGCGGCTCCTGCCGTCGGGGCTGCCCTGCCCGCCGCGCCTGCGCTGCCTGCCGCCGGCGAGCTGCCTGCCAAGCCCGCACCTGCGGCTGGTCAGCAGCCGGCGGCGGGTGACCCCGCTGCGGGCCCGGTCGCGGCGGAGCCGATCGACCCGGCCGCAGATCCGGCGGCTGCCCCCGCAGCCGCACTGCCCAGCGGGGCTCCGGCCGTGCCCGGTGCTCCGGCCGTGCCCGCAGCGCCCGCGTTGCCGGGGGTTCCGGCTGCACCCGGCCTCCCGCCGTTGCCGTGCGCCCCGGGGCTGCCGGCGGCTCTTCCCGGCGCGGGCGCAGCGCCGGACCCGGCAGCCGCCGGGGCACCTGCGGCACCCGCCGCGCCGGCGGCGCCCGCTGCACCTGGGGCGCCTGCCGCGGACCCGGCCGCGCCCGCCGCCGGCGCCGCGGACGACGCGAAGGCGGGTCCGGGCGACTGCGCACCGCCCGCGCCCGGCCTGCCGCCGGTCGGGGCCCTCTCCGCGCCGGTGCCGGACGTCCCGTCCGGGCTGCCCGCCGCACCGCAGGTACCCGCGGCACCGGCGATCCCACCGGCGCCGGGTTCCTGACGAGGACGGCCGGGGCCCGCGCTCAGCGGGCCCCGGCCAACCCGTTCTCCAGGGCCTGGAACACCTCGTCGAGCAGGTCCCGCAGTTCGGCGCCGTCGGCACGCAGCCACCGCTCGTACGCCGCGAGCGCCGCACCCAGGCTGGCGTGCCCGATGGCCTGCGGGATCAGCGCGTCGCTGGGCAGGTCGAGCCGCGCGGCCGCGTAGTCGGCGACGACCTGCCGCCACGCCTCGTACCTCAGCGTCGAGTGCGCCTGGAGCGCCGGCGTCTCGAGGATCAGCCGCAGCCGCCGCCGATGCCACGGCTGTTCGGCCGGCGCCACGTCGTTGAAGTCCAGCACGGCGGCCCGCACGCCGGCCATCACCGGCAGGTCGTCGGGCAGCGCCGCGAACACCGAGCGCATGCGGTCGAGCTGCTCGTCGAACGCGCCCCAGGGGATGTCGTTCTTCGACGCGTAGTAGCGGAAGACGGTGCGCCGGCCGATCCCGGCGGCGGCCGCGACGTCGTCGACGGTGGTGGTCTCGAACCCGTTGCGGGAGAAGAGGTCGAGGGCGACGTGCTCGATCTCCGAGCGGGACGTGACGGGACGGCGGCCGGGCCGGCGTGGCCGGGGCGGCCGTTCGATCGACGAAGCCGACATGCCCTTCTCCTGCAGGTGCGTCCGAGGAGATGGTGCCACGCGGTCAGGATCCGGCGACGCCCATCCGCACGCGGTTCCGGCCGGTGTTCTTGGCCTGGTACATGGCGGCGTCGGCGGTCTCGAGCAGCCGGACGAGGTCGGGCCCGTCGGGCGGGAAGACCGCTCCCCCGATGGAGACGGTGAAGTCGGCGACGACGACGGTGCCGTCCGGGCCGGGCACCTCCACCCCGAGCGTGGCCACTCGCCGTCGGATGCGTTCGGCGACGGCCTCGGCGTGCGCCCGGTCGTCGGTGACGTCGACACCGCGCAGGAGGACGACGAACTCCTCGCCGCCGAAGCGCCCGACGACGTCGTCCTCGCGGACCTCGGCGCGCACGGCGGTGGCCACCGCGGCCAGCACCGAGTCGCCGACGAGGTGCCCGTGGCGGTCGTTGATGCGCTTGAAGTGGTCGAGGTCGAGCACGAGCACGGCGGCCTGCTGGTTGGCGCGCTCGGCGCGGCGCAGCTCGTGGCCGGCGCGCTCGTGCCAGGCGGCGGCGTTGAGCAGGCCGGTCTTCGAGTCGACGTTCGCCTTCTCCTCCAGCTGCCGCACGAGCACGGTGCGGTGGAGCATCACCAGCGGCGGCAGCACGAGGACGGCGTACCCGAGCCCGAAGGAGGCCATCGCGCCGCCGACCAGCGCACCCATCGAGAGCGACGCGAACTCCAGCACCCACTCGTTGTCGCCGCGCAGCATCCGCAGGAACGTGCCGAGGTCGCGGTGCTCACCGGCGAGCACCACCACGGTGGTGACCAGCAGCATGTTCACCGCGGCGTAGGCCAGCACCGAAAGGCCGACCAGCACCAAACCGAAGGCGCTGGTGTACGGGTTGGCCCCGGCCAGGCCCATGATCACCGACGCCGTCTGCACGGCCAGCACGATCGTGGCCGCGGTGTAGATGACCTGGTGCGCCCGCACCCCGGCACGGCGGTCGACGCGCAGGTAGATGTGCAGGTAGAGGATCACGACGAGGGCGCAGGCCGCGAGGCCCGGCAGCAGGGCGGCTGCCGCGAACGTCCACACCGAGCTGAGGTCGATGTGCGGCACCGTGGCCCGACGGTGCCGGATCCGTTCCACACCGAGCGAGCACTCCGTGCTGATGACCCCGGCCAGCACGAGCACGGCCAGCCGGGCGACCCAACCGTCCGGCAGGACGGCGACGTCGTGCGCGGCGGAGACGGCCAGCGAAACCACGGCCAGCAGCTCGATCGGCAGGACGACGCACAGCACGCGTCGAGGGAGGGACCACAGCGACCACCCGGTGATCCGGGTCGGGCCGTGCCGGCGCCGCGGCTGCACGGAACCGATCAACGCGACCCTCCGCCCCCACACTTGCCCCCCATCCGGGCGATGGTAGCCAGGAAGACGGGCGGTCGACAGGACCGTTCGTAGCGTTCGGCGAGCTGTCGGTCACGGTCGGGCAGCGGCTGATCGGCTGCGCGCCGGACGCCCCCGTGGCGATACTCAACCCCGTGGAAACCCGATTCCGGCCGGGGAACGAGCTCGGAACCCTGTTCCACGAGGAGGTCGTCGCCCCGCTCCTCGCCGGCGTCGCGTACGCCGCGGCGCGCGTCGGTCCGGGGTCGGACGTGCTCGGGTTCGACACCCCGCAGTCCGTCGACCACGGGTGGGGGCCGTCCCTGCAGGTGTTCGTGGCACCCGCGGACGTCCCTCGCGTCCGCGCGATCATCGACGCAGGGCTGCCGGAGTCGTTCCACGGCTGGCCGGTGCGCTTCTCGCGCGGCGATGACTCGCCGGTCCGGCACTTCGTCGGCGTCGACACGCTGCCGGGCTGGCTCCGTGGCCACCTCCACTTCGAGCCGGCTGTCGCCACCCCGTTGGACTGGTTGGCCGTGCCGCAGCAGCGGTTGCTGGAGGCGACGGCCGGACCGACGCTCGCTGATCCCGACGGCGAGCTGGGTCGCGTCCGCGCAGCGCTGATGTGGTTCCCCGACCAGGTCCACCGCTACCTGCTGGCCTGCGCCTGGGCGCGGATCGCGCAGGAGGAGGCCTTCGTCGGCCGAACGGCGCAGGTCGGCGACGAGCTGGGCTCGCGGATCCTCGCCGCCCGGCTCGCCCGTGACGTGATGCGGGTCGCGTTCCTGCTGGCGCGGCGCTACTGGCCGTACCCGAAGTGGTTCGGCTCGGCGTTCGCGCGGCTGCCGATCGCCGGGGAGCTGAGCGAGCAACTCGCCCGCGCCGTCTCCGCCACCGGGCACGCGGCACGGGAGGCCGCGCTCGTCGAGGCGTACGGGATCGTGGCTCGCGCGCACAACGCGTCCGGTCTGACGGTGCCCGTCGACCCGGCACCGCGGCCGTTCCACGAGCGCCCGTTCCTGGTGCTCGGTGCGGAGCGGTTCGCGGAGGCGGCGGCGGCCACGCTCACCGACCCGTGGCTGCGGGGCCTGCCCCTGATCGGGTCCGTGGACATGTTCGCGGACTCGACCGATCTGCTCGACCGCGATCTCCGCGCGGCCTACGCCGCAGCGGTGGCAGGCTGATCGACATGTACCCGCCGATCGAGCCGTACGACCACGGGATGCTCGACGTCGGCGACGCCAACCACATCTACTGGGAGGTCTGCGGCGCGCCCGACGGGAAGCCCGCCGTCGTGGTGCACGGCGGCCCGGGATCGGGCTGCTCGACCTCCGTGCGCCGCCGGTTCGACCCGGAGCGGTACCGCGTGGTGCTGTTCGACCAGCGCGGATGCGGCCGCAGCCTGCCGCACGCGAGCGACCCGGCGACGGACATGGGCGTCAACACCACGGAGCACCTGATCGCCGACATGGAGCTGCTGCGCGCGCACCTCGGCATCGACCGCTGGCTGCTGCACGGCGGCTCGTGGGGCTCCACGCTGATCCTCGCCTACGCGCAGCGGTTCCCCGAGCGCGTCACCGAGATCGTGATCCCGGCCGTGACGATGAGCCGGCGCAGCGACATCGACTGGCTCTACCGCGGCGTCGGCATGTTCCTACCGGAGGCGTGGGAACGGTTCCGCGACCACGTGCCGCCCGCCGAGCGCGACGATCTCGTCGGCGCGTACGGACGGCTCGTCGAGGACCCGGACCCGGCCGTCCGCGAGGCCGCCACGCACGAGTGGGTCGCCTGGGAGGACGCGGTCATCTCCCACGAGGCCACCGGGCAGCCGGGCAGCTACTCGAACCGACCGGACGCGGCGCTGCTGGCCTTCGTGCGCATCTGCGCGCACTACTTCTCCCACGGCGCGTTCCTCGAGGAGGGCGTCCTGCTGCGGGAGGCGCCACGCCTCGCCGGCATCCCGGGCGTGCTGATCCACGGCCGGCTCGACCTCGGCGGGCCGCTGCACGTGCCGTGGGAGCTGGCGAAGGTGTGGCCGGACGCGGAGCTCGTCGTGATCGAGGACGCGGGGCACACCGGCAGCGCGCAGTTCAGCCGGGCGATCCAGGATGCGCTCGACCGCTTCGCGGTGACCTGATGCCCGAGTACCGCGGCGACCTCCACGTGCACACCGCGCGCTCCAACGGCGCCGATCTCACCCCGGCGGACGTGGTGCGGGAGGCCCGTGCAGCCGGGCTCGACTTCATCGCGACCACCGAGCACGACACGGTGGACGGGCACGCCGACTGGGCGCCGTTCGCCGACACCCTCCTGGTGATCCCCGGGCAGGAGGTCGTCACGCGGACCGGCCACTGGCTCTCCGTCGGCTCCGGCCTGCTCGTCGATTCCCGGTACGGGATCCGCGACGGTCGGATCGCCGACGAGCTCGCCCGCGTCCGCGCCGACGGCGGCATCTGCGTGGCGGCTCACCCGCACGCCCCGTACCCGTCGGGGCAGCTCGCGTACCCCTTCGAGCTGTTCGACGCCGTCGAGGTGTGGAACGGGCCGTGGACCTCCGACGTGCCGTGGCAGGCCGACAACCATGCCGCCGTCGCGGAGTGGAGCCGCAGCCTCGCGGCCGGGCGGTGGCGCCCTGCGGTCGGCAACAGCGACGCCCACCTCGCCGGACAGCTCGGCACGCCCGTAACCGTGGTGCGCGCCGCGGCCTGCACGGCGGCCGACATCGTCGCCGCCGTCCGGGCCGGGCGCTGCTGGATCGCCGCGACCGCCGACGTCTCGCTGGAGTTCACCGCGTCGACGGGAGCGGCGGTCGCGGGGCCGGGTGAGCTGCTCGTCGCGGGCGAGCACCCGGTGACGGTGTCGGCCTCGGTCGGCGGTGTGCCCGACGCGCTGATCCGCGTGCACACCGAACGGGGCGTGGCGGTCGAGCAGCGGACGGCCGAGCTGTCCACGACCGTGACCGACCCCGGATTCGTGTGGGTGTCGGTGCGGTCCGGTGACGGGGCGATGGCGGCGATGACGAACCCGGTGCTGCTCGCCGGTCAGTCGCCGGCGCAGCCCTCACCGTCCCCGTCCCGGTCGAGCGCGGGCCGGTAGCCGGGGTCCCCACGGCGGATCGGTGCTGCTCCCGCGGCCTGCACCGCCGCGCAGTTCTTGTAGTACACGTTGGCCGGGGCCGGCCGCGAAGGGGCGTCGACGTCGGGGTCCGGGGCGGCGAGCGGGACGGGACGGGCCGCAGGGGAGCTGGAGCGCGCCGGCGAGCTGGTGACGGGAGCCGGGGTCGCCGTGTACGGCGCCGCGGCCGTCGTGGACGGGTACACCGGGACGGTCACCGTGACCGTGACGGGTGAGCTGAGGGCCCGCGGAGCGGCGGACTCCCTGCTGCTGCAGGCCCCGCCGATGGCGACGAACGCGATCACGACACCTGCCGTGATGGTCTTGCCGTTGACGGGAACGGATGCGGGCATGTGGGGAACGACCCTTCTGAACGGATGCAGGGGGCCATTCGCTGCCCGCATCCCCACGGTTACAGCACGTCGCGATCCGCCTACGCGCTGCCGCCGCCCGGAGCAGCCCGCCCGCGTCCGGTCAGGCGCCGGTCATCCCGAACATCTCCAGGCCGCGTCGGGTGTCGAGGTACTCGCGCACGCGGTGGACCAGCCCGTCGCGCAGCTCGAAGACGAAGCAGTACTGGACGTCGTAGGGGCGGCCGTCGGGCAGCGTCGCGCGCATCCGCTCCTCGACGACGACGGTGTCGCCCTCGGCGACGACGGCGCCGAACTCGACCGCGACCTGCGCCCCGAACACGTCGGGGAACTCGTCGGCGATGAACCGCACGATCCGCTCCCTGCCCACCAGGTGATGGGTGCCGACCACGCGCGCCGCGGCGTTGCCGGCGGGGGCCAGCCACTCCGCGTCGGACGTGAAGCAGGCGGCGATGCGGTCACGGTCGTGGGTCGCGAACGCCTGCCAGGCGCGGAGGACGATCTGCTTCGGGGATTCCATGCGCCCGAGCGTGGTGGACGGTGCGGCGCAGGTCCGGCCGGATCCGGTCACGCTGCGCTGCGCTGCGAGGGCACGACGTCGAGGTCGCAGAAGAGCGCGGCCGCTCGTTCCGCGGTACCGCGCGCCCACGGTCCCGTGCTGAGCACGGCGAGCGCCGCGACGACGATGCCGAGAGCGAGCACCAGCCACCACACCGCCTGTGCGGCGTCGGTGTAGGCGAGCGGGCCGCTGGCGAGTGCCGGGCCCACGATCGTGCCGGCGATGGCGACGCCGAGGGTCGTACCTGTCTGGCGACCGACGGAGGCCAGCGACCCGGCCACTCCGGCCATCGACCGCGGCATGCCGGAGATGGCGGTCTGCGTGATCGGCGGGTTGACGGTGCCGAGGAAGACCCCGATCGCCCCGCAGACGGCGAGGACCGTGGGCAGCGGCGAGCCCGGGGAGAGTTCCAGTGCGATCGCGCCACCCACGGCCATGGCGGCACCGGCGACGAGCAGGGGGATCCGCGGACCCAGTGCGCCGACCAGCCGTCCGGTGACGGGCGAGAGCACCACGGTGAGCACGCCGACGGGGAGCAGGCAGAGCCCGGCGGCCAGCGCCGACATCCCGCGCGTGTTCTGCAGGTACAGCGTGATCACGAACAGGAACGCGTTGAACCCGCACAGGGCGCACAGCGCGGTGCCGATCGCCGCGCTGAACGGCACGCTGCGGAACAGTCGCAGCTCCAGCAGCGGGTCCGCGCGCCGCGGCTCGTAGGCGAGGACCCCGGCGATCCCCAGCACGGCGAGCACCGCGAGCCCGACGATCACGGGCGACGACCAGCCGAGCGTCTGCGACTCGATCACCGCGTACACGACGCTGCCCAGCACGATCACGACGAGCGACTGGCCGACCGGGTCGAACCGGCGGGCCCGCGGCGCGCGGGACTCCGGAACGAGCCGGGCGGCGAGCACGACGGCCGTCACCACGATCGGCACGTTGACCATGAAGACCGCGCGCCAGCCCAGCCCGTCGACGAGCGCTCCACCGACCACCGGACCCAACGCCAGCGCGAGACCGGCCGTGGAGCCGAAGACACCGATCGCGCGCGCCCGCTCGGCGGGTTCGGTGTAGGTGTTCGCCACGATCGCCATCGCGACGGGGTTCAGCATCGACCCACCGATGCCCTGCAGCACGCGGGCCGCGATCAGCCAGCCGATGGTCGGCGCCAACCCGCACGCCAGCGAGCCGATCCCGAAGACCGTGAGCCCGAGGAGGAAGATCCGACGCCGGCCGAAGCGGTCCGCCGTGGAGCCGCCCAGGACCAGCAGGCTCGCGAGCACCAGCGTGTACGCGTCGACCGTCCACTGCAGACCGCTCGGGGACGCGTCGAGATCGTGGCGGACCCAGGGCAGCGCCGAGTTGACGATCGAGATGTCCATCCCGACGACGAGCATGCTGGCGCAGCAGATGGCGAGCACGAGGGCCCGTCGTCGACGGTCCGGTGGAGGCATGCCGCCGACGCTAGGATTTAGAGCGTGCTCGAAGTCAAGGCGGACAAGTCGGCGATCCCGGAGTCGGGTCTCACCATCGGTGACGCCGCCCGCCGCAGCGGCGTCAGCACCCACACCTTGCGCTACTACGAGCGGGCCGGGCTGGTCATCACGCCCGTCGACCGCAACCGAGCCGGGCGCCGCCGCTACCACGAGATCGACCTGCAGTGGATCAAGATCTGCACCCGGTTGCGCGCCACCGGGATGTCGATCGCGGAGATCCGACGCTACGCCGAGCTCGTCGCCGCAGGCAGGGGCAACGAGGAGGCCCGGCTGGACCTGCTCGAGTCGCACCGCGACCGGGTGCTCGCGGAGATCGCGGCGCTCCAGGAGAACCTGCAGGCGATCACGCACAAGATCGACGTCTACCGCGGGCGGCTCGTCGCGGGCGACGCCGATCGGCTGTGGGCGCCCACGCGCTAGTCGGCGCGGGTGGCCGCCTCGACGGTGTCGAAGATCGGGACGTCGGTCGGGCCACCGATCCGCAGGGCGACGGCCGTGATGCTGTCCGGGTCCACGACGACCCGCAGCCGCAGGCCGCGTCGGGCGCACGTGTCGGCCACGGCCCGCAGCAGATAGATGCCCTTGACGGAGAAGTGGCTGACGGGCGTCAGGTCGACGACGACCACGTCGGGTGGCGGGAGCGCCGACACGGCGTCCTGCACGGCCTCGACCGCCGCGCGTTCGGTGGCCAGGTCGATCACGCCGCGGAAGGTGAGCACGGCGGCCCGACCTCCGACCGTCGGCGTGACGGCGAACCAGGAGCGCGAGCTGTCCAGCACCACGACCTCTCCCGGATCCAGCGGCGAACCTCCTGATCGGACGATAGCGCCAGGAGGCCCGTCGGAGGAGACGGCAGATCAGGGATCAGCAGAAGGAGCAGGCACGCCGGATCCGGCAGGACAACGCCGGCAGCTCGATACGCACCCGACCAACGAAACTGCTGGTCAGGATGGTGGCCAGGGGCGGGGTCGAACCGCCGACCTACCGCTTTTCAGGCGGTCGCTCGTACCAACTGAGCTACCTGGCCCTTCCCGGAGAACCCGGGAGGTGGAGCGACCCAGACGGGACTCGAACCCGCGACCTTCGCCGTGACAGGGCGACGCGCTAACCAACTGCGCCACTGGGCCTTGCTCGTACTGCTACGGAAGACTACTCCGTACCCCCAACGGGATTCGAACCCGCGCTACCGCCTTGAAAGGGCGGCGTCCTAGGCCACTAGACGATGGGGGCATGGTCCGCCGGAGCGGGCCCGACCCCCCAACGGCTGTCCGTTGGGTGCCGCACCAGCATAGGACAACGCCGCGGCAGCCCTCGCAACCGGGGTCCGCCGCGGCGTCGTCGCAGGTCAGCGCAGGACAGGCGGAGGGAGGTCGGGATTGGCCGAGATGAGCCCGAGCATGTCGAGCAGCTCCCGGAGGTCCTCGGTGTCGCCCGAGTTGCGGGCCACCACCTTGCGGGCCTTGGTGAGCTGTTCGTCCGTGACGCGGTAGGCGTCGGCTGCGGTGCGCTGGGTCGGGATGCTGCCCCCCGATCCGGTGAGCCGCTCCTCGCCGATCTCTCGCCGAATACTTCCGATACCGCCCATCGACGCCTCCCCGACCAGTTGTCGACCGCCGTCCCCCGGCGGCCGTGACCGAGACGTTACATTTCGCGGAGCGTCGCCGCACCCCTCTTTGGTGGGCTTCCCTGAGACCTCGCTGTCACCCTCTGCAGCCTGCGCAACGACGGAACCCCCACCCGGTGTCGGCTCATCGGAACGGGAGGGGACCATGTACGGCGAACACCCCCGTTCCCGCACGTCAGAAGGGTCACCATGACCGTCGAGGCGCCGTTCCGCACCGAGATCGTCGTCACCGGACTGAGCTGCCAGCACTGTGTGATGTCGGTCACCGAGGAGATCTCCGAGATCGCCGGGGTCGACTCGGTCGACGTCGCGCTCAACGACCGTCCGAGCGGCAGTACGGTAACGATCCGGTCCGCCCGCGAGCTCGCGCACGACGAGATCGCGTCCGCCGTCACCGTCGCGGGGTACGCGCTCGCCTGAGCGGTCCGTAGGCTGCCGGCCATGCCCCCGCCGCATCCCGAGCCGCCGCGGCGTGCCCGCCACCGGCCCCCCGAACCGCAACGACGCACCCGCCAGCGGCCCCCGGAGCCGGACCCGTCCAGCCCGTTCGGCGACGCCGCCCCCGACGTCGAGCTCGACTCCTACCTGGCGGCGCTCGCCCCCAGCTCCGCAGGCGACGCCACCGAGTTGACCGGTCGCTTCGGCTCGGCGCAGGTCTTCGCCCTGCGCCTGCCCGAGCTGCGCATCGAGCAGCTGCGGCGGTTGGCCGCGGAACGCGGGGTCAGCCCCGGCGCGCTCGCCGTCGACTGGGTGATCGAGCGGCTCGACCGCGAGGACACCCCGACCGGCCCGCTCCCACCCCTCCCCGACGACGAGGAACCGCGCCGGCGCGGCCTGCGCAGGTTCGGGCGCCGCTGACCGCGGCGTACGGTCGGCGCCGTGTACGCCGTCGTGCTGACCTACACCGCCCCGCTGACCGAGATCGACGATCACGTGCCCGGTCACCGCGCGTGGCTGCGCGAGCAGTACGACGCCGGCCGGCTGCTGGTCTCGGGAGCGCGCACGCCGCGCACCGGCGGGTTCCTCCTCTTCGCCGCGATGCCGCGCCCCGAGCTGGACGCGGCGCTCGCCGAGGACCCGTTCGCCGTGAACGGGCTCGCGGACGCGGAGATCGTCGAGTTCCGGGCCACCAGCACGGTCGACGCGCTCGCGCAGTGGCGCGAGCCGGCCTGACGACCGTCCCGATACGGACGACTCGCCGTCCCGATACGGACAACTCGCCGTCCCCAAACGGACAACTCGCCGTCCCGAAACGGACGACTCGCCGGCACGGAATCCGCAACTCGCGGGCCCTCCCTCCCGCGAGTTGCGGAAACCGTGCCGGCGAGTCGTGGTTTCCGTGACGCCGGTTCAGTCGCCCGCCGCCACCACCGAGGTCGTGCGGTTGCCCAGGCACGGGCTCCCGGACAGGAGTGCGGGGTCGATCGCGGTGGCCATCGCGCGGTAGCCGGCGGCCGAGAGGTGCAGTCCGTCGCCGGCGTCGAAGGCGGGGGCGAGGCGGCGGGGGTCGGCCGGGTCGGCCACCGCTGCCGCGAAGTCGACGACGCCGTCGGCGTGCGCGCGGCCCTGCGAGCGGAGCCACCGGTTCACCGCCTCCCGGGCGGCGACGGCGGCGCGGGTGCCGTGCGGTCCGGCGGTCGTCGGCGTGATGGTGCTGAACAGCACCCGCTTCCCGGCGGCGTGCGCGCGGTCGGCGAACACCACCAGCCCGGCGACGACGTCGGCGGCAGAGCGACCGGCGGCCAGGTCGTTGGTGCCGATGTTGAGCAGGACGTCGGTGGCACCGGCCGCATCGTCGACGTCGGCGGCGAAGCGGGCCAGCGGCGAATCCACGTCCGCGGTGGGGTCGGCGGCGATCAACCGGTTGCCGGCGAGTCCGGCGTTGAGCACCGTCATCTCGGTCGACCCGCCGGCGGCCTCGAGGCGGCCGGCCAGCGCGTCGGGCCAGCGTTCGCCGGCCCCGACGGGCGAGCCGACCCCGTCGGTGATCGAGTCGCCGACCGCGACGACGGCGGCGACGGGCCGCTCGGCCCGCACGTCCAGGCCGGTGAGCACGAACCACGACGGGACGGGTTCGGCGACCCCGTCGACGGTGGGTGCCGTGGTGAGGTCGCGCCCCCGGGCGAGGTAGGAGGTCTGGAGGGCGACGGGATGCTCGGGCACGACGGCCGGGGCGGCGGTCACGTGCACGCTGATCGCGACCGGGTGCCCGGCGGCGACGTCGAGCGGGACGGGGTCGCTCGTCACCTCGGCTCCGGGAGCGACGGTCACCCCGCGCACGCCGGCGAACGCGACGTTCTGCGACGTGCCGGGCAGCACGCCGGCGGCGCCGTCGGAGCGGCCGGCGGCAGCGCTGCCGACGACCAGCGGGGTCGCGCCGAAGCGGTTGGACAGCCGGACCCGGACCTCGTTGCCGCCGGCTCCGGGGTGCACGACCATGCGCAGGGTGGCGCCGGTGAGGTCGACGGCGCCGGGCTGGACGCTGGCCTGCCACGCACGCACCCAGGACGGCCCGCACGGGTCGGCGGCCGGGGCGGCGACAGTGGTGGCGGGCCGCGGCGTGTCGGCGGCCGCGACGAGTCCGACCGCGCAGACGGCGGCCAACAGGCCGGCGAGGCCCCTCGGCCACCGGCGCCGCCGGGTCCGGACCGGTGCGGCGGGCGCGACGCGTTCGGCCCAGCGGGGTGCCGGCTCGAGCGTCCAGGCGACGCGCGGGACGAGACCGGTCGGGCGAGCGGGCAGTACCTCGGTCACCGGCGCGCCCCTTCAGGAACGCGCAGCGGGTCAACGGCATGTGCTCCACTCGTCACGTTGGGTGGAACGAGCTGGACCACCTGATCGTGAGTCTGACGATCGGGTGGAGCGGGTGACCGTCCGTGACCGGGATCGGCGCATCCGGGTCGCGAGCCGCGCCGAGCGGGCGTCGCGGCACTAGGGTCGGTGACCCGCGGGAGGAGGGAGCGACGGTGGGTGCCTACGACGAGGTGTTCCAGGCCAGCGTCGACGATCCGGAGGCGTTCTGGTTGCGGGCTGCGGAGGCGATCGACTGGCACGTCGCGCCTACCAGGGCGCTCGACGCGGCGAACCCGCCGTTCTACCGGTGGTTCCCCGACGGCGAGCTGAACGTGTGCCACAACGCCCTGGACCGGCACGTCGAGGCCGGTCGGGGTGGGCAGGCGGCGTTGGTCTACGACTCGCCGGTGACCGGCACGCAGCGCACCTACACCTATGCGCAGTTGCGCGACGAGGTGGCGGTGTTCGCCGGGGTGCTGGCCGGGTTGGGTGTCACGCGGGGTGACCGGGTGGTGATCTATCTGCCGATGGTGCCCGAGGCCGCGGTCGCGATGCTGGCGTGCGCGCGGATCGGGGCGGTGCACTCGGTGGTGTTCGGCGGGTTCGCGCCCAAGGAGCTGGCCGTGCGGATCGACGACGCGGCCCCGAAGGTGATCGTGTCGGCGTCGTGCGGCATCGAGGGCAAGCGGGTCATCGCCTACAAGCCGCTGCTGGACAAGGCGATCGAGCTGGCCGGGCACAAGCCGCAGCGGTGCGTGATCCTGCAGCGCCCGCAGGCGCAGGCCGCGATGGGCGAGCGCGACCTCGACTGGGCCGACGCGGTCGCCGGGGCGACGCCGGCCGATTGCGTGCCGGTCAAGGCCACCGATCCGCTGTATGTGCTCTACACCTCCGGGACCACCGGCAAGCCCAAGGGTGTGGTGCGCGACGGCGGCGGCTACGCGGTGGCACTGACCTGGTCGATGCCCAACGTGTACGACGTGACGGCCGGGGAGACGATGTTCACCGCGTCCGACGTCGGCTGGGTCGTCGGGCACTCCTACATCGTGTACGCGCCGCTGCTGGCCGGCGCCACCACGGTGCTGTACGAGGGCAAACCGGTCGGCACCCCGGACGCGGGGCAGTTCTGGCGGGTGGTGGCCGAGCACGGGGTGAAGAGCCTGTTCACCGCGCCGACGGCGTTCCGGGCGATCAAGAAGGAGGACCCGGACGGCGAGTACGCCCGCAAGTACGACCTGTCGTCGCTGCAGTACCTGTTCCTGGCCGGGGAGCGCCTGGACCCGGAGACCTACCGCTGGGCGTCGGAGCTGCTCGGCATCCCCGTGATCGACCACTGGTGGCAGACCGAGACCGGTTGGCCGATCGTGGCCAACCCGGCCGGGATCGAGCTGTTGCCGATCAAGGCCGGTTCCCCGACCGTGCCGCTGCCCGGCTGGGACGTGCAGATCCTCGACGCGAGCGGCGCGCCGGTCGAGCCCGGCACCGACGGCGCCATCGTGGTGAAGCTGCCGATGCCGCCGGGCGCCCTGCCCACCCTGTGGAACGACGACGAGCGGTTCGTCAGCTCGTACATGGCGGCGTTCGACGGCTACTACCTCACCGGCGACGGCGGCCGCATCGACGACGACGGCTACGTGTACGTGATGGGCCGCACCGACGACGTGATCAACGTGGCCGGGCACCGGCTGTCCACCGGCGGGATGGAGGAGGTGCTGGCCTCTCACCCCGACGTCGCCGAGTGCGCCGTCATCGGCGTGGCCGACCCGATGAAGGGGCAGGTCCCGCGCGGGTTCGTGGTGCTCAAGGCCGGCGTGCAGCGCGACGAGACCGAACTCGCCGCCGAGCTGGTGCAGATGGTGCGCGACCAGGTCGGCGCCGTCGCCTCGCTCAAGGACGTCGCCGTCGTCGCCGCGCTGCCCAAGACCCGCTCGGGCAAGATCCTGCGCAAGACCATGCGCGGCATCGCCGACGGCAACGACGAGCCGGTGCCCTCGACGATCGAGAGCGTGGACGTGCTGGACGCACTGCGGCCCGTGCTGCGCCGGGAAGGGTGAGCGCCCGTCCGACCACAGAGGACTATCGATCTCCACCGGCGGGTAACCCGCTGTCATGCGGATCGGTGCTGTGATCGTCGTGGTCTGGGTGCTCATCGGGGTCTTCGCCGCGTACCAGCGCGGCTACTTCAGCCGAGCGGACGAGTCGGTGTCGTGCGCGGAGCTGGGGACGGTCCTCGTCACCGCGATCGCGGGCCCGCTCAACTACGTCGGGGTCAACCCGAAGATCAACTGCGCGGTTCCGCAGCCCTCGCAGTGACTGGTGAGGGTCGCCTGAGTGCTGCCGACCACAGCACGGCGGAGCACCATGTGCCCATGAAGGTTGTGGTCGATTTCGATCTGTGCGAGTCCAACGCGGTCTGCATGGGCATCGCCCCCGAGGTGTTCGAGGTGCGGGACGACGACTTCCTGTACATCCTCGACGAGAACCCGCCGGAGTCGCTGCGCCCCAAGCTGGAGGAGGCCGTGCGTTCCTGCCCGCGCGCGGCGATCAGCCTGCAGGGCTGACTCCGGTCAGCGATGGTCCAACCGGGCGATGGCTTGCGGATCGCCCACGGATCACCGCCGACCTCATCATCCTGATCCGCATGGCTGCGGTCAGGACACCGAAGTGGCGGCGTTCGATCATCAGTGCGGCCGCAGCGCTGGCGGCCACCCTTGTGGCACCGAGCGCTGCGCTGGCGTAGCCACCCCCGGGTTTCCTCGTCCGACCGGTGTTCAACAACTGCCCTCCGGACACCATGGCGTATCCGAACCAGCGGTTTCCTAGCGCGCCAGCCGTCTACGCGTGCCAGTTCGTGATCAACGACAACGGGAACAAGGGCAACCCGATCATCGTGCGTCTCGGCCGTCCAGGATCGCTGGGTTCGGGCGCCTTCGGGCTCGTCCACTTCACGACCGACCACAACCTGTCCGACGACGCAGTGGCCACTGTGATTGCCAACAACGCAGCACCCCAGCGACGCAGCTTCGACAATCGCTGGCTCTATGGCCTGACCGCACGACTCGGCGACTACTCGCTCGTGACCATCGAGGTGGTCGTGGATCCCTCGCCGAGTGTCGACGGCCAGCCCTTCGGCGTTGTCACGGCCTACTGCCTGGGCCCGACGCGGTGCCCGGACGGCATCGACCAGGCAATGGCCATCCGGGTCGCGAACTGATCAGGAACACTGAGGCGTACGTCCCCTTGGCCGCGAAAGGGCTCACATCATGGATCAGGCATCCGTGGCGAAGCTGGCAACGCAGATCGTGCGGGCGTGGACCCGTGGGCCAGCGGACTCGGTCGCTCCACCCCAGGACGACGATCCCGAGGATGGCGCTGTCGACTTCGCGGCCTACAACCCCTTGGGCGGCTCGACCGAATCCCGATCGATCCCGGCGCCCTTCGACCTCGTCGGCGCCATCGCACTGGAATGTCAACTCTTCGTGGCCGTGTCGCCGGCTGGGGCACCGCAGCGACGGCTGATCCACCACTTCGACATGACCGGCGTCCCGACGGATCTGCAAGCGAGCACCAACTCGGTGCTCGAGGCTCTGTACGCAGTTGCACGGATGCCCCCCGACGAAGTGCGTGCCGCCTCCGTCGAGTTGGCTGCGGGGATCGATCTCGTCCCGGTTGCGATGTTGAACCGACCGTCGGTTGCCTGACCCGGCCGCAGCGCCGAGTATCACGGGATGTCGTCCGTCTGGCACACCCCCCTGACCCCGCTGAGCTTCCTCGGACGCTCTGCCGACGTCTTCGCCTCCAAGACCGCGATCGTCTACGGGGAGCGCCGGACGACGTACGCCGAGTTCGCCGCCGAGGTGCAGCAGGTGGCGAAGGGGCTGCGCGGTTCGGGGATCGAGCCGGGCGACCGCGTGGCCTACCTGCTGCCGAACGTGCCGGAGATGCTGGTGGCGCACTTCGCGGTGCCGCTCGCCGGCGCGGTGCTCGTCGCGATCAACACGCGGCTGTCGACGGAGGAGGTGCGCTACATCCTCGACCACTCCGGCGCGAAGCTGCTGGTGGTGGACGCCGCGCTGTACCCGACGGTGGGGCCGGTCGCGAGTGGCCTGAAGACCGTCGAGGAGATCATCACGGTGCTCGACCCGGCGAGCCCGGGCGACGGCGTCGGCAGCGGGGTGCGCTACGGCGACCTCCTGGCCAGGGGTTCCGGTGACGAGTCGGTGCTGCCGTGGGCCGTCGACGACGAGGACGCCACGATCTCGATCAACTACACGTCCGGCACGACGGGCCGGCCGAAGGGCGTGCAGTACAGCCACCGGGGCGCGCACCTGAACTCGTACGGCGAGATCGTCCACTCCGGGCACACGCCGGACTCGGTGTACCTGTGGACGCTGCCGATGTTCCACTGCAACGGCTGGTGCACGCCGTGGGCGGTGACGGCGATCGGCGGCACGCACGTGTGCCTGCGCGAGGTGCGCAGCGAGGTGATCTGGCGGCTCATCGACGAGGAGGGCGTCACGCACCTCAACGGCGCCCCGACCGTCGTGACGACGGTGGTGCGCGCCCCGGAGGCGCGGAAGCTGAACCGGCCGCTGGTGATCACCACCGCGGGGGCGCCGCCGAGCCCGACGACGATCCGCGCCGCAGAGGACATGGGTTTCCGCATCGTGCACGTCTACGGGCTCACCGAGACCTACGGCCCGTACTCGGTGAACGAGTACCAGCGCGCGTGGGACGACCTCGACCCGGAGGAGCGCGCGAAGCACCAGGCCCGCCAGGGCGTCGGGATGGTGTGCGCCGACCGCCTCCGCGTGGTCGACGAGCAGATGCAGGACGTGCCCGCCGACGGCGCCACCATGGGCGAGATCGTGATGCGCGGCAACAACGTCATGAAGGGCTACTTCGACGACCCGGAGGGCACCGAGAAGGCGTTCGCCGGCGGCTGGTTCCACTCGGGCGACCTCGGGGTGATGCATCCCGACGGCTACGTCGAGCTGCGCGACCGCGCCAAGGACGTGGTGATCTCGGGCGGGGAGAACATCTCCACCGTCGAGGTCGAGCAGGCCATCATGAGCCACCCCGCGGTGCTGGAGGTGGCGGTGATCGGCGTGCCCGACGAGCGGTTCGGCGAGCGCCCGAAGGCGTTCGTCGTGCTCGCCCCGGGCGAGTCCGCGACCGAGGAGGACGTGATCGAGCACGTCCGGTCGCGGATCGCCCGGTACAAGGCGCCGAAGGCCGTCGCGTTCGTGGCGGAGCTGCCGAAGACCTCGACGGGCAAGGTGCAGAAGTTCGAGCTGCGCGAGCAGGAGTGGCAGGGCGAGGCCAGCCGCATCCGCGGCTGACCGCTCAGGCGGATTCCGCGGCCGGTGCCGACGCGTTGCTGCCCAGCCTGCGCACGTACCAGACCGTCCAGCCGATGAGCAGCACGAACGCCCCGACGAGCATCAGCTCGGAGATCAGGTACCCGATGTCGATCGGCAGCAGGTAGACCACCGGGATCCGCAGGATCGCCTCCGCCAGCAGCCCGGTCCCCCACACGGCCGAGATGAGCCGGTGAGCCCGTCGCGCGGCCGGCTCGGTGCGGAACTCCTCGGCGATCTCGGCGGCGCGGGCCGGCTGGAAGCTCTGCGACGCCGCCAGGGTGAGCGGGCGCCTGCCGATGACGGCCGTGACCAGGAACACCGCACCGATCGACGCGGTGATCAGCGAACTCTTCAGCAGCAGGACCCGCTCGTCACCCGTGACAAGCGCGAGCACCAGCCCGAGCCCGTACACGAGCAGCATCACGGTGGCGAACTGGTTCACCTCGCGCTGCGCGACGACCCCCCACACGATCCGCGCGGCGGCGACGCCGGTGGCCGCCAGTAGCGCGACCCACTCCGACGCCCCGGCGGCCCGCAGCACGTAGTAGGTGATGATCGGCAGGCCGACGTCGATCAGCAGTCCGCGCACCATGGCGCGCATGCCGCCGGCGCGGGTGTCTGCTTCGTTCGGTTCTGACCGGTTCACTGTTCCCCCAGCTCGGCGTCGTCGATCCAGGAACCATGGAACCCTGCCGGGACGCCGCGCGGAAGCGTCACGGCCGCAACGGGCGCACCGCCGACGTCGGTGGCGTCGAGCACGAGCAGCTGCGACGCGGACGCGTCGCGCCGGGTGGTGATGGTCAGCAGCCACCCGTCGTCCTCGGCCCGACCCGGAGCCGACGACGGCACGAACACGGCCTCCCCGCCGATCGTGTCGGTGCCCAGGTCGTGGACCGCGACCGAGCCGTGGTCCGCGTCGAACTTGACGATGGCGGAGCGGCCGGGCGTCTGCGAGACCGCGTACCGGTAGCGGGCCTCGCGGCCGACGCGGTCGTCGTCGACGGTCGGGAACTCGACGGGGCGCTCGTCCAGGACGCTCTCGAAGACCGATCCCGTGGCCGGGTCGAGCACCCAGCGGTGCAGCCGGGCAGCGCCGGTGGCTGCGGCTCCGGCGGCCGGACCGGCGGCGTCGGTGGGGCCGTCGTCGCCCTCCCACATCGCGACGACGTCGGCGGGGGCGTAGCGGGCGCCGTCGAGCACGACCCGGCCCTGCGCGTCGGTGTGCGCGTTGCCGACGTGGAAGACGTAGCAGGGGTCCACGTCGAACCACGTGACCCGGCCGGGCGTGGCGAGCGGCATGACGCCGATGCGGGCGCCGTAGCCCTCGTCCCAGCTGAAGGGCATGCCCCGGCGGCCGGCGAGCTCCATCCGGAAGGTGATCGGCAGGTCGAGGAAGACGGCGTGCCGGTCGGTGATGGCGAAGTCGTGCATCATCGTCGGGCCCGGGACCTCGATCTCGGCGCTCGTGACGAGCTGCCCCTGCGCGTCGACGCGGTGGTAGGTGACGAAGGGCGGCGCGAAGCCGTAGCCGAAGAAGTGCAGGTCGCCGGTGACGGGGTCGATCTTCGGGTGGGCGGTCATCGCGGTGGTGAGCCGGCCCTCGAAGTCGCAGGTGCCGATCGTGTCGAGCTCGGGCGTGACCAGGTGCGGGAAGCTCGACTCGACCAGCGCCATGATCCGTCCGGCGTGCGGGACGACGTGGGTGTTGGCGACACCGACCGAGTAGTCGATGGCACCGGTCTCGGGATTGACCATCTGCTTGCCGGCGAGCGCCTTGGTGCGCACCCAGCGGTTGCGGTACCACTCCGCGCGACCCTCGCGCAGGCGGATGCCGTGCAGCATGCCGTGGCCGACGAACCAGTGCGGCGTGACCTCGCCGGGCAGCGGGTTGGGGCCGTTGCGGAAGTAGCGCCCGGTCAGCTCCGCCGGGATGGCGCCCTCGACGGGCAGGTCGGTGGCGGTGATCTCGTCCGGGACGGGGGCGAGGTGGCCCCTCAGGTGGGCGGGCAGCTCGGTCGTCGTCATGGCACGAGCGTGGCGCCGAACCAGCTACATGTCAAGTCTTACATGTCGAGATTTTCATGTAAGATCGGCACATGTCACTGCCCCATGCCCTGCTCGGCCTGCTGATCGTCCAGCCGCGCAGCGGCTACGAGCTCACCAAGGAGTTCGAGGGCCACCTCGGCCGGCACGCCTGGGCGGCCGGGCACACGAGCATCTACCCCGAGCTCAACCGCATGGCCGATGCCGGGCTCGTCGAGGTCACGCACGAGGGCGCCCGGGGCAGCCGCTACTACGCCGCCACCGACGCCGGGCGCGCCGAGCTGCGGCGCTGGATGTTCGAGCGCGACCGCACCCGCAAGGTGCGCAACGAAGAGGTCCTGCGGATGTTCCTCATCTCCGCCCTCGAACCCGAGGACGCGATCGCCTACCTGCGCGGCGTCGCCGAGTTCACCGGCGACCAGGCCGCGCAGCTGGCGGAGGTGATCGCCACCCTCGAGGCGCAATGCGGCCCCATCGAGTTCGGCGCCCTCGCCGCCGAGTACGGCCGCCGCCAGTACGAGGCCGTGCACGGCTGGGCCGAATGGGCCATCGAGCAGATCTCGGCTCAGACCACCAGCCGTTCCAGCAGCTCCACGGCGTCGTAGGGGGCACGCACCTTCGCGTCGTTGTCGAAGTAGACGAACGCGTCTGTTCCCCACGAGCGGATCCGCGCCGCCCACTCGTCCAGCGCCTCGGCGGTGTAGCCGCCCACGTACAGCTCGCCCTGCCCGTGCAGCCGCACGTAGTCGAAGTCGGTCGTGCGCTGGTCGAACACCGGCCAGGTGCCGGCCGAGTCGCTGACGACGAGCGCGACGCCGTGCTCGGTCAGCTGCCGGACGAACGCCGGGTCGCGGAACGACTCGTTGCGCGCCTCGATCGCGTGCCGCAGCGGCCGCTCGGCGTCGGTCTCGGTGAGCGCGCGCCCGTCCAGCCGCTCGTCGTGCCGGGCCGCCAACGCCGCGGCCGCCGTCGTCGAGCGGGGCAGCAGCTCCAGGAACGCACCGACGCGGTCCCCGTCGTAGCGCATGCGCGGCGGCAACTGCCACAGCACGGGCCCGAGCTTCGGCCCCAGCGCGAGCACCCCGGACGCGAAGAAGTTCGCGAGCGGCGCCTCGACGTCGCGCAGCTGCTTGAGGTGGGTGACGAACCGGCCGCCCTTCACGGCGAACACGAACCCGTCAGGTGTCTCCGCGGCCCATGTGCGGTAGCTCTCCGGCCGCTGCAACGAGTAGAACGAGCCGTTGATCTCGATGCTCGTGACCTGGCGCGACAGGTACTCCAGCTCCCGCCGCTGGGCGAGCCCCTCCGGGTAGAACGTGCGCCGCCACGGCGGGTACCTCCACCCCGACGTCCCCACCACCACGCGAGCCACGCGGGCGATGATCCTCCGCGGCGGGCAGGATGTCCGCGTGGAACTCTCCCGTGCCGTGGGCACCGTGCTCGACTGGCCCGTCGACCACGTCGGAGCGGCGCTCGTCCGTGTCGGCGGCCCCGCGGTGACCTCCGGCGACATCGACCGCGAGTTCCCGCTGGCCTCCGTCACCAAGCTGCTCACCGCGTACGCCGTGCTCGTCGCCGTCGAGGAAGGGGCGGTGGAGTGGAGCGAGCCGGCGGGACCGGCCGGGTCGACCGTCCGGCACCTGGCCGCGCACGCGTCCGGCCTCTCGTTCTCCGACGGCGTCGAGCAGGCGAAGCCGGGCAGCAGACGGATCTACTCCAACGCCGGCTTCGAGGTGCTCGCCGACACCGTCGCGGCGAACGCCGGCATGCCGTTCGCGCAGTACCTGCACGAGGCCGTGCTGGCGCCGCTCGCCATGGCGCACACCCGGCTCGACGGGTCGCCCGCCGCCGGGGCGGTGGCCACCGTCGCCGACCTCGTCCTGTTCGCGCGCGAGCTGCAGGCGCCGACGCTCGTGCACCCCGAGACGCTGCGCGAGGCCACGACCGTCGCCTTCCCCGGGCTCGACGGGGTGCTCCCGGGCTTCGGCCGCCAGAAGCCGAACGACTGGGGGCTGGGCTTCGAGATCCGCGACGGCAAGAGCCCGCACTGGACGGGTGCGGCGAGCTCGCCGCGCACGTTCGGGCACTTCGGGCAGAGTGGCACGTTCCTGTGGGTGGACCCGGACGCACAGGCAGCGGCCGTGGTCCTGACCGACCGGGACTTCAGTGACTGGGCGGTGCAGGCCTGGCCACGGTGGACCGACGCGGTGCTCGCCGCCCTGTAGGCGATCTGTCGACCCGGGTCGTCAGTCGTTCAGGATGCGCTTCGTCTCGCGGTAGAGGCGCTCGGCGTCCTCCACGTCGGCAGCGGTGGGAGTGCGGTCCTGCCTCGTGGCTGCCTTGTAGAACGACAGCTCCTGTGCGGGCGGGTGCTCGATCAGGTCGACGATCGGCAGGACGGCTTTCGCTGCCGGCTTCGCGGAGAGCGCGCCCAGCGCGCTGATGACGATCCTGACCGGCTTGGCGAACTCGCCCGCGAAGCTCGACCTCACGTAGACCGGGTTGACCATCACGTACTTGATCCTGCCCAGGCCGTGCTCGCGCGCGAAGCCGACGGCGAGCAGCTCGTTGGCCCTGCGGGTCTGTGCCCACACTTTCGTCCCGACGTGCTTCGCGGTGAACTGGAGGTCGTCCCAGTTCATGGCACTGGCGCCCGCGCCGACGACGGCGAGGTTGACGATGACCGGCGCCTCGGCGTCCCGCATCAGCGGCGCGATCCCGGTACTGAGCAGGAACCGGCTCAGGTAGGCGAGCGCGAACGAGGACTCGAAGCCCTCGCTGGTCACGAACCGCTTCATCCGCAGGTACGCGGCGCACAGCACCAGCGCGTCGACGTGGCCGAGCCGGTCGGCGACCTCGCCGATGATCCGCCGGTTCTCCGACACCAGCGACAGGTCGGCCCCGAGGAAGTGGAAGCGGTCGCTCGCGGCCGCCTCGCGTCCCGGCTGGGCGCCCTTCTCCGCGCTCCGGCCGATGACGACGACCCGGTCGCCCGCCCGCAGGTGGTGCAGCGCGAGCGCACGACCGATCCCGTCCGTGCCACCTGAGATGACGATGTTCCGCATGCTTCCCCCTCTAACCGGAGCACATGCTCCGCTACCTCATCGAGGGTAGCAGAAGCGGAGCATGTGCTCCGCAACGTCTAAGCTGGGTGCGTGGCCACCCGTCCGGAACCGCCCAGGCGCCAGCGGCGCGACGCGGCGAGCAACCGCAGGCAGATCCTCGAGACCTCGGCGGCCGTCTTCGCCGAACGCGGGCTCTCCGTGGACGTGCGGGAGATCGCCCGCCGCGCCGGTGTCGGCATGGGGACGCTGTACCGGCACTTCCCCACGAAGGACCGCCTGCTCGACGCGGTGCTGGAGGACGACTTCACCGCCTGGGCGGCGGCGGTCGACCAGGCCGCGACGACGTCCGATCCGTGGCAGGGCCTCTGCCGGTTCATGGAGGACTCGCTGGCGCTTCTCGCCAAGCACCGCGCGTTGCTGGACGGGCTGAGCAACCCGCTGATCAGCACGCCCGGCATCGTCGCGTGCCGGGAGGCCGTCGGCCCGGTCATGACCCGCATCGTCGAGCGGGCCAAGCAGGCAGGTGCCGCGCGTGCCGACGTCAGCGTCGACGACGTGTCGTTGCTGCTCATGGGTCTCGGCCGGATCATCCAGCTCACCGAGGAGGAGACGCCCGGCACCTGGCGGCACCAGCTCGCCGTCGTGCTCGACGGGCTGCGCGCTCGCGGGTGAGGCCGCGCGGGAATGTTCTGCGCACCCCGTCCGTTGTGCAGGTCGTTCGGGTCGGGCGATCCGTGTCCCCGGGTCTCAACCATCGCCGCCTACGGGTGTGCCACGCGCCGAGAGGCGACCGGCGCCCGGCTCGGACGCCGTTCCCGGGAATGTTCCGGGGGCGGTGCACGTTGGAAAGAGCGTCCGAGCCGGGCGATCCGTGTCCCCGGGTCTCAACCACTGCCGCCTACGGGTGCGCCACGCGCCGAGAGGCGACCGGCGCCCGGCTCGGACCCTTCCACCACCCACTCAGACCTGCCGGGCCTCGCGGTGCTTCCCGCCACCGCCACTCCCGGCTGCCTGGCGGCGCCGTCCCCCCGGCGCCGCCCCACCACGTTCCGGAGGCACAGGATGAAGGGCGATCGCGTCGAGATCGTCGTCGACTCGGGCAGCGGCACGACCCGCACGTACGAGATCGAGGCGACGCGGGCCGGTCGCCGCGTCGAGATCGCCCACACTCGGGGCACGATCACGGTCGCCGAGGTCACCCGCGGCGGATCTCCGGTCCGCACAGCCCAGTTCCTCGCCGGACGCGTCATCGCGCTGGTCGAACACCCGGCGTCGGAAAATCCGGTCGCCGACGAGGTGCTGCCCGCCCTACGCTCGGACTCGTAGTCGAGCACAGGCAGACTGTTTCTCATAATGTCCCCTCCCGCGCCCCGAGCTGCTGACGCACGCCCTGCGCCGGTCGATCCCTCTGTGCCCCCTTCCGAGGGCGCGTCGCGGAGCGAGGTCCCGGCCCGGGGCGACCGGCGGCCGGGGCGCGGGAGGCCTCGCCGTCGAGGTGGACGGCGCCCGGAACCGGCGGTGTCACCGGAGCTGGAGGCGCGCCTCCTCGAGCTGACCCTGCGCGACGAGGCCCGGCTGCGTCGCCGCCTCGGCACCGCCGGCATCGAGGCCGCCGTCGTCCAGGCCGAGCAGCGCGTCGAACGCCGCCGCGCCGCCGTCCCGCGCATCACCTATCCCGAGCAGCTGCCGGTCAGCGCCCGCCGCGACGACATCGCGGCGGCGATCCGCGACCACCAGGTGGTGATCGTCGCCGGCGAGACGGGCTCCGGGAAGACCACGCAGATCCCGAAGATCTGCCTGGAGCTGGGCCGCGGGGTGCGCGGCACGATCGGCCACACCCAGCCGCGCCGCCTGGCCGCCCGCACGGTGGCGGCCCGCATCGCCGAGGAGCTGGGCTCCGAGCTCGGCGAGACCGTCGGGTGGAAGGTGCGCTTCACCGACCAGGTCGGCGATTCCACGCTGGTCAAGCTCATGACGGACGGCATCCTGCTCGCCGAGCTGACCGGCGACCGGATGCTGCGCGAGTACGACACCCTGATCATCGACGAGGCCCACGAGCGCAGCCTCAACATCGACTTCATCCTCGGCTACCTGGCCCAGCTGCTCCCCCGCCGCCCCGACCTCAAGGTGATCATCACCTCGGCGACGATCGACCCGGAACGCTTCGCCAAGCACTTCGGCGACGCCCCGATCGTCGAGGTCAGCGGCCGCTCGTACCCGGTCGAGGTGCGGTACCGGCCCATCGTCGACCTCGACGACCCGGAGCACGATCCCGACCGCGACCAGCTCGACGCCATCGGCGACGCCGTCGCGGAGCTGCGCCGCGAGGGCCCCGGCGACATCCTCGTGTTCCTGCCCGGCGAGCGGGAGATCCGCGACACCGCCGACGGCCTGGCCAAACGCAACTTCCCCGGCATCGAGATCCTGCCGCTCTACGCCCGGCAGACCACCGCCGAGCAGCAGAAGGTGTTCGCGCCGAACGCGGCCACGCTGGGCCGGCGCGTCGTGCTCGCCACCAACGTCGCCGAGACGTCGCTGACCGTCCCCGGCATCCGCTACGTCATCGACCCCGGTCTGGCCCGCATCTCCCGCTACTCCCGGCGGTTGAAGGTGCAGCGGCTGCCGATCGAGAAGGTCTCGCAGGCCAGCGCCAACCAGCGCGCCGGCCGCTGCGGCCGCGTCGCCGACGGCATCTGCATCCGCCTCTACTCCGAGGACGACTTCGACGCGCGGCCCGCGTTCACCGACCCGGAGATCCTGCGCACCAACCTGGCGTCGGTCGTGCTGCAGATGATCGCGCTGGAACTCGGCGACATCTCCGCGTTCCCGTTCGTCGATCCGCCCGATGCACGCGCCGTCGCCGACGGTCTTGCGCTGCTGCACGAGCTGGGCGCGCTGACCGATCGCAACGGCCTCACACCGGTCGGCCGGGCGCTGTCGCGGCTGCCGGTCGACCCGCGGTTGGGGCGCATGCTCGTCGAGGCAGACCGCACCGGCTGCCTGCGCGAGGTGCTGGTCATCGCCGCCGCGCTGTCCGTCCAGGACCCGCGCGAACGACCCACCGAGCAGCGCCAGGCCGCCGACGAGAAGCATGCCCGGTTCGCGGACCAGGGCAGCGACTTCATGGCGTTCCTCAACCTCTGGAACTACGTCGGCGAGCAGCGCAAGGCGCTCTCCGGCAGCAAGTTCCGGCGCACGCTGCGCGACGAGTTCCTGCACTTCCTGCGCATCCGTGAGTGGCAGGACCTGCACCAGCAGCTGCGCATCGCGGCCCGCAACGCGGGCATGACGCTGAACGACGGCGACGCCGACCCCGACCGCGTCCACATCGCCGTGCTGTCGGGCCTGCTCTCGCAGATCGGGCTCAAGGAGGGTGAGAGCCGCGAGTACCTGGGCGCCCGCGGCGCGAAGTTCCTGATCTTCCCGGCGTCGCCGCTGGCCAGGAAGCCGCCGCGCTGGGTGATGGCCGCCGAGCTGGTGGAGACGTCGCGGCTGTTCGCCCGCACCGTCGCGAAGATCCAACCGGAGTGGATCGAGCCGCTCGCCGGCCACCTCGTGAAGCGCACGTACTCGGAGCCGCACTGGTCGCGCAAGCGCGCCGGCGCCGTCGCCACCGAGCGCGTGACGCTGCACGGCGTGCCGATCGTCGTCGACCGCCGCGTCGACTACGGGCGCATCGACCCCGAGGAGGCCCGCGAGCTCTTCATCCGGCACGCGCTCGTCGAGGGCGACTGGGAGACCCGGCACCGGTTCTTCCGGGCCAACCGGGCGCTGCTCGACACCGTCGAGGAACTGGAGGAACGGGCCCGGCGCCGCGACCTCGTCGTCGACGAGGACACGCTCGCCGCGTTCTACGAGGAGCGGATCCCGGCGTCGGTGGTGTCGGGGCGGCACTTCGACTCGTGGTGGAAGAAGGCGTCGCGGCAGCAGCCCGACCTGCTGGACTTCACCGAGGAGATGCTGCGCACCGAGCAGGCCGCCGGCATCGACCCGGCCGCCTACCCCGATCACGTCGAGGCCGGCGGGCTCACGCTGCCGCTGTCGTACGCGTTCGAACCGGGCAAGCGCGACGACGGCATCACCGTCGACGTACCGGCCGCGGCGCTGCACCAGATCGACGCCACCCCGTTCACCTGGCAGGTGCCGGGGCGGCGGGAAGAGCTGGTCACGGCGCTGATCAAGACGCTGCCGAAGAACATCCGGCGGCTCTACTCGCCGGCGCCCGATCACGCGCGCGCCGTGCTCACCCGGCTCACCGACACGTCCGAGCCGCTGCTCGACGGGCTGGAGCGCGAGCTCGGCCGGATGCGCGGCATCACCATCCCGCGCGAGGCGTGGGAGCTCGGCCGCCTGCCAGAGCACCTCACCGTCACGTTCCGGGTGGTGGACGAGCGCGGCCGCGAGGTCGCCCGCGGTACCGACCTCGACGAGCTGCGGCACCGGCTGGCCCCGCAGGTGCGCCGCGAGATGGCCGCCGCCGGAAAGGAGTTCGAGCGGCGCGGCCTCACCACCTGGACGCTGGGCACGCTGCCGCGCGAGCTGCCGATCCGGCGCGGCGCACACGTCGTCACCGCGTATCCGGGGCTGGTCGACCGCGGCACGACCGTCGACGTGCGCACGTTCCCCACGCAGGCCGAGCGCGACCCCACCCACCACCGCGGGGTGCGCCGGCTGCTCCTGCTGGAGACGCCGTCGCCGAACCGGCAGGTCGTGCGCGACCTGGACAACCAGGCGAAGCTCGCGCTCTCCCGCAACCCGCACGGCTCGGTGCCCGCGCTCGTCGACGACTGCACCACCGCGGCCGCCGACGCGCTGATCACCGCCGCCGGCGGCCCGTGCTGGGACGACGCCGGCTACGCGCGGTTGAAGACGATCTTCGCCCGCCAGCTCGGCTCCACCACCCTGCGGGTGCTGCGCGCCGTGCAGGGCGTGCTGGCCGTATGGCACCGGGTGCAGGCGCAGGTCGCCGACCTGCGGGCACCCGTCCTGCGGGCCGGCCTCGCGGACATCACGGCGCAGCTGGACGCGCTGGTCGGGCCCGGTTTCGTGACCGCTGCGGGCGCGTCCCGCCTCGGCGACGTGGCCCGGTGCCTGGAGGCGATCGAGAAGCGCATCGAGAAGCTGCGCGTCGACCCCGCCCGCGACGCCGCATGGACCGCCGAGGTCCGCGTCGTCGCCGACGAGTACGCCGCCGAGCTGGCCGCGCTGCCCGAGGGCGTCGAACCCTCCGCAGCGCTCACCGAGATCCGCTGGATGATCGAGGAGCTGCGGGTCAACCTCTACGCCCACCCGATCCGCACGAAGTACCCGGTGTCGGTGAAGCGCATCCAGAAGGCGATCGACGAGCTCCACTGACCCGGGGAACGCGTCGAGAACGACGTTGTGGTGATCAACAGGCCCTGTTGATCACCACAAGTTCGTTCTCGACGCGTCAGGCCGGGGTGTACTGCACCGCGACGTCCAGCACCCAGGTGACGCCGAAGCGGTCGGTGAGCATGCCGTAGAGCGGTGCCCACGGCGCCGGCTCCAGCGGCGCCCGCACCGTCGCGCCCTCGACGAGCTTCGCCCACAGCGCGCTGATCTCGTCGGCGTCGTCGCCGCGCAGCGACAGGAAGAACGAGTCGTCGCCGCGGCTCCACGGCTGGTCGGCCGGCACGTCGTAGGCCATGACGTGGAAGCCGTTCGGGGCGACGACCTGACCCCACTTGACCTGCTCCGGGTCGCCGGGGACGCCCATGTCGCCGTTCGTGATCACGACCAGCTCGCCGTCGAAGACGGAACGGTAGAACTCGAGCGCCGCGCGGGCGTCGCCGCGGAAGTTGAGGTGGGTGACGCTGCTGACTGCCATGTGGAACCTCCTGGTGCCGTTCTCGGACGACCACGAGGTTGCCCGGAGAAGAGGTCAGCTACGGTCCTCTACCTCCGGCAGTATCCGGAGCGTGTTGGAGACCTCGGCGCGACTGCTCTCGCTGCTCTCCCTGCTGCAGGCGCGTCGCGACTGGCCGGGACAGCTGCTGGCGGAGCGGCTGGACGTCAGCCCGCGCACCGTCCGCCGCGATGTCGACCGCCTGCGCGAGCTCGGCTACCCGATCCAGGCCACCAAGGGCCCCGACGGCGGCTACCGGCTGGCCGCCGGCACGGAGCTGCCGCCCCTGCTGTTCGACGACGACCAGGCGGTCGCGCTCGCCGTCGCGCTGCGGATCGCCGTCACGTCGGGTGCCGGTATCGAGGAGGCCGCCGCCCGCGCGCTGACCACGGTCCGGCAGGTCCTGCCCTCGCGGCTGCGGCACCGCGTCGACGCCGTCGACGTCACGGCGGTCCGCCGCGCCCCGCAGGCCGATCCCGCGGCGCTCGTGGCGATCGGCGCCGCGGTCCGCGGAAGCGAGGTGCTGCGCTTCGACTACCGGGACGACGTGCGCCGCGCCGAGCCGCACCACCTCGTGACCAGGGCCGGCCGCTGGTACCTCGTCGCCTGGGACCTCGACCGCGCCGATTGGCGCACCTTCCGCGTGGACCGCATGGCCCTGCGCACGCCGAACGGTCCGCGCTTCACGCCGCGCGAGATCCCGGGCGGTGACGTCGCCGCGTTCGTGGCCGGCCGGTTCCGTGGTGGCGACAGACCTGATGACTGGCCCTGCCGTGGCGAGGTCGTGCTCGATCTCGCCGCCGCCGAGGTCGCCCCGTTCGCCGGCGACGGGACCGTCGAGGCACTCGGCCCGGACCGCTGCCGGCTCTCGCTCGGCTCGTGGTCGTGGATCGGCCTCGCCGCGGCGCTGGCCCGCTTCGACACGGAGATCGAGGTCGTCGGCCCGGACGAGCTGCGACACGCCTTCGGCCGGCTGGCCGGGCGGTGCGCGCGGGCCGCGGAGTGAACCGGCCTCAGGGATACTGCGATCGGGGCGTCGGCTCCAGTTCCAGCACGTCGACGCCGGACGGCCAGTGCGCCGTGAGCGACGCGACCGCTGCGGAGTCGGGCACGCTCGCGATGCGCACCCGCACCTGCCGGGTGTGCACCGGCAGCGCCGGGAAGTCGTTGACCTGCGCGGACGTGCGCAGCTGCACGAACGGCTCCGGCAGCTTCGGCAGTGCGGGCCCGTCGGCGGCCGCCACCGCGACGACGACCCGCTCGTGCCCGGGCGCGGGCACGAACTCGCCGAACTCCGGCTCCAGCAGGTGCACGTCGTCGGAGTCGATCATCGTGGCGTTGGCGGCCGGGCCGTGCTCCTTCCACACGGGCCCGCCGTAGAACCCCTTCAGCGCGGCCAGGCGCACCGCCATGTCGGGGAACGCGCGGATCCACACGAACCGGTCCGGGTCGCGCACGTCGCGGAAGGTGCCGACGATCCGCGCGCCGAGCTCCTCCTGCGACTCCACGAACTCCCGCTCGAACAGCTCGATCAGCTCGTCCCGCCGACCGGGGTGGAGGATGTAGCGACGCAGCTCCATGATCGTCACGAGCGGAGCGTAGGGGCGGCCACCGACACTTTCGGCTCGACCAGGTTGAGGCCGAAGGCGGGCACCGACGGCACCGAACGCGGGTCGGCCGCGTGCAGTAGGCCGAGCATCATCCCCGCGTACCCGTTCATGAGGCCGCTGCGCCGGTCGAGCCGCGCCGTCGCCGTCGCCGGGTCGCCACCGGCCAGCACCTGGGCCGCGACGTGCCCGGCGATGCGCCGGCCGGCCGCGACCCACTCGTCCTCCCCCGTGGCGACGCCGGCGTCGAGCAGGAAGGCAGCGACGCCCAGGTCGCCGTCACAGACGTTCAGGACGGCGCCGCCCGGCCGCCGCGCGGTCGCCTCCGCGACCTGCCGCAGCCGGGCCACCTCGCCGATGCCGAGGCGGACCGCGACGGCGAGCGCGGTGCCGATCCCGGACGAGCCGTTGCACCACGTCGTGGTGACGGGCCCGGCCGGGCCGGTGCGCAGGTCGCGCCACCCACCTTCGGCGGGCACGAACTGCGCCTCCTGCCACCGCGCGAGCGCTTCCGCGTGCTCCCGCGCACCGGCCCACCCGTCGGCGGCGAGCAGCTCCAGCGCGAGGACGATCCCGGCGGACCCGTGCGCGAACCCGGCGAGCCCCTGCCCGTCCGGCCCGTGCCACCACGGTCCGCCCGCATCGGCCAGCGCGAGCAGCCGCTCCGCGCACCGCTGCCGGGCAGCATCCACCCGATCGCCGCCGAGCCGCTCGCGCACCGCCTCGAGCACCAGCACGGCGCCCGCCACCCCGAAGTGGACGTCCGGTGCCGGCGACCCGTCGGGCGCGCCCGCCAGCGCGGCGAGCGCCGCGTCGACCCGCGCGTCGACGCCGAGGAGCGCGGCGGCGAGCAGCTGCCCGCCCACCCCGGCGAAGGCGCCGAGCGCGCCCGGCACCGGCGTCCGCGACCAGCTCTCGACGACGTCGTCGCGCAGGGCGGCGATGCGCTCGTCACCCGTGCGCGCGGCGAGCTCCGCGCAGGCCAGTGCGATGCCGGCGAGTCCCTTGTAGAGCGACTCGTCGACGGGTCCGACGTGCCAGTCCGTGCCCGCGACCGACGAGACGTCGAGCCACGAGATGCCGGCCGGCGAGCGGCGGGCCCGGCGGCGCAGTGCGTGGCCGGCCGCGAGCGCCGCCTCGACCAGGTCGCCGTCGCCGGTGCGGGGCACGGCGGGCGGCACCTGCATGGTCTGCGGGAGCCGGTCGAACCGGTCGGCCAGCAGGCAGTCCGCGACCAGGTCGGACTCGACCGCGACGGCGTCCTCGGTCAGCGCGGCGATCCGCGCGGCGGCCCGGTCCAGGGGCGAGCGGTCGAGCCGGAGCACCGGTCGCCCGGCGCACCACGCCTCGACCGCGTCGGCGGCGACCTCCACCAGCGGCACGTCGCCGGCGAGCAGCGCGTCCACCTCGGCCGAGACCAGATCGGGCAGCGGCCGGCTGCCGTCGAGCGCGAGCTGGCCGAAGAACCTCTCGCGGGCACCACGATCGCTCAGCAGCGCCGGGTGGTCGGCCTTCTGCAGCAGCTCGGCGTAGCGGTACGTCGGGCGGACGATGATCCGCAGCGGGACGCCGCGGAACGCGTCCAGGCTGAGCCGGTCGTGCTGGTCCGCGATGTTGCCGGCCGCCGAGCGGAACCCGTCGAGCAGGGCGGCGTGCAGCTGCTCCTGCTCCGCCGCCGGCGCGGTGGCCAGGAAGGCGCTGATCACGTCGGCCCGCGGGGCGCCGGGGAACGGTCGCGCGCCCGGCAGCATGCTCGTGCTCACCGCGCTGTCGTGGACGGCCCAGGCGCCCGGCTCGTCCGGGATGAGGACGGGGTCGGTGCCGAGCGGCGTCTCGACGTCGACGAGCATCGGCACGGACCCGGCGCCGACGACGTTCTCGCGGTGCAGGTCGGTGCCGCCGAGCACCCAGACCACCGCCGCGATCCGGCCCAGCCGCCGCGCGTAGGCCGGCCGGTCGGTGCACGGACGGGGCTCGACCCAGCGGGTCCAGCCGTAGCCGGCACGGGGCAGGACCGCCGGCATGCGCACCTCGCGCTCGCCGACGGCCGTGCAGAACCGGCCGAACGCGACCATGGCGTCGACAGGACGCGGGCGGTACGCGAGCCGGGCGCCGCCGGCGTCGGTGACCGCGGCGACCGCGCGGGCGCCGTCGTGCGAGTCGCCGAGACCGAGCGTGATCGCCGCCGGCGCGAACGGCCGGCCCAGGCCGAGCCACTCGCCGAGCTCGGCGGCGTCCGCCTGCAGGCGCAGGGCGAGCTCGGCGGCCGCGGCCGCGCGGTTGCGCATCCGCACCTCGATCAGGTCGGCGAGCGCGCCGAACGTGCGGAGCACCTCCGGCCGCGCGCCCGGATCGCCGGCGAGTTCGCGCAGGTCCGCAGGCGCTTCCTCGCCGACCGCGCGCAACGCCGCGAGGTACGTGCGCAGCACCCGCTCGACCGAACCGGCCAGCTCGACGTTCCGCTGCCCGATCGCGAGGTCGAACCACGCAGCCGCCGGCGTGTCCAGCTCGCGCCTGACCGCCGTTGCATGCGCGTTCTCCAGCGGCGCGAGAAACAGTTGACCGGCCCCCATCTTGACACCATAACAATGAACGGGTACCCCTTCATGGGTACTGTCGGAATCATCGAAAGGAGCGATCGCAATGACGCACGCACTCGCCTCCGAACGTGCCCGGGAATGGGTGGACCAGAGCGTTCACGGAGGCGACGAGACCGGCCCGATAGGCGCCCCACCTGCAGAAAGAGGCATGACGACGCCCGAGATGACAGTGCTGTCCAGCTACGCGACGTACTGGCACCCAGGCCCGCCGCCGTACGCCTAATCCGTGCTGCGACTGATCGATAAACTCATTTCGACAAATTCCGCAGCGTCCGCGTAATCACGTGGTCGCGGACGCGCGGGCAGTCGCGTTGATCATGGGCAAAACGTTGCTCGTCGATCTTCATCAACCGCGTTTTGCCCATGATCAACGCACCCCTCGGGCGGCGCCACAAACGCCCACACATCCCGTCACCCTTTGTGGTGAACGGCGTACTGCGCGTGCAACAGCCTGGTGGGCCCGCACGACGAGGGGGCATGACGATCGAGAGTGCTCCCGCCGCGGCGCTGCCCGTCACGCGCCCGCTGCCGCTGGCCGCGCCGACCGCCGCGCTGCCTGTCGCCGAGCTGCCGGCCGTGCCGCGCTGGCAGGTGTGGGCCGCCGTCGCCGCCGGCCTGCTGGGCGGCGCGCTGATGGTGGTCGGCGTCGCGCTGCCCTGGTGAGCTGCCTCAGGGGTTGACCTGGATCTTCCGCCCGATGCCCTGCCGGAACTGGTCCAGCGCCGCCGGGTACTCCTCCAGCGGCAGCCGGTGGCTGATCATGACCTCGGGCTTCAGCGCACCTTCCGCGAAGAGTGCGGCGGCCCGCTCGTAGCTGTGCAGCACCGCCATCGAGCCGACGATCCGGATCTCCTTGTTGTAGACCCGGTACGGCGAGAAGGTGGCTTTCGCCCCCTCCGCCGACACCCCGAACTGCTGGAACGTGCCGCCCGGTGCGACCCGGCCGAGCCCGTCCTCGATCGCGGCGACGACGCCGGTGCAGTCGATGACGACCTCCCAGCCGCGCGGCCGGTCCAGCTCGTCCGCGCTGGTCACGGTGGCCGTGCAGCCCAGCTCCTTGGCCGTCTCCAGCCGGGCGGGGTTGAGGTCCACCATGCTGACGCTGCCGGCGCCGGCCCGCTTCGCCAGCTCCATCATCATCAGGCCCATGGTGCCGGCCCCGTAGATGAGGTAGTTGTCGGCGAGCGCGGGCTGCAGCACGTCGAACCCTCGGACGGCGCACGACAGCGGCTCGATCAGGGCCGCGTCCTGCAGCGAGACGCTCTCGGGCAGCCGCACGCAGTTCGCGGCCGGTGCGACCGCGAACTCGGCGGCGCCGCCCGGCTTGCTGACCCCGATCGCGTTCCAGTTCTCGCAGAGGTTGTTCTTCCCGAGCCGGCAGTAGTGGCACTCGTGGCAGTACAGCGACGGGTCCACCGCCACGGGATCGCCGACGCGCAGCTGCGTGACGTCGGAGCCGGCCGCCACCACCCGGCCGGCGAACTCGTGGCCGGGCACGATCGGCAGCGTCGGGGCGAACTCGCCTTCCGCGATGTGCAGGTCGGTGCCGCAGATGCCGCACGCGGCCACCTCGACCACGACCTCGCGGGCCCCCGGTGCCGGATCCGGCACCGTCTCGACGGTGACCGAGTCCGACGCGATGACCGCGGCTTTCACTTGATGGCCCCCAACGACAGTCCCTGCACGAGCTTGTCCTGAGCCGCGAACCCGGCGATCAGCACCGGCAGCGAGACGATCACCGCAGCGGCGCAGACCTTCGCCAGGAACAGTCCCTGGCTCGTGACGAACCCGATGAGGAACACCGGGGCCGTCTGGGCGACGGTACCCGTCAGGACGCGGGCGAACAGCAGCTCGTTCCAGCTGAAGATGAAGCAGATCAGCGACGTGGCGGCGATGCCGGGCAGCACCATCGGGATGACGATCGTGCGCAGCGTGTGGGTGAGCGAGCAGCCGTCCAGCGCCGCGGCCTCCAGCACCTCGCCGGGCACCTCGGCCAGGAACGACCGCATCATCCACACCGCGATCGGCAGGTTCATCGACGTGTACAGCACGATGAGCAGCCAGATGTTGTCGAGCATGCCGATGCCCTGCGCGATCAGGTAGACCGGCAGCAGGCCGGCCACCACGGGCAGCATCTTCGTGGAGAGGAAGAAGAACAGGACGTCCGTCCACTTCTCCACCGGCCGGATCGACAGCGCGTACGCCGCCGGGATCGCGAAGAGCAGCACGAGCACCGTCGAGAGGACGCTCGCGGTGATCGAGTTGAGCAGCGGCGGCCACGGTGTGGCCCCGCCGGCGGCGCCGAAGAAGTTCGCGTAGCCCTCGACGGTGAGCGGCGCGAACACCGACGGCGGGTTGGTGGCCGCGTCGGGCTCGCTGTGGAACGACGTCAGCACCATCCACACCACGGGTGCCACGAACAGCAGGCCGACGATCCAGGCGACCAGCCCCAGCAGCGCGCCGGACCGGTTCCGCTTCTTGGGCGGTGCCGGCGCGGTGACGGCGGGGGCATCCACGGTGACAGTCATCGTCCACCCTCCTGCTGGAACAGCGACGACACGCTGCGCAGCGCGAACGTGGCCAGGACGATCGTGCCGATCACGACCACGACGCCGGCGGCGGAGGCCCGGCCGTAGTCCTGGGCCTGGAAGAAGATCTGGTAGATCGTGTACGGCAGGTTGGCGGTGCCGAGGCTGCCGGACGTGATGGTGAAGACCGCGTCGAAGTTCTGCACGATGTAGATCGACCCGAGCAGCCCGCCCAGCTCCAGGTACTGGCGCAGGTGCGGGAAGGTCATGTGCCGGAAGATCTGCCAGTTGTTGCAGCCGTCGATCTGCGCCGCCTCGATGACGTCGAGCGGCTTGCCCTGCAGGCCGGCCAGCAGGATCAGCATCATGAACGGCGTCCACTGCCACACCAGCGCGATGATCACCGAGGTCAGCGGGGCGCTGGTGAGCCAGTCGGGCTGGACCGCGTTCGCTCCGAACAGCCAGGTCAGCAGCCCGTTGAGCAGGCCGTACTCGGGGTTGAACAGCGCGTGCTTCCACAGCAGCGCGGCCGCCACCGGCACGACGAGGAACGGCGTGATCATCATCGTGCGGACGATGCCGCGGCCGAGGAACACCCGGTCGAGCAGCAGCGCGATGAGCATGCCGAGCAGGAGCGAGACCAGCACCACCGACGCCGTGAGGATGATCGTGGTGATGATCGCGTCGCGCGTGTTGACGTCGGTGAGGACGCGCACGAAGTTGTCGAGCCCGGCGAACCCGCGCTCGTCGGGGTAGTACGCGTTCCAGTTCATGAACGAGATGATCAGCGTGCCGACGAACGGCAGCTGCGTCACGATCACCATGAAGACCAGCGCGGGCAGGAGCGGTGCCCGCCGGGCCCAGGCGCCGGCCCGCTTCAGCGCGGTGGGCTCGTTCGGCTCGGTGGCCGCGGGAGCCGCCGGCTTCTCGACCGTCGTGCTCATGATCAACCACTCCCCTCGGAACGGGACCGGTACCGCTCGGCGACGTCGTCGGCCAGCTGTTGGCCTCTGTCGAGGGCCTGCGCGACGGTCACCTGACCGGCGATGGCCGCGCTGACCTGCAGGGACACCTGGGTGCCCAGATCGGGGAACTCGGGGATGTCGACGAACTGGATGCCCAGCGCCGGCCGGGGCTGCACTCCCGGGTTCTTCGGGTCGGCCGCCTCGATCGCGGCCTTGGTGGGCGCGGCGAACGACGACGACTCGGCCAGGTACTGCGGGTTGGAGTACGTGGACGCGCGCTTGCCGGCCGGCACGCTGGACCAGCCGATCTGCTCACCGACGAGCTGCTCGTACTCCTTGCCCGACGCCCAGGAGATGAACTTCCAGGCGTTGTCCTTCTTCGTGCTGGCGTTCTGGATGCCCCACGACCAGGCGTAGAGCCAGCCCGAGCTCGCCGTCTGCTTCACGGGCGCCGGCGCGTAGCCGATCTTGCCCTTGACCTTGGAGTCCGCGGCCTCGAGCGAGCCGGCGGCCGACGTGGCGTCGTACCACATGGCGACGTTGCCCTGGATCAGGTTGTTCAGGCACTCGGTGAAACCGGCCTGCGGGGCGCCCGTCTCGCCGTGCGTGCGCACCAGGTCGACGTAGAACTGCACGGCGTTGGTGAACTCCGGCGCGTTGACCTTCGCCTGCCAGTCCGCCGTGAACCACGTGCCGCCGAACGTGTTGACCACGGTCGTGAGCGGCGCGAACACCTGCCCCCACCCGGGTTGGCCGCGCAGGCAGATGCCCTTCATGCCCGGCTGCGCACCGTCGAGCTGCGCGGCGAGCTGGGCGACCTGGTCCCACGTCGGCTTCGCCGGCATGGTCAGGCCCTTGGCTGCCAGCACGTCCTTGCGGTACATGAGGAAGGACGACTCGCCGTAGAACGGCTCCCCGTAGATCTTGCCGTCGGCCGCGGTGAGCGACGTCGTCATCGGCTTGAGGATGTCGGCCTGGTCGAACGTGGGGTCCTTCGCGATGTAGTCGTCGAGCGGGGCGATCCAGCGGCTGCGCGCGTAGATCGGGATCTCGAAGTTCGACACCGTCGCGACGTCGTACTGGCCGGCCTGGCTGGAGAACTCCTGGCTGATCTTGTCGCGCACGTCGTTCTCGGGCAGCACCGTGAAGTTCACGGTGATGCCGGTCTGCTTCGTGAAGTGCTCGGCCGTCAACCTCTGCAGGTCCACCATCTGCTGGTTGTTGACCATGAGCACGTTGATGCTGTTCGGGCCGCCGGCGCCGACGCCGCCACCCCATCCGGCACATGCCGTGCTCGACAGCAGGACAAGGGCGAGCAGCACTGCTCGCAACCCAGATCGCCGCACTGCGTCCTCCCCGGATCCGCGGGGCCGCTCAGATGAGCGCGGCCCAGCACACACGAAAGAGTGTGGCATCGCTCACCCATCGTCAATGGCCGATGCAATAATGCGACTCGCTCCGCTCATATGAGCACCACGGGGGTGGGACATGGCAGTACCCGACGACGCGGTGCAGGGCCCCGCGCACCTCGTCCTGTCGGCGTCGGTGGCGCGCCGCTACTACCTCGACGGGCGCACGAAGATCGAGATCGCCGAGGAGTTCCGGCTGTCCCGGTTCAAGGTCGCGCGGCTCCTCGACGACGCGCGCGCGAGCGGTCTCGTCCGCATCGAGATCGGCCATCCCGGCGTGGTCGACGTGGAGCTGTCCGGTCGTCTGATGGAGGCGCTCGGGCTGAAGCACTGCATCGTCACCGACACCCCCGACGACGACCCGACCGCGCTGCGCGAGCACCTCGCCGCCGCCTCGGCCGACCTGCTCAGCGAGCTCGTCACGGCCGACGACGTGCTGGGCCTGTCCTGGTCACGGGCGGTGTCGGCGATGGCGACGAAGCTGCGCCGGCTCGCCCCGGCACCCGTCGTGCAGCTGACCGGGGCGCTGGCCCGCTCGGTGCTCGACAACAGCTCGATCGAGCTGGTGCGCGAGGTCGCGCGGATCTCCGGCGGGCCGGCGTACTTCTACTACGCGCCCATGGCGGTGCCCGACGCGACCACGGCGCGGGCGCTGCGCAGCCAGCCCGAGGTCGCGCGGACCTTCTCCCTCATCGGCTCGGTCACCATCGCCGTCGCGGGCGTCGGCGCGTGGGCGCCCGAGCTCTCCACCCTCTACGACGCGGCGACGGAGGCCGAGCGCGTCGACCTGACCCGCCGCGGTGTCGCCGCCGAGGTCTCCGGCGTGCTGCTCGATGCCGCCGGCGAGACCGTCACGGCCCCGCTCACCGAGCGCATGATCGGCATCAACGCCGCTCAGATGAGAGCGGTGCCCGAAGTCATCGGCATCGCGTACGGGCTCGGCAAGGCCGACGCCGTGCTCGCAGCCGTGCGCGGCGGGCTCGTCGACAGCCTCGTCACCCACTCCACGCTCGCGACCCGGCTGATCGGCGCCGCGTCCGGGGCCGCCTGATGTCGGTGCAGCCCTCCGGCGAGGTGCCGCTGCTCGGCGGCACCGCCAACCGGGGGCGCGTCCACCGCGTGGGCGACACCGTGCGTCGCCCGCTGCGACCCACCGCACCGGCCACGCACGCGCTGCTGCGCCACCTCGAACGCGTCGGGTTCGACGGCGCGCCGCGCATCCTCGGCATCGACCGGACCGGCCGCGAGGTGCTCAGCTACGTGCACGGCACGGCGATCACCGCGCCGGCGCCGACCTGGGCACTCTCCGACAGTGCGCTGCGCTCCGTCGGGGAGCTGCTGCGCCGCTTCCACGAGGCCGTCGCCGACTTCGACCCGAGCCCGTACGCCTGGCCTGCCTCGGCGCCGCCCCCGTTCTCCGGCGGCACGATCACCCACAACGACCCGAACCTCGACAACGTCGTCTTCCGCGACGGCCGCGCCGTCGCGCTGATCGACTTCGACCTCGCCGCCCCCGGCGCGCCGGTCTGGGACCTGGCCGGAGCCGCCCGGCTGTGGGCGCCGCTGCGCTCCCCCGCCGACACCGACGACCCGCGCCGCGGCCACGAGCTGCACCGGCTGCGGGTGCTGGTCGACGCGTACGGCGAGGTCGAGCGCGATCTCGTCGTCGACGCGGTGGTGCGCAACCACGAGTGGATGTGCGCGCTCGTGCGCGACGGTGCCCGCCGCGGCGTGCCCGGATTCGCCGCCTACTGGACGGGGCAGGCGCAGCAACGCGCCGACCGCACCCGCGCCTGGCTCGCCGAGCACGCCGCCGCCATGCGCCGGGCCCTGGTCACGCCGGGGGCACGTCGAACGTGAGGAACGGGTCGCGGCCGAAGGTCACCACGGCCTTGCGGCCGTCGGGCGTGATCGCCAGGCCCGCCGGCGAGCTGTCGGGGAGGGGCAGTGCCTCGCGCAGCCGGGCCGCGGCGATGTCGATCACCGCGAGCTTGCCGGGGTAGGACTGCGTCACGTACGCCAGCCGCCCGTCCGGCGTGATCGCGACGGACGACGGGAGCGTGCCCATCGGGATCGTCGCCACCACGCTCGCGGTGCTGGTGTCCACGATCGAGACCGTGTCCTCGGTCGCGTCGGTGCTGCCCTTGGAGTTGGCGACGACGAGCCGGCGGCCGTCCGGCGTGATGGCCATCCCGCGGGGCGCGCTGCCGGCGGCCGAGGTGGGGATGGTGGCCGCGACCGTGTTGCTCGCGGTGTCGAGGACCGAGATCCCCTTGTCGTCGCCGAAGTAGACCCGCCGTCCGTCGGGAGCGGCCACCGGTGCCCCGAAGTCGAAGGTGCTCCTCCTGCGGATGGTCGCCGTGACCGTGTTGGTGGCCGTGTCGAACACCGAGATGCGCTGGTCGGCGGTCGCGTACCCCCGGCCGTCGGTCAGGACGGCGACACCGCGGGGATTCACGCCGGAGACGTCGACGGTGCCCACGACGGCGTTCGTCGACGTGTCGACCACGGCGAGCGGTCCGTCGAAGCGGGAGACGTAGAGGTGCCGGCCGTCGGGCGTGGCGGTGATGCTCCGCGGCGAGCCGCCGACGTGGATGCAGCCGGCGGTGGAGTTGCGGTCGAGGTCCAGGACCGTCACGGAGTCGGAGCCGGCGAAGATCGCGTAGGCGCGGTGGCCGTCGGGAGCGATCGTCAGTGCGTTGTTGCGCAGGCCGAACGTGCCGGACTCGCCGCAGGCCGCCGGCGGCGGGCCCGCGAGCGGCTCGGTTCGCCACGGCGCGGCGACCAGCAGGGCCGCGGTGACCGCAGCGGCCGCCGCCAGCGCGCCGGCGGCGATCCACCGGCCGGTCGATCGGCGTGGCGTGGGCGCGGTGTCGGCCAGCGTCGCCACGGCCCGGCGGGCAGCCGTGGCCAACGCGCCGGCGCTGGCGAACCGCTGGTCGGGATCCTTGGCCAGCGCCGTCTCGATCACGGCGTCGACGGCGGCCGGCAGCTCCGGGCGCAGCTCCGTCGGGCGCGGCGGGGGCCGGCTCGCGTGCTGGTAGACCAGCATGAGGAAGTCGCCGCCGGGGAACGGCCTGCTGCCCGTGATCAGCTCGAACAGCAGGCAGCCGAGCGAGTAGACGTCCGCGCGGTGGTCGATGCGATCGCCCCTGAACCGTTCGGGGGCCATGTAGGCGGGTGATCCGACCGCGGCTCCGGTCAGCGTGATCCGGCCGTCGGCGTCGGGTGCAGCGGTGGTGGCGATGCCGAAGTCGGCGAGGTAGACCGCGTCCGGCGTGCCGGGCGGCACCGCGGCCAGCAGCACGTTCGCCGGTTTGACGTCGCGGTGCACGAGCCCGGCCGCGTGTGCGGCGTCGAGCGCCGCGGCGACCTGCTCGACGATGTCGACGGCGCGCGCTGCGGGGAGCGCCCCCTCCCGATCCAGCAGGTGGCCGAGGTCCTCGCCCTCGACCAGGCGCATGTCGATGAACAGCCGACCGTCGATCTCGCCGTAGCGGTGGATCGGGATGACGTGCTGCTCGCTCAGGTTCGCCGCCGTCCGGGCCTCCCGCTCGAACCGCGCCCGGTACTCGTCGTCCGCCGACAGCGACTCCAGCAGCACCTTGACCGCGACCATCCGGTCGTGCGCGGCGTCGTAGGCCCGCCAGACCTCGCCCATCCCGCCACGGCCCAGCAGCTCCTCCAACCGGTACGGGCCGAACCGCGTCACGACAGGTTCCAGACCCGCACGGTGTCGTCCCACCCGCCGGAGACGAGCACCGGCCGGCCGCCGACCTCTGTCGTGGCCAGCGACCACACGATGTCGCTGTGGCCGGCCAGCGGCGGACCCACGAGCTGACCGCTGCCCAGGTCGAAGACCCGGATCTGGTCCTCGTCGGCCGTGGCCGCGACGACGGGCCGCCCGTTCACCACCACCGTCGCGAGGTCGTTCGGCTCGCCGTCGGTGCGGACGGGCTGGCCGATCGGCTGGCCGGTCGCCAGGTCCCACCTGCGGTAGTCGGTGTCGTACCCGGAGACGATGATCGGCCGGCCGTCGAGCTGCGCGGTCGCCAGCGCGTTCGAGTGCTCGGGCAGCGGGGGGTCGATCGGCTGGCCGGTGGCGGCGTCCCAGCGCCGGATCTCCTGGTTGATCCCGCCCGAGGCGATGATGATCGGCCGGCCGGCCAGCTGGGCCGTGATCACCTCGTTGAACGAGCCGTTGGCCGCGCTGGCGATCGGTGCCCCGAGCGGCCGGCCCGTGGCCAGGTCGAAGCGGCGGATCGAGTAGTCGCTCGCGGCGATGCCGCCGCTGCCGGAGACGATGACGGGCCGGCCGTCGATCTCGGTGACCGCCACGGCCATCACCGCGCTCCCGTGGCCGGTGATGGGCGCTCCGATGGGAGCGCCGGTGGCCAGGTCCCACCGGCGGATCGTCGTGTCGTCACTGCCGGAGACGATCACCGGACGCCCGTCGAGCTGGGCGATCGCCAGCTCGTTGACGTCGCCGGTGTGCCCGGTCAGCGGCGCGCCGACGGGTTCGCCGGTGGCCAGGTCCCAGCGGCGGATCGTCCGGTCGACGCCGCCGGAGACGATCACGGTGCGGCCGTCTACCTGGCCGACGGCGACCGTGTAGACGGCGTTGGTGTGCCCGGTCAGTGTCCGTACCAGTGGAGTCCCGGCCGACGCCCCGGGCGCGCGCGGGACGGCGGGGTCCCAGAGGCGAATCGTGTTGTCCGGACTGCCGGTGACGAGCACCGGCCGGCCCTCCAGCTGCGTGACGGCGAGCGTGTCGATCGCGCCCGTGTGCCCGGTGACGGGCTGCCCGATGACCGTCCGCGCGGCGAGGTCCCAGAGGCGGACCGTCCGGTCCTCCCCGGCGGAGGCGACGACCGGCTTGCCGTCCAGCGTCGTCGCCGCGAGCGCGAGGATCTTGCCGGTGTCCCGGTGAGCGGCGCGCCGATGGGCGCGCCGGTGCCGAGGTCCCACACCCACAGCGCGCTGCTGCTGCTCGCGACCAGCACCGGCCTGCCGTCCAGCTCGGTGAGGGCGACGGCGTACACGTCCGTGATCGGGCCGCTGAAGGTCCGGCCGATCTCCTGGCGGGTGGTCAGGTCCCAGGCGCGCACGGTCGCGCCCGAGCCGGCCGCGATCACGACCGTGCGGCCGTCGAGCTGGGTGCTCAGGATGTTCGAGACGATGTTGTAGCCGGTCATGGGCCGGCCGACCCGCTCGTGGGTGGCGAGGTCCCAGACCGTGATCGACCCGCCCTGGTCGCCGGCGAGGATCACCGCTCGCCCGTCGAGGCGAGCGGTGGCGACGGCCGTGATCGGCCGGTCGGTGGCCGCGATCGGCGCCCCGACGGGTTGCCGGCTCGCCAGGTCCCAGACCTGCAGCGTCTGCTCCCCGCCCGAGACGACGACCGGCTGGCCGTCGAGTTCGGCGACGGCGAGGGACTGGACGGAGCCGGCGGCCTTGGGCGTCCGCCCGATCGACGTGCGCGTGGCGGCGTCCCACACCTCGACCGCGCGGTCACCGGTCCCGGCGACGAGCACCGGCGCCCCGTTCAGCTGCGCGACGACGACGTCGGAGCCGTACATCTCGCTGTCGATGCGCCCGAGCTCGGCGCTCGCCGCCGGCGACACCGGCCGGCGCAGCGTGACGGCGTACGTGACGACGAGGGCGACGACGACCAGGATCGCCACCCCGATCGCGAGCATCCCGCGGTGGCGGCCGGGCGCCGGGTCGCGGCGCACCGGCGTGACGTCGTCCGTCGGCAGCGCGGGACCGGTCACCGTCGTGGCGGATGTGGTCGGCCGCGGGGCCGGCCGGGGCGGCGGCGCCGGCTCCTTCGCGGTGGTGGCCCGGCGGGCGGCCGCGGCGAGCGCGCCGGCGCTGGGGAACCGCTCATCCGGGTCCTTGGCCAGCGCAGCGGCGACGACGACGTCGAAGGCGGCCGGGAGCTCCGGGCGGACGTCGGTCGGCCGCGGAGGAGGCTGGGTGGCGTGCTGGTGGAGCAGCGCGACCACGTCGTCGCCGAGGAACGGCTTCTCCCCGGTCAGCATCTCGTGCAGCAGGCAACCCAGCGCGTACACGTCGGCGCGGTGGTCGACCCGCCCGACCGTGAACCGCTCCGGGGCCATGTAGGAGGGCGTGCCGACCGCTGCCCCGGTCAGCGTGAGCCGGGCCTCCGCGTCGACGAGCGCGGCGATGCCGAAGTCGGCCAGGTAGACCGAGTCCGGCGCGCCCTCGGGCGTGGTGGCCAGCAGGACGTTCGCCGGTTTGACGTCGCGGTGCACGAGCCCGACCGCGTGCGCAGCGTCGAGCGCCGCCGCGACCTGGCTGACCACCGCGACCGCGCGGTGCACCGGCAACGCGCCCTCCCGGTCGAGGACCTTCCCGAGGTCCTCGCCCACGATCAGGCGCATGTCGATGAACAGCCGACCCTCGATCTCGCCGTAGCGGTGGATCGGGATGACGTGCTGCTCGTGGAGGTTCGCCGCGGTCCGCGCCTCCCGCTCGAACCGCGTCCGGTACGCGGCGTCCGCGGACAGCGATTCGAGCAGGAGCTTGATGGCGACCACGCGGTGCTGGTCGGTGTCGTAGGCCCGCCAGACCTCGCCCATCCCGCCCCGGCCCAGCAACGAATCGAGCCGGTAGGGGCCGAACTCACCTCCGGCCACGAGGCATGATCCTAGAGCTACGCGCGCTCCGGGATGATCCGTCGCTTCCGCAGGTCCGCGATCTGCTCGACGAGCATCGCCGACGTCTCGACGTAGCGGTGGAAGCCCGCCCGCCGCGCCTTCGACGTGTCGCCGAACATGTCGTAGTCCCACGAGAACACGAAGTCGCCGAACGCCCACGAGGACACGTCCGCGTAGGGGGTGGGGGCGAGCCCGTGGCGGGCCACCATCGCGTCCCAGACGGGTTCCTTGTCGGCCATGACGTCGGCCAGCGACATGGGCAGCGGCGGTGCCACCTCCAACCCGAACTGCTCGGCGAGCAACGGCCACAGCCGGCGCCAGCGGAACAGGTCGCCGTTGGCGATGTTGAACGCCTGGTTCGCCGCGTTCGGGTCCGTGGCCGCCCACTCGGTGGCCTCGGCGAGCAGGCCCGCGTCGGTCAGCTCGAGCAGCGCGTCGTACGCGCCCGGCTTGCCGGGGAACCGCAGCGGCACGCCCAGCTCGGCGCTGATCGCGGCGTAGACCGCCAGCACGTTGACGATGTTCATCGGGTAGCCGAGCCCGAACCCCGCCACGACCGACGGGCGGATCGCCGACCACGTGAACCCGCGGGCCGCCGCGGCCTCCTCGACGAGGCGCTGCTGTTCGACGTTGAACTCCGGCGGCATGTGCGGCGGGTCGTCCTCCCGCGCGGGCGTGTCGAACGGGCCGAGGTGCGCACCGTAGACCTTGTAGCCCTGCATGAGACTGACGTGCTGTAACGCCGTTCCACCCACCGCGTCGAGCACGGTGCGCAGCATCGTCACGTTCGGCGCGACCAGCTCCGACCAGCTCGGTCGATCCTGGTAGGCCGCGTAGAACACGTGGGTGACGGCCGGCTGGTCCTGCAGCGCCGCGCGCACCGACCCGACGTCGAAGAGGTCGGCCTGCACGTGCCGGCCGGGACCCGGCCGGCGGGACAGCCCGATCACCTCCCACTCGGGGTTCGCCCGCAGGTGCGTGGCCAGCCGGCCGCCGATCACGCCGTTCGCCCCGACGACGAGCGCCACGCGCGTCATGCCGCGACCTCGACCCGCTCGCGGCGCCGCGCACCGGCGAGCGCGATCCCGAACGCGCCGGCGACCATCAGCGCACCGACCCAGCTCGGCGACGTCAGGCCCAAGCCCGCGCCGATCGTCAGACCGCCCAACCAGGCGCCGACGGCGTTGCCGAGGTTGAACGCGGAGATGTTGGCCGCCGAGGCCAGCGTGCCCGCCGAGCCGGCCGCGTCCAGCACGCGCGTCTGCAGGCCCGGCACCGTCGCGAAGCCGACGACGCCGATCGCCGCGAGCGTCACGATCGCGGGGACGGGTCCGGCGGCCGTGATCGTGAACAGGCCGAGCAGGAGCGCGAGCAGGGCGAGCAGCACCAGCAGGGACGGGACGAGCGCCCGGTCGGCGGCCTTGGCGCCGGCGAGGTTGCCGACCACGGCGCCGATCCCGAAGACGAGCACGATCCAGGTCACTGCGCCGGCCGGGAAGCCCGCGACGTCGATCATCAGTGGCGCGACGTAGGTGAACGCGGCGAAGAGTCCCCCGAACCCGAGTGCCGTGGTGGCGAGCGCCAGCCACAGGCGCGGGTTGCCGAACGCGGCAAGCTCGGCCCGCAGGCTCGCCGCCGGGTCGGCCGGCTGCCGCGGCACCAGTGCGAGCACGCCCAGCACGGCGACCACGCCCAGCACGGTGATCACCCAGAACGTCGTCCGCCAGCCGAAGGCGTGGCCGATCGCGGTGCCCAACGGCACCCCGACCACGTTCGCGACGGTCAGGCCGGTGAACATCAGCGCGATGGCCGCGGCCCGGCGCTGCGGCGGAACCAGCCCGGCGGCGACCACGGACCCGACGCCGAAGAACGCGCCGTGGCACAACGCAGCGACGACCCGGCCCAGCATGACCAGGCCGTAGCTCGTGGCTACCGCGGTGAGCAGGTTGCCGAGGACGAACAGCCCGAGGAGGCCGAGCAGCACGGTCTTGCGGGGCAACCGGGTGGCCGCCGCGGTGAGCAGCGGCGCGCCGATCGCAACGGCGAGGGCGTAACCCGTGACCAGCAGGCCGGCGGCGGGGATGTCGACCCCGAGGTCGGCGGAGACGTCCGGCAGCAGGCCGGCGACGGCGAACTCCGTGGTCCCGATGCCGAAGGCACTGATCGCCAGCGCGAGAAGCGCGAGCGGCATGACGCGTCCTCCTTCATTACGCGTGAGCAGATATCTGGCGTGCGCAATGATTGCACGCGCTTCCTATCCGCGCAATCCGGTATGATGCGGGAGACAGCGATCGCGAGGAGAGGTCATGGGGATCGCCGACGACGCCGTCGAGGTGCGGGCTCAGGGCTGGCGCACGCTCGCAGCGCTGCACGGCCGGCTGGAGGAGGCGCTCGAGAAGGCGCTCCAGGCCCGGTTCGACCTGTCCGTCGTCGAGTACACGGTGCTCGACACGCTCGACCGCCAGGATGGCTGGCACATGCGCATGCAGCAGCTCTCGCGCGCCGCTGCCCTGTCGCACAGCGCGACGACGCGGCTGGTCACACGGCTGGAGAAGCGCGGCCTGCTGCGCCGCACCCTCTGCGACGACGACCGCCGCGGGATCTACAGCTCGCTCACCGACGCCGGCCGCGAGCTACTGGCCAAGGCGCGTCCGGTGCACGACGACACCCTGTCCGCCACCCTCGACGAGGCGTGCGCCGTGCCCGAGCTGGAGCCGCTCGTCACGGCGCTGCACGCGCTGCCGCGAGCCTGATCACGCCACCGGCGTGCCCTGCTCCACCAGCTCGCTGCGGGTGCGGCGCAGCAGCCCCGCGTCGTCGACGGCGTAGTACGACATCGCCGACAGCGGCGGCGAGTAGGCGTGCACGCTCACCGCAGGCGTCGGCTCCGGGTTGCCGACGTCGTGCACGTGGCCGAGGGGGAACCCGGCGCTCGACCCGGCCGCCAGGCGGCGCGTGGCCAGCCCGGTGCCGACCCACCGCTGCTCGGACAGTGCACCCGACACCACGGTCAGCGCGCCCAGCGACCCGCCGTGGTCGTGCAGCTCCGCCGACTGCTCGGTGGCCCAGCTGATCAGCCACACGTCCACGAACGCGTCGCTGCGCAGCAGCCGGTACCAGCGCTGATCAGGGTCGACGTGCACCGGATGGAGTCCGGCGCGGACCTCCGCGGCGACCTCACGGGTCAACGACCTCAGATCGGCGAGCGCCAACGGCGTGGGAGCGTGCAGCAGCACGGGAGTACTCCAGAGGGAAGGGCCGGACGAGCGGACGAGACGTCAGCTCCGGCAACACCCCTGGTCGAACTGGTCCGCGCGACGGCCACCCCAGATCTCTCCGAGAACGGCGGCCTGCGAGAACACCTGGACATGTGAACACACAAGGACCGGCGGCGTCCACCGGCCTCCCAGCCCGCGGGCAGTCCCGGCAAATGTCCGGCCTATGACCGGTGTGCCGCCAACCACTCCCGCAGATCGCCGAGCGGGCGGTCCCGTTCCGGCTCGTTGTAGATCTCGTGCCACAGCCCCTCGTACCAGTGCACCGTCTGGTCCGGGGACCCGCTCGCGGCCTCCAGCACCTTCGTGCCGGCCGGGTCGGTCAGCACGTCGACGGAGCCGTGCTGCAGCAGCAGCGGCAGTCGCAGCTCGCGCGCCCGCTCCGGCAGCACGTCGAACTGGCCCACCAGGCGCGCCGAGAGACCCAGCGTCGGGTTGCCGTGGTGCACCAGCGGATCTGCCTGGTAGGCGGCCACGACGTCGGCGTCCTTGCTGATCTTCGTGGCGTCGATGCCGGCCGGCCGCAACGTCGGCGCCACCTTGGCCAACCCGCGGAGCAGCGGCAACAGCGGCTTCGGCACGGCGTCACTGGCCAGCGCCGGCGCCGAGAGCACCAGACCGGCCAGGTCGTCCTGGTGGTCCAGCGCGTAGGCGAGCGCGATCTGCCCGCCCATGCTGTGGCCGAGGAGGAACACCGGCAGGTCCTCGTGGCGGGCCACGACGGTCCGGCGGAACAGGTCGTAGTCGCTCAGCCAGTCGGCGTAGTCGTCCAGGTGCGCGCGCCGGCCCGCCGAACGGCCGTGCCCGCGGTGGTCGAGCCCGTACACCGCCCACCCGTCGGGCAGCAGCGCGTCGACGACGTTGCCGTAGCGGCCGGAGTGCTCGCCGAGGCCGTGGCAGAGGAGGACGACCCCGGACGGCGGTCCGTCCGGTAACCATCCTTGCCAGAACAGCTCGACGCCACGCGCACCGACCAGCCTGCCCTCGACGTGCATGGGCCGAACTTAGAGGGTCCTCTTACTGCCCGACGAGCGACGACGCCTGCAGATCGATGTCCTGCCGCACGTCGGTGGCCACCGGCACGTCGAGCGCGACCTCCAGCTGCTCGAACCCCGACGCCGTCACCGAGAGCGTGTAGGTGCCCGCCGTCAGGTCGGCGATGCGGAACCCGCCGTCGCCGCCGGACTGCACCTCCTCGACGACCTCGCCGTCCTGCAGCAGCACCAGCTGGGCCTCCGCCACCGCTTCCTCGGCGCCCCACACCGAGCCCGCCACCGACGACGACCGCACCAGCGGCACCGTGACCGTCGCCGGTCCACCCGCCACGACCACCGCGCCCGCACCGGGTTGGTGCTGCGCCGCCGACGCCACGACCATGTACGTGCCCGGCCCGGGCGCGGTCAGCTCGACCTTCCCGTCGGGGCCCGTCTCGGCCGCGGCGACATGGGTGCCGAGGTCGTCCACCAGCGCCACCGACGCCGCCTCGACCGGCTCGTCGTCGCGGCCCGACACCCGGACGAACACGGGCATCGCCGGGCCCGACGGATCCCGCGGCGCGGGGTGCGCGGTGGCCGCGCTCAACGACACGATCGGCGCCGCGCTCGGCCGGTCACCCGTCTCCGCCACACCGAACGTCCGCAGCAGCGCCACGTCGACGGCGGCGTGCTCGGCCGCGCGCTCGGCCGGCGTGCGGCGCGGCCGGCGGTCCTGCTCGGCCGCGCTCTCGGCGTGCACCGCGGCGAGGTCGGCGCCCGTCGGACCGGCGCCCTCCTCGTCCTCGTAGGCGGGATCGTCGTCCGGCTCGTCGGCGGCGGGCTCGTCCGCCCAGTCCGGCCCCGCAACGCTCGGATCGTCCTCGGCCGGATCGTCCACCACATCTGACGCAGCCACCGCTCCACCCTCCTGAACAGGGCCGTCCTCGGAACCTGCGGCCGGGTCCGCGCCCGCCGCAGGTGATGGTGCTTCGGCGGCCGCGGCCACCGGAAGTGCCGGTTCCCGGTCCGTCGAGTCGAGGCTCGTCGCGGCCTCGTCGCCGTCCTCCCCCGGCTCATCGGCCTGACGCTCGTGCGAGCGTCCGGCCAACCCGGCAACGGCCACCCCGCCCGCGGCAGCGGCAGCGAGCCCGGCGACCGTCAGCGCGGCTCCTCCGTGTTGCTCGGAAGCGGCCGGCTGGCCGTCCGCCGCAGCCGCCGGTTCCCCTGCCTCGACCGGTTGCGCCGCCGACTCGACGTCGATCGGTCCGGCCGGATCAGCCACGCTGCCCTCGGCGCTGCCCTCGGCGACAGCGGGGACCGGGGTGGGGGCGGCCTCCGCTCCCTCCGTGATCACATCGGCTGCGGTGTCGTGCTCGGTCTCGCCGTCGTCGGTCGGCGTGTCCGTCGCCTCGGTGACGACCTCCTCCTCGACCGGGCCACCGGCACCTGACCCGGCCGCAGCGCCCTCCCCGAACCCGGCGACCTCCTCGGCCTGCTCCGCCTCGGTGCGGCCGGCGGGGTTGTCCGTGGTGTCGGCGTCGTCGGCGGGCAGCCAGGCGTCCGCCCGCTGGTCGTCGGTTGCGGCCTGGTCGCCCTCCGGTTCGCCGACGGACTGCGCGCCGTGCAGCGCAACGCCGGCGACACCGGCGAGCCCGGCCGCTGCGGACAGCCCCACCACGCCGGCGCTCGGACCGGACGCAACCGGCTCCTCCGGCGCAGCATCCTCGCCACCCGCTGGGCTCGCGCCGGCAGCGGACGACTCCTCCGCGATCGGCTCCGGCGCGGACGCGCCCTCCGCCGATTCATCAGAAGCCGATCCTGCAGACGCCGAGTCCCCAGCCATCGACTCGGAATCCGCAGTCTCACCTGCATCCGCAGGCTCTCCGCCGGCGACGTTCCCGGCAGGCTCCTCCGCAGGGGCCGACTCCTCGGCGGCAGGCTCGCCGCCGTCGGCGACGGTCCCCGCTGCGGGCTCCTCCGTTGCCGGCCCATCCGCGGCGGACTCCTTCGACAACGCCTCGTCCGCAGCAGAACCCTCCGCCGCGGGTTCACCCTCCGCACCGTCGGTCTGATGCGCCGCGACGGCGGCGAGTCCCGTGGCGCCGGCCGCGCCGGTGATCACCCCGGGAACCCACGACCGGCTCTTCGCCTGCGCCGGCTGCTCGGCGTCGGCCCACGGTTCGCCCGGCCCGTCCGGGTCGCCGGTCATGCGGGCCCCGCGCGCCCACGGCGTGTCCGCGCCTTCCGGGTTCACCGGCGGACGGGGCCGCGCGGCCGCGGGCACCGCAGCGGGCGCCGGCGGCTCCGGCTCCTCGACGGCTTCGGCCGCCGCCGGCACGACCTCGGGCGCGATGGCGGCGGGCACGTCCTTGCCCTCCACGCCCCGCAGCTCGACCAGCTCGGCGACCGTGCGCGGGCCGGTGCGGTGCCGGGCCGAGGTCTCGTGCCGGCGCAGCCACCGCAGGAACACCCAGATCGCCAGCGCGACGAGCACGACCAGTGCCACGACGACCGACACGACGACGACGATTGTGCTCATGCGGAGCGCTCCCAGATCACGGGGACGGACGACTTCACGTCGAGGCGCGAACCTAGCACCGACCTTGATCGATCCGCCGGACAGCGCGCCGGGGAAGTCACCTGCCCGGGACGGCTCGGTCGAGGCATCATCGCCGGGTGGACTCGACCCGGATCGATCGGTGGTTGTGGGCCGTGCGCCTGGTGAAGACGCGCTCCGCGGCGGCCGACGCGTGCCGCGGCGGGCACGTACGCGTGAACGATCGTTCGGCGAAGGCGGCGACCCCGGTGAAACCGGGTGACGTCGTCCGCGCCCGGTTGCACGACCGCACCCGGTTGGTCGACGTCGTCCGGGTGATCGACAAGCGGGTCGGGGCGCCGGACGCCGTCACCTGCTACGTGGACCGGTCCCCCGAACCGGTACCCGGCCTGTCCGGCCCGGTGGCGCGGCGCGACCGCGGCGCCGGCCGCCCGACGAAGCGCGACCGGCGCGAGCTGGATCGCCTCCGCGGGATCGAGTGATCTAGGAGGCCGAGCCGACGGCCGACCGGACAGAGGGCCCGCTGTCCGGCACGCCCGCGAAGTCGGGGAGGTCGACACCGTTGATGGCGCGGTCGATCAGCTCCATGTCGAACTCGGGCTCGGCGGCCGGGTCGGCGTCCGGCGCGGGCAGCAGGCTGCGCACGTGCAGCCGGCCGATCTCCTGGTTCGCCTCGACGAACGGGCGCATCCGCTCCTCGTAGCGCGCGAACGCGACCTCCGGGTCCCACCCGGCGGCGGCCAGCTCCCCGGCCAGGAGGTAGGCGCCGATGAGCGCCAGCCCGGTGCCCGCACCCGACATCGGCGACGCGCAGAACGCGGCGTCGCCGAGCAGCCCGACCCGGCCCTTCGACCAGCGGTCCATGACCACCTGGGCGACCTGGTCGAGGTAGAAGTCCGGGGTGTCGTCCACGTGCGCGAGGATGCGCGAACTCTCCCAGCCGAAGCCCGCCATCTGCTCGCGCAGCAGGCGCTTCTGGGCGTCGATGTCGCGGTGGTCGATGTCGAACGCGGGTGACGGGAAGGAGAACATCGCCATCGCCCGGGTGTTGTCCGGCAGGGGCCGCAGACCGGCGGAGCGTCCACCGTCGTTGTGGTCGATGAGCCAGCGGTCGATCCCGAACTCGTTGGGCACGCTGTAGAAGGCCAGCACGAGCCCGAGGTGGCGGATGAACTGCTCGCGCGGGCCGAAGACCATCGCACGCAGCGAGGAGTGCAACCCGTCGGCGCCGATCACCAGGTCGAACCGCCGGCGCGTCCCACTCGCCAGCACCACGTCCACACCGTCGCCGTCCTGGACCAGCTCGGCGATCCGGTCGTCGAACAGGTACTCCACACCGTCGCGGGTGTCGTCGTAGAGCACCTGCGACAGGTCGCCGCGCAGGATCTCGATGTCGGCGATGAACCCGTCGCCGCCGTGGTCGTCGGCGCGGAACGTCTCCAGCACCTTCCCGTCGGCGTCGACGAAGTACGCGCCGGCGGTGTCGGTGCAGGCCGCGCGCACCGTCTCGTCCAACCCCATCCGCCGGATGACCTCCTTGGCGACGCCGCGCGCGTCCACGGCCTGCCCACCGGGCCGCAGCCCGGGCGCCCGCTCCACGACGGTCACCTCGGCCCCGCGGCGGCGCAGCCAGTGGGCCAGCGCCGGCCCTGCGATGCTCGCTCCGGCCACCAACACCTTGACACTGCTCACTGGAGAACTCCTGCTCCTCGATCCGGGTTTGCCGATCAGGTAGACCCGGGCGCGAGCAGGAACTCATCGCGGTGCCGGGCACCTCGCCGAGCATGTCGGCACCGCGGTGGGAGCGGTAGTGACAGATGTCGACGACTACACGCGCACCGCCGGCAGCTCGACGACGGGCCGCTCGCTGCGTTCCCGCAGGCCGAGCGCCGTGACGGCGACGACGATGACGGCGAGTCCGATCCACTGGGTGCCCGTGAGGGTGGCCCCGAGGAACCCGACGCCGATGAGGGTGGCGGTGACGGGGAACGCCATCTCGGCGAGGGTGGCGCGGCCGGCGGCCGTCGACTGCAGCCCGATGTAGTAGAGAGTGAGGGCGAGCAGGCCCGGGATCAGCGCGAGCAGGACGAGCGGCCCGAGCTGCGCGACGGTGACGGCGACCGGGGCGCCCTGCACGCCGAGGACGAGCGCCGCCGCGGGGAGCCCGATCGCGAACCGCAGCACCGTCACGTCGCGGCTGGCGACACGCTCGCTGACCATGCGGCCGAGGACGGTGCCGATGGCCCACAGCACCGCAGCGCCGACGGCGAGCAGGGCCGCAGCGACCTGCCGGGGCGCGACGGCCAGCGGATCGGGGAACGCCATCAGCCAGGCACCGGCGAGCGCCGGCACGGCGAACGCCCAGTAGGCGGGACGGAAGCGCTCGCCCAGCAGCACGGCAGCCGCGAGCACCGCGACCAGGGGTTGCAGCTTCTGCAGCACCAGCGGCGTCACCGGGTCCCCGAGCCGGAAGGCTGCGGTGAACAGCGCCGTGGCCACGGCGGACGCCCCGGCGCCGATCAGCACGAGCGCGAGCCGGTCGCGCGGGCTCGCCGCACGGAAGGCCCGCACCGCGGACGGCAGGAACGGCAGGAGCACCACCACCACGATGAGGTGTTCCCAGAAGACGACGGTGGCGGCGGGCACGGCCTGGGCGAGCGGCTGGCGCAACAGGCCGTCGGTGCCCCAGAGGGCCGCCGCGACCGCCACCAGCCACATCCGGTCGGTACCGGTCGGGCGAAGGCTCACGATGCCCCCAACACCGGACGGTCGTGATCCATGCCCGTCGCCGACGCGGTTGACGGATTCTGTCTCCGGGTAGTCCTCGCCATCGACGCCACCGGACTCCGCAGCAAGCTCACGCTGCGCCTCGACGGGGCGGCGCTGCCTGCACAGCTGGGGCGGGTGCGCCGCGTGATCGCGGCGTGGCTGGCGGAGGGTGGACTCGACCCGGACACCATCGACGACGTCGTGCTCGCGACCAACGAGGCGCTCGCGAACGCGGCCGACCACGCGTTCGCCGGCGCCGACGGTGAGGTGGTGCTGCGCGCCGACCGGACGGCCGGGGACGTCCTGCGCGTCATGGTGCACGACACCGGCCGATGGCGTCCGCCACCGACCGATCCGGGGTTCCGCGGCCACGGCATGAGCCTGATGGCGGGTCTGGCGCAGCGCTGCCGGGTGCGCCGGGGCCGGACCGGCACGACCGTCGAGATGTCCTGGCGGCTGCCCGGCCGGCCGAACCCCGCCTGAGGTCACCTCGTGACGGGCAGGTCCGCCTGGACGACGGTGGGGGCGGGCGCGTCGTCGGCGTCGTCGGGGTTGCCGTCCTGCTCGACGGCGTTGACCGGCTGCTGGACGGTGTCGCAGGTGGCCGAGCCGATGGTGACGGTCTGCGTGGGTCGGTTGTCGCTGGGCTGCGTCAGCAGCGGGAGACCGGGCAGGCCCAGCGAGTCCGGACCGGGCACGAGCGGGGCAGGCGAGGCCGACGTCGTGCGCGGAGTCGGCGCCGTGGCCCGGGGGCGGGGTCGGGGCGCGACGGGCGTGTCGTCCGCCGTGTCCGTGGAGTCGCCGGAGTCGTCCGGCTCGTCGGCGGTGACGAAGCCGACGTTCCTGGTCGGGGGCCCGCCGGCCGGCAGGACGGTCACCCGGATGCCCGTGACGGTGATGGTGCCGTCGGCGTTGCGCTTCTCCTCGCCGAACGTGGCCCTGGCGATCGTGAGGTCGACGGTCTGGCCGCGGACGGGGAACTGCGGGAGCGCGGTGCCGAGCAGCGACCCGTTGACGATCTCGACCTTGCCGCGGCCGTCCTCGCAGCTGGTCTTGACGACGTCGGCGGAGAGCAGCGCGGCGAGCTTGAGCTCGGCCACGGACGTGGCGGCGTACCCGGCGCGCGCGTCCGCGGTGAGCAGCCCGCCGGAGACGCCCGCCTCCGCGAGCCCCGGCACGGATGCGAGCCCGACGGCTTCGGCGTGCGCGGGCTTGCCGTCCGGTGCGGCGACGCGGGTGAGCGGGCCGAAGTTCAGCAGGCCCTGACCGGCGAGCGCGAACGCCGTCTCCGGGCGCTCACCGGGATCGGCAGTGGCCGGCGCGGCCCAGGTCAGCAGGGCGGCCGCGGCCACGAGGCCGGCGACGGCGGCGCGGGCCGAGCTCCTGCTCGTCACTGTCGTCGTCCGCACGGTCAGTCGTCCGTGATCATCACGAGCGTGCCGAGCGGCACGGCGGTGAGCTTGGTCAGCGCGGCTGCGGGCACCCGGATGCAGCCGTCGCTGGAACCGGTGCCGAACACGTCAGCCGTCGGCCAGGTGTGGATGGCGACGGTGCCGGGGCCGCCGCCGAAGGTGTCGAGCGTCGCGCTGTGCGTGCCCAGCGGCAGGATGACCGGGGAGAACTGCTGGTTCGGGTCGGTGAACGCACCGAGCAGGAAGGTGCGGCCGACCGGGGTGGGCGCGGACGGCTTGCCGATGCCGACGGTCCAGGTGTCGGTCACCCGGCCGTCCTTCAGCAGCTGGACCTTCTTCTGCCCCAACCGCACGTTGATCACGAACGGGGTGCGGGCGTCCTCGACGTCGGCCGCACGGATCCAGCCGGTGGAGCCGTTCGGCTTGGACGGCAGGAGCACCCGCACCCAGCCCGGCTGCTGGTCGATGACGGGGAGCCACGTGTCGCCCGCGTCGCCGAGCATCGTGCGGGGCAACCGCGCGAGCGGCTTCCCGTCGGGCGTCTCGTGGATCGGGGTCTCGCGGATCGGGTGGACGACGAGCCCGTCGGTCGCGTTCCACGGGGTCTGGTCGACCGGCGCGCCGTCGACCGTGGTGCGGGTGGTGGAGAGCGGCAGTACCGCGGTGGCCGGGTCGACTCCGGCGACGGCGATGGCCGCGTCCAGCACGGGATCGGCGTCGGTGCCGCCGGGTCGAGCGGGGCTGCCGAGTGCCAGACCGGCGACGATGCCGACGACGGTCACGAACGCGCCGAGCGCGACGCGGTGCACCATCCGGGTCGGCACCGTCGGCGGCGTGGTTTCCGGGACGTCCGTCTCCGTGAGCATCGTTCCCCATCAGGCATGTTCGGGGCGGGCTGCACGCGGGGCGTGCAACCCGAAGAACGATGTTCACACGATCGGGTTACGCTCGATCGTGTGAATTCACAGAGCTCCTCGTAACCGACGGTCAGGTCGGTTCGGGCACCTCGGTGAGGGCGAACGTGGCGACGTCGAGCACGAACCCGCGCAGCTCGGTGTCGGGCAGCAGGAACGGGTCGCGGCGGAGGGCGCGCAGGCCGGCGGCCACGTTCTCGGCGGGGTCGGCGAACGTCCCGGGCCGCCACGGCGGACGCAACCCCGTGTCGAGCTCGAGCTCGGTGGAGAACTCGTCGTCGGTGAACGACGCGAGCCCGCAGCCCGTGTGCGCCACCAGCAGCACGGTGCGGGTGCCGAGCTTGCGCTGGCTGATCACGATCGAGCGGCGGGTGTCGGAGGTGATGACGGCGCCGGCGTTGCGCAGCACGTGCGCCTCCCCCGGTGCCAGACCGAACAGGAGCGCGGGGTCGATCCGCGCGTCCATGCAGGTGACGATGACGGCGCGGCGTGCCGGAGCGGCCGCGAGCCCGGCCGCGGCGGCGGCCGATGCCCGGGCGCCGTCACGACGGGAACGATCGAGCAGGTCGTCGGCGTCCATTCGGTCACGGTAGCCACGGATTCCGTGCTCAGGCCGTGATCTCGGCCATGCTGCGCGACCCGCGACCGAACAGCACGGAACCTGATCCGGTCGGGGAACGTCCTACAGGTGCACGTGGCGTCGGCGCTCGCCCTCACAGGGGGTGCACGCCGTCCTCGCTATCGTGGCCGAAGGTCGGGCCTCTCTCCGCGCAGCGGCCGACCACCGCTTTCATGCCCGGAAGGACCGTCCACCCCATGCAGTCGAACAGCCCCTCGCAGCCGCCGCAACCCGGGCCCCGTCCGGGACCGCCGGCCGGCCCGCCGGGGCCGTACGGTGGACGCCCGCCCGGTCCTCCGCACCCCGGTCCGGGTACGGGTCCACTACCGCCGTACGGGGGACCCCCGACGGGGCAGCAGCCGCCGTTCGCCGATCCCCGCATGCAGCCGCAGCAGGCGCGGGGGCCGAAGCTGCCCGACACCGTGCGGGTACCGGGGCTGTCCGGTGGCGGGCCGGGTGGGCCGCGCAAGCCGATCGACCGCCGCCTGGTGATCGGCGGTGCGGCCGCCGTGGCGCTGGTCGCGGTGCTCGTGGTGGTGCTCGTCGTGACGTTGTCCGGGCGATCCGACACGCCCCCGGCGGGCAAGCTCGGGCCGATGGCGGGCACGCCGGGGCAGGATCACGGGGTCCGGCCGGTCACGCAGATCGAGGCGCCCGCGTCGGGCCGCACCCTGAACGTCGCGCAGGACGGCTCCGGCCAGTTCCGGACGATCGGCGAGGCCGCGGCGCAGACGCAGCCCGGCGACACCGTCGTGATCGCGGCCGGCACCTACCAGGAGCCGCTGGAGATCCCGCGGAACGGCGAACAAGGCAAGTACATCACCTACCAGGCGGCGCCCGGCGCCGAAGTCGTGATCACCGGCAACCCCGACACCGACGGGCTCGTCGAGATGCGTGACCGCAGCTGGATCAAGCTGATCGGGCTGAAGGTCCGCGGGTCGGGCGACCACGGCGTCTACGGCTCGGACGCCAGCCACATCGTCGTGCAGGACACCGAGGTCGCCGACTCGCAGGACGGCGGCATCGTGTTCATCGACGGGTCCGACATCCAGGTGCTGCACAGCGAGGTGAACCGCTCCAACGCCCAGGGCACCGAGGCCAAGAACGAGGCCATCTCGATGTCCAACATCGACGGCTTCGAGATCGCCTACTCCGTCGTGGAGAACTGCGGCGAGGAGGGCATCGACGCGAAGTACGAGGCCCGCAACGGCAAGATCCACGACAACACGACGCGCGCGAACCGCGGCCCGAACATCTACGTCGACGCGGCCAACACGATCGAGGTCTACAACAACACGGTGCTCGGGGCCACCGGCGAGGGCAAGGCGGGGATCTTCCTCGGCGTCGAGGACATCTCCGAGACCCGCCGCACCTACAACGTCAAGATCTACAACAACGTGATCACGGGCAACTCGGGCGGCGGCATCAACTTCTTCGTCGAGTCCGAGGGCACGTTCAGCGACCTGTCGATCGTCAACAACACGATCGCGAACAACGCCGGCCCCGGCATCAACGCGCGCGACTACCAGTTCACCGGCACCAACGTGCTGCGCAACAACATCGTCACGGGCAACAGGCCCGACAGCGCGGGCAACATCGGCGTGTTCGCTGCCGACCACAACCTGTTCGGCAGCGGCCCGGTCGGGTCGGACCCGGTGCAGGGGACCGTCCAGTTCGTCAACCCGGAGGCCGGCGACCTGCAGCTGGCGCCGGGCTCGGCCGGCATCGGTGCCGGGATCGCCGACGGCGCCCCGCAGGCCGACCTGCTCGGCGTGGCCCGCACCAACGGCAAGGTCGACCTGGGGGCGTTCCAGAACAAGTGACGGGCGTCGTCACGGCGGACCGGACGCCCCACCCAGCCGCTGCAACGCCCCGGTGACGGCCGCCGCAGCGGCCTCGGCGTCGAGGGACGGGTGGCCGTGCAGGTGCAGCCCGGCGTAGCGCAGGACGGCCGCCTGCACGACGAACGCGTCGCCCTCGGGGTCGGTCGCGGGCAGGCTGCCGTCGGCGCGGCCGCGCCGCAGCGCGTCCTCCAGCAGTTCGCGGTGCCGGTCATGGCCGGCCTCGACGGCGGCGGCGACGGTGGTGCCGGCGGTCGGGTCCGGCGCGAGGTAGGACCGGGCGGATGTCGCGGCACCCTCGTCCCGGACGAGCTCGAGGTAGTGCCCGACCCACGCGCGGGCCGCGCCCGCGCCGTCGGGCGCCCCGGAAACGGCGGCGGCGAGCTCCTGCCCGACGGCCTCGGCGGCCTCGGCGGCGAGCTCGGCGAGCAGCGCGTCCTTGGAGGCGAAGTGCCGGTAGAAGATGCGGCGGTTGACGTGTGCGACGCGCAGGATGTCCTCGACGGCGGCGGTGCCGTGCCGGGCTGTCAGCTGGACGGCGGCACGCATGATGGCCTCGCGATCGTGCGGGGACGCCGTGCCGGCCATGGGGTACCTTCCCCGCTCGGTTCCGGACCCCCCGAAGGCGCCGATGGTAGCGGCGAGCGACCGGTTCCGGACCGGTTCAGAGTGATCCGAGCCACAACGATGGCGAGATGCGACTCATCGGTACGAGAACTCCGCAGGTCAGCAGGCCATCGGCGGGTTCGTGACCATTCCGTTGCCAACACATGGGAACTGGGGAGCAACCGCCCCCCGCCCCATGACGTCTCTTAGGTCATGGAGGCAACAGCAACCGCACCGCTCAGCCTGCACCCCGTGCTGGCCGAGGTCGAGGCGCGTGCCGCCGGCCAGGTCCCGCACGTCGCCTACGGCGCCGGCAGCGGCACCGCCGTCGGTCGCGCCGCCAAGCGCACCATCGACATCCTGGGCGCTCTCACGGGCCTGTTGCTGACCCTCCCGGTCCTGCTCCTGATCGCCGTCGCCGTCCGCATCGAGGGTGGCCCGGGCGTCATCTTCCGGCAGCAGCGCGTCGGCCAGCACGGACGCGTCTTCACGCTCTACAAGCTGCGCTCGCTGAAGCCGGTCGCAGACGAGGGCGACGTCCGCTGGAACATCGACAACGACGCGCGCCTGGGCAAGGTCGGCAAGTTCATCCGCCGCACCAGCCTCGACGAGCTGCCCCAGCTGTTCAACGTGCTGGTCGGCGACATGAGCCTGGTCGGCCCGCGGCCGGAGCGCCCGTTCTTCGTCGACCAGTTCTCACAGGAGATCCCCGGCTACGCCCTGCGTCACCGCGTCCCGGTCGGCCTCACCGGCCTGGCGGTCGTGAAGGGCCTGCGCGGCGACACCTCGATCCCGGAGCGCGCCCGCGTCGACAACGAGTACGCGGACAACTGGTCGCTCTGGCTCGACATCAAGATCATGTTCCGCACGGTGGGGTACCTGATCTCGCACTGAGTCACGGACAGCCGATTCCCGCGGCGCAACGAAGGGCCCGGACGCCTCCCGCGTCCGGGCCCTTCGTCGTTTCCGGCACACTGGTCGGGTGCAGGAGCTGATCGCCGCGGTGGCCGTCATCGGGATCCCGCTCGTGATCGCCGGGGGGTTCGCCGTGCTGGCCACGCGCGCTCGCCGCCGCGGCACGAGCGGTGGGCTGATGGGGGTCTTCGAGCAGATGTGGGACCCCGCGGCGCACCGCATGGGTGAGGACACCGTCGCGCGCGAGGAGCGCACGGCGCCGGCGCCGCTCCCGGGCGATCCGCCCCGCCTGGTGTGAGCCCCGCCGAACGGCGCCTGCTGCGCACCACCTTCGACGCCGTCGCCGAGCGCTACGACGCGGTCCGCCCCCGCTACCCCGATGCGCTGGTGGCCGAGCTGGTCGAGCTCGCCGGGATCGGGCCCGGCTCGCGGATCGTCGAGATCGGGAGCGGCACCGGGCAGCTCACCGTGCCGCTGGCAGCCACGGGTGCGGACGTCACGGCGGTCGAGCTGGGACCGCAGCTGGCCGCAGTGGCCCGGCGGAACCTGGGCGGTTTCCCGCGCGTCCGCGTCGTCCAGGACGCGTTCGAACGGGTCGACCTGCCGGACGGAGCATTCGACCTGGTGGTCGCGGCGACGTCGTTCCACTGGATCGACGAGGGAGCACGGTTCGCGAAGCCGGCGCGCATCCTGCGGCCCGGCGGGTCACTGGCGATCGTCGAGACCCACCACATCTCGGCCGGAGGCAGCGCCGACTTCTTCGCCGCCTCCCAGCGCTGCTACGAGGCCTGGGACCCGGACACCCCGCCGGACCTGCCGCGCACCACCGTCGCGGGCACCCCGGTCGAGCGGCCGGATCTGGTCTCGCCGCTGTTCACGGCACCGACGCTGCGCCGGCACCTCCAGGACGTCACCTACGAGACCGACGAGTACCTGCAGCTGCTGTGCACCTACTCGGGCCACCTGGCGCTGCCCGACCACCTGCGCGCGGGCCTGCTGAACTGCCTCGCCGACCTGATCGACGGGCAGCACGGCGGCCGCGTCACGAAGCAGTACCTGTTCGAGCTGCGGGTCGCGCAACGGCTCTGACGGGCCGGGGCGGGGACTCCCCCGAGTGGCCCCACCCCGGCCCCGGACGGTGCACCGGCGCCCCGGTCACCGTGGCTCGACACCGTCAGGACGGCGCTGCGGCGGCATCCTCCGCGTGCAGCGGGCAGCGCGGGTCGATGCAGGGTTCGTCGACGACCCCGGCCCGGTAGTCGGCGTTGGCCAGCACCGAGCAGATGCAGCCGCCGGCGAGGGCGCGCGGGCCGCCGGGCGCCATCCCCATGTCGGTCTCGGGCGTCGCCTCGTCGGTCATGCGGTCCCCTCCCACGCCTGCACGGTTCGCGGCGACCGTCCCCCGGCCACGCGCCGCGGAAGGTTACTTGATACCCCGGGTAACGCTAATTTCGGGTCAGCAAGATGACCGAATGATCACGGACGTCTGCCCAGCAACGATGCGATGCCCTCGACGGTGAGCGGTTGGTGCGGGTCGAGGACGACCCCGTGGCGCCGCGCGATCCCGTCGACCTGGGCCCACAGCAGGGCCGTCAGGTTGTCGGCGAGCTCGTCGCGGCTCACCGCCCGCGAGTCGAGCCACCACTCCGCCGCGTTCTGCACGAACCCCACCGTGCCGTGTGCCCACACCGGTGCCAGGCGGGCCGCCGCCGGGTCGAAGGGCAGCACGTACTCGCGCATCAGCGACGTCAACGCCTCGGCGACGAACGCCTTGTCCACGCCCGCGACATCACGACCCTCGGCCGGCACGCGGCGCGCGAAGAAGCGGTATATGCGCGGCGACTCGTCGATGAAGCCGAGGAACGCCTCGATCGTCAGCCGGATCCGCTCCAGCAGCGGCCGCTCGGCGAACATGGCCGGCATCAGCCGCGCCATCAGCAGGTTCGTCGCACGGTCCCCCATCGCCTCGACGAGGGCCGCGCGGTCGCCGAAGTGCCGGTAGATCACCGGCTTCGTGACCCCGGCCCGCGCGGCCACCTGCTGCAGCCCGAACTCCGGCCCGTCCTCCTCCAGCACGGCCAGCGCGGCGTCGATGAGCTGCTCGCGGCGACGCACCCGGTGGGCAGCCCACCGGGTGCTGCGGCCATCCGCAGCGCCGGACCGGCCCGCGTCGTGCTCCTGGCGTGCCGCCACGAACCGGTTCCCCCCTCCGGCCGCCCCCAGTGATCACGGAGGCGGGCCGGCGACAACGCTACGCCCCCTCACCCTGGGTAGCCGTCGCACACCATCGCCACGGCCTCGGCGGCCGACGCCACGTGCGCGATGCCCGGTACCTCCCGCCCGTCGGCGTCGACGACCCGCCAACCCGCGACCGACACGACCGGCACCCCGCCGCGGCGCATCGCCAGCGCTACCTCGCTCAACGTGCCCCACGACCCGCCGACGACGATGACGGCGTCGGCGCTCCACACGATCACCGCGTTGCGCGCCTCGCCCATGTTCGTGGCGAGCACGACGTCCAGGTCCGGCGCGGCGTCCTCCCGGGAGGGACCGGGCCGCACGCCCGCCACCAGCCCGCCCGCGGACCGGGCGCCGGCCGCGACCGCCGCCATCACCCCCGTCCCGCCGCCGCAGACCACCACCGCACCGCGGCCGGCCAGCAGCCGCCCGACGTCGAACGCGATCGCCCGCTCGGTCTCCGTCGCCTCGGCCGGGCCGCACACCGCAACCTGGAACGCCATGTCCGGATCGTGGCAGTATCTGCCGGTGAGCAGACCGGCATCGGCGCAACACCTGCGCGATCTCGCGCTGCTGCGGCGCGTCCGCGACCGGATCGACCGCGAGTACGCCCAGCCGCTCGACGTCGAGGCGCTCGCCAAGGGCGTCAACATGTCGGCGGGGCACCTCAGCCGCCAGTTCCGCCTGGCGTACGGCGAGTCGCCCTACAGCTACCTGATGACCCGACGCATCGAGCGCGCCATGGCACTGCTGCGCTTCGGCGAGCTCAGCGTCACCGAGGTGTGCTTCGCCGTCGGCTGCCAGTCGCTGGGCACGTTCAGCACGCGGTTCACCGAGCTGGTGGGCATGCCGCCGAGCGCCTACAAGCGGGAGGCGGCCGGCACGCTCGAGGGGATGCCGCCGTGCGTCGCGAAGCAGGTCTCCAGACCGATCAGGAATCGAGAAGCAACCGCGCCGGCGCCGGCCCTACCGTGACGGCCATGGACATCAGCATCTACCAGGCCTTCCTCCCCCACGAGGACCCGCAGGCGTCGATCGCCTTCTACCGCGACACGCTCGGCTTCGAGGTCCGCAACGACGTCGAGTACGGCGGGCTGCACTGGATCACGGTGGGCCCGGCCGACCAGCCGGGCACGTCCATCGTGCTGCACCCGCCGGCCGCCGACCCCGGCGTCACCGAGGAGGAGCGCCGCACGATCGCGGAGATGATGGCCAAGGGCACCTACGGGGGCATCAACCTCGCCACCAAGGACGTCGACCGCACCTTCGAGGAGCTGCAGAGCGGCGACGTCGACATCGTCCAGGAGCCGACCGACCAGCCGTGGGGCGTCCGCGACTGCGCGCTGCGCGATCCCGCCGGCAACCTGATCCGCATCTTCCAGGTCGGCTGAAGAATCCGAGGCTCGGAGACCACGATGACCACCGCACACGCCGCGGACAGCCACGACCTGATCCGGGTCCACGGGGCGCGCGAGAACAACCTCAAGGACGTCAGCATCGAGCTGCCCAAGCGGCGGCTGACGGTGTTCACGGGGGTCTCCGGCTCGGGCAAGAGCTCTCTGGTGTTCGACACGATCGCCGCGGAGTCGCAGCGCCTCATCAACGAGACGTACAGCGCCTTCGTCCAGGGGTTCATGCCCACGCTGGCCCGCCCCGACGTCGACGTCCTCGAGGGGCTGACCACGGCGATCATCGTCGATCAGCAGCGGATGGGTGCCGACCCGCGCTCGACCGTCGGCACGGCCACCGACACCGGGGCCATGCTGCGCATCCTGTGGAGCCGGCTCGGGGAGCCGCACATCGGCTCACCACAGGCGTTCTCCTTCAACGTGGCCTCCATCAGCGGCGCGGGCGCCGTCCAGTTCGAGCGGGGCGGCAAGACGGTGAAGGAGCGCCGCGACTTCGCCATCGTCGGCGGCATGTGCCCGCGCTGCGAAGGTCGCGGATCGGTGAACGACGTCGACCTCACCGCGCTCTACGACGAGACGAAGTCGCTGAACGAGGGCGCGATCACCATCCCCGGCTACAGCATGGAGGGCTGGTACGGGCGCATCTACCGCGGCTGCGGCTGGTTCGACCCCGACAAGCCGGTCAAGGACTACACGAAGAAGGAGCTCGACGCCCTCCTGTACAAGGAGGCCACGAAGATCAAGGTGGACGGGGTCAACCTCACCTACCTCGGGCTGGTGCCGCAGATCCAGAAGTCGTTCCTGTCGAAGGACATCGACTCCCTGCAGCCGCACATCCGCGCCTTCGTGGAGCGCGCGGCGACGTTCCGCACGTGCCCGGAGTGCGACGGCACGCGCCTCACCGAGCTGGCCCGCTCGTCGAAGATCGACGGGCTCAGCATCGCCGACGCCTGCGCCATGCAGATCAGCGACCTGGCCGGCTGGGTGCGCAAGCTCGACGAGCCGTCCGTCGGGCCGCTGCTGCAGGCGCTGGGCCACACGCTCGACTCGTTCGTCGGGATCGGGCTGGGCTACCTCTCCCTCGACCGACCGGCGGGCACGCTGTCGGGCGGCGAGGCGCAGCGCACCAAGATGATCCGGCACCTCGGCTCGTCGCTCACCGACGTCACCTACGTCTTCGACGAGCCGACGATCGGCCTGCACCCGCACGACATCCAGCGCATGAACGACCTGCTGCTGCAGCTGCGCGACAAGGGCAACACGGTGCTCGTCGTCGAGCACAAGCCGGAGATGATCGCGATCGCCGACCACGTCGTCGACCTCGGGCCGGGTGCCGGCACGGCCGGCGGCGAGATCGTCTTCGAGGGTTCGCTGGACGGCCTGCGCAGGAGCGGCACCCGCACCGGCCGGCACCTGGACGACCGCGCGCGGCTCAAGCCGTCCGTGCGCACCCCGTCGGGCGCGCTGGAGGTGCGCGGAGCGAGCACGCACAACCTGCGCGACGTCGACGTCGACATCCCGCTGGGCGTGCTGGTGGTCGTCACCGGCGTGGCGGGGTCGGGCAAGAGTTCCCTGATCCACGGATCGGTGTCGGGCCGCGACGGTGTGGTCTCGGTCGACCAGGCGCCGATCCGCGGCTCGCGGCGCAGCAACCCGGCCACCTACACCGGCCTGCTCGACCCCATCCGCAAGGCCTTTGCGAAGGCCAACGGTGTGAAGCCGGCCCTGTTCAGCGCCAACTCCGAGGGCGCCTGCCCGAACTGCAACGGCGCCGGCGTGGTCTACACCGACCTGGGGATCATGGCCGGGGTGTCGGCGCCGTGCGAGGTGTGCGAGGGCCGCCGCTTCGCCGACTCCGTGCTCGAGTACGAGTTCGGCGGCAAGGACATCAGCGAGGTGCTCGCGATGCCCGTCGCCGAGGCGCAGGCGTTCTTCGGCGACGGCGAGGCCAGGACCCCGGCCGCGCACACGATCCTCACCCACCTCGCCGACGTCGGGCTCGGCTACCTCACCCTCGGCCAGCCGCTGACCACGCTGTCCGGCGGCGAGCGGCAGCGGTTGAAGCTCGCCACCCGCATGAGCGAGAAAGGTGCCGCCGACTCCGCGGTCTTCGTGCTCGACGAACCCACGTCCGGGCTCCACCTGGCCGACGTCGAGCAGCTGCTCGCGCTGCTCGACCGGCTCGTCGACGCCGGCCGCTCGGTGATCGTGATCGAGCACCACCAGGCCGTCATGGCGCACGCGGACTGGATCATCGACCTCGGTCCGGGCGCCGGGCACGACGGCGGCCAGATCGTGTTCGAGGGCACCCCGGCCGATCTCGTCGCCGCCCGTTCCACCCTCACCGGGCAGCACCTGGCGGAGTACGTCGGAGCCGGGTGAAGCGCCGGTGAAAGCCGGCTGACCGACACTGCCGGCATGGCGCAGAACCAGACGACCGTCGAATCGGACGTGGAGGTGCCGGGCGGCGCGACCGTGCGGATCGCCCGGCACGGCGACCCGCACGCCCCGATCGTGCTGTGCGTGCACGGGCTGTCGGCGAACCTGCGCGCCTTCGACTACGTCGCAGACCGAATCGGCGGCGCCGAGCACCAGGTCGTCGCCATGGACCTGCGGGGACGCGGGCAGAGCAGCATCACCCCGCCCGGCAGCTACGGGCTGGCGTCGCACGCCGCCGACGTCCTGGCCGTGGCCGACGGGCTGGGCGCCGACCGGTTCGACCTGGTCGGCTGGTCGCTCGGTGCGCTCATCGGGATCACCGTCGCCGGCCTGGCAGGTGAGCGGCTGCGCACGCTGACGCTGATCGACCACGCCCGCGAGGAGGAGCCCGCCGTCCACGCCGCCGTCCGGGCCGGGCTGGGTCGCCTCGACGCGGTCGTCGGCGATCCCGCCGACTACGTCGCCACCCTGCGCACCGCCGGTCACGTCGCCCAGTGGAGCCACTACTGGGACCGCCTGTACGCCTACGAGCTGCACGCCACCGGCGACGGCTGGCGCCCGCGCACCAGCAAGGCGGCGTGCACCGAGGACCTCGACCGCTTGGCGGACGAGCGAGCCGGGCTGGTCGCGAACTGGTCGCGGATCACGATGCCCGCGCTGCTCGTACGGGCCGCCGTCCCGTTTGCCGGCGGCGACACCGTCACCGCCGCGGACCGGGACGCGCTGCGCGCCGCGGCCGCTGACCTGCGGGTCGTCGAGGTGCCGCAGAACCACTTCGGCGTCATGACCGACGAGCGGACCGCCGACGCGGTCGGACAGCTCCTCATGCGTCGGCGTACTCCCTGAGCGCCCCGGTGTTGGCGTTGCGCTTCACGATCCGGCTCAGCAGCCCCGTCATCGGCCGCGAGGACAGCAGCCGGTAGACGCGGTCGCGCTGCCGGATCTTGCGCGCCGTCGGCGGGGCCAGGTGCCGGCCCGCGCTCGCCGCGAACTTCTGCGACTTCGTCGTCGCCGGGCGCATCACCTCCTCGTAGCGCGCAAAGGCTGCGACGTGGTCGCCACCGGCCGCGGCCAGCTCACCGGCCAGCGTGTACGCCCCGAGCATCGCGTGCCCCGTGCCGTTGCTGCCGGGGCCACCGCACCAGGCGGCGTCGCCGAGCAGCACGACCCGACCCTGCGCCCAACGCGGCAGGTGCACCTGGGCGAACGACGTGACGTACAGGTCGTCCGCCTCGTCCATCGCGTCGATGACCTGCGGCACGATCCAGCCCATGTCCGCGAAGCGCTCGCGGACGATCGCGCGCTGTGCCTGCGCGTCGCGCCGGTGCTGGCCGAGCTCGGGTGCCTCCGCGACGAGCATGACCCCCGCCCGGTGCGGGTCGCGGGCGCTGCCGACGTTGACGTAGCGGCCGGGCTCGTTGTGGATGCGGGCGCTGTGGTCGAGGCCGAGCACGTTCGGCATCGTGAAGCCGATCGCGTGGTAGCCGAGATCGGCGGTGTGCCCGTCGCCGAAGAGCAGGCGGCGGACGCCGGAGTGCTGCCCGTCCGCGCCGACGACCAGGTCGAACCGCCGCCGCGGGGCCCGCTCGAACGTGACGTCGACGCCGTCCGCGTCCTGGCGGAGTGCGATGATCCGGTCGCCGAACACGTACTCGACGCGGTCGGCCGTGTGCCGGTGCAGGACGGCCGACAGGTCGCCGCGCTCGACCTCCAGCTCCCCGCTGAAGACGACCGACGGCATGCGGGAGACCTCGCGGCCGTCCCGGTCGACGATCAGCTGGTCGCCCATCCCCGTGGCGCACGCGCGCAGCTCGTCGAGGATGCCCATGCGCTCCAGCAGCGCCATCTGGTCGCCGCGGAAGTCGACGGCCGATCCGCCCTTCCGCAGCTCGTCGGCCTGCTCGACGACCGTCACCTCGTAGTCGTAGCGGCTCAGCCAGAAGGCCAGCGACGGTCCGGCGATACCTGCACCTGAGATCAGCACCGTTGTCATGCGCTGACGGTAGCGCTGGCTTATCCACTTGGTCAATCCAAATGGATAAACCAGTTGGAGTACAGTGCGCGCATGGGGAACCGGGAGGACCTGCTGGCCGGCGCGCTCACCTGCCTGCTGGAGAAGGGCTGGGCGCGCAGCACCGTCCGCGACATCGCCGCCGCCGCGGGCGTCAACCACGCCGCGATCGGCTACCACTTCGGGTCCCGCGAGGCGCTGCTCACCGAGGCGTTCATGCAGGCCTTCGAGGAGTGGGGCGACGAGATCGGCGCCGCCGTCGCCGCGTCGGTGCGCGTCGACGCGAACCCACGGGAGCGCTACGAAGCGTTCTGGCGGCAGGCCATCGAGTCGTTCCGCACCCGGCCGAAGCTGTGGATGGCGACCGTGGAGGCCAGCCTGCAGCTCGACGGGGTCCCTCGGGTGCGCGAAGCCATCCAGCGCGGCATGGGCGAAGGCCGCAGCGGCCTCGCCGCCGGCCTGCTCGGCGTGCCGGAGGACGAGCTCGACCCCGTCGCCGCCCGCCGGATCGGCAGCGTCCAGCTCGCCATGATCTCGGGGATCATGCTGCAGTGGTTGATCGACCCCGACGCCGCGCCGGGCCCGGAGGACATCGCGGAGGGTCTTGCCGCCCTCGCTGCGCACGTCAGCTGACGGTGGCCTCGTACGGCGGAGTGTGAGGTCCTCCTCTCGCCACTTCCTGCATCGATCAGCAGCCGGCCTCGTCGAGACCACACGCGCGAACCGCGTCATGCGTGCTGCCTGTCGTGAGTCACGCGCTGTCGGGCCGGAGGCTGCCGATGTGATGGGCGCAGAGCTCGTCGGAGTGGAAGCCGAACATGTGCAGCTCCACGGTGAAGGACCCGAACCCCGCGAGGTACGCGACGACGCCGGAGCCGTCGGGCGTGACGTGCAGGTCGGCGTCGACCTTTCCGCGGAACACCTGCTTGCCCGTCCACCCTTGGGGGATCGTTCCCGCACGGATGTCGAACTCGCCCGGTTGCGCTGCGGCGAGCACCGCTGCCTGCTTGCCGTCGGAGACGGTGGCGAGCAGGTGGCAGATGCGCCGGTGCAGGTTGCGGCGTTCGGTGGTGCCCGGTGTCGCGGCGGCGTAGTCGCCGAGGAGGGCGTCGATGCGCGCATCGCTGACCGAGGCGACGTCCGGTGGGAGGCCGAACTGGACGAGCTCATCGGTCCCCGAGGTGAACTCCACGGTGTGCGGCCGGGAGTCGGGTGTGCGGGTGCGTTCGTTGACGCTGGTCGCCATGTGGGTGAAAGGACCCACGGCCGAGCCGCCGGAGAAGCGGGTCCCCAGGTGCAGCTCGAACAGCGCCAGCACTTCGCGCATGGGCTGGTACGACTCCTCCGTGCGGGGGTCGGCGGGGTTGCGCCCGCGGTTGCCGGCGAAGTAGGTGTGCGGGCCGACATCGACGGGTTCGCCGATGAGCGGGTCGCCGGCGGTGAAGCTCTCCTCACCGGCCGCGGTGCGACCGCTGACCCGGTCCACGAGGGTCACGACGGGCTCGACCCTGGGGCGAAGCGCGACCGGGTCGTTGAAGCGGATCTCCCGTCCGACGGGCATCTCGATCCGCTTTGGAACGTTGCCGGTGGCCGGCACGAACGGGGGCTCGCCCTCGAGCACCCAGGTCCAGCCGGAGGCCACGGCAACGTCCTGGTCCTGGTCCGGGTCGGAGGTGTAGGCCGGGTTGTCGTTGTACGGGGCGGAGTCGGTGGCGAACCGCGCTTCGAACCTGCCCCGGAAGTGCACGACCGGTTCCTCGATGCAGGTCAGCTCCAGCGTGGCGACGACGTCGCCGCCCTCGACGATCTCGATCGTCGTGTCCCCGCGGGACTGGCTGGGCCCGGTCGCGTGCACGGTCACGTCCGTCGGGTCGGTGCCGAGGTCGCATGTCGTGGGGGACAGGACGATCCGCCCGTCGGGCACCGAGCGGAGCGTGACGGTCGTGGCTCTGTCGGTGCTCAGTGCCAGCACGCCGGGGAAGACCCGGCCGTCGTGGGGCGCGATGAGGAAGTGGTCGCCGGACGTCTCGCCCTGGAGTGCCGCGATGACGGTCATGTCTCTCCTCGTTCCGGTCGCCGGTTCAGGCAGGGTCGTCCGGGCAGCCGTCGGCCACCCACTTCTCGATGAGCAGGAACTCGGGACCCGTCGGGTCGAGCCTCGGCCGGAGCCGGGGCATCGATCCACTGCGCAGGCGCTCGACCATCGGTGCGTCCTCGCCCGGTCCCGGTCGCTGCACGACCTTGGTCCCGATCGTCACCTCGACGAACTCGGCGTGCTGCAGGTTCCAGAACCGGCCCTGATCGGCGTGGCCGCTCTTGGGATCGCCGGCCCCGGCCGCCCAGTCCAGCGCGTCGCGGACGGCGTCGGTGCGCGTGCGCTGGGTGGTCCCGTTCGCGCGGGCCTGTGCTTCGGCCAGCTTGCGCTCGTCCGACGCGAGCAGGTGGACCAGCAACCGGTGCCCGTTCTCCGGCTCGTCCGGATCCTCGGGCACGCCTGGCAGCAGGTCCCCGGCAATCGTCCGGCTCTCCTGGAACGCCGCCGCCAGGTCCGGCCACCGCGCACCGTCGCCCGGCCAGGCAGGCGGCGTGAACGGGGGAGCCGCGACGGCCGGCGAGACGCCGGTCCCGGCCGGCATCCCGCCCAGCAACTCGGCGAGCTCGTGCAGGGCGTACATCTCGGCGAAGCACCAGCCGCGCAGGTACGCCCGGTCGTCGGCCGGTGCCTGGAGGAAGCGTTCCAGCGAGCCCAGGAGCAGCGCATACCGTAGGTCGGCCAGGCGGGCCCACTGCGCGGTCGCCGGATGGGTGATGGCGCCGTCCCGATCGACGCCGCCCGGGTCGAGGACGATCCGAGCCCCGGCAGGAAGCGGCCGGACGGTCCCAGCCGGGGGCACGGTCCCGAGACCGTCGGCGCCGAACAGCGCGGTGAACTGGTCGTAGAAGCGCTTGAAGTGGCTGGTCTCCCCGGGCACCGGGGTCGGGCCCTCACCTTGCACTCCGATGTCGCGCAGTGCCTCGAGCGCTTCCAGCCGGGACGTCACGGCGTGCACCCGGACCCCGATCACCGAGATCTTCGCACGGTCCCAGTCCTTGTCCGTGCTCTGCGCCTCGCTGTCCGGTACCGCGAAGGCGTCGTCCGGGAGGTGCACGCTCTCCGCGCCGCCGTAGCGCAAGGCCGCCTCGGCCGCGACGCTCTCGATCATGGAGTACCAGAGGACCTGGTCCGCGCTCACGCCGGGACCAGGGGTCGCCAGCTGGTGCAGCATCTCCGGCGTGCCGAACACGGCGCTCAGGAGCGCGTACAGCGTGCCGACCCGGTTGATCGGGTCCGATCGGGCCCCAGTTACCAGACTGTGCATGCGCACAAGCACCGATGGATCGACCCCGTCCGGGGCAACCGCGGGAGACTCGGCGATCACGTACTTCGCAAGCGACACGTTCGACACGGGCTCCAGCCGGAAGTCGAACGGGAACAGTTGCTCGTCCTCGTCGACCGGGTGGCCGTCGTCCTGCCGCTGCAGGTGCGGCGGGGCGCCGATCAGGCGCAGCAGGTTCTGCACCGTCATGAGGTGGCTCATCTCCTCGACCGCCACACCGGTGACCCGCAGCGCGTGGGCCGGTCTCGTGAGCGAGGCGCCCGCGTACAGGTACTGCACCATCAGCGCATGCTCGATCTGCGCGGCCACCCGCAGCAGCGCCGTCGCCTTGCCGACGGGAGAATCCGGCAGCTCGGGCAGCTCGATGCCGTCGTCCTCGATCGCCTCGCCCTGAACCGACCGGGCGAACGCCGACACCGGGGCGAGGTTCCGCACGAGGTCCGCCAGCTCCTCGGCCGGAAGCGTCGTGATCCGGTGGCGTCGCCACCGCAACCGGGTCATGGCCGAGCCTCCGTCCGGCCCAGACCGGCCAGGAAGGTCATGCTGGGCGCGAAGAAGTACTCGCCGCCCTTCATCGTCACGAAGTTGGCCATCGGGAACGCCGTGCCGAACCAACGCTGGGGAAGCGGGTCGGGATGCTGCCCGATGATCGCGTCCACGCCGACATCGCTGCGCACGAAGTGGTCGGAATCCGCCCCGTCCTGCTGGATCATGAACTGGTCGATGTTCGACCCGAAGCACAGGAACAGCAGCCCGACCCCGGTCGAGGGTGGGTCGCCCACGGGTGGGTCGGCGAGGTCGGGGCGCTCGCCGTAGGTGATGCCGCGGCGGACGATCCGGCGCGCGCGCTCGAACTCGGCGGTCCCGGGTGCGATGTAGCGGGGGACGTCACCGCGCGGGTTGGTCTTGCGGATGTGCGCGAACAACGGGCACTGGCGGCCGACCGGATCGAGGTCGTAGTGGAAGTCGTTCGGGTCGGCGCCGTCGACGAGTGTCGTGGTCGGGACGAGCGGGGTGCCGTCGCGTCGGCGGCCCACCGCCATCGCCGCGAGGTCCTCGGCATCGGCGCCGGTGCGGTTGGCGAGGTCACCCACAGCGTCCCGGAAGCCCTTGACGTCCTGCTCGAGCTTGCGGAACACGAGGAAGCTGCCCAGCCCGCCGCCCGGTTCGCGCAGCAGCGCCAGCGACAGCGGTGCCCGCGGGTCCCAGTGCTCGGCACCGCGCCGTGCCACCTCCGCGTCGATGTCCTGCTTGATCATCAACGGTTGGCTCACGCCGTCCTGGAACCCGAAGTGCTCGATGGTCAGCTCGCCACGGGGGAACTTCTGGGTCAGGCGCGCGCCGCGTTCAACCGTCAGTACGTCGAACACCCCCGCGGCCGACGCTGCCACCTCGGCGACGGACGTGTCCAGGCGTGCCTTGTCGTCGTCGGCCAGCAGGACCATCGCGTGGATCTGCTGCCGGTAGGGCGGTTCCCAGGCCGACACATCGGGGTCGTTGGCCCGACGCGGCACGATCGTGGCCTGGCCCTTCATGCCGAGCCGGAAGTAGCGGTCGCCGAACGACGGGTTGAACCGGTCGTCGGGGGTGGGCAGCTGTGCGTCGGTGAAGCCGAGCGCGCGGTACCCGTCAGGGGCCAGTGCGAACAGGGCGAACGGCGCCCCTGGCCCGCCGTACTCCCGGAACGCGCGGGTTTGGCGCAGTGCGGTCGCGGCCGAGGTCACCCGCTCGGTCGCGAAAGCGGTGATCCAGCGCCGCGCCGCCTCCGCGTCGCCGGCCATGCGCAGCAACAGGTGCGCGCTGAAGTCCCGGCCGTGCGAGCGCAGGATGTTGCCCTGGATGCCGTCCAGGAACGCCTCGGCCTCGGGGTCGTCCAGATCGAGAGGCTGTTGCAGGTCAATCACGAGTGTCCTCCGTCCGTGGTGGCTGCCCGACGAGCCACATCAGTGCCGCGACCAGCAGGACGAGCCCGAACGCGACCAGACCCGTCGACTCCGACCAGCCCAGCGCTCCGGCCGCGGCGTAGAGCACGGCGGCCGGCAGCACGCCCACCACCGACGCGAGCGCCGTCCGCGGCAACCCCAACTGCTGAGCGCCCGCCATCACGGCCACCGTCTCGGCCAGCAGCGGTACCGGACGCGTCACGATCACGGCGAGCACGCCCCAGCGGTCCACGAGACGGGCCGCCCGCGCCCGTTCCGCGGCCGAGCACACCCGCCGCAACGTGGGCGGGCCTGCCCAGCGGCCCAGCCCGTACCCGGCGAGCGCGGCACCGACCCCGCCGATCAGCGACAGCAGTGCTCCCGCTGCGGCACCGAACAACATGCCGTGGGCAATCATCACCAGGCTTGAGGGCACGGGCAGCAGGACATCGGCCAGGAGGAGCCCGACCCCGCACAGGGCGGCGACGACCCCGCCCCCGCTCATCATCGGGGCCGGGTCGTCCAGCAACGGCACGGCCAGCATCGCGACCAGCACGAACGTGGCCAGGAAAATGGCCAGCACGCTGCCGATGAACAGCCCGTACCGCACCAGCGACACATCTGTCCCGTCACCGACCGACTGCTCGTTCATCGACCCTCCTGGCTCCTGCATCCCGAGCCCGTCGCACAGCGCCGTGACCCTGTCGAAGTGGAGGAGACCTCGTCCCTCGTCTGTGATACATCCACTGCTGCTGCGTCGACGGGGGTGCGATGTGTGCCCCAGCGGTGTGCGCGCCGGCCAGATCCGGTCTCTCCTCCTGACGACCGGCCGTCCCCTGTGTCGACGGATCTTCAGTTCCTGTCCGTCGGCGGAAACGTCGATTCGAAGATCGGCGAGGGTCATGGCGGTGATGGAGCGCGTGTTCGGCACGACGGAGGGGCGGCGGGCCGGACGGCTGTTGCTGGGAAGGGCTTGGCTCCGACCCTTTTCGGCGAGTCGTCGCCCGCCCCGTGCACTCATCGTGCATTAGGCAGGACTGTCGGTGACCGAAGAGGTGACCGAAGACTTTGAGAGGAAGCGGCTCCCCCGGAGCGGATTCGACACAGCGCCGGACAGCCACGTACGGCAGGCGGCACAGCTTCCGGTGATCGACGCGATGCAGAGCCTGATCGAGCAGGAGCCCGAGCGCTTCACCGGCCTGGCCGCCGCAGGATCAGCTCGCAGTGGTCGTCATCGGCAACGGCCCACCCGACCTTTCGATGCGACTAGATCGCTTCGACGGCCCCCGTGACGGCTGGCCAGTACCCACGCTCCCGCCCGAGCACGCGGCAGATCGGCCGACCGACGAGGTCGCCGAGCGGTACCGCAGCGAAGGGTTCGAGGTCGAGATCTACCACCTCGGCGACCCTTTCCTGCTGACCGCCGATCTCCGTCCCGGCCGCATCCGGTTGCTCGTCCACGACGGGCACGTCGTGGACGCCGCCCAGTCGTGAGCTGCCGTCGGGTGTAGGCCCCCGGGGATATGCGGACGTCGACCGGTTTGAGCGCCGGCGAGTCCGCAACGCCGCTTCGACCAGCGCTACGACGTCGAGGCGTCGGGGGGCCGCATGCAAGCATGGCAAGGCAAGGGCCACGAGAACGATCACCCACCACCCGCCCGTGGGTGCCAGCCCGAGCGTCCCGCCGCGAGTCACGGTCGAGACTCAGCGCCCGAACACCAGCCCCTTCGACGGAATCGTCGAGCAGTGGACCCGCGTGCGCTGCCGGCGACGTGTTCGTGGCGCCATACGTGCAGCTGTGGAGCACGTTCGCGTCATGGAACGCGTCACAACTGAGGCGGGCCGAGCGCGGGCGGCACGTTCACCTGGTCAAGCGCGGTGGGCCCCCCGGGGATCGAACCCGGAACCCGCGGATTAAAAGTCCGCTGCTCTGCCGATTGAGCTAGAGGCCCCTGCGGCAAGCCTACGGCCACCCGCCGGCTCCGTCGCCATCACTCGGGTGGAGCAACGGGGCGGGGCGGGGTCGTCACTGCTGGTCAGCAGGCCATTCTGGGCCGATGCGACGACGCGTGCTGGTGTGTTCCCTGCTCGTGCTGGTGGCGGGGCTCACCGCGTGCGGTGGGACCGCGGGGGCGGCGGGGCCGCGGCAGGTGCGGACGGATGTGCAGTTCGGGTCGCAGCCGGGGTCGGGCGGGGTGACCTACGACCCGGGCCTGGTGCCGGTGGGTGCGGGGGCGGTGGTCACGACGACGACCCGTGACGGCGGCGAGGTGGTGACGCTGGCGCTGCGTGGCGTGCTGCCGAACCGGCGGTACGGGGCGCACGCGCACGCCAAGCCGTGCGGGGCGAAGGGGGATGCGGCCGGCCCGCACTTCCAGTTCGACGTGGATCCGGTGCAGCCGAGCGTCGACCCGCGGTACGCGAACGCGCAGAACGAGGTGTGGCTCGACCTCACCACCGACAACGGCGGTTCCGGCACGGCCACGGCCACGATGCGCAAGGTGTTCCCCGCCGATCGCCGGCCCGCGTCGGTGATCGTGCACGCGATGCCGACGTCGACGGAGCCGGGCAAGGCGGGGACGGCGGGTGCTCGCGCCGCCTGCATCGACGTGCCGTTCTGATCGGCTCGGTCAGCGTGGACAATGGGTCAGCGTGAGTGCTCCTGCGATCCACAGGCCGTTGCGCATCGGCCCGTACGAGTCGGCGACGCCGGTCGTGCTGGCCCCGATGGCCGGTATCACCAACGCCGGGTTCCGCCGGCTGTGCCGTGAGCAGGGTGCGGGGTTCTACGTCTGCGAGATGATCACCTCGCGCGGGCTGGTGGAGAAGAACCCGTTGACGTTCCGCATGATCGCGATGGATCCCGACGAGCACCCGCGCTCCATGCAGCTCTACGGGGTCGACCCGACGACGATCGGGCTCGCCGTGCGCACGGTGGTCGAGCAGGACCTGGCCGATCACGTCGACCTCAACTTCGGCTGCCCCGTCCCGAAGGTGACGCGCCGCGGCGGGGGCGCCGCGCTGCCGTACAAGCGGCGCCTGTTCGAGGCGATCGTTCGGGCCGCGGTCGACAACGCCGGCGACGTGCCCGTCACGGTGAAGATGCGCATCGGCATCGACGACGAGCGGCACACGTTCCTCGACGCCGCCCGCCGCGCCGCCGACGCCGGTGTCGCGGCGGTGGCCCTGCACGCGCGCACGGCGGCGCAGCGCTACTCCGGCACGGCCGACTGGTCGGCGATCGCGCGGCTGCGCGACGCCCTGCCGGCGGAGCTGCCGGTGCTCGGCAACGGCGACATCTTCAGCGCTGCGGACGCGCTGGCGATGGTCGCGGCCACGGGTTGCGACGGCGTGGTCGTGGGACGCGGCTGCCTGGGTCGGCCGTGGCTCTTCGGCGATCTGGAGGCCGCGTTCGCCGGACGGGAGCTGCCGCAGCCGCCGTCGTTGGGCCAGGTGACGGCGACGATGCGCCGGCACGCGGAGCTGCTGATCGAGTACATGGGCGACCACAAGGGCATCCGCGACATGCGCAAGCACATCGCCTGGTACCTGAAGGGCTTCCCGATCGGCGGCGACCTGCGCCGCAGCCTGGGCATGGTGGAGAGCCTCGACCAGCTCGACGAGCTGCTGTCAGGTCTCGATCCCGACGAGCCGTTCCCGGCCGACGCGGAGGGCCCGCGCGGCCGTCAGGGCTCCCCGGGCAAGGTCGTGCTGCCCGAGCACTGGCTGGACGATCCCGACGACCCGACGGTGCCGGCCGGCGCCGAGCTGGAGCACTCGGGCGGCTGATACCACGTCCGGGTCGTAACCCTCAAGCGTCACATCAGTCCCGCCGACAACACCGGTAACGGGGAGGCGGGGCAACGATGGGTACGACGACGATGCCGGGAGAGGTGACGCGGCCGGGCTCGGCCGGAGCGGCGGCCCGGCTGGTCGAAGCAGCGGACGAGCTGGCCGCCGACGGCAGCTACGAGCAGGCCTACCGCCACCTGCGCACCGCGGTCCGGTTGCTGAGCTCACTCACCGGTGGCGTGGACGAGCTGGACCGGCTGCGCCGGGAGTACGCCGAGGCGCGGGAGCAGAGCCGCCGCGACAGCCTGACCTCCAGCTACAACCGCCGCTACCTCGACGAACACCTCGCGGCGCTCCTCGACGACCGCACTGTGCGCAGCTCGGCCGGGGTGTCTGTGGCGTTCGTCGACGCCGACCACTTCAAGCAGGTCAACGACCGGTTCGGGCACCGCTTCGGCGACCGCGTGCTGCAGTGCCTCGTCGACGAGCTCGCCCTCGACCTGCCTCCCGGCGGCTTCTGCGCCCGCTACGGCGGCGAGGAGTTCGCGCTGGTCCTGCCGGGGTGCGACATCGCTTCGGCCGTGCGCACCTGCGAGGCCGCCCGGCACCGTGTCGACTCCCACGACTGGGCCGCGCTGGACCCCGCGCTGCGCGTCACGGTGAGCATCGGGGTCGCGCACGGCGTGGGCCCGGTGACGGACGTGGAACAGCTCGTGGACGCCGCCGACACCCTGCTGTACGCCGCGAAGCACTCGGGCCGCAACGCCGTCGCCTACCGCGACGAGCAGACGGGGCTCGTGCGGCTGGCCGGAGCAGCTGCGGCCCGCCGGTCGATCGTCCAGCCCGCCTGACCCTGATCGTTCCCGCATCGTTCTCGATCCGTAAGCTGGCCTGCGGCCGCGGGGGCGGACCGGGCACTGCGCGGCGACCCAGGTCCGTCCCGGACGAGGTTCGATCCGGGAGGTGACGTGGAGGACGGCAGGGACCGTGCTCGACGTGACTACGCCGGTGGATCCGGCGGCCGCCGCGCTGCCGTTCGCGACGGTGACGAGCGGGCCGACGACGTGCTCGCCCGCTTCGGCCTGCTCGAGCCGGAGGCAGGTGGTCGCCGTCGACGGCCCGATGATGCCGCCGGCCCGCCGCCCGCGGCTGCGAACGGCTCCCCGCGCCGGCACCGGGCACCCGACGACTCGCCCGTCGAACGCACGGGCGGGCGGCGCCGCCGGCCCGAACCGGACGAGCCCCGGCCTCCCGCCCCCGAGGCCGACGGCGGACGTCGCCGACGCGCCGACGGCCCGGCGATCGAGGCCACCGGTGGGCGCCGCCGAGCCGATGCCCCGCCGGTCGCCGGGGGCGGCCGCCGCCGGGCACCGGATACGGACGAGCCCCGGTCGGCCGTCGAGACCACCGGCGGACGCCGCAGGCGGCCCGAGGTCGACTCGTGGCCGGCGACCGAGGACCGCCCGGCCGGCCGCCGCAGAGCACCCGAGCCCGACACGGCTCGGCCGGTCGAGTCCACCGGTGGGCGCCGGCGACGCGACGACGCGGCCCCGCCCGTCGAGAGCACCGGTGGCCGTCGTCGACGACCCGAGCCCGTCGACGACGGACCGCAGCCGGGTGGCCGACGCCGCCGCCCGGAGGCGCCTCCCGCACGCCACGCGCCACCCGGCCCGCACGTGGACGACCTGGGCGGCCGCGGAGCGGGCGGCACCGGCAACTTCCTCGACGAGTCCACGGCACGCGGGCGGGCCGCGCTGGAGAGCAGCGGTGCGCTGCAGCGCACGCAGGCCGTGTCGCCGGGCTGGGTGCGCGCGAACGACCGGTCGAACGGGGCCGAAGCCACCACCCGCCTGAGCGCGCGCACCTCCCGCCACACCGCGCCCAACGCGAAGGTGCCGCCCGCCGGACGCCGGGCGGCCTTCGCCGATCCCGCCACCACCGCCCTCCCGGCGCGCCGTCGCGAGCAGCCGGACGGGCCGGGCGCCGATCGGCGTTCCCGGCCCGAGCCGTCTGCGGACGACCGGGAGAACGGCGCCCAGCGCGTCGCCCGGATCGACGAGACGCTGACCAGGTTGACCGCGGCACACGCGGGTCTGGCGCTGATCAGTGACCGCCACCTCGAGCAGGACGACGAGCCGCTGCCGCGCCCGCGCTTCACGCCGCTGCGGCTGCTCTGCCTGGCCCTCGTCGTCGTGGTGCTGGGAGCCGCGGGCGCCGGGTACGCGACGCGGGCCTGGCTCGGCAAGGTCGTGCCGACCGTCTCGGCGCTGGACACCCGCTCCAGCGCGGTGGTCGACGCGGCGGCCCAGGCCGGGTCGAAGAACGTGCTGGTCGTCGCGGGTGAGCGGGAGACGATCCCGGGTACCGGTTCGAACGACGCGACGACGTTCGCGATCGCGCACGTGCCGGCCGGTGGCGGATCGGTGACGGTGCTGTCGCTGCCCTCCACCTTGGAGATCAACCGGCCGCCGTGCGAGCGGTTCGACCCGATCTCCCGGGAGTACACGACCCAGCTGGTGCCGGCGGAGAAGGGCACCAAGCTCGCGTCCGCACTGGGGGTGGGTGGACCGCGGTGCGCGACGCGCGTCGTCCAGCAGCTCACCGGCCTGTCGATCACCTCGTACGTCGGGATCGACCTCGACGAGCTGGCCCGGCTGGTGGACGCGGTGGGCGGCGTCGGGCTGTGCCTGACCCGGCCCGTCGTCGACCAGTCGTTGGGCCCGATCGTCGCCCAGCCGGGCACGCAGCGCCTGGGCGGCGACCACACCCTGGACTACCTGCGCGCCCGGGAGGTCGCGGGTGACCCGGCGTCCGGCGCGGGCCGGGTGGAACGCCAGCAGGGGGTGCTGGCCGCCGCGCTGGCGCCGCTGCTGTCCACCACCGGGCTGCTCGACATCGGCCGGCTGATGGCGGCCCGGCCGGTGCTGGGTCGCGCCCTCACCGTCGATGGCCTCGACCTCGACCAGGTGCACGCCACCGCCCGGACCCTGCACAAGCTCGACGCGGACGGCGTCCGGTTCGTGGCGGCGCCGACGATGGCCGGGCCGTCCGGATCGGCGCTCGTGCTGCGCGACGCGGAGGCGGCCGACCTCTTCACGGCCATCCGCACCGGCAAGCCGCTGCCGGCGGCCTCCGACGCCGCCGCCGGAGCCGGACCGCAGCCCGGTGACGTGCCGGTCCAGGTCCTCAATGCGTCGGACCGGGCCGGACTGGCGAACCAGATCGCGGAGACGCTCAAGCAGCTCGGCTTCGGCGTCGGCGACACCGGCAACGCCGCCCAGCGCACCAGCCAGACGATCATCAGGTTCTCGCCCGACCGCGAGGCCGCCGCGAAGCTGCTGGCCGGCAGCGTGCCGTCGGCGACGACGGTGCCCGACCCGGGCAGCACCGGGGTGCTCCAGCTCGTCCTCGGCCGGTCGTTCGACGACGTCGTGCGGCCGCCGACCAGCGCCGTCCCGGACACGGACGGTGCGCAGGCCGCGACCGGCAGCTCACAGTGCAGCTGAGCAGGACCGGTCGACCAGGGTTCACCTGCGGTTCACCCGCAACCGCGCGAATCGCCCGTCCGGGCCATTAGGCTCGGCACATGCGTGACGCCTACCAGGAACAGCTCGAGGGACTGGGCGAGATCCTGTCCGTGATGTGCGGCCAGGTCGCCGATGCCCTCGAGAAGGCCACCAAGGCGTTGCTGGAATCCGATCTCCAGCTGGCCGAGGAGGTCATCACCGGCGACACGCTCGTCGACGAGACCCGCGCCACCGCCGAGGAGCGTGCGTTCGCGCTGCTCGCGCTGCAGGCGCCGGTCGCCACCGACCTGCGCATCGTGGTCTCCGCGATCCACGGCGCAGGCGACATCGAGCGCATGGGCGACCTCGCCCTGCACGTCGCGCAGGCCGCGCGGCGCCGCCACCCGCAGCCCGTCCTGCCGGCCGAGGTGGCCCCGTACTTCGCCGAGATGGGCCGGATCGGCGTCGACCTGGCCCGCAAGGCGGGCGAGATGGTCCGCACCCGCGACCTCGCCCAGGCCACCGCGCTGGAGGCCGAGGACGACGCGATGGACGACCTGCACCGCCACCTGTTCACCGTGCTGATGGACCACAGCTGGCCGCACGGCGTCGGCCCGGCCGTCGACATCACGCTGCTCGGCCGGTTCTACGAGCGCTATGCCGACCACGCCGTCGCCGTCGCGCGGCGCATCGTGTTCGTCGTGACCGGGCAGATGCCCGGGCCGCTGATGGTCTGACGCCGGTGGCAACGGTGCCGCTCGAGCAGCGGCGCACCGAGATCGCCGAACTGCTCGAGCAGATGTGCACGGCCGCCGCTGCCGCGCTGCGGACCGCCACCGTCGCGCTGCGCGACGAGCGGCCCCGCCTCGCCGAACGCGTGGTGACGGGCGACGCGGCGATCGACGACCTGCGCGCGGAGGTCGAGCGCCAGGCCCTCACGGCCATGGCCTTGAACGCGCCCGTCGCCGGCGACCTCCGCACGCTCGTCGCCGCGATCCGCTGCGCCGGCGACATCGAGCGGATGGGCGACCTCGCCACGCACGTCGCCCGTGCAGCGCGCCGCCGCCCGGTGCCGGACGCAGCCCGCTCGATCTTCGAGCGGATGGGCGAGCTGGCCGCCGAGATGGCCGACCAGGCGGCCGAGGTCGCCCGCACCCGCAACGTGCTGCTCGCGCTGGAGCTCGACCGCATGGACGACACCGTCGACCGCTGCCTGCGCGAGGTCTTCGAGCTCACCCTCGACCCCGCCTGGGAGCACGGCGTCGGCGCCGCCGTCGACGTCACGCTGCTGGCGCGGTACTACGAGCGGTTCGCCGACCACGCCGTCGCGGTGGCGAAGCAGGTCGTCTACATGGTCACGGGGCAGCAGGTGGAGCAGGTGGCGGCGGAGCTGTCCGACCCACCCTGATGCGTCGAGAACGACGTTGTGGTGATCGAAAAGCCCTGTTGATCACCGCAACGTCGTTCTCGACGCGGGTGCGGCTACCCGAAGCGGCCGCTGATGTAGTCCTCGGTGGCCTTCTCGTTCGGCGTGGAGAACATCCGCTCCGTCTCACCGATCTCCACCAGCCGGCCCGGCTCACCGGTCGCGCGGAGGTTGAAGAACGCCGTCTGGTCGCTCACCCGCGCCGCCTGCTGCATGTTGTGGGTGACGATGACGATGGTGAAGTCCTTCTTGAGCTGCGCGATGAGGTCCTCGATCGCGAGCGTCGAGATCGGGTCGAGCGCGGAGCAGGGCTCGTCCATCAGCAGGACCTCGGGCTGCACCGCGATCGCGCGGGCGATGCAGAGGCGTTGCTGCTGTCCGCCGGAGAGGCCGCCGCCCGGCTTGTTCAGCCGGTCCTTGACCTCGTTCCAGAGGTTGGCGCCGCGCAGCGAGCGCTCCGCGACCTCGTCGAGCTCCTTCTTGTTCTTGACGCCCTGCAGCTTCAGCCCGGCCACCACGTTGTCGCGGATCGACATCGTGGGGAACGGGTTGGGCCGCTGGAACACCATGCCGATGGTGCGCCGCACGCTCACCGGGTCCACGGACGTGCCGTAGATGTTCTCCCCGTCGAGCAGCACCTCGCCGTCGACGCGGGCACCGGGGATGACCTCGTGCATGCGGTTGAGGGTGCGCAGGACGGTGGACTTCCCGCAGCCCGACGGCCCGATGAACGCGGTGACGCTGTTCGGCGGCACCGAGAGGCTCACACCGTCGACGGCGTGGAAGGCCCCGTAGTAGATGTCGACGTCCTTGAGGTCCAGACGCTTGGCCATTCCTACCTACTTGGTCTTGGGTGCCGTGACGCGCGACAGGAAGGCCGCGATCAGCTGGAACACGGTGATGATGAGGATCAGGGTGATGGCGGCGCCCCAGATGCGGTCGCTGCCGGCCGCGGTCGGGTTGGCCCGCTCGACGGTCATCAGCAGCGGCAGGGAGGCCATGTTGCCGTCGAAGACGTTGAAGTTGATGTACGGCGCGTACGCCACCAGGATCAGCACGGGCGCCGTCTCCCCCATGATCCGGGCGAGGGCGAGCGCGACCCCGGTCAACATCCCGGAGAGCGCCGTCGGGATGACGATCCGCATGATCGTCTTCCACTTGGGCACACCGAGCGCGTACGCGGCCTCGCGCAGATCGTCCGGGACGATCCGCAGCATCTCCTCCGAGGACCGCACCACCACCGGCACCATCAGCAGCACCAGCGCCAACGACACCGCGAACGCACTGCGGCCCAGCCCGAAGATCGAGATCCAGACCGCGTAGATGAACAGCGCCGCGACGATGGACGGCACCCCGGTGAGGATGTCGACCATGAACGTCGTCGCCCGGGCGAGCCGGGTCTTGGCGCCGTACTCGACGAGGTAGATCGCGATCAGGATGCCTAGCGGCGTCGCGATGACACCAGCGATCAGTCCCTGCACGAGGGTGCCGTAGATCGCGTGGTAGGCGCCGCCCCCCTGCTGCCGGCCGAGCAGCCCGTTCAGCGACTGCGTCCACCAGCCCGAGCGCAGCACCGGCGCGATGCCCTGCTCGACGACCGAGTAGAGCACCCAGATCAGCGGGACCACGGCGACCATGAAGGCCAACGTCACCAGCACGGTCGCGATGCCGTTGCGGACCTTGCGGCCCGTGCTGATCGCCGTGAACGTCGGTCCGACAGCCGGCTTGTCCAGGTCCACGGTCGTCATGCCCGAACCCCCGATCGGGCGATGATCCACCGGGCCAGCGCGTTGACGGCGAACGTCAGCACGAACAGGACGAGCCCGGCCGCGATGTACGCACCGGCCGACAGCGCGTTGTTGAGCTCGGCGAACGAGAGCGCGATCTTCGACGCGAAGGTCGCGCCGCCGTCGAACAGGCTGCCGCCGAACGCGGTGTTGACCGCGGCCAGGATGACCGTGAGGGCGATCGTCTCGCCGAGTGCGCGGCCGAGGCCGAGCATCGACGCGCTGACGTAGCCGGAGCGACCGAACGGCAGCACCGTGGTCCGCACGACCTCCCACTTGGTGGCTCCGAGCGCGAGCGCGGCCTCGATCAGCGGGCGGGGCGTGCGCTCGAACACCTCCCGCGTGATGGACGTGATGATCGGCAGGATCATCACGGCCAGCACGATCCCGGCCGTGAACAGCGTCGCGCCGGAACGTGCCTGGGTCGGCGCGAACAGGAAGAACCACCCGAAGACGTCCTGGAACCAGACGGCCACGGGCTCGATGACCGGAGCCAGCACCAGCAGGCCCCAGAGGCCGAACACGATCGACGGCACCGCGGCGAGCAGGTCGACCAGGTAGGCGAACGGCTTCGCCAGCCGCGACGGCGCGTACTGGGTGAGGAAGAGCGCGATGCCCAGCCCGACCGGCATGGCCAGCACCAGCGCGAAGAGCGACACCTCGACCGTGACCAGCAGCAGGTCGAGGATGCCGAAGTGCATGTTGTTCGGGTCGTCGGCGACGAACTGCCGGCTCAGCAGGAAGTTGTCCTTGTCGGCCAGCACCGACGGGATGGCCTGGATGAGCAGGAAGAGTGCGACGGCGCCGATCAGGGCGACGATGAAGACTCCGGAGCCGGTGACGAGCCCCCGGAAGATCCGGTCTCCGCGCTGGGTGAACGTGGCACCCGCCGTCTCCGGAGTCACCGGTTCTCGTTCGGTTCCCGGGTCCGGCATGAGGACGTCATCCTCCGGAACGGTGGCAGTCGCGGGAAAGCCCCGCTCGACACCGGGTTCGGCGTCGGCGGGGCCCCCCGTCACGGGTCGGTCGGTCAAGCGAACCTCCGTGCGAGATCTGACCTGAGGATATGTCAGGAGATCGCGTTGATGGCTGTGATCAGCTTCTGCTGGAACGACGCGGGCAGCGGCGCGTAGCCGGCGTCCGCGAGGCTGCCCTGCCCGGTCGTGGCGGCGGTGCCGAGGAACGCCTTCACGGCCTTCGCTGTGTCGGCGTCGTAGCCCTTGGAGCAGACGATCTCGTAGGTCGCGAGGATCAGCGGGTACGCGCCGGCGGCGGGTGCGCCGTAGACCGACTTGAGGTCCAGCGTCAGGTCGTTGCCGGTGCCGGTGATCTTGGCGCCCTCGATGGCCTTGCCCACGTTCTCGGTCGTCAGCTCGACCGCGCCGCTGCCGCTGTCGATCTTCGCCATCGACAGCTTCTGGTCCTGCGCGTACGACAGCTCCACGTAGGAGATGGCGCCCTCGGTGGCCTGCACGGCCTGCGCGACTCCGGCGGACTTGTCCGCGCCCGAACCGACGCCACCGGCGAACTTCTTGCCGGCACCCTGGGTCCACGCGCCCTTCGAGGAGGCGGTGAGGTACTGCTGGACGTTGTCGGTGGTGCCCGACTCGTCCGAGCGGTAGACGACCTTGACCGGCTCGGCCGGCAGGGTCTTGCCCGGGTTCAGCGCGGCGATGGCCGGGTCGTTCCAGGTGGTGATGCCGCCGTTGAACAGCTTCGCCGCTACCTCGCCGTTGAGCACCAGGTCCGTGACGCCGTTGACCTTGTAGGCCAGCGCGACCGGGCCGAACACCAGCGGGAGGTTCCACGCCGGGTTGCCCTGGCAGCGCTTCGCGGCCGCGTCGACCTCGCCCTTGTCCTTCGACAGCGCCGAGTCCGAACCACCGAAGTCGACGAGACCCGCGTTGAACTGCTTCACGCCCGCACCGGAACCCGTGGGGTTGTACGCGACGTTGCTGCCCGCGCAGGCCTTCTGGTACGCCTGGATGAACGCGTCGATCGCGTTCTTCTGCGCCGACGAGCCCTCGGCCGTCAGGTTCTTCTTGCCGCTGCAGTCGACGCTGGCGGAACCGCCGGCGGCGGGTGCCCCCGCACCGCCACCGGCGGGAGTCGGGTCACTGCCGCAGCCGGCGACGAGAAGCGCGCCCGCGGCCAGGAAAGCGACGACGGCGCCGTGCCGCTGGAGTTTCACTGGAAAGGTCCTCCGACGAGTGGTCGTTGCGGCCGTCGTGGCCGCCCGCCGGAGACGGTAGGTAAGCCCGGTGGACGCACCCCGCCGCACAGGTGAACGCAGCATGAACACGTTCGCGTTCACGGTGGGCAGCACCACACGAAATGCGCGCTGTGACCTCGCCGTGACCTGCAGCTATGAGGTATGTCCCATCTCGATCGTGGTTGCTAACGGGTGAACGAGCGGCTCACCGGGAGTACGAGACGTCCGATTCGGTGTGGACGAAGCCCAGGTCGGCGTACACGCGGATGGCTGCCGAGTTGTCCGATTCGACGTACAGCAGCACCTGGCCCAGACCCCGGTCGCGCAGGTGCGCGAGACCGGCGAGGGTGAGCGCCGTGCCGAGGTGCAGGCCGCGGGCCGACGGGTCCACGCCGAGGACGTAGACCTCCCCGACGGGTGGGGTCTCGTCGTGGTGGACCTTGGTCCAGTGGTAGCCGAGCAGCGTTCCCTCGGCGTCGACGGCGAGCAGGAACCCGGCCGCGTCGAACCACGGCTCGGCCTCGCGCACGCGCACCTGCTCGATGTCCCACCCGCCCTGCTCCGGGTGCCAGTCGAAGGCCGCGTTGTTGACGCGCAGGAACTCCGGCTCGTCCTGGCCGACGACGAACGAGCGCAGCGTGACCCCGTCGGGCAGCACCGGCTCGAACACGTCGTCGGGGGCGAGCGGACGACGCATCCGCCACAGCTCGCGGGTGCGGGTGAAGCCGTGGCGCGCGGCCAGCGCGGCCGCCGCCGGGTGGTCGCCGTGCGCCCATGCACGCAGCACCCCGTCGGTGCGCTCCAGCAACGCCTCGACGATGCGGCCACCGATGCCCCGCCGCCGCGCATCGGGGTGCACGGTGAACTCGGCGCTGCGGCTCCCGTCGGCGGCGACGGGGTCGAGGTGCGCGAACCCGACCAGCTCGCCCCCCTCGACGACCTGCAGGTTGTCCCCCTCTGCGAGGTGCAGCAGCACGTTCTCGCCGATGGGCGCGTCACCGTCGGCCTTCGTGGCGGCGGCGATCAGCGAACGGACGGCAGCCGGGTCGACGGGCGATCCCCAAGAAAGATCGGACACCCGGCCGACCTTAGGCCGGGTCAGTGCGCGCGAGCCACTTCTCGGTCGCTCTCCTCGTCGGCCTCGTCCTCGTCGAGGACGCCGGTGGCGGCCATGCCGAGCTGGCCGCGCGCGGGGCGCACGAACTTGTAGCCGACGTTGCGCACGGTGCCGATCATCTGCTCGTGCTCGGTGCCGAGCTTGGCGCGGAGCCGGCGCACGTGGACGTCGACGGTGCGGGTGCCGCCGAAGAAGTCGTAGCCCCACACCTCTTGGAGCAGCTGGGCGCGGGTGAAGACCCGGCCGGCGTGCTGCGCGAGGTACTTGAGCAGCTCGAACTCCTTGTAGGTGAGCTCGAGGAGTCGGCCGCGCAGGCGTGCGGCGTACGTGGCCTCGTCGATGACGAGCTCGCCGAGGACGAGTGCGCCGCCCTCGGCTCCACTGTCGGCGCCGGCGCGGGACTTGAGCAGGCGCAGGCGTGCGTCGACCTCGGCGGGACCCGTGCCGGGCAGCAGGATCTCGTCGACGACCCACTCACCGGAGACGGCGACCAGGCCGCCCTCGGTGAGCACCGCGACGACGGGCACGTCCGTGCCCGTGCTGCCGAGCAGCCGGCACAGGCTGCGGGCGGCGACGAGGTCGGTGCGGGCATCTACCAGCACGGCGTCATGCGGGCCGGCGTCGAGCAGCGCCGCCACCTCGGGGGCGGCGGTGCGGACACCGTGCGGTAGCAGCGCGAGCGCGGGGAGCACGGATCCAGGGTCGGGATCCGCGGTCAGCAGCAGGAGCTCCACGACGTGCCTCCTCTCACCGGGATTTCCGGGCGGCGGGGCGTCGTCGACTCACCGTTCACGTCCGCGTGACCCGGCATTCACACCACCACACGGATCGCAGCAATATAACCGGATACACCCGTTCCAGCGAAGCGCGCTTGACCACACATCCGATGACCGGTGACCCGGACGGTCGCTGCCGCTGCCTCCCCCTCTACGGTCGGCACAGGACGTCGAGCGGAATCGGAGGTCCGTGTGAGGCGCGTGATCATCGTGCTGGTGGTGCTGGTCGGGCTGTTCGTGGCCGTCGACTTCGGCGCCGCAGCGCTCGCCGAGTCGGCCGTGTCGCGGCAGATGCGCCAGCAGGTCGGCCTCGTCGACGACCCGAGCGTGCGCATCAACGGGTTCCCGTTCCTGACGCAGGCCATCTCCGGCCGCTACGGCAGCGTGGACGTGGTCGCGCAGCACATCAAGGTCGCCGAGCTGCAGGACCTGTCGGTGCAGGCGCAGCTGCGCGACGTCGACGCGCCGCTGTCGATGGTGCTGGGGTCGGGCCCGAAGACGTTGAAGGTCGGGGAGGCCGAGGGTTCGGTGCGGATCCCGGCGAAGGCCGTCGAGCGCATCCTGAACCGCAACGGCAACCTCGCGATCGACGACCTGCGCATCGACGCGATCGACCTGCCGGGGTTGAAGGCGGCGGCGAAGGAGAGCGGCGACACGTCGTTGACGTCGATCGACCCGGAGCGGGCCGCCCGGCTGACGGGGTCGACGACGCTGCCGCTGCTCGGCAAGAACGACGTGTCGGTGATCGCGCAGCTGGCGCTGGAGGACGGGAAGGCACGCCTGGTGCCGCGCGACGTCCGGTTCGGCGGCAACGCGCTGCCGGCGGCGGTGCAGCGCACGGTCTCGCAGATGTTCACCATCTCCGTCGACCCCGGGTCGTTGCCGTTGCAGGTCACGCCCACCGAGCTGACGGCCGTCGACGGCACGCTGCAGATCAGCGGCACCGCGAACAACCTCACACTCGGCGGGGGCGGCCCCAGCGCCGGATGAGCCACGTCGCACCGCGCGGCGGGTGATACTGGACGGGTGAGCTTCTGGGGAGCTGTTGGGCTCGGCGTCGCCGTCGCCGTCACGGTGGTCGTCGCGCTGTTGCTGCGCGCCCGCGACGGGCGGGTGCGGGCGGGTGGTGGCCACACCGGCGGTTGGGCGCTGGCCGAGCGACCGCCGGCCGCACCCGATCGGGTGCTGTTGCTGCAGCTGTCCTCCCCCGTCTGCACGCCGTGCCGGCAGACGGCCGCGGTGCTGGACGAGCTGACCGGGCGCACGCCCGGCCTGGTCCACGTCGAGCTGGACGTGGCCGACCGCCCCGACGTGGCCAGGGAGCTGGGCGTCATGCGCACGCCGACGGTGGTCGCGTTCGACCGCGGCGGCGCGGAGCTGCTGCGGGTGTCCGGGGTGCCCCGTTCGACCGACCTCCTGTCGGGTCTGGAGTCCGCATTGTCCGGCTGAATGTCCGTCACATGGACAGTTCCTCCCGCAAACCGGGATCGTCGGTTACCCTGGCTGACGTGTTCTGGCCGCTGACCCGTCGCCGCGCAGTCGATCTGTGCCGCGTCGGCAGCTGCCTGTGTCGGCACTCCTGAGCCTCCCGCCCGCGCCACCTGTCAGGTCCGCGCACGCCTCGGTTCGTCTCTCAGGAGCACACGCATGTCCTCTCCCACGGCGGTCGATCCGCCGGTAGATCCGCGCGGCGTCCGGTTCGCCGCAGGCGTCACCACGGTCGTGCTGGCACTGGTGCTGCTGTCCGGCAGCGGCTGGTTGCTGGCCGCGCAGGCCGTCGTCTTCGCGCTCGGCGCCTTCGTGGGGCTGCAGTTCGCGCCCTACTCGGTGCTGTACCGCGCGCTGGTCGCACCACGTCTGGGGCCGCCCGCCGAGAAGGAGGAGGCCGCCCCGGTGCGGTTCTCCCAGCTCGTCGGGTTCGCCTTCGCCGCCGTCGGCACGGTGGGCTACCTCACCGGGCTGACCGCTCTCGGCATCGTGGCCACCACGTTCGCGCTGGTCGCCGCCCTCCTCAACGCGGCCGTCGGGTTCTGCCTCGGCTGCGAGATGTACGCACTGATCCACCGACTCCGTTCACCCAAGCCCGGCAACAACAAAGAGGGAGCCACCGCATGAGCCGCCAGGACGTCCTGGTCACCGCAGACTGGGCCGAGAAGAACCTCGGCTCCGAGGGCATCGTGTTCCTCGAGGTCGACGAGGACACCACCGCATACGACGGCGGCCACCTGCCCGGTGCCGTGAAGATCAACTGGACGACGGAGCTGCAGGACCAGGTCCGCCGCGACATCGCGAGCAAGGAGCAGTTCGAGCAGCTCCTCTCCGCCAAGGGGGTGTCGAACGACGACACCGTCGTCCTCTACGGCGGCAACAACAACTGGTTCGCCGCCTACGCCTACTGGCAGTTCAAGCTGTACGGCCACGGCGACGTCAAGCTGCTCGACGGCGGGCGCAAGAAGTGGGAGCTCGACGGTCGCACGCTGACCACCGACGTCACCGAGCGCCCCGCCACCACCTACACCGCCAAGGACGCCGACACGTCGATCCGCGCGTTCCGCGACGAGGTCGTCGACGCGATCGGCAAGAAGAACCTCGTCGACGTGCGGTCGCCCGACGAGTTCTCCGGCAAGATCCTCGCGCCCGCGCACCTGCCGCAGGAGCAGTCGCAGCGGCCCGGCCACGTCCCGTCGGCGATCAACATCCCGTGGAGCAAGGCGGCCAACGAGGACGGCACGTTCAAGTCCGACGAGGAGCTCAAGGAGCTCTACGGCGAGCAGGGCTTCGACGACTCGAAGGCCACCATCGCCTACTGCCGCATCGGCGAGCGCTCCAGCCACACCTGGGTGGTGCTGCACGAGCTGCTCGGCCACGGCGACGTGAAGAACTACGACGGCAGCTGGACGGAGTACGGCTCGCTCATCGGCGTGCCGATCGAGACCGGGAGTGGTTCCTGATGTGCGCTGCACCTGACCAGGGCATCGCCCTGCCCCCGAACACCGACCTGAGCAAGGAGACCGTCCTCGCCGGGCGCGTCCTCTCCGGCGGCGAGCCCGTCGCGGGCGCGTTCGTGCGACTCCTCGACGGCACCGGCGAGTTCACCGCCGAGGTGGTGTCGTCGGCGTCGGGTGACTTCCGGTTCTTCGCCGCTCCCGGCACGTGGACGGTGCGCGCACTGTCCCGGTCGGGCAACGGCCAGGCCGAGCTCACCCCGGACGGGCCGGGCCTCTTCCAGACGGAGGTCGCCGTCGCCTGATCATCCTCGGTAGGGCAGCACCAGGGTGTCCTGGTTCCTGCCCCACCGCAGGACGAAGGTCCAGCAACCGGGGCCGGGCACGTCGAACGTCGACGGGCCCGGCCCCTGCTGCATCGTGGAGGTGACGGTGGTGGTCCCGAGCCGGGCGGTGATCGTCATCGGCTCCGGGCTGTGGTCCTTCGCCACCCAGAGGATCTTGTTGGTGCGGCCGGCCGGCGCGGGCGCGTGCAGGTCCGTCCACAGGATCGCGACGATCTCCCCGCGTTCCCCCAGCACGTAGGGCATCACGGGTTCGGGTTCGGAGAACCCGCCCCGTGCCCAGTCCGGCAGGACCGCGGGCTCGACGGGCGAGCAGGTGGAGGCAGCGGTGGGCAGCGACCGGTCCGGCACCTCCGCCCACACCGCGCCGGCGATCCCGGCGACGACGGCGACCGTGCCGGCGAGCTGCGCGATCCGCACGCGACGGGCTCGTCGTCGGCCCGCCGCCACGATCCGGTCGACGGGCACCGGCCCGGGATCGGGTCCGGCCGCGGTCGCGAGCAGGGCGCGGATGTCGTCCTCGGTCATCGGAACTCCTCGGCGAGCGCGGGGTCGGTGGCGAGGCGGTCCAGCGCCGCCGCGACGGCGGTCCTGTTGACGACCGCCTCCTCCGGACCCGCGCCGGCCCGGGCCTCCGGCGGGCGCGCCCACGGCAGCTCACCATGCCAGCGCCGTCGGCGGCGGCGGGCGATCCCGTTGACCAGCACGCGGTACGCGTACGCCTGACATGAGTACCTGGGTGCCGCGTCGGTTCCCTCAGCGGCCGGCGAGCGCCGCGATCGGGGTGCCGGGGCGCAGCCCGTCGCCGAGCGCGGCCCACGGCACCAGCACGCCCTGCTCCGCCAGTGCCTGCGCCGCGTGCGGCACCTCGTTGTACGGCTGCGCGACCAGCCCGTCGCGCGTGACGGTGTAGGGCGCGTCGGGGCCGGTGTCGTAGGTGGTCCGGCAGAGATCGTTGGGGTCGAGCCGCGGATCGAGCCCCTTCCCGCACGCGTCGACGAACGCGGCACGGCCCGCGGGGGTGAGGACGTCGTCGAGCGGGATCTCCTGGCCGGTGCGCAGGTCGATCACGAACGTCTGGAGCGTCTGGTTCGGGTACGCCCCGCCCGGGACGGACCGGGTGACCAGGTAGGCGACGGAGAGGACCCCGCGCTCGTTCAGCGCCTGGCCGCGGTAGCCCCCGTTGATCGTCGTGGTCTCGGCGCAGTCGGCCGGCTCCGGCGTCAGGTCGAGCGCGGCGTTGGCGGTCGCGGCGGCACCCTCGTCGATGCCGGAGACCGTGAGCCAGGTGACGTCGAAGTCGCAGGTCGCGCTGCCGTTCGTCAACTGCTGTCGGGCGGCGGCCGGAGCGAGCACGGCTACCGGTGGCGGGGCGGGCGGTGGCGGCGCGGTGCAGCCGCAGAGGACCGCCATCGCTACGGCGGGCAGGAGGTGACGACCGTTCATGGTTCCCCCACGGTTCGATGGCGCCGGCTCGTAGCATCGAGCATCGACCCCTCCCCCGCAGCGAGGGGCGCGACACGCATGTCCGAGGTCGACCTGATGACCGACCGCGCCCGTTCCGCCCGGCCGACGCCCGCGACCTGGGCGCGCACCCACGCGCAGGTGCAGGAGCTGCTGGCCGGGCTGGACCTCGTGCGAGCCCGATCGCGCGCTGTGGGCGGCGGTCGCCCGCAAGCCTCAGGAAGGCACCGGACGGGCCCGTAGCTCGCCCACCGCGACGACGTCGGAATGCTGCAGCTGGGCGCCGCGGCGGGTCTCCACCCGCCCGTTGACCTGCACCGCCCCGTCCTCGACGAGCCGGCGGGCCTGCGCCCCGTCCTCGGCGAGTCCGGCCAGCTTGAGGAACTGGCCCAGCCGGATGGGCGCCTCGGCGAGCGGGACGTCGTGGATCGGTGGTCTCGACACCGGCCCATCATGGTCGAAGGCCGCGCGAGCGTTAGGGTGCCCGCGTGCAGTGGTTGTACACGGGTCTGCTGATCGTGGCCGGCGCCGGCACGGTGGCCTACATCGGCTTCCTGCTGCGCCGGTTGTTCACCCTCGAACCGGCCGGTCCGCAGGCGGGTCCGGGCGAGGAGGAGTCATGAGCGAGCAGGAGATCCCGTCGACGACCCCGCCGTCGAACGCCGCCCCGGACGCCCCGCAGCGCAACCGCCCCCGCTTCGACGACCTCCCGGTCCCGGACGACACCGCCAACCTCCGTGAAGGCCCGAACCTGAACGACGCCCTGCTCGGCCTGTTGCCGCTGGTCGGGGTGTGGCGCGGGGCGGGAGAGGCCGTGTACCCGACGATCGACGGGCCGTACACGTTCGGGCAGCAGATCGTGTTCGCGCACGACGGCCGCCCGTTCCTGGCGTACGAGTCGCGGTCGTGGCTCCTCGGCCCGGACGGGGAGATCGTCCGGCCCGCGGCGCGGGAGACCGGGTTCTGGCGGCCGCAGCCGAACGGCGAGCTGGAGGTCTTGATCCTGCACGCCACCGGCATCGCCGAGATCTTCTACGGCAAGGCCCGCAACCTGACGTCCTGGGAGTTCCAGAGCGACGCGGTGATGCGCACCGCGTCGGCGAAGGAGGTCACGGCGTCGCAGCGGCTGTACGGCATCGTCGAGGGCGGCGACCTCGCGTACGTCGACGAGCGGGCCATGGAGGGCCAGGAGATGCAGCCGCACCTGTCGGCGCGGCTGAGCCGGATCGCCGGGTAGGACTCACCCGCGACCGGCGATCCCGCTGTGCAGGATCGTCGTGAGCAGCTCGATCGCCTCCTCGTCCGACGGCGGGGGGCCGCTGCCGTCACCGCCGTTGGCGAGCCAGGTCCAGGCGAACTGCTCGAGCAGGCTGGTGAACGCGGACACCACGAACCGGGGCGCGCCCGGCAGGTGGCGCACGGTCGCCAGGTGGGCCTGCAGGTGGTCGCCGTCCTCGCGGGTCAGCTCCTGCAGCCGCTCCCGCAGAGCGGGATCGGCCTGGGCCGCCTCGCGCAGGGCCACCATCACCGGCATGTGCTCGCGGTAGAACCGCCAGAACGACGCGACGTGGAAGCGGATCGCGGCGCGGTCGGTGAAGTCCATGCTGTGCTCGGGCTCGGCGGCCGCCTCGTCACCTGCCTCGAGCAGGTCCGCGAGCAGCGCCTGTAGCAGCGCCTCCTTGCTGGGGAAGTGGTTGTAGAACGAGCCGGCGGCACGGCCGGCGGCCGCGGTGATGTCGGTGATCTTGGTGTTGGCCCAGCCGCGTTCGGCGAACACGCGCTTGGCGGCGGCCTTGAGCGCCGCCTCGGTCTCGGCGGCGCGCTCCTTGCGAGTCGTGGTCACCCGATCCTCCCTCTTGACGGCAGACCGTACCGGGCATCATGATGAACTCACATTCACTGAACTTCAATTCATTGAACGGAGAGTCACCATGAGTGTCCTGGTCGTCGGAGCCGGCCCCACCGGCCTCACCCTCGCCATCGAGCTCGCTCGCCGGGGCGTGCCCGTCCGCGTCGTCGAGCAGGCCGAGCAGCCGTTCATCGGCTCGCGGGGCGACGGTCTGCAGCCCCGCACCCTGGAGGTCTTCGAGGACCTCGGCGTGCTCGACGCCGTGCTCGACGCCGGCGAGCTCCCCTGGCCCATCCGCGGCTACGCCGGCCACGACGTCGTCTTCGAAGGACGCATGGCGGAGATCGAGGAGCCCCGGCCGGACACGCCGTACCCGAACGGTGTGATGCTCGGCCAGTCGCGGACCGAGGGCATCCTCCGGGCACGGCTCGGCGAGCTGGGCGGGCACGTCGAGTTCGGCACCGCCCTCACCGGCTTCACCCAGGACGCCGACGGGGTCACCGCCACCCTCTCCTCGGCCTCCGGCGTGGAGACGGTGCGCGTCGACCACCTCGTGGGCGCCGACGGCGGCCGCAGCACCGTGCGCAAGGCGCTCGGCATCCCGTTCGAGGGGGTGACCGACGAGTCGATCCGCATGCTGCTCGGCGACGTCTCCGCCGACGCGCTGGACCGCGAGCACGTCCACTGGTTCGCCTCGCCCACCGACCCGCGGTCCGGGGTCGCGCTCAGCCCCCTGCCCGGCACCGACCAGTTCCAGTTCGGCGCCCCGCTCGACGGCGAGCCGACCCTGGAGGGGTTGCAGGCGCTGCTCGAACGGTTCTCCGGCCGCACCGACATCCGGTTGCGCAACCTCACCTGGTGCACGGTCTGGCGGCCGAACGTGCGCCTGGCGGCCCGGTTCCGCGACGGCCGGGTGTTCCTCGCCGGCGATGCCGCGCACGTCCACCCGCCGACGGGCGGGCAGGGCCTCAACACCGGGGTGCAGGACGCGTACAACCTCGGCTGGAAGCTCGCCGACGGCGACCCGGCCCTGCTCGACACGTACGAGACCGAGCGTCGCCGGGTGGCCCAGGAGGTGCTGGACCTCTCCACCCGGATCATGCGCAAGTACGCCGACGGTGACTCCGACGCGCATGAGCGCGGCGCCGAGGTCCGCCAGCTCGGGCTCACCTACCGCACGGCTCCTGCGTCGGCCGGGATCGTGGCCGCCGGTGACCGCGCCCCGGACGCGCCGCTGCGCACCGTCGACGGGCGGACGGTGCGGCTGTTCGAGCTGTTCCGCGGCCCGCACGCGACTACGCTGGCGTTCGGCGGGCCCGCTCCGGCCGGCCCGCACTCGTACGCGATCGCGCCGTCCGGCGGGTCGGGCGAGCTGGTCGACGGGGACGGGCACGCGTTCCGGGCGTACGGCGTGGAGCCCGGTGACGTCGTCGAGGTCCGGCCCGACGGCTATGTGGGGGCACTCCGCCGGGCCGCGTTGCGGTGATCAAGGGCAAAAGGTTGTCCCGGATCGATCCGGGAACGACGGTTCGCCCTTGATCGACGCGTCCGGCCGGCGGCACGGGTCACCGCGCCAGCAGGTCCCGGATCTCCGAGGCCGGCAGGCCCGCCAGCGACGCCAGCTGCTCGGGCTGCAGCCCGGCGGCGACGAGCTTCGCCAGGTGCGCGCCGAGCACGTCGCGCTCGTGGCTGACGGCGGCGGTGAGCCGGGACAGCTGCGCCGAGCTGGCCTCCAGCGCGGCGGCAGCGCCGACCGTCCGGGCGGGGTCGTCGAGCAGCACGGCGAGCAGGCGGTCCCTGGCGTCGCCGCGGGGTGCCGGACGGCTGGTCAGCGCCCGGTTGAGCGCCGCGGCGAGCGGGCCCCCGGAGCCCGCGGTGTCGGGCCGGTCGGGTGCGGCGACCGTCGGCACGGCAGCGACGGGCTGCGGGAGCGGCGGCGGATCCGCCGGGGCCGGCTCGGGGCCGGGCCCCGGGTCCGCGTCCGGCTCGCCGAGCGCGCGAGGCAGCATGCCCGTCGCGACGGCGTCGGCGACGGTGCGCCGGACCTCGGCACGGCGACGAGCCCGGCGCCGCACCACGTCGACGATCCACAGCACGATCAGGACGATCAGGACGGCGGCGCCCACACCGGACGCGACCAGCACGTCCGTCGACGGAGGCCATGGCATGAGCAGGCAGCGTAGTCAGCCACGATGACGCACTGCTACCGGGTTCACCCGGAGCGTGACGACCGCATCTCGGCTTCGGGAGCCACCTTCGCCTTCTCGCCGCGCTCGCCGTCGGGACGGACGGCAGCGACGCGCACCGTGGCATCGACGGGCGGCCGTTCCTCGCCTCCGTTGGCGCGGCCTGGTTTGGCCGGGCCCGGTTTGGCCGGTGCCGGCTTGCCCTGTGCCGGCTTGGCCGGCACCGCCTTGGCGCGCGTGTCTTTCGTGACCTGCACGACGGTGGTGGGCGGGGAGTCGGACGGCGACGACGCCTGCTCACCGCCACCGTTGCGCGACGCGCCGTTGGTGGCGGCCTCGGGCGCGGGCGGCGGCTCGTCGGGCACCGCAGGCGCCGCCGCGGTGACGCTCGGATCGGACGCGGGCGGCTTCGGTGGCGACACCGGCTGCGGACCCGTGGCCGCCTGCCGGGCGACCGGCGACGGCGCGCCCGGCCGTGGCTTCGGCGACGGACGCGGCTTGCCGTCGCGCCGGGCGGGAGACGGGGTGCTGCCGTTCGTCGCGACCGGAGCCATCTTCGCCGTGGGGGCGCTGAGCATGCTCTCCAGCTGGCCGCGGAGCCGGTTCAGCTCGGTGACCATGACGTCGCGCTGCCGGGCCAGATCGGCCACCTCGGCGCGCGCCGCCTGCAGCTCCGACCGGGCGCTGGCGTGCGCCTTCTTGCGGATCTCCGCCGCCTCCTCCTCCGCGGACTGGAGGATGCTCTGCATGCGGTCGGTGAACGAGCCGACGACATCGGGCGACCCACCGGGGCGGGAACGGGCGGAGCGGCCGTTCTGATCGGAGGCCGGGATGCCCGCCTGCGCCGGCGCGACGATGGGCAGCGGCTGGCTGCGCGCCAGCTCCAGATCGGCGCGCATCCGGCCGATGATGCGCTGCATCCGGGCGACGTGCTCGTCGACCTGCCGTCTGTCGTAGCCACGGAGGACGACGTCGAACCGCGGCGCGCCGGAGCCGCCACCGTCGTTCGTCATCGATTAGCCTCCAAGATCGCGGACACCGACCGCCCGCTGAGCATACCGACCGTCGTCGGCTTCGCACGGTTCCGGTGCGGGCCTAACATCTGATTGTGGACACCTCGCTGCGCACGACCCTCCGGGAACGAGGGCTGCGGATGACCCCGCAGCGCCAGCTCGTCCTCGACGCCGTCCGGGATCTGGGGCACGCCACGCCCGAGCAGATCTGCGCCCAGGTGCAGCAGTCCGCGCCGGTCAACATCACCACGATCTACCGCACGCTCGATCTGCTCGAACGGCTCGGACTGGTCCGGCACACCCATCTCGGGCACGGCGCCCCCACCTACTCGGAACAGGAACATCAGCACGTCCATCTCGTCTGCCACGCGTGCGGCGAGGTGTCGGAGGTCCCCACCGAGCTGCTGGCGGGTTTGGCGGAGCAGCTGCGCTCCGCGAGCGGGTTCGAGCTGGACGCCACGCACGTCGCGCTCTCGGGCACCTGCCGCGGCTGCGGGGCGGCGTCGTGACGTTGCCCGACCACGACCTGGACGCCGCCGTGCCCGCCCACCGCGGTGACCCGCTCGCCGAGCAGCGGGCGATGGCCCGGTCCGCGGCCGCCGTCGACCGCAGCCACCGGGGTGTGATCCTCGTCTCCGGCGAGGAGCGGCTGTCCTGGCTGCACCTGCTGCTCACCCAGCACGTCGCGGAGCTGCCCGCCGGCACCGGCACCGAGGCGCTGGTGCTCGACATCAACGGGCGAGTGCTGCACCACATGGTGGTGGCGCACGTCGCCGACACCGTCGCGCTGGTCACCGAGCCGGGCGAGGTCCCGCCCCTGCTCGACTACCTGCAGAAGATGGTGTTCTGGGCGAAGGTCGAGCTGCGCGACGCCACCGCGGAGCTCGCCGTGCTGGACGTCGTCGGCCCGACGACCGCGACGGTGCTGGCCGCAGCCGGCCTGCCCGTGCCGCAGCGCCCGCTCGACGTCACCGCACTGCCCGACGGCGGGTTCGTCATGCGCATGCCGTGGCCGGGTCCGGACGCCGCGGAGATCGTGGTGCCGCGCACCGCGGCCGCGGACGTGCTGGCCCGGCTGGCCGACGGCGGCGCCCGGCCAGCCGGCACCATCGCGTTCGAGGCGATGCGCGTCGAGTCCGGGCAGCCACGGCTGCACCTCGACACCGACGACCGCACGATTCCCCACGAGGTCGGCTGGATCGGCTCCGCGGTGCACCTCACGAAGGGCTGCTACCGCGGCCAGGAGACCGTGGCCAGGGTGGCGAACCTCGGCCGGCCGCCGCGCATGCGGGTGCTGCTCCTCCTGGACTCCGGCGACGAGCAGCTGCCCGTGCCCGGTGACCCCGTGCTGCGCGACGGCCGCCCCGTCGGCCGGGTGGGCAGCGTGGTGGTGCATCACGAGCTCGGTCCCGTCGCATCGGCGCTGGTCAAGCGCAGCACCCCGGTCGACGCCGAGCTCGTCGCCGGTGAGGACGAGCGCGCCGCACCGGCCCGCATCGACCCCGACTCGCTGCCCGTCGACACCGGCGCCGTCCCTCCCGGTCGGGCCGCCCAGATCCGGGGCGGCCTGCGCTGAGCCAGCAGCGGCACCGTCAGCGCCGCGGCGCGGCAGCCCACCGGGACGGCGGCCGCCGACCAGCCGAAACGCGTCTGCGGGGCGAGCAACCGGCTGACCACGCCGATCATCGCGGCGGACGTGGCCGGAGGAACGGCGCCGTCGCCGCGGCCGCGACGGACAGTGCGGTCCACAAGGCGATCGCTCCGGTCCCGGCGTAGGTCGACGCGAGCAGCACCTGCAGCGCGCACGGGGCCGTGACCAGCAGGAAAGCCCACCGAACCCCGCGCAGGGAGGCGACCACGCCGGCGAGCGGGAGCACCGTGCACACGGCGGTGAGCACGAGGCTCCACACCGGCAGCACGGCGAACGACGGGGCGACGATCAGGCGGAACAGGACGTCGGTGACCTGCGGCAGTCGGACCGCGACGAAGGCGTGGGCCAGCAGGACGGCCACCAGCGCAGCCACTCCTGGGCGGCGGGTACCCGGGAACGACAGCGGGCCGAGTACGACGGCGGCCGCGCCGAGCGCTACGGCGACCACCAGCCCGGCCACCGCGACGGCGGACCCGAACGTCAGTGCACCGAGCGCGACGAACCCAGCGGCCGTGCCGGCGCACATCGGGAGCGCGACGCGGGCCCATGAGGCGCCGCTCAACAGGCCGATCTCCGCCACGGCGGCGACCAGCGCGACCGCCACCAGCAAGGCGCCGACGACCACGAACGGCTCGCCCTCCTTGCCGCCGGTCATGGCGAGGCCCAGGAACCCGAAGAGGCAGCCGAGGAGACCGCAGACGGCCGCCACCAGCACGACGGCCACAGCGACGACGTCACCGAGCCAGGCGCGGGCGATCCGCGGCGCCATGGGCGGATCGAGGTGTGGTCCTGCAGCGACGGTCATCGCGACACCTTCCGTTCGAGGGGACGACCAGGACGAGCCCGGCGTTCCGCGATCGGTTGGGGTGTCCGTATTTTGAGACAGTTCTCCCGCATGACGAGACAACGGCGTACCGTCCGCAAGCATGGTCGCGCCGGATCGCTACCGCTGGGTCGTACTCGCCGTCGGGGCAACCGCCCAGGGCACGACGGCGGCGTTCTTCATGGGACTCGCCTCGGTCACTCCGGCGCTGCGCGCGCACTACGGCCTGGACCTGGCCGGGGTCGGCGCGCTGATCGGCGCGATCTCCGTCGGCCTGGTCGCCACGATGATCCCGTGGGGCGGGGCCGCGGACCGGTTCGGCGAGCGCGGCGTGATGACGGTCGGGTTGCTCGGGTCCGCCGCGGCGCTCGCCGCCGCCGCGGTGGTTCCCGGCCCGGTGGCCGCGGGGCTGCTGCTCGCACTCGCGGGCGCGAGCGGCGCCAGCGTCAACGCGGCGAGCGGACGCGCGGTGCTCACCTGGTTCCCGGCCGAGCTCCGCGGGTTCGCGATGGCGGTGCGGCAGACGGCGGTGCCGGCCGGCGCGGCGGTCGCCGCGGTCGTCCTGCCCGGCCTCGCGGGCTCGGCCGGGATTCCGGCCGTCCTCGCCGCGCTCAGCGGCGCGTCCCTGGTCATGGCCGGCGCCGTCGCGGTCTGGGTGCGCGAGCCGCCCGACCGCCCGGCCCGCGGCACGACCGCCCGCACCGGCTTCCGCGCGGTGCTGGCCGACAAGCGCCTGCAACGGCTGTCGGCGGCGGGGTTCGCGCTCGTCGTCCCGCAGTACCTCGGTGTGACGTTCCTCGTCGAGATGCTGCACGACGGGTCCGGACTGCCGCTCGCCGTCGCGGGCGCGCTGCTGGCCGGCACGCAGGTGCTCAGCGCGGCCGGCCGGATCGGCGTCGGGGCCTGGTCGGACCGGGTCGCCAGCCGGTTGGGGCCGCTGCGCATCCTCGCCGTGGCCGTCGCGGTCGGCTTCGCGACGTCCGCGGCGCTCGAACCGGGACCGGCGACACTGCTCGCGGCGGTGCTCGTGCCCGCCGTGGCGCTCGCCGCGTGCTGGAACGGGCTGGTCTTCACCGCGGCGGGCGAGCTCGCACCGGCCGGACGGGCAGCCACCGGCATGGCGGTCACGAACACCGCGAACTTCCTGTCCGCGGCGATCACCCCGGTGGTCGGCGGAGCGGTCGCGCAGGTGGCCGGGTGGCCGGCGATGCTGGCGCTGGGCGCGGTCGCTGCCGTGTTCGCCCGGGTCGCGCTGGCCGGGCTGGGGCCGGATCAGGACGAGCGCTCGCGCGCAGCGACCCCCGCCCAGAACTCCTGAAGCGCCTGGTACGCCTCCGCGGCGGGCTCCGCCTCGCCGTCGGCCAGCGCGTCGAGGGCCGCTGCCACCTGCTCGGCCGACCGGTCCGCGGCCAGCTCCTCCTCGCTCAGCACCGACGCGACACCGCCGTAGTCCAGCTCGACGACGGCGTCGTCGTCGAAGCGCTCGAGCCAGTTCCCGGTCTCGGCCAGCACCTCGGCGGGGCCGTCACCGGACAGCGACTCCCCCAGGGTCTCCCGCACCACCGTCTCGGCCAGCCCGACGCGTTCCCGGGCGTCGGCCATCGGCACCTGCCACCACACCCGGCGCGGATCGTTCTGGACCTGCCGCGCCTCCTGCTCAACGAGCGCGAACCACGGGAGCGGCACCACCCAGCCGGCGGACACGACGTGCGCCGCGCCGTCACCGAGCTCGGCGATCGCAGCCTCGGCGAGCCGCCGGGCGGTGCGCACGGGCAGCGGCAACGCCGCCGCGGCGAGCAGCGGCATCGATCCGTCGAGGAACGCCACGAGCGCAGCACCGGCGCGCGGCCGGACGTCCAGCGGGCAGACGCGCTGCACGCCGTCGGGCCCGGCTGTGACGAGCACCTCGAGCCGGCCTTCCGGCAGCACCCGCGATCGCAGCACCGCACGGAGTCCGAGCTCCCGCTCGAGGGCCCCGGCCGCGGTCGCTGGGACGGGCCCGCGTTCGAGCGCCTCGCGCACGGCAGCACCGTCCGGTCCCTGGAAGACCCGCAGGGGCTCGTAGACCCGCAGGTAGGAGAGGATGGGGACCGGCACGGTCGCCGATCGTGCCAGCAACTGCCCGTCACCCGATCGGCGCGTGTCCCGATCAGCCTGTCCGGTGTGGCGATGCCGCGTCGCACACAGGGGCATCAGCAAGGTACGGTGGTGGCAGGACACTGATGAGATGAATGGGGCCGCCGACCAGTTCCGGCCGCCCCTTCCCTGTGTAAGGGGGACCAGCCATGGGGCGCGGACGAGCCAAGGCCAAGCAGACGAAGGTGGCCCGCGAGCTCAAGTACAGCTCCCCCACAATGGACCTGGACGCGCTGCAGCGCGAGCTGGGCGGTGGGACGGCTCTCCACCAGGAGGACGACGGGGACGACTACAACGACCCGTACGCCCCTGACGACTACGACGAGGACGACCGACGCCGCTAACTGCGGAGAGTCTCCTTTCTGCGCCATTCCGTGACGACCATGATGCGTCGTCATTGGTTCCTGCGCGCGTGCGTCTTTCGACGAACCCGAAAGTGATCCAAGTCTCACCCGCTGGTGACACGATCGGGCTCGTTGATTCGATTACCCGCATGTGAACGGGACGTCACGGCTGGCGTCCCGGCAACCGTCCGGGAGGTGGCAGATGATCAATATCGCCGTGTCGTCGCGGTCGCTGGCTGCTGCTCGGGCAGTCGACCCCAACGTCAACGCTGCTGCGGTGCACGCCGCTGTGCAGGCGGCGCTCGCCGAGCACATGCGGCAGGGCGCTCCTCGCCCGGAGCCGCGGCCCCGCCAGGCCGGCTGAGGTTTCCCGCTAGCCGACCACGAGCCGCAGCCGCTGCGCCGCCAGCCCGACCGTCACGCGGCTGCCGCGCACGGCGGTGAGCCGATCGGCCTCGCCCCCGTCGGAGAACACGACGAGGGAATCGGAGCCGACGACCAGCTCCAGCCGCTCGTCGGCGGTGAGCCGGCCGGCGACCAGGTCCGCCCCGGTGGCAGGCGACGGCCAGGCCTCGCGGACGAACCACGCCAGCGCCGGCTCGTCCGGCATCGGCAGCGGCGGCGCTCCCGGGGTGCGCGCCAGTGATGCGCACCACCCGGTGGCGCCCGTGCCCGTGCCGACGACGAGCCCGCTGCTGCTCTGCACCTCGACGCGGCCGTCCGGCAGACGCAGGCGGTAGCGCGCGGACTGGTGCCCGCGGTCGCCGACGAACACCTCGTTGAGCCCGCGCAGCGTCTGCCCGTCGTCGAGCCGGGCCAGCACCGTGCAGCGTTCCTGCACGGTCGCGGTGCCTTCGGCCACCGCCGCGAGCGCCGCAGGCAGCTGATCGACGGTCAGGCGGCACAGCACGGCCACGCCCGCCGGGTCGATGCCCAGCACCGGCTGCCCGTCGAGGTACTTGGCGACGTTGGCCACCAGGCCGTCCGGGCCGACGGCCACCACGACGTCACCGGCGGCGAACGGGAAGGCGGCCAGTTCCGACCGGTCGGCGCGGCCCGTCCGCCAACCCGCCGGCACGGCGGCGGCGACCGCCTCCAGCGTCCGCGTCCATGCGTCGTGCTGCGCGCGCAGGCGCTCCAGCTCGCCCGGGTCGCGGTCGCGCAGGAAGAACTCCACGGCGCCCGGTGTGCCGTGCCGGTCGAGCAGCTCGCGGTACGCGCTGGCCCGCGTGACGACGACGAGTCGCGGTTCCAGCGTCACGCCCGCAGCCGTTCCAGGAGACCCGTGACGACGTCGGGCGTGATGGTGAGCTGGCCGATCTCGGGGAGCTTGCCTGCCAGCTCGCGGGCGGCGAGCAAGCCCAGCGTGGCTGGCGGGAGGTCGCGCAGTGCCGCGATGCGGGCGGCCTCGGCCGCCGCCTGGGCGCGGCCCAGCTCCTCGACGCCGGCCGCGCGGGCCGCGCTGAGGGTGCGGTCGCGCTCGGCGGCGGAGCGGGTCTCCAGCTCGCCGCGCTGGGCTTCGGCCTGCGCCGCCACCAGTGCGGCAGCGGCGTCCGTCTCGGCACGTCGGCGGGCGTTGGCGCCCCGCTGCTCCACGAGCTGCTCCTCGCGCCGGGCCAGCTCGATCTTGCTCTGCAGCTCGTTCTCCGCGATCGCGCGTTCGCGCTCGACGGCGTCGGCGCGGCGCTGGTACGTGGCGCGGTCCGCCCGCGCCTGGGCGGCTTCGCGGGTCGGGGTGGCCAGCGCCCGTTCCAGGTCGGGGTCGGGACGCACGTCGAGCACGCGCACGCCGGCCACCTGCACCCCCAGCTCGGCGAGCCGGGAGTCGGCGGTGAGCCGCTCGGCGACGGCGCGTTCGATCGGGTCCGGGCCGGCGGCCAGCGCAGCCTCCAGGGTCTGCCGGGCCAGCCCGGCCAGCACGGGCTGCTGGGCGAGCTCGCCGAGCAGGGTGGCCAGGGCGTCGAGCGGGGCGCCGCGCCACCGTCCGGTGCGCGGATCGAGACCGAAGTCGAGGCGCGCGGCGGCCTTGGCGGGCTCGGCGATGCGGTGGGTGATGCCCAGCGGCACCGACAGCTCGGCGTGGTCGGCGGTGCGGGCGTGGCACACGAGCGACAGGTCGCGGTCATCGACGGGCACCTCGGAGACGACGGCGGTGCGGGCACGGAACCAGAACGACACACCCACGCCCTCGTGCCGGACGGCGCCCCGCGCGGAGTGCCGGACCCAGGCGGTGGGCGCGCCACGCAGGTGATGGACGAACAGGGTGCGGGTGATGTCGGCCATCTCGATCTCCCCAGGATCCAGCACGGTATATCGTCATCCCGACGATAACACAGTTTAAGGTCAGGATGACGAGAAATGCGTGGCAACCTGTTCGCCGTGGCCGTCGACCTCGTCGTGCTCACGGTGCGCGCCGGCCGGCTGGCCACCCTGCTGGTGCGCCGCGGCATCCCGCCGTTCGAGGGCCGGCTCGCGCTGCCCGGCGGGTTCGTCCTCCCGCACGAGGACCTGCTCGACGCCGCCACCCGCGAGCTCGTCGAGGAGACCGGGCTCGCGCTCACCGGCCATCACCTCGAGCAGCTCGCCAGCTACGCGGCACCCGATCGGGATCCGCGCGGACGGGTGCTGTCGGTCGGGCACCTCGCGCTCGTGCCCGACCTACCCGATCCGCAGGCGGGCTCCGACGCCGCCGCCAGCGCATGGCACCCCGTCGACGAGGTGGCCGAGCTGGCGTTCGACCACGACACGATCCTCGCCGCCGGCGTCGAACGGGCGCGCGCCAAGCTGGAGTACACGACGCTCGCCGCGGCGTTCTGCCCGCCCGAGTTCACCGTCGCCCAGCTGCGCGGCATCTACGAAGCCGTCTGGGGCGTCGAGATCGACCCCCGCAACTTCCAGCGCAAGGTCACCAGCACCCCCGGCTTCCTCATCCCCACGGAGCAGCGGGTGTCGAGCGGCCGCGGCCGCCCCGCCCAACTGTTCCGCCGGGGCCCCGCGACGTCACTGCACCCGCCGATGCTGCGCGGCGACAGCTGACTCCGCGCCGGCTCGGTCCTAGACTCGCCGCCGTGAGCGCCCCCACCCGCCGGGCCCCGAACGACCTGCTGGTGCACCTGCGGCGCGCCCACGACCACATCGACCGGCACTACACGGAGCCGCTCGACCTCGCGACGATCGCCGCGGTCGCCGGGATCAGCAAGTACCACTTCCAGCGGCTGTTCACCGCCACCTACGGGGTCTCTCCCGCGGCCCACCTCTCCCGTCGGCGCGTGGAGCGCGCGCAGGACCTCCTCCGCGCCACCAACCTCACCGTCACCGAGGTCTGCTGCGCCGTCGGTTTCGCGAGCCTCGGCTCGTTCAGCAGCCGGTTCCGCGAGCTGGTCGGCGAGTCACCGAGCGAGTTCCAGCGCCGGTGGGCCGCCACCGGCGCACCGCACATCCCGGGGTGCTTCGTGTTCATGTGGGGCCTGGCCGAGCGGAGCAGTCGCGCAAGCGAGGAGAAGCCACCCGGAGCGACCGGGTCGTAGCGTTCCCCGCATGATCACTGCTGTTTCCATCGTCACCGTGTTCGTCAAGGACATCGACGCCGCCAAGGCCTTCTACGTCGACGTGCTCGGGTTCTCCGAGCACACCGACATCACCCTCGGCGAGGGCTACCGCTGGTGCACCGTGCGCTCCGCGTCCCAGCCCGACCTGCAGATCCAGCTCACCGTGCCCGGCCCGCCCGTCCCCGACGACATGGCGGCCGCGATCAAGCGCGCCCAGGACGCCGGCAACATGTTCGGCATCGGCGTGAACGTCGACGACTGCCGCAAGACCTACGAGGACCTCGTGGCGAAGGGCGTGGAGTTCGTCCAGACCCCGCAGGAGCGCCCGTACGGGGTGGAGGCCGTGGCCCGCGACAACTCCGGCAACTGGATGGTGCTGGTCGAGTCGAAGCCGTACAGCCCGGCCGACTTCACCTAGAACCTCGGGTGCTCGCCCACCAGCTGGACGCGGGCACCGGGGGTGCCGTCGGTCTCCTTCGTGGAGCGACGCACCTCGCCGAGCACCCACGCCGGGACGTGCCGGGCGGTGAGGACGGCCAGCGCGCGGTCGACGTCGTCGGCGGGCAGCACGGCGACCATGCCGACGCCCATGTTGAACGTCTTCTCCATCTCTGCGCGCTCGACGCGGCCTCGGGAGGCGATGAGCTTGAACACGGGGGCCGGCGTCCAGGAGCTGCGCTCGACGGTGGCCTCCAGGCCGGCTGGGAGGACGCGTTCCAGGTTGCGGGCCAGCCCGCCGCCGGTGATGTGCGCGAAGGTGCGCACGCTGGTCTCGGCGGCGAGGGTGAGGCAGTCCTTGGCGTAGATCCGGGTGGGGGTGAGCAGCTCCTCGCCGAGGGTGTGCCCGAACTCCTCCACCTGCCCGCCCAGCGGCATGCGGGCGATGTCGAGCAGCACGTGCCGGGCGAGCGAGTAGCCGTTGGAGTGGAGGCCGGACGAGCCGAGCGCCACCAGCACGTCCCCTGGGCGGACGTTCTGCGGGCGCAGCATCTGCCCCGACTCGACGATGCCGACGCCGGTGGCGGACACGTCGTACCCGCCCTCCTCCATGAGGCCGGGGTGCTCGGCGGTCTCGCCGCCCAGGAGCGCGCAGCCGGCCTGCTGGCAGCCCTCCGCGATGCCCTTGACGATCGCCGCGATCTGCTCGGGCACGACCTTGCCGACGGCGATGTAGTCCTGCAGGAACAGCGGCTCGGCCCCGCAGACCACGAGGTCGTCGACGACCATGGCGACGAGGTCGAGCCCGATCGTGTCGTGCTTGTCCATGGCCTGCGCGACCGCGACCTTGGTGCCCACGCCGTCGGTCGACGCGGCCAGCACCGGCTCGGTGTACTTGCCGAACTTCACCGCGAACAGCCCGGCGAAACCGCCGATGCCGCCCAGCACCTCGGGGCGGCTCGCCTTCGCCGCGTACGGGCGCAGGGCATCGACGGCGCGCTCGCCGGCGTCGATGTCCACCCCGGCGGACGCGTAGCTCACCACCGGGCCTTCCGGCGTGGTCGGCGACATGACGGGCACTACTCCTAGCGTGTGGGGAGCTGGTCAGGGACGCTGCAGGGCGTCCGCCGCACCGTAACCGACGGAGAGCGGGCCCGGGTCCCCGGAGGCGGCCCCCGACACCGGGGAGAGCTCCAGGAGGTGCTTGCCGAGCCGGGCCTCCTCGGGCAGCGCGATGGGGTACTCCCCGTCGAAGCAGGCGGCGCACAGCCGGCTGCGGGGCTGCTCGCTGGCCGCCACCATGCCCTCGACGGAGACGTAGCCGAGCGAGTCGGCGCCGATGGAGCGGCGCACGCCCTCGGCGTCGAGGCTGGAGGCGATGAGCTCGGCGCGGGTGGCGAAGTCGATGCCGTAGAAGCACGGCCAGCGCACCGGCGGCGACGCGATGCGCACGTGCACCTCGAGCGCGCCGGCCTCGCGCAGCATGCGGACGAGCGCGCGCTGGGTGTTGCCACGCACGATCGAGTCGTCGACGACGACGAGGCGCTTGCCGCGGATGACGTCGCGCAGCGGATTCAGCTTGAGCCGGATGCCCAGCTGGCGGATGGTCTGGCTGGGCTGGATGAACGTGCGGCCCACGTACTGGTTCTTGACCAGGCCCTGCCCGTACGGGATGCCGGAGCCCTGCGCGTAACCGATGGCGGCGGGGGTGCCGGACTCCGGCACGGGGATCACGAGGTCGGCCTCCACCGGGTGTTCCTCGGCGAGGCGGCGGCCGATGTCGACGCGCGCGGCGTGCACGGAACGGCCGGAGATCGTGGTGTCGGGCCGGGCCAGGTAGACGTACTCGAAGACGCAGCCCTTGGGCTCCGGCGTGGCGAAGCGGGTGCTGCGCAGGCCGCTCTCGTCGATGGCGAGGAGCTCGCCGGGCTCCACCTCGCGCACGAACGAGGCGCCGACGATGTCGAGCGCGGCCGTCTCGCTGGCCACCACCCAGCCGCGTTCGAGGCGGCCGAGCACGAGCGGCCGGACGCCGTGCGGGTCGCGGGCGGCGTAGACCGTCTGCTCGTCGGCGAACACCAGCGAGTAGGCGCCGCGGACGCGCGGGAGCAGCCGGGCAGCCGCCTCCTCCAGGCCGATGTCGACGGCCGTGGCGGCGAGGATCTCGGTGATCAGGTCGGAGTCGGTGGTGGCGGCGATCTTCGCGTGCTGCGCGGCGCCGGACGCGACGAGCTGGGCGACCTCGTCGCGCAGCTCCGCGGTGTTGACCAGGTTGCCGTTGTGGCCCAGCGCGACCCCGCTGCCCGCTGCGGTGGTGCGGAACGTGGGCTGCGCGTTCTCCCACACCGACGAGCCGGTGGTGGAGTAGCGGCAGTGGCCGACGGCGAGGTGGCCGCGCAGCGACGAGAGCGTCTGCTCGTCGAAGACCTGGCTGACCAGGCCGAGCTCCTTGAAGACCACCATGCGGTGGCCGTCGGACACGGCGATGCCGGCGGACTCCTGTCCGCGGTGCTGCAGCGCGTACAGGCCGTAGTAGGTGAGGTTCGCGACGTCCTCGCCAGGGGCCCAGACGCCGAAGACACCGCATTCCTCGCGGGGCTCCGGGTCGGCCGAGACGTCGAGTCCGGGGGTGGTGTCGAGATCGTCGTCGAGGTGGCAGTTCCGGTCGGAACTCGTGCGCACGACACGCTCCTGGATGCGGCGACGGGTCAGTGAGCGCGCGGGTTGCCGCACGTCACCGCCCGAGCCTACGCCGGAACTCCCCCGGAACCCACTGACCGGGACCAGGGTCACCGAACCACCGGCCCTGCCCGACGTCGCATCCCAGCTCGGCGAGCCGGCGCACCTGCACGGGCGTCTCGACCCATTCCGCGGTGACGGACAGGTCCAGAGCGTGGGCCATGTCGACCAGCGCGCGCACGATCGAACGGTCCACCCGGTCGGGCGCCGGATGCCGCAGCCCCTGGATGAACGAGCCGTCGATCTTCAGCATGTGCACCGGCAGCCGGCGCAGCCAGGCGAAGCTGGAGTAGCCGGTGCCGAAGTCGTCGAGGGCGAAGCGCACCCCGGTCTCGGCCAGCGCGGTGAGCGAGGTGAGCGCCGTCTCCTCGTCGACGAGGACGGCCTGCTCGGTGATCTCCAGCTGCAGGTGGGTGGGCGGGAGCCCGGTGGTGGCCAGCACCTCCGTGACATCGTCCACCCAGTCGGCGGCGGCCAGCTGCACCGGCGACACGTTGACGCTCACGTACGGGGCCTCCGCGCCGAGCTCGTGCCACCAGCGGGCCGCCTGCGCGCACGCCTCCTCCAGCACCCAGCGGCCGAGCGGGACGATCGCGCCGCTCTGCTCCGCCAGCTCGATGAACCGTCCCGGCCCGATCAGGCCCTCGTCGGGGTGCTGCCAGCGCACCAGCGCCTCCGCGCCGCGCAGCCGACGGGAGTCGAGCGCCACGAGCGGCTGGTAGGCGAGCCGGAACTCGCCGCGCCCGATCGCGCCCCGCAGCCCCGACAGCAGCGCGAAGCGGGCGGCCTCGCCGGCGTCACGGCGGTGGTCGAACTCGACGCGCCGGCCGCCGCCGAGCGAGCGAGCCCAGGAGCACGCCACGTCGGCGGCCCTGGTCAGCTCGGCCGCGGTGGTGCTCGCCGTGGCCGCGTGCGCCACGCCGATGCTGGCCGTGACGCTGACCGGCCGCTCCCCGATCACGAACGGCACCGACAGGGCGTCGAGCAGGCGGTCGGCGAGGCGGACCGGCTCGCCGTCGGTGCCGGGGTCGGCCAGCAGCACGAGGAACTGGTCGGCGCCGGTGCGGGTGAGCAGGTGCGTGCCCGACACCAGCTGCAACCGGCCGGCGACGGCCATCAGCAGCCGGTCGGCGCCGGACGAGCCGAGGTTGTCGACGATGGCGGAGAACCCGTCGAGGTTCACCGAGCACACGCCGACGGTCTGCGCCCCGCCGTGGAACGCCCGGTGCAGCCACGTCTCGGCCTGCGCCTCGCCCGGCAGGTGCGTCAGGTGGTCACGGCCCGCGGCGTGGACGAGCCGGGCCGTGCGGGCCTGCCGCTGCGACACGTCCTCGACGAGCACCTGGACGTGGGTGGGTGCCCCGTCCGCCCGGTGCACGAGGGAGCCGACCATGTGCGCCCAGAACGTCGCGCTGTCGGGCCGCACCACCCGCACGTCGACGCGCACGACCTCGGCCTCGCCCTCGACGAGCCGCTGCCGCAGCCGCAGCACCTCACCCAGGTCGTCCGGGTGCACGAAGTCGGAGAGCGGGCGGTCGGGTCCACGCATGCCGAACATCGCGACCAGCGCGGGGTTCCCGACGAACGACGCCCCGTCGAGGGACATCAGCCCGACGGCGAACGCGGCCTGCTCGAACGCGGCGCGGTAGTACCAGCTGTCGAGGCCGCCCGCGAGGTCCACGGGCAGCGCGGCCGCACCGGTCGGGACCCGGGCGCCCAGCTCGCCGTAGGCGCGGGAGAAGCCGGCGGCGAGCTCGGCCAGCACGGCGGCCAACCGGGCGCGGCCGGACGGCTCCACGGTGCCCAGCAGCACGCCCTCCTCGGCACGCAGCAGGGTGAGGCTCGCGGCGAGCAGGTCCTCGGGGTCCGTGGCGCTGATCGTGGACCCGATGGTGAACAGGTCCGCCCCGATCTGCCGCCCGCACTCGGCGGTGAAGGGCTCGCCGCGCACGACGGTGGCGATGCGGCGCAGCACGGTCTCGAGCCGTCCGGCCAGGTGCGCCGAGCCACCGGCGGTCGCCGCCCACCGGGTCGCCAGCCGGACGAGCCGCTCGTCGGCGATCCGCGGCATCGGGGCCGTCGGTTCCGCCAACGCGTCGGATGCGTCGGCCGTGCCGTTGATGCGCGTCACGCGGCACCTGCCTCTCGCCCGATCGAGGGGAACCGAACGGGCCAAGTGTGGTCGCGGGGACGGAGCAACGCCACCGCGACGAGTGGCGCTTCACTCTACCGGGTGGGTCCACGTAGTGGCTCTGCGTGACGGAATGGACTGGTCAGAGCAGCGGTAACCAGGCGGCGATCTCGCCCGCCCGAGACCCGGAAACCGACACCAACCGTTCGGTGAGCGCGTCGTCCCAGCTCAGCCGCCCGACGGCCAGCGCGAGCCACGTGCGGGGGTCGGTCTCCACCACGTTCGGTGGGTTCCCCCGGGTGTGTCGCGGGCCCGCCACGCACTGCACTGCACCCATCGGAGGTACCCGCACCTCGACGCTGCGTCCCGGAGCCGCGGCGGCAAGTGCTGCAAGGCTCTCCTTCACCGCGGAGCGCAGCACCACCCGCTCCGGGACCGGCCCGCCGTCGAGCCAGGCCAGCACGGGCCCGAGCGGGTCATTCACGCGAAGAGCGCCGGGAGGGTGCCCTCCCACGCGGTGCGCAGCTCGGCGAGGGGCAGTTCGGCGAGGCCGGCGATCGCGAGGTCCGCGCCGCCGGTGGTGCCGATCGCCCGGGCGGGCACGCCTGCTGCCGCGGCCGCTGCGAGCACGGCGTCGACCTGCTCCGGCGCCGTCGTGACCAGCACGCGCCCCGCGGACTCGGCGAACAGCGCCACGAACGCGTCGTCGCCGGGCAGCTCGACGCTCGCGCCCTGCCCGCCGATCAGGCAGCTCTCGACGAGCGCCTGGGCCAGACCGCCGTCGGACAGGTCGTGCGAGCCGGTGAGCAGGGCGGCCGAGCCGGCCAGGAACCCGGCCAGCCGCTGCTCCGCGACCAGGTCGACGGCGGGCGGGCGGCCACCGAGGTGCCCGTGCACGACGTGCGCCCACTCGCTCCCGCCCAGCTCGTCGCGGGTCTCGCCGAGCAGGACGACCACGTCGCCGTCCCGCCGGAAACCGGCCGGGATCCGCGCCGCGACGTCGTCGAGCACGCCCAGCACGCCGACCACCGGCGTGGGCAGGATCGCGGTGGAACCCGTCTGGTTGTAGAAGCTGACGTTGCCACCGGTGACCGGGATGCCCAGCTGCGCGCAGCCGTCGGCGATGCCCCGGACGGCCTGCTGGAACTGCCACATGACGTGCGGGTCCTCCGGCGAGCCGAAGTTGAGGCAGTCGGTGACGGCGAGCGGCACCGCGCCCGACGTGGCGACGTTGCGGTAGGCCTCCGCGAGCGCCAGCTGCGCGCCGGCGTACGGGTCGAGCGCGACGAAGCGGGCGTTGCAGTCGGTGGCGACGGCGATGCCGCGGCCGGTCTCCTCGTCGACGCGGACGACACCGGCGTCGGCGGGCTGGGCAGCCGCGGTGTTGCCGCGCACGTAGCGGTCGTACTGGTCGGTGACCCAGGCGCGGCTGGCCAGGTTCGGCGAGGCGACCATGCGGAGGATCTCGGCGCGCAGGTCGGTCGGGCGCGGCAACGCGTCGGGGGTGTTCGCGACCAGCGCGTCCTGGCCGGCGCCGCGGGCGACCGGGCGCTCGTAGACGGGCCCGTCGTGGGCGACGGTGCGCGGCGGCACGTCGACGACGGTCTCGCCGTGCCAGGTGATGACCAGCCGGTCGCCTTCGGTGACCTCCCCGATGACCGTCGCGATCGTGTCCCACTTGCGGCACACGGCCATGAACGCGTCGACGTTCTCCGGGGTCACGACGGCGCACATGCGTTCCTGCGACTCGCTGGACAGGATCTCCGCCGGCGTCATGCCGGTCGCGCGCAGGGGGACGGCGTCGAGGTCGATGTGCATGCCGCCGTCACCGGCGCTGGCCAGCTCGGACGTGGCGCACGACAGGCCGGCACCGCCCAGGTCCTGGATGCCCACGACGAGGCCCGCGTGGTACAGCTCGAGGCAGCACTCGATGAGCACCTTCTCGGTGAACGGGTCGCCGACCTGCACGGCCGGCAGCTTCTTGCGCCCCGTCTCTTCACTGAACGTCTCGCTGGCCAGCACCGACACCCCGCCGATGCCGTCGAGGCCGGTGCGGGCACCGAACAGGATGATCTTGTTGCCGGCCCCGGACGCGAAGGCCAGGTGCAGGTCCTCGGTGCGCATCGCGCCCACGCACAGCGCGTTGACCAGCGGGTTGCCGGCGTAGCACGCGTCGAAGACGACCTCGCCGCCCACGTTCGGCAGGCCCAGCGAGTTGCCGTAGCCCCCGACGCCCGCGACCACGCCGGGCAGCACGCGGCGGGTGTCGGGCGCGTCGGCAGGCCCGAACCGCAGCGGGTCCGCCACCGCGATCGGGCGCGCACCCATCGCCATGATGTCGCGCACGATCCCGCCCACGCCCGTCGCGGCGCCCTGGTACGGCTCCACGTACGACGGGTGGTTGTGCGACTCGACCTTGAACGTGACCGCCCACCCGTCACCGATGTCGACGACGCCGGCGTTCTCGCCGATCCCCGCGAGCATCTTCGCCCGCATGGCCTCGGTGGTGGTCTCGCCGAAGTAGCGCAGGTGCACCTTCGACGACTTGTAGGAGCAGTGCTCGCTCCACATCACCGAGTACATCGCCAGCTCGGCGTCGGTGGGGCGGCGGCCGAGGATCTCCCGGATGCGCGCGTACTCGTCGTCCTTCAGGCCGAGCTCGCGGAACGGCTGCGGCTGGTCCGGCGTCGCGGCGGCGTGCTCGACGGTGTCGGCGGTGCTGACGGCAGGGGTCGTCACGGTCCGAGCCTACGTGCCTGGTCGCACGGCCCGACGCACCCCGGGCAACCTCACACGTCGCCGCGTGCCGCCCGCCGGATCGGGTCCGTCGCCAGGTACTCGGCGGCGACCTTCTTCGGCACCACCATCTGCCAGGCGTCGAGCACGAGCTCGCGCATCTCGTCGGGATCGAGGGCGGCGAGCCACGCCTGCACCCAGTTGAACCGCAGGTCGGACTCGCGCGGGAGGTGGAACTTGGCCGGCTCGCTCGCGACCAGATCGGCGCGCTCGGCCTTCGGGAACGCGAACCCGATCGTCCGCTCGTCGGGCGAGATCGCCAGGTAGACGATGCTGCGGATGCGGAATTTCAGCGAGTCGCGCACCATCGCGACCTCCGTGCGAGGCAGCGGGGCGGCGAACCGACGGATCTCGTCAGCGGTGACCGGCACGCGCCCATCCTGCCCGCCACCAGTGCCGCGACGCAGCCGCCGCCAGCGCCGCGCCGGCCACGTTGAGCAGCACGTCGTCGGCCGAACTGACGCGACCGATCGCCAGCACGTACTGCGCGACCTCGATCGCCACGGAACCGGCCGCCGCGATCGCGACCACCCGCCAGCCGAGCGGCCAGCGCAGCGGTGCGGCCGCGCCCAGCGCGGCGAAGACCAGCAGGTTGCCGCCGATCTGCTCGACGGCCGACGCGGCGCCCAGCTGGCCGGCGAGGTCCGCGAACGGGACGAGGTCCAGCGCACGGCCCGTCCCGCGCGGGGTGAGCACCATCCACAGCCACGGCAGCGTGCCCAGGACGAGGACGGCCTCCAGTGCGGGGTTGCGCCACCCACGCCGTGCGGCTTGCGCCCACACCACCAGCGCGGCCACCGGCGTGGCGACGGCGGTCGTGAGCAGGACCCCGCCCCACCGGTCAAGCACGGCCGAGGTTGTGTCGATCAAGGGCAGAACGTCGTCCGCGGAGATCAACAAGCGACATTCTGCCCTTGATCAACGCGCGCCTCAGGCTGCGGCCACCGCGCCGAGCAGCGACGTGAACAGGCCCAGGCCGTCCGTCGACGGGCCGGTCAGCTCGTCGATGGCGTGCTCCGGGTGCGGCATGAGCCCGACGACGCGCCCGTCGGCCGAGCTGATGCCGGCGATGTCGTGGAGCGAGCCGTTGGGGTTGCCCCCGACGTAGCGGAACGCCACCCGGTTCTCCGCCTCCAGCTGCTCCAGCGTGGCGGCGTCGGCGTGGTAGCGGCCGTCGATGTTCTTCACCGGCACGACGATCTCGGCGCCCGCGACGAAGCCGCTGGTCCACGCCGTGGCGGTGGTCTCGACGCGCAGGCGCTGGTCGCGGCACACGAAGTGCAGGCCGGCGTTGCGCAGCAGCGCGCCGGGGAGCAGCCCGGCCTCGCAGAGGATCTGGAAGCCGTTGCAGATGCCCAGCACGGGCATGCCGCCGCGGGCCGCGTCGACCACCGACCGCATGATCGGCGCCATGCTCGCGATCGCGCCGGCGCGCAGGTAGTCGCCGTAGCTGAACCCGCCCGGGATCACCACCGCCTCCACGCCCCGCAGATCGTGGTCGGCGTGCCACAGCGCGACGGCCTCGGCGCCGGAGCGGCGCGCCGCACGCGCGGCGTCGACGTCGTCGAGGGTGCCGGGGAAGGTGATGACGCCGACGCGGGTCATGAACGCGTCACCACCCAGTCCTCGATCACGGGGTTGGCCAGGAGCTCCCCGGCCACCTTGTGCAGGGTCTCGTCGTCGATCGAGTCGTCGACCTCGAGCTCGAAGTGCTTGCCCTGCCGCACGTCGGAGATACCGGAGATGCCCAGGCGGCCCAGCGCCCCGTGCACGGCCTGGCCCTGCACGTCGAGGATCTCCGGCTTCGGCATCACGTCCACCACGACTCTCGCCACGGTGCCTCAGCGTACGGCGAACATCGTTGCCGCCGGTCACCGCTGTCCGTGACGCTGCGCTCATGCGGTTGTTGATCCTCGGCGGTACCCGGTTCCTCTCCCACGCGACGGCGGCGGCCGCGCTCGCCCGCGGGCACGACGTGGTCTGCGCGGCGCGCGGCGAGTCCGGCTCCGTTCCCGACGGGGCGATGCTGGTGGCCGTCGACCGTGACCGCGGGCTCGGGCCGCTCACGGGCGAGCGGTTCGACGCCGTCGTCGACGTGGCGCGGATGAACCTGCCCTGGGTACGCGACGCGTTGACCAGCATCGATGCGCGGCACTGGACGTTCGTGTCATCGGTCAGCGTGTACGCGGACGACGGCTCGCTGCTCGCGCCGTTGGAGGAGGCCGACCCGACCGACCCGGAGGGCTACGGCGCGGTCAAGGTCGCGTCCGAGAACGCGGTCCGCGCCACCCACCCCGACGCGCTGATCGTGCGTGCCGGGCTGATCTGCGGCCCCGGCGACCTCAGCGACCGGTTCGGCTACTGGGCGGCCCGCTTCGCCCGCGGCGGCCGGGCCGTGGTGCCGGACGTGCCTGACCAGCCCGTACGAATCGTCGACGTGCGCGATCTCGCCGCGTGGATCGTGCGCTGCGCGGAGAACGGGACGGGTGGCACGTACGACGGCGTCGGACCGGCGACGACGCTCGGTGCGATGTTCGACGAGATCGCCGCCGCGGTCGGCGCGCCGGACCTGGAGCGGGTGCCGGTGCCGGCGGACACGCTGGTGGCAGCCGGGATCGAGCCCTGGATGGGACCCCGGTCGCTGCCGCTGTGGCTGCCCTCCGACAGCCTCGGCGTCGTGTCCCGCGACCCCGGCCCGGCCGCAGCCGCCGGCCTGACCTGCCGGCCCATCGCTGACACCGCGCGCAGCGCGCTCGCCCACGAGCAGGCGCTCGGCATGGACCGGGAGCGCCGCGCGGGGCTCTCCGCCGCGGACGAGCGGGAGCTGCTCAGCCGCGCTCGGGTGTGAGGTCCTGCCGGCCCACCACGCCCAGCAGCTCCATCCGCTCGGCGGTGTCGGTGCCCGCGGCCGGGGTGAACCACAGCAGCCGTTGCCGGCCGTCCTCGCTGAAGAGGTTGAGGCAGTTCACCTCCAGCACGCCCAGCGTGGGGTGGATGATCCGCTTGCGGTCGTCGCGGCGGAACGCGACGTCGTGCTCCTCCCAGAGGCGGACGAACTCGGGCGACCCCTGTTGCAGCGCCGCCAGCAGCGTCGACGCCTCGGGGTCGCGGGCGTCGCGCCGGGCCAATGCGGCACGCAGGTCGGCGACGAACGCGCGGGACTGGGCCGGGTGGTCCGCCTCCGGGTAGGCGCGGCGGCCGTCCGGGTCGAGGAACCAGCGGTGCACGTAGCTCGCGGCCGGCCCGCGGTGCACCGACTCGTCCCCGACGAGCGCCTTGGCCAGCCGGTTCTGCACCAGCGTGACGTGCAGGTCGGTGATGACCTGCGCGGGCGTGGTGGTGAGCCGGTCGAGGAGGTCGGACATCCCGGGGTGCACGTGCGAGGCCGGGCCGCCCTGCCGGGGCACCGGACGTCCGGCCAGGTGGTAGAGGTGGTTGCGCTCGTCGACGGTGAGCCGCAGGCTCCGCGCGAGCGCCGCCAGCATCTGCTCGGACGGCTGCGAGCCGGCACCGCGTTCCAGCTCGATGTAGTACTCGACGGACGCCCCGGCCAGCTGCGCCACCTCGTCGCGGCGCAGCCCGGGAACGCGGCGGCGCGGACCGGTGGGCAGCCCGACGTCTGCGGGGCGGATGCGGTCGCGGCGCGAGCGCAGGAAGGTGCCGAGCTCGGCGAGGTTCACCACCGCAGTCTGACCTCGCGCCCCGGCCGGAGACAGGGGGTGTCATCCCCCCGGTGAACGCACTCTGTCTGCCGCCGGCCGATCGGCGAACCGTGGTGGCATGACCACTTCAACCAGCACCGACCGCGTCGCCGTCGTCACCGGCGCCTCCCGCGGCATCGGGCGCGCCGTCGCCCTCCGGCTCGCCGCGGACGGCGTGGCCGTCGTCGTCGGCTACGCGGGCAACCACGAGGCCGCCGACAAGACCGTCGCGGAGATCATCGCCGCGGGCGGCCGCGCCGTCGCCGCGGCGGCCGACGTCGCGGACGAGACCGCCGTCGCCGCCATGTTCGACGCGGCCGAGCGCGAGTTCGGCGGCGTCGATGTCGTCGTGCACGCCGCAGGCCGGATGGCCCTCTCCCCGCTCGTGGACCTCGACCTCGCCGAGTTCGACGCCATCCAGCGCACCAACGTGCGCGGCGCGTTCGTCGTCGCCCAGCAGGCGGCGCGCCGCGTGCGTCGTGGCGGCTCGATCGTCGTCTTCTCGACGTCGGTCCTCGGCCTCGCGTTCCCCGGCTACAGCGCGTACGCCGCGAGCAAGGGCGCTGTCGAGGCACTGCCGCTGATCCTCGCCCGCGAGCTGCGCGGCCGCGACGTCACCGTCAACGCCGTCGCCCCCGGCCCGACGGCCACCGACCTGTTCCTCGACGGCAAGGACCAGGAGACCATCGACCGCCTCGCCGCCCAGCCGCCACTGGAGCGGCTCGGCCTGCCGCAGGACATCGCCGAGGTCGTCGCGTTCCTCACCTCGCCGGCCGGCCACTGGGTCAACGGACAGCGCGTCCGCGCGAACGGCGGGATCGTCTGATGGCCGCGGTCCTCATCACGGGCGCATCCAGCGGGTTCGGCAACCTGTCCGCGCGGGCACTGGCCCGGGCCGGTCACACCGTGCACGCGGGCGTGCGGGAGAGCACGGGCCGCAACGCGCCGGCCGTCGCCGAGCTGCACGAGCACGGCGTGCACGCCGTCGAGATGGACGTGCTCGACCAGGCGTCGGTCGACGCCGCCGTCGCTGCGGTGGGTCCGGTCGACGTCGTGGTCCACAACGCCGGGCACATGGTGCTCGGCCCGGCCGAGGCGTTCACCCCCGAGCAGCTCGCGCAGCTGTACGACGTCAACGTGCTCTCGACGCAGCGCGTCAACCGGGCCGTGCTGCCGGCGATGCGCGAGCGCGGCTCCGGTCTGCTGGTGTGGGTCGGGTCGTCGTCGACCCGTGGCGGGCACCCGCCGTTCCTCGCCCCGTACTTCGCGGCCAAGGCCGGCATGGACGCGCTGGCCGAGAGCTACGCCGCCGAGGTGGCGAAGTTCGGCATCGACACGACGATCGTGGTGCCGGGTGCCTACCCGTCGGGCACGAACCACTTCGCACACGCCGGCCACCCCGCCGACACCGGGCGGGAGGCCGCGTACGACGGCGCGTACGGCGCGCTGCGCCAGGAAATGCCGGCCCGCCTGGACGGGCTGTTCCCGGAGGGCCGGACCGCCGACGAGGTCGCCGAGGAGATCGTGCGCGTGGTCGGGCTGCCTGCCGGGAAGCGCCCGTTCCGGGTGCACGTGGACCCGAGCCGGGACGGCAGCGAGGTGGTCTCGGCCGTCTACGACCGGATCCGCGCCGAGTTCTACCGCCGCATCGGCATCGCCGAGCTGCTGCCCGCATCCGCATCGCTCTGATCACCGAAGGAGTCACCATGCCGTTCGCCAACTTCAAGGTCCCTGCCGGCACCGTCACCGCCGAGCAGAAGCAGGAGATCGTCGAGGAGGCCACCGAGCTCTACGTACGGATCTACGGGGAGCGGGCGCGGGCCACCACGCTCGTCCTCGTCGAGGAGGTCGTCGACGGCGGCTGGGGCATCGGCGGGCACGTGCTGACCGCCGCGATGCTCGCCGATCAGCCGAGCAGCAGGTCGACGTAGACCAGGTTGGTCACGACATGGATCGCGACGATCACCCAGATGTTGCGGTAGCGGGCCCACAGCACCCCCTGCATCAGCCCGAACACCCCCTGCACGGCGAGTGCGCCTGCCACTCCCGTCGCGATGCCGGCGGTGTTGGCCAGGATGTGGCCGACGTGCATGGCGGCGAACAGCAGGGCCTGGCCGACCACCGCCGGGCCGACGCCGATCAGCCGCTCCAGCCTGGTCTGCAGCCACGCCCGGTAGAAGAACTCCTCCAGCACGCTCGCCGTGAGCAGCGTGACAAGCGAGACCACGGCGAGCGTGACCGGGTCGGGCAGTTGCTGGGTGAGCGGCACGGCGAGCGGGCCGACGTGCGAGGTCAGGAACCAGGCGAGTGCGGCGGCGCTGGGCGCGGCCCACACGAGCGGGCGCGGCACGGTGCGGGCGACCGGACCCGTGCCGCGCATCAGCCGGAACGCGGCCAGCGGCGCCACCAGCAACAGCCCGACCTTCAGCAGGGGGTAGGCCAGGTCGCCGGGCACCGCGAGCACGGAGAGCGGGAACGCGACCGCGAGGCCGACGAGGACCAGCGCCTCCCGGCGCAGCTGGTCTGTGGGCACGCCGTCGAGCACGACGGGCCGCGCGTGCGGGGCCACCACCAGCGCGATCAGGACGGCCACCAGCGCCGGGAGCAGCGCCCCGAGCAGCGACGGACCGGTGGCACCGGAGTCCGCCGAGCCCGTCACCTCGGTGGTGCCGGTGGCGAGCAGCCATCCGTAGGCGGCGGCGAACACGGCGAGTCCGGCGGCGGTGAGGATGCCTGTCGGGCCGGCGGTCCGTGGGCTGGTCGTGACCATGCACCGAGCATCGGGCCCGGCCGGGCCCGTGTCGTCAGTCCAAGGATTGATCCGCGGGTGGAGACTGGGCCGCGTGCAGATCACCCACTTCGGCCACTCCTGCCTGCTCCTGGACACGGGTGCCGCGCGCCTGCTGCTCGACCCCGGGTCGTTCTCCAAGGGCTTCGAGTCGCTCACCGACCTCGACGCGATCATGGTCACCCACCAGCACTTCGACCACCTCGACGCCGAGCGGCTGCGCCCGCTGCTGGACGCCAACCCGGACGCCCGGCTGATCGTCGACACGGGCACCGCGAGCCAGCTGGACGTGCCGCACGAGGTCGCCGAGCCCGGCACCACGCTGGAGATCGCGGGTGCCCGGGTGGAGGTGCTCGGCGGCGCGCACGCCGTCATCCACCCGGACATCCCGGTGATCCCCAACAACGCCTACCTCGTCGACGGCACGCACCTGCACCCCGGCGATGCGTTCGTGGTGCCGCCGCACCCGGTCGACGTGCTGTTCGTGCCGTCCGGGGCGCCGTGGCTGAAGCTGGCGGAGGCCGTCGACTACACCCGCGCGGTCAACCCGCGCACGATCGTCCCGATCCACGAGGCGGTGTGGGCGATCCTGCAGCTCCCGTACGGGCTGCTGGACAACCTCAAGCCGGAGAAGAGCAGGTTCCAGGTGTTGGACCGCGAGGTCGCCACCGCGCTCTGACGCCGATCAAGGGCAAAAGGGCGCCCTGAATCGATCAGGAAGCCACCTTTTGCCCTTGATCGACACCCACCCCCGCATACGTGAGCGGGGCCGCGCCCAGCGACCGCGCGAGGTCGACCGCCGCCAGCGCGGCCGTCACCCGCTCCTCCCGGCGCAGGTCCTTGGCCCGCACGTTGATCCGCACCAACCCGCCGCGGCGCGCGGTGCGACCCACCTCGGCCAGCAGGAGCCGCGCCCGCCAGGCCTCGGCCGCCGCCCGCCCGTCACCCAGGGGCCGGGTGCCTGCGGCACGGAAGCCCAGCACCCGGGAGCGGACGCCGCCGGCCGGCTCCCGCAGCAGGCGTACGGCGGTCTCGTCGGCCAGCACCCGGAAACCCTGCTCCACCAGCGCCTCGACGGTGCCTGCCGACGCGAGCCAGCGCGGTGGCACGAACACGTCGGTGCGCAGACCCAGGGCCGTCAGCGCCCGCCGGGCGGCCGTGAGCCGCAGGCCGGCCTCGTGCCGCGGGAGCGCGGCGAACTCGGCGCGGCGACCCACCGTCGGCATCGCCGGCGCGACGACGTGGTCGTACCCGTGCAGGACGAGCGCGTCACCGGCAGCGCGACGCTGCCGCACCCAGCTCACCAGCGGGGACTCCGGCAGGAGCCCGGCCGGCCGCAGCAGCTGCGACACCGGCACACCGCGGGCGGCGAGCTGGTCGGTGAATTCGACCGCCCGCTTCAACGAGTCGTCACCGAGCCCGGACAGCGAGACGATCAGTCGTGAGGCCACGCTGCCATCAGGCCATACGCGGGTGAACTACCAGTCGCGCCCGGTGATCCGTTCGTAGACCTCGACATAACGGTCTCGGGTCGCCGTCACCACGTCGGCCGGGATCTCCGGGCCGGGCGGCGTGCGGTCCCAGTCGAGCCCGGCCGACCAGTCGCGCACGAACTGCTTGTCGAAGGAGAACTGCGGCCCACCCGGCGCCCACCGGTCAGCAGGCCAGAACCGCGACGAGTCGGACGTCAGCACCTCGTCGGCCAGCACGATCGACCCGTCGGGGGCGAGCCCGAACTCCAGCTTCGTGTCGGCCACGATGATGCCGCGCTCGGCAGCCAGCGCCGCGCCCCGCGCGTAGACGGCGAGGGTGAGCTCCCGTAGGCGAGCTGCCGTGTCCGCGCCGACCAGCGCCTCGGCATCGGCGAAGGTCATGAACTCGTCGTGCTCGCCGACCGGCGCCTTCGTCGTCGGCGTGAAGATCGGCTCGGGCAGCTTCGAGCCCTCGACGAGCCCGTCGGGCAGCGCGACCCCGGAGACGGCACCGTGCTTCTCGTACTCCTTCAGCCCCAGCCCGGCGAGGTAGCCGCGCGCGATGCACTCGATCGGCAGCATCTCCAGCTTGCGGCAGCGCAGCGCCCGTCCGGCGAACTCGGCCGGCACGTCGGTCGCCGACAGCACGTGGTTGGGCACGTCGGACAGCTGCTCGAACCACCACAGCGACAGCTGCGTGAGCAACGCCCCCTTGTCCGGGATCGGCGTGGGCAGCACGACGTCGTAGATCGAGAGGCGGTCCGACGCGACGAGGATCAGGTCCTCGCCGTCCTCGTACAGATCGCGGACCTTGCCCTGGTGGACGAGCTTCACAGCGTGGCTCCGGGGGTGTAGGCGGCCGCCTCCGGCGAGGCGTCGACGATCACGGCCGCCCGCCGGACGACCTCGGCGACCTGCGCGGTGGCGGCGCCGGTGAAGGCGAGCGGGTCGGACAGCAGCCCGTCCAGGTTCGGGTTGCCGAGGCGCTCGTCGGCGGCCAGGCGGGCCAGCAGGTCGTTCTCCGCCTGCCCCTTCTCCCGCATGGCGAGCGCGACGCCGACGGCGTGCTCCTTGATCACCTCGTGCGCGGTCTCCCGGCCGACGCCATGGCGCACCGCGGCCATCAGCACCGAGGTGGTGGCGAGGAAGGGCAGGTAGCGGTCCAGCTCGCGGGCGATGACGGCCGGGTAGGCGCCGAAGTCGTCGAGCACCGTCAGCATCGTCTCGAACAGCCCGTCCAGCGCCAGGAACGCGTCGGGCAGGGCAACCCGGCGCACCACCGAGTCGGAGACGTCGCCCTCGTTCCACTGGCTGCCGGCCAGCTCACCCACCATGCCGGCGTAGCCCCGGAGCAGCACCATCATCCCGTTGACGCGCTCGGTGGAGCGGGAGTTCATCTTGTGCGGCATCGCCGAGCTGCCCACCTGGCCGGGCCGGAAGCCCTCGGTGGCCAGCTCGAACCCGGCCATCAGCCGGATCGTGGTGGCCAGCGACGACGGGCCGGCGGCCAGCTGCAGCAGCGCCGAGACGACGTCGAGGTCGAGCGAGCGCGGGTAGACCTGGCCGACGCTGGTGAACACCGCGGAGAAGCCCAGGTGCTCGGCGATGCGGCGCTCCAGGTCGGCCAGCTTGGTCGCGTCGCCACCGAGGAGGTCCAGCATGTCCTGCGCGGTGCCCATCGGGCCCTTGATGCCGCGCAGCGGGTAGCGGGCACGCAGCTCGTCCAGGCGCTGGATGGCGACGAGCAGCTCCTCCGCGGCCGACGCGAACCGCTTGCCGAGGGTGGTGGCCTGCGCGGCGACGTTGTGGCTGCGGCCGACCATGACGAGCTCCGTGTACTCGGCGGCCCGCCGCGCCAGCCTGGCCAGCACGGCGACGGCCCGGTCGCGCACCAGGTCGAGCGAGAGCCGGATCTGCAGCTGCTCGACGTTCTCGGTGAGGTCGCGACTGGTCATGCCCTTGTGCACGTGCTCGTGGCCGGCCAGCGCGCTGAACTCCTCGATGCGCGCCTTCACGTCGTGCCGGGTGACCCGCTCGCGCGCGGTGATCGACTCCAGGTCAACCTGGTCGACGACCCGCTCGTACGCCTCGACCACGCCGTCGGGCACGTCGATGCCGAGCTCACGCTGGGCCTTCAGCACCGCGATCCACAGCTGCCGCTCCAGCACGATCTTGCGTTCGGGCGACCAGAGGTGGACCAGCTCGGGGCTCGCGTAGCGCGCGGCCAGCACGTTGGGGATCACGTTCGCACAGGTTACAGCGGTGCTCTACAGACGTGAGGCCAGCTCGGACGCGATCCGCCCCAGCTCGTCGGCGTACGGCGCCGGACCGTCGCCGGTGCTGCGCACGCTCACACCGACCGTGCCGCCGGACGCCGTCGTCGCCGTGGTGCCGCTGGGCGTGCCGCCGCCATTCGGGGAGAAGACGACGGTGAGGATGCCCGTCTTGCCGTCCTTGGTGATGCGGACGTCCAGTGCCGAGTCCCCGTTCGACCGGCACGACTGCGACCCGCCCGACGCCTCCGGGACCACCTCGCTGACGATCGCGCTCAGGTTCGGGGCCTGCCCGGCCTGGCAGCCCTGCGCCGGCGGAGGGTTGCCCCCGGCGCCGCCGCCCTCGGCCGGCTGCGGCTCCGCCGGCTCGTCCCGTGGTTTGACGCCGCCGCCGTGCCCAGCACCGTTGTCCGGCTTCACCCCGCCGCTGCCCCGGTCGTCGCGCGCACCACCGCCGGTCGGTGCGGGAGGCGGCGGGGGTCCGCCGTCGCCGGGCGGCGGAGCCTGCGGAGCCGGTGATGGTGCCGGAGCCTCCTTCGGTGCCGGCTGCGCCGGCGCCGCCGAGCGGGCACCGGCGGAGGGCGCAGGAGCAGGTGCGAACAGCTCGCTGGATGGTGCCGCCGGGGCCGCGGCCGGCGCGGTCGTCGGGGTGCGGGGTGCCTCCGCAACGGTCGACGAAGGGCCGTCGGCACCGCTCAGCATCGGCAGGACGGCGGCCGTGCCGAGGCTGGCGATCAGCACCAGCCCGGTGGCGCCCGCGGCGATCATGCGGTTCCGGCGGGTGATCCGGTGGGAGCCGGCGAGCACGTCCGAGTGGTCGAAGGCCGGTGGCGGTGCGTCCTGGACCGACGCCGCCGCACGCATCAACGCCACCAGCTTGTCGCTGCCGTCGATGCCGTCGAGCTCGTCGTTCATCCCGCCACCTCCTCTCACCCAGCCGGACGCAGGTCGTCGAGGGCGTCACCCAGCGAGGACCGCAGCGCCTCCAGACCGCGCGCGGTCTGGCTCTTGACCGTTCCTTCCGAACATCCCATGGCCTTGGCCGTCTCTGCGACGTCCAGGCCTTCGAAGAACCGCAGGACCAGCACGGCGCGCTGGCGCGGAGGGACCGTCCGCAGCCCGTCGACGAGCACCTGGCGCGTGGCCATGGCGTCGGCGGCGGGCGGGATCGCGATGACGTCGGTGTGCTCGGCCGTGGAGCGCTCGCGGCGCCACGGTCGACGTGACTCATCGATCACCGAACGCGTCAACGTGCGACGCATCCAGCCGTCCAGCGCCCCGGGGTCCCGGATCTTGCGCCAGTTCCGGTGCAGCGCGACGAACGCGGCCTGGGCATGGTCATCGGCCTTGTGCCAGTCGCCACACATCATGTACGCCGTCCGTCGCACCATCTCGCGCCGAGCGCGGAAGTAGTCGGCGAACTCCCGTTCGCTGGCCTCATCCACGCGGCCCGGTCCTCCTTCCGATGCTCAGACGGCAGCTGCGGGACATACGGTTGCACGGGCCTTGCGGCGTACCCCTAACGGGCCAACGCTGTGACCTTTCCGTGACCCTGACGCGACCAGTTCGTCGCTGGATGGTTGAATCGGAGACTGTGCGAACCCCGTCCCGTTCCCGGCGTGCGAACGCGGACCGCCCGATCGACTTCCGATCCGACACCGTCACCAAGCCGACCAAGCAGATGCGCGCCGCCATGGCCGCGGCCGAGGTCGGCGACGACGTCCTCGACGGGGACCCCACCACGCGGGAACTGGAGGAACGGGTCGCCGACCTGGTCGGCGCATCCGCCGCACTGTGGACGCCGTCCGGCTCGATGGGCAACATCATCGCGCTGATGAGCCACGTCGGCCGCGGCGACGCGTTCCTCGCCCCCGCGGGCTCACACGTGCTCGACGACGAGCTGGGCGCGGCCGCATGGCTCGCCGGCGGCACCCCGCGCCCTCTGGAGCACGACGCCGGACCGGGCCGGGTGTCGCCCGCCGCCGTCCGTCGCGCCGCCGGCAGCCCGGGGCCCTACTTCGCGCTGCGCACCCGGCTGCTGTGCCTGGAGAACACCCACAACCACGCCGGCGGCGTCGTCACCCCGCCCGAGCAGCACGCGGCGGTCGTCGCGGCGGCCCGGGGCGCCAAGCTGGCCGTCCACCTCGACGGGGCCCGGCTCTGGCACGCCGCCGTCGCGCTCGGGGTGCCGCCGGGGGCGCTCACGGTGGGCGTCGACACGGTGCAGGTCTGCCTCAGCAAGGGCCTCGGAGCCCCGGCCGGCTCGCTCGTGGCAGGTACGGCCGAGTTCGTCGAGCAGGCCCGGCGGCTGCGCAAGATGCTCGGGGGCGGCATGCGGCAGAACGGCGTGCTGGCCGCGGCCGGCCTCGTCGCGCTCGACGGCATCGACCGGCTCGCCGAGGACCACGAACGCGCCCGCACCCTCGCCACCGGGCTGCGCGAACGCGGCTGGCAGGCCTCGGTGCCGGAGACCAACATCGTGCTCGTCACCGTCGCCGACCTGCGCGGCACGCTGCAGCGCTTCGCCGCCGCAGGCGTGCAGGTGGCCCCGATGGGCGGCAAGGTCCGCTTCGTCACCCACGCCGACCTCAGCGACACCGACATCAAGGAAGCCCTCAACCGCATCGGCGCCATCGACCGCGGCCGCCTCGAGGACCCGGGCACGGGACGGGCGCCGCTGAGCAGGGTCGGACGGGCGCCAGCACGGCCGACCGGTCGCTGACCGGGGAGGTTCGGTCCGGACCGGTGGGCGGGGGTGCTCGGTGATCAAGGGCAAAAGGTCGCTGCACAAGATCGATCAACGACGTTCTGCCCTTGATCACCGACGATCCGAGCGCAGCGGTGCCCGAGGCGGGCGCCCGGGCGTTGATCATGGGCAGAACGTCGTTGTTCAAGATCCACGAGCGACGTTTTGCCCATGATCAACGCAACGTCGCCCGACGGCCGCACCTGAGACGGGAGGCCGGGGTGACGGACCTTCGTGCGGTCTTTGGCTTCAACCTGCGCTACGCCCGCCTGGCGGCCGGTCCCAGCCTGTCGGCGATGTCTCGCCGCACCCACTACTCGAAGGCGCTGCTGGGCCACCTGGAGATCGGCAACCGGACCGTCCTGCCGGAGCACGTCACGGCGTACTCCCGCGCGCTGGGCGTGGCTGTGGGTCGTATCTTGGGCCCGGCGCTCGACCCTCTGCGAGTCGCCCATGAGTGGCTCGTCTCGGACAACGCGCTCCGCACCGAGTCCGCGGCTGGACGCAGGGTCGGTGGCACGCTCGTGAGCGAGCCGGAACGCCGGGTCGTCGAGCTGCGGGCACCTCGACGACATCGTGGGCGGCAACAACCTGTCACCGGTCGTCTCGGCCGAGCTCGCTGCTGCAGACGACGTGATCGGCCGCTGTTCGTACTCCGAGGCGACCGGGCGGCGGCTGTTCGCCGCCGTCGCCGACCTGTCCCGACTCGCCGGCTGGGTCGCGTCCGACGCCGCGCGCCACCTCGACGCGGAACGCATCTACCTGCCCGGTGTGACCGCGGCGGCCGCCGCCGGCGGCGTGCTGGCCGGGCAGCTGCTGTCGTCGCTCAGCTACCGGATCGCCGACGTCGGCGACCCGTCGGAGGCCGCCTTGCTCGCCCTGTCCGGCGTCCGGGGCGCGGACGGCGCGACCCCCATGGCCCGTGCGCTGCTGCTGGAGCGGGTCCAGCGCCCGTTCAACGGGCCGGGTCGGTGCGCCTGGCGTCGATCGACCGGCTGGTGGCCCCGGCTTGACGGCTCACGGCACTTCGTACGTCGGGAGCCACTTCGCGAGCCGATCGATCGCCTCGTGCACGTCCCCGGCCGATCCCGCGACGGAGAACCGCACCCACTGGTCGCCCTCGACGGGGTCGAAGTCGCGACCAGGCGCGATCGCGACGCCCGTGTCGTCCAGGATCCGGTAGACGAAGTCCATCGACGTCCCGGAGCCGGTCAGGTGGGAGACGTCGGCGTAGACGTAGAACGCCCCGTCCGGCGGCGCCACGCGGGTGATGCCGAGCCGGGTCAGCCCGGCGAGCAGCACGTCGCGGTTGCGCTCGTACACGGCGACGTGCCCGTCGACCTCCGCGATGCTCTCCGCGTCGAACGCGCCGAGCGCCGCGTGCTGGGGCAGCGCCGGCGGGCACACGGTGAAGTTGCCGGCGATCGCCCCGGCGGCGGTGAGCAGCCGCGGGGGCAGCAGCAGCCAACCCAGCCGCCAGCCCGTCATCGAGAAGTACTTCGAGAACGAGTTGACCACGATCGCCTCGCGCGAGGTCGCCCACGCCGTCGACGTCGCCGGCGCCCCGGCGAACGAGATGCCGTGGTAGATCTCGTCGCTGATCAGCTGGATCCCGCGGTCCGCGCAGTAGCTCGCCAGTGCCGCCAGTTCGGCGGGGTCGAGCACGGTGCCGGTGGGGTTGGCGGGGCTCGCCACGATCAGGCCGCGGACCGGCTCGTCCAGCGCCTCCAGCATGGCGACGGTCGGCTGGTACCGCGTCTCCGGCCCGCACGGCAGCTCGACGACCTCGCAGCCCAGCGCGGCCAGGATGTTGCGGTAGCACGGGTATCCGGGGCGGGCCATCGCCACCCGGTCGCCGGCGTCGAACGCGGAGAGGAACGCAATCAGGAACCCGCCCGACGACCCCGTCGTGACGAACACCTGCTCGGGTGCGACGACCAGCCCGTACCGCAGCTCGTAGTGGGCGGCGATCGCCTCCCGCAGCGCGGGGATGCCCGGTGCCTCGGTGTAGCCGAGCACCTCTCCGTCCAACGCGGCAGCGGCCGCCGCGCGCACCGGGCGCGGCGCAGGAGTGGACGGCTGGCCGGCGGACAGGTTGACGACGTCACCGCGCAGGCGCTGCCGCACGCCGGCCGCCGACCACACGTTCATCACGTGGAACGGCGGGATCCCGGCGCGGGAGGCCACCGCAAGACCCTGCGGCACGGAGGAGGAGAGGGGCACCCGGCCGACTCTAGGACGGACGCGATCGAGGCCGCTCCCGTGATTCGGGAGCGGCCTCGATGGAGGACCTGGCGGAGCGAGTCAGAACAGCGGGTTGAGCAGCCCACCCAGCAGACCACCGCCGCCACCACCCGAGTGGGACGAGGCGTTCTCGGCGTTGGACCGGCCGGAACCGCCCGAGTCGGACGACCCGCCCGAACCGCCGTCGTCGTGGTGCGAGCGCCCGGACGAGGAGGACGACGAGTCGTCATCGTCGTCATCGTCGGACGACGAGTCCGAGAAGTCCTCGTCGTCGTCCGAGTCGTCGTCGCTCCAGTCGGAGTCGTCGTCGTCATCGTCCCAGTTCGACGCGTCCTCGTCGTCGTCCGAGTCCTCGTCGCTCCAGTCGGAGTCGTCGGAGTCGTCGTCGGAGTCGCTCGCCTCCTGGTGCCAGCGCTGGACGTCCTGGACGTCGAAGCGGTCGAACGCGGCCGGGGAGAGTCGCGTCGGCAGCTCGGCGCCGCCGGCCAGCCCGGAGAGCAGGCCGGAGACGGACGACAGGCCGGGCAGCTGGGCGCCGCCGAGCAGGCCGTCGAGGGTCGCGCCGAGGTCGGGGAGGCCGAGAGCGGGCGAGGTGTCACCCACGGTCGAGTCGCCACTGTCGTCGACCAGCGGCGCGGCGCCGGCCGGGCCTGCAGCGGCGAACATCGCCAGCGGGGCACCGAGCACACCGATCGCGGCCCGACCGGCGATGCGGCTGGTCTTGCTCGGGGCGGCGTGCCGGGGTCGGTACTTCTTCGTCATGCGTGTCCTCTGAGTTTCTGGGGAGCGGCGCCGCGCGGGGCGACCACGCCGTCGGATATCGCGGGGAGCAACGACGCCAGGACATCTTTGGGGATTACGGGCGGTTCGTGCCACTCGTTCGGCCGCGTGTCGAGACGAACGGGTACGGATCATCGACGAAGTGCATCACCGGAACGGTGTAGGAGGCTCACTCGGCGGACGGTACGGCGACCTCGCCGGCGGCCGCCCGGGCGGCGATGTCGGTGCGGTGGTGGGACCCGGCGAGGTGCACGCCCTCGAGGCGCCGGTAGGCCTCGGCCCGCGCTTCCGCCAGATCCGCCCCGGTGCCGACGACCGACAGCACGCGACCACCTGCCGAGACCACGGCGCCGTCGTCACGACGGCGAGTACCGGCGTGCAGCACGCCCTCGGCCTCGGCTCCGGTGATCACATCTCCCACGCGGGGCGTGCCCGGGTAGCCCTCGGCCGCCACGACCACCGTCACGGCCGCCCCGTCGGCCCACTCCAGGGGAGCCTCGCCGGCGAGCTTGCCGGTGGCGGTGGCCCTCAGCAACTGGGCCAGCGGCGTGCGCAGCAGCGCCAGCACGACCTGGGTCTCGGGGTCGCCGAAGCGGCAGTTGAACTCGATCACGGCGGGACCGGTCGCGGTCAGCACGAGACCCGCGTACAGCAGCCCCTGGAACGGCACCCCCCGCCGGACGAGCTCGGCGGCGACCGGCGCGACCACCTGGTCGACCAGCTGCCCGGCCAGGTCGTCCGCCGCCCACGGCAGCGGCGCGTAGGCACCCATCCCACCGGTGTTGGGGCCGGAGTCGCCGTCGCCGACCCGCTTGAAGTCCTGCGCCGGGAGCAGCGGCACCACCGTCTCGCCGTCCACCAGGCAGAACAAGGAGACCTCAGGCCCGTCGAGGAAGTCCTCGATCAGCACCGGGTGCCCGCCGTCGAGCAGCGTGGACGCGTGCGCGCGCGCCACCTCGAGGTCGCTCGACACCACGACGCCCTTGCCGGCCGCGAGACCGTCGTCCTTGACCACGTACGGCGGGGAGAACCGGGCCAGCGCCGCGTCCAGCCGCGCCGGGTTGTCGACGATCTCGCTGTCGGCAGTGCGCACCCCGGCAGCCGCCATCACGTCCTTCGCGAAGCTCTTCGAGCCCTCGATGCGAGCCGCAGCGGCGGACGGGCCGAAGCAGTCGATCCCCGCCGCCCGCACGGCGTCGGCCATGCCGGCCACCAGTGGCACCTCGGGACCGACCACGACCAGGTCGGCCCGCCACTCCTTGGCCAGATCGGCGGCTGCGGACGGGTCGGTGACGTCGAGGCCGTGCAGCTCGGCGACCGCAGCGATGCCCGCGTTGCCGGGTGCGCAGGCGAGCGCCGTCACCTCGGGGTCCTGGGCCAGTGCCAGGACGATGGCGTGCTCTCGAGCACCGGAACCGACGACCAGGACGCGCACGGACCGGAATCGTAGCCAGTGCGGCGGTCGCGGAGCAGGTCAGGCCGACTACACGAGCCGGCGGTCCACGTAGCACCAGCGCCATGACTCGCCCGGCTCGTACGAGCGCATGACCGGATGACCGGACTCCTTGTGGTGAACGGTGGCGTGCTTGTGCGGACTGGAATCGCAGCAGCCGACGTGCCCGCAGGTCAGGCAGATCCGCAGGTGCGCCCAGACGGTCTCGCCCAGAGCCGCGCAGTCCTCGCAGACGGCGTCGGGGCCGGGCTCAGGGAAGCTGAACGACGGGGCGTCGAACGAAGTGGTGTGTGCGCAGCTCATCATGGACCATCCTGCTCCCTGTGAGGCCTGAACGGGACATGCACCCATGACCACCGAGATCACCATCCTCGCCCTCGTGCTCGGCGCGCTCGCGATCACCTGGCTGTGTCGCCGGTTCGACGTGTCCGCGCCGCTCGTGCTCGTCGTCGTCGGCATCGCGGTGTCGTTCGTGCCCGGCGTGGAGATCGTCGAGTTCGATCCGGAGATCGTCCTGCTGCTGGTGCTGACGCCGCTGCTCTACTCGTCGGCCCTGGAATCCTCGTACCTGGACATCCGGGCCAACCTACGACCCATCGGGCTGCTCGCCGTCGGGCTGGTGGCGTTCACCGCTGTCGTCGTCGGCGTCGTGGCCTGGTGGTGGGTGCCCGAGCTGACCCTGCCGGCGGCGCTGGTGCTGGGCGCGATCGTCGCGCCGCCGGACGCGGTCTCGGCCGTGTCGATCGGGCGGCGGCTCGGGCTGCCGCGGCGCATGATGACGATCATCTCGGGCGAGAGCCTCATCAACGACGCGACGTCGCTGACGTTGTTCCGGGTGTTCCTGACCGTCGCCACGGGGGCCGGGATCACGCTGCTCCAGGGCGCCGGCATGTTCGTGATCGCGTCCGCGGGCGGCGCCGCGATCGGGTACGGGCTGGCGTGGATCGCGCACCGCGTCCGCCGCAAGCTCGAGGACTCCCCCGTCGAGGCGGCGCTCGGGCTGGTGGTGCCGTTCGCGGTGTTCGCGGTGGGCGAGATCGCGCACACGTCCGGCGTGCTCGCCGTGGTCGTGGCCGGGCTGTACCTCGGCTACCACGCGCCCGAGTCGGGCTACGCCACCCGGCTTCAGGAGCAGGCCGTGTGGCAGGCCAGCGACACGATCCTCGAGGCAGTCGTGTTCGCGCTGATCGGGCTGCAGCTCACCACGGTGCTGCGCAACGTCGGCGACGTCGGTGCGCTCGTCGTGGCCGGGCTGGTGATCACCGCCGCGACGGTGGTCGCGCGCATCGTGTGGGTGTTCCCCGCGACCTACGTCCCGCGCTTCCTGTTCCGCAGGATCCGTGCCCGCGACCCCTATCCGCCCTGGCAGTGGCCGGCGGTGATCTCGTGGGCGGGCATGCGCGGCGTGGTCACCCTCGCCGCCGCGTTCACCATCGACACCGACGTCCCGTTCCGCGACACCGTGGTGTTCCTGGCCTTCTTCGTCACCGTCGCCACGCTGCTGCTGCACGGGTTCACGCTGCCGTGGCTGATCCGCAGGCTCGGCGTCCGCGACCAGAACGGCCAGGCGGAGCTGCTGGCCGAGGCCCAGACCCAGTACGACGCCGTCCAGGCCTCCATCGAACGCCTCGACGCGCTCGTCGCCGACGTCGAGATCAGCACCACCCAGCACACCGCCGAGAAGCTGCGGCGCCTGGCGCAGATGAGCGCCAACGGCGTGTGGGAGCAGCTCGGCCGCTCCGACGAGGAGGCCGGGGAGAGCCCCAACGCCACCTACCGCCGGCTGCGGCGCGAGATGCTCCGCGAGGAGCGCGCCACGTTCGTGGCGCGGCGCGACTCCGGCGACATCGACGACGAGATCCTGCGCCGCGTGCTGCGCCGCCTCGACCTCGAGGAGGCGCAGCTGGCGCGCGACGACGCCTGATCGGATCGCGTCGAACCCTCAGGCCACCGGCGCCGCCCAGTCGATGCGGAAGCGCTGCTCGGGTCCGAGCGTGCGCTCCGGGCGCATCAGGTAGCGCGCCACCAGCGGCATGAGGACGGGCAGCGCGGCACGGGCGACCGGCCCGGGCGCCTTGACGTGGTTGATCTTCGCCGCGCGCGCCGCGACGCCCTCGACCCGAGCTCGGCGCAACTGCTCGTAGGTCGCGAACGCGCTGGCGGCGTCGGGCCGGTCGCGCAGGCAGCGCGCCAGCTCGACAGCGCTCTCGATCGACAGCGACGCGCCCTGCCCCGAGCTGTTGGACGGGGCGTGCGCCGCGTCGCCGACCAGCACCATTCCGTCGCGGTGCCAGTGCGGCACGGGCGGCATGATGTAGAGCGCCCCCGTCACCTGCAGGTCCTCCGGCCGGGTGCGGGCCACGAGCTCGGCTCCGGGATCGTCGCCGGCGTAGGTGTCGGCGAGCACCTTCAGCCACTCCGCCTTCGGCCGCTCCTGGGCCTTCCGGCGCGACAGCGGTTCCGGCGACGGCAGGTTCGCACCCCACACCGATCCCCCGCCGGGAAGACCCCAGTACAGGTAGTACGCCCGCCGGCCGAAGGCGAACGTCATGGTGTCGGCCCCACCGGGCACGTCGAGGTCGGTCCTGCCCTCGAACGCCAGCAGCCCGGTGTACCCGGCAGCAGGCGCAGCCGGGTCGATGATGCGGCGCACGCCGGAGTGCACGCCGTCGGCGCCGACCAGCACGTCGGCCCGCACCGACGTCCCGTCGGCGAACGTGGCCGTCACTCCGCCGATGGACGGCGTCGCCCCCACGAGGCGCTTGCCGTACTCGAACGGGATGCCGCGGGCGACGGCGATGTCGTGCAGCGCGCGGTGCAGGTCGCCGCGGCGCACCACCTGCAGCGGCGGCACGTCGGCGAGCGCGGGCATCGGGATCCGCTTGCGCCCGACGGCGACAACGCTGTGGGCGATCGGCTGGGCGTGGTCCAGGACGGCGGACGCCGCTCCGACGGCGTCCAGGGCTGCGACGCCGTTGGGCGCGAGGGCGATCAGCCCTGCCGGTGTGCCGTCGGGGCCGGGCGCGGCCTCGAACACGGTTGCGGGGATGCCGGCCTCGGCCAGGGCGATCGCCGTGACGGGTCCGGAGATGCCGCCGCCGATGACGGCGACGGACGGGGCGAGAGGCATCGATTCTCCTGAAGGATTCGGTGGCGGTTCCGGTACGGGTGGATGCTCCGGCGGGGTGTTGGCGCACCCCGCCTGGTGTGTTCAGGGGCGGGTGCGGGTGAGTCGCACGCGGAGTCCGGGACCTTCCTCCTCGACGGAGGCTGCCCCGAACCGGCTCTGCCGAGCGAGCCGTTCGAACTCGGCGCGCGGAAGCGCTCGCCTGCGCAGCCGACCCAGCACGATCCGGGTGACGGCGGCGTTCGCACGGCTCAGACCCATGGCGTCGACGGCCTCCGCGATCTGCGCCGACGAGACGTCCCGCCGGAGGTCCTCTACGACGGCGCTACCGCCGTCCCGCAGCACCCGGTGCATCTCGTCGAGCACGAGACGGGGTGCGCGGAAGTTCTTGAACGCCGCCTGGCAGACGACGAGGTCGAAGGACGCGTCGGGGAAGGGCAGGGAAGCGGCGTCACCGCGGACGAACACGACGTCCATGCCCGCGACACGGGCGGCTTCGGTCGCCAGCTCGACGAACGTGGCGCTGATGTCGAGACCGGTGACGTGCAGACCGAGACGGGCCAGTTCGATCGCGTGCAGACCGGGGCCGGGCGCGACTTCCAGCACGTCGGCGCCTGCAGCGAGCTCGGCTGCGTAGCGGGCGGCGCTGGCCCGCACGCCGACGAGTTGCGCTTCGGACGAGCGCTGTCGGGCGTACCAACGAGCGATCGGGCCTTCCATCTCGGGCACGAGCTTGACGCGGGGCATGGGTTCTCCCGTCGAGTGGGGCGGATCCCGCGGCCTACGCTGTGCGTGGCAACGGGTTCGGTTCCTGGCGGTTCCGGGTTCGTGTCGATGGGCCCCGGCGGAGGTGTTGGCGCACCCCCGCCGGGGTGTCGGGGTCAGCCGTCCACGGCGGCCTCCTCGTAGACGGCCCGCCATTCGGCGAGTCGGGGGAACGTGCCGTCGGCGAGCTCCGCGACGAGTCCGCGGACCCAGTCGGCCTCGGCCGCCAGCACGGCGATGGCGTACTCCTCCTCGATCAGGAAGAGCCGGTCGACCGCGGCGAGCTCCTCGGCGAGCCGTGCGCGTTCCTCCGCCAGCGCCGCGTCGAGTGCCGCCGACCGCTTCCGCAACAGGGCGAGCGCCTCGTCGGGGGGCAGTGCACTGAGCAGCGACAGGCCGGCGACGAACCGCGGCCGCTCGGTCTCCACATCGCCGACGAGCTCACGGATCCAGTCGACGAGCTCGGCACGGCCCTCGTCGGTGATGCGGTAGACGGTGCGTTCCGGCCTCGCTCCAGCGCGCTCGCTGCCCGTCGCGACGACGAGTCCGTGCTTGGCCAGGTTGCCGATCACGGTGTAGAGGGAGCCCCACTTGATCGCCATGTCGCGTTCCTTGCCCTGGTCCCGCAGGCGCGCCGCGATCTCGTAGGGGTGCTGGTCGCCCTGGAGCAGTGCGGAGAGCACGGCGAGGGCCAGCAGGTTCCCGACGCGGCGACGCTTCGCCATGACGCATCCTTATTCGTAGACGAATACTCGTCTACGAATATAGCGCGCGGTCAGCGTCGGAGGAAGTCCGCCACGAGACCGGTTACGCGGTCCGGCTGCTCCTCGTGCGGGAAGTGCCCGCACCCGTCGAGCACCTCGAGCTGATGGTCGGCACCGGCCCACCGCGCCGACGCCGCAGCCGTGGCCGGCAGCACGCACGGATCGACCGCGCCGTGGACCTGCAGCACCGGCACCTCGGACGCTCTGGCCACGGCCTCGGCGAAACGGCGTCCGTCCGACCTGAGCTGGGACCGGGCGACCCACCGGTGGTACTCGAGAGTGCAGTGCGCCACGTTCGGCACGGCCATGGCCGTGCGGTAGTGCGCGACGGCGGCGGCGAAGTCGGCGGTCGCCGTCCAGCCGGGACCCGACCAGTCCCGCATGATCCGCTCGACGCGCGCGGCGTCGTCGGCCCGCAAGGACCGCTCCGGGCGGCGCGGCACCTGGAACCCGAGCGCGTACGACGCGGTCGCGGCGCCCTGCCCGCGAGGATCGCGGACCATCGCCGCGCGCAGCGCCCGCGGATGCGCCGATCCGATCGACACGAGCCGCGACACCCGCCGCGGATGCAGCGCGGTGAGCGTCCAACCGATGAGCCCGCCCCACCCGTGCCCGACGACGGCGGCGCGGACCTCCCCCAACGCTCCGATCAGGCCGGAGACGTCACCGGCGAGGGTCCACAGGTCGTAGCCGCGGGGCGGCTTGTCGCTCTCCCCGTACCCGCGCAGGTCGATCGCCGCCACGCGGTAGCCCTGCGCCGCCAGACCGGGCAGCTGGCGCCGCCACGCCCACCAGAACTCGGGAAAACCGTGCAGCAGGACGACGAGCGGCCCCGCCCCCTGCTCGACGACGTGCAGCCGGATGCCGTTGGCGGAGACGAAGCGCTGGCGCCACGGCCCCGGCAGCCGCATGGGTCAGCGCGGGTGACCGTTCAGTTCGGCCTGGCTGCGCCCCCGCGACGAGAGCACGGCGGCCGAGTCCTTCAGCGTCGAGATGGTGCGCTCCGGCGCCCGGATCTTGCGCACCCGCAGGTAGCCGAGCAGCCCGAACAGTCCCGCCGCGAGGATCATGATGCCGAAGACGATGCCGAACGCGGCCGCCCGGTGCAGCCAGATCGCGAGCGTCTCGCCGAGCGCGAAGAACAGGAAGAACAGGCTGAACAGCATGATCACCAGGGCGACGATGAAGAAGATGCTGCCCTGCAGCCCCTTCTTGACCTCGGCCGTGACCTCGGCCTTCGCCAGCTCCACCTCGGCCCGCAGCAACGTCGACACGTGCGTCGTCGCGTCCTTGACGATGGCGCCGATGGACTGCTCACCGACCGGGACGACCGGCTCGGGAGCGAGCGGGATCGAGGGCAGAACGGGCGGAACCTCCGCGCCGTTGGAGCTGGTCGGGCTGGCCACCGCGGTCCTCCTGCACGAACGATGTCGGGGCACGTGTCTGTTGTGATCGAAGGCATCCTTCCACGCGGCCGGCGGGCCTGCCGGGGAGGACGCGACCGCGCGGTACCGATCCGGTGACGGCGGATCCTCCGAAACGCCTACGGGGAACATCGCCGGACGCGAGGATCACGGAGCGGCACCGCCTCCGAGTCCACTTTCGCCGACTGCCGGGCGGCGGAGTACATCGACGCTCACTCCCCCAACGTCGACAGCCTCGTAGCGGACCTCGCGTCGCGAGCCCGATCTCGGCGACCGACCAGACGGCGCCGGGCCGCGGCCTGATCACTCGTCGGGCCGCCCCCGCAGCTTCTTCAACGCCCCGCGCCGCGCCTTCGCCTCCAGCCGCCGCCGCTTCGATCCGGCGGTGGGCCGGCTGGCGCGCCGTGCCCGGGGCGGCGGTGCGATGGCGGTGCGCAACACGTCGGCCAACCGTTCGCGGGCGGCCTCGCGGTTGCGCAGCTGGCTGCGGTGCTCCGCCGCGACGACGGTCAGCACGCCGTCGACGAGCCGGCCCGCCAGCCGCGACGCAGCCCGCTGGCGCAGCTCCTCGGACAACGCCGCCGATCCGGTCAGGTCGAACGACAGCTCCACCCGCGAGTCCGTGGTGTTGACGCCCTGCCCACCCGGCCCGGACGCGCGCGAGAACCGCCAGTGCAGCTCGCGCGCGGGCAGCACCAGCGCACCGTGCACCGGCAGATCTCCGGCGGCGTCCTGGTCGGGCATGCACACAGGATGCCTGACGATCGCGCGGCAGGCCCGCGAGAATCAGGTCCAGCGCTCGGCCCGTGTGACCGGACGCTCGGGCTGCGGCTGCTCGACCGGACCCCCGTCGTACTGCGTCGACAGCACGATGTGGGTGCGCAGCTCGCCGTGCGCGCCGATGGCCTCCAGCACTCCCTCGAGGTGGCCCAGCGAACCGGCCCGCACCTTCAGCAGGGCGCAGTGCTCGCTCGACAGCTTGTGCACCTCGGTGACCTCGGGGAAGTCCCCGGACGAGCCGGTTCGCAGCAGGCACCGGCCCGCCGCGCAGCGCATGAGCACGAAGGCGAGCAGCGGCTGCCCCACCTTTGCCGGGTCCACCCGGGCCGCGTAGCCGGTGATCACCCCGGACTCCTCCAGCCGGCGGACCCGGTCCGCCACCGCCGGCGGGGAGAGGTGGACGCGGCGGGCGAGCTCGTTGTAGGACAGCCGGCCGTCGCGCTGCAGCTCGCCGAGCAGCGCCCAGTCGGTGGCGTCCAATGAATCAACGGGTCGCACGGCGAAACAGCTTACGAACGGCAGGCGATCAGCGTCCAGGACCGTTCGTCGGGCATGCCGAGGGCGTGTTCGACTTCGTAGCGTTCCAGGAGTGCAGATCACGCTCGCGCGCCACGGAATGCCGGCACTGTGGATCGCCGGCGTCCTCGGCGGTGGCGCCAACTCGCTGTCCGGGACGGCCGGCACGTTGCTGGCCGACAGCGCGGGTGGCACGCCGGCGCTGGCCGGCCTGCCGCAGGCCGTGGGGGTCAGTGGGGCAGCCGTGGCCGCCCTGCTGATCTCGCGGTCGTCCGCGGTGCGCGGTCGCGGGATCTCCCTCGCCGCCGGTGCTGCCGTGGCTGGGGTCGCGAGCCTGGTCGCGTACGTCGGGGCCGTGCGCTCCGACCTCGGCTGGCTGCTGATCGGCAGTGCCCTGCTCGGGTCCGGCAACGCCACGATGATGCTGGGCCGCTACGCCGCAGCCGCTCTCGTCCCCGAACCAGGTCGGGTCCGCGCCATGGCGTCGTTCCTCGCCGTCACCACCGCAGGCGCCGTGGTGGGGCCGAACCTGCTGCCGGTGGCCGGAGTCGTCGGCTCGTACCTGGTCGCCGCCGTCGCGTTCGGGCTCTCCGCGGTCGTGTTCGGCGCAGGCCCGGCGGGGGTGCCGCACCGGTCCCTCACCGACCACACCGCCGCTCCCCGTCGCGCACCGGTGCTCGCGCTGGCGGTGCTCGGTACGGCCAACCTGGTCATGGTCGGCATGGCGACGATGGCACCCGTGCACCTCGGGCACCACGGGGCGCCCCTGGGGGTCATCGGTCTGGTGGTCGGTCTGCACGTCGCGGCGATGTTCGCCCCGGCACCGGTCTCCGCACGGCTGGTCGAGGTGATCGGTGCCCAACGGGCCATCGGCGTCGCCGGCGCGATCTTGCTCGCCGCCGGCGTCGTCGCGACCGTGACGCCGTCCACGGCCGCCACGTTCGCGGGCATGATCATCCTGGGTATCGGCTGGAACCTGGCGCTGGTCAGCGGGAGCGCACTGCTCACCGCGGGCGTCCCGGCCACGGAACGTCCGCGCGTGGAGGGCCGCGGCGAGGTGGCCACCGGCGCCGGCGCAGTCGTGGGCGGCGCCGGTTCCGGCCTGGTCATGGCGGGAGGCGGGTTCGCCGCGGTCACACTCGCGGCGGCGCTGGGCGGGCTCGCCCTGCTCGTCGCCAGAACGGCGGAAGGGCCCCCACCGCGGCGGTGAGGGCCCTTCCGTAGATGCGGAAGGTCAGTCCTCCGACTTCCCGTCCTTCATGCCTGCGGAGATGAGGTCCATCACCGTCGAGTCGGCCAGCGTGGTGACGTCGCCGACCTCGCGGTTCTCCGCGACGTCGCGCAGCAGCCGGCGCATGATCTTGCCGGAGCGGGTCTTCGGCAGCTCGTCGACGACCATGATCTGACGCGGCTTCGCGATCGGACCGATGTTCTTGGCCACGTGGTCGCGCAGGGCCTTGATCGCCTCCTCGCCCTTCGCCTCGTCCTGAGCGACGTTGCCGCGCAGGATGACGAACGCGACGATGCCCTGCCCTGTGGTCGGGTCGGACGCGCCGACGACCGCCGCCTCCGCCACCGTCGGGTGGCTGACCAGCGCCGACTCCACCTCGGTGGTGGAGATGTTGTGCCCGGAGACGAGCATGATGTCGTCCACGCGGCCGAGCAGCCAGATCGCGCCGTCGTCGTCGTACTTGGCGCCGTCGCCGGCGAAGTAGAAGCCCTGCTCCGCGAAGCGCGACCAGTACGTCTCGCGGTAGCGCTCCTCGTCGCCCCAGATGCCGCGCAGCATCGAGGGCCACGGCTTGTCGAGCGCGAGGTAGCCGCCGCCGCCCTTGCCGACGGCCTCACCGTTCTCGTCGACCACGGTGGCCGAGATGCCCGGCAACGGCCGCATCGCCGAACCCGGCTTCGCCGCCGTCACGCCGGGCAGCGGAGCGATCATGATGGCGCCGGTCTCCGTCTGCCACCACGTGTCCTCGATCGGGCAGTTGTTGTGGCCGATGTGTTCCCGGTACCACATCCAGGCCTCCGGGTTGATCGGCTCGCCGACCGAGCCCAGCACCCGCAGCGACGACAGGTCGTACTTGTCGGGGATGTCCGAGCCCCACTTCATGAACGTGCGGATCAGGGTGGGCGCCGTGTAGTAGATCGTCACGCCGTACTTCTGGATGATCTCCCAGTGCCGGCCCTCGTGCGGGGTGTTCGGCGTGCCCTCGTACATGACCGAGGTCGCCCGGTTCGCGAGCGGCCCGTAGACGATGTAGCTGTGGCCGGTGACCCAGCCGATGTCGGCGGTGCACCAGTAGACGCTCTCGCCGGGCTTGTGGTCGAACACGACGTGGTGCGTGTACGCCGCCTGGGTCAGGTAGCCGCCCGAGGTGTGCAGGATGCCCTTGGGCTTTCCGGTGGTGCCCGACGTGTAGAGGATGAACAGCGGGTTCTCGGCGTCGAACGCCTCCGCCGTGTGCTCGTCGCTCTGCTTGTCGACGATGTCGTGCCACCACACGTCGCGACCCTCGGTCCACGGCACCTCGGTCTCGGTGCGCTTCACGACGAGCACGTGCTCGATGGTCGGCGTGTCCTTCGTCGCCTCGTCGGTGTTCTCCTTCATCGGCGCGGGCTTGCCGCGCCGGAACTGCCCGTCGGAGGTGATGAGCAACTTCGCCTCTGCGTCCTCGATGCGGGCCTTCAGCGCACCCGGGGAGAACCCGCCGAACACCACGCTGTGCATCGCGCCCAGGCGGGCGCACGCGAGCATGGAGAACACGGCCTCGGGGATCATCGGGAGCTGGATCGCCACCCGATCACCGGCACCGACGCCCAGCTCGGCCAGCGCGTTGGCCGCCTTGCACACCTCGCTCTTGAGCTGCGCGTACGTGATGGTGCGGGTGTCGCCCGGCTCGCCCTCCCAGTGGAACGCGACCTGGTCACCGTGCCCGTCCTCGACGTGGCGGTCGACGCAGTTGTAGGCCACGTTGAGCTTGCCGCCCACGAACCACTTCGCGAACGGCGGCTGCCAGTCGAGCACCTGGTCCCACTTCTGGTTCCAGTGCAGCCGGTCGGCCTGCTCCGCCCAGAACGCCTCGCGGTCCGCGTCGGCGCGGGCGTACCAGTCCTCCGTCGCGTTGGCCTGTGCCGCGAACTCCGCGCTCGGGGGGAACGTGCGCGACTCGCTCGAGAGGTTGCTCAGCGTCGGTTCGTCGGCCATCTGCAGTGCACTCCTGTTCACGGACCACTTCTTCGGGGGCAACGGCCGGACGGCGTCCAACGGGAGGGCTCGGTCCGGCATACCTGCAGTCCAACGCTAGTAGCCCTGCCGACGTCACGCACCCGCCAGGAGGGCCAGGTCGGGCCGGGGTCGGCTGCTCCTGACACGATGCCGGGATGGCCCTGCAGAGCACGTCCGACCCGCTGGCCCCGCTGCTGGCGCTGCCTGGTGTCGAGAACGCCGTGGAACGGGCCAGGAACGCGCTCGTCGGGCTGCACAACCACCCCGTCAACCGGCGGGGCTGGCCGGCATCGGCCGCGGAGGCCGGGCTGCGCGCAGCTCGGGCCTCGGCCGCGCTCGACGGCGCGACGCTGGACGCCGTCGACGGCGCGGTGACCGATCCGGTGCTGGCCGGTGCCGTGCGTGCCGCGGAGGAGATCGGGAAGCTGCTCGGCACCTGGCGAACCGCGCCGCTGCAGGCGCTCGCTCGGCTGCACCTCGTGGCCGCCGCGGACCTCGTTCCGGCCGATCGCCACGGCGGCGAGCTCGGCCGCCCGCACGGATCCGCGGAGGTGTCGAGCCGGCTGGCGCTGCTGGCCGACCTCGTCACCGGCGGGACCCGGGCACCGGCGCCGGTACTGGTCGCTGTGGTCCACGGAGAGTTACTGGCACTGCGTCCTTTCCCGTCAGCCAACGGAGTGGTGGCACGGGCCGCCGCCCGACTCGCCGCAATCGTCGCCGGACTGGATCCGAAGGGCCTGGCCGTGCCCGAGGTCGGCCACCTGCGCGCCCGGTCCGCGTACCTCGAGACGGCTGCCGGCTTCGCCGGCGGAAGCCCCGAAGGGCTTGCGGCATGGATCGTCCACTGCTGCGCGCAGTGGGAGGCGGGGGTCCGGGAAGGCCGGTCGATCGCCGAGGCCCGCACCTGACGTCCGGATTCGTCTCCGCACGTCAAAGCGGGCGGCACCCCGTGAGGAGTACCGCCCGCCAACGCAACGACCAGGGTCCAGGCGTGCACTACGTGTCGTGGTCTGGCCTCGGCGCCCGGTGGTCCGGTTACGCAGGCCCACGACGACATGCCTCCCGCGGCGTGCTGTGCGTGGAGTGCCCGGTCTTCGCGTACGGAGTTCGGATCGGGGGAGACGGGTGCTTCTCTGCCGCACCGCCCCTGGCCGGTCTGAAGTCCGTGATGCCTTTGTAGCCCGTGACTCCGGCCACAGCAAGAGGTTGGGACAGGTGCACCGGTTCAGGCACGGAGCGTAGTCATGCGGACCCCTCGTACGAGGGACGCCGCCGGCCCAGCACGAGGGCGCCGCCGAGCACCAGCGCTGCGCCCAACCCGACGGCGAGCAACGTGCCGCGCGGGCGCAATCTCGACCGCAGCGGGACCGGCGCGCTGAACTCCCGCACCGGCCAGCCGCGCTGCACCGCGACCCGGCGCAAGGCGCGGTCGGGGTTCACCACGACCGGATGCCCGACCGACTCCAGGAGCGGGAGGTCCGTGATGGAGTCGGTGTAGGCGAAGCAGTCGGCGAGCCGGTACCCGCGCTCCTCGGCGATGGCCGCGGCGGCGGACGCCTTCTCCTGCCCGTAGCAGTAGTAGGCGATCTCGCCCGTGTAGCGCCCGTCCTCGGCAGCCATCCGGGTCGCCACGCAGCGATCGGCCCCCACCATCGCAGAGATCGGCTCGACGACCTCCGACCCGGACGCCGACAGCACCACGACCTCGTCGCCGACGGCCCGGTGCATCGCGATCAACTCGGTCGCCTCCGCGTAGACCATCGGCTCGACGATCTCGTGCAGCGTCTCCGCGACGATGGCGTTCACCTGCGCCACGTCCCACCCCTTGCAGAGCGCGGTGAGCCGCATGCGCAGCTGGTCCATGGTGTCGTGGTCAGCGCCGGAGAGCACCAGGAACAGCTGTGCGTAGGCGCTGCGCAGGGCTGAGCGCCGGGAGATCAGACCCTGCCGGAGGAACGGGCGGCTGAAGGCGAGCGCGCTGGATCCAGCGATGATCGTCTTGTCGAGGTCGAAGAACGCGGCCGCTCCGTCGCGGCCGGGCACGGCGTCGTGCGGACCGGTCACAGTTCCTGAGCTTGCCAGAACCATCCGTCGCTTCTGACGTCGCCGGCAACTGGTCCTTCCGGACGTGGGCGTTGTGCCCCCGGAACGGCTACAGTTGTGGGGTCCGGTATCGACCGGGCACGTGGTTCAGCTCGACCCCCCGGAGCTGAACCCGCAGACGACCCCCGCCAATCCCCCCTGGCGGGGGTCGTCCCATGTCCGCGGACCGATGGATTCTCGGCCGGGCACGAGCTGCCCGCCTCATCATGACCGACGACACCGACGATTCGCTCCTCGATCGGGCCGAGACCGCCGAGTTGTCCACATCGGCCTTCATCCATCCACAGTTTTTGATCTTCACTCCCGCCGGCGGCGCCCACGCCGCACGCTTGTCCTCGTCACCGCTCCGCAGCGGAGCCCGGCACGAGGAGACCAGAGATGATCGCGACGAACGGCTCGCCGACAGCCGATCCCACCGGTGACGCCACGCGTCGCGGGCTCGTCATGGCATCCGATCCCGAGCTGCTCGACACCCTGCTCCGGCTCGCGGCCGCCGCGGGCTGCGAGGTCAGCAGGGCTGTCGATCCCTCCGACGCGCGCCGGCGATGGCTCGACGCGCCGCTCGTGGTGCTCGACTCCGTGGCGGCCCGGACCTGTGCCGAGGCAGCGCTGCCGCGGCGGTCGGGCGTCGTCGTCGCGGTCTGCGGCGACCCGCCGCCCGAGACGTGGCGGCACGCGGTCGCCGTCGGCGCCGAGCACGTCGTGTCCGTCCCACAGGCGGAGGCGTGGCTCGTCGCGGCACTCACCGAGGCGGCCGAGGGCAGCCGACGATCCGGGGCGGTCATCGGCGTGATCGGCGGCCGCGGCGGCGCCGGCGCGTCGGTGTTCGCCACCGCTCTGGCCGTAGCCGCTGTCCGCACCGGCGAGCACGCCCTGCTCGTCGACTGCGACCCGCTCGGGGGCGGACTCGACGTCCTGCTCGGCGCCGAGGAGGCGGAAGGCCTGCGCTGGTCCCAGATCGGTGTGAGCGGCGGCCGGGTACCGGCCGCGGCGCTGCACGCCGCGCTCCCCGCGCCGCGCATCGGGCGGGGCGGCGAGGGCCGGTTGAGCGTCCTGTCCTGCGAGCGGGCCGCGCACGGGCCGACGCCAGGTGCGGTGGTCGCGGTGCTCGAAGCGGGACGACGAGCCGGAGAGACCGTCGTGTGCGACCTGCCCCGCTACCCCACCGACGCCGCACTCGCCGCCCTCAGCGCCGCCGACGTCACGCTCGTGGTGGTGCCGGCCGACCTGCGGTCCTGTGCCGCTGCGGCGCGCATCGCCGAGATCCTCGCCGAACGTGGGATCCCGGCCGGAGTCGTCGTGCGCGGACCGTCGCCCGGCGGGGTCGACGCCACCCAGGTGGCCGCCTCGCTCGGCCTGCCGCTCCTCACCGCGATGCGACCGGAGCCACGCCTGGCGCGAGCACTCGAGCTGGGCCGCGTACCGGGCACCACGAGCGGACCGCTGCAACGGGCAGCACGCACCGTCCTCGTCGAGATCGCCACGATGCTGGCCGTCCGGGGCGGAGCGGCAGCATGAACGGCAGCACTGCCGTCGCGCCGTCGCGGCAGCACGCCCTCTCCGCAACTCCTGAGCTCGTCGATCGGGTCCGGGCCCGGCTGGCCGCCACCGGCGAGGGGGTCACCCCGGCCGCCGTCGCAGCCGCGGTCCGTGCCGAAGCCGGCGGCGTCGCCTCCGACATCGATGTGCTGGCGGCACTGCGCGTGCTGCGCCAGGAGTTCGTCGGCGCGGGCCCCCTCGACGAGCTCTTGCGCGATCCGCGCACCACCGACGTCCTGGTCACCGGACCCACCGCGGTCTGGGTGGATCGCGGATCGGGCCTGGAGCGCACCGCCGTCCGCTTCCCCGACGACGCGGCCGTGCGCCGGCTCGCCCAGCGGCTCGCGCTGGCCGCCGGTCGCCGGCTCGACGACGCCAGCCCGTTCGTCGATGGTTGGCTCGGCGACGTCGGTGTCCGCCTGCACGCCGTGCTCGCACCGGTCGCGGCCGACGGCACCTGCCTCTCGCTGCGGGTGCTGCGCCCCGCCGCGCACGACCTGGCCACGCTGCGGTCGCTGGGCACGCTCGACGCCACCGGTGAGGCGGTGGTCCGCGCGGTGCTGGCGGCCCGGCTCGCCTTCGTGGTCTCCGGCGGCACCGGCTCGGGCAAGACCACGATCCTGGGCGCGCTGCTGTCGGCAGTGGACCCGGTGGAGCGCCTCGTGGTGGTGGAGGAGGCCGAGGAGCTGCGCCCCCGGCACCCCCACGTCGTCCGGCTGGTGGCGCGGCCGGCCAACATCGAGGGCGCGGGCGGGGTGAACGTGCGCGACCTCGTGCGCCAAGCCCTGCGGATGCGCCCCGATCGGCTGGTGGTCGGCGAGGTGCGCGGCGCGGAGGTCTGCGACCTCCTGGCCGCGCTCAACACAGGACACGACGGCGGAGCCGGCACGGTCCACGCCAACTCGGCCCGTGAGATCCCGGCCCGGATGGAGGCGCTCGCCGCCGCCGGCGGCCTCGCCCGCGACGCACTGCACAGCCAGCTCACCGCGGCGATCCAGGTGGTGCTGCACATGCGCCGGCTTGCCGGCGGTGGCCGAGTGCTCGACGTCGTCGGCGTCTTCGACCGGGCCGGTGCCGCCGGCTCCGGCCTGGCCGAGGTCAGACCGGCCTGGATCCGCGGCGTCGGCTGGGCCGAAGGACGCGCCGCTCTCGCGGCACTCCTGCGCGAACGCGGGGTGAACGCACCATGAGCGCCACACCCGCCATCACCAGCCGAGCACCGCGAAACCACGGCATCAGCCGAACCGAAGAACACACCGCGCCCGCCACTCCGTTGGGCGAACCCACCGCAGCTTCCCGCCGGACCAGCACGACCGGCGCCGGCCACGGTCCGGTCCGATCAGCCCCGATCAGTGAGGAGGAACGCCTGGAGCGATCGGCTGCACTCACCGCCTTGCGCTGCGGACACACCGGGAGCGCGACACCGCTCGACCCCACGGCGGCGTCCGAGACCGGCGGTCCGACCTGGGCCGAAGGGCGCATCACACCAGCCACCGTGCGGCGCGAACACCCGATCGACGACACATCCGCGACCGTCACCAGCCGAACCCTCGATGTCACAACAGCCTCCGACCAGCCCACCCGCTTCGGCCTCACCCGACGCCGACAGACCCGGAACCACGGCGTGCGCCGGACCGAAGAGCACACGGCACGCACGGCCGAGCGCCGCGACCACACCAGGAGCGCCACACCCGCGGGCACGAAGATCCGAGCACGCGACGCCATCGAAGGCTCCCACCGATCCGGTACCTCCGGCCCCAACCTGGCCGACCGCCCGGGCCGGAGCGGCACGGTGGACTGGACCGAGCCACGAACCCCGCTCGCTGCCCCGCAACCCGACCACACGAGCGCAACGTCAACGACCACCAGCAGCCGAGCACGCGACGGCATCGAGGCCTTCCACCAATTCGGCTCGCCCGGCCCCAACCTGACCGACCACCCGGACCAGAGCCGTACGGCGGACTGGACCGAGCCACGAACCCCGCTCGCTGCTCCGCTACCCGACAACACGAGCATCACGCCAGCGGCCACCAGCAGCCGAGCACGCGACGGCATCGACGCCCTCCACCAATTCGGCTCGCCCGGCCCCAACCTGGCCGACCACCCGGACCAGAGCGGCACGGGGGACTGGACCAAGCCACGAACCCCGCTCGCTGCCCCGCCACCCAACCACACGAGCATCACACCGACGGCCACCAGCATCCGAGCACGCGACGGCATCGACGCCCTCCACCAGTCCGGCTCGCCCGACCCCAACCTGGCCGACCACCCGGACCGGAGCGGCACGGCGGACTGGACCGAACCACGAACCCCGCTCACTGCCCCGCCACCCGAGCACACGAGCACCCCGCCGACGGCCACCACCAGCCGAGCACGCGACGGCATCGACGCCCTCCACCAGTCCGGCACCGCCAGCCCCAACCTGGCCGAGCGGCCCGGCTGTACCGACTCACAAGCCGCACTCATCCCGCTTCCCGACCGCACCAGGATCGCCACACAAGCGGGCACGAGGAGCCGAGTGCTCCACGCGATTGGGATCGCGGAGCGGACCACCACCGGGTCCGGCCTCGCCCGCGTCCGATCGACTGGGCCACGCGGTGTGAGCTGGACCGGCGGAGGAGCCAGAAGGCTGGGCGCAAGTGGGGTGAGCGCGCCATGAGCAGCACACCGGCTGCTTCCGCGGCGACGACGGAGGAACGCCGGCCGACCCCCGACGAGCCTCGGGGCCCGGCTGCCACATCAGTCGCGCCGCAGCCCGAATGCGTCCAACAGGAGGACGGTCCGCAGGAGTCCAGCTGTGGAACCGCTCCGCACCACCCCGGCTCGCAGCTGTTGAGGGGTCGGCGCCGCGCGCCCCGGCACCTCGTCCTGTGCGGGAGGGCGTCGTGCTGATCGCCATCGCATCGCTGTGCATCGCGGCCGCCGTGCTGCTCACGCCGTCCGCGCCGGCCCGCACCCGATTCCCGGCGGTGTTCCCGCCCTGGCCGGGAACGCGCCGTTCACCGCTTCGCTGGGTCTCCCTGACACCGGTGCTCGGAGGCCTCCTCGCCGGGTTCGTCACCGCCGGTCCCGGCGGCGCGATCGCGGGTGCCCTGGTGGCGGCGGTCGTCCGCCGACGGCGAGCACAAGCCCGTCGGACGGCTGCCGCGACCGCCGTCACGGAGCAGCTGGCCGAGTCCCTCGGCCGCATCAGCGACGAACTGCGCGCGGGTGGCCACCCCGCGACCGCGCTGGCCGGTGTCAGCGACGACGGATCCCTAGCTCGCGAGGTACTGACCCCGGCGGCCACCGCAGCGGCGCTCGGCGAAGACGTGGCCGGCGCGATGCGGCGCACCGCGACGGCCCATCCGACGGTGGCCGAGGATCTGCACCGGCTCGCGGCCGCGTGGTCGCTCGCGGAGCGCCACGGCGTACCGCTCGCCGAGCTGCTGGCCGGCGCCCGGTCCGACATGCGCTGGCGGGTCCGGTTCGGTGCCTCGGTGCGCGCGCAGCTGGCGGGGCCGCGTGCTACTGCCGCGGTCCTCACCTGCCTACCCGTGCTGGGGTTGGGGTTGGGGCAACTGCTGGGCGCGAACCCGTTGCAGGTGCTGCGGAGCGGGCTGATCGGGCAGGCGCTCGTGGTCGTCGGCGTCGGCCTCGCCGCAGCGGGCGCGACGTGGAGCGAACGGATCATGAGCAGGGCGGTGCCCCGATGAGTCCCGAAACCGTCCGAGCCTGCGGCGTCGCCCTGCTGGCGGTGGCGGTGCTCGTCGCCGGTTCCCGTCATCCGGCTCAACGGCTCCGGTCACTGCGGTCGCCTGCCCAGGCACCGGCCGACCCGGGTCCGCCGATCCGCCCGGCGTGGATCGCGGTTGCCGGAGTTGCCGGCGCCGGGTTGGGCTGGGCCGTCGCAGGTGCCGGACCCGCGGTCGTCCTCGGCGGCGCAGCAGTGGTGGCCGCCGGCGCCGTCGTCCGCCGTGCCACCCGCGAGGCGCCCGACAGCGAGATCGAGCTCGCGTCGTGCTGGGAGCTGCTGGCGGTGTGCCTGCGCGCCGGTCTGCCCGTCGCCGCCGCGGTGTCCGCTGGCGCCGAGTCGGTGACCGGACCGGCAGGCGCGCGGCTGCGCCGTGTCGCCGGCCTGCTCGCACTGGGCGCCGACCCACCCGACGCGTGGCAGTCCGCCGTCGAGTCCCCGACACTCGCCACCTTCGCCAGAGCAGCGGCCCGGTCGGCCGGCACCGGAGCTGCACTGGCCGATGTCGCCGCTGCCGAAGCGGGCCGCATCCGGTCCGCCGTGGCCGACTCGGCCCAGGCCCGCGCACAACGAGCTGCAGTGATGATCACCGGCCCGCTGGGGCTGTGTTTCCTGCCGGCGTTCCTCGTCCTCGGCATCGGCCCGGTGGTGATCGGTCTCGCCGGCGCCGTCCTCGACCAGTGGTGATCCGTCGACAACCCGTCACAACAGAAGGAGAGATCCGATGACCACGATCCCTGCCCCCATCCTCGAACGTCGACGCCGGCGGCATCCGCTGTCCCACCGGCTGCGCGGCCTGGCCACCGACGACAGCGGGATGAGCACCGTCGAGTACGCCATCGGCACGATCGCGGCAGCGGCATTCGCTGCCATCCTCTACGCTGTCGTGAGTGGCGATTCCATCGTGGGCGCACTGACGACTCTGATCCAACGCGCGCTCACGGCCACGTTCTGATGACCACGCACGAGCCGGCGGCGCGAGCACCGGCCCGGGATCGAGGAGCGGTGACGGTCGAGGCCGCCCTGGCCCTCTGCGCCTTGACGGTGTTCCTCACCATGGCGGTCGGCGCGGTCGCAGCCGCCGGTGCTGCCGTGCGATGCACCGACGCGGCACGCGAACTGGTCCGCCTCGCGGCGCGTGGGGAGGCCGAGCGGGGTCGGGCGGTGGCCGCCGCACTGGCTCCGGCCGGTGCGGCGGTGCAGCTCGACCAGACCGGCGAGCTGCTCACCGGATCGGTCTCCGTACGGCTCGTGCCGCCGTTCCCCATCACGTTGAGCGGACGGTCCGTGGGCGCGATCGAACCGACGGTCGCGCCATGAGGGCGAACGAGCTCGAACCAGACGCAGGTGTCGCCACCGTCTGGGCAGCAGCGGGTGTCGCCGTGGTGATGGCGGCTCTGTTGATCGTGCTGCACCTCGCCGCGGCGGTCCTTGCCAGGCATCGGGCGGAGGCTGCAGCCGACCTCGGCGCGCTGGGGGCCGCGACGCTGGCCGTGCACGGCACGAGCGTCGCTTGTGGCCGCGCTCGCGAGCTCGCGGAGGCCAACGGCACCCGACTCGTCGAGTGCGTGTTGGTCGGGTGGAACGCCGCGGTCGAGGTGGAGGCGGGGATCGCGGTCGCCCTTCCGGGGCTGGCCACGGCGCGGGGACGGGCGTTCGCCGGACCCGATCCCGCTGCCACGGCGCCAGCCGTCCTGGCCCTGTGGTCCGGACGGCGCCGACGCCGCCGCGATCACCTGCGATCTCAGACACTGTTACTGATCAACGGTACTGCTCGCCCGATGAACGGTCGTCCCACCGCTCCGATCTGCGTCGATCGGTCACGGTCCACGCTCGTCGTTGCATTGCCGCCGATCGGCGACCACCTCTGGTGGCACAGCGTGCTCTGTCGCCTACTGGATACCTGGCAAGCGTTCAGCAAGCGCGCACACAACTCGAGACTTCGCTCCCCCAGCTGCGGTGGAACCGGGGCGTCATCGACGCTCACCCCCGATCCGGTTCCGTCGCGATCAGGACGCCGCCGGCCGGCCCCACCCCCGAGAAGGCCGGCCGGCGGCGCCCTACCTCTCGAGTGTGGAGCCGACGGCCCGCAGCACGGCGTCCAGCACGAGCACCGCACCCTCCTTGTCCAGTGGTGCGTTGCCGTTTCCGCACTTGGGCGACTGCACGCACGATGGGCAGCCGGTCCGGCACGTGCAGTCGGTGATCGCCTGGCGGGTCGCCGCCAACCACGAGGCGAGCACGGCGTGCCCGCGCTCCGCGAAGCCGGCGCCACCCGGGTGCCCGTCATGCACGAACACCGTCGGCCGCCCGGTGAACGGATGCGCGGCGGTCGAGAGTCCGCCGACGTCCCAGCGGTCGCAGAGCGCGAACAAGGGCAGCAGTCCGATCGCGGCGTGCTCCGCGGCATGCAGCGCGCCGGGCACCCGCGCCTGCGCGAGACCGACGGCCCGCAGGGCGGCGGGATCGAGGTCGTACCAGACGGCCCGGGTCGTCAGGGTCTGTTCGGGCAGGTCGAGGGGCACCGTCGCGAGCACCGTGCCGTCGGTTCCTCGGCGCTGGTAGGCGACCACCCGCCCGGTCACGTCGACCTCTCCGAACGAGACCCGAACCGGACCGTGGGTCCGGCACTGCAGCACGCTGCGTACGGCGACGTCGGAGACGGACCTGGCGACCGTGCGCCATCCGGGGTCACCGGCACGCACCAACGCCACGCCGGAGGCGAGATCGAGCCGATCCACGAGGTAGGTCTCGCCGCGGTGCAGGTGCACCGCGCCGGTGTGCACAGTGGCCGCTGCCGAGGATCCGTCGACCGTGCCGAGCACCCGCCCGGTCGACTTCTCGACGAGCGCAACCTGCCCGGTGCCGGAGCCGCGGAGGTCCACGTATCCGGCCGGCCGATCCTGGGTGCTCGGCCAGTACCACCCCGCGGAGCGGCGACGCAGCACCCCGTCGGCCACGAGCTCGTCGAGCACGGCAGCTGCCGTCTCGCCGAAGACCGGCTGCACCTCGTCTTCGGTGACGGGGAGCTCGGCCGCCGCGCAGGCCAGGTGCGGCCCGAGCAGGTACGGGTTGCCCGGGTCCAGCACGCAGCCCTCCACCGGGGCTCCGAGCAGCGCGTCGGGATGGTGCACGAGGTAGGTGTCCATCGGATCGTCGGCCGCCACGAGCACCACGAGGGCGTCGTTGCGCGCGTCGCGGCCGGCGCGGCCCGCCTGCTGCCAGAACGAGGCGCGGGTGCCGGGGAAGCCGGCCATCACCACGGCGTCGAGCCCCACGATGTCCACGCCGAGCTCGAGGGCATTGGTGCTGGCCAGTCCGAGCAGGCTGCCGTCGGTGAGCGCGGCCTCGAGCGCCCGGCGGTCCTCGGGGAGGTAGCCGCCGCGGTACGCGTCGACCCGATCGGCGAGCTCCGGGTCCACGTCGCTGACCAGCCGGCGGGCGCCGAGCGCGACGAGCTCGGCACCACGTCGGGAGCGGACGAACGCGATGGTTCGCGCACCGTCCATCACGAGATCGGCGAGCATCCGGGCGGCCTCGGCTCCGGCTCCGCGGCGCGCTGGTGCTCCGTTCTCTCCGGCACCTGCGTCGAGGAGGGGAGGTTCCCACAGCGCGACGGTGCGACCGGCCTGCGGAGAGGCGTCCCGCGACACCGCGGTCACCTCTCGTCCGACGAGCCGCGAGGCGAACTCGGCCGGCTCGGCCACGGTCGCAGACGCGAGCACCAGCGTCGGCCGGGCGCCGTAGCGCGCGCAGATCCGCAGCAGCCGCCGCAGCACGAGCGCGACGTGCGTACCGAACACCCCGCGATAGGTGTGGCACTCGTCGACCACGACGTAGCGCAGCCTGCGGAACCAGTGCGCCCATCGGCCGTGCCGCGGCAGCAGGCTCCGGTGCAGCATGTCGGGGTTGCTCAGCAACCAGCGGCCGTGCCGGCACGCCCAGTCGCGCGCGTCCGGCGAAGCATCACCGTCGAGCGCGGCCGGGCGAATGTCCGCCAGGCCCAGCTCGTCGAGCACGCGCAGCTGGTCGGCGGCCAGCGCCTTGGTCGGCGCCAGGTACAGGGCCGTGGCCCGCGGGTCCTCCATGAGCGCGGTGAGCACGGGCAGCTGGTAGGCCAGCGACTTGCCCGACGCCGTACCGGTCGCCACCACCACGTCGGTGCCGGCGTGGGCGAGCTCGGCCGCCTCCACCTGATGGACCCAGGGCGCGGCCACTCCCCGGGATGCCAACGCGGCACGCACGACCTCGGGGGTCCAGGCCGGCCAGTCCGTGGTGACCGCCGGACGCGGCGCGAGGTGCACCACGTGCCGCAACGGGCCGTCCGCCTCGTGGAGGGCACCTCCGGCCACCCGCCGTAGAAGGTGGGTTGCTCGGCCGGGAGTCACGTCTCCTGCAACAGTCACCCCGCTCACCACACTCCCGTCCCAGCATCCGCACGTCGCCCCGCTGCATCGGAGGGTGACACAGACGGCCGACAAGTCGGCCCGCCGTGGCGGTCGGGGCGGGCGCTCCCGCGCCGGTTCATGATCGATTCACCGCTCGAATCGGCACAGCAGCGCAGCTCGGGAGGCATGCGGCCCAGTTCGTGACGAGATCGTTATGAGCGGTCGGCGGGGTACCTCCCCGAACCTGTTGCGTGGGTCACACTCCTAGACTGCACTCGCCCGACCGCGGTCTACCTGCGGCAACGGGCTGTCCGACGCCGGGGTCGAGTCACCGTGCCCTGGCTGTCCAGTGATCCACTGAACCAGGAGGACGGATGTCCTTGTCCACCACTCTCGCCGAAGGCGCAGCGACGCAGCTGACGCTCGGCGGGGGCGATCGCATCGTCGTCGGTGTGGTTGCGGTGGTCGCCGTTGTCGCACTGGTCGTCGGCTTCGTCCTGCGCAGGGAGGTCCTCGCCGCCGGCGAGGGCACCTCGAAGATGCAGGACATCGGCCGCGCGGTCCAGGAAGGCGCCTCGGCGTACCTCAACCGCCAGTTCCGCACCCTCGCGATATTCGTCGTGATCGTCTTCTTGCTGTTGTTCGCTCTCCCGGCAGACGACATCGGGGAACGGATCGGACGGTCGATCTTCTTCCTGGTCGGTGCCGCGTTCTCCGCCACCATCGGCTACCTCGGGATGCGCCTGGCGACCTTCGCCAACATCCGCGTTGCCGCTGCGTCCCGCGAGGACGGGGGCCGCGAGAAGGCCACCCGGATCGCGTTCCGCACCGGCGGCGTGGTGGGCATGTTCACCGTCGGCCTCGGGCTGCTCGGCGCCACCGTCGTGGTGCTGGTCTACGCCGGTCAGGCGCCGAAGGTCCTGGAGGGCTTCGGGTTCGGAGCCGCGCTGCTCGCGATGTTCATGCGAGTCGGTGGCGGCATCTTCACCAAGGCCGCCGACGTGGGTGCCGACCTGGTCGGCAAGGTCGAGCAGGGCATCCCGGAGGACGACCCGCGCAACGCCGCGACGATCGCCGACAACGTCGGCGACAACGTGGGCGACTGCGCCGGCATGGCCGCCGACCTGTTCGAGTCCTACGCGGTGACCCTGGTCGCCGCGCTGATCCTCGGGTCCGCCGCGTTCGGCCAGCAGGGCCTGCTGTTCCCGCTGATCGTGCCGGCCATCGGCGTGCTCACCGCGATCGTCGGCGTGTACATCACGCGGACCCGCGAGGGCGAGAGCAGCCTCACCACGATCAACCGCAGCTTCTACATCTCCGCGGTGATCTCCGGCGTGCTGTGCATCGTGGCGGCGTTCACCTACCTGCCCAGCTCGTTCAACGGTCTGGGCGGTCCGACCGACCGCACGGTCGTCGCCGACATGGCGGGCTCCAACCCGCAGATCATCGCGTCCGTCGCGGTGCTCATCGGCATCGTGCTGGCCGGGATCATCCTGTGGCTGACCGGGTACTTCACCGGCACCGAGGACAAGCCGGTCAAGACCGTCGGTGAGTCGTCGCTGACCGGCCCGGCCACCGTGATCCTCGCCGGCATCTCGATCGGTTTCGAGTCTGCCGTGTACACCGCGATCGTGATCAGCGCTGCGGTGTTCGGCGCGTTCGCGCTCGCGACCGGTTCCATCACGGTGGCGCTGTTCGCGGTCGCGCTGGCCGGTACCGGCCTGCTCACCACCGTCGGCGTGATCGTCGCGATGGACACCTTCGGTCCGGTCTCGGACAACGCGCAGGGCATCGCCGAGATGTCGGGCGACGTCGAGGGCGCCGGGGTCGACATCCTCACCGAGCTGGACGCGGTGGGCAACACGACCAAGGCCATCACCAAGGGCATCGCGATCGCCACGGCCGTGCTCGCGGCGACCGCGCTGTTCGGCTCCTACCGCGACGCCATCACGTCGGCGCTCAGCACCGCGAAGACCGCGGCTGCCGACGCCGGCACGGCGTTCGCCTACGAGGTGTTCGCCCCCAACACGCTGGTCGGCGTGATCATCGGGGCGTCCGTGGTGTTCATGTTCTCGGGCCTGGCGATCAACGCCGTCACGCGGGCTGCCGGCGCCATCGTGTTCGAGGTGCGCCGCCAGTTCCGCGACAACCCGGGGATCATGGAGGGCACGGTGCGGCCGGAGTACGGCCGTGTCGTGGACATCTGCACCCGCGACTCGCTGCGCGAGCTGGCCACCCCCGGCCTGCTGGCGATCTTCGCCCCGATCGCGGTCGGCTTCGGTCTCGGTGTCGGCCCGCTGGCCGGCTACCTGGCCGGTGCGATCGCGTGCGGCACCCTGATGGCGATCTTCCTCGCCAACTCGGGCGGCGCGTGGGACAACGCGAAGAAGCTGGTCGAGGACGGCCACCACGGCGGCAAGAACTCCGAGGCGCACGCCGCCACCGTCATCGGTGACACGGTCGGCGACCCGTTCAAGGACACCGCCGGTCCGGCCATCAACCCGCTGATCAAGGTCATGAACCTCGTGTCGGTGCTCATCGCTCCGGCGATCGTGTACTTCTCGGTCGGCGAGAGCGCGTCGGCGCCGCTGCGCATCGTGATCGCGCTGGTGGCGGTGGTCATCATCGTGGGCGCGGTCGTGGTCTCGAAGCGCCGGTCCACCACGATCTCCGACACCCCGTCGGAGTCCAAGGTGGCCTGAGCGCCAGCTCACATCCGGGCGAGGCCGTCCACCCCTGTACTGGGGTGGGCGGCCTCGCCCGTTTCGGCGCGGGGGAGACTGTCACGCCGCGTCCGCCACTACCGATAGCCCCACCGACCGAGAGCCACACCAGGGAGCAGGTCCCATGCACCGCACCTATCGTTCCGTCCTCACCGCGATCGCTGCCGGCTGCGTGCTGCTGGCAGCAGGATGCGGCGGCTCCGCCCCGGCCCCGGCCGGCAACGGCACCGGAGCGGCACCGGCGGCCGGCAACGAGGCGGGGGTGGCGTGGATCGACAAGGTCTGCGGCTCGATGCTCGAGCTGAGCAACACCGTGCGCAGCCCCCAGGTCGACACCTCGAGCCCGCAGGCGACCTTCAAGAGCTACAGCGCGTTCATCGGCTCCTACATCAGCGGCATCGACAAGGCGGTGCAGACGACCGAGAGCGCGGGTCCGTCGCCGATCGCCGGTGGCGACGCGATGGTGAAGGGCATCCTCGATCCGCTGAAGGACTACCGGGGCAAGCTGGAGCAGACGAAGGGCGCCGTGGACAAGGCGAACACCAACGACCCGGCTTCGATCACGGCCGCCACCACTGCCCTGCAGGTGCTGAAGTCGCCGCCGGCGTTCAACGTGCCGTCCACGCCCGAGGTCTCGAGCGCCACGAGCGCGGCCAAGAACTGCCAGCAGCTGCAGCAGCTCAGCAAGCAGGCCCCGCCGCCCAGCGGTAAGCCGGCCGGCAGCTGACTCCCACGCCGGCCGGTGCATCGAACCGGCGCGTCGACTCCCGTCGATCGAACGGGTGTTCTACTGTACGGCCTGTGTCGCAGCTGTCGCTGTTCTCCGCGGAGGCCCGACCGGCCGGCTTGGCCGATCTCGCCGGGGTGCTGTGCGGACCGGGTCAGATCGTGCGCTTCGGTTCGGGCGATCAGGCCCGGTTGTCGGTGCTGCTCACCGACGCGTCCCGAGCGGGCGCGGTCACGGCCGCGATCGCCGGGTTCGGGGTGGCGGCACAGGCGGTCGTGACCGAGAACGGGGCGACGGCGGTGCGCACGGCCTTCCGCTGTGATCTGGTCGATCTGGCGAAGCAGTGGACGCGCGGCGCGGTGAAGGACGTCCCGGCGGGATGGGAACTCGACGGCGCGGCGTTACGGATGTGGGCGTTGACGTCGGGATGGCCCGACGAGCGCGGCGGTTACCTGCTGGCACTGGATCCGCACGCTCCGCAGACGCACCTCCCGCTGATCGGCGCGTTGACGCGCGCAGGTCTGCCACCAGCACGCATGTCCCGGATCGGCGCCCTTCGGATCAGCGGCACGCGGCGGATGCAGCGGCTCGTGGAGCTGGTCGGGCCACCGCCCGTACGGCTGCCGGCGGCGGTCTGGCCGCGCTGCTGGGGTCGCGCAACTGCTTGACAGATCTGGTTACGCTCTCGCCGCATGGCAGCGATTGCCTGCCGAGCGTGACGATGGCGACACGCTCGGGGCAGGTGCGTTCGTGAGGTCCGGCGGAGAGCCGGGAGGCGCGCACCGCATACTCGGGGGACAACCGGCGACCCGATCGCCGGCGCGAAGGACAACGGAGTAGGACCACGTGTCAATCGGAACGACGAGCTCGACGCCCGCGACCGGCCCGAGCAAGAGCGCGGCAGGAGGACGCAGGCGCACCCCGCCGACCGGCTCGGCCACGAGTGGCCCGACCCGCCGGTTGGTGATCGTCGAGTCCGGCACGAAGGCCAAGAAGATCCAGCAGTACCTGGGCAAGGACTACGTCGTCGAGGCGTCGGTCGGGCACATCCGGGACCTGCCGCGCGGGGCCGCCGACGTGCCGGCGAAGTACAAGGGCGAGTCGTGGGCCCGGCTCGGCGTGGACGTCGACAACCAGTTCACGCCGCTCTACATCGTGCAGCCGGAGAAGAAGAGCAAGGTCTCCGAGCTCAAGACCGCGATGAAGGACGTCGACGAGGTCCTGCTCGCCACCGACCCCGACCGCGAGGGCGAGGCGATCGCCTGGCACCTGCTGGAGACGTTGAAGCCCAAGGTGCCGGTGCGCCGGATGGTCTTCCACGAGATCTCCGAGCCCGCGATCCAGGCCGCCGTCGCCAATCTGCGTGATCTCGATCACGATCTGGTCGACGCCCAGGAGACGCGCCGGATCCTCGACCGCCTCTACGGCTACGAGGTCTCCCCCGTGCTGTGGAAGAAGGTCATGCCGAAGCTGTCGGCGGGCCGTGTGCAGTCGGTGGCCACCCGGATCATCGTGCAGCGCGAGCGCGAGCGCATGGCGTTCGTCTCGGCGAGCTACTGGGACATCGCGGCGCAGATGGACGCCGGCGAGGACGCCTCACCACGCCAGTTCCCGGCCCGTCTGGTGGCGATCGACGGCACCCGCGTGGCCACGGGCCGCGACTTCGGCGCCGACGGCCAGCTGAAGGCGAGCCGCACCAACCCTGCCCAGGCGCTGGACGAGGCGTCGGCGCGCCGGCTGGCGGAGGCGTTGCAGGACCGGCCGATGGCCGTCGAGTCGGTCGAGTCGAAGCCGTACACGCGCCGGCCGTACCCGCCGTTCATGACCTCGACGCTGCAGCAGGAGGCGGGCCGCAAGCTGCGGTTCTCGACCGACCGCACGATGCGCAGCGCGCAGCGGCTGTACGAGAACGGCTACATCACCTATCTCCGCACCGACTCCACCACGCTGTCGCCCACGGCGATCCAGGCGGCCCGCACGCAGGCCAGGGAGCTCTACGGCGACGCGTACGTGCCGGCCCAGCCCCGCCAGTACACGCGCAAGGTGAAGAACGCGCAGGAGGCCCACGAGGCCATCCGGCCGGCCGGCGACACCTTTCGTACCCCCGGCGAGATCGCGCGTGAGGTCGACGGCGACGACTTCCGCCTCTACGAGCTGATCTGGCAGCGCACGGTGGCCTCGCAGATGGCCGACGCGCGCGGCACCACGGTCAGCGTGCGGATCGCGGGCACCGCGGCCACCGGCGAGGAGGTGACGTTCGCCGCGTCGGGACGCACGATCACGTTCCCCGGCTTCCTCAAGGCGTACGTCGAGACCCTCGACGAGGGCGACGGCGGCCAGGCCGACGACGCCGAGTCGCGGCTGCCTGAGCTCACCGAGGGCCAGGCGCTCACGGCGGCCGAGCTGAACCCGGAGGGCCACACCACCAGCCCGCCCTCGCGCTACACCGAGCCGAGCCTGGTCAAGGCGATGGAGGAGCTCGGCATCGGCCGCCCGTCCACGTACGCCTCGATCGTGAAGACGATCCAGGACCGCGGCTACGTCTGGAAGAAGGGGCAGGCGCTCGTCCCGTCGTGGGTGGCCTTCGCCGTCGTCGGTCTGCTGGAGCACCACTTCGGCCGGCTCGTCGACTACGACTTCACCGCGGCGATGGAGGACGAGCTCGACCTCATCGCGTCCGGCGAGGACGACCGTGTCCGCTGGCTCTCGGGCTTCTACTTCGGCGGCCAGCAGGGCACCGAGGGCTCGGTGGCGCGGGCGGGCGGGCTGAAGAAGCTCGTCGGGGTCAACCTCGAGGAGATCGACGCCCGGGAGATCAACTCCGTCCCCGTGTTCGACGACGTCGTGGTGCGCGTCGGTCGCTACGGGCCGTACCTGGAGCGCGTGCGCGACGGCGAGTCGCAGCGGGCGAACCTGCCCGACGACCTGCCGCCTGACGAGCTGACCCCCGAAGTCGCCGAGCAGCTCTTCTCGGTTCCGCAGGAGGGCCGCTCGCTGGGCACCGACCCGGTCACCGGGCACGAGATCGTGGCGAAGGAGGGCCGGTTCGGCCCGTACGTCACCGAGATCCTCCCGGAGCCGCCGGAGCCCGAGGGCGGGGCGAAGAAGAAGGTCGCGAAGCCGAAGCCGCGCAGCGGGTCTCTGTTCAAGGGCATGACCACCGACACGGTCACCCTGGAAGAGGCGCTGAAGCTGATGTCGCTGCCGCGGCTGGTCGGCACCGACCCGGAGAGCGGCGAGGAGATCACCGCGCAGAACGGCCGCTACGGGCCGTACCTCAAGAAGGGCACCGACTCGCGGTCGTTGACCAGCGAGGAGCAGCTGTTCACGGTCACCCTCGACGAGGCGTTGGAGATCTACAAGCAGCCGAAGCAGCGCGGCCGCCGCACTGCGGCGGCCACCCCGCCGCTGCGCGAGCTGGGCGTCGACTCGGTCACGAAGAAGCCGATGGTGATCAAGGACGGGCGGTTCGGGCCGTACGTCACCGACGGCGAGACCAACGCGTCGCTGCGCAAGGGCGACTCCGTCGAGCAGATCACGGACGAGCGCGCGTCGGAGCTGCTGGCCGAGCGTCGGGCGAAGGCGCCGGTCAAGAAGGCCCCGGCCAAGCGGGCGCCCGCGAAGAAGGCGCCCGCCCGCAAGAAGGCGCCCGCGAAGTAACGGCTCAGCCGAGCAGCTGGGCCTTGACGGCGGCGGCCACCCGGCCGCCGTCGGCGCGCTTGGCGACGGCCGCGGTGGCCTTCTTCATGACCTGTCCCATCTGCCGCGGGCCGGGCTGCTCGCCCAGCTCGGCCGCGGTGTCGGCGACGGCCTGGCGAGCGATCTCCACCAGCTCCTCGTCGGTGAGCTGGGCCGGCAGGTAGCGCGCCAGCACCTCGCCCTCGGCGCGCTCCTTCTCGGCCAGCTCGGTGCGGCCGGCTCCGTCGAACGCCTCCGCGGCCTCGGCGCGCTTCTTCGCCTCCTTGGCGATCACGCCGAGCACCTCGTCGTCGGAGAGCTCCCGGGCGGCGTCGCCGGCCACCTCGGCATTGCCGACGGCGGTCAGCGTCATCCGCAGGGTGCCTTTCACCAGCTCGTCGCGTGCCTTCATGGCGGCGGTGAGGTCGGCGCGCAGCTGCTCCTTGAGCGTGGTCACGGGCGTGGACGTTATCGGACGGGGCGGCCGTCGTACGCTGGGATTCATGAACGGCTGGGTGAAAGCGGCGCTCGGAGCGACCGCGACGGGCGTCGCGACGCTGGCGTACTCGGCGGGCGTCGAGCTGCGTCACTGGACGTTGCGCGAGGCCACGCTGCCCGTGCTCGCGCCGGGCACCCGGCAGCTGCGCGTCCTGCACGTGTCCGACCTGCACATGACCCCGCGGCAGCGCAGCAAGCAGCGGTGGGTGTCCGAGCTCGCCGCGCTGCAGCCCGATCTCGTCGTCAACACCGGCGACAACATGGCCCACCTGCAGGCGGTGCCCGCGGTCGTGCAGGCGCTCGGCCCGCTGCTGGACGTGCCCGGACTGTTCGTGTTCGGCAGCAACGACTACTTCGGCCCGAAGCCGAAGAACCCGGCCCGCTACCTGGGCCGCAACGAGAAGCGGCTGCACGGTGAGCCGCTGCCGTGGCACGACCTGCGCGCCGCGTTCGTGGAACGTGGCTGGCACGACGCCACGCACGAGCGGCTCATGCTCGACATCGACGGTGTCCGCATCGCCGTCGCCGGCGTCGACGACCCGCACCTGGGCCTGGACCGCTATGGCCGTGTCTCCGGCAAGCCGAGCGCCGACCTGCGACTGGGTCTCGTCCACTCGCCGGAGCCGCGGGTCCTCGACCAGTTCGCCGCCGATGGCTACGACCTGGTCATGGCCGGTCACACTCACGGCGGCCAGCTCCGCGTCCCCGGCTACGGCGCGCTGGTCACCAACTGCGGGCTGGACCGCTCCCGGGCCCGCGGCGCGTCCCGATGGGGCGCGCACACCTGGCTGCACGTGTCGGCAGGTCTGGGCACCTCCCCGTACACCCCGGTGCGCTTCGCCTGCCCGCCGGAGGCCACCCTGCTGACGCTCGTTCCTCGCCCGGTCGAGCCCGTCCGCCGAGGGGTAACCCCAGCGCGGACCGCTGCGGACGTCGGCTAGACTTCATCACGGCCCGCCGGGATGTGGGGCCGATCGGGGTGTGGCGCAGCTTGGTAGCGCGCTTCGTTCGGGACGAAGAGGTCGCAGGTTCAAATCCTGTCACCCCGACCACGCAAAGGCCCTGGCCAGAGCCTCCAGTAGGAGTGCCGACCAGGGCCTTCGTGCATCCGGCGCCGGCTTCAGCTGGGAGTGCCGAAGAGGTTCGCCACCTCGTCTCCCCACTGCGGGTACATCTCGACCTTGCGGTTGTGCATCGCGTAGACCTTCTGGCCCAGGTCGGGAGCCAGGTCGTCCGAGAGCCGCACGGCGGAGAGCGTGGCCAACCGTCCGAGGATGTACTCGTCGCCGGCCAGGTGCACGGGGTCGTGCATGTAGCGCTCCAGCGCGTCCAGGTCGGGGATACCCACCAGGTAGGCGTGGGTGAAGCCCTCTGCCGGGTCGCCGAGGTCCTGGCCGACCGTCGCGAACGCCACCGGTTCGGTCGATGCCGTGCGGCGCATCGCGGCCAGCACCTCCGCCCGTTCCTCGTCGGGCACCTCGGGCTTGAAGCTGAACCGCAGCACGTTGACGATCATGACCGCTCCTCTCACCGAATTGCACTGATCAGTGCACTTTAACGCACCGACGAGTGCGATAGATATCGTTGTGCCGTGGTCAGGACCGAGCACGCCACCGGGCGCATCGACAAGCGGCGCGCGATCCTGGCCGCGGCCTTCACCACCTTCGCCCGGGACGGCTACCGCGCAGCCGGGATGGACGCGATCGCGGCCGAGGCCGGCGTCGCGAAGCACACGATCTACAACCACTTCGGGGACAAGGAGAGCCTCTTCCGTCAGGCGATCGCCGCGTTGGCCGACGACGCGCTGACCCGGAACCTCGCCGCGGTCGAACTGCTGCGCGAGCAGGGTGATCTGGTGGCGATGCTGACGGAGACCGGCCTGCGGCTGGCCGACTGCTACTGCGACGAACGCTCGTGGGCGCTTCGGCGACTGCTGCACGCCGAGGTGACGACGATGCCGGATCTGCTCGACATCGTGAAGGACCGGGCGGCCGACCACGTGACCGACGCGCTGGCCTCGCGGCTGGCGCGGCTGGCGCTGGCCGGCCGGCTGGCGCTCGACGTCTCGCCGGCCGTCGCCGCCGAGCAGTTCGCCGCCATGCTCACCGGTCCGCTCGAGACCCGATCCCACCTGGGCACGACGCGCCTCGCGGCCGGCGAACGACGGGAGGTCGCCCGGAACGCGGCGCACACCTTCCTCCGCGCCTACGGCACGGAGGCGCCGACTACGGGCGAGTGAGGACCAGCGGCCCGTCCTCCGTGACGGCCACGGTGTGCTCGGAGTGCGCAGTGCGGGAGCCGTCGGCCGAGCGGATGGTCCAGCCGTCGGCGTCGAAGACGATCCGGTCGGTGGTGCGGGCGAACCACGGTTCGACCGCGAGCGTCAGGCCTGGTCGGAGTGTCAGCCCTCGGCCGGCCCGGCCGATGTTGGGCACGTGCGGGTCCTCGTGCATGGTGCGGCCGATGCCGTGCCCGCCGAACTCGTTGTTGACCGGGTACCCGTAGTCACGCGCGACCGCCGAGACGGCTGCCGAGACGTCGCCGAGGCGATTGCCCGGATGTGCCACCGCGATCGCCGCTTCGAGGGCTTCCTCGGTGGCGCGGACGATCCGCAGATCCTCTTCGGCCGCCGTGCCGACGACGACCGTGCGTGCCGAGTCGGCCGCCCAGCCGTCGATGCGGACGGCGAGGTCAGCGCTGAGCACGTCGCCGTCGCGCAGGACGTAGTCGTGCGGCAGGCCGTGCAGGACGGCGTCGTTGACCGACAGGCAGAGCACGTTGCGGAACGGGCCGCGCCCGAAGGACGGGGCGTAGTCCCAGTAGCAGGACTCGGCGCCGCGTCGCTCGATCATCCGGCGCGCGTGGTGCTCGAGATCGAGGAGGTTGACGCCGACGTCGGCGAGCCGGCCGACCTCGGAGAGCACCTCGGCGACGAACCGCCCCGTCACGCGCATGCGGTCGATCTCCGCAGGCGTCTTCAGCTCGATCACCAAGACCTCCCCGTACCGGTATTCCTATACCGGACAGTAGCACGGAGCCGGTATAGAAATACCGACCACCAGGCTGTGCGGGACGTTCCCCGCCAGCCCGTCGATGTTGTGGGAGTCGGTCGATCCCGAGGCCGCGCTGCAGGAACGGTTCGGCCTCGACGGCTTCGACGCCGCAGCAGGCTGGCTCGTCAAGTGGTCCCGGGCGCAGGCCCAGTTCGCCCGGCTGGACGCGGTCGCGGGCCTGCTGCCGGCGATCCACGCGCGCGGGGTGCCGGTCGCCTTGCCGCTGGCCTCGGTCGACGGGCACTCTCGGGTGGTCGTCCGGTCCGGGCCGTTGACGGTCTCGGCGACCGTGCAACCGCTCGTGGACGGCGACCTGCTGGACACGGGCGACCTGACCGCGGTCCGGCGCGCCGGCGCGTGCCTGGCCGCGCTGGCGGGTCACCGACCGCCGGCGGCCGGACCGGGACGCAGATCTGCGTCACGGCGTCCGGGAATGGTGGGACCGCGGGACCGCGGGGACGGCATCGGTCCGGCTGCGCGAGCTGATGGCGTCGCTCCCGCCCGTCGACCACGACCTGCAGCCCGTGCACGGCGACTACCGCGCCGCCAACATCATCACGGCAGACTCGCAGGTCATGGCCGTCCTCGACGTCGACGGCGTGGCGCTGGACCACTGCGTCAACGAACTCGCCTTGGCCTTCGTCCACCTTGGCACCCACTTCACGGACTGGCGCCCGGCGCCCATGCCCGTTCGCCACGCCCTCCTGGACGGCTGCGAGTCCGTGCGCCCGCTCACCCCGGTCGAACGCCGATGGCTGGAGGTGCTCACGTTGTGGCACGGCATCCACGCCGTCCCGTCCGGTGCCGATCCGTACGGGTGGGCGAAGGCCGTCTGAGGCCGGAGTCTCAGTCCGGGTCCAGGACCGCCAGCAGCACGGCGAGCTCGGCCTGCGTGAGACCGACCGATCGCTGCCGCTGCTGCCGCATCCGGGTGCGCCACCGAGGAGCCCAGCGCGGCGCCCAGATGCGGTCGACGAACAAGGCTCGGGTGGACCCGATGTCGTCGATCCCGCGCGCGGAGAGCTTGGCCGTGATGTCGAACGCCGTCGGAGCGTCGGCGCCGGCCCCCACCAGCAGCTCGCGCAGCGAGTCGAGCGGACCGACCCGAAGCGCGCCGATCGCGCGCGCCAGCAGCACGGGCAGGAGCAGGATGGGCACCGCGAGCAGTACGAGGTTGTGGGTCGCGGTGGCGACCAGGTCCGCGTACGGCAGCCCGGCAGCCGCCCGACCGGTGACGCGCGCGGCGACGTCGCCGAGCGCGAACGCCATGAGCACCGCCGCGAGCGCGTTCGAACCCGCCTTCGCGGTGAGGTTCAGCGCGGCCCCGGTGCCGCCCTCCTTCCATCGTGCGGTCGGCAGGCGGGCGAACGAGCTGACGACGGCCCCGACCGTCAGGACGGCTCCGAACGGGACGAGCCCGGGTGCCAGCACGTACCACGCCAACGGTGCGGCCACGACGAACGCCAGCAGGGCCACGCCCGTCAGTACCCGGGCCTCGTCGATCACAGTGCTCCGCCCGGACCGGCGGGCCGGGGTGCCGAGCCACCTCTTCAACGGAGCCCACAGCGGGCCGACGAACTGCGCCACGAACCCGCGGACCGTCACCAGCACCGTGACCGCGGTCGCGGTGGTGAACACGGCGTGGGTCGGGTCGTTGACCACAACGAGCTGGTCGATCATGACTCCACCGAGACTCGTCGCGTACAGCCCGGTCACGAGGGTGAACAGCGGCACCGAGGCCAGTGCGCGGAGCAGGCCCCGCGGGGTGGCGATGATCTGAGCGAATCCGCCGCGGAGTGTCGCGCCGATCGCGGGCGGCGCGCGCGGCTGCACGGTGACGCCCTCGCCGCGCAGCACCATCCAGACGGCCAGGGTCGACGCTGCCGTGAGCACGCCCAGCGCGACCGACGTGAACGTCACGCCGACCTTCTCCGCGGCCTGCGGGACGAAGATCGGCAGCACGAAGCCGGCGAACTTGAACGCCGACTCGTACTGGCCTTCGCGGACGTCCTTCGCCTCGCCGGCAGCGGGGTGGTAGCGGTCCATCCGACCGCGCGCCATCGCGCCCGCGGTGCCCATCACTCCGACCACCATCACGGCCGGCGCGAACAGGGCGGGCACAGGCAGCAGCCCGATCACGACGAGCGCGGCGGACGCAGCGACGCCGAGGGTCACGATCGGCGCCATCGATCTGATCAGCCGATCGCCCAGCAGCGCAGCGGCGAGCCCGGCGACCGTCGCGGCAGACGAGCTGGCCGCACCCTGGGTGGTCACCCATGAGGCGTCCTTGTCGTAGTGGACGCCGTAGGGTCCGGATGCGACCGTGTGTGCGCCGGCGGTCTGCCCTGGTAGTGCCGCGAAGAGCCCGTTGATCCTCGGCATGAACCGGGTCATGCCGAGCATCGCCTTCGTCCGGGCTGCGACCACGTCGCGACGCGTGAATCCGGCTGCTGCCGCCGCGGAGCTGGCGTCGGCCGCGGCGGCTCGTTCCCTGTCCTGGGTCTCGTCGATCTGCTGCCGGAGCTCGCGCACCTGCGTCGTCAGCACCGCTGCGACCTGGCCGGGGCGCAGGTGCCGCAACTCGGGAGGCAGCCGGCGCAGCAGCCGCCGGTGCACCGCGCCCGCCCACGCGTACGACGCCGCGGCACGCAGGAGCCTCCGTCCGTCCCGCAGCGCGACCTCGAGGCGCCGCAGCGCCGCTCGGCGGTGCAGCGCCGCTGCTTCGATGTCGTCCAGCGCCTGTTCCGCGTCGGCGAGCCGACGGCGCCTGGTGACCAGTTCGGTGACGATGCCGTCGATCTCGCGACTGATCGCGCGCACCGGCTCCATGAACGTCCGGAGCCGTGATCGGGCCGCACCGACGACCGGCAACCACGACCTCAGGCCGGGCCGAACCTCCTGCTGCTCCCACACAGCGGTGCGCAGCCGTTCCAGCACGGCGGTCGCCAGTTCGGCTGCCGATCGCTCCGCGCCGGCCTCAGGCAGGACGGCCGACGGGTCGGCTGCCAGCGCCGCACGCAGTTGCGGCGGCGCACGGCCCCACAGCGCCGAGAACGGCGCATCCAGGACCAGCGACGACTCCTCGACGCGCAGCAGCCCGGCAGCTATGAGGTCCTCTGCCGGTCCGCCGAACTCGTGCTGCGGCGCCACCTCGCCGGCGAGGTGGCGGCGCAGCACCTGGGCCAGAACACCCGCCGCCGTCGCGGATGCGTCCGGTGGACTGGAGCCGATCTCCGCCCAGCCCGCCACCGCCTCGGCCCATAGTGCTGCGCGCTTGCGGGCGGCTCGCGCACGACCGACGCCGAACGCCAGGACGGCAGCAGCCACCCCCAGGCGAGCCCACAGCGGAACTGGAGGCAGTACGGCCAGCCCGGCTGCCAGCACCGCCGGCGCGGGGGGTCCACGCGCCGACCACCTCGTGCTCCGCTGCACGACGACCAGCACCAGACCTGCCAGCGTCACGGCCGCAGCCACGTACGCCGACGCGCCGCCGAACTGGTGCGCGACATCGAACCCGCCGGTGCCGGCGGCCGCTGCCGGGCGGGCGTCCCCCCACGCGACGACGACGGCAAGGCCGAGCACCCAAGCAGTCCCACCGATGATTCGCCGCCACAGGCTCCGGGACGCCCCGGCCGGCGGCAACGCCGTCACGTGGATGTGTCGCTGCCCGTCCTGCACGACGTCGGCGTCGACCACGAACCGGGTTCCCCGCGCGAGCAGGATCTCCTTCTCCGAGACCTGGCCGTCGTCCCGATGGATTCCGGCCCCGTCGAAGGAGACTGCCGGCAGGCCCTCCGGCGCGGTGATCGTGAGCTGCACCCGGCGGTTCTCGAACCCGGTGTCGTGCTCGGCGAGCATCGACTGCACCGGCCCGAACGACGTCGAGGGATAGCCAGGGTCCACGAAGACGGTGCCTGCCGCCATCGGCCCGGCCGGAATACCGGTGCCGCCGACGCCCCGGAAGAGCACGACGGTGGCGGGCAGCCGGTAGCGCGCCAGCAGCGCGTCCAGCACGGCGATCCGTTCGCTGATCCGATCGTCGGGTGGAACCGCGCCGTCCTGCGCGCGCAGCCATCGGTTGAGGTCCCGGTGACCGAAGTGCGAGTAGTCGAGGAGAGCCTCCAGCTCCTCCTGGGTCAACTCCATCGTGCGGCGGTAGTGACCGGCGACGGTCAGGCCGTCGACGACGGAACCCGGCGCCGGGTCCGGTCGCACGGCGGCGGCTTCCAGCACGTCGTCCTCAGTGACATCGGGAGCGTGCCCCTGCGGGCGCGGCAGGCTCCGGACCGTCGATGAGCCGACCGAGACGGGCTGTTCTCCCGATCTGGTCCGCTGATCGATCAGGCGCAAGACGCGCTCGGCGTCGCGTCGGTGCACCTCCTCGTCGGGGAACTCGGTGAGTTCGTGCCGCAGCACCTCGTCGAGGAGGCCGAGACGGAGCAGCTCGGTCAGCCGCGCTCCCGTCATGACGACGACACCGTCGACGGCGTAGGCGTAGAGCCGGCGCACGATGAGGCGGGCCGCGCGGCGTGCAGCACCTGTGGCGACGAGTTGCATGACCACGTGGTCGTGATCGACGACCACCACTCCGAACGGGCCCGGCGCGCGGCCGGCCGTCAACGCGCGCACAGCGGCGCGGATCTGATCTTCAACCGGCGCGGTGAAGGCCTTCCCGCGGGCCAGGGCGTGGTCCGCCCCCGAGGCGGCGGTCGGGTGCGGGGTCTCCGCTGTGGGTGGCGGCCCCCGTCTCCGGTTGGCTCTCCAGGTATCGATGCGGGACACCGCCACCATCGTCGCGACGGCGGCCGCCGTCACGAGGAGGACGACAGGCAGGCCGGCGACGGGCACGACGCCGGCGATGCCCACGACGAGCAGGCTCCACCCCAGCACCAGGTTCGCGGTCACGCCCTTGCGTGGCGCGATCCTCCCCAGCTTCAGCTCCGCGGCGATACCGAGCCAGGACAGGTAGGCCGACGCCCCGGTCAACGCGAACCCGACCATCGTGAGCGGGCTGTGGTCGACGACGGCGAGCTGAACCGTGTACAGGAGGTTCGCGACCGTGATCACCGGCATGGCCAGTGCTTGGGTGACTGCCCGGATGCGGGGCAACAGGTTCGAGTCGTAGCCCAGCCAGCCGACGATCATCGCCGGCAGAGCCTGCGTCAGGAACAACGCGTCGGCGAGCGCGTAGCTCGCGTTCGCCATCAGCCCCAGCGGTCCGGTCGCCGCGAGGATGCCGGCGACGTGCTGGGCCAGGTTGACCATGAGCGTCCCGGCCAGCGCCGTGGCCACCAACCGGCCGAGCAGGCCGCCGTGCGGGGTGAACCCGTACAGCGACTGAGCCTGGATGCCGAAGGTGCTGCCGGCCTTGTCCAGGAAGATCGAGAATTCCTTGACCGAGGTCCGCAACCGCGACTCGGCGGTCTCGTCCGCACCGAGCGGCGTCTCGATCAGCGCCCACGCATCGATCAAGGTCTGCCGGGCGAGCCGGTCGAACTCGGTCAACCTCCACGACGGCATCCCGTCCAGCGCCGCGTACTTCCCGATGATCTCGATCAGGTTGCGGACCACGTCGTGATCGATCTGGCTGCGCTCGAGGATCGACTCGGTCATCACCCGCAGCTCCTGGGCGTAGATCGTCCGGTGGATGGTCAGCGCGCCACGCACCCCGAACGCCCAGTGGGCCGCGACCGTCGGCAAGGGCAGCAACGTCAACGCGCCGGTCGCCACCACCGCGAGAGAACCGACGCTCGCAAGCACGGACAGGATGCGGAACTTGCGTCGCATCGTGGCGATCTCGGCATCGTCGGCGCGCTGGGCCAGCTCGGTGCGCTGCACCTCGTCCGTGACCCACCGGCCCACGTCGTCCTTCTCGGTGGCCTCGATGGCGTGATGCCCGGCGATCAGTGCCTCGATCGTCATCGGCTCCCCGAGGCGGTCGAGCACACCGAGGCCGGCTGCGTCGGTGGCCAGGTCGAGACCGTCCCGCGCGGCCCGCTCGGCGAGCCTGCGGCGATCTCGCGCTGCCTGCCGCATCTCCTTGCCGAACCGACCGGCGTCGATCGACGCCTTGATCAGCTTCAGCGAGATCAACCGACCCGAGGCGATCCGGTGGTTGACGGCAGCAGTCCACATCACCAGCAACCGCGCCTGCTCCGACCCTTCCCGACCAGGGTCGAAGACGTCCTCGGGGTCCACGGTCGCGATCGCAGCCAGCTGCTCCGGCGACGGCGCGTCGTTCGTGATCTCGTAGTCCGCCAGCCACCGCCGGATCACCGCCTGGCGATCGCCGTCGAGCGTCGAGAGGAAGCCGTCCCACTTCCCGGACGTCCATTGGACGTACGCCCACCTCTGCACGTCCGCGCGCGCCGCGACGATCAGTCGTTCCAGGTTGTCGTGGCGCGTGTTGTGGAACGCGTCCAGCCCCACCTCGTCCCGGATCCGCTCGAAGATCGGCTCCATGTCGTAGGCGTGGCGGTAGTACTGCGGGAGCGACTCCGGCTTGACGGCGTCCGACCCGAACACGAACCGCGTCGGATGGTCGCGGACGAGTTGGATGAACGCGTCCGTGATCTCCGGGGTCTCCTGCAGATGCCGTGCGACCTCGTTCCACGAGACGTCGAACGACACGTGGTCGTAGTCCTTGTCCGAGAGGATCTCGCCGATCAACCTCAGGTGCCCGACCGAGAGGGTCGTCCACTTGCCCACGCCGAGATGCGCGAGGATCACCTTCGACCTGGGGAACTTCTTCAGCAACGCCAGCAGCGGCACCCCGTACCGCTCGTCGGGTTTGGATTCGCCGAACCGGCCGTCCGCCAGGATCCGGGCAAGACCCCAGTCGTTGTGCAGCACCACGAGGTAGCCGATCAACGAGCTGGCCCTGAGGAGCTCCTCCACGTGCGGGTTGTGCTCGGGAATGGCGACGAGCTGCCGCAGTGACATCAGCTGGTCCGCCTCGACGGTGCGCCCGCTGTCGACCAGCAGCTGCTTGACCGTGTCCACCTCGGCGACCAACTCGCCGATGATGCTCGCCGGCTCGATCGTGCCGGGGTTCTGCAGCACGACGGGCAGGTCCTGGGCGCTGAGACCACTCCTCGGGTCGGCAGCCAGGTCTCGCAGGATCCCGGCTGCGGTCATCAGCCGGGCGACCTGGCGCTGCCACTCCGGGTTGAGGACGTGGATCGCCTCGTCGCCGAGGAGAGCACGCACCGCTTCCTTCGCGATCGTCGTCTCCCCGACCATGACGGCCTGGTCAGGGTTGATCATCGCCATCGCCTGCAGGTAGCCCTCGGCACCGGCGATGTCCAAGCGGGCACCGGTCACACCCATCACCGCACGCCACGCCAGGTGTGGTGGCAGCCGTCGCACCGCGTCGACCAGGCGGACGTCGGGGAACGTGCCCCACATCTGCAGCATCGGGACGCCGTACACCAGGCTCAACCGGACGGCGTTGATCGCGTAGTAGAACAGGCCACCCGACGTGGAGATGCCCCTGCCACGCTGCGGGATCGGGTGGAAGGTGATCAGGCCCTGGTGCCCGTCGTCGGCCAGCCACGTCAGGAACTCCGCGATCGACGTGCCGCGCGGGTCGTCGTAGCCGATGTGGTGGAAGTGCCCGTCGGACGTGTCGTAAACCGGCAGGCGCGAGACGCCGATCAGGGCCGCCACCCGCGGGTCCACACCGAGCAGCGCCAGCTGTTCCGGAGACGCGCCCTCCATCCGCAGCTGTTCGCGCAGCCACCTGGTCCGGACCAGTCGCCCGTTCGGCAGCCGCATCAGTCCCGGTGGATGGACCAAGCCGGTCATCCGCATCACCGTGATGAAGACCGGATCCCAGAACCGGTTCCGCGTCCGCGGGTCCGGTCGGGCCAGCCCGGTCATCTTCGACACCACGTGCCAGCTCAACCCGGTCCGGCGGGTCAGCGCCGGCATCCGCACACCGGCCTCGGCGGCCGCGACCACCGCGGGCTCGATCCCGTCCAGGAACGCCTGCTGCGCCCGCGCGGCCTCGACGGCCGCGGCCTTCGCCACCCGACCGGCGATCTCCAGCTGCGTGGTCGCGGCCTCGTGCGCTGCGCGGCGCTCCCACCACTCCGACGGTCCGTCGAGCGGCGCCAGCTCGTGACCGCGTCGGTCCGTCACCGCGAGCAGCCCGCCCGCTGCCGCGACCAGCTCCTGACGCAGCGCCCGGTAGTGCGCCTCTGCTTCGAGAGCAACGATGTCGCGCTGCTGCCACCGGATCCACAACTCCTGCTGCTCCTGCAATGCCGATCGCAGCGCCCGTTGCGGACGGGACAGCGTCATCCGCGACCGCCACGGCGGCGCTCGGGCACCGATACCGTCGCGCTCGCGGGCCGAGCCCGGCACCTCGTCGTCGGCCGGTACCTCTCGCGGCCGCAGTCGCGCAGCGCCCGGCGGGAGCGGTGCCGGTCCGGCAGCTGCATCGCCCGGACCCAGGCCCCCTGGAGCATTCGCCGCGGCCGGGGCAACGATCGCGGCCACGGGAACACCGGACGCACGCGCAACCGCCCGCACCGGATGCCCGGCAGCCAGTCCCTCCGCCACCGCCCCGGCGACCGTCTCCCGGTGCGCCTCGACCGCAGCGTTCCAGGCCTGAACGGTTCCCTCGTAGCGGATCCGCGCCCGCTCCAGGCTTCTCCGCGAGTGCTCCGCCGCAGCGGTGACGAGGGCCAGATCAGCATCGAACGAACGATGCCTTCCCGGAGTCGCACCGACCTTCCACGGCACGTCCGCCCTGATCCGCCGGTCGGACGCGTATGCCCGCGCCACCGCAACCGGAATCCCGAGCGCGACGGCGACCTGCCGCAGTTGCGCCTCGTCTCCCAGCCGACGTCCCTTCGGGAACATCAACCAGCGCACACCGGACTCGATCACGTTCTGCCACTCCGCGGCGTACTCGTCCAGTGCTGCCTGGTCCACGCCCAGCAGCGCCCGCGCGGACTCGAGGTCCCCGGCTGACGCCTCGATCCGATCCCGCAGCGCAGCCAGCCCCTGGTCGTACACCAGGCCGAACCGGAGGTCGGCCGTGCCAGCCGGCAGAGCCTTCCGAACGTCGGCCGTGAGCACCACCGCCACCGCCTCCGCGACACCCAGTGCCGCCGCGATTCGCCGGTCGTCGATCCCGAACCGGACCGCGTCCACGAGGAGCCAGCCCACGACCAGGTCGACCGCGGCCGCCGCCTGCCGTCGCTCCTCCTCCGCCGCACGCAGCTCCGCGACCATCGCCGCATCACCAGGCGCTGCGGCCGTCGCCCTCCGGGCTGCGGCAAGCCGCCGTTCGGCGTCCACGAACGCGACGACCGCGTCTCCGCCGTCGGGTGTGCCCAGCGCGGCGGCCAACCGGCGCAGCACCTCGTCGGCGGAGGCCGCTGTGGGCGACGACCGCGCCTCGTTCTGGCGGAACACGCGAGCCTGCGTCAGGTCTCGGCGCAACCACGCGGCCATGAGCAGCGCGAGGATGCCCGTCGGCAAGGCGAGAGCCTTCCCCGTGGCCGGCCAATCGATACGGAACCCGGTCGCCCCGTTCCCGGAGTCGGTCGACGGAGCCGAGGTCTCGGGCTCTCCCGGCTTCTCCGGCTTCCCGGGCTTCTCCGGCTTCCCGGGCTTCTCCGGCTTCCCGGGCTTCTCCGGCTTCCCGGGCTTCTCCGGCTTCTCCGGCTTCCCGGGCTTCTCGGGTGTCCCCGTCCGGATGACGATGTGCTGACCGATCTCGATGAAGTCCGGCTCCGCGATGGTCGCCTTGTTCTGATCGGCGAGGACCTTCCAACCGCCGGCGAGCTCGAACCTGGCTGCGATGCTCGACAACGACTCACCGGGCCGCACCCGCCACGTCCCGTCCCACGCAGCCGGCAGGCGGAGCGGATCGTCGATCCCGAGCTGGTCCCACGTGGCGCGCGTCGGCCAGATGTGCCGGTTGGCCTCCGCGAGCTGGGCCGGGGTGACGCCCAGTGCCCGCGCGAGCCGGAACAGCGAGTCGCCCCGCTCGACCCGCAGGTGAGCGACCGGCAGCTGTTCCGCACGAACGGACGGCGCGGCACTCGTCCGCATCGCGACGGCCTCGACCGATTGCGGGGTCGTACCTGCCCCGGACAGGACCGCACCGAACAAGACTCCGATGGCCGTCGCAGCGACGATCAGGCGGACGACCACATCGACGAGGCGCACCAGCGCCTTCCACGACCGCACACCGAGAACGCGGAGGAGGGCACCTGCAGCGAGCGCACCGGCGGCGACCGGAAGCCCGACAGTGATGGCGAGACCCGCCACGAAGACCGCCGCGACCGTGACACCGACCAACAGCTCCGGTGCAGCCCGGCCACGCTCGTCCGCGTCGTGATCGGAACGAAGAACGCCGTCGTCGAGGGTCCGGGACGTCCCACCGCTCCTGACGCCGGACGCGGGAGGCGCCCGCGCCGGGTTCGCGGACCGCAGCGCGTCCGTCACGGCGTCCGGCACGACGGCGCCCATCGTGCCCGGAGCCAGGACCGGGGCAGCCGGCCACCCTTCCGTCCCGATCGCGCCGCCTGGGACAGCAGCGGCGCCGACCACCGCCACACCTCGCCGAGCCTGCGCCACACCGCGCTGCTCCGCTGCGGCCGCAGGCGCGGCGAGCACGCGATCGAGCAGCAGCAGGGCCACCGTTCGTTCCTGCGTGCCGACGGCCGGCGCCGCGTACGGACCGAATCCGGCGGCAGCCAGCAAGGCCTCCTCCATGCCCGCTGCGGCAACCGGCAGCTCCGGGCCCACGAGGTCCGCGAGCCGGGTGAGGCCGGACATCGAACGGAGGGCATCCAGCATCGTCGAGTTCGCGTGACCCGAAAGGCTCGGCAACCCGATCGACTGCGCCAACGCTGCAGCCAGCTCCGCGGGGCCGACACCGGCAGGCCCCGGGGTGATCGGGGTTCGTCGACGGACGACGTCGGGTCGTAGCTCCAGATCCACATCCGGCAGGGCGTTGCGCAGCGCCTTGATCTGCCTCGTGCTCAACCCTGCCGAACGCAGGTCATCGGTGTGAGCTGCGTCGATCGCGGTCGTCGACGTGAGATCGGCTGCGATCAGCCTGCGGTAGACGGCTGCCCGCATGTGGCTCGGCAACCGGGCGACGAGGTCCTCGACCCATTCCTCGACGTTCCACAGCGCCGCCCGCTCCGCCGAGCTGACCGCCCGCTGCGTGGCGTCGATCGACTTCCGGACGGTGGACCAGGCATCAGCAGCACCGAGATCGACGGCCGAGACAGCAGCGACACGCGCGTCGCGTTCGCTGCGGACGACCAGCTCCGGGTCCGCGAGGGCAACGGCCAGCTCGCCGATCTCACCGTCGTGGCCCAGCAGGCGTTCGACGCTGCGCTGATCGAGGCCTCGCCGGGCCGCGATGGCGGCGACGTCCAGGCCGTCGGCCGCATCGACCAGGACACCGAGGCCGGTCCCGTCCAAGGAACCCAGCGAGACCGAGTCGGCGCTGAACCACACGAGCTTGCCGTCAGTCAGCATCGCGCGGGCCACCGCCACGGTGTCGGCGAACTCGTCCGGCGCCATGCCTGCCTGGACGGCCAGATCGGCTGACCCGATGATCGACCGCGCAGCAGCGACCGCCGCATCGATCTCCTCGTGGAACTCCTCCAACGTGGTGTGGGCGAACCGCAGCCGACGCTGGGGGATCATCGCCGCGACGCGATCGGCGGCCGCAGCGACCACGGGATCGCCCGTGGCGTGCTCGACCGGCAGCCGCGACAGATGCTGGAGCGCGGCGTTGTCGCCGTCCGACAGCCACGGCAGATCCTCGCCGAGCCGCGCGGATGCGAGCCCGGACAGGTCGATGCCGCGCGGGTTCTGCGCGATGGTCGGCATCGGGCCGTCCAGCCCCGGTAGGTCCTGCACTGCCAGACCGGGACCGCCTCCGTCGTGCACGCGGCCGGATTCGTCGTTGCGCCGACGCTGCGCAGTGAAGATCGTCCGAATGCGCTGCTCGTCGATACCGGTGATCCGGACACCGTCCGCACGGCTGGAGACCGTCCGCTCGACCCAGTCGATGCCGCCGGTTCGAGCCGTCCGGTCCTCCAGCGACCGGTAGTTCCGCGACACCCCGTGTTGGCCCTTGCGGCCCGTCCGACCCCGTCCCTGCATGTCGGTCCGGTCGTTCGCCGGGTCACCCAGGTGCAGCTTCTGCAGACCGCCACCAGCCCTGTTCATGGCGTCCGCGGCAGCATCGGTGTGGACCTTCATCGACGCGACGTGCTGGGCACGCACTGCTTCGTACCCTGGGTCACCACGGCGCAGGCCGGGGTTCGCGCGTGGCATCGAGACGTTCTCGGCGAGCCACACCGGATCGCCGCCGAGCCTGATGTCCGTGGCGCGGCCCAGGATGTTCGTCGCCAGCGTCACCCTTCCGCGCATGCCGGCCGTCGCGACGACGGCAGCCTCCTGCGGCATGAGGTGCGGTTCGGCGGTGAGCATCTGGAACGACACGCCGGCGGCAGCCATCCGCTCCGCCAGCACGTGCAGCTCAGCCACCGTGTCCGCGGTGATCAGGCTGGCCAGACCGGCCCGCTGGGCGGCACGCGTGTCCCGGACCATGTCGTCCATCGCTGCGGCCGTCGTCGTGTACTCACGGGTCGTGTCCAGGCGGTTGACGGGCGTGTCGGGGGCGATCCGGACCACGTCGAGACCCAGCGCTGTGAGCGCAGCGACGTCGGCCGGCCCGCCGACGGTTCCGGTCGTGCCGGCGACGTCCGCCCCCGCCAGCAGCTCCTCGAGCGTCAGCCGACCCACGGTGTGCGTGGGTGTTCGGACGCCCTCCCTGCCGAACTCCTTGAACTCCAGGGCCTCCATGAGGAGGTTGCCGTACCGCTGCCCGGGCAATGAGCGTCCGCGAGGTTCGTCGAGGAGCATGATGCCCAGACGACTGGTCCCGTCGTGGTCGGGCACCAGCTGTCGCAGGTACTGCTCGCCGAGCCGTTCTCCGTGCTCGGCGCTGAGCGCGTTCTCCACCAGCGCGCGGCGGATCGACTGCGCTCGCAGATCGAGCCCGTACAGGTCGGTGATGCGGTCGAGCCCTGCATCGGTGAGGACGGCGCGCCGTCCGTCCATCTCGAAGTGCCCGTCCGGCGCCTGCCGAGACACGGGGCGCAGGTCCGCAGCGATGGCCGCGGCTGCCTCGAGGTGGTCCAGCAACCCAGCCGATTCCGCGTCCGGCACCGCCATCCGCCACGCGATCCGCCGGTCGAGAAGCACGTAGTCGGCCTCGTCGAGCAACCACGCATCGGGCCTGCGGATCGCCGGCCCCACCCCATGATCGGAGAACAGACGGTCGAATCCCATCGCCTCCAGCTCACCGACGACGACGTCCGTGCTGTACACCTGGGCAACGCGGTCTGGCGTGAGCTCCGGCTCCCGCAGGCCGGCCGTCCGCCCGTACCGCTCCATGAGCGGCTGGAGGTGACCGGCGACGTCGCGGGCGTTGGTCGCGTCGAGCGCGCCCACGTAGACGCGCTGGCCGCGAATGATGGCGCGCGCAGCCGCGCCCAGCGCGACGGCGAAGGACTTGCCCTGGCCGGTCAGGTGCTCGGAGATCGCGCCGTGGCGGGCCATCGCCAGGCCGGCGACCAGCTGCCCGTTCCACGCCTCGATCGAACCCCTCGGTTCATCCCTGGTGTGCTCGGCGTAGCCGCGGGCCATGATCCCGATCGCGTGCGGCAGGGCCGCGTCCGCAGCGCCTGCGGGCCCGTTCTGCACGTCAGCGACGAGCTGAGCAAGATCAGCGATGTCGTCACGGGTGGTCGCGAATCGCTGTCGCATGACGGTTCGGTCGGCCGCGTAGGTCGCTTCGGTCTTCGCACGCGCGGCGAGAACAGCGGCGTCGCCGGTTCGCTCCGGCTGCGCCGCGTGCTCCGCGAGGTTGTCCTGCAGCACCTTCTCGAGATCGGCCTGCCGGAACCGTGCGGGATCCGCGTCGGCGAGCGCCTGCGCACCGTCGACCGTGTTCCGGCCCGTGCGCGGACCGGCGTCGGAGGTCGTCGACGTCGACGGTGGACCGTGGATGCCACCTGCACCGGTCATCGGCTCGGTGACAGCGGCGAACCCGTCCGAGATCCCGTCGTCCGCGAGCCTGTGGCTGACCGGAACGGAGTCGGGCCCAGGGGAACCTGCGCCGAGTCCGCTCGGATCTGCCCCCGATCCGCGCGAGTCCGCACGTGCACCGGCGGCACCCGTGCCACGGGCAGGCAGCACCGGACCGCCGGCGCCGGAGCGGTTACCGGTGGGACCGTCCGACCCGGACCTCGGCAGCGGGTCCATCCTGCGGCTGTCCCGCCACGCCGACGGCATCGCGTCGACCGCACCACCACCCATCCGACGCATGACCGACCCGTCGACGACCGAGTAGCTGGCACTCGGGTCGTCGTTGATCGCCTGCCACACCTGCTCCGCGGTGACCTGCTTGCCGGTCCTCGTCGAGATCTCGTCCGCGACCTCCTCGATCGGGCGGAACGGCCGACCCATCGCCTCCCGGACGTCGTCGAGGCGGGCAGGCCGCGGCGCCGAGCCGATCGGGCCGCGCGGACCGGTGGGGAAGTCGAACTCACGCAACCGGTAGCCGGCGTACTTCTCGCCGTCCACGCGCGCCTTCACCTCGGCGTACCGGATCCGACCCGCGCGCAGCGCCGCCCGCAGTTCCTTCGCCACGGCGGCTTCGTCGCCGCCCCGTGCCGTCATCTCCTCCAGCTTGCGCAGCAGGTACTCGCGACGTCCCTGCTGGTAGGAGGTCATGTCGCCGTCCGGGCCCCGGCTGGAACCGAGTGCAGCATTCGGTCCTTTCTCCTCGAGCAGGATGAACTCGACCGTCGTCCCATCCCGGTCGACGACGCGCAGGATCCGGTCGAAGCGGCCCGGCCCGCCGCGCGTGTCGTCCACGGAGTAGTCGCGGACGATCTCCACGACCTTGTAGCCCTGCCGCTCCAGCGACCCCGCAACGTCCTGGACGGCGTGGTCGCCTGCGAACGTGCCGAGGGCCTCACCCACGTTGGTCTGCGTGTGGTAGCCGCGCTTCCTGGCTTCCGCGTTGCCCCGTGCCTTCCACTCCGCGATCTTGTGGCTGAGGTATCCGCGGCCCTTCGCGACCTCGTCGGCGCGCTGCGCGTCGTCGAACGTCTCGCGGTCCCCCGTGATCGTCGGCTTCGTCGGGTCGAACCGAGCCTTCATCGCACCCTCGACCTTGCTCACCAGTCCGTCGCCGTCCTGGACGAGCTGCGGCAGGGCCGGATCATGTCCCGGCCGGCGCTGGACGACCGGACGGCCGTCCCTCCAGTAACTGATGTAGTTCTTGTGGAACCAGTCACCGAGCTGCGTCGTCGGGACCCACTCGCCGGCGTCCAGGCGTTCCTTCGCCGTGACCGGAGCCGGCAGCGCGTCCATCCTGCGGCTGTCCCGCCACGCCGAGGGCATCTCGTCGACCGCTCCACCGCCGATGCGGCGCATCACGTTGCCCTGATAGACGTCCATGCCGGCAGCGGGATCGTCGTGGACGGCCTGCCACACCTGCTCTGCCGTGACCGGGGAGCCGGTCGTCCTCGACAGCTCGTCCGCGACCTCCTGGATCGGACGGACCCCTCGGCCCATCGCGGCGCGGACCTGGTCGGCCGTGACCGGCTCGCCGGACCCCTTCTCCGACTTCACGATCACCGTGCCGACCCAGCCGTCGGGGGTCGTCCCTTGGCGTAGCTCGTAGCCCTTGAGGTGGCCGGCGGCGATCTGCTCGGCGATCGCGTTCTGCCGACCCGTCGATCCCGGCAGTTCGCCGACACCGACCTGCCCGCGCTCGTGGAACGCGTTCTCCAGGTCGCGGTACATGCCGCTCGCGGTGCGGCCGTCCACCGGGCGTGGCGTCATCCCCGGGCCGACCGCGCGGTTGGTCGAACTGCGCGGCTGCCGGCCGGTGGAGGTGACGACGCCCTTGCCGTCCGGCGGCCCGCCGGCCTTCCGCTCCACCCGCACCGTCAGATGGCCTTCGCCGTTGATCTCGCGGTACTGGATCCCGTCGAGCTTGCCCTCGCGCGCGAGATCGACGAGCTTGGCGTTGCTCCGTGCGCTGCCGCTGAGGTCCTTGACGGCCATGCTCGGCCGGCCGCGCATGTTCTTCAGCAGCGCGTTCGTCTGTCGCGCGTACGGGTCCTTGCCGGCGACGACCCCCGACCCGGCCCCCGGTGTGCCGGCGACCGGGTCCGTCGATGCAGGCCGTCCGGCGAACGCCTTCCCGCCGGCCCGCCCGGCGAACACGGCGAGGAAGGACAGCGCGTTCAGCCCCAGGTCGATGTAGGCCTCGCGCTTCTCGATGGGGCCCATCCGGCCGAGGTTCGCGAGCGTGCCGACGGTGCTGTGGGCGAGCTGGATCGACATGACAGCGCCACCGAGCGACTCCGCCGTTGCCCCGACCCGCGCCACGGCGCCCGTGGCGGCGATGGCTCCGGCTCCGCTCAGCAGGCGAGTTGCAGGCCCGCCGATCACGAGCAGGTTGGCCACGCCGGACACCCAGAGGCCCATCGCCTGGGGCTTGCGCGGATCGATCGTCTGGTTGTGCTGGTGACGCTGGTACAGGTCGTAGGCGGTCAGCCCGGCGCCCACCACCGCGGATCCGATGAGCGCCACCGACGCGCCGGTCACCACCGCGCCCCCCGGCGCTCCCCCGACGGAGGCGATCAGCACGCCACCCGCGATGGTCCCGACGACACCCGCCCCGATCTGCAGGCCGCGCTTCCACCCGGGGGTGAACTTCGCATCCCTGGACGTGGACACGCCGGCCGAGGTGAGGTCGTCCGGTGCGATGACCTTGTCGTCCGCTGAGAACAGCTCGTTGTGCTCGCGGAAGTCGCGCAGGTCGGAGTGGATGCCGCCGGCAAGATCGACGATCTTGCCGTTGACGAGGTACACGGGGTGCCAGTCCAGCGCCCCGGTCCTCCCGTCCTTGATCAGGACGTTGCGCCGCTGGACCGCTGCCGTGCCGCCACCGGCCTCGTTGATCGCGGCGACGGCCTTCTCCGGGCTGATCCGCAGGTGCTCCGCGTCCGCCCCGACCTCGGCAGCCCAGTTCACACCGAGGTTCGCGACCTGGTTGAGCGCGGCCTGCCACTCCTCGGGCGTGCCTTCTGCCGCGAACTGTGCCAGCCGGTCCGCCGGATCCGCACCGCGGCGCATGATGTCGGCGGGCGCCTTGCTCGACGTGAGGAGTTCGAGCAGCAGGTCGTCGTGCGCCATCGATCCGTACGCCGGGCTGTTCGCCGCCGACCGCAGCACGTAGTAGAGATCCGGCGCTCCGGTCGAGGGCAGCCGCAGCCGGTACTGGTTGGTCGATGCGCGGGATCCCACGTCGGTCGCGGTGGTGCGGTAGCCGATGTCTGCCAGGTCCCCGAGCATCAGGATCCGTGAGGCGACGTCCATCTGGACGTCCCGCTCGTCCTTGTCCTTCACCCGCTTCGCCGAAGCCAGCAGGGACTTGCCGAGGTCCGTGGCCTTGGCCTGGAGCGCGTCGAGGCGGGCCAGCTTCTGCAGCATCGCCGGGTCGTGCGCGGCGGCGATGGTGGCCTTGTCGAGACCGCGCAGATTCCGCCCGTTCGAGACCTGCGTCGGGGGACGCAGACTCTTCAGCGTCGCGTCCAGGGCCGCCTTCTCCGCCCGCAGCTGGTCGTTCCTGGCGTTGAGCACGAGTCGCTCGGCATCGGTCGCCGGCGCGCCGGCGTTGACGGCCCGCATCCGCTCGGTGTTCGCGAAGAGGCGCTGCTCGACGTCGTTGAGGTTCGGGATGTAGGTGGCCACCAGGTTGGCTCGCGCGAGCTCGTTCGGCGACGGAACGGTGCCGACCTCGGTGCCGGGCGCAGCCGGCTTCGGCACTCCGAGCGCCCGCTGGACGCCGGGCAGCAGGTCCTGCGGACGGGGGTCCTTCGTCTTCGATCCGAGCGCCGCAGCCACTCCGCGAGCGAGGGCCTCGCTGCCGCCGAACTCGGCGTCCTTCGCACCGACCAGCCGGGCACCGTTGACCAGCTCGCCGGGGTACTGGGCGTGCGCCTCGTCGAGCATCCGACGTGCCCCGGTGACCTGGGCGTACTGCGTGAGGAAGGAGTCGACCAGCGCGAGGTCCTTCGCGTACTTCGCCCGCTCCGCCTTGTCGAGGCCACCTTTCTCGGCCTTCTTCATGCGGAGGATCGCCTGCTCGACCTTGCCGGCTCCGGCATTCATGCGGTCGGCGCTGGTCTGCGCGTCGCTGGCGGCGGAGGCCATCTCCAGCACCGAGAGGCCCTTGTCCTGCGCGGTCAGCCCGGCGGCCCGGTCGTACTTCGCCTGCTGGGCGGGGGTCAGCGACTGGTAGGACCGCTCGGTCAACAGGGGGAGGGTGCCGAGGGCGCCGTAGCGGGCCTTGTCGAGGACCTTCAGCTGCTCGTCCAGCGGCGCGTCGATCGCCGGGCGACGGCGGTCCTTGTCGGTGAGGGCGTTGAGGGTGCCGTTGGCGTTGTCCGTGAACATCCCGAGGTCGCGCGCACCGCGACCGGAGCAGGTGATCCCGGAGGGCGCGAGGCAACCGCGACCGGAGTTCTCCCCCGCGTGCCGGCCCTTGGTGATCGGGTTGAGGACGAACGCGTTGCACCGGACCGCGGACCCCAACGTGCCGCAGCTCTCGGTGTGCCCCTGGACGTTGGTGATCGTGCAGCTGCTGGCCCACAGACAGACCGTGCCGCCACCCTCGCCGTTGTCCTGCACGATCGTGCAGCCCTTCGTGCCGCCACTCCCGCAGCGACCGACGTTGCCGAGCGGATCGACCAGGGTGAGCTCGCCCTGCTCGATCGCCGTGAGCGAGCCGGTGCCGAACGGGTGCGGGCCCTTGCCTGTGGCGAGCTCCTGGTGGAGGTTGCAGGCCTGTTCGCAGGCGGGCGTCTGCTTCTGTGGCGAAGGGCGGGTCAGCCCGCAGAGGCCCGTGCAGTCGATCGTGCCACCGCGCCCGTTCGCGTCCGGGGTGGTGACGCTGATCCCGTGGTCGGCGCCGAAGACGGTCTTCTCCCCGAAGCCACCGACGGAGTTCCGCTGGTTCGGGTCGGTCGGGTCCTGCGGTTTCGCCTGAGCCTCCGCGCCCATGTAGGAGAGGGGGTGCTGGAGGTGGTTGGGGTTCGTCGGGTCCAGCGCCGGCAACCGGCCGTCGCTGACGACCCTGCTCGGACCGCGCTGGTCGATCCGGTAGCCCTCGATCAGCTCGACGAAGCCCGTCTGCCCGCCCCGGATGTTGTACTGGCCGCGCCCGCCGATGAGACTGCGCGTCAGGATCTGCGCCCCGTTCCGGCCGGGCTGAGCACTATCACCGGCGCCGTGGACAACATCACCCTCGGCCGAGATGAACGTCCCGAACCCGTGGAAGTCGTAGATCCCGGCGTGGCCCATCCCGTCGCGGTCGAGGATCGTGCCGCCCGCACCCGTGACCGAGACGACGTCCTGGCCTGGCGCACCGACCCGCAGCTTCGGAACGGCGACCTTCCGCCCGTTGAACGTGTACGCCCCGTTGGGCTTGCCGGTGCGGATCACGCCGTAGAACGGCGAACCGTGCCGGTCGGTCAGGTGCATGGTGTTGGTCACGGTGGGCGCGATGTCGTTCAGGTCTGCCCGCGCGCCGGTGCGGCCGTTGACGACGCTGCCCCGGCCCTTGACCGTGACCTCGCCGTTGCCGTCGACGTCACGACCGATACCGGCGTGGGACTCGCTCGTCACCTGGTCGCGGCGGTTGTCGCCGGTGTCCACCGGGTTCGACACCGTGAACCGGTCCTTGGCGAGCGGCGTCGTCGGGTCGAAGCTCGCTCGCGGGCCCTTCTCGGATCCGATCGAGCACTTCCGGGTGCACTGCACGATCGGCCCGGCCGGCTTGCCGGCCTCCTTGACCTGAAGGCCTGCCCGGCTACCGGCCGGTGCCACCTTGCCGGCCGGGACGAAGTTGCCGTCGGCGTCGATCCAGCCGGCCTGCGCGCCGCTGTCCGCAGGCCCCATGTCCTTGACCGACACCGGCCGGCCGTTCCTGTCCAGACCCGCTGCCCGGCGCCGGTTCTCGGCCTGCGCCTTCAGTGAGGGCGCGGTCACCGTCGACGCTGTCGACCCGCTCTGGGTGAAGTTCGTGCAGTTGCCCGAGCAGACGGCGCCGCCACCGACACCGGCCTTGGCCCACGCGGACACCCCGCATCCGCCGTTGCCGCCCCCCGAACAGGTCCCCTCGCCGTGCGCGGTCCAGCGGCGGCCGGGTTCGGTCCACGTGGGCTTCGTCTCGAGCTGGTCGTTCGCCTCGGCGTGGGCGCGGTACCCGGACGAGCAATTTCGGGCGCCGGAGCACGACGCCGACGCGTTCGCCCAGCCGGGCCCGGCCGCTGCCTGCGCGGAGACGCTGACGCCGCCGCCACCGATACCGCCACCGCCCGAACCGCGGGCCCATGCCCGAGCCCAGTTGGCCCCGTTCGCGGCGGACGCCGAGGCGCGGGCCGAGTAGCTGTGGCGGCAGTTGCGTGCTCCCCCGCACGATGCGGAAGCCTGCGCATAGCCGGGTCCCGCCGAGGCCTGCGCGGTGACGACGACGCCGCCCTGCCCCTTGCCGCCCGTGCCCTTGCCGGACGCCTTCGCCCGGGCCCTGTTGGCGCCGTAGGTGGCGGCAGCGGACGCCTTCGCGGAGAACGTGCGCCGGCAGTTTCCGGTGCCTTCGCAGGCCGTCGTCGCTGCCGCGAAGCCGCGACCGGCCTGAGCCTGTGCGGCTACGCCCACCCCGCCGCCGCCGAAACGACCGCTCTGCCAACCGAGCGCCTCGGCAGCAGCCTTGTTGCCGCCCTTGCGGGCCTTGTCCCGGGCGTGGGCGCGGTAGGCGTAGCGGCAGTTGGTGCCCTTGGACCCGTAGCACCCGGCCGAGGCCATGGCCTGGTTCCCGGCCGCCGCGGCGAACGCCGAGGTGACGACGTTGCCGCCGCCGAACCGGCCGAACCGGTCCCCATCGGCCAGCGCGGTGGCACGCGCCTTCTTCGCCTTCTGCCCGGCCGCGCTGTGGGCCCGGTATCCGAAGGTGCAGTTCGCGGTCCTGCTGCCCGCGCAGGCCGCGCCCGCCAGGGCCTGCGAGTAGTTCGTCTCCGCGACGGCGGTCGTCCCGCACCACCCGGACCCGACGCCCCCGTGATCACCGCACCTCGCCTGCGCACCGGCGGTGTTGCCGCGGAACCGGTCGAACGCGGTGCTGCGGACCGAGTACGCGAACCGGCACGCCAGGCCCGTGCAGCCGGCCGCGGCCAGCGCGCCCTGCTGGCTGGCGCCGACCCGCCCGTTCACCGAGCAGGCCTTCGTCGCGGTGCCGGTGCAGGACGCGCCGGCGCCGGCGATGTGCGCGCCGCGGATCGCCTTCGTCGGGACCGGCGGCTTCGGCGCCTTGCGCTCCGCCGCCCGCTCGGCCGCCGCCTGCTTCCGGGCAGCCGCCCGCTGCTTCGGCGTCATCTTCGCGTAGGCCTTCGCGGCGGCGCGCTTCTCCGCCGCGGCCGCCTCCTTCGCCATCTGCGCCAGCACACCCCGCGTCGGGACGGCGGTGGCGCGGCCCGTGGCGCCGGCGCGGCAGCCGGCGCCCGTGCAGCCGGCGGTTGCCTCGCCCATGGCGTCGGCGGCGAAGGAGCCCGAGTTCGTCGAGCAGGTGCTCGCCGTGCAGGTGGCGCCGGCGGTCATCTTCGCCGTGCCCGTCGGGCCGACGACGCCGGGACGCCCGAGCGTGGTCGGGTTGTTGGTGCCCGTCGACGTGGTGGTCGCGCGGGTGGGGCAGGTGGCCTTGTCGGCGCCCGCGCATCCCGTCGAGGAGAACGCGCCGGTCGTCCCGAACCGGTCACCCTTGTTCGAGGTGGCGGCCGCCGAGGCACCCGTCACGACGCCGGCCTGGCAGGGGCCGAACGACTGCGTGCAGGCGGTGGAGGCGTCGGCGCGGCTCGTGCCGACCGGGTCGGCCTTCGTCGCCTTCGCCGGCCGCTTCACGCCGTTGCGCACCGCCTGCATGGCAGCGGACGCGCCGCCGTCGGGGCTGGCGGCGGACGTCGAGTTGCCGGTGACGGCGCCGTCGCAGCCCTGCGGGCAGTCGAGCGACGAGCCCGCCTGCGTGGTGCCGGCGACACCGGGGATCCAGGTCGCCTTCCGGCCCTTGACGGGCGGGGTGGCCAGTCCGGTGTCGGCGGTGGTGGCGGCGACGGCGTCGGAGCCGGTGCCGCACCCGTTCTCCGACCGGCACCGGCCGGTTGAGTGGGAGACGCTGCGCGCGGCGTCACGGGCGCCGCTCGTGATGGCGTCGCTGACGGTGGTCGCCGTGCAGTCCGGGCCGCCGCACTCGGCGTAGCTGCCGGACTGGCTCATCGTCACCGGGAGCGGTGGCGGGGCCGTCTTCGCGGGCTTCTTCTTCTCGGAACCCTCCGCGGCGTGGGCCGCGTTGCGCTCGACGAGGTACTTCACACCGGCGCCGACGCCAGAGCTGGACTGCGTCTGGACCCGGCAGGGATCGGTGGCCGTGCAGGTACCGCTGCTGGAGCTCGTGCCGGCCGACGGGGGGCCACGCGCTCCGACCTTGCCCTGCTTGCCGGCGGCGAGCCCAGGGGCGTCGGCGCCGGTGGTGCGCGAGTACGCGCCACCCGTGCAGCCGTCGGGGCAGTCGGTGACGGCGAACGAGTCCGAGAACCCGGACGGGCCGGAAACAGCGCCACCCGTGATGCTCGCCGGCGACGGGGCCTGGCGGGCGGGGTCCTGGCCGGTGGGCAGCTTCGGCAGCAGCGCGGCCACGTCGGACGAGCCGCTCGCGACCGAGCGGGAGCTGCCCTGGCAGGCACCGGCGTCGTTCGTGCAACCGGCGGCCCCGGAGGTGGTGCGCGTCGTCCGGCCGTCGGAACCCGTCGCGCTCGTCGTGCCGCCGCCGGTGCAGCCGCCGGCGCACTCGATCGTCAGGGTGGCGTCCGCGAGGCTCGACGGGACCGGGCCGCGCACCTTCAGCGGGGTCGTGGTGGCGGCGGAGTCGAGGAGCACGGCCGCGTTGCCGCGCGTTGTGGCGGCCGAGCGGGCCGTGCCGCCGCAGGAGCCGTCGGTGAGCTTGCAGGTGACCGTGCTGGTGCTGCTCTTCGACACGATCGTGCCGACGTAGGCCGTGGTGCCAGCCGTGGCGGTGCCGGTGCAGCCGTCCGGGCAGTCCAGCTTCGACTCGGCCGTGGCCTGCGCGGAGCCGCCGCGGCGCGTGGTCGAGGTGCCGCCGGTGGTCGCGTCGCACGCGCCGCCGGTGACCGTGCAGGAGACGGTGCCGCGGGCACCCCGGGCGACCGTCGAGACCGCCTCGTCGACGGCCACGACCTCGCTCGCCGCCGCGCCGCCGCAGGTGCCCTCCCCGCCGGTGCAGCGCAGGTGCGCGTCGACCGTGGAGACGCTGTCCGAGGTGACCTTCGTGTTCGCGTCGGTCGCGCACGTGCCGCCGTCGCCGTGGACCGTGCAGCTGACGGTGCCGCCGCTGGCGCGGGCCACGTCGCCGGTGGCCGCGCCCGAGGTGGCGCCGTTCATGCCGGCGGCGCAGGTGGTCGTGTCGCAGTCGGCGGTCGAGCCGCCGGTGCTGTTCGCGACGCCGTCGCGGGTGCCGGCGACCGCGCCGGCGACGGTGGTGACGTCCGAGCCGGCCTTCGAGGTGCAGTCGCCGGAGGTGATCGTGCAGGCCGCCGTCGTGGTCGTCGCGCGGACGGGCACGGGCCTGCCGGCTGCTGCGATGCCGCGGACGGCGCCGCGGGAAGCGGTGTACGTCGTGCCGCGGCAGGTCGCGACGCGGCAGTCGACGGTGGCCTCGGCGGTGCTCGCGAGGACGCCGTTCTCATAGCGGGCGGCGCCGGTGGCCTCGCAGGTGCCGCCGGCGATCCGGCAGGTGGCGGTGCCGCCGCTGACGCCGCGACCGACGCCGCGGACGTTGCAGGTGCCGTTCTCGGCCTTGCAGGTGGTGTCGGCGTGGCGCGCGTCCGCGCGACCGTCGAGCTCGCAGGCGCCGGTGCACGACGCGGTGGTGACGTTGGAGGCGACCTTGGCCGACATCCGTGGGCCGGACGTGGTGCCCTGGCACGCGCCGCCCTCGGTGCGGCAGGTCGTCGACGCCTCGGTGGCGGTGGCCGCGGTGCGCTGGGCGCAGTCGACGGCTCCGGTGCAGGAGCCGGACGCGGTGTTCGCGCCGTACGTGGCGGTGCTGCGGCAGTTCTGGTTCGTCCCCGTGAAGGTGCACGAGGCGGTGGCGTTCGTGGTGCCGGAGCCGGACCTGGACGAGCAGCCCGTGGAGATGCCGGCGAGGGCGAGGCAACGGTCGGTGGCGGAGCTGGTGCCCGACTTGCTGGCGGTGGAGCATTCGACGATCGCGCCGCTGCGGTCGCAGCCTGCGGCGGATCCGTTCTCGTCGAGCGGTCCGGCGCGCGCCTCGATCGGCGTGCGGCTGATCATCTGCCGCAGCTCGTCGGTGGCGGCGTAGACCGTCGCCTTCCGCGCGGCGGCCGCGGCGACGTGCGCCTTGTACGTCGCGGCGCTCATCTTCCCGGCGGCGACGAGCTTCCGCTCGGCCGCGAGGGTCGTCTCGGACACGGTGATGGCGCGGTGACCCGCCACCACCTCATTGATCAGCTTGTTCTGGTGGGCTGACAGCTGCGTGCTCTCGGCGGCGACGCGCCTCTCGAGCGCCTGCTGCGCCTGCACGTGCTTCGCGTAGGTCTTGGCATCGCCCTTGCCGGCCGCGACGTTCCGCTTCTCGGCGACGAGGGCGTCCTTGCCGCGCTGCACCGCGATGCGGTCCTCGAGGATCTTCTCGACAGGGTCCTTGTCCTCCGCGGACCCGCGCTCACCGGCACCGCTGCACTCGCGGCCGCCGTAGCTGCCGTCGCCGCAGCGGTAGCCGAGCATGCTGTGCGGCTTCTCGGCCACGGCCAGCTGGTGCTTGACGCCGGCCTTGTCCAGCACCGCAGCCACCTGCGCGGCGAGCCTCGGGTCGTCGACGTCGACCGTCGCGGCCCACTGCGCCGCCTGCTTCAGCAGCTCCGCACGCCGCTCACCGGTCGTCCCGCGCAACCCGGCCACGATCCGCGTCGCGTCCTCGACCGCGTGCTCGCCCGCACCGACGATCGCCGGCAGCGTGCGCGGCTTGCCCTCGCCGCCGAGCCGGACGCCCGCCCTGTCGAGCACCGCGGCCACCTGCGCAGCCAGCTTCGGGTCGCGGGCCAGGTCGGCCTGGACCTGCGCCGCCCACCGCGTCGCCTGCTTCACGAGGGCCGCGCGCTGCTTCCCGGTCGTCCCGCGGAGCCCGGCCGCGATCCGCGTCGCATCCTCGACGGCGTCGCTCACGGTCCGCTGCAGCGGGTGCTGCACGCCCGCCTTGTCGAGGACGGCGGTCACCTGCGCGGCCAGCTTCGGGTCACGGGCGAGCTCGGACTCGATCGTCGCCGCCCACCGGGTCGCCTGCTCCAGCAGATCCGCACGCTTCTTCCCGACCGTGCCGCGGATGTTCGCGACGATCTTCCTCGCGTCCTGCACCGCGTGGCTCGACGGCCGGTTGATCGCGGGCAGCGTGCGCGGCTTCGCCGGCTGCCCGAGGAGCCCGTGCTCGACGCCCGCCCGGTCGAGAACTGCCCCGACCTTCTCCGCGAGCTTCGGATCGCGAGCGATCTCGTCACGGATCCGCTCGACCCATCCGGCCGCCTGCTCCAGCAGATCCGCACGCTTCTTGCCTACCGTGCCGCGGATGTTCGCGACGATCTTCGTCGCGTCCTGCACCGCGTGGCTCGACGGCCGGTTGATCGCGGGCAGCGTGCGCGGCTTCACCGGATTCGCCGGCTTCGCAGCGGGTGTCTTCTTGCCGGACGAACCGGCGGCCTGCTTCATTTCGTCGGTCCCACCCGGCTGCGGCTTCTCAGCCTTGACCGGCTTCTGCGCCGCCGGCTTCTGCGCGACCGGCTTCTGCGCGACCGGCTTCTGCGCGACCGGCTTCTGCGCCACCGGCTTGTGGGCCGCCGGCTTCTTGGCAGCAGGCTTGTCTACAGGCTTCTTCTGCGCCGGCTTCGCCGCGGCGGGCTTCTTGTCGGCGGACTTGTTGCCCGCCGGCTTCTTCGCACCCGACTGCTTGTCGCCGCCGGACTCCTTGTTGGACGACTTCTTCTCAGAAGACTTCTTCTCGGAAGAAGGCTTCTTCTCACCACCCGACTTCTTCGCACCCGCATCGGACGACTTCTTCTCGCCCGACGACTTCTTCTCACCGCCGCCGGAGGAGTTCTCCTTGCCGCCCTTGGCCGCATGCGTCGTAGCGGCCGTCGGAACGACCGCGGCGGCCGAGGCGGGCGACGCCATGAGGACCGAGCCGGCCCACAGCGCGACGACCACTCCGGCGACCGTGAGCGTCCACCGCAGGAGCGCCATCGCCACGTCCGCGATGCCGGGCCGCAGCTGCACCGCGCACACCTCGGCGCACGCGTCGAGGCCGCTGGCCTCGCCGTCGTGTGCAGGGATGGCGCGCATGGCGTCGGATCTCCTCGGAGAGCGTTCACGGGGAACGGAGAAAGGGAGAAGGAGCAGCCGATAACCGGCACGGGGGAACAGAGCACCCCGGAACATCCGCACGTCGCGCCTGAGGCTGCGACCCGCTCCGCCTTCCGTCGGGGTCCGGTGCGCTACGTCAGCATCGATCCGTCCGGGAAGGACCAGCGAACGATAACCAGCCGCCGCGGCCGGTGTCATCCGAGGCACCACACGGATCAGACTGAGTGGAAGCACTCAGCCGGGGCACAATCCGTCCGTGCGCGTCGGGATCGCCCATCACCTCGGATGGGCCGTGGCCGTGACGGCGGCCGACGGTCACCGCGTCGCGGATCGGCGCCGGATCGAGCTGATCGAGGTTGGCGTTCCCGTCGCGCCGGTCGAGCACGACGGGCAACTCCTCGACGACGCCGGAATGGCGCAGCTCGTCGCGCGGGTCCGCGCATCGGCTGTCCGCGCAACAAGCGCAGCACTGGACGACATCGCGGATGCGGTCGGCGAACCGATCCGGTCGATCTCGCTGCGGGTGTGGCCGTTCGATTTTCCGGACGACATCGCCGTGCTGCGTCGCCCACCGTTCGACGCGCGCGCCGATTCCGTGATGTACCTGCAGGTGCTCGACGATTGTGCGCGGGCACGCGGTTGGGCCGTGCACACCTACGACGCGAAGCACGTGGAACGGCAGGCGGCTGCTTTGTTGGGCCGACGGGCCGACGAGGTGCTGCACGGCCCGCGCGCGATCTGGGGGCCACCGTGGACGAAGGATCATCGAATGGCGCTCGCGGCCACGGTGGTCGCGTCGTGATCACGTATCTACCATTGCGGCGGTGACCGTCCGACCGCTCCGCTATCTCGGCGATCCCGTACTGCGCACTCCGACCGATCCGGTCACCGAATTCGACGGGCGCCTCGCCCGGCTGGTCGACGACCTCATGGATTCGGTGCGACTCCCGGGCCGGGCGGGACTCGCTGCACCGCAGATCGGGGTCGGCCTGGCCGTCTTCTCCTACGACGTCGACGGTCATCTCGGATACGTCGTCAATCCGGAGATCACGCACACCGAGGGCACCTACCGCGGCGGCGAGGCGTGCCTGTCGCTGCCCGGCGCGCACGCCGACGTCGAACGGGCTGCGTACGCCGTCGTCGTCGGGTGCGACCGCACCGGGAAGCCCATCACCGTGGAGGGCACCGGCGAGTTCGCGCGGTGCCTGCAGCACGAGACGGACCACCTGGCCGGGCGGCTCTACGTCGACCTGCTGGAGCCGGCAGAGCGGCGAAAGGTGATGCGGGCCGTCGCGGTGCCCTGATACGGTCGAGCCACTCCGATCGCGCTTCCCAGATGTACGCCGCAGGGCGGGAGCGCCGGCACGATCCTCGTGCCAGGAGGGGCGGCACGTCGCGATGACTGCTGCCCTGAAACGGAGTACTCCTGTGTCGACTTCCCCGTCGATCGGTATCGGCCTGCCTGTGGCCGACCCTTCCCTGCTCGTCGAGTGGGCCCGCCGCGCCGACCGCGGCCCCATCTCCACGATCGCCCTGCTCGACCGGCTCGTCTACGACAACCCGGAACCGCTCGTCGCTCTGTCGATGCTGGCCGGCGCCACCGAACGCGTGCGCCTGCAGACCGAGGTGCTGATCGCCCCGCTGCACCGCACCGCCGTGCTGGCCAAGCAGGCCGCCACGCTGCACGTCCTGTCCGGCGGCCGGTTCACCCTCGGTCTCGGCATCGGCGGCCGCGAGGACGACTACGACGCCGTCGGGCTCGACGTCCGCCGCCGCGGCCGCCGCCTCGACGAGCAGCTGCAACGGCTGCACCAGACCTGGTCCGGCTCCACCGGGATCGGCCCGGTTGCGCGGCCACCGGTGCTGTTCGGTGGCTTCGCCGACGCGGTGCTCGACCGCGTCGGCCGGTTCGGCGACGGCTTCCTCGGCGCCGCACTGCCCCCGCCCGCGATGGCCCGCCTCTTCGACGGCGCGCGCGTGGCGTGGGAGCGCCACGGCCGCACCGGCTCACCGCGGCTGGTCGTGCAGGTCAACGCCGCGCTCGGCGGCACGGCCGATGTCGCCCGCGCCGAGCTGCGCCGCTACTACGGCGACAACCCGTACCTGGACCACATGCTCGACAGCGTCGTCACCACCCCGGACGCGGCACGCGCGACGATCGCGACGTACCGCGACCTGGGCGTCGACGAGGTGATGTTCTACTGCTGGGCGCCCGATCCCGAGCAGGTGGATCGGCTCGCCGAGGTCGGCGCGCCGTAGCGCGCCGGTTCACACGAGCGTGCGCAGCGCCGCCTCGACCGTCGCGAAGATGACGTCCGACCCGCCCTCCCACGAGGGGAGCGGGTCGGGCTGTCCCGGCGCGGGCGCGTAGAGCCACCAGAGGTTCCCCCAGGGGTCGAGCAGGCGGCCGAGCGTCGTCTCGCCGTAGAAGGGTGTCGGTTCGGTGATGGTGGTGGCGCCGCGCGCGGTGGCCCGCTCCAGCACCGTCGCGACGTCTCGCACCCACACCTGGAGGAGCCCGGGCCTGCGCGGCCAGCCGTCGAGCCGGTCGGCGACCATCAGGTCGACGGTGCCGAGCCGGATCTCCGAGTGGATCAGCTTGCCGTCGGGCATCGGCGTCCGCGCCGCGGCCGTCTCCGTGGCGGCGAACACCTCCGCGACGAACGTGATCAGGCCGGCCGCGTCGTCGACGATGACGAACGGGTTGAGCGATGCGCCGGGGACCTGGTCCGGCGGGAGCAGGATGTCGTTGTCCATGACCCCAGCGTTCCGGGCATTCCGGTCAGTTCCTGACCTCAGTGTCACCCGCGAGTGTCACCCGCGCCAGCGCGACGCCGTTCCGATGACGGCGAGCCGCCCGGCCGCGTCGTGCAGCTCGGTGCGCACCACTGCGAACCGGGCCCCGACGCGGACCGGCGCTGTCCGGGTGGTGACGCGTGCCCCGTCGGCGGGCAGGCCGCGCAGGAACGTCACGTCGTAGTCCGTGGGCGCGCCGGCGAGCCGGGGCGCGACGGCGTCGAGCCCGCTGGCGAGCGCGTCCGCGATCACGGCCGCGGCGACCCCGCCGTGCAGCACGCCCGCGGAGTTGGCGAACGTCGGCGCGGCCACGACGGCCGTGGCCAGACCGTCGGCCGCTGAGGTGGCGTGGAGGTCCGCGAACCCCGTGACGGTGTCGCCGCGCGCGTTGCGCTGTTCTCCCCACCCCGGGGTCGGGGAGAACAGCGCGCAACGGCCGGTGGCCCTGGCGAGCGGAACGCCGTCGGAGCGGACGAGCTCGATCGTGCCGACGGCCGCGTCGGTGCCGACCGGCATCGCCTGTGCGGCGGCGATCACCTCGGTGCCCGGCCCGGCCGGCGGCCCGAACTCGGAGAACTGCAGGGTGAGGGTGCTGAGCTGGCGGTCGACGGTCATCGTCGAGAACACCGACGTCGTCAACGCGTAGTCGGCGAGGACGAGCACGGCGCCCGGCCCGTGGACCCCGACGGCGGGCACCGCGGCCAGCCCTGCGGTGACCCGTCCGTGCTCGACCTGGAGCAGTTCGATGCCGAACGTGTTGATCGCCGCGGCGATCGGGGCGTCCCCCGTGACGGTCGCGTGCAGCCGGTCGCGGGGAAGCATGCCTGCGACAGTAGGGCCGCGCCCGATCGCCTGCATCCTGTGCGCCGGTCGCCGAGGGATGACCCCGTTCGGCGGTCGGCTGGAGTTCCTTCAGCCCCTCTCGGGACGTCCGATCCCGAACGAGTAGAGCACGGCGAGGGCCGCGCCGGGTACGAGCAGCCACAGCGGCCACGGGTGGACGACGATCCCGGTGAGCGCCAGCACGCCCCACGCGGTCACGTTCACCACGAACAGGCATGTCCAGATGATCGTGAGCACCCGCATCGCCGTGCCGCCGCCGGTGGGCGCGAACACCGCACCCTTCTTCTGCGGCGGAGCGGGCGGGGGCAGCGCCGGCAGGTCCGCGGTGACGCGGTCGAGGTCGCCGCGGGTGCGGGCCGCCCACGCGCTCTGGACGCGCTCGTCGAACTCGGCGATGTCGAGCTGCCCGGCCTCGTGGGCGCGGCGCAGGTGGTCCTGCACGTGGTTGCGCTCGGCATCGGACACGCGGAGGTCCTCGGGGCGGACGGGCTCGTGCACAGCACCGATCCTGGCACGATCACGGGCATGGTCGCCCATCCCGTCGCCCCTGTTCCGGACCGGCTCTTCCCCGACGACGAGCGGGAGGCGCGGTGGCGGGCCCGGTTCACCGCGCCGCGGGTGTCGCGGCCGCGATGGGCCCGGGACGCGCCGGACCGCTGCGTCTACACGTCGAACGTCAGCGGCACCATCGAGGTGTACGTGTGGGACCGCGCCACCGACACGCACCGGCAGGTCACGGACCGGCGCGCCGGCACGTACGCCGCGGCCCTCACCCCGGACGGCGAGCACGTCTGGTGGTTCGCCGACACCGACGGCGACGAGTTCGGGCACTGGGTCAGCGAGCCGTTCGGCGGGCTGCCCGCGGGCGAGTCGGCGCCGGCGGCGCTGCCCGGCGTCGAGGACGGGTACGGGGCCGGCCTGGGGATCGGCCGGCAGGTCGCGGTCGCCGGCACGTCGACCGATGACGGCACCCGCATCTGGGTGCGTCGTGGCGACGGCGCCGCCGAGGTCGTCTACGAGAACAAGGAGGACGCCGGCGTCGGCGCGCTCTCCGAGGACGAGACGCTGCTGGTGATCAGCCACTCCGAGCACGGCGACTCGCGCCACCCCGCGCTGCGCGCCATCCGCGTCGACGACGGCGCGACGGTCGCGGAACTGTCCGACGGTCCCGGCAAGGGGCTGGACGCGACCGCGTTCTCACCGGTGGCGGGCGACCAGCGGGTGCTCGTCGTGCACGAGCGCCGCGGCCGCGAGGAGCTGCTGATCTGGGACCTCGACAGCGGGACGGCGACCGAGCTGGCGATCGACCTGCCGGGCGAGCTGTCCGCCGACTTCACACCGGACGCGTCCGCGCTGCTGGTGTGGCACACCCACGCCGCCCGCACCCGGCTTCACCGGTACGTGCTCGACACGGCGGAGCTCTCCGAGCTGCCGACCGCGCCGGGCACGGTGAGCAGCGCGGACACCCGGCCGGACGGCACCGTCGAGTACGTGTGCTCGTCCGCTGCCGAGCCCGCGACGATCCGCGCGCTGCACCCCGACGGCACCGACCGGGTGCTGCTCGACCCGCCCGGCGAGCGCGCGCCGTCGTCCGTGCCGGTCTCGGACCTGTGGGTGGACGGGGAGGGTGGTGCGATCCACGCGCTCATCGCCCGGCCGGAGAGCACGTTCGGGCCGGCACCGACGGTGGTCAGCCTGCACGGCGGGCCGCACGCGGCCGACGAGGACCGGTTCACCGCCGTCCGTGCTGCTTGGGTGGACGCCGGGTTCGTCCACGTCGAGATCAACTACCGGGGTTCGACGGGCTACGGCTCGGTGTGGCGCGACGCCATCGAGGGCCGGCCGGGGACCACCGAGCTGGCCGACGTGGCCGTGGTCGTCGATCGGCTGGTCGCCGACGGCGTGGCCGATCCCGCGCGGTGCGTGGTGGAGGGCTGGTCGTGGGGCGGCTACCTGGCTCTCCTCGCCGCCGGCACGCAGCCGGAGCGCTGGGCCGCGAGCATCGCCGGCGTGCCGGTGGCCGACTACCTCGCCGCGTACGAGGACGAGATGGAGCAGCTGCGCGCGTTCGACCGGGCGCTGTTCGGCGGCTCGCCGGAGGAGGTGCCGGAGCGCTACCGCACGGCGTCGCCGCTCACGCACGTCGACGCCGTCCGCGCACCCGTGCTGGTGCTCGCCGGCGAGAACGACCCGCGCTGCCCGATCCGGCAGATCGACAACTACCTCGACGCCCTCGCCGAGCGCGGCAAGGTCTACGAGGTCAGCCGGTTCGACGCCGGACACGGTTCCCTCGTCATCGAGGAGACCCTGCGCCACGTCGCCACCGAGATCTCCTTTGCCCGACGCGCCGTCATGGGATAGTCACTCCCCGGCAACACGAGGTGGTCAACATGGACGACGTGGCACTGTGGCGACTGCACGTCGAACTCGAAGATCGGCCTGGGCGACTGGGTGAGCTGGCCACCGCGGTCGGCGGCGCCGGCTGCAACATCCAGTCCCTGCACGTCGTCGGCGAGCCCGCCGACGACGGCGCGGTCACCGACGAGCTGCTCGTGAAGGTGCCCGAGAGCGTGGATCCGGCGCGCGTCGTCGCTGCGGTGGAGCATGCCGGGATCCCGTGCACGCTGCTCGTCCGGGCCGACGCCGCGGAGCTGGCCGACCCGGCGACCACCGCGCTCGCGCTGGCGCGGATGGTGGCCGCCGATCCGGGGAGCGCGCCGCGCGCCGTGGCCACGATGCTGCGCGCCCAGCTCGTCGATCCCACGGTCGAGCAGCCGGGGCACGTCCACACCCTGCGGGTCGGCACCCAGCACCTGCGGCTCGCGCGGGCCTGGCCGTTCACCGCGACCGAGCTGTCGCGAGCGGCCGCGCTGCTGGAGCTGTCCGCCCAGCTCTCGTTGCGTGCACCTGCCCGGCTCTCGGACGCCGAGCTCGTCATCGCGCTCCCGGACGGCTCCCAGGTGCAGCTCCGGTCGGCCGAGCCGGCCGACGGCCCGCTCGTCGCCGCGCTGCACGCGCGGTGCTCGCCGACCGTGCGCCGCGCCCGCTTCCTCAGCCCGGCCCCGAAGCTCGGCGCCGACGACCTGGCCGAGCTGCTCGGCGGCGCCACCGGTCAGGCCGTCCTCGCCGTCACGGTCGACGGCGGCAGCGCCGTCGGCATCGCCACCCTCTCCGCCCCCGACGCCGGGGTGAGCCGGTTCGGCCTGCTCGTCGAGGACGCGTGGCAGGGCCGCGGGCTCGGCACGGCGCTGCTCCGCCGGGCGGCCGAGCTGGCCGGGGCGGCCGGCGCCACGGAGCTCAGCGGGATCACGCGCCCGGACGGCGTCGGCGTCACGCGCCTGCTGCGGCGGGCGGGGATGCGGCGGCCGTCGGCGGAGATGGTGGGCGAGGAGGTCCACCTGCACGCGCAGCTCGCCCCGGTCCCCGTCGGCTGATCCGACGTCACACACCGCGCGGCCCCCGCACACAGGTTCTGACCTGTGTGCGGGGGCCGCGGGGTGTGTGAGGTCAGTTCAGCTCGATGCGCTCACCGGTGTCGCCGGCGAACATGTGCAGCCCGCCTGCGCGCGGGGCGAGGTGCAGCACCGAGCCCTTGGCGGGCGGGGTGCGGCCGTCGACGCGCGCGATGATCGGGCGGCGCTCGCCGCCGATCTCCGTGCCGCCGTAGACGTAGGCGTCGGCGCCGAGCTCCTCGACGACGTCGACCTCGACCGGCATGCCCTCGCCCTCGTTGACGAGGTTCATGTCCTCGGGCCGCACGCCGACGGTGACGTCGCGGGTGCTGCCGACGGCGTCGGCCGCCTGCCGCGGCACCTGGATCTCGGCACCGCCGAAGTGCAGCACGTCACCGTCGATGGTGACGGGCAGCAGGTTCATGGCGGGCGAGCCGATGAAGCCGGCGACGAACACGTTGGCGGGCTTGTCGTACATGTGGCGAGGCGTGTCGACCTGCTGCAGGACGCCGTCCTTCAGCACGGCCACGCGGTCGCCCATCGTCATGGCCTCGACCTGGTCGTGGGTGACGTAGACGGTGGTGATGCCGAGGCGGCGCTGCAGCGACGCGATCTGGGTGCGGGTGGAGACGCGCAGCTTCGCGTCGAGGTTGGACAGCGGCTCGTCCATGCAGAAGACCTGCGGCTGGCGGACGATCGCGCGACCCATGGCGACGCGCTGGCGCTGGCCACCGGACAGGGCCTTGGGCTTGCGGTCCAGGTACTGCTCGAGGTCGAGGATCTTCGCCGCCTCGAGCACCCGCTTGCGGATGTTCTCCTTGGACTCGCCGGCGATCTTGAGCGCGAAGCCCATGTTGTCGGCGACGGTCATGTGCGGGTAGAGCGCGTAGTTCTGGAAGACCATCGCGATGTCGCGGTCCTTCGGCGGGACGTTGGTGACGTCACGACCACCGATGTGGATCGAGCCCTTGTCGATGTCCTCGAGGCCGGCGAGCATCCGCAGCGACGTGGACTTCCCGCAGCCGGACGGGCCGACCAGAACGAGGAACTCGCCGTCCTTGATCTCGAGGCTCAGGTCCTCGACCGCGGGCTTCGTGGAGCCCGGGTAGATGCGGTAGGCGTGATCGTAGGTCACTTCAGCCATGAAGGGGTCCTTCCCAACGCACCGGCAGGAACGTGCCGGACGATCCGAGTGTGAGGGCGGTCGCACTCTTGCACGTGCATGTGCGAGAGCGCCACCCCTGCTACCCACCGCGACGATTCGTCACCGCACGTGGTCGCGCGGCACCCCGGTGCTGCCCCGCACGACGAGCCGGGTGGGCAGCACGAGGTCCTGGACGCGGGCCCCGCCGTCGAGCATGGCGGCGAGCATCGCGCCGGCCGCCGCACCCTGCTCGCGGACGGGTTGGGCGACCGTCGTGAGGTCGACGACGGCGGCCATCTCGTGGTCGTCCACGCCGATCACCGAGACCTGCCCCGGCACCGCGACGCTCGCGCGGCGCATGGCCCGGATCCCGCCGATCGCCAGCTCGTCGTACTCCGCGACGACCGCCGTCGGCAGCCGCTGGCCGGCCAGGATCGCCTCCGCCCCCGCGATCCCGGCGTCGATGCCGTACTCGGTGACGCGATGCACGCACGGTTCCAGGCCGGCCGCGGCCATCGCCGCCAGGTAGCCGGCGTGCCGCCGGTGCGACGACACGAAGCCGAAGCCGCCGTCGTCCTCCGGGCCGGCGAGCATCGTGATGCGCTCGTGCCCCTGGTGGACGAGGTGGTGCACGGCGGTGCGGCAGGCGAGCTCGTCGTCGATCCCCACGCCGGGCACGCCGGGCACGTGCGCGCCGACGGTGACCATGGGCATGTCCAGGGCGCGCAGGGCAAGCGTGTGCTCCTCCGGCAGCGGCATCGCCACGCTGACCACGGCGTCGACCCGGCGGGCCAGCGGCATCCGCTCGAAGAACCGGTCACGGGCGGCGACGTCGCCGAGGTGGTAGAGCAGCAGGTCGTACCCGGCGACGGACAGCGCGTCGTGCAGCCCGGCGACGACGTTCGCGAAGAACCACCGCGTCACGAACGGCACGACGACGCCGACGGCGCCGGTGCGGCCCGACGCGAGTCCGGACGCGTTCGGCGAGATCGTGTAGGCCAGCTCGCGAGCAGCGTCGAGCACGCGCTGGCGGGTCTGCGGGGACACATTGGGATGGCCCCGCAGCGACCGCGAGACCGTGGCCGGGGAGACGCCCGCGAGCGCCGCGACGTCGACGATGCTGGCCTGGCGCGCCCGCCCGGGCCGCACCTGCGACTCGTCCACGGCGACCCCCCAATCGGTCCGATGAACACGCTTTCAGGGCCCGCTGTCCGGCGCGGTCACGATTGTGAAGCGCTTCTTGCTGGGGAAAGGTTACGAATGCATAACCTACGGATGACCCCTATCGGTTGAGTGTAAGGCGTGTCACGCTGCTCGCCGCAAACGTTCTTACGCGCCGTCGGCGCGGAGGTGCAGGAAGACGGAAGGAGCCGCCCATGCGGCGACGGACCTTTGGGGTGGTGGCCACGGTCGCGACCTCGGCGCTGCTGCTCGCGGCCTGCGGCGGTGGGAGCAGCGCTCCCGCCGGAGGCGGCGGGGGCGGTGGTGCGGCACTCGAGGGCGTCGGCCCCATCACCCTCGTCCAGGGCAAGGACACGTCGAACTTCGTGCAGGGCGTGCTCGACAGCTGGAACAGCCAGCACCCCGACCAGAAGGTCACCCTGATCGAGCTGCCCGAGGACGCCGACGCCCAGCGTCAGCAGATGATCCAGAACGCGACCGCGAAGTCCGACGCGTACGACGTGCTCGAGGTCGACAACGTGTGGACCGCCGAGTTCGCGGCCAACCGGTACATCGTCGAACTCCCCCAGGACCAGTTCCCGCTCTCCGAGTTCCTGCCCCCCGTCATCGACGCGGCCAAGTACAAGAACAAGCTCTTCGCCGTCCCGAGCGCCTCCGACGGCGGCCTGCTCTACTACCGCAAGGACCTCCTCGACGCCGCCGGCGTCACTGCGGCGCCCAAGACGTGGCAGGAGCTCATCGACGCCTGCGCCAAGGTCAAGGCGACCCCGGCCGGTGCCAGCCTGAACTGCTACGCGGGTCAGTTCCAGAAGTACGAGGGCCTCACCGTCAACGCCGCCGAGGCGATCAACTCGGCCGGCGGTGTGATCACCGACGACCAGGGCAAGCCCAACGTCAACACCCCGCAGGCCAAGGCCGGCCTCGACTTCCTCGTCAACGGCTTCAAGAACGGCTACATCGCCAAGGAGGCCCTGACCTACAAGGAGGAGGAGGCGCGGCGCGCCTTCCAGGAGGGCAAGCTCATCTTCGAGCGGCAGTGGCCCTACATGTACTCCAAGCTGGTCGCGACCGACGGTTCGTCGCAGGTCAACGGCAAGTTCGGGGTCGCCCCGCTGCCGGGCATGAGCGGACCGGGCGTCTCCAGCCTCGGCGGGCACGCCAAGGCCGTCTCGGCGTTCTCGAAGAACAAGAAGACGGCGCTCGACTTCATCAAGTTCTTCACCAGCAAGGAGAACAACCAGAAGAACTTCGAGCAGGCCTCGCAGGCGCCCGTCTACACGTCGATCTACGACGACGCGACGCTGCAGTCGAAGTACCCCTACCTGGCCACCCTGAAGCAGTCGATCCTCACCGCGAAGCCGCGGCCGAAGGTCGTCCGCTACGGCGATGCCACCCTCGCCATCCAGGACGCCGCGTACGGGGCACTGCAGGGCAACCTGACCACCGACCAGGCACTGCAGCAGTTGCAGTCCAAGCTCGAGCAGCTCACCGCGGGCTGATCCGCACCCGACGACCGACTTGACGGCGACGCGGGGCGCCAGGCCGACACCGGCCGGCTTGGCGCCTCGCCCGCCGAGGAGGGATCAGTCATGACCGTGGTCGACGCGCCACCCACGGCGGCGCGGAAGCACGAGCCGGGCAAGAGCACCGACACCCGCCATCAGGGCCGGCTCGCGGCCTCGCTGCTCACCCCGACGATGGCCGTCCTGCTCATCGTCATCGGGTACCCGATCCTCGCCGCGATCTACCAGTCGCTCTTCACCCAGGGCCAGACCGTCGACGCGGACGGCTTCGTCGTGGAGGGCACCCAGTTCGTCGGCGTCGACAACTACGCCGCGATCTTCTCGGGGGACGCCGGCGTCCGGTTCTGGAACGCGTTCTACAACACCACGTTCTTCACCGTCGTCTGCGTGCTGATCGAGGTGGTGATCGGCGTCGCCATGGCGCTGATCATGAACAAGGCGTTCAAGGGCAAGGGACTCATCAGGGCCAGCATCCTCGTGCCCTGGGCGATCCCGACGGTGGTGTCCGCGCTGCTGTGGCGGTGGATCTTCGACGCCAACGGCATCGCCAACGACGTGCTCGGCACGCAGATCCTCTGGTCGGTCGACGGGTGGCAGGCGAAGCTCGCCGTCATCATCGCCGACACCTGGAAGACCGCGCCGTTCATCGGTCTGCTGGTGCTCGCCGGTCTGCAGGTCATCCCGGCCGACATCTACGAGGCCGCCAAGATCGACGGCGCCAACGCGTGGAAGCAGTTCTGGACCATGACGCTGCCGCTGGTGAAGCCGGCGCTGCTGGTGGCCGTGCTGTTCCGCATCCTCGACAACCTGCGCATGTTCGACCTGCCGTTCGTGTTGATCGGCGCGCAGAAGCCCAGCGTGGAGACGGTCTCGATCCTCGCCTTCCTGGAGAACTCGAACACCAGGTTCGGGCCGGCCGCGGCCTATTCGTTCCTGCTGTTCCTCTACGTCGTGATCGTCGCCTACCTCTTCGTCAAGCTGCTGGGCGCGGACGTCATCGGCGATGCCCGGGCCAAGACCCCGAAGACGAACCGCAGGACACGCCGCCTCGTCGCGAGGGGAGACCAGCCGTGACCAGCGAGACGATCCGCACGGCGCAGCCGGCCGGCACGCGCGACACCGCGCCGCCCGACATCCCGGTGCTGAAGAAGAAGACGCCGTGGGGCATGTACGCCGGCTACGTCGGCATCGCCCTGATCATCATCTACTGCCTGCTGCCGTTCTACTGGATGATCGTCACGGCGCTGCGGCGTCCGACGGACACCTTCGACATCACCCCGGTGCCGTCGCCGCCGTCGCTGCAGAACTTCGCCGACACCTTCCAGGCGAAGAACAACTTCACCATCGCGCTGATCAACAGCATCATCGTGGCCGGCGTGGTCACGGTCATCACGCTGCTGATCGGCACGTTCGCGGCGTACGCGCTGGCGCGGCTGGACTTCCGGGGCAAGAACCTGGCGCTGTCGGTGATCATCGCGTGCTCGATGTTCCCCGGCATCGCGATGGTGATCCCGCTGTTCAAGCTGTTCACCGACATCGGGTGGATCAACACCTACCAGGCGCTGATCATCCCCGCCCTGTCGTTCGGGCTGCCGCTGGCGGTCTGGAACCTCACCGCGTTCTTCCGGCAGATGCCGGCGGAGCTCGAGGAGGCCGCCATGATCGACGGCTGCACGCAGGGCCAGGCGTTCCGCAAGGTGATCATCCCGCTGGCGGCGCCGGGCGTGTTCACCACGGCGATCATCGTGTTCGTCGCGGCCTGGAACGAGTACATCATCGCGCTGACGATGACCAACAAGGCCGAGATCCGCACGGCCACGGTGGCGGTCACGTTCTTCACCGGCACCACCGGGCGCGACATCCCGACCGGCACGATCATGGCGGCGGGTGTGATCCTGACCGTCCCGTTGCTGATCATGGTGCTGATCTTCCAGCGACGGATCGTGGCCGGGCTGACGGCCGGCGGCGTGAAGAGCTGACCCCACGTCACACACGGCTGGGCCCGTTCACACACGTCGGGACGTGTGTGAACGGGCCCAGCGTCGTGTGCGGTCGTTCAGGCGCGCCACGTCGTGCGGCGTGGCCGGCCGTCCGCCCACACCGTCCACACCACGCGCTTCGGGACGAGCGCGAAGAGCACCATGCGGTCGGCGAGCTCGGCGCCGTCGAGCCGGGTGGCCCCGATCCGCTCCCGGACCCGCACGTCGGTGATCTCCTGCACGGACCCGCGCACCGACAGCTCCTCGTCCAGGGGCGGGACAACCGAGCTGTGCAGGGCGAACCGCGGGTCCCGGCGCAGGTCGCGCAGCTTGAGCGACGTCTCCACGACGGCCAGGTGCACCTCCGCGGGAGTCCGCAGCAGCGCGACGGGATGCAGGCGCGGCGCGCCGTCGGCGGTGATCGTGGCGAGGAACGCGTAGCCGTGCTCCTCGGCGAGCAGCCGCGACGCGGTCGCCGCCAGCGCCGGCGCCGCCGCCGCGAACGCCGCCCAAGCTCACCCGAGCAGCTCCCGCACCAGTTCCGGCGGCCGCGCCACCACGGCGCGGTCCCCGATCTGCACGATGGGCCGCTCGATGAGCGACGGCTCCTCCGCGAGCGCGTCGAGCAGGGTCTCGCGGTCCGCGCCGGCGAGGCCGCGCTCGCGGTAGGCCTGCTCCCCGGTGCGGATGATCGCGCGCGGGTCGTCGGTGCCCAGCTTGCGCAGCACGTCCACGAGCTCGGCGCGGGTCGGCGGCGTGTCCAGGTAGCGCACCACGGTCGGCGCCACGCCGGCCTCGGCGAGCAGCTCGAGCGCGCCCCTGCTCTTGGAGCAGCGCGGGTTGTGCCAGATCGTCACCTCGTCCACGCCGCCGATCCTGCACCCCGCGTCGGGGATATGCTCCGGGCGGGGGGACCAGCCAGATGAGGCTCTGCGACGACCGGCCGTGCGGATGACCGCGGTCGATCACGCACTCGCCACCCGTGTCGTCCTGCGGGTGCTGGACGAGGCCGGCGAGCCGGTCGGCGCCGGGTTCCTGCTCGGCCCGGACGTGCTGGCGACGTGCGCGCACGTCCTGGCCGACGCGACCCGCGGCGACCCGTACTCGGCGGTGCCGCCGGAGCGCGCGGTGCGCGTCGACTTCCCGCTGCTCCCCGACGGCGGGAGCCGGTCTGCGCGGGTGGTGCGGTGGGTGCCGATCGCTGCCGACGGCACCGGCGACATCGCCGTCCTGCAGCTCGACGCGCCCGCCCCGACCGGTGCACGGATGCCGCCGCTGCGCCGGATCGACGCCCTGTGGGACCACCCCTTCCGCGTCCTCGGCTTCCCCGAGGGGCTGGCCGACGGGGTGTGGACGACCGGGCGCATCCGTGGCGAGCAGGGCACCCGCTGGTTCCAGCTGCAGGCGGCGGTGGGCGACCAGCCTATCGTCGGCGGGTTCAGCGGCTCCCCGGTGTGGGACGAGGGCACCGGCGCGGTCGTCGGGATGACGGTGGCCACGGACGCGTCCGGGGCGACGACGACGGCGTACCTGATCCCCATCGACCAGGTGCTCGGCACCGACCCGGAGCTGCTGCCGTGCCCGTACCGCGGCCTGGAGCCGTTCGACGAGGAGCACGCCGACTGGTTCTTCGGCCGCGACCGCGACATCGAGACGGTCGCCGCAACCCTGCGGCGCCACCCGCTGGTGACGGTCGTCGGTCCGTCGGGCGCGGGCAAGTCGTCGCTGGTCAAGGCCGGGGTGATCCCGCGGCTGCGGGCCGAGGGCGCCGTGGTCACCCAGCTGCAGCCGCTGCCCGGCCAGACCGCCGACCAGGTGCTCGCCACCATCCCGGGCCGCGCCGACGTGCTCGTGGTCGACCAGTTCGAGGAGCTCGCGACCGCTGAGCCGGAGACGGCGCAGCTGCTGCTGGAGGGGTTCGGCGAGCTCGTCGGGCCGCCGGAGCAGCGCACCGGGGTGCGCGTCGTGCTGACGCTGCGGTCGGCGTCGCTCGACCGCATCACCGCTCCCGGTGTGGCCGCCCTGCTCGGCGCCGGCACCGTGCTGCTGCCGCCGATGGACCGCGGCCAGCTGCGCGACGCGATCGTCGCGCCCGCCGAGCGCGCACCCGGGCTGACGTTCGAGTCGGGCCTGGTCGACCGCATCCTCGACGACGCGGCGGCGGAGCCGGGACACCTTCCGCTCGTGGAGTCGCTGCTCACCGAGCTGTGGGAGCGCCGGGCCGGCGGTTCCCTCACCGTCGCCGCCTACGAGCAGGCCGGCGGCGTCGCAGGGGTCGTCGCGACCCACGCCGAGTCGATCATGCGCGGGTTCGCGGAGGCGGACCTCCCGCGGCTGCGGCGCCTGTTCACCTCGCTCGCCGCGCCCGACCGGGACGGGCGGTTCGTGCGGCGGCCGGTGCGGCTGGCCGAGCTGCCGACCGACCTCGAACCGCTCGTCGGGCCGCTCGTGCGCGGCCGGCTGCTGGTCGTGGAGCGCGTCGGCGAGGTCGAGCGGCTGCAGCTGGCCCACCAGGCGCTGATCGCGCACTGGCCGCGGCTGGCCGGCTGGTTGGCCGACGACCGTGCCTTCCTCGCCTGGCGCGACCAGCTCGAACAGCAGCGCGACCGCTGGGAGGCCACGAACCGCGACGACGGCGCGCTCCTGCGCGGCACCGCACTGGCCGCGGCGCAGGAGTGGCTGCCGCGGCGGGTCGACGACGTCCCCGTCCCGGCTCGGGAGTACGTGACCCGCAGCGTCTCCCGCCAGCGCCGCGAGGTGCGCCGCTGGCGGGTCGTCACGGCGGTGCTCGCCGTGTTGGCGCTGGCCGCGGGCGCGCTGACCGTCGCGACCGTGATCAGCCGGGACGAGATCGACCGCCAGCTCGCCGCGGCCAACGCGCAGCTGCTGGCGCAGACCGCGGCCGAACGGGCGAGCACCGATCCGGCGCTGGCCACCCGCCTCGCGCTCACCGCCCACCGGCTCGATACGACCAACCTCGCCGCGCGGCAGGCGTTGATGCGCCAGGCGGCCCACATGCGGTCCGTCGTCGGCATGACGACCGGGCTGTCGGCCCGCCCGCTGAGCGACGTCGCGGTCTCGCCCGACGCCCGCACCATGCTGTTCGCGGACGAGCACGGCGTCGCCTTCACCGATCCCGGCGCGGACCACCCCGTGCGGCACGACCTCGCCGGCTTCCCGAGCGACTTCCTGGCCGCCCGCGGGCCGACCTCAGCGGACCGCACCACCGTCGCCGTCGCCGCGGACGGCAGCGTCCTGGCATGGGACCTGGACGACCCGAGCCGGTTCCGCACGCTCGCCGGGCCAGGGGCCGCGACCCGCAACATCTTCCGCACGACCGACGACACCCGCTTCGCCTGGCTGGACGCCGATCGCCGGATCACCGTCATCGACACCCGCACCGGCGCCGTGCTCGCCACCCCGAGCTGGACGGTCGATCCGCAGGCCCGCGGGTTCCAGCTCACGACCGACCCGGGTCTGGTGCTGCTGCGCGTGGGCCAGAACACGGCATTGCCCGGGAAGCTGGAGCTCCGCGCGCTCGCCGACGGAGCGCTGGTCCGGACGTACGAAGGCACCACCTCGGTGGTCCGCAACGGCACGTCCGTGCTGAGCTGTGCCCCGCCTGCCTCCGGCACGTCGCTGGGGAGCGCGGCCGCCGTCGTGCAGGATGTCGTGACGGGAGCCGAGCAGCGGCGGATCGCGGTCGCCTCGTCCTGCACGTCCACCGGCTTCAGCTCGATGATCAGCGCCGATTCGGGCCACCTCGTGCTGCCCTTCATCGACACGCAGAGCGGCGGCACGGTCATGGTGCGGGTCGTGTCGCTCGACGACGGGCGCATGGCCGAGTTCGCGCTCCCGCCCGACACGACCACGGCGCCCAGCTGGAGCACGGATCCGGACGCGAAGACGCTCGGCGACACGATCGCCGTGCTGCCGTCGACGCCCGAGGGTCCGGTCGAGGCGGTGAACATCCGCGCGACCAGCCTGCTGCGGCTGCACGGCGCGCCGACCACGCTCGGCCCGTGGGCGATCAGCTACCCGGGTCCCCGTCCCGATCTCCTCTTCACGCTGTCCGACGCCGGCCTCAACGTGGTGGACCAGCGGACGGGCAGCCTGGCCGCGCGGACGCCGACCCTCGGCCCCGAGGTCCGGCTCGGTGGCTTCATCGCCGACGAGCGGTTCGTGGACCTGCACAGCACCGTGCCGGAGGCGTGGCGCCTGGACCGCTTCACGCTGCCGGAGCTCACCCCCGCCGGGTCGCTGGTGGTGCCGCGCGCGCCCGGCGAGAGCGGGGACTCCGCGATCGGCGGCCCGGTCGACCACACGGTGCTCATGGCGGACGGCGGGCTGCACGTGCTCGGCAGCGACGGGCGACCCCAGGGCGAGCCGTTGCCGCTCGCGGACACCCCGCAGGAGCGCGCGTGGTACCGCGGGACGGCGGAGATGGTCGTCCGGCCGGGGCACCCGGACCAGGTGGCGGTGATCGGCCCCGGAACGGTCGTCAGCCTGTGGGACGTCACGGCCCGGCGGCGGATCGCCGAACTGCCCCGCCAGGACGTCCGGCGACCGCAGAAGATCGACTTCAGTCCCGACGGATCACGGCTGGTGGCGCGCACCGCCGACGGGACGCTGGACACGTGGACCGTCGACCCGCCGGCCGTCGCGGCGCCCCCGGTGCGGATCGGGGACCGCGACCAGCTCGTCGGGTACGACGCCCGCGGCGAGGTCATCACCTTCCGGTCGGCGACGGGCGGCGACAACACGCTCGTGCTGTGGGACATCGGCAGCGGCCGTCCGGCCGGCGAGCTGCAGTACGGGTCGCAGTACCGCGACCCGACCATCGGTGAGGACGGGACCGAGCTGCTGCTGGGCGGCGGCGCAGGCTTCCTGCCGTGGCGCTTCACGCTGGATCCGCAGCAGTGGACGGACCAGCTGTGCCGCTCTGCCGGTGCCCCGTTCAGCCCGGCGGAACGGGCGGCGCTGCCGGGCGGGGTGCGCGTCGAGGGACCGTGCGGCTGAACGTGCCGTTGCCCACCCCGACGGTGAACCCGCTTTGATCGCGCGGACGCGCGGACGAACATGGTGCCAATGAGCCTGGGGACCACCGTCGGACTGCGTTCGGAGCGAGGCCCCGTGCTCGGGGCGATCATGCTCGCGACCTCGCTCATCGCGATCGACTCCACGATCATCGCGACCGCCGTCCCGTCGATCGTGGCGGACGTCGGCGGGTTCACGCAGTTCCCGTGGCTGTTCTCGATCTACCTGCTCGCACAGGCCGTCACCGTGCCGGTGTGCGGGAAGCTCGCCGACCTGTTCGGCCGCAAGCCGGTGCTGCTCACGGGCATCGCGGTCTTCCTGCTCGGCTCGGTGCTGTGCGGGGCGGCGTGGAGCATGCCGGTGCTGATCGCGGCCCGCGTCGTGCAGGGCCTGGGTGCCGGTGCGATCGCGCCGATGACCGTCACCGTCGTCGGCGACCTGTACACGACCGCGGAGCGGGCCAAGGTGCAGGCCTACATCGCGAGTGTGTGGGCGGTCTCGTCGGTGCTCGGTCCGACGTTGGGCGGGGTGCTCTCCGAGTACGCGTCGTGGCGGTGGATCTTCTTCGTCAACGTGCCGCTGTGCCTGCTGGCCGGCGCGACGATCGTGCGGCGGTTCGCCGAGCGCGTCGAACGCGGCGAGCCGCGGATCGACGTCCGCGGGGCCGTCCTGCTCACCAGCGGCCTGACCCTCGCACTGCTGGCGATCCTCGAGGGCGGGCACAGCTGGGCGTGGCTGTCGGTGCCCGGCGTCGCGATCGCGGCCACCGGCCTGGTGCTGCTCGTCGCGTTCGTGCTCGTGGAGCGCACCGCGGTGGAGCCCGTGCTGCCGCTGTGGGTGTTCCGGCGCCGGTTGCTGGTGGCCAGCGGCGTGATCGCCGTGTGCGCCGGGGCGATCCTGCTCGGCCTCACCTCGTACATCCCCACCTACGTGCAGGTGGTGCTCGGCCACGGTCCGCTCGTCGCCGGGTTCGCCCTGGCCACGCTCCTGCTCGGCTGGCCGATCTCCGCGTCGCAGGCCGGACGCATCTACCTCCGCTACGGCTACCGGACGTGCGTGCTGCTCGGCACGGTCGTCGCCACCGCCGGCACCGCGCTGCTGCTCACCCTCGACCGGTCCACCCCTGTGCTCGCCGTCGCCGCGTTCTGCCTGGTGATCGGGCTGGGCATGGGGCTCACGGTGTCGCCGACGGTCGTCGCCACGCAGGCCAGCGTCGGCTGGACCGAGCGCGGGGTCGTCACGGCCAACAACCTGTTCCTGCGGTCGATGGGCAGCGCGCTCGGCGTCGCGGTGTTCGGCGCCATCGCCAACGCGACCGTCGGCACGCACGTCTCGGACGCCCCCGGCGCCGCCGTGGACCCGGCGCTGCTGGCGGTGGCCGTCGCCCGGATCTCGATCGGCCTGGTGATCCTCGCCGCCGTCATGGTGCTGGCGGCGACGCGGATCCCGGCACGGGTCGTGGAGCCGCCGCGCACCCCGTGACGGGCCCGGGGCTACGGAACGAGCTTGCCCAGCGGGACGGCGGCGGCATCGGGCCGGGCGGTCGCCTTCGGCTGCGCGTCGGCGGCCGCGACGACGGCGGTGGCGAGCGCGTCGTCGCACTTCCCGTCCATCGTGAGCTGCATGCCGGGCTCGTAGCCGGGCCACTTCGGGTCGTCGACCTTGAACTTGATCGGCGGGTCCACCGGGATGCGGTAGTCGCACTCGCCCATGCGGTCCTTCACGAACGCCTTGTGGCCGCCCAGCGTGACGGTCTTCCCGCCCTCGTCGAACAGCGTCGTGAACTGGAACGTGATCTTGTCGATGCCCGGGTCGGACGTCATGTCGCACGTGTACGGGTTCATGCCGCTGACGTAGTTCGGGTTGCCGCCGCGGTCCTTCGGTCGCGCCTGCAGCGCCGGCTTCAGCGCCAGGCACGGGTCCTTGCCGTACTCGCTGATCGTCGGCGTGGTGAGGCCGGCCGACACCAGCGGCGGGTTCTTCAGCTTCGGCAGCAGTGCGGTCATGTAGGCGTCGGCGACGCTGCACATCCGGTCGCGGGTCTCCTTCGCCGTCGTCTGGACGTCGACCTTGATCCCCAGCGGCTCCTGCACCGGGAAGAAGTACGCGCACGACACCCCGAACGACGGCGTGTTCGGGTCCTCCGGCGCCTTCTGCCGGTAGACCTTGGTGCCGTTCAGGTCACCGGCGTCGTAGGTCCGCGTGAGGTAGCCCTCGAACGTCGTCGCGACGTCGATCGACCACGTGTGGTCGTCACCGGCGTGGGTCAGGACGAGCTGGCACTTGTTGACCGTGCTCGTCGGCACGATGTACTGGCGCTTGCCGCCGGTCGCGGACTCGGCACCGGCGACGTCGTGCATCGCGCACGGGTCCCACGTGCGCATCGTCGCCATCGTGTCGACGAACTCGCGGAACCCGTTCTGGTAGGTGATGTCCTGCGCCGACGCCGGCACACCGGCGCTCGGCTGCGCCGTCCCGGAGACGGTGGTCGAGCAGGCCCCGGCGAGCAGGACGGCAGGGGCGATCAGCAGGGACAGCAGGGCGCGGCGGTGCATCGTTTCCTGTTCACCGTGGGGAGCGGGACGGCTGCCACCGTAACCCGAACGGCCGAGGCGCTTCGCCCGGGCACTCGTGCCGGACGTGTGAACGTCTCGTGGAGGTTCTCGCACGGCCACCCCGAGGCGCTGCCAGCACCCGTAACGTCGCGGGAGTGACCGAGGTGACCGACCGGCCCGTCCGGCCGCGCGCACGGTTCGTCCGCGCCGCGGTGTGGACGGCTGCGCTGGCCGTCGTCGTGCTCCCCGACCTGTTCGGTGGCCTCGACAGCTACCCGCCGTTCACCCAGGTCGTCGCGTTCCGACCGTGGCTGGCCCTCGGGGCCGGGGGCGTCGCGGTCCTGCTCGGCGTGCTCACGGTGTTCCGCCGCGCGCTGTGGCCCGTGCTCGTCGGCACCCTCGTGGTGGCCATGACCGCGGGGTTCGCAGTGCTGCCGCGGACGCTCGCCGGCCCCGTGCCGACGGACGGCCGGCCGCTCACCGTCATGGCCGCCAACGTCCTGCGCGCCCACGCCGATCCGCAGGCGCTCGCCGCCCTGATCGACGAGACCCGACCGGACGTCGTCTCACTGCCGGAGGCCGCCGGAGGGTTCGGCCCGCGCATCGCCCCCTTCGTGGCCCCGCTCGGCTACGGGTGCTCCCCACCGGCGACGGCGTCGGCGTCCTCGTGGCGCAGCGGCTGGGCGCCGTCCGCACCCGGCTGGGCACCGACTTCGGGCTCGAACCGTACGTGGAGATCACCGGCGGCGGGCTCGGGGACGTCACGGTCGTCGCGTTCCACGCGGCGTCGCCCGTCCAGGGTCGGATGGCGGCGTGGCGCGCCGACCTCGCGCTGCTCTCCCGCTGGTGCGCAGGACACGGGCGGGCGGTGATCGCGGGCGACCTCAACGCCACCCTCGACCACTCCGCCCTCCGCGCCGGATCGGCCGGCTGCACCGACGCGGGGGCCGCCCGCGGGGACGGGCTCGTCCCGACGTGGGGGCCGACCAGCGCCTCCAGGGTGTTCGGGCCCCAGATCGACCACGTTCTGGCCACCGAGGGCATCACCCCGTCGACGTTCGACGTGCGCGACCTCCCGGGCAGCGACCACCGCGTCGTGGTGAGCACGCTCCTGGTCCGCTGAGGCATCAGGGCGTTCTGACGGCAGCTTCGGCGAGGAGGTCCGCGGCTCGGCGGCTGCCCGGGGCCTCACCGGCCGCCGCCATCTCCGCCAGCGTCGCCTGCAGCACCGCGTTGACCGGCGTCGCGATGCCGTGCCGGGCGCCGAGCGCGACGATCTCACCGTTGAGGAAGTCCACCTCGACCGAAGTCGAACCGCGGCGCAGGCTCTGGCGGGTGGAGCTGCCTTCGCGGTCCCGACCGGCGACGGGCAGGATCCGCAGGTCGCCGCGCCGCTCGCGGTCCTCGGCGCGGCTCGCGATCGGGATGCCGGCAGCCTCGACGGCCCGTTCGCCCTCGGCGCGCGCGGTGCGGACGAGCGCGTCGAGCTCGGGATCGTCCGGGTCGCAGGCTGCGTCGGCGGCGTTGCCGAGGTTCGTGACGAGCTTGCGGTACTTCCAGCGCATGACCGCCGGCTCGGCCCGGCCGCGGAACCCGGCGGCACCGAGGTCGGCCACGATCCGCTCCGCGCGCTCGTCGACGCCGTCCGGCCAGCGGCCGACGTCGAGCAGGCCCGGCGCCGGCCCGAAGCTGTTCACCACGACCCCGGGTTCGACGAGTTCGGCGGGCAGCACCACGCACATGGCGTAGACGTCGGCGAACCCGGCCGCGTGCGCCCACCGCTCGTTGGCGACACCGTTCTGCGCGCACACCACCGGCACGTCCCGTGGTACGTCTCGCAGCGCCGCCGCGGTGTCCTGCGACTTCACGCAGACCAGCGCAACATCGCCGGGCCGCCAGTCCGCCTGCGCAGCAGCCGGCACCGCGATCGTGCGGGCGCGGTCGGGCTCCTCCAGCCGCAGCCCGGCCGACGCGAGCGCCGCGAGGTGCGCACCCCGCGCGACCAGCAGCACGTCGGAACCGGCCTCGGCCAGCCGGCCGCCGATGACGGCGCCGACCGAGCCGGCTCCGACGATCACGTACCTCACGCCTTGGCGACTTCCTCCGCGATCTCGTACGTGTTCAGCGCGGCGCCCTTGCGCAGGTTGTCGCCGCAGACGAACAGCTCGAGCGTGTTGGGGAAGTCGAGCGCCTGCCGGATCCGGCCGACCCACGTCGGGTCGCCGCCGACGGCGTCGGCCGGGGTCGGCCATTCCCCGGCAGCCGGGTCGTCGCGGAGCACGATCGTCGGCTGCTCGGCGAGCACCTTGCGGGCCGCGTCGACCGACACCTCGCGGGCGAACGTGGCGTGCACGGCGAGCGAGTGCGTGGTGACGACGGGGACGCGCACGCAGGTGGCCGAGACCTTGAGGTCGGGGATGCCGAGGATCTTGCGCGACTCGTTGCGGACCTTCAGCTCCTCCGACGACCAGCCGTCGTCCTTGAGCGAGCCGGCCCACGGCACGACGTTGAGCGCCAGCGGCGCCGGGAACGGCGAGGCGGCCGGGTCGAGCCCCGCAGCAGCCAACGCGTCGGCGATGTCGCCGCTGCGGCTGCCCAGTTCCTTGCCGGCGACGGCGCCCAGCTCCTCGTACAACCGGTCGATGCCGCCCTGACCCGCACCGGACGCGGCCTGGTACGACGCCACGACCAGCGCCTCCAGCCCGAACTCGCGGTGCAGCGCGCCCATCGCCGCCATCATCGACAGCGTGGTGCAGTTGGGGTTCGCGATGATCCCCTTCGGCCGCTCGGTGACCTTGTCGGCGTTCACCTCGGGCACCACCAGCGGCACCTCGGGGTCCATGCGGAACGCGCCCGAGTTGTCGACGGCCACGGCGCCGCGGGCGGCCGCGATCGGGGCCCACTCGGCGCTGACCTCGTCGGGCACGTCGAAGAGCGCCACGTCGACGCCGTCGAAGACCTCCGGCGCCAGTGCCTGCACCGTGATGTCCTGCCCGCGGACCTGCAGCACCTTCCCCGCCGACCGCGGCGAGGCGATCAGGCGGATCTCCGACCACGGCACGGACGGCCGCGCGTCGATGATCTCGATCATCGTGGAACCCACCGCACCGGTGGCACCCACGATGGCCAGGACGGGGCTCATCGCCCGGTCCCCGCGTGCACGACGGCCTGCTCCGCGCCACCGAGCTCGAACGCGTCGTGCAGGGCCTTCACCGCGGTGTCGAGCTGGTCGACCCGGCAGATCACCGAGATCCGGATCTCGGAGGTGTTCATGGTCTCGATGTTGATCCCGGCGTTGGAGAGCGCCTCGCAGAACGTGGCCGTCACGCCGGGGTGGTTGCGCATCCCGGCGCCGACCAGCGAGACCTTGCCGACCTCGTCGTCGTGGATGATCGACTGGAAGCCGATCTCCGGCTGCACCGCGGTGAGCGCGGCGACGGCGCGGGGGCCGTCGACCTTGGGCAGCGTGAACGTGATGTCCGTGCGCTGCGCCGACGAGCGGCTGATGTTCTGCAGCACCATGTCGATGTTGATGTCGGCATCGGCCACCGTGCGGAAGATGCGCGCGGCCATCCCGGGCGTGTCCGGCACGTCGGTGACGGTGATCTTCGCTTCGGACCGGTCGTGCGCGACCCCGGTGATGATCGCGTTCTCCAAGGGGATCTCCTCGATCGAGCCGGTGACGAGCGAACCCGGCTTCTCGGTGTACGAGCTGCGCACGCGCAGCGGGACGTTGTAGCGGCGGGCGTACTCGACGGCGCGCAGGTGCAGGATCTTCGCCCCGCACGCGGCCATCTCGAGCATCTCCTCGTAGGTGATCGTGTCGACGAGCTGCGCGTCGGGCACGATCCGCGGGTCGGCGGAGTACACGCCGTCGACGTCGGAGTAGATCTCGCAGACGTCGGCCTCCAGCGCCGCGGCGAGCGCGACGGCGGTGGTGTCGGAGCCGCCGCGGCCCAGCGTGGTGACGTCCTTCGAGTCCTGCGCGACGCCCTGGAAGCCGGCGACCAGCACGATCGAGCCCTCGTCGAGGGCGTCGCGCAGCCGGTGCGGGTTCACCTGCACGATGCGCGCGTCGCCGTGCTTGCCGGTGGTGACCATGCCTGCCTGCGACCCGGTGAACGAGCGGGCCTCGACGCCGAGCGCGTGGATCGCCATGGCCAGCAGGGCGTTGGAGATCCGCTCGCCCGCGGTCAGCAGCATGTCCAGCTCGCGGGGCGGCGGGGCCGGCGAGACCTGCTCGGCGAGATCGAGGAGGTCGTCCGTCGTGTCGCCCATCGCGGACGCGACCACGACGACGTCGTTGCCCTCTTTGTGCGTTCGGACGATCCGCTCGGCGACCTTCTTGATGCGATCCGCGTCCGACACCGAGGATCCGCCGTACTTCTGCACGACGAGGGCCACCGCCGACCTCCTGCACTGGCGCGGCTGCGCCGTCGTTGGAGCGCCCGAGGGCGCTGGTCGGGACGTCAGCCTACCCGTGCGCTGAAAAGCCGCAGACCGGTTTGACCGACGCCACACTGCGGCGCATCGGTCACCTCAGCGCGCGGTGCCGGCCCGGCGGTTGCGCCACAGCAGCACGGTGCTGGCGCCGATGCTCGCCAGGGTGCCGAGGCTGAACCCGGCTCCCTGCAGCGCGTGCCGGGCCCGGCCAGGCAGGACGCGGGTCGCGGTGAGCGCGACGGCCGCCACGATCGGGACGGCCGGTGCCACCAGCGGCCCCGACCAGCGCGGGTAGGCGGTCTCGCCGCGCCGCACGGCGTCGACGATCAGGGCCGAGGCGGCGACCACGGCGAGACCGAACGGGGCGTAGCCGGCCCCGGTGACCCGCTCGTAGGTCTGCGCGGTGGCCACCAGCTGCTCCCGGGCACGGGGATCGTCCGCCAGCGCCTCGATGTCCTTGTACGTCCGACCGGTGTACAGGTACGTGCCGTGGATGAACGACGCCCACGTCCACGCACCGGCCAGGATCAGGGCCGGCGGAAGGGCCCGGCGCGGGCCGGCCGGCGCCAGTCCCTGGTACACGTGCCACACGGCCGCGAGGTGCAGCGGCGACGCGTAGACGCCCAGCAGGGCCCCTGCTGCGAGCCGCCCGGTCGAGGACGGGACGAGCTGCAGCGCCGGCGTCTGCGCCCGGTGGAGGTCTGCCACGGCCGGATGCCGCTCCGGCTCTGCCTCGCGGCCGAGCAGGAGCACGTCGCCGACGGCGTAGACGGCCGAGGCGAGCGCCCCGGCGATCCCGGCCAGCCGGACCAGGTGGTGTCGTTCCACGTGCCGCGATCAGCCGATCCGGCGCACCAGCCGCACGACGACGCTGGTGATGACGAACCAGATGATCGCCGCGACGCCGTAGTTGAGGATCACCGACAGCTTCGGCTCGCTGTACTGGAACAGGTTGGAGAGGCCGAGGTCGAACGTGTCGGCCAGGCTCGCGATGGTGGCCGCGAACGTGTTGGCGGGGTTCGCGTCCAGCACGACGAGCACGATGTGCACGACCAGAACGGCCACGATGAGCAGGCCGATGAGGCGCAACAGGCCGGCGAGCAGGTCGATCCCGCGCCGCGCCGTGGTCCCGACTGCCATGACGTCCTCCTCGAAGCCGTTACGGCCTGGTCAGTGCTCCATCCTGGCATGATCACAGGCCCGATGCCGACACAACGCGCTTCCGCCGATCGAGTGACGTCCGGTCGGGGGTGGGTTGCGGAACCCGCCCGGGTTCGGGCTAACCTCGGTGCCGTGCGCGACATCTGGGGAGCCCTGCTCCTTCGCCGCCGCGGCGGGGTCTGACCGACCGGCCCCTCGTCGCGGGTTCTGGCGTGCGCCGGTCCATCCCTGATCGGCCCACATCCAGGAGCGACCCCGTGAACCCGCCCGACGCGTTCGTGTCCAACGCCGCCAGCCGCCTGCGCACCCCGTCCCGGCCGGTGCCGAACACGCAGCCGCCGTGGAACCCGCAACGCGGCTCCCACATGCCCGTCCATCGCTACCGCCCGTTCCACGAGCTGGTGGAGCCGGTGTCGCTGCCCGACCGCACCTGGCCGGACAAGCGCATCACCTCGGCCCCGCTGTGGTGCGCGGTCGACCTGCGCGACGGCAACCAGGCCCTGATCGACCCGATGAGCCCCGGCCGCAAGCGCCGCATGTTCGACCTGCTCGTACGCATGGGCTACAAGGAGATCGAGGTCGGTTTCCCGGCCGCGAGCCAGACCGACTTCGACTTCGTCCGCGAGATCATCGAGGACGAGGCCATCCCCGACGACGTGACGATCCAGGTGCTGACCCAGGCCCGCACCGAGCTGATCGAGCGCACGTACGAGGCCTGCGAGGGTGCGCCCCGCGCGATCGTGCACCTGTACAACTCGACGTCGATCCTGCAGCGGCGGGTCGTGTTCCGGTCCGACCGGCCGGGCATCTCCAAGATCGCCACCGACGGCGCGGAGGACGTGCTGCGGTTCAGCGAGAAGTACCCCGACACCGAGTGGCGGTTCGAGTACTCGCCCGAGTCCTACACGGGCACCGAGCTGGAGTACGCCGTCGACGTCTGCAACGCGGTGAGCGCGATCTGGCAGCCGTCCCGCGAGGCACCGATGATCGTCAACCTGCCGGCGACCGTCGAGATGGCCACCCCGAACGTCTACGCCGACTCGATCGAGTGGATGCACCGCCACCTGGACCGGCGCGACGCGATCGTGCTGTCGCTGCACCCGCACAACGACCGCGGCACCGGCGTCGCCGCCGCCGAGCTGGGCTACCAGGCCGGCGCCGACCGCATCGAGGGCTGCCTGTTCGGCAACGGCGAGCGCACCGGCAACGTCGACCTGGTGACGCTGGGCATGAACCTGTTCACCCAGGGCATCGACCCGCAGATCGACTTCTCCGACATCGACGAGATCCGTCGGACGGTGGAGTACTGCAACCAGCTGCCCGTCGCCGAGCGCCACCCGTGGGGCGGCGACCTGGTCTACACGGCGTTCTCCGGCAGCCACCAGGACGCCATCAACAAGGGCTTCGACGCCATGCGCGCCGCAGCGGACGAGGCCGGTGTCGCGGTCGACGACTTCGCGTGGGAGGTCCCGTACCTGCCCGTCGACCCGAAGGACATCGGGCGCACGTACGAAGCCGTGATCCGCGTGAACTCGCAGTCCGGCAAGGGCGGCGTCGCGTACATCATGAAGGCCGAGCACCAGTTCGACCTGCCGCGGCGACTGCAGATCGAGTTCTCGAGGGCCATCCAGGAGGTCACCGACTCCGAGGGCGGCGAGGTCTCCCCGAAGGAGATGCGCGACGTCTTCGAGACCGAGTACCTGGCCCGCGAGACCCCGCTCAAGCTGATCCGGCACCGCCTGACCAGCGACGGGGAGGGCACCGACGAGATCGTCGCCACCGTCCGCGTCGAGAACGACCTGCACGAGATCACCGGCAGCGGCAACGGCCCGCTCGCCGCGTTCGTCGACGCGTTGGCCGGCATCGGCTTCGACGTGCGGGTGCTCGACTACCAGGAGCACGCCATGTCCGCCGGTGACGACGCCCGCGCCGCGGCGTACGTCGAGTGCACGGTGGAGGACAAGGTCCTCTGGGGTGTCGGCGTGGACTCGTCGATCGTGAGCGCCAGCCTCAAGGCCGTGGTGTCCGCGATCAACCGCGCCATGCGCTGAACGGGGCCCGGGGCACACCCCTGGCTTAGATGATGCACATCATCTAAATTGCACGGTGTGCCCCGGTCCTCTCGCGCCGAAACCGCGCGCCACCACGACCAGATCGTCGACGCCGCGTCCCGGCTGTTCCGCGAACGCGGCGTCGACGGCGTCGGGGTGCCGGAGGTGATGGCCGCCGCCGGGCTGACCCACGGCGGCTTCTACCGGCACTTCCCCTCGAAGGACGCGCTGGCCGCGGCCGCGGTCCACGCGGCGTTCGCGCAGCGCGCCGACCGGCTCCGCGAGCTGCACGAGGAGCACGGCGGCGACCCGGCGGCGACCCGCGCCGCGTTCGTCGAGCAGTACCTGAGCAGCACCCACCGCGACGCGCCGGAGCGAGGCTGCCCCAACGCCGCGCTCGCGGTGGAGATCGCCCGATCCGAGCCCGGCAGCGCCGTCCGCGCCGCGTACGGTCCGGCGGTGCGGGACTCGGTCGCGAGGATTGCCGAGCTCGCCGAACAAGGCGCGGACCAGCGTGAACGTGAGGACGCCGCACTGCGCGACCTCGCCGCGCTCGTCGGGGCCGTCGTGCTCGCCCGCGCCACCGCGGGTGACGAGATCTCCGACCGCGTGCTCGCCGCCGTCCGCGAAGGCCTGCTGTGAGCGCGCAGCACCCCGGCCGGACGCTGCTGGTCGTCTCCTCTGCGGCGTTCCTCGCGAGCCTGGACCTGTTCATCGTCAACATCGCGTTCCCCGCGATCCGGGCGGACTTCCCCGGCAGCGACCTCGCGCAGATGTCCTGGGTGCTCAACGGCTACACCGTCGTGTTCGCGGCGTTCCTCGCGGTGGCCGGCCGGCTCGCCGACCGCTTCGGGCACAAGCGCGTGTTCCTCGTCGGCTTGGCGGTGTTCACCCTCGCCTCGGCCGCCTGTGCCGCCGCACCGTCGGTCGCCCTGCTCGTCGCCGCGCGGGCCGTGCAGGCGCTCGGCGCCTCGATGCTCACGCCGACGTCGCTGTCGTTGCTGCTCGCCGCCTACCCCGCCGAGCGGCGGGCCCACGCCGTCGGCATCTGGGCATCGATCGGCGCGGTCGCGGCGGCGCTCGGCCCGCCGCTGGGCGGGCTGCTGGTCGAGGCGTCCTGGCACTGGGTGTTCCTGGTGAACCTGCCGGTCGCGGGTGCCGCGCTGGTCGCGGGCGTGCGGGTGCTGGACGAGAGCGCCCACCTGCGCACCGGCATGCCCGACCTGGTCGGTGCCATCGGCCTGGTGGTGGGGGTCGGCGCGCTCGCGTGGGCGCTGGTGCGCGCACCCGACACCGGATGGGCGGATCCGCAGGTCACGCTCGGTCTCGTCGCGGCAGTGGCCGGCATCGGGTTCGTCGTGATCCGCTCGCGACGCCACCCCGAACCCGCCCTCGACCTCGCCGTGCTGCGGCACGGGCCGGCCGCGCTCGCCTCGACGGCGATGCTCGTGTTCACTGCCGGGTTCGCCGCGCTGCTCGTCGTGAACGTGCTGTTCCTGACCGGCACCTGGGGGTACCCGGCGCCGCTGGCGGGTCTCGCGCTCGCGCCCGGACCGCTCGTGGTGGTCGTCGTCGCGCGGTTCTCCGGCCGGCTGCAGGACCGCTTCGGCATCGGCCCGCTCGCCGCAGCAGGCGGGCTGGTCTTCGCCGCCGGCACCGCATGGTGGGCCCTGCGCGCCGGAGCCGAGCCCGACTACCTCGGCGTGCTCCTGCCCGGCCAGCTCGGCACGGGTCTCGCCGTCGGGCTGATCCTGCCCGCGCTCTCGTCGGCCGTGGGCACCTACCTGACGCCGGCGCAGTGGGGTTCGGGCTCGTCGCTGATCAACACGGCTCGGCAGATCGGCTCGGTGCTCGGGATCGCCGCGGTCGTCACCATCGTCGGCACGGCCTCGACCGGCGCCGTGGGCGACCTGCCGCTGCTGCGCCACGGCTGGGTGTTCCTCGTCGTCACCGGCCTCGCCACGGCCATGCTCGGCGCCGGGCTGGCCGTCGCGCGGCGACCCGTCAGCCAGCCGCAGCCCGTTCCCGACCCTCGCTGAAGAACGCAGCCAGCACGTGGTGGTCGGCCACCTGCTCCATCGTGCGCACGGCCCCGAACGGCACGTTCCAGAACTCGCCCTCCCGCGGCGTCCACGGCCCCACGTACGCGTACGGGCGGGACACCGCGGCATCGCCGGGCGACACCCCGTAGTTGATCTCGTCGACCGAGATCCCGAGATCGAAGTGCTCCGGCCAGAGCACCGGGTCGATGTCGGGCGCGAACGTGCGCAGCGCGGAGTCACCGCGCGCGAACCACTCCGCGATCAGACCCGCGGCCGCGTCCTCGATCACCAGCTCGTCGTCGGGGCCCAGCTCGGCGCCGTCGTGGTAGAGCCCCTCGGGAGCGCCGACGTCGACGCCCGCGACCTCCGCCAACGAGCGGCAGGTGCCGGTCAGCCGGGTCCGCCCCGTGCCCCACACCAGCTCGGTGCCCTCCACCCGCAGGCCGGACGCGACCGCGCCGAACCCGCCCGGCGTCGCCTGCAGGCGGATCGTGCCGACGGCCCGATGCTGCGGGCCGGCGATCACCAGCTCCGCAACCGCGTGCAGTGCCTTGCGCGTGCGCGCGATCCGCTCGTCGTCCACACCGGAATGGTCTCAGGTGGACAGATCGAACTCACCCGCCGCAGCGGCGGCGAGGAACGCCGACCACGCCTGCGGCGAGCACTCCTGCACGACGGCGCGCGCCGGGTCCTTCGTGTCGCGGATGGTGGCCGAGCCGTCACCGTGCAGGCCCACTTCGACACATTCCCCGCTGCAGCAGAAGCTGCTGGTCCGATACGTCGTCATCACGCCGATCTGTCCTTCGCCCGCGCCCGGTGGATGTCCCGGAAACGATCGATCTCCGCCTTGGATACGTCCTGCGGACGAGACGCGACCAGCAGATCTCCGAACATCGCGCGGTAGTGCTCGACGTCGGACGGCGCGTCCAGATGAGCCAGGCCGCTGTGTCCCTCCAGGTAGACGATGTCGCTACCGGATCCTGGCGGGAACTCCATCACGCCGAACGGCCCGCCGTGCCCGCCTCGAACCCCCGTGGAGAAGGGCAGGATGCGGATGCTCACATTGGGCCGTTGCGCCATGTCGGACAGGTGATCGAGCTGGTCGGCCATGACCGAGGGCGAACCGACCTCGCGATGCAGCACGGACTCGTCCAACACCAGCACGAACAGCATCGGCGAATCGGGGCGGAGCAACGCCTCCTGCCGTCGCCGGCGCAGCTCCAGCAACCGCTCGAACTCCTCCTCCGTGCGCGCACCGCCCCCGGCGTACAGGACCGCACGGGTGTAGTCAGGGGTCTGCAGCAGACCGTGCACGAACACGATCTCGAAGGCCGAAACACGCAGGGCCTCGGACTCCAGCGCGGCGTGCCGCACGGTCAGGTCGACGACCAGGTCGTGCGGGAGCGCGTCGCGCAGCGGCTCCCACCAGCCGCGCTCGCGCCCGTCGTGCACGAGCCGCAGCAGCGTCTCCCGCTCGCTCTCCGACGTGACCCCGTAGATGCGTATCAGCTCGCGCACGTCCGGGATCTTCGGGATGCCCTTGCCGTTCTCCAGCCGCGAGATCTTGGAGGTGGAGCAGGTCATGCGGGCGGCGACGTCGTCGAGCGTCAGGCCGGACCGGGTGCGCAGACGGCGCAGCTCGGCGCCCAGCGTGCGCCGGGAGCCGAGGGGCGACCGCGGTGTGGCCATTGCTCCGTCCGGGTTCTCCATGGGCTTGCAATTGCATGGTGCACCTGCGTCGGGCAATCTCATCACCAGGAGCGGTGTAACGGAAGTCACCACGCCGCTGCTGCCTTCGCCTCGGCATCGGACGGGCCACCCCCAACCGACGCCACCGGTTCCGGGTCTACCGGGACACCACACACGTCCGGCGAACCCGCCGGCGAAAGAAGGGGGAAGGGAGGGTGATCGCATGATCACCTACATCGCGATCGGAATCGGGTTCTTGGTCGTCGTCGCCATCGTCGTCGGGATCGTCGACGCGGCGCAGGCGGCCGAGTGGCGCCGGGTCGCCCGGGACCGGCGGGAGCGTTGGGAGTCCCGCCAGCGGCAGTACCACGGGTACGACGGCAGCCGGTCCGACGAGGAGGACGACGACTGATGTCCTGCCCCGTCACCCCGATCCGGTCGTCGCGCCCCTGAACTACAGGGCGCGGCGACCGGACAGGGCTCGACCCAGGGTCAGCTCGTCAGCGAACTCCAGATCCCCACCCATCGGCAGCCCCGAGGCCAACCGCGTGACGGTCAGGCCGGGGAAGTCCCGCAGCAACCGCACCAGGTACGTGGCCGTCGCCTCGCCCTCCGTGTTGGGGTCGGTCGCGATGATCACCTCGGCGACGTCGGTCTCGTCCGCCGCCGGGCCCGTGCCACCGAGCCGGGCCAAGAGCTCACGGATCCGCAGCGAGTCCGGCCCGATCCCCGCCAGCGGATCCAGCGCCCCGCCCAGCACGTGGTAGCGGCCCTTGAACTCGCGCGTGCGCTCGACGGCGAGCACGTCCTTCGGTTCCTCGACGACGCAGACGATCGTCGGGTCGCGCCGGGCGTCGGCGCAGTAGCGGCACCGTTCCCGCTCCGACACGTTGCCGCAGACCTCGCAGAACACCACGCCCTGCTTGACCTTCTGCAGCACGTCCTGCAGCCGCGTCACGTCCGCCGGGTCGGCGGCGAGCAGGTGGAACGCGATCCGCTGGGCGCTCTTCGGGCCCACACCGGGCAGCCGTCCGAGCTCGTCGATGAGGTCCTGAACCGGTCCTTCGAACACCGCGCCCTAGCCGAGGCCGGGGAAGCCGCCGCCCAGCGCGCTGGCGAGCGGGCCCATCTTCTGCTGCTGCAGGTCGGCCGCCTTCTGCGCGGCGTCCTGGAACGCGCCGACGACGAGGTCCTGCAGCGTCTCGACGTCCTCGGGATCGACGACCTTCGGGTCGATGGCCACGGACCGGACCTCCTGCGCGGCCGTCATCGTCACCTTGACCAGGCCGTTGCCCGCCTGCCCGGTGACCTCCGCCTCCGCCAGCTCGGCCTGCGCGGCCAGCAGCTGCTGCTGCATCGCCTGCGCCTGCTGCATGATCATCTGCATGTCGGGCCCACCCGGCTGCACCACCTGCGGTCTCCCTCACCCGTCGCGTCACCGGGACGCGTGCGCGCACCCGGCTCTGCCTGCCAGGGTAGCCGTGCGAGGGTGGGGACGTGCGCCGCGCCACTGCCCGTCGCCTGCTCGTGGCCCTTGCGGCGGCGAGCGTGGTGGCGTGCTCCGGCGCCGCGCCGGCGGCGCCGGTCGCAGCAGGCGCAGCCCCACCGCCGGCGCAGCGAGTGGTCGTCCTGGACCCGGGGCACAACGGCGGCAACTACGCCGGTCGCGCCGACATCCGCCGGCCCGTCCCCGACGGGCGTGGCGGCACCAAGCCGTGCAACACCGTGGGCACCGAGACCGACGCCGGCTACCCGGAGCACGCCTTCACCTTCGACGTCGCCCAGCGGGTGGAGACCCGGCTCGTGGCCGCCGGCGTCCGGGTCGTGCTGACCCGTCCCGACGACGCCGGCGTCGGGCCGTGCGTCGACGCGCGGGCCGCTGCCGCCGACGCGGCCGGCGCGGACGCGTTCGTCTCGGTGCACGCGGACGGGTCGGGCCCCGCCGACCACGGCTTCCACGTCGCCTACGCCGAGCCGCCGCCCGACCCGGCCCAGGCCGGCCCGACCAGGGCGTTGGCCACCTCCCTGCGCGACGCGCTGCGCGGCGCGGGCTTCGCCACGTCGAGCTACACCGGCACCGACGGGCTGTCCGGGCGCCCGGACCTGGCCGGGCTCAACCTCTCCCACCGCCCGTCCGTGCTGGTGGAGTGCGCCAACATGCGCAACGCCGCCGAGGCGGCCACCGTCACGTCACCGGAGGGGCGCGACCGCTACGCCGCGGCGATCGCCGCCGGCGTCCTCGCGTTCCTCGCCCACTGACTGCTGCTCAACCGCAACCTCGGTGCGAGCGCGCGACGACGACTTGCGGAGGAGGCGCGCAGCGCCCTCAGAGGAACGACGCGGGGCGCGAGCACCGGGGGAGCAAGTCGTCGTCACAAGAGCGCGCGAGCCCGGAGCGCCGCAGGCGCGACAGATCAAGCACGATCCAGCTTCTGCGCGCCCAGTGTGCTGGACAGCAGCCGCATGGCGGCCTCCTCCGGGCCGTTGCGCTCCGGGGGCGGCATGTCGGGCGGGGCCACCGAGTCGGTCATCGGGTCGGCGGCGTACTCGTCGTCCTCGGGGGGTTCGTCGTCGTCCGGCGGCTCTGGCGGCAGCGGCTCCTCGTCGACGGGCGGGGCGGGGCGCTGCGGCGCGGCCGGCTGCGGCGCAGGCGGCGGGACCTGCCGGCGCTGCGGCGGCGCCTGCCGCTGCGGCGCGGGCCCGGCAGCGCGCGCCGGCGGGCCGGACGGGGCGTCGGCGGACTCGCAGCGGACGGTCCAGCGCACCCCCAGCACGTCGTGCAGCGCGGCCGAGACGACGTCGGCGTTGCGGCTCTCCGACAGCCGCCGCGCCAGCGAGGGAGCGCCGATGCCGAGCACGAGGGTGTCGCCGTCGAGGCTGCGGACGGTGGCGTTGACCAGCATCGCCTCGATGCTGCGGCTGCGGCCGCGCGCCGCGGACAGCACCTCGGACCACACGCGGCGCACCGCCGCGGCGTCCAGGTCGGTGCCGCGGCCGGGGGCCGGTGGGGCGGGCTGCTGCGGAGCCGCCGGTCGCTCCGCAGCAGGACGGGCGGGAGCACGCTCGGGCGGAGGCTGGGGACGCTCGGCGGCGGGACGGGCCGCGCGGTCGTCCGCGGCCGCCGGCGGGCGCGCGGGCACCGGAGGGGTCGGGGCGGCGGCAACCGGACGCTCGGACGCAGGGACGGGCTGGGCCGGCTCGGCGGCTGCCGGACGCGCGGGCGGCGGCTCGGCCGCACGCGCGGGCTCCGGCGCTGCCTGGCTCGCCCTGCGGAAGGTGCGCTTGCCCGGCTCTCCGGCGTCCACCGGCCCGCCGTCACCCGCGGTGGCGGGGGCGGCGGCGATGTCGTTGCGGCGTTCCAGGCGTTCGAGGCGCTCCAGGAGGCCGGGCTCCGCGGGCGACGCCGCCGGCAGCAGCATCCGGGCGCAGAGCAGCTCCAGCAGCAGCCGCGGTGCGGTGGCACCACGCATCTCGACCAGGCCGTTGTGCAGGATCTCGCAGTAGCGGGTGAGGGTGGCGGCGCCGAGCCGGTCGGCCTGCTCGACGATGCGCGCCAGCTCGTCCTCGGCGATGTCGACCAGCCCGCGGTTCGCCGCCTCCGGCACGGCCTGCAGCAGCAGCACGTCGCGGAGGCGTTGCAGCAGGTCGGAGGCGAAGCGCCGCGGATCGTGCCCGGCCTCGACGAGCCGGTCGACGGTCTCGTAGACGGTGGCGCCGTCGCCTGCCGCCAGCGCGTCGACCATGTCGTCGATGAGCGCGACGTCGGTGACGCCGAGCAGCGCCACGGCCCGCTCGTAGGTGACGCCCTCGGGTCCGGCACCGGCCAGGAGCTGGTCGAGCACCGACAGCGAGTCGCGGGCCGAACCGCCGCCCGCGCGCACGACCAGCGGGTACACCGCCGGCGCGACCGTGACGCCCTCCTCCGCGCAGATGCCCTCCATGAGCTTGCGCAGGGTGCCGGGCGGGATGAGCCGGAACGGGTAGTGGTGGGTGCGCGACCGGATCGTCGGCAGCACCTTCTCCGGCTCGGTGGTCGCGAACACGAACACCAGGTGCTCCGGCGGCTCCTCCACGATCTTCAGCAGGGCGTTGAAGCCCTGCGTGGTGATCATGTGCGCCTCGTCGACGATGAACACCCGGTAGCGCGACTCGGCGGGCGCGAAGAACGCCCGATCGCGCAGCTCGCGGGTGTCGTCGACGCCTCCGTGGGAGGCGGCGTCGAGCTCGGTGACGTCGATGTTGCCGGGACCGCCGGGCGCGAGCGAGACGCACGACGGGCACACCCCGCACGGGTCCGGCGTGGGCCCGAGCTCGCAGTTCAGCGAGCGGGCGAGGATGCGCGCGCTCGAGGTCTTCCCGCAGCCGCGCGGCCCGCTGAACAGGTACGCGTGGTTGATCCGGCCGGCCTCGAGGGCGACCCGCAGGGGCTCGGTGACGTGCTCCTGGCCGACGACCTCCGCGAACTTGGCCGGGCGGTACTTGCGGTACAGGGCCAGTGCCATGCGTGCCCCGCCTCCCGTGTCGGCTGCCGTCCTCGCTGGAGGCTACCCACCGGGATCGGAGCGCCCACGACGCGGCCCTACCCCGCGATCGACCCGCGAACCCCGAAGTGGGCCTGGTCGGCCGCGGCCCGCCCGGCCGCCCACCCGTCGGCGTTGGACACCGAGTAGCCGCGGGCCACCAGGTGCGGGAACAGCTCCTCGACCAGCGCATCGGTGGCCGAGGCACGAGCAGCCAGCACGGGCAGCAGCGTGCTGTCGGCAGCGCTGCTCTCGGCCCGGACCTCCGCGTCGATCTCCTCCGTGGTCACCGAGTCGGCCGCGGCGAGCCGCTCCCCGATCCGGCGGGCGTAGGCGATGAGGAACGACTGGCGGAACGACCGCGTGCGCGACGTGCCCGCCCGGGTGATCCGGCTGCCCTCGGCCAGCATCGCCCGGCCGGCCTGGACCAGCAGCGACGTGGTGAGCAGCTCGATCGCATCGAGATCGGCGTCGGCGCCGACGACGGTCGCGAACCCCATCGTGCTGGCCCACACCGTGCGCGCCCGGTTGGCGCCGGCCACCTCCTGCACGAGCAGTGCCTTGGCGTCGAGGTACGGCGCCTCGAGCCAGATCCGCCGCCCGGAGACGACGGGTGCCCGGCCGCGATCATGGTCGTGCACCGCCTGGTGGAGCGAGTACCGGCTCATCAGCTCCTGGGCCTTCGCCGACAGCGCCTCGGCCTCCTCAGGGAACTGCGTCGACTCCGCCTTGGCCAGCAGGGCGCGCACCTTGGCCAGCGCCTTCTGGTCGCTCTGCGCCGGCTCACCGACGTGGTGGCGGCTCTCGCCGGGCAGCGGCAGCAACCGCTCGAAGACGGGCAGCCTGCAGATCAGGCTCAGCATCCGCAGCACCGCACCCAGCCCGGCCCGTTGGGCGAGCCCCGCTCGGGCCCGCCACGTGCGCACGTGCGGCCGACCTGGCTCCGGCAGCGCGGCACCCGCCTCGATGCCGGCGACCTGAGCGCGCCAGCGCGGATGCACGGCCGCCGCCGCGTACCGCCGGGATTCCAGCACCACCGCCTCGGCCACGTACTCGGCGATCTCCCGGTCGAGGCGCCTGCGCACGATCTCGACGAGGTCGAACGGCTGCCATCCCCGCCGCCACATCTCGCCGACCATGCGCGTGACCGCAGTGTCGGTCGCCGCGTCGAGCTCGCCCGCCTCCGCGCCGAAGTCGGCGACCAGCTCGGCAGCGTGGCCGTCGATGTCGTCGCAGGTGCAGACCGCACCGCGCCGGATGCCGTCGATCATCGCCTCGCGCAGCACGGCGCGGTCGTCCGCGGTGCGGAACCCTGCCGGTCCGGGATCGGCGGACCGGCCCGACGCAGCGGCGCTGCGCTGACGCGCCTTCTGCTTGGCGGCCCGCTTCTCGCGGTTGCGGCGGCTCATGGGGACAGTGTGCCGAGCGGGTCCGACAGTTCCGTCACGGGCGGGCGAGGCCGCGGTTCACCACGGTGTAGGCCACCTCGACCAGCACGACGGCGCTGGCGGACACCAGCAGCGCCACCACCATCGTCGGGCCGTGCCCGGGGTCGAGCTCCCAGAACCCCTGCCCGAAGAAGACCGGCAGGAACAGCGCCCACGAGAACGCGCCGACCGACGCCGCGATCATGAACAGCTTCCACCACGCGTACGGCCGCGCGACGACCGCGAGCACCCAGGTCGCGACCAGGTAGAGCGTCACGACGGCGGCGGTGCTCTGCTGGATCTCCGTCGCGGTCGTGTCGGCCCGCGCGATGAGGTAGGTGGCGACCGTCGCCGTCCCGGCGATCAGCCCGGACGGCAGCGCGAGCCGCAGCACCCGGCGCACGAACCCGGAGCGGGCCCGTTCGGTGTTCGGCGCGAGCGCCAGGAAGAACGCCGGGATGCCGATCGTCAGCGAGCCGATCAGCGTGAGGTGCCGCGGCAGGAACGGGAACGGCACCGCGATGACGCCGATGGCGATGGCCAGGAAGACCGAGTAGACGGTCTTGGTGAGGAACAGGTTCGCGACCCGCTCGATGTTGCCGATCACCCGCCGGCCCTCGGCGACGACGTGCGGCAGCGTGGCGAACGAGTTGTCCAGCAGCACGATCTGCGCGACCGCGCGGGTGGCCGGGCTGCCCGAACCCATGGCGACACCGATGTCGGCGTCCTTGAGCGCGAGCACGTCGTTGACGCCGTCGCCGGTCATCGCGACGGTGTGCCCGCGCGACTGCAGCGCGCCCACCATGTCGCGCTTCTGCGCGGGGGTGACGCGGCCGAACACGGTGCCGGCGGCCAGCGCGTCGGCCAGCGGCTCGCGCTCGGCCGGGAGCTCGCGCGCGTCGACGGGGGCGTCGGCGCGCGGCAGGTCCAGCGAGTGCGCGACGGCGCCGACCGAGCGGGCGTTGTCGCCGGAGATCACCTTGACCTCGACGTCCTGCTCGGCGAAGTAGGCGAGCGTGCCGGCCGCCTCGGGGCGGACCCGCTGCTCCAGCACGACCAGTCCGGCCGGGACGACCGTCGCGAGATCGATGTCGGCGTCCACGGTGGCCGTCGCGCGCCCGAGCAGCAGCACCCGGAGGCCGCCGGCGCCGACCTCGTCGGCCGTGGCCCGCTCGGGGCTGCCGGCGGGCAGCAGCACGTCCGGAGCGCCGAGCAGCCAGTGCTGATCCCCGGCGAAGCTGGCGCCGCTCCACTTGCGCGCCGAGGAGAACGGGACGGTCGCGGCGACCGACCAGCCCGGGTCCGGGCAGTGCTCCGCGACGGCCGCGAGGCTCGCGTTGGGCCGCGGATCGGCAGCGCCCAGCGCGCCGAGCGCGCGCCGCAGCCCGGCCTCGTCGTGCCCCGCGAAGGGCCGCACCTCGGCCAGCCGCATGCCGTTCTCGGTGAGCGTGCCGGTCTTGTCGGCGCACACGACGTCGACGCGGGCCAGCCCCTCGATCGCGGGCAGCTCCTGCACCAGGCACTGGCGACGGCCCAACCGCACCACGCCGACGGCGAACGCGATGCTCGTCAGCAGCACCAGGCCCTCGGGGACCATCGGCACCAGCGCCGCCACCATGCCGCGCAGCGCGTCGTCGATGTCGGTGCCCTGGGTGCGGAACTGGCTCCAGATGATCAGAACCGCGGCCGGCACCAGCAGGTACGTGATGACCTTCAGGATCGTGTTGATGCCGTTGCGCAGCTCGGAGTCGACGAGCGTGAACCGGCTCGCCTCCTCGGCCAGCTGCGCCGCGTAGGCCTCCCGGCCGACGCGCGTGGCCTGCTGCGCACCGGTGCCCACGGTGACGAAGCTGCCCGACAGCAACCGGTCCCCGACCTGCTTGTGCACCGGGTCGGACTCGCCGGTGAGCAGCGACTCGTCGACCTCCAGCCCGTCGGCCGCGAGCACCACCCCGTCCACGACGATCTTGTCGCCCGGCCCGAGGTCGATCACGTCGTCGAGCACGACGCCGCTCGGCGCCAGCTCGACGACCGTCCCGTCGCGGCGCACCCGTGGACGTGCTTCGCCGACGATCGCGAGCCGCTCCAGCGTCCGCTTGGCCCGCAGCTCCTGCACGATGCCGATCAGCGTGTTGATGATGATCACGAAGCCGAACAGGCCGTCCTGGATCGGCCCGATGACCAGGATGATCGCGAACAGGACGCCGACGATCGCGTTGAACCGGGTGAGGACGTTGGCCCGGACGATCTCCCCGACGCTGCGGCTCGCCCGCGCCGGCACGTCGTTCGTCTTGCCGTCGGCGACCCGCCGGGCGACCTCCGCCGCGGTCAACCCGCGCAGGATGCCGACATTCTGCTCGATAGTGGACACGCCACCGGAGAATACGCATTCCGGACATACGGCCCGCGAGCACTCACGCATCCGATGGCACAAGGGGACCCCGCGCACCCGCCAGAGCCCGTTGACCCTTGCTGCCTTCCGGCCCTGGGGGAGTTCACAGGATGGACGCCGCGCGGGGTCCGTGGACCAGTGTAGTGGGGTCGCAAGGCGGCCGGGCCACCCGGCTATGCTCGTCGACGGAGGATTCGCCTAGTGGCCTAGGGCGCACGCTTGGAAAGCGTGTTGGGAGCAATCCCTCAGGGGTTCGAATCCCCTATCCTCCGCAGGTCGGACGGGGTGCGCCGGGCAGGCACACCCCGTCGGCCATTTTCTGGGAGCTCCTGGTCGGTCGCGACCGTGGGCTCGACGTCACGGTCGTCGCCTCGCACGCCGCGCCGGCGGTGAAGCTCGAGCGCATCCGGGCGCGACCATCGGTCACCGTCGTCTGCGGCAGCAACGTCGACGTGCCCGCGTACCGGCAGTGGGTGGCGACCTGACCGGGCGAACTGTCCAGCACCTGTCAGGTTTGAGCGGTGTACTCGGGCGGTGTACGAGACCGAGGCCGAGATCGGCCGACTCCAGGACCTGCTCGATGCGTCCCTGAAGGGCGCGACCGGCCATCTGCAGTCCATCGTCACGGCCAAGCGGTCGCTGACGGCGGAACAGCTCGTCCGCGTGGTGACCGGGATGTGCACCCTGTCCATCGCGACCGTCACCCGCGCCGGTGAGCCGCGCATCAGCGGTGCGGACGGGCACTTCCTGCACGGCTGCTGGGTGGTGGGCACCGACCCGTCGGCGGCGAAGGCCCGTCACCTCGCCGCCCGACCCGGGATCAGCGCGTCCCACCTGCGCGGGGAGGACCTGGGCGTGTTCACGCACGGCCACGCCCGGCCGATCAACCCGCCGTTCGGCGACGACCCGCAGTGGCCGGAGACCCTCGCCTACCTCAAGGAGCACTACGGCGACGACGCGTTCGACTGGACCACCGTCGTCTACTACCGCATCGAGCCGACGTGGATGGCCGCCTACTGCCCCGATCCGGCGTCGATGACGGCCGCCACCGCCTCGATCTCCACCAGCTGATCGGCGTAGCCGAGCACGGTCACCCCTAGCAGCGTGCTGGGCACGTCGTGGTCGCCGAACGCGTCCCGCACGACCGCCCACGCCGTGCCCAGGTCGGACTGGTGGTTCGAGGCGACGAGCACGCGCGTGCTGATCACGTCGGTCAGGGCGGCGCCGGCGTCGTCGAGCGCGGTGCGCAGGTTGTCGACGGCGACGCGCGCCTGCCCCGCGTAGTCGCCGATCGCAGCGGTCGTGCCGTCCGCGTTCAGCGGGCACGCACCCGCGAGGAAGATCAGGCGGGCTGCGGCGGGCGCGGTGGCCGCGTAGGCGTACTCGGCGACGTCGGACAGGCGGGACGAGCGGATCAAGGTGACGGCGGACGGCACGCCCGCACCGTAGCGGGCCACGCCACCCGTTTCCGTCGACGCGAAGGCCCGGACCGGTTACCGGTCCGGGCCCTCCCGAGGTCCCGCTACTGCACGCGGATCAGCACGTTGCCGCGGTACGCGCCGGCCAGCATCCCGTCCAGCACGGCGGGTGCGTCCGCGATGCCGCCGTCGACGATCGTCGCCGGGTAGACGATCCGACCCTCCGCCAGCCACTGCCCGTAGTGGGTGTTCCAGGCGATGATCTGCTCCGGCGTGTGCAGCGTGCTGAACGGCCTGATGACCAGCTCCTTCACGATCGCCGTCATGATGTCCAGCCGCGGGTGCGCGCCCTCGCTGTCGTCGAGCTGGCCGGCCAGCGCGCCGCACAGCGCGAACCGCGCCCCGTGCGCCGCCGCCTTGACGGCCGCCTCGAAGGCGTCGCCGCCCACCGTGTCGAAGAAGACGGTGATGCCGTCCGGCGCGGCCGCGCGCAGCTGCTCGGCGAGGTCGCCGGCCCGGTAGTCGATCGCGACGTCGAACCCGAGCTCGTCGACGAGGTACGCGCACTTGGCCGGCCCACCGGCCGAACCGATCACGCGAGCGCCCAGCGCCTTCGCGATCTGGCCGGCCATCGAGCCGACGCCGCCGGCGGCACCGGAGACGAACACGACGTCGCCCGGGCCGACCTCGGCGATGTCGACGAGCCCGTGGTAGGCCGTCGTGCCCTGGTTGAGGGCGTACTGCGGCTCCGGCAGCCCGGGGTGCACCGGGAAGACCTCGGCGGCCGAGGCGACGACGAGGTCCTGCCAGCCGAGGCGGTGCACGACGGCGGTGCCGACCGGGAGGTCGTCGGCGTTCGAGGCGACGACCGTGCCGATGGCCGGACCGCCCACCGTCGCGCCGATCTCGAAGCCCGGCATCGGCAGGCCGGGGTCGGGCCGCATCAGGTCGGCCAGCACGGCCGGGAGCTGCAGCCAGGTCGTGCGGACGAGGACCTCGCCGGCTCCCGGTTCCGGCAGCTCGACCTCGTCGACGCTGGTGAGGGTGGTCGTGGGCTCGGTGCCCTTGCGGTGCTGGGTCAGGGTCACGCGGTTCGTCTTCGTGGTCATGAGAAGGACGATATGAGGCATGGCGGACGGAACTTGTCCTCTATGCTGAAGTGATGTGGGACACCCCGGGCCGGCTCCTTCGGCTCCTCGAACTGCTGCAGCAACGCCGCGAATGGGGTGGCGCCGAGCTGGCGGAACGGCTCGGGGTGTCCACGCGCACCGTGCGGCGCGACGTCGACCGGCTGCGCGCGATCGGCTACCCCGTCGACGCCCGCTACGGCGCCGACGGCGGCTACCGACTCGCCCCCGGCACCAGCCTGCCGCCGCTCATGTTCGACGCGGCCGAGGCCGTGGCCACCGTCCTCGCCCTGCGCAGCGCCAGCACCACGGCCGACCCGGCGCTGGCCGAGGCGACCATGCAGGCGCTCACGAAGCTCGTCGGGGTGATGCCGCGCCGGCTGCGCGCGCAGGTGGAGGCGCTCGCCGAGCAGGTGCAGCAGACCGACGCCGGCACGATCCGCGGCAGCACCCCCGCCACCGTGCCCGTCGAGACCCTCACCACCGCGGCCGTCGCCTGCCGGGAACGCCGGCGCACCACCGCTCGCCGCGGCACGGAGGAGCTGCTGCTCGACCCGCTGCGGCTCGTCCACGCCGGCCAGGGCTGGTTCCTGGTGGCCTACGACGTCACCGCCGGCGCGTGGGCCGCGCTGCGCCTCGACCAGCTCGGCGACGTCGTGGCGACCGACCGGCCCGCCGGCGTCCGCGAGCCGCCCGCCGAGGACCTCACCGCCTACGTCGTCGCGCAGCTCGGCACGGAGATCCAGCAGGTCCAGGCCGTGGTCGAGGTCGCGGCGCCCGCGGCCGCCGTCGAGCCGTGGATCGACCCGGCGTTCGGCACCGTCGAGCCGCTGACCGACGACACGTGCGTGGTCCGGTGCGGCGCCGACACCCTCTCGGCCGTCGCCCGCTGGCTGCTGCTCCTCGACGCCGAGCTGACCATCGTCGAGCCGGCCGAGCTGGCGCAGGAGTACGAGCGGCTCGCCGCGACAGTGCTGCGCTACGCCCGGACGCACCGCGGGTGAGGTGCCGTCACCGCGGCGCGAGCCGTTCGGCGAGCGCAGCCAGCTCGGACGCCGTCAGCTGCGGGGCGCCGGACCACTCGCTGGAGCGGAACCACGGCAGGTCCTCCGGGGTGCCGGGGTGCCGGACGAAGACGTGCTGGTGGAAGTGCGGCACGGACATGCCCGCGATCAGGGACATGACGAGGTCGGTGCCGAACTCCGCGGCCAGCGCCCGCGCGACTCGCCCGGCCGCCCGCGCCACGGCGTCGGTCTCCGCCGCGGTCAACCCCGGCCAGTGGGCGACGTGCCGCCGGGTCTCGACGAACGCGTGGCCGGCGATGCCGAGGCCGGTGGCCGCGTCGACCGGCCGGTGGGTGACCACGACGAGGTCGTCCTCCTCGATGACCGGGCAGCCGGCCAGCGGCCCACGGCTGGCGTGCTTCGCGCAGATGAGGCACTCGTCGTTCACGTTGCCCCCATCCGCGGGGCGTACATGATCACCGCGACGCCGGCGAGGCAGAGCGCGGCGCCGAGGTAGTCGAACCGGTCGGGGCGGAACCCGTCCACGACGATCCCCCAGGCCAGCGAGCCGGCGACGAACACTCCCCCGTACGCGGCGAGGATCCGGCCGAAGTGGGCGTCCGGCTGGAGGGTGGCGACGAAGCCGTAGACGCCCAGCGCGAGCACGCCCGCGCCGATCCACAGCAGCCCGCGGTGCTCGCGCACGCCCTGCCAGACGAGCCAGGCGCCACCGATCTCGGCGAGAGCGGCGAGCACGAACAGGATGATCGAGCGGGCGACGTCCATCACGAGCGCCCGTCCACGTGCGCGGCGAACTTCAGCACCCAGCGCCGCTGGAACACCGTCTCCACGGCGTGCGGCCGGTAGACGGCCCGCGTCCACGCGACGGCGTCCTCGGCCGGGTGCCCGGCGAGCACGGCCATGCACGCGATCGCGGTGCCGGTGCGCCCGTTGCCGCCCCCGCAGGTGACCTCGACGCGGCGACCGTCGCGGGCGGCGGCGTAGGCGGTCTCGATGGCCGTGACCGCGGCGGGCGTGTCACGGGGCACGCGGAAGTCGGGCCAGTCGATCCGCTCCGCCGGCCAGTCCGGCAGCGGGTCCCGGCCGGGCCTGCCCAGGAACAGCCCCAGCTCGGGCAGCGGACCACCGGGCAGCGGCTCGCGGCGGCCGCGTCCACGGATCGGCGTGCCGTCGGGGAGCAGGATCGCGCCGGCCAGACCGTTCATCCTCCGCATCCAACCCCGAGCGGCCGACTGGTGTGCACGAGGGTGATCCGGCGGCCGGTTACCGTGGCGAGCGTGACCTGGGAGCTGCGCGCGGCCGGGCCCGCGGACGTCGACGCGCTGCTGGTGTTCTGGCGGATCGCCGCGGAGCCGACCGACCGCAACGACACCCGGGAGGCCGTCGCCCGGCTCGTCGCGCACGATCCCGACGCCGTCGTCCTCGCCGAGGACGGCGACCAGCTGGTCGGGTGCGTCGTGGCGGGGTGGGACGGGTGGCGCTGCCACCTCTACCGGTTGGCGGTGCACCCAGACCGGCGCCGCGAGGGCATCGGCGCCGCGCTGCTGGCGGCCGCGGAGGAGCGGTTCGTCGCGCTCGGCGGGCGACGCGCCGACGCGATGGTCCTCGACGACAACCACCTCGCCCACCCGGCGTGGAAGGCGGCCGGCTACGCGCCGCAGGAGCAGTGGTCGCGCTGGGTGAAGCCGCTGCCGGGTGAGAGCAGCACGAAGCCGGAGTGAAACCCCCGTCCAGGAGCGTGCGGGCTCCAGGACGAGGAGGGGACCCTTGAACATCGACGAGAAGCACGAACGCCGGGCCTCCCCAGGGAGACCCGGCGTCGCAGGTGCGGTAGCGGTGGGATTTGAACCCACGGATGCTTGCACATCACGCGCTTTCGAGGCGCGCTCCTTCGGCCGCTCGGACACGCTACCGCCGACCAGTTTACTCCAGGCCCCTCACGGAGTTCCCTCAGGTGGCGCACGACAGAATGCGCTGGTGAACCGCGTTCGCCTCGCCGCCGTCCTGCTCGCCGTCGTGCTCGGCTCAGCAGTGGCCGGCTGTGCTCCCGCCCCGGAACCGGCCGCCCCCGCGGGCAATGCCGCCGGCTGCGCCAAGGGCGCACTGCAGACCCGCACCGCGGGCACGCTCACCTTCGGCACCGACCAGCCCGCCTACGCCCCGTGGTTCGCCGACGACGACCCGGCCTCGGGCAAGGGCTTCGAGAGCGCGCTCGCGTACGCGATCGCCGGCGAGCTCGGGTACGCCAAGGACAAGGTCACGTGGGTCCGCGTGCCGTTCAACGCGGCCATCCAGCCCGGGCCGAAGACCTACGACCTGGATCTCAACCAGTTCTCCATCACCGACGAGCGCCGCAACGCCGTCGACTTCTCCTCCCCGTACTACGACGTGAAGCAGACGGTGATCACGCTGGCCTCCAGCCCGATCGCAGGCGCCACGTCGATCGCGCAGCTCAAGGGCGCGAAGCTGGGCGCGCAGGTCGGCACCACCAGCCTCGACGCGCTCAACGAGCAGATCGCGCCCACCACGAAGGCCGCCGTCTTCACCACCAACGACGACGCCAAGCTCGCACTGCAGAACGGGCAGATCGACGGTCTCGTCGTCGATCTGCCGACCGCCTTCTACATCACCGGCGCCGAGCTGGACAACGGCAAGATCATCGGCCAGCTGCCGCCCTCCGCCGGCACGCCGGAGCAGTTCGGCGCAGTGCTGGACAAGGGCAGCCCGCTGACCGGCTGCGTGTCGGCGGCGGTCGATCGCCTGCGCACGGCCGGCACGCTCGCCGCGCTGGAGAAGCAGTGGCTGGCCTCCGCAGGGGCGGCGCCCGAGCTGAAGTGAGCGACGTGGTCGTGCTCAGCCCGTTGGCCGTCGAGCGGGCGGCGTACCGGCGTGCCCGGGCCCGCCGCTCGACGGCCGTCGCGCTCGTCTCGACGGTCGTGTTCGCGGGCGCGCTCTGGTGGGGCGTGACGAGCGCACCCGGCTGGCCCCGGGTGCAGTCGACGTTCTTCGATCCGGCGATGGCGTGGCACGCGCTGCCCGCCGTGCTGGAGGGGCTGTGGCTCAACCTGCGCGTGCTGGTGGTCGCCGAGGTCGGCGTGCTGCTGGTGGGCCTGGTGATCGCGGTGCTGCGCACGCTGCGCGGGCCGGTGTTCTTCCCCGTGCGCGCGCTCGCCACCGGCTACGTCGACCTCTTCCGCGGCATCCCCGTACTCATCGCGCTCTACCTGATCGGGTACGGGGTGCCGGCGCTGCGCCTGCAGGGCGTGCCGACCGACGTCGTGGTGCTCGGCACGGTCGCGCTGATCCTCACGTACTCCGCGTACGTGGCTGAGGTGTTCCGCGCGGGCATCGAGTCGGTGCACCCGTCGCAGCGGGCGGCGGCGCGGTCGCTGGGGCTCTCGCACCGCCAGTCGCTGCGGCTGGTGGTGCTGCCGCAGGCGGTGCGCAACGTGCTCCCTCCCCTGCTGAACGACTTCGTGGCGCTGCAGAAGGACGTCGGCCTGATCTCGGTGCTCGGTGCCGTGGACGCGATCCGCGCCGCGCAGATCGAGCAGGCCCGCAGCTTCAACTTCACCCCGTACGTGGTGGCGGCGCTGCTCTTCGTGCTGCTGTCGGTGCCCACCGGCCGCATCGCCGACGCCGTCGCGGCCCGATCCGGCTGGCGCGGCGCATGACCCCGGTGCTGCAGGTGGAGGGGCTCGTCAAGCACTACGGCGGGCGGCAGGTGCTGCGCGGCGTCGACCTCGCCGTCGCCGAGCACGAGGTGGTGGCGCTCATCGGCGCGTCCGGCTCGGGCAAGTCGACGCTGCTGCGCTGCATCGACCTCCTCGACGACATCGACGACGGCCGCATCCTCCTCGACGGCGTCGACATCTCCGACCCGCGCGCCGACACCCGCCGGCGCCGCCACAAGCCCGGCGGCAGCGTCGCCGCGCAGAAGTCGATGGCGATCGTCTTCCAGGCGTTCAACCTGTTCCCGCACATGACGGCGCTGCAGAACGTCGCCCTGGCGCCGCGGGTCGTGCACGGGCTGGCCGCGGGCGAGGCGGACGACCGGGCCCACGAGCTGCTCGCCAGGGTCGGCCTGGCCGACCTCGCCGAGGTCCACCCCGACCGGCTCTCCGGTGGCCAGCAGCAGCGCGTCGCGATCGCCCGCGCGCTGGCCGTGCGACCGCGGCTGCTGCTGCTCGACGAGATCACGTCGGCGCTGGACCCGGAGCTGGTCGGGGAGGTGCTCGCGATCGTGCGCGAGCTGGCCCACGGTGGCGCCACCATCCTCATGGCCACCCACGAGATGGGGTTCGCCAAGCAGGTCGCCGACCGGGTGTGCTTCCTCGACGGCGGGGTGCTGCTGGAGTCCGGTCCGCCGGAGCAGGTGCTCGGCGACCCCGTCGAGGAGCGGACCCGGCAGTTCCTGGCGCGGGTGATCGCAGCCGGGCGGTTGGGCTGAAGAGCGCGCACTCAGACCGTGCGCAGCGCCAGCACGGTCTTCAGGATCGTCGAGGCCGGGAGCTGCCGGGCCTCGTCCAGGGGCACCCACGCGGCGCGGTCCGTGCTGCCCTCGGGTTCGTCGCGCAGCTGCCCGCCGATGACCTCGCCGGCGTAGACGACGTGCAGCGCGTGCGTCTCGCGGGGGCGGCCGTGCCGTTCGTGGTGCCACATCGTGGAGTCGATCGTCAGCAGCGGGCCGAGCTCGACGACGAGCCCGGTCTCCTCCGCGACCTCGCGCACCGCGGCGTCCTCCGGCCGTTCGCCGTGGTCGATGCCGCCGCCGGGCAGGGTCCACCGGTCGACGCTGCGGAAGCGGACGAGCAGCAGCTCGCCGGACCGTTCACAGAGGACGTACGCCCCGACCCGGGTGCGGCGATCCGGCTCCACCCGATCACCCTAACGGTGGGTCGCGAAGAACCCCTCCATCAGCGCCGCCGCCTGGGCGGCCAGCACCCCGCCCACCACCTCGGGCCGGTGGGCGAGCCGGCGGTCGCGCAGGACGTCCCACAGCGAGCCGACCGCGCCCGTCTTGGGTTCCCATGCGCCGAACACCACCCGCGCCACCCGAGCCAGCCCGATCGCGCCGGCGCACATCGTGCACGGCTCGACCGTCACGGCGAGCGTGGTGCCCTCCAGCCGCCACTCGCCGCGGACCGCCGCCGCGGCACGCAGGGCCAGCACCTCGGCGTGCGCGGTCGGGTCGCCGAGTGCTTCGCGGGCGTTGCACGCGACGGCCAGCTCGCGACCCTCGGCATCGACGATGACGGCGCCGATCGGGACGTCACCCGTGCGAGGTGCCCGCGCCGCGACCTCGAGAGCACGCCGCAGCAGTGCCTCGTCGGCGCTGGTCAACGCGCTCCGACGGCCTCGGCGAACGCGTCGGCGAACCCGCAGCGGCGGGCGATCGCGGTGAGCTGCTCGTCGGGGTAGAGCTCCAGCTCGGCGGCGAGCACCTCCAGCTCGTCGGCCGGCAGGCCCAGGTCGGCGAGGATGGCGAGATCGCCCTCCGGCCACGGGTCGTCGAGCGCGTCGTCGTCCGGTGGCAGCTCGATGCGCAGCAGGTCGAGCACGTCGGCGGCCACGTCGTAGTCGAGCGCGGCCGCTGCGTCGCTCACCATCAGCGAGACGCCGCCGGGGATGGGGCGCAGCAGCACGAAGAACTCGTCGTCGACGTCGAGCAGGCCGAGCACGGCGCCCGTCGAGCGCAGGGCGCGCAGCTCGGTGATCGCGGCGTCGAGGTCGACCAGCGCCTCGGGATCGAGCAGCGAGCAGCGCCATCGACCGTCCTCCCGGACCGCGGCGACGGCGAATCCGGGCAGGGCCTGTTCCCGCACGTCGGCGGGTTTCGAGACGCTCTGCACGGCCATGCCTCCTACGGTAATCCCGAAGGCCCCTGTGCCCCAAACCACACCGGGGAAGTTGCCCTGCCCGTCACCTGGTGGAGATGCCAGGATCAATCCGTGGTTCCCCGTTCGGATCTCCTCGCCGCCGCCCGTGCCGTCCAGCCGCGAACGGTGGCGCTGCGCAGGGCACTGCACCGACACCCGGAACTGGGGCTGGATCTTCCGGGCACCCGTGACGCGGTCGTCGCCGAGCTGGCGGACCTGCCGCTGCGGGTGCACCTGGGCAGCGCGGTGTCGTCCGTCGTCGCCGTCCTCGACGGCGAGCGGCCGGGTCCGACGGTGCTGCTGCGCGGCGACATGGACGCGCTGCCGCTCACCGAGGACACCGGCCTGCCGTTCGCCTCGCACGTCGACGGGGCGATGCACGCGTGCGGCCACGACACGCACACCGCGATGCTGACGTCGGCGGCGCGGCTGCTGGCCGAGCGGCGCAGCGAGCTGGCCGGGCGGGTGCTGTTCATGTTCCAGCCGGGCGAGGAGGGCTTCCACGGCGCCCGGTACATGCTGGAGGAGGGCCTGCTCGACGTGGACGGGCCGGCCGGTCGGCCGGACGCAGCCTACGCCCTGCACATCTCCGCGACGCTGCCGTCGGGCGAGATCCAGACCCGCCCGGGGCCGATCATGGCCGCGGCCGACGTGGTGTCGGTCGTGGTCACCGGCCGTGGCGGGCACGCGTCCGCGCCGCACGACGCGCTGGACCCGCTGCCGGCCGCGGCCGCCATGGTCGGCGCCCTGCAGACGGCGGTGACCCGCCGCATCGACACCCACGACGCGGTGGTGCTCACCATCGCCCACATCACCGCGGGCACCACCAACAACATCATCCCGGAGACCGTGCACATGGAGGGCACGCTGCGCACGTTCACCCCGACGGCGCGCACGCTCATGCACGAGGAGATCGAGCGCGTGTGCACGCACGTCGCGCTCGCGCACGGCTGCACCGCCGAGGTCACCATCGACCCGGGCTACCCGGTCACCGTCAACGACTCGGGCGCGGCCGACCGCGTCAGCGAGATCGCGGCCGGCGTGCTGGGCGCGGACCGGGTCACCGACATGCCGACGCCGATCATGGGTGCCGAGGACTTCTCGTACGTTCTGGCGGAGATCCCCGGCGCGATGACGTTCCTCGGGGGCGCCCATCCCGGCGCCGACCTCGCGACGGTGGCGCCCAACCACTCCAACCGCGTCGTGTTCGACGAGGCCGCGCTGCCGTCCGGGGTGGCGCTGTACGCCGCGCTGGCGCTGCACGGGGCACCGTAGGTGCTGCGCGCACTCGCGGCGAGGCTCGCGTCCGGCGAGCTCGATCCCGTCGCGCACGTGCGGGACGTGCTGGAGCGGCTCGCCGCCGACCCGTTCAACAGCGTGGTCGCCCTCGACGCCGAACGCGCGCTCGCCGAGGCCGCCGATCCGCGGCCGGGGCCGCTGTCCGGGGTGGCCGTCGGGGTCAAGGACCTGATCGATGTCGCCGGCCTGCCGACCCGCTGCGGCTCGACGGTGCTCGCCGACGCCCCGCCGGCGACGGCCGACGCCCCGGTGGTGGCGCGGCTGCGGGCGGCCGGTGCGATCGTGGTGGCGAAGCTGCACACCCACGAGTTCGCCTTCGGGCCGACGGGCGACGTCGCCGCCACCGGTCCGGCGCGCAACCCGCACGACCCGACGCGGATCACCGGCGGCTCGTCGTCGGGCTCGGCCGCGGCGGTGGCGGCCGGCTACCTGCCGTTCACGCTGGGCACGGACACCGGCGCGAGCGTCCGCACCCCGGCCGCGCTGTGCGGGGTGGTGGGGCTCAAGCCGCGGTTCGGCGCGCTGCCTACCGACGGCGTGTTCCCGCTCTCCGAGACCTGCGACCACGTCGGCCTCCTCACCCCGGACGTCGACTCGGCCGCCTTCGCGTGGGAGGTGCTGAGCGGCGAGCCCGCCGCCGATCCGGGCAGCCTGCGCGTGGGCGTGCTCGCCGACGACTACTGGCGGCCGTTCGACCCCGTGCTTGACGACGCCGTCGCGGCAGCGATCGCCGGGCTGCGCGCGGCCGGCGCCGAGATCGTCCAGCTGCGCACGCCGATGATCGATCCGCTGGCCGCGACCTATGCGCCGATCGTCGGCTCGGAGGCCAACGCGACGCACGCCGCGTGGATGGCCGAGCGCCCCGGCGACTACCAGCCGGCCACGATGGCCCGACTCGCCCCGTGGACGCTCTCGGCGGGCGAGTACATCGCCGCGCAGCGGACCCGCCGCCGGCTCGTCGCGGAGCTGGCGCAGGCCTGCGCCGGCGTGGACGCGCTCGTCCTGCCGACCACCCGGCTGCGGGCTACCCCGATCGGCGTCGCGGAGGTGGACGGGCACGACGTGCGGTCGGCGCTGCTGGCGCTGACGCTGCCGTTCAACCTGGCCGGCTGGCCGGCGGTCTCCGTTCCGGGCGCGGTGTCCGACGGCGGGCTGCCGGCCGGCGTCCAGCTCGTGGGCGTGCGCCTGACCGAGCACCAGCTGCTGCGGGTGGCCGCGACGATCGCGCAGAGTTGACCCGCGTACCGTTGCCGACCGTGTCGGAACGAGCGGTGTGCGTGATCGGGACCGGGCTGATCGGGGGCTCGCTGATGCGGGCCGCGGAGAAGGCCGGACGGGCCGTGTGGGGCGCCACCGCCTCCCCGTCCACCGCTGACGACGCCACCGCCGACGGCTTCGACGTCACCGTCGACACCGCAGCCGCGCTGCGCCGCGCCGTCGACACCGACGCGCTCGTCGTCCTCGCCGTGCCGCTGCCCGCGCTGGCCGGGGTGCTCGACCTCGTCGGGGCGCACGCGCCGACCTGCCGGCTCACCGACGCCGTCAGCGTCAAGGTCGCCGTCGCCGACCTCGTCGCGGAGCGCGCGCCGCACGCCCGGTTCGTCGGCGGGCACCCGATGGCGGGCACGTCGGAGTCGGGCTGGGGCGCCGGCACCGCGGAGCTGTTCGTCGATGCCGCGTGGGTGGTCGCGTCCGACGACGGCGCCGACCCGCAGGTGTGGGCCGACGTCGCCGAGCTCGCATGGGACTGCGGAGCGCGCGTCGTGCCGGCCGCGAGCGACGAGCACGACCTCGCCGTCGCGCGCATCTCGCACCTGCCGCACCTGCTCGCCGCCGTGCTCGCCGCGGTCGGCGCGGAGGGCGACGAGCTGGCGTTGTCGCTGGCCGCCGGCTCGTTCGCCGACGGCACCCGCGTCGCCGGCACCCGACCCGAGCTGGTGCTGGCGATGTGCGAGGGCAACCGCGACGCGCTGCTCGGTGCCGTCGACTCCGCGCTCGGCCGGCTCGGCGCCATGCGCGGCGCGCTCGCCTCCACCGGCGGCCTCGCGAAGACCGTCGAGGCCGGGCACGAGGCGCGGCAGCGGTGGGCGGCGGCCCGGGAACCGGAGCAGCTGCGCATCCGCCGCGGGACGGGCATGGCGGCACTGCGCGACATCGGCCGGCGCGGCGCGGTGATCACCGGCTGGAAGTAGCGTGACCTGATGTCCGAGTCCGAGCGGGAGCGGCTGCTCGCGCTGGCCGCCGGCTACGTGCTCGAGCACGGCATCGCCGACCTGACGCTGCGCAAGCTCGGCCAGGCCATCGGCACCAACAACCGGATGCTGCTCTACTACTTCGGCTCCAAGGAGCAGCTGATCGAGCACGCGCTCACCGCTGCCGCGGCGGGCTTCCCCGCGCTCGAGTCGGCGATCGCGGCGCTCGACGGTCCCGGCCCGCTGCTCGACCGGTTGCTGGCCTGCTGGTCGGGCATCGCGGCCGCGGAGAACCTGCCGTTCCACCGGCTGTTCTTCGAGGTCTTCGGGGTCGCGGCGCACCGGCCGGGGCGGTTCGACCGGTTCCTCGCGAGCGTCGGGCACGACTGGACCAACCGGGTCGCGACCTCCCTGCGCGCCGAGGGCGTCCCCGATCCGCAGGCGCACCGGCTGGCCCGCGAGCTGGTGGCGCTGTGGCGCGGCCTGCAGTTCGACCTGCTCTCCACCGGTGACGCGGCGGCCGTCGCCGACAGCTACACCGCCACCGCCACCGCGTTCGCAGAGCGGTGCGCGACCGCCCGGCTGGTCGATCAGCCGACGAGCTGAGTCTGGCCGGGCTCGACGATGTCGAGGGTCCCGGCCGGCACCGCGATGGCGCTCGTCGTCCAGCCCCAGATCGAGTAGAGCCGCCGGTCCGGGTCGGAGTGCCCGTGCCGGCCGTGCAGGACCCGGTAGTTGTCGACGACGGCCATGTCGCCGGTCTCCAGCAGGAACCGCGGGCCGGTGTCGCGCGCCTCGCACACCGCGGCGTGCCAGCGCTCCACCATCGGCCACTGCTCCGCCTCGGCCGGCCCTGCGACCGGCGCGAGGTACGGGTGGTGGCGCACCTGGCGGCGGCCGTCGGCGAGACTGCGCGCGATCGGCGCGAACGGCAGCTGCGGGTGGCTGGGCTCGGTGTGGTCGATGTCGACGGTCGTGGCGAACTCGACGAACTCCGCGTTCGCGGGATCCTCGGCCATCAGGTCCAGCAGGGCGCCGCCGTCGATGAGGAACGACTCCCCGCCCGTCACGGCGGCCCGCGCGCTGAAGAGGAACAGCCGCTCGGGCGCGTAGTCGCCGAACGCGAAGCCGTCGTTGTGCGGCGGCATCGCCTTGGCCGTGTCGGCGGAGAAGTCCCGCTTGCGGCCGCGGGCGTCCGCCGGCTCGTCCTTGATGCGGAGCTCGTCGGCCTCGCCGTTGCTCTTGGTCGCCTCGATCTGCCGGCTCACCCGCACGCCGGCCGCGCCGAGCACGGCCCACCCGTACGCGATCGCGGCCTCCTCGCTCTCGATGCCGCGGACGATCGCGGCGCCCTCCGCCTCGACGACGGCCCGGGCCTCCTCGGGGCTCGACACGTACCGCGGGACCAGACAGGCACGACCCAGATCCGTCACGACGACCTCCTCGACACGGTTGAACCGATCGGTTCAACCGACAGGGTAGGCCGAGTTCGTTTCCGGTGGGTTACCCCGACGACGGTGCGAGCAGGCGCCAGGACCGCGCCGGCACCAGCCAGGGATCACCGCCGGTACCGGCCGGGGCGAGCACCTCGGCCGGCCCGTCCGCGGGGAAGCGGTGCTCCCGGTCGGCGATGTTGAGCAGCACCACGACGCGTCGCCCGTCCGCCTCGCTGGTGACCGCGATCTGCTCGTTCGCGAGGTGGTCGACGCTCGTGCGAGCCCCGGTCAGCCACGGGTTGCGCCGCCGCGCCCCGATCAGCTCCTGGTGCGTCCGGTACACCGGCCAGCCTTGCGGCGCGAGCTCGGCGGGTGTCGCGGGGAACGCCGGGCGAACCGCGTCGTCGCCGCCGGCCCGGTCCTCCTTGACCCCGCGGAACGCCTGCTCGTCGCCGTAGTAGATCGCGGGCACGCCGGCGACGCCGAAGAGCACCGCGAGCGCATGCCCCAGCAGGCCCGGATCGTCGAGCCGGCTGGCGATGCGCGTGACGTCGTGGTTGCCGACGAAGGTCATCGGCACGGACGTCGCGGCGAACCCGTCGTGCCGCTCCAACGCCCACGCCAGCTCGAACAGGTTGCGGTCGTTGAGCGAGCTCCAGATCGCCTTCCACAGCTCGTACTGGGTGACCGAGTCGAGGCCGCCCTCCCGGACGAACGCCCCGTAGTCACCGTGGATCACCTCGCCGACGAGCCACGCGTCGGGGTGCTTCGCGTGCACGGCATCGCTGATCCGGCGCAGCGCCTCGCGCGGGACCGCGTACGCCGCGTCGAGCCGCCAGCCGCTCGCACCGGCGTCGAGCCAGTGGTTCATGACCTCGACGACGTAGTCGGTCACCTCCGGCTCGGCGTGGTTCAGGGCGACCAGGTCGCAGTGGCCCTCGAAGTCGCGGTACGCGAACCCGTCGGCACCCCGGTCCGCGTCGAAGTCGATGTCGAACCAGCGCGCGAACCGGGACCCCCGCCCGTGTTCGAGGACGTCGCGGAACCGGGGGAAGTCGCGGCCGACGTGGTTGAACACGCCGTCGAGCAGGACGTGCACGCCCTTGGCCCGGCAGGTGTCGAACAGCCACAGCAGGTCGTCCTCGTCGCCCAGCCGCGGGTCGACCCGCAGGTGGTCGATGGTGTCGTAGCCGTGCGTCCCCGACGCGAACACGGGGCCGAGCGCCAGACCGTTGCAGCCGAGGTCGAGGAGGTAGTCGAGCCAGCGTTCGAGCGCGCGCAGCCGCGGCACGGGACGGGGGCCCGCGTGTTCGGCGGCGGGCTCGGCGCCCGTGAACCCGAGCGGATAGACGTGCCACCAGATGACGTGCTGGGTCCAGCCGGGCACCGTTCCTCCTACTGATTCGCCGTTCAGTAGAAGCCTACTGAACGGCCGATCAGTAGTGCCGCTAGGGTGGCGCGGTGTCCCGGCGCCGGCTCAGCCCGCAGCAGCGGCGCGCAGAGCTGGTCGACGCGGCGCAGCAGGTCTTCGCGGCGAAGCCGTACGACCAGGTGCGGCTGGAGGAGGTGGCCGCGGTGGCCGGAGCATCCACCGCGCTCGTCTCGTTCCACTTCGGCGGCAAGCGCGAGCTGTACCTCGCCTGCCTGCGCTCCGTCGTGGACGAGCTGCTCGCCCGGCACGCCGCGCTGCCCGGCCCACCCTCGATCGAACGGCTCGCCGCCGGGCTGCGCATGCACCTCGAGTTCGCCACCCAGCGCCGGGCCGGGTACCTCGCCATCGTCCGCGGCGGCCACGAGACCACCTTTCCCGAGGTCACGGCGTTGCTCGCGGACGTGCGCGAGCAGCTGGTCGCCCGGCTCGCCGAGGGGCTCGGCCGGCCGCGCACGCCGGCGCTCGACCTCGCGCTGCGCAGCTACCTCGGGTACGTCGACACGGTGACCGCGTCCTGGCTGGAGCTCGACGCCGCCGAGCGCGCGCAGGTGCCGGTCGACACGGTCGTGGCGGTCGTCATCGGCGCCTTCCGGGGCTCGATCGCCGCACTCCCGAGCCAGTAGACGACCGCACATGGCTGGGCCCGTTCACACACGTTCGGACGGGCGCCTCCACCTCACACACCTCGTGGCCACGGCACACAGGTTCGGCGGTGTGTGAGGTGGCCGCGCGCTGTGTGACGTCCGCGGGTGAGGTCCGGTGTGCCGGATTTCGATCATGCGGGCGTCGGCGACAGCCTGTTCGCGATGCCGGGGTACGAGACGACGAACCCGTCGGTGTCGACGACGATCTCCGCGGTGAACCCCTCGGTGGAGAACTCGATCACGGCGCCGCCGTCGTCGATCGAGACGGTGCGGTAGGTCTGCTCGACGCGGCTGACCTCGAGGTCGGGCAGCGACACCCACACCATCGGGATGGTGTGCTCGCCGGCCTCCTTGTGCAGGCCGAGTCGGCGGATGGGCAGCGTGTTGAACATCGGGCTGCCCTCGAGGTCGACGTCGAGGGCGCCGCCGAAGTCGGTGCGCGCCCCGCCCGATCCGGTGTCGAGGAGCCAGAAGCCTTCCTCGGGGCGGTTGAGGGTGAGGTGGCGTTCCTTGTCGGCGGTGGCGCTGGTGATCGAGACGCGGTTGAGGGTGCCGTCCTCGCGGACCACGAGCCGGTAGGAGGCGGTGTACTCACCGACCCGGACCAGCCGGCTCAGCGCTCGCAGCGTGTGGCCGGGGCCGAGCAGCACACGGGCGCCTTCGAGCCCGTGGCCGTCCTCGGCCTGCCACGTGAGCATGGTCGTCACCCGACTCACCGTAGACCACGCCGTACCCGACGGTGCCCCCTCCACCTGCGAAGGGGGCACCGCGGACTACTGAGCGGCCGGGCCGTCGGGGATGATCTCCTTGAGCTTGTCGACGGCCATGTCGACCTGCTCCTCGTGGCCGAACTTCTCCTTGACGACGTCGCCGACCTTCTCGGCCGCCATCTCGACCTTGTCACCGTGCTCGTTGAGCAGCTCCCCGGCCTTACCGGCGAGGCTGTTGAAATCCACCATGGCGGGCATCATGCACCCCCCACCGCGTTCGGCGGGAGATCGTCCCGAACCCGCCGCAGCACCAGTCCCTGCAGGCTCCCGTCCGATCGTTCTCCCTGGTGCCCCACCTCCACGACCAGCACCGGAGCGCACCAGCGGGCACCGTTGGCAGCTGACCGCGGCAGCGGATCGCGGAACGGCGGGGCCACCGCGGGCACCAGGCGCAGCTCGATAGCGCGCTGGACGGCGTCGACGGACAGCCCGGATTCCACCCGTCCGAGGTACCGCAGGCCGGGTCCGTCCGGTTCGCCGAGCAGCAGCGCGCCGATGCGGCCGCGGTCGGGCACCCACCCCCCGACGACGCAGTTGGCGGTGCGCCGGTGCGCCACCGCCACCCAGCCGGCGCTGCGCACGCCCGCCTCGTACGGGTCGGCGCGTCGCTTCGCCACGACGCCCGCCATGCCCTGTGCCGCGGTGGCGGCCAGCAGCGCGGGACCGTCGGTGTACGCCGGCGACACCGCCGCCACCGGCACCGGCGAGAGGTCCAGCCGCTCCAGGGTGGCGCGCCGCTCCACCAGCTCGCGACCGGCGAGGTCGACCCCGTACAGCCGCAGCACGTCGAACACCATGAACGTGACGGGCCGCGCGGCGGCCACCGCGGCCGGCACGGCGCCCTGCAGCCGGCCGGTCAGCGCCGCGAAGCTGGGCACCCCGCGCTCCAGAAGCACGATCTCGCCGTCGAGCACCACGTCGGGGGCCACGGCGACGAGCTCGGCGAGCTCGGGGAAGTAGGTGGTGACGTCACGGCCGTCGCGGGTGGTGAGCCGCAGCTCGGCGACCCCGTCGTCGGTGCGCACCTCGGCGAGCACGCGCATGCCGTCCCACATGACCTCGTAGAGCCACTCCGGGCCGTCCGGGAGCGCTCCAGGGGTGGCGAGCATGGGCTGCACCCGGCCATGCTGGCACCCATGCGAGCGATGTGGAGTGGAGCGGTGTCGTTCGGCCTGGTCAGTGTGCCGGTCAAGGCGTACTCGGCCACGCAGAGCCACGACATCCGGTTCCATCAGGTCCACTCCGCCGATGGGGGGCGGATCAAGTACAAGCGCACCTGCGCGATCGACGGGGAGGAGGTCGAGTACGCCGACATCGTCAAGGGCTACGAGACCGAGGACGGCGAGCTGATCACCCTCACCGAGGAGGACCTGGACACCCTGCCCACGGCCACCGGCCACGAGATCGACGTGATCGAGTTCGTTCCGGCCGACCAGATCGATCCTTTGCTGTTCGACAAGTCGTACTTCCTGGAGCCCGAGGCGAAGGCGGCCAAGCCGTACGCACTGCTGCGCGAGGCGCTCGTGCAGACCGAGCGCATGGCCGTGGTGAAGGTGGCGCTGCGGCAGCGGGAGAGCATCGCGGTGCTGCGGGTGCGCGACAAGGCGATCGTCCTGCAGACCATGCTGTGGCCCGACGAGGTGCGCGAGCCCGACTTCGACGTCCTGCAGACCGAGGTGGAGCTGCGGCCGCAGGAGCTGACGATGGCGGCGTCACTGGTGGAGAGCCTGGGCGCCGACTTCGACTCCTCCGACTTCCACGACGAGTACCGCGACGCCGTCGAGGCGCTGATCGAGCGCAAGCGCACCACGGGCGAGACCCGCCCGGCGCCGGCCGTCGAGAAGCCGGCGGACGAGGGCGACAGCATGACCGACCTGCTCTCGGCGCTGCAGGCCAGCGTGGAGGCGGCGCGGGCAAAGGCGGGCAAGGCCGACGAGCCCGCGGCACCGGTCGAGGAGAAGCCGAAGAAGTCACGGGCCAAGGCGAAGAAGGACGAGGACACGGAGGAGGAGCGGCGCAAGGGCGCGTGACGGACCGGTCAGGAATCGAGAAGCACTCCTGACCTGCTCTTCCTTACCGTTCCTGGCATGCAGAACACCGCTTCGGCCAGCACCCGTCCCGCCTGGTTCCGCCGGGCGCACCGCGTCCTGGCGACCCTGTTCACGCTCTCCGTCGTCGCCACGAGCATCGCGCTGGCGCAGCCCGAACCGATCATGTGGATGTCGTACGTGCCGCTGTTCCCGCTGGCGCTGCTCATGATCACCGGGCTGTACCTGCTGGCGCTGCCGCACGTGCGCAGGTGGCGCGCGGTGCGCACGTCCTGACCGTTGTGCCGGTGGCGAACGGCGCCCGATCGGGGCGTCGCGATCACTACCGTCGGCCGCATGACGACGGTCACGACGCGCACGGTCGAGTACCCGGCCGACGGCCTGACGATGATCGGGCACCTGGCACTCCCCGCTGGCACGGACCGCCGGCCTGCGGTGCTGCTCGGACCGGAGGGAACCGGACTCGACGACGTCCAGCGTCGCCGGGCGGACGCCCTCGCCGAGCTGGGGTACGTGGCGCTGGCCTTCGACATCCACGGCGGGCGCTGGTTCACCGACCCCGACGAGATGCTGGCGCGCTGCATGCCGCTGCTCGCCGACCCCGACCGCATGCGCGAGATCGGCCGCGCGGCGCTCGACGTGGTGCACGCCGAACCACGTACCGATCCCGACCGGGTCGCCGCCGTCGGATACGGCACCGGGGGCGCGATCGCGGTGGAACTCGGGCGCGCCGGTGTGGACCTGCGGGCCATCGCGACGGTCAACGGGCTGTTCACGGGCAGACCGGGCGAGGCGTCACGCATCCGCTGCCCCGTGTGGGCCGGGGTGGGATCGGAGGACCCGATCCAGTCACCTGCGCAACGGGACGCGTTCGTCGCCGAGATGCAGGCAGCCGGCGTCGACTGGCGGCTCGTCGTCTACGGCGGTGCACTGCACGCGTTCCACCACCCGATGGCGCTGCCCGGCCGGCAGAACCTGCTGCCCGGTGTCGGCTACCACCCGCTGCACGCCGAGCGGGCATGGCGCGACGTCGTCGCCCTGCTCGGCGAATGCGTTCCCGTGTGACCCTCTACGGACCCAGCGCGGTCTTCGGCGGCTCCTGGTCCTTGGCCAGCGCGTCGAAGAGCGCGCTCGCGCGCTTCTTGTCCCAGTGCACCTCGCCGTCGGCGACGGGGACGGTGGTGGAGATCCCGCTGCTGATGCCGCGCATGGCGAGGCCGAGCTGGGCGAGGTTCCACACGTGGTCGCCGGAGTTGACGGTGATCGCCGAGGTGAGCTGGCTCGCCAGCGGCACGATGCGGAACGGGTTGAGCAGGGTCGCCGGGCTCGTCACCTTGTCGAGCAGGGCCGAGAGCAGCGCGCGCTGCCGCTCCACGCGTCCGAAGTCGGACGACGCGGTGGCGCGGGTGCGGACGTAGCCGAGCGCGGTGGGGCCGTCGAGCGTCTGCACGCCCTTCTTGATGTCGAGCGCAGCCTTCGGGTCCTTGATCGACTCGGGCACGTCCAGCTCGACCCCGCCGACCGCGTCGACGACCTTCACGATGCCCAGGAAGCCGATCTCGGCGTAGTGGTCGATGTGCAGGCCGGTGGCGGCCTCGATGGTGCGGACGAGCAGCTCGGGCCCACCGCCGTCGGGGCCACCGCCCTTGCCGTACGCCGAGTTGACCTTCGCGACGCCGTGGCCGGGGATGTTGAGCAGCGAGTCGCGCGGGATGCTCACCAGCGTGGTGGGACCGCTGCCGGTGTGCAGGATCATGATCGTGTCGGTGAGCTGGGAGACCTCGTCGCCGGTGGCGTAGCGCTCCTTCTCCTCCGGCGTGAGCTTCTGGCGCGAGTCGGAGCCGACGATCAACCAGTTCGTGCCGCTGGACGACGTCGTGCCGTCGGCGGGCAGAGCGGCGGTGCGGCTGAGCGAGACCTCCACCCAGACGCCGCCGGCGATCGCGAGCACCAGCAGCGCGACCAGCACGATCGCGATCCGCCGGCCCCAACGCGGCCGCCGCGGCCTGCGCGGCGGTGGCCCCGGCCGACGCTGCGGCGGGCGGGCCTCGGTGGGCCGGTACTGCTGCGGCCTGCCCTGCGGCATGACCTCGGTGCGCTGCATCGGCGGCGGGCCAGGCGGGCGCTGCTGCCCCCAGCCCTGACCGCCGCCGGGCACCGGCGGACGCGGCGGTGGGCCGCCCCAACCCTGTCCTCCGCCGCCCTGCATGCCGCATCCCGCCCTTCGCGTGTCTGGTGGAGAAGACGTGCGAACCGGACGTCAGGTTCCCATCACACCAATTCCGTGCCCTCGAACACTCCCAGCTCCTGCACGTAGAACTCCAGGCCGACGCCGTTCGGGTCGTGGATGTAGATCGAGTTCTCGATGCCGCGGTCGGGTCCGACGTAGCTGACGCCGGCCTCGTCGAGCCGCTTCTTGGTGGCGTCGAAGTTCTCCTGAGTGGTGGACAGCGCGAGGTGCTGGACGGCGCCGATCGTCTCGCTGTACGGGGGGTGGTCGTGGCCTGGGAAGTCGAAGAAGCCGAGCAGGTTGCGGTTGCCGATGTCGAAGAAGAAGTGGCTGGAGCCGCGGTAGTCGCGGTTCTCCACGAGCTCGACCAGCGGGAACCCGAGGAGGTCCTGGTAGAAGGCGATCGTCTCCTCGACGTCGCGCGCCACGAGGGCGAGGTGGTGCACGCCGCCGACGGTCGTGGCCGGGCGCTCCGCCTTGGGGCGCAGGTACTTCTGCTTGAGCTGCTCGCGGCGGGCCCGGACGGCCTCGAGCGCGGCTCCCTCTGGCTGCGGCATCGGATCGGTCCTCTCGCTCGGTGGTGCCCGGTCCAACAGTAGTTGAACACGCAACATTCCACGTGTGCTCGGATTCGGGCAATACTCGACGAGGTGGACGAGTTGGTGTGCCAGGACCTCGTCGAGCTCGTCACCGACTACCTCGAAGGCGCGCTGGGCCCGGCGGAGACCGCACGGGTGCAGCGGCACCTCTCGACCTGCGACGGCTGCACCGCCTACGTCGACCAGGCGCGGGCGGCCGTCCGGGCGAGCGCGGCGCTGCCGCCGGAGCTGCCGAGCGCGCAGGCGGAGGCCCAACTGCTGGACATCTTTCGGACGTGGGCGGGGCAGCGCGACCGGTGACGGACGTCGATCTGGCCACCCTGCGCAGCGGCGACGAGGCGGCGTTCCTCCGCCTGGTCAGCACGCACCACTCGGCGCTCGTGCGCCTCGCGCTGGTCTACGCGTCCAGCCGGGAGGTGGCCGAGGAGTGCGTCCAGGAGACGTGGATCGCGGTCCTGCACGGCATCGACCGCTTCGAGGGCCGCTCCTCGCTGCGCACCTGGATCTGCCGGATCCTGATCAACATCGTGCGGCGCCGGGCCGCCGACGAACGCCGCGAGCTGCCGTTCTCCAGCTTCACGGACGACGCGGGCCCCACCGTCGACCCGGACCGGTTCTTCCGATCGGGGCCGAACGCCGGGCACTGGGCGGTCCCGCCGGTCGCGCTGCCGGAGCAGGAGGCGCTGTCCGGCGAGCTACGCACCGTCGTCGCGGACGCGATCGCGGCGCTGCCCGAGACCCAGCGCACGGTCGTCACGCTGCGCGACGTCGAGGGGTGGGCGGCCGACGAGGTCAGCGCCCTCCTCGAGATCACCCCCGGCAACCAGCGGGTGCTGCTGCACCGCGCGCGTTCCCGTGTCCGCGCGGCGCTCGAGCGCTACCTGGACCGCGTTCCTGCACGGGATCTGTAACGCATCTCCCCTCGGCCGCCACTGGTACGCGCAACTGCCGAGAGGAGACACCATGTCGACCACATCTGCCCCGCCTGCCTACCGCACGGTCGTACGGACCCCCGGGATGGGCGGGTGGACGCTCGGCGTCCTCTGCCAGCGCCTGCCCATCGCGATGGCGCCGCTCGCCCTCGTCTACGTGGGGCACGTCGCCGGTTCCTACGCGGTCGGCGCGCTGCTGGCCGCCGTGTTCGCCGCCGCGGAAGCGGTCGCGGCGGGACCGATGGGCCGCCGCTTCGACCGGCGTCCGGCCCGTTCGGAGATCCGGCTGGTGCTGTGCGTGCAGGCGGTGCTGCTGCTCGCACTCGCCGGTTCGACCCTGGCGGCGACGCCGGTCTGGCTGCTCGTCCTGCTGTCGGCGGCGGCGGGCGCGGTGGCGTCCGGCGCGCACGGCGGTCTGCGGGCGGTGCTGGTGCGGACGGTGGAGCCGGCCGCGCACCACGCCGCGCTGAGCCTGGAGTCGACGCTGACGACGCTGCTGTGGGCGGTGGGGCCGGCGATCGTCGGCCTCGTCACGCTCGTCGCGGGCGCGGGGTGGGCGGTGGCGCTGATCGCCGCGATCGCCGCAGCCGGCGTGCTCGCCGCGGGGCTGCTGCTCGACGCCGCTCCGGTCCACCGCGACCCGACGGTCACGGTGCGGATCTGGGGCCGGACCTGGCCAGCGCTGCTCCAGGAGGGCGCGGTGATGGTCTGCGTCGGCGCCGCCTACACCGGGCTGCCGAGCCTGCTGGAGGCCGTCGGGAGCGACGCCACCACCGCCGGGCCGGTACTGGCCGTGTTCGCGGTGGCCGGCCTCGTCGGCGGTCTCGCGTACGGCAGCCGCACCTGGCCGGGCAGCTACCGCACGCAGAGCACCGTGCTGGTGCTCGCCGTCGCGGCGGTGCTGGCGCTCGCGGTGGTCATGCCGACGGCCGGAGTGATCGGCACCCTCGTCGTGCTGGCGGGGTTCGCCGGGACGCCGGCGCTGACCGCGCGGGCCGCCGGCGTGCAGGAACTGCTGCCCGAGCCGTCGTGGGCGGCCGGGTTCTCCGGGCTCTACGCCGCCGGCGGCGTCGGTTTCGGGGCGGCCGGGATCGTGCTCGCCGGCCTGCTCGAACCGCTCGGGGCCCGCGCCGCGCTGCTGGCCTGCGTCGCCGTCGCCGCGATCGCCGCGGTGGTCGGCTCGGTCGCCGAGCGGCGGGTCGTCCGGCAGTAGTCACAGCCAGCGCGGGACCACCGGCAGCTGCCCGCTCATCGGGAGCAACCCCGCTCCCGACGAGCGGCCGGTGAGCCAGCCGAGCAGGCCGGACGCGGTGCCGTGCACCGTGGTGCCGCCACCGAGCCCCAGTGGCCAGGTGCGGTCGCGGTCGGTGGGCGCGAGCTCCGCGGCGGGGCAGTCGTCCGTCGCCGAGAGCGTCCGGCTCACGTCGTCGAGCAGGGCGTCGACGACGGCGCCGGGGATGTCCTCCATGCGTGCGCCCGCGTCGAGGTCCACGGCGTGCAGCCACACCTCGCGCACGCGCATCCACGGCAGCTCGGTGGCCGCGATCTCCCGACCCTGCGCGTTGCGCACGGTTGCGCGCCACGCCATCAGGTCCAGGCCGGCGAACGTGGCGTCCAGCTCGTCGGCCGTGCTGATCAGCTCCGCACGGAGCTGATCGATCGGACGGGTCGCGGCCTCCTCGATGTCGGCGTTGCGCGCCTCCCGCGAGGCGTACATCGGCGTCTCCTCGCCGGTTCGCGCCCAGCGCGCGAGCCGGGCCAGCGCCTCGGCGTTGCGTGCCAGGTGCCCGACGACGTGCGCGCGCGTCCAGCCCGGAAGGGCGCTCGGACCGCGCAGGACGTCGTCGGGCAACGCGTCGACGACGCGGCACACGAACTCCGTGCCGGCGCCCATCCACGGCAGCGTCACGGCGATGTCGCCCCGGTCCATGCGGCCATTCTGTCCTGGCCGCAGTCGATCAGGACAGTTGCACCAGCACCGACCCCGTGACGAGCAGCGCGAGACCCGCCAGGCGCGGCGTGGTGATCGCGCGGCGGGGCAGCCGGAACCAGCCCCTCGCGTCGACGGCGGCAGCCGCGAGCTGCTGCCCGGTGACGGTCAGCGCCACCGTGACGGCCGCGCCGATCGCCGGGATCAGCAGGAACGTGCCCGTCACGTACGCCGCGGCGCAGGCACCGCCGAGCCAGCCCCACCACGGCATCGCGCGCACGCCCGTGAGCTGCGGCCGCGGGGTCCGCCGGGTCAGCAGGAGCACGGCGAGCACCACCGTGATCGTCATTGCGGCCACGACGAAGCTCACCAGCGCGACAGCGAGCGGCTCGACCATCGCCGCCCGCAGCCGCGCGTTCACGGCTCCCTGGACGGGCAGGGCGGCGCCGGCCAGCACCCCGAGCACCAGCCAGCCGGGGGCGGACCGCTCCTGCCGACGGGGCCCGCGCACGACGGCGGTGATGCCGGCGAGCACCGCGACCGCGCCGATCACGACGCCGAGACCCAACGGCCGCACCGGGGTCCCGAACAGGCCGAACAGGTCGATCAGGATGGAGGCGAGCACCTGGCCCGTGACGAACAGGCCACCGGCGGCGAGCGCGCCCAATCGAGGGAACAACAGGATGGCGCTCGTGATGTAGAGCGGGCTGGCGAGCCCGCCGAGCAGGTACCAGCCGGGAACGGTCGTGATGCTCGCCAGCGCCCCGAGGCTGCCGGTTGCGGCGGCGAGCACTGCCAGCAGGACGACGGCGAACCACAGCTGGACGGTCGCCCCGCCGTACGGCGTGCCGACGGCGGCGGTGAGCTGCAGGTTCGCCGACGCCTGCACGGCGAGCAGGCCGCCGATCAACACGGCGGCCAGTAGGAGTGTTGCAGTCATGGATCGGGCTCCTCAGATATGTGGACACTGTGTCCACTTAGCTGAACCGGACGGCCCGTCCACCTATTCCGGTAGCGTGCCGATGTGCCCGCCGAACGCGCCGACGCGGCCCGCAACCGGGCGCAGGTCCTCGCCGCGGCCGCCGAGCTGTTCCGCTCCGGCGACCCGACCGCCGTCACGATGGAGGACGTCGCCCGCGCCGCAGGCGTCGGTCGCGCCACGCTCTACCGCCGCTACCCCGACGTCCGGTCCATCGCGGCCGCTCTGCTCGACGAGCACGAGCGGGAGCTGCAGGAACGCCTCCTGCGCGGCGAACCGCCACTGGGACCCGGCGCCCCGCCCGCGGACCGGCTCGCCGCGTTCTACCGGGCCATGGTGGAGCTGCTGGAACGCTTCGGACACCTCGTCCTCGGCGCCGAGACGGGCAGCGCCCGCTTCGCCACCGGCGCGTACGGGTTCTGGTACGCGCACGTCCGCGCGCTAGCCACCGCAGCGGGCGCCCCGGAGCCCGCACAGCTCGCCGACGTGCTGCTGGCGCCGCTCACGTCCGAGCTCTACATGCGGCAACGCCGGGACGTCGGGCTCACACCGGAGCAGATCGGCGACCGGCTCGCATGGCTGGCAGCCCGCACCCTCGGCTGATCCGCCCAGCCAGACCGGCCAACTCGCCGTACCGATCCGGGCAACTCGCCCGGCCAGACCGGCCAACTCGCCCTGCTGAACCGGGCAACTCGCCCGCCCGGAACGGCCAACTCGCCGTACCGGAACGGCCAACTCGCGCGGACACCACCGCGGACACCGCGAGTTGCCCCGATCAGGACGGCGAGTTGCCCGGATCGGCACGGCGAGTTGCCCCCATCGGCACGGCGAGTTGCCCGTCCGCCGGCGAGTTGCGCGTTCTGCCGGACGAGTTGCGCGTTCTGCCGGGCGAGTTGGTCGGCCGGTCAGGCGGCCGAGGTGCGGCGGGTACTGGCGACGAGGGACAGCGCGGCGCGCAGGGCGCTCGCCGCGTCGAGGGTGGCGTCGCGGGCGGTCGCGCTCACCGCGGTGAAGCTCCCGTAGCCGTGGACGAGCCCGGCGAACCGCCGCGCGACCACCGGCACGCCGTCGGCGCGCAGCCGCGCGGCCAGCTCCTCGCCCTCGTCGCGCAGCGGGTCGAAGCCGGCGGTGGAGAGGTAGACCGGTGGCATGCCGGCCAGGTCGGCGGCGCGCAGCAGGTCGCCTCGGACGTCGTCGGTGGGCACGCCGTCGGGCAGGTAGAGCCGTTCCAGGTCGGCGATGATCTCGGCGGTGAGCCCGAACCCGGTGCCGTAGGTCTCTCGAGATCCGCCGGCGCGCTCCGGCTGGACGACGGGGTACATCGCCATCACCGACGTCGGGACCGGCTCGCCGTGCACGACCGCCTGGTGCGCGACGACCAACGCCAGGTTGGCACCCGCGCTGTCGCCGCCGACCGCGACCAGCGCCGGGTCGGCACCCAGCGTCGTGGCGTTCTGGACGGCCCACCGGAAGCTCGCGATGGCGTCGTCGAGCGCGGCGGGGTACGGGAACTCGGGCGCGAGGCGGTAGTCGACCGACAGCACGCGCACCCCGGACTGCGCGGCCAGCAACCGGCACAGCGGGTCGGCCGTGACGAGGCTGCCGAGCACGAACCCGCCGCCGTGGAAGAACACGACGAGCGCGGAGCCGACGCGGGTGCCGGGCGGCACGTAGAGCCGGGCGGCGATGGGGCCGTCGGCGCCGGGCACCTGCAGGTCGCGGGTGCGGACGTCGTCGAGGCCGGGCTCGGCGGCCACCTCGGCGGCGAGGTCGGCCTGCCGGCGCTGCTCGGCGAGGGCGGCCAGGCGCAGCCCCTCGGCCTCTCGCTCGCCGCTGAGCGATCCGTTCGCGACCGCCGTCTTGATCCCGTCCGGTCCGCGACCCGACGTGAGGGCGGTGAGCCGGCCGAGCAGGTGCAGGTCGAGGTCGAGCACCTGCCCCTCGCGCCGGATCACGGGGCCCGCGAGCAGGCGTTTCGTCCAGCGCGGGAGTCCGAAGAGCAGCCGCAGGCACCAGCGCAGCAGGCGCAGCCGAACCATCGCGATCACGTCTCAACGCTACGCCGGACGGCGTGTCGCGGGCCGCGTGTCAGCCCTCACGCCACCCTGCGACACGCCCCTGTTTAGCCTAAATGGCCTAATCACGGTACGGTGTGCAACACTCTCGTCACAGTTGGTTATCAGCAGCGTGTCGAGCACTAGGCCAAGGGGGTTGGTCATGTCCGTCCATACGTCAACGTTCGACGCGGTCTTCGGCAATGATCCACTCGGACGCTTCACCGCCGCGATCGTGACGTCCGTGCCGGAGTTCGACCCGGGCGACACACCGATCGGGCACGCGCTCGCCACCGAGTTCTTCCAGCGCGTCGAAGCCGGGGACGTCGAACAGGTCGAGTCCGCCGAGCGCGTCGAGCAGGTCGAACCCGCCGAGGTCGGCGAGGTCGGCGAGGTCGGCGAGATCACCGAGCTCGTGGAGGTGGTCGAGCCCGTCACCGAGATCATCCCGGCCGTGCTCGCTCCGGAGCAGGTGTACGAGTGGCCCGTGGCCGAGGAGCCTGCGCGCCGCCCGTCGCCGCGTCCGCGGGTTGCGCCGGCGCCGGCCGTCGCGGAGATCGCGCACGTGCTCGACGAGTTCGAGGCCGAGGAGTACGAGTACGAGCCGGTCGAGGAGATCACCGGCACCGTGCTCGAGCTGCCCGTCGGCGGCGCCGCGGTCGAGTGGTTCGGCGAGCCGGGCATGCCCGACGAGGAGATCGAGCCGCGCCGCGCCAGTTGACCCGCAGGGGTGGGCGGCGTCGACCCGACACGGGGTGATGCCGCAGCATGGTCGGTGTGACGCAGCTCGATACTCCTGCCCCGTCCGCAGCTCCCGTCCGACCCGACACGACCGACGCCTGGTGGCGCGACGCGGTGATCTACCAGATCTACCCGCGCTCGTTCGCCGACGCGAACGGCGACGGGATCGGTGACCTGCCCGGGATCACCGCCCACCTGCGCCACGTCGCGGATCTCGGCGTGGACGCCGTCTGGCTCTCGCCCTTCTACACCTCGCCGATGGCCGATGCCGGCTACGACGTCGCCGACTACCGCGACATCGACCCCCTCTTCGGCTCACTGGCCGACGCCGATGCGCTGATCGCGGAGGCGAACCGGCTCGACCTGAAGGTCATCGTCGATCTGGTGCCGAACCACACGTCCGACGAGCACGCGTGGTTCCAGGCGGCGCTGACCGCGGGCCCAGGCAGCCCGGAGCGCGCCCGCTTCCTGTTCCGCGACGGCCGCGGCCCCGACGGCGCCGAGCCGCCGAACAACTGGAAGAGCGTCTTCGGCGGTCCCGGCTGGACGCGGATCACCGAGCCCGACGGCACGCCCGGGCAGTGGTACCTGCACCTGTTCGACCGTAAGCAGCCCGACCTCGACTGGAGCAACCCTGAGGTGCGCGCCGAGTTCCTCGACGTGCTGCGGTTCTGGCTCGACCGCGGCGTCGCCGGATTCCGCGTCGACGTCGCGCACGGGCTGGTCAAGGCCGACGGCCTCCCGGACTGGGAGGGCGAGCACGGCCTGCTCGACGGCACCGAGGCGCCGATGTGGGACCAGGACGGCGTGCACGCGGTCTACCGCGACTGGCGCGCGGTGCTCGACGAGTACCCCGGCGACCGCGTGCTCGTCGCGGAGTCGTGGGCGCCGACCCTGGCCCGTCTCGCCAACTACATCCGGCCGGACGAGATGCACACCGCGTTCAACTTCGACTTCCTCGAGACCCACTGGCTCGCCCCCGAGCTGCGGACCTCGATCACCGACTCCCTCGCCGCCACCGCCGCCGTCGGCGCACCGACGACGTGGGTGCTGTCCAACCACGACGTGGTGCGCCACCCCACCCGGCTCGCGCTCCCACAGGTCGGCAAGCGGCCCAACGGCATCCGTTCGGTCGACCCGCAGCCCGACGAGGAGCTGGGCCTGCGCCGGGGCCGCGCCGCCACGCTGATGATGCTGGCGCTGCCCGGCTCGGCGTACGTCTACCAGGGCGAGGAGCTCGGGCTGCCCGAGCACACCACCCTGCCCGACGGGGCCCGGCAGGACCCGACCTACTTCCGCAACGGTGGCGAGGTGGCCGGTCGCGACGGGTGCCGGGTGCCGATCCCGTGGATCGCCGACGCGCCCGCGTTCGGCTTCAACACGACGGGGCAGGCGTGGCTGCCGCAGCCGGAGTCGTTCCGCCGGTACGCCGTCGACCAGCAGAGCGGCGTCGCGGGCTCCACGCTGGAGATGTACCGCAGCGCGTTGCGGCTGCGGAAGGAGCTGCGGATCGGTCGCGGTGACCTGACCTGGATCGACGGCGCCGACACGGTCGCGTTCACCACGACCGCGCCCGGCGGCACGCTCACCGTGCTGGCCAACCTGGGCGCCAGCCCGGTGCCCGTCCCGGAGGGGAAGGTGCTGATCGCCAGCGGCGAGCTGGTGGACGGGCAGGTGCCCACGGACGTGACGGTGTGGGTGCTCAGCTGACCCGCTCCAGCGCGTCCCGCACGTCCATGAGGGCGAAGCCGAGCAGGTTGAGCCCGCGCCACGTCGCGGCGCGGGCTGCCCGCTCGTCGGAGGCGGCGCAGCCGATGCCCCAGATCGCGTCGACCGGGCTCGCCTCGACGAGCACCCGCGCCCGGGTGCCGCGCAGGTACGCACCGAGATCGGGATGGGCGCCGAACTTCGCCACGGTCGCCGCGACGACGATCGCGTAGCGATGCGCCTCCGGCGGCCATGACCCGGGCCAGCGCCTCGTCGTCGCCGAACAGCGGGGCCTTGCCGGCCATCATGGCGTGCTCGGCGGTGCGGTGCTCGACGCCGCCCGTCCGCCGCGCGCAGGTCCTCGGCGGCATGAGAGGCAGCATGCCGACCGGCGGAGTGGCACGCGACGGTTTCGGCCCGCTGAGCTGCCGCGCCCGCCACGGTTACGGTGCGAGCATGAGCGTCGACTGGAGCGGGATCGGGCCCGAGCTGCTGCTGCAGCTGGATCGCTCGCTGCCCGAACCGCTCCGCGTGCAGCTGCTGTGCGGGGTGCGCGACGCGATCCGGGACGGGCGGTTGCGGGCCGGGGAGCGACTGCCGTCGTCGCGGGAACTGGCCCGCCAGCTGGACGTGTCGCGGGGCCTCGTCCAGGAGACGTACGAGCAGCTGCTGGCCGAGGGGTACCTGACCAGCCGCTCCGGCTCCGGCACGCGGGTGGCCGCCGTCCACACCGACGTCGAGGACCACCCGGCGGCGGCGGTCGCGCCCGCCGCGCCGCGCATGGAGATCGACTTCACGGTGGGCGTGCCCGACCTGGCCAGCTTCCCGCGAGCCGACTGGGCGTGGGCGTTGCGGGAGGCGATCCGCACCGTGCCGACGGCCGACCTGGGCTACCTCGACCCCCGCGGCCACCCGGAGCTGCGCCGCGTGCTCGCCGGCTACGTGCGCCGGGTCCGCGCCGCGGCGGCGGACCCCGCGCACATGGTGATCTGCTCGGGGTTCGCGCAGGGCGTCGAGCTGGCCCGGCGGGCGCTGCAGCGGGTAGGGGTGCGGCGCATCGCGTTCGAGGACCCCGGCTACTCCGACCGCACCGTGCTCACGGCCATGACCGAAGCCGGCATCGAGACGGTGGCGGTGCCCGTCGACGCCGCCGGCATCGACGTGGCTGCGCTGGCCGCGACCGGCGCCCAGGCGGTGCTGCTGACGCCGGCCCACCAGTGGCCGACGGGCGTGGTGCTGTCGCCCCAGCGCCGGCAGGAGCTGGTGGCGTGGGTCCACGACCACGACGGGTACGTCGTCGAGGACGACTACGACGCCGAGTTCCGCTACGACAAGGAACCGGTGGGTGTGGTGCAGGGACTGGCCCCGCAGCGGGTGCTCATGATCGGGACGACCAGCAAGGCGCTCGCCCCGGGCCTGCGGATGGCCTGGTTGGTGTGCCCACCCGCGCTCACCGACGCGGTGGTGGCGGAGAAGCTGGTCGCCGACCGCGGCTCGCCGGTGCTGGACCAGGTCGCGCTGGCGGCGCTGATCTCGTCCGGTCGCTACGACCGGCAGCTGCGCCGGATGCGTAGGGTCTACGCGGCGCGGCGGGAGTCGCTGGTGGAGGCGCTGCGCGAGCACGCGCCCGCCGTCGGGATCACCGGGCTGGCAGCGGGGCTGCACGCTGTCGCCCACCTGCCGCCCGGCGTCACCGAAGTCGACGTGGTGGCAGGCGCCGCGGCCCGGTCCGTCGGGGTGACGGCGATGGCCGACTACCGGGCCGACGGTGCACCCGACCCGGCCCAGCTCGTCCTCGGCCTCGGGACGCTGCCGGAACGCGCGATCCGTTCCGGCATCGCGCGCATCGCCGATCTGCTGTCCGGCCCATAACTGGGCCGGACGGGTGATACCGGACACGTCGCCCAACCGATCCGCCGGATAGCCGGTCATCCCCGGTACAGCGTCCCCACGCGACCCCGGAGAGCCGTCATGACCATGCCGCAGAGTTGGCCACCCGTGGAACCGCACCCGACCCTGGGCTACACGGGACAGCTCCCGGCCATCGAGGCCACGTCCGCCTCCGGGCAGCTCCCCGTCACGCCCTACCCCGGTTACCCGCCTCCCGGTTACCCGCCGCCCCGCCGGAGGGTGTGGCTGCCGATCACGATCATCGGGGTCGTGCTGGCGCTGATCGCCGGCGCCGTCGCCACGGCGCTGTCCGTCACCGGCTCGGGATCGTCGAAGAGCCTCGTCGAGGGCGCACTCACCGAAGCCGGGTCGTGGCCGGCCGTGCGCTACCACGGCCTCATGACCAACTACGGCCGCGACGCCGTCGACGTCGACGTCACCGTGGTGAAGGGCGAGCTCGGGGGCACCCTCTCCCGACCCGGCGGCGGCCGCGCCGAGATCGCGTGGGACAGCCGCGGCATGGTGCTCAAGGGCAACCGCCAGTGGTGGTCGGGCGGCTCGTCCTACGCGAACTACGCGGGCCGGTTCGAGGACGTGTGGATCTCCGACCCGCCCGAGCTCTCCGTGGTCCAGCAGCTGGCGGCACTCGAACCGGCCGAGCTGAAGCGATCGATGAAGTTCGACATGCCGTTCCTGTGGGACAACACCAAGGCGGAGAAGCAGCAGCTCGACGGCAAGGACGTGCTGGTGGCCGACCAGATGGGCCGCAGGGTGTTCGTCGACGCGTCGACGCACCGGTTCGTGGCCGTCGACAGCACGACCTACGGCTCCCCGAAGCCCGAGCCGTTGCGCGCGGAGGAGGCCGACGAGGCCGCGGCGAGCCGGGTCCGCGGGGTTGCGGCCAAGGTCCGGGAGAGCGAGTCGCCCAAGACCACGTCGCAGAAGATGAACGAGCGCGCCGACGTCGACGGCACCGTCGTTTCCGAGCAGCCGTGCGACAAGGGCATCTGCGCCACCATCACCCTGAGCAACGCGGGCACGGGCCGGATGCTCGGCACGATCGACATCATGGCGAACGCCAGCAAGGTCGCCACCCTGCCGCTGGACTTGGCGGCGGGTCGCTCGACCACCATCCAGGTCGCGGCACCGGCCGGTACCCGACAGCCGATCTACTGGAGCTTCTGGACCCGCGAGGGCTCCTGAGCCTCAGCGGAACAGGACGCTCACGCTCTCGCGGCGCGCGATGCGCCGGATCGCCTCACCGAACAGGCCCGCCACCGAGACGATCTCCACCCGGTCGGTCAGCTCGACCGGCCGGGACTCGACGGTGTCGGTGACGAACAGCCGCTCGATCGGGCTCGCCGCCAGCCGCTCCATCGCCCGCCCGGTCAGCGGTGCGTGCGTGACCAGCGCGTACACGCTCGCCGCACCGCGTTCGACGAGCACGCGGGCGGCGTCGGCGAGGGTGCCGGCCGAGACCGTGAAGTCGTCGACGATCAGCGCGGTGCGCCCGTCGACCTCGCCGATGAGGTCGACCACGGCGGCCGACTCCGAGTGGTCGGTCCGCTCCTTGTCGGCGATCGCCAGCGGGGTGCCCAGCCGGCGCGCGTACAGCTTGGCCTTCTTCGCGAACCCGGCGTCCGGGGAGACGACGACGAGGTCCGGCAGGTGCTTGGCCTGCACGGCGTCGCACAGCACGGGCAGCGCGTACAGGTCGTCGACGGGGATGCGGAAGAACCCGGCGACCTGCGGGGCGTGCAGGTCCATGGTGATCACGCGGTCGGCGCCGGCCGCCTCGATCGCATCGGCGACCACGCGTGCGCGGATCGACACCCGCGGCTCGTCCTTCTTGTCGCCCTTCGCGTAGGAGAAGTACGGGATCACGACCGTGACCGACGCGGCGCTGGCGCGCTTCAGCGCGTCGATCCAGAACAGCAGCTCCATGACGTTGTCGTTGACGGGGAACGCGGTGCCCTGCACGAGGAAGACGTCGCGGCCGCGCACGTTGGTGGGCACGCGGACGAACAGGTTGCCGTCGCTGAACTTCAGCGTCTCGCCCTGGTGCAGGGGGTGGCCGAGGTACTCGGCGACGGCGCGGGCGAGCTGCGGGTTGGCCGAACCGGACAGGAGCACGTAGTCGTCCACTCCGGAAAGGGTATGCCTCCCCCAGGTGGCCCAGCCGGATCCGTCGAGAACGACGTTGTGGTGATCAACAGGGCCTGTTGATCACCGTAACGTCGTTCTCGACGCAGGGGGCTACTCCACCGCCTGGTGCACCGACGCCCAGAAGTCCAGGTAGACCGGGGACATCAGCGGGAAGCCGCCGCGCTGGGTCAGGAGGATCGCGGTGAGGTCGGTCGTCGGGTCGGTGTACCAGGTGGTGCCCGAGCCGCCGTCCCACCCGTAGCGGCCGGGTGCTTCCATCCCGTCCCGCCGGGTGCCGACCCCGATGCCGAGGCCCCAGCCGCGGCTGTCGAACCAGCCCGGCAGGAAGCCCGACACCGCCTTTACGGCATCGGGCAGCTGGTCGGTGAGCATCGCCGCGACCGTCATCGGCGCGAGCATCCGTCCACCGGGGTAGCGACCGGCGTGCCGCAGCATCTCGGTGATCGCGAGCCAGTCGTCGACCGTGCCGACCAGCCCCCCGGACGGGGACGGGCGATCCGGCGGCGTGCGCAGCCCTTCCGGCCCGGTGCCGGCACCGATCTCCCCCGTCACGGGGTCGGCCAGGTACCCGTGGGCGACCCGGCCGAGGTGCTCCTCCGGCACGGTGAACCCGGTGTCGCGCATGCCGAGCGGAGCGAGCACCCGCTCGTGCAGGAACTCGGCGAACGGCTGCCCGGCGGCGCGCTCGATCAGCACGCCGAGCACGTCGGAGCCGGAGTTGTAGATCCACCGCTCGCCCGGCTGGGCCATCAGCGGCAGCTTGCCCAGCTCCGCGACGAAGGAGTCGGCCGTGTAGCCGCCCTGGTCCGGGTAGCGGTGGAAGTGGGCCGTGGCATCGCCGAGCGGGGTGCCGGAGAAGCCGAAGTCCATGCCGGTGCCCAGGCGGAAGGTGAACAGGTCGCGCACCGTGATCGCGCGGTCCGCGGGCACGGTGTCGTCCAGCTCGGACTCGCGGGTGCGGATCACCTTCGGCGACGCGAACTCGGGGATGAGCCGGTCGATCGGCTCGTCCAGCCGGATGCGGCACTCCTCGACGAGGATCAGGCCGGCCACCGCGGTGGCCACCTTGGTGAGCGAGGCGAGCCGGAAGATCGTGTCGCGCTGCATCGGCCGCTGGTCCCCCACCGCGAGCGTGCCCACCGCGCCGACGTGCACGTCGTCGCCCCGGCGCACCAGGTACACCGCGCCGGGCAACCGGCCTTCCGCGACGTGCCCTGCGAGCACGTCCTCGATCCGTCCGAACCGGTCGTCCGCCATTCCGTCCATGATCGAATCCTATTACACGTTGACATCGAACCGTTCGATATCTATCTTTATGACATGAGCACAGACACCGAGATCCGCGAACTGATCGCCCGCTGGGCCGCCGCCGAGATCGCCGGCGACTCCGCCGCCATGGCCGACGTCGCCGTCGACGACTTCACGATGGTCGGCCCCGCCGGCTTCGTCCTCACCAAGGAGCAGTGGCTGCACCGCTACGACGGCGGCCGGCTCGTCACCCACTCCCTCGAGTGGACCGACGCGCAGGTCCGCGACTACGGCGACACCGCCGTCTCGATCGGCGTGCACACCCAGAAGGCGAGCCACGAGGGCAGGCCCGTCGACGGGTCGTTCCGCGTCACCCACATCGCCGTGCGCCGCGACGGGCAGTGGAAGCTCGCCGGGCTGCAGCTCAGCCCGATGGCGTGGCGGCCGCCGGCGTGACCCGGTCTCGCCGTCGAGAACGAAGTTGTGGTGATCAACAAGCCTTGTTGATCACCACAACTTCGTTCTCGACGGGGTTTGTCGGCCGACCGATGAGTTCGGGCGAGCGCGCTGGTCCACCTCTCCGAAGACCTCGACCGCACCGGGAGCCGACATGCAGCGCGCCACCGCACGTGAATGGACGGGGCTGGCCGTGCTCGCACTGGCCTACCTGCTGTACGTGATGGACCTGACCGTCCTCAACATCGCCGTCCCCGCCATCAGCGAGGACCTCCGCCCCACCAGCACCCAGCTGCTCTGGATCATCGACTCGTACGGGTTCATGGTCGCCGGTGCGCTGGTCACGATGGGCACGCTCGGCGACCGGATCGGCCGTCGCCGGCTGCTGCTGATCGGCGCCGCCGCGTTCGGCGTCGTGTCGGTGCTCGCCGCGTTCTCCACGTCCGCGGAGATGCTGATCGCGACCCGCGCGCTGCTCGGCATCGCCGGTGCAACCATCGCCCCGTCGACGCTCTCGCTGATCTTCCACATGTTCGCCGACCCGAAGCAGCGCTCCGTCGCCGTCGGGATCTGGATCGGCGCGTTCTCCGCCGGCAGCGCCGTCGGGCCGGTGCTCGGCGGCATGCTGCTGGAGCACTTCTGGTGGGGCTCGGTCTTCCTGCTCGCCCTGCCCGTCATGGGTGCGCTGCTGGTGCTGGGCCCGCGGCTGCTGCCCGAGTACCGCGACCCGGGTGCCGGCCGGCTCGACCTGGTCAGCGCCGTGATGTCCGTCGCTGCACTCCTCGCGATCGTCTACGGGCTCAAGCAGATGGCCCAGCACGGCGTCGACGCGGTGAGCGGGCTGGCCGTCGCCGCCGGCGCGGCACTCGCCGTCGGCTGGGTGCGCCGGCAGCGGCGCAGCGCCGATCCGATGATCGACGTGTCGCTGTTCGCCCACCGCGCCTTCTCCACCGCGCTGGTGGTGAACTTCCTGGCCGTGCTGGTGATGGTCGGGTCGATGCTGTTCCTCGCCCAGTACCAGATGCTGGTGCTCGGCCAGACGCCGTTCGAGGCGGGAATGTGGTCGGTGCCCGCGGCCGCCGGGTTCGTGCTGAGCTCGCAGCTCGCCCCGCGCGTGCTGGCCGGGGTCACGCCGGCCCGGGTCGTGGCCGGCGGGCTCACCGTCACCGCCGTCGGACTGCTGGTGCTCACCCAGGTCCAGGTCGCATCCGGCCTCGGCGCGCTCGTCGCATCGGCCGTGCTGGTGTCGCTGGGCATGGGTCCGGTGTTCGGGCTGACCACCGAACTGGTCGTCGGCTCGGCACCCGCCGAGAAGGCGGGCGCCGCGTCCGGGATCTCCGAGACGGCGTTCGAGCTGGGCGGGGCGCTGGGCATCGCGGCGCTCGGCAGCATCGCCGCAGCCTGGTACCGCTCCGGCGTCGGACACGCCGCGCACGGACTGCCCACCCACCTCGCGGACGCCGCCCGCGACACCCTCGGCGGCGCCGTCACCGTCGCCACCGAGCTGCCGGCCCCCGCCGCCGACGCCCTGCTCGACGCCGCCCGCGGCGCGTTCGTGGCCGGCATGCAGGTCACCGCCGCCGGAGCAGCCGTCCTGGCGCTGGCGCTGGCCGCGATCGCCCTGGTCGCCCTCCGCAGCACGGAGCACGCCGAGGAGCACGCCGAGGAGCACGCCGAGGAGCCGGTGGCAGAGCCCGTGCCCTGCTGAGGCCGCGTCGGGCAGCCGGCGGGGAGGTTGCGGTGATCAAGGGCAGAATGTCGCGGACCAAGATCCACCAGCGACCTTTTGCCCTTGATCGACGAGCGGAGGTGGGGCGCCGGCCGCGCTGCGCAGCCCGGTCACGACTTCCGTTCCCAGCAGCGTTGCTCTTGCGATGGTGTTCAACGGGCTGCGGATCGAGCGCGAGCCGCAGCTGCTCGCGCTCGACGAGGAGTACGGCGAGCCCGCGCTGTCGGCCGGCCAACCGCGCAACGACGCACCGCGCGGCAGGAGCAGGGGACGAGCGGCAGGACGCGAGTCCCGGACCGTCGCGACATCGCGCATGCACCCCGGGCCGCGCGCGGCTACACCGTGCATGTGGTCGACCGGAGGTGAGGTGGGCAGTAGCCGCCTCCGCCTCCAGCGCTGCCAGGTCACCCCTGCGACGCGCCGAGCCTGCGTCATGCAACCGAGAGGAACTGGGTCTCCTGGAAGGCGCGGATCCCCTCCCGGGCGCCCTCGCGGCCGAGCCCGCTCTGCTTCATGCCGCCGAACGGGGCGGCGGGATCGGACACCACGCCGCGGTTGACGCCGACCATGCCGCACTGCAGGGAGCGGCCGATGGTGAGCGCTCGGTCGATGTCGCTGGAGTAGACGTAACCCGCCAGTCCGTACTCGGTGGCGTTCGCGGTCGCGATCATGTCCCGCGGATCGCTCCAGGTCAGGATCGGGGCGACCGGGCCGAAGATCTCCTCCGTCGCCAGCGCGGCATCCCTCGGCACGTCCCGGACGACCAGCGGCGCGAGGAACGACCCGACTCCCGGGACCGGCGCGGGCGGGTGCGCGAGCGACGCCCCGCGGGCGAGCGCCTCGTCGACCCGGCCCTGGATCCGGCGGACGGCCCGGGCATCGATCAGCGGTCCGATGTCGGTGTCGGGGTCGGCGGCCGGACCGACCGTGCGGGCCGCGAATGCCTCGGCGAGCGCGGCGGTGAACTCCTCGGCGACCGCGTCGTGCACCAGGAACCGGTTCGCGGCGGTGCAGGCCTGGCCGGCGTTGCGCAGCTTCGCGATCAGCGCGCCCTCGACGGCCGCGTCGAGGTCGGCGTCGGCGCACACCACGAAGGGTGCGTTCCCGCCGAGTTCCATCGAGCAGTTGACGACGCGACCGGCGGCTTGGCGCAGGAGCTGCCTCCCGACCGCGGTGGAGCCGGTGAACGACAGCTTCCGGACGGCGTCGTGCTCGAGCAGCGCCGTCACGACCTCCGCGGGCCGGGTCGTGGGCAGGACGCCGAGTGCGCCGGCCGGCGCGCCCGCCTCGGTGAGGATCTCGGCGATCGCGAGTGCGGTGAGCGGCGTCTCGGCCGCGGGTTTGAGGACGGCGGTGCATCCGGCGGCCAACGCCGGTGCCACCTTGCGGGTGACCATGGCTGCAGGGAAGTTCCACGGCGTGACGAGCGCGGCGACCCCGACCGGTTGGGGGACGACGATCGAGCGGCTGCGGCCGTCGGGCGCGAGGCCGAAGTGCCCGTCCGGCCGGACGGCCTCCTCGGCGAACCAGCGGAAGAACTCCGCGGCGTACCCGACCTCGGCGCGCGCGTCGGCCTGCGCCTTGCCGGACTCACGGCTGATCAGTAGGGCGAGCGCGTCGGTCTGCTCGACCATGAGCCCGTGGGCGCGCGCGAGGACCTCCGAGCGCCTGCGCGGCGGGGTGGCGGCCCACCCCGGTAGGGCGCTGGCTGCAGCGTCCGCGGCGCGACGGGCTTCGTCGACACCGGCGTCCGGCACGGTGGCGACGACCTCGCCGGTGGCGGGGTCGTGGACGGTGAACCCGCACCCGATGACCGTCACGGCCGTCCCTCCTCGAGGGCAGCGGCGAGGACCTCGAGGCCTTCGAGCAGCAGGTCGGTCGGGATGGTGAGCGGTGGGAGCAGCCGCACGACGTTGCCGAAGGTGCCGCAGGTCAGGACGATGACGCCCGCTTGGTGGGCCGAGGCCGCGACCCGTCTGGCGAGGCCGGGGTCGGGCTCGTGGGTGCCAGGGTGGACGAACTCGATGCCGATCATCGCGCCCCGGCCGCGGACGTCGCCGATCCGTGGGTCGGAACGCTGCAGCTCGCGCAACCTGTCGAGCGCGATGGCCCCGATCTGCACGGCCCGGTCGATCAGGTTCTCCTCGCGGACCGTGCGCAGCGCCGCGAGCGCGGCCGCGCAGGCGACCGGGTTCCCTCCGTAGGTGCCGCCGAGACCACCCGGGTGCACGGCGTCCATCAGGTCGGCGCGACCGGTGACGGCCGCGATCGGGAGCCCTCCGCCGAGCCCCTTCGCCGTCGTCACGAGGTCGGGAACGACCCCTTCGTGGTCACAGGCGAACCATGCGCCGGTGCGCGCGATGCCGGTCTGCACCTCGTCGGCGACGAACACGATGCCGTGGTCGCGGCACCACGCGGCGAGGGCGGGCAGAAAGCCCGGGGCTGGGACGATGAAACCGCCCTCGCCCTGGATGGGTTCGATCACGAGTGCGGCGAGCCGGGAAGCACCGACGGCGCGGTCGAGCTGGGCGATCGTCCGCGCCGCGGCAGCAGGTCCGTCGATCGGGGCCCCGTCGAGGTCGAGCCCGTCCCGGAAGGGGTACGAGGTCGGCGCTCGGTACACCTCGGGCGCGAACGGGCCGAAGCCGTCCTTGTACGGGACGTTCTTCGCGGTCAACGCCATCGTCAGGTTCGTCCGGCCGTGATAGGCGTGGTCGACGACCGCGACCGCCGCCCGGCCGGTGGCGTAGCGGGCGATCTTCACGGCGTTCTCGACGGCCTCGGAGCCGGTGTTGAACAGCGCCGCCCGCTTCTCGTGATCCCCGGGGGCGATCGCGGTCAGCGCCTCGGCGAGCTCCACGTACCCCTCGTACGGCGTGATCATGGCGCAGGTGTGCGTGAACCGGGCCAGCTGCGCCGCGGCGTCGGCCACCACGCGCGGCGCCGCGTTGCCGACGGAGGTGACCGCGATTCCGGAGCCGAGGTCGATGAAGGAATTGCCGTCGACGTCGACGAGCACCCCACCGCCGGCCGCCGCCGCGTAGACCGGCATCACCGACGAGACACCTGCCGGGACCACAGCCACGCGCCGCCGCTGCAGTTCGAGGGACCGCGGGCCGGGGATGGACGTGCGCAGCTCGCGACGCTGGGGCAGCCCGGGCCCGCCGACGACGACGGCGGTGGCGGCAGATGTGGTCATGAGCCGACGGTAGGGACGCGGCGCTGCCGTCGAACAGTGTGCAGATCTGCTCGATCCGCGCCCGATCGTGTGCAAATCTGACACGATGCCGACCGTCGCCGACCTTCTCCGGATGCCCGCGCTGGCCCTCCGGGCGGTGGTCGGCGGGCGACCCGAGCTGCCCGTCCGGTGGGTCGCGGTCAGCGAGCTCGCCGATCCGGCCCCCTACCTGGAAGGGGGCGAGCTCCTGCTCACCACCGGGCTCGCCACGCACGCCGACGGCTGGACCGGCAGCTGGGCCGGCTACGTCGAACGCCTCGCCGGCGCCGGTGCTGCAGCTCTCGGGTTCGGCGTCGGCCTCAGCCACTCAGCGGTCCCTGCGGATCTGATCGCCGCGGCGGCCGGCGCCGACCTCGCGTTGCTCCTCGTGCCGGAGTCGACTCCGTTCATCGCGATCAGCAAGGCCGTCGCCCGGCTCATCGCGGAGGAGGAACGCGAGTCCACGGCCGCGGCACTGCTCCTTCAGCAGAAGCTCACGCGCGCGATCGTGCAGCGCAACGGTCGCCGCCGCGTGCTCGCGCTCCTCGCCGACGCCAGTGGCGGAGATGCCGGCCTGGTCCACGCCGACGGAACCACGATCACACCGGCAGCGTTCCGACCCAACGACGCGGCGCGGCGCGCGCTGCGCACGCTGCGCGACGATGCCCGCCCCGGCGCCGTGACCGAGGTGGACGACTCCGGAACGACGGTCGTGCAGCCCATCGGGACCACCGCGCCGGACGCGCATCTCGTGCTCGCCACGCCCACCCCACCGGACGGTGTGGTGCGCGCCGCGCTCGCCGCCACCGTGGCACTGCTCACCCTCGACATCGAGCGGTCGCGGGCGGCCGCCGACGCCGAGCTGCGGCTGAGGGACTGCGCCGCGCGCCTGGTGCTCGACGGCGCGCCGGACGCGGCGCGCAGCATCACCGCGCTCGTGACGGGCGCTCCCGGAGTGCCGGACATCGTGCAGGTGCTGCACGGCGAACGGGTACCGAAAGTCGCGCGTGCACACGTCGCCCGCGCGCACCCCGCCGCGCTGATGACGGCCGTCACCGACGGCCGGATCACCGTCGTGCTCGACCCGGCGGACGTACCGCAGGTCGAGCGCCTGCTCGCCGAGCTCGGATGCCGGGTCGGCACGGGAACGGCCGTGCCGCTCGCGCAAGCGGGGCTCAGCGCTGCAGCCGCTGCCACGGCCGTCGCCGCCGCGACCGATCGTGCCCCGGTCGTCCGCTGGGACGAGCACTTCCGCGGCGACATCCGGGCCGGGCTCTCCGCCGATGCCGCCCGGGTGCTCGCGACGCGCATCCTCGGGGAGCTCACCACCGAGCCAGACCTGCGCCGGACCTTGCGCGCCTACCTCGCCCACCTGGGCCGCTGGCAACCGACAGCGGACGAGCTCGGCATCCACCGCAACACCCTGCGCAAGCGGATGGAGCGGATCGGGGTCCTGCTCGGACGCGACGTCGACACCGCTGCCGGCCGCGCAGATCTCTGGATCGCGCTCGAGATCGCCGACGGGCAGCACTGACCGACCCGTCGGCGTAGGTCGACCCGGCTGCCGGGGACCGTTCGGGCTTCACCCCACGAACGGCGCGGCGCGGGGGAAGGTGTGCACGATCCACACCAGTGCCCGCCCGTCGACCGGCTGCCAGCGGTGCGGGCGGTCCGCCGGATAGGTGGCGTAGTCCCCGGCCGTGATGACGGCTTCCTCACCGACGGGCCCGACGCGGATCGAGCCTTCCCGGACGAGGACGTGCTCGCGGGCCCCGATCCCGTGGGACGCCGAGGTCTCGGCATTGATGAACTCCTGGGAGTGGATCTCCAGCAGCCCCGCTCCGATCACCTGGCTGCGCAGCACGTAGCCGATCGAGGAGTCGTCGGAGATGTCCTGCCCCTCCCCATGCTTGAGCACCTCGACCACGGCTCGCTCCGGGATCGCGATGAGCTGCGCGACCGCGACCCCGAAGGTGTCCGCGATCGCCTCGATCGTCTCCAGCGTCGGGTTCGTGCGCTGCGCCTCGACCTTGAACAAGGTCGCCTTCGCGATGCCCGAGCGTTCGCTCAGCTGGGACAGCGAGAACCCGTGGGACTCCCGGAGTCGACGGACATTGGCCGCCAAGGCCGAAACGATCGCGCTCATGTCACGCAGTCTGACAGCGGCTGCTGCCAGGCACTGGTCAGACTCGCTTGTCATCCTTTACGATGACGATCGTATTCACGAAGTAACCAAGCGAGGAGTCGGAGCATGACACAAGCCGTGCACTTCACGACGTCCGGCGGACTGCCACGGATCGGACGCCTCGACGGCGACACGATCACCGACGCCGGCCCGGCCACTCCCCAGGGGTTCATCCCCGATCAGGAGGGTTGGGATCGCGTCGCCGCCGCTTCGGGGCCGGTGCACGCACTGACCGAGGTCACCCTCCTCCCGCCGGTGCGGCCGGGCAAGATCCTCGCGATCGGGCTGAACTACCGGTCGCACGTGGTGGAGACCAATCTCGCGCACCCTGATGTGCCGGTGGTCTTCGCGAAGTTCCCGTCCTCGGTGACGGGCCCCTTCGACGAGATCGTGGTGCCGCGCGAGGAGACCCGGCCGGACTACGAGGGCGAGGTCGGCATCGTCATCGCCAAGCGCGGGTACCGGATCCCGGCCGAGAAGGCCTGGGACTACGTCGGCGGTTTCACCGCTGTCAATGACGTGAGCGGCCGGCGCGCCCAGCTCGAGACGCCCATGCGGCAGTTCACGCTCGGCAAGAGCTTCGACACCTTCACCCCGATCGGCCCGGCCATCGTCAGCGTCGAGGCGGTGGATCTCGACCAGCTGACCGTGCAGACCAGGCTCGCCGGCGAGCTCGTGCAGGACGGCCACTTCCGCGACCTCATCTTCGATGTGCCGGCACTGCTGGAGTACCTCAGCCGCGGGGTGACCCTCGAGCCGGGCGACCTGATCCCGACCGGTACCCCGGGCGGAGTGGGCGACGAGCGCACGCCTCCCCTCTACCTGCGGGACGGCGACGTCGTCGAGGTGTCGGTCGGGGGCGTCGGCACCCTCCGCAACGCGGTGCGGAAGGAACTCTGAGGTGAAGATCATCGAGCAGGGCAACACCGGGTACGTCTACAGCGGACGATTCACCGGTCCGGTGATCCTGGAGATGCTCGCCGAGGACGTCGGGCGCGGCGCGACCGACGTCGCCCGTGTCCACTTCGCCGAGGGCGCGGTCACCCACTGGCACTCGCATCCCGGCGGACAGCTGCTCCTCCTCGTCAGCGGGACCGGTCGGGTCGGTGCCGAATCTGGGGCGCACCCAGGCCTCGCGCCCGGCGTGCTCGTCGAGACCCCGCCGGGTGAACGGCACTGGCACGGCGCGGACGCCGGCACCGACGCGGTCTGGCTCGCGATCACCTGGGGCGTCACCGACTGGGAAGAGCGGTCGCCGTTGTGACCGCTCCGCCGCCGCTGATCGGGGTGGTCTGCGACAGGCGCCTGGCCACGTCCGGCGCCTGGGTCGACGTGGACGTGGCCGCGTTGTCCTACACCTACCTCACCGCCGTCGTGGCCGCTGGTGGCGCGCCCGTGCTGATACCGCCGCTGGACACCCACCGTGATCACCACGACCGCCTGCTGGACGTGGTGGACGGCGTGCTGCTCGCCGGAGGCCGGGATCTCGATCCCGCGCTGTACGGGGCGGTACCGCACGAGTCGAACGATCCGCCTGTCCGCGAGCGCGACGAGCTCGAGATCGCGCTCACCCTCCGCGCCCACGAGCGCGGTATCCCGGTCCTGGGCATCTGCCGCGGGATGCAGGTCCTCAACGTCGCGTTCGGCGGCACCCTCGTCCAGCACCTGGGCGACCACGTCGACCTCACCCCCCACCGGGGCATCGTCGGCGAGTTCACCAGCCACGAGGTCCACGTCCGGCCGGGCTCCCTGCTCGCGAAGATCGAGGGCACCGAACCGTTCACCATCGCGTCCCACCACCACCAGGCCGCCGACCGGCTCGGCATCGGCCTCTCGGCGTCGGCCCACGCACCCGACGGCGTGATCGAAGCAGTCGAACACGACTCCGCGCGCTTCGTCGTCGGCGTCGAATGGCACCCGGAAGAACGGCTCGACGCCCAAGGCACGTCGCTGCTGCGGGCCTTCGTCGAGGCCGCGACCCGTCCTTGACCGAGGAGCGCACCATGTCTGCCGTCACCGCCGGCCGCAGCCACGCCGACTGGACGGCGTTCGCGCAGCAGGTCCGGTTCCCCGACGCGCTGGTCGTCGACGGCGAGCGGGTCCCGCCCGCGGACGGCGCGAGCTGGGCACACGTCACCCCGAGGGACGGTTCGGTCCTCGCAGCGACGCCCGCCGCGACGGAGGGGGACGTCGATCGTGCGGTCGACGCGGCCCGGCGCGCTTTCGACGACGGCCCATGGCCGCGGATGCTGCCCCGGGAGCGCAAGGACATCCTGCTGCGTCTGGTCGACCTCATCGAGGAGAACCGGGCCGAGCTCGCCTTGATGATCAGCCTGGAGATGGGCAAGCCCATCTCCGACGCCTACGCCGTCGAACTCCGCGCGGTGCTGGCGACCTACCGGTGGTACGCGGAGTACGCGGACAAGGCGCTCGACGAGACCTCGCCGGTCGGGCCGGACGACCTGGCACTGATCACGCGCGAGCCGATCGGCGTCGTCGGCGTGGTGACCCCGTGGAACTTCCCGCTCACCCTGTCGGCCTGGAAGATCGCACCCGCCCTCGCGGCCGGCTGCACGGTCGTGCACAAGCCGGCCGACCTGACGCCGTTCTCGGCGCTGCGGATCGCCGAGCTCGCCCTCGAAGCCGGAGTACCGCCGGGCGTGCTCAACGTGGTGACCGGGCGCGGCGAGATCGTCGGCAGGCACCTCGGGCTCTCCCCCGATGTGGACGCGCTCGCCTTCACCGGCTCCACCCTTGTCGGGCGGGCGTTCCAGCGGTACGCCGCGGAGTCCAACCTCAAGCGCACCTGGCTCGAGCTGGGCGGGAAGTCGCCCAACATCGTCCTGCCGGACGCGCCGGACCTCGATGCCGCCCTCGACGTCGCAGCCTGGGGGATCTTCTTCAACGCGGGCCAGATGTGCACCGCACCGTCGCGCCTGATCGTGCACCGCGCCGTCGCCGACGAGGCGATCGCCGGAATCATCGACCGAGCCGGCCGGTACCGGCCGGGCGACCCGCTGGACCCCGCGACCACGATGGGCCCCCTCGCCTCTGCCGCCCGGCTCTCCGACGTCCGACGCCATGTCGCGAACGCCCACGAGGACGGTGCGACGCTCCTTGTCGGCGGGCCGGACCTGGGCGGGTGCTTCCACCCGCCAACGGTGTTCGGCGACGTCGATCCGACGTCGCGGTTGGCGCGTGACGAAGTGTTCGGACCCGTCCTCGCCGTGCTCGTCGCCGACGACGAGGAGCAGGCGATAGCGCTGGCGAACGACTCGATCTACGGACTCGCCGCCGGGTTGTGGACAGCCGATCTCAGCCGGGCACACCGACTGTCCCGCCGCCTGCGCGCCGGCACCGTCTGGGTCAACTGCTACGAGGAGGGCGACCTCACCGTGCCGTTCGGCGGCTTCAAGCAATCGGGCAACGGCCGCGACAAGTCCCAGCATGCGGTGGACAAGTACACCGAGCTCAAGACGACCTACATCAAGTTCCGACCCTGAACCACCTGCGGTGGGCCGGGTGAGGTCTCCGGCCCACCGCAGGATCCAGCCCGTTCAGGCGTGGTGGGAGTAGAGCTGCCACTCGGCATCGGTCACCGTGGCAGCGAGCCGGTCGATCTCGGCGGTCTTGAGCGCGACGTACACCTTGACGAACTCCGCACCGAACGCCTCGGTGAAGACGTCGTCGCGTTGGAGCGCCGCGAGGGACTCGTCGAGCGACCGGGGCAGCAGCACGCCGTCGTCGCTGGGTCGCAGGTCGCGCTCCACGCCATCGCGGACGGCGTGCAGCAGCGCCGCGGTGAGGAGGTGCGGGCTGGCGCTGGCATCGCCGGCGCGCAATTCGAGGCGGGTCGCGGAACCCCGCTCCGCCGGCACCCGCACGAAGCTCAACCGGTTGTCCTCTCCCCAGTTGCTGCGGCGCGGGGACAAGCCCTCCCCGACCAACCGACGGTAGGAGTTGACCGTCGGCGACGCGAACGCCAGCAACGCCGCCGCGTGGTGCTGGATCCCGGCGACAGCCGCGAGGGCCCGGTCGCTCAGCCCGCCGCCGGGCGTCGCGAAGGCGTTCTGGTCGCCGTCCCACAGCGACATGTGGATGTGCAGGCTGCTGCCTTCCTCGCCGGTGACCGGCTTGCCCATGAAGTTCGCGACGAGCCCTTCGTCGACGGCCAGCTCCTTGACCGCCGACTTCAGGAGGAAGACCTGATCGGCGGCGCGGCCGGCGTCGGTGTGCCGCAGGTTGATCTCGAACTGGCCCGGCGAGAACTCGCGGTTGACCGCAGTCACGCCGATCCCGAAGTCGATCAGCCGGCGATGGAGTCGGCCGACCGCGCCAGTGGGGTCGTTGGGCCGATCGATCGTGTACGAGACCCCGTCCCTGGCGTACGCAGCACCGCGGGAACCGTCCGCGGTCCGCTGGAACAGGTAGAACTCCGGCTCGCACGCGGTGATCGCAGCCAGACCGGAGCCGGCGACGAGCCGCTCCTGGGCGTCGCGCAACGCACCCCGCGCACACAACGCCGAGGGGCGGCCGTGCTCGAACAGCCGGCCGAGCACCCACACCGAGTCCGGTTCCCACGGAGGCACCAGGACGGTCTCGGGATCGGGGCGGACCGACAGGTCCGGGTGCCCGGCAAGCTCAGGGAACTCCGCCGCCGACACGGGCACCCCGAAGAGGTCCTCGGCGAGGCTCACCTTCGACAGCGCGACACCGTCGAGGAGCTCCTCCCAGACAGCCGCCGGATACTGCTTCGCCCGCTGCCGGCCGAAGAGGTCGGCATGGATGACGCGCACGACCTTCGCGTTCGTGGCGAGCGCGCGCAGCCGGTCGACCGCCGGCTGGTCCTCTTCGATCACGGCCGGAGCCCGGTCGGCGTGCACCGTCATCGTCGCCTCGACTTTCCCTCGGTCGCCTGAGCCAGGCTCTGGCGCTGCGTCGTTTCTCTTAGTACTATAGATGTTCATTAGAAGAAACAGCAACGGTGCCGCGGCACCCGAGGAGTGCAGATGATCAAGCTCCACGACATCGACCACGTCGCGCTCGGAGTCGAGGACCTGGACGCCTCTGCACACAGCTGGCAGGTCGAGTTCGGGCTTGCCGAGCGTGAGCGGACGCCAACCGAGTCCTTCCTCGCATGCAACTACGAGCCGTACTCGCTCGTGCTGCGCAGGACCAACAACCCCGGCGCGATCCACACGGCCTACAACCTCGACCCCGAGTTCTCACTGGCGGACGCGGAGAAGCACCTCAAGGACCACGGAGTGCTGTACACGCGGTCCGAGAACGCTGTCGAGTTCCTCGATCCCGAAGGCAACGGCGTGCACCTGGTGCCGTACCGCCCCCGCGACGGCGCGAACGCGTTCCCCGTGACGTCGCGGCGCACCGACTCGCTGCGCCAGGCAGGTCCGCGCCGGCTCGGGCACGTCAACTACCTCACGGCCGACCTCCCGACGATGGTCGACTTCTACACCACCGTCGTCGGCCAGGAGGTCACCGACTACCTCGGCGACGACGCGGGCGTGTTCCTCCGCATCGGCGGTGACCATCACGTCAACGCGTTCGTCAACACCGGCACTCCGCACTTCCACCACGTCGCGTTCGACCTGATCGACTTCGGGCAGATCAGGTCGTCGTTCGACCACCTGGCCCAGCACGGGCGCTGGTTCCCGTGGGGCCCGGTCCGCCACGGGATCGGCGGCAACCTGGCCGGTTACGTCCGGCTGCCCGAAGCCGAGTGCTTCGTGGAGCTCTACTGCGACATGGAGCAGATCGACCGCACCCACCTGCCCCGCACGTTCCCCGACGACCGCCGCAGCTCCAACGTCTGGGGCATGCTCCCGCCCCGCTCCTACTTCCGCTTCGACAAGGAGACCGTCGACGCCGAACGCGAGAGCCTCCGCTCGATCTGGGACTGACCCACCCCCATCCCCACCCCAGGAGACAGCAATGCAGACCACGAGACGTGCAGCGCTCGCCATTGCCCTCGTCGCCGGAACGTCGATCCTGACCGCATGCGGCACCTCCGCCGGCAGCTCCGGGGGCAGCGGCGTCACGCTCACGTTCGCCACCTTCGGCGGCGCCTACGAGCAGGCGCAGCGGAAGGCCTGGCTCGACGAGTTCACCGCACAGACCGGCATCACGGTCGTCACCGACGCCGCCGACTACGGCAAGCTCAAGACGATGGTCCAATCCGGTGACGTCTCCTGGGACGTCGTCGACGTCCAGGGCGACTACGGCCTCGAGGCCCAGTCACCGATGCTCGAGGAGATCGACTGCACCGTCGTCACCTCCTGTGCGACGCCCGCCCCGGGCCTGACGAACACGAAGTGGCGGGTCGCCGAGAACACCAGCGCGATGGTCTTCGGCTACAACACGGCCAAGACGACGGGCGCACCCACCGGCTGGGCAGACTTCTTCGACACCTGGAAGTTCCCGGGCAAGCGCGCCTTCCCGCAGTGGGTCAGCGGAGGCGCGATCGAGGCGGCCCTCCTTGCCGACGGGGTGCCCGCGGCACAGCTCTACCCGCTCGACATCGAGCGCGCGCTGCGGAAGCTCGACACCATCAAGAGCGACATCGTCTGGTGGGAGACCGGCACCCAGTCCGAGGAGCTCCTCGCCTCCGGTGAGACCGTCTTCAGCCTGACGTTCTCGCCGCGGCTCTACAACCTCGCGGTCGTGACGAAGAAGCCCGTCGCCGCCCAGTGGAACCAGCAGATCACCTTCGGCAACTACCTGGTCATACCCAAGGGCACCAGGCACGAAGCCGAGGCCAACAAGCTCATCGCCTTCATGACGGACAAGAGCCGCAACGGCGCACTCGGCACGGTCTACCCGCAGGGTCCTGGCACCGCCGGGGCGACCGCGAACCCGCCCGCCGCGATCGCCGACTGGCTGCCGACGGCGCACCTGTCCACCGCGGTGAACCTCGACGACGCCTACTGGGACTCGGCGTACGCCGACGCCGACGCCAAGTTCCAGGCCTGGAAACTCCGGTGATCACGGCCGCCAGAGCCCCGGCCGCGGCCCTCGTCGGCACCCGCAAGCCGCGCCGGAGGGTGGACGGCTGGCTGTGGGTCGCGCTGCCGGGCGCCGTCTTCCTGGCGGTGTTCTTCGGCTATCCGCTGGCCACGGTGCTGCTCCGCAGCCTCACCGATCCTTCGCCTGCCAACTACGAGGTCTTCGCGCACTCCCCGGCCTACCTGAAGATCCTCCTGCAGACCTTCCAGATCTCGGCGCTGGTGACCATCGGCTGCCTGGTGCTCGGCTACCCGTACGCCTACCTGATGGCGAAGGCCGGGGGCGTCTGGCAGTCCGTGCTCTTCGCCATCGTGCTCCTGCCGATCTGGACCAGCTTCCTGGTCCGGAGCGTGGCGATGCAGGTGTGGCTGCAGGACACCGGAGTGCTGAACAAGGTCCTGATGGCACTCGGGCTCACCGATGGCCCGGTGCCGTTGATCCGCAACACCTTCGGCGTGACGATCGGCATGACGCAGATCCTGCTCCCCTACCTGATCCTGCCGCTGTACTCCGTCATGCGCCGGGTCGATCCCGCACTCGTGCGGGCGGCAGCCAGCCTGGGCGCATCCCCGAAGCGGGCCTTCCTGCGGGCCTACGTCCCGCAGACACTGCCCGGGGTGTACTCGGGCGGGTTGCTCGTCTTCGTGCTCTCCCTCGGCTTCTTCATCGTTCCGGCGATCCTGGGCGGCACCGAAGGGAGCATGATCGCCAAGGCCATCGTGGACCTGGTCGGCAAGAGCCAGTTCGGCATCGCGAGCACGCTCGCGGTCACGCTGCTCGCAGCGACCTTCCTGATCCTCGCCATCGGCAGCCGGTTCGTCCGCATCCGCGACGTCGTCGGCGGAGGCACTCCATGATCGCGTCCCTGCGGGCCTTGCCGCTCCGCGTCTACGTCACGGTCGTCGCGCTGGTGCTCGCGGCGCCGTCGCTGGTCCTGATCCCGTTGTCCTTCACCCGGAGCTCGACGTTGGAGTTCCCGCCGACCGGGTTCAGCACCCAGTGGTACCGCAGGTTCTTCACATCGAGCAACTGGCTCGACGCGACGGCGCACTCCGTGGTGATCGGGGTCCTCACGATGATCGTGAGCGTGGCGCTCGGGGTGCCGCTCGCGCTGGCCCTCGTCCGGGGTCGTTTCCGCGGTGTCGGGCTGCTCCACGCGCTCGTGCTCGGCCCCGCCGTCGTGCCGGTCGTGATCACCGCCATCGGCACCTACGCCTTCATGACGGGCCTCGGCCTGACCCGCACGATGCTGGGCCTGGTCATCGCGCACACCGTGCTCGCGCTGCCGATGGTCGTCGTCACGGTCACCGCGAGCGCACAGACCCTCGACCCCGCACTCGAACTCGCGGCTGCCGGCCTCGGCGCCGGGCGGATCGCGACCTTCCGCCACGCCGTGCTCCCCGCGCTGGCCCCCGGCATCGCCATCGGGGCGGTGTACGGGTTCGTCACCTCGTGGGACGAGATGGTCGTCTCCCTGTTCCTGACCGGGCCGACCTACACCACGCTCCCGGTGACCATGTGGAACCAGGTCCGCAACTCCAGCGACCCGACTGCCGTCGCAGTGTCCACGATGCTCGTCGCGCTCAGCACCATCGCCCTCTTCGCGATCGTCTTCACCGGTCGCGCCGTCACACGACGAAAGCAGGCCCCTGGATGAGCACGCACCACACGGGGCTGCTCAGCCTCGGCGGCGTCCGCAAGACCTACGGTTCGGCCGTCGCGGTCGAATCGGTCTCCCTCGACGTCGCCCAGGGTGAGTTCGTCTCCTTCCTGGGACCCTCCGGATCCGGCAAGACGACGACGCTCCAGATGATCGCCGGCTTCATCCGGCCCGATATCGGTACCGTCACACTGGCCGGCCGGGACCTGACCAAGGTCCCACCGTTCCGGCGCAACATCGGCATGGTGTTCCAGCACTACGCACTGTTCCCGCACCTGACCGTGGCCAACAACGTCGCCTTCCCGCTCAAGATGCGCAAGACCCCCGCCGAGGAGACCCGGCGCCGGGTCGAGCGGGCACTGGAGCAGGTGCACCTGACCGCGCTGGCCGATCGCAAGCCCGCCCAGCTGTCCGGCGGGCAGCAGCAGCGGGTGGCACTGGCGCGCGCCTTCGTCTTCGAGCCCGGACTCCTGCTCATGGACGAGCCCCTCGGTGCCCTCGACAAGAAGCTCCGCGAAACCCTGCAGACGGAGATCAGCCGCCTGACGAAGGAACTCGGGGTCTCGGTCGTCTACGTGACCCACGACCAGGACGAGGCGCTCGCGATGAGCGACCGGATCGCCATCTACAACGGGGGCAGGATCGAACAGCTCGGCACCGGACGCGACCTGTACGAACGGCCCCGGACCCTCTTCGTCGCCACCTTCATGGGCGACTCCACGGTGTTCCACGGACGGTACGAAGCAGGCACCTCCGAGGCCGTGCTCAAGACCGCGGCCGGACCGTTCGTCGTGCCGTCCACCTCCGCCATCGCAACGGGCGACGCCGCCGCCCTCGTGGTGCGCCCCGAGCGGATGCGCATCGCGTCGCAGGAATCACCGTCGACGGCCAACCGAGTACTCGGCACGGTGCGCGACGTCGTCTACCTCGGCGCGCAGCAGCGGGTGCTGGTGGACGTCCCCGACGCCGGAGAGGTCATGGTCAAGCAGCCCGGCGCCACCGCGGACCCCGAGCTGCGTCCCGGACATCCCGTCTGCCTGACCTGGCTTCCCGAGGATTCCGTCGTCGTCGCCGACCCGGCCCCCGCGGTCGAGCCCGCGCAAGCCTGACGCGGCAGAGGAGCACATCCATGGACATCGGACTGCTGGTGCTGCGGACGGTCCTGGCAGCGATCCTGTTCACCCACGCGACCCAGAAGCTGGCCGGCTGGTTCCACGGCCCCGGGCTGGCCCGCGCGACCACGATCTTCGAGGAACTCGACCAGCGACCGGCATGGCTCATGGTGCGCCTGGCGATCACCTGCGAACTCACCGGCGGCGCACTGGTGCTGCTCGGACTGGCCATGCCGCTGGGAGCCGCGATCACGATGGGCACCATGCTGGTCGCCGGCCTCTCGGCGACCGTTGCGGCACGAGCGTTCTGGAACACCGCCGGCGGAGGCGAGTACCCGCTGGTGCTCGGGGGCTGCGCCGCCGCCCTCGCGTTCACCGGCCCGGGCGGCCTCGCGCTCGACGCGATGATCGGCATGCCCTGGACGACACCGACAGGGGGCCACCCCGCCGTGGTGGGCGTCCTCACCGCGTGCGCGGCGCTGATCGCCGCCGCCCCACCGATCCTTCGCACACTCTCCACGCGACGAGGCACCGACTCGAGCACATCGACGTGAGCACGGCAGCGGCGCTGCCCACTTGCAGACACGGCTTCGTGGCGGTGGACCCCTACCCGAGGTTCTCCTGCCGCAGGAAGCACATGCGGCAGTTGTCCCCACTGGCGTAGGTGACGGGCCGCACGAACCTGAAGTGGTGGCGTTCCGGGTCGATCGCATCGGCCCAGTTCAGGTCGAAGCGGCACAGCACGGCCTGCAGTTGCGTGCGCCCGGCGGCCAGCAGCCCTTCGTGGAACAGGCATCGGACGACGTCGAGGACGTAGGTGTTCCAGTCGTCGATCGGTCGCTCGAAGGTGAAGGAGGGCCCGAAGTAGGTGGCCTCCCGCTCCTTGCTGGCGGCGACCATGGCAGCGAAGGGATCGGCGGCCTCGTCGAGGACGGTCGCCGTGCCGGCGAGGATGTGCTCACGGAACGGGCTGTTGAGGCAGTCGTCGACGAGCTTGGCAGCGGCGTCCCCGTGGAGGGGTTCCAGCACGTCGAACGCCGCGACCGCGAGCATCGTGAAGCGGATGTTCGCAGCGTCCATCGGAGTGCGCACGAGGTGCCTGAGCTGCTCGTCGAGCACAGCGAGGCGCAGCCGGACCTGCTGTTCCACGTCGGCGGGGGCTGGAATCCGGGCGAGGCGTTCGAAGAAGGCCTGCTCGATGAGCGCGGTCCAGTCGGTGGGGTCGACGGCAGGGGTGGTGGAGTTGCCCATGGTGGTCCTTCTGGTTCAGGACCCATCGAGGCGACGGGCGCGGCCACGGGAGCCACGGCTGATCGCCCCGGGAGGTCCGGGTTGACCAGCGCGCTCCACCACCATCCGGCGCTGCGTATGACCGTGAAAGTGAAGCGGGAAAGCGGAGGTGCGTCAACCGTGTTGCCGGGGTGCGCCAAGCCGAACTCGACGCAACACGCCTGCTACTGGACCGGACGCGACGTCGCCGCGCGAACCGGACGCGATGACCAGCACCTGCATGCTCGGGATCATCCACCGCGGATGGTCCGGCGGTAGCCGCCGGGCGTCGTGCCGACGTGGGCGCGGAACCGCCGCCGCAGGTTGACGGCGGACGAGAGGCCGACGCGTCGCGCGATCACCTCGACGGTCAGGTCGGTCTCCTCGAGCAGCGTGCGGGCCTCGGCGACCCGCCGGGCGAGCAGCCACGCGCCGGGGCTGGTGCCGAGCCGCTCGGCGAAGCGGCGGGCCAGTGTGCGCGGGGAGACCCCGACCTGCGCGGCGAGTGCGTCGACGCCGAGCGGCTCGGCCAGCCGGGCGGCTGCCCAGTCGAGGAGGCCGTCGAGCGGGTCCGGCGGGGCGGGGGCGTGCTGCGCCTGGCCGCCTTCCCGGTGCGGCGGCAGCACCATGTTCCGGGCGATGAGCGCGGCGTGCGCGGCGCCGTGGTCGCGGCGCACGAGGTGCAGGCACAGGTCCATGCCGGCGCCCGCGCCTGCGCTGGTGGCGATGTCGCCGTCGTCGACGTACAGCACGTCGCGCAGCACCTGGACCTGCGGGAACTCCCGCTGGAACTGCTCGACGCGGGACCGGTGGGTGGTGGCCCGGCGCCCGTCGAGCAGGCCGGTGCGGGCCAGCGCGAACGCCCCGGAGCAGATCGTCGCCAGCCGGGCGCCGCGATCGTGCGCGGCGACGATCGCCTCGCGGACGGCGGCGGAGACCGGTTCCTCGACGGGCGTCCAGCCGGGCACGATGACGGTGTCGGCGTCGGCGAGCGCCGACAGGTCCTGGCGCACCGTGATCGAGTACCCGGAGGAGGTCGCGACCTCGCCGGGCGACTCCGTGCAGATCGCGAACTCGTACCGCTGCGGCACGCCCGGCCGCGCCAGCCCGAAGACCTCGCCGGCGAACCCGAGCTCGAGCATCGACTGCACCGGCCGCACGACCGCCACCACCCGGTGCATGGCAGGAAAGTACCCGACGTCGTCGATCACGGCACCTGCCTGCGCGTGATGCGCCGACCAGGGTGGAACCCATGCACCCCGAGATCATCGAGCAGGCGGGCTACACCTCCGTCCACGTCGACGACACCCTCGCCCGGGAGCTGTTCCCCGGTATCCGCCTGCGCACCCTGTGGCAGCACCCCGACGGCGCCACCGCGCACGTGCTGGAGATGGATCCGGGCACCTCCTGGCCCCGCCGTGACGTCCACGAGCCCGGCGACGAGGAGGTCTTCGTGCTCGACGGGGTGTTCCACGACGGTGCCCGCGAGTACCCGGCCGGCACCTTCCTGCACGCCCCGGCCGGTTCGTGGCACATCCCGGCGAGCGGTCCGGGCTGCCGGCTCTTCGTGTTCTACCCGACGGGATAGCGTCGCCGCGTGCCCGTCCACCCGCTCTGGCGCCCGTACGAACTGCCCGACGACGAGGAGATCGCCCGCACCCGCGTCCGTCCGCACGTGCCGGCGCCGATCGAGGTGGTCGCGCCCGATCCGGGCTGGCCGGCGGCGTTCGACCGGGTGCGGGCCCGGATCGCCGCCGCGTTGGGCGCGGTCGCGTTGGAGATCGAGCACGTCGGCTCGACGTCGGTGCCGGGCCTGTGGGCCAAACCCGTGATCGACGTGGACCTGGTCGTGCCCGACTCGAGCGACGAGCAGGCGTACGTGCCCGCGCTGGAGGCGGCCGGGTTCGAGCTGCGCGGCCGCGACCCGGAGTGGGAGGAGCACCGCTTCTTCCGCGGCAGCGAACCGGCGGCGAACGTGCACGTGTTCTCGCCCGGCGCGCGGGAGTCGCAGCGGCAGCGCCGCTTCCGCGACTGGCTGATCACCCATGCCGACGACCGGACGGCCTACGGCGAGCTCAAGCGCTCGGTCGCCCGGCGGGGCTTCACCGACGTGATGCACTACAACAACGCCAAGGCGTGGTTGATCTACGACATCTACGAACGGATCTTCGCGGCCGATCCCGACGCGGCGCACGACCCGCAGCCGCGTCCTTGACCTCAGGCGGGCATGCCCAGGAACAGCATCGTCAGGAAGTCGGCGATCTGGCCCCAGAACGTCTGCTTCGTCTCCTCGGGGGTGTCCTCGGTCGGCTCGTCCACGGCTCCTCCTCCGGTGTCGCGCACCAGCGTTCTCGACGCCGTGCACGGGCGGACTCCCCGCGAGGTGACAGTTGCCTTACCGCTCAGACCTTGGCGACCGTGTAGGTGTGTCCGGCGGCGCGCAGCCGCTCCGCCAGCACGGTGCCGATGGCCGTGGCGGGGGTCAGTGAGCCGGCGCGGTCGGGCAGCCGGTCGGTGTCCAGCGCCAGCGCCAGCGCGCTCTCCCCGAGCATGACGGCGGTGGCCGCGTACCCGGGATCGCCCGGACCTGCGACGACGCCGCGGTAGCGCTGCCCGCTCTCCGTGCTCGCGTGGAACTCGCTGCGGAACCAGCCCTTGCGGCGCGCCGCCTCGTCCGGTCCGGCACCGGGGGCGGGCAGCACGCGGTCGAGCAGCACCCGCGTCGGCTTGAGGGTCATCGCACCGAGGAACGCGGCCAGCCCGCCGGTCACCCCGGTGGCCAGCGCGAGCCCGCCGATGCCCCGGCCGGTGCCCATGACCTCGCCGTAGCGCAGGTTGCGGCCGTACGCCCAGTCCAGCAGCGCGTTGCTGCGCCGCACGATCCGCGTGTTGTACGGGGCCATCATGAACGGCGCGGTCCACGTGCCGTCGGCGCTGCGGGCCGGCGGTCCGGCGTCGGCGGGCTGGCGCACGGCGGGCTCGGCGGCCCGGTCGGGGCTGAGCCCGTAGGCGTCGAACGTGAGCTTCCGGGCGACCTCGTCGGAGCGGATGGTGTCGATCTGGGTGCGCGCCGAGTCGAGCGTGCCGCCGGAGATCCCGCCGCGGAACGTCGCGACCATCTGGACGTCGGTGAGTCCGCCGGCTCCGTCGGCGACGGCCTGCTCGTGGAGCAGCAGCGTGCCGATGTCGGACGGGATCGAGTCGTAGCCGCACGAGTGCACGATGCGGGCGCCGGTGGCCCGGGCGGCGGCGTCGGTCTTGTCGGCCGCCTCGCGCACGAACAGCACCTCGCCGGTCAGGTCGGCGTAGTGCGTGCCGGCGGCGGCGCAGGCCTCGACCAGGGGCATCCCGTACTTCGCGTACGGCCCGACGGTCGTCGCGACGACCGTCGTCCCGGCAGCGAGCGCCGCCAGCGAGGCCGCGTCCGTGGAGTCTGCGACGAGCAGCGGCCACTCCCGCGCCGCCGCAGGCAGCCGGTCGCGGACGGCGACGAGCTTCTCGTGCGAACGGCCGGCCAGCGCGATCCGCGTCCCGGACGGCGCGTGCTCGGCCAGGTACGCGGCGAGCAGCTCGCCGACGAACCCCGTGGCGCCGAACACCACGACGTCGTGCTCTCGATCGGTCATCTCCGGGTTCCTCCCCTTTCCGCGAACACGGGCTGCAGGTCGGCGCCGAGCCCGACCAGCGCGGCGAGCACCGCGTCCGGGGCGGGCACGGCGTCCGGCACGGCCGTGGACAGCAGCGCGAGCCCGTCGTGCAGGGCGACGATGACGGCGGCGGCCGCGGCGGCCTGCTGCTCGTCGAGGTCGGGCGCGCTCGCGCGGACCTCGACGGCGACCGCGGCCAGGGCGGCGCGCAAGGCACCCGGCAACGCGGCTCCGACGGGATCGCCGCGACCGGACGCCACGACGGCCTCCAGCGCGGCCAGCACCTCAGCGCGCCGCTCGCCGAGCCCGTCGAGCATCGTGCGCAGGCCTGCGGCCAGCGGCGCGCCCTGTCCGGCGCCGTGCACCGCGCGGGACGCGGTGACCGGCCGCTCCGTCCAGTCCCGGACGAGATCGGTGAGCGCCGCACCCATCAGCGCGTCCTTGCTGCCGAAGTGGTAGCCGATGGACGCGAGGTTGGTGCCGCTCTCCTCGACGAGGTCGCGCGCCGTGGTGGCCTGGAGGCCCTTGCGCCGCAACAGCGTGCGCGCGGCCGCGCGCAGCGCCTCCTTGTGGCCTCGCGGCACGCCGACCTCCCCGACGGTTCGGTGAGCACCCTTTCTACACGCTTGTATAGAACCGCCGCCACCCGAACGCCGCTGCCGACGCCACGACGGCCAGCACCAGCAGCAGCGGCGCCGGGCCTGCCACGTCCACCGCGCGGCCGGCCGGCGCTGCCCCGATGGACGTCGCGGTCAGCCCGGCCGCGATCACCACCGAGACCGCGGCCGTCGGCGCCCCGGGCGGCGCCACCCGGCCCAGCTCCACGAAGAAGCCGAGCCCCAGCACGCCCGTGACCAGCCCGATCAGCACCACACTGATCGCGAACGGCCACGGCGCGGCACCGAGCACGAGCGTCGCCGCGAGCCCGAGGAGCAGCACCGGGAGCGCCGGGCGCCACCGCGAGCCGATCAGCGTGCCGGCGAGGCTCGCGGCCGTCAGCAGCGCGTACACCAGCGGGCCACCGGCGGCCGCGCCCGCGACCTGCGCCGTGCCGATCGCGAGACCCTGGACGACGATGCCCAGCACGATCCACCGCACCCCCGGCACGGCCAGGGCACGCGAGCGGTCGGCCACCACGCGGTGCCGGGACGCGGCGCTGACCGCGAAGAGCACGGCCCCGACCGTCGCGGACACCGCCGCCGCGAGCACCGCGCATTCCGGCGCACCCACGGCCCGCACGCCCACCAGCAGCAACGGCCCGGCCAGCACCGGCACCTCGAACAGCACCGTCGACAGGCCCACGGCGGCCGGCAGCAGGCACGGGCGGACCAGCCGTGGCCACAGCGCGCGCAGCGCCGTGGGCACCTGCGGCTCCCCGGCACCGACGACCACCGCCAGCAGAGCGACGGCCACGGTCTCGGTGACACTGACCAGCCCGGCGGTGGCGGCCAGGCGGACGGCCGCCGCCACCAGCACGACGGGCCGGGCGCCGAAGCGGTCGATCAGCCGGCCCTGCACGAGCATGCCGACGACGGTGCCGGCACCCAGCAGCGCGACCACCACGCCGGCGGCGGTGAACCCGCCGCTGCGGGTGCTGACCAGCACCAGGATCGCCGGGGTCAGCATCCCGATGGGCAAGGCCGCCAGCGCAGCGGCGAGCGCGGGCAGCAGGACACCAGGAACACGGAGAACAGCGAGCACGGGACACTCCGAGCACAGCCCAGGAGCGCGCCAACCCTGCCACCGGACGCGCTGCCATCCCGCTTGCCGTGATCACGGTAGGTCGATCACCGCGGAACGCGCAACGGCCGCCCCCTCCACGTCGAGGGGACGGCCGCCGCAGGGAACCGCCGGGTGTCAGACGGTGTCGTCGCCCGATCCGGCGTCGTCGGAGCCGCTGTCGTCGGTGGCGTCGTCGGTGGCGTCGCTGTCGTCCGCCTCGTCCGCGTCGGACTCGTCGGCCGCGCTGTCGTCGGCCTCGTCGGCGTCGGCCTCGTCGGTGTCGCTCTCGTCCGCGGCGCTCTCGTCGACGGCGTCGGTGGACGCGGCCTCCTCGGTGGCGTCAGCCGCCGGGGCACCGGGCAGGCCCGGCAGGCCGAGCAGGTCGGTGACCTGTGCGGCGCCCGGGATGTCCGGCAGCGTGGGAGCGGCCGACAGCAGGCCGGTGACGTCGGGAGCCTGGAACGACGGCAGCTCGAGCGACGGTGCGCCGAAGGCGGCCGGGTCGACGCTGGACGCGCCGTCCGCGAGGTCGCCGGCCGGCAGCTCGGCGGCACCGGCCGGGCCGGTGGCGGCGAGCATGGCGAGCGGGGCGCCGACCGCACCGACCGCGACGCGGCCGGCGATGCGACCCGCCGTCGTCTGGGCGGCGTGGCGGGCACGGTTCTTGGGCATGTGCATTCCTCTGCTCTTTCGGGGGAGCTGTCAGTGCGCCGCGGACGGGTCACGTCGGCCATCACGGGGAGCGACGACGGCGAGCCCGTACTGCGGTGCCCGGGACCATGGTGTGCCACCCGTTCGGCCGCAACTCGGGACCGTTGGTGACGAATCGGTGTTATCCGTCCGTCACCATGCCGCCGACCTCCCGATCTCTGTACTCCGATGGCCGGATTGCCCGATCCCGAACGTCACTCGATCGGGTGACAATCAGACCGGCAGTCAGAGATCGAGGGCAGCCCGCAGCGCGCGGTCCAGCGCCTCGCGGGTGTCGGTGTCGAGGGTGTCGACCCGCTCGGTCAGCCACGGCCGGTAGCACCGGGTCAGGATCCCGGCGTGCACCCAGCCGCGACCCGGGACGGGCACGGCGAGGATGTCGTCGGGATTGCGCGGGAGGACGGGCGCGGCGAGCAGCCACCGCCGCGGCGACAGGTTGATCCCGTCGCTGGACACGAGCACGACGAACAGGTGCCGGGGAGTGCCTTGCGGGGAGTACGACCAGACCTCACCCCGCACGCCGCTGGTGCTCCTCCGCCAGTGCGTAGTCGGACTCGTCGGCGAGCGCCTCGGCGAGGACGTCGGTCTCGGGCGCGGCGGCGGCAGGGCCGACGCCGAGGCGCACGGCTTCCCGGCGCGCGGCCCGTGCCAGCCATGCGGAGAGCGAGAGCCCGGCACGGCGGGCCGACTCCTCGGCCAGCCGCTTGGTGGCCGCGTCCATCGTGACCGTGAGCTTGCTCATCGCCATACCGACGACCATACCGCCGGTCGTACCGATGGTGGGGCTTTCGAGCTGGCCGAACAGCCGAACGTCGTAGTGCTCGGTGCGGGTCGCTCGTCAGGGGAGAATGGTGGAGTGACCCGCACCGTTGCCGACGCGATGATCCGCACGCCGCACACGTGCGGGCCGGCGACGACGGTGGCGGAGGCCCGTGCGGTGTTCGCCGACGACCACATCCACGCCGTGCTCGTCGTGGACGGCGCGAAGCTGCTGGCGGTGGTGGAGCGCGCCGACCTCGACGGCGCCGCCCCGGCCGCGCTCGTCCGCGATGCCGGCAAGCTGGCCGGACGGGTCGTCGGCCCGGACGGCGACGCCGAGGAGACCCGGGTGGCGATGGTGGCCCGCCGGCACCGCCGCGTCGCCGTCGTGGACGCGGCCGGCGACCTGCTCGGCCTGCTGTGCCTCAAGCGCTCCGGGACGGGCTTCTGCTCCCCCGCCGACGTCGCCGCCCGGGCGGCGGAACGCTCCGCGGGATGCGGGACGAGCGCCGGCTGAGAAGCAGCGGAGGGGATGGCCGGAACGGCCATCCCCTCCACACCCCCCGTACGCTGCCGCCCCCACGGCAGCGCAGGTACTACGCCGGCTCGAGCCGGCCCCGGCCTTGACGGGTGAGGCAGGCGGCCGTACGAGGCCGGGCGGCTCGAGCGGTTCCGTCGGCCGGCAGGTCGATCAGGCCCCGCCGGATCAGCCGCCGCGCCGCTGTCTGGTCGGCGCAGCACCGCCCGTCGATGACGAGGTCTCCCCAGCCCGGGCCGGACAGCTCGGCGCGCCCCTCCGCGACCGCCCGCAGGATGGCGCGGTCGCGGAGGCTCAGATCCGGTTCCGGGTCGGCGTCGGCCTCGGCGTTCACGACGCCGACCCGGAAGTCACCGCCGCGTCCTCTGCGGCGAGGTCGACCTTCGCGGTCTCCCGGGAGAGCACCACGCAGAGCGTGGTGACCGCCAGTGCGACGACCACGTAGATCGAGACCGCGAGCGAGCCCTTGTACGCGGCGAGCAGGGCGGTCGCGATGATCGGCGCCAGTGCACCACCGGCGATGCCGGCGAGCTGGTAGCCGATGGACGCCCCGGTGTAGCGCACCGACGTCGGGAACATCTCCGCGATGAACGACGCCTGCACCCCGTACATCGCCGCGTGGAAGATCAGCGCGACGACGGCGGCGATGGTGATGAAGAGGAAGCTGCGGGTGTCGATCAGCGCGAAGAACGCGAAGACCCACACGGCCGCGCCCACGGCACCGGCGATGTAGATCGGCCGCCGCCCGTAGGTGTCGGAGAGCGCGCCGAACAGCGGGATGGCCACGGTCTGCACGGCCGCCGCGATCAGCACCGCACCGAGCGCCACCGAGCCGGGCAGCTTGAGGAAGGTGGTGATGTAGGTGGTGATGAACAGGACGAAGATGTAGAAGGCGATGTCCACACCGACACGGGCGCCGAGCGCGAGCAGGATCTGCTTCGGGAAGCGGCGCACGACGTCGACGATCGGTGCCTTCGCCTTCTCGTCCTTCGCCTCGACGCCCTTGTAGAGCGGGCTCTCCGCGATCGACATGCGGATCCACAGGCCGACGATCACCAGCACGCCGCTGAGCAGGAACGGGATCCGCCAGCCCCAGGACAGGAACGCCTCCTTGTCCGTGACGACCTGCATGAGCGCGAGGACACCGTTGGCGAGCAGCAGGCCCACGGGCACGCCGACCTGCGGCCAGCTCGCGTTCAGCCCGCGCTTCCTGGGGTCGCCGGACTCCAGCGACATGAGCACGGCGCCGCCCCACTCGCCGCCGAGCCCGATGCCCTGCAGGAACCGGAGCAGGACCAGCAGCAGCGGCGCCCACACCCCGATCGCGCCGTAGGTGGGTACGGCGCCGATGAGGAACGTCGCGGCCCCCATCAGCACCAGGGTGATCACCAGGACGTTCTTGCGGCCGAACTTGTCGCCGTAGTGGCCGAACACGATGCCGCCCAGGGGGCGGGCGACGAAGCCGACGGCCGCGGTGGCGAAGCCCAGGATGGTGCCCACCAGCGGGTCGAAGTTGGGGAAGAACAGCACGTTGAACACGAGCGCGGTGGCCGTGCTGTAGATGAAGAAGTCGTACCACTCCAGCGAGGTGCCCACCAGGCTCGCGATGATCACCCGTCGTACGGAGTTTGCCGGTCCACGGCTTCGCACCGCGGATACTGATGCTGACATCGGTGTCTCCTCGCCCTTGACGTCGCCGTGCGGTTGGATTGCGAGAAGAGTAGGGATTGTTGAACAATCCGACAAGAGGATGGTTGAACTTTCTTGGCGAGGAAGCCGGAGGACCGCTGATGCCAGGTGCCGACCTGATCGACACCCTCGCCCATGCGGCGGAGTCGATCCGCCGCTCGACCACCGCTGAACAGGTCGCCGAGACGCTGCGCCGCCAGATCACCGACGGCGCCGTCCCACCCGGCACGCGGCTGCGCGAGGAGGCTGTCGTCGCGGCGATGGGCGTCTCGCGCAACACCGTCCGCGAGGCGTTCCGGCTGCTCGCGCACCAGCGGCTCGTCGACCACGCCCTGCATCGCGGGGTGCACGTCCGCGCCGTCTCCCGCGACGACGTGCGCGAGCTGTTCGTGACGCGCCGGCTCGTCCAGCCGCTCGGCGTCGAGGCGGCGCTGCGCGATCCCGCGCTCTGCGCCGCCCTCGACGAGCGCGTCGCCGCGGCGGCCCTGGCCGCGGCCGCCGACGACTGGACCGCCGTCGGCACCGCCAACATGGCGTTCCACCTGGTGATGGTGGCCGGCTGCGGCAGCGCGCACGTCACCGCGATGTTCGAGCAGCTGGTGGCCGAGCTGCGGCTCGCGTTCCTGCAGATGCCCGACCACCGCAGCCTGCACGAGCCCTACGTCGCGGCCAACCGGCGCCTCGTCGACCTGCTCGCCGCAGGGCAGCGCGCGGAGGCGCTCGACGAGCTGGCGCGGTACCTGGACTCGGCCGAGGCCCAGATCCTGGCCGCCCTCTGACGTCACGCACCGAGTGCGGTCGTCACACAGGTTGCAGCATGTGTGACGACCGCGCTGGGTGTGTGACGTCGTCAGGAGCCGGCCGGGAGGGACCGCTCCACGATCGCCGCGACGTCCGTGCCGGCCGGGAGCGTGCCGAACGCCAGGCCGCCGTCGCCGGCCAGCCGCGAGGCGCAGAACGCGTCGGCCACGGCAGCAGGCGCGTGCCGCACCAGCAGCGCGCCCTGCAGCGCCAGCGCCATCCGCTCGACCAGCCGCCGCGCCTGCCCCTGCGCGCTGTCGGGATCCGCGGCCAGGCCGGCGAGGTCGGCCGCCAACCGGTCGACGGCCGCGTCGAGGCGCCGGTCCGCGCCGTGCGCGCGGGCCAGCTCGCTCATCAGCGCCTGCCCCGTCTCCGGCTCCCGGGCGAGTGCGCGCAGCACGTCCAGCGCGTTGACGTTGCCGGCGCCCTCCCAGACGGAGTTGAGCGGGGCCTCGCGGTAGAGCCGCGGCATGCCCGACTCCTCGACGTACCCGTTGCCGCCCAGGCATTCGAGCGCCTCGGCGGTGAAAGCCGGCGCCCGCTTGGTGACCCAGTACTTGCCGACGGCCGTCGCGATCCGGCGGAACGCCTGCTCCTCGGCGTCGCCGCGGATGGCCCGGTCGGCGGCGCCGGCCAGCCGCAGCCCGAGCGTCGTCGCGGCCTCGGACTCGACGGCGAGGTCGGCGAGCACGTTGCGCATCAACGGGGCGTCGATCAGCCGGGAGCCGAACGCGCTGCGGTGCCGCGCGTGGTGGCCGGCCTCGACGAGCGCCTTGCGCATCAGCGCGGCCGAGCCGCCGACGCAGTCGAGCCGGGTGCAGTTGACCATGTCGATGATCGTCTTGACGCCGCGTCCCTCGGGGCCGACCAGCCACGCGAGCGTGCCGTCGAACTCGGGCTCCGACGAGGCGTTGGAGCGGTTGCCGAGCTTGTCCTTCAGCCGCGTGATGCGGAACGTGTTGCGGCTGCCGTCGGGCAGGACGCGCGGGACGAGGAAGCACGACAGCCCGCCCGGCGCCTGTGCGAGCACCAGGAAGACGTCGCACATCGGGGCGGAGGTGAACCACTTGTGCCCGCGCAGCGCGTACGTGCCGGGCTCGGCGGTGGGGGTGGCCGTCGTGGTGTTGGTGCGCACGTCCGAGCCGCCCTGCTTCTCGGTCATGCCCATCCCGGCGAGGATGCCGCGCTTCGTGGTGGGCACGCGCAGGCCGGGGTCGTAGACGCGGCTGGTCAGCAGCGGCTCGTACACCGCGGCGAGCTCCGGCTGGTGACGCAGCGCCGGCACGGCCGCGTACGTCATCGACATCGGGCAGCCGTGGCCGGCCTCGGTGTGCCCCCAGACGAGTGAGCCGGCGAACCGGGCCACGTGGGCGCCTGGCCGCTCGTCGGCCCACGCCGACCCGGCACCGCCCTCGGCCACGGCGACGCGCACGAGCTCGTGCCAGCTCGCGTGGAACTCGACCTCGTCGATGCGGTTGCCGTACCGGTCGACGGGCCGCAGCACCGGCGGGTGGGTGTCGGCCTCCTCGGCCCACCGCTGGGCCTGCTCGCCACCGGCCAGCGCGCCGAGCCGGCGCAGGTCGGGCTCGTGCCAGCCGGCGCCCTCGCGGTGCAGCCCTTCCAGCAGCGCCGGATCGGCCGCCGCGTCGTACGGGGCGTGCGGCGGCGGCTGGTTGGTGACGTCGTGGGTGGCGTACGGCAGCGCGACGGGGGTGCCGATGGTCATGCCGTCGAGCATTACACTTCGCCATCAGCCGTACAAGATGTGTAATAGCGCCCATGCCCGTGGACGATCTCGGCCTGCGCCCGCTCAGCGCGCGGTCCGTCGTCCTGTCGTTGCTGTTGGGCACCCATCCGCCGGAGCTCGCGGCCCGTGCGCTGGTGCGCGGCGCCGAGCGGCTGGGCATCGCCGACCGGACGCTGCGCGTGGCGCTCACCCGCATGGTCGCCACCGGTGACCTCGTCCGCACCGGCACCGGCTACCGCCTCGCCGACCGGCTCGTCCACCGCCAGCAGCGCCAGGACGCCGCACTGGAGCCCGCGACCCGGCCGTGGCGCGGGCGGTGGGAGATCGTCGTCGTGACCGCGGTCGGCCGGCCCGCCCCCGACCGCGCCGAGCTGCGCGCCGAGCTCACCGGGCTCCGGCTCGCCGAGCTGCGTGACGGCGTGTGGACGCGCCCGGCGAACCTGCGCCGCGAGTGGCCCGCCGCGCTCACCGAGGTGACGACCCGGTTCGTCGGGCAGCCGGCTGGGGCGCCCGCCGCGCTCGTCGAGGCGCTGTGGGACCTGCCCGGATGGGCGGACCGGGCGCGCCGGTTGCAGGGCCGGTTCGCCGCCACCACCGACCTCGCCGACCAGGTCACGGTGGCCGCCGCGATCGTGCGGCACCTCGTCGCCGACCCGGTGCTGCCCGCGGCTCTGCTGCCGGCGGAATGGCCGGCCGCACGCCTGCGCGCGTCCTACGCACGGTTCCGCGCCGACCTGCCCGGACGGCTGCTGGAGTAGGCCGAGGTCAGCTGCCGACGAGCAGGCCGCCGTCGACGGCGATGGTCTGGCCGGTCATGTACCCGCCGGCATCGCTCGCCAGGAAGAGCAGCGCCGCGGCGAGCTCCTCGCTCCGGCCGATCCGCTTCACCTCCGTCTTCGCCACCATCCGCTCGACGTGGTCGTCGTCGAACTGGTCGGACATCTCCGAGGCGAAGAAGCCGGGTGCCAGCGCGTTGACCCGGATGCCCTTGCGGCTCGTCCACTGGTTGGCGAGGTCGCGGGTGAGCCCGATCAGCGCCGCCTTGCTCGACGAGTAGGCCGCCTGCGGCAACCCGAGCGTGGTGAGTCCGAGGACGCTGGAGATGTTGACGATGGAGCTGCCCGGCCGCATCACCTTCCCGCAGGCCTGCGCCATCCAGTAGCAGGCGTTCAGGTTCAGCTCGATGACCTGCCGGAACTGCTCGGGCGTCTCCCGGCTGGCGGGCACCGCCGTCCCGATCCCGGCGTTGTTGACGAGGATGTCGACGCGGCCGAACTCGGCCTCCGCCGCAGCGACGAGCGCCTGGCACTCCTCGGGCCGCGTCACGTCGGTGCGCACGGCGATCGCGCGCCGCCCGGTGCTCTCCACGAGCTTGCGGGTGTCGGCGAGCTTGTCCTCGCGACGTGCCCCCAGCGCGACGTCCGCACCGGCTTCGGCGAGCGCCTGCGCGAAGGCCACCCCCAGCCCGCTCGACGCACCGGTCACGACGGCCACCCGGCCATCGAGGCGGAAGAGATCGAGGATGGTCACGTGAGCCCCCTTGTCCGTGGCGACGTCACACACCGCGTGGCCACCGCACACAGGTTGCAACCTGTGTGAAGGGGCCACAACCTGTGTGAGGTCAGAGGTGCAGCTCCCGGTCGACCCCGACGTCGGCGAGGAACCGCTCGTCGTGGCTCACCACCACGAGCGCGCCGCGGAACGCCGCCAAGGCCTGGACGAGCTGGGCCGTGCTCACGATGTCGAGGTTGTTCGTGGGCTCGTCGAGCAGCAGGAGCTGCGGGGCGGGTTCGGCGAACAGCACGCAGGCGAGCGTGGCGCGCAGGCGCTCGCCACCCGACAGCGCCGCAACGGGCAGGTGGGCCCGGGCACCTCGGAACAGGAACCGGGCCAGCAACCCCATGCGCTCGGCGGGGAGCAGCCCGGGCGCGTGGTCGGTCAGGTTCTCCAGGACGGTGCGGGCGTCGTCGAGCAGGTCGAGCCGCTGCGACAGGTGCGCGACGCGCCCGGCTGCGCTGCGGATCCGGCCGCTGTCGGGAGCACGGACGCCCTGCACGACGCGCAGCAGGGTCGACTTCCCGGAGCCGTTGGCGCCGGTCACCGCGATGCGCTCGGGGCCGCGGATGGTGAGGTCGATCCCGTCTCCGGCGAACAGCGGCCGGCCGTCGACCAGCACCTGCAGGTGCTCGCCCTCGAACAGCGTGCGGCCGGCGGGCACGGCCGTGCCGGGCAGCTGGATCGCGATGACGTCGTCGTCGCGCAGGGCGCGCTCGGCCTCGTCCAGCCGGGTGCGGGCGGCGCCGACGCGGTCGGCGTGCATGCCGTCGGCGCGGGCGGCGGAGTTCTCCGCCCTGCGCTTCATGTTGCCCGCGAAGATCTTCGGCAGACCGGCGTCGGCGACACCTCGTGCGGCGGTGCTCGCGCGGCGGGCGGCCCGTTCGCGCGCCTGCTGCATCTCCCGCTTCTCCCGCTTCAGCTCCTGCTCAGCGTGCCGGACGGCGCGTTCGGCGACGGCCTGCTCGGCCGCGACGGCCTCCTCGTAGGCGGTGAAGTTGCCGCCGTAGAGGGTCAGCCGGTCCCGGCCCAGCTCGGCGATGCGGTCCATGCGGTCCAGCAGCGCGCGGTCGTGGCTGACGACCAGCGCCACGCCGCGCCACCCGTCGAGCACGTCGTGCAGGCGGTGGCGCGCGTCGACGTCGAGGTTGTTGGTGGGCTCGTCGAGCAGCAGCACGTCGGGTTGCTTCAGCAGCTGCGCGGTCAGCCCGAGCGTGACGATCTGACCACCGGACAGCGTGTCGAGCCTGCGACCCAGTGCGACGTCGCCGAGTCCGAGCCGCTCGAGCTGGTTGCGGGTGCGCTCCTCGACGTCCCAGTCGGTGCCGATGGTGGTGAAGTGCTGCTCCGTCGCGTCCCCGGCCTCGACGGCGGCCAGCGCGCGCAGCACGGGGGCCACGCCGAGGACGTCCGCCACGGTGAGGTCACCGGCCAGCGGGAGCTCCTGCGGCAGGTAGCCGAGCACACCCGTGACGGTGACGGAGCCGCCCGCGGGCGGGAGGAGGCCGGCCACCAGCCGCAGCAGCGTGGACTTGCCGGCGCCGTTGGGCGCGACGAGACCCGTGCGACCAGCACCGATGGTGAACGACAGGTGCTCGACGACAGGGCTGCCGTCGGGCCACGCGAAGGACAGGTCGGAACAGACGATGGACATGACGGAGGAACTCCTGGAGGACTGGAGGCGGACACGACGACGGGACCGCGCGCTCAGCGTGCGGTCGACCGCTCCGGATCACCCGGAGATGTCGTCGTCCACCACCATGAGATCTCCTCGAAGACGTCGTCCCTTCGTCCGAGCCTAGCAAGACGATCACCCGGAGGTCGCCACGATGACGCGGACGTTGACCCCGAAGGGCGCCGCCACCCGCCGGCGCATCGTCGAGGGCGCGGCAGCCGAGATCCGCGAGCGCGGCGTCGCCGCGACCACGCTCGAGGACGTCATGGCGCGCACCCGCACCAGCAAGAGCCAGGTCTTCCACTACTTCCCGCAGGGCAAGGACGAGCTGCTGCTCGCCGTCGCGCAGTTCGAGGCCGACCGCGTGCTGGCCGACCAGCAGCCACAGCTGGGTGACCTGTCGACGCGGGCCGGGTGGCACCGCTGGCGCGACGCGCTGGTCGAGCGCTACCGCGCGCAGGGCTCGTCCTGCCCGCTGGCGATGGTCAACTCCCACCTCGGGCGCAACACGGCGGGCACGCAGGCAGTCGTCTCCGGGCTGATGCACCGCTGGGAGGGCGAGCTCCGGGCCGGCATCGAGCGGATGCAGGCCGCAGGCGACGCCGATCCGGCGGTGGACGCCGGCCTGGCCGCGGCCGCGCTGCTGGCCGGCATCCAGGGCGGAGTGGGGCTGCTCCTCGCCACCGGCAGCACCGCGCACCTGGAGGCCGCGCTGGACGTCACGCTGGCCCACCTGCAACGCGGTCAGGCAACAGCCACTGCCGCCCGCCCGCCGTCCACGTCGAGCACGGTGCCGTGCACGAACTCGGCGTCGTCCGAGGCGAGGTAGACCGCGGCCGCCGCGACGGCTTCCGGCCGGCCCGGCTCACCTGCCGGCGTGCCGGCCATGAGCTCCCCGCCGAGGGCGGGCGCGCCGGGTGCGAGGTCGGCGGACCGGATGACGCCGGGGAGATCGCGTTGACCCGCACGCCGCGCGGCCCGAACTCGGCGGCCCAGGCGCGGGTGAGCGTCTCCATCGCGCCCTTCGTCGCGCTGTAGAGCGAGCCGGCCGGGACGGCGAGCCGGGCGATCCAGGACCCCAGGTTGATGATCACGCCGTGCCCGGCGGCCACCATCTGCGGCACGACGGCCTGGGTGAGGAAGAACGACGCCTTCACGTTGACCCCGACGATCCGGTCGAACGTCTCCTCGTCGGTGGTGAGGGTCGTGGCCGGCGGGTAGATGCCGGCGTTGTTGACGAGCACGTCGATGCGCCCGCCGAGCCGCTCGGTCGCCTCGGCGGCGAGCGCCCGGGACGCCGCCGGGCTGCCGTCCAGATCGGCGACGACCAGGTCCGCCCGCCCGCCGCGCTCGCGGACCGCGTCGACGACGGCCGTCCCGCGGCCGGCGTCGCGGCCGGAGACGATCACGTGGGCGCCCTCCGCGGCGAGGGCGAGTGCGACGGCGCGCCCGATGTTGCTGGTGGAGCCGGTGACGAGGGCCGTGCGGCCGGACAGTCGAGTGTTCACGCCCGGCACGCTAGGAGCGCATTTCTGGACCGGCAAGTCCAGTTGAACGTGGCCCTCGCTCGTCAGGGCCGGTCCAGGTAGTCCTGCACCTGCTGCACGTCGCCCGACCCGGCGACCATCCCGACGTACCCGTCCGGCCGGACCAGGACGAGCACGTCCTGGTCACCCGGCATCGGCCGGACGGTCGCGCCGTGCAGCGCGTCGAGCGCTTCGGCGGCCGCGCCGAAACCCAGCACCGTGAACCCGCCGCCGCCGATCTCGGCGAGCCAGGGTGCGCGGTCGCCGGCCCGCGGCCCGTCCCACGGCACGAGGTCGCGCGACAGCGGGCCGCCGCGGTAGCCGAGCTCGAGCTGGCGGTGCTCCGGCCGGCGCACGGCGTCGAGCGAGCCTTCCCCGTTCGTGACGGACGACCACATGCTGCCGAGCCCGCTCCGGCTCGTCTCCAGCGTCCACTCGGCGATCGGCACCCGTTCCTGCTGGTAGGTGTCGAGCAGGGTCGGGGACGCGGTGCCGGCCAGCGTGCGGGCGAGCTTCCAGCCGAGGTTGTACGCGTCCTGGATGCCGGTGTTCATGCCGAGACCGCCGGCCGGCGGGTGGACGTGCGCGGCGTCGCCGGCGAGGAAGACCCGGTCGACCCGGAACTGCCGGGTCATCCGCACGTTCACGCGGTAGGTCGACATCCAGGTCGGCTCGCCGATCGTCACGTCGGACAGGCCGGTGAACAGGTCGATCTGCCGGCGGAACTCGGCCGCCGAAGGCTCGCCCACGTCGGGCGCGGCGGCGACGAGCTGCCACTGGGGCACCGCGCGGAACGGCGTGAGGGCGAGCATCCCGCGGGCCGGGTCGATGAACAGGTGCCCGCACTCGCGGGACAGGCCGCGCACCTCGACGTCGCCCAGCACGACCGACGTCGCGTCACTCGATTCCCCCTCGAACGGGACGCCGAGGGTCTTGCGGACCGTGCTGCGCCCGCCGTCGCAGCCGACCAGGTAGCGCGCGGCGACGTCACCGCGCGACGTGCTGGCGACGACGTGGTCGGCGGCCTGCGCGAGGCCGATCAGGGCGGTGTCGAACTCGACGGTCACGCCCAGCTCGGCCAGCCGGTCGCGCAGGATCGCCTCGACGATCGACTGCGGCAGGATCAGCGCGTCCCCGGGCGGCGACTCGCGGACCGGACCACCGCGGACGGTCACGCGGGTCGGCGGCGTCCAACCGGCCGCTGCCACGGCGTCACCGACACCGAGGTCGGCCAGCACCTCGAGGCTGCGCTGCTGCAAACCCTTGCCGCGGGAGCCGGCGAAGTGCGCCGGGGCCTGGTCGATGATCCGCACGTCGACCCCGCGGCGGGCGAGGTCGACGGCCAGCGCCAGCCCGGTGGGACCGGCACCGGCCACGAGCACGTCAGTGATCAGCACCTCCGCGATACTACATGTTCGACATGTCGATTACGACACCCCGAACCACGTGACGAGATGCTCGTCGAGGTCCTGCTGGTCGTCCCCGACCCAGGCCACGTACCCGTCCGGACGCAGCAGCGCGGCCGGCACCTCCAGCTGGTCGCTGACGTCGACGACGGCGTCGACGCGGTCGGCCCACCCGCCGACGGAGAGCCGGCCGGTCCCGTCGAGCAGCAACCCGCGGCCGGCGCGGAGCAGTTCGAAGAGGCGACCGTCCTTCAGCTGCGCGTCCGGCATCCGTCGCCCGACCAGCTCGTGGTCACCGCCCAGGTCGTAGCGGATCCCGAGCCCGACGGCCTTCTCGATCAGGAAGCGGTTGACCTCCTCGAACTCCGTCAGCTCCGAGAGGAGCCTGCGCAGCGCCTGCCCGGCCGGGTCGGTGGACATCGCGAGCGCCTGCACCCGGATGGTGTCCAGCGCAGCTGCCGCCACCGGGCGCCGCTCGGCCTCGTACGTGTCGAGCAGGCCCTCCGGCGCCCACCCGGCGACGGCCGCGGCGAGCTTCCAGCCGAGGTTGAAAGCGTCCTGGATGCCCAGGTTGAGCCCCTGCCCGCCCACCGGGGAATGGACGTGGACGGCGTCGCCGGCCAGCAGCACCCGGTCGACGCGGTAGCGCTCGGCCAGCCGGGCGGCGTCGGTGAAGCGCGACAGCCATCGCGGCGAGTGCACCCCGAAGTCCGTCCCGGCGTAGGCGATCAGCTGCTGCCGGATCTCCTCCAGCGTCGGCGGCACCGAACGGTCCTCCGACACCTTCGCGGCCGGCGCCATCACGCGGTAGACGCCGTCCCGGCCGGACGGGCCCAGCCCGAACCACTTCTGCGTCTTGCGGATCTCGGTGACCAGCTCCGTGATCTCCTCGGCCGGCGCGGTCACCTCCATCTCGCCCAGCAACGTCTCGGTCGTGGCCGCCTCGCCCGGGAAGTCGACGCCGAGCAGCTTGCGCACCGTGCTGCGTCCGCCGTCGCAGCCGACGAGGAAGCGCGCCTGCAGCTGCGTGCCGTCGGCCAGCTCGACGGTCACCCCGTCCGCGTCCTGGCTCAGGCCGACCAGCGTCGCGCCGCGGCGGATCTCGGCCCCGAGCTCGGCCGCGTGCTCGGTCAGCAGCCGGTCGGTGATCGGCTGCGGGATGCCGAGCACGATGGTGTGCGGGGTGGTCAACCGCTCCGGCCACAGCTTGGTGACACCGCCGAACACCCCGGCGAGCGGGTACGCCGTGCCCTCCGCCAGGAACCGGTCCAGCAGGCCGCGCTGGTCCATCACCTCGACGCTGCGCACGTGCAGTCCCAGCGACCGGACGATCGGCAGCGGCTCCTGCTCCTTCTCCAGGACGACCACGTCCACCCCGCGCAGGCGCAGCTCGGCAGCCAGCATCATCCCGGTCGGTCCCCCGCCGGCGACGATCACGTCGTACATGCATCCCCTTGCTTCGCAGTGCTCCTGACGAGCCCGAACGGCTCCGGCCGGCGATTGTGCGTGATCACCGGGGTCTTGCCGCAAGCCCGGGGGTCGGCTATACGTTGATAGTGGCGGGAGGTGTCACCGTTCGGGTGCCCGCCCGCGCCACCACCATGAGCGACGCCGCGACCAGCGCCATCCCGTACCAGAAGACGCTGGGCACGCCGAGCTGGTCGGCGAACAGGCCACCGATGAACGCGCCGAGCGCGATGGACGTGTTGTAGGCGAGGGTGTTGAGCGACATCGCGGCCTCGAACGTGTCCGGTGCGGCCGTCTGCGTCATGGTCAGCTGGCTCAGCTGCAGGGCACCGAACGACACGCCCCACAACGCCATCGCGGCGATGACGACGACGGGGTTGCCGCCGGCCGCGAGCAGCAGCACGAGCATGGCGACGAGTCCGGCGCCGGCGACGACGAAGGTCGCGCGGGCGTGCCGGGCCACCGTGAAGCCGGCCAGGAGGTTCCCGACCGCGCCGCCGATGCCGTAGATCATCAGCAGGACCATCACGAACGTCGGCCCGGCGGCCGATCCGCCCTCCAGGAACGGGCGGACGAACGTGTACGCACCGAAGTGGCCCAGCACGAACAGCACGACGACGGCCATCACGCGCCGCAGGGCCGCGTTGTCGACAGGCAGCCGGAACACCTCGCGCACCGGCACCGCGTTCTCCGACGGCAGGCTCGGGACGAGGACCGCGACGAGCAGGAGCACCACCGCGCTGAGCCCGCTCCAGACGCCGAACGTGGTCCGCCAGCCGGTGACGCTCTCGACGAAGGTGCCGAGCGGGATGCCGGCGACCGTGGCGATCGAGATGCCCGACATCACCACCGCGGCGGCCCGACCGGCCAGGTGGGCCGGCACCAGGCGCATCGCCATGCTCACGCCGACGGCCCAGAACGCGCCGTTGGCGAAGCCCATGACGAGCCGCGTGACCAGTACCAGCGGGTAGCTCGGGGCGATCGCGGTCACCAGGTTGCCGAGGGTCAGCACCGCCAGCATCGCCGTGAGCATCACGCGCCGGTCGATGCGGCGCGTCCACGCGACGACGAACGGGACGCCGAGGCCGGCCGAGATGCCGTAGAGGGTGACCATCAGGCCGGCCGCACCCACGGAGATGTCGAGGCTCGTGCTGACCGGGGTGAGCAGACCGACCGGCATCAGCTCGGTGGTGAGGAACACGAAGAGGCTGGCGGTGATGGCGGCGACGCCCAACCAGGGGCGCACCGACGAATGATTGTCTTCCATGGAAGACATAATTACTTTCCATGGAAGCTATAGTCAAGGCATGGCTGCTCCCACCGATCTCGACGGCGTCGATCGGATCGTCGCCCAGTGGCACCGCGAGCGACCCGACCTCGATCCGAGCGCGATGCACGTGATCGGCCGGATCAGCCGGCTGCACTGGGCGCTGGAGGAGCGGCTGCTGCGCGTGTTCGGCCGCTACGACCTGGGCCGCGGCGAGTTCGACGTGCTCGCCACCCTGCGCCGCGCCGGCGCGCCCTTCGAGCTGTCCGCGGGCGAGCTCGGGGAGTCGACCATGGTCACGTCGGGCGCGGTGAGCAAGCGCGTCGACCGGCTGGAGCGCGCCGGGCTCGTCACCCGGCGCGCCGCGGAGTCCGACGGGCGCGGCCGGCTGATCAGCCTCACCGAGCGCGGCCGCGCGCTCATCGACGAGGCCCTCGCCGAGCACACGCGCAACGAGACCCAGCTGGTCTCCGGCCTCACCACCGCCGAGCGCGACACCCTGGTCGACCTGCTGCGCAAGCTGGGCAGCACCCTGCCCGACTAGTGCACCCGCTCCCCCTGGCGGTTCAGCGGGCCCCGACGATGGCCCGGGCCTTGGCGCGGACGGTCTCCGCGGAGTCGCCCGGGCGGTAGACGGCCGTGCCCAGCCCGGCGCCCTCCGCCCCGGCCGCGAGCCAGTCGCGGAGGTTCGTGGCGTCGACGCCGCCGACCGGCAGCAGCTCGACGTCGGCCGGCAGGACGGCTCGCCACGCGCGCATCCCGTCGATCCCGACCGCGCCGGCGGGGAACAGCTTCAGACTGCGCGCGCCGGCTGCGATCGCGGTGAACGCCTCGCTCGGCGTCGCCACCCCCGGGTAGGAGCGCAGCCCGGCCGCGACCGTCGCGGCGATCACGGCGACGTCGGTGTTCGGCGACACGACGATCCGGCCGCCGGCCGCGCGCGTCCGTTCGACGTCGGCCGGGGTCAGCACGGTGCCGGCGCCGACGGGCACCGCGTCGCCGAGCGCCGCGACGAGCCGCTCGATCGAGGTGAACGGATCCGGCGAGTTCAGCGGCACCTCGATCGCGTCGATACCCTCCTCGACCAGCACCTGCCCCACGGCAACGACCTCGTCGGGCGTGATGCCGCGGAGGATGGCGATCAGTCCGGTCGGGCTCACGCGTGCTCCTCGTGCAGTGGTCCACGGTTGTCGGGCACCAGGCCGGACGCCAATGCGATCGTCCAGAGGCCGTGCACCACGACCTCCCCGTCCACCACCCGAGCGCGGACCCCGTGCGCCGCCAGTGCCGTGCGGTACCGCTCGGCCAGGTCGGACCCGCCGCACACCACGACCTCGTCGCCCGCTGCGTACCGCGGCAGGACGTGCCGCAGCTCGTCGGCGAGCAGGACACCGGACAGGTAGTCGGGCACGGCGGCCGGGGCGAGCAGGCCGTCGAGCACGAGCGCGCGGGTGCCGAACAGCTCCACCTGCAGTCCGCGGGACGTCGCGCCGGTGCCGAGCCCTCGGGCGAACGCCGCCGGGTCGGCAGCGCCGGCGGCGGCGGTGCGGCCGAGGATGCCGTGCTCCAGCTCGAGGGCGTACAGCTCACCCGTCACGGTCGTGGTGAAGTCGGTGACCAGCCCGTCCTCAACGCGGACCCACTTGGTGTGCGTGCCGGGCAGCACCACCGTGCGCGCCGCGGGCGCGGCGGACAGGACGCCGAGGACCTGCGTCTCCTCGCCGCGCAGCACGTCCCCCGGCGCATCGGCCGTCGACGGCACGCGCAGGCCCGGCACGAGGTGCACCGGCCCGGCCGGGTGCTCGACGGGCACGAGCCGGTCGGGCGCGGGCGCGGCCGGCACCGTCCGGTAGCCGGCGTCGGCCCAGCCCTGGGCGCTGCCGACCATGCCGCACGCGACCGCGGGCAGGCCCGGGTGCGCGGCGAGCCAGCTGCCGCACAGCGCGTCGTAGGCGGCGGCGTAGGCGCGCATCCGACCGTCCGCGTCGGCGGGGTGGATCCCGCTGGTGACGCGCAGGAGCCCGCAGTCCGCCGACCGCGCGTCGAGCACGCCGCCGGACCCGTCGAGCAGCCAGGCGCGCTGGCTGGTGGTGCCCCAGTCGAGGGCGACGAGCACGGGCACCGGTGTTCCCACGGCGCCAACTCTCGCATGATCCCTCGGCGTCGAGCCTCCGTCATGCGTCCCAGGTGACCGGGAGCTGCTTCACCCCGTAGATGTCCGCGACCTCCGGCCGCAGCGCCACCTCCTCGGCCGGGACGGCCAGACGCAACGTCGGGAAGCGCTGCAGCAGCGCGGGGAACGCGACCCGCATCTCGACGCGGGCCAGCTGCTGGCCGAGGCACTGGTGGATGCCGTGCCCGAACGCCAGGTGACCGCCCTCCTGGCGGTGCAGGTCCAGCGCGTGCGGGTCGCGGTTGGCGGTGTTGAGCGAGACGACGACCGTGCTGCCGGCCTCGACGGTCACCCCGCCGATCTCGACGTCCTCCAGCGCGACCCGCAGGAACGACTTCGCGACGGTCAGGTACCGCAGCAGCTCCTCGACGGCCCGGTCGGCGAGCGCCGGGTCGGCGCGCAGGGCGGCGAGCTGCTCGGGGTGGCGCAGCAGCGCGAACGTGCCCAGCGCGAGCATGTTGGTGGTGGTGTCGAGCCCGGCGGCGAGCAGGATCAGGCTGATCCCGCGCAGCTCCTCGTCGTCGAGATCGCTCGCGGTGAGATCGCTGAGCAGGTCGTCGGTCGGGTTCGCGCGCTTGGCGGCCACCAGCGTCGCGAGGTACTCCTGGGTCGCGCCGTACGCCGCGTACAGCTCCTCGTCGCTCGTCTCGCCGTTCATGAACTTGTCGACGTTCTCCGCGAACGCGTCCCGGTCCGCGTACGGCACGCCCAGCAGCTCGCAGATCATGACGGCCGGGATCGGCCTGGCGAACGCGGACACCAGGTCGACGTCCGGTCCGGGCCGCCTCCATGGCGTCGAGGTGCTCCGCCGTCACCTGCGCGACGCGCTCGGCCAGCATCCGCATCCGCCGCACCGTGAAGGTGCCGACCAGTGGCTTGCGGTAGCGGCTGTGCCGCGGCTCGTCCATCAGCAGGAACTCGCCGGGCGGCGCCGGCGGGACCTCGAGCTCGGTGCCGTAGTCGACGAACGGGTGGTGCCGCATGAGCTCCCTGCGCGAGCTGAACCGCTGGTCGGCCAGCACCGCGCGGGCCAGGTCGAACCCGGTGACCAGCCAGCCCGCGTGCCCGTCGGGGAACGTGAACCGGCTGATCGGGCCCTGCTCTCGTGCCTCGACCAGCTCCGCCGGCGGGTCGAACGGGCAGCCGGACCGACGGGCGGTCGGCATCGCCTGAAGCGTGTGGACGGTCTGGCTCATGGCAGTTCCTCATCTCACGTAGGTGCGCGAGCCATATTGGCATCATTATGATGCCAAATCAAGCCATTCTGATGCCACAACCACTTCATGCTGGCTCCACGCCGTCGGGGCTAGCTTCTGGCAGGTGCTCACCGATCGCCCCACGTGGACACGAGCGGTCGGTGAGTTCGCCGGTCTACTGCTCGTCGTCCTGCTGTTCAGCTGGCTGCACACGGCCGCAGGCCGTGGCGTCGCCGCCGCAGCCACCGCCAACGCCCAGGTGCTGCAGTCGATCGAGCGAACGCTCGGCCTGGACGTCGAGCCGGCCGCGAACCAGTGGCTGACCGCGCACCCGGCCCTCATCCAGCCGGCGGTGTACTACTACCGCCTCTACTACCTCGTCATCGTCGGCGTGCTCGTGTGGATCTTCGTCCGGCACCGGGACGTCTTCCCCGCCGTCCGCAACACCCTCGTAGCGATGGCCCTGCTCGCCCTGCCCGTCTTCTGGACGCTGCCGATGGCCCCGCCACGGCTCGCCCTGCCCGGGATCGTCGACGTCATCGCCGAGCACGACGTCGTGAACGGCCCGGCCACACGGGACCTCGACAGCGGCCACAACCTGTTCTCGGCGATGCCCAGCATGCACACGGCCTGGTCACTGTGGTGCGCGTACGCCGCGTGGCGCGCGCTGCGGACCACGCGTCCGCGGCTGGCGCTGCTGCCGTGGCTCTTCCCACTGGGCATGATCGCGGTGGTGCTGGGCACCGGCAACCACTACGTGCTCGACGTCGTGGGCAGCACGGTGCTGCTGGTCGCCAGCATCGGCGTCGCCCACCTCGTCGCGCGCAGGACTTCCCGCGAGGTCCCCGCTACGCCGTCATGACGGCAGGAAGACCGCGGTCGCCTCGTCGGCGAGTGCGGCCGAGCTCGGTGCGTCCGGGTCCGTCTGGGCCAGGTGCAGCAGCCCGAGGATGGCCGCATAGGCGACCCGCGCCCGGGACACCGCACGCTCCGGCGACAGGCCGAGCTCGCGGTAGGTGCGCGCCAGCAGGTCCAGCCGCGCCCGGTTGACCCGCTCGACCGCCGCGCGCACCCGGGGATCGTTGCGGTCGCCGAGCAGGCTCAGGTGCACCGACGGCGCGAGCGGCTGGACGGACTGCACGACGACCGCGAGCAGCTCGCGCAGCCGCCGCGCCGGATCGTCGATCGCGGCGTACGCGGTCAGCGCGGCCTCGCCGTGGCTGCGCGCCCACTCGTCGAGCGCGGCCGTGATCAGCTCGTCGCGGTTGCGGTAGTGCGCGTAGAAGCTGCCCTTCGTCACGCCGAGCGTCCTGGCCAGCGGTTCGACCGCGACCGCGGCCAGTCCTCCGCTCGCGATCGCCTGCATGGCGGCCCGGGCCCAGTCGCGGGCGGACAGCCGAGTCGACTCGGTCGGCACCGGCCGAGGATACGCCGGCGTATTGACCGGCCTGAACCTTCGCGGATACGGTGGCGTATCAATACGGTGGCGTATGAAAGGTTGGGCGCATGGAGCACGCTCCGGTACGTCGGGTCGTCACTGGGCACGACGCCGAAGGTCGAGCACGCGTGGTGGACGACGGCGGAGTCCCGGCCATCACGTCCGCTCTGCTGCCGGGCGCCGCGGCCTACCGGCTGTGGGGTCGGGACGAGCGACCCGCGTTCCCGGACGACGGGTCGCCGCGCAGCGCCGAGTCGTACTACCCGCCACCGGACGGCTCCCGGTTCATGATCAACCGGATTCCGCCGGGGGAGCTGGTGCCGGCACCAGGGGTCGACGTCGCCGCGGCGCTGGCCGAGCTGGACCAGCTCATGCCCGGCGCGATGGCGTGCAACGACCCCGACGAGCCCGGCATGCACACCACCGACAGCCTCGACTACGTGCTGGTAGTGAGCGGCGAGATCACGCTGGAGCTCGACGACGGCGAGAGCACGGTGCTGCGGGCCGGCGACGTCGTCGTCCAGAACGGCACCCGGCACGGGTGGCGCAACCACGGCACCGAGCCGTGCACGATCGTCGGCGTCGCCATCGGCGCGGATCGCATCGCCTAGCCGGTCCGGAGGCGTAGGCTGCCTTCGCCGCGCTCCCCCGCGGCCTCCGAGTGCTGCACGAGGACGGGGAGCGGGATGGCCTTCCGGGCGATGGACGCGGGCTGCGGTGGCGGCGACGTCGAATGCGATGCCCCGGTGACCGCGGTCGGGCTCTTCCTGGCCAGCACCGGCACCGTGTGGCAGAGCTTCGCGTGCGACGCGCACGCCCACCAGCTCGTCGCCGCGCGCGAGCTGCGGGCGCGCGACCGCGACAAGCTGCGCCGTCGCGAGGAGCTGGCGGCCGATCCGCGGATCGGGCGCCGCTACGCCGGCGAGCGGGACGGCCCGCTGGCCCGGGGCGCGGCCGCCACCGCGCTCGTCGCCGAGGCGGTGGAGTGGGGCAAGCGCCATCCGTTCAGGGGTGGGCGGCGCGCACCCGGTTGAGCCCTTCCGCCCGCCAACGGTCGCGGTCGGGCAGCTGGTCGTCCCGCCGCCACCGCCACGTCGCGAACAACGCCCAGCCGAGCGTCCGGCATTGGGCGAGCAGGTCGGGGTCGACGCCCGGGTAGTGCGCGCCCACCTCCTCGGGGGCGTGGGCGAGGTCGAACTCGACCGGCCCGCGGCAGCACGTCGCGAGGTCGATGAAGAGCGGTCCGTGCGTGGTGTCGATCAGGTTGCCGGGGTGCGGCTCGCCGTGCAGCAGGTCGCGAGGCCCGCCACCGAGCAGGGGGATCATCTCGCTGAGGGTGCTGTGGAGGAGCTCGCGGTCGGACTCGGGCAGGTCCGGGGTCTGCTCCCGGTCGGCCACCTCACGCAGCGCGCCGGCGACCCGATCGGTGACGTGCGGCGCGTCCAGCTCGATCCGGCGCAGTGCGGCGTGGTGACGCACGAGCGCGTCCGCGTAGCGGTCCGGCGCGATCCCGGTACCGGTGGGTGGGTAGTAGGTCCAGAACGAGATCACGAACCCGTCGCGCTCGTGAACGCGGGCCTCGACGCGCGGATCCAGCGCGCCCACCGGACCGCCGACCTCGGCGACCCGGCGGGCAACCTCCACCTCGAACTCCGCGCCGGCCCGGTGCGCGACGGGCGCGACCCGCGCCAGCGCGTCGCCGGGAGGAGGCGCAGCACCATCCGGTCGGAGTCGCTGACGACGACCACGTCCTCCACCCGGAGTCCGACGTCGGAGGCGACGGTCCGGGCCGCCGCCACGGCACGCCGGCCGTCCGCCAGCAACATGGCGCCCCCTCACGAGCTGATCCGCTGCAGGCGATCGTGCGGCGTGCTGCCGCCACGATCAAGGCGATACCTGCGGCGTGGTCTGGGCCAGCGCGATCCGCCACACGCCGTCGTCTTTGACGAGGACGAACGTCAGCGTGCCCGCGCGACCGTCGTTGACGTGCTTGATCAGGTGGGCCAACGCGACGTCCTCGCGCAGGAAGGTGACGTCGAGCAGCTCGTTCTTGGTGAGCACGTCCTTGAGCGGCGTGCCCAGCGCCTTCGCCATGGCCTCCTCGACCTGGTGCCGGCCGCGCAGCCGGATCCCGGCGAAGTTGACCAACGCCACGTCGTCGGTCAGCAGCCCGGTGAAGCCGGCCACGTCGTTCTGCAGCGCCTCCGCGTCCCGGACGACCCGCTCGATCGCCTCGACATCAGAGCTCATGTCACACCTCCTCGTTCCGGAGCGAATCGCTCCGCTAGGAACGACCATACCGGAGCGATTCGCTCCGCGAAGTGGTACGGTCTGTGGCGATGACAACACGGAGAGAGGTCGCCGAGCGGAACGACCGCACACTGCTGCAGGCCGCCCGCGATGTGCTCGCAGAGGACGGGGCGCACGCGTCCGTCGCCGCAATCGCGGCGAGGGCCGGCGTCGGCATCGGCAGCCTCTACCGCCGCTACCGGACGAAGGAAGAACTGTTCCAGCGGCTGACAATGATGTCGCTGAACCACTGGAACGAGGCGGCCGAGCAGGGCTTGGCGAACCCCGATCCGTGGGCGGGGCTGGCGGGGTTCATCCGGAGCTGTGTCGAGTTCGGGCAGGGCTCGCTGGCGCCCGTCGCCGGGACGATCGAGGTGACGGAGGAGATGAGCGCCGTGTCCCGCCGCGGCGACGACCTGCTGGACGAGCTGGTGCGCCGGGCGCACGAGGCGGGCGTCCTCCGCGCGGAGGCGACCGCGGTCGACATCTCGCTGCTGATCGAGCAGCTGGGCCGTTCACCGGTGATCGACCAGCTCCGCAAGCAGGGACGCGACGACCTGCTCCCCGCCGCGACCGAGGCCCGCCGCCGCCTCATCGCGATCGCGCTCGACGGCCTGCGGCCGGGCCACGCCCCACTGCCCGGCCAGGCGCCGGGGATGGAGCTCTTCGAGGGCCGCTGGTCGACCTAGCCCCACGAGGCGCCCACCGCCGACCCGACGACCACAGCGAGACAACACGGCAGCAAGTGATGCCGGGAGCGAAAGCCGAGAGTCTCGCCCGGGATGGGGGTCCGGGGGCGGAGCCCGCCGGCCGGGGGTGTGAGGGCTTGGCCCCCACAGAGATGGCGAGGACCGCCGCCGCCTCATCACGATCGCCCTCGACGGCCTGCGACCGGGCCACGCCCCACTGCCCGGCCAGGCGCCGGGCGCGGAGCCCTTCGCGGGCCGCTGGTCGACCTAGCCCCACGAGGCGCCCACCGCCGACCCGACGACCACAGCGAGACAACACGGCAGCAAGCGATGCCGAAGGCAAGCGAAGCGAAGCCGGAAGCGAAAGACGGAGGTCTCGACCGGAGGATGGGGGTCCGGGGGCGGAGCCCGCCGGCCGGGGCTGTGGGGGCTTGGCCCCCACAGAGATGGCGATGACCGATACATGGTCGACGAACTCCGTCGACATGGATCGGCCATCGGTCGAGCGCGCCCGAAGGGATTCGAACCCCTAACCTTCTGATCCGTAGTCAGATGCTCTATCCGTTGAGCTACGGGCGCTTGTTTGTTCAGTTGTCGTGCTGGGCGCCGCCATCGTACCGCGACGCCCTGCGCGGAGGCTCCGGGATTTGAACCCGGGATGGGGGGTTACCCCAAACCGCATTAGCAGTGCGGCGCCATAGACCAGACTAGGCGAAGCCTCCCCGGGGCCTCACGGCCGCCAGCGGTGTTCAGGATAGCCGAGGGTGTCGACGGGGTTGTCAGGACCCCCTGCGTGCCATGGCGAGGAAGGGGGCGAGGGCGTCGGGGTCGGCGAGGGCGCCCTTGCTGACGGCTTTGTCGGGGTCGGTACCTGCGAGGATCTTCTTGACGGGGACTTCGCACTTCTTGCCGTTGAGGGTGCGCGGCACCTTGTCGATGATCTCGAACCGGTCGGGCACGTGCCGCGGGGAGAGTTCGCTGCGCAGTGCTTTGCGCAGCTGCGGCTCGATGTCGGCGAGCTGGGCACCGGGGGCGAGCACGACGAAGCACAGGAGGGCGCCCTCGTCTGCCGCGCCGAGTTCGGTGGTGTCGATCACGAGGGAGTCGGCGACCTCGTCGAATCCTTCGACGACCGCGTAGAAGTCGGCGGTGCCCATGCGGACGCCGCCGCGGTTGAGGGTCGAGTCGCTGCGGCCGTAGATCACGAACGAGCCGCGGGGAGTGACGCGGACCCAGTCGCCGTGCCGCCACACGCCTTCGTAGTCGGCGAAGTAGGCCTCGTGGAGGCGGGTGCCGTCGTGGTCGTTCCAGAACGACACGGGCATCGACGGCATGGGGCGGGTGATGACGAGTTCGCCGACCTCGTCGACGATCTCGTTGCCGTGCTCGTCGTAGGCGACAACCGCGGCGCCGAGGGAGGCGCAGGAGATCTCGCCGAGCCAGACGGGCACGGTGGGGGCGGAGCCGACGAATGCGGCGCACACGTCGGTGCCGCCGGAGGTGGAGCAGATCTGGATGTGTTCGCCGACGGCGTCGGCGACCCAGCGGAAGCCTTCGACGGACAGCGGCGCCCCGGTGGAGCCGATGGCGCGCATCGCGGAGAGGTCGAACTGGTCGCGGGGGCGCATGCCGGCTTTGAGGCTGGCCTGGATGTAGGGGGCCGACACCCCGAAGACGGTGACGCGGTGCCGTTCGGCGAGGCGCCACAGCGCGCCCATGTCGGGGTGGCCGGGGTTGCCGTCGAACAGCACGACGGTGGCGCCGACGAGGAGGCCGCCGATGAGGAAGTTCCACATCATCCAGCCGGTGGTGGTGAACCAGAAGAACCGCTCGCCAGGGCCGAGCTCCAACTGCAGCGCCAACGCCTTGACGTGCTCCAGCACGATTCCGCCGTGGCTGTGCACGATGCCCTTGGGCAGCCCGGTGGTGCCCGAGGAGTAGAGCACCCAGAGCGGGTGGTCGAAGGGCACGGCCGCGAACTCGAGCGGGCCGGTGTCGGCGGTGAACTCCGCCCACGGAACGGTGCCGTCGAGCGTGGCGTCGGCGTCCAGATACGGGACGAGGACGGTGGCGCGCAGGCCGGGCAGCTGGGCGCGCAGCGTGTCGACGGTCGGGCGAATGTCGTAGCTCTTGCCGCCGTAGACGTAGCCGTCGACGGCGATGAGCACGGTCGGTTCGATCTGCGCGAACCGGTCGTGCACGGCACGCGCGCCGAAGTCCGGCGAGCAGGACGACCAGATGGCGCCGAGGCTGGCGGCGGCGAGGAAGGCGACGAGGGTCTCGATGGAGTTGGGGGCCAGCGCGACGACGCGGTCGCCGAGCCCGACGCCGTGGGCGACCAGTCCGGCGCGGGCGCGGGCGACGAGTTCGCGCAGCTCGCCGTGCGTGACGGTGCGGGTCAGCCCGTCCTCGCGCTCGAACTCGACGGCGACGTCGTCAGCGGCGCGGCCGGGACCGTCGGTGAGGGCGTGCTCGGCGTAGTTGAGGGTGCCGCCGGGGAACCAGTCCGCGCCGGGCATCCGGTCGTCGGCGAGCACCGCGCGGTAGGGCGTGCGGAACCGGACGCCGCAGAACTCGACGACCGCCGACCAGAACCCGTCCAGGTCGGCGACCGACCAGTCGTGCAGATCGGCGTAGTCCCGTGCGGTGACGCCGCGGTGCTCCGCCACCCACTCGGTGAAGGCGGCGAGCGGTCCGCGGTGTGCGGGGTCCGGTGTCCAGAGGATCTCGGGCTCTGCGCCGTCGGAGGCCATGCGCGACAGCATGCAAGGACGGCGCGCGGTGCGCCAGAGCGTCGGCCGTTATCGCAGGTGGGAGTCGAACCAGTTGAGGGTGCGCTGCCAGGCGTCGGCGGCCGACTCGGAGTCGACGTCGAAGCGGTGCCCGCTCGGCGGGTAGATCGCGACGTCGGTGACCATGTCCGATGTCGCCGCCGCTGCCCGCAGCCGGTCGATCTCGGGATCGACGCCGCCGTCCTCGTCCTCGCCGTAGATGCCCAGCCACGGGCAGGTCAGGCCCTGCGCCGCGGCGACCAGGGAGGTGACGCGGCCGGACGGGACGCCGGCACCGGTGTCGCCGACGGAGACGGCCGCGCCGAGCGTCCGCTTCGCGGCCACGAGCAGCGCGACGGAGCCGCCGAGGTCGAAGCCGATCACGCCCATGCGGTCGGCGTCGATGTCGTGTTCGCCGAGCCAGCCGAACGCGGTGTCGGTGTCGACGAGCACCTGGTCGCTGTCGAGCCGTTCCACCTGCTCGCGGACGGCGTCGTCGTCGCCGTCGAGCTCGTCGGCGCCGTCGCGGTGGTAGAGGTGCGGCGCAACGGCGAGCCAGCCCTCGCCGGCGAGGCCGTGCACGAGGCCGCGGACGGCGTCGGTCACGCCGCGGGCCTCGTGCAGCACGACGATGCCGCCACGGACCGCCCCGTCCGGTTCACCGACGGTGAGTCGGAGGGAGCTCCCGTCCACCAGGGGCACCGTCTGGGTGCGGATCTCGCTCATGCCTCCAGCGTGGCACGGACGGCGCGGCTCCACCGTGCGGGCGGACGTGTGAGATGGGCCGCCCTTCTAAGGTGATTCACATGAGCCTCATCCGCGCCGATCTCGACACCCTGCCCGCCTACGTTCCCGGCCGGACGGTGCCGGGGGCGATCAAGCTGGCGAGCAACGAGGTGGCGCTCCCGCCGGCCGCGGCGGTGCTGGACGCGATCGCGGCGGCCGCGCACGGCGGCAACCGCTACCCCGACCTCGCCGCGGTGAGCCTCACCGAGCGGTTGGCGCATTTCTGCGGGGTCGACGCCGAGCGGATCGCCGTCGGCTGCGGATCGGTCAGCCTGTGCCAGCAGCTGGTGAACTCGACGTGCCGGGAGACCACCGACGAAGTCGTCTTCGCGTGGCGGTCGTTCGAGGCGTACCCGATCGTCACGCAGATCGGCGGCGCGGTGCAGCGCACGGTGCCGCTGGACGGCGAGTTCCGCCATGACCTGGACGCGATGGCCGCGGCGGTCGGTCCGAACACCCGGCTGGTGTTCGTCTGCAGCCCCAACAACCCGACCGGGCCTGCGGTGACCGACGCCGAGTTCCGCCGCTTCCTCGCCGCCGTCGGGCCTGACGTCGTCGTGGCGCTGGACGAGGCGTACTTCGAGTTCGTCACCGACCCCGACGCCGTCAACGGGCGCACGCTGATCGACGAGCACCCGAACCTGGTGGTGCTGCGGACGTTCTCCAAGGCGTACCGGCTGGCCGGGTTCCGGGTCGGCTACGCGCTGGGTGCGCCGCCGGTGATCGAGGCGCTGCGGAAGGTGTGCGCACCGTTCAGCGTGAGCGTCCCTGCACAGGCCGCGGCGATCGCGTCGATCGACCACTCCGCCGAGCTCATGGCCGACCTCGCGCCCATCGTCGAGGAGCGGACCCGGGTACGGGAGGGCCTGCTCGCGGCCGGCTTCACGGTGCCGGTCACCCAGTCCAACTTCGTGTGGCTGGCGCTTGGCGACGCGGCCGCGCCGTTCGCGGCGCACTGCATGGACCACAAGGTCGTCGTGCGCCCGTTCGCTGGCGACGGGGTGCGCGTCACCGTCTCCCATTCGGAGGAGAACGACGCGTTCCTGGCTGCGGCACGCGCATTCGCGGGCTGACCTGCGGTTGAATGGACGCATGACCTATCCGCAGTACGGCGGTGAGCCCGTCGCGGCCACCACGCCGGAGGAACGCAACTGGGCACTGGCCGCGCACGTGGGCAGCATCGTGACCGCCTGGGTCGCGCTGGGCCTCGTCGCCCCGCTGATCGTGCTGCTGCTGAAGGGCAACGACTCGCCCTACATCCGGCGGCACGCGGTGGAGTCGCTGAACTTCCAGATCAACGCCCTGGTCTGGACGGTGCTCTGCTACGTGCTCATGTTCGTGCTGGTCGGCTTCGTGCTGATCGTCGTGTACGGGTTCTTCTGGCTGATCTGCGTGGTCGTCGCGACCGTGCGCGCCTCGCAGGGCGGCGAGTTCCGCTACCCGCTCACGGTGCGCATCATCTCCTGACCTACGACGCGGAACGGCCCGGTCCGACGGATGTCGGACCGGGCCGCCGGTCGATCACGGACTAGCGATTGACTCCGCGTCGTCCGTAGAGGTTGGCGGCGATGACAACGAGGATCGCCGCCACGATGATCTGGATGATGAACAGGATCCAGGGGATGCCGCCGCTGGCGTTCTGGTAGTTGAACAGGCCAGCGATGAACGTGCCGATGAAGGCTGCGACGATGCCCACGACGATCGTCAGCCAGATCGGGATGTTCTGCTTGCCGGGCACCACAAGTCGGCCGAGGACGCCGAGGACGATGCCCACGATGATGGCGGAGATGATTCCGGTGACAGTCACGCGACGCTCCGTTCTGAGGTGAGCCGTACGCCGGCGGCTCGGGTGCCCTCTGAGTACCACCGCAACCGACTGCTCACACGCTGCAAGCGGGGCAGATAGCGAAAGCGTTATCGAGCTGTCGTCACCCGTTCAGCCTAGCGTGATCCGCTCTCAGGCCTCGAGCACGTAGCCCTCGCCGCGCACCGTGCGGATGCGCTCCGATCCGATCTTGCGCCGCAGGTAGGAGATGTAGACCTGGACGAGGTTGGCCGACGCGGGTTCGGACCACACCTCGCGGGCCAGCCGCGCCGGCGCGACGACCTCCCCTGGGGTGTGCATCAGCGCCATGAGCAGGGCGTACTCGGTGGGCGACAGCGACACCGGGCGGCCGTCGACGGCGACCTCCCCGAACTCGGTGTCGACGGTGAGCTCTCCCTGGCGCAGCACCGACGTGTCGAGCTCGGGGCCGAGCCGCAGCCGGAACCGGATGCGGGCCGCGAGCTCGTCGACGGCGAACGGGCGCAGCACGTAGTCGTCGCGGTCGCCGCGCAGCTGCGCGAGCACCGCGGCGCGCCGTTCCCGCGGCGTGACCACCATGACGGGCACCTCGGGCGCCTCGACGTGCACGGTGGCCAGCAGGCCGACGGGATCGGGTCCGGGCAGTTCGACGTCGAGCACGACGAGGGCCGGATCGCCGTGGCGGACGGCGTCGAGCGCGGCGATGCCGTCACTGACGGGGCTGACGTTGACGCCTTCGGCGCGCAGGCTGCGCACCACGGACGCCGACGCGGCCGTCGCCGGGAGGGCGAGCAGAACACGGTCGTTGACGGAATCGTGCGGGGGCGCGAGCGCCCGGGGGCCGGCCGGGAAGGCCGACACCGGCGGGATCGCACCGCCGTGACGAGCAGCGGGGAGCATCGCCGTCATCCTCCCAGACCGCATCGGCGGGTAACAATCGGCTAACGAGGCGATGTAGCCCAGCAGGGTGACGTCGGCTACCGTCCGCTCGAGATCGCTGGGCTGAACGGAGGACACATCAGCGTTCAAACCCCGATTTCGCGCAATCCGGCGCTCCAGAACGACCGATCGGCGCGCGCCGGCCGACACAGGTCTCAGAGGCTGGCCGTGTCGGCGTCGCCCCTTCTAGGGTCGGCGGCCGTGCGACGGATGCGCTCCGCTGCGACGGCGCGGCGCCGGTGCGTCCGACCGGGTGGGGTGCCCCCTATCGATGGTGGCGCTTCACTTCCGGGCAAGATGCAGTTCATGAAGGCACGGTGATCACACCGGAGCGATCCACGAAGCTCCCGCCCCGTCCCGCCCGGCGCTCCCCACCGGGCGGGACGGCTTCGTTTCAGCCTCGATCAACGCGCCCGTTCAGTGCGGGCGCTTCGTGCGCGGTCGGCCGGTGCGGACCCCCGGCTGTCCCCACCCCGGCTGCGGCCCGACGTGCGACGGCCGGGACTGCTTCGCCTTGGCCCGCCGAGCGGCCCGGTTGAGGGGTGCCTCCACAGCCTCCTCGGCCTCCGGGGCAGCGGGATCGAGTTCGCCGGAGTCCTCGGGGAGCTCTGGTGTGTCGTTCATGGGGACCTCCGCGGACAGTGGGACCTCGGCGACGTTAGCCGAGCCCGGGTTCGTGCGATGACCGATTATCGTCCGAGGTCGCGAGGGACGGACTACCGCACCGGCGAGCGGATGAGCAACGTCGCCTGCACGTCGACGGTGCCGGCGGCGCGGTAGCCGTGGCGCACGTCGGCCGGCCACTCCGCGAACCCGCCGGCGGACACCCGCACCGGCCGGTCGAGCGGGCCTGCCACGAGCTCGCCGGCGAACACGACCACGCACTCCGTGACGCCGGCGTGGTGCGGCGGCGACTCCTGGCTGTCGCCCGCCGCCACGGTCAGCCGGAACAGCTCGTAGGTCACGTCGCTCTCGGTCCAGGTGCGCAGGTGCTCCGCCTGCGCGGCGGCACCGCGGATGAGCGGTCCGGGCGTCCCGGGCTCCGCGACGACGGCGGTCAGCGGCACCTGCAGCGCCGAGGCGACCGCGTAGAGCGTCTCGAGCGTCGGGTTGCGGGTGCCGGCCTCCAACCCGGACAGCGTGGCCTTGCCGATGCCAGCGCGGCGCGCCACCTCCGACAGCGACAGCCCCCGTTCCTTGCGCAGCGCCGTGACCCGCGGCCCGACCCCTGCGGGATCGGCGAGTGCCGCGAATGCGGTGGACGGCGGCTGTGGCACGTGGTTATGGTCTCATCCGTTCCGTAAACGGAACGGGAGGTCGGATGGAACGCGTGCTGCAGCCGGCGCTGGCCGGCGTCGTCTCCGCTGTCGTGGGATTCGCCGGGGCCTTCGCGGTGGTGCTCACCGGGCTGCAGGCGGTCGGTGCCGACCCGGGACGGGCGGCGTCCGGGCTGCTCGCGGTCAGCATCGCGAGTGGCGTCGTGGCGGTCGTGCTCGGACTGCGCTGGCGGATCCCGGTGGTCATCGCGTGGTCCACCCCGGGTGCGGCGCTGCTGGTGGCCGCCGGTCCGCAGCCGGGCGGGTTCGCCGCGGCCGTCGGGGCGTTCCTGCTGTGCGGCGCGCTGATCGTCGTGACCGGGTTGATCGCCCCGCTGGGCCGGCTCGTCGCCGCGATCCCCGGCCACCTCGCCGCCGCGATGCTCGCCGGGGTGCTGCTGCCGCTGTGCCTCGCGCCGGTCCAGGCACTGGCGCAGGTGCCGCTGCTGGCCGCGCCGGTGATCGTCGTGTGGGCGCTGGTCGCGCGGTTCGCCCGCCCGTGGGCGGTGCCGGCGGCGCTGGTCGTGGCGATCGCCGGGATCCTGTGGACGGGTGGTCTGCCCGCCGGCGCCGCAGTGGCACCGGCGTTCGTGTGGACCACCCCGTCGTTCGACCCGGCCACCCTCGTCGGCCTCGGGCTGCCGCTGTTCGTCGTGACGATGGTCTCGCAGAACGTCACCGGCATGGCCGTGCTCGCCCAGTACGGGTTCCGGCCGCCGTGGCGGACCGTGCTGCTCGCCACCGGCGCCGGCACGATCGCCGGCGCGCCGGTCGGCGGGCACGCGGTCAACCTGGCCGCGATCAGCGCCGCCCTCGCCGCGGGCCCCGACGCCGGGCCCGCCGAGCAGCGCTGGATCGCCTCGGTCACCAACGGTGTGGTGCTCGCCGTGCTGGGCTTCACCGCGGGCGTCGCCACAGCGGTGTTCGCCGCGTCGCCGCCGGTGCTGCTGGAGGCCGTGGCCGGGCTGGCCCTGCTCGGCGCGCTGGCGTCGTCGATCGCCTCCGCCGTCGCCGAACCGGACGGGCGCGAGGCGGCCGCCGTCACGTTCGTGGTGACGGCGGCGGGTGTGGGCTTCCTCGGGCTGGGTGCGGCCTTCTGGGGCCTGGTGGCCGGAGTGGCGATGACCCTCCTGCACCGCCGCCGGGCTCAGCCGGCCAACCCCCGCCGGGTGAGCAGCGGACCGATCTCCGGGTCGCGGCCGCGGAACGCCCGGTAGGCCGCCATCGGGTCGACGGCGCCACCGCGCGAGAGCAGCTCGCGCCGGAAGATGTCGCCGCTCGCACGCAGGTCGTCGCCGCGCTCGCCGAACCATTCGACGGTGTCGGCGTCGAGCACCTCGCTCCAGATGTAGGAGTAGTAGGCGGCGCTGTAACCGCCGCCGAAGATGTGCTGGAAGTAGGTGCTGCGGTAGCGCGGCGGCGCGGTCGGCTCGGCGACGCCGGCCGCGGCGATCGCGGCGGCCTCGAACGCCTCCACGTCGTCGACGGCCGCGTCGGTCCCCAACCGGTGCCACGCCTGGTCGAGCAGCGCGGCGGCCAGGTACTCGGTGGTCGCGAAGCCCTCCCCGAACCGGCGGGCCGCCGCCAGCTTCTCGACGACCTCGGTGGGCAGCGGCTCACCCGTCTCGTGGTGGACGGCGTAGTGCGGCAGGACCGCGGGGTGGTCCAGCCACATCTCGTTGACCTGGGACGGGAACTCGACGAAGTCGCGGGGCACCGACGTGCCGGTGAACGTCGGGTACCGGACGTCGGAGAACAAGCCGTGCAGGGCGTGCCCGAACTCGTGGAACAGCGTGCGCACGTTCTCCAGCGTGAGCAGGGTCGGCTCGCCGGCTGGCGGCTGCGGCACGTTGAGCGTGTTGAGCACGACGGGTCGGGTGCCGCGCAGGTGCGACTGCGTGACGAACGAGTTCATCCACGCCCCGCCCCGCTTCGAGTCGCGCGCGTAGGGGTCGAGGATGTAGAGCCCGAGCGGGCCCGACTCGTCGGCGACGTCGAAGATGCGCTGGTCGGGGTGGTAGAGCGGCAGGTCGTGCCGCTCGGCGAACGTGACGCCGTAGAGCAGCCCGGCTGCGCGGAAAACGCCGTCGTGCAGCACCCGTTCCAGCTCGAAGTACGGGCGCAGCGCCTCGGTGTCGACGGCGAAGCGCTCGCGGCGCACCCGCTCGGCGTGGAACGCGCGGTCCGCGGCCGTGATCGCGTAGCCCGCCTCCGTCGACAGGTCCGACGCCTCCGCGCGCGCGTTCGCCGCAGCGACCGGCGCGAGCTTGCCCAGCATCGCGTCGATGTTCTCGACGGACTCCGCGGTGAACGGCTCCACCACCCAGGCGGCGTGGTGCGGGTAGCCGAGCAGCGCCGCCCGCTCTGCCCGCAGCGCCACCGTGCGCAGGACGAGCTCGCGGGTGTCGTGCGCGTTGCCGCGCAGCCCGCGCGACACCGACGCCTCGTGCACCCGGGCCCGCAGCTCGCGGTCGGTGAGCGAGGCCAGCACCGGCTGGCCGGTGGGCAGCACCAGCGTGATCAGGTAGCCGTCCAGGCCGCGGTCGGCGGCCGACTTCGCCGCGGCGGCGATCGCGTCGGCCGACAGCCCGTCCAGCTGCGCGACGTCGCTGACGTGCACCGCCGAGTCGTTCGCCTCGGCCAGCAGGCGGTTGCCGAACTCCGTCGTCAACGCCGAGAGCTCCGCGTTCAGCTCGCGCAGCCGGTCCTGCTGCTCGGGTGCCAGCTGCGCGCCGGCCCGCACCCCGTCGCGGTGGTAGCGCTCGAGGAGCCGCAACGACTCGGCGTCCAGGTCCAGGGTCTCGCGAACATCGTGCAACGCCGCGATGCGGGCGAACAGCGCCGGGTCGAGCCGGATCGCGTCGCTGTGCGCGGCCAGCTGCGGCGCGATCTCCGCCTCGATCTCCCGCAGCCCCGGCGTGCTCGTCGACGAGACGAGGGTGAAGAACACCGACGACACCCGGCGCAGCGTCTCGCCGGACCGCTCCAGCGCCTCGACGGTGTTCGCGAACGTCGGCGGCGCCGGGTCGGACGTGATGGCGTCGACCTCGGCCCGTTGCTCGGCCATGCCGGCGGCGAAGGCGGGGAGGTAGTGCTCCTCGCGGATCGCGGAGAAGTCGGGGTAGCCGTACGGGAGCGGGCTGGGCACGAGGAACGGGTTGCTCACGGGCTCAGGGTAGGCACGTACGGTGCGCTGGTGGGGGATGCGCACATCCGGGTCGGTGTCGCCGCGCTCGTGCCCGACGGGGAACGGCTGCTGGTGCTGCGCCGCGCCGGCGCGCACGGGGCCGGGACGTGGGGGTTGCCGGGCGGGCACCAGGAGTTCGGCGAGTCGCCGGAGCAGACGGCGGTGCGCGAGGTGGCCGAGGAGACCGGGCTGCACGTCGTCCCGGTCGCGCGGCGCGGGTTCACCGACGACCCGATGCCGGAGATCGGCCGCCACTACGTCACGTTGTTCGTGGAGTGCGAGGTGGTGGCTGGCGAGGCGCGGATCGTCGAGCCGGACAAGGCCACGTCACTGGCCTGGTGCACGCCCGACGAGCTGCGTGGGCGTGAGCTGTTCGCGCCCCTGCGCCGCTGGCTGGACCTCGACGCGGGTTGAGGCGGCAGACTCGCGCCGTGGACGTCGACGCCTACCTCGCCCGGATCGGCTCCCATCGCGGCGCCACGCTCGCCGAGCTGCACTCGGCGCACGCGCGCACCGTCCCGTTCGAGGACTACGACATCCACCTCGGCATCCCGATCTCGTTCGACCTCGACGACCTGACCGACAAGATCGTGCGCCGGCGGCGCGGCGGCTTCTGCTACGAGCTGAACGGCCTGTTCGCCGCGCTGCTGGGCGAGCTGGGACACGACGTGACGCTGCTGTCCGCGTTCGACGGCGCCGACGCCGAGCCGGCCGAGTTCGACCACATGCGCCTGCTCGTCGCCACATCGGACGGGCCGGTGCTCGCCGACGTCGGGCAGGGCGGGCGCTGGGAGCTCCCGCTGCCGCTGCGGGAGGGCGAGCACGGCACGCGGATGGTCGGGCGCGACGGCGAGCGCTGGTTCACCGCGAACCGGTCCGGTGAGGGGTGGCAGCGCGACTGGACGTTCACGCTCGTCCCGCGGACGTTCGCCGAGTACGTGCCGCGCTGCCGGTTCCAGGAGCACGATCCCGCGTCGCACTTCCGGGCGCACCGGGTCGCCGCGATGGTCGTCGACGGCGGGCGGATCGCGCTGGACAACGGCGTGTTCAAGGAGACCGGCCGCCCCGACCGCACGCTCTCGGTGGCGGAGGAGCGCACGGTGCTGGCGGAACGGTTCGGCATCGTCCTCCCCCGCGGTTGGGAGTGACCTCACACAGCGCGCGGCCACCGCACACACTGCCCAACCTGTGTGCGGTGGCCGCAACCTGTGTGACGTCGCTCGGTCACCCCAGCAGGTCGGCCGCCTTCTCGCCGATCGCCACCGCCGTCGCCGCCGTGCCGCGGCGCGGGACCGTGGGCAGCACCGACGTGTCGGCGACGCGCAGGCCGGCGATGCCGAGCACGCGCAGCTCCGCGTCGACGACCTGGCCGATCGCCGCGGTGCCGCACAGGTGCACCGCCGTGGTGAGGTGGGCGGCGATCCAGCCGTCGAGGCGGCGGTCCACGCCGAGGACGTCGCCGTCGGGGGCCGTGCGGGTGCCGAGGCCCGCGCGCAGCAGCTCGGCCGCCGTGCGCACGGCGTGCCGCATCCGCCGCCGGTCGCTCTCCAGGCCCAGGTAGCGGTACTCGATCCGCGGCGCTCCCGACACGTCGAGGGTGAGCTCGCCGCGGCCGTCGGGGCGGCCGAGCGCGCACATCAGGTGCAGGTCCCCGCCGGGCTCGAACGGGCGCACGAACTGCAGCACCCACACGTCGCCCGCGGGATCGGCGCCCGAGTCGAGGTCCAACGCGACCTGCGCGCCGGGCGCGTGCGGGTGCGCCGGCGGGTCGGTGTCGCGCATCGGCAGGAAGACGGCCGGGTGGTCGGTGAAGCCCTGCCCGACGGGCAGCTCGTGCGCGCCGGTCGGTCCGATGCCCGAACGCAGCAGCAGCTGCGGCGTGGCGACGGCGCCGGCCGCGAGCACCACCTCCCCTGCCTCCACCACCTCGCCGCCGGCCAGCTCCACCCCGACGGCACGGTCCCCGCGCAGCAGCACCCGCTCGACGAGCGCGCCGGTGCGCACCCGCACGTCCGGCCCCAGGTAGGCGGTGGCGGCGTCGACGCGCACGCCGTCGACGCTGTTGCTCGGCACGGGGCCGGCACCGGGTGGGCCGCCGGCGTTCCGGTCCGGCTCGGCGGGGTGACCGAGCCGGTCCGCCGCGGCCAGGAACCGGTCCACCGTCGGGTGCCGCAGCGCGCCGGACGGGCGGCGGACGGGCACCGGCCCGGCGTCCCCGTGCACCGGACTGGACACGTCGAGGTCGTGCTCGGCGCGCCGGAAGTACGGGAGCAGCTCCGCGAACGTCCAGCCGGGCACGCCCCACCCGTCCGCATCGGCCGGCACGGCCCGGGTCCAGACCGCCCCGTTGATCGCGGTCGAGCCGCCGAGCCCGCGGCCGCGCGGCACGATCGCGGGGGTGCCGGCGCGCAGCAGGGTCGGGTAGGCCCAGTTCCACGGGTGGTCCGGCGCGGTCGCGGCGAACGACGCGACGTCGAGCACCTCCGGCGGGCGTTCGCGACCACCGGCCTCCAGCAGGAGCACGTCGGCGCCGCGGCTGGTCAGCCGGCCGGCGAGCGCGCAACCGGCCGCCCCGGCGCCCACCACGACGATCTCCGCCACGGACGGCGAACCTACGCGCTGACGTCGCAGCGTGGCCGACGCACCACCGGTTGACACCTGATCGGGTCGAGAAGCCGATCTGCGTTCGCGGTGATCAAGTTCCGCTCCCAAGGTAGGGCCTGCGAACCCAGGGAGGAGGACCGTGACCGGACCGGGACCGCGCGTGCCTGCCCACCGGGCGCCCCGCCACCGCGGGGTGCCCGGCGACGTGCTGCCCGACGCCGTCGTCGTGGCCGGTCTCGGCGGCGCCATCGGGTACGCGGCCCTGCAGCAGGGCGGGTTCTACGCGCCGCAGCTCGCGACGGTCGCGGCGCTGGTCGGGCTCGCCGCGCTCGGCCGCGCGTGCCACCTGCGCCGACGGGTGCCGTCCGCGGTCGTCGTGGCCGCGGCGGCCATGCTGGCGTTCGCCGCGTGGGTGGCCGTGCGCGCCGCATCGGTGCAGGTCGCGGCCGCGCCGGTCACCGTGGCAGCGGTGACGGCGCTGGCGCTGGTCTGCGCGGCCGGGCTGCCGAGCCCCCACCGGCAGGCCCTGCTGGCCGTGGTGCTGGCGGTCGCCGTCATCGTCGCAGCGTCGTGCTGGGTCGGGGTGGCGTTCCACGTCGAACCGCTGGCGCTCACGTCGAGCGGCCTGTGGCGGGGCGCGTCCACCCTGACCTACGCGAACGCCACGGCGGCCTTCCTCGTGGTCGCGCTGCTGGTCGCGGTCGCCGCACTGCCCGACGGCACGGTCCGCGTCGCCGTGGTCGCGGTGCTGGCACTGGGCCTCGTCTCGACGATGAGCCGGGCGGGCGCGATCGGGTTGGTCGTCGCAGCAGGCGCGCTGGTGCTGCGCGCACCGCATCGCCCGCTGCGGCTGGGCGGGCTCGTGTCGGCGGTCCCGGCCGTGGCCGTTGCCGGCGCCGGACTGCTGCCGTCGCTGCCGGTCGACGACCCACCGCATCCCTGGCTCGCCGGCGCCGGCCTGGTGGCCGGGGCCGCGGTGCTCGCGTACGGGCGCCGGATGCGGCCCCGGCACCTGCTCGCCGGCCTCCTGCTCGGCGTTGCGGTGGCCGCCGCGATCGTCGCGTTCGTCCCCGCCGCCCGCACGGCCGCCGCCGGGATCGTCGAGACCCGGCTGACCCTCGAATCGGCGGAGCGCGCCGACCTGACCCGCGTCACCGAGGCCCAGTTCCGCACCGCGCCCTGGACCGGCATCGGGCCGGGCGAGCTCGACCTGCGCTACGTCGACCACACCGGCACCCGCGTCCGCGCCTTCTTCACCCACGACGAGTACCTGCAGACCGCCACGGAGAACGGCCTGGTCGGGCTCGCGTTCGTGGGCACCGCGATGGTCGCGCTCGCCGTTGCCGGGCTGCGCGCGCGGAGCGTCGCCGGCGCCGCGGCCACCGCGGCCGTGGCCGGTTTCGCGGCGCACAGCGCCTTCGACTTCCTGTGGCACATCCCGGTGCTGCCCCTGCAGCTCGCCGTCACCACAGCCGTGTTGCTCACCCATGCACCGCTGCGCTCCGAGAGGGTGTTGCACTCCGATGGAGCGCTGCGGTCGAACAGAGAGGACGTTCCATGACCACGCACCGACGTTTCGTCATCGTGGAGGCCGGGCTGGTGCTCCTGCTGGCCGTCGGGCTCGCCCTGACGGGCGGGATCGCGAACGCGCTGACGCCGACGGTCGGGGAGCAGAGCGCCCCCGTCGGCGACCAGAGCGCTCCCGTCGGCGAGCAGAGCGCCCCGGCGGCGGACCCGGGCACCGACTGATCGTCGGCCGCGGGGAGGATGGCGGTGATGACCGGACCAGCCGATCCCGCCGCCGACCTCGCCGCATTCGTCACCGCGTCCCCGTCGCCGTACCACGCGGTGGCCGAGGGTGTGCGCCGGCTCGAGGCGGCCGGTTTCACCGAGCACCTCGAGACCGATCCGTGGCCCGACGGGCCCGGCGGCCGCTACCTGGTGCGCGACGGGACGCTGCTCGCCTGGTCCGCGCCTGACGGAGGCGCGGCCGGGCGGCCGCTGCGGGTGTTCGCGGCGCACACCGACTCACCGACGCTCAAGGTCAAGCCGCAGCCCGACACGGGCGCGGGTGGCTGGCGGCAGGTCGCCATGGAGGTCTACGGCGGGGCGCTGTGGAACTCCTGGCTGGACCGTGACCTGGGGCTCGCCGGCCGCCTGGTGCGCTACGACGGCAGCACCGTGCTGGTCGACGTGCACCGGCCGCTCCTGCGCGTCCCGCAGCTGGCCATCCACCTGGACCGGCAGGTCAACCAGGGCCTCACGCTGGACCCGCAGCAGCACCTGCTGCCGATCTGGGGGCTCGGCGCGCCCGGCGCGGGCGACCTGCTTGAGTTCCTGGCCAGCGAGGTCGCCGACCTCGACCCCGACGACGTGGCGGCGCACGACCTCGTCGTCCACCCCGTCGAGCCGCCGGCGCTGCTGGGCGAGGAGGAGGAGTTCCTCGCGGCGCCCCGGCTGGACAACCTCGCCTCCGTGCAGGCAGGCATCGGTGCCCTGCTCGACGCCGCACAGCAGGCCGAGACGATCCCGGTCTTCGTCGGCTTCGACCACGAGGAGATCGGCAGCGCGTCGGCCACCGGCGCGGAGGGCCCGCTGCTGGAGAACGTGCTGACGGCGCTGGCCGGCGGGTTCGACGCCCGGGCACGGGTGTTCGCGGCCGCGCGCTGCCTGTCCGTCGACGTGACCCACGCCGCCCACCCGAACTACCTGGAGCGCCACGACCCCGGCCACCGCGCGCTGCCCAACCAGGGCCCGGCCCTGAAGGTGAACGCGATCCAGCGCTACGCCACGGACGCCCCCGGTGCCGCGGCATGGCAGCGCGCCTGCCGGACCGCGGACGTGCCCACGCAGGTGTTCGTCGCGAAGAACACCGTGCCGTGCGGGTCGACGGTCGGGCCGTTGCTGTCGACCCGGATCGGCATCCGCACGGTCGACGTCGGCATCCCGGTGCTGTCCATGCACTCGGCCCGCGAGCTGTGCGGCGTGGCCGACCCCGCGTTCCTGCGCGCCGCCGCAGCGGCGTTCCTCAGCGATCCGGCGTAGAAGCGCGCAGCACCAGCTGGACGCAGTGCCGGACGAGCCGTTCCCTCGGCACGACGAGGCTGCCGTCCAGCGCGGCACCGAACAGCTGCGCCAGCGCGCCGACCAGCCCGATCGCGGTCATCCGGCGCTCGACGTCGTCGGCGTCGGGCGGCAGCTGCTCGCTGATGAGCGCGCGGAACGCGGGGAGTGCGGCGGTGCCGCGGTGCATCAGCGCGGGGTCGGTGAGCGGAGCGAGCAGCAGCGCCCGACCCACCCGCGGATCGTCCAGGACCAGCTCGACGAACGCCGCGACGGCGGCCTCGACCAGCGCCGACACGTCCCCGGTCGCCGATGCGACGGCGCCGGCCAACGCGGCGTGCGCGCGCTCGGTCACCTCGTCGTACACCGCCGCGACCAGCGCGTCGCGGTCGCGGAAGTTCTCGTAGAAGTACCGCTCGGTGAGCCGGGCGCGCCGGCACACGGCCCGCACGCCGACCGCGGGGCCGCCCTCGGCGCCGAGCAGGTCGAGCCCGGCGTCGAGCAGCGCGCGGCGCCGCGCGGACTGCCGATCGGCCAGCGTGCTGCCCGACCACTGTCGTTCGGCCACGCCGTAGCTTACGAGCGCCCGGCAGCTGAGGGTCCGGGCACGAACCCTCAACTGCCGGGCCCTCTATACTGACAACGCCCGTAGTCAGTTCGCGGAACGGAGTCGGCGATGCCTCTCGGACCGAGTTCTCTCAGCTGGCGCTACGGCGGCGACCTTCGCACGTACTTCGTCGCGCTGTGGGCCGGGTCGATGCAGAACATGCATCCGCAGCTCGGCGCGGCGGTCGAGCAGCACTCGAAGTTCTTCGCCGAGCGCTGGCAGCGGCTCAACCGCTCGCTCTACCCCATCGACGGCATGGTCTACGACGGCGACCGGGCCACCGAGACCGCCCGCGAGGTGCGCGGGTACCACGCCGACATCAGCGGTGTCGATCGCAACGGCAACCGCTACCACGCCCTGGATCCCGACACGTTCTTCTGGGCGCACTCCACCTTCTACATGGGCCTCGTCCTCGCCGCCGACGTGTTCATGGGCGGCCTCGACGAGGGTCAACGGGCCCGCATGTACGACGAGTACATCGAGCTCTACCGCCAGTACGGCATGAGCATGCGCCCCGTCCCGGCGACCTACGCCGAGTTCCTCGCGTACTGGGAGCACATGTGCGCCGAGGTGCTGGAGGACAACAAGGCCACCCGCGACGTGCTCGACCTGGACGAGCTGGCCAAGCCGCCGGTGCTGCCGTGGCTCCCCGACCCCGTCTGGCGCCTGGCGCGGTTCCCGGTCGCCCGCGGGTACCGCTGGATCACCGTGGGCCTCTACCCGCCGGCTGTGCGCGAGCGGCTGGGTTTCACGTGGAACTCACGCGACGAGCGGCTGCTGCGGATCCTCGGCCGGGTCGTCCACATCGCGTGGCACCTGGTGCCGCCGGCACTGCGCTACCGCCCGCGAGCGCGCGCCGGGTGGCGGCGCGCACAGGGCCTCGACGCGGCCGACGCACCGCTCGTGCACACCCCGGCGCGCAACCTGCCGCCCCTCGACGAGCGCGACGACCCGCGGCACTACCAGGGTGCTCGCGTCATTCCGCCGGCAACGACTCCGGCAGCTCGAACGCCGCGAACAGCGACGGGTCGATGAACGCGGTGACGGCGGCGATCCGCTCGCCGTCGAGCGTGAGCACGTCGAGCACCTTCCCCTCGTACCGGCCGGTCTCCTCCGAGCGGATGTAGCACCCGACGGCGAGCTGGCCGTTGGCCCGCGTGGGCACGTGCTTCCACGTGACGCGGTGCGGGCCCCGGGCCAGGAAGCCGCTGATCTGCTCCGCGCCGCGGAACCACGAGGTGAGCGGCGGCATGCTCCACGTGGCGTCCTCGGTGAGCAGCGCGAGGATCGCCGAGGTGTCGCGGCGCTCCAGCGCGTCGGCGTACTTCCCGACCAGCTCGCCGAGCTTCGCGTCGCCCAACGCCCGCAGCGTCTGCTGCTGGCTGCGCTCCGGCACCTTCTCGTCGATGATCCTGCGCGCACGCTGCAGCGCGCTGTTGACCGAGGCCGTGGACGTCTCCATGACGTCGGCGATCTCCCGCGCCGAGAAGCCGAGCACCTCGAACAGCACGAGCGCGGCGCGCTGGTTGCCCGGCAGGTGCTGCAGCGCGGCGACGAACGCCAGCTCCACGCCCTCCCGCTGCTCGTAGCGGGCGTGCGGCGCGGCCCGCCCGTCCTCGACCAGGACGTCCGGGAACGGTTCCAGCCAGTCGATCTCCGTGGCCGGCGGGTCGAGCGGGCTGCCCGCGCCCGCCGACCCGAAGTCGACGGGCAGCGCGCGCCGGCCCCGCCGCTCGATCGCCGTGAGGCAGACGTTCGTGCTGATCTTGTAGAGCCACGCGCGGACCGAGCTGCGCTCCTCGAACCCGCCCAGGCTGCGCCACGCACGCACCAGCGCGTCCTGCAGCGCGTCCTCGGCGTCGTGCACCGAGCCCAGCATGCGGTAGCAGTGCACCTGCAGCTCGCGCCGGTACGGCTCGACGATGCGGGCGAACGCGTCGTCGTCACCCTCGCGGGCGCGCGCCAGCTCCACCGCAGAGACCTCGGACGACGCAGAACGGGTCACGCCCGCGATTGTGCCGCGGGACACCGACAGTTCCGCTCAGGAATCGCTGAACCGCACCATGAGGTAGACCAGGAGCCCCGCGAACACGGCCGCGACCGCGGCGATCATCGCCGCACTGCCGGGGTAGTCGGCGAAGGACGACCAGCCCATGAGGTTGCGGCAGTCGGACATGAACGGCGCGAACGTCGCGTCGCAGGTCGCCGGGTACGAGAGCAGCTCCGCCACCCCGCCCGTGATGATCGCGCTGATCACAGCGCCGAGCAGGCCTCCGGCCGTGCGCGGCCGGTCCGGCGGCACGACCGGCTGAGGACCCGTCGGCTCGTCGGAGACGGTGTCCTGCGGGCCCGTGGGGGCGTCGGGATCGTCATAGGTCACGTCACTGCTCATCCCACCCGGCTCCTGTGCTCGGACACGATGTCGATCGGGCCGCATCCCCGACGGTACGGCCACGGAGGGCCGGCACATAGTCGCTGACGTGGGGGTTCATCGCCAACACCTGTCGCTCACCGTGATCGTTTCACTACTACTCGATCGAGCGGTGCCACGATCGGTGGATGACGGCGTACGTGATCTCCGATGTCGTGGGACTGGATCCCGAGCTGGTGGCGCAGTACCGCGCGCTCGCCAGCGCCTCCATCGCGCAGTACGGCGGGCAGTACCGCACCCGCGTCGGCAGCGCGATCGACCACGTCGAGGGCGACTGGACCCCGCAGAACATCGTCATCGTCGAGTTCCCGTCGATGGCGCGGGCCCGCGAGTGGTACGCCTCGGCGGAGTACGCCCAGGCGCTGGAGGTGCGGCGCACGGCGCTGCGGCGCAACCTGATCTTCGTCGAGGGATCCGACTGAAGGGCGGGTTCAGTCCTCCCCGGCCACGTCGGGGAACGTCAGTCCCTCCTGCACCGCGAAGACGACGAGCTGGGCGCGGTCGCGGGCCGCGAGCTTGACCATCGCCCGGCTGACGTGGGTGCGCACCGTGTCGGGGCTCAGCACCAGCTCGCGGGCGATCTCGTCGTTCGACCGGCCGGTGGCCACCCAGGCGACCATCTCGCGCTCGCGGGCCGTCAGGGAGTCCCACGCCGCCCGCGGCGGGCTCGCCACGGCGAGGTGCCGACCGAACATCCCGACCACCCGTCGTGTCACCGACGGGGAGAGCAGCGCCTCGCCGGCCGCGACGACCCGCACGGCGTGGACCAGCTCGGCCGGGACGTTGCTCTTGAGCAGGAACCCGCTGGCGCCGGCCTGCAGCGCCGCCACGACGTAGCGGTCGATCTCGAACGTCGTCACGACGATCACCCTGGTGCCGCCCAGTGCCGGGTCGGCGGCGATCGCGCGGAGCACGCCGAGCCCGTCGAGGCCGGGCATCTGCAGGTCCAGGAGCAGCACGTCGGGCCGGGCGCTGCGCACCAGCGCGAGCGCCGACTCGCCGTTCGCGGCCTCCCCGACGAGGTCGAGGTCGTCCTCGCGGGTGACGAGCACGCGCAGGCCCATGCGGACGAGCTCGTCGTCGTCGGCGAGGGCGACGCTGATCATCGATCGACTCCTGTCGCGGGGATCGTGGCGGTCACCTGGTAGCCGCCGCCGGTCCGATCGCCCGCGGCGAACGTGCCTCGCAGCTGCTCGACCCGCTCGCGCAGCCCGCGCAGCCCACGTCCGGGCTGCTCGGCGGCGCCGTGCCCGCGGTCGCGGACCGCCACCGTGACGTCGTGCTCCCCGTACTCGACGACGACCTCGGCGGCCGTCGGCCCGGCGTGGCGAACGACGTTGGTGAGCGCCTCCTGCACCAGCCGGTAGACCGTGGCGGAGACCTGCTGGTCCACGGCGCGCGGGTCGCCGGTGACGGCCAGCTCGACGGGCACGCCGCTGGCCCGCACGCGATCGACCAGGTCGGGCAGGTCGCGCGCGTCCGGGGCGTCGGCGTGCAGGGTGTCCAGCACGGCCTGCAGCTCGCGCAGCGCCTGCTGGCTGGACGACCGGATCGCTTCGAGGGAGATCCTGGCCTGTCCCGGGTCTTCGTCGAACACGGTCAGTGCCACCCCGGCCTGCATGGCGACGACGGCGAACCCGTGCCCCGCGACGTCGTGCACCTCCCGCGCGACCCGCAGCCGTTCCTGGTCGGCGCCGCGCGCGAGCAGCTCTGCCCGTTCCCGCGCCGCCGCCTCGACCCGCGTCCTGACCAGCGCTCCGGCCAGCGCCGGGACGGCGACGAACACCCCGGGCCAGGCCACCAGGATGGCGGCGGTCGCGGTGGGGTTCGTCGCGTCGAGCTGCGTCCACAGCGCGGCGGCCAGCACGATCGCGGCCGCAGCGCAGGTGGCCGCGGCCACCCGGCTGCCGCAGTGCCGCGCGACGGCGAAGCAGGCCACCACGACCAGCAACATGATCGGCCCGTACGGCAGCCCGGCCAGCACGTGCCCGGCGACGACGGCGACCACCACCGCCGCGGAGACCACCGGCGCGACCCGGTGCCACGCCCACGCACCCGCCGCGACCAGCACCGCGGCCATGGTCACGGGCCCGAGCACGCCGGCCGGCTGGAAGTAGGCCACGAGCGCGCTGCCGGCCAGCACCGCGGCGGCGAGCGCCGCGGCCAGCACCACGTCCCGGCGCGACGGCAGCAGCACCCGGCGGCCGTGCCCGGACCGGAGGTTCATACCGGCGGAGCGTAGGCCGGGCCAGGGAGGTTGCGGTGATCAAGGGCAAAAGGTCGTGGTTGAAGATCAACTGACGACCTCTTGCCCTTGATCACCGCACCACCCGCCGGGACCTACGCAGATCCGCGTACTCCAACGCCTCCGCCGAGCGGACGACCGCGCGCCTCGACCGTCCCAGGATCGACGCATGCGATCAGCGACGCGAACCGGCACCCGCTCGGCGTGGACCCTGCTCGGGCTCGGGCTGGTCGTCGGATCGACCGCGATCTACCCGTACGTGCGGCTGGACAGCACGGCCGGCCGGCTGGCGGTGTCCGACGAGCTGCACTACGCGCTGCTCGTCGGGCACGTCTTCACCGCCATGGTGGCGCTGGTGCTCGGGCCGCTGCAGTTCGTGCCCGCGATCCGGGCGCACCGCCGCTGGCACCGCCGGATCGGCCGCGTCTACGTGGCGGCGGTCGTCCTGGCGGGCGTGCTGGCGATCCCGGTCGCGCTGCTCTCCGATCGGCTGCTGACGCAGGTCGGGCTCACGATCCCGGCCGTCGGCTGGCTCGTGACGGCGGGGCTGGCGGTGCGCGCGATCCGGCGCGGCGACGTCGAGGCGCACCGGTCGTGGATGACCCGCAACTACGCGCTCACCTTCCTCGCGGTCACCGCACGGCTGCTGGTGCCGCTGATGCTCCTCGCCGTCCTCCCGTTCACCGGCGGGAGCCTCGCGGCGCTCGCCGGCGCGATCCCGTCCGCGATCCCGGCCGGGCAGGTCCTCGGCTGGGTGATCGACCTCGCCGTCGCCGAAGCCCTCATCCGGCGGCGACGTGCCCGTCACCGCAATCCCGTCCCGATGAAGGAGTTGTCATGAAGCTGTCCCTGACCGACCCGCTGCGCCGCACCACCGTCGTCGCCTTCGTGCTGTCGGCCCTCGGCATCCCCGTCCAGATCCTGGGCGGATGGAACTACCCGCCGATCCCGCCGGGGATGATCATCACGCTGGTCGGCGGGCTCGTCGCGGTGCTCGCCTACCGATGGGCGCCCGCGGTCAGCCTGCTGGCCGGCGCGTTCATCCTCTTCGGGTTCTTCGCGTCCGGCGACGTCAGCCACCTGGCCGGCACCGAGAACGTCCTGGTCACGATCGGGAAGTGGCTCCAGTTCGGCACGATCGTGATCGGCGTGGTGGCGGCTGTCGCATCGCTGGTGCGCCCGCCCGTGCGGGCGGTCAGCGCCTGACCGTGAAGTGCAGGTGCAGCACGCGGTCGCCCTGGACGATCCGGTCGGGATCGTCCAGGAGCACCGTGCCGGCGTGGCTGCCGAAGAACCGCACGCCCTCGCCGAACACCACCGGCACCATGTCCATCGCCACCTCGTCCACCATCCCGGCGGCGAACGCCTGCCCGCCCACGTCACCCGCGGTGACGGCGACGAGCCCGTCCTCGCCGGCGATCTCCTTCGCGCGCGCGATGCCGGCCTCGACGGAGTCGGCCGTGTGGAACGGCGCGTCCGGGTGCTCGGCGAGCCACTCGTCCGGCAGCGGGCGGTGCGTGACGACGACGAGTTCCTTGCCCGCAGCCGGCTTGCCGTCCCAGCCGTTCGTGGTGTCGAACAGGTCGCGGCCGATCACGGTGACGTCGATGGCGTCCCAGAACGGCTGCGCGTAGTCGGCCGACGCCTGCGAGACGCTGAACTTCCAGTCGCTCGGCCTGGCGATCAGCTCCGTGTCGCCGTTGAAGTACCAGTCGAAGAGCGGTCCGACCGAGTCGTCGGGGTAGGCGATGAAGCCGTCCACCGACACGACCGCCTGGATGATGACCCTGGCCATCACGTCTCCTATCGCTCGTGGGTGCGCAGCCAGGCGGCGTAGTCCGCCACGGTGCGCTCGACATCGAACTCCGGCCGGAAGCCGGTGTCCTCACGCAGGCGCGTGATGTCGAGGTGGTTGCCGGGCGGCCGATCGGGGTTGCGGCCGGCCGGCAGCGCGAGATCCGAGTCCGGGACGGCGGCGTTGATCGCTGCGACGACGTCGCCGTAGCTGACCGGCTCGCCGCTGGACACGTTGTAGATGCCGTGGTTCAACCGCTCCGCCGTCATGAGCAGCGCGATTGCCCGGCCGCAGTCCTTCACGTAGCACAGGTCCGTGACGTCCTCGGCGAACGCGGCCGGCCGGGGTGGGGTGAGATCGGGATCCACACCCCGGACGGCCGCGCTGATCAGGCGCGGCAGCGGCGTGAACGGGTTGTCGGTCACGCCGAGCGGCCCCCACACCGTGCCGATACGGAGGCTCACCGCCTCGAACCCGGCGCTCTCTCCGACCAGCGCTGCGAACAGCTCGGCGGTCCGCTTCAGCACCGGGATCTGGTGGGCCGCCACCACGGGCAGCGGCAGGTCCTCGCGCAGCGGGCACTCGGCCACCCCGAGGTACGCGGCGATCGTGCTGGCGACCGAGAACCGGCGCACCCCCCACGCCCGCGCCGCGTCGAGTGCGTTGAGCAGGCCGCGGGTGTCGGCGCGCAGGTACTCGACGGGATCGGGCAGGTCGTAGGGAGCGGCCGCGAGGTGCACGATGCCCGTGATCTCGTGCCGCTTGCCGATGTCGAGGAACGCCGCCCCATCCGCGGTGTCCAGCGGCTCGACGACCACCCGGCCGTCGGGCTCGTCGGCGAGGAACTCGGGCAGCCTGCTCGACGAGTGCGCGGTCAGCACCACGGATTCGCCCAGGTCGAGCAGGGCCCGTGCAGTGTGCGAGCCGATGGAACCGAGGCCGCCGGTCACGAGGATCATGGTCGCGACGCTAGGCCGGGGCGCGTCGCCGTTCTTGAACGAAACGGTCGTCCCGCGGCGGCCGCGGAGGACCGAGCACGACCGGGAACTCATCCACGGGAGGGCGGCGCCACGTCCCGAAGGAGCTGCTCGGCGGCCGCGGCGTGGAACCGCAACGCGCACGGCCACCTCTCACCAGGAAGCCCGGTACCAGGCTTGGTGCAGGCACGGCACCACCTGTGTCCGTCGTCCACGTGCGCCTCCAACAAGCGCTTCACCATGTCCGGGTGTCGCGACAACGCGGCTGCGAACGTGTTCACCCGTGCCCCCGGTACGGCCAGTGCTGCGGGGTGGACCGACATCGCGCCGGTCGCCTGGATCTGCGCCGACCGAGGAGCCACCGAACCGGACCTTTCGTCACGTTCACCCCGGTAGCGTGGGGCAGGCACACCCGCACGACCGAGGTTGAGCGTCTACCCGCCGTCTACAGACCCCGAGGGGCCGAAGTGGTGTCCGATGGTGCGCGGCTCCGTGCCGCACGGGAGGCCGTGGGTCTGAGCCTGTCCGAGCTGGCTCGCCGGACGCACTACTCGAAGGCGATGCTGGGCCACCTGGAGACAGGACGGCGGACCATCCTGCCCGAGCACCTCGCGGCGTACTCCCGAGCTCTCGGCGACCTACCCGACCAGATGGCCGTCGAGACCCCGGCCGAACTGGAGGCGTTGGAGCTGTCGCGCCGCGTTGCAGCCTCCGATGTCGGTGATGCCACCCTGAACGGCCTTGAAGCGGCGGTGGACGACCTGGCGTCGAGCTACGCGACGTCGCTCCCGGCGGACCTGCTGGAGCAGACTCGCCAGCACCTCCGGTACGTCGGGCGGCTGCTGGGTGCCCGGATGACCCTTGCCGAGCATCGGCGCCTGCTGATCGCCGGTGGCTGGCTCGCGCTGCTCGCCGGAACGCTGGCCGTCGACCTCGAACACCAGCGGACGGCACGGGCGTATCTGGGGTCGGCCCGGTCTATCGCGGCGGAGGCCGAGCACTCCGAGATCATCGCGTGGACGTTCGAGACCGAAGCATGGCGGACGCTGACGCTCGGCGAATACGCCGAAGCACTCCGACTGTCCCGAACCGCTCAGTCGGTCGCGCCCGCCGGATCGTCGGCACGGATCCAGGCAACAGCCCAGGAAGGCCGCGCGGCCGCACGGCTGCACGATCAGCGGGCCACCACCGCGGCAGTGGCGCGGGTCAACGCGCTGGCCGACCCGCTGACGACTCCGGACCGACCGGAGCACCACTACCGGTACGACCCGTCCAAAGCCGTCTCCTACACCGCGACAACCCTGTCGTGGGTCGGCGACCCGGCCGCTGTCGACTACGCACGCGAAGCCATCCGAAGCCTGTCCGAGGAAGGCGCACGCCCCCGACGACTCGCCACCGCTCGACTCGACCTGGCCCTGGCGTTGGTACGGCAGGACGAGATCGACGAAGCGGCCGCCTCCGCGCTGGTCGCCATGACCTCAGGGCGGGTCGTCCCCTCGAACCACTGGCGCGCCCGCGAGGTCACCGAGCGGGCCGCAGCGAAACGGGCCAGGGTCGCCGCGCAGCTCCGCGACGCGTACCGAGACATGATCGGGAACCGGGCGTGAACACGCACACCGGCCAGCGCCCCAGAGGCCTCTGACCACGTTCGTTGCGGAAGCGGAGGGATTCGAACCCCCGAGTGGTTTCCCACTGCTCGCTTTCAAGGCGAGTGCATTCGGCCGCTCTGCCACGCTTCCGCGGGCCAGCCTACCCAGGTCGGGTCGGTGTCGGACGCGTCCTGTCGATCAGCGCAACGATGCCGTATCGGGTCAGCGCGCCGAGCCGGTCCACCGCGCGCTGCGCGGGTCGATCGTGGTGGGATCACGTCGACCTGCGCGGCCCGTTCGCGCACCGACAGCGGAGGCAGTGATGCGGTTCGACGAGAACGCGGAGCTGGACACGTCGAACGTCGAGGACCTGCGTGGCGGCGGGGGCGGCGGCGGGATCGGCGGCCGGGTCGCGATCGGTGGCGGCGGCGTCAGCATCGTCGGGTTGATCATCTACTTCCTGCTGTCGCAGCTCGGTGGCGGTGGCGGCAGCTTCGCGCTGCCCGACGCCGGCAGCTTCGGCTCCGACAACAGCATCTCCGACTCCGGGCAGCTGGCGCAGAGCTGCCGGACCGGCCGGGACGCGAACTCCAACGTGGCCTGCGAGGCCGTCGGCGTGATCAACTCGCTGGACGCCTTCTGGACCGACGTGTTCGCGCGCTCGAACCGGCAGTACCAGCCCGCGCGCACCCGGTTCTTCAGCGGCAGCGTCAACACCGGGTGCGGCGGTGCCACGTCCGACACCGGCCCGTTCTACTGCCCGGCCGACAACTACATCTACATCGACCTGAGCTTCTACCAGGAGCTGGAGCAGCGCTTCGGCGCCCAGGGCGGTCCGTTCGCGCGCGCGTACGTGCTGGCCCACGAGTACGGGCACCACATCCAGGCGCTGCTCGGCACCACCGACCGGGTCCAGGCCGGCGACACCGGTCCGACCTCGGCGTCGGTGCGGCTGGAGCTGCAGGCCGACTGCTACGCGGGAGCGTGGGGCAACCACGCCACCACCGTGCCGACGAAGACCGGCAAACCGCTGATCACCGAGGTCAACGACCAGGATGTGCGGGCCGCCGTCGACACCGCGGAGAAGATCGGCGACGACTACATCCAGAGCCAGCTCGCCGGCCGCCGCGTCGACAAGAGCCAGTTCACGCACGGGTCGTCGGCGCAGCGGGAGAAGTGGTTCCGCACCGGGTTCGACTCCGGCCAGCCCGGCCGCTGCGACACGTTCGCGCGAGGCGTCAACCTCGGCTGAGCGGGCACCTCACACAGCGCGTGGCCACCTCACACAGGTTGCAACCTGTGTGAGGTGGCCGCGCGCTGTGTGACGTCGATCAGGTTGCGCCCAGCAGCTCCCGGCACGGCTCCACGCCCTCCACCTGCAACGTCCACGACGGCCGGACGAACGTGGCGGGCTCGACCAGCAGCCGGACCTGGGCGGCGGCCACCCCCTCGCGGACCTGCAGCCCGCTGCCGTCGGAGCGGTAGCCGAGCCGCCGCGACACGCCCTGGGAGCGGACGTTGTCGACGAACGCCGCCGACCGGGCCGAGCGGGCGCCGAGGTGGTCGAACGCGAACGCCAGGACGGCCGCCCGCATCTCGGTGCCGTAGCCGCGGCCCTGGTGCGCCATGCCGAGCCACGACCCCGTGCAGACCTCCCGGAGCACGGGGAACGACTGCGCCGCCAGTTCCTGCATGCCGATCACGGCGCCGCCCGCGCGGACGAGGAAGTTGACCGTCCAGCTCTCGGCCGTCAGCTCGGCGCGGCAGCGCCACTGGTACTGCAGCACGGCGCGGGCCCGGTCCGGGAAGCGTGTCCACGGCACGAGGAACGGCATCTCGTCCTCGGGGTGCACGCCGGCGTCGGCCACGGCGGCGAGCTCGAGCAGGCCCTCGTCGTCGTCGGGGCGCAGCTCCAGGCGCGGGGTGCGCAGCACCAGACCGCGCAGCGGCCAGCTCACGTCGCACCGAGCAGGTCGCGGACCGGTTCCAGGCCCTCGACCTGCAGCTTCCAGTCCGGACGGACGAACGTGTCCGGGTCGACGAGCAGCCGCACGTCGGTCGTCGCGGCGCCCTCCCGCACCACCAGCTCGGTGCCGTCGACGCGGTAGCCGAGCCGGCGCGACACCCCGTGCGAGCGCGCGTTGTCGGCGAACGCGGTCGAACGCGCGGTGCGGGCACCGAGGTAATCGAAGGCGAACGCCAGCACCGCGGCCCGCATCTGGGTGCCGTATCCGCGGCCCTGGTGCGCCAGCCCCAACCACGAACCCGTCCTGACCTCCTTGAGCACGGCGAACGACCGCGCCGACAGGCCCTGCGTGCCGACGACCTCGCCGTTCACGCGGACGAGGAAGTTCACCGTCCAGCTCTCCGGCGTCACCTCGGCACGGCAGCGCCACTGGTACTGCAGCACCGCCCGACCCCGGTCCGCAGAGCGCGTCCACGGCTGGACGAACGGCATCTCCGCCTCGGCGTGCACGCCGAGATCGGCGAGTGCGGCCAGCGCGTACAGGCCCTCGTCGTCGTCGGGTCGCAGCTCCAGCCGCGGGGTGCGCAGGACGAGCCCGTGCAGCGGCCACGGATCGGTCATGTCGGCAGGGTGCCGCAGGGCGCGGGACGTCGCGAACGATTAGCGTCCGTACCCATGCATGCGATCACGGTGGCGGATCCCGGCGGGCCCGAGGTGCTGCAGTGGACGGAGGTGCCCGACCCGGTCGCGATGCCCGGCGAGGTGGTCGTCGACGTGGTGGCGGCCGGGGTGAACCGGGCCGACATCCTGCAGCGGCAGGGGTTCTACCCGCCGCCGCCCGGCGCGTCCGACGTGATCGGCCTGGAGTGCGCCGGGCGGATCTCGGCCGTCGGCGACGGCGTCGAGGACTGGCAGGTCGGCGACGAGGTGTGCGCGCTGCTCGCGGGCGGCGGCTACGCGGAGAAGGTGGCCGTGCCGGCCGCGCAGCTGCTTCCGGTGCCGGCCGGGGTGGACCTGGTGACCGCGGCCGGGCTGCCCGAGGTGGCCGCCACCGTGTGGTCCAACGTGATCGACATGGGCCGGCTGCAGCCGGGCGAGACGTTCCTCGTGCAGGGCGGCACGAGCGGCATCGGCACGCACGCGATCCAGCTGGCCAAGGCGTACGGGGCGCGCGTCGCTGCGACCGCGGGTGCGCCGGAGCGGCTGGAGCGCTGCCGCGAGCTGGGCGCCGACATCGCCATCGACTACCACGACGACATCGCGGCCGAGCTGAAGAAGGCCACCGACGGCCACGGCGCCGACGTCATCCTCGACAACATGGGAGCGAAAGCGCTGGCCGGCAACATCGCGGCGCTCGCGCCCGACGGCCGACTGATGATCATCGGCTTCCAGGGCGGCACGAAGACCGAGGTCAACCTCGCGGCCCTGATGGCGAAGCGGGCCAGCGTCACCGCGCTGGGGTTGCGGGCCCGCCCGGTCGAGGGCCCGTACGGCAAGCGCCGGGTCGTGTCCGGGGTGCGCACGCTCACCTGGCCGCTCGTCGAGGAGGGACGGGTACGGCCCGTCGTCGCGGGTACGTTCCCGCTGCCCGAGGCGGCCAAGGCGCACGCCACGCTGGAGGCCGGCGGGGTCGTGGGCAAGCTGATCCTCACTGCGCCCTGAGAGATACGGTGGAAGCATGAGTGTGCCTGCAGACAACGACGGCGAACACCAGGTCATGGTCGTCGGACCCGATGGCCGTCCGGTCGGCATGGCGTCGGTCCCCAAGGACGGGGAGGACGGCGAGCAGGGGGTGGGTTCGATGGTCGAGCAGCCCGCGAAGGTCATGCGGATCGGCACCATGATCAAGCAGCTCCTGGAGGAGGTGCGCGCCGCACCGCTGGACGAGGCGTCCCGCGCGCGCCTGAAGGAGATCCACGAGAACTCCATCAAGGAGCTCGAGGACGGCCTGGCGCCGGAGCTGCGCGAGGAGCTGGACCGGCTCGCCCTGCCCTTCACCGAGAACGGCACCCCGTCGGACGCCGAGCTGCGGATCGCGCAGGCGCAGCTGGTCGGCTGGCTGGAGGGCCTGTTCCACGGCATCCAGACCGCCCTGTTCGCGCAGCAGATGGCGGCGCGGGCACAGCTGGAGCAGATGCGCCGCGGGCTGCCCCCGGGATCGATCCCGCAGGGCGCCGAAGGGGGCATCGGGCGCGGCACGGGCCAGTACCTCTAGCAGGTAGCGGCTCCCGTACCCTCGCACGGTGGCACACGCGGTGACGGACGACGAGCGGGCGCCCGACCGGGTCGTGATCGTCGACGACCCGGGCCCGCGGTCGTGGCGGAAGGCGTTCGCCGACCTCGGGTCGGGCTGGACGCAACGCCCGCTGTGGGGCTACCTGGGCTGGCAGGACATCAAGCAGCGCTACCGCCGTTCGGTGCTCGGGCCGCTGTGGATCTCGATCAGCATGGCCGTCATCGCGACGGCGATGGGCATCCTGTACGGCGCGCTGTTCGGCGAGGACATCGCCACGTTCCTGCCGTACGTGGCCACCGGCCTGCTGATCTGGAACTTCGTCCAGGGCTGCATCCTCGAGGGCAGCGAGGTCTTCATCGCCAACGAGGGCCTGATCAAGTTCCTGCCGGCTCCGCTGTCGCTGCACGTCTACCGCCTGGTGTGGCGGCAGACGCTGTTCTTCCTGCACAACGTGATCATCTGGGTGATCCTGATGGTCGTCTTCCCGCATCCGCTGTCGTGGACGCTGCTGCTGGCGATCCCCGCGTTCGCGCTCCTGGTGCTCAACGGCGCGTGGATCTCGATCCTCTCGGGCATCCTCGCCACCCGCTTCCGGGACATCCCGCCGATCATCGCGAGCCTGACGCAGCTGGTGTTCTTCATGACGCCGATCGTGTGGCAGTACGACACGCTGCTGAAGAACCCGCACGTCGCCGAGCGCGCCCGCATCGCCGAGATCAACCCGGTGATGCACTTCGTGGAGATCCTGCGGCAGCCGATGCTCGGCCAGCCGATTGTGTGGCACCACTGGATCGTCGTCGGCGCCATCTCCGTCGTCGGCTGCGCGACGGCACTGGTGGCGCTGCGCAACTACCGCTCCCGCGTCGCGTACTGGGTCTGAGGCACATATGGTCAGCATCGACATCGAGGGCGCCGCGGTCGACTTCCCGATCTTCGACGCCAAGACCCGCTCGCTGAAGAAGGCCGTACTCGGCCGGGCGGGCGGGAACATCGGCACCGGTTCGAAGGTGCCGATCATCGAGGCCCTGCGCGACATCACGGTGTCGCTGCGCAAGGGCGACCGGGTGGCGCTCGTCGGCCACAACGGTGCCGGCAAGACGACGCTGCTGCGGCTCATGTCGGGCATCTACGAGCCCACCCGCGGCCGCGCCCAGGTCGTCGGCAAGGTGGCGCCGATCTTCGACCTCGCGGTCGGCATGGACCCGGAGATCTCCGGGCTGGAGAACATCCTGATCCGCGGCCTGTTCCTCGGCATGACGCGGAAGCAGATGGAGTCGCGGGTCGACGACATCGCGGAGTTCACCGAGCTCGGCGACTACCTGTCGATGCCGCTGCGCACCTACTCCACCGGCATGCGGGTGCGGCTCGCGCTGGGCGTCGTCACCAGCATCGATCCCGAGATCCTGCTGCTCGACGAGGGCATCGGCGCCGTCGACTCGGAGTTCCTGCACAAGGCCCGCAACCGCCTGTTCGAGCTGGTCGAGCGCTCCGGCATGCTCGTGTTCGCCTCGCACTCCGACGAGTTCCTCGCCGACCTGTGCGACACCGCGATCTGGATGGAGCACGGCACCATCAAGGAGCACGGCCCGCTGCGCGAGGTGCTGCACCACTACAAGGGCCGCGACGTGCTGGCCGAGATGGGCCGATGAGCGAGCTTGCGAGCGAATCATCGGCACAGCGCCACGCGCAGCGCCGACCGAGCGCCGGCGAGGGAGTGCGGTGAGCCCCCTCCCGCCCGGGTCCGTGGTGGCCGTCGTCGTCACCCGGCACCGGCCGGAGCTGCTCCACGAGTCGCTCGCCGCCATGGCGAAGCAGACCCACCCGATCGCGCACCTCGTCGTCGTCGACAACGGGCCGGACCGGCCGGCCCGCGAGGTCGTCGAGTCGTGCGGGCTCCCGGCCACGTACCTGCCGTCGTGGCACAACCTGGGCGGCGCCGGCGGGTTCGCGCTGGGCATCCTGCACGCGCTCGCGCTGGGCGCCGACTGGGTGTGGCTCGGCGACGACGACGGCCGCGCCGAGAACGAGTCCGTGCTGGGCACGCTGGTGGAGCTGGCGCAGCGGCGGGGGCTGGCCGCGGTGTCGCCCGTCGTCGCCGACCTGGCCGAACCCGACCGGCTCGCGTTCGCCGTCCGGCAGGGCTTGACGTGGCACCGCTCCCGGCGGGCGCTGGCGGCGAGCCCGGGCGCGGACCCCGAGCTGCTGCCCGGCATCGCCGCCCTGTTCAACGGCGCGCTGTTCAGCGCGGCCGCACTGGACGCGGTCGGGGTGCCTGACCTGCGCCTGTTCGTGCGCGGCGACGAGGTGGAGATGCACCGCAGGCTCGTGCGGTCCGGGCTGCCGTTCGGCACCGCGCTCGGGGCCGCGTACCTGCATCCCCAGGGCGACAGCGACCACAAGCCGATGCTCGGCGGGCGCCTGCACGCCTTCGACCCCGACGACGCGACGAAGCGCTACTACCAGTTCCGCAACCGCGGCTACCTGGTCGCGCAGCCGGGCATGCGGACCGTCGGCCTGCTGGATCTGCCCCGGTTCGCCTGGTACTACCTGGTCACGAAGCGCCGGCCGGGCGAGTTCGTGCAGTGGCTGCGGCTCATGCGGCAGGGCCGGCGCGAGCGGTTCACCCGCAGCTCCTGAGCTCGATCCGCACGCCTGGTGCGATGCCGAACCGGGCCGCGCCACCCTGCACCAGCTCCAGCGCGTGCCGGAAGGTGTGCGGGGGAAGGTGCCCGCGATAGCGGGGGCGCTCCTCGTCGGGCACGGGGTGCAGCTCGACGAGCGAGCCGACGATCCCCGACGCGTGCAGGAATGCCACGTCGAGCGACATCCGCATGCCGGTCATCGATACCGGGGTACGGGTGTCGGCGGGGAATGTGAAGAGCATTCCGGCGTGCATCCCGAGGTCATCGGGGCATGCCTCGGAGAGGCCCAGTCGATGCTGGTCGAGCGTCTCCGCGACCAGCACCGGAATGACCGCATGCGAGCGCCCGGAAATGTGCACGCGCAATCGCATGGATCGGAATGTCCTGAACCGCTCCGCCGGCTGCGGTGGCGCTCGCACGGCCGTCACACCCCTCGATCGTCGATGGTCGGCGGGTGGGGCGCATCGATCGGACAGCCCCCCACCTGCAGTTGTAGCACGCCGGTCAGTCCCTGCCAAGGGGTTGTCGGATTGTTGAACAATCGGTACCGTCGGCCCGGCACGGCCATGGAATACCGACCGAGAGGAAGTCCCTCATGTCCAACACGGTGACGCTGGAAGACTTCGACATCGAGCTGGAGATCGACCTGGAGATCCTGTCCGACGACACGACGCGGGTCACGGCACAGTTCAGCGAACTTTGCAGCATCACGACCTCGGACTGGGTCTGCAAGAACTGCTGATCACCGATGAGCAGGCCGGATGAGAATGGCGGACGCGACACGACCCGCGGGGCGAACCCCTTCCGCTCCGCGGACCTCGTGGTGCTCCGCCTTCCCGCCCGGCCGTCGCCCGGTGGGGCGATTCCCCCCGCCCCGCCGGGCACCGATCTGCGCGCCCGGATCGTCGCTCTCGCCGCCGACCGAGCGCTGATGGAAGCCGTCGAGGCCGCGTCGCCGACGCTGGCCCACGACGTCGCGAAGGTGGTGCGGGGCGAGCCGGAGAAGCCCAGCCGGCTGCGCCGCACCGCCGTCGCGCTCACCAAGTACGACCTGCGCATGACCGGCCGCGCGACGCCCTTCGGCCTGTTCGCCGGGATCGCCCCGCTGCGGCTCGGGGAGACGCCGATACTGCGCGGCGATCTGCGTGCGCGTCCCGGCACCCGGCCGCATGCGGAGTGGCTCCGGCCGATCGTCCGCCGGTTGGAGAGCGCGCCCGAGGTGCTGGCCGAGTGCACCGTGCGGACGGAGCCCGGGTACATCGTGCGTGACGGGCGGATCCACCTGCCCGAACGGTTCGAGGACGACGGCGAGCAGCGGATCCGCGGTTCGATCCGGCACACGCGGGCCGTCGCGGCAGCGCTGGCCGCGGCCGCCGAGCCGATCGCGTGGAAGGCGCTCGTCGACGTCCTCCGCGACGACCTGCCGCCCGAACAGTTCGACGCGGCCCGCCCGCCGATCGAGGCCCTGCTCCGCACGCTCGTCGAGGTCGGGCTGCTGCTCACCGACCTCGAGCCGCCGCCCGGCTGCCCCGACCCGCTCGGCCACCTCCTGGACCGGCCCGGCGTGCTGCGCCACCCGATCGCCGACCGGCTCGCCGGCATCCGGCACGGCCTGCGGCACTCCGACGCCGCGCCGCCCGATCGGCGACCAGGGCTGCGCCGCGCCGTCGTCACCGACATGGCCGCCCTGCAGGCCGCGTCGAACCCCGTCCAGACCGATCTGCGCATCGACGTCGAGGGCACGCTGCCCCGCGCGGTCGGCAGCGAAGCCGAACGGGCCGCCGCCCTGCTGTGGCGGCTGAGCCGGACCAGCGGCCCGGCGTGGCTGCCCGACTACCACCGCCGGTTCGTGGAGCGCTACGGCACCGACCGCGCCGTCGGGCTCACCGAGCTGCTCGACGAGACCCGCGGGCTCGGCCCACCGGGCGAGCCCGACGCCGCGTCCCCCGACGACTCGGGCCCGCGCTGGCGCTGGCTCGGCGAGCTGCTCGACGGGCGCGGCGAGATCGATCTCGACGACGCCGCGCTCGCGCGGCTCCCCGATCCCGTCCCCGCCGGCGGGCCGCCGTCGATGGAGCTGTGCGTCGAGATACTGGCCACGAGCTGGGACGACCTGGTGGCCGGCCGGTTCCAGCTGGTCGTCGGCGAGAACCTCGGATCAGCACAGGCCGGTTCGACGATCGCGCGGCTGTCCCACCTGCTGCCGGAGCTCGATGACGAGCTCACCCGGCTCGCCGTCGACGGCACCCCGCCCGGCGCGGCGCAGGTCGCGTTTCGCACCCGCTCCCCGCGTGCGGCGAACATCGCGTCGGTGCCGCAGCGCCTCCCGCGGCGCATCCCGGTGGGCGTCGGACCCGCCCCGAACGACGCCACCGACCTCCCGCCGGACGTGCTCGCCGTCGTCGCGACGGCCGAGCGGTTGCACGTCGTCGACTCCCGCAGCGGGGAGCGGATCGTGCCGGTGACCGGCTCGATGCTGAACCCGGGCAGCGGCGAGCTGCCGGCCCGCGCCCGGTTCCTCGTCGACGTCGGGCGGCAGGACCTGCCGCGCTGCGACCCGTGGGAGTGGGGGCCGTTCCGGCACCTGCCGCACCTGCCGCGCGTCCGGTACGGACGGACGGTGCTGATGCCGCAGCGCTGGCTGCCGAGCACCCGGATGCTCGACACGGCCGACGACCGGGATCAGTGGCTGGACGAGGTGCAGCGCTGGCGGGAGCAGTGGCAGGTGCCACGCACCGTCCACGCGGCCGTCTCCGACCAGAAGATGCGCCTCGACCTCGACGACGACCTGCACCTCGAGGTGCTGCGCACGGAGCTGCGTAGCCGTCCCGGGTTGCAGCTCACCGAGGTGTTCCCGGGCAGCGGCGGATGGCTGCACGGGCACGCCGGCGAGGTCGTGGTCCAGTTGCTGGGCACGCCGGCGGCACCGCCGACCGACGCGCTCCCGCAGGCGCGGCCACGGCGCCGCGCGGCCCGCACCGCGCCGCGGACGCCCGGCGGCGAGTGGCTCCACCTCAAGCTCTACGCAGGCCCGGACGCGCTGCGCGAGCTCGCGGCCGGCCGGCTCGCCGAGGTCACCGACCCGGAGGAGCTCACCGTGCACGGCGTGCGCGGCTGGTTCTTCCTGCCCTACCGCGACCCCGACCCGCACCTGCGCGTCCGGTTCGTCGGCGATCCCGCACGGATGTGGCCGACCCTGCTGCCGCGGCTGCACGACTGGACAGCGGAGCTGTACGACGCCGGCCTGCTCGGGCGCTGGACGATCGACAGCTACGACCCCGAGATCGAGCGCTTCGGCGGGCCGGAGCTGCTCCCGGTGGCCGAGCGCGTCTTCCACGCCGACAGCGTGCTGGCGCTGCAGCTGCTCGCGGCCCGACCCACCGATCCGACCGCGGCGCTCAGCGTGCTGGAGCTGCTGCGCCCGCTCGTGCCGACGCCGCGGATCGTCGAGCTGCTCGCGGCCGTCACCCCGGTGACGGCGCGGCGGGCGAGCCCGCGCGACGGCCGGGCCGCCGTGGCCGACGGGCGCCCGCTACCGGCGGCCCTCGCGGCGCGGACCGCAGCCGTCGTCGCCTACCGCGAGGCGCTCGACCGGGCCGGCTGCCCCGTCGACCAGCGGGAACGCATCGGGCTGACGTTGGCGCACCTGCACTGCCTGCGGCTGTTCGGCACCGACCGGGCCGCGGAGCACCGCGTCCTCGCGCTGCTGCACGGCGGGCTGGTGCTGCGGCGCGGACGCGAACGGAGCAGGCGATGACCGACGTGCGCAGCCGCGCGGGCGCCGTCGCGGCGGAGGTGGCCGACCGGCTGGCCATCCCCGATGACGTCGCCGAGCGCGCCCGCCGAGCCGACCGGTCCGGTCGGCGCACCTGGTCCCCGGGCTCGCTGCACGCCGGGCACCCGGGCATCGCCGCCCTGCACGCGACCCTCGGCCGCCCCAGACGGGCCCGCGGGCACCTGGCCGCAGCCGCGCGCAGCGCACCCACGCCGGCGACGGTGCAGGCACTGCTGCCGGCCGCCTTCCTGCACCGGGCCGCGCACGGCGACGGCTACGCGCAGCTCGTGCGGCAGGCCGAGACGGCGACGCTGCTCGCGGCCCGCGCGGCGCTGCAGGACGCGCGGCCCGAGCCCGGGCTGGCGATGGCCGAGTACGACGCCGTGACCGGGCTGTCGGCGCTCGGCCGGCAGCTGCTCGAGCTGAGTGCGGATCCCGCAGCCGACCCCGATGTCCCGGCGGTGCTCGGGCAGGTGCTGGAGCGCCTGGTGCAGATCACGCAGCCGGTCGTCGTGCACGGCGCGGAGGTGCCGGGCTGGTGGTGCAGTCCCGACCGCTACGCGCTGGACCTCGACCGCGAGCGCTATCCCCTCGGCGACCTCAACGTCGGGCTCGCCCACGGTGCCGCCGGACCGCTGGCGCTGCTCGCGATCGCCCGTCTGCAGGGTCTCGACGTCCCCGGCGGCCGCGCGGCGATCGACCGGCTCGCCCGCTGGCTCGTCGGGTGCCGGGCAGCCGGCGACAACGGCCCCACCTGGCCCGGCCGGGTCGACTTCCGCGTCGAGGCCGGACTGCAGCCTCCGCCGCCGCCCACCGGGCGGGCCGCGTGGTGCTACGGGACCGCCGGGGTGGCCCGCGCGCTGCAGCTGGCCGGCGCCGCACTGGACGACCCGGAGCTGACCGCGCTGGCCGTCGACGGCATCCGCGGGGTGCTCGCCGGCGGACCCGAACGCGCCGGACTCACCGACCTGTCCCTCTGCCACGGCGAAGCCGGCCTGCTGCACATCGCGCACCGCATGACCGCAGGCGACCCCGCCTTCGAACCCGCGATCGACGCGCTCACCGAGCGGATCATCGCCCGGTTCGACCCGGCCGTCCCGTTCGGCTTCCGGCACGGCGACCCCGTCACCGACGAGCCCGGCCTGCTGTACGGAGCAGCCGGCATCGCGCTGGCACTGGCCGGCGTCGCACAGCCACCACCCGAGGGGCGCTACGCGTGGGACGCCGTGCTGCTGCTCTCGTGAACGGTCAGCGGGACGCGCGGAAGACGACCGTGCGCAGCATGACGAAGTTGACCGCCGTCGCCGTGCCCTGCGCGACGACCCAGGCCGCGGTGAGGCGGAACGGCATCTCCGGCAGCACCGCCAGCATCAGCGCGTTGACGCCCACGTTCAGCGCGAACGTCGTGGCGTAGAGGAGCACGAAACCGCTGAACCGGCCCTTCGTGGCCTGGAACGTGAAGCGCTTGTTCAGCAGGTACGCGGTGGTGGTGCCGCAGACGAAGCTGATGCCCTTGGCGACGGCGAACCAGCCGCCTCCGGCGACCCCGCCGGTGGTGTGCAGGCCCAGCAGAGCGAGCAGCCCGCCGTAGACGCCGAAGTCGACCAGCGCGCAGAACGCGCCGATCGCGACGAACCTGACCAGCTGCGCGGCGAGACCCATGGGCGCGGGGTCGGCGCTCGGCTCGGCGGTGGCGGTCACCGGATCAGGGTATCGACCACCCGTCCGGCGGTGTGCGAGGAGGGCTTACCGGGCGGCGCGGAGCGTGTCGATCGCAAGACCCGCGACGCGCGTGCCGACCGAGCAGTCGTCGTCGTCACCCGGCACGCGCACCCGCACGATCTGACCGGCCACCGGCTCGACCTCGACGACGCAGACGTCAGCTCGCGGGTTCCGGTAGTGCTGGCCCGGAAACCCGGAGACGTCCTGCATGACCACGACCGTCCCGGTCGGGATGACGACGACCGTCCCCCGCACCACCTCGACCGTCACGCGGCCGGCTCCGTCCGGGCGCTCGAACGCGCAGACCCGGCCGGGTTCGCCGGCCGCCACGGCGGCGCTCTGTCCGTTCCGGGTCAACCCGACGATGCGCTGCTGCTCCGTCGTCAGGAGCAAGCACGGATCGGCGCTCACGACGGAGCGCACTGGGGGCAGTGGTGGCGGCGGAGCCTCGGGTGCGGGTCCGGCACATCCTGCGACGACCGCCGCCATCACGATCACCAGCATCCGCCGCATGACCGGACGCTACGGCCACCGACGGGTCCGGCGTGGCCGAACGGCGGAGGTCGTGCTCGACAGATGTGGACCCCGTCAGGTCTGCGCGCCGCAGAGCCGCAGCGCGCACTCCCGCAGCGCGGCGCGAGCCTCGGCGATGGTGAGGTGGCCGCGCGGCACGACCGATTCAGCGCCGGTTCGAGCAGCAGGGGATGGCGGCGCAGGATCTCCCAGTCGAGGTCGAGGACCCGGACGACGGCGTCGGCGGGCGCCGGCAGATCGAGCCGCGCAGCCGCGAGGTCGGCGAGGCCCTGTGCGCGCGGCTTCGACGAGCGCCGCGATCCGCGCGTCGCGCGAGGAGAAGTGGGCGTAGACGGTCTGTCGGGCGACCCCGGCGGCGACCGCGAAGCCCGGCGTCACCGACCGGGTCGAGGTGCACGGCGTCACGCTGCTGCAGGCCGTCAAGCCGGAGCGAGCCGGCGGGTCAGAAGCTGCGGCCCGCGATGCGGAAGCGGCGCCGCACCCGTAGCGACCCCATCGACAGCGAGCCGTGCACGACGAAGTGCGGGGCATCGGGACGGCGGATCTCCGGCACCCGGCTGACGACGTGGCCCATGCTCGCGACGACGGCGGAGACGTCGGCGGTCGCGCCGTCGGGCACGAGCATCCGCACCGACCCGGCGCCGACCGACAGCTCGACCTCGACGACGGGGTGCGGGTTGATCGCGTCGCAGAAGTCGAGGACGACCGAGCCCATGCCGTTGGCACGCGCAGCCGCGCCGGCACCTGCCACTGCCCGGTGCGCCGGATGCTCGACATGCCCGACCGCAGCACCACGGGCGGCCCGCTGGGGGTCGCGACGACCGCCGAGTGCGGCGACACGATGTCGTCCGCCGGGAGGTCGGCCAGCGGCGGGAGCAGGTCGCGCTCGTACCGGGCCGCGTAGACGATCGCGAGCCGTTCCTCCAGCTCGCTGACGGTGATCCGGCCCTCGCCGAGCGCCTGGTGCAGGCGCTGCGCGGCACGTTCGCGATCCGCGTCGGAGATGCGGATCCCCGGCGGCTTCTCGAACTCCGGCGTCCCCACGCGCCGAGGATAGCCGTCAGACGCCCCGGTAGATTGGCCGCCGATGGCTTCCTCAGAACCAGTCCCGCTGCGCGGCTGGGGCCGCACCGCACCCACGCTCGCCACGGTCACCACGCCGAGGTCCGTCGAGGACGTCGTCGCGACGGTGACGGCGGCCGGCCCGCGCGGCATCATCGCCCGCGGCCTCGGCCGCTCGTACGGCGATCCGGCGCAGAACGCCGGCGGCACCGTCCTGGACATGACGCAGCTGGCGCGGATCCACTCGATCGACCCGGCGTCCGGCGTCGTCGACCTCGACGCCGGCGTCAGCCTCGACACGCTGATGCGGGAGGCGTTGCCGCACGGGCTGTGGGTGCCGGTGCTCCCGGGGACCCGGCAGGTCACGATCGGCGGCGCGATCGCTGCCGACGTGCACGGCAAGAACCACCACACCAAGGGCACGTTCTCCCGGCACGTGCAGTCGTTGGAGCTGGTCACGGCGGACGGCCAGGTGCGCACCCTCACCCCGGAGGGCCCGGAGGCGCCGCTGTTCTGGGCGACCGTCGGCGGCATGGGCCTGACCGGTGTGATCACGCGCGCCGCCGTGAAGCTGCACTCCACGGAGTCGGCGTACTTCGTGGTCGACACCGACCGCACCGACGACCTCGACGGGCTGCTGGAGCTGCTCACCGACGGCTCCGACGACTCCTACGGCTACTCGGCGGCCTGGTTCGACACCACGACGACGGGCAAGCACCTGGGCCGCGCGGTGCTCACCCGCGGCTCGCTGGCCACGCTCGACCAGCTGCCGCCGAACCTGCGCAGCGACCCGCTGAAGTTCGACGCGCCGCAGCTGCTCACCGTGCCGGACGTCTTCCCGAACGGGCTGGCCAACCGCGTCACGCTGCGCGCGTTCAGCGAGCTCTGGTACCGCAAGGCCCCGAAGCGCCGGCACGGGCACGTCGAGAACATCACGGCCTTCTACCACCTGCTCGACGCCGTCGGCGAGTGGAACCGCGTCTACGGCTCGCACGGCTTCCTGCAGTACCAGTTCGTCGTGCCGATGGGCGAGGAGCCGACGATCCGGCGGATCGTCGAGAAGATCGCGCACTCCCCGTACACGTCGGGGCTGAACGTGTTCAAGCGGTTCGGCGAGGCCGGGCCGGCGCCGCTCTCCTTCCCGATCCCGGGTTGGACGATCACCGTCGACTTCCCGGCGGCCGCCCGCGGCCTGAACGCGTTCTGCAACGAGCTGGACGAGCTGGTGCTCGCCGCCGGCGGCCGGCTCTACCTGGCGAAGGAGTCGCGGGCCAGCGCGGAGACGATCCGCGCCGGCTACCCGCGGTTCGAGGAGTGGCGCAAGACCCGCGCCGCCGCCGACCCGCACGGGGTCTTCACGTCCGACTTGGCACGCAGGCTGGAGCTGAACTCGTGATCGATGCCGTTGGCAACCCGCAGAGCATCCTGGTGCTCGGTGGCACGTCGGAGATCGGGCTGGCGGTCGTGGAGGCGTTCGCCTCCGACCGCCCGCTGCGCGTGGTGCTGGCCGCCCGCCCGTCCGAGCGGCTCGATGCGGCCAAGGCGCAGCTGGAGGCGCGCGGTTGCGCCGTGGAGACGCTGCCGTTCGACGCCCTCGCCCTCGACACGCACGCCGACGTCGTCGCGAAGGCGTTCGCCGGCGGCGACATCGACGTGGCCGTCGTCGCGTTCGGGCTGCTCGGCGACAACGAGCAGGCGTGGACGCAGATCGCCAAGGCGGTCGAGCTGGCGCAGGTCAACTACACCGCGCCCGTGTCGATCGGCGTGGCGCTGGCCGAGCGGTTCAAGCAGCAGGGCCACGGTTCGCTGGTCGCGCTGTCGTCCGTGGCCGGTGAGCGGGCGCGCCGCTCCAACTTCGTCTACGGCTCCACCAAGGCCGGCTTCGACGCGTTCTACTCGGGGCTGACCGAGGCGCTGCGCCCGTTCGGCGTGCACGTCGCCGTCGTGCGGCCGTGGTTCGTGAAGTCGAAGATGACCGAGGGCGTCAAGCCGGTCCCGATGGCCACCACGCCGGAGGCCGTGGCCGCGGTCGTGGTGGACGCGGTGCGCACGCGCAAGGAGCTGGTCTGGGCGCCCGGCCCGGCGCGGTGGATCATGAGCGCGCTCCGCCACGTGCCCCGCCCGATCTTCCGCAGGCTCCCGATCTAGGCCACGTCACACACGGAGTGCGGTCCTCACACATGCTGGAACGTGTGCGACGTCCGCACTCGGTGTGTGACGTCGGCGCTCAGCTTCCGTCGAATCGGCGCAGCACCCGCAGCCTGTCCCACGGCAGGTGCGGCATGGCGTAGTAGTCGCCGTCCGCGCCCGCCCGCTCGTACGGCTCCATCCCCGGCACGTACTCGAAGATGAACGCCATGCGGGCGCCGCCGTTGTCGCCGCAGTACGCCCCGTAGCGCTGCAGCGCCCGCCCCACCGTCAGCTCGAACGAGGTGACGCCGGGGATGGCGGCCAGGTCGATCGACGGGTCGAGCTGCACCCGCGCCCCCTCCGGGATCGTCACCGGGGAGCCGCTCATGTTGCAGCCGTCGGTCTTCACCGCGGGATAGCGCAGCTCGGTCCGGGCCGCCATGTCGGTGGAGAAGAACAGCGCGTGCGGGATCTCCCCGTCGGCGATCTCGGTGGCCCGGACGACCGCGCCGAAGCGGGCCAGCCCCGATCCGGTCGACGAGCCGCCCATCGTCTCCCGGCCGTCGCCGTCGACCGGTGCGAGCGCACCCCAGCCGGCCTTCCAGCCGTGCCTGGTGGGCTCGGCCATCCACAGGTTGAACGTCATGCCCGTGCGCTCGTCGAGGACGGCCAGGTGCTTGTCGCTGCCGGGCGGCAGCGGCGTCCCCGCCGGGATCGGCGCCCGCTCGGCACCGAACGGGTCGTCGCCCCACTCGCCCGCGTACTCGAAGTCGACGTCGTGCCGCGGGACGTCACTGCCCGTCGCGACGGTGCGCAGCGTGGTGGCGAACTCGTCGAGGTTCGCGACGTGCACGCCGGTGCCGAGCGCTGCGCCGACGGCGGCGCTGTCCGGGTCCAGCACGGGGTCCGCGGGGATGGGGTCCCACAGCCAGTCGGCCTGCGTGAAGTAGGGCCGATCGGTCCCGGCGAGCCCGACGGCGCGCAGCAATCTGCGGATGTCCACCGGTACAGCCTTCCCCGGGTGGTGGGCGGGGGGACGCACCACCCGGGGAAGGACTTCGCGCGCGCCTACTCGCCGGCTTCGAGGTACCGGTCGCGGATGAACGCGGCCCGGTCCAGGTCTTCAGCGAGCTGGGCGCGGTGGGCGGGACGCCGGCGCTGGGCCTTGACCAGCGCTGCGGCGAGGGTGGACTGCCGGTGCGGGCTCGCCGCGTGGCGGGAGGCCGCGCGGCGGGCCGTCACAGCGGCGACCGGATCGTGCCCCTGAGCAGGGACGACGACGGGGGGCACCACGACGGACGGGACGGGCCGGCGCGCCTCGGGGAGGACGACGACGGGCCGTTCGGGCCGGGCCAGCCGGCGCAGCTGCCGCCGCGACGGCTCCTCCACCAGCCGGTAGATCGCCGCGGCGACGGGCAGCGTGGCGAGCACGACGCCGGCCGCGACGAGGTCGGCGGCGAGCGAGTCGCCGGCGAGCCACGGCACGTATCGCTGCGCCAGCCAGTACACCTCGAACATCGGGATGTGCACGAGGTAGAGCGCGTACGACAGGTACCCGCCGTACACCGCGGGGCGGGACGACAGCAGCACGGCGGGTCCCCGGTCGGCCAGCGCCAGCGCCCCGACGAGCAGCGGGAACAGCGCCATGACGGCACCGCCGCGGCCCTCGCCGTACTCGTCGCCGACGAAGAGGCCGCCGACGATCAGCACCGGCAGCAGTGCCGCGGCGACGGAGGCGCGCCGGTTGATCGCGGAGCCGCCGCGCAGCCTGCGCACGGCGAGGTTCGTCAGCACGCCGGCGCCGAACCCGCACAGGATCCGGACGAGCCAGCTCCACTCGAAGTACGGGTTGCCCGTCCTGAGGTAGGCCCACGTCATCGGGGCCATCAGAGCGAGCGCGCCCAGCATCAGCACGGGCGCCGGCAGCCTGCGGAGGCGGAAGAACACCAGCGCCGCGACGGGGAACAGCAGGTAGGCGAGCCACTCGGCGCTGATCGACCAGGTCGGCCCGACCCAGGATGCGCCGTCGAACATCGGCTGGTCCCACAGCTGCACCATGAACATCTGCGCGACCCACTGGCCGAGGTTCACCTCGGGCTGGACGGCCTGGAAGGCGATGTCGCCGTCGTGGCCGAACACGAGCCGGGCGACCAGCCAGATGCCGAACAGGTTGAACACCAGCACGTACGCGGGCCAGATGCGGCAGGCGCGCGCCCACACGAACCGGGCCGTGGGACCGAGCTGCAGGCTGGGGCCGAGCCGGTCGAGGTACGTGTGCGCGATGACGAACCCGGAGAGCACGAAGAACAGGTCGACGCCCAAGGCGCCCGAGGTGATCAGCGGCCCCAGCACACCGATCACCTCGGCGAGCCCTGGCAACGGCGTGAAGTGGAAGTGGAACAGCACCACCCACGCCGCAGCGACGATCCGCAGCCCCGTGAGTCCGCGCAGCTCGCCGGCGCCCGAGGCGTCGCCTGCGGCCGTGCTGCGGGGGTTGCGGATCGTCACATGCGGCGAACGAGCTTGCGCCGAGCCACGTTGTGGGCCGGCCCGGCTTCGTACCGGGATGCCGAGGTCGGTCACCGACCGTCGACGACGGGCTGGGCCGTCCAGGTGGCGGCACCGCCGGATCGGGCGCCACCGGATCGGGTGGCCCGGTCACGGGACGCGATCCGACCCGCGCGGGAGACCACTCGAATTACACGGATGTCACCCGTAGCGGAGACGCCCGGGGTCAGGGACGGCTACCCCAGCGGTCGTGGTGCAGCACCGTGGAGACCGGCTCGCGCGGCGCGGGCTGGAACGTCTCGCCCGTGTAGTAGGCCGTGGGCAGCAGCACGCCCTGCCGCACCTCCGGCGGGATGCCGAGCAGCTGCGCGACCTCCTTCTCGTAGGCCAGGTGCAGGGTCGTCCACGCGGTGCCGAGGCCACGGGCGCGCGCCGCGAGCTGGTAGCTCCACGCCGCCGGGAGCAGCGAACCCCACATGCCGGCCTGGTTGCCGGGCGGAAGCTCGGGACCCACCGTCAGGCACGCGATGACGAGCACGGGCACGCGGCCCATCACCTCGGCCAGGTAGTCGGCCGAGCTGGAGACCCGGTCCTGGGTGGCCAGCCGCTCCTCGCTGGCGCCCTGCAGGTGCGGCCGCGACGCGCGCGCCTCGCGGTAGGCCGCGTACGACTTCGCGTAGTATTCACCGACACGGGCGCGCAGGTCCGGGTCGGTGACGACGACCCACTGCCAGCCCTGCGAGTTGCCGCCGGTGGGAGCCTGCAGCGAGATGGTGATGCACTCCTCCACCAGCTCCAGTGGCACGGGGCGATCGAGGTCGAGGCGCTTGCGGACCGAACGCGTGGTGGTGAGCAGCTCGTCCGGGGTCAGCGGGAGGGTCATGCCCCCGATCATGCCCTCTCACCCCAGTTCGATCACCCGGTTCGCGAGCTCGGGTTCGAGCAGGAACCGCAGCTGCACGGCGGTCACGGCCGGGGTGGCGACGAGCACGTCCGGACGGCCGGTGAACAGGCCGCGCACCGTCTTGGCGACATCGTCGGGCGACCCGTCGGAAAGCCGGTAGCGGGTGGCGAGCGCGTTGCCCTGCATCGTCCACGTGTCGGTGAGGGCGAAGTACCACTGCGCGGCCAGCAGCGGGTCGATGTGACCGTCGGCCGGCGCGTCGAGGTAGAAGACCAGCCGGGTCCCGGCCTCGGCCTGCACGTCGGCGGCGCGCACGGCCAGCTCCGTCATCGACGGCGGGGCGTCGATCATCGCCTGCTGGGCGCGCTGGTCCACCACGCCCGGGGCGCCGATGCGCAGCTCGCCCGGCAGCGTCGGCAACACCCAGGTCAGGCCGAAGACCTGCGTCGCGGCGACCGCCAGCGCGAGGCCGCCGGCGGCCGCGCGCACCCGCGCCGCGAGCCCGTCCCACGGCGGTGGCGACAGCGCGTGCAGCAGCGCGGCGGCCGCGATGCCGAGCGCGGCGAGCAGCAGGCCGGTCATGAACTTGTAGCCGTAGTAGGTCACCACGCCGCTGGCGTTCAGCTGCGCGACGGCCAGCGCCACCGCGACCCCACCACCGACGAACGGCGCGACGGCCAGCGCGAGCAGGCGCGGACCGCGGCGCGCGGCCCAGACGCACGCGCCCAGGGCGCCGACCGTCGCGGCCGCCACGAGGCCCAGGTTGGGCGCGACGATGCCGCCGACGATGAGGAGCGGGTCGGTGGCGGTGACCCGCATCAGCACCGCCGCCGTGCGGCCCATGCACTCCAGCATGACGACGACGACCGTCAGCGAGGCGATGACCTGGACCCGGTCCCCCCGCCAACGCGGCCGGCGCATCGGCACCAGCAGCGCCAGCGCGGCGGGCGCCGCGACGGCGAGCAGCAGCACCCATCCGGAGGCCACGCCGAGCAGGGCCCCGGCCGCGGCGCCCAGCGGCACCGGGAGGAACACCCGCGGCATGGGCAGCACCACGAGCGCGACGACCACCGTCAGCGCGCAGGCCAGCAGGAAGTTCGAGAACCCCCCGTTCACCGCCTCGGCGCCCGGACCCACCAGGAACGCCGTCGCCACCAGCACCGCGCCGGGGACGGCCAGCGCCGGCCGGCGGCGCGCGGCCGGCAGGGCGCACAGCCCGGCCACCACGACGAGCACCGCACCCAGCACCACCAGCGCGGTGCCGCGGCCGTAGAGCAGGAGCTCGGTGCCGACGTCGCGCCGGGTCGGGCCGACCAGCAGCTCCGCCACGGTCGCGACGAGCGCGTGGAACCCCTCGGGGTAGCTGGTGAACTGCCAGACGCCACCCGACGGCGGCGGCGCCGTCAACCCGTCCACGGTGACGCCGTAGGTGCGCAGCATCGAGTACATGCTGTAGTGCGCGCTGTTGTCCCAGCCCGTCATCAGCAGAGCCAGGGACTGCACCGGCGTCTTCGTGGAGAGGAACGGCTGGTGGAGCAGCACAGCGCCGGCTGCCACGACGGGCAGCGCGACATCGGCCGCCCGGATCCGGGGCACCAGGGCTCTGGCCCGGGCGAGCGGCTGCGGGCCGCACGCGACCCAGGCCGCCAACCCGCCCGCGAGCAGGGCCAGCAGCAGCGTGGCCCGCCCGACCGCACCAACCGGCAGGTCGATCCACCACAGCACCGGCAACCAGCCGGCGACGATCGCGCCCGTGTGGAGGACGCGGCGGGAGAGCTCCCGCGAGCTCGGGACGAGCAGGAGCAGCACCCCCGCCAGCGCGAGGCCGACCGGCCCGTCAGCGAGCCCGGCCAGCCGCACCGCCAGCACCAGCGCGAACGCCACCGCGCCGCAGACCAGGCCGCGGATCGTGTGCTGGTCGGTGGTCGGGAGCTCCAGCCACTGGATGCGCCGTTCCCGCGCGGGCGGCGGCTCGGGCGACTCCGGTTCGGGCTTGCTCGGCTCGGGGGCCGGCCGGGGAGGCGCCGGACGGGGCGAGGGCGGGGGCGGGGCCGGCGGCCGCCGACCTGGCCCGTCCGGGCGCGGCGGGCCGGGCCGCGGACCGTCCGCGGGCGGCCGCCGCGGAGGTGCCGGGGGCCGGCCGTTCGGGCCGGGTGGGCCAGGACGTGCCCGCGGGTCGACGGGACCTCCGGGCCCGGCCGGCGCGCCGGGCCGCATCAACGGCACCCGGGGCGGACCGCACCCGTCATCTCATGGCCCCCTGCCCGGCTCCCACCTGGACCTGCAGGGTATCCACCTGATCAGGAACCGGTGGCGCCGGGCGTGAGCGTGTCCCCGCACGAGGCCAGCGGGGTGGCGCGCTGCGCGGCGTCGGCCGCGAGCGCGACGGCGGCCGCGGCACGCAGTCGGTCGAGGGCCCCGGGGTCGGTCAGCGCGTCGCGCCGCACCCAGTTGGCGCCGTTGTTCGGCGTCGGGGCGATCTCGACGTAGTCGGCCTGGAAGCGCGGATCGCCGTCGAAGCCCATGAACGGGCGGAACTCGCCGTGCGCCTTCAGGAACGTGGGCCGCACCTGTTCCAGGATGTAGTCGCGGATGCCGGCGGTGTCCTTCGCCCGCCAGAACCGGGCCATGACGGGCTCGGCGAGGCCGCCGCCGTCGGTGACGATCGAGGTGCCGACGAGCGCGGTGCCGCCCAGTTCCGGCGCGAACAGGGTGCCCGAGGTGCGCCCCAGCGCCTGCAGGTACGCGTTGAACTCGTGCGCCGAGTTGACGACGATCAGGCACATCGGGGCCGTCGGCTTGGCGCGGAACTCGCGCATGGCGCCGTCCCAGCCGGTCGCGGACAGCACGATCGCGACCGCGCCCATCACCCCGACGACGATGCGGCCGCGCCAGCGCAGCCCGCCGACCACCTCGACCGCGGACAGCGCCACGACGAGCGCACCGAGCGCCCAGACCGGGGCGGCGAAGCGGTACTGCTCCATCCAGTCCGGCACGAGGATGCCGAACGCGGCCAGCGCCAGCGCCAGCGGCACGAGCAGCACGACCAGGCCGTTCCGGGCGGGCCCGGCCAGCGCCACTCCGACCAGCACCACCCCGACGAGCACACCCAGCCAGCCCGCGTACCCGACGAGCTGGGTGACCTTGGCGAAACTCTCCGCCGTGGGGAGGCCCTGCGACTTCGCGACGGCGGTGGTGGGCAGCAGCTCGCCGAACGTGGTGATGCGCCAGAGCAGGTAGGCCCCCGACGGCACGGCGAAGGCCACCAGCGACGCGACGAGCGCGCCGATCGTCGGCAGGATCCGCCCGCGGCCGACCAGCAGCACCGCGAGGGGGTAGGCGCCGGCGTAGATCAGGCCCTCCGGCCGGGTCAGCGCGGCCAGCGCGGCGAGCAGGCCGCACAGCACGGCGGGCAGCCAGGTGTTCAACGCCCCGCGCGCCTGCGCCCGCACCATCACGGCCGCCGCCGTGACCACGGCGAACACCAGCAGCGAGTTCTCCAACCCGGAGACGCACCAGATCACGAACGAGGGGATCGCCGCGAGGATGCAGCCGCCGAGCAGCGTGACCAGCGCGGGACGGCGCGACACCGCCGACGCGGCCGCGTGGAACGCGACGAGGGTCCCGGTGACGAGCAGCGTCGCGAGCGTCTTCGGATAGGCCACGTAGTCGGGCACGCCGAACCACGTGCCGTGATCGAACAGGCCCAGCCAGTGCCCGACGACGAGCAGCGCCAGCCACGCCGGGTCGGAGAAGCCCTCCACGGGCGGCTGGCCCGGCTGCAGCACCGGCCCGAGCCCGTTGGCGACCGAGCGCGCGTAGGCGAACGTGATGCCGGCGTCGTCGATCTCCCAGCTGCCGTACTGGCCGGCGTGCCAGACGAACAGGGCCGCCGGCACGAGCACGCCGAAGAGGGCGAGCGCGGTGCGCAGGATCCATGCCCGGGTGGGCCGCCAGCGACGCACATCCGGCCAGGCCGGACGCGCCCGGCGAGCGGCTCGGGGCGTTTCGGACAGCTCGGCAGGGGCCACGTCTGGCGGAGAAGCCACGGTATCTGTCACGCGCGGACACGGGTCGGTTGCAGGCCAATCACGAGGCGTGAGCGTATCTGCGGGTCGCGTGCCGGCCGACCCGAGGTGCGGCGATACATTGGCGCCGCTCAGGCGGCTGCAAGGAGGGGGATCGCCGATGCCGGAGGCGCTCGGTGATCCCGTGCTGCTGGTGTACGCGGCGCTCACACTGGTCCCCGGCCTGGCACTCGCCGCCGCCGCGGGGCTGCGCGGCTGGCTGCTCGCCGCGCTCGCGCCGCTGCTGACCTACGGGCTGGTCGGGGCGGCCGCGCCGGTGCTGCCGATGCTGGGGATCCGCTGGTCGCCCACGTCGTTCGGGGTGCTGACCGCGCTCGCGGCGGCGGTCGCGCTCCTGCTGCGGGTGGTGGCGCGCCGCCGGCGTCCGGCAGGCGAGCGGGCCGAGCTGCCCGCGTGGACGCCGCTGCACCACGTCGGCGTCGCGATCGGGGTGCTGGTGGCGTCGGTCGTCGGGATCGCGGTGGCGTGGGGCGCGACCCGCGGGTTCACCGCAGTGCCCCAGATCTGGGACGCGATGTTCCACGCCAACGCCACGCGGTTCATCGCCGAGACCGGCCGGTCCGACCCCTCCGCGCTGGCGACGGTCAGCTCCCGGCCCGAGGCCGGCTTCTACTACCCGAACGCCTACCACGCGCTCGCCGCCACCGTCGTGCTCCTGACCGGCGCCGACGTGCCGACGGTGCTGGACGCGAGCACTGCGCTCGCGCCGGGCCTGCTCGCGCTGGGCATGGCGGGGATGGTGCGGCGGCTCGGCGGACGGCCGGCGCTGGCCGCGGCCGCGGCGATGCTGTCCGCCGCGTTCACGGCGTTCCCGTACGACCTGCTGCCGTGGGGCACGCTGCTGCCGTTCATCGTCGCGGTGGCGCTGCTGCCGGCGTTCCTGGCCGCGGCCGCGACCGCGCTGGACGGCACCGGCGCACCGGTCGCCGTGCCCGTGCTGCTCGGCATCGGCGGCATCGGCCTGCTCGCGCTGCACCCCAGCGGTGCCGTCACCGCGGTGCTGCTCGCCGCGGCGCTGGTGCTGGACCGCTGGGTGCGCCGCCGGCCCCGGATGACCGACCTGCGCGCCGCCGGCGTCACGGTGCTCTCCGCGGCGGTGCTGGGTGCGCCGCTGCTGGCCGCGTCGGTCGCCGCCGCCGCCGGGCCGGCCTACGACTGGCCGGCCAACGCCCGACCGGCGCAGGTGCTCGGCGAGCTGCTGTTCCTCTCCCACGCCCAGGAGTTCCCGCAGTGGTGGCTCGTCGCGCTGATGCTGGCGGGGCTCGTCGGGGTGCGCCGGCTGCGGCCGGTGCTGTGGTTCCTCGGCGTGGCCGCGGTGTTCGCCGCGTTGTTCGTGCTCACCGCGAGCTACGAGGGCACAATCGTCGCCGTCCTGACGCGCCCCTGGTGGAACGACCGCTGGCGCTTCGCCGCGATCTGGACGCTCGGCGCGATCGTGCTGGCCGCCGGCGGCGTCGTCACGCTGCGGGACGGCCTGATGGCCGTGCTGCAGCGCTTCACCCCGCGCGAGGAGCGGGCCCGGCTCGCCGTCTCGGCCGTCGCGCTCACCCTCGTGCTGGCCGCCGTCACGTTTCTGACCAGCGGCTTCTACCACGTCCGCAACGCGTCGCGGATGGCGGAAGGCTTCACCGACGGGCCGTCGCTGTCCCGTGACGAGGAGCAGGCCGTCAAGGTGCTGGCCGGGCTCGCGCCACCCGGCTCGCTCGTCATGAACGACCCGTACGACGGCTCGTCGATGATGTGGGCCGTCGCCGGCGTGCACCCGGTGTTCGCCACCCCGGTGATCAAGCTCCTGGAGCTGCCGGTGATGGACCCCGATCGGCGGCTGCTCTTCACCTCGTTCAACCAGCTCGACACCAACCCGGACGTGCGGCGCGCGGTGGAGAAGCTCGACGTCCAGTACGTGTTCGTCGGCACCGGCCTGATCCCGCCCGCGGACGGCCCGCCGGACGGGATGCTGAACCTGGACAGGGTGCGCTCGCTGGAACGCGTCTACACCAGCGCCGAGGCGACGATCTACCGCGTCGGCCCGGCCCCCGCCCCCGGCCGCAGCTGACGCTACGGGCGGCGCACCTTGAACCGCAGGTGCAGCACCCGCTCGCCCTGCACGACCACGTGCGGGTCCTCCAGCAGGTGCTGCCCGTCGATGCTGCCGAAGTAGCGCTTGCCGGAGCCGAACACCACGGGCACCACGTCCATCGCGACCTCGTCGACGAGCCCGGCCGCGAGTACCTGGCCGCCGACCTCGCCGGCGTTCACCGCGATCGTCCGGTCCCCGGCCAGCTCCTGCGCCTTCGCGATCGCCGCGTGCACGTCGTCGACGAAGTGGAACGACGCCTCGGGGTGCCAGCCCTCGGGCTTCGGCCGGTGCGAGACCACGACCACGTGGTCACCTGCGGGCTGGCGTCCCTCCCACCCGTTCATCAGGTCGAAGAAGTGCCGGCCCATGACGATCACGCCGATCGAGTCCCACATCGGCCGCACGACCTCCGCGGACGCCGCCGACACCCGGAAGCCGCTCCCAGTGCCGGAGTGGTCGTACTGGTCGTCGTCGACCTCGCGCAGCGGCGTGTCGCCGCTGAAGTACCACTCGTGCAACGGGCCGACGTCGTCCTCCGCGTCCGCGATGAACCCGTCCACCGACACCACGTCGTGCATGATCACCGTGCCCACAGCGCCTCCTCACCTCTGCTCGCCCGATCATGGCGCCCTGCGGGGAGGCCCGGCTTGTAGGAAATCAATCAGCGGGGATCGGCGGGAAGGCCTGCCCGGGGAACCGCCGCCGCAGCGCCAGGTACTGCGCCGGGGTGCGGCCGGTGAAGTCCTTGAACTCCTTGCTCAGGTGCGCCTGGTCGAAGTAGCCGGCGGTCTGGGCGAGCGCCGACCAGTCGACCGGCCCCACCGCGTCCACGGAGAGGATCAGGCGCGAGAACCGGTAGATCCGCGCCACCCGCTTCGGGGTGATCCCGACGTGTGACCGGAACTGCCTGGCCAAGTGCGTGTGGCTCACCCCGGCCGACCCGGTCAGCGTCCCGACCGGGACCGCGCCGTGTGCGCCGGCCAGTCGCTCCCCGACGTGGCGGACCAGGTCCAGGCCACGCGGCAGGGCCAGCCGCGATCGCAGCTCCGCTTCCACCGCGAGCAGGGCGTCGGCGGCGGCGGTGAGCGCACCGATCTGGTTGCGGATCCGGTCCAGCGACCGCCGCCAGACGGCGTCGACCGGCACCCAGCGGTCGCGCAGCTCGGACGCCGGCACGTCGACGAACGGGGCCAACCCCCACGGCTTGAAGTGCACACCCACGAGCCGGATGCGCGCCGGGTACTCGACCAGGAACCGCCTCGTCCACATGCCCATGAACCAGCCGTCGGTGAGCACCGCCGACGGGACCGCCGGGTCGGAGTCGTCCAGGCCGACCTGCCCGTCCAGGTTGAGGAACAGGTGCGCCGACGGCATCGGCGGCACGCTCATCCGGCGCTGCGCCGGCACGCCCGTCAGGCAGTAGATGTCGTCGACGTACCGGTCGAGCGGCGGCGCAGGCACCCGACCGACGTAGTCCATGCCACCCAGTGTGGGACCACCGGTCACGGAATCCACATCTCCCCGTCCGCGGATCCACGACTCGCGCGGGCGGGCAGGTGCAGTACCGCGACCGTGAGGTCGTCGCGGCCGCCCGCGGCCCGTGCCGCGGCGGCGAGCCTGGCCGCCGCCTCGCCGGGATCGGTGACCATCGCGCGGCCGGCCGGGCCCAGGACGCCGGCGATGGCTCCCGCAGTCGGCAGGTACCGCCAGAGACCGTCGGTGACCAGCACCAGCAGCCCTGGCACCCCCGCAGGGACCTGGAGCACGCTGGGCTCGGGCCGGTAGTCGCTGGCCGCCCACCGGGTCATGATCCCGCCGTCGGTGATGTCGCCGCCACGGGTGTCGTCGACGGTCAGCAGGTCGCCCGTCGCCGCCGGATCGGAGGGCACGACGTAGGCGCGGGCACTGCCGGCCCAGATGATCGTGATGCGCCCGTCCGCTCCGTGGTGGGCGGCGAGGTACGCCACCCCGGCGTGTCCGGTCTCGGGGGTGCGGCGCATCGCGAGGGCGTCCAGCCCGGCCTGGTGCGCGTCGCGGAGGGCGTCCGGCGGGGAACGGCCGGGCCGGTCGACGCGGTTCAGCTCGGCGCGGAACGCCGTCGCGAAGTCGATGGCCGCCAGCTCGGAGCCGGGGTAGCTGAACACGCCGTCCACGACCAGCGCCACCCGGTCGCCGTTCGCGAGCGGGACGAGCGCAGCGGCGTCCTGGTTGGTGCGGTTGCCGAGGCCGCGGCGGGTCGCGGCGGCCATGCCGGGGCCCGTGTTCTCGTCGTCGCCGTAGGGGTGCGCGACCCAGTCCCGGTGCGGGACGACCGCGTGTCCGTGCTCGCCCGGCCGGGCCGCCGCCTGCTTGCGGACCACGTCCTCGTGCGCGGCGCGCAGCCGCTTGGCCGCGAACCGTGCCCTCTCCATGACCTTCCAGCCGCCGATCGTGCGGTAGAGGTCGGTCGACCAGGCGTAGGCGCGGTCGATGTCGTGGCGCTTCAGCAGGAGCCGGGCCTCGGCCACCGCCGCGTCGCGCTCGGGGCCCGCGTGCAGGCGGTCGAGCCGGGCCGTGGCGGCGTCGAGCTCCTTGGTGATCTCGTGCAGCCAGTGCTCGGCGGTCGGGGGCAGCGGGTCGGAGTCGGGGGCGTGCGGCCGGGCATCGTCCGCGAGCCGGAGTGTGCGGTCGACCTGGTGCAGGTAGGACCCGGCCGCCCGCAGCGCGGCAGCAGCCCGCTCGCGCGCCTCGGCCAGCTGCGCGTACGCCTCGACCTCGGCCGCGCGGGCGGCGTGCAGCAGGTCGGCGGCTGCCCGACGCCGGTCCGCGAGGACGGCCTCGGCGCGGAGGGCGCGGACGTACAGCCGGTCGGCCGCGTCGGTCCGCCGCAGCTGCCTCCGCAGCAGCCGGCGCTGCTGGCCGGGCACGGCGCCGCGCCGCCACCACGTCACGGCGTCGGCCCGGACGGTGCGGGCGAACCGGATGGGCGCCGCGGGGTGGTCCGCCGGCCGTGGCCAGTCGAACCGGCCGGCCGAGTGCCGTGCCCGGTAGCCGAGTGAGAGCACGCGGCGCCAGGTGACCCCGGCGTCGTCGAACCAGCCGTCCTGCCAGTGGCGGAAGGCGAGGTCACCGTCGCGCAGCAGGTCGTACAGCGCCGCCAGCGCGTCCCGCTCGGCGGCGGTGACGCCGTCCGAGCCGAGCTCCACGACGGCGAGCGGGGCCAGGTCCGTGCCTCCGGGCAGCGCCGCTGCAGCGGAGCGCACGGCGTGGCGCAGCCGGGGCCCGGCCGCCCGCCACAGCCGGACCAGCTCGTCGGCGGCGCGGTAGCCGTTCGTCTCGTCGCCCGCGAGTGCCTGCATGGCGGCCAGCTCGGGGAGCGCGGTCGCCCAGCTGCCGCCGCCGTACTGCGCCTCCAGCTCCGCTGCGGTGACCGGTGCGCGCCGGCCCGCGATCAGCAGCAGCCGCTCCAACAGGGTGGCCGGCGCCGGGTTGGGGGCGGTGCCGGTCGCCGTGGCCATCGCCGTGCGCCACCGGCCGCGGTTCCAGGACCGCTGCGCCCGGCTGTGCTCTGCCTCGACGGCCAGCCGTGCCGCCGACCGCACCAGCCGCATGCCCGCTTCGAGCCGGCGCATCTCCGCCAGGCGTGCCGGGCTCGCCGCCGGGTCGCGGGCGCCGATCGCCAGCTCCTCGGTCTCCGCGGTGTCCCGGACGCTGCGCACCCGCTGGTCGGCGAGCTGCGCGACTGCTTCGAGGGGGTCGCTGCGCGGCTTGCTCATGCCCTTCAGCTGGAACTCCAGCGCCCGCAGCGCCGCCCGGGCGCGCCGCAGGTTCGGGTCGTCGAGGCCGTTGTCCAGGTAGTGCTGCTTGATCAGTTCGAGCAGCTCGCGGCGCGGGCCTTCCAGGTACTGCTCGCGCAGCTCGTTGCGCTTCTTCACGGCCGCCGCGAGCTGCTTCGCCCACGTCCGGTTCGACGGCGCCGGCGCAGCGATCGCCCGCGGGGTGCGCCCCTCCCGCGCGGCCTGCGCGTCCTCGGCTCGCTGTGCCTGCTCGCGCCACCGCTCGGCGAACAGCGCCCACAGCGCCTGGCCGAGCATCCGCTGGAAGTCGACGGCTGCGGCGTCGGTCGGACGGCCGGCGCGGCGCAGCTGGTCCGCAGCCCGTTCCAGGCCACCCGGGTCGGCCGCGAGGACCGGCACGACGAGCACGACCGTGTCGGGGTGCCCGTCGCGTCGCTGCTTCGCCGCAGCCCGATCGCGAGCCAGCGCGTCGGCGATCTCCGCGACGGACGGCAACGGCTCCCACTCGGGCAGCGGCTCGTGGATCTCCGCCACCATCCGGGTCCACAGCTGTGCGGCCAGTTCCTCGGCGAGACCCCGGTCCAGCGACCGTCCGGACAGCGCGAACGCGTCGAGCACCCGGTCCAGGTCCCGCCGGTACCCGGCGGCGCGGTAGGGCAGCCGCCCACCCGTCACGAACGTCCACCGCGGGGCCCGGCCGGGCGAGCGCAGTTTCCGCTTGCTGCGGAAGCCGTAGTAGCCGTGGCGGATCTCGTCCGGGTCGCGCCACAGCTTCCCGATCAGCGACACCGCCGCGGCCGCCACCGCGAACCGGGCGAGCACGGAGACCAGCGAGGTGTCGTTCGCCAGCACCCACGCCTTGTCGACCCAGGCCAGGTTGATCACGATCGCGGACAGCCCGGCCAGCACCGGGTCGAGGGCCTTGCGCCACAACAGCCGCGTGTCGACGGGCGAGAAGTTCTTGTAGTCCAGCCACGCGATGTACCAGCGGCGTTGCCGTTCGCTGCCGCCGGAGCCCTCGGCGGCGTTCTTCTGCGCCTGCAGCGCCTTCCGCTTGGCGTACGGGGCCATGAACCGCCCGACCCACACGTTGACGTACTCGGCGATCACGGTCGGCGAGGCGTAGACGAACGTCGCGGTCGCGACGGCGCTGAGCAGGTCGCCCCACGCGCCGGGGGCCAGCCCGCTGCCGAGCAGGCCCACCACGAACGTCACGGCCGCGGACAGCGTCCCGGACACCAGCGACTTGATGATCCGCGTACGGCCCGTGTCCTTCTTCTGCAGGATCGCGTTCGTGATCCCGACGCCGACCGCCATCGCGACCGGCACCAGCCACCACGGACCCGTGACCAGGTGGAACGCCTTCACCAGCCCGAACGCTGCGGTGAGCAGGTACGCCGTGGCCGCCGACGCCCAGGCCGCGAACCACGGCCGCGTCTGCATGCCGGACGCCTGGTTGGCGTACTGGCGTCGCAGCACGTAGCGGAACACCAGCCCGGCCGTGACCAGCGGCACCAGCAGCGCCTTGACCCCGAGCAACCCCGGCTGGCCCGTCAGCACCGGGAAGAGCGCGTCGACCGCCCTGGCCAGCGGTTCCGCACCCAGCACGGAGCCGACCCCGCCCAGCGCCCAGCCGGCGAGCCGCCTGGCCTGGCTGCGCCACGGCGGGCCGCGGGCCTGCTTCGGCGTCCACACCGCCCGGACCGCGGCCACCAGGCCGGTCGCTGCGACAACCGCTCCGACCGTGCCGGTCACCGCGCCCCCGCCGACGATCCCCAGCAGGCCGAGGGCGACACCTGCGCCGGTCAGGTACCCGGCGGTGCGCGCGTGCCGCGTCCGCAGCCGTTCCGCCACCGGGACGTCCATCCCGAGCCGCGTCCAGAGGCGGGTGCGGAGCCCGGCCCAGCCCCGGCCCCGGCCGGCGCGGTCGATGCGGCGCCCGGCCCGGACGCTCGGAACCCCGGCCGCGGTCGCGCGCTGCATCGCCGCGGCCTGACCGGCGTCGAGCGCCCGCCCGGCCGCCGCGTGCGCACGAGCCGCGTCGGCCAGGGTCGGGTGGGCCTCGGCGAACCGGGCCTTCACCAGCGCCAGCGCGAGGTCGAACCCGACCCCGTCGGCCAGCGGCGTGGCGACGCCCTGCCGGAACGCCCGGGCGAGCAACCCGCGCGCCACCGGCACGGACAGCCCCAGCTCCCGCGCGATCAGGTCGGTCGTGAGCCGCGTCCCGTCGAGCGCGGCCAGCCACCCGATCCAGGCGAGCTGCTCCGCGGTGACCGACCGGGCCGCCTCCCGCTGCTCACCGCGCAGCATCCGCGCGGTCGCCCCGACCGTCGCCCGCAACCGCGCGACGCCGCGGACCTGGGCCCGCAGCTCCCGCCCGGCCCGCGCACGTTCGACGGTCCGGCGCCACCCCCGACCCAGCGCCGCGACGCCCCGCAGCGCCCGGGCCTCGACCGCGCGCCACCGCTCGCCCGCACGCAGGCCCGCAGCCCGAACCGTGTCGACGGCGGTCTCCCACACCAGGGCGACCCGCCGGCCGGCGGCCCGCAGCCTGTCGACGGCCGTCTCCCAGGTCACGCCGATCCGCGTCCCGACCGCGTGCGACACGTCCCCGACGGTCGGCGCCGGCAGCGTCGCGACGTCGGTCCTGGTCAGCCCGGTCGCCCGCCGGACCGTGCCCGAGCGGACGCCGGCGGCGCGGGCCTCGCGGGCCACCCACGCGAGGTCCTGCTGGGTCCGGATCCGGGCTTCGTCGAGGGCCTCCGCCGTCCTGGCCCGGCGGGTGAGCGCGTCGCCGAGGTCGGCGGAGCGGACCGTCCGCTCGGCCCGCGCGACCGCGAGCAGGGCGGTCGCCGACAACCCGGGCGCCACGAGCGGTGCGGGCAGCGGCGCGGCGCCCGCGAGGTCCGGGTCGCTCAGCCGGGCGCGCACCCGGGCCGGGTGCAGCGCGAGCGCGGCGGCGAGGTCGTCGACGATCCGGTCGTCGGTGCGGCCGGCCTGCCGCAGCCGGTCGGCGAGCGCCGGCACCCAGCCCAGCCTGGCCTGCAGCTCCAGCTCGGCCCGGCGGGCTGTCTCGCCGGCGCGCCGGTGCGCGTCCTCGGCGTCCGCGAGCCGCCGCCGTGCGTCGGCGACGTCGGTGCGCAGCGTGCGGACGGCCGCCCGCCGGCCAGGCCACCAGAAGACGCCGGCGGCGAGCGCGCCCGGCTCGGCAACCCCGTACCGGGCGGCGGCCAGCGCAGCCACCAGCCCGGCGACGAACAGCACGACCGCCCCGGCCGTGCGCGTGAAGATGGTCCGCGTCGGCTGCGGGGGGCCGCGCGTGCGCGTCTCGGGATCGCCCGCGTGCGGCTGTGCTGCGCGGCCACCGGTGGCGCCGCCGGATCCGGCCCGCGGCGACGGCGACCGCTCCGGCTCCACGCCCGACGGGTTCGATCCCCCAGCGCCGGACCCGGGATCCACGATCGCACGGACCTCCTCCGCGCTCAGGCCGGTCAGTGCGGCGATGCGCGGCACCGGGACCCCGGCCGCGGCCGCCGCCCGCACCGCGTCCTCCAGCGCGCCGGGGCGCTGCGCCTGCAGCTCGGCCAGCCGGCGGTTCGCCGCGTCGACGCGGTCGGCGGCGTCCCGAACCGCGCTCTCCCGGACGTCCTGCGCGACGACCACCTGCGCCAACGCCTCGGCGAACGATCCGGCCGACTCGACCGCGTCGCTGGTGTAGCTGCGGACCTCGGCCGGGTCCAGGCCCAGCAGCCGGGCCACCTGCGCCACACGGACGGCGTCGACGGCAGGGTCGGCCGTCCAGGCGTCCGGGGCGCCGTAGAGCCGGCCGACCGCCCCGCGCTGCCAGTCGGCCAGCTCGGCGTCTCGCGCGGCCAGCTCGGCCCGCGCCTCGGCCAGCTCCGCCAGTCCGTCGCCCAGCGACTCGTCCAGCCCGGCCAGCGTCGACCGCAGCTCGCGCAGCGCCGCCCTGCGCTGGACGCCTGCCCGCCACCAGCCGGCGAGGTCGCGCGCCCGCGCAGCCCAGTTGCGCGTCCGCTCCGGATCGCCACGATCCCGGACCTGAGCCGGGACGAGGTCGTCCAGGGCCAGCAGCGCGAGCATCCGGCTGTACGCGTTCACCGCGGGCGCGGTGACCAGCCCGACGCCCGCCTGCGCGACGAGCACGCCGGGGTGGCGCACGCTCGGATGCGGCACGCCCGCGGCGTCACCGCGCAGGATCGCGAGCCGGTCGAGACCCAGCAGCCCGCGCAGCTCCTCGACCAGGTCGCCGCTGACCTGCCCCGGCGCCAGGCCTGCGGCGAGCGCCAGCGCGTCGGCCAGCTCCCGCTCCCCCCACTCCGGGGCGGTGGCCAGCTCCGCCCGGCGCTGGACGGCGTCGAGGTCCGCGTCCGGCTGCAGTTCGCGCGGCCCGGCGGCGAGCTTGCCCGTCGCCGAGGCCAGTGCGCGTGCCTCGACCGACAGCCCGTTGAGGTGGCCCACGAGCGCGGCCTGCTCGTCGACGTCCAGGTCGCGCTGCGCCTCCGCGACGGTGACGACCAGTTCGGACCCGCTCATCCCGAGCCGGTCGGCGAGGTCGGTCTGGTTCGCGAACGCCGTGGTCGCCTGCTGCGCGAGCTGCCGGAACGCCACGACGTCGGCGGGTGTCATCGGCCGAGCGCGCAGCGCCCGCGCGGGGATCAGCGCCGCGAGCCGGTCGGCGGCGAGCACCTGCTCCTGCGAGGTCGGGTGGTGCTCCACGGCGAAGCGCTGCGCGTCGGCGCGCGCCTGCAGGTACTGCTCCGCGGTCAGCCCCGGCACCGGCTCGGCGGCCCGCAGCGCGGCGAGCTGGTGCAGGTCGACGCCGGCGGGGTTGGCCGGCAACGCGGGGAGCTCGGCGAGCTGCGCACCGCTCAGCACGGCAGCAACGGAGTCGGTCCCGTCGGCGGCGCCGTGCCTCGCTGCGGCGAGCCGCGCGTTCGCCGCCGTCTCAGCGTCGTGGCGCACCAGGTCGAACACGGTGTCGGCCGCGGCGCTGTCGAGCCGCCCCGTGACCTCGACCGGGCCGCGCTCGGCGACGAACTCGACGGGCGCGTGCTCGGTGACGACCCGGTCCTCCCACGAGCGGTGGACCCGCGTCACGCCGTGCTGGCCGTTGCGGCCGGACCGGCCGCGCAGCTGGTCCTCGATCCGCGCGTTGCGCGCGGTGCCGACGCCGATCACGTGCAGGCCGCCGCCCTCGACGTCGAGGATCCTCAGCTCTGCCGCGATGTGCGCCGCTGCCCACTCGGTGGCCCGCGCCCGGGCCTCCGCGTAGCCGGCCACGCCGCTGGCCAGGTCCGGGTGGTGGCGCTGCAGGTACTCGGTGACGAGCGCGTCGACCGCACCGCCGAGCTGGATGTCGCGCGCGCGGCCCGCCATGTCGGTCGCGATCGTGACCGCGCCGCGCCGCCCGGCGTGCGCGATCACCTCGCTCTCCCGCGCCACGTGCATCGCCTTGGCCGTGATCATCTGCGCGGCGACGCCCCGCTCCCAGAGCAGGCCCTCCATGACCAGCGCCTCGGCCACGCTGCCGACGCGGATCAGCACGGGGAATCCGTGCGCGTGGGCGTCGAGCGCGTCGGTGAGGGCGGCCCGCCGGGCAGCCGCCGCCGTCGCGTGGTTGACCGGGGCGTGGTCGACGCGCCGCGATCGCCGGTGCGGCTCGATGTGCACGACCTGCTTGCCGTAGTTCGCGGAGAACTGCCCCCGGCCGGCCTTCCCGCCGGCGGTGCCGGTCATGCCGGCCCACTCCCCCTGCGCCAGCAGGTCGGCGACGGTGAGGGCGGCGATCGTGCGTGACGGGGGCTTGACCCCGGTCCTGCCGAACTCCTTCAGCTCGACGGCATCGTGCCCTTCGCTCAACCGGCGCCCGTACAGCGGCCGGTTGTCCTCGGCGAGCAGGACGATCTCGCCGTTCTCGACGAGGTAGTCGACGTCGCGCTGCAGCCCGTGCCGTGCCCTGAGGGCGTTCTCCACCCGCTGCCGCAGCACCGCCTTCGCGGCGTCCCCGAGGCCCAGCGCGTCGAGCTGCGTGTCGAGCCACCCGCGGCCCGCCTCGGTGAGCCGGTACGTGCGCGGGTCGTAGTGCCCACCCGGGTTGTCCCTGGTCGCGGGCGCGAGCACGTCCGCGTCGGCGATCCGCTTCGCCCACGTCAGATCGGCGAGTGCCGGCCGTGCACCCTCGATCTGCTCGCTGAGGACGAACGGCGCGACGTCGTCGAGCAGCAGCTGGTCGACCTCGTCGAGCAGCCGCCACACCGGTGCCTGCCGGGTGCCGTCCCGCAGGACGTCGAACGCCTCCTCGCTGAGCGCACCCACCTTGATGCGGGCAGCGTCGACCGCGGCCTTGCCCTCGCTCGACCGCTGGGCGGTGTCCAGCTCGACGCTGCGGCCCAAGGGCTTGGCGATGCGCCTGACCTGCTTGAAGGCGTCCCAGGCGTAGGCCTCGTTCGGGCTCAGCCACTGCACCTGCCCGCCGGCCCGTCCTTCGAGCAGCGAGCGGGCGACGACCGCGACCGCACCCGTGAGGGTCTTGCCCTCCCCGGTGAGCATCTCGATCACGTGGCCGTCACGCGCCAGCGCGACGGCGCCCATGACCTGGCCCTTGCGGGGCGCCTTGTCCGGGTCGACGCGGCGCGCCACCTCACACGCGATGGCCACGCACTCGACGACACCGTCGGCGAACGCACGCTCGCCGTTCTCGACCTGCTGGGCGACCTCCTCGGATCGTGCGACCAGTTCGTCGTAGGACTGCTTGCGGAAGCCGCGGACGTACTCCCTCACCTGCTGCCAGGCGGCCTTGTACTGCGCACGGGCCTGGCGGCGCTGCTCGATCGCGTCGCGCAGACCGCTCTGCTCACGAACCGTGTTCCGGGGCGCCGGGGGCGGCACGCCGCCGAGGTGGTTGCCGTCCATGGTTCCGGGCACGCCGGGGTTGCCGGGGCCGGGTTCACCGATCGTTCCGGCCGGGCGGTCGTGTCCGCCGTCGCCCTGGTCCTCCTCGGGCCCAGCGTGCGACCCGTTCTGCCGCTTGCCGCCCGCGAGCTCGCCGGTCGGCGTCACCGGCAGCGCCTCGTCACCGGGGCCGCCCGGGACGACCGGGTCGGCTGGTGGCGGATCACCGGGGGCCGGACCGCCGGGCCGGGCATCGCCGCCGGTGGCCGGCTGGGTCGGCCCGTCGGGCTCGGCGCCCTTCCCGGTCGGCGACGCGTGCGGATCGTGTCCGACGAGTGCGCCGACCTCGTCGTAGGCGAAGCCGTCCAGGTTGCCCTGCTTGACCTGCTCGAGGACCACGGCCTTCTGCAACGGGGTCAGGTCGTCGCCGAGCCCGGCCAGGAACTCCTCCACCGTGATCACGTTCCGGCCGCCCATCGCGGCGGCGACCCGCGACCCGTTCGGCACCGGACCGGCGACGGGCTCGTGCAGGACGTATCCCTGGGGTTGCGCGGCCGGCGTCGGGGTCGGCGCGGGCCGCACCGGCGCGGCGGGCGTGGGCGCCACCCGCGTCGGCGCGTAGGCGATCGTGCCGTCGCGGAACGTGAACCCGGGCAGCTCGCCGTCCTTGATCAGGTCGACGATCTCCGCCTTCGTCTTCGTGGAGGTGAACAGCCCGAGCCCGCGCCGGAACTCCTCGACGGTGACCTCGCCCCGGCGGCCCATCGCCTTCTCGGCCATGACGGCCTCGGGCGTGCGGGCCGCCTCGACCACGCGCAGGGCGGCCCGGGCCTCGGCCCGGGTGACGCCGGTCTCCCGCACGACCTCGGTGACCGTGGGGCGCCCGCCCGCGCGCACCGTCAGGTCACCGATCCGGCTCAGCAACGGCCCCAGCTGCGCTTCCTGCAGCGCGAAGCGGACCGTGCCCTTGCTGATGCCGAGCTCGGTCGCCAGCTCACCGACCGACGGTCGGATCCCGCCGCGGAGGGCGGTCAGGTCGGTGATCCGCTGGTTGATGCCCGGGACGTCCCCTTGCAACGCCCCCTGCCGGAACGTCGCGATCTTGCTGCCGGCGAGCTTGACGCCGCCACCGAGCAGCCCGAGCGCCCCGATGCCGGTGTCGATCCAGAACTCCGTGCGCTGGGCGGGAGTGAGGGTGTCCCAGTCGCGGATCGCGGTGTAGGTGGAGTAGGCCATCTGCCCGCCCATGACCACGCCGCCGACCGCGCCGGCGGCCCTGCCGGTCGCCTGCAGCGCGCCGACGGCCTTGAGCGCGCCGATCTTGGCCACGAGCCCGCCGCCGACGACGATCAGCGACGCCCCGGCCGTGATCCACAGGGACCTGGCGGTCGGATCCGACCAGCTCGTGGACTGGTTGTGCTGGCCGCGGGCGATCAGCTCACCACCGGCCGTGGCGCCCATCGCGACCGCGCTCGTGACGAAGGAGACCGTCGCGATCGTCGAGGCCGCCGCCGCGAGGGAGGCAGCGCCGAGCGGCGCACCGACGCCGGACACGATCAGCGCGACCCCGCCGACGACCATGGCCCCGCGGCCGACCCACTTGCCGACGGTCTTCCACGTCGGTTCGTCGTGCCCGGCGACGTCCTGCAGCCGGCCGGACTCCCCGATCGGGGCGTCGAGGTCGGCGGCGATCAGGACCCTGTGGTCCTCGGCGAGCGAGTTGTACTGCTGGTAGTCGTGCCAGTTGTCGAAGATCCCGCCCTCGGCGTCGACGAGCTTGGTCTGCCCGTCCGCACCCCGTACGCGGAACAGGACCGTCTCCACGGGGTAGCCGTCGCCGGGCTTGTTCGGGTCGTTGATGTAGAGCTGGACGATCCCGACCTCGCCGGCCTTGCCGGCGTCGGCCGCGCCGGCGTTCTCCCCGCCGATGCTGCGGATCGCGTCGAGCGCCTTCTGGGCCTTCTCCCGGTCACCCCCGTTGAGCTGGGTGAGCATCTCCTCCATCGTCTCCGGGTCCACCGCCCGGATCATGGAGAGCTGCGCCTCCTGCTCCGCCGCCGTGAACGCGGACGCCCAGTTCGCGATCTCGTTCCGGTCCCGGTGCTGGTAGAAGTCGCGGACCTTGTCGTCGGCGTAGGAGTAGTAGCCGGGCGAGTTGATCGCGGAGTTGAAGACGTACACCATGTCGGGCCGGCCGCTGGACGGCATGGAGAGCAGGTGCCGAGAGTCCCTGTCGGGGTTCTCCCGCCACACCAGCAGGCCGTCGGCACTGCGGAAGCCGAAGTCCTGGGCGACCGTGTCGTACGACAGGCCGTTCACCACGGCGAGCCGCCCGAACACCTCCGCGAGCGCCTTCTCCTGCGGATCGTTCGAGTTCGACAGGCGGCCGACGATGCCGTCGAGGGTGGTCTGGAAGCCGTTCAGCCGCTCCAGGTCCGCAGCCATGACCGGCTCGCCCGCGTTCTTCGCGATCGCGATGTCGAACGCGCGCAGCCGGGCCGTGTCCGGCGCCACGCCAGGCAGGTTCGCGTTCTTCACGAACGTGCCGAGATCGAGCTTGACCCGCCCGATCGCCGCGCTGTCCGCGTTGATCCCGTTCTCGAGCGCCTCCACCCGGGCGACGTCGGACTGCGTCGCGCCGTGGCCGAGCAGCCAGTCGACCTGCATCTCCAGGGCGAGCGACCGCCGCCGCACGTCCTCCTGGTGGCCGATCAGGCTGTAGCCGGCGACGCGGCTCGCGTCGCTCTGCGCCTTCTGGGTCGGGGTGAGCTCGACGTACGGCACGTGGTCGGCGATGGCCTGCGCCTTCTCCTGCGGGCTGGAGACGATCACGTTGCCCTGCGCGTCGAGCGGCTGGCCCTTGCGGTTGACGCCGAGCGCCCGCTGCAGCTCGACGTTGCCCTCGACGAGGGAGCGCACCTGCAGGTCGCCCGGCAGGGTCGGCGACTCCGCCGCGCTCCTGGCGCGCTCGTCGACGAACGGGCGCTGGTACTGCATCGTCGCCAACGCGCCGGCGATCCCGCGGTTGAGCGACATCCGCTCGGCGCGGGCGTTCGCGTCCTGGATCAGCTCCAGGTCGTCGGCGTACCTGCTCGGTGAGAAGGTCCCGTTCCGCAGCGCCTGGTCGACCCGGGCGGTGGCGGCCTCGACCTGCGGCAGCGTGCGGAGGTAGGTCTGCGTGTCGTAGCGGTCGTCCGCGTCGGCGTTGACGGCGCGGGCGGACGCGAAGTCCTTCTCGGTGTCCGACAGGGGCCGCAGCGCCGCGTCGTAGAGCCGCCGCTGGTCCGGGGTCAGGTTCGCGTAGGCGGCCGCGTCCAGCGGCGGCAGCGGGTCGCCCTCCTTGTAGCCCAGCGGGGCGAGGATCCGGGCGAGCATGCGGTCGGCCTCGGTGCCGCGGTACTCGCGCCGGTAGTCCGGGTCGATCAGCGACATCCAGCCGGGGGTGACCTCGCCGCGCCCCTCCGTGCGCAGGTCGTCGCGGTTGGACACGCACCCGGAGACCCCGACGCCCGAGCCGCACGACCAGCCCTCGTTCAGGCCGTACTTCTCCGGGTCGGTCCGGTTCGGGTACAGCAGCACGACCGGGTTGCAGTCGGCCATGCCGCGGCACTCGAGCTTCGTGACCTGCCCGTTCGAGCCCATGGTCTCGCCGAGGCACGCACCGCCGCTGCCACCGAGGTGGCAGGTCATGAACCCGTAGTTGCCGTTCTGGTCGCGGTAGCCCTGGGTGTAGTGGCAGCCGACGCCACCGCAGTAGGCCGCGTCGCCCTGCGGCGTGAAGCTGGTGACGTTGCCGTCGCCGAGCATGGTGACCTGGAAGTAGCCGGCCGGGTTCTTGCTGGTCCAGTCACCGCCGAACTCGTCGCGCATCTCGCACATCGCGGTGCACGCGCGCTGGGTCGGGTCCACCACCTCGCCCGGGTGCTGCACCGAGCAGATGTCCTTGCAGTTCTGCAGCGAGACGTCCCGGTTGCCGGGCACGGTCTCTGTGCAGAACCCGACGCAGCCGAAGCTGCCGCCCCGACCCGGCTCCAGCTCCGTGACGGCGGAGACCCGGAAGGACTCCAGCGAGCCGTCGTGGGTGAAGAGCCGGTCGTTGTGGTTGGTGATCGCGCGGCCGTTCGGGAACGTGATGTCCCCGGTCTGGCCCGTCACCGCGTAGACACCGGGCGCGAGCACCCGGCCGTCCGGGCCGTAGCCGGGGGTGATCAGGGAGACGTTGTTGCCCGGCCCGTCCTCGAAGTTGGCGCCGTCGCCGTTGGCGTGGACCACGACGCCCTCGGCGGAGGTGAACGTGCTCCGGCCCGTCCCGGCGACCTGGAACGTGGCCTGGCCCGCGGTCGTGGCGCCGAGCTTGACCCACGCCGCGTTCGACGTCAGCTGGTCGAACCCGGGGGCGTTCGTGACGGCGGGCGGCAGATCGACCTTCGGGCCGTGGTAGGCGACGCCGCCGAACACCTCGCCGTCGAACGGCGCCCGCGGCCGGTCGACGATCCGCAGCGTGGTCACGCCCTGCGGGTTGGTCGGGGTGACCTCGACGTTCGCGCCGGTGCGCCCGTCGGTGACCCGTCCCCGGCCGCCCGTCCACACCTGGACGTTGCCCGCGGCGTCCTCGCTGACCCGCGCCGACCGCTCGCCGGTGACCTCGTGGCGGCGCGTGTCCGACGGACCCACCGTGACCGACGCGCCGTAGGTGCTGCGCGGGTCGCCCGCGTTCGGCGTCCACGTGGCCTGCGCGCCGCCCTGGTCACCGAACGTCCGGCGCCCGTCGGAGCCGGCCGGCAGCGCATCGATGCAGGCCGCGTCGCAGGTCCGGGCCGCCTGCCCGCGATCCTTGACGATCATGACGCGGTTGCCGTGCTCGTCGATGCCGGAGAACGACCCCGTCTCCTCGGGACCCATCGCCGCGACGTCGGCAGCGGTCGGGGCCCTGGCCCGCTGCTGCGCCGCCCACACCTCCTTGCCGGACGGGACGAGCTGCGTGAACACCGGCGTCGACATCGACTGCCGGAAGTTCGAGCAGTCGCCCGTGCAGCCGACGTCGTTGCCGTTGCGGTAGAGGCCGCAGCCGTTGCCGCTGGAGCCGGAGCAGTCGCCGAACCGGCGGGCGTTCCAGATGCCGCCCGGGTCGTCCCACGTCTGCTGCTGGGTCCAGCTGATGGCGAACTCGATGTGCGCCGCGTAGTGCTTGCTGCAGTGCGCCTCGTTCGAGCAGGCCACGCTGGTGCTCGGGTTCCCGTACCGGTCGACGGTCGCGCTCGCGAACACCCAGCCGCCGCTCGCGCCCATCGCGCCGCCGCCGGAGTCGCTCGCCCGGGCGGAGGCCCACGACCCGGTCGGCGACGACGCGTACGCCGAGACGCTGACGCTCCAGTGGTGGCTGCAGTCGGTGCCCGCGCTGCCCTGGCAGGACGCCGACGCCTGCGCGAACCCGTTCCTGCTCTCGGCCGACGCGCTCGTCGCGACGTAGCCGCCGCCGATGCCGCCCAGGCCGAACCCGACCGCGTCGGCCTTCGCACCCCGGGCCCTCGCGTGGCTCTCCGCACGGTAGGAGAACGCGCAGGCGACACCCGTGCCCGTGCACGACGCGGACGCCTGCGCCACCCCGTTCGCCGGGTCGACCAGCGCGCTGGTCAGCGCCTCGCCGGAGCCCGTGGTGCCGGTGCCACCGGCGACGCCCTCGGCGTGGACGCCGGGACCGTTCGCCCGGCTCTCCGCCCGGAACTCGAACGCGCAGGTGCCCCCGGTGGTCGCGCAGGCGGCGCCGGCGAGCGCGTACTCCGCGCTCGCGGCGACCCGGCTCGACCCGGCGCACTCGCCTCCGGTCCCGGCCGTGCAGTCGGAGCGGGCCGTCGCGGTGTTCGTCCCGTGCGGCGACGCGGCCGTCGCGTTGCCCTCGGTGTGCGTCGTGCAGGCGGTGCCGGCGCAGCTCGCGCTGACCTCGGCGAAGCCCTGCGCGGCCGAGGCACCGGTGGCGGCGCTGCACCTGCCGGTCGCGGCGCAGGTCGCCGTACCCGTTGCCCGGACCTGGTCCGCGCCCACGGCGTTCGACGTCGACGCGGCGTGGGTGGCGCAGCCGCTCGCGGTGCCGTTGTCGCAGGCGACCGACACCGACGCGCTCGTCGTCGCGAACCGCTCGTCGGGCGCGGCTCCCGGGGCCGATGTGGCGACAGTGGTCCCGACGCTGATCTGCGCCTGGCAGACCGTGGTGCCGTCGCAGCGCGCGTCCCCGGTCGCGGTGCTGACCGCGCCGCCGGCCGTCGCCGATGCGCTGCCTGTGACGGAGCCGGTGCACCCGATCTCGGGGCACTCGACCTCAGCGGTGGCCCGACCGCTGCCGGTCGTGGTGGTGGCCTCGCTCCCGACGCCGCAGCCGGACGTCGCTGCGGTGCAGGTGGCGGTCGCGGTCGACCCGCCGGCGGTGCCACCGGTGGTGGCTGCGGTGCACCTGGTGCCGGTGCAGCGCGCGGTCGCGGACGACTGCGTCAGGCTGTCCGGCGCGTCGGTGACCGGCTTCGCGGCCAGCGCAGCGGCCTCGGTGGCCGTCGTGCGCGCGTCCTTCGCCGCGGCGGCGGCGTCGGCGGCGGTCTGCTTCTGGGCTGCGGTCGCGCCCGGTCGGGCGGCGATCCTGGCGGCCTCCGCGGCGAGCTGCTCGGCCTTCTTCGCCTGCTGCTCGGCCTGCTCGGCCTGGTCGTTCTGCTGTTCCGCCACCATGTCGGCGACGACCTGGCCTGAGCCGGCGGCGGAATCGGTCTGGACGTGGCAGCCGCTCTGCGACGTGCGGCAGCTGCCGGAGGTGGTGGAGGTGCCCGCCGCCGGGGGACCGCGGACCCCGCCGGCGCCGTTCAGCGACGTGATCCCGGCATCGCCGGAGGCCGAGGTGCGCGCAGTGCCCGTGCACACCGCGTCGCCGGCGCAGTCCATCGTGGCCGAGGCCATCGACCAGCTCGACGCGCCCGGCACCGTCGGCCCGCCGGAGTTCGCGGACGACCCCGGTGCCGCCGGCAGGTCCTCGTGCTGGCTGTCGGCCGGGGCGTCGCCAGTGGTCCGGGTGCTGACGGTCGCGTTGTCGGTCGAGCGGGCCTGCACGAGCGGACGGATGATGTTCGCGTTCGGCTCGCTCGACGCGCCGGAGTTGGTGACCGCCTGGCACACCCCGCCCGCCACGCCCTCGCACGAGCCCTCGGACCGCGAGCCCCGCAGCTCCGCCGACACCGCCGGGTCGGTCGCGCCGGCGGCGCTGGTGACCGTGCCGGTGCACCGCTGCTGCCCCTCGCACAGCAGCGCTGCGCCGGCCGCGGACGCGGCCGACGGGCCACCGGTCATCCGCGCCGCGTTGACCGCCTCCTGCCCGGACAGCGCCTGCGCCGCACCCGGCCCGGTCGAGGCCGTCGACACCGACTGCACCTGGCAGCCGCCGGTGCCGCCCGTGCAGGACGCGGTGCCCTCCGAGGTGCGCGGCCGGCCACCGTCCACCGCGCCGTCCCAGGCGCTGGTCGTGGTGCGCACCGATCCCGAGCACGTGCTGCCCTGCTCGCAGGCCAGTGCCGCGTGCGACGTCGAGGTCGACGACGGCCCGGTCGCCGGCCGGCCGGTGACCGCGTCGACGAAGTCCGGCGCGCTCGATGCGGCCGACGCGGTGTCGCCTGCGCAGCCACCGCCGGTGACCGTGCACTCCGTCGTGGCCGCGGTGCCGCGCGCCTCGGCGGACACCGCGGTGTCCCGGGCGCTCGTCGACGACGTCGCCGTGGCGCCGCACTCGGTGGCCGCACCGGCGCAGTCCACGGTGCCGCCGGCGTGCGAGACGCTCACTGGGCCGGTCCTGCCGCGATCGGCCACGGCGGTGTCGGCGGTCGTGCGGCAGCTGCCCCCGGCGCCGCGCGCGGAGCACGTGGAGGAGCCGCTGCTGTCGCGCACCCCCGGCACGTCACCCGAGGCGCCGCCGGTGGTGCCGCTCGTACCGGACGCCGCGCAGGTGGCGGCCGCGCAGCCGGTCCAGCTGCCGGCGTCGCTGGACGCGGACACCCGTCGGGCGTCGTCGGTGACCTGCGAGTCCGACCCCACGCCGCAACCACCCGCAGTCGCCTCGCACGTGGCGGAGGCGGTGGTCGTGCGCGCCGGGGAGGTCGCGAGCTCAGCGGCCCGGGCGCCGGTGGTGGCGCTGGACGCCTTCCCGCTGCAGGCCGCGGTGCCGCAGTCGGCGTCCGCGCCGGCTTCGCTGGAGACTCGCGCGTCGCCGTCGGTGAGAACGGTGCCCCGCACGTCGATCGCGCTGCGCACCTCGGTGCCGGCGTGGGCCTGGCAGTGGCTGCCCGTCGCCGCGCACGACGCCGTGCCGGAGCCCGTGCGCTCCGCGCCCGCTGCGACCCCGCGTGCGTTGCCCGCCGTGGCCGTGGTGCCGGAGCCGGTGCAACCGGCGCCGCAGTCCACGTCCACCGCCGCGTGGCTGCTGCCCGCGCTGCCGCGGTCCCAGCCGTTGGCGTCGGAGCGGCTGCTCGTCTCGCAGCGACCGCCCGCGACCGTGCAGTCCGCCTTGCCGTCGGTGGCCTTCTGACCTGCGTCCGTGCTGCCGTTCGCCGAACCGGTGCAGTTCGCGGTGCAGTCCACGGCGGCGGTGGCGACGACGTCGTCGTCGCCGAGGTCGACCCGGCTGCGGACGCCGCAGCCGTCCGGGCCAGCACAACTGGCCAGGCTGCTACCGGCACGGTCCTCTCTGGGCACGGTCGAGTCCGTACGACATCCGCCACCGCCGGACGCACACTCCGCCGACGCTCCGCGGCGATCCGCCCGGCTGGACTGATCACAGCCGGAACCGTCGCACCGGGCGGACGCCTTGCTCACCGCGCCGTCGGCCCCGCGCGTGGACGCACTGCTCCCGCAGCCGGTGGCATCGCACGACGCCGCGGCCCGGGAGTCGCCGGACGTCGAGGACGCACCACACCCGGACGAGATGCCCGCCAGGCAGACCCTGCGCTCGGTGTCCTGCTCGCCGTCAGCCGAACGCGTCGCCGACCCGCAGGCGGTGAACGCCCCGTCCGAGCCACACCCTGCGGCCGCACCCGGGCCGTCCAGATCGTCCGTCGACACCGTCGAGACGTGTCGACCCGTCGCGGCCATCAACTCGTCGGTCGCGCCGAAGACCTTCGCGCGCTGCTCCTCGTGCGCCTGGACGTTCTCGTCGTGCGCAGCAGCGGACACCTTCCCTGCTGCGACCTGCTGCTCCTCCGCGGCCAGCCGCTTCTCGCTCGCGTCGAGCTCCTCGTGCCCGTCGACGACCTCGTCGACCAGCTCCGCGCGATCATCGGACAGCTCTGCCCGATCCGCCTCGTACTGCTTCTCCAGCTCCTCGTGCGCCGCGGCCTGCTCGGCGTAGTCGGCCTTCGTCTTCCTTCCCGCGGCGACGTCCTTCCCGGCCTGCTCAAGGTCCCGCGCGCTCCTGTCGACCTTGATCCGGCCGTCGAGCACCTTCTCGGTCTGCTCCGCCGAGTCGTCGCCCCAGTGCTCGTCGTCCCGGTGCTCGTCGTCCCGGTGCTCGTCGTCGTCCCGGTGCTCGTGCGGAGGTGCCCGCATCCTGGTGGTGGAGGACTCCCGGGACGACAGGGTCGACACCTCGTCCGCGCTCGGCGTCGAGCAGCCGTCCTCGGCGCAGTGCTGCTGACGCTCGGCCGCGGTGCCGGCCAGGTGGTCGGCCACGGCTTCGCGGACCGCACCCTGGATCCGGTGCACATCGTCCGCCGACGCGCCCGCGACCCGACCGGCATCGCGCACCAGCGCATCGACCGCCTCGCCGGCCTGGTGCTCGTCCTCGCCGTCCGCGACCCGCTGCACGACCTCGCCGACCCGCTCCACCAGCCGGCGCACATCGCTGCGCCGGTCCATGTCCTCAGCGCCGCCGTCACCCCGGCCGTCCTCGCCAGCGGTCTGCCGCACGACATCGCCGCTCCGCCCCGCCGGCCGGTGCTCGTCCTCGTGCCGGTCCGCGTGCTCGGCCGCGCCGTCGCGACCCCGCGCAACCGCATCGACGACGTCCGTCGCCCACCGGCGCACCTCGGTGTCGACGTCACCCTCGCTGTCGTCACGGTCGGCGCGGGCACTCTGCTCCTCCGCCCGGCTAGGCGCCCGATCCTGCGCCGCGCCACGGGCATCGCGCTCCCCCGCCTCCGCGTCGTCGCCCGCACCGTCGCCGTCCGCGGTGCGGTCATCCGCCGAGCGCTTCTCCGGCCGCGTCTTCTCCTCGACCTTCTCGCGAACCTCGTCGACGGCTCGCTCGGCCGGGCCGTTCCGGTCGTCCGCGCGCGGCTCGTCGGAGGCATCGGCGTCGTCGCGATCCCCCTTCGACGCTGCCTTGCCCTTGGCCGAGTGGAGTTCCGATCCGCTCTCCTGCGGTTCGTCGTCCTTCTTCGACCCGCGGTCACCGCCGTCGCGTTCCGGCGAGCGCTCCTCGCTGTCCGCCGACCGGGTCCGCGATTCCTCGCGATCACCCGAATCGGTGGAGTCGGAAGACTTCTGCCGATCACTGTCGGAGTGCTTCTCGGAATCGTTCTCGCCGTCGTCGGACTTCTCGTCCGATCGGTCGTGCTCTCCGTCGGAGTCCTTCTCGTGCTTCTCACCGTCGGAGCCGTCCGACTTCTCGTCGTGCTTCCCCGAGTCATCGTCGGACTTCTCGCCGGAATCACCGTCACCGCCGGAGTCATCGCCGCCACCACCGCCCTTGCTGCTGTCGCCTCCCTTCAGCGGGCTCGACTGGACGGTCATCGGCGCGACCGTCGCCGCGGACGCGGGCGTCGCGAGGAACGCCGCCCCGATCCACAGCACCACCACGGCACCGGCCAACCCGAGCACCCACCGCATGATCATCAGCACGTGGTCCATCACCGAGAGCCGCAGCACCACGGCGTCGACGCCCACGCGCACGGCAGGGTCGACGACCCCACCCACACGTGATGACACCCGACCCATGACGGAAGCTCCGGAGATTCGCCGCGCACACGCGGAGGAGAGAACGGACGACGTACGGGCGCGCGACCAGGGACCGGTCCGCGAAACGCCCACGCACGGACCACCGGTGCACGTCGCGCCTGAGGCGAGCGACCCGCCGGGCAGTGGCCCGGTGCCGCACCTTCCCCGTCGGGTCGCGAGTCGTCAGCAACCAACGGGCCCGGTGCGGGCACCCGGAAGACTGCCGGCGTCCCGCGTACGCCGGGCGCCCGCGAGATGGCGGTTGATCGCCATCCAGATGTCTTCTTGGTGAAGCCGCTCCGGGCCGGTCGCGGAGCGCGCGCCGGCCGTCCGATCGGACGGCGAACCCCGTGAACGGTGTGCGAAATGGTGTTCCGGCGCGGATAGTGATTCGAGCAGCCTCGCCCGCCGGAATGACCGCGGCCACTCACCAACCGGTGCCCGAACACACCGCTGACCGCGGAAATCGTGACGGCGAGTTGCGCGTCTCAGCGGGCGCCCGGGCCTGCGCGGCCACGGGACCGACGACGGCCTACCCTTCGTCCGTGCCGAACCGGGCGGGTCTGCTGCGTAAAGGTGGCTCCGCCGCGTCCGTCGCGAGCAGCCAGTTCGCCGTCGCCGGCGCCAACTACCTGCTGCTCGCGCTCGCTGCCCGGCACGTCGGGGCAGCCGGGTTCGCCGTCCTCACCTCGTACTACCTGTTGATCAACACCGTGGGCCGAGGCGTGTTCGCGGCCGTCGAGCTGGAGACGACCCGCTCGGTGGCACACGCCCGCGCCACCGGCGTCGACGACGTCGCCGTGCGGCGCGCAGCGCTGCGCCAGACCGGGTTGCTGCTCGTCGGGGTCGCCGTGCTGATCGTGCTCGCGGCACCGCTGACGGGGCCGGTGTTCGGGTCCGAGCTCGGCTCGCTGCCCGCCGCGCTCGGCCTGCTCGCGCTCGGCGCGGTCGCGATGGCGGCGTCGTACCTGCTGCGCGGCCCGCTCGCGGGGCACCGCCGCTACGGGCTCTACGCGGGCACGTTCTGGGCGGAGGCCGCCGCAGGCGTGGCGGGGGCGGTGGTGCTCGCACTGGCCGGCGTCACGTCGACGACCGCGTGGGTGGCGGTGCTCGCGCTCAGCCCCCTCCTGGCCGCGGTGCTGCTGGCGCGTCCGGCGACCCGGCCGGGCCCGCCGGGCCCCCCTGGCGACGCGGGTTCGACGCTGCCGGCCGTCGCCTGGTCGGCCGTGCTGTTGCTGGCCGGTCAGGGCGTGTGGAACATCGCGCCGGTCGTCGTCACGTCGCGGCTGGTGGACGATCCCGCGACGGCCGCAGGCTTCGTCACCGCGGCCGTCATCCTGCGTGCCCCCGTGCTGCTGTTCCCGTCGGTGCAGGCGTTCCTGCTGCCGGCGTTCACGGAGATGACCAGCACCGGTGACGACCGGGCGCTGCGGCGCACCGTTCGCCTGCTGGGCGTCGCCATCGTCGCGGGCGGGGCGCTCTGGGTCCTGCTCGCGATCTTCGTGGTGCCGTTCGTGGCGCACCTGGTGTTCGCCGCGACCGTCACGCCACCGGCGTGGATCATGGCGCTGCTCGCCGCGTCGACCGCCATCGGGGCGTTCGCCCAGATCGGGCAGACCCAGCTGGTGGCGCAGCGCCGGCCGGCCGCGGTCGCCGTGGCCTGGACGGTCGGGCTGGCCGTCCTCGTCGCACTGGCGCTGGCCGTGCCCCCGGTGTTGACCGCAGGCACACTGGGGCAGCTCCTCGGTGCCGTCGCGGTGGTGGTAGTCATTGCCCTCGTACGCCGACCCCGGGAGACGACATGACCGGCCCGAGCGTCGGCGTGGTGGTGCTCGCCTACGCCGACGAGCCCTACCTCGCCGACTGCGTGACGTCGGTGCTCGCCTCCCGCGACGTCGACGTCCGGCTGGTGCTCGTCGACAACGCGTGCACGCCGGCCGACCTGCAGCGCGCGATCGACGCGGTCGGCGACGACCCGCGCACGGCGGTGCTGCGCCCCGGTCGCAACACCGGCTTCGCGGGTGGCTGCAACCTCGGCGTCGCGCAGCTCGACACCGAGTTCGTGGCGCTGGTGAACTCCGACTGCGTGCTCGAACCGGACGCGCTGGCCCTGCTCGCCGCCGAGGCCGCCCGTCCGGGCGTGGGCCCGGTGATGGCGAGCGTGCGCCTGGCCGACCAGCCCGCGCTGATCAACAGCGCTGGCAACCCGGTGCACCTCGTCGGCCTGTCGTGGGCCGGGGAGATGAACCTGCCGGAGACCCGCACCGAACCGTTCGACGTGACGGGCGCGAGCGGCGCCTGCGTGCTGCTCGCCGCGTCGACGTGGAAGGCGCTCGACGGGTTCGACGAGGAGTACTTCGCCTACCTCGAGGACACCGAGCTGAGCCTGCGCTGCTGGCGCACCGGGCTGGCCGCGCGCTGCGTGCCGACGGCGGTGGCCCGGCACCACTACGAGTTCTCGCGCAACACCAACAAGATGTACCTGCTGGAGCGCAACCGGCTGATGCTGCTGGCCACGGTGTGGCCGGCGAGGGCGCTGGCCCTGCTCGCCCCGCTGCTGCTGGCGATCGAGGCGATGCTGACGGTCTACGCGGTCGCCGCCGGATGGGGCGGCGGCAAGGTGCGCGGCTGGGTGTGGCTGTGGCGGAACCGCACGCACATCGCCGCGCGGCGGCGGCTCGTTCAGGGCGAACGCTCGGTGCCCGACCGCGAGTGGATGACCCGCCTCACGCCGAACCTCGACCCGCAGGCCATCGGCCCCGCCCCCCTCACCCGCGTCGCGAACGTGGTGTTCCGCGGGTACTGGGCGGTGGCGCGGCGGATGCTTTAGCCACTTGGGCGCCCACACCTCGGGTATCGTGATGGCATGCGGGCAACCATCGACAGTGCCGGACGATTGGTCATCCCGAAGCAGTTGCGCACCCGGCTCGGTTTGACGCAGGGCGAGGTCGAGGTCGAGGCGGACGGCGCGGACCTCCGGGTGCGGCCGATCGCCCAGGACGCGCTCGTCGAGGAGGACGGTTGGCTGATCGTCCCAGCGACTGGTCGGCCACTCACCGACGACGACGTCCGGGAGTTGCGCGATGCCGACCAGCGCTGACCTCGGCCCCGAACTTCTGGTTGACACGAGCGTCGCGGTCGCCCTGTCCGTGGCGGACCACGAAGGTCGGCGAGCCGCACGAGTTGTTGCCGAGGGCCGCCGCATCGGGCTGGCCGGCCACGCGGCCTTCGAGACCTATTCGGTGCTGACCAGACTGCCGCCACCTGCGCGGCAGACCCCGGCAGCGGTCACCCGGCTGATGGCGGCCAACTTCCCGTACACGCGGTTCCTGTCGCCCGAGCACGCTGCCGACGTGCTCGCACGGCTCGCGAAGTCCGGCATCGCCGGCGGATCGGTGTACGACGCGCTGGTCGGAGCAACCGCCGTGGAGCACGCGCTGCCTCTCGTCACACGTGACCGCCGCGCGCTGGGCACCTATCGGGCGCTGGACGTGGACGTGGTGCTGGTCGGCTGAGCCGTCATTCGCCCGGCACGGTCAACCCGGGCTCGTCCGGCTCGGTGTCCTGCCGCTTCTCCAGCTCGTCGAGCCGCAGGTGCAGGGCGCCGACCTCCTCGGCGAGCCGCCGCGACTGGTCCTCCAGCAGCCCGACCTCGCGGGAGAGCTGCAGCGAGACCGCGAACAGCACCACGACCGAGCCGAAGAACAGCAGGTTCGACGGGGTCTGGATGCCGACGAGCTCGGCGAAGCTCTTGAGCAGGGTGGGGAACACCGCGAGCACGAGCGTGGCGATCGAGATGAGCACCCAGATCACGGCGTACTTCTCGCGCAGCCGGCGTCGCCGCAGCAGCTCGAACACGAGCACCAGTGCGGCGACGGCGACGACGACGGAGACGATCGTGAGGCGGGTGGTGGGCATCAGCTGTCCCGGCCGTCCTGGGGGCGGCGGCGGACCATCGCCAGCCCGATCGCGACGACGACGCGCAGCAGGTACACGGCGGAGCGGAACGGGTTGGTGCTGGCCGTGCCCGTCTCGCGCAGGCGCATGACGACGGGCACCTGCCGCATGGTGAGTCCGGCGCGGTGGGCCATCACGAGCGCCTCGACGGTGTCGCCGAGGTACTCCTCGGGGTAGTGCTCGGCGAACAGGCCGAGCGCGCGCCGGTTGACCAGCCGGAAGCCCGACGTGGGGTCCTTGACGGCGGTGCCGACGATCATCGACATCCCCACCGACAGCATCCGCATCGCCCACCGACGCGGCCCGCGGACGGCGTAGTCGCCCTTCCCGGCGAACCGCGAGCCGATCACGATGTCGACGGTCGGGTCGGTGGCCTGCACCTCGAGCAGGGTGGCGATCTCGGCGGCGTCGTGCTGCCCGTCGGCGTCGACCTGCACGACCTGCGTGTAGCCGCGGTCGCGGGCCCAGCGGTAGGCCGCGCGCATCGCGCCGCCGACGCCGAGGTTGAACGGCAGGCGCATCACGAGCGCACCCGCGGTCGTGGCCCGGGCTGCGGTGGCGTCGGTGGATCCGTCGTCGACGACGAGCACGTCGGCCGCGGGCTGCGCGGCGAGGACCTCGCGGACGACGCGGGCGACGCTGTCCTGCTCGTTCAGCGCCGGCATCACGATGAGCAGCTCACCGGTGCCGGGCAGGGCGACCCGGCGCGACTGCGCGGGCTGCGGGGCCGGCGCCACTGCCGGCAGTTCCCCTGTGGTCACGGATTCCTCGCGACGGTGACGAACTCGTTGTAGGTGAACACGCGCCCGGTGAACCGGGGCAGCGGGAACGAGTACTGGCGCTCGACGACCAGACCCAGCTCGGCGGCGAGCGATGCCAGCATCGGCTGGTCGGTGAAGACGGTGTGCGTCGGGTCGGACGCGAACCCGCGCTCCTGCGGGCAGATCAGCACCACGACGGCCCCGGACGCCAGGTACGGCAGGTACGGCTTGAGCACGGTGCCCGCCTCACCGGCCGGCAGGTGCTCCACGAGGTGCGCGGCGAGCATCCCGTCGAACAGCGGCGCGGCGGGCGGCTCGCCGAGGAACTCGTCGACCGTGTACGCGGTCAGGCCGGCGGCGCGGCACTCGGCGACGGAGTGCGGGTTGTGGTCGACGCCGACGCTGCCCGCCGGGAGGTTGACCAGGTTGCGCCCGATGCCGCACCCGACGTCGAGGGTGCGGCGCCCGCCGAGCAGCCGCTGCAGGTTGCGCCGGTACGGGGCCTGCACGTCGAGCCGCTGCTTCCAGCCGGCGCGGGAGCGACCGGTGAGCCGCGCGGTGTAGGCCGCCGACGCGGTGGCCGGCTGCGCGTCCGGTTCCGGGTCCGTCACGGCGTGAGCGTACCCACCTGGCCAGTGCGCACTCCTTGTGGCTCACTGTGAGAGGTTTTCCGACATGGGTGACAGCTTCCACGTCGCGGAGACGCCGATCGCCGGGCTGCTGGAGATCGAGCTGACCGTCCACGGCGACGACCGCGGCTGGTTCACCGAGACCTTCCAGCGGGCCAAGCTGGACGACGTGGGCTTCCCCGCCTTCGAGGTCGTGCAGCAGAACGTGTCGTTCAACCGCGAGGTGGGCGTCACCCGCGGCATCCACGCGGAGCCGTGGGACAAGTACGTGACGGTGGTGCACGGGCGGGCGTTCAGCGCGATCGTCGACCTGCGCGAGGGTCCGGGGTTCGGCACGGTCGTGACGCGCGAGCTGGGTCCGGGCACCGCGCTGTTCGTCCCGCGCGGGTGCGGGAACGCGTACCAGACGCTCACCCCGGACGTGGTCTACAGCTACTCGGTGAACGGCTACTGGTCCCCGGACGCGCAGTACACCCTGATCCAGGCCTTCGACCCGGATCTGGGGATCGACTGGCCGATCGGGGCGGACGCGGCGATCCGCTCGGCGAAGGACATCGCACACCCGCGGCTGGCCGACCTGTGACGACGCTGCTGCTCGGCGCGACCGGGCAGGTGGGGCGGGCGCTCGCGGCGCGGCTCCCCGACGCCGTCACCCCGGGGCGGGCCGAGCTCGACCTCGCCGACGTCGACGCGGCCCGCATCGACTGGGCGGCGTTCGACACGATCGTCAACGCCGCCGCCTGGACCGCCGTCGACGCCGCCGAGACCGCGGACGGCCGGGCCGGCGCCTGGCGGGCCAACGCGGCCGGCCCGGCCGCGCTCGCCCGCGTCGCGGCCCGGCACGGCGCCCTGCTGGTGCACCTGTCCACCGAGTACGTGTTCGACGGTGCCGCGACCGCGCCGTACCGCGAGGACGCACCGGTCGCGCCCCTGTCGGCGTACGGCGCGTCGAAGGCGGCCGGCGACCTGGCGGTGGCGACGCACGACCGGCACCTGATCGTGCGCCCCACCTGGGTGATCGGCGACGGGCACAACTTCGTGCGCACGATGGCCGGGCTCGCCGCGCGCGGCATCGCGCCCGCGGTCGTGGCCGACCAGATCGGCCGCCCCACGTTCGCCGACGACGTCGCCGCCGCGATCGTGCACCTCCTGGCGGCCGGCGCCACCGGCACCTTCCACGTCACCGGCGGCGGCGAGCCCGCGTCGTGGGCGGACGTGGCCCGCGCGGTCTACGCGCACCTGCGCCCCGACCTGACCGTCACGGACACGACGACGGCCGCGTACTTCGCCGACAAGCCGGGCGCGGCGCGCCGGCCGCTCAACAGCGTCCTCGACCTCACGAAGGCGGAAGCGGCGGGCGTCCGCTGCCCGGACTGGCGCGAGCAGCTCGCCCGCTACCTGACCGCACACGCCGCCTGACCCGCTCGGACGTGTGCATCTGGTGCGTCGACACGGGGTGTGCCCGCACAATCACCGTCCATGAGGGAGCTGCGGCGGCCGACGATCCGCACCGTGCAGGCGGTCATCGCCGTCGTCATCGTGTTCAGCCTGGTCGTCCAGCTGGTGCTGCTCTTCACCGGCGGTGCCGACGCGAACTCCGGGGAAGCGGGCGCCGTGGCCTCGATCGGCACCCGGCTGGCGCGCCTGTTCAGCTACTTCACGATCCAGAGCAACATCGTCGTGTGCGTGGTGGCGATCCTGCTGGTGCTGCGCCCCGACCGGGACGGCCGCTGGTGGCACGCGGCCAGGCTGACGTCCCTGGTGGCCATCGTCATCACGGGCCTCGTCTTCGCGGTCGTGCTGGCTCCCCTGGTGCACCTGACCGGCTGGGCCCTGGTGGCGACGATCGGCTTCCACTACGTCTCCCCGTGGCTGACGCTGCTCGCCTGGGTCGCACTGGGCCCACGCCGGAGGTTCACCCTGCGCACCGCGGTGGCGGCGTTCGTCTGGCCGATCCTCTGGCTGGTCTACACCTTCGTCCGCGGCGCGGTCGTGCACTGGTACCCGTACCCGTTCCTCGACGTCGACCGCATCGGGTTCGACCGCGCGCTGACCAACTCGCTGGGCGTCCTCGGCCTGGGCGTGGTCGTGGCCGCCCTGCTGTGCCTGGTCGACCGCCGGACGCCGGCGCTGCTGGCTCCCGCAGAGGACAGGAGCGCGCGGGTCAGCGGGACTTGAGCGGCTCCCACCACGCGCGGTTCTCGGCGTACCAGCGGACCGTCGCGGCCAGGCCGTCGTCGAACGAGGTGCGTGGGGCGTAGCCCAGCTCGTCGGCGATCTTCGTCCAGTCGACGCTGTAGCGGCGGTCGTGGCCCAGTCGGTCCGGCACTCGCTCGATCATGTCCTCGCCGGCACCCACCGCCGCGAGCAGGCGGTGGGTCAGGTCGACGTTGGTCAGCTCGGTGCCGCCACCGATGTTGTAGATCTCGCCGTCACGGCCCTTCTGCGCGACGAGCGCGATGCCGTGGCAGTGGTCGTCGACGTGCAGCCAGTCGCGCACGTTGAGCCCGTCGCCGTAGAGCGGCACCTTCCTGCCGTCGAGAAGGTTGGTGACGAACAGCGGGATGACCTTCTCCGGGAACTGGTGCGGCCCGTAGTTGTTGGAGCAGCGCGTGATGCACACGGGCAGCCCGAACGTGCGGTGGTACGAGCGCGCCAACAGGTCCGAGCCGGCCTTCGACGCCGAGTACGGCGAGTTCGGCTCCAGCGGGTGGGTCTCGGGCCACGACCCCGACTCGATCGAGCCGTACACCTCGTCGGTGGAGACGTGCACGAACCGGCCCACCCGGGCCTCCAGCGCCGCCTGCAGCAGCACCTGCGTGCCCACCACGTTGGTCGAGACGAAGTCGGCGGCGCCGCTGATCGAGCGGTCCACGTGCGACTCGGCTGCGAAGTGCACCACCACGTCGGCGCCGGCCATCGTCGCGGCCACCACCGCGGGGTCCCGGATGTCGCCGTGCACGAACTCGAACCCCGAGTCGGGCAGGTTCGTCATCGTGCCGGCGTAGGTGAGCAGGTCCAGCACCACCACCTCGGCCCCGACGAACCCCGCGTACCCGCCCGCGAGCAGGGTGCGCACGAAGTGCGACCCGATGAACCCGGCCCCACCGGTGACCAGAACCCGCACGTCAGCCCCCTGCGAAGCTCGCTGCCACGTCCATCAGGTACGTCCCGTACCCGGACGACGCCTGCCGCTCGCCCAGCGCGTGGGCGGCCGCGGCGTCGATGAAGCCCATCCGCATCGCGATCTCCTCGAGGCAGGCGATGCGGATGCCCTGCCGGTTCTCCAGCACCCGCACGTACTCCCCGGCCTCCAGGAGGGACTCGTGCGTGCCCGTGTCGAGCCAGGCGAACCCGCGGCCCAGCCGCACCAGCGTGGCCGCGCCGCGTTCCAGGTACGCGCGGTTGACGTCGGTGATCTCCAGCTCGCCGCGCGCCGACGGGCGCAACCCGCGCGCGATCTCGACGACCTCGTTGTCGTACATGTAGAGCCCGGTGACGGCCTGGTCCGAGCGCGGCACCTGCGGCTTCTCCTCGATGGAGACGAGCCGCCCGTCGGCGTCGGTCTCGGCGACGCCGTAGCGCTGCGGGTCGCGCACCGCGTACCCGAACAGGACGCAGCCGACCTCGCCCGCCGCGACCTGGGCGCGGGCGTCGCGCAGCATCCCGGTGAAGCCGGGCCCGTGGAAGATGTTGTCGCCCAGCACCAGCGCGGCGGGTGCGTCGCCGACGTGGTCGGCACCGATCACGAAGGCCTCGGCCAGCCCGTTCGGCGCGGCCTGCTCGGCGTAGGTGATCTCCAGGCCGAGCTCGGCGCCGTCATCGAGGAGGCGGCGGAACGCGGGCAGGTCGTGCGGCGTGGAGATGACGAGGATCTCCCGGATGCCGGCCAGCATCAGCACCGACAGCGGGTAGTAGACCATCGGCTTGTCGTAGACGGGTAGGAGCTGCTTCGACACCGCACGGGTGATCGGGTGCAGCCGCGAACCCGAGCCGCCCGCGAGGACGATGCCCTTCACCGCGCCACGGGTTCGAGCACGATCCGCCCGGGGCCGTCGGCCCAGTGGTCGGCCGGCCACTGCAGCGGCCCGGCCGGGGCCTGGTGGGGCTGGTAGACCAGCCGGGCGCTGACCGGGCGGGGCGCCTCGGTCCAGTCGAGGTTGCGGTGGTCGAGCCGCAGCAGGAACGCGCCGATGCGCCCGCTCTTCGCCTCGCGGTCGTTGATCGCGCCGATCACCCGGCCGCGGTCGGAGAACTGGTCGACGACCGCGCACTGGCAGTAGTAGGCGATGGTGCCGATCTCGCCGGGGCTCTCGATGGTCGCGCCCGGCGCCGCGACGGCCAGCTCCGTGCCGAGCTGCTGGTACTGCGTGGCCGACGCCCAGTTCGTCTGGATGATGGCGCGCTGCCACGGCAGCCCGTTGCCCAGGTCGACGGCGATCGCGGCGATCGCGAGCCCGGCCGCGAGCCCGCCGGCGGCGAGCGCGAACCCGTCACGGAGCCGGGCGGCGGCCAGCGAGACGACCAGCGTGCCGCCGATGATCATGGGCGCGTAGTACCAGTGGTACGGCGCGGTGTGCAGCACGCTGTACGCCGCGTAGTGGGCGACCGCGCCCAGCCCGATCGCGGCGGCCACCTGCTGCCACGGCGCCCACCGCCGCGCCAGCCGCGCCACGAGCAGCCCGACCAGCACCAACAGCCCCACGACGACGGGCAGGAACGACACGAACGCCGCCGTCGGCATCGCGTTCAGGTACAGGAACGGGCCGTTGCTGAACCCGAAGCCGGCCCACGTCGCCGACCCGGACTTGATCACCAGCGTGTCGGGGACCGCCGAGCCGAGGACGAACCAGCTGAACACGCACCAGGGCAGCACGACGGCGAGCGCGGTCGCGATGGCGAGGTGCAACCGCCGGCGCACCGCCGGCAGCACCAGCGACACCACCGCGACGACGACGCCCAGGTCCGGCCGGGCGAGCACGGTCAACCCGGCGACCACACCGAACACCGCCGGCCGCCCGGCCGCGCCGTAGCGCAGCAGCCCGACCAGCAGAGCGGCACACATGTACGGCTCCAGCCCGACGGTCGAGAGCACCAGCGGGTTGACCAACAACAACCCGACGCCCATCACCGGCAGCCACCGGGAGAGCCCGAGCTCGACGGCGAGCGTCTGCAGCCAGCGCGTCGCCAGCACGATGGAGGCGACGAACAGCACGCCGACCGCGATCACGCCGTCGCGCACGATCGCCGTGGCCGCGCCGAGCAGCAGCACGTTCAGCGGCGACGTCGCGCTGTTGGCCACCTCGTCGGGAATCAGCCCCCAGTGCAGGTGCAGTCCGACGTTCCGCGCGTAGCTCATCGTGATGTACGCGTCGTCGATGAGCGCGTCGTGGACGAGCAGGAACACCGCGGTCGCCGCCACCGCTGCGGCCACCGGGAGGCCGAGACCCGCCACGGAGGGCCGGGTCACGGAGCGTGCCGAGCCGTCCGCGGTGGTCACCGTCATGGTGGTTGAGGGTAGCGACGCCGATGCCGCAGTTGACCACCCGGCCTGCGGGCCACGCACCGGTCACCAGCACAATGGGCCCCGTCCAGGGCCCACCCCCCAGCCGTGAGGACATCTCCAGCGATGCTGCGCACACCCGACGACACGGACACCCTCGCCGACCGGGCGGCCGATCCGCGGCACCAGCGCGGGCCTGCGCGCCTGCTCGCCCAGCGCGGTCTGTTCTTCGGCCCGTCGGCACTGGTCCCGGAGGACCTCTACAGCACCGTCGAGCGCGGTGCCGCGCGGCGCACCCGCCACTCCGTCGAGCTCGGGCCGGCCACGCTGGTGGCCACCAACACCTACTTCGGCCGCTTCCACGCCACGTACTGGCAGCGCTGGACCGACATCACCGAGGTCGAGGTCAGCGCCCGCGTCACCGGCACCGGACGGCTGCGGCTGCGCGCGTCGGACACCAACCGGATCTCGCGCATCGTCGCCGCCCAGGACGTCGAGGACGTCACCGATCTCGAGGTGCGGCTGGTCGGGCCCGTCGACCGGTTCGTCGACGGCGGCGGGATGTGGCTGGAGATCGCCACCGAGACCGGCACGCTGACCGTCACCGGGGTGCGGTGGAGCGTCGCCGCGCCGCGCACGCCCACGCCCACCACGGTCGGCATCTGCACCTTCAACCGCGTCGACGACTGCCTCAACACCATGCAGGCGCTCGCCGACGACCCGGAGGCGCTCAGCACCGTCCACACCGTGCAGGTCGTCGACCAGGGCACCGATCCGCTGGAGTCGCGCGTCCGCTTCGCGTCCGTCGCCGCGGCGCTCGGCGAGCAGCTGCGCTACGTGCGCCAGCCCAACCTCGGCGGCGCGGCCGGCTTCACCCGCAGCATCTTCGACTCCACCCGCGGGCCCGCCGAGCAGCACCACGACATCCTCCTCATGGACGACGACGTGCTGCTGGAGCCGGAGATCCTGGTCCGGCTCACCGCGTTCGCCACCTGCACCACCCATCCGACGATCGTCGGCGGGCAGATGCTGAACCTGCTCCACCCCGAGCAGCTGCACATCGCCGCCGAGTACGCCGACATCGAGCTCCTGCTGGTCGGGCTGCCGGTGCCGGGCACGCTGCGCGAGGCAAACCTGCTGGCCAAGGACGCGGAGGGCCTGCCGACGGTGCAGGAGCGCCGCGTCGACACCGAGTACAACGGCTGGTGGTCCTGCCTCATCCCGGCCTCGATCGTGCGGGACATCGGCTACCCGCTCCCCCTGTTCTTCCAGTGGGACGACGTCGAGTTCGGCTACCGGGCCCGCGCCCACGGCTACCCGACCGTCGCCCTGCCCGGCGCCGGCGTCTGGCACGCCGACTTCGGGTGGAAGGACTGGGACGAGTGGCACCGGTACTTCAACTTCCGCAACGGCCTGATCACCGCCGCGCTGCACACCCCGTTCACGGTGAAGCGCACGGTGGGCCGGCTCGGGATGCTGCTGGGCCAGTACCTCGTCGCGATGCACTACGGCCTGGCGGCCACGCTGATCCAGTCCGTCGAGGACTTCCTGGACGGCCCCGAGATCCTGGACGACGGCTCGGCCGCCGCCGCCGCGGAGATCCGCCGGATCCGCGCCGAGTACCCCGAGACCAAGATGCACCCGATGTCGGAGCTGGGCGAGTTCACGAACGACTTCCGCGACGCCGAGGTCGTCCGTGACCGCGGCACCCCCGGCCGGCAGCGGCTGACCTGGGCGAAGCGCGTCGTGTGGCAGCTGACCGACCGCGGCCGCACCACCGGCTTCGTCCCGGCCGGGGACGCGCACTGGTGGCACGTCTCGCTGTTCAAGCGCGCGATCGTCACCGACATGTCGGAGCAGGGCTTCCGCGTGCGCGAACGCGACCACGCGAAGGCGCGCGACCTCGCCGCGCGCGGCGCCCGGGCACTGCGTCGGCTGCACAGCGAGGGCCCTGCGGTGGCGCAGCGCTACCGCGAGGCGTCGGGGAAGCTGATGTCACGGGCCAACTGGGCCCGCCTCTACGGCCTCGACGACTGAGGTCATCCCGTCTTCGGCGCGGCCCGTTCCAGATCGGCCGCGCTGCGCAGCCGCGGCACCCACCACAGACCGACGGCGCCCGACACCACGGCGCAGCCGACGAGCACGGCGAACAGGGCGGTCGGACTGCCGGTGGCGATCACGGGCGTGCCGAACGCCGCGAGCCCGGCCACGATCCGGGCGAACGCGAGCGTGACCCCCTGCGCGGTGCTGCGCAGCAGGGTCGGGAACAGCTCCTGCGTCCAGACCTTGTAGATCGACTCGCCGCAGAACGCGGCACCGATCCCGAAGCAGAACATCATGACGGCGAACGACGTGGCCGAGAACCCGAGCACCAGCGGCACGACGAACGCCAGCACGTTGAGGATCGTGCCGCCCACGAAGAAGATCCGCCGCGACGGGCGGTCGACCACGCGCATGAACACCAGCGCGGCGACGATGCCGACCGGGAAGACCGCCAGGTTGAGCGCTGACGCGGCCTGCACGTCGACCCCCGCCACCTGGACCAGCAGGAAGGTGCCGAACTGCCCGAAGGTGTTGGCGCCGAGGTTCCAGATCGCGTAGTACAGCCCGGTCGCCAGCACCGCCGCCACCAGCGGAGCCCGGAACAGCTGCCCGAGTTGGGAGAAGCGGATCTCGTCGCCCGCGCCGGCCGCAGCGTCGCTCTTGCCGGCCCATTCCGCCGACTCGCGCAGCCCCGCGCGGGCGACGATCACGACGACGCAGACCAGCAGCAGCTGCCCGTACAGGATCCGACCGCCGAGCTCGCCGAGCGGGGCGACGGCGATGCTGAGCAGGATCGGCGCGAGGATGCCGAGCAGCCACAGCATCCCGGAGAAGACGATCATCTTCCCCTTCTCGCCCGCAGGCGCCTGCTCGGCGATGAGCGCGAGCGAGACGGGCAGGTCCGCCCCGATCGCCAGGCCGACGAGCACGACTCCTGCGAACAGCACGGCGACGCCCCCCGCGGTGACGAGCAGGGCCGTGCCGACCGCGAACACCAGGAGCGTGACGGTGTAGACGCGGCGGCGGCCGTACCGGTCACCCAGCCGTCCGCCGGTCACCGCGCCGACGGCGAAGCAGAGCGTGAGCAGACCGGAGAGCACACCGAGGGTCCCCGCACCGATGGCGAGCGTCGGCGCGTAGAGCACCAGCGCGATCCCGGTGGTGACGATGGCCCCCGCGTCGAGGTAGGACGCCATCCCCGCCACGATCGCCGTCCGCCATGGGCGACGCGCCCCCTGCGCCTGCACCGTCCTCGACATCAGCCCTCCCCGTCGAAAGCTGCGATTGAAACGTTTCGGATCCGGAACTTACACGTGTATGTTCGACCTGACCAGCACGATCTCGAAGGGGAGACCGATGTCCGACGCGCCCGTCCACACCCTGACCGAGCTGTCCGTCGAGCACATGGACTCTCCGCTCGGGGTCGCCACGGCCCGGCCGCGCTTCGGCTGGCGCACCGAGTCGGCCGCCCGGGACCTGCTGCAGTCCGCCTACGAGCTCGTCGTCACGACGGGGGGCCGGCCGGTCTGGGAGTCGGGCCGCGTGCCGGCGCCGGACGGGGTGGGGATCGAGTACGGCGGACTCGACCTGGCGTCCCGCACCCGCTACGACTGGCGGGTACGCACCTGGCTGCGCGGACGGGAGGAGCCGAGCGCGTGGGCGGAGGCGACGTTCGAGACCTCGCTGCTGCGCACCGCGGACTGGCAGGCCCGGTGGGTGGTGCCGGACCAGGAGCCGACGCTGCACGAGCAGTACTCCCTCACCGGCGCGCTGTCCGGCGCCGAGGGCCCCACCACGCCACCGGCCGAACGGCTGCGGCCGCCGCTGCACCTGCGCCAGCGCTTCACCGTCGCCGGCGGCGTGCGACGCGCACGCCTCTACGCGACGGCCCGCGGGGTGTACGAGGCTGAGCTGAACGGGCGGGTGGTGGGTGACGAGGTGCTCGCGCCGGGCCACGACAGCTACCCGCACCGCCTGTCGTTCCAGACCTACGAGGTCTCCGAGCTGCTCACCGAGGGCGCCAACGTGCTCGGCCTGACGGTGGCCGACGGCTGGTGGGCGGGCCGCATCGGGCTGACGGGCTCGAGCGCCAACTACGGCGACCGGCTGGGCGCGATCTGGCAGCTGGAGATCGAGCACGAGGACGGCTCGGTGACCACCGTGGTCTCGGGTGACGACGTGCGCGCGGCGGTCGGCCCGCGACGCTACGCCGACCTGTTCATCGGCGAGCACCACGACGCGACCCGCGAGCTGCCCGGCTGGTCCACCCCCGCCTTCGACGACAGCGGGTGGCGGCCGGTCACGGTGGAGGACGGGGGCCTCGACGTGCTGACCCCGTTCGCCGGCGAGCCGGTGCGCCGCACCCGGGAGTTCCGGCCCGAGCGGGTGCTCACGACCCCGGCCGGTGACACCGTCGTCGACCTCGGGCAGGTGATCGCCGGCCGGCTGCGGATCGCCGTGTCGGCGCCCCGCGGCACCGTGGTCACGCTCGAGCACTCGGAGGTGCTCACCGCCGATGGCGACTACTTCTCCAACATCCTGGGCCCCAACAAGGACCAGACCGACCACTACGTGGCAGCCGGCCGGCCGGGCGAGGTGTTCGAGCCGACGTTCACCTTCCACGGCTTCCGGTACGTCCGGGTGACCGGACTGCCGCAGGTGCGCGTCGAGGACGTCACCGCCGTGGTCATCGGGTCGGACCTGCGCGAGACCAGCCGGTTCGCCACGTCCGACCCGCGGATCGACCGGCTGCACCAGAACGTGCTGTGGAGCCAGCGGGCCAACTTCCTCTCGATCCCCACGGACTGCCCGCAGCGCGAGCGCGCCGGCTGGACCGGCGACCTGCAGGTCTTCGCACCGGCCGCCGCCACGAACATGGACGTGCGGCAGTTCGTGGAGCGCTGGCTGGACAACGTGCGCGCCGACCAGCTCGACGACGGGCAGGTGCCGATCATCGTCCCGGTCATCCCCTCGATCGCGCAAGACGACGGCGCCGGCATCGGCACCACCTCCGCCGGCTGGAGCGACGCGGTGGTGATCGTGCCGTGGGTGCTCTACGAGCGCTACGGCGACGTGCGGCCGCTGCGGGCGAACTACGGGGCGATGACGCGCTGGGTGGAGCACCAGATGCGCGAGGCAGAGGCCGGCCTGCCCCCGCGCCTGGCCGATCGGGAGCTGGCGCCCGAGCAGGAGGCGCGGCAGCGGTTGCTGTGGAACACGGGGTTCCACTTCGGCGACTGGCTGGCCCCGAGCACGCTGCTCGAGTCACCGATGCCCGACTCGGTGATGATCGCCCCGCAGCGCACCGGCGAGCTGGTCGCGGCGATGTTCCACGCGCACTCGCTCCGGCTGGTCGCCGAGGTCGCCGCGATCCTCGGACACACCGATGACGCGGCCCGCTACCGGGACCGGTTCGCGCGCGTGCGGGCCGCCTTCGCCGCGGAGTACGTCGCCCCCGACGGGCGGCTGCCCGTGGAGATGCAGGGGCTCTACGTCGTGGCGCTGGCGTTCGGGCTGGTGCCCGACGACCGGCGCGCGGCCGCGTTGAAGCACCTCGTCGCCCTCGTCCACGCGAACGACGACCACCTCGACACCGGGTTCGTCTCGGTGCCCTACCTGCTCGACGTGCTGTGGGAGGGCGGCGAGCGCGACCTGGCCCGCCGGCTCCTCCGGCAGGACACCGCGCCGTCGTGGCTGTACGCGGTCGACCGCGGCGCCACGACGATCTGGGAGGCGTGGACGGCGATCGCGCCGGACGGCACGGTCTCCCCCATGTCCATGAACCACTACGCCTTCGGCTGCGTCGACGACTGGATGTTCCGCCGCATCGCCGGGCTGCAGCCGGTCGAGCCGGGGTACCGCCGCTCCCGCATCGAGCCCGACCTCGACGCCGACGTCGACGTGGTGAGCGCCGCGCACGACACACCGCACGGGCGCCTGTCGATCGACTGGCGCCGCTCGGGCGACACCGTCTCCGTCGAGGTCACGGTGCCGCACGGGACGGTCGCCGAGCTCGCGCTCGGCGGCGCGGTGGAGCACGTCGGGTCGGGCAGCCACCGGCGCACCGTGGTGCACAGGCGCGCTCAGGTGGAGTCGCGTTCCACGACGGTGTAATGGAGTGCGTCGGCCGCCCACCCGGTCCGCACCTCGTCGTCGTCGAGCTGCAGGAACGCCTCGGCGGCCGCGACTCCGACCTGCGCCGCGTCGCCGACCACGGTCGTCAGGCTCGGCGTCACGAGCGAGGCGACCGGCAGGTCGTCGCAGCCGATCACGGCGAGGTCCTCGCGCACCCGCCAGCCGAGGTCGGCCATGGCGCCGAGGACGCCGATCCCGATCTGGTCCTCGTAGGCGCACACGGCGGTGCGGCCCGGCACCCGGGAGAGCTCGCGCAGCCGACGCGCGATCACCGCGCGGTCCAGCGGCAGCGCGACGACCTCGGGCTGGTCGAGACCGAGGGTGGCGCACTCCATCCGCACGCCGAGCAGCCGCGCCTGGGCGATCGGCAGGCGCTGCGACCGCTCGGGCAGGGCGTACACCAGCCGGTCGTAGCCGCGGCTCGCCAGGTGGTCGACCTGGAGCTGGCCGACCGGCAGCTCCCACGGACGATCCGGTAGGCCCTGCAGCCCCTCCGACACCTCGGCGGCGGCCAGGATCCGGCGGACCCCGGCGGCCTGCAGGCTGCGGCGGATCGCGGGGGTGAGGAACGTCAGGGACACCACCGCGACCGCGGAGATCTCCCGCGCGATGTCCACGATCGTCTCCGGCCGCCCGTGCGAGTGGCGCACCACCACGTAGCCCTCCCGGCGGAGCCGTTCGGTCGTGCCCTCGACGATGAGGTCGCTGATGTGCCCCGAGAACAGCGGGTCGAGCGCGAGCAGGACCAGCCGCGACCGTCCCCGGCGCAGCGCGCTCGCCGCCGCGCTCGGCACGTAGCCGAGCGTGGCGGCCGCCTCGTGGACGCGCCGGCGCGTCGCTGCGCTGATCGTCTGCCGCGGGTCGTCGTTGAGCACGTAGCTCACGGTCGCGCGCGAGACCCCGCTCAACCGCGCCACGTCGGCGCTTGTGGGACGGCGGGCGGGCGGTTCGTGCACTCCCCCATCCTGCCCGCCGGCCGCGACCGCGGCGGGCGCGCCGCTCAGGACGCGCGGCGGGCCAGCACGTACAGGCGCTCCGTGGGCGCCTCCACGTCCGCCAGCGGGGAACGGATGTACCACTCGACGTCCACGAGCCCGGCCGCGGTGACGGCGGCGACGACCTCGGGCGCGTCGTGCAGCACGAAGTCGAGGTCGACGGGCGCGCCGTGCAGCTCGTCGACGTGCCACACCGCCTCGCCGACGTGCAGGGCGAACGCCAGCCGGCCGCCGGGCACCAGCAGCCGGGCGAGGCCGGCGAGCACCGCCGGCAGCTCGGACGTGGCCATGTGCACGAACGCGTACCAGGCGGTGATGGCCGACCAGCCGGCCGCGGCGCGGGGCCGCATCATGGTCGTCAGGTCGCCCACCTGGAACTCGACGTCCGGGAACCGGCCGCGCGCCTCGTCGATCATGGCGGGCGCGAGGTCGACGCCCACCACCTCCGCGCCCGCTGCCGCCAGGTGGGCCGCGACGTGGCCCGGACCCGTACCGACGTCCGCGATCGGACCGTCCGCCTCGGCGGCGATGCGGTCGAGCAGCCACCGGTCGAACGGCTTGTGCGCAAGCTCGTCCGCCAGCGCCTCCGCGTAGCCCGCCGCGGCCGCGTCGTACCCGGCGCGCACCCGGGCGTCGCGGACGTCGGCGCCCTCGGCGATGACGGCATCCCGGTCGACGTGCACGACCGGGGCCGACACCGTCTCCGGCAGCGGCCCCAGCAGGTGCGCCCACCGCGGGTCCTGCTGGCCCGGCTTGCGCTCCAGCTCGACGACGAGCGGTTCGTCCAGCTCGGCGAGCTCGTGCAGCGTGGCTTCGACGGCGGCGCGATCCTCGAAGGCGTGCAGCCGGGTGGTGCGCGTCCGCAGCTCGCCGGGGGCCTGCGGCCCGCGCAGCAGGAGCACGGTGAGCACGGCCAGCTCGGCCTCGCCGACGCCGAGGTGCTCCTCCAGCCGCTGGTGGAACTTCATGACGCGGGAGCCCGCGCCGCTCCACACGGGCCGGACGAGCTCGCGGTCGCGCAGGCCCTTGAGCGTGGCCTGCAGCGTGGCGTCGTCGTAGTCGGTGATCGGATCCCGGCTGCTCGTCTGGTTGCACGCGGAGCGCAGTGCGTTGAGGGTGAGCGGGTAGCTCGCCGGGACCGTGCGCTGCTTCTCCAGCAACGCCCCGAGCACCCGCTGCTCGACGTCGGACAGCTGCGGTCGTGATTCGGCCACGTCACGAGCCTAGTGCCCCTCCGTGGAGGGGCACTACGCCGTGACGATCAAGCCCGGGTCAGGCTCTGATCGAGCGGATCGAGGCTCGCTCCCTTCCCCCGGCCCGGTTGGGACAGGAACAGCGCGACGAACGCGGCGAACAGCGAGATCGAGCCGGCCAGGGTGAACGCCCCGGCGTGGCCCCAGTTCGCCACGACGACGGCGCCCATGCCGGAGCCGAGCAGGCCCGACACCAGCTTCGAGCTGTACACGAGCCCGTAGTTGGACGCGTTGTTGTTCTCCCCGAAGTAGTCGGCGGTCATCGCCGCGAACATCGGGAAGATCGCGCCGCCGCCGAACCCGGAGATGCTGGAGAAGATCAGGAAGAACACCAGGTGCTTCTCGGTGGCGGCCCAGAGGATGCCGTACTGCGAGAGGCCGAGCACGATGCAGACGAAGATCAGGCAGCGCTTGCGGCCGAAGAGGTCCGACAGCCAGCCGATCACGCCGCGTCCGGTGCCGTTGACGATGGCCTTGAGCGACATCGCCGTGGCCACGATGCCGCCGGCGAACCCGGCCTCCTTCCCGATGTCCACCTGGAACGCGATGCCGAAGATGTTCACGCCCGACGTGCACAGCAGGCAGAACCACATCAGGGCGACCCGGCCGGTCTGCCAGGCCTCCTTGGGCGTGTACTGCCGCACGGCGGGCGGGTTCATCGCGAGCGCGCGGCGTGCGCGGCGGTCGGCCGGTGGCTGCAGCGGGTCGACCTCCTCCGGCCACCAGTTCTTCGGCGGGTCCTGGAAGAAGTAGCCGACGACCGCCACCGTCAGTGCGAGGAAGAGGCCGACCGACACCAGAACCCAGCGGAAGTTCGTCAGGTCCATGTAGCCGGTGAAGATGAACACGAACGGCACCGACCCGTAGGCGAACCCGCCGTTGACGAACCCGGTCTTGCCGCCCTTCCGCTCCGGGTACCACTTCCCGACCATGTTCACGCAGGTCGCGTACACGGCGCCCGCGCCCATGCCGGAGAACATGCCGAACCCGATGTACGCGACGACCACGTGCGGCGCGTACGCGAGCGACAGGTACCCGAGCAGGGTGCCCAACGCACCCAGGATCATGGCCCAGCGGGCCGGTAGCTTGCCGCTCTCGCGGAGCTTCCCGACCGGGAACGCCACCGCGGCCTGGAAGAACACCCATACGCCGAGCAGCCAGAAGATGTGCAGGCTGTCCCAGTGGTGGGCTTCGTGCAGCGTGTCCTCCGCGGAGGCGAACGCGTACTCGGCCGAGCTGATGGCCATCATGCCGATCCAGGGCAGGATGACCATCCACCGGCGCTTGCGGCCCATGATGTCGACGTCGGACTCACCGACGCGGTAGATGCGGCCGTTGCTGTCGGTCACTTCCCGGTAGGGCTGTGCGGTCGTCGTCACGCCGTCTCCTTTGACGGTTCAGTGCACGGGCGATCGGTCCTTGCCTTGCCTACTTCCTTCGACTGCAGTCAGGGGTGCAGCAGACCCGCGGCGCGGGCCCAGCGGTACTTGGCGCCGAGCACGGCGACCGGCTTCTCCGTCGTGTACGGGTACGCGACCACGCCGTGCTCGTACAGGTACTGGCTGGCCTGCTCGACCTCGGTGTCACCGGCGAGCGACGCCACGACGGGCTTGTCGATGCCCTTCGCCCGAGCCTCTGCCACGACCTTCGCGACGAGCTCGGCGAACACCATCGGCGGCGTGACGATCGTGTGCCAGTAGCCGAGGATCAACGCGTGGATCCGCGGGTCCTCCAGCCCGAGGCGGATCGTCGCCTCGTACGTGCTCGGCGGCTCGCCACCGGTGATGTCGACCGGGTTGCCGGCCGCACCGAACGGCGGGATGAACGCCCGGAACGCCGCGTCGAGGTCCGGCGGGATCTCCATCAGCGACAGCCCGTTGGCCTCGCACGCGTCCGAGAGCAGCACGCCCGAGCCGCCGGCACCGGTGATGATGACGACGTTCTCGCCCTTCGGCGTGGGCAGCACCGGCAGGCCGCGCGCGTACTCGAGCATGTCGTTCAGCCCGTACGCGCGGACGACGCCGGCCTGACGCAGGATGTCGTCGTAGACCTTGTCGTCGCCGGCGAGTGCACCGGTGTGCGAGCTGGCCGCCCGCGCCCCGGACGCCGTCCGGCCGGCCTTGAGCACCACCACCGGCTTGTGGGGTGTGGTGCGCCGGGCGGCCTCGACGAACCCGCGGCCGTCCTTGAGGTCCTCCAGGTGCATCGCGACGCACGTGGTGTTGTCGTCGGTCGCGAAGAACGTGAGGAGGTCGTCCTCGTCGATGTCGGACTTGTTGCCCAGCCCGACGATCGCGGACACCCCGGTGCTGGTGCTGCGCGCGAAGCCCAGGATCGCCATGCCGATGCCGCCGCTCTGCGAGGTCAGTGCGACGCCCCCCTTGACGTCGAACGGTGTGCAGAACGTCGCGCACAGGTTGTCGTGTGTCGAGTAGTAGCCGTAGATGTTGGGTCCGAGCAGCCGCACGCCGGCCTCGCGGGCGGCCGTCACGAGCTCCTCCTGCAGCTCGACGTTGCCCGTCTCGGCGAACCCGGACGGGATGAGCACGGCGACCGGCACGCCCTTCGCGCCGACCTCGCGCACCGCCCCGACCACGAACTTCGCCGGGATCGCGAATACGGCGACGTCCACGTCCTCGGGGACGTCGCCGATCGACGCGTAGGCCGCGCGCCCGAGCACCTCGGTGGCCTTCGGGTTGATCGGGTAGATCTCGCCCGCGAAACCGCCGTCGACGAGGTTGCGCATCACCGAGTTGCCGATCTTGCCGGCCCCGTTGGACGCGCCGATCACGGCGACCGAGCGCGGATGCATCATCTTGTTCATCACCGCGAGGATCTCCTCGGGTGAGTGCCGCACCGGCTCGGTGACCTCGCCGGTCTCGAGCAGGATCCGCACGTCGGCGGCGGACGCGCCGTCGGGTCGGGCGAACACCGGGTTGAGGTCGACCTCGCGGATCTCGGGGAAGTCGCCCACCAGGTCCGAGAGCCGCACGATCACGTCGGCCAGCGCGTCGGCGTCGGCCGGCTTGGCCCCCCGCACCCCCTTCAGCACCTCGGCGGCCGCGATCGAGTCGAGCATCGAGTGCGCCGTCGGCAGGTCCATCGGGGCCAGCCGGAACGTGACGTCCTTCGTCACCTCGACGAGCACGCCGCCGAGCCCGAACACGACGACCTTGCCGAACGTCGGGTCGGTGGTGGCGCCGATGATCACCTCATGGCCGCCGGACAGCATCTGCTGCACCTGCACGCCGTCGATCGACGCGTCGGCGTCGTAGCGGGCCGCGTTGCCGAGGATCTCCTCGTAGGCCGCGCGCACGGCGTCCTCGCCGCTGACGCCGATCTTGACGCCGCCGGCCTCGGTCTTGTGCAGGATGTCCGGCGAGACGATCTTCATGGCGACCGGACCGCCGAGCTGCGCGGCGAGCATGACGGCCTCGTCGGCGGTGGTGGCCAGGCCCTCGCCGGGCACCGGGATGCCGTAGGCCTGGCAGATCCGCCGGCCCTCCGGCGCGGTGAGCGACTCGCGGCCCTCGGCGCGCGCCTTGTCCAGCACGTCCTGGACGGTCTGCTTGTCGTGCGCCATCAGATCACCCCTGCCTGCTGGAGCTGCGCGAACCGCTCGGCGTCGACGCCCAGCTCCCGGTAGACCTCCTCGTTGTGCTGCCCCAGCAGTGGCGAGGTCTCGACCTTGACGGGCGAGTCGGAGAGCTTGATCGGGCAGCCGACGGTGGTGAACGAGCCGCGCTCGGGGTGGTCCACCGTGACGATCATGTTGTTCTCGACGAGCGACGCGTCCTCGATCAGCTCCTTGGTGGACAGGATCGGGCCGCACGGGATGTTGTGGGCGTTGAGCTGCGCCAGCACGTCCCACTTGTCGAGGTTGCTGGACCACTCCTCGATGAGCTGGAACATCTTGCCGAGCTTCGGCAGCCGGGCCTCGGGCGTGCTCCACTCGGGGTCGTCGGTGAGGTCGGGGCGGCCGATCAGCTTGCTGATCGGGGCCCAGCCCGGCGGCTGCACGATGACGTAGATGTAGTCGTTCGGGCCGCCGGGGGCGCACTTCACCGCCCAGCCCGGCTGGCCGCCGCCGGACGCGTTGCCCGAGCGCGGCACCTCGTCGCCGAACTGCTCGTTCGGGTACTCGGCGAGCGGGCCGTGCGCGAGTCGCTGCTGGTCGCGCAGCTTCACCCGGCACAGGTTGAGCACGGCGTGCTGCATCGCGACCGTGACGCGCTGGCCGCGTCCGGTCGTGTTGCGCTGCACGAGCGCCGCGAGGATGCCCGCGACGGCGTGCATGCCGGTGCCCGAGTCGCCGATCTGGGCGCCCGTCGCGAGCGGCGGACCTTCCTCGAACCCGGTGGTGGCCATCGAGCCGCCCATGGCCTGCGCGACCACCTCGTACGCCTTGAAGTGCGTGTACGGGCCTTCGCCGAAGCCCTTGATCGACGCGTAGATCAGCCGCGGGTTGATCTCCTGCAACCGGTCCCACGTGAAGCCCATGCGGTCGACGGCGCCGGGCCCGAAGTTCTCCACGAGGACGTCGGACTCCTGCACCATCTTCACGAAGAGCTCCTTGCCCTCCTCGCTCTTCATGTTGAGGGTGATGCTGCGCTTGTTGCAGTTGAGCATCGTGAAGTAGAGGCTGTCGACGTCCGGCAGGTCGCGCAGCTGCTTGCGCGTGATGTCGCCGGTGGGGGCTTCGAGCTTCACCACGTCGGCGCCGAGCCACGCGAGGATCTGCGTGGCCGACGGCCCGGACTGCACGTGCGTCATGTCGAGGATGCGAATTCCGGCGAGAGCGCTCATGAGCTGGCCGTCCTCACTTGTACATCGTCTGGTTCATGGTTCCGGGCGCGTACACGTCGGGATCGACCCAGACGTTGATCAGCGAGGGCTTCCCGGACTCGCGGGCGCGCTGCAGCGCCGGCGCGATGTCGGCGGGGTCGCGGACCTCCTCGCCGTACCCGCCGAGCATCTGGGCGAACAGGTCGTAGCGGACGTCGCCGAGCGTGTTGCCGACGCGGGCGCGGTCCTCGCCGTACTTCTGCGCCTGCCCGTAGCGGATCTGGTTCATCGACGAGTTGTTGCCGACGATCCCGACGAACGGGAGGTTGTAGCGGACCAGCGTCTCGAAGTCCCAGCCCGTCAGGCTGAACGCGCCGTCGCCGAACAGCGCGACGACCTCCTTGTCCGGCCGCGCGTGCTTGGCCGCGAGCACGAACGGGACGCCGACGCCGAGCGTGCCCAGCGGGCCGGGGTCCATCCAGTGACCGGGCGACTTGGGCTGCACGACCTGGCCGGAGAACGTGACGATGTCGCCGCCGTCGCCGATGTAGATCGAGTCCTCGGTGAGGAACTCGTTGATCTCGTGCACGAGCCGGTACGGGTCGATCGGCGACGCGTCGGAGTGCTGGCGGGGCAGCCGCTTCGTGTACGCGGCGTCCTCGACGGCCCGCAGCTCGGCGATCCACGCCGCGCGCGACGGGTGCGCGCGCCCGCCGGCGGCGGCCGTGACCGCGGAGAGCACGGCGCCGACGTCGCCGACGATGCCGAGGTCGATGTCGCGGTTCTTGCCGACGGTGCGGTAGTCGAGGTCGATCTGCACGACCGTCGCGGTCGGCGAGAGGCGCCGCCCGTAGCCCATGCGGAAGTCGAACGGCGTGCCGACGATGATGATCAGGTCGGCCTCGGTGAACGCGTGCCGGCGGGCGAGCTGGAAGTGCATCGGGTCGCCGGGCGGGAGCGTGCCGCGGCCGGCCCCGTTCATGAACGCCGGCACGTTGAGGGCGCGGACGAACTCGATGGCGGAGTCGGTGGCGCGGCAGGTCCAGACCTGGCTGCCGAGCAGCACGCACGGCTTCTCGGCGCGGGAGACCAGCTCGGCGAGCTTCTCGATCGAGGCCGGGTCGCCGATCGACTTCGTGGACGCGCGGTAGCCGCCCGGCGCGGGGATGCGGGCCTGCTCGATCGGCACCTTGGCGTCGAGCACGTCGCGCGGGATCTCCAGGAACGACGGGCCGGGCGCGCCGTTGTAGCACTCGCGGAACGCCATCGAGACCAGGTCGGCGACGCGCGCGGTGTGCGGCACGGTCGCTGCGAACTTGCTGATCGGCGCGATCATGTCGACGTGCGGCAGGTCCTGCAGCGAGCCCATCTTGTGCTGGGTGAGCGCGCCCTGGCCGCCGATCAGCAGCATCGGGCTCTCCGCCCGTAGCGCGTTCGCGACCCCGGTGACGGCGTCGCTGGTGCCGGGACCGGCCGTGACCACGGCGCAGCCCGGGGTGCCGGTGATGCGGGCGTAGCCGTCGGCGGCGTGGGCGGCGACCTGCTCGTGGCGGACGTCGATGACCGAGATGCCCTCGTCCACGCACCCGTCGTAGATGTCGATGATGTGGCCGCCGCACAGCGTGAAGATCGTGTCGACGCCCTCGGCCTTCAGTGCCTTCGCGACCAGGTGCCCGCCGGAGATGGTGGTCCCGGAGCTGATATCCGCGGCAGCGGCCGTGCTCCGGGCGGTGCTGCCAGGGACTGTCTGCGTCATGGGAGAGTCGGCTCCTCGTCGTCGAATACTGCATACCGTATGGAAATTGGTACTCCTCGATGTCGCTGTTGTCCAGACCACAGCGAGATTGCATACTGTCTACCGCATACAGACGAGGAGACCTCTATGAAGGTTGCTGTGCTGGGCGCCGGCGCGATCGGCGCGTACGTCGGAGCGGCCCTCTGCCGCGCCGGGGTCGAGGTGCACCTGGTCGCCCGCGGCCCGCACCTCGCGGCCCTGCGTGCGAAGGGGGTCGAGGTGGTGAGCCCGCGCGGCGACTTCGTCGCCCACCCGCACGCCACCGACGACCCGTCGCAGATCGGGCCGGTCGATCACGTCGTCCTCGGCGTGAAGGCGCACTCCTACGCGTCGATGGGCCCGCTGGTGGCTCCCCTGCTGCACGAAGGCACCACGCTGATCGCCGCGCAGAACGGCATCCCGTGGTGGTACTTCCACCGCCTCGCCGGCCCGTACGAGGGCACCCGGCTGGAGAGCGTCGACCCGGGCGGAGCCGTGACGGCTGCGCTGCCGCTGGACCGCGCGATCGGCTGCGTGGTCTACGCGGCCACCGAGCTCTCCGCGCCGGGCGTCGTCCAGCACCTGGAGGGCACCCGGTTCTCCATCGGTGAGCCGGCCGGCGGGGTGTCGCAGCGGTGCACGGAGTTCGCCGAGGCGATGGTCGCGGGCGGGCTCAAGTGCCCCGTCGAGCCCGACATCCGCAACGACATCTGGATCAAGCTGATGGGCAACATCGCCTTCAACCCGCTCAGCGCACTCACCCGGGCCACCATGGCCGGCATCTGCCGCCACCCCGGAACCCGCGCGCTGGTCGCCACGATGATGGAGGAGACCCTCGACGTCGCCACCCGGGTCGGCGCGACACCGGAGATCTCCGTGGAGCGGCGGCTGGCCGGCGCCGAGCGCACCGGCGAGCACAAGACGTCGACGCTGCAGGACCTGGAACGCGGCCGGCCCATGGAACTGGACGTCCTGCTGTCAGCGGTCGTGGAGATCGCCGACCTGACCGGCGCGGACGTGCCCACCCTGCGCTCGATCACCGCACTGGCCGACCTGCTCAACCAGGAGGTCGCAGCAGCCTCCTGACGGTCATCGGGCCGCGACGACGGTCGTCGTCGCGGCCTGGCGTCAGGCGGCCGGGCCGAACCTACGGCGGTAGGCGCTCGGGCTGAGGCCGGTGTGGCGGCGCAGCTGCAGCCGTAGGTTCGCCGCCGTCCCGAGACCGCTCGCCTCGGCCACCCGGTCGAGGCGCAGCTCGCCGCGCTCGATCAGCCGGCAGGCCAGCGTCACGCGTTCCGTCGTCAGCCACGCGAGCGGCGTCGTGCCCAGCTCGGCACGGAACTTCCGGTGCAGCGTCGCCGGGCTGGTCGCCGCCCGGGCGGCGAGGTCGGTGACGGTCAGTGGCTGGTCAAGGCGGCTCAGCGCCCAGGCCAGCACGGGTGCGAGCGACGTGTCGGGCACCTCGGGGACCGGTCGGGCGATGAACTGCTGCTGGCCGCCGTCGCGGTGGCCGGTGAACACCAGCCGGCGGCTGACCGCGTTGACGACCTCGGCGCCGTGGTCGCGCTGGATGATGTGCAGGCCGAGGTCGAGGGCGGCCGCGCTGCCCGCCGAGGTGAGGACGTCACCGTCGTCGACGAACAGGACGTCCGGCTCCAGCGCACGGCGGGGAAGCGCTCGGCGAACTCCGCGACCCACTGCCAGTGCGTGGTCGCGCGCCGGCCGTCGAGCACGCCCGCCTCGGCGAGCGCGAACGCGCCGGTGCAGAAGCTGACCAGCCGGGCGCCGCGCTCGGCGGCCCGCCGGATCGCCGCGATGACCGCGGGATCCGTGGGGACGCCGGTGTTCGGGCGGGCCGGCGCGATCAGCGTGTCGGCCGCGTCGGCAGCCTCGAGCCCGGCGACGCCGGTGAGGGTGAACATGCCGAGGTTCATCCGCACGTCCGGCGACGCGGCGCAGAGCGTGAAGTCGTACCAGGGCCGGTCCAGCTCGGGCCGCCGGAGCCCGAACAGCTCCGTCGCGACCCCCATCTCGAACGGGTTCGACTCCGCGGTCACGAGCGCCACGACCCGATGCGAGGATCCTTGCGACATGTGCGATTCGTAGCACTGATGGGCACGCCGATCCAGGCGCAGGATCGTCCGCATGGACCCGATCGACCTCGACGACGTGCTGGCGACCTTCGGTGACGCCTGGAGCCCGCGGATCGTCACCCGCGTCAACGACTACGACATCCGGCTCGCCCGCTTCGCCGGTGAGCACGTCTGGCACGTCCACGATGACACCGACGAGTTCTTCCTGGTCCTCGACGGCGAGATCGAGATCGGCCTGCGCGACCCGCAGGAGCGGGTGGTCACGTTGAGCCGTGGCCAGGTGCTCGTCGTGCCGAAGAGGACGTTCCACAAGCCGTCGTCGAAGGAGGGGGCGAGCGTGCTGCTCGTCGAGCCGGCCGGGACGCTCACCGTCGGCGATGCGCACGACGAGGTCCCGGCCCACGTCGACGTCACCACGGGGCACCTGATCTGAGGGCTACTGCGCCGGCCGTGCCTCCACGAGGTCGGGCACCGGCTCGAACTCCGTGATGGCGTCGAGCGACGGGCCCATGGCGGCGTTCGCCTCGCGCTCCACCATGACCTCGACGAGGACGGGCAGCTGCATCGCTTCCGACTCGAGCGCCGCCCAGGACAGCGCCTCGGCGATCTCGCCGGGCTGCTCCACCCGTCGGGCCGGGCACCCGAAGGCCTCCATGACCTTCACGTGGTCGATGCCGCCCTCGCCGTAGTGCAGGTCGACGGCGTAGTTCATGTCGTAGCCCAGCTCGGCCTGCCGGATCAGCCCCAGGTACTCGTTGTTGACCATGACGATCACGAACGGGATGCGGTACTGGGCGGCGACCGCGACCTCCTCCATGAGGAACTGGAAGGAGTAGTCGCCGACGACCACCACGACCGGCCGCTCCGGGTGGGCGCACTTCACGCCGATCGCGGCCGGGATCTCCCAGCCCAGCGGGCCGGCCTGGCCGCACACCAGGTAGTGCCGCGGCCGGAACGTGTGCTGGAACTGCCCGGACCAGATCTGGTAGAGCCCGATGGCCGTCACGAACGTCGTGTCGGGGCCGAAGAACTCGTTCAGCTCCCGGTAGACGCGCGGCGGCTTGATCGGGACGTCGTCGAAGTCGTCGCGGCGCAGCAGCGTGCTGCGCAGCTCGGCGACCCGCTCCACCCACGCGTCCGGCCTCCTGGCGGGCACCCGAGCCCGTGCGGCTTCGCCGAGCGCGGCCAGTGCCGGCCGCGCGTGCCCGACGATGCCGAGGTCCGGCGTGAACACCTTGCCGATCTGCGTCGGCTCGATGTCGACGTGGATGAAGCGGCGGCCACGCCGGTAGGTGTCGAGGTCGCCGGTGTGCCGGTCGCCGAAGCGGGCCCCGACCGCGAGCACGAGGTCGCTCTCCAGGTAGGCCGCGTTGCCCCAACGGGTCTGCGTCTGGAGGCCGGCCATGCCGGCGAACAGCGGGTGGTCCTCGGGGAACGCACCCTTGCCCATGAGCGTCACCTGGACCGGCACCTGCAGGTGCTCGGCCAGCTCGCGCAGCTCCGCGCACGCGTCGGCACCGATGACGCCGCCGCCGGCGAGGATCAGCGGCCGGTCCGCCTCCAGCAGCATGCGGATCGCCGCGGCCACGGGTTCCGGCCGCGGCACCGGGACCTCGACGGGCAGCGGCCCGTCGAGTGCGGGGTCGAAGCGGCACATGCCGCGCTGCACGTCGATCGGGAGGTCGATCAGCACCGGCCCCGGACGGCCCGAGCGGGCGATCCGGAACGCCTCCCGGAACACCCACGGCGCCTGGCCCGGCTCCTTGAGCTGCACCGCCCACTTGGTGACGGGCTTGGCGATCTCGACGATGTCGACCGCCTGGAACGCCTCCTGGTGCAGCTTGTCGCGCGGCGCCTGCCCGGTGATGCAGATGATCGGCACGGAGTCGGCGAGCGCCGTGTACAGCCCGGTGATCATGTTCGTGCCGGCAGGGCCGGACGTGCCGATGGAGACGCCCACCTTGCCGGTGGCGCGCGCCCAGCCGTCGGCGGCGTGCGTGCCGCCCTCCTCGTGGCGCACGGTCAGGTGCCGGATGCTGCTGCGCCGCATGGCGGCGTACAGCGGGAGGATCGCCGCGCCGGGGATGCCGAACACGGTGTCGACGCCCTCCGACTCCAGCACCGCGACGACGGCCTCCATGCACGGGATCTCGATCATCGGTGGTTCCTTCCCGAGAGGGTCTCCGCCACCAGCAGCAGCGCGGAGTGGTCGAGGGCGCCGTGCCCCTGGGCCCGCGCCGCCGCGACGAGCTGGGCGACGAGCGCGGTCACGGGCAGCGCGACGTCGGCCGCCCTGGCCGCGTCCTGGGCGATGCCCATGTCCTTGTGGTGCAGGTCGATGCGGAAGCCGGGCGCGAACTCGCGCGCCACCATCGACGCCCGCTTCAGCTCGAGGATCCGGCTGCCGGCCAGGCCGCCGGCCAGCACGTCCAGTGCCGGGCCGGCATCCACACCCGACGCCTCCAGCAGCACGATCGCCTCCGCGACCAGCGCGTACGTGCCACCGACGACCAGCTGGTTGGCGGCCTTGACGGTCTGCCCGGCCCCGCTCGGCCCGACGTGCACCACGGTCCTGCCCAGCATGTCGAGCACCGGCCGCGCCGCCTCGACGTCCTCGGTCGCGCCCCCGACCATGATCGAGAGCGTGCCGTCGATCGCGCCCTTCTCCCCGCCGCTGACCGGGGCGTCGATCGCACGGACACCCCGGTCAGCCGCCTGGCGCGCCACCCGCACGGACGTCTGCGGGCGGATGGTGCTCATGTCGATGAGCACCAGGCCGGGCTTGGCGTGCTCGAGCACGCCGTCGGGCCCGAGCACGACCTCTTCGACCTGCGGGGAGTCCGGCAGCATCGTGATCACGAACTCGGCGTCGGTCGCCGCGGCCACGGAGTCCGCCGCCCACCCGCCCTCGGCGACGAGCTGCCGGACGCGCGCGGGGCTCACATCGTGGCCGACGACGCGGTAGCCGGCCCGCACCAGGTTGCGGGCCATCGGCGCGCCCATGATGCCGAGGCCCACGAAGCCCACGGTCGGAACGGGCTGTGCCGATGTCACGTTCGCAAGCTCTCTCATCGCACTCTCCCTCTCGCTGCCCGCAGATGCCGCGGCAGCCACTCGAAGCTGTCGGCGCTGGGCCCGACCGGCCGGTACTCCAGCCCGACCCAGCCGGCGTAACCGCTCGCGGCGAGGCGCTCCAGCAGGTCGGGGACGTCGAGGTCACCCGTGCCGGGCTGGCCGCGGCCGGGGGTGTCGGCGAGCTGCACGTGGCCGAAGCTCGCGGACCGGGTCTCCACCAGCTTCTCGACCGGCTCGCCCATGCGGGCGAGGTGGTAGAGGTCGGCGAGGAACGCCACGTTGTCCATGCCGTGGCTGAACCGCAGGTGATCGACGAGCTGGATGGCCTCGTCGGACGAGGTGATCGGGTAGCCGGGGTTCTCGATCGCGTTCAGCGCCTCGATCACCACGGTGGCCCCCACCTGCGCTGCTGCCTGCGCCGCGAGCACCAGGTTCTCCACGGCCAGCTCCCGCTGCGCCGCCCCGCCGGCCGCCTCGCGGTTGCCGTAGAGCGCGTTCAGCGTCGTGCAGCCGGTGGCCGCGGCGAACCCGACGACCACGTCGATGTTCTCCCGGAACCGGGCGCTGGTGCCCGGCCGCGACAGCAGGCCGCGGTCGCCCGCGGCCATGTCGCCGGCGTCGAAGTTGAGCGCGACGAGCTGCGTGCCGGCGTCGTCGAGCGCCCGGTGCAGCGCGTCGAGCTGCCGGTCGGGGGGCGACGGCTCGGGGAACGGCCACCAGAGCTCGACCGCGTCGAACCCGGCTGCAGCCGCCGCCGCGGGCCGCTGCAGCGACGGTAGCTCGGTGAACAGGATGGACAGGTTGACGTCGTAGCGGAGCTCGGGCATGAGGTCCCTTCGGTGCTGCCCGGGGTGTCGGTGATCAAGGGCAAACTGTCGTCAGTCGATCTCCACGAGCGACGTTCTGCCCTTGATCACCGCCCCCAAGCGGTCTCTTCAGGCGACGGCGCCGAGCTGGGCCAGCACCTGTCGCATCAGGTCCGCGGTGTCGGTCGGCGTGAGCCCGACCCGCACACCGGCGGACTCCAGCGCCGCCTTCTTCGCCCCGGCGGTGCCCGAGGAACCCGAGACGATCGCGCCCGCGTGGCCCATCGTGCGGCCCTCCGGGGCGGTGAAACCGGCGACGTAACCGACGACCGGCTTGGTGACGTGCGCGGCGATGTACTCCGCCGCGCGCTCCTCGGCGTCGCCACCGATCTCCCCGATCATCACGATCGCCCGGGTCTGCGGGTCCTGCTCGAACGCCTCGAGGCAGTCGATGTGGGTGGTGCCCACGATCGGGTCGCCGCCGATGCCGACGCAGGTGGAGAAACCGATGTCGCGCAGCTCGTGCATGAGCTGGTAGGTGAGGGTGCCCGACTTCGAGACCAGCCCGATCGGGCCCGGTCCGGTGATGTCGGAGGGGATGATGCCGGCCAAGCTGCGGCCAGGGCTGATCACGCCCGGGCAGTTGGGCCCGACGATCCGAGTCGGGCCACCCTGCGCGCGGGCCCAGAACCGGGCCGTGTCGTGCACCGGGATGCCCTCGGTGATGACGACGGCGAGCCCGATCCCGGCGTCGACCGCCTCGACCACGGCGTCGCCGGCGAAGCGCGGCGGCACGAACACCACCGACACGTCGGCGCCGGTCTCGGCCATCGCGGTCTTGACGCTGCCGAACACCGGCATCGTCGTGCCGCCGATCTCGACGGCCTCGCCGTCGCGGCCCGGCGTGACACCACCGACCACGGCGGTGCCGGCGGCGATCATCCGAGCGGTGTGCTTGCGCCCCTCGGTGCCGGTCATCCCCTGCACCAGCACGCGGGAGCTCTCGGTCAGGAAGATGGCCATGTCACGCTCCCGCGTTCGCCAGATCGGCGGCCCGGTCGGCCGCCGCGTCCATCGTGTCGATCATGGTGACGAGCGGGTGGGCAGCCTCGGCGAGGATCGCGCGACCGGCGTCGACGTTGTTGCCGTCCAGCCGCACGACCAGCGGCTTCGACGCGTCCGGCCCGAGGATGCGCAGGGCGTCGACGATGCCGCTCGCGACCTGGTCGCACGCGGTGATACCGCCGAAGACGTTGACGAAGACGGAGCGGACGGCCGGGTCGTCGATGATGATGCCCAGCCCGTCGGCCATGACCTGCGCGTTCGCGCCGCCGCCGATGTCGAGGAAGTTGGCCGGGGCGACGCCGCCGTGTCGACGGCCGGCCTCGGCCACCACGTCCAGCGTGGACATGACGAGGCCTGCGCCGTTGCCGATCACCCCGACCTGGCCGTCGAGCTTGACGTAGTTGAGGCCCTTGGCCTCCGCCTCCACCTCGCGCGGATCCCGGCCCGGGTCCGCGGCGAAGGCCGCGTGGTCCGGATGGCGGAAGCCGGCGTTGCCGTCGAGAGTGATCTTGCCGTCCAGGGCGACGATGCTCCCGTCGGCGAGCTGCGCCAGCGGGTTGACCTCGACGAGCGTCGCGTCGGCCGAGACGAACGCGTCCCACAGTTTGACCAGGACGCCGGCGGCGGACTCGGGGAGCCGAGCCGCGGCGACGATCGCGCGGGCGACGTCGGCGTCCACGCCGGTCGCCGGGTCGATCGCGACCTTGGCCAGCGCGTCGGGCCGCTCGCGGCTCAGCTCCTCGATCTCCATCCCGCCCTCCGCACTCGCCAGCGCGAGGAACCGGCGCTCGGCGCGGTCGAGCAGGAAGGACACGTAGAACTCCTGCTGGATCTCGGCCGCCGCGGCCACCAGCACGCGGTGGACGTGATGGCCCTTGATGTCCATGCCGAGGATCGCCGTCGCGTGGGCGCGGGCCTCCGCCGGCGTGGTTGCCATGCGGACGCCGCCCGCCTTACCGCGACCACCGGTCTTCACCTGCGCCTTGACGACGACCGGACCGCCGATGCCGCGCGTGACGGCCTCGGCCTCGGCCGGGGTCGCGGCCACCGCACCGCGGGCGACGGGCACGCCATGGCCGGCGAGCAGGTCCCTCGCCTCGTACTCGTACAGGTCCACGAAGCCTCCGAGGTTGAGAATGCAGTCGACTGTATGCAGTATGGAATCGCTTGTCCAGAGGGCTTGTGTTCCGCGTCACTTCGGCGGACGATCGCATACAGTATGGAAGGAGGCCGCCGTGGCCGAGGAGCGATCAGTCGAACCGCGCGAGGTCCGCGACTGGCGGGGGCGCAGCTACCGGATCGGCGAGACCCCGCAGGACCTGATGGGCTGGCCGCGCTGGTCGATGCTCGCACTGGCGTGGCTCGCGATGGCGACCGTCGGCGTTCTCCAGTACGGGTACGGCGCCGCCGTCCCCGCGCTGACGATGCGCAACGGGTGGTCGCCCGTCGAGGTGTTCTGGCCGCTCGCGGCCTGGGTCGTGTTCCAGGCCGGGGTCGGGATGCCGGCCGCCTACCTGCTCGAACGCGGGCGCGTCGGCTCGCGCGTGCTGACGCTCATCGGTGCCGTCTGCTGCGAGGTCGGCGTCTTCGTGCTCGCCCACAGCACGAGCCTGGCCGTCGTGCTGGTCGGCTACTCCGTCGTCGGCGGGGCGGGCGCCGGCCTGGTCTACGCCGCGTGCACGTCCGTGGTGACCAGGTGGTACCCGGAGCGCCGCGGCATGCGGGTCGGCCAGGTCACCGGTGCGTTCGCGTACGGGTCGGTGCCCGTGGTCGTCGCGATGGTGCTGGGCCTGCGGGCCGACGTCCTCGGCCCGGCCCTGCTCACCGCATCGGTCGTGATCTTCATGCTGGTGGCGGCTGCCGGACTGCTCATGGTCGACCCGCCCGCCCGCTGGTGGCCCGCGGAGACGGATCCCCGCGCGTGGGCGCTGGGCCGGCAGAACCCGTCCGCAGCACGGGAGTTCTCCGCGATCCAGGCCCTGCGCACCCGGGTGCTCCCGCTGATGGTGCTGATCCTCATGGGGGCCGGCGCGATCTCGCTGTTCGACGCGGCGTTCCTCATCGTCATCGTGGGCGGCCTCGGGGTCGGTGTGTCCGTCACCGCCGTCGCCGCGGGACTCGTCCTCGCCTGCAACGGCGCGACGCGCGCTGCCGCGATCAGCGTGTCCGACCGGCTCGGCCGGCGCCGCACCCTCGGCGCCGTCCTCGCGATCCAGGCCGTCGCGCAGGTGCTGCTCGCCGTCGCCGTCACCACGGCTGTGCCGGCCCTCCTGATCGTGGCGGCCGCACTGGCCGGGCTGGGCGGCGGCGCGTTCTACCCGCTGTTCGCGAGCCTGGCCCGGGAGTACTTCGGCGAGGAACGCGCCTTCGAGGTGCACGGCATCGTCTACTGCGCCAAGGCCGGCAGCGGCATCCTCGGCATCGGGCTCGCGGCGTCCGCCGTCGCCGCCTGGGGCCCGGTGGCGGCGCTGCTCCTCGCCGCTGCCGTCGGAGCGGTGTGCACGGTGGCGGCGACCGCGCTGCGCCGGCCCGGCCTGCCCAGCACGCTCCCGACGGCGGCGGCCATCACCGTCACGGGCTGAACGGGGCGGCCGCCGGGGCTCAGAGAGCGCGACGGCGCTCGTCGATGCGCGGAGCCTCGGCGGTCGAGTGCTCGAGGTAGGACTGCCGGGTGAGCTCGGTGTGGTGGCGCATCGCATCGGCGGCGCGCTCGCTGTCGCCGTCGGCGATCGCCTGGATGAGCACCGCGTGCTCCTCCCACGACTGGGCGCCCCGGTGGCGGGCCACGGGCGTGTAGTACCAGCGCACCCGGCGGTCGACCTGCGCGATGAGCTCGACCAGCACCTTGTTGCCCGAGATCCGCGTGATCGCCGCGTGCAGCTCGGCGTTGGCGGCGACGACCGCGGGCACGTCGTCGGCCTCGACGGCGGCCACGCCGCGCCGGCAGATCTCCCGCAGCTCCTCGACGCTCTCCGGGGTGGCGTGCTGCGCGGCCAGCCGGGCCGACTCGGTCTCCAGCAGCCCGCGCACGACCAGCAGCTGGTCGGCCTCCTCGGTGGTCGGGGCGTGCACGAAGGCGCCCAGGCCCGGGCGCAGGTCCACCCAGCTGTCCTTGCTGAGCCACTGAAGCGCCTCGCGCACCGGCTGCCGGGACACCCCCAGCGAGACGGCCAGCTCGTTCTCGACCAGGTGCTGACCGGGCTGCAGCTCCCCGCCGACGATCATGTCGAGGATCGCGTTGTAGACGCTCTCGCGCAGCGGGAGCGGTCGCTCGATCCGTCGGGCGGCTGACGGCTCGGACATCGGACACTCCCCAGGAGACGGCACTGAACCGAGAAACCCTCGGTCGACTGCTCACAGCATACAAAATGCCGGATTACCTGTCGTGGTGACCTGGGTCCCCGTCGCCGACCTGCCGTTCCAGCTCCTCGACCCGGTCGGCCAGCTCCTTGACCGCTTCCACCAGCGCGCCGACGAGCCCGTGGTAGTCGACGGTCAGGTTGCCGCGACGATCAGGCACGACGGCCTCGGGGAACGCCTGCTGCACGTCCTGGGCCAGTAGGCCGATCGCGCGCGGGCGCCCGTCACGGCGGGTGCGGCGACGGTCGCGCCACTCCCAGGTCACCCCGCGCAGCGTGCGGACCCGGTCGAGCACCGACCGGGGATCCGGGGAGGAGCCGATCGGGTCAGATGGCCCGGACGTCACGCTTGAGGCGGCGGTCGGAGAGGCACTTGATCCCGCACGGCGCCGCGACCGCGACGGCCGTGTCGGAGGCGAGGACGGCCAGTGCCAGCGCGGACGCCCCCGCCGACACCCGCACGAAGCGCGAACGGAACAGTGCACGGATCCTGGCCATGGCTTCCCCCCGGGGTTCGGATCGGCCGACGCTACCGCCGGTGCGCCGGCGCTGCCACCCTCGCGTCGTGGTCGCGGCGGGCCTGCTCGACCTCGGGAAGGTGCTCCGACCATTCGTTCAGTGCAGCGAACACCGGAGCCAGGCTGCGGCCGAGCGGGGTGATCTCGTACTCGACGCGCGGCGGGATCTCGGCGTACCGGGTGCCCCGGACGAGCCCGTCGCGCTCCAGGCGGCGCAGCCGCTCGGTGAGCACCTTCGGCGTGATCGTCGCGATGCGTTCGGCCAGCTCGCCGAAGCGTTGCCGGCCCTCGACGTGCAATGTCCACAGGATGGGGGTGGTCCAGCGGCTGAACACGATGTCGACCACCGGCTCGATCGGACATGCCTGCTGCGGATCGGGCTGGTTCGTGATGCGCGCCACCATCGCCTCACTTTCCTGTAGGTACCTACTATCCCCACGATACTAACGTCGCCTGCATGACCAAGAAGATCGTGGTGACCGGAGCGACGGGAAACGTGGGCAGCCACCTGGTGCAGGCCCTGCTGGACGCGGGCGAGGAGGTGACGGCCGTCGCGCGCAGGATCGTCGGCACCCCGCCTCGGGCCCACACCGTCGCGGCCGACCTGGCCGACCCGCCGAGCCTGAAGCCGGCCCTCGACGGCGCCGACGCGGTGTTCCTCCTGACCGCGGCTGGATTCCTGGCCGGCGGCGACCTCGTCCCGGTGCTCGACGTCGTCCGTGCAGCCGGTGTACGGCAGGTGGTGCTGCTGTCGTCGCAGGGCGTGGGCACCGGCCGGCATCCGGCACACCTGGAGGCGGCCGTCCTCGACTCGGGCCTGGAGGCGACGGTGCTGCGCGGATCGGGCTTCGCCACCAACGCGTTGGCCTGGGCAGCATCGGTGCGGGCCGATCGGACGGTGGCGGCCCCGTTCGGCGATGTCGCCCTCCCGCTGGTGGACCCGCACGACATCGCCGCGTCAGCTGCGGCCGTGCTGCGCGGATCGGGCCACGGTGGGCGGACCTACGTCCTGACGGGCCCGCGGGCGATCACTCCGCGCGAGCAGGCCGCGGCGATCGGGGCGGCGATCGGCGAGCCCGTCCGGTTCGTGGAGCAGACCCGCGAGCAGGCTCGAGCCGCGATGCTGGCCATGCTGCCGGCACCCGTCGTCGAGTCGACGCTCGACATCCTCGGCGCGCCGACGGCCGAGGAGCAGCAGGTGAGTCCGCACGTCGGCGAGCTCACCGGACGCGCTCCACGGGACTTCACCGAGTGGGCCGCCCGTTCCGCTGCGGCGTTCCGGTGACCCTGCGGAACTGCACGGCGCATCGATGACAGATGTCAGCGGGGCACGCGGCGGGCGGCTCCTAGCGTCAGGATCGTGAACGCGAAGCTCCGCGCCGTCCTCCCGATGCTCGTCGACGTCGTCGTGCCGGTGGCGGGTTATTACCTGCTCTCCGCCTGCGGTCTCGACGACTTCTGGGCGCTGACGATCGCCGGGCTGGCCACGGCCGTGCACGCGCTGGTCACGACCGTGCGCCGGCGGCGGCTCGACGGGTTCGGCGCGCTGGTCGTGCTGGAGATCGCGCTGTCGCTGGTGCTGCTCGGGGTGACCCGCGACCCGCGGATCGTGCTGCTCAAGCCGTCGTTCTACACGGCACTGGCCGGGGTGTTCCTGATCGGCACGTGCCTGGCCGGCAAGCCGTTCACCCTTGACGTGACCCGGCCGATGGCCGTGGGCGGCGACCCGCGGATGGCCGCCGCGGTCGACGCCGCGGCCGCGCCCGGCACCGGATACCACCGCGAGCACCTGCGCCTCACCGCGGTGTGGGCGGCGATCTGGCTGGTCGAGTCGGTGGTGCGCGGCTGGATCGTGCTGCAGACCGACGTCGCCACCGGCGTGCTCGTCTCCCAGGTGCCGGGGCTCGTGGCGCTGGTCGTCGGGATCGCCTACAGCCGCTCGCGCGTGCCGGCCCTGCGCCGGCACGTCGCCGAGTACGCGGCCGTCAGCGCGAGCGGAACACCCGCTTCTCCCACTCGTCCCGGCTCGTGAGCTGCGGCTGCGCGGCGCGGTAGTCCGCACGCAGCTGCGGCCAGCGCTTCCCGATGACCCGCAGCTGGTCGAACGAGCGGCGCAGCATCGTGCGGAACAGCTCCGGGTCGCGGCGGCGGAAGGTGACGCTGCGCCCGTCCGGGGTGGTGACCGTGGCCGAGTCGAGGTGCGACAGCACGAACCACTGCGCCTGCCGGTTCGGCACGTTGCGCTGCGGCACGTCCCGGTGGACCGGGTTCACCGGGCGCAGGTTGTGCAGCACGCTCGACACCAGGCCCTTGACGATCGGCAGCTTCGAGGTGGGCGGCGGCGGGAACGACTGCGCGGCCAGCGAGTCCAGCTCGGACAGCGGCACCTGGGTGGCCGAGTCGAGCGGGCGGCCGTCGTCGTACTCGGCGCGCTTGGCGCGGATCGCCGGCAGGATCGTGGCGATGTTGCCGAAGAGCGCGTCCGGCCCGGCGAGGAAGTCGGCCAGCGCCATCTCCTGCAGCGCGACGGCCGAGTACTCCATGAGCATCAGGTGCCGCAGCGTGCGCTTGAAGATGTCGACGAGGATCGCGCGCGGGCTGTCCGGCCCGTGCAGCGCCGCCGCGACGAGCCGGTTGCGGTAGTGGAAGTACGCCTGCCAGTCGCTCGTGTCGTCCTTCTCCAGGAACGACATGTGCCAGATCCCGACGCCCGGCACGGTCGCCGTCCGGTAGCCGGCGGACCGCGCGCGCAGGCCGTACTCGACGTCGTCCCACTTGATGAAGAGCGGCAGCGGCATACCGATCTCCTCGGCGACCGACCGTGGGATCAGGCACATCCACCAGGCGTTGTGGTCGACGTCGACGCGCCGGTGCAGCCACGGCGTCTGGCGCAGGGTGCGCTCGGCGAAGTCGTGGTGCGGCTCGGTGTCGGGAGCGTTCTTCCAGAGGAACGCGTTGCGGTCGACGACCTCGCCCATCGTGGACAGCTGGGCCCGCGACTGCAGCGACAGCATCTGCCCGCCCACCAGCGTGGGCTTGCGCGAGCGCCGGGAGAACGCCAGTGCCCGGAGGATCGAGTCCGGTTCCAGCAGGATGTCGTCGTCCATGTAGAGGATGTGCGTGCAGTCGGTGTCGAGCGCCTCGTGCATCGCGCGGGCGTAGCCGCCGGAGCCGCCCAGGTTGGGCTGCTCCACCAGCTTCAGCTTGTCGCCCAGCAGAGCCGCGGCCTGGTCGAAGCCTGGCTGCTCGCGCACCTTCTGGGTGCCCTGGTCCACCACGATCACGGCGACCACGGCGTCGAGCACGAGCGGCTCGGACGCGATCGCGGTCATCGTCGCGACGGCGTCGGCGGGCCGGTTGAAGGTGGGCATGCCGACGGCGATGCGCCCGGCCGGCTCCGGTTCGGAGTCGGCGTACCAGCCGCCGCCGTGCAGGGTCAGCTCGCCGGAGTCGGTGGTGACGTCGAACCAGTACCAGCCGCCGTCCTCGAACGGGCGCAGGTCCAGCTCGATGTCGACGTGGTGGCGACCCGGCCCGTTGAGCAGCTCGCCGCGCTCGAAGATCTGCGAGCCGTCCGCCTTCGTGCGGTAGACGTCGACGCGGCCGCCGCCCGTCAGGTCCAGGCGCAGCCGCACCTTGTCGAGCACCGTCCAGCGCCGCCAGTACGAGGCCGGGAACGCGTTGAAGTAGGCCCCGAACGACACCTCGCTGTCGGCGTCGACCACCGCCGACGTGCGGGAGGTGGCGTGCAGCCGCCGCGCACCCCCGACCGTGGAGCCGGACAGGTGCACCTCCTTCACCGGCAGGTCCGTCGGCAGCGCGGTCGTGGTGGTGAGGCGGAGGCCGGTGCGCTCGTCCAGGTACAGCGCCCGCACGCTCATCGGGTCGCCCACCCGCGGCAGGATCACCCGCTGCAGCAGGCCCTCGGTCGGCAGCTCACGCGGCTCGGGCGCCGACCGCGAGGTGTCTGCGGCGGTGGTGGACACAGTGCTGGCCTCCGGGTACTCGGCGTCACGTCTCGGTCGAGGGTAGCGAGGTGGCACGGTGTGCCGCGGACGGGCCGCTGCGGCACGCCGGGACGGACGTGCGCCGAGGAAGCCCTGGTTGTTCGTGATCAAGGGCAAAAGGTCGTCAGTCGATCTTCCAGAGCGACCTTCTGCCCTTGATCACCGCACCGGCCGACCTCGGCCCCGCCCTTGGGGCCGATCGGGCGGCGGGCGGCGGCGGGGGTTCCGCGCCGGAGTTCGCTGATCATGGGCAAAACGTCGTCAGTCGATCTTCGCGGGCAACGTTTTGCCCATGATCGACGCAACCCTGGCGCTGCAGGCCCGGGCTGCGTCGCACCGCCCACGCCCGGCCTGACCCCTCGTTACCGCGAGCCGGCGCTCCCGCGGTCAGGTCAGTCCTCGGCGCTCTCGGTGCCCGAGAGCGGCTTGCCCTCGGTGAAGTACGGGACGAGCCGGTTGCTGAACATCGTCAGCGCCGAGCCGATCGCCATGTGCATGTCGAGGTACTTGTAGGTGCCGAGGCGCCCGCCGAACAGCACGTTCGCGTTGGCGGTCTCCTTGCGGACGAGCTCGCGGTAGCGCAGGAGCTTGGCGCGGTTCTCGGGCGTGTTGACCGGGTAGTACGGCTCGTCGCCGGGGCCGGCGAAGCGCGAGTACTCCTTGACGATGACCGTCTTGTCGGTCGGGTAGTCGCGCTCCGGGTGGAAGTGCCGGAACTCCAGGATGCGCGTGTAGGGCACGTCGGCATCGTTGTAGTTGATGACGGTGGTGCCCTGGAAGTCGCCGGTGGTGTCGAGCACCTCCTGCTCGAAGTCGAGCGTGCGCCACGTGAACGCGCCCTCGGAGTTGCCGAAGTAGGTGTCGAGCGGGCCGGTGTAGACCGTCGGGGTGCCGGCGGGGATGTCGTCGCGCACGTCGAAGTAGTCGACGTCGAGCCGCACCTCGATGTTCTCGTGGTCGGCCATCCGCTCGAGCCACGCCGTGTACCCGTCGACGGGCAGGCCCTCGTAGGTGTCGTTGAAGTACCGGTTGTCGAACGTGTAGCGCACCGGCAGCCGCGTGATGATCGACGCGTCGAGCTCGCGCGGGTCGGTCTGCCACTGCTTGACGTTGTAGCCCTTGATGAACGCCTCGTAGAGCGGGCGCCCGATGAGCGAGATCGCCTTCTCCTCGAGGTTCGTGACGTCCTTGGAGTCGACCTCGGCGGCCTGCTCGGCGATCAGGGCGCGCGCCTCGTCCGGCGTGTAGTAGCGGCCGAAGAACTGGTTGATCAGCGACAGGTTCATCGGGAACGCGTAGACCTGGTCGCCGACGCGGGCGAAGACGCGGTGGCGGTAGTCGGTGAACTCCGTGAACCGGTTGACGTACTCCCACACCTTCTCGTTGGAGGTGTGGAACAGGTGCGCGCCGTAGCGGTGCACCTCGATGCCGGTCTGCGGCTCGCGCTCCGAGTACGCGTTGCCGCCGATGTGCGACCGCCGTTCCAGCACCAGAACGCGCTTGCCGAGCTCGGCCGCCACACGTTCCGCGATCGTCAGCCCGAAGAACCCGGAGCCGACCACGACGAGGTCGAACGAGTCGTACCCTGCCGACTTCTGCGCGTCACCCACGACTCCCGAGGGTAGCGACGCGGTAATCGCCTGCTGCGCGGGGGGAGTGACCCGCTCAGACGGTGTAGACGGCCAGCGTGAGTGTGGCCACCCACACCAGCGCGAGCACCTGCAGCACCCGGTCGCGCAGGGCGATCTCGTCGGGCGCGCCGCCGTTGCCGCTGTCGACGTCGACGGAGTACCGCAGCACCGCCACCACGAACGGCACGATCGAGATCGTCGACCAGGCCGTGTTGTGGTGCTCCTCGCGGATCTCGAACGCCCACAGGCAGTAGTTCATGATCAGCACGGTGGCCGAGAGGGCCCACACGAACCGCAGGTAGGACGCCGAGTACGCCTCGAGCGACTTGCGGATCTTCGCCCCGGTGCGCTCGGCCAGCATCATCTCGGCGTAGCGCTTGCCGGCCACCATGAACAGCGACCCGAAGCCCGCGCACAGCAGGAACGCCTGCGAGAGCGGGATGCCGGTGGCCAGACCGCCGGCGACGGCCCGCAGCAGGAACCCGGACGCCACGATGCAGATGTCGAGCACCGGCTGGTGCTTGAGCCCGAAGCAGTAGCCGAGCTGGACGGCCAGGTAGACCGCGATCAGCACGAGCAGCTGCCAGGTGGCGAGCAGGCTGAGGCCCAGAGCCGCCAGCGCCAGTACGACGGCGAGCGCGAACGCGAGCTGCGCCGGCACGATCCCGGCGGCGATCGGGCGGTGCCGCTTCTTCGGGTGCACCCGGTCGGCCTCGACGTCCTTGGCGTCGTTGACCAGGTAGATCGCCGAGGCGGCCAGCGAGAACGCGACGAACGCGACGGCAAGCTGGAGGACGGCGCGACCGGTGAACAGGTCGCCGCTCGTGAACGGCGCGGCCAGCACCAGCACGTTCTTGACCCACTGCTTGGGTCGCATCGTGCGGAGCAGGCCCAGCGTGACGGACGCGGGCGTGCGGGCGACCGGTGCTTCGCCGGTCACGGGCGGGACATCGGTGCTGGTCATCGCGCGACCTCCCGGCGCGTCAGCCGGCCGGTGAGCAGGGCGACCGCGACGCCGAGCGCGGAGCCGACGGCGACGTCGCTCGGGTAGTGCACACCGAGCACGAGCCGTGAGAGCGCCATCGGGGGCACGACCGCGCCGGTCAGCGGGGTGCCCAGCAGCCGGCCGTAGAGGACGGCGGCGGCTGCGGTGGACGTGGCGTGCGCGGACGGGAAGCTGAGCCGGCTCGGCGTGCCGACCAGCACCTGGACCGACGGGTGGTCGGGCCGGCGGCGGCGCACCACCCGCTTGACCCCGATCGACGCGCCGTGCGCCAGTGCGACCCCGGCGGTGGCGGTGAGCCACTCGCGACGACGCTGCCGGTCGACCGCGGCACCGAGCAGGCCGAGTGCGAGCCAGCCGGCGGCGTGCTCGCCGAACAGCGACATGGCCCGGGCGGTGCCGACGACCGGCGGGGTCGCGATCGTCTGCTGCACGGCCTCCAGCACCCGGATCTCGGCGCCCGCGGGCAGCTCGGCCTCGGGGTCGGTGGCCTGCGCTGCGGGCGTCGGGCCGGTGCGGTCGAGGAGCTCGGCCACGGTGGGGGGCCTCCCAAGGCGGCACGGCGTTCGCGCTCGCACGGCCGGTCGATCGTCGATGGACGTCTCCCGATGTTACGCGCGGGCCTTCCGAGCGGCCGGAGCGGCCCGACCAACGTGGACCGACACCGGGATCAGTGCGGGAAGGTCCCGGTCGCCCCGGCCGCGGCGATCAGCTCGGTGATCTGCGCGGCGTAGGTGCCGACCCGGCCGTAGAACTGGGGCGCGGCCGGGTCGGCACCCGGCCGCCAGTTCCCCACGCCGACGAGGTGCCCGTCGATCACGAGGGGTGCGCCGCTGTCGGTCGGGCGGATCACGAACGCGCCCGCGCACAGGTAGGCGGCAGGGTCGTAGCGGTAGCCGTGCCACACCAGTGGCGGCATGCGGCTGAAGGCGTTCGCGGCCGCTTCGGTGCACGTCCGGTCGTCGAGCGTGGCGGTCGGGGTCTGCCAGAGGACCGGCTCGTCCTGCGGCGACACCCGCCAGCCGGTCACCCGGCCCGCCGATCCGGGCGCCGGCCACGCCCGGTCGGCACCGGCCAGTGGCATCGTCGGCCCGGACACCCCGTCCGCGAGCAACAGCACGCCGACGTCCGACGGGGTGTCGACCGGCCCCCGGAACCCGTCCAGGAACCCTTGCGGAGCACCCGGCCAGTCGGGCGCGGTCCACTTGTCGACGACGGCGATCCGGCGGCCCTCCCGACCGCGCAGGTCGGTGCGCCCGACCACGACGGCCATCTCGGCCGGCGCACGGCCGACGCAGTGCGCGGCGGTGACGACGGCCCGCGGCGCCACGAGCGTGCCCACGCAGGTCTTGCCGGGCGGCCCGCCGGGCGGTGGGCTGCCGCCACCGTCGATCGCGACCACCCAGGGCTCGTCCGCGCTGGTCACCGGCCCGTTGCCCGGAACGGGTGCGGCGCGGGGCACAGGCCAATACGCCCACACCACATAGGCAAGCACCAGCACCACCGGCAACCCGATCACGAACGGCCGGCGCCTGCGTCTCCCCCGAGCCCCCATGCCCGGTTGGCTACCAGGGTGATCAAGAAGCGGTCAAACGCTGGTCAGAACCAGCGCTCCAGCACCAGTGCCACGCCGTCCTCGGCGTTGCTCGCCGTCACTTCGTCGGCGACGGCCTGCAGCGCGGGGTGCGCGTTCGCCATCGCGACGCCGTGCCCGGCCCACTGCAGCATCTCCAGGTCGTTCGGCATGTCACCGAAGGCCAGCACCTCCGCGGCCGGTACGCCCAGCTTCGCGGCCACCTCGGCCAGCCCGCTCGCCTTCGTGACGCCCGGCGCGCTGATCTCGACGAGACCGCGCGAGTGGGAGAACGTGATGTCGGCGGCCCCGCCGATGACCGGGGCGAGCGCGGCCACCATCGCGTCGCTGAGCAGGCCGGGTTCCCGGACCAGCAGCTTGACCGCCGGCTCGGCCAGCAGGTCGGCCCGGTCGACGATCGCGCCCACCGCCTCCGGCCACGCGTTCCGGTACCCGGGTTCGGCCAGGAACGGTGACGGCCCGCGCACGCTGCCCCCGACCCGCTCGACGGCCAGTCCGCAGCCGGGGATGGTGGCCAGCGCGGCGTCGGCGAGCTCGGCGAGCAGCGGCACGGGCATCGCCTGGTCCCACAGGACGCGGTCCTCGACGGCGTCGTAGAGCAGCCCGCCGTTCGCGCACACCGCCAGCCGCACCTGCGGCAACTCCGCGGACACGGGCGGGATCCACCGCTGCGGACGGCCCGTGACCAGCACGAACGGCACCCCGCTCGCCACCACCTGGCGGACGGCCGCGGCGTTGCGCGGACTCACGTGCTCGGCCGGGTCGAGCAGCGTTCCGTCGACGTCGGTGGCCACGAGCCCGGGTGCCTGCACGGGTCCAGCCTACGGATCAGCCGAACTGGACCGACCGCTTCGCCATCCCGAACCAGAAGCCGTCGACCACCGTGTGACCCGGGCCGTCGTCGACGCTCGCACCGAGCGTGACGAAGAGGGGTGCGAAGTGCTCGGTGCGCGGGTGCGCCAACCGGGCGGCCGGGGCGGTGTGCGCGAAGTCGAGGACGGCGTCGACGTCGTTCGCCGCGAGCGCCTCGGCACCCCACGCGTCGAACTCGGCCGACCAGGTCGGCGGCCGGCCGTCGGTCCCCCCGACCTCCTGCAGCGCCCGCAGGTTGTGGGTGAAGAAGCCGCTGCCGACGATCAGCACGCCCTCGTCGCGCAGCGGCGCGAGCCGCCGACCGAGCTCGTGCAACCGCTGAGGGTCGAGCGTGGGCATCGAGACCTGCAGCACGGGCACGTCGGCGGCCGGGAACATCTCCACCAGCGGCACGTACACGCCGTGGTCGAGGCCGCGGGTCGGTTCGTCGCGGACGGACCCGCCGACCAGCTTGCGCACCGACTCCGCCAGCTCCGGCGCACCGGGCGCCGGGTAGGTGACGCGGTAGTAGTGCTCGGGGAAGCCCCAGAAGTCGTACGTCAGCGGGACGGTCGTGGTGGCGCCGATCGTCAGCGGCGCGTCCTCCCAGTGCGCCGAGACGACCAGGATCGCCGACGGCCGCGGCAGCTCGGCCGACCAGGCAGCGAGCTGACCAGGCCAGATCGGGTCGTCGGCCAGCGGCGGCGCGCCGTGGCTGAGGTAGAGCGCGGGCATGCGGGACACGAGAGCCTCCATATGTGAACTCTCAACTATCGTACGCCCTGCTGCCATCTCCCGCGACTACGCCGGCGGCTTGGCCGGCATCAGCAGCATCAGCGCGCGCGGCGCGCGGATCGTCAACGGCTCGACGGGGCCGGTGAACTCCAGCACCGCGTCCTCACCAGCGGCGTCCAGCGCCTCGCGGAGGAACTCGCGGTCGATCCACATCGCGTCCGCGCCGGCGTCGAGCAGCGTGAACTCGCGCACCTGCCCGCGCGCGCCTTCCCGCCGTTCGGCGGCGGGGGCGCGCACGGCGGCCCGGGCAGCGGCCGCCGGCGCGGAGAGCTGGGCGGGCGCGGCCGGGAGCAGGCGGCGGTAGTCGGGGAACGGCTCGGTCGCCGCCTCCCCGCCGACCGTCCCGGAAGGGGTGGTGAGCGCGAGCCGGCCGCCGTCGATCTCCAGGTGGGCCTCCGCGTCGGTCAGCAGGCCGATCATGGCGTCGACCAGCGCGACCGGCACCAGAGCGGCGGTGGCCGGCCCGGTCACGGTGGCGGCGACGTCGACAGCGGCCAGCCGGAAGCGGTCGGTCGCGACCACCGTGATCGCCGGTCCGACGTCGAGCAGCACCCCGCGCAGGGCAGGCAGCTCGGGATCGTCCGACACGGCGTGCCGGACGGTGCGCAGGGCGGCCGCCAGCTCGGCGGCGGCGACGGTGGCGCGGGTGGGTTCCACGGGGCTCTCCTCGGGCTCGATCAGCGCATCGACCGTGGAGAGCACGCGCCGGGCGACGGCGAGGTCGTGCTCCAGCGCGCGCAGGTGCGCCGCGCACGCCTGCGCGACGGCGGCCCGGTCGTGCCGCACCCGCAGCACCGCCCGGATCCCCGCCAGCGACATCCCGGCCGCCCGCAGCACTGCCACCAGCTGCGCAGCGCGCACCTGGTCAGCGGTGTACGAGCGGTAGCCCGTGCGCGGGTCCACGCCGGCCGGACGCAGCACGCCGGCGCCGTCGTAGAACCGCAGCGTGCCGACCGAAAGCCCGGACGCCCTGGCCGTCGCACCGATCCCGTGCATGCCCTCCACGCCTGTCACCGTGGGGCCTCCACCAGGTCGAGACTCAACCCGCCGGCGTGAACCGCTCGTGCGGGACGACCGCGATCGGCACGAGCTCGACCAGCAGCTCGGGCGCCACGAGCCCGACGACCTGGATCAGGATGCTCGCCGGTGCCGTCGCTGACGGGAAGTGCCGCGACCGGGCGCGTTGGATGGCCGGGAGATCGGCGCGATCGAGGAAGTAGATCGTCATCGACACGATGTCCTCGAGCCGGCCGCCTGCCGCGGCCAGCACCAGGCGGACGTTGTCGACCGCCTTCTCGAACTGCGCCTCGGCGTCGCCGACGCCGATCACCGCGCTGTGCTCGTCCCACGCGACCTGGCCGGTGACGTGCACGACCACGCCGTCGCCCTGCGCGACGGCGTGGTTGAACGCGCGCCCGTTCTGCGGCCAGATCCCCGGCGGGTTGTACCGCTGCGCCACGACCGTCAGACGATGGCGACGGCGACGACCGTGCCGATCGCGACCTGCGCGGCCGCGACCACCCACGCCTGCGGCAGCAGGTTCTCCGCCTTCAGCACCGCGCCGACGTCGATGCCCGTGACCCACTCCAGGATCCGCACGGCGACGACCTGGGCGACGATCCCGACCAGCCCGAAGATCAGCGTCTGCAGCAGGCCCTCGAGCAGGGTGCCCGACGACACCGAGATCGCGGTGACGATCACCAGGGCCATCCCGAGCATCCCGGAGGCCGTGACGACCACCGAGCCGGGGTTGCCGGCGCGGACCATGCGGTTGAGGGGGCCCGGCGTGGTGATGTCGACGGCCCAGAACCCGATCAGGATCAGCAGCAGGCCGAGCAACGCGTAGAGCAGGATCGCACCGACCCCGGTGCCGATCAGGCCGAAGAAGCCCGGACCGATCACGGTCTGGTCCACGGATACCTCCAGGGGAGCTGGTTCAGGACAACGGAATGCGGTGGGGGACGAACGCCGCGCCGTCGTCGGTCACGAGTCCGGTGGTCTCGCGGATGCCGAGCCCGGCCGCGGTGTCGCCGACGACCCAGGCGCCGAGAGCCGGACGGTAGCCGTCGAACTCGGGCAGCGGGGCGAAGAGCTGGTAGACGTACCCCTCCTCGCCGTACACACCACCCGTCTGGTGTTCCACGCCGGGCGCGACGATCGAGATGTTGGCGCCCTCCCGCCCGAGCCGCGGCTTGCGCACGTACTCGGTGAGCAGGCCGGGCTGGTCGAGGAAGGCGGGCAGCAGGTTGGGGTGCCCGGGGTGCATCTCCCAGAGCACGGCCAGCAGGGCCTTGTTGGAGAGGATGCACTTCCACAGCGGCTCCACCCAGAGCGTCTGCGGCAGGTTGCGCAGCACGTGCTTGCCGAAGTCGTCGGTGAGCACCCACTCCCACGGGTAGAGCTTGAACACCGTGGAGATCGTCGACTCCTCGAGGTCGGTGAACCGGTCGAGGGTCACGTCCCAGCCGATGTCCTCGATGGCCAGCCCCACCGTGTCGAACCCGGCCTCGGCGGCCGTCTCCTGCAGGTAGCTGACGGTGACGTGGTCCTCGCCGGAGGTGTCGGCGCCGGACCAGGTGAAGTAGACCTCGCCGGAGGGCAGCCGGCCCTTCAGCGTGCGCCACCGCTCGACCAGCTGCTCGTGCAGCGAGTTCCACTGGTCGTCGTCGGGGTGGGTGTCCTTCAGCCAGTTCCACTGCAGGATCGACGCCTCGAGCAGGGTCGTCGGCGTGTCGGCGTTGTACTCCAGCAGCTTCGCCGGGCCGCCGCCGTCGTAGCGCAGGTCGAACCGCCCGTAGACGTGCGGGTCGGAGCGCTTCCACGACGCCGCCACGGCCTCCCACGCGAACTCGGGGATCGCGAAGTCGCGGAACCGCTCCGCCGTGACGACGTGGTCGACGGCCTCCAGGCACATCGAGTGCAGCACCTCGACGTCGGCTTCGAGGGAGAGGACCTCGTCCATCGAGAAGGTGTAGTGGACCGACTCGTCCCAGTAGTTGCGGTCGACGCCGCCGATGCCGCGGCCGGGGGTGCCGTAGACCATGCCCTGCTCGCGGACCGTGTCCTCCCAGTTCGGCCGCGGGGTGCCGGTGTGCCGTTCCATGTCGCGCGTCAGCCGCCGCTGGACGATCCGCCGCTGGACGAGCCCAGCCCGCCGCGCGTCGACGTGCCGCTGTTGGAGCTGCCGAGCGACGGCCCCGAGCCCGACGAGGAGGACGCCGAGCTGCTGCCACCGGAGATCGTGCGGCCGGACGTGTAGGTCTTCACCTTCGTGGTGTCCTTCGGGACGACCGTCGTGCCGCCGCTGACCCGCTGGCCGAGGTTGCCCGAGCCGCCGTAGGTGTAGTGGTACTGCCGGCCGCCGGTGCCGATGAACACCGGGTAGGCGTAGCCGCCGCCGTAGTAGCCGCCCGACGAGTAGCCGGTGTTGGCGGCGGGGGTGACGCAGTTGGCGTCGTCGACGATCACGCCGTCCTCGTCCGTGCAGCGCGCCGTCTCGTCGCCGGACGAGGAGATCAGGTACCCGACGCCGACGACGGCCGCCAGACCCACGGTGACCCCGGCGCCGATCATGACCCGCTTGCGCACCTTGCGCTTGCGCGCGGCCTCCTCGTCGACGCGGGCCTGCTCCTCGGCGGCCCGCTTCTCGGCCTGCTCGCGCGCCTTCCGCTCGGCGAGGGTGGGCTCGCGCGGCGTGGTGTTCTCGTCCTGGAAGCGCATGGAGCCCGGCCGCTGCTCGGGTTCGGGACCCTCGGTCACCGCAGCATCCCTCCGATCAGGCCGTCGATCTCCGTCGCCGGGGGCACGGTACCCGCTGAGCGGCGGCGCCGGTCCCGTCGTCCGGATCGCCGACCAACCGAAGCCCGATCGTGACGTTCGCAGCACGCCGCCTACCGATGGCCGCTCCGCCGGCGGGTGCCGCCGGAACCTTCCTGACCCGACCGGGCATGATGTTTTTTGCCATGACACGCACCCTCTCCGCTCCCGGCCGGGCGGACGCTCCCCTCCAGACGACCGGCCGGCACGGGGTCCCCGTCCCCGTGAGTGCTGCGCGTCCGATCCAGCCTGCGAAGCTCCCCGAGCCGCGGATCGTGCGCCGGATCGTCGCTGGTGTGCTGGTCGGCGCCCTGACGATGTTCGGGGTGGCGGCGCTGGACTCGTTGGCCGGAGCGCAGGTCCCGGTGCTGGGCACGCTCGCGTCGCTGCCGATCCCGGAGAGCGAACGCGGCGGCTCGATCGACTCCGAGGCCCCGCCCGCCACGCCGGGCACCTGCCTGAGCTGGGCGCGGCCCGACGCGGCCGACGCCACCGTCGTGGACTGCGCACAGGGGCACCTGTTCGAGCAGGCCGGCTCGGTCACGCTCACCGACCAGGCCGCCCTGCCCGACGACCGCAAGTGGCGCCAGCTCGTCAACGAGCGGTGCACGCCGGTCGTCCAGCAGTACCTGGGCAAGGGCTTTGACCCGAACGGCCGGTACCGCATCGGTGCGCTCAAGCCGTCCAAGGCGAAGTGGGAGGACGGCGACCGGGAGCTGCGCTGCGGCCTGCAGAGCGCGTCCAAGTCGGGCGCGCTGTTCCCCATGTCGGGCAAGGCCGCCGACGGCGACCAGTCGAACGTGCAGCAGCCCGGCACCTGCCTGGCGGTCGACGGGCGCAGTGTCGGCGACCCGACCGACTGCGCCGGCCCGCACGCCGTGGAGACGGTCGGCATCGTCGACCTCGGCGACAAGTTCAAGGACAAGTTCCCCGCCGTCGGCGACCAGGACTCGTTCCTGCAGCCGGAGTGCGCCAAGCGGGCCGCGGAGTACGCCGGCAGCGCCGACGTGATCACCCAGAAGAAGCTCACCGTCTACTGGGACAACCTCGCCGAGGAGTCCTGGAAGGCCGGCTCCCGCAAGGTGAACTGCAACCTGGCGGCGCTGCTGCCCGACCGCAGCGGGTTCGCGCCCGTCACCGGCTCGGTGCGTGGCTCGGTCAACGTCGGCGACCAGCCGGCGCCGCCCGCGCAGAACAAGCCGGGCGTCCCGGTGCAGCCGCCGCCCACCGACGGCCCGCCGTCCGACAGCCACCCGCCGGCCGACCAGGACGGGGACGCCAAGCCCACCACGGCGCCGCCCAGCGGCGGCGAGACGCCGCAGCCCGGCGGGCAGCAGCCGCCACCCTCCACCACCGCGCCATCGCTGGGTCTGTGAGCCTGCGGCTGCCCAGGCGGCAGTTCGAACTGCTGGTCTCCGACGCGCTCGACACCATCCCGCCGGAGCTGACGGCGGCGATGGACAACGTCGTCGTGCTCGTCGAGGACCGGCACCCCGAGGAACCCGACCTGCTCGGCCTGTACGAAGGGGTTGCGCTCACCGAGCGCACGTCCGACTACGGCGGCGTGCTGCCCGACCGCATCACCGTCTACCAGGACGCGATCTGCGAGATCTGCGCCGACCTCGACGAGGTGGTGCACGAGGTGGCGGTCACCGTGGTGCACGAGGTGGCCCACCACTTCGGCATCGGCGAGGACGAGCTGCACGAGCTCGGCTGGGGCTGACCCGCTCAGTCCTCGAGCAGCCCCGACTCCACGGCCCGCCGGACCTGCTCCTCCCCGGCCGAGGGTGCGCCGTCGCCGTACGCGTCGTGCCAGTTCCACCACTCGTACGGCGTCGTCTGGGGGTAGCCCTCCGGCGAGTCCTCCCACTCCTCCTGGCGGCCGAGCGCGGTCATGTCGAGGTACGCCCATACGGAGCCCAGCGCCTCGTCACCGCGGTTGTTGATGAAGTACGTGCGGAACACGCGGTCGCCGTCGCGGATGAACGCGTTGGTGCCGTGCCACTGATCGACGCCGAAGTCGATGTCGAACTGGTCGAGCATCGTGTACCAGGGCATCGTCCAGCCCATCCGCGCCTTCACCCGCTCGATGTCGGGCTGCGGGGCGCGCGACACGTAGGCGAGCGTGGTGTCGCGGGCGTTCAGGTGCCTGACGTCGGCGACCTGGTCGGCCATCATCGAGCAGCCGACGCACGCGTGCTCGGGCCAGCCGTGCACGCCGGGCTCGAAGAAGGCCCGGTAGACGACCAGCTGCCGGCGACCCTCGAACAGGTCCAGCAGGCTCGCCCGGCCGTGTGGGCCCTCGAACTCGTACGGCTTCTCGACGGGCAGCCACGGCATCCGCCTGCGCTCCGCGGCCAGCGCGTCGCGGGCGCGGGTCAGCTCCTTCTCCTTCACCAGCAGCCGCTGGTGCGCTGCGTCCCACTCGTCCTTCGCGACGATCGGTGGCGTGTGCATAGCCATCCCACCTCCAGTGTGGCAACCTTGCGGTTGCCATCGACGCTATGGCAATCCCTTGGTTGCGTCAAGGTGAAGAGCTACTCGGCGGGGCCGCCGGCAGCGACGTCGCCGGGCTGCGGGACGGTCTCGTCGACCGACTCGAGCTCCCAGCCGTCGCCCGCGGGCCGCAGCACCACGAGACCGGTGTTCGGGAGGTACCCCGGCAGGGTCGGCCCGCCGGTCAGCGCACCGCCGACGATGCGGATGGCACCGCCGTGGCTGACCAGCACCACGGTGCCGGACGCGCCCTTCGTGATCCGTTCGACGACGGGGCGGAACCGGTCGAACACCTCGGCAGCCGACTCGCCGCCGGGCAGCCGCGCCTCCGCGTCGCCGGCCTCCCAGGCCTGCTCGATCTCGTAGAACAGCTCACGCGCCGGCTCGTCGGCGCGATCCTCCAGCTCGCCGACGAACAGCTCGTGCACCCCGTCGACGACGGTGACGTCGAGCCCGTGGGCGGCGGCGACGGGAGCGGCGGTCTGCTGGGCGCGGATCGCGGTGGACGCGTAGACGGCGGTGACGTCGGCGTCGGCGAGCCGGGCGCCGAGCGCGTCCGCCTGGGCGCGGCCGAGGTCGGTGAGCGGCTCCCCGGGGGGCAGCGTGGACAGGCGCTTGGCGACGTTGGCCGCCGTCTGACCGTGCCGGGCGAGGATGAGCCTCACGCGCCGCCTCCCGCCCGCAGCGCCTCCACCCATGCCCAGGACTCGGCGAACGCCTGCTCGTCGCCGTCGCCGAGCGGGAGGACGGTGCGGGCCGGTGCCTGCCCGACCCCGTTGCCGGCGCGCGGGTAGGAGCCCAGGAACCGCACGCGGTCGCACCGGCGGTGCAGCGCGGCCAGCGCCTCCCCCATCGCCGGTTCGGCGATGTGCCCGGTGCAGTCGAGGTGGAACCAGTACTCGGCGTGCCGGTCCTTGATCGGGCGGGACTCGATGCGCGTGAGGTCGATGCCGCGCACGGCCAGCTCGGTGAGCACGCCGAGCAGGGCCCCGGGCCGGTTCTCGGTGGTGGCGGCGATGGAGGTGCGGTCGTGGCCGGTGGGCGCCGGCAGCGGCCCGGGACGGCGCACCAGCGCGCACCGGGTGACGGCGCCCGAGTTGTCGGCGACGTCGTCGGCGAGCGTGTCGAGCCCGTGCAGCTCGGCGGCGAGCGGCGCGGAGACGGCGGCGTCGACCTCGCCGCGGGCGACCTGCGCGGACGCCTCCGCCGTCGAGGTCGACATGACCACCTGCGCGTCGGGCAGGTGGTCGGCGATCCAGCCGCGGGTCTGGGCGATGCCGTGCGGGTGCGACGCGATCGAGCGGACGTCGTCGAGCTTCGTACCTGGGCGCACGAGCACGGCGAACCGCGGAGCGACCAGCGCCTCCCGCACGATGACCAGCGGCGGGTCGGCCACCAGCCCGTCCAGCACGGCGGGGACGGCGCCCTCGACGGTGTTCTCGATCGGCACGCAGCCGGCGTCGACGCTGCCGTCGCGCACGGCGGCGAGCACGGCCGGGCTTCCGTTGCACGGCACCAGCTCGGCGCCGTCCGCCTCCGGCAGCGAGCGCAGTGCCTGCTCGGTGAACGTGGCGCGCGGGCCCAGGAAGGCTATGCGGCTACTCATCGGCCGGCCAGCAGGCCCAGCCCGGCGAGACGGGACCCGGGGGTGATGTCGGCGCCGCGCTCCAGCCCGCAGTGCGCGAGCAGCTCGCGGACCGCGGCGACCGCGCGCTCCGACAGCTGCCCCAGCTCGGCGGCCAGCGCGGCCGGGTCGGTGGACGCGAGCGCGCCGCGCACGTCGCCGGCGGCGAGCGCCCTGGCCACGGCGAGGACGAGGTTGAGCAGCCCGTGCGGCGTGGAATCCGGGCCGACCGGGCGGACCATCTCGGTGACGCCGAGCGTGGTGAACCCCCTGCCGGACTCGACGGCCACCTGCACGAACCGCTCGACGTCGGCGTCGTCGGGGACGTCGGACACCCGCGGGCCGCCGACCCGCAGCTTCGGCGTGCAGCCGTGCTCGGCCACGCGGCGCACGGCGTCGAGCCACGCCTTCGTGCCGAGCTCGTCGCCGGGGTGCGGGCGGCGCGGCTCCACGACGGGGACGACGTCGTCGGGCACGAACTCCGAGACCCGTTCGAGCCAGATGGCGTCGACGTCGGGCGGCGCGGCGGTCTCGACGCTGCGCGGGGTCAGCAGGTTCGGCCGCGAGAGCACGGTGGACAGGGCCTTGGGCACGGCGCCGAGACCCGTGTCGACCACGAGCGACACGTCGACGGGCCGGTCGAGGCCGCGGCGGCTCAGGTCGGCGACGAGCTGCGACAACCGCGACACCGGGCAGACCAGGTGTCCGACCATGCCGCCGTAGCGGCTGTCCCGCGCCGCGAGGTACCGCTCGATCACGTCCTCGACAGGCTCCACGGTGGCCCGTGGGCGCAGCAGAGCGGTGTCGTCGACCAGATGGGCGAACAGCGGCGGAATGCCGATTTCGCCCGTACCGTCCGCCGTCACGGACCAAGACGCTAACCGGTCGCTCCTGGGCGTGACACAACACCCCTGGACACCCGATCAACTCGCGACGTAGCTTAGCCTCACCTAATCACGAGGAGGCTACGTTGGGTGCGACCCGAACTCGCCGGCCGCCGGCGCCGACCGGCGCCGAGCGGGCGCGCAGCATCGCAGCCCGGGGCGGCGAGGCGAGCATCGTCGGCACCGGGTCCGCGCCGACCGTCCCGCTCGTGCACCACGTGCGTGCCGACGGGTCCACCGCGATGCTGCTCGCCGACGACGATCCGCTGCTCGGACGCGTCCGAGACGCCGGCAGCTCCGGTCTCGCGGTCATGCTCGAACTCACCGACCACGCCCCCGTCGACCTGCGCGAACCCGTCCGCGCGCTGCTGTGGATCACCGGCATGCTGCGCGTCCCCACGCCGTTCTGCGCGCGCCGGATCGCCGTCGGCATGGCCGAGGCACGGCCGCACCCGCGCCTGCTCGACCTCGGCCACGGCGCCACCCTCGTCCGGCTCGACCCCGGCTCGGCCGTGCTCTCCGACGCAGAAGGCACCGCGGCGCTCGCCCCCGTCGACCTCGCCGCCGCGGCCCCGGACCCGTTCTGCCGCTACGAGACGCACTGGCTCGCGCACCTGGAACGCGCGCACTCCGACGTCTTCGGCGCGCTGCACCGGCACCTGCCGACCCCGCTGCGTGACGACCGCAGCGCGCGCATCCGCCCGCTCGGCCTCGACCGGTTCGGCCTGCGACTGCGCGTCGAGACCGCCGAACGCGACCACGACGTGCGGCTCGCGTTCACCGCGGAAGCGCTGACCGTGGAGGACCTGCGCGAGCAGATGAGCCGGCTCGTCGGCTGCCCGTTCGGCGGCGGGCGGAAGCACACGGCCTGACGCTCAGGCCGGCCCGTCGTCCCGCTCGGCCAGCTCACGGAGGCGACCGATTGCCCCGGCCCAGTACGCCTCGTACCGCGCCAACCACGGCGCGAGCACCCGCGCGAGCGCGTCCCCGTCGATCGCGTAGAGCTGGTGGCGCCCCTGCCGCGTCGCCGTGACCAGGCCGGCAGCGCGCAGCGCCATCAGGTGCTTCGAGATGCCCGAGGCCACGAGGTGAGGAAAGCGGGTGGCCAGCTCGCCGACGGTCAGCGCGTCTTCCTCGGCGAGCAGGTCCAGGATGCCGCGCCGGGTCGGGTCGGCCAGCACCCGGAACACCTCGTCGATACCGACCGGCTGCGGGTCAGGCAACGGGGGTCGCCACCGCCAGCTCCGCCAGCCGCTGCAGCAGCCGGTGCTCGTCGACGCCCCGCTCGTACGCCTCGTACGTATTGGGCCACCCGTCCTTGCCGATCCCGGCGAAGCCGTCGTGGACGAGGTCGACCCGCGTACCGGACGCGGTCGGCTCCAGCGTGACGACGAGGCGCGCAGGATGGACCCAGTCCGCGCCCTCCTCGAGCCACGACAGCACCAGCCGACCCTCCGGCACGAGTTCGAGCACCGTGCCGCTGATCGGGGTCTCACCGGCGCCGACCATGCGGTAGGCCCCGCCGACCTGCAGATCGATCTCGAGGTCCGGCGCCAGCCAGCCGCGGAGCCCCTACGCGGCCAACGGGCTGCGGCCTTCGTGGACCCGGGCCGTGACCCGACGCTCCGCGAAGAACGACGCGAACGGGATGGTGCCCGCCAGCAGCACCACGAGCGCGTCGAGCGGGCGCCAGCGGCAGCGCTCGGCGAGCAGCAGCGTGACCACGATGTAGATCATGTACAGGAACCCGTGGCTCACCCCGACCACGGCGGTGAGCCCCGGCTGGCCGAAGAAGTACTTCAACGGCATCGCGACCAGCACGAGCACGAGCAGCACCACACCGGTGACCCAGGCCATCACGCGGTAGGCGCGCAGCGCGGTGTCGGTGGAGAGCAGTGGCGACACGGGTGACTACCTTCCCTCGCGGGCGGCATCACGCGCGGCGATCTCCGCCAGTCTCTGGTTGTAGGCGGCGAGCTGCCGATCGTCGAGATCGTCGGCGTCGAGCGCCTGGGCGGCCGAAGCGGGCCGCGGGCCGAACGGCGACGGGCCGTCCGGGGCGGGTCGGGGAGTGCTCGGCGCGACGGTCGGTGGGGCCTCGGCGGCCTCGGGCGCCTCCTCGGCGAGCCGCGCGGCCTCCATGCGCAGCATCCGCCACCACATGACGCCGAAGAACACCGCGAAGAGCGGCCACTGCAGGCCGTAGCCGACGTTGAGCGCGCTGCCCATCGCCTCGCCGGCCCGGTGCCACTGCCAGGCCGCGAGGAACCCACAGGTGACCATGGCGCCCAGCGTGAGCAGGTGCCACAGGATCCACCGTGGGGTGAAGATCAGCCGTCGCACGGTCCCACGATACGCGGGCGGTAGGTTCCCGTGCCGTGAGCAGCCCAGAGTCCAGCGTGCTCCGCCGGTGGACGACGCCCGCCCGGCCCGACCGGGTGGCGGTGCTCACCGATCCGCGGGAACGGCGCCTCGCCGTCACCGAGATCCTCGTGGTCCTGACCGTGTCGCTGGGGCTGCGCGGCCTCACCAGCGCGCTGTCGCTGCTCAACGCGGCGCTGCAACCGGTGGCGCTGAACGAGCAGCAGGTGGCGTTGAACGCGCCCGCTTCCCGGATCGAGCTGGTGGACCTGGCCTACCAGCTGGCCGGCGTGCTCCAGCTGGTCGGCTGGGGCGCGCTGGGCGCGTACCTGCTGGTGCGGGCCGGGTTCGCGCTGCGCGCCGTCGGCCTGGACGCATCGCGCCCCGGCCGGGACGCGGCCTCGGCGGCCGGCCTGGCGGCCCTCATCGGCATCCCCGGGCTGGGGCTCTACCTGATCGTCCAGGCGCTCGGCTTCTCACTGACGATCGCACCGTCGCTGCTGAACGACACGTGGTGGCGCACCCCCGTGCTCGTCGCGTCGGCGGCGGCGAACGCGTGGGCCGAGGAGGTGGTGCTGCTCGGCTACCTGCTCACCCGGCTGCGCCAGCTCGGCTGGTCCGAGAACCGGGCACTGCTGCTGCAGGCGCTCGTGCGCGGCGCGTACCACCTGTACCAGGGCCTCGGCGGGTTCGTCGGCAACCTCGTGATGGGCCTGGTCTACGGCCGGTTCTGGCAGCGCACCAACCGGCTGTGGGCGCTGGTGCTCGGACACACTCTGATCGACGTGGTCGCCTTCGTGGGGTACGCGCTGGTGGCGGGGCACGTGAGCTGGTTGCCGTGAGGAGGGTGATGATCGGGCTGCTGCTCGCCGCCGCAGTCGCGACCGGCTGCGCCTCACCGGTCACCGGCACACCGGCGGCACCGCCCGGCCCGACCAGCCCGCCCGACGTGCTGGACGCGCTCCCGTGGACGACCGTGACCGACGGCGCCACCCGCACCACAGCGGTGCTGCCCGGCCCGGCCAACCCGCAGCAGACGGAGCTGCCCAACGCCGACCCGGCGCAGCAGGCCGTCACCGCGACGCAGTACGAGGCCGTCACCGCCCGTTCCGGCACCGTGCAGCTGTTCATCATGCTGCGCAGCCCGAACATGACCTTCGACAGCCGGCGCGAGGTCAGCTCCGTGGCCGACGGGCTGAAGGGCACCGTGACCGCGAACAGCCCGGTGACGGTCGACGGACACCCCGGCGTCGACTACACGATCACCTACACCTCGCGGACCTCCGGCCAGCCGTCCGTCGTGCACACCCGCTTCGTCGAGGCCAGGGACTTCGCGGTGCGCCTCACCACGCGCGGGGTGGGCAAGGACCCGGCCGAGGTCGCCGCCCTCCACCAGCGCGTCGCCGCGAGCCTGAAGGTGCCGGCGCCGTAGGGAGCACGGCCGTGGGAGGTGTCGCGACCGTCTAGCGCAGCGTGATCTGCTTCCCCGCGATGACGTCGCGGGCGCGGCGCTGGGCGTCGGTCAGCGGGGTGTCGTCGGCCAGTGCGGCGTCGAGGCGCTGCGCGAACGCGGCGACGGGCTCGCTGTACTCCTTGGCGTGCAGCTCGCGGTCGACGTCCCAGACGGGCACGAGGAGGCCGTGGGCGCGGAACGAGCCGGCGTACTTGGTGCCCTCGCCGAGGGTGAGCTCGCCGGCGGACTGCAGCCGGGCGAGCGCCGCGGTGAGCTCGTCCTCCGACTCGGGGCGCACCCAGCGGATGTGCGCCTTGCTGCCGGTGTCGACCCAGTAGGCGCCGCGGACGCCGTCGCCGCCGACGGCCTCGGTCGGCATGATCACCGAGTTGGCGCGTTCCAGCATGGCGGTGACCTCGGCGGTCGGTTCCTCCGCCGATTCGGGCACCCACCAGCCGAAGTCCTGGTGCAGCGTGACGTCCAGGACGGCGTCGGCGTCGACGACGTCCTGCAGGCGCACGAGCTCGCCGGCCACGGCCGGCCCGACGACGGGGAGTGACGTGCCGGCCTCGGCGTCGAGCGCCCAGCGGAGGGCGCGCGCGAGGTCGGCCGAGAGGTCGCCGGAGCGGGTCTGCACCTGCAGGCCGAGCAGGACCTCACCGGTGTCGCGCACCAGTGCTGCGGACGCACCGGGCAGCACGGTGGCGAGCAGCACGGGACGCTCGGCGGGTTCGCGCAGCGGCAGCGGCGCGGTGCCGGACGGCAGGAACTCCCGCATCGCGATGAGGTCGGGTTCGATCGCCAGCCCGGCGAACGGGCGGGTCACGATGACGTCGTCGCCGGCGCCGTGGCAGGCCTTGTAGCGCTTGCCCGAGCCGCACGGGCACGGGCGGCGGGGGTTGTCGCCGGGGGCTGCTGCGCGGTCGCGTGTCTTCTTCGCCATGGTGGCGAGAAGAGTAGCCGCGGGGCGCATGATGTCTCTTCGTGGTCCCGTTCGATCCACGTGCTGAGGCGTTCCTCGCCGACCCGTACCCGACGTTCGCGCGGCTGCGCGCGCAGGCCCCCGTGCACGACCATCCGCTGCTGGGGATGCCGGTGGCGGTGTCGCACGCGGCGTGCTCGCAGGTGCTGCGCGGCCGCGAGCTGGGTCGGATCTGGGCGGACGCGGAGCCGGCCGACGCGTTCACGGCGTTCAACCTGCTGCACCGCAACTCGCTGCTCGAGCAGGAGGGCCCGTCGCACGCGCGGCTGCGCGGCATGGTGGCGGGCGCGTTCAACCGCGGGCACACGGCCCGGCTGGCACCGTGGGTGTCGGAGCTGGCCGACCGGCTCGTCCGGGAGCTGGCCGCAGCGATCGACGGGGACGGTTCCGCCGACCTGATGGCGACGGTCGCGGCGCCGCTGCCCGTCGAGGTGATCGGCGAGCTGCTCGGTGTGGAGGAGCCGGCGCGGTCGCTGCTGCGGGGCTGGTCGAACGCGATCGTGACGATGTACGAGCCGGATCCCGGGGAGGCTCGGCGTGCGGCGGCCGAGCAGGCGGCGCAGGAGTTCGTGGCGGAGCTGCGGGAGTTCGCGGCCCACCGCGCCCGGCAGCCGGGCGACGACCTCGTCTCCGATCTGGTGGCCGCCGAGCTGGACCCCGACGAGCTGGTCGGCACCGCCGCACTGCTGCTGATGGCCGGGCACGAGGCCACCGTGAACGTCGTCGGCAACGGGGTGCTGGCGCTGCTCACCCATCGCGACCAGTGGGAGCGGCTGCTCGCCGACCCGGGGCTGGACGCGCGGTGCGTCGAGGAGCTGATCCGCTTCGACGCGCCGCTGCAGCTGTTCGAGCGGACGGCGACCGTCGACACCGAGGTGGCCGGGTACCCGGTGCCAGCGGGCACGAAGATCGCGGCGCTGCTCGGTGCGGCCGCGCGCGACCCCGAGGCCGTCGACCGCCCCGACGAGCTTGACGTGGGCCGGCACCCGAACGCGCACCTGGGCTTCGGCGCCGGCGTCCACTACTGCCTGGGCGCTCCGCTCGCGCGGCTGGAGGTGGCCGCCACGCTCGCCGCGCTGCGCACGCACCTGCCGGATCTGGTGCTCGCCGGGCCGACGCAGCGACGGCCGGACTTCGTCATGCGGGGGTTGCGGGAGCTGCGGGTGGGCCGAGGCTGACCACCAGCTCGCGCCGGGTGGTGCGGAACGGGCCGAGCAGCCGGGTGACGAGCGTGATGTGCCGGGCGAGCAGCGCCGCGGACGCGGTGGCGACGAGGTCGAGGACCGCGTGCAGCACCACCCCGTCGGCGCGCGCCTGCACGCCGGGCAGGAACAGCCACACCAGCGTCAGCACGGCGAGCACCCCGCCGACGGCCCAGGTGATCCACCAAGCGAGCAGCAGCCGGGACGGGCGCGGACGATGGTCGGCGGGCCGTTCGAGCACGGCGTGCTCGATCTCGGCGAGGACCGAGCCGGGCACGACGAGGTTCACCCCGGGCACCACCCAGCCGAGCACGACCTGGCGCGGGCTGCGCGTCGGCGCCACCCCGGCCAGCTCGGCGGCGGCGATGCGGGCCCGCAGCGTCCACAGCACCGTCGCGAGCCCCGCCACGACGGCCAGGATCGGCGCGACGATGCCGGCTGCGGCCACCAGCGCGTCGGACGCCGCCACCGCGGCGGGCGCGAGCGCCTCGTCGCGGCTCTGCAGCAGCAGCACGTACCGCCAGACCTCCGCACCGGCCGCCATGAACGCGACGACGGCGGTGGCCCACAGCAGCGGGACGACGGTGCCGGCGAGCGCGCGCGCGGCGTGCAGGGCCGTCGGCGGCTCGGCGGGCTCCCCGTCGGGGTCGCGCCACGGCCCGGCCGGGAAGCCCCAGCGCGGGATCCACCGGTAGAACGGGGCGCCGCGGTAGGGGCTGCGCGGGGTGTGCGGCGGCGCGGGCGGGTACACCGACGCCGGCGGCGTGGCGACCCACTCCAGCGGCGCCGCGGCCAGGTACCGGCCGCACCCCGGGCAGTACGGCCCGGCCGGCGGGCCGGAGTGCCCGCAGTGCCGGCAGCGCACGCTCCGCGGCTGGGTCACGGCACTAGACGACCGTCGGGTCGGCGCCGGGCACCTCGCCCACGATCGGCCGGCCCGCGGCCTGCCACGCCTGCATGCCACCGTCCACGTTCACCACGGAGTGGCCCTGCTGGCCCAGGTACGCCACGACGCGCGCCGAGCGGCCACCCGAGCGGCAGATCACGTACAGCGGGTCGGCGTCGGGCAGCTCGCCGAGCCGCGCGGTCAGCTCGCTCATCGGGAGGTGCTGCGCGTCCGGGGCGTGCCCGGCGGCCCATTCGTCGTTCTCACGGACATCGAGCAGCACGGCGTCGTCGGGCAGCTCGGCAACCCCGACGGCGGGGACGGCACCGGTCATGGCACCGATCCTGCCACGCACCGCGTCACGGCCCGGTGAACAGGCACCTCACACAGGGCTGGGCCCGTTCACACACGTTCGGACGTGTGTGAACGGGCCCAGCCGTGTGTGACGTCGGCTCAGACGCGGACCTCGCCCGCGCGCGGCTTGACCGCGCCCTTCTCCGCCCCGGCACCCGTGAGCGAGCGGACCTCCATCTCCGCGTACTTCGCGGCGTCCACCTTCCGCCGAGCCCCGACGAGCGTGCCGAGGATGCCCAGCAGGAACGACGCGGGGATCGAGACGATGCCCGGGTTGTCCAGCGGGAAGAAGTGGAAGTCCACACCCTGGATCATCGACGCGCTGCGCCCCGTCTCCGGGTTGACCGGCTTGCCCGACACGGCGGGCGAGAACACGATCAGGACGATCGAGATGATCAAGCCGCCGTAGATCGAGAACAGCGCGCCGGTGGTGTTGAACCGCTTCCAGAACAGCGAGTACAGGATCGTCGGCAGGTTCGCCGACGCCGCCACGGCGAACGCGAGCGCCACCAGGAACGCGACGTTCTGCCCGTTGGCGATGATCCCGCCGCCGATCGCGACGACGCCGATCACCAGCGCGGTGAGCCGGGCGACCCGCACCTCCTGGTCGGGCCGGGCGGCGCCGCGCTTCATCACGTTGGCGTAGACGTCGTGGGCGAACGACGCCGACGCGGTGATCGTCAATCCGGCGACGACGGCGAGGATCGTCGCGAACGCGACGGCCGACACCAGGCCCAGCAGGAGCTCGCCGCCGAGGCGCTCGGCGAGCAGCGGGGCGGCGTTGTTCTGGTTGGCCGCGGTGATCGTGCCCTTGGGCAGCAGCGCCGCGGCGCCGTACCCGAGCACCAGCGTGAACAGGTAGAACAGCCCGATCAGCCAGATCGCCCACACCACGGAGCGACGCGCCTCACGGGCGTTGGGCACCGTGTAGAAGCGCATCAGGATGTGCGGCAGGCCGGCGGTGCCGAGCACCAGTGCGAGGCCCAAGGAGATGAAGTCGATCGGGTTGCGGTACTGCAGCCCGGGCGCGAGCACGCCCTCGCCGGCCGGGCTGTTCGCCGCGGCGTCGCCGAGGATGCGCGACAGGTTGAACCCGTACCGGCCGAGCACCCACGCGGTGATCACGGCGGCACCGAGCAGCAGCAGCACCGCCTTCGTGATCTGCACGTACGTGGTGCCCTTCATGCCGCCCACCAGCACGTACACGACCATGAGGCCACCCACGACGGCGATCACGATGCTCTGCCCGAACGTGTTGGAGGCGGGGATCTGCAGCAGCAGCGCGATCAGCCCGCCGGCCCCGGCCATCTGGGCGAGCAGGTAGAAGAACGAGACGAACAACGTGGACGTGGCCGCGGCCGCGCGCACGGGGCGCTGGCGCATGCGGAACGCGAGCACGTCGCCCATCGTGAAGCGGCCGGTGTTGCGCAGCAGCTCGGCCACCAGCAGCAGCGCGACCAGCCACGCGACCAGGAAGCCGATCGAGTAGAGGAACCCGTCGTAGCCGGCCAGCGCGATGGCGCCGGCGATGCCGAGGAACGACGCCGCCGACAGGTAGTCGCCCGCGATGGCGACGCCGTTCTGGGTGCCGGTGAACGCCCGCCCCGCTGCGTAGTAGTCGTTGGCGCTGCGGTTGGTGCGGCTCGCGCGGTAGACGAACACCAGCGTGATCGCGACGAACACCAGGAAGATCCCGATGTTGAGGCCGACGTTGCCGATCGGCTGCTGGGCCAGCACGGTCGTCGTCACCGGTGCGTCCCCTCGATGCGCTCGCGGATCTGCTCGGCGAGCGGGTCGAGCCTGCGCTCGGCGTAGCGCACGTAGAGCGTGGTGATCGCGAACGTGGACACGAACTGGAGCAGCCCGACCAGCAGGCCCACCGTGATGTTGCCCAGGACCTTCGTCGCCATGAACTCGCGCTCGTAGGACGCGAGCAGCACGTAGGCCAGGTACCAGACGAGGAACCCGATGCTCGCCGGGAAGACGAACCGACGCAGGCGGCTGCGCAGCTCCCGGAAGTCCGGACTCTCCTGGACGTCCTGGTACACCGTGCGTCGCGCACGTTCGCCGGTCGTCGTCATGCCGTCCCCTTCGGTGCAGGAACCGTGTTCAACATCAACTTCTGTAGCCGTGCGGCTACGCAGAGTACGCCGGTCGAGGGACACCCGATCCCCCGGGTGCGCACAGCCTCGGGCATCACTCCGAGTCGATGGCGTCCACACGGTCGTGTCCGAGGCCCAACCGCTCGGGCGCATGCATCTGCAACATCACCTGCTCGGCGTCCTCGGGGCGGTGACCGGCGGTGAGCAGGCTGCCCACGATCATGGTGAGGAACGCGGCCGGGACGCTGACGATCGCGGGCCGGTACAGCAGCACCCCGAGCCATCCCTCGCCTCCCCATCCGGTGAGGCTCGCGGCGACCGCACCGGCCGACAGCAGCCCGCCGACGAGCACGCCGGCGATCGCCCCCGGCGCGGTCAGCCCGCGCCACCAGATGCCCAGCACGAGCAGCGGGCAGAACGTCGACGCGGCCACGGCGAACACCAGTGCCACCGCTTCGGAGAAGTCGAGCCTGTTGACGGCGAGCGACAGCGCGAGCGGCACGATCCCGGCCAGGAACGCCGCCACCCGGAAGTCCCGCGGCCGGCCGGAGCCGAACACGTCGGTGGAGAGCACGCCGGCGATGCTCACGATGAGCCCCGACGACGTCGACAGGAACGCCGCCCACGCACCGGCCGCGACCACCGCACCCAGCACCGCACCCGCCGGGCCGCTGCCCAGCACCGCCGTGGGCAGGAGCAGGACGGCGGCGTCGGTGTCGCCGTTGACCAGCAGCTGCGGGGTGTAGAGCCGGCTCAGCGCGCCGAGCAGGATGACCGACACGTAGAACGCGCCCAGCAGCCCCAGCACGATCACCGCGGTGCGCCGGGCCGCCCGCCCGTCGGGGTTCGTGTAGAAGCGCACGAGCACGTGCGGCAGGCCCATCGTGCCCAGGAACGTCGCGATGATCAGCGAGTACGTGGCCAGCAACCCGTCCTCGCGGCCCTGGTGGAACGGTTGCAGCCACGCGTCGTCCGTCACCGGCGCACCCGCCACCACGGGCACCGGCAGGCCGCGGTCGAACGTCAACGTGGTCGGCGCGGTGACGACGTGCCGGCCGGGTTCCCACACCAGCGGCGCGCCCGGCCGATCGATGCCGTCGACGCGACCGGACGCCACCAGCGGCGTCGGCGCGGTCACCTCCAGCACCACGTCGGTGTGCACCACGACGACGGTCCGCTCGGGGAACGACGGCGGCGCGGGCCGGCCGAACGTGTGCCCGGTGCCGAAGAACGCCGTCAGCGCGATCGCGGCGGGGATCAGCAGCGCGCTGAACTTGAACCAGTACTGGAACGCCTGCACGAACGTGATCGACCGCATGCCGCCGAACATCACGTTGGCCACCACGACGACGGTGACCGCGACCGCGCCCGTCCACGCCGGCAGGTTCGTGACGACGGTGAGGGTGAGGCCCGCACCCTCCAGCTGCGGCAGCAGGTACAGCCACCCGATGACCACCACGAACGCCGTGCCGACGCGGCGCAGCGCAGGCGAGTGCAGCCGGGCCTCGGCGAAGTCCGGGATCGTGTACGCGCCGGAGCGACGCAGCGGCGCGGCGACGAACAGCACGAGCGCCAGGTAGCCCGCGGTGTAGCCGACGGGGTACCAGAGCGCGTCCACGCCGTCGCGGAGGATCAGCCCGGCGATGCCCAGGAAGGACGCCGCCGACAGGTACTCGCCCGAGATGGCGCCGGCGTTCGCGGCCGGGCCGACGGTGCGGGAGGCGACCAGGAAGTCCGACGTGCTGCGCGCGAAGCGGACGCCGAGCGCGCCGATCGCCGCAGACAGCAGAGCAACCAGGCACATGGCGACCAGGGCTGCGACCGCTGCCCCACTCATCGCAGCCCCCGCTGACGCCCGCTCGATCCGCGGCCACCCATCGCCCGCCACGCTGCCTCTTGCCGGGGGTCGGGCACAAGACCGGTCACGAGAGCTCCGGCCCATCGGTCCGCTGGTGCGTCAGGCGGTCGACGCCCAGGCCCAGCCGCTCAGGCGCATGCAGCTGCAGCAGCACCGCGTCGACGTCGCTGGGCCGGTTCGCCCTGGTCAGCTTGCTCACGACGACCGTCACCGCGAACGCCAGCGGCGCCGTCACCAGTGCCGGCCGGTTGGCCAGCACGCCGATCCAGTTGTCGGGCACCGGCACGTACAGGCTGGCGATCGAGGCCGCGCCCGACAGCAGCCCGCCGACGGCGACGCCCGTGGTCGCGCCGGCCGCGGTCAACCCGCGCCACCAGATGCCGAGGATCAGCAACGGGCAGAACGTGGACGCGGCGACGGCGAACGCCAGCGGGACGAGCAGGTTGAACTCCAGCCGCGTCGTCGTCAGGCCGACCGACAGCGGCACCACGGTGGCCAGCGCGGTCGCGAGCCGGAAGTTGCGCACCCGTCCGGGCAGCACGTCGGTGAACAGCACGCCGGCGAGGCTGACCACCAGGCCGGACGACGTGGCCAGGAACGCCGCGGCCGTGCCCGCTGCCACGAGCCCGGCCAGCCCCCACCCCACGGCGCTGTCGCCGAACGCCGCGGTCGGCACGAGCAGCACCGCGGCGTCGGCCCGGCTCTGCAGCAGCACCTGCGGCACGAGGTGCCGCGACATGTAGCTGAGCAGCGTGATGAGCAGGTAGAACGTGCCGATCATGAGCAGCACGAGGACCGTCGTGCGGCGCGCGGCGCGACCGTCCTCGTTCGTGTAGAAGCGCACGAGCACGTGCGGCAGCCCCATGGTGCCGAAGAACCCGGCCACCATGATCGAGTAGATCTCCAGCAGCCGGAGCGGGCCGGCGGACGGGTCGAGCCACGACTCGTCCGGGGTCATGCCCACCGGCTCCGGCACCGCGGCACCCGCCGGGAAGACGAGCCGGGTGCCGTTGTCGATGTCGTGCACGCCGCGAACCATGTTGTGCGGCCCGTCGACGCGCACGCCGTCGACGACGCCGTACGCGTCGATGTTGACCGGTGAGGCGAAGTTCAGCCCGACCCCCGCGTGCACGGTGACCGTCGTCTCGGTCTCGAACACCGGCCCTGCCGGACGCGGCGCACCCGACGACAGGAACAGGCTGAACAGCGCGGCGAGCGGCACCGCCACCGCCGCCACCTTGATCCAGAACTGGAACGCCTGCACGAACGTGATCGAGCGCATGCCGCCGCCCAGCACGGTGAGCAGCACGACGACACCGGTGGCCACGACCCCGACCCAGGTCGGCAGCGAGGTCAGGGCGGTCAGCGCCATCCCGGCCCCCTGCATCTGGGCGAGCAGGTAGAGCCAGCCGATGAGCAGCACCGTCAGCGCGCAGAACTGGCGCAACCGGGGTGAGCTCAGCCGGGCCTCGGCGAAGTCGGGCACCGTGTACGCGCCGGAGCGCCGCAGCGGAGCAGCGACGAACAGCTGCAGCGCGAGGTAGCCGACGACGAACGACACCGGGTACCACAGCCCGTCGGCCCCGGTCGCGATGATCACGCCGCCGATGCCCAGGAACGAGGCCGCGGAGAGGTATTCGCCGGAGATCGCGCTCGCGTTGGTGAGCGGCTTGACCGTGCGGGACGCCACGAGGAAGTCCGACGTGCTGCGCGTGACGCGGACGCCGAGGAAACCGATCATCGCCGAGATCAGCGCGACGAGCGCGATCGCGACGAGCGGCACGATCTCCGACGTGGTCACGGCCCAGTTTCCCCCAGGACCGGGCCGCTCGTCACGTCATCCCTGGACGTGATCGGCGAAGCCCTTCTCGACGCGCTCCGCGGCCCGGGAGTGCCACCAGCCGAGGCCGAGGAGGAACGGGTACACCAGCCCGCCGAGCAGGAGCCACGGCAGGCGGATGCCGAGCACGGTGATCCGCGTGACCTCGGGCAGGTAGGCGAAGACCAGCGGCAGGCAGCCGAGCACGAGCAGCGCGGTGGCCGCGAACGACAGGGCCACCGTCAGCTGCGAGCGGATCAGCCCGCGGCGCAGCACCTCGCCGACGCCGGTGCCCTCCCGCACGTCGTCGACCGTGCGGACCGGGCGCGCCGTCGACTTCCGCTCGGCCAGCACCACCCGCACGCGCTTGATGGTCTCCGGCTGCTCCGCGGACTCGGCCTCGACGCGGGCGGCCTCGGCGATCTCGGCGTCGAGCTCGGGGTCGTCGTAGTCGTCGTCGTCGTAGTCCTCGTAGTCGACGTAGCGCCGGGTGGCCGGACCGGTCGCGAGCTCGCTCGGTCCGCCGCGCTGCTCGGGCACGGCGACCGGGCGCTGCCCGTCGACGGGTGCCGTCGGCTCGACGGGCGGTGGGACCATCGGGCCGGTCTCTGCGGACGTGCCGGGGCCCTCGACCGGGATGCCCGTCGGCGTCGACGGCGGGCTGGGCGGCGGCGAGAGCAACCGGGCCGCGGCCGGGCCGGCCGGGGGCACGGGCCGGCGGCCGGTGCGGACGGGGGGGCTCCCCAGTGCGGACAGGCCAGGGCCCACCGGCGTGCCGGGGGCAGCGGGCGGGTCGACGCGCTGCAGGTTGCGCACGTCGTGCGGTCCGGTGTCGTCCACCGTCGGCGGCTCGACGGTGGGCACGGGCCCGGTCTCGGCGGCGCGGGACGGGACGGGGCTCGGGGTGGGCGCAGCGGCGCCGGGGATGCCGGCGAACGCGCGGCCGGCCGCGGCACCGTCGCGGAACGCGACGGACGGCGGCAGCGCGAACCCGGGGGGCGAGTGCGGGGTCCGCCGCCGCGGGGTGGGCCGCGGAGGTGGCTCGGTGGCGGGCGGGGGCGCGACGTCGGGGGCACGCGGGGGCTCCGGCGCACGGGGCGGCGGATCGCTCAGCAGCGCCGGGTCGGCGAACGCCGGGCCGCGGCGGACCGGCCCGCCGTAGACCGACTCCGGCGGAGCCTGCGCCCCGAAGGCGGGGTGCAGGAGCGCGGGTCCGTCGAACGCGACCTGAGGCCCCGGGGCGGGCCGCGGCGGCGGGGTCGTATCGTTCGGTTGCGGGGCCGGGGGGTTCGCGTCGAACCGCCGGGCGCGCGACGGCAGCGGACGCGGCGGCACGGGCGGTCCGGGCACGGGATCGGACGCCGGCGAGCCCGGTGGGGTCGCGTGGCGCGGTGGCCGGTGCCCCGGGCTCTGGCCGGTGCCGGGGAACGGCGAGGGCGCACCACGGCGCGCGTGCCGTGCCCCGCCACCGTCCGCAGCTCTGGCCGCCATGCGACGGCGGATCTCCTCCTGCAGCCAGTCGCTCTGCTCACCGTTCATCGGTGGCGACTCCCGGCCGTTCGCGGAACCCGGGTCGTCCCCCGGGTCCGGGCTCACCGACGGCGGAGCGCCGTCGGTGAACGTGCTCACCGCTCGCCCTCGCGGGCGCTCTGGACACCCTCCAGGGGTCTCAACGCTGGCTCCACGCCTGCTTCGTCGCGCGGACGAGCCGGTCCTTCAGCTCGCGGGTGTGGCGGCGGCTCACCGGCAGCTCGGCGCAGTCCGGGCCGTTGCCGACGCGCACGACGTAACCGGACCCGGACAGCCGCAGCTCGGTGACCAGCGGCAGCGCGACCAGGAACGAGCGGTGGATGCGGACGAAGCCGGCGTCGCGCCAGCGGTCCTCGAGCACCGAGAGCGGGATGCGGACGAGGTGGCTGCCCTCGTGGGTGTGCAGGCGCGCGTAGTCGCCCTGCGCCTCCACGTAGCGCACCGCAGAGCGCGGCACGAGCTTCGTCGTGCCGGCGAGCTCGACGGGGATGACCTCGTCCTCGTTGCCCTCCTCGCGGGCGGGCTCAGCGGCCGCGGCCTTCTGCCGGTCGAGGATGCGGGTGATCGCCGCCCCGAGCCGCTCGGCGCGCAGTGGCTTGAGCAGGTAGTCCGCCGCGCCGACCTCGTACGCGTCGACGGCCCGGTCGTCGTGCGCCGTGACGAACACGACGTCGGGCGGCACGGCCATCGAGGAGAACACCCTGGCCAGCTCCAGGCCGTCGAGGCCGGGCATGCGGATGTCGAGGAAGACGACCTGGATGTCGGATCGATCGGCCACCCGGACCCCGGTCATCGGGTTCGCCATGGCCCGGCTCGCCGCCTGCCCGGCGGTGGCTGCCTCCCGGACGCCCTGGCGCCCGTTGAGCACCCGCAGCGCGTCCGTGGCGTTGGACGCCTTGAGCACGATCCCGACCCTGGGGTCTTCGCTGAGCAGGTAGGCCAGTTCTTCGAGAGCCGGTTCCTCGTCGTCCACTGCCAGGACGACCAGGCCGCCGGAACTGTCGTTGCTGTCCACGATCTCCTCATCCTGCGTCGCGATGCTCGCCCGGGAACGGTCCCGCACGATCACCACCTGATCCGCCGCCGCGACCATGGTGACGGTCAATCCGTGTGAGTGCCAGACTCACACACCATTCGGATTCACTCGATCACGGTCCGCTACAAACCGTACCGTGCCCATGCAGCCCGGACCTCCACCGCCTGCGCAAGGCCCAGCAGCAGGTCCGCCCGCGTGTCGCGCATCGCCGCGGGGGACGCGCCGAGGCCGAGTCGGGCCAGCAACGGCTTGCGGTGATCGACCGGGACCAGGTCGGCGTCGGGGTAGCGCTCCGTGAGCACCGCGCGCGCGGTGCCCACCCCGTCGGTGAGTCCGAGCGGGACAGCGTTCGCCCCGGTCCACACCTCGCCGGTGAACAGGTCGGTGTCCGTGGTCAACCGGTCGCCCCGTCGGGTGATCACCCAGTCGCGGAACATCTCGTGCAGCTGGTCCTGCAGCCCGCGCAGCCAGTCGACGTCCTCCGGCTTCTCGGGCAGGAACGGGTCGAGCCGCGACTTCGACACGCCGGCCGTGTACAGCCGGCGCGACACGCCGAAGCGCTCGATCAGGCCGTCCAGGCCGAAGCCCGAGCTGATCACGCCGATCGAGCCGACGATCGACGTCGGATGGGCGTAGATCTCGTCGGCGGCGCACGCGAGCCAGTACCCGCCCGACGCCGCGACGTCCTCGCAGAAGGCGAGCACCGGCACGCCCTTGTCGTCGGCGAGCTGCCGGATCCGGTCGGCGACGAGCGCGGACTGCGTCGGCGACCCACCCGGCGAGTTGATCAGCAGCGCCACAGCGGACAGCTTCTCCGGCGCGAACGCCCGTTCGAGGGTCTTCTCGACGGCCTGCGCGTTGATCACCGACCGCGGCAGCGGACCCGACATCGCCGCGATGACCCCGTGCAGCCGCACCATCGAGACGACCGGCTTGCCGGTCCGTCCGGGCAGCCGCTGGGTCAGCGCATCAGGCAGGCGCAACGCGTCCATGACCCCAAACTAACCGCTCGCGCGCGGGTTCGGGGGCCGACGCACGTGACCGAACGTGTGCGTCCGCTACACGCGGACGCCGGCCCGGTACTTGGGGATCCGCAGCGTGATCTTCATGCCGGCACCCACCGCCGTGTCCACGACCAGGCCGAAGTCGTCGCCGAACGTGGAACGCATGCGGTCGTCGACGTTGCCGAGGCCGACGTGCGCGCCGGACTGGTGGGCGTCCTCGAGGTCGTCGTGCAGGCGCGCGGGATCCATGCCGATCCCGTCGTCCTCCACGATGATCACGCACTCGGCGCCCGCGTTCTCCGCGGTGATCGTGATCGTGCCGCCGTTGGGCTTGTTGGCCAGGCCGTGCCGCACCGCGTTCTCCACCAGCGGCTGCAGCGCGAGGAACGGCAGCACCACCGACAGGACCTCCGGCGCCACCTGGAGCTTGATGTTGAGCCGGTCGCCGAAGCGGGCCTTCTCCAGCCGGATGTACCGGTCGATGTTGTTGAGCTCCTCCGACAGCGTCGTGTACTCCCCGGCGCTGCGGAACGAGTAGCGGGTGAAGTCGGCGAACTCGATCAGCAGCTCGCGCGCCCGGCCCGGGTCGGTGCGGATGAACGAGGCGATCGTGGTGAGCGCGTTGTAGACGAAGTGCGGAGAGATCTGCGCCCGCAGCGCGCGGACCTCCGCCCGGTTGAGCCGCGCCCGCGACTCGTCCAGCTCGGCCAGCTCCAGCTGGCTCGACACGTACCGGCCCACCTCGGCGGTGGCCCGCATCAGCACCGGTCCCGCCGTCGACGTGGTGAGCGCACCCAGCGTGCCGACGATCTTGCCGTCGGACTCCAGCGGCACCACGAAGATGCCGCGGACCTCGCAGTTCGGGTGGTCGCAGCGCAGGTTGCCGTGCGAGAGCACCTGCTGGCGGCCGGTGGAGATGACCATGTCGGCCAGCGACTGCACGTCCGGCTTGTGCTGGTCGGCCTCGCCGTCCCAGGCCAGCGAGTTGCCGTTCTTGTCGGTCATCGTCAACGCGCACGTGTCGAGCAGGGTGCGCAGGTAGGGCAGCGCGAACGCCGCCGACTGCGGCGACAGCCCGTCGCGCAGGGCCGGCGCGGCCAGCGCCACCGTGTGCAGCGTGCCGAACGTGGCCTTCTCCAGCGGCGTCGCGAACTTGTTGCGGCGGTTGCGGATCACGAGCACCGCGGTGCCGAGCACGAACAGGCCCAGCAGGACGACCGGCAGGGCCGTCTCCGGCGAGGTGAACATCGTCGGATCCATCACCTGCTCCCCCGCTACCTGACCAGCCGCGACAGCCGCCGGTCGGCAAGCGGCTTGCCCCCGGTCTGGCAGCCGGGACAGTACTGGAACGACTTGTTGGCGAAGGAGACCTCCCGCACGGTCTCGCCGCACACCGGGCACGGCAGCCCGGTGCGGGCGTGCACGCGCAGGCCGGAGCGCTTCTCGCCCTTCAGCTCGGCGGCCTTCGTGCCCACCGACCGCTCGACGGCGTCGGTGAGGACCGACCGCAGCGCCGCGTACAGCGCGTCGGTCTGCTCCTCGGTGAGCCGGCCGGCCGTGGCGTACGGCGACAGCTTCGCGGTGTGCAGGATCTCGTCGCTGTAGGCGTTGCCGACGCCGGCCAGCACCGACTGCTCGGTGAGCAGCGTCTTCAACCGCTCCGACCGGCCGGCGAGGAGCTGGGCGAACTCGTCGCGGGTGATCTCCAGCGCGTCCGGGCCGAGCCGGGCGATTCCGGGCACGTCCTGCGGATCGCGCACCAGGTAGACGGCCAGCCGCTTCTGCGTGCCGGCCTCGGTGAGGTCGAACCCCGGCCCACCCACCTCGTCGAGGTGCACCCGCAGCTCGAGAGGGCCGCGGCCGGGCTTGGGCGGGGTGGTGGACGCGGAGTCGTGCCAGCGCAACCAGCCCGCCCGCGAGAGGTGCGTGATCAGGTGCAGACCGTCGTCCGGGCGGTCCTGGAACTCGACGGACAGGAACTTCCCGTACCGCGCCGCCCCCGTGACCACCCGGCCGACCAGCTGCTGGACCGGCGGATCGAAGGTCTTCACCGCGCTCATCGACGCCACGTCGACCCGCGCGACCGGCCGGTACAGGGCGTGCTCGCGCAGGTACTCCGCGAGCGCGGCGACCTCGGGCAGCTCGGGCATCAGCTGATCGGCTGCAGGGGGCTGTCGGCGTGCCCCGGGGTGCCCTGGGTGCGCAACCTGCGCACGACGATCCGCAGCTCCTCGGCCGCCCGGCTGCCGCCGCGCACCAGCCCCGTCCACCGCTCGGCCGGCAGGTCGTAGCTGCCCTCGGTCTCCGCGACGATCGTCCACGGGCGCCGCAGCCACCAGCGGATCGGGAAGAACAGCAGCACCGCGACCGCGACGATCCAGATGAACCACGGGACGTGGACCTCGCGCGGATACCAGATGACCACGATCAGCCAGAACACGAACAGCGCCGAGAGGACCATGACCGCGGCGCCGCGGCCGCCGTCGACGTCGTGCTCGAAGTCGTCGCCCGTGGCCGGCAGCGACCACTCGATGTTGCGCCGCACCGACCACTCCCGCGAGTCGACGCCGATGACCGTCTTCGCGCGCATCTCTCCCGCCGTCCCGACGGGGCCGACACCCGTCGTAGGTCCCAGTTTCCCACAATCCGGCCCCGTCGCCACGCTGCTCGACGGCGCTGTCGTCACGGCGTGTCACAAGCCGAAGTCCAGCGTCGGCGTGAGCACCCCCTCCAGCGCCAGCAGCCACTCCTTGGTGGCCAGCCCGCCGCCGAACCCGCCCAGCCCGTCGGCGGCGAGGACGCGGTGGCACGGCACCACGACCGGGATCGGGTTGGACCCCATGATCGTGCCGACGCCGCGCGGGCTGTCGAGCCTGCCGCGCACGGCCAGCTCGCCGTAGGTGACGACCGCCCCGAACGGCACGGTGCCGTGCAGCGCCTGCAGCACGCGCCGTTGCGCGCCGGCGTGGGTGAGCCGCCAGTCGATCGGGACGTCGAACGCGCGGCGCCCGCCGGCCAGGTACTCGGCGAGCTGGGCCACGGCCGCCGCACTGCGCCCCTGCCCTGGCTCGTCCTCGACGAGCCGGAGGTCGAGCCGCTCGGCCGCGCGGCGCCCGCGTTCCGGCTCGGCGCCGAACGCGACCAGCGCCAACCCCTCGTCGGTGACGCCGACGGTGAGCGCGCCGATCGGCGCCGGCGCGTCCAGTACGGCCACGGACAGTTCCACGTGGGAACTGTCCCACGGGGCACCGACAGTTCCTACGCTGGAAAGAGGTCGGCGGTCAGGTGCCGGGTGGTCCACGCCGTCCAGTCCGCAGTGGCCCAGCCGTGCTGCCCGACGAGCAGGCCGTACGCCTCCTGCGACAGCAGCGCGCCGACGATCTCGGTGGCCCGCTGCACGGTGATCTCGTAGGTGAACCCGGGCCGCTCGGCCAGCTCGTCGACGGCAGCGGCGTGCCACTCCCCGGCAGCCGCGCGGGCGGCGTCCAGCAGCGCCGCCGGTTCGGGATCGGCGGCCGCGCCGGCGAGCACGGACGCGATCGGGTGCCGCCGTTCCAGCACGGCCGCGGTGGCGGCCACGTGCCGGGCCAGCGCCGTCGGCCCGTCCGGGGCGTCGACGAGCAGCTCGCGCCACCCGGTCGGCTGGTCGTCACCCGTCGCGGCCCACACGGCCTCCAGAACCGCGGCCTTGCTGCCGAAGGACAGGTAGAGCGTCTGGACGGCGACCCCGGCCGCGCCGGCGAGCACGGCCATCGTGGTGTCGAGGTAACCGCGCTCGACGAAGAGCGGGCCGGCGGCCGCCACGATCCGGGCCCGCGTGGCCGCGGCTCGCTCGGCGCGCGCGGTGCGGACGGCCGTCCGGCCGGTCATCGATCCTCCGAGACTGGATCGCCGTACTGGAACGGCATTACAGCAAGCCGTTCCAGTAGGTGTGCGGTCACTTTCCGGGCGGGGCGAGCCGGTACACGGCCGGCGCCGAGTCGTCGGTGATGTAGATGGCGCCGTCCGGGCCCACCGTGGCCGACACGGGCCGGCCCCAGCGCTTGCCGTCCGGCCCCTGGAAACCCCCGACCAGCGTCTTCTGGCCCGACATCTTCCCGTTCTCGTACTTGAAGAACGACACCTCGGGCGCCCGCGGCGGCTGCCGGTTCCACGAGCCGTGGACGCCGACCAGCGCGCCGGCGCCGTACGGGGCGGGCAGCGTGGCGAAGTTCAGGCCGAGCGGCGCCGAGTGCGCGCCCATGCTCTGCTCGACCGGGGCCAGCTTGCTGCAGTCCAGCTTGCTCCCGTCGGGGTTGAGCTCCTGGTCCTTCACGTACTTCGGCTCGGAGTAGTCGTACGCGGTGCCGGCCACGCCGGGCTGCACGTCCTGGTCGGAGTTGCAGTACGGCCAGCCCAGGTCACGGCCCGGGGTGAGCTTCGCCAGCTGCTCGGCCGGGTGGTCGGCCACGTAGGCGTCGAGGACCTTGCCGCGCTGCGACCCCTGCTCCTCACCGAACGGCGTGTCGTACGGGAACTGGATGTTGTCGCGGTGGTTGACCGCCGTCCACACGGTGCCGTCCGGCGCCACGGCCAGCCCGGTGCCGTTGCGCACGCCGCGCGCGAACACCTCGGGCGCCCCGCCGCCGGGCGGGACGCGGAAGATCGCCGCCCTCTCCGGGCTGGCCGAGCGGTCCTCCTCGGAGATGTTGCCCGTCGACCCGATCGAGTAGTAGATCGCGTGGTCCGGGCCGACGGCGACGCTCTTCAGCGCGTGCGCGTACTGACCGTGCAGGTCGGCGCTCTTCTCGTCGGGCAGACCGTCGACGACGGTGCGCCGGTTGGTCGCGCGGCCGTCGGCGTAGTCGTAGGCGTTGATCCGCGAGCTCTCGGCGACGTAGAGGGTGGCGCCGTCGAACGCGAGGCCGTGCGGTTGGTTCAGGCCTTTGAGCAGGGTCGCGCTGTCCGCGGGTCCCGACCCGTTCGGGGTGAGCACGTCGACGTGCCCCTCCTTCGGGCGCGAGACGAGCATCTTCCCGTCGGGGGTCCACACCGCCAGCCGGGCGCTCGGCGTGCGCGCGAACACCGCCATCGACCAGCCCTTCGGGATGAGGACGGTGCGCTCCGCCTCGAACGCGCCCTCCGTCATCCCGGCGGGGACGGCCAGCTTCGCCTGCACCAGGTCGGACGCTGACGCCTCCGCCGTGACCGGGGGCTGGTTGCCGGCCGGCAGCGGAGTCCCCGGCGCTCCTCCTCCACCACAAGCGGCGAGCCCGGCAGCGGCTGCGGCTGTCAACGCGACGATCCGCAGGGAGCGTCCATTCGAAAGGCGCATAGGCCCCATCGTCTCCTGGTCGCGTCACTCCCGGTCAACCGCCCCCGGTGTTCACACCCGCGGGCGTGTCGTCCGATCGGGTGCGCCGATGACCAACCGGTGACCGTCCGAGCGGACCACGCGGTTGGTCAGAACGTCGCGATCGGGTTGACCGGACTGCCGGACGTGCCGGCGAAGCGGACCGGTGCCACCGCGAGCTGGAAGTCCCACTGACCGAGCTCGGCGGCCGTCGCCGCGCAGGCCTCCAGGTCGCAGTTGTCGAGCATCCACAGGCCCATCGCGACGAGGCTGACCACGTGCACCGGCATCAGGATGTCGGCGAACCCCGACGGCTGGACGTCCTGCGGGGTGTCGGCGCCGATCAGCGCGACCTCCCGTTCGTGCAGCCACGGCAGGCACGACGCGTGCCAGCCGGCCTGCGTGAGGCCACCGGCCGCTCCGCCCGCGTGCCGGACCCGGCCGCCGCCCGTGCGCAGGAGCACCGCGTCGCCGGAGCGCACGCGCACGCCCTGGCGCCGCTCGGCCTCCTCCAGGTCCTCCGGGAACACGCCATCACCCGGCTCCAGCCACGGCACGTCGCGGACCTGCGCGACGTCGAGCAGGACACCCCGCGTGACGATCCCGTCCGCCGCCGCGGTGATCGCCGCCCACCCCGACCCCGTCTCGGCGTCGACCAGCTCGTGCGAACGCCCGTTGTACGTCCGCCCGTCCCAGAAGACGTGGCACGGCGAGTCGACGTGGGTGACCGTGTTGTTGTGGAACATGATGCCGAGCCGCTCGTTCGAGAAGCCCCAGCGGCGGTCGGCGTGGAACACGGGCGGCATGTTCTCCGCATCCGGCATGTCCGCTGCGCACGGGCACGAGGTCGTCGCGCGCTCCATCTCCCCGGGCACGGAGATCTCCCACGCGCACGACACGCTCCGGCCGTGGCGCACCGCCCGCGCCGCCGCCACCCGCACGTCGTCGGTGATGTGGTTCAGCGTGCCGCGCTCGTCGTCGGCACTCCACCGGCCCCAGTTCGACAGGATGTCGAAGTAGGCCAGCACGTCGTCCTGGGTGGGCACCGTGCGCCCGGCTCCTCCGCTCATGGCCGGAGGCTATCCGTCGGCCACACGCGCACGTGCAGCCCGGAACCTGCGCGACCCGCCGGCTCGAGCCCTTCCTCGAGGATCAGCGGGTTGGTCGTTGCGCCTCAGCCTCTACCGGGATCGTCGGGTCGCGGTCCGCGCCGAGGCCGGCCAGCAGGCGCAGCCCGTCCTCGGCGGGGCTGCCGGGCGGCGCGGAGAGCACGACCAGTTCCATGGCCTATCCGTCGGGCACGGCGTCACGCACTACCGGGTTCGGCGGACAACGGCACGGCCCGCTGACTCAGCTCGTCGCTACCCCGCAGCCGACCCTGACGAGCCATCAGTGTCGAGACTGCGGCCTCGGCCGACCCACGCCCGCATGACCTCAGCAGCCAACCAGTGACCCCTGCTCTCGGCCTCCTCCAACACGGAGACACCGCCATGGCGTCGAAGTGGGTCTGCCCCGCGAGCGAGGAGGAACGCGGTCGTGCTCACACCGAGAGGATCACCGGACTGGTGATGACTGTCGACCTCGACATCGACGGCGTGGCGCAGCAGAGTCCAACCATCCCCGCCGTCACCCTCGACATCCTCGCCAGCATCCAGGAGACCGCGCAGACGCACCAGGTCTTCCTGCTCGACCGCGACATGAGCCAACGACCAGTTCACCCGTGGAACATAGGCCGACGGCACCGAGGCCGTTCGATCAGGACGTCGGGTACAGCACATCCGTGGTCGAGTGACAGCGGTACCCGTTCCTATTGCGCGCCAGGTACTGCCGGTGGAAATCCAGCACTGTTGAGGTTGGCGTTCTGACATTCGCGACGACGGTTTGTCCGGCATGTTCTGAACTTCTCGGTGATGGTGTAAATCGCAGCGCGCGTCCGAGTCTTGCGGTACAACGACTCGGATGACCGTCGACGTTCCCGATGATGTCCGAAGCAGGGCACTTGCTGACGGGCACGCGGCATGGCTCGACGGTCTACCGTCGGTCCTGGACTCCTTGGCCCAGGACTGGTCGCTGACGATCGGCGCAACGATGCGCGGCGGACAGGCTGCCTTGGTCGTCGAAGCCACGCTCGCCGACGGGACGCCGTCAGTTCTCAAGGTCGGGGTTCCCGGACATCGACGCCAACTCGGCTTCGAAGCGACCGCGCTCGATCTCGCTGCGGGGAAGAGCTGCGCACGCCTGATCCGCCGCGACCTCACCCGAGACGCACTCCTGCTCGAGAGGCTCGGGCCGGCGATGCACGACGTGATTCGGACCATCGCGCGCAACACGACGCGTTGTGCGACATCGTTGCGCGGTTCTGGCGCCCGATCGACGACGACATCGACCTGCCGAGCGGCGCCGACTTCGCACGTCGGATGCAGCGCCTCATACCGCAGCTCTGGGAGGATCTGGACCGACCATGTTCGGCAGCGGTGATCGGCGACGCCGTCGAATGCGCCGATCGCCGCGAGCGCGCTCATCACCGTCGAACGGCGGTCCTCGTGCACGGCGACGTTCATGAAGCGAACGCACTCCAGGCAGCAGATGGCACCTTCAAGCTGATAGATCCCGACGGCCTCAGGGCGGAACCTGCGTGTGACCTCGGAACCATCGTCCGTTGCACCCCCGCCGCCGGCGACGACCTACGGGCGAGAACCGAACGTCTCGCAGCGCGAACCGGGATCGACGCCACCGCGATCTGGGAGTGGGGAACCGTCCATCGCGTGATCAGTGGGCTGAGCAGCGTGAGGATCGGCTTCCAGCCTTTCGGCAGTCTCCTTCTTGCCGAGGCGGATCGCCTCGCTCAGACACGCTGACTCGCGCCGTCTGTCAAATGGGACGTGGCGTGACGCCCAATGGCCATTCATCCCGACTCACCAGTGTGGGCGACGAAGTCCAGGGTGGCATCTCATGCTCCCCGTCGAGCGCGACTTCGAGAAGCGCTCTGGAACCCGACGGTGACGGGGCCAGCGACATGATGGTCAGCACGACCACACGACTTGGTCAAGGCGTCGGGTACGGAACCCCGGTCGTCGCGTGGCAGCGGTAGCCGTTGGGCACCTTCGCCAGGTACTGCTGGTGGTAGTCCTCGGCGTAGTAGAACGGGCCGAGGGGGGCGATCTCCGTGGTGATCGGGTCGAAGCCGCGGGCGGCGAGCACGTCGCCGTAGACCTTCGCGCTGGCCTCGGCCTGCTCGCGCTGCTCCTCCGACGTCCAGTAGATCGCCGAGCGGTACTGGCTGCCGATGTCGTTACCCTGGCGCATGCCCTGGGTGGGGTCGTGCGTCTCCCAGAACGCGGCGAGGAGCTGCTGGTAGCTCACCTGCTCGGGGTCGAACACGACGAGGACGGCCTCCGCGTGGCCGGTGCGGCCGGTGCAGGTCTCCTCGTAGGTGGGGTTCTCGGTGAACCCGCCCGCGTACCCGACCGCCGTCGTGTACACGCCGCGGAGCTTCCAGAACAGCTCCTCCGCGCCCCAGAAGCAGCCCATGGCGAAGACGGCGGTCTGCAGGCCCTCGGGGAACGGCGGCTGCAGCGGGTGGCCGTTGACGTAGTGCGCCGCCGGCACCGCGACCGGGGTCGACCGACCCGGCAACGCCTGGTCGGCTGCGACCATCTTCGAGGAACGTCCGAACAGACCCATGCGCCCAGGTTACGCCGGGAATCCGGTCGGTCGGCCGCCGTCACACGGTCGTAAGAACTGCGCTCAGAACGCCGCTGCCCCGCCGTACCCGCTGCGCCGGTCGCCCCCGGCGCGCAGGAACGGGCCGCCGCGCCCGACCGCGCACATCCGCCCCAGCGACCAGCCGTCCGCCACGGTGACGGCGTGCCCGCGGCCGCGCAGCTCGTCCAGGACGGCCGGGCCGAGCCGCGACTCGGCCACCAGCCCGCCGAGCTCGCAGCCCCGCGGCGCGAACGACGACGGGAACGCGGTGCTGTGCCATGCGGGGCTGTCGATCGCGGCCTGCAGGTCCAGCCCGCCGACGGTGTGCGCCAGCCAGAAGCACAGCTGGTGCTGGTCCTGCTGGTCGCCGCCGGGCGTGCCGAACGCCAGCACGGGCTCGCCGTCACGCAGCCCCATGCTCGGCGACAGCGTGGTGCGCGGACGACGACCGGGCACGAGCGACGACGGCAGCCCCTCCTCCAGCCACGTCATCTGCGCGCGCGTGCCGAGGCAGAAGCCGAGCGCCGGGATCGTGGGCGAGGACTGCAGCCACGCACCCGACGGGGTCGCGGAGACCATGTTGCCGGCCGCGTCGACCACGTCGACGTGGACCGTGTCGCCGCGGGTCAGGCCGGAATCGGCCACCGTCGGTTCGCCCAGGCCGAGCGAGCTCACCCCGTCGCCCCGCACGCCACCGGGCGCAGCGCGCAGCGGCAACCGCGGGACCCGCCCGCCCGGCGCACCGGGCCGCAGCTCCCACGACGCGTCCGCCCCGATCAGGCCGCGCCGAACCGCCGCGTAGTCGGCGGACAGCAGATCCGCCAGCACGCCCGGATCACCGCTGTCGCCGTACCAGGCCTCGCGATCCGCGAAGGCGAGCTTCGCCGCTTCGGCGGTCGCGTGCACCGTGGCCGCCGTCGCCACGCCGTCGACGTAGCGGGCGTCGGGCAGCAGCTGCACCAGCTGGCCGAGCACCGGACCCTGCGACCACGCCGCCGGCTTCGCCACCGCCCAGCCGGCGCCGGCGTCCACCACCAACGCCTGCTCGTAGGTCGCACTCCAGCCGGCCATGTCGTCGCCGGTCAGCGGGCCGGCGTGCCCGCGACCGGTCTCGTCGACGACCGGGGTGCGGCAGAACGCGTCGATCTCCTCCGCGACGAACCCGCGGTACCAGGCGGCCCGAGCCGCGTCGATCTGCGCCACGCGATCCGATCCGGCCGCGGCGGCCTCCGCGAGCAGGCGACGCCACGTCTGCGCCAGCACGGGCAGCCGGTGCACCTCGCCGGCCGGCAGCCAGGTCTGCGCGGACGCCGGCCAGTGCCGCCGGAAGTGCGCCTCCACGACGTCGATCACCGCGCGGGTCTGCGGCAGCAGCGGGAACCCGCCGTCGGCGTACCCGATCGCCGGCTCCAGGACGTCGGCGAGCGACCAGGTGCCGTGGTCGCGCAGCAGCGTCAGCCAGCCGTCCCACGCGCCGGGGACGGTCGCCGGCAGCAGCCCCGTGCCCGGCACCAGGTCCAGCCCCAGCTCGTCGCGCAGGTGCGTGATCGACGTGCCCGCCGGCACCACGCCCTGGCCGCACAGCACCCGCGGTGTCGGGTCGTCGGCCGTGACGAACACCGCCGGTACCTCGCCGCCCGGACCGCACATGTGCGGCTCCACGACCTGCAGCACGAACCCGGCCGCCACGACGGCGTCGAACGCGTTGCCGCCGCGCGCGAGGACGGTCATCGCGGTGGCCGTGGCGAGGTGATGGGTGCTGGACGCGGCGCCGTGCGCGCCGCGGCGCTCGATAGCGGGTGGGGCCATGGCCTCGATCATCACCCGGTCACAGGTCGGCGGCCAGCGGGACCTCCTCCACCCGCGGCGATGTCATCCAGGTGCGCAGCGCGTGCGTGGCGGCGACGTCGTCGGAGTTGTAGGTGAGCAGGCGCTCGCGCTGCACCGGATCGGGCGGTTCGTCGTCGATCCCGACGGCGGCCCGGTACCAGCGCATCGAGTTCTCGCCGCCCGCCTCGGGGTCGTGCCAGGCGAACCCGGCCGCCGGCGCGATGCGCTTGAGCCCTTTGCCCTGCGCGCACAGGAACCACTCGTCGACGACGGCGTAGAGGTCGATCCAGCACGCATCGGCGATGAACTCCTCCACCTCACCGAGCGATGGGATGCCGGGGTGACCGGCGAACCGCCGCGCCGAGTCGAGCAGCCAGCGGTTCTCCGCCTGCTCGTTGTAGCAGTACGCGGCGAACGTGCGGCCGGTGGCGGCGGCCCGCGCCCGCACCGCGGTGAACCACTGCCAGAACTCGGCGAACGAGCGTGCCTCGTCGAGCGTGGGCAGCGGCTCCCAGGTGGCGAACGCCCGGTAGCCGGGCGGCTCGTCGCCCTCCACGGCGCCGCCCGGGTACGACACCAGCGTGCCCCACATGTAGGCCCCGGACTCGCCGAAGCTCTCCATGTCGACGTCGACCTCGACGTCGGCGCGCGGCACCACCACCCGCGGCACCCGGCGCACCACGGACAGCCCGCTGCGGCGCGCCCTGGCGAGCGCCACGATGTCGGCGAACACCGGATCCGGCAGCGGGATCGGCGCCGGCGGGCCCGGGTCGAGCGCCGCCAGGGCGGCGACGGTGGTGACGTCGATGGCGCGCAGCATCGTGGCCATCTCGCCGCGCACCACCAGGCTCACGTCGTCGACGGCCAGCAGCTCCGCCTCGCACCGCAGCCACCACGGGCAGCGCCGGCACTCCATGACCCGCGACGGCTCCGCGAGCGCCGGACCGCCCGACCGCGCGGCCTCGGCGACGGCGATCCGGTCGGCGAAGCGGACGCGGTACTCCGCGAGCGTGGACCGGACCCCGTCGCCCGGCACCGGCCACAGCCCCGCGTCGAGGTCGTGCCACACGACGACGTCGGCGTCCATGCCGATGACGCCGCCGAACGTGGCTCCGGGCTGCGGTGGCGGCCCCCAGCCCTGCTCGGCCAGCTGCTCGTGCAGGTGGGCGAGGCGCAGGAGGTCGCGCGGCTGGGAACGGACCCGGCGCGCAGGATCCGGGGCGGCGGCCAGCGGGCTCGGCTCCGGCACCGCGGACGTGAGCGCGCCCTCGCCGGGGTCGCTGATCCGGTGCCGCACCACGATGACGGGCACGTAGCCGCCTTCGGGCAGCCGGACCAGCAGCTCGGCGCCCCCACTGCGGCCGCCCGCGGTGGGCAGCGTCGCGCCCCACACGTAACCGGCGCCGGCGGCGACGGCCGCAGCCGTGGCGGCGACCCGTTCGACGTGCGAGCCGGGCGGCACGACCACCCGACCGGGCAGCCCGGCCAGCTGCTCGCCGATGCGGGCGCGGTGCGCCGCGGCATCGGCCCGGCGCTGCTCGCCGACGGGGTCGGGCGGCGCCTGCGGCGCGCCTTCGGCCGCCGGGTCGTGATCGAGGTGGATGCGCCGACGGCACCGGGTGAGCGCAGCGGCGTCGAGCACGACCTCGCGGGCACGCGGGGCCGCCGGGGCGGCGTGGTGCGCGTCGGTGGTCGTCACGCGCCCGAGGGTAATCAAGGGGTCCGACAGCTTTGCGCCTGCTCGCCGTCCCGACCTTCCCTATGCTCACCCAGCATCACGGTCGCGCTGGAAGAGGAGTCGAGGCGATGGGCCTGTTCAGGCGCTCGGCAGAGAGGCCGTCCCGGGCGGGACGCCGTGCCGCGGCGAAGGAGGCGAGGGCCGCCGCGAAGCTGCAACGGGCCGCCGCCAAGATCATGGCCGTGGAGCACGAGGCAGAAACCGCGGTCCGCACGGTCGCGCACCGCACCCGGGCCGCGGCGAAGGCCGCCGCCCGCACCGCCAAGGCGGAGGCGAAGGAACTCGCGCGTGCGGCGGCCCAGGAGGCCGCGGCTGCCCGCGCCGCCGCCAAGGCCGCGGTCAAGGCGCAGGCCAAGGCCGACGCGCGCCAGGCCGCGCAGGACCGCCGCGCCGAACGCGCCCGCGCCAAGGAAGCTGCTGCGCAAGCTGCCCGCGACGCGAAGGCCGAGGCGAAGCAGGCGGCAGCCGAGGCGAGGGCCGCAGCGAAGGAGCAGGCCAAGGCCGACGCCCGGCAGGCCGCGCAGGAGCGACACGCGGAACGCGCCGCCGAACGCGCCCGCGCCGCGGACGCCGCCCGCGAAGCGAAGGCTGCCCGCGACGCCGCGAAGGCCGCGGCCGTGCGCGAGCGCCGTGCCGCTGCCGAGCAGGTCCGCGCCGAGGCGAAGGCCGCCGCGGAGCAGGCGCGGGCGGAGCACCACGCCGAACGCGCGCGCGTCCGCGAGGAGGCCGCCCAGGCCGTCCGCGAGCACAAGGCAGCCCTCGACCAGGCACGGGCCGAGCGGCGCGCCGAGAAGCGCGCCAACTCCCGGAAGGCCCGCCGCGCCGCCGCGAAGGCTGCCGCGGCCCAGGAGAAGGCGGAGGCCCGGGCCGAGGCCGCGCGGCAGAAGGCGGAGGCGGAGGCTGCAGCCGCTCAGGAGAAGGCCGAACGCCGCACCGCCGAGCGGGCCAACTCCCGCAAGGCCCGCCGGGCCGCGAAGCGCCAGGCTGCGACCGACGCCAAGCTCGCCGCAGCGCAGGAGAAGGCCGAACGGCGCGCCGCGAAGAAGGCGACGTCCCGCAAGGCCCGCCGGGCAGCGAAGCGCGAGGCCGTGATCGACGCCAAGGCCGCCGCAGCGCAGGAGAAGGCCGAACGGCGGGCCGCCAAGCAGGCCAACTCCCGCAAGGCCCGCCGCGCGGCGAAGCGCCAGGCCGCGGTCGACGCCAAGGCGGCGGCGAGGGCGGCCGTCGAGCAGGCCAGGGCCGACCGGCGCGCCGAGCGGGCCGCGGCCAAGAAAGCCGGGTCCCGCGCGGAGCGGCTGGCCGCGGTCGCCGCGGCGAAGGCGGCCGCCAGGGAGGCGAAGGAGGCCGCTGCGGCCACCACCGACAGTCGAGCGGATCGGAACGCGATGACGGAGACCAGCACCCGGGCCGAGCGCAAGGCGGCGAAGGCCGCCGCGACGGCCCAGGACAAGGCGCTGCGGAAGGCCGAGAAGGCGGCCGCGAAGGCGGCCCGTTCCCGGTCGACGCGCAAGGCCGCCCGTGAGGAGGAGACCGCGATCGCCGCGGCCGTCGAGGCGGCGGCGCCGGAGCGCCCCGGTCGCGAGCCGATCACGGCGAAGCGGGTGAAGCGGCTGCTGGGCGTCGGCAAGGTGGTCCTGCCGGTGGTGGCGCCCTACGCGCTGGCGGCCGCGAGCTCGGCCCGCACCGCGTGGGACAACCGCAAGGCGGCCCGGCTCGGCGTGGCGCCCGACCAGTTGGGCGCCTTCGCCGGTCCCGGTGGCGCGCTGCACGCCCGCATCTCGCGGCTGGCCGACACCCTCACCAGCCTCGAGAACGCCGGGAACGGCGGGTCGGCGTTCGTGTCGCGCACCCGGCCGCGGATCACGGACCTGTCCGTCGCGGTCCGCGCGGCCGAGCAGATGCCCGCCCAGCGCCGCCGTGCGGCCTACCGGGCGATCGGCCAGGAGCTGGACACGATCGAGGCGGCCCTGCTCGGCCAGTTGGGGGTGGGTACCCACTAGTCACAGCCCGTTCACGGGGACGGGCTACCGTCGGTCCCCATGCGGAGCGGGAGCGTGGTGCGCGGTGGCGCGCTGGCCACGCTCAGTGCTGTGCTCACCGCCGCCGGACACCTGGCCGGTGGCGGCACCCTCGGCGACCTGACGCTGCTCGCCGTCCTGTTGCCGCTGCTGGCGGTGGGTTTCACGTCGGCGGCGGCCGCCTGCCGCAGCTTCGTGGCTGCGGCGCTCGTGCTCGGCGCCGGCCAGGTGATGCTGCACCAGGCGATGGTGCTGATGCACCCGCCGCACGCTTCCGGGAGCGCCGCGTTCGGGACGGCCGCGATGCTCGGCATGCACGCCGCCGTGACCGTCGTCATGGCGTCGGCGCTGCGCTGCGCGGACGGCGCGGTCTCGGCGCTGCTCGCCGTGCTCCGACGGGTGCTGCCGCGACGGTTCTCGCCGCTTCCCGTGGTGCGCCCGCTGCGGCTGGCCGTCGTGGCCGCACCGGTGCCGGGCGGGGTCCGCGCGGCCGTGCTCGCCGGCCCCCTCGTGCGCCGTGGACCTCCGGTGACCTGCTGATCCAGCAGACACCCGTTCCCCATCACCGGAGATCCACCATGTCCGAGCAACCCCGACGTCTCGCGCTGCGCGCGGGCGCCGTCCTCGCCGTGGCCGCCACGGCCGTCCTCGTCACCGCGGGCCCGGCGTTCGCGCACGTCACCGCCCAGCCGGGTACGGCACAGCAGGGCGGGTACGCCGTCGTCACCATGCGCGTCCCCAACGAGTCCGACACCGCCGGCACCGTGAAGCTCGAGGTCACGCTGCCGTCCGACACCCCCTTCACCTCGGTGCGCACCACGCCGATCGCCGGCTGGACGGCGACGTTGACCAAGTCCCCGGTGAACCCGCCGGCGCAGGTCAACGGGCGCACCGTCACCGAGGCCGTCACGCTGGTGACGTTCGCCGCCGCCCCGGGCACGCGGATCGGGCCGGGGCAGTTCATCGACTTCCCGATCTCGCTCGGACCGATGCCGAAGGACCGCGACTCGGTGACGTTCCCGGCGAAGCAGACCTACGACAACGGCGAGGTCGTCGCCTGGGACCAGCCGACCCCGGCCGACGGCTCCGAGCCGGAGCACCCGGCCCCGACGGTGAAGCTGCTGCCGGCCTCCGGGGACGGGCACGGTGGGCACGGCGGCGGCGACACCCCGCAGGCCGCGGCCGCCAGCAGTGACGCGGCGGCGCGCTGGCTCGGCGGAGCCGGGCTGGTCGTGGGGGCGCTCGGCCTCGGCGTCGGTGGCGGCGCCCTGTTGCGGGCGCGCAAGCAGGGCGGCGGATCGTGAGGCGGTTGCTGCAGGGCGGCGTGCTGGCCGTCGTGTGCGGGCTGGTGATGCTGCTGGTGGCCGGTCCGGCCGCGGCGCACTCCCGCCTGGAGAGCAGCGACCCGGCGGACGGGGCGAGCCTCGCCACGCCGCCGTCGAAGGTGACGTTGACGTTCAACGAGCAGATGCAGCAGGGCTTCGCCACGATCACCGTGATCGGCCCGGGCGGCACCGCTTGGCAGGACGGGGAGACCCAGGTCTCCGGTGACTCGGTCAGCATCGCCGTCAAGCCCCTCGGCCCGGCCGGCGTCTACCAGATCGGCTACCGCGTCATCTCCGACGACGGGCACCCGGTCAGCGGGAGCGTCTCGTTCACGCTGACGTCGCCGGGCCCGGGAGCGGCGTCCGCCGCGCCGACGGTGGCGCCGACGAGCGCCGCTGCACCGGCGGCGACGACCGCGGCCGCCCCGGTCGCGGCTGCACCTGCCGGCGACGGCGGCGCGCCGGTGTGGCCGTGGATCGTGGGCGCCGTGGTGGCCGTCGGTCTCGGGGTGGTCCTCGCGCTGCGCCTCGGACGGAGCTGACGATGGCGACCGCGGACACCACCGACGGGTTCCGCCGCAGGGTGGGCTCCGGCTGGCTGGTGTCCGTGGTCGCCGCCCCGGTCGTGGTGGCGTTCGCGGCGAGCGTGCTCGCCGGCGCGCTCGCCACGACGACGTTGCCGGTGCTCGCTGGCACCACGGTGACCCGTGCCGCGATGGACGTCGCCGGGATCGCGTGCGTCGGCGCCGGGCTCGTCGCCGCCCTGGTGCCGACGGCGGCCACGGGTCGCTCGTACCGCGCCGAGCTGGCCGCCGCCGCGGTCCGCCGCCGGCTCGACCGTGTGCTGCTGGTGGCGTCGGCCCTCTGGCTGGTGACGGTGGTGCTCGGCATCGTGTTCCGGACGGCCGACGCGTTCGCCCGTTCCCCCGCGCAGCTCGACGCCGGCGAGTTGGTGGCGTGGTCGACCCGGCTGGGCGCCGGCCGCGGGATGCTGCTGGCGCTGGGCTGCGCGGCCGTCGTGCTGGGCTGTGCCGTGGCGCGGCTGCGGGACCCGGCGCTGGTGCAGGTGCGGGTACCGCTGGTCGCAGCGCTGCTGGGGGTGCTGACGCCGACCGTCACCGGCCACGCCGGCAGCGCGCCCGACCACGAGGTCGCGATCGTCTCCGTCGCCGTGCACGCGGGCGGCGCCGCGCTGTGGGTCGGCGGGCTCATCGCGCTGCTCGCGTTCGTGGCGCCGCACCGGGAGCTGCTCGACGCCGCGCTGCCGCCCTTCTCGACGCTCGCCGGCGTGTGTCTGGCGGCGGTGGCGGTGTCGGGCGCGATCAACGCGCTGGTGCGCATCGAATCGTGGACGGCGCTCGTCACCACCGGGTACGGCTGGCTGGTGGTGGCGAAGGTGGTCGCGATCGCCGGCATCGGCGCGCTCGGCGGCCTGGCCCGCGCCCGGCTGCGGGCGGGCCGCACGCCCGTCCTGCGCTGGGCCGCCTACGAGACGGTGCTCATGGCCGTCACGATCGGGCTGGCCGCGGCCCTCACCCAGAGCGGGACCTAACCCCGGTAGGCCTCCAGCAGGCGCAACCACACCTCGCTGATCGTCGGGAACGCCGGTACGGCGTGCCACAGCCGCGACAGCGGCACCTCGCCCACGACGGCGATCGTCGCCGCGTGCAGCAGCTCGGCCACGTCCGGCCCCACGAACGTGACGCCGACGAGGACGTCCCGCTGCGTGTCGACGACCAGGCGCGCGGCCCCGTCGTAGCCGTCGGCGTGCAGCGACGAGCCGGCGACGGCGATCGGGAGATCGACGACCCGGACGTCCAGCCCGGCGGCGCGGGCCTGCGCCTCGGTGCGCCCGACGGCCGCCACCTCGGGGTCGGTGAACACCACCTGCGGTACGGCGCCGTGGTCGGCGGTGGCGGCGTGTTCGCCGTAGGGCGCGGTGTCGACCGGCTGCCCGGCGGCCCTGGCGACGATGGCCGCAGCGGCGATGCGCGCCGCGTACTTGCCCTGGTGGGTGAGCGGCGCGCGACCGGTGACGTCGCCGGTGGCGTAGAGCCACTGCCCGGCGACGCCCGTGACCAGCCCCGAGTCGTCGGTGACGACGGCCTTCCCCGGCTCCAGACCGACGGTCTCGACGCCGAGGTCGTCGCTCGCCGGACGCCGGCCGGTCGAGACCAGCAACCGGTCGACGACGACGGTCTCGTCGCCGATCGTCAACGCGATCGCGTCGCCCTGCTTCTCGACGGCGTCGATGCCCTGGTCGAGTCGCACGTCGACGCCCTCGGAACGCAGGGCCGCGGCCACCCGATCCCCGGCGAACGGCTCGGTCGAGGCGAGCAGCCGTTCCCCGCGGTTGACCAGCGTGACCTGCGACCCGAGCCGCTGGAACGCCTGCGCCATCTCGCAGCCGACCACACCGCCGCCGAGCACTCCCAGCCGCGCCGGGGCGGCCGTCGCGGAGGTGGCCTCGCGCGAACCCCAGACCTCGACGCCGTCGATGCCGGGGATCGGCGGGCGCACCGGCACGCTGCCCGTCGCGAGGACGACGGCGTGCCGGGCGGTGAGCGTCGGGCCGCCGTCGACGGCGACGGACTTCTCCCCGGTGAGCCGGGCGTGCCCGCGGACGACCGTGATGCCGGCGTCCTCGGCCCACTTCACCTGGCCGCCGTCCTGGTCCGCGGATCCGCGCCCGGTGAACCAGTCGCGCCGGGCGAACACCGCGGCCGGGTCGAACTCGGCGGTGGTGCCCGGCAGCCGGCGCAGCGCCGCGGCCGCGTGCCCGGTGCGCAGCAGCGCCTTCGACGGGATGCACGCCCAGTAGGAGCACTCGCCGCCCACCAGCTCGGCCTCGACGAGCGCCACGGACAGCCCGCCGCGGTGCGCGTAGTCGGCGGCGTTCTCCCCGACGGGGCCGGCACCGATGACGATGACGTCGTACTCGCTCATGCGATCGCCTTCGTGGCCTCGTCGACGGGGGTATCGCCCGCGCGCAGCTCCAGGGTCCGGCCGACGGTGCTCGGGTCGTCGAGCAGCGCGACGAGGGTGGCCGCCGTGTCGGCGCGGGTGACGGGCCCGAGGTCGAGCGGCGGCGGGACGAGGGTGACCCGCCCGGTCGGTGGGTCGTCGGTCAGCGGGCCGGGCCGCAGGATCGTCCAGTCGAGGTCGGTCGCGGTGATCGCGACCTCGGCCGCCTTCTTGGCGCGCAGGTAGGCCGCCCACACCTCGTCGCCGCCGGTGGGCGTCGAGTCGACGCCGGGCGAGGAGACGAGCAGGTAGCGGCGCACGCCGGCGATCCGGGCGGCCTCGGCGAGCAGCTCGGCAGCGGCGCGGTCGACGGTGTCCTTGCGCGCCGCGCCGCTGCCCGGTCCGGCGCCGGCGGCGAACACCACCGCGTCGGCCGGGCGCAGGTGCTCGGCGAGCTCCGTCGCCGAGACGGACTCGAGGTCGGCCACGACCGCGACGCCGCCCTGTTCCTCCACGTCCGCGACGTGGTCGGGGTTGCGCACCAACCCGACCACCCGGTCGCCCCGCGTCGCGAGCTGCCTGGTCAGCAGCAGCGCGATCTTCCCGTGCCCTCCGGCGATCACCACGTACACACGGCGAACCTAGCGGTTGGGGCGCAATGTCCAGAGCACCGTCATCCGGGTGGTCTCGCGGTCCTCGGCGTCGGTGATGGTCACGTCGACGGCGAACTCGGGCCGCTGACCGGCGTCGAGCTCAGCCAGTACCTCGGCGGCCGGGCGAGTCAGCTCCGCGACGGCCGTCAGCGGGCCCTTCGCGAGGCGGGTGTACCGGATCTCGGAGGAGACGACGAGCGGCGTCGCCCGCTCCATCGTGGCACCGAAGGCGGCGAGCCCGACCGCCCCGGACGCCGTCTCGCCGAGCCCGAAGATCATCGCCGCGTGCGGGCCGCCGACGTGGTTGTGCAGCTCGGGGTTGTCGGGCAGGTGGGCGACGCAGCGCTGCGCCGTGGTCTCGCCGAACGTGATGCCGACGGTCTTCACCCAGGGCACCGTCTGCTGCATGGCGGGGCCGACCCAGCTCGTGTCCGCTGTCATGACGGGCATCCTACTCGTCGGTAACAAGTGGGTCCGATTGGTCCGTTTTCTCATCTGGTGGAGAAGGTGCCGTTGTTGCGTGGTGCAGCTCGCACTGCAATCGAGACCGGTACCACGTCTTCCTGGAGGTAGCCGGTGAGAGCCGTCCGCGTGCACGCCTACCACGCCGAACCGAAGATCGACGACATCCCGGAGCCCACCCTGCAGGGCCCGCTCGACGTGATCGTCAAGATCGGTGGCGCCGGCGTCTGCCGCACCGACCTGCACATCATCAACGGCGACTGGTCGGAGGCGATGAACCCCGACCTGCCCTACGTCATCGGCCACGAGAACGCCGGCTGGGTGCACGCGGTCGGCGACGGCGTCACCAACGTCGCCGTCGGCGACACCGTGATCCTGCACCCGCAGCCGTCGTGCGGCCTGTGCCTCGCCTGCCGGCGGGGGCGCGACATGCAGTGCGAGGCGGCGTTCTTCCCCGGCCTGTCCAACAACGACGGCGGCATGGCCGAGTACCTGCGCACCACCGCGCGGGCCTGCATCAAGCTCGACCCCAGCACCAACCCGGCCGACGTCGCCGCCCTCGCCGACGCCGGCATCACCGCCTACCACGCCGTGCGCAAGGCGGTGCCCGACCTCTTCCCCGGCACCACCGCGGTCGTGCAGGGCGCGGGCGGCCTCGGCCACATCGCGATCCAGGCGCTGGCCGCCATCACGGGCACCCGCATCGTCGTCGTCGACCGCAACCCGGACGCGCTGGCGCTGGCCAAGCAGATCGGCGCCGACGAGACCGTGCTCGCCGACGGCACCCACGTCGACGCCGTCAAGGACCTCACCGCCGGGCGCGGCGGTGACGTGGTGTTCGACTTCGTCGCCGAGCAGGGCGCCGAGCTCGACGCCTGGCAGATGACCGCCCCGGCCGGATCGCACTACGTCCTCGGCTACGGCGGCGAGTTCAAGGCGCCGACGCTCGATTTCGTCGGCGGCGAGAAGAACGTCATCGGCAACATCGTCGGCACCTACGCCGACCTGACCGAGCTCATGGTCCTCGCCCAGGCCGGAAAGGTCACCCTGCACACCCGCCAGTACCCCCTCGATGCCGCCCTCGACGCACTGAACGACCTGGACAACGGCCGGGTCCGCGGCCGCGCCATCCTCGTCCCCTGATCCCGAGAGGTTCCCACCACATGTACGAGAAAGACGGCGAGAAGTACTTCGTAGTCGATTCCCACAGCCATTTCTGGGACGCCAGCCGGGAGAACTGGAAGCCGGGAGCGGAGCAGTTCGCGAAGGGCTGGATCGACTGCTTCTACGGCTACCACCAGTTGGCCCCGCCCGAGACGCACTGGGACTACGAGCACTTCCTCAAGGTCACCCCCGAGGACTTCGAGCGGGACATGTTCGAGGAGGGGCACGTCGACTACGCGGTCTTCCAGTCGACGTACCTGCGCGAGTGGTACACGGACGGCTTCAACGACATCAAGCAGAACGCCAAGCTGCTGGAGAGGTGGGGCGACCGCCTCATCGTCAACGGGCGCTTCGACCCGCGGGACGGCGAGGCAGGGCTCAAGCAGCTGCGCGAGGACGCCGCCCAGTTCCAGCTCAAGGGCGTCAAGCTCTACACGGCCGAGTGGAACAAGGGATCCCGTGGCTGGCGCCTCGACGACCCCGAGGCGCACGCGTTCTTCGAGGTCTGCGAGGAGCTCGGGATCAAGAACATCCACGCCCACAAGGGCCCCACGATCTGGCCGCTCGACAAGGACGCGTTCAGCCTCGACGACGTCGACCACGTGGCCACCGACCACCCGGACCTGAACTTCATCATCGAGCACGCGGGCATCCCGCGGATCGACGACTTCTGCTACATGGCGGTGCAGGAGCCCAACGTGTACGCGGGGCTGTCCGTGGTGATCGGCGCCCTCATGCACGCGCGGCCGAAGTTCTTCGCCAAGGTCATGGGCGAGCTGATGTTCTGGGTCGGCGAGGACAAGATGACGTTCGGCGGCGACTACAACATCTGGACGCCGAAGTGGCAGGTCGAGGGCTTCGTCGACTGGCAGATGCCCGACGACGAGGCGTTCACCGACTACGCCAAGCTCACCACGGCCAGCAAGAAGAAGATGCTGGGCCTCAACGCCGCCAAGCTCTACGACATCCCGGTGCCGGCCGAGCTGCAGCTGCCGACCACGGCCGGCGAGCCCATGGCGCCGGGCGAGGAGCTGGTGGACAACACCGCGGGGGCGCGGGCGTGACCATCCGGTCCGCAGTGTGGGCGGCGTTGGGGACGGTGCTCGACCCCGAGATCGACGAGCCGATCACGGACCTCGGTTTCGTGGAGTCGTGCACCGTCGCCGACGGGGTCGCCACCGTCCGGCTCCGGCTGCCCACCTTCTTCTGCGCGCCGAACTTCTCGTGGCTCATGGTGGCCGACGCCTACGACGCGGTGTCCGCCGTCCCGGGGGTGACGCGCGCGGAGGTCACGCTGGCCGACCACCACGCCTCCGCCGAGATCAACGGCGGGGTCGCAGCGCAGTCAGGGTTCGTCCGGTCGTTCGCGGGCGAGGCCGTCGCCGAGCTGGACGAGCTGCGCAGGCAGTTCTTCCGCAAGGCGGCGCTCGCCGGCCAGGACCGGGTGGCCCGGCCGCTCGTCGACGCCGGGATGGGTCCCGACGAGCTGGCCGCGACCACGCTCGGCGATCTCGCACCGTCCGGCGAGCTGGACCGGATGCGCAAGCGCCGGGCCGAGCTGGGCCTGCCGCACGACGACCGCGCGCCGCTGCTCATCGACGCCGAGGGCCGGGCGATCCCGCCCGCGGCGGTCCCGCTGCACCTGCGGCGCGCCCGGCTGCAGCGGGTGGGGATCGAGACGAACGGCGCCAACTGCACGGACCTGCTGAGGACGCGGTACCGGCAGGCGGCCGGCGCCCATCCCGGCTGAGGTCGTGACAGCGAGGCCACCTCCAGGACGAGATCGGTCCTGGAGGTGGCCTTTGCTGTCATCCGGACGAGACCGAACCCCGTGCCGTCAGCACCCGGAACCTGTTCTCCAGCACGTAGCTGCCGTCCGGCTGCGCGAACTCCGCGCACCTCGCCAGCACCGCCTCCCGGACGGCGACGGGGCCGGCGCGGTTGATCGCGTGCCGGCCCATGCCCGTCTCGAAGAGCGGTGCGAGCAGGGCGTCCTCGTCGGGGTAGTGGAACGGGCACACCACCTCGGCCAGCACCGGACCGGCGAGCCCGGCCGTCACGGCGAGATCGACGAGCCGGTCGGGCGGGGCCGGGCGCCGCGGCGGCAGCCACGGAGCCAGCGCCTCCCCGAACGCGCGCACGTCGCAGTCCTCCTCGCGCCCCCATGTCGTCACGCTGACGAGAACCCCGCGCGTGGCGGCCGCGCGCAGCAGGGCCGGCGGGTCAGCGACGTGCATCAGCACCTGCACCGCGACCACGACGTCGAACGGGCCGGGTGGCGGTACGTGGACGTCACCGACGGCGAAGGTCGCCGCGGGCACCGTGGCGGCGGCTTCGGCGACGGCGGCCGGATCGTGGTCGATCCCGGTCAGGACGGCCCCGCGGGCGACGGCGGCGGCAGCGAACTCCCCGGTGCCGCAGCCGAGGTCGAGCAGTGTCGTACCCGGACCCACGCGGGTGTCGTCGAGGACGCGCGCGTGCAGCGGCGCACCCCAGCCCCGGGGACCGTCGGACGGCACCCGCCGAGCCTACGGTTCACGACGGCCCCGCGTCGGCGCGCCACCAGTCGAGCAGGGCGCCGGGATCGTCGCCGAACCCGAGCCCGACGGTGCGCGAACCCTCCACCGTCCACACCACGGCGGCCCTCCCCTTCTGCTGGACGCATCCGAGCACCCCGGTCGAGCCGTCGGACCGCGTGTAGCGGGCGGACCCGGAGAACCCGGCCGGGTTGGACTGGCAGTCGGCCGAGTCGCCCGGCCCGGCCCCGCGGAAGGCGGTGAACCGGGCCCGGTCGGCGAACCGGAAGTAGAAGATCGTGCTCGCGCCCGGTGTCGGACCGCAGGCGATCGCGGTGACGCCCTCGGCGTCGCCGACGTTGCCGACCACGAACTGGCGGTCGAGCCGGCTGCAGTCGACCCGCGACCCGGCCGGGACGTCGGCGAGCAGGGCAGCTTCTGCCCGGTTCGGGAACGGCGGGTCGGCGGTGGCGTTGGCGGCGCGGACGATGTCGGAGATCCACGGCCGTTCGGTGAGGTGCGCCGTGCGCCACCGGTCGAGCGCCGCCAGATCGGGGCCGGTCGCGGTGCCGAGCAGGCGCAGCCCGGTGACCGTCCAGGTCATGGTGGGGGTACCGGAGGTGCGGTCGCACAGCACGTTGCCGAGGTAGGTGCCGTGCACCTCGTACGGGGCCTGGGCGCGTTCCGGCGCCGCGCTGCACGACGTCTCGTCGACCGGGGCGATCGCGGCCACGCCGGCCCGGTAGGCGGCCTCGAGGGTGGCGGCATCGGCGTAGCGGCGGTAGCTGATCGTGGTGGCGCCGGCGCCGTCCGGGTCGCAGTCGACGGCCGCCAGCACCCCGTCGGCGCCGCCGACGGTGACGCCGGGCGTCTCGCGGCAGCCGCTGAGCCCGATCGTCGCGACGAGCTCGTCCCGGGCCACCGACCCGTTCCGCTGCCCGGGCAGCGCGACCAGCACCGCACCGACGAGCGCGGCCACCACCACCAGCGCGGCCGCCCCGATCAGCACCGGTCGCCGGGGCAGCGCGAGCGGCAACCGGCGGGTGGGCCGGACGTCCGGCTCGGCGATCCGCGGTTCCTCGAGCTCCGCCACGGACGGGGCCAGCGACCGGCGCAGATGGGCCAGAACCGCCCCGCAGGACGCGTGCCGCGCGCTCGGCTCGGCCCGCATGGCCCGCGCCACCACTTCCCCGGTGCCGCTGGGCAGCGGCGACATGCGCAGCTCGCCCGGCCGGGGCGGGCCGCCGGTGAGGCACAGGTGCAGCAGCGCGCCGATGGCGTAGACGTCCGCAGCCGCGTCCGGTTCCTCACCGCGGCGCACCTCGGGCGCGACGAAGCCGGGGTCGGGATCGGGCGACCCGGCCGGCTCCCGCACGCCGACCGTGCCCGCCTCCAGGTCCAGCAGCACAGCGCCCGGCCCCAACCGCCCGTGGACGACACCCGCCGCGTGGGCGGCGTCGAGCTTCTCGGCCGCCTGCTCCAGGATCTCCGCCGCCGTGTCGGCGTCGACGGGCCCGTGCACGGACAGGTAGGTGGTCAGGTCGGGGCCGTGCGTGCGACGAGTCGCCGTGCCCTCCATGCGTGCCTCCGCAGCCGGTCGGATCCCCGGTCCGGCACGCTAAACCGCGACCCCGCGTGTTCGTGGGCGTTTGGGAGAACTATCCCCAGACGTCGGCTGCGACCTGCACGATCAGCTCGAGCTTGGCGCGCTGCTCGTCGATCGTGAGGTCGTTGCCCTCCGCGGTGGAGGAGAAGCCGCACTGCGGGGAGAGGCACAGCTGGTCGAGCGGCAGGTGCTTCGCGGCCTCGTCGATGCGGCGCTTGAGCTCGTCGGCGCTCTCCAGCTCCCCCGACTTCGTGGTGACGAGCCCGAGCACCACGAACTTGTCGGGCGGCACGAACCGGAGCGGTTCGAACCCGCCGGAGCGCTCGTCGTCGAACTCGCAGAAGAACCCGTCGACGTCCAGGCCCCCGAAGACGGCCTCGGCGACGAAGTCGTAGCTGCCCTCTGCGGCCCACGACGAGCGGAAGTTGCCGCGGCACATGTGGGTGGTGATGCGCAGGCCGTCCGGACGGTCGGCGATGGCGGCGTTGATGCCGGCGACGTAGCGCTCGTGCAGGTGGTCGGGGTCGTCGCCGCGGGCGGCGACCTGCGCACGGTGCGCCGGGTCGTTGAGGTAGGCGAGTGAGACGTCGTCGAGCTGCAGGTAGCGGCAGCCGTGCTCGGCGAGCGCGGCGATCTCGGCGGCGTAGGCGGCCGACAGGTCGGCGAAGAACTGGTCGACGTCCGGGTACACGGAACGGTCGAGGATCTTGGTGCCGCCGCGGAAGTGGACCATGCTCGGCGAGGGGATGGTGAGCTTCGGCGTCGCGGACGTGACGTGCGCGGCGAGGAAGTCGAAGTGGTCGGCGAAGATCGGTTCGGTGAGCCGCACCGGCTCGGTGACCGCGATGCCGGCCGAGGTGAACGCGCCGGAGCCCTGCTTGTTGTGCATGGCGACGGTGATCAGCTCGTCGGTGCGGACGACGCCGCCGAGCCGGTAGATGAAGTCCATGTGCCAGGACGACCGGCGGAACTCGCCGTCGGTGGCCGACTGCAGCCCGACCGACTCCTGCAGGGCGATCACGTCGATGATGGCCGCGTCCTCCACGGCCCGCAGACCGTCCTCGTCGAGCTCGCCGGCGGCAGCGCGGGCGCGCGCCTCGACGAGTGCCGGTGGGCGCAGCAGGCTGCCCACGTGGTCGGCGCGGAACGGGGCCTCGCTGCGCTGCGACATGTCAGGAAACCTACTATCCCCGGGCGGGGAACGCTTCCCTTCTTTCCGGGTTCGTCAGTGCCGTTCGGCCGGCACCGGCCCGTTCGGCAGCCGCGCGCACGAGCCGTTCCAGCTCCCAGCGGCGGGCGCCGAACTCGGTGCGGGACACGGACACGCCGAGCGCGCCGGTCACCTCGCCGTCCGGCCCCTGCAGCGGTGCGGCGACCCCGGCGACTCCGGCCGCCAGCTCCTCCACCTCCACGGCGACGCCGTCGAGCCGCACCCGCATGAGGTCGCGGTCGAGCGCACGGCGGTCGGGCACGGTGTGCGGGGCCAGCAGCTCTTCCACCTGCGCCGGCCGCACCGTCGCCAGCAGGACCTTGCCGGCGGCGGCCGCGTGCGCGGCGATCGGCTCGCCGACCCGCACGTCCGGCGGGAGGGGGTGCTCGGCGCAGGCGTCGGCGTGCGCGACGACGACCTCGCGGTCGCGGAAGACCGTCAGGTACGCGGCGGCGGCGGCCTCGACGTGCAGGTCGTGCAGCGCAGCGACGACGGGCGCCGGCGGTCGCAGCTGGTCGGTGAGGCTGCGCTGCAGCTCGGCGACGCGGTAGCCGATGCCGTAGCCGCGCAGCCCGTCGAGCCGCACGAGGTAGCCCTCCTCGACGAGGACGGCGAGCGCGCGGTACACGGTGGGCAGGGGGCAGGCGAGCCGGCGCGCGATGGCCTTCGCGGTGACCCCGTCACCTGCGGCGCCGACGACCTCGAGCACCCGCAGTGCCCTCCGCATCGACGTCGCCACGACGTCAGTGTTGGCTAGGACCGAAGCGACGAGCAAGGAGCGGAAGATGGACGACCAGGAGCTGCACAAGCGGATCGACGAGCTGGTGGCCGAGGAGCACCGGCTGGAGCGGGCGCACATCGGCCAGGCGCTCTCGGCGGAGGAGCAGGAACGGCTGGGCGCGCTGAACGTGCAGCTGGACCGCTACTGGGACCTGCTGCGCCAGCGCGACGCCCGCCGCCGCGCCGGCCAGGACCCGGACGGGGCGCAGGAGCGGGGTGCCGACGTCGTGGAGGGGTACCGCCAGTAGTGCCGGGCATCGAGCCCACCACCCCGGACGGCGTGGCCGAGGCCGTCGCGGAGCTGGTGCTGGCGCGGCCGGGCCGGAGCCGGGTGCTGCTGGACGGGCCGGCGCCCGCGGCGCCGGAGCAGCTGGCCGAGCAGGTGGCGTCGCGCCTTCGGACGGCGGGGCGCGCGGCGCTGGTGGTGCGGGCGGGCGACTTCCTGCGGCCGGCGTCGGTGCGGCTCGAGTACGGGCGCGAGGACCCCGACGAGTACCTGGACGGCTGGCTCGACGAGGGGGCGCTGCGCCGCGAGGTGCTGGACCCGGCTGCCCCGGACGGTTCGGGGCGGGTGCTGCCGCGGCTGTGGAACCCGGCGACGGACCGCGCCTACCGCGCCGGCTACGAGCAGCTCCCGGCCTCCGGGGTGGTGCTGCTGGCCGGTGCCCTCCTGCTGGGCCGTGGGCTGCCGGCGGACGTGACGGTGCACCTCCACATGGGGGCGGCCGCCCTGGCGCGGCGGCTGCCGGCGGAAGAGCACTGGACGCTGCCGGCGCACACCCGCTACGAGGACGAACGCAGCCCCGACACGGCCGCCGACCTGGTGGCGCTCAGCGACCACCCCACCCGCCCGGCCCTGGTGCGCACCTGAGCGCGCGGTGGCCGCCGCGGGTTGTCGGTGATCAAGGGCAGAAGGTCGTCGACCAAGATCGAGTAGCGACATTCTGCCCTTGATCACCGTGGCGCCGCCCGGCCACGCAGCCGCGCCCGCACGGGACGGGCGAAGTGACGTGCGCCGCACACGGACGCCCGCGGACCTCATCCGTTGATCATGGGCAAAACACGGCTCCTCGATCTTGAACAGCCACGTTCTGCCCATGATCAACGCCCAAACATGGCCGGCGGCCGACGAACCCCCGAACGGACCACTGGACTGCGCGAGCGCAGCAGGCCAAGGTCGACCACAACAAGGCGGAGTCGATCACACGGGAGGCCGACCACAGGACCGCGAGAGCAAGCGCAGAAGCCGACCACAGGACGGCGAGACAGAGAAGCGGAAGCCGACCACCGGACGGCGAGACAGAGAAGCGGAAGCCGACCACCGGACGGCGAGACAGAGGAACGGAAGCCGACCACAGGACGGCGAGACAGAGGAACGGAAGCCGACCACAGGACGGCGAGACAGAGGAACGGAAGCCGACCACAGGACGGCGAGACAGAGGAACGGAAGCCGACCACAGGACGGCGAGACAGAGGAACGGAAGCCGACCACAGGACGGCGAGACAGAGGAACGGAAGCCGACCACAGGAGGGGGGGTCCGGGGGGCGAAGCCCCGCCGGGCGGGGTCTGGGGGTTGCACCCCCAGAGGACACACACGTGAGGCCCCGGGCTTGCGCTATCCGCAAGCACGAGGCCCCAACGAACGTGCGCGAGGGGGGAGTTGAACCCCCACGTCCTTTCGGACACACGGACCTGAACCGTGCGCGTCTGCCATTCCGCCACTCGCGCTGACGGGAGAAAACTAGCACGGGGGGACCAGGGGTTTACCGGGGGGCCACCGGGTCACCCCATGGCGCCTCCACGGGTCGAGCTAGCACAGATACGATCGGTGTCGTCAGCAACACGCCGATGGGATCGGAGGAAGATCGGTTTGGGCCGCGTCGGGAGGTTCGAGCGCCGTCTCCAGGGGATGGTGGGCGATGCCTTCGCACGGGTCTTCGGTGGGAGCGTCGTTCCGCAGGAGGTCGCTCAGGCGTTGCTCGGGGAGGCCGAGGACAACATCGAAGAGCTCGCCGGGGGCAGATTGCTCGCCCCCAACCGCTACACGGTGCTGCTCAGCCCCTCAGACATCGATCGCATGGCTGGTGACCGGGCGCAGATCGTCGACTCGCTCTCGTCGTACGTCACCGAACAACTCGCCGACCAGGGATGGGACACCTACGGTGAGGTCGTAGTCTTTCTGGAGCGCTCCGATGCGCTGCACACGGGACAGTTCCGCACCCGCTCGGTCGTGGATCCCGACGCCTCCCGTCGGGAATCCGTCCAAGCACGCGACGCAGGAGAAGCACCGATGAGCCAGCAACCGGGCCACCCCGAGGAGAACGGGCAGTACGGCTACGACCGTGGCGCCCCCGGCGGACAGGGCCAGCAGACCTACGCACCGCCGGCGTACGACCAGCGCCAGCAAGGCGGCTACGACCAGCAGGGCTACGGCCAGCAGGGCGGCTACGGCGCCCAGCAGGGCTACGGCCAGCAGGGCGGGTACGAGCAGCAGCCGGGCTACGACCAGCAGGGTTACGGCCAGCAGGGCTACGGCGGCCCCCAGGGCGGCTACGGCCAGCAGGGCTACGACCAGCAGGGCGGGTACGGCGGCCAGCAGCCCGGCTACGGCCAGCCCGGCTACGACCAGGGCGGCTACGGCCAGCAGCCGGGCTACGGCGGCCAGCAGGGCTACGCCCCTCAGGGTTACGAGCAGGGTGGCTACGGCGGCCAGCCGGGCTACGGCCAGCAGGGCTACGCGGACCAGGGCTACGGCCAGCAGCAGGGCTACGGCCAGCCCGGCTACGACCAGGGTGGCTACGGCCAGCAGGGTTACGGCCAGCCCGGCTACGACCAGGGCGGCTACGGCCAGCAGCAGGGCTACGGCGGCTACCAGCAGGGTGTGTCGGCGTCGCTGTCGCTGGACGACGGTTCGGGGCGCACGTACGAGCTCACGCAGGGCACGCACGTCATCGGCCGCGGCCAGGAGTCGTCGTTCCGTCTGCCCGACACGGGCGTGTCGCGTCGGCACCTGGAGATCAGCTGGGACGGGCAGTCCGCCACACTGTCGGACCTGGGCTCCACGAACGGCACCACGGTGAACGGCAACCCGGTGCAGACGTGGCAGCTCAACGACGGTGACGTGATCAGGGTCGGACACTCGAGCCTCGTCTTCCGCACGCGCTGACGTCGTGCGCCGCACCGGCGTTCCCCGATCGGGGCACGCCGGAGCGTCGTGTCGACGACCACGCGAACTGCGGCGGCGGGGCGCGAGGCAGGGAGAAGGGGAGCGCCGCGCGTGCCGGAGTTGGTGCTGCAGCTGACCAGGGCGGGATTCCTCGCCCTGCTCTGGCTGTTCGTGCTCGGTGCGCTGCGGGTGGTGCGTTCCGACCTGTACGCGGCGTCCGGCCTGCGGGCGATGGTCCCTGGTGGGCGCCGTCCGTCCCGGGCGGGCCGGGGTCGCACGCCTCGGCAACTGCTGGTGACGCAGGGCGCGCTGGCCGGTACCCGCATCTCGTTGGACTCGCGGCCGATCCTGATCGGCCGGGCCGACGACTCGACGCTCGTGCTGGACGACGACTACGCGTCCACCCGGCACGCGCGGATCGCGCTGCAGGGTGAGGAGTGGTACGTCGAGGATCTCGGGTCGACCAACGGCACGTACCTCGACCGGGCTAAAGTCACCGGACCCACCCGTGTTCCTCTGGGAGTCCCTGTCCGCATCGGCAAGACGGTGATCGAGCTCCGATCGTGAGCCGCCCTCCGCCAGCCCTCGACCGAACGCGCGGAGTCGCACGATGACCCTGGTCCTGCGCTACTCGGCCCGCAGCGACCGCGGGCTCGTCCGGCAGAACAACCAGGACGCCGTGTATGCCGGTCCGCGGTTGCTCGCGCTCGCCGACGGCATGGGCGGGCACGCGGCGGGCGAGGTGGCGTCGCGGCTGGTGATCTCCGCACTGGCTCCGCTGGACGACGACGATCCGAGCGACGACCTGCTCGCCGAGCTGCGCGACGCGGCGTACGAGGGCAACTCGCTGATCACCCGGCACGTCGCGGAGCAGCCCGATCTGGAGGGCATGGGCACGACGCTCACGGCGATCCTGTTCGCGGGTTCGCGGCTGGGCATGGTGCACATCGGTGACTCACGGGCCTACCAGCTGCGCGACGGGGTGCTGACCCAGATCACGAAGGACGACACGTTCGTCCAGTCGCTGATCGACGAGGGGCGCATCACCGAGGAGGAGGCGCACACGCATCCGCAGCGTTCGCTGCTGCTGCGCGCGATCACCGGCCAGGACATCGATCCGTGGCTGACGATCCGCGAGGCGCGCGCCGGCGACCGCTTCCTGCTGTGCTCGGACGGGCTGTCGGGCGTGGTGAGCGACACGACGCTGCAGGAGACGCTGCAGGCCTACCGGGATCCGCGGGAGTGCGCGGACCGGATGATCGAGCTGGCACTGCGCGGCGGCGGCCCCGACAACATCACGTGCATCGTGGCCGACGTGGTCGACATCGACTTCGGCGAGGACCGGCCGATCGTGGGCGGTTCCGTGGGTGACGGCTCGGACGACACACCTCCCCCGGACTCGGCGGCCGCGCGGGCGTCGGCCACCACGCTGACGCGGACGGCTCCGCAGCGGGTCGTCCCGCCCGCCACGGCGGCTGCGCCGCGGCGCAGCCGCTTGCGGGTGGCGTTGATCGCGCTGGCGGTGCTGGTCGTGCTGATCGTGGGCGCGGTGCTGGCGAGGTCGCTGGTGATGCAGCAGTACTACGTCGGCGCCGACGGCGACCAGGTCGTGATCTTCAAGGGGGTCCGCGGCTCGGTGCTGGGGCTCGCGCTGCACGAGGTGGCGGAGCGTCCGGGCTTCCCGCTGGAGGACCTGCCGGAGACGACGCGCAGCCAGGTGCGGGAAGGCATCATCGCCTCGGACGGCCTGGAGAGCGCGCGGGAGCTGATCGCCAGGTTGCGCGAGCGCCGCATGCCGGAGTGCACGACGCCACCGCCGCCGACCACGACGCCCGTCGCCGAGCCGGGCGCGACGGGTGCTCCCGTCCAGCCGACGACGGCGGCGCCGCCACCGGCGGTGCAGCAGCCGGAGCAGCCGACCCCGCTCTCGACTCCGCAGGCGGTCCCGGGATTGACCTGCCGGCGAGCCGGTTGATGGTGACGTGATGGTGGCACCGACCGACGCATCGGCCGGCCCGGCGCCGGCTCCGCTGCCGACGGGTCGCGGGATCGAGCTGGTGCTGCTCGCGTTCGCGGCTGCACTGGTGACGGGTGCGCTCGCGCTGGTGGAGGCCAACCAGGAGCAGGAGCTGACCCGCTCGCTGATCTTCCTGGGGCTGGCCTACCTGGGCCTGTTCGCGGTGGCGCACGCGGCGGTGCGCCGGTTCGCGCCGTACGCCGACCCGTTGATCCTGCCGGCCGTTGCCCTGCTGAACGGGCTGGGCCTGGTGATGATCCACCGCCTGGACCTGGCCCGGCTCGCCTCCGACCCCGATGGTGGGCAGGACCTGGCCACGAAGCAGGTCGTCTGGACGGCGATCGGGTTGGTGCTGTTCATCGTGGTGCTGTGGCGGGTCCGCGACCACCGCGTGCTGTCGCGCTACGCCTACACGGCCGGGTTCGTGGGGATCGCACTGCTGGCGCTGCCCGGTCTGCTGCCGTCGTCGATCTCCGAGGTCAACGGCGCGAAGCTGTGGATCCGCGTCGGTCCGGTCGGCATCCAGCCCGGCGAGTTCGCGAAGATCCTGCTGATCGTGTTCTTCGCCGCCTTCCTGGTGCAGAAGCGGGAGCTGTTCTCCACGGCCGGGCGGACGTTCCTCGGGATGGAGTTCCCGCGTGCCCGCGACCTGGCACCGCTGCTGGTGGCGTGGGGGCTCTCGGTCGGGGTGCTCGTGCTCGAGCGGGACCTGGGCACGTCGCTGCTGTTCTTCGGCATCATGCTGGTGCTGCTCTACGCGGCCACCGAGCGCGTGTCGTGGATGCTGATCGGCCTGGCGTTCTTCGTGGGCGGCTGCATGATCGCCTACCAGCTGTTCGCGCACGTCCGGCTGCGCGTGCTGACCTGGATCGACCCGCTCCAGTCGTGCCCGGCGAGCGATCCGTCGTACGTGGCCTGCTACGACAAGGGCGGATACCAGATCAGCCAGGCGCTGTTCGGGCTGGGCACGGGCGGCATCGGCGGCACGGGGCTGGGCGCGGGCCGGCCGGACCTGGTGCCGTTCGCGGAGAGCGACTTCATGCTGTCCTCGCTGGGCGAGGAGCTGGGTCTGATCGGCCTGGCCGCGATCCTGGTGCTCTACCTGGTGCTGATCACGCGCGGGCTGCGCAGCGCGCTGGCCGTGCGCGACAGCTTCGGCAAGCTGCTCGCGACGGGCCTGGGGTTCACGATCGCCCTGCAGCTGTTCATCGTCGCCGGCGGGGTGTCGAAGCTCATCCCGCTGACCGGGCTGACCCTGCCGTTCCTGTCGTACGGCGGCTCGTCGCTGGTCGCCAACTACGCGCTGGTGGCGCTGCTGCTGCGGATCTCGAACGCGGCCCGCGCACCGCTGCCCCGCAAGCCCGCGACACCGCAGGTGCCGATCGCCGAGGCCGGCACCGAACTGGTGGAGCGGCCCACGTGAACACCCCGGTCCGGCGCATCGCCATCGCGGTGATGGCGATGATCGTCCTGCTGTTGGCCAACCTCACCTACGTCCAGGTCGTGCAGGCCTCGTCCCTGCGCACGGACGACCGCAACAAGCGGGTCCTGCTCGCCGAGTACGCGCGCAAGCGGGGCCAGATCAGCGCCGGCACGCAGATCGTGGCCAGCAGCACGGAGACCGACGACCGGCTGCGCTACCAGCGGCAGTACCCGAAGGGCCCGGTGTTCGCGGCGATCACCGGCTACTACTCGCCGAACCACGGGTCGAGCGGGTTGGAGGCGGCCGCGGAGGACATCCTCAACGGCAGCGACGACCGGCTCTTCGGACGCCGCCTCTCCGACCTCATCACGGGGCGCGACCCGGCCGGCGCGAACGTGGTGCTCACCGTCGACCCCGACGTGCAGCAGACGGCGTACGACCAGCTGTCCGCGAAGGACTACAAGGGCTCCGTGGTGGCGCTCGACCCGCGCACGGGCGCGGTGCTGGCAATGGTCTCCACCCCCGCCTACGACCCGACCGATCTGGCGACGCACGACCCGGCCAAGGAGAACTCCGCCTGGCAGAGCCTCACCTCGGCGAAGCCACCGGTCCTGAACAACCGGGCCATCTCCGAGCGCTACTTCCCGGGCTCGACGTTCAAGCTGATCGACACCGCGGCTGCCCTGGCGAGCGGGCGCTACACCCCGGACAGCCAGCTGACGGCCGCGGCGCACCTGACCCTCGCCAACGGGCGCACCGACCTCGAGAACTACAACGGCAACGCCTGCGGCACCGGGGCCACGGCCTCCCTGCGCGATGCGCTGCAGCGCTCGTGCAACACCGCGTTCGCGCAGCTGGCCGGCGAGCTCGGGCTCGATCCGATCAAGCAGCAGGCCGAAGCGCTCGGCGTCGGCACCCAGAAGATCCAGCTGCCGATGACGGTGGCCGACTCCACGCTCGGCCAGATCAGCGACACCACCGAGCTGCAGCAGTCGTCGATCGGGCAGCGCAGCGTGGCGTTCACCCCGATGCAGAACGCGATGATCGCGGCCACGATCGCCAACGGCGGCCGGTTGATGAAGCCGTACCTGATCAAGGAGATCCAGGCGCCGGACCTCACCCCGGTCGAGACCGCCGACCCCGACCAGCTCGGCCAGGCGATGAGCCCGTCGGTGGCCGCCACCCTGAACGAGCTGATGGTCAACAACGAGAGGTCGTACGCGGGCGCCGGGAAGATCCAGGGCGTCGACATCGCCGCCAAGACGGGCACGGCGGAGCTCGGCTCCAAGAACATCGCCCCTCACGTCTGGTACGTGGCGTTCGCCCCGGCGGAGAATCCCACGGTGGCGGTCGCGGTCCTGGTGGAGAGCGAGGGCGACGGTGGCGACCTCGCGGCCACCGGCGGCAAGGTGGCCGCCCCGATCGGTCGCGCGGTGATCAAGAAGGCGCTGGAGAAGGCGGCCGGCGGATGACAGTCCTCGCAGCCGGCCAGAAGATCGCCGGACGCTACCTGCTGGAACGGCGCATCGCCGTCGGCGGCATGGGCGAGGTGTGGGAGGCCTCCGACACCCGCCTGGGCCGCAGCGTCGCGGTCAAGGTGCTGCGCCCCGAGCTGTCCGACGACCCGGAGTTCCTGCACCGGTTCCGCATCGAGGCGCGCACCGTCGCGTCGCTGGACAACCCCGGCATCGCGGCCGTGCACGACTACGGCGAGGACGAGGGCCCCAACGGCAAGCCGACCGCGTACCTGGTGATGGAGCTCGTACGCGGTGAGCCGCTGTCCACGCTGATCGCGCGCGGTCCGATCCCGGCCGACGAGACGCTGCGCATCGTCGAGGAGGCCGCCTGGGCGCTGCAGGCCGCCCACGAGCGCGGGTTCGTCCACCGCGACGTGAAGCCGGGCAACATCCTGGTGCGCACCGACGGCACCATCAAGCTCACCGACTTCGGCATCGCCAAGGCCGCCGACGCCGTGCCCGTCACGCGCTCCGGCATGGTGATGGGCACCGCCCACTACATCGCCCCCGAGCAGGCCAGCGGCGCCGAGGCCGGACCGGCCGGCGACGTGTACTCGCTCGGCATCGTCGGCTACGAGTGCCTGGCCGGCCACCGCCCGTTCCGTGCCGACAGCGCGGTGGCCGTCGCGATGATGCAGGTGCGCAACGAGCCGCCGCCGCTCCCGACGTCGGTTCCTCGCGCCGCCCGCGAGCTCATCGAGTCGGTGCTGGTCAAGGACCCGACGCAGCGCTACAGCAGCGGCGGCGAGTTCGCGTCCGCCGTGGCCGCGGTGCGCCGGGGCGAGGCGATGCCGCTGCCTGGTGCGACGCCGGGCGCGGTGTACACCCCGGTCCGCGGCGGGCGCGTGGTGAGCCTCGACAGCGGCCCGTTCCCGCAGACCGGAGCGCACACGGGGATCCCCGGCGGCGCACAGACCGGCACGCAGGCCGGCGCCCCGCCGCGGACGGCGTCGCGACCCGTGCCGAAGGCGCCGCCGCGGACCCCACCGCCCAGGACCCCGCCGCCGGCGTCCGGCCCGTACCCGGCGCCGGACCGCAACCCGTCGCCCGCGCCCGGTACGCCGGCGCCGCGGCGCCGCGCGACCCGGCACGCGGAGGAGCCGGTCGCTCCGCGCACCCCGCCACCTCGAACTCCCGACCGGCGGCCGATCAGCCCGGCCCGCGGGCAGGAGCCGCTGGCGCTGCGGCCGAAGCGGGGCATTGCCCGCAAGCTCGTGGTCATGTTGTTCGTGCTGCTCACGCTCGCGGCGCTCATCGTCGGGGCGTTCGTCGTCCGGCGGATGCAGGGGGGCACCGAGAACCCGAGTATCGGCGGGGCCAGCGGCCTCGCACGCCAGGACGACGCCACCGTCCGACGGGCGGCACTGGCCGTGCCGGCCGACCCGGTGCACCATGGCGGTGGCCGGTGAACCACACCGAACGACGGTCCGGCGCGGGGGGCGCCGACGCGGCACGGCACACACCGCGACGGCCGGGCATGATGTCCGAATCCAACGAATCGGCAAGGAACCGGCACCGATGACCACGCCTCGACTGTTGTCCGAGCGCTACGAGCTGGGCGAGACACTCGGCTACGGGGGCATGTCCGAGGTGCACCGCGGGCTCGACACGCGCCTCTCCCGCGACGTCGCCATCAAGGTGCTGCGCGCCGATCTGGCGCGCGACCCGCAGTTCCAGATGCGGTTCCGCCGCGAGGCCCAGAACGCCGCCGCGCTCAACCACCCCGCGATCGTCGCCGTCTACGACACGGGTGAGACGCAGAGCGAGTTCGGCCCGCTGCCCTACATCGTCATGGAGTACGTCGACGGGCAGACCCTGCGCGAGATCATCAAGACCACCGGCCCGATGAGCCAGCAGCGGGTCATCGAGGTGATGGCCGACGTGTGCGCGGCGCTGGACTTCTCGCACCGCCACCAGATCATCCACCGCGACGTGAAGCCCGCCAACATCATGATCAACCGCGCGGGCGCGGTGAAGGTGATGGACTTCGGCATCGCCCGCGCGCTCGGCGAGGGCCAGAACGTCACCCAGACCGCCGCGGTGATCGGCACCGCGCAGTACCTGTCGCCGGAGCAGGCGCGCGGCGAGGCCGTCGACGCCCGCAGTGACGTGTACGCGGCCGGCTGCGTGCTGTTCGAGCTGCTCACGGGCGAGCCGCCGTTCACGGGCGACTCCCCGGTCGCGGTGGCCTACCAGCACGTGCGGGAGGACCCGCGGCGCCCGTCCGAGCTCAACCCGAGCATCCCGCCGGAGCTCGACGCGGTCGTCCTCAAGGCGCTGTCGAAGAACCCGGCCAACCGGTACCAGTCGGCCGCCGAGATGCGCACCGACCTGGTGCGGGTCCGCAGCGGCCAGGCACCGATGGCGCCGGCCGTGATGAGCGAGGACGAGCGCACCGCCATGCTCGCCGCCTCGCACACCGGTGCCACGCGCCGGATGAACGGCGGCCGCCACGGCGCCCCGCCCCCGCCGCCGCAGGAGTACTACGACGACTACGACGAGCCGCGCCGCAACACCGGCCGCCTGATCGGCATCGTCGCGGCGGTCGTGGTGGCACTGGGCGTCATCGGGTTCGTCGCGTACCAGCTGTTGAGCGGGCCACCGGCGGCGCAGAAGGTCACGATCCCGACGACGCTGGCCGGCCAGACGTTCACGGTCGCCAACAACACGTTGATCGGCCTGCAGCTGCGCACCAATCCCCAGCCGGAGCTCGCCTTCTCCGACACCGTGCCGCGGGACCAGGTGATCAGCACGAACCCGCCGATGGGCACCCAGGTGGAGCAGCGCACCGTCGTCACCCTCACCGTCAGCAAGGGCCCGGCGCGGGTCCGGGTGCCGAACCTCGTCGGCAAGTCGGAGGCCGACGCCAAGGCGCTGCTGGAGCAGAACGGGCTCAAGGTCGGCAAGTCGACCCAGACCTCCACGACCGACTCCACGCTGTACAACAAGGTCGTCAAGTCGGACCCGAGCGGTGGCGACGAGGTGGACAGCGACAGTGCCGTCGACATCCAGATCGGCGCGCAGGCCACCGGGGATCCGCTGGAGGACTACAGCGGTCGGTCCGTCGAGGACGTCGCGAACGACCTGAAGAACAAGGGCTACAAGCCGCTGCGCCCGAACGGCGCGAGCGACGACGACCAGGTCACCGGCACCAACCCGCCGGCCGGCTCGCAGGTGCCCGACGGCGGCACGGTGCAGATCCTGACCAACGGCCACGGCGGCCAGGGCACGAAGTCCGTGCCCGACGTCACGGGCCTCAACGAGAACCAGGCGCGCGCCCAGCTCAACAGTGCGGGCTTCACCAACGTGCGCACGACGACGCAGCAGGTCAACGACGCCAGCCAGAACGGCAAGGTGCAGCGGCAGAGCCCCAACGGTGGCCAGAACGCCGACACCGGATCCCAGGTGACCCTCGTCATCGGCCGCTTCCAGGGCGGTGGCGGCGGCTTCTTCGGCAACTAACCGGCTGGCCCCGACCGGGGTCGGCCGGGGACACTGGGCGCATGCGCGTCCTCGTCGTCGACAACTACGACAGCTTCGTCTTCAACCTGGTCCAGTACCTGGCCCAGCTCGGTGCCACGCCGACGGTGCGGCGCAACGACGAGCTCGACCTCGACGAGCTCGGCGACGTCGACGGCGTGCTGGTGAGCCCCGGCCCGGGCACCCCGGAGCGGGCGGGTTCGAGCGTCGAGGTGATCCACCGGGCCGCGGCGGCCGAGCTGCCGCTGCTGGGCGTGTGCCTCGGGCACCAGGCCATCGGTGTCGCGTTCGGCGGGGTGGTGGAGCGGGCGCCGGAACTGCTGCACGGCAAGACGTCGCTGGTGCACCACACCGGTGCCGGCGTCCTGGCGGGGATGGCCGACCCGTTCGTCGCCACCCGGTACCACTCGCTGACGATCCGGCCCGACACGCTGCCGGCCGAGCTGGAGGTCACCGGCCGCACCGAGGGCGGCGTGATCATGGCCGTGCAGCACCGGTCGCTGCCGATGCACGGGGTGCAGTTCCACCCCGAGTCGGTGCTCACCGAGGACGGGCACCGGCTGCTGGCGAACTGGATGCGGCTGTCCGGCCACGCGCCGGACGCCGGCACCGTCGAGCGGCTCACCGCGGAGATGGCGCAGCTGCGCGCAGCCGTCTGACCGGCGGCTGCCGGTCGCGCTACCGTGTGGGACCAGAGTCCGTGCCGGCCGGCGCGGCGAGCCACGACGAGGGTTTCCGACGATGCCGAAGTCCAAGGTCCGCAAGAAGACGGTCTACACGCCTCCGGGCGCCGACCGGAAGACTCCGGTCAAGGTGAAGGGCCCCACGCACCCGGTGTACATCGCCGTGATGCTGGGGCTGATGCTGCTCGGGCTGGTGTGGCTCGTCGTGCAGTACCTGGCGGTCGACCTCATCCCGTGGATGAGCCAGCTCGGCCCGCTCAACTTCCTCATCGGATTCTCACTCATCGTAATCGGGCTCCTGATGACGATGAAGTGGCGTTGATCAGCGAAAACACATGCCTGTAAGTAGTCCCCAGTGTGGACAGACCCTGTGGACAACTTCACTGTGAGTGATCAACACTACTCCATTTGCCGCTGGAGTCCGGCTCCGGCGCTGGTCGTGACGCTGTGGGTCGCCGCCGCCGCGCTCGGCGTGTGGACGGCGATCCTCTGGGCCACCGACGCCGACGCTCCCGGCCGGCTCCTCGCCGCCGTCACCGCATCGGGGCTGGCGGTGTGGGCCTTCTGGGCCACCCGCGCTCGCCCTCGGTTGCAGGCCGATCCCGACGGGGTGACGGTGCGCGGGTTCGGCGCGCCGCGCCACCACCCGTGGCCGCTCGTGCAGGACGTGCGCGTCGTGCGCACCCGCCGGCTGGGTCGCGAGAGCTCGTTCCTCGAGATCGACACCGTGCGCGCCGACGGCACCGAGCAGCTGCTCCTGTTCGGCCGCCTCGACCTCGCCGCCGATCCCGAGGACGTCCTGCCGGTGCTGCTGGCCGTCCGGCCCTGATCGAGAGGGCACAACGGGCGGCCGAGAGCAAATCTGCACGTCGAGATCTGCGCCCCGTTGTGCGAATCAATGTTTTATGGCTCCACGAATGGGCCGTTACCGTCGAATTCATGGATGTGGATTTCTCGACGGCCGAAGAACTCGTGGCCGCTCTGCGTGCCGGTGACGTGACGTCGGTGGAGCTGACCGACGCGGCGATCGCGCGCATCGAGCGGGAGGACAAGGCGATCAACGCGATCTGCGTGCCGGACTTCGACCGTGCGCGAGCTGCCGCGCGCGACGCCGACGAAGCGCGCCGCCGCGGTGCGGACAAGCCACTGCTCGGCGTCCCGGTGACGGTCAAGGAGTGCTTCAACGTGGCCGGGCTGCCCACGAACTGGGGCATGCCGGAGCACCGGGACCACGTGCCGGCGGAGGACGCGGTGCAGGTGTCGCGGCTGAAGGCCGCGGGCGCGGTGGTGCTGGGCAAGACGAACGTGCCGGTGGGGCTGCAGGACATCCAGAGCTTCAACGAGGTCTACGGCACCACCAACAACCCGTGGGACCCCGACCGCACGTCCGGCGGATCCTCCGGCGGCTCGGCGGCGGCGCTGGCCTGCGGGTTCGGTGCGCTGTCGATCGGCTCCGACCTCGCCGGATCCTTGCGCACCCCCGCGCACTTCTGCGGTGTCCACGCGCACAAGCCGACGCTCGGGCTCGTGGCGGCGCGCGGCATGGTCCCGCCGCAGGCACCGGCCCTGCCCGTCGATCTCGACCTCGCCGTCGTCGGCCCGATGGCGCGCTCGGCTCGCGACCTCACGCTGCTGCTCGACGTCATGGCCGGGCCGGACCCGCTGACGTTCGGCACGGCGCACGAGCTGGCCCTGCCGCCCGCGCGGCACGAGCGGCTCGGCGACTTCCGGGTCCTCGTGATCGACGAGCATCCGTTCGTCCCGACCGCGTCCGCCGTGCGCGCGGGCGTGGATCGGGTGGCGGGCGCGCTCGTCGAGGGCGGCGCCCGCGTCGAGCGGCACAGCGCGTTGCTGCCCGATCTGGCCGAGGCCGCGTACCTCTACACCCTGTTCCAGTTCTCGGGTTCCGTCGCGCGCTTCCCCGTCGACACGGACGAGGAACTGCGGATCCGCGCCGCCGCGCTGAGCGCGGACGACCGGAGCCTCGACGCGGCCCGCGTGCGCGGGATGCTGCTCAGCCACCGCGACTGGCTCGAGGCCAACCACCACCGCGAGCTGCACCGCCACAGCTGGCGGCAGCTCTTCACCGAGTTCGACGCCGTCGTGTGCCCGATCACGCCGACCCCGGCGTTCCCGCACGACCACCACCCCGACCCGTTGGAGCGCCGACTCGACATCGACGGCGTCGAGCACCCGTACTTCGACCAGCTCGTCTGGGCCGGTCTGGCCACCATGCCCGGACTGCCGGCGACCGCGATCCCGACGGGCCCGTCCCCTGACGGCCTGCCGGTCGGGGTCCAGCTCGTCGGCCCGATGTACGAGGACCGCACACCGTTGCGGCTGGCCGAACTGCTCGAGGAGCGGATCGGCGGCTTCCAGGCGCCGCGGTAGCGCCCGGGCTGGGTGGCGGCCCGTCGCTAGAAGAAGCGGGCCGCGCCCAGCACCGACAGCACGACCACCAGCACCGTCAGTCCGCCCAGCAGTGCCGTCTGCAGCGCTGTGCGGTTGGTGCGCGGCACGTAGACGATCGCGGCGGTCGCCGCCGCGCCCGCCAGCGCACCCCCGAGGTGGGCGAGCAGCGCGATGCCCGGGACGACCACGCTGATCACGACGTTGATGAAGATCGTGGGCATGATCATGCTCACCGGGAGGCGCATCCGGATCAGCACCACGAGGTAGGCCCCGAGCAGCCCGAACACCGCGCCGGACGCGCCGGCGACGCCCCCGTTCACCGGGTAGAAGAGCATGCACGCCGCCGAGCCGCCCAGCAGCGCGATCAGGTACGTCGCGAGGAAGCGCCAGCGGCCCAGCACGGGTTCGATCTGCTGGCCGAGCATCCACAGCGCGACCATGTTCAGCGCGATGTGCACCAGCCCGAAGTGCAGGAAGCCGCTGGTGAGCAGGCGCCACCACTCGCCCTGCGCGACGTACCCGGGCACCAGCACCCACTCGTCGAAGAGGTCTGCGCGGTCCACCTCGAGCACGCTGCGCGCCTGCACGATCGTGACGACGAAGACGAGCAGGTTGAGCGCTATCAACGTGAAGGTGACGACCGGCCGCCCACGACCGGCCGAACGCGCGCCCGCCACCGTCGTGCCGCGGCGGACGCCGCGCGATCCCTCGGCGACGCAGTCGACGCACTGGTAGCCCACCGACGCCTCGCGCAGGCAGTCGGTGCACGCCGGGCGCCCGCACCGGGTGCACGCCAGCCCGGTGGGCCGGTCGGGGTGGCGGACGCAGACCGCCGGGGCGGCCGGGGGGCCCGCGGGATGACTCACCACGCAACCTCTTCGCTGTCGCTCATCGTCAACGTCCGCGAGCCTGCCCCGGATCCGGCTGACCTCAGTCCGAGACCTGGATGCTCTCGATGACCACCTCGGACAGCGGCCGGTCGTTGCGGTCGGTCGGGGTGGTGGCGATCGCGTCGACGACGGCACGGGACTCGGCGTCGGCGACCTCGCCGAAGATCGTGTGGCGGCGGTTCAGGTGCGGGGTCGGGCCCACGGTGATGAAGAACTGCGAGCCGTTGGTGCCGGGTCCGGCGTTGGCCATGGCGAGCAGGTACGGCCGGTCGAACTTGAGGTCCGGCGCGAACTCGTCCGCGAACTGGTAGCCGGGGCCACCGCGGCCGGTGCCGGTCGGGTCGCCGCCCTGGATCATGAAGCCGCCGATGACGCGGTGGAAGACGGAACCGTCGTAGAACGGCCCGGAGGTGCCGCCGCCCGCGTTCGGCCGGCTGTACTCCTTGCTGCCGGTCGCGAGGCCCACGAAGTTGTCCACCGTCTTCGGCGCGTGGTCGGGGAAGAGCGTGATGCGGATGTCGCCCTTGTTCGTCCGCAGCGTCGCCGTGTGCTTGCTTGGTTCTGTCACGCGACCATCGTGCCAGGCCCGGGCGCCGGCTGCGTGTCCAGCACCGTCCCGAGGAACGCCGTCACGGCCTGTTCGTAGGCCTGCGGGTCGGCGTTCCAGGACGCCGTGTGCTCCACGTCGGCCACCTCCAGGTACCGCAGATCCCAGCCCAGAGCGGGTGCGGCGGCGGCCAGCGCCCGGCTCGGACCGGGCGGCACCGCGGTGTCCATGGCGGAGTGCACGAGCAGGGTCGGAGGGCGCATCGCCGGGGGCCGGGCGAGCAGGTCGAAGCGGTCGAAGTCGATGCCGACCCGCCGCCGGGTGAGCGCCGTGACCAGCCGGATCAGGCTCGCCGGGAGCCACCGGTTGCGGGCCTGGCGGCGCAGCGTGGCCCGCCAGTCGATCACCGGCGCGTCCCACACCATGGCGACGACGTGCCGTGCGAGCGCCGAGCGATCCACCAGCGCGGCCGTGATCGCCGCGCCCATGGACCAGCCGTAGAGGACGACCCGGCGCGCGCCCCGGTCCAGCGCGAACCGGATGGCCGCCTCGACGTCGAGCCACTCGGTGTCGCCGAGGTGGCCCAGCCCGTCCGTGCTGGCCGGAGCGCCCTCCTCGACGTCGTTCCGATAGGTGACGGCCAGCGCCGTGCAGCCCAGCGCGTGCACGGCCGGCAGCACCCGCAGCGCCTCCCTGCGCTGTCCGTGGCGGCCGTGCACGAACAGCACCCAGTCGGCGGCCGCCGTACCCTCCCCGGGCACCAGCCATGCCGGGCACGGCCCCGCGGGTGCGTCCACGACGACGTCGGTGAACGCGAGCCCGCGCGCTCCTGGATCAGGGTCGAACGGGCCCGGATCCAGCCCCGCGGGACCCGGAGGCGGCACCGGACCGCGCAGCAGCGGCCGCACCACGGTGCCGTCGGTCACCCGCAGCACGGGCCCCACCATGGCCAGCCCGTCCGGGAAGCGCAGACCCCACGTGCCCGGCTGCACCGACAGCCGCGACGCCCGGAGCGTCACCGCGTGCTCGTCGGCGGCCAGCACCTCGTCCAGCAGCATCGGGCGGCGGCGCGCATCGGTCAGCAGCACCGAGTAGCGCCAGCTGATCCCGGCCGCTGCGGCCGCGACTGCGGACGTCGCAAATGCGGCCGCCTGGATCCCCTTCACCATTCAGGTGACCTCCGACACATGCGCACAGTTGTCGATTGCAATGGTGCGCGCGTCAAGCAGCGCCACGCCACCCGTGTCGGTGAAACCCGCTCTGACCTGCAGATCGGTTGCCACTGAATCGGGTGAAGAACGCTCCGGACCGCCCGCCGAGCACATCTTTCCCCTTCATCTTTCGTTGCTTGCCCTGAGTCACCGCGCAGTCACAGTTTCCGAAGGGAACGCAAGATGAGCAGCAACGCCCGCCGCAGCATCCGCACCACCGCTGCCGCCGCCGGAATCGCGGCACTCGGCATCGGTTTCGCGGGCCCCGCGCTCGCGGCCCCGAGCGCCTCCGACCTCCCCGAGGCCCCCGCACTCGACGCACCGTCTGCTCCTGCTGGCGACAGCGCGGTCCCCGGTCTCGAGGCGTTCACGCAGGCCGCCGACACCGCCCACTCCGGCATGCCGGCTCTCCCGGACGCCTTCTCGTTCCAGGCGCCCACGATCGACGGGGCCTCGATCGCTCCGGCGCAGCACCCGCAGGTGGACCCGTCGTACCTGTCGACGCACATGCCCTCGGTCGAGTCCCTCGCCGTCCCGACGGAGATGAACGCGGCGTCGCTGCCCGGGACCGACGGCATCGCCAACCTCGACGGGACGTTCAACGGGCACAACGTCAACAACGACTCGCCCGCGCTGCCCAGCCTCGACACGGCGAACGCCTTCACCAGCCTGCTCCCCCAGGCCGGCATGCCGAGCCTGTGATCTGACGCTCCCCGGCAGTACCCGCGGCCCGGCGCTGCGACCCCCGAGAGGTCGCGGTGCCGGGCCGCCGGCGTATGACGTGCGAGGTCATCGACCGGCCACCGAGCCGGGACCGAGAGTGGGTGCACCACCAGCTCCCGGAGGCACCCATGACCACCAGCACCGCACCCACCCGCACCGTCGACGACGGCCGCCTGCTCCGGCTCGCCCTGCGCGTCGACGCCGCCGCGTCCGGCGCGCTGGGCCTCGTCGCCCTCGGCGCCGCACCCCTGGTGCACGAGCTCACCGCCGCCCCCGAGGCCGTGCTGCGCGGCGTCGGCGGGTTCCTCGTCCTGTTCGGGATCGCGCTGCTCGCGCTGGCGGCGCGCCGGCAGATGCCCGTCGCGCTCGTCTGGACGGTGGTGGTGGGCAACCTCGCGTGGGTCGTCGCGAGCCTCGCCGTCGCCCTGCTCGTGCCCCTCACCGTGCTCGGCACGGTGCTGGTGGTCGCCCAGGCGCTCGCCGTCGCGGCGTTCGCCGACCTGGAGTGGATGGGCCTGCGCCGCACGACGGCGTAGCGCTCAGCCCTGCAGGGACAGCTTCATCCCGACGTGCGAGTCGACGAAACCGAGCCGCCGGTAGAAGCGGTGCGCATCGACGCGCGACTTGTCGGTGGTGAGCTGCACCAGCACGCATCCGCGCCGGCGCGCCTCGTCGATCGCCCACCTGATGAACGGGCTGCCCAGCCGGCGGCCGCGGTACGCGGAGTGCACCCGCACCGCCTCGATCTGCGCGCGCAGCGCACCACCGCGGGACAGCCCGGGGATGACGGTGAGCTGCAGGGTGCCGACGACGACGCCGTCCGCGGCCTCCAGCACGGCCAGCAGCTGCCGAGGATCGGCGTCGATCGCCTCGAACGCAGCCTCGTACGCCGCGAGCGGCGCGCCCTCCCGCGTGCTGCCGAGCGGGTCGTCGGCCAGCATCGCCACCAGCTCGGGCACGTCGGCCCGGCGCGCCGCCCGCACCGTGAACCGCTGCCCGTCCGCCTCGATCGCGTCGTCCACGCCCTGATCGTCACACGTTCCCGAACCACCGGTGCAGCGCCGCCTCCAGTCCCGGTCCGCCCGTCCAGACCACGTACCCGTCGGGACGGACGAGCTGCGGCGCCGGGCCCGGGCGGTGCTCCACCCGGTCCGACCAGCGCTCCGGCAGCGGTGCGCCGACGAGCACGCCGCGCCCGTCGGGAGCGACCGGCACGTCGACGGCCCGTCCGCACGTGCCCGGGTAGCTGATCCCGACGCCGGACAGCTCCGCCGCCATCGCGCGGCGGGCCTCCGGGACGGCGAGCAGCCCGTCGACGATCGCGCGGACCGTCGCGACATCGGGGTCAGGGATCCCGAGCAGGCCCTGCGCTCGCGTGCTGACCAGCACTCGGGCGGCGACCGGGTGGCGCTCGGCGTGGTAGCTGTCGAGCAGGCCGGCCGGCGCGTGCCCGCGGACCTGCGCGGCTAGCTTCCAGCCCAGGTTCACCGCGTCCTGCAGGCCCAGGTTCAGCCCCTGCCCGCCCACCGGGAGATGGATGTGCGCGGCGTCGCCGGCGAACAGCACGCGGCCGTGCCGGTAGCGCACCAGCTGCCGGGCCGCGTCGCCGAACCGCGACGCCCACAGCAGCTCCCCCACCTCGATACCCGGGCCGTGCGCGCTGGTCAGCGCGCGCTGCACCTCGCCCGCCGTGACGGGTGCGGCGCGATCGATCTCCTGCTGCTCGGCACCGGCGACGACCGCGCGGTAGCGCCCGTCCGACAGCGGCAGCAGGAACCCCGATCCCGCCGACGGCAGCTGCCAGTCGTCGGCGAGCCCCAGCGGTTTCGCCGCGAGGGTGAGGTCCGCGACGACCAGCGAGATCCGGGCCGACGTGCCCGGGAAGGCGGCGCCCAGCAGGGATCGGACGGCGCTGTGCCCACCGTCGGCGGCCACCAGCCAGCCGGCCCGGTGCTCGCGCCCGGCAGCGGTGACGGTGACCCCGTCGGCGTTCTGCGCCACGGCGTCGACGGCGGCCGCGCGCTGCACGGGCGTGCGCAGCTGCGCCTCGATCGCCGCCGCGACGTGCGCCTGCTCCACACCGAGCTGGTACGGGAATGGCGACGGCAGATCGGTGTAGTCGATCGGGATGCCGGAGAAGTGCCCGGCCGGCAGGCGGGCGTGGACGTGCGGCTCGATCGCGTCCAGCAGTCCGCGGTCGGCGAGCACCTCGATCGACCGGGGCTGGAGCGCCAGCGCCTTCGACTGCGGGGACGGGCACCGGTCGCGCTCCAGCACCAGCACGTCCAGGCCGGCGCGTTCGAGCTCGTACGCGGCGAGCAGGCCGGTCGGGCCGGCGCCCGCCACCAGCACGTCAGGCATCGATGCCTTCCCGGCGGATGTACCAGACGTGCCACGTGATCAACGCGGCCAGCGTCGCCAGCCACACCACCGTCGTGACGGCCGAGACCAGGTCGATCGGCAGCACGTACACGAGCACGACGTGCGCCACCGCGTGCACCAGCAGCACGGCACCCCACACGGCCGTGTCGACGCGCAGGGCGTGCCGGAACCGGGCGTCGGTGTCCCAGCGGGCGGCCCATGCGGCCGCGCCCTCGGCACCGCGCTTGACCTCGGCGATCGTGCGCCCCAACGTCAGCTGCGCCGGCCGGCCCACCCAGACCGACACCAGCATCCACGCCCCGAACAGGCCGCCCAGCACGGCCGTCCAGCCCTCCCGGACCACGAGCGTGCGCGGGTCGTCGGACAGCATGCCGAGCACCACCGAGAGCACGAGGACGCTCAGGGTGACCAGCGCGACCATGTCGACCCGGCGGCTGCGCACCAGCTTCCACAGCACGTACGGCCCCGCCACCAGCACGCCGGCCATCAGCGCCCACCACTGGCTCACGCCGGCGGCGCGCAGCCCGTAGAACAGCGCCATCGGGACGACCACCTCGAACAGGATGCTCAGCAGGTTGGCCTGCACCAGCCGGCGCAACCCGGCATCGGGCTCGGTCTTGCCCTCGATCATGTGTCCCCCTCGGTCTCGGATGCGGTCGCCCGCACGTACAGGTCGGCGAGCTCGCGGCCCAGCCGGTCGAGCTCTGCCGGTTCGACGCCCTGCGCCGCGGCGGTGGCCACGACGGCGTCGAGGCCGGCCATCAGTGCGAGTGCCGTGGTCCGCACGTCGAAGCTGCGGAACGCGCCGGCGGCCTGGCCGTCGCGGAAGTGCCGCTCGAAGAGGGCCAGCCGCTCGTTCACCGACGCGCTCTGCGACCCGGCGTTCCGCACCAGGTCGATGAGCGCCCGCACGGGCGCGGGGTGCTCGCCGACGAGCGCGACGTTGGACTCGACGTAGGCCCGCAGCTGCGCGACGTGCCCCTCGGCGGCGTCGACGCGCGGCTGCATGTACGCGCCCGTGACCTCCTCGATCTCCGCGATGCACGCGTTGAGGAGGTCGTCCTTGCCGGCGAAGTGGTAGCTGATCATGCCGGTGCTGGACAGCCCGGCGTGCTTGGCGATCCGGCTGAAGGACGCATTGGCGTACCCCACCTCGGCGATCACCTCGATGGCGGCGGTCACGATCTGGGCGCGGCGGCCCGATTCCGTGAACGTTCTTGCTCGCATGAGCAAAATTTAGCTCGGCCAAGCAAAACCGGCAAGGGAGATCCGTGCCACCATCCGGTGGTGAGGACGGAACCTGCGACCGGACGAGCCGTGACGGCGACCCTGCGGCTCGGTGGACAGCGACTCGCCCCGACCGTGCCGGCGCGGATCTACCTGTGCGGCATCACGCCCTACGACGTGACGCACCTCGGCCACGCTGCGACGTTCGTCTGGGCGGACACGGTCGCGCGGGTGCTGCGGATGGCCGGCACCGACACGGTCGTGGCCCGCAACGTCACCGACGTCGACGACGTCCTGACCCGCACGGCGGCGCAGCGCGGCCGCGCCTACGACGAGTTCGGTCTCTCCCAGGAGTACTGGTTCGACCAGGACATGGCGGCGTTGCACGTCCGCCCGCCCGAGCACGCGCCGCACGCCCGCCACCACGTCCGGCACGTGATCCGGCTGGCCGGGGCCCTGCTCGCCACCGGCGCCGCCTACGAGCGGGACGGGCGGGTGCACTTCCGCGGCGCCGCCGTGCCCGCCCGGGCCGGCCTGGACCGGGCCGATGCGCTGCGGCTGGCCGCCGAGTTCGGCGACGACCCCGCCGACGAGCGCCGCGACGACCCGTTCGACGTCGTCGTGTGGCAGGCCTCGGGACCAGGCGAGCCGGCGTGGCCGAGCCCGTGGGGACCCGGCCGGCCGGGCTGGCACGCCGAGTGCGCGGCGATGGCGCTGGCGACACTCGGCGGCGTCGTGGACGTGCTGGCCGGTGGCTCGGACCTGGCCTTCCCGCACCACGCCTACCAGTCGGCGATGGTCGAGGCGGCCACCGGCGCGACGCCGTTCGCCCGGGCGGCGTTCCGGGTGGGCACGGTCGGGCTCGGCGGCACGAAGATGGCCAAGAGCACCGGCAACCTGGTGCTGGTGGCCGACCTCCTCCGCGAGGTCCCCGGGCCGGTGCTGCGGCTGATGCTGCTGCAGCGGCACTGGGCGAGCGACTGGGACTACCGGCCCGACCTGCTCGACGACGCCGCCCGCACACTCGACCGGCTCTACACGGCCGCCGGCGGCCCGTCCGGTTCGAGCGTGGCCGCGACCGCCGTGCAGGCGGCCCTGCTGGACGACCTCGACGTCACGACGGCGCTGGCCATCGCCGAGTCGGAGGGCGCGGCCGCCGCGCGTCAGGTGATCCGCACGCTCGCGCTGCAGTAGGGATCAGTCCGGCTCGTAGCGGGCGACCAGCGCGGCCGCCCGTTCGCGGAGGGCGGCCCGAAGCCACTGCGGGCCGAGGACCTCTGCGCCGGTCGCCAGCTCCCAGAGTGCCCACAGCGCGTGCCGGGCGTCCTGGAACGTCACCTCCAGCGACTGCCAGCCGTCCTCCTCCGGTCCCTCGGTGAGGACGGCGACCGCGGTGCGCACCAGCTCTTCCCGCCGGGCCACCTGCACCCGCACCTGCACGGTGACCTGGTCGTCGCCGGCGCGGAACCGCGCGCTGCGCTCCTGCCATGCACGGTCGAGGTCGACCCGTTCCGGACGCTCCGCCCGTTCGTCGAGGACCTCGGCGGCGAGCACGCGCGACAGCCGGTAGGTGCGGTCCGCACCGGACCGGGTGGCCAGCAGGTACCCCTGGTCGCGGGCCGTGACCAGCCCGATCGGGTCCACCGTCCGCCATGCCGGCTTCTGGTCCACGGCGGCGTAGTGGATGCGCAGCTTGTGCCCGGTGAGCACCGCGCGGCGGACCTCGGTGAGGACGGCGTCGGGCAGCTCGTCGGTCGCGAACCGGCGCGCGAGCAGGTCGGTCTCCGGGTCGACGAGCAGGCGCTGGACCGCACCCGCCGCCGTGGCCCGGTTCGCCTCGGGAAGCGCGTCGACGACCTTGCGCATGGCCGACGCGAGCGCCGGCCCGAGCCCGAACGCCTGCGCACCCCGCCGCGATCCGGCGACCAGCAGCGCCAGCGCCTCCTCGTGGCCCAGTCCGGTGAGCTCGGTGCGGAAGCCGGGCAGCAACGCGAACCCGCCGCGGCGGCCACGCTCGGCGTACACGGGGACACCGGCGGCCGAGAGCGCCTCCACGTCGCGCAGCACGGTGCGCGTGGACACCTCCAGCTCGCGGGCCAGCTCGGCCGCGGACATCCGGCCGTGCTGGCGCAGCAGCAGCACCAGCGACACCAGCCGGTCCGCGCGCATGTCGAGATCTTCCCAGTAATACGCGACAGAGGATGTCGTGATTCGGTGCGAAGCTCACCGCATGACGAGCACGACACCGGCCACCGAGCCGAACGACCTGGGCAGGTACTTCATCGAGCGCGCCAACGCCGGCGACGTCGACGGGCTGGTGGCGCTGTACGAGCCGGACGCGGTGATGGCGTTCCCGCCCGGCAGCCTCGCCACCGGGCACGCGGAGATCCGCAAGGTCTTCGAGCAGTTCGTGGCGGCGGCGCCGGTGCTCGCACCCGGCCGGCAGCACCCGGCGCTGGTCAGCGGCGACCTGGCGCTCACCGCGTCCACGCTGACCACGGGCGAGATCACGGTGGAGATCGCCCGGCGGCAGCCGGATGGGTCGTGGCTGTGGGTGGTCGACCAGCCCGCCCTCGTGCCGTAGCGGTGCGGCACATCGCGACGATCGGCGTCTACGGGTTCACGGCCGACACGTTCGTCGAGGAGCTCACGCGCGCGAACGTGCGACTCCTGCTCGACCTCCGCCAGCGCCGCGGCGTGCGGGGCCCCGAGTACGCGTGGGCGAACGCGGTCCGGCTCCAGGCCGTGCTCGCCGCCGCGGCCGTCGAGTACCGGCACGTCCCGGGGCTGGCGCCGACGACCGAGCTGCGCCGGCTCCAGTACCGCGCGGACGACCGCGCGGGCGTGGGCAAGCGCAACCGCGTCGCGCTCGCGCCCGAGTACGCCACGGGCTACACGCGGGAGATCCTCGACCCGTTCGACCTGGGCGCGCTCGTCGCAGAGCTACCGGAGGGAACGACCGCCCTCTTCTGCGTCGAGCGTGACCCGGAGGCGTGCCATCGCTCGCTCGTGGCCGACCGGCTGCACGCCGAGCGCGGTCTGCGGGTGACGCACCTGCGGCCTCGCTGAACCGTCGCCCGGCGGAAACGACGGGGACACTGGACTCGAGGTGAGGCTCGTCCGGACGAGCCGCTCGGCCTCGTCCACCTCGATCATCGCGGCGCACCTCGCGGTGCCGGCATGGTAGGAGGTACCGGTGCGCGCCGTGGTCGTCGATTCCGTCCGGTCCCGTCCAGAGGTGCGGGACGTGCCCGAGCCAGCGGTGCCCGCCGGTGGGGTGGTCGTGCGGGTGCACGCCACCGGGATGTGCCGCAGCGACTGGCACGCGTGGGCCGGCCACGAGGCCGTGGCGTTCCCGCACGTCCCGGGGCACGAGCTGGCCGGCGTGATCGTCGAGGTGGGGCCGGACGTACGCCGCTGGAACGTGGGCGACCGGGTCACCAGCCCGTTCGTCTGCGGCTGCGGGCGCTGCGAATTCTGCCGCGCCGGAGACGCGCAGGTGTGCCCGTGGCAGCAGCAGCCCGGCTTCACCCACTGGGGCTCGTTCGCCGAGCTCGTCGCCCTCCACGCCGCCGACGCGAACCTCGTCGCCCTGCCCGACACGATCGACTTCCCGACCGCAGCCGGTCTCGGCTGCCGGTTCGCCACCGCGCACCGCGCCCTCGTGAGCCGTGCGCGGGTCGTCGCCGGCGAGTGGGTCACCGTGGTCGGCGCAGGCGGCGTCGGGCTCAGCGCGGTGATGATCGCCCGGGCACTGGGCGCCCGGGTGATCGCGGTAGACCGCAACCCGGAAGCCCTCGCCGTCGCCGCCGATCTGGGTGCCGAGCACACGCTCCTCACCGACGGCACCGACGTCCCGGCCGCCGTGACCGACCTGACCGACGGCGGAACGCACGTCGCCGTCGACGCCGTGGGGAACGAGCAGGCCTGCGCCGACGCGATCCTCAGCCTGCGACGGCGGGGCCGGCACGTCCAGGTGGGGCTGTTACCCCCGACCGCAGGACACCCCCGCGTGCCGATGGATCGGGTGATCGGCTGGGAACTCGACGTCCTGGGCAGCCACGGCATGGCAGCCGTCGACTACCCGGGCATGCTGGCCCTCATCGAGCAGGGCCGGCTGCAGCCGCAGCGGCTCATCGAGCGCACGATCGGGCTCGAGGAGGCCGCGGCCGCCTTGCCGGGGTTCGACCGGGCCACCGTCGCCGGGATGACGATCATCGATCCCGCCCGCTGATGCCATGATCGGCAGGTGGCCATCGCGCGTTCCCCCGTCCTCGCTGTCGACTGCCCGAACCCGGCCGCGCTCGCGACGTTCTACGCGGCGCTGCTGGGGTGGGCGATCGACGGCGTCACCGAGGACCGTGCCGCCGTGCTCGCGGACGACGGCCGGTGCATCTCGTTCCACCGGGTGGACGGCTACGTCCCACCCACCTGGCCGTCCCAGGACACACCGCAGCAGATGCACCTCGACGTACTGGTCGACGACCTCGACGCCGCCGAGGCGGCCGTCCTCGACCTCGGCGCGACCAAGGCCGAGCACCAGCCCGGCACGACGTTCCGCGTCGTCCTCGACCCGGCCGGGCACCCGTTGTGCCTCTGCGCCGAGTAGGGCCACAGTGGATCTGTGCTCGAACCACAGCAAGTCGCACAGGCCTACGCCCGCTGGATCGCAGACGGCGAGCCCGACTTCCAGGCGATGATGAGTCCCGATCTGCACGACCACGTCAGCGGGCAGCGCGGGCCGGCCACCTGGGACGAGGTCTGGAGCTGGATCGAGCGGAGCTTCGACGAGCGCAGAGCGGAGCTGCACGGCTGGGGCACCCTCGACGACGGCCGGGTCGCGGTATGGGTGACCTTGCACGGCAAGCACGTCGGCAGCGGGATGCCCTGGCTCGGCGACCGGCCGCCGAGCGGCGCGCAGATCGCCTGGAAGCAGCTCCACGTGTTCACCGTGGAGGGGGACCGCCTGACCGAGCACTGGGCCGTCCGCGACGACCTCCGCGTGATCGAGGCCGTCGACGCCGCGAATGGTTGAAAGGCAGGGGTCGGACCGACCGATCGATGCTGTGGACGGTGGTCGGCGGCGTAGTGCGCGGGATGTGCGGAAGTCGTGGGCCGGTCGCGTCCCGCCGCCATGCCATGACCGCATGACGTTCACCCGGATCACCACGGATCCCGAGCTCATGGCCGGTGTCCCGACGATCCGCGGCCTACGCATCCCCGTCGCCACTGAGGCTGCTGCTCGACAACAACCTCTCATCGCGCCTGGTCAACGTGCTGACCCGCGAGGGATGGGACGTCATCCACGTCAGTGACCTTGGTCTTCGAGCAGCGACCGACGCAGTCGTTCTGCGCGCCGCCTAGCGGCGTCGAGGAGTGGGCCGGAATCCTGATCATGAACTTGCCGAAGGTGCAGGAAGATCTGAACGCGGGCGCCATTGTCGTGATCGGCGACGAATCACTCCGTGTGCGACGGTTGCCGATCGGCTGATCTCCGCACTTGTCCGGCGACAGCCACAAGACGCGGCCGGTCCGTACTCGGGAATCCGCAGCCAGGTTGGCTGCAAGATCAAACGTCAACGGCCCACCGGCGCTGTTCGCGCTGGTGGGCCGTGGTGGAGACGAGGGGAATCGAACCCCTGACCCCCGCCTTGCAAAGGCGGTGCTCTGCCAATTGAGCTACGTCCCCGAACCCGCCCGCGGGTCAGGGACCCGCTCGGCGGGGGTGGCGGTCAGCTGTTGGTGGCTTCCTGCCAGAGGTCGGCCTCGGAGCGGCCGGAGCGGACCTTGCTGAACACGAGCGCACCGGCGGCGATCGCCACGAGCGCGATGAGAACCTTCTTCATGACGTCACTGTCCTGTCGTCCATGGGAACTCGGGAGTGGGCCTAGCTGGATTTGAACCAGCGACCTCATCATTATCAGTGATGCGCTCTAACCAACTGAGCTATAGGCCCCTGCGACGTGGACGAGGGTACCCCAGGCCCTCCGCCGCCCTGCAACGGGATACCCCGCCGGTCAGTCCCGCTCGGAGAGCGTGACCTCCACGCCGCCGACCAGGTCGGCCGACACGTTGTAGACGAACGCGCTGATCGTCATCGCGACGGCGAACAGCAGGCTGTTGATGGCCCCGACCACCGCGGCGAACCCGAAGACCCGGCCTGCGTTGATCAGCTGGCCACCGGCCGGTGCGTTGTCGTTGACGAGGTTGGCGTAGTTGCCGTTGAGCTGGTCCCACACGCCCATGCCGTCGAGCACCCCGTAGAGGACGCCGACCGCTACGAGCCACACGAAGAACAGCACCACGGCGAGCACCAGCGACAGCTTGAGCACCGACCACGGGTCGAGCCGTTTGAGCTGCAGCGCGGCCTGGCGCGGGGTGCGGTTGCGGGTGGCCCGGACGGCCTGCCAGCCGCCCGTCGCCGAACCGGGCCCGGACGGTCGGGGCTGCTCGGCACCGCCCGTTGTGGGACCCGGGCCACCCATGACGACGGTGGGGCCGTCGCCGAGCAGGTCACCGACACCGGCCGATCGGGTGGGGGCCTCCCGGACGTCGCGGGCATCGTGTCCGGGCACCCGGTGCCACGGCGGAGGTGCGGCGGCTTCCGGCCCAGGCCCGGGGACCGGCCCCGGCGCGGGCCGCGGACCGGGCACGGGTGGGCGCTGAGCGGCACCGTTGGCCGGCGCCGGGCCCGTGGCACCGATCCCCCGGGCAGGTGTCGGGGTGCGCCCGGCCGGCGCCGGCGCCGCGACCGTGGGCGGATCGGCGGCCGGGCCCTTCACGAGGTCGGGCGCAGCCGGTGGGTCGGCCCGGGTCTCCTCGGTCGGGGCGTCCTCGCCCGGCGCGGACGCGGCCTTCGCCGCGCCGTCCTCAGCGGCGCCGTTCGGCTCGGCACCCCGCGCCGCAGCGCCGTTGGCCTCGGGAGCCGCGGCCGGCGGCGAGGTGTCCCCGCCGGTGGCCACGCTGCTGCCCGAAGCCTCCGGCTCCTCCGGCGTGCTCGAGTTCTCACTCACGTGCCGAGCGTTCCCTCCGTGTCGGTGCTGCGGTCGGCCCTGCGGTGCCGACGGTCTCAGACGGCGGTGTCGTCGCCCTCGTCGTCGTCCTCCGCGTTGCGGGCGACGGCCAGCAGGGTGGCGGACTCGCCCAGGTTCATCAGGCGGACCCCCTTCGTCTGCCGGCCGGCCTTGCGGACCTCGCGCGCGGTCGTGCGGATCACCCCACCGGTGGAGGTGATCGCGTACAGCTCGTCGTCGATCCCGACGATGAGCGCACCGACCAGCGTGCCACGTCGGCGGTCGTACTGGATCGTCAAGACCCCCTTGCCGCCGCGGCCCTGCACCGGGTAGTCCTCGATAGGCGTGCGCTTGGCGTAGCCGCCGTCCGTGGCCACCAGCACGAACGTGTCGGGCTGCACCACGCCGAGCGACAGCAGCCGGTCGCCGCCGTTGAAGCGCATGCCGAGCACGCCGGAGGTCGCGCGACCCATCGGCCGCAGCACCTCGTCGCTCGCCGTGAAGCGGATCGACTGCCCCTCCGCGGAGACGAGCAGCAGGTCGTCCTCGGCCGAGCAGAGCACCGCACCGACGAGCTCGTCGTCCTCGCGCAGGTTGATGCCGATCAGGCCACCGGTGCGCGGCGAGTCGAAGTCGGTCAGGCGCGACTTCTTGACCAGCCCGCTCTTCGTCGCGAGGACGAGGTACGGGGCGGCCTGGTAGTCCTTGATCTGCATGACCTGGGCGATCTGCTCGTCCGGCTGGAACGCGAGCAGGTTCGCGACGTGCTGGCCACGCGCGGACCGGTTCGCCTCCGGCAGCTCGTACGCCTTGAGGCGGTACACCCGGCCCTTGTTGGTGAAGAACAGCATCCAGTCGTGCGTGGAGCACACGAAGAAGTGGGCGACGATGTCGTCCTGCTTCAGCTGCGCGCCCTGCACGCCCTTGCCGCCGCGCTTCTGCGCCCGGTACAGGTCGGTCTTGGTGCGCTTCGCGTAGCCGGTCTGCGTGATCGTGACGACCACGTCCTCGACGGCGATGAGGTCCTCGTTGGTGACGTCGCCGTCGTCGGCGACGATCACCGTGCGGCGGTCGTCGCCGTGCTTCTCGACGATCTCCTGCAGCTCGTCGCGCACGATCTGCCGCTGCCGCTCGGGGCGGGCGAGGATGTCCTCGAGGTCGGCGATCTCGCGCTCGATCTCGGCCAGCTCGTCGATGATCTTCTGGCGCTCCAGTGCGGCGAGGCGCCGCAGCTGCATGTCGAGGATCGCCTGCGCCTGGATGTCGTCGACGTCGAGCAGCTCGATCAGGCCGGCCTTCGCGACCTCGACGGTGGCCGACGCCCGGATCAGGGCGATGACCTCGTCGAGCGCGTCGAGCGCCTTGACGTAGCCGCGCAGGATGTGGGCCCGCTCCTCGGCCTTGCGCAGCCGGTAGCGGGTGCGCCGGACGATGACCTCGATCTGGTGGCGGATGTAGTTGCGCACCATCTGGTCGAGGCGCAGGGTGCGCGGCACGCCGTCGACGATCGAGAGCATGTTCACGCCGAACGCGGTCTGCAGCTGGGTGTGCTTGTAGAGGTTGTTCAGCACGACCTTGGCCACCGCGTCGCGCTTGAGCGTGATCACGATGCGCATGCCGATGCGGTCCGACGACTCGTCGTTGATCTCGGCGATGCCGGTCAGCTTGCCGTCGCGGTGCTGCGACGCGATCGACTCGATCAGGTTGTCCGGGTTGACCTGGTAGGGCAGCTCGGTGACGACGAGGATGGTGCGCCCCTTGGCGTCCTCCTCGGCCTCCACGACAGCACGCATGCGCACCGAGCCGCGACCCGTGCGGTAGGCCTGGTCGATGCCGTCGCGGCCCACGATCAGCCCGGCGGTGGGGAAGTCCGGGCCCTTGATCCGCTCCATGAGGGCTTCGAGGAGCTCGTCGTCGGTGGCGTCGGGGTTCTCCAGCGCCCACACCACGCCGGCGCCGACCTCGCGCAGGTTGTGCGGCGGGATGTTCGTCGCCATCCCGACGGCGATGCCGGCGCTGCCGTTGATCAGCAGGTTCGGGATGCGCGCCGGCAGGACGTCGGGCTCCTGCGTCTTGCCGTCGTAGTTGGGCGTGAAGTCGACGGTCTCCTCGTCGATGTCCTGCAGCATCGCCATGGCCAGCGGGGTGAGCCGGCACTCGGTGTAGCGCATGGCCGCAGCCGGGTCGTTGCCCCGGGAGCCGAAGTTGCCCTGCCCGTCGATCAGCGGGTAGCGCATCGACCACGGCTGCGCGAGCCGCACGAGCGCGTCGTAGATCGACGTGTCACCGTGCGGGTGGTAGTTACCCATCACCTCGCCGACGACGCGCGCGCACTTCACGTAGCTGCGGTCGGGCCGGAACCCGTTCTCGCCCATCGAGTACAGGACGCGGCGGTGCACGGGCTTGAGCCCGTCCTCCACCAGCGGCAGCGCCCGACCGACGATGACGCTCATCGCGTAGTCGATGTAGGAGCGCTGCATCTCCTGCTGGATGTCGACCGGCTCCATGCGGTCGCCACCACCGCCGCCGCCCCCGGCCGGAGCAGCAGGATCGAGGATGTCTGTCACGTCAGTCCTTCCACCCGGTCACCAGACGTCTGAGGGAACTCAGACGTCGAGGAACCGGACGTCCTTGGCGTTGCGGGTGATGAACGAGCGGCGCGACTCCACGTCCTCGCCCATGAGGATCGAGAACAGCTCGTCGGCGGTGGCGGCGTCGTCCAGGGTGACCTGCAGGAGCACCCGGTGGGCCGGGTCCATCGTGGTCTCCCACAGCTCCTTGGCGTTCATCTCGCCGAGACCCTTGTACCGCTGCACGCCCTCTTCCTTGGGCAGCTTCTTGCCGGCAGCGCGGCCGGCCTCGATCAGGCCGTCGCGCTCGCGGTCGGAGTAGGCGAACTCCGGCTCGGCGCCCCGGCCACCCCACTTGATCTTGTAGAGCGGCGGCTGCGCGAGGAAGACGTGCCCGGCCTCGACGAGCGGGCGCATGAACCGGAACAGCAGCGTGAGCAGCAGCGTGCGGATGTGCTGGCCGTCGACGTCGGCGTCGGCCATCAGCACGATCTTGTGGTACTTGAGCTTCGCGATGTCGAACTCGTCGTGGATGCCGGTGCCCAGCGCCGTGATGATCGACTGGACCTCGGCGTTCTTGAGGACGCGGTCGATCCGCGCCTTCTCCACGTTGATGATCTTGCCGCGGATCGGCAGGATCGCCTGGAACATCGAGTCGCGGCCGGACTTGGCCGAACCACCGGCCGAGTCGCCCTCCACGATGTAGACCTCGCACTTGGACGGGTCGGTGGAGCGGCAGTCGGCAAGCTTGCCGGGCAAACCGCCGATGTCGCCGGGGCTCTTGCGGCGGACCAGCTCGCGCGCCTTGCGCGCCGCGATCCGGGCCTGCGCCGACTGCACCGCCTTGTTGACGATGATCTTCGCCTCGGTGGGGTTGCGCTCGAACCAGTCGGCCAGCCACTCGTTCGACACGCGCTGGACGAACGACTTGACCTCGGTGTTGCCCAGCTTCGTCTTGGTCTGCCCCTCGAACTGGGGCTCCTTCAGCTTGACCGAGACGATCGCGGCTAGTCCCTCGCGGATGTCGTCACCGGAGAGGGCGGCGTCCTTCTCCTTGAGCAGCTTCTTCTCGCGCGCGTACCGGTTGACCGTGCTGGTCAGCGCCGCGCGGAAGCCCTCCTCGTGGGTGCCGCCCTCGTGCGTGTTGATCGTGTTGGCGAAGGTGTAGACCGACTCCGTGTAGCTGGAGTTCCACTGCATCGCCACCTCGACGCTGTGGCCCGCCTCCTCGGCGGTGTAGGCGACGAGCTTCTTGTGGATCGGCTCCTTCGACTTGTTCAGGTGCGCGACGAAGTCCTCGAGCCCGTTCGGGTAGTGGAACGTGTGCTCGCGGATCTTCGCAACGAAGCCCTCTGCGTCGGGCTCCTCGGCGTCACCGTTGTCGCCGTTGCGCTCGTCGCGCAGGACGATCGTGAGGCCCTTGTTCAGGAACGCCATCTCCTGCAGCCGGCGCCGCACCGTCTCGACGTTGTACTCGGTGGTCTCGAAGATCTCCGGGTCGGCCCAGAACGTGATCGACGTGCCGGTGGTGCGGGTGGGCGCGCCCTTGACCAGCTTGCCCGGCACCGATCGCGTGTACTGCTGCTCCCAGTGGAACCCGTCGGTGTCGATCGCGACGTCGAGCCGGGAGGACAGGGCGTTGACCACCGAGACGCCGACGCCGTGCAGACCACCGGACACCGCGTACGAGTCGGAGTCGAACTTGCCGCCGGCGTGCAGCACCGTCATCACGACCTCGACGGCGGGCTTCTTCTCCACGGGGTGCATGCCGACCGGGATGCCGCGGCCGTTGTCGATCACCCGCACGCCGCCGTCGTTCTGCAGGACGACCTCGACCCGGTTGGCGTAGCCCGCCATCGCCTCGTCGACGGCGTTGTCCACGACCTCCCAGATGAGATGATGGAGGCCGCGCTCGCCGGTGGAGCCGATGTACATGCCGGGACGCTTGCGGACCGCTTCGAGACCTTCGAGAACCGTGATCGACGATGCTCCGTAGGTGCTCTTCTTCTCCGCCACGTGCTGCCTGTCTCCTCGCGGTGAGGACCCCGGGCGCGCGCGACGAGGGTCGCCGAGGCGGGGTCCGCTGGGCCGGGCCTTCGGGGAGGACCCGGGAACACCCCTCCATCATACCGGTGCGCCTGAGCAGAATGGCGGCTAGGACACCCCTGTAAGGCTCACAGATCGACGAACTCGGTTCCGGTCGGGTCCCGGCGGCCGAGACGGGGGTGCGAACGGGCTCGCTTCCGCTGAGCGAGCGCTGAAACGCCCCAAACACCCATCCGGGTCACCCCCGGCCCCGGTGCACGGTGCTATCCGTACGTGTCCCGAGGCCCCCGCCCGCGCACCGATCGCGGGCCGTGCCGCCAGCTCGGCCCGGCGGGCCCGACGACCCGGATCCGCTTCACGACGTCGCCGCCGACCGCGTCGGCGAGGCGCCGCAGGAGCTGCCGCTGGAGCTGCCGCAGCTGCGTCGCCCAGGCCGTCGACTCGGCCTGCAGCACCAGTTCCCCGTCACGCAGCGATACCGGGGTGCAGTGGTCGGCGATGTCCGGCCCGACGAGCTGCGGCCAGCGGCCCAGCACCGTGGCGTCGGTCAGGCGGGACGACCAGCCCCGGTCCCGGGAGACGCGGGAGACGAGCGCGCCGAACAGCTGGGGGTCGCGGTCGTCGGGTCCGGCGCCCGACCAGCGCCGCCGCCTGCCGCGGACACCGGCCGGTTTGCGGCCGGCCCGCTCCTTCTCCCGGTCGGCGGCCTTCGCGGCGGACGCCTCGCGGGCGGCGCGCAGGGCCTCCCGCGCGATGTCGGCGCCGCGGCGCCCGTCCGGATCACCACCACCAGACCCATCCCCAGGGCTGGGGACAACTGGACCCGTTCGGGTACTGGCGGACGGTCGGTCCGCCGCGCCGGGCGGTCGAACGGCGCCGTCATCACCAGTCGGCGACGAGTTATCCACAGTATCCACAGCCTTGTCCCCAGATATCCCGTCAATCCGGACGGCCCGGCGCTGAAACGGGCTCGACGCTACCGCGGGTAACGGCAAACCGTACCCCGTTCAGCCCATCGGGCACGTCCTCGTCGACGGCGGCGGTGATCAGCACCTGCTCCGCGGCGGCCGCGACCTCCGCCAGCGCCTGCCGGCGCCGGGAGTCCAGCTCCGCGAACACGTCGTCGAGGACGAGCACCGGCTCGACGTCGTCGTCCTGCAGCAGCCGGTACGACGCCAGCCGCAACGCGAGCGCCAGCGCCCACGACTCGCCGTGGCTCGCGTAGCCCTTCGCCGGACCGTCACCGAGGGTCAGCTCCAGCTCGTCGCGGTGCGGGCCGACGAGGCACACCCCGCGTTCGATCTCCTGACGCCGGCGCTGGGCCATCGCCTCCAGCAGCGCCTGCTCCAGCTCGGCGACCGTGCGCGGCGGATCGTCCGCGACGCCGCACCGGTACGCGACGCCGATCGGCTCCGACGACGGAGCGACCTCGGCGAACGCAGCGACCGCGCGCGGCGCCACCTCGTCGACGAGGTCCATCCGCGCGGCGAGCAGGACGGCACCCTGCGCGGCGAGGTGCCCGTCCCACACGTCGAGGGTGGAGAGGTCGGACCGGCCGGCCTTCGCTGTCTTGAGCAGGGCCGAGCGCTGGCGCAGCACCCGCTCGTAGTCGGCGCGGACGGTGGCGAACCGCGGCACGCGCGCGACCAGCAGGTCGTCGAGGAACCGCCGGCGCTCCCCCGGGTCGCCGCGCACCAGTGCCAGGTCCTCCGGCGCGAAGAGCACCGTGCGGAGGATCCCGGCGACGTCGCGCGGCTTGGCGGGCGCCCGGTTGAGCCGCGCCCGGTTGGCCCGGCCGGCGGTGATCTCCAGCTCCAGCGCCAGCTCGCGACCGTGGTGCACCACGATGCCGCGGACGACGGCGTGCTCGGCGCCGCGCCGGATCAGCGGCGCATCGGTCGCGACCCGGTGCGACGACAGCGTGGCGAGGTACCCGGCCGCCTCGACGAGGTTGGTCTTGCCCACCCCGTTCGCGCCGACCAGCACGGTGATCCCCGGCGCGAGGTCGAGCTCCGCCTTCTCCCACGAACGGAAGTCGGCGACGGCGAGGCGGCGTAGATGCACTAGGGCGCAGGCGTCGATGGCACGTCGGCGCCCGGGCCCGCGGTCTCGCCGGGTGCACCGGCCGGGCCGGCCGCGGCCTTCACCGCGTGCCCGCCGAACTGCTGGCGCAGCGCCGCCACCGCACGCATCGCCGGCGACGACTCCTGCCGCGACGCGAACCGGGCGAACAGCGCGGCAGAGATCACCGGCAGGGGCACGGCGTGCGTGATCGCCTCCTCGATGGTCCAGCGGCCTTCGCCGGAGTCGTCGACGTAGTCGTCGAGCTTCGCCAGCTGCGGATCGTCGGACAGCGCCCTGACCAGCAGGTCGAGCAGCCACGACCGCACGACCGTGCCGCGCGACCACGCCTGCAGCACCGCCGGCACGTTCTCGACGAGCTCTGCGGCCTCGAGCAGCTCGAAGCCCTCGGCGTACGCCTGCATGAGCCCGTACTCGATGCCGTTGTGCACCATCTTCGAGAAGTGCCCTGCCCCGACGGGGCCGGCGTGCGCGAAGCCTTCCTCGCGCGGACCCTCGGGGCGCAGCGCGTCGAAGATCGGCATGGCCCGCTCGACGTCCTCGGCGGCGCCGCCGGCCATCAGGCCATAGCCGTTCTCCTTGCCCCAGATGCCGCCGGACACCCCGCAGTCGAGGTAGCGGATCCCCTTCTCGGCGAGGAGGGCGGCGTTCGGGCCGTCGTCGGTGTAGCGCGAGTTGCCGCCGTCGATGACGAGGTCGCCCTCGTCGAGCACCTCGGCGAGCGCCTTGACGGTGTTCCGGGTGATCTCGCCGGAGGGCACCATCACCCAGACCACCCGCGGCGCCGAGAGCGCGCCCGCGAGCGCGGCGAGCGAGTCGACGTCGGTGACCTCGGGGCGGGGGTCGTACCCGACGACCTCGTGACCGGCGGCACGCAGCCGGTCCCGCATGTTGCCGCCCATCTTGCCCAGACCGATCAGGCCGAGTTGCACGGTTGCACTCCTGGAGTCACTGGTGTGGGACGTGTCCGTGGGGCTGAGTGCCGGCGGTCAGCCGGGCAGCCGGACGGGCATCAGGAGGTGAAGGTATCCGGGAGAGGGCTGGTCCGCATCGCCACCACCCGACTGGTCACCCGGCACCGGGCGGACCAGCGCCGGCCGGTTCGGGGTGGTGAACGTGAGCTGGGCGCGGTCGGTGTGCAGCGCGCCGAACGAGTCCAGCAGGTAGCCCGGGTTGAACGCGATGGTCAGCGGCGCGCCGTCGAGCTCGCAGGGCAGCTCCTCCTCGGCGCTCCCGACGTCGTCGCCGCCGGCCGCGAGGCGCAGCCCGTCCTCGCTGAACTCCATGCGCACCTGCGCGACCCGGTCGGTGACGAGCGCGACGCGCTTGACCGCCTCCACCAACGCGGCCGACTCGACGATCGCGGCGGTGGTGTGCTCGGTCGGGATGAGCCTGCGGAACGCGGGGAACTCCGCGTCGAGGAGCCGGGTGGTGGCGCGGCGGCCGCCGCCGGTGATGCCCAGCATGCCGTCGCCGGCGGAGAGCGCGATGTCGACGGTGCCGGCACCGGCGAGGGTCTTGGCGACCTCGGACAGTGTGCGCGCCGGGATCAGCACGGCGCTGGACAGGCCGGCGTCCTCCGGTGTCCATTCGAGCTCGCGCACGGCGAGCCGGAAGCGGTCGGTGGCGGCGAGGGTCAGCTTCTCCCCCTCGATCTCGAGCCGGATGCCGGTGAGCATCGGGAGCGTGTCGTCGCGGCCGGCCGCCACGACGACCTGGCCGACGGCCTGGGCGAGCAGGTCGGCCGCGACCGAGCCGGCGAGCTGCGGCATCGCCGGCAGCTGCGGGTAGTCCTCGACCGGCATCGTCGGCAGGCTGAAGCGGCTCGACCCGCAGTTGATCGTGGCACGCGCCCCGTCGACGACGAGGTCGACGGGCTTCGACGGCAGCGCCCGCGTGATGTCGGCGAGCAGCCGGCCCGACACGAGCACCCGGCCGGGGTCACCGACCGTGCCGTCGAGCTCCACCCTCGCCGACGTCTCGTAGTCGAAGCCGGAGACCAGGAGGCGGTCGCCGGTGGCACCGGTGGTCGCCTCGACCAGCACCCCGCCCAGCACCGGCACCGGTGGCCGCGCAGGCAGGCTGCGCGCCACCCACGCGGCGGCGTCGGCCAGGACGTCGCGTTCGACCCGGAACTTCATGGCGGGGAGCCCTCTCGCGCCGGCGGTATCTGCTCATGGGCCGGCGGCCTCGTGCCCCCGGCGGTTCGAGGCCCCTGCCGGCCGTCGCGGTGGACGACCCGGCCCGGGACCGGAGCACCACCGTAGAGGCTGCCGGGTTCGGGTGTCACTTCGGCCGGAGGCGTTCACCGAGCGTCTTCGAGCGGGTACGGGTGACGGCCCGGACGCGTCCTCCCCAGCGCTTGTTCTTCTTTGATTTCCTGTTGAAGAAAGATCCAGCAGCAGTACCAGCACCTGTGCATGGTGTGGACGGACGCCGTCCCCGCAGGTCGGACGGTGTGGCGTCGTGTGGACCCGTCCGCGGACGGACCCGTGGGTGGATCATCGGACCCGTGGATGGAGCCCGTCCGGCCCGATCTGTCCCCGGGTTGAACACGAGTTGTCCACGGATCGACCGCGATCCGTCCACGGCGCGCCGGGCGACTGTCCACAGAGTTGTCCCCAGATGTGGGTGAAGCGTGGCCGCGCGAGGACACAGCGTGTCGTCGAAATCGCACAGAAGTGGTCGGAGAGTGGCCGCCGCGCAACCCACTTCCGCACCATCAGGCGCGCTACCTGCGACTCTGCGTGAGCGGATGAGCAAGCAGGCACGCCGTTGGATAAACGCTGATGCGGCGAACGGGTCGCTCCGGACGGCGAGCGGTCAGCGAAGAGTCATCCACACGCGCTGAGCCGTCGTAACCTGCCGTCCACCCCGTCGTTGCCGTGCGGCCATCTGGGTGGGTGGGGTCGGGCTCTGTCCCGTCGGCTCGGCTTTGATGATCGACACGCGCGAGATGGACATGAGCGGGGTTTTGGCCGGGTGGATTCAAGGAGCCGTCCGAAACCCCCCGTCACGTTCATCTCACGCGTGATGATCATGAAAAGCGGCGCCGACACGCCCGATTCGGCCCCCGCCTACTCCGCAGCCGCTTGTAAGGCGACCACCCACGGACGGGACCGGGGAGCTAACCCCGTGACCGCTGCCGGATGCGCGTCGTGAGCTCCTGGACCTGTTCGAAGGTCTTGCGGCGTTGCGCGATCTCGTTGCGGATCTTCTTGTCCGCGTGCATGACGGTGGTGTGGTCGCGGCCGCCGAAGGTCTGCCCGATGCGGGGCAGGGAGAGGTCGGTCAGCTCCCGGCAGAGGTACATCGCGATCTGGCGGGCCTGGGCGAGCGCCTTCGTCTTCCCCGGCCCGCACATCTCCTCGATGGTGATGCCGAAGAAGTCGGCCGTCACCGCCATGATCGTCGGCGCGGTGATCTCCGAGTTGGCGGAGTCGGGGATGAGGTCGCGCAGCACGATCTCGGCGAGCTGGGTGTCGACGGGCTGCCGGTTCAGCGACGCGAACGCCGTGACCCGGATCAGCGCCCCCTCGAGCTCGCGGATGTTGCGCTCGATGCGCGCCGCGATGAACTCGAGGACGTCGCCGGACACGGCGAGGCGGTCCTGCGCGGCCTTCTTGCGGAGGATCGCGATGCGCGTCTCCAGCTCGGGCGGCTGGATGTCGGTGATGAGGCCCCACTCGAACCGCGTGCGCATCCGGTCCTCGAGGGTCTCGAGACGCTTCGGCGGTCGGTCGGAGGAGACGACGATCTGCTTGTTCGCGTTGTGGAGGGTGTTGAAGGTGTGGAAGAACTCCTCCTGCGTCCCTTCCTTGCCCTCCAGGAACTGGATGTCGTCGACCAGCAGCACGTCGACGTCGCGGTAGCGGCGCTGGAACGCCACCTTGCGGTCGTCGCGCAGGGAGTTGATGAAGTCGTTCGTGAACTCCTCGGTGGACACGTACCGCACGCGCATGCCGGGGAACAGCCGCTGCGTGTAGTGGCCGACCGCGTGCAGCAGGTGCGTCTTGCCCAGGCCGGAGTCGCCCCAGATGAACAACGGGTTGTAGGCGCGCGCCGGCGCCTCGGCGACCGCCACGGCCGCGGCGTGGCTGAACCGGTTGGACGCGCCGATGACGAACGTGTCGAAGATGTACTTCTCGTTCAACCGGCTCTGCGACCGCGGAGCGGCCTGCTCGCCGGGCGGCGGGCCGGAGTACGTCGGCCACACCTCGCGGTTCGGGCGGCCGGGCGGCACGTCGGCGACGCCGTCGTCGACCGGTACGGGCTCGGTCATGGCGGCCGGGCCGCCGTTGGTGAGCGCCGCGTCGGCGACGGGCAGGTCGAGCGACGGGGCGGGCCCCGGAGCATCGACTGCGACCGCCGCGGGACGGTCCGGCCCAGGGCGGTCCATGCCGGGACGATCGACGCCGGCCGGCGCCGGCGGGTCGGGCACGTCCGTGCCACCGGACGCGGCCGAGGCGTCGACGACGACGGCGAGGTTGACCGTGACGCCGAGGTGGCGGCCCAGCGCGTCGCTGATCGGCCGCCGCAGGATGCGCTCGATGGCGTCCTTGGCGAAGTCGCTGGGCGCGGCGAGCAGCGCCGTGCCGTCGATGAGGCCGAGCGGCCGGGTCAGGCGCAGGAACGCGCGCTGCTGCCCGGACAGTGAGGTCGCGCCCGAGAGGTCGGCGATGACCTGGTTCCAGACCTCACCCAGATCTCCTGGTCGATCCGCCACCGGCCGGCACCCCCTCCCGGTCGTCGCCCAGGGGTCGGCCGCCACCCCCGGCGAACGATCCCCAGATTTGTCCACAGCTGTGCGCAAGACCGTACGCGGGCCGCTCGACGAGTCGTCGTGCGGCCCGTAGAACGAGCCAGGCTGGTCGGTCCCCCCGAACCGCGATCGAGTGGCGCACGCTAACAACGCCGGGCCAACGTCACAACCCGGACGGGGTACGTCGTAGGTAACGATGTGGACGTGGTCGCGATACGCCCCGATCCGGGCATCGGCCGCGACCCGGTTTGGTCCCCGGTCCGGGCACTGGGTTACCCTTGTGCGAAGCCGTGTCCGGGCTGCACGCACGCCTGCCGGGACCACGCACGAGCAGTACCTCACCGCAGACACGCTGATTGACACGATGGCGGCTGCGCCGCCGTCGACCAGGAGAGCCGAGAAGTGAGCAAGGGCAAGCGCACCTTCCAGCCGAACAACCGCCGCCGCGCACGCACGCACGGGTTCCGGCTGCGCATGCGGACCCGCGCGGGGCGCGCCATCATCGCCGCCCGTCGCAGCAAGGGCCGCGAGCGGCTCTCCGCCTGATCCGGGCCCCGGTGCTGCCGGCCGCATCCCGGCTCACGCACCGGGACGACTTCGCCACGGTCATGCGTCGCGGCCGCAGCAGCGGCCGCCCACGACTCGTGGTCCATCTGCACCGAGCCGGCCAGGGGGCACGCCCCCGGGCCGGCTTCGTCGTGAGCAAGGCCGTCGGCAACGCGGTCGTCCGGCATCGCGTCACCCGGAGGCTGCGCCATCTGGTCGCCCCCCGGCTGGCCGAACTACCGCCTGACGCGATGCTGGTCGTGCGTGCGCTTCCCGCTGCATCTGCCGCAGCATCCATCGAGCTCGGTGCCGACCTGGACGCCGCACTGCGCGGCGCGCTCCGCAAGCTCGGCGGTGACCGATGACGCGGATCAGCAACGCCGTCGTCCGCGGCCTCGTCTTCCTGCTGCGGATCTACCAGGTGCACGTCTCGCCGGCGTTCCCGCCCACGTGCCGCTTCTACCCCAGCTGCAGCCAGTACGCGGTCGAAGCCCTGCAGATCCACGGCGTCGTGCGCGGCGTCGGACTCACCACCTGGCGCCTGTTGCGCTGCCACCCATGGCACCCTGGAGGAGCTGACCCCGTGCCCCCGCGGCGCGGTGAGCAGCCCTCTCCCGTCGTCGCCGGTACCGGCGAGCACCACCACGAGGAGCAAGCACCGTGCTGAACTTCATCTACTACCCGGTGTCCTTCATCCTCTGGTGTTGGCACTGGGTGTTCAGCAAGGTCTTCGGCGACGACGGGCTCGGCGGCGGCATCGCCTGGTCGCTCTCCGTCGTCTTCCTCGTCTTCACGCTGCGCGCCGTCCTGTTCAAGCCGTTCGTCCTGCAGGTGCGCTCGATGCGCAAGATGCAGGAGTTCCAGCCGGAGATGGCGAAGATCCGGAAGAAGTACGCCAACAACCGGCAGAAGCAGGCGCAGGAGATGCAGCGCCTGCAGACCGAGCACGGCGTCAACCCGATCATGGGCTGCCTGCCCGTTCTCGTGCAGGTTCCGGTCTTCATCGGCCTGTTCCACGTGCTGCGCACGTTCGGCCCGGTCAACGCCCAAGGCGTCCCGGTCAACGACGACGGCTCGATCCGCACCGAGAACTACTTCTTCGACCAGGAGGGCGTGCTCTCCTTCAACCGCGCCAGCCTGTTCGGCGCGAAGCTCGGCGAGTGGGTCACCAAGGGCGAGGCGCAGCTCAACGCCGCCGGCACCTCGATCGCCCAGATGCTGATCGTGATGATCCCGCTGATGATCGCGGCGGGCATCTTCACCCACATCACGGCACGGCACTCGGTCGCCCGCCAGACCGCCGCGCAGGGTGAGAACCCGCAGACGGCGATCATGAACAAGCTGATGCTGTACGTGTTCCCGATCGGTGTCGTCGTCGGTGCCCCGTTCCTCCCGCTCGCGGTGCTCCTCTACTGGGTCTCCAACAACCTGTGGACGCTCGGCCAGCAGTGGATCGTCTACCGCAAGATCGACGCCGAAGAGGCGGAGAAGCGCGAGACCACGACGGCGACGCAGAAGGCGCTTGCGCCGCGGCCCGGGCAGAAGCCGATCCGGCCGGAGCTGCAGAAGGCCGACCCGGAGGAGAAGCCGAAGACGCCCGGGGCGAAGCCCGTCACCCGCAAGCCGGCCACCCCGAAGGGTCCGGCCGGCGGCTCCCCGAACGGCAAGCCGGCCGCCGCTTCCGGCAGCGCGAGCGCCAACGGGACGGGCAAGGCGCCGGCCGGCACCGGCGGCAACCGCAAGCAGCGGAAGCGTCGCTGACCACGAACCACCACGGCCGTCCGCGGACGGTCGCCGTGTCGACGTCCGACTCCCCGGCGGCGGCACGGCAGCAAGCCGAGAGGAGACGTACTCGTGGCGAAGACCGCACAGCAGGGCGGAGAGGCCGCAGCATCCGGCGAGGACCAGCTCGTCCGCGAAGGCGACATCGCGGGTGACTACCTGGAGCGGCTGCTCGACGTCCTGGACTACGACGGCGACATCGATCTCGATGTCGAGGCCGGACGGGCGATCGTCAGCATCGACGGCGGCGAGGACCTCGAGAAACTGGTCGGCGACCGTGGGGCGGTGCTGGAGGCGCTGCAGGAGCTGACGCGCCTCGCGGTGCAGCAGGCGTCGGGCAACCGCAGCCGGCTCATGCTCGACATCGCGGGCTGGCGACAGGGGCGTCGGGACGAGCTCACCGAGCTCGGTACCCGCACCGCCAAGGAGGTGCTCGACTCCGGCGAGTCGGTGCGGCTGCGCCCGATGACGCCGTTCGAGCGCAAGGTCGTCCACGACGCGGTGGCGCGGGTGCGCGGTGTCGCCAGCGAGAGCGAGGGCGAGGAGCCGCGGCGCCAGGTGGTCGTCTTCCGCAGTGGCTGAGGACGTTCCCGGCGGCGCGGCGAAGGTCTTCGGTGACCGGCTACCGCTGGCCGAGCGGTACGCGGAGCACCTGGTCACGAGCGGTGTGGACCGGGGGCTCATCGGTCCGCGCGAGGCCCCGCGCATCTGGGAACGCCACATCCTGAACTGCGCGGTCGTCGCAGAGGTCGTCCCGGACGCCGCCCGGCTGGTGGATGTGGGTTCGGGCGCGGGCCTTCCGGGGATACCCTTGGCCCTGGCGCGGCCGGACCTCGGCATCGTCCTCGTGGAGCCGCTGTCCCGGCGTGTGGACTGGCTCCGCGAAGTGATCGACGACCTGGGCCTGCCCGTCGAGGTGGAGCGGGGCCGGGCGGAAGAGCCGGCCGTGCGCAGGCGTTGGGAGGGAGCCGACGTGGTGACCGCCCGGGCCGTCGCGCCCCTGCACCGCCTCGCCGCGTGGTGCCTGCCCTTCCTGCGTCCGGGAGGCCTGATGATCGCGGTCAAGGGCGAATCGGCTCCCGAGGAGGTGGAGCGCGACGCCGCCGCCGTCGCCCGGTTGGGCGGCGGGACACCGCGGGTGGAGCGCTGCGGTGGCACCATCGTGGATCCCCCCAGCACGGTGATCGTCGTCGAGCGAGTACCTCGGCGGAGGAAAGGGTGAGCGTGTCGTTCAACGTGTCCGACGTTCCACGTGAAACACCCTCACAGGCACCGGGCTGGACGCCCATCGCCGAGGAAGCCGAACGCGCAGCCAGGGTGTTGCACCCGGATCGGTACCGCATGCCCCGACCTACCCACCGCCGCGTGCTCACCGTCGCGAACCAGAAGGGCGGCGTCGGCAAGACCACCAGCACGGTCAACCTCGCCGCGGCACTGGCGATGCACGGCGTGCGCACGCTCGTCATCGACCTCGACCCGCAGGGCAACGCGAGCACCGCGCTCGGCGTCGAGCACCGGCTCGGCACGCCGTCGGTGTACGAGATGCTGCTCGGCGAGATCGAGCTGCGGGAAGCCGCCGTGGAGAGCACGGCGTCACCGCTGCTGCTCTGCGTCCCCGCCACCATCGACCTCGCCGGCGCCGAGATCGAGCTCGTCTCGATGGTCGCGCGCGAGAACCGGTTGAAGCAGGCGCTCTCCCCCGAGGCGCTGGCCGAGCTGGACGTCGACTACGTCTTCATCGACTGCCCGCCCTCACTCGGCCTGCTCACGGTCAACGCGCTCGTCGCGGCGTCCGAGGTGCTGATCCCGATCCAGTGCGAGTACTACGCGCTCGAGGGGCTCGGGCAGTTGCTGAGCAACATCGATCTCGTGCGGTCGCACCTCAACACCGCGCTGCACGTGTCGACGATCCTGCTGACGATGTACGACGGGCGCACCAAGCTCGCCGACCAGGTGACCTCGGAGGTCCGCGAGCACTTCGGCGACACCGCGCTGCGGACAGTTATCCCGCGCAGCGTGAAGGTGTCGGAAGCCCCCGGATTCAGCCAAACAGTGCTTGCCTACGACCCCGGATCGCGCGGCGCGATGAGCTACATCGACGCGGCTCGGGAGATCGCCGACCGCGGCGCGGCACAGGCGGGTGCTTCGTGACCGATCGCCCCGCGCCCCAGCGCAAGGGTGGCCTGGGCCGTGGACTCGCCGCACTGATCCCGACCGCTCCCGTGACGCAGGGCGGGATCACCACGGAGCCCGATCTCAACCGGCGGCATCTGTCCGACCTCCCGCGCCCGGGCACGACCGAGCCTCCGGCACCCGCTCCGTCGGCAGCGGGTGACCTCGCGGCGGAGTTCCGCGAGATCCCGCTGTCCGCGGTCGTCCCGAACCCGAAGCAGCCGCGCACGACGTTCGACGAGGAAGCGCTCGCGGAGCTGGAGCACTCGATCCGCGAGTTCGGGCTGCTGCAGCCGATCGTCGTCCGCGAGGTCTCCCCCGGCTCGTTCCAGCTCGTGATGGGCGAGCGCCGGTTCCGCGCCGCGCGCCGGGCGGGCCTCACCGCGATCCCGGCGATCGTCCGGCGCACGGCCGACGACGTGATGCTGCGGGACGCACTGCTGGAGAACATCCACCGCGTCCAGCTCAACCCGCTCGACGAGGCCGCCGCGTACGAGCAGCTCCTGGAGGAGTTCGGCGTCACGCACACCGAGCTCGCCGACCGGCTCGGCCGCAGCCGACCCGTCGTCACCAACACCATCCGCCTGCTGAAGCTGCCGGTGCCCGTGCAGCGGCGGGTCGCCGCCGGTGTGCTGTCCGCCGGGCACGCGCGCGCACTGCTGGGCGTCGACGACCCCGGGCATCAGGAGGAGCTCGCCGCCCGGATCGTCGCGGAGGGCATGTCGGTCCGCGCCACCGAGGAAGCGGTCGTCCTGCTCCGCAACGAGTCGCCCAAGCAGCAGAAGGCGCCGCGTCGCAAGCCGATGCTCGCGCCCGGTCTGCAGGACCTCGCGGAGACGCTGTCGGACCGCTACGACACCCGCGTGCGCGTGGAGCTCGGCCAGCGCAAGGGGCGCATCGTCATCGAGTTCGGTTCCGTCGACGATCTCGAGCGCATCGTCGAGCTGATGAACCGCGGCACGGACTGATCACGACAGTTATCGAGCCGGTTCCTGATCCGGTCTCAGCGGGGTAGGGCCGAATGGCCGGAACCCGGGTTGGTTCGCCCGCTCACGATGTTTCACGTGAAACGCGGTCGATGGCCCACTCGACGAGTCCCGCGTAGATCGAACCGAGGTCCCGACCCGCGGTGCGAGCCGCGAGGGGCAGCAACGACGTGTCGGTGAGGCCCGGCGACACGTTCAACTCCAGCACCTGCACACGTCCGGCGCCGTCGACGATCGCGTCCATGCGCGAGACGTCGCGCAGACCGAGCAACCGGTGTGCCGTCACGGCGGTCTCGGTGAGGCGAGTGATGACGGATGGGTCGAGTCGCGCCGGGCAGTGGAAGGTGGTCGCGCCCGGCGTGTAGCGGGCAACGTAGTCGTAGACACCGGACGCGGGGTGGATCTCGACCGGCGGCAGCGCGTGGGGTACGCCGCCGTCCTCGATCACCGAAACGGCGACCTCGGTGCCGTCCACGAACCGTTCCGCCAGCACGGTGTCGCCGTAGGCGAGGCAGCTGACCATCGCGGCCGGCAGATCGCCGACCTCTGTGACGAGCTGGGCCCCGAGGGCCGATCCGCCCTGGTCCGGCTTGAGCATCATCGGCAGCCCGAGCCGGGCCACCATGGCGTCCAGGACCGCAGGTGCCCCGAGCGCACGGAACGTGCTGTGCGGCAGGGCGACCCACTCCGGCGTGTCGATGCCGGCCGCCGCCAGCTCCGCCTTCGCCGTCGGCTTGTCCCACACCTGGCGGCACGCACGCGCCGGCGTACCGACGAACGGCACCCTGAGCAGGTCGAGCACCGCCTGCACGGAACCGTTCTCGCCCTCCCCGCCGTGCAGGGCGACGATCGCGGCGTCCGGTTGCTCGGTCTGCAGTCGCGAGACGAGGCTGGCGTCGACGTCCCACTCGACCACGTCCACGCCGACCCCGCGCAGCGCCTGCGCGAGGCGCCGCCCCGAATGCAGCGACACCTCGCGCTCGTGGGAAAGCCCTCCGGCCAGCACGGCCACCGTCCTGTCGCTCACCGCTCCATCCTGCCGTCGGCGTCGGCTGTTCCGGCGGATGGGTCCGCGGGATGTTTCACGTGGAACACGGTTCGAGCGGGAGACGGTCCAGACGGGTCGGCGCCCGTGGCCCCGCCGGAGACGTGCAGAGGGAGGTCGCGGCTGGCGACATCGCGCTCGCAGCTCTGTGTCCGGGCTGTGCGGGACGGCAGCCGCGACAACGGAGGGACGCGGCCGCCGGCGGGAACGGCTGCGTCGTGGTGCGCGCCGGGCGCCGCTGCGCGTTCCCGGACGGGGAGGGTCGTGCGTTCAACGCCTCGGTACAGAGCCGCGCCCGCCTACCCGCACGTCGCAGAGGTTCGACCTCGTGCGAGGTGTGTGCGGCCGATGTTGTCCGACGCGTCCGCTGCTTGCGAGGCGCCCTGTGCCGCGTGCCTCGACCTGTACGCGACTGTGCGGTCCGGTTCCCGCTCCCCACCGGGCCTGGGCTCGGATCCCGTCCGTCGCGTGCAGGGGGCACGAACAAGCACCGCGCGTGGGACGACCTCCAGCTCGGAGTGCCCGGGCGTCGCGGGGCAGGCTGAGGTTGTCCGTGCATGTGCCGACGCTGCCGACCGCGCAGTCGCCGCCAGCCCACAACCACACCCATCCGCCGCCCGTTTCACGTGAAACACGCCGCGCCGGCACACATACCCGTCGACGGGCCGGTCACTCGTCGGCGACCCACAGCGCCGCCGCAGCCCGTTTCACGTGAAACACCTACGGCGTGTGCGGCGACGGCGTCTGCGGCCCAGGCCGTAGCGCGGGGCGGGCCGACGCGCCGAACGTGCGGACGACGTCGAGCTCTGCCTCCAGCACTCGTCCGAGCCGGCGGACGCCCTCGGTGATGCGCTCCGGTGTCGGGTAGCAGTACGACAGGCGGAGCTGCCGGCTGCCGAACCCGTCGGCGTAGAAGCCGGTGCCGGACGCGTACGCGACGCGGGCGGTGACCGCGCGGGGCAGCATCGCCTTCGTGTCGACGCCCTCGGGCACGGTCAGCCAGACGTAGAAGCCGCCGTCCGGGACGTTCCACGTGCAGCCGTCGGGGAGGTAGGTCTCCAGGGCGGCGAGCATCGCGTCGCGGCGCTCGCGGTAGGCCTCGGTGAAGGTCTTGACCTGGCTGCGCCAGTCGTGGCCGCCGAGGTAGCGGGACACGAGCATCTGGTTGAACGACGGTGGGCAGAGCGTCGCCGACTCGGCGGCGAGCACGAGCCGGTCGCGCACGGCCGGCGGGACGAGCGCCCACCCGACCCGCAGCCCGGATGCGAACGTCTTGGAGAACGAGCCGAGGTAGACGACGTCGCGGTCCATCGAGCGCAGCGCCGGGTAGGTGCGGCCGCTGAAACCGAGCAGCCCGTACGGGTTGTCCTCGACGACGGCGACGCCGTGGCGCGCGCAGATCTCCAGCACCTCGACCCGCCGCTCGACGGCCATCGTGACGCCGGCGGGGTTGTGGAAGTTCGGGATCGTGTAGAGGAACTTGGGCACCACGCCCTGGGCCGCGAGAGCGCGCAGCGTGTCGCTCAGGAGCTCCGGTACCAGCCCGTGCTCGTCCATCGCCACGTGGACCACACGCGCCTGGTACGCGGCGAAGCTGCCGAGCGCCCCGACGTAGGACGGTCCTTCGGCGAGCACGACGTCGCCGGGGTCGCAGTAGATCCGTGTGACGAGGTCCAGCGCCATCTGCGAGCCGACGGTGACGACGACGTCGTCGGGATCGGCGCGGATGCCCTCGGCGGCCATCACCTCGCAGATCTGCTCGCGCAGGTGCGGAACGCCCTGGGCGGACCCGTACTGGAGGGCCACCTGTCCCTCGCGCGCGACGAGGTCGGCGACCTCGAGGGCGAGGGCGTCGAGCGGGAGCGCGGCGAGGTTGGGCATGCCGCCGGCGAGTGACACCACCTCGGGTCGGCTGGCGACCGCGAACAGCGCCCGGATCTCCGACGCCGTCATGCCTGCCGTGCGTGCCGCGAACCGCTCTGCTGCCGGGACCGCGGGCGAGCGGTCGTTCTGGGCGGCGGGCGGGCGCGGTTCGAACACGCTGTCTCCCGGGGAGTCTGGGGGCGATGAATTCGATCGAGTGTAACCAGGACGGGGGAACGACCAGCCCTTCGTCGTGAATGAGACGCCGGTCGCAGCACGCGGGCTGTCCATGTCGTCCGGTTCGATCTATCGTCGAAGGTCCTGGCGTCGATGCTGGGTGGAGTTCGGGGTCTGCGTGGGATAGCCGCCGGAGGTTGATGTTGTCCTGGCACATGGCTGCTCTCACGCTGGACAATTTGGACGATCTGCCCAAACGGTGCCGGCGCTGCGTCTTCTGGGAGCTCTCCGAGAACCTCGGCGCACACGCCGCCGACTTCGGCTCCACCGAGCTGGAGAAGGAGGCCTGGGTCTCCGAGGTCCTGCTGGAGTGGGGTTCGTGCGGCCGGGTGGCCTACATGGACGGCGCGCCGGCGGGCTACGTCATCTACGCCCCGCCGTCCGCGGTGCCGCGCGCTGCTGAGATGCCGACCGGTCCGGTGAGCGCTGACGCGGTCCTGCTGACCACCATGCAGGTGATGCCCGAGTTCGCCCGGGAGGGCCTCGGGCGCATGCTCGCCCAGGCGGTCGTGAAGGACCTCACCCGGCGCGGGGTGAAGGCGATCGAGGTGTTCGGCGAGCAGCGGCCGGCCGAGCCGAGCTGCCTGGTGCCGGCCGACTTCCTGCGCGGTGTCGGCTTCAAGACGATCCGGCCGCACCCGCGGTGGCCCCGGCTGCGCATGGAGCTGCGCTCGGGCCTCACGTGGAAGGAGGACGTCGAGGCCGCGCTGGAGCAGCTGCTCGGCACGATCACGATCCCGATGCAGGCCTCGCCCGTGCCGGGTATACCGAGCCGGGCCGGAGCGCCCGCCCGCGGCCGGACGATGACGTGCGGCGGGGCTCAGATGGCCTGCGCGCCGCCGCGCTCCATCTCGTAGGCGAGCACGTCGGCGTAGGTGAAGGTGCCGGTCGGCTGGTCGTTCTGGCCGAGCAGGTACAGCCGCTTGACTCCGACGAGGATGCCCTCGGCAACGACGTCTCGGAACGCGGGGTCGAGGAGCCGGCGCCGGTCGCCGAGGTGTGACAGGTAGCCGACCTCGACCCGCACGGTCGGCATGCGCGTGAGCCGCAGGAGTTCCCAGGTGCGCCCCTGGGTGCGGCAGTCCAGCATCGCAGTGCGGATGAGCAGCTCGCGCTGGATCAGCCCGGCGAGCGCCTCACCGACCGTGGACGTGGCGCCGGACCCGTTCCCGAAGTGGAACGTGGCCAGCCCTTGTGCGTGCAGCGAGTGGTTGGCATCGGTGTGCAGCGAGAGCACGAGGTCGGCGTTGGCGTTGTTGGCGAACGCCGCGCGCTCCGGCTCGGACGGGCAGGTGTGCTCCTGCCGCGACAGCATCGCGTCCATGCCGGTGGCCGTCATCCGGCCGACGATGCGGCGGGCCAGGTCCCACATGAGGTCGGCCTCGGCCACGCCGGCGGCGACGACGCCGCGGTCCGGGCCGCCGTGACCGGGATCGACGACGATGCGCTTGCCGCGCAACCGCGGTCCGGCCTCGCGCAGGACCTCCTCCTCGCGGAGCAGTCGCGGGCGCCCGCCGGTGACCTTCCGGCCCAGCTGGCGCAGCGAGCGCAGCGTCGCCGGCCCGCACAGGCCGTCGGGCGTGAGGCCGTACTCGCGCTGGAAGCGCTGCAGGGCGCGCTCGGTCTGCTCGTCGAACACCCCGCCCGGGCGGCCGGGGTCGAAGCCCAGCTCGAGTAGCCGCTCCTGCAGCGCGACGACGTCGTCGCCGCTCATCGGCGCGGAGATCATCAGGGCGAGCATGCGGTCGCCGAGCTTCCAGCCCGCGTCGCGCAGCGCCCGGTAGGTGGACGGGCCGACGATGCCGTCGGTGATGAGCCCGCGCTCCTGTTGGAACGCGCGCACCGCGTGCTCGACGTCGGCGTCGAACAGCGTCTCGTCGCCGGCCGGAGTGGCGGCGAGGAGGGCGAACTCGCGCAGCCGCGAGCGGATGTCGAGGACTGCGGGACCGCTGTCACCGTGGCGCAGCTGCATGCACCCCTCGCTCGTCGCTCGCTCGTCGTCGGCGCACCATCGGGTGGTGCCTGGGCAGCTCGTATTGTGCACTGCCGTACCCCGACCGAGGGGCAGCGGGCCGTGTTCGCGCGTGTTCGGCACGTGATAGCACGTGCCCGCTCACCCACCCGGACACGTCGATGCCCCGGATCGGGGGACGATCCGGGGCATCGAACGGGTCAACGCTCAGGTCGACGCAGATCAGCCGAGGTAGTCGGCGAGGTCGTTGAGCAGCGCGGCCTTCGGGCGCGCGCCCACGATCTGCTTCACGGGCTGGCCGTTCTGGAAGACGATCATCGTGGGGATGGACATCACCTGGTACTGCTGGGCCGTCTGCTGGTTCGCGTCGATGTCCAGCTTCGCGACGGTGATCTTGTCCTTGTGCTCCCCCGCGATCTCGTCCAGCACCGGGGCGACCATCTTGCACGGGCCGCACCAGGTGGCCCAGAAGTCGACCACGACGGTCTTCTCGCTGTTGATGACGTCCGACGCGAAGGTGGCGTCGGTGACGTCGACGGTGTTGGCACCCATGTCAGGGTCTCCGTTCCTCGGTGATGGTTCAGGCGGTGGCGGTGGCGTAGCCGCCGCCGACGAGCTCGGTGGGGATCTCCGCCTCGGCGAGCCACCGCTCGGCGTCGATCGCGGCAGCGCAGCCGGAGCCGGCCGCGGTGATGGCCTGCCGGTAGGTGTGGTCGACGAGGTCACCACAGGCGAACACGCCGTCGACCCCGGTGTGCGTGCTGGGCGCGCTGACCTGCACGTACCCGTCGGAGTCGGTGGTGACCTGGCCCTTGACCAGCCCGCTGCGCGGGTCGTGGCCGATCGCGACGAACATGCCGCTCACGTCGAGCACGCGCTCATCGCCGGTCTGCGTGTCGCGCAGCCGCAAGCCGTTGACCGAGCCCTCGCCGAGCACCTCGACGACCTCGGCGTTGGTGACCCACTTGATCTTCGGGTCGTTCTGCGCGCGCTCCAGCATGATCTTCGACGCGCGGAACTCGTCGCGCCGGTGGACGATCGTCACGGAGTCGGCGAAGCGGGTGAGGAAGGTGGCCTCCTCCATGGCGGAGTCGCCGCCGCCGATGACGGCGATGTCCTTGCCGCGGAAGAAGAACCCGTCGCAGGTGGCACAGGCACTGACGCCGCGGCCGAGGAGCGTCTGCTCGCCGGGCACGTTCAGGTAGCGGGCAGCCGCGCCCATGGCGAGGATGACCGCGTGCGCGCGGTACGTGACGCCGTTGGCCACGACCGTCTTGACCGGTCCTTCGAGGGAGACCTCCTCGACGTCCTCGGCCCGCAGCTCGGCGCCGAACCGGGTGGCCTGGTTGCGCATCTGCTCCATGAGCTCGGGGCCCATGATGCCGTCGGTGAAGCCGGGGTAGTTCTCCACCTCGGTGGTGGTCATCAGGGCGCCACCGAACTGGGTGCCCTCGAACACGAGCGGCTGCAGCTGCGCGCGGGCCGCATACACGGCGGCCGTGTAACCCGCGGGGCCCGAGCCGATGATGATGACCTTGCGCACCTGATCGGTGGTCACTGGTCTGCCGTCCTCTCGTCGTATCCGCCCACGTCAACACGATTCCAGGCGCGGACATTCCAGTCGCCCCTGGGGGCGTGCCGTGTGGGTGACGGGTGTCTCAGGGGACGTCGCGCTGAGTGAGGAGTCTGCGGCAGCCGTCCTCGACGACCGCGGCCGTGAACCGGCCGAGCTGTCCCGTACCCAGCAACAACAGTGTGGCGGGGCGACCCTCGTAGACCACCTGGCGGCCACCGATGAGCTTCGCCGTCGGCCGTACCTCTGGCGCGACGGCCGCCAGGCACTCCGCGCGACGGTCCGGGTCGGCCAGCTCGCCGACGTCGAACACGTCCTGCGTCGCGAGCGCCGCGCCGGCGAGTTGCACGGCCGAGACCGTGGGACGGGCGGGGGCGACGAGCGCGCCCGCCACGATCGCGACGACCACGAGCGCGGCCGCCACCGCGGTGAGGACCACCGGCAGCCGCCACCGCGGCGTGTCCGGCTGGTCGTGCAGCTCCTCGACCAGCGCCGACCAGCGATCCGCCGTGGCGGCCGGCAGCGGGACAGGAGGTACGGCGGCCAGGTCCGCCCGGGTTGCGGCGAGCGCGTCGACGGCCGCCGCGTGGCCGGGCTCGGCGGCCAGCTCCGCCCGCCGGGCGAGCAATTCCGCGGGGCCGGCCTCCTCGCCGTCGACGAGTCCTTCGTCGAGCTCGGCCAGTTTCGCGAGGAGGTCGTCGGGTTCGGCGGTCATCCGGCCTCCTCCCGCAGGTGTCCGAGCAGCACGGCCAGCTTCGCCCGACCGCGCGCGCACCGACTCTTCACCGTGCCCGGTCGCACGTCCAGGATCTGCGCGGCGTCGGCGACCGACCAGCCCTCCATGTCGACGAGCACGACCGCGATCCGGTGGTCCACGGACAGCTCGGCCAGCGCAGCGTCCACGGCCAGCCGGGTGGCCAGCTCCGCCGCCGGATCGATGCGCCGTGCCGCTTGCGGTTCGGCGTCGGGCAGAGGCACCGTGCGCCGGACGCGGTCGTGACGCATCCGGTCGATGCACGCGTTGACGACGATCCGGTGCAGCCAGGTGCTCACCGCTGACCGGCCGCGGAACGACCCAGCCCGCTTGAAGGCCGCCTCGAGCGCCTCCTGCACGGCGTCGTCGGCGTCCTCCGCGTTGCCCAGCGTGCGTACGGCGACGCTCCACATCTTCCGCGCGTGCCGGTTCACCAGCAGCCCGAACGCGGCGCGGTCACCCGCCTGGTGCGCGACCATCAGCTCCGCGTCGGTGGGCACCGGCTGGGTCACCGCCGGAGCGTAGGACGGCGGTCACCGCCGCCGTGGGCGTTCCGGAGAACTGGCCGGCTAACCGCCCGCCCGGTGGAACGTGATCTCGTTGATCTGGGCGTTGAGCTCGCCGCCAGGGCCGGACAGCTTCGTGATCCACACCAGGACGTGCGTGACCGGCTGGCTGTTGGGCAGCGCGATCTGGGTCGCGTCGGCCCGCAGGGTGGCCGAACCGATGACTGTCGTCTGCTCGATCGGCGCGTCGACGGAGGGGATGGAACGGATCTCCACGACGGTGCCGGCGCTCGGCGAGTCGATCGTCAGGTCGGCCAGCTGCACGGCCGACTCGAACGACACCACCACCCCGATGCCGGGCTTGAAGGCGGGGAACTGCTGCTTGTAGTCGGCGGTTCGCCAGGCGCTGTTCGGATCGCGGTCGACCACACGGGAGGCCTGGTCACGGTTGTCGCCGTCGCCGGCCTTGTCGTAGACCTCGGCGTCGAGGGGGCGCACACCGGCGGGCTGGGGGCCGGACGGCTGCGGATCGGCGTTCGCCACCGGGCCGGGCACGACGATCGCCGGGTTGCCGGTGGTGAACATCGACACGACGTGCGAGCCGACGAAACCGAGCACCGCCACGACCGCTACGCCGAGCGCGACGAGCCCGAGCGCCAGCTTGCGCCGCCGTCGTGGATCCGCTGCGGGGCGCTTGCCGCCCTCCTGCCAGACGTCGCCCGGCTCGGCGGGCACCCCGTCGCGGACGGGCGGGAAGAGCGCGATCCGGTCGTCCTCCTCGACCACCTGGTCGAGCAGCGCCCGCACCGAGGCAGCGGTGTGCACGTGGCCGGTCGCGGTCTCGGGGCCCAGCGTGCCCGCGGCGATGGTGTCGAGCTCGACTGGCACGCCGGGCCGCTGCGTGGACGGCGGGACGGGCACGTCGGTGGCGTCGCGGCGGGCGGAGTCGAGCCCGGCGCGGGCGGCGTCGGAGCGGCTCAGCGGCCACTGCGCGGTGAGCAGCGCGTAGAGGACGGCGCCGAGGCCGCGGACGTCGTCGGCCGGGGTGGTCTCCGGCCGGGGCATGGCGAACCCGACCTGGGCCCGGCCGTCCGGGGTGATGCGGATGCGTTGCGGGTGGTCGCAGCCCAGCACCAGCCCGTGCACGTGGGCGGCCTCGGCGGCACCGGCCAGCGGCACGAGGGCGCGGGCGGCGGTGAGCGGGCGCAGCAGCCCGGCCGAGACGGCCTCGGCGAGGCTGCGGCCCGGCACCCACTCGGTGACGGCGACGCCCAGCACGTCGTTCGGCAGTGCCGCGGCGTCCGGGGTGAGCACGTCGAGTAGGCGGGCGCAGCCGCGGTGCTCGAACGAGCCGGAGCGCAGCGCCCGGCTGACCATCTCCTCGGCCCGGTCGCTCCAGCCCGGGTCGGCGCCTGCCGAGTCGAGCCCGAGCCGGCGCAGCACGGTGACGGCGACGTCGCGGCGCAGCACGGTGTCGACGGCCTGCCAGAACTCCGCCCCGGCCGCGGGATCGGTGCCGACGCGCGTGGTGAGGCGGTAGCGCCCGGCGAACACGGTGCCGGCGGTGGTGCCGGTGGTTCGCGGTTCGACCGCTCCGGCCTGCGCCGGAACGACCGGCGACGTGCTGGGCTGGGTGTCGGGGCCGGGGTCCTGGGGGAGCGCGGCGTCGGACGGCGGGCTCACCAGCTCACTCACCGCTCCGCCTCCCCGCCTCGGCCCCACCGCGGGTCGAGCCTACCGTCACCGGTCCCCGCCGCGTCGAGGTTTGAAACGTCCGGCGAGCCCGGCGAGTCGCCGCGTCACGGGCTCCAGTTCGGCGACCTGCAGCAGCCGCAGACCGACGACGGTGAGGGGGAGCCAGACGATGCAGCCGAGCACGACCTGGATCCATGCCCCGGCCAGCGGCGACACGGCGTTCATCGGCCCGGCGAGCAGGACGGCGCCGCGGGCGACCGCTGCAGCCACCCCGGCCGCGACCAGCGTGCGCCAGCCGGTGCTCGCCACCTCGGCGCTGCGCACGCTCCCCAGCCGCCTGCGCAGGAGCACCTGCCCGACCACAGCACCGGCTACGAACGACAGCCCGTTCGCGGCGACCAGCCCCAGCACGACCTCCTCCGGCGGCAGCAGCGCCGGGCAGAGCAGGAGCAGCGGCACCTTCACCAGAACGGTGAACAGCTGGATCAGGGCCGGGGTGCGGCTGTCGGTCAGCGCGTAGAAGACGCGCAGCTGCAGCAGCGTGATCGCGTACGGCACCAGGCCGAACGCCGAGCAGGCCAGCGCCAGCCCGATCTGCTGCGCGCCCTCGATGCCGGACGAGCGCAGCCCGAACAGGGCCACCCCGATGGCGGGGCCGAACGCGGTGAACAGCGCGGCGAGGGGCAGCAGGAACACGATGGACAGCCGGCTGCCCAGGCTCAGGTCGTCCAGCACCGCCGACGTGCGGCCCTCGGCGGCGGCCCGGCTCATCCGCGGCATCAGCGCCGTGAGCAGCGAGACGCCCAGCACGCCGTAGGGCACCTGCAGCAGCAGCCACGAGTTCGCGTAGACGACGTACGAGCCGCCGTCGGCCGCCGTCGCCACCTGCGTGGTCACGTTCAGGCCGATCGCGCCGATCAGCACGTACGCGATCGCCCAGAGCGCGAGCCCGCCGGTCGCGGACATCCGCGGGTCCCAGCCCCACACGGGCCGGAACCGGAAACCGGACCTCCGCATCGCCGGGAGCAGCACCACCGTCTGCGCGACGATGCCCAGGGTCGTGCCCAAGCCGAGGACCAGCAGCTTCGCGTCGCCCATGCGCACCGGATCGAGGCTGATCTCCCCCGGCACGGCCAGGTAGACGCCCAACACGCCGAGCACGACGATGTTGTTGAGCACGGGTGCCCAGGCGAACGCGCCGAACGAGCCCTTGGTGTTGAGCAGCGCTCCCATCAGCGCGCCGAGCCCGTAGAAGAGGATCTGCGGCAACAGCAGGTACGCGAACGCCGTGGCGAGTTCACGGTTGCCGCTCGGCGACACGTACAGGCTGGTCAGGAGCGGTGCGGCCAGCATCGACAACGCCGTCGCGACGAGCAGTGCGGCGCCGGCGAGGGTGAACAGGCGGCGCGTGTAGCGCTCCCCGCCGTCGGCGTCCTCGTTCTGGGCGCGCACCAGCAGCGGGATCATCACGCTGGACAGCACGCCGCCGATCAGGAACTCGTAGACGATGTTGGGCAGCGTGTTCGACACCGTGTACGAGTCGTTGAGCACCGTGGCACCCAGCACCGCGAACAGCACGATCTGCCGCAGGAACCCGGTGATGCGGCTCACCAGGTTCGCGATCGCCATCATCCCGCTGGAACGACCGATCGAGCCGTCCTCCTTGCGCGGGACGGACGACGCGATCTGCAGCGTCGGGAAGATCTCCGTGACCGGCTCGGTGTAGAACCGGCGGACCGGACCGCCGATCGGTGGCCCGATCGGCGCCGTCATCGCCCGGGGATCGGACTCCGGGACGGGCCGGGGTGGGCGCCTGGGCCCGGGCGGGGGAACGGGTCCGTCGGGGCCGCGGCCGGGGGCCGGGGGACGGCGAGGGGGTCCTGCGGGAGGTCCGGCAGGCGGTCCGGGACGGGGCCCCGGCGGGGGTCCGGGGGGCGGTCCGACGGGCCCGGCGGGGGGTCCGAAGGGGGGTCCGGGGGCAGGTCCGGGCCGTGCGGGTGGTCCGGGTCGCCACGGCGGCGGCGGATGACGCGGCGGGCCACCAGGGCCACCAGGAGCGCGCCCGCTGTCGCCGTCAGCCATAGGGTGATGGTGCCGTAGGCGGTGGACACCACCTTGAGCCGACTCGGCGTGCCGAGCTGCTGTCCCCCGGGAGTGATCACCCACGCGTCCACCGTGAACTGGCCGGACCTGGTCACCTTCGCGTTGACGGAGAGCTGCCGGCGGCCCAGCGGCGGGATGCGCTGCTCCGCGATCGGGGCCACCTGGAGACCCGCCGTCGGGGAGAGCTCGACGCGCACCCGGATCGGCACCGGCAGGCCGTTGACCACGGTGAGCGGCAGCGGTGCGTCGGAGGTGCCGAGCGAGAACGGGATGGGCGGCTCCACCACGGAGACGAGGTCGCGCAGCTCGTCGATGCGGTCGCGGCCCTGCCGGGCGGCCGCGTCCGCATCGACCGGGGCGCCGCGCAGCGCAGCCGACGCCGGTCGCACCAGTTCGCGGCGCACCGGCGTGAACGCCTCCTCCGGCCCGACGCCGACCGTGCCGGGTTCGTGCTCGTCAGCGGCCGAGACGAGGTCGGCGAGACCCTCGCCGGCCTCGCGGATCGCGTCGACGGCCGAGCCCGGGATCTCGCGGTCGGCGGCCGCGGTCGGGTAGTCCAGCGCCCGCTCGTCGGCTCCGGCGGCCGGGCCGGTCCGCAGCACGTCCACGAGGCCGCGCGGGACGAGCCCGCCCTGCTCCATGAGCCGCTCGGCGGTGGTGAGCAGCGCACGAGCGCCGTTGCCCTCCGCCGACCACTGCCGCGGCGGCGCGAGCACCATCGGGCTGCTGGTGGTGGGGCCCCGACCTGCGGAGAGGACGCGGAACGCCAGCGTGCCGATCGTGTCCTGCGTGGCGAGCGGGGAGCTCGTCCCGGTCGGTGACGTCGTGGCCGCTGCCTCCCCGATGCCGACCCCGGCCACCGGTGGCTGCGGCGCCCGCGCCGCAGCGGTCAGCAGCGGGTCGGTCAGCAGCGCGTACCGGTCGGTGCCGGCGATGCCGACCAGCCCGTTGCTCTGCCGGGTGCGGCCCTGCTCGACCGCGTCCGCCGAGAGGACCAGCGCCCGATCCCCCGCCTTCGTGATCGCACCGAGGGTGGGCTCGTCGATCGCGCCGTCGGCCGGCCAGGTGACCGGCGGCAACGCCGACGGGATGTCGAGCAGGCCCGGCTCGGTGAGGGCCTCGCGCCCGTCGGTGATGGCCTGACTGGCCGCGGCGCCCAGCCCGCCCCTCGTGAGCGCGACGAGATCGGCGTCGGCGTAGGGGAGGGCGATGACGCAGCCACCGCGCGCGATCACGCCGAGCTGCTCGAGCCAGCGCCGGGCGGCGTCGGAGCCCGTGCCCGGGCGGACCGTGTCGTCCGGCTGCCGCACGTCGTATCCGTCGCGCATGGCGGCCGCCGTGTCGACGAGGTCGGGATCGATCGCCAGGCACGTGGCGACGCGCAGCGGCGAGTTCGGCGGCGCCTGCTCGGCGATCGCCGAGACCAGCCCGTTCAGCCGACCACCTGCCGCGAACGACGTGGCGAGCGAGTCGTCGGCGAGCAGGGTGCGCTGTCCCGGGACGGTGGAGAGGCGGTGCGGGCGGTCGCTGATCGGGTACAGCATCGAGAACGGGATCGCGGCCGCGGGCACCGTGCTGCCGACGCGCCCGCCGGTGGCATCGGCCGGTAGTGACTGCACGGGCAGCAGCATCCGCACCGCGGCCACCCTGGCCCGCTGCCCTCCCACCGGCGCCGCGTTGACGTTCACGAGGATCTCGTGCACCCCGGTCTGGCTCAGCGCGAGACCGTCGGTGGGGGCGCCGCGCAACGGCACCGACAACCGCACCGGGATCGACGCGCCCGGCGCCAGCGCGTCCGCGATCGGCTGGAACTGTGGGGTGACGGCGTCGGTGGCGGCGTTCCCGTCCAGGGCGTCGCGGATGCCGCCCTCGGTGGTGAGCGGGTTGCTGCGCTGCACCCGCGCGCGCAGCTGCTCGACCGGCTCGTCGCCGGTGTTGACCAGGTTCCCGACGATCGTGAGGGTGTCCGGCCCGGTGGCGGTGACGACCCGCGGCGTCATGTCGGTGAGGTCCAGGCGCAACGACACGCCCGGCACCCGATCGACCGCCGGAGCGGCTGCGGCAGCCGCGGCACCGGTTCCCCCGAACGGACCCATGAGGCCCGCAAGCATCAGCACCGCGGTCGCGACCATGGCCGCGACCGGTTTCACGCGGAGTCCTCCAGGAGCTCGGTGGCGCGGCGGATCAGCCGACGCTCGTCGGCGTACGCCAGCCGCGACTCGAGCTGGTCGAGCGGCACCCACGCCACCTCGGCCACCTCGATGTCGTCGTCGGAGAGCTCGCCGCCCAGCGCCCGCAGGAGGAAGTGGTGCACGGTCTTGTGCACGCGCCGGTCCTCGGCGACGAACCAGAAGTCGATGGTGCCCAGTGGCGCGACCACGGAGCCGATGATGCCGGTCTCCTCCTCGACCTCGCGCACCGCCGCCTGCTCAGCGGTCTCGCCCTCCTCGATGTGCCCCTTCGGGAGCGACCACAGGAGCCGTCCGCGCCGGTCGAGGCGGCCGATGACGGCGGCGGCACCGGAGGAGTGGTCGACGACGAGCCCGCCTGCCGACGTCTCGTCGACGGTGCGCAGCCGCCGTCGACGATCGTGCGATCGGCCCGCGCGGCGCCCACCCGAGCGGCTGCGCGAGGTCGACATGTGTCGATGGTAGCCGTGCACGGGTCCCAGCTCCGGGACCGACGGGCGCGGCCGGTCCGGCCTGCACGGCCGGGCAGGCGCCGGCGCGTCGCGGGTATCGCGTCGAAGCGGGGCGGTACCTGCGACTAGACTGGATCCTCGTGTCTGCCGCAGTTCCCGCCCCGCCCGTCGACCCCGATCTGCACCTCGCCCAGCAGAATGCGGTGGTGCAGATGATCGCGGTGCCGCCGGTCGCCGAGGAGCTCGCGGCCGAGTTCGCCGCGGCGGGGCACCGGCTGTACCTCGTGGGCGGCAGCGTGCGCGACGCATTGCTGCAGCGGCCGGTGAGCGATCTGGACTTCACCACCGACGCCCGTCCCGAGCAGATCGTGGCGCTGCTGAAGGCGCGCGGCGGCCCGATCTGGGACACCGGGATCGCGTTCGGCACCGTCGGCACCCGGCGCGGCGGCCACCCCGTCGAGATCACGACGTTCCGCTCCGACGCCTACGACCGCGTGTCGCGCAACCCGATCGTCGCGTTCGGCGACACCGTCGAGGACGACCTGCTGCGCCGCGACTTCACCGTCAACGCGATGGCGGTGGAGCTGTCCGGTGACGGGCGGCACCGGTTCGTCGACCCGTTCGGGGGGCTCGCCGCGCTGGCCGCCGGCACCCTGGACACCCCGGCCACGCCGCAGGAGTCGTTCGCCGACGATCCGCTGCGCATGCTGCGGGCCGCGCGGTTCGTCTCCCAGCTGGGCTTCACGCCGGCCGCCCGCGTCGTCGCCGCGATGACCGACATGGCCGACCAGATCGCCCGGATCACCCGCGAGCGCGTCCAGGCCGAGCTGTCGAAGCTCATCCTCGGGGCGCACCCGCGCCGGGCGATCGAGCTGATGGTCGACACCGGGCTGGCCGCCGACGTGCTGCCAGAGGTGCCGGCGATGCGCCTGGCGATCGACGAGCACATGCAGCACAAGGACGTCTACACGCACTCGCTGGTCGTGCTGGAGCAGGCCATCGACCGGGAGACGGACGGGCCGGACCTGGTGCTGCGCCTCGCCGCGCTGCTGCACGACATCGGCAAGCCCGACACCCGCCGCAAGGAGCCGGACGGGCGGGTGAGCTTCCACCACCACGAGGTGGTCGGCGCGAAGATGGTGCGCAAGCGGCTGCGCGAGCTGCGGTACCCGAAGGCGATCGTCGACGACGTGTCGCAGCTGGTGTTCCTGCACCTGCGCTTCCACGGCTACGGCAACGGCGAGTGGACGGACTCGGCGGTGCGCCGCTACGTCACCGACGCCGGGCCGCTGCTGGACCGGCTGCACAAGCTCGTCCGCTCCGACTGCACCACCCGCAACCGCCGCCGCGCGGCCGCCCTGCAGCGCAGCTACGACTCGCTGGAGGAGCGGATCGCGGCGCTGCGGGCGCAGGAGGAGCTCGACTCCATCCGCCCCGACCTCGACGGCAACGAGATCATGCAGCTGCTCGGCATCCCGCCGGGCCCGCTGGTCGGCAAGGCGTACAAGCACCTGCTGGCGCTGCGCATGGAGCGCGGCCCCCTGAGCCACGACGAGGCCGTGGCCGAGCTGCACAGGTGGGCGGCGGAGCAGTAGCCCGGGTCAGGCTGCGGCCTCCCGGACGGCTGCGCGGAGGACCGGGTAGGCCGACTCCGGGGCGCCCAGTGCGTCCAGTGCCGAGAGGGCCGCGCCCACGACCGGTGGGTCGTCGACGAACGTGAGGCGGGCGCGCGGGGCCACCGCCGTCACGCCGGCGGTGATGCGCGGGCCGAGCTGGTCCCAGCCGCCGCGCAGGACCCCGCCGCCGAGCACCACGGGCAGCGCTGTGGTGGCGAGGTCGAGGCGGGTCACCGCGACCCGAACGTAGGCCACGATCTCGTCGGCCTGCTCGTCGAGGACGCGCTGCGCGACGGCGTCGCCGGCTGCGACGGCGAACAGGACGCGCGTCAGCTCGTCGACGCGCCTCGGCGGGATCTCTCCGAGGTGGATGCCGATGCCGACGTCCTCGACCGTCGCTCGTCCGAAGTGCGCCGCAACGGCGGCGGTCAGCGCGGTGGCGGGGCCGCGCCCGTCCTCACCGCGGGCGGCGTGCCACAGCGCGAGCTGGGCGAGGTGGTGGCCCCCGCCCCAGTCCCCCGTGATCTCCCCGAGCGACGGGAACCGCACCGAGCGCCCGTCACCGGTGCGCCCGACGCAGTTGATGCCTGCGCCGCAGACGACCGCCACCGCCCCGGTGCCGGCGCTCTCGACGCCGGCCCGCAGCAGCGCGAACGTGTCGTTGTCGACGGCGCAGTGCCGCGCCCAACCGCGGGCCGTCACCGCCTTCGTCAACGCCGCCACCTCGGCGGGCAGGTCGGCGCCGGCGAGGAACAGCTCCACCCGCTCGACGGGCAGCGCCTGACCACCGACCGCCTTCCCCACCAGCTCGTCGAGCAGTTCGATCGAGCCGGCCAGGCCGAGGTGGTGCGGCGAGCTGCCCGGCCCACGCGCGTGCCCGTGCACGGTGCCGCCGGTGTCGGCCAGCACCACGTCGGTCTTGGAGTTGCCTCCGTCGATCGCGAGGAAGAGCGAGCTCATCGAGCCCACGGCAGGTGCCGCGCATTCGCCGCGAGCAGCTCGTCGGTCAGCCGCTCGGCCTTGTCCCACTGCCCGATCAGGGGGTGCGCGAGCAGCGCGGCCCGCACCCGCTCGCGGCCGCCGTGGACGGCCGCCTCCAGCGCCAGCTCCTCGTACGCCGCGACGTGCGCGACCAGGCCGCGCTGCAGTGCCGGTAGCGGCGCAGCGGGCCGCGGGACCGCGCCGTCGCGTCCGACGGTGCTGGTCGTCTCGATGACGGCCTCCGGTGGCAGGAACGGCAGCGTCGTGCCGTTGCGGACGTTGGCGGAGTGCAGCCCCTCCCGGCCGTGCAGGGCCGCGATCAGCCCGACCGCGGCCTCGGCGTAGAACGCCCCGCCGCGCTGGGTGAGCAGCTCGGGCTTCCGGTCGAGCGCCGGGTCGGCGTAGAGCTTCAGCAGCTCGGCTTCGATGTCGGCGACCGTGCGACCGCGCACGTCGCCGGCGCGCTGCTCGGCGAGCACGGCGTCGTGCGCGTAGAAGTAGCGCAGGTAGTAGGAGGGCACCGTGCCGGTCAGCGCGAGCACCGCGGGCGGCAGCTCCACCTCGGCCGCCAGCTCGTCGAGTCGCTGGTCGAGCAGCTCCGGCAGCCGGTCGACGCCGTCGACCTCGACGGCCCGCTCCCACGTCAGGTGGTTGAGCCCGATGTGGTCGAGCACCACCCGGTCCGGCGCCACGTCGAGCATGACGGCGAGCCGACGGGCCAGGTGGATCGCCACGTTGCAGAGCCCGACGGCGCGGTGCCCGTCGTCGAGCAGCGCGCGGGTGACGATGCCGACGGGGTTGGTGAAGTCGACGATCCACGCGTCCGGCGCGGCCACCTTCGCGGCCCGCTGCGCCAGCTCGCGGACCACCGGCACCGTGCGCAGCGCCTTGGCCAGCCCGCCTGCGCCGGTCGTCTCCTGCCCGATGCAGCCGCAGGCCAGCGGGATGGTCTCGTCGGAGATGCGGGCCTCCTGGCCGCCGACCCGCAGCTGGATCACCACCACCGACGCGTCGGAAGCGCCTTCGTCGAGATCGGCCGTCCAGCTGATCTTCACGGGGCTGCCGTGCCGGGCGAAGATCCGCTCGGCGAGCGGGCCGATCAGGCTCAGCCGGTCGGTTGCCGGGTCGACCAGCGCCAGCTCGTCGACCTGGCCGAGGCGGGCGAACCCGTCCACCAGCTCCGGTGTGTACGTCGACCCGCCGCCGACGACCGCGATCTTCAACCCTTCACTCCTGTCATCGTCACGCCCTGCACGAAGGCCTTCTGGGCGAGGAAGAACACGACCAGCACGGGCACGAGCACGACCAGCGTCGCGGCCATGACGAGGTTCCACTGCACCTGGTAGAGGTTGCGGAACGTCGCCAGGCCGAGCGAGAGCGTCCAGTTCTCCTGCACGTGGTTGGTGTAGACGAGCGGGCCGTAGTAGTCGTTCCAGCAGTAGAAGAACTGGAACATCGCGGCGGCCGCGACCGCCGGCCGCGCCATCGGCAGGACCACCTTGCGCAGCACCTGCCACTCGCTGCACCCGTCCACCCGCGCCGCGTCGGTGTACTCGACGGGGATGGTGACCAGGAACTGGCGCAGCAGGAAGATCGAGAACGCGTCGCCGAGCAGCATCGGCAGCACGAGCGGCCAGATCGTGCCGACCAGCCCGGCGTTCGTCCACAGCAGGTAGATCGGCACGATCGTGACCTGCGGCGGCAGCATCATCACGCACAGCACCGTGACGAACGTGAGCTGCCGGCCCTTCCACTGCATCCGCGCCAGCGCGTACGCCGCAGGAACGCTCGACAGCAGCATGAACAGCGTGCCCAACCCCGCGTACATGACCGTGTTGGCGATGAAGCGCAGCAGCGGGGCCTTCTCGAAGACCTGCGCGAAGTTCTCCGGGTGCCAGCTCGTCGGCCACAGGTTGCTGGTCAACGCCTGCTCGTTGGTCATGAACGCGGTGAGCGCCACGAACGCGAACGGCGCCATGACCATGATCCCCAGCGCGATGAGCAGCGCGTGCCGCCCGATCGCCACCAGCGCCTTCTCCCTCATTGCACACTCCCGTCCGCGACGTAGCTCTTGAAGCGGCGCAGCAGCAGCACCGTGAACAGCAGGGAGAACGCGAACAGCACCAGCGCGAGCGCGCTCGCGTAGCCCAGCGTGTAGTGGCCGAACCCGACCTCGTAGAGCCACATCGGGAACGTCGTCGTCGAGCCGTCGGGATAGCCGAAGGCAGCACCCCGGCCCTGCCCGACGGTCGCCTTGCCGGACGCCACCGACCCGGCCACCGCGGCCTGGGTGAAGAACTGCAGCGTCTGGATGACCCCGACGAGCGCGGAGAACATCAGCACCGGCGCGATCCCCGGCAGCGTGACGTGCCGCAGCCGGGCGAACGCCCCGGCGCCGTCCAGCTCGGCGGCCTCGTAGCGCTCCCGCGGCACGTCCAGCACCGCCGCCAGCAGGATGATCATCCAGTCGCCCAGGCCCCACACCGCCAGCAGCACGAGCGACGGCTTGGCGAGGTACGGGTCGTTGAACCACAGCGGGCCCTCGATCCCGACCCAGCCCAGCACGGTGTTGACCGCGCCGGTGCCGGGGTTGAACAGGAAGACGAACGCGACGGTCGCCGCCACCGGCGGGATCAGCGCCGGCAGGTAGAACACCGTCCGCCAGAACGACGCCGATCGGCGCAGCTTCGCCAGCAGCAGCGCCACCGCCAGCGCGGCGACGACCTTCACCGGCACCAGCACCACCACCAACCACAGCGTGTTGGCGGCGGCCCGGTGCAGGTCCGCGTCCTGGAGCATGTAGGCGAAGTTGCCCAGCCCGAACCAGCGCGGCGCGCTGAACAGGTCGAACTTGTTGAGCGAGAACCAGATCGTCGCGACGAGCGGGTAGCCGAAGAAGATCAGCAGACCCAGCCACACGGGCGCCATGAAGCTCGCGACGGTGCGGAACTCGCGCAGCCGGCTCCCCCGGGTCACGCCGGCCGGCGGCAGCTTCCGCAGCATCAGCCGTTGAGCTTCAGCGCCGCGTCGATCTGGCCGTCGAGCTCCTTCAGTCCGGCACCGAGGTCGGCGACCTTGCCGCTCTGCCACGTCTGCGCCCAGTCGGTGAACGCCGTGATGTACGCGTTGCCGTTGGCCGTCGCCGGCGTCGACGAGCTCTTCGGGTGCCGCAGGATGTCGATGAACGTCTGGAACTCGGGGCCGACCTGCAGGTCGGGCGAGGCGAGCGCGTCGGTCGTGGTCGGGACGTTGCGCAGGCCGTTGGAGAGCTTGACCAGCGCGCCGGTGTCCGTGGTCAGGTACTTGACCAGCTCCCACGCCGCCTCGGGGTTCTTCGAGCTGCGCGTGATGCCGATGATGTTGCCGGTGATGAACCCGGCGCCGTAGTTGGCGGCCTTGTCGTCCGGCACCGGGACGGGCGCGGTGCCGAACTGCAGGTTCGGGGCCTGGTCCTTGAGGAACGCGATGCGGTACTCGCCGTCGATGTTGATGGCGACCTTGCCCGTCTGGAACGCGTTGTCGGCGCTGTACTCCTGGCCGAGTCCGGCGACGAACTTCTGCAGCTTGTCGTAGCCGTACCAGTCGACGAGCTGCTTCTGCCACGTCAGGAACTGTGCCCAGCCCGGGTCGCTGCCGAGCGCGGACGTGCCGTCGGGCTCGAGCCACTTCGCCTCGACGCCGGGGCCGAACCGGGAGGGCTGGTTCTCGTAGAAGCCCAGCAGCGGCACGAAGCCGGCCACCTCGATGTCGCCGTTCGGCGCGAACTTCGTCAGGTCCTTCGTGAGCTGGGTGAGCTCGCTCCACGTCTTCGGCGGCTTCCGGTCGCCCAGCAGCGCCTTGTTGTAGTAGAGGCCGTACGTGTCGGTGAGCGCCGGCATCGCGCAGCGCTTGCCCTCGAACTCCGTGTACGCCCGCACGGTCGCCGGGATCTTGTTCAGGTCGACCCCGTCGCGCTGGATGTACGGCGCGAGGTCGCGGAACGCGCCGGTGCGGCACGAGTTGCCGACGACCAGCGTGTCGTACGACAGGCCGACATCGGGGCCCTCGCCCGCCGACACCGCCCGACCCATCTGCTCGTCGTCCTGCCCGCCCTTGACCGTCACCTGGATCTCGGGGTGCGCGGCCTGGAAGTCCTTCACCACCGACTCGAAGACCTGGGCCTCCCGGTCGGTGTAGAAGTTCCAGATCTCGACGGGCCCGCCGGCCTTCGTGCCGGGAGCGGCCGGCGCGGCCGGACCGGAGCCGGCGGCGGTGCAGCCGGCCACCGCGACGGCGGTGGCCGCCGCGACGAACGTGACGACGAGGCGTCGGCGTCGGGACATGCAGGGCTCCTCACGTGGATCGGAGCAGGCGGGCGGCCTGCACGGGGTCGTTCGACGGGCTTCCACCGACGGCGTCGAGCAGCCGTTCGCGGGTCGCGGTGCGCCCTGCGCGCAGGGCGCCGAGCAGGACGGCGTCACCGGTGACGCCGCTCGGTTCGATCTCGCAGTCCAGGGGGCTGGTGCTGCTCGCGCTGCGGGCGACGGCCGCGGCGAGCACCGGGCCGCCCGCCTGGCCGACCTCGCCGGCCAGCACCACGAGGGGCGGGTCGAGCACGGCGACGACCGCGGCGAGCCCGAACGCGATGCGCTCGCCCAGCTCGTCGAGGAACGCCTCGTGCCCGCCGCGGACGGCGATGCGCAGGGCCTCGGGGGCTGTCGTCGCGGACAGCCCGTGCTCGCCGGCGAGCTGGAGCACGGCGTCGCCGCCGACGAGGTCGGTGAAGTCCCGGCGCCGCCCGCTGCTGTGCAGGTCCGTGAGCCCGACGGGCATGTAGCCGATCTCGCCGGCGCCGCCGCGGCCACCGCGCAGCAGCGTCCCGTCGAGGACGGTGGCGAGGCCGAGGCCCTGGCTGCCGAGCCAGAGCAGGGCGAACGCGTCCGCGTCGGCGGCGACGCCGTGCGCCCGCTCGGCGACGGCGGCGAGGTTCACGTCGTTCTCGATCTCGACGGTGGTGTCGAGCTCCGCGCGCATCCGCGCGAGCAGGCCTGGCGCCGACCAACCGGGCACGTCGACGTAGCGGATGGTGTCGGTGCGCGGGTCGTGCGAGCCGGGGACGCCGAGCTGCACGTGGTGCAGCCGGTCGGTCGGCACGCCCCCTTCCTCGACGAGGTCGGCGAGGGTGGCGTCAATGGCCGCGATCGGGGTGGTCGCGCGGAAGTCGACGTGGGTCTCCAGGCTCGCCCGCACCTCGCCGGTGACGTCGGCGAGCGCGGCCACGACGTTGGTCAGCTCGCGGTCACCGACGTCGCGGACGGCGATGCCGGCGTGGAACGACGCCTCCGCGTTCGGCGCGTAGACCTCGGCGTTCGGACCCGGCCCGCCGCTGGTGTGCCCGGCGACGACGGCGAGCCCGACGTCCTGCAGGCGGCGGACGACCTCCGACGACGTCGGCTTGGAGAGCCCGGTGAGCTCGCGGAGCTCGCCCCGGGTGAGCCGGCCGCGCTCGAGCAGGTGCGCGAGCGCTGCGCGCACGTTCATCGCTCTGAGCAGGCTGGACGAGCCGGCCATCGCCGCGCCTCCAATGGATAGGAAGACTGACTAACAATCGGCGAGGACGGTAAGGGCGTGGCCGGCGTCACGTCAAGGGGCAGCTACGCGCGAGCGCGCCGGCGGAGCAGCAGGTCGTGTCCCAGGTAGCCGAGGACGTAGAGCCCCGCGGCCGCGCCGAGCAGCACCGGCGTGCGCCCGTCCGGTGGCGACAGCAGCGCCGTCACGGTCACCGCGATCACGTAGCCGACGTTGAACACCACGTCGTAGAGCGCGAACACGCGGCCCAGCGCGGCGTCGCGCACCTCGCTCTGCACGGCGGCGTCCGTGCAGAGCTTGACGACCTGCCCGGTCAGCCCGATCACGAACGCCCCGACGAGCACGGCCGGCATCGACAGCAGCGCGGCCACCGCGAGCTGGCTGATCATGGCCGCCACCAGTGCGGCCCGGACCGTCCAGGTGCGGCCGATCCGGCGGATCAGCAGCGGGGTCACCACCGCCGCCAGCACCAGGCCCAGCGCGGCCAGTGCCAGTGCCTCGCCGATGCCCTCGAGGCCGGCTTTGAGCAGCCCGTCGTCGATGAACGCGTAGCGGTAGAGCAGCAGCGTGAGCAGCGTGCTGATGCCGAACGCCAGCCGGTGCGTGCCGAGCGCGAGGAACGACGCCGAGACCGTCGGTGTGGCGAACGAGGCGCGGGCGCCGTCGAACAGACCGCGCGCGACCGCGATCAGCGCCTGCGGGTGCTCGTCGGTCTGGTCGGGTCCCAGCCGCTTGCGGGTGAACCGCACCGCGATCAGGGCCGCGACCACCGCGCCGACGATCGACACGCTCATCGTGGCCGCCGAGCCGGCGTCGTCGCTGCCGAAGACGTGCCGCAGTCCCACCGCGGACACCGCCCCCAGCGCGGACATGCCCGTGCCGACCGTGACGGCGAGCGTGTTCGCCTCCACCACGTTCCGCTTGGACACCACGTGCGGCAGCGACGCCGACAACCCGGCGAGCGCGAACCGGCCGATCCCGGCCACCACCAGCGCGCCCACGTAGAACGGCGGCCCCTGGTTGCCCGCCAGCACCAGCAGCGCCACGAGCGGGATCAGCACCGCCTTCGCGAGGTTGGCCACGGTGAGCACGAGCCGGCGGTCCCAGCGGTCCAGCAGCGCTCCGGCGAACGGGCTCACGAGCGAGTACGGCAGCAGCAGCACCGCGAGGCCGGCCGCGACCGCGAGCGGGTCGGCCTGCCGCTGCGGGTTGAACAGCACCGACGACGCCAGCGCGGCCTGGAACAGGCCGTCACCCCACTGGGTCGCGAAGCGCACGGCGAGCAGCCGCCGGTAGCCGCGGGTACGCAGCAGGCGGAGCACGCCCAACCGTTCGGGTGAGGTGCTCGGATCCCCGGTCACGCCCTGCTCCTGGGGCGTGGCGGACGACGTGGGCACGGTGGGCAAGGCTACGCGCTCCGGCGAGTGCGACGATGGCACCGTGGTGGACGCCCGATCCGGTGATGGTCTCGACGTGGCACCGGGGAGCCTCCTCGTCGCCGCCCCCGGGTTGAACGACCCGAACTTCCGCCGGACGGTCGTGTACATGATCGAGCACCGCGCCCGCGGAAGCCTGGGCGTGGTGCTCAACCGGCCCAGCGAGGTGCAGGTCCGCGACGTGCTGCCGTCGTGGGCGCCGCTCGCCTCGCGCCCGCACGCCGTGTTCGTCGGCGGGCCGGTGGAGGGCGAGACGGCGCTGTGCCTCGCGGCGCTGCGCACGGGGCAGGATCCCTCGGCGGTGCGCGGGCTGATGCCGGTGCGCGGCCCCGTCGCGCTCGTCGACCTGGACTCGGATCCGCGCGCGCTGGAGCAGCGGCTGCGCGGCCTGCGGGTGTTCGCCGGGTACGCAGGCTGGGACGCGGGGCAGCTCGCCGGCGAGATCTCCCGCGGCGACTGGATCGTCGTGCCGGCCCTGCCCGACGACGTGCTGGCCGGGCACGAGACCGGGCTGTGGGAGCACGTCCTGCGCCGGCAGGGGATGCCGCTCGCGCTGCTGGCCACCTACCCGGTGGACGTGCGGCGGAACTGACCTCGGGTCAGGCCGGCCGGAGGCGGAAGACCGGGTGGAAGCGGACCTCGTCGAGCCACCGGTCCAGCGGGGCGTCGGGCTCGAGGTGGTGGAAGTACTCCACCATCATCCTGCGGGCGCTCGCCGGCATCGTCGCGTAGATCTGCCGCAGGCGCGGCGCTGCTTCGTCCGGGGGCAGCTCGGTGGCCGTGACGGGGATGTCCCGGCGGCGCCGGGTCACCGTCGCGGTGCCGGCCGCGCGGAGGTTCTTCACCCAGTCCGCCTCTCCGTACGGCGAGATCAGGATCCACCCGTCGTCCTCGGGCGTCAGCGTCACGGCGGTCTGCCGAGGCACGCCGGACCGCCGGCCGCGCACGGTGAGCAGGGTGGTGCCGCCGAGCGGCATGCCGATCCGCAACAGCCGTTTGACGACGGGGTTGACGAAGCGGGCGAGTTGCGGCGCATCGACCTTCAGCACGGGATCCTCCTCGCGTGGGACACTCGCTGAGTTCAGCCGCCATACTATATGGAGTTCGTACAATATGGCCACCGTAAGAAATGTCGGTGCGGTGCAGCGCATCACCGACGACCTGCGCGAGCTGAACAACCAGCTGGCCAGGGTCACCCTGGCCGTCGGGAGCCGGCTCGACCTGCGCCCCGGCGACCTCGCCGTGCTCGACCTCATCGGCCGTGAAGGCCCGCACTCGCCGAAGGACCTGGCCGAACGCCTGCACATCCACCCGGCCACCCTCACTGGCGTCCTGGACCGGCTGGAGCAGGGCGGCTGGGTGCGCCGCGAACCCGACCCGGCGGACCGCAGGCGGATCCGCGTGGCCGCCGAGAAGGCGCGCAGCGCCGAGATCGCCCGGCGGTACGGGCCCATGTCGCGGTCCATCGCGGCGATCTGCGCGGACTACTCCCCGGCCGAGCTGGAGATCGTGCACGACTTCCTGGTGCGGATCGCCCGCGCCGGCGCGGACGCCGCGGGCGCGGTGGACAGCTCCTAGGAGCGGTCGATCCGCAGGCCGCTGACCATCGCCTTGATCACGAGCCCGCACTCCTGGCGGACCTGGGTGCGGCTGTCCTCCGGGGCGCCCGCGATGGCACTGCCGGCCCCGCCCATGAGGTGGAACACCATGCGCGATCCGATCCCGACCGGGGTCGGGCCGATCACCCCGGCGTCGATCAGGCTGACCACGAACTTCTCGACGAGGCCGAGCGTGTGGTCGGCCTCCCACTCCAGCCACTCCGAGTAGCCGAGCGCGATGGGCGCCTCGATCCAGCACAGCCGCCCGTAGACGGGGTCGCAGCAGCTGTCGAGGTAGGCGTCGAGCGCGGCCATGGCGGCCGCCCACTCGCCGTCGGCGGCGAGTGCGTCGGCGACGGCGCGGTCGACGACGACCTGTTCCTGCGCCTCGATCACCGCGACGAACAGTGCGGTCTTGTTGGCGAAGTGGTGGTAGACGGCGCCGCGGGTGACCTGGGTGGCGGTGGCGATGTCGTCGAGCGAGGTCTTCGTGAACCCGTCGGCGGCGAACATCCGCGTGGCCGTCTCCAGGAGCGCGGCACGGGTCGCCTCCGAGTACAGCTCCCGCCTGCTCTTGGGGCTCGACACGAGCCGCAGCGTACGGCACACTCGAGATCACATACACTGCGTATGTCAGCTACACGATGAAGGAGACAATCATGACGTCTGCCAGTTGGGCTGCGGCCAACCAGCGGCAACGCCTCATCGCCGCCGTGCTCGCCGACGTCGCCGCCACCGGTGACGCGGACGCCGTGCACCGCCACCCGGTCGCGGAGACCCTCGGTGACCTGGACACGCTGCTGCTCGCCGTGCACGCGCTGTGGAGCACGGCGGTGCTCGCCCGCGCCGACGACGTGCTGGAGCGCGACCCGCCCGATCCGGCCGACGCGCTGGCCGCGCAGCTGCGCGAGCTCGACACCGCGCGGCCGGGCATCCGCCTCCTGCTCGACGGGCACGCCGAGCGACCGCTGCTCGCAGCGGCGCAGCGCCGGCTGCGGTCGCGGATCCGGACCGACCTGGGCGTGGACCTCGTCGAGCTGCCGCCGGCTCCTCGCCGGAAGTGGCTGCGCGCCGGTTAGCTCTGGCCCACCGCGGCGTCGCGGCAGCCGGCGACGAGGTCGCAGCCTGCGCACGCGCCCGCGCAGGACGGCATCGGTGCCGGCGCGACGGCGGCCGCAGCCCGGTCACCCACGGTGCCGGCGAGGCCGGCGAACACCAGCAACCCGAGCACGCCGACCGCGACGAGCGTCCACGCCAGCCCGGCGCTCGGCCCGGTGAGCAGCACGATCCCGGGGACGGCGGCGACGGCACCGGCCGCGGCCAGCGGCACCGCGGCCGCCTTGTGCGCCGTGGTGAACGCCGCGTCGGACGCCAGCGTCGCCGCGGTCTTGATCCCGGCGACGCGGTTGCGCGGCAGCGAGCCCCGGGCGCCGAGCGCGGCGATGGTCAGCAGCAGCAGGCCGGCCAGCAGCAGGAGGCCGCCGAGGATCGGGCCGAGGAACGCGGGCACCCGTCCAGCGTAGGCGAACCCGATCGCGCGGCTGCGGCCAGCAGCGTTACCCTGGTCGCGTGGCCCGTGAGTCCTCGCGACTTCTTACGCAGGCCGCGCCGAGGTAACGCAGACACGTTTCAGCGCCGGCGCGGCCGACCCCTCATGCCCATGAGCAGGAGGGGTCTTCTGGTTTTCGGGCCGACAGACGATCTCCCCAGGAGCGGGACATGAGTACGGACACGACCACTGCCGGCGCCCAGGCGGGCTCGTCGGGGGATCCCGACGCCCTGCCCTTCCGGTACAGCGCCGCGCTGGCCGCCGCGATCGAGCGCCGCTGGCAGGACCGCTGGGAGGAGCGCGGCACCTTCTTCGCACCGAACCCGTCCGGGCCGTGGGCCGACCCGGAGGCCGCGCAGGGCGACAAGGTCTACCTGCTGGACATGTTCCCCTACCCGTCGGGCAAGGGGCTGCACGTCGGGCATCCGCTGGGCTTCATCGGCACCGACGTGCTGGGCCGCTACCTGCGGATGACCGGCCGCAACGTGCTGCACGCGATGGGCTTCGACGCGTTCGGGCTGCCGGCGGAGCAGTACGCGGTGCAGACCGGGGAGCACCCCCGCAAGTCCACCGAGGACAACATCCAGCGGTACAAGGCGCAGCTGCGCCAGCTGGGCCTGGCGCACGACCCGCGGCGCTCGGTGTCCACCACCGACGTCGAGTTCTACCGCTGGACGCAGTGGATCTTCCTGAAGATCTTCGAGTCCTGGTACGACGAGAAGCAGAACAAGGCGCGGCCCATCGCGGAGCTGGTGGCGGAGTACGCCCAGGACAAGCGCCGCACGCCGGACGGGCGCGGCTGGTGCGAGCTGACCTCGGCCGAGCAGCGCGAGGTGATCGACTCCCACCGGCTGGCCTACATCTCCCAGTCGCCGGTGAACTGGTGCCCCGGGCTGGGCACGGTGCTGGCCAACGAGGAGGTCACCGCCGACGGGCGCAGCGAGCGCGGCAACTTCCCCGTGTTCCGCCGCAACCTGAAGCAGTGGATGATCCGCATCACCGCCTACGCGGACCGGCTGATCGACGACCTGGACCGGCTGGACTGGCCGGAGTCGGTCAAGGCGATGCAGCGCAACTGGATCGGCCGCTCCGAGGGTGCGCAGGTGCGCTTCCCCACCACGACGGGCACTGGTGCGCCGGCCGAGATCGAGGTCTTCACGACCCGCCCCGACACGCTGTTCGGCGCCACGTACATGGTGCTGGCGCCGGAGCACCCGCTGGTGGCGTCGCTGACCCCGCTGCAGTGGCCGGAAGGCACCGACGAGCGCTGGACGGGCGGGGCGGCGACGCCCGCGCTGGCCGTCGAGGACTACCGCGCCGCCGCGGCCCGCAAGTCGGACCTGGACCGGCAGGAGAACAAGGACAAGACCGGCGTCTTCACCGGCGCGTACGCGATCAACCCGGTCAACGGGCAGCAGATCCCGGTCTTCGTCGCCGACTACGTGCTGATGGGCTACGGCACCGGCGCGATCATGGCCGTGCCGGCGCAGGACCAGCGCGACTGGGACTTCGCGAAGGCGTTCGGGCTGCCGATCGTGCGCACCGTCGACCCGGGTGACGGCTGGGACGGCGAGGCGTTCACCGGCGACGGGCCCGCGATCAACTCGGCCAACGACGGCGTGAGCCTGAACGGGCTGGATGTGGCCGAGGCGAAGCGCGCGATCATCGACTGGCTGACCGAGCAGGGCTCCGGCGAGTCGGTCGTGCAGTACAAGCTGCGGGACTGGCTGTTCTCCCGGCAGCGGTACTGGGGCGAGCCGTTCCCGATCGTCTGGGACGAGGACGGGCCGTCCGCCGTGCCCGAGAGCCAGCTGCCCGTCGAGCTGCCGGAGATCGCCGACTACTCGCCGAAGACGTTCGACCCCGAGGACGCCGACTCCGACCCGGTGGCCCCGCTGTCGCGGGCGACCGAGTGGATGCACGTCGACGACACGCACTGGCGCGAGACGAACACGATGCCGCAGTGGGCGGGCTCGTGCTGGTACTACCTGCGCTACCTGGACCCGCAGAACTCGGAGCGGTTCGTCGACCCCGAGGTCGAGAAGTACTGGATGGGCCCCGACCCGGCGCGGGCCGGCGACCCCGGCGGCGTCGACCTGTACGTCGGCGGTGTCGAGCACGCCGTGCTGCACCTGCTGTACTCGCGGATGTGGCAGAAGGTGCTGTTCGACCTGGGTGAGGTCAGCGCCGAGGAGCCGTTCCGGCGGCTGTTCAACCAGGGCTACATCCAGGCGTACGCCTACACCGACGCCCGCGGCTTCTACGTGCCGGCGGAGGAGGTCGTCGAGGCGCCCGGCGGTGGTTTCACGTGGAACGGGCAGCCCGTCAACCGCGAGTACGGGAAGATGGGCAAGTCGCTGAACAACGTGGTGACGCCCGACGAGATGTGCGAGCGCTACGGCGCCGACACGTTCCGCCTGTACGAGATGTCCACCGGTCCGCTGGATGCGTCGCGGCCGTGGTCCACCCAGGACGTCGTCGGGTCGCAGCGGTTCCTGCAGCGGGTATGGCGCAACGTCGTCGACGAGCGGACGGGGGCCGCCCGGGTCACCGACGCCGTGCCGGACGACGAGACGCTGCGCGCGCTGCACCGCACCATCGCCGGGGTCCGCGAGGACTTCGCGGCGCTGCGCTACAACACCGCGGCGGCCAAGCTGATCGAGTTCAACAACCACCTGACCAAGGCGTACGCCGGGGTCGGGGTGCCCCGGGCGGCGGCGGAGCCGCTGGTGCTGATGATGGCGCCGCTGACGCCGCACATCGCCGAGGAGCTGTGGTCGCTGCTGGGGCACACGGAGTCGCTGGCGCACGGCCCGTTCCCCGAGGCGGACGAGCGCTGGCTGACCGTCGACAGCGTCGAGTACCCGATCCAGGTCAACGGCAAGGTGCGCGCCCGCGTCACCGTGCCGGCCGACGCCCCCGCCGACGTGGTGGAGGCGGCGGCGCTGGCCGACGCGAAGGTCGTCGAGCTGCTGGCGGGACGCACGCCGAAGAAGGTCATCGTGGTACCGGGCCGGCTGGTCAACGTCGTCGGATGACGATCGCGGTCCGCCCGGCCGGCGTCGCCGACTCGGCGGTCGTCGGCGAGATCCACGCCGAGTCGTGGTCGGTCGCCTACGCGCCGTTCTTCGAGCCGGACTTCGCCGCCGGGCAGATCGCCGACCGCCGCATCCGGTGGACCGACCGGCTACGCGCCGGCGGCGTCCTGCTCGGCACGGTCGGCGGGCGGCCCCTGGCGTTCTCCTGGGCCGGGCCGTCGCCGTCCCGGGCCGGGATCGCCGAGCTGTACGGCTTCTACGGCCATCCCGACGGGTGGGGCAGCGGCGTGGCGGCCGCGCTGATGGCGGAGACGCTGGCGGTCGTCCGCGCGGGCGGGTACGACCGGGTGCACCTGTGGACGATGCGCGACACCCCGCAGTCGCGGAGGTTCTACGCGAAGTCCGGGTTCGTCGAGACCGGCGCGTTCCGCGACCACGACTTCGGCGACGGGCGGCCGCTGGTTCAGGTGGAGTACGAACGGGCGCTCTGACCCGCGGGCTCGACGATGGCCTTCCGCCGGAACCCGCCGCCGAGGATCACCGGTAGCGCGGCGAGCGCGGTCGCCACGGTGGTGATGGCCATGACGGTCATGGTGTCGAGCCCGCCGCTGTCCTGCAGCAGCAGCCCGGTGATCAGCGAGAGCACCATGTTGTTGCCGGAGTGCGCGATGCACGTCGGCCAGATGCTGCCGCTGCGCGTGCGCAGCCACGCCAGCAGGACCTCCTGGAACTGGAACGACACCGTCCACAGCAGCAGCCCGAGCGCGACGTCGTCGAACTCGATGTAGCCGACGAAGGCCAGCGGGTAGTGCCACACCGCCCAGATCAGCCCGGACGCGATCACCGACAGCATCGGACGGCCGGGGAACAGTCGCGGTCGCAGGTAGCTGTTCCAGCCGAAGTCCTCGCCCCAGAACGCGGGCGCGAGCAGCGGCACGACCAGCATGAGGACCACGAGGTAGGCCCAACCGGGCATGCCGGCGACGACGTGGTCGAGCTGCGCGACGTCGAAGCCCCACAGCCCGGTGGCGACCGCGATGCCGAGGGCGACGGCCACGAGTCCGAGCGGGCCGAGCCAGGCCAGGAGGTACCAGCGCAGGTTGCCGCGCAGCCGCAGCCGCATCCCGGCGTCGGCGAACCCCTCCTTGGTCACCCACTTGCGGACGACGATCGCGGCAATCGCCGGCGTGAACGCCCAGGGCAGCTGCGCGAGCGGGTTCACCATCGACAGGCCGAGCCAGAAGTGCCCCCCGAGCATGCCGGCCCAGGCGAACCCGAACGCGATGGCGAGGAACGTCAGTATCCCCTTGGTGTTGTTCGACACCGGGCCAGCCAACCGGCGTGCGCCGGCCGGCACATCGACGTCGGCGACCATTGTGCTGGTGGGGTCAGGTCTACCGGCCGACCTCGACGGGCACGGGCTCCGGCGTGCGGGCGCCGCCGCGGGTGGCGCCGATGCCGGCGGTGACGACCAGGCAGATGCCGAGCGCGGCCGCCGGTCCGGGCACCTGGTGCAGCACCGCGAGCCCGACGAGCAGGGCGAACGCCGGTTCCAGACTCATCAGCGTGCCGAACGCGGCCGTCGTGAGCCGGCGCAGCGCGAGCAGTTCCAGCGTGAACGGGACGACGGGAAGCAGCACGGCCAGCCCCAACCCGATGAGGAGCAGCTCCGGGGTGACCCGGGACAGCACGGCCGGGCCGACGACGATCGTCGCGACGATGCCGGCGACCGCCATCGACACGGCGAGCCCGTTGATGCCGGCGACCGCATCCCCCACGCGGCGGGTGAGCAGGATGTATCCGGCCCAGCACGCCGCGGCGGCCAGCGCGAACAGCACGCCGACCGGGTCGACGGCGCCCACCCACGGTTCGGTGAGCAGGACGACGCCGGCGGCGGCCAGCGCGGGCCAGACGTACCGCCGGTGGCCGCGGCCGGTAGCGACGGCAACGCCGAGCGGGCCCAGGAACTCCAGAGCGCTCGCCGTGCCGAGGGGGATGCGGGCGACCGCAGCCATGAACAGGAGCGTGACGGCGGCGGTGACGACGCCGAGCAGCACGCACGCGGTGAACGTCGCACGGGAGAACGCGGCAGGGTGCGGCCGCACCAGGACGAGGAGGAGCACGCCGGCCCAGGCCAGGCGCAGCCAGGCCGCGCCCTCGATGCCGATCCGGTCGATCAGCGTCACCGCGACAGCCAGGCCGAGCTGCACGCACAGCATCGAGACCATCGCCATGCCGGCGCCGACGCGGGCGCTCCCATTCTTCATGCCACCAGTCAACGTGGCCGGATCGTCCACGTCCACGTCGCGTTCCTGGACATACCGTTCACGATTCACGGACAATGTGCTGTGGACATCCGCCGCCTGGAACTGCTGCTGGAGCTGTCCCGCCTCGGCTCGATGCGCGCCGTCGCCGACACGCACCGGCTGCCCACGTCCACCGTCTCGCAGCAGATCGCGGCGCTGGCCAGGGAAGCGGGCGCGCGGCTGATCGAGCCCGACGGGCGCCGCGTGCGCCTCACCCCGGCCGGGCGCAGGCTCGCCGAGCACGCCGTCACGATCCTCGCCGCCGTCGACGCCGCCCGGCTCGACCTCGATCCCGACGCCGAACCCGTCGGCACGGTCCGGGTGGGCGGCTTCGCGACCGGCATCCGCACGTCGCTGCTGCCGGTGCTGGCAGACCTCGCCGCCGCCCACCCCGGCGTCGAGGTCGTGATCAGCGAGTACGAGCCGCTGGAAGCCTTCGCGCTGCTCGTCGACGACGAGCTCGACCTCGCCCTCACCTACGACTACGACCTGGCACCAGCCTCCCCCGCCCGCGTGCTGGAGACCGTGCCCCTCTGGTCGACGCCGTGGGGGCTGGGTGTCCCGGCCGGCGCGCCGGCGGGTCCGGCGAACCTCGCCGACTGGGCGGATCAGCGGTGGATCGTGAACTCGCGCAACACTGCCGACGAGGACGCCCTCCGCACGCTGGCGTCGCTGGCCGGGTTCACCCCGCAGATCTGGCACGCCATCGACAGCCTCGACCTGGTGGAGGACCTGATCGCGACCGGCCGGGGCGTCGGGCTGCTGCCGGCGAACCGCTCGACGCACCCTGGCGTGACGTTCCTGCCGATCGTCGACCCGGGCGTCGTGCTGCGGGCGTACGCCGTCACGCGCAGGGGTCGCGCGGTGTGGCCGCCGCTGCGGGCCGTCCTGGAGCGGATGCGCAGGCCGCTCCAGGCGGGCCAGGCCCCGCGGCCGTACGAGCGGCCCTAGCACGCTCAGCGGCGTCGCTCGACCACCGCCACGACCGCCATCCACGTCATGGCGGTGAGTGCGGTGACGGCGAGCACGAGCGATCCGGCGTACCCGCCCGACAGCGAGTAGAGATCGCCGACCAGGAAGACGGTGCCGCAGATCCGCGAGCCCAGCGCCATGCCGCGCTCGCCGGCGCGGGCGTAGTGGCGGCCCGTCACGTAGCAGGCGGCGATGAGTGCGAAGAACGCGAACGAGCCGGCGAAGATGTGCCCGATGGTGCCCACGGTCATGCCGGGCACGCCGGGGTCGCCGACCGGGAACCCGCCTCCGCCCTGCAGGACGAACGGGCCGGCGAGGAACATCCCGATCCCGTTGACCAGCATCAGCCGGGGTGCCCATGTGCCTCCTGGGGTGCCGCGGAACGCACGGCGCAGCCCGATCGCCCCGATGATGATCAACGTGCCGGTGACCAGGAAGTTCGTGATCTGGATCCAGCCGAGATCGCCGTTGGACAGCGAGCTGAGCGGGAAGCGGGTGAGGTCGAAGCCGGCGCGGGTGAACACCTGGGCGAAGGAGACCACGGCGAAGACCGCGACGCCGGCGACGAGGCCGCCGAGCAGCGTGCGGGTACGGGCGTCGTGCGTGGTGGGGATGGTGGGGCTGGCCGTGACGGTCATGACCGGTTCCTCTCGTGGTTGATCTGCGGTTCTGCCCCTACGTCGTCTGCGCTCCCGACGTTCCCTGTCACATAATCGGCGCGACGCACTGGCGTCCCGACATCCCGACCGAGGAGGACGAAGTGCAGTTCCTGTTGACCATGACGGACGACGGCCAGGAGATGGACGCCGACATGTACACGGCGATGGGCGAGTTCGTCGCCGAGCTCAGCCAGGCCGGCGTGCTGATCGCGACCGGCGGGCTGGACGCCGGCTCGCGCCTCACCACGAAGGGCGACGAGTTCACCGTCACCGACGGGCCGTTCACGGAGACCAAGGAGACGATCGTCAGCTTCGCGCTGGTCGACCTGCCGTCGCGGGAGGAGGCCGTGGCGCTGACCCGGCGCTTCCACGCGATCCTCGGCGGCGGTGAGTCGACGATGTACCAGGTCTTCGGCCCCGCATGACCACCGACGTCGTCGGCCGGATCTGGCGGGAGGAGTCCGCGCGCATCGTCGCCGGGCTCGCCCGCCTGCTGGCCGGCGACGTCGGCCTTGCCGAGGAGCTGGCCCAGGACGCGCTGGTCGCGGCGCTGGAGCAGTGGCCGACGGCCGGCGTGCCGGACAACCCGGCGGCCTGGCTCACCACGGTTGCGCGCCGGCGTGCGGTGGACATGCTGCGCCGGCGGTCCCGCGCCGACGCCGGCTACGCCGAGCTCGCCCACCGGCCGTCCGACGACCCGGAGCCGGAGCCACCCGACCCCGACGAGGTGGCCGACGACGTGCTGCGCCTCATGGTCGTCTCCTGCCATCCCGTCCTCACCCGGGAGGCGCGGATCGCGCTCACCCTGCGCGTCGTCGCCGGCCTGCGGACCGACGAGATCGCCCGCGCGTTCCTCGTGAGCGAGCAGACCGTGGCGCAGCGGATCGCCCGGGCGAAGCGTGCGCTGGCGGCCGCGCAGGTGCCGTTCGAGGTGCCGTCCGGCGCGGAGCGGGCAGCGCGGCTCGCGTCCGTGACGGACGTGCTCTACCTCGTCTTCAACGAGGGCTACGCGGCCACGGGTGGCGACGACTGGCTGCGGCCCGCGCTGTGCGACGAGGCGATCCGCCTGGCCGGCATGCTCGCCGAGCTCGCACCCGACGCGGCCGAGGTGCACGGCCTGCTCGCGCTGATGCAGCTGCAGCACAGCCGGCAGTCCGCCCGCGTCGACGCTGCGGGCGTCCCGGTGCTGCTCCAGGACCAGGACCGCACCCGCTGGGACGCATCCCGCATCCGCGCCGGGTTCGCCGCGCTGCTGCGCGCCCGGGCAGCCGGTGGCCCGCCGGGCCCGTACGTGCTGCAGGCAGCGATCGCCGCCTGCCACGCGGGCGCCCCGACGGCCGCCGACACCGACTGGCCGCAGATCGTCGGGTTGTACGAGCTGCTGCTGCGGATCGTGCCCTCACCCGTCGTCGCGTTGAACCGCGCCGTGGCCGTCAGCATGGTCGACGGCCCGGAGGCGGGCCTGCGGCTCATCGAACCGCTCCGGGCCGAGCCGGCGCTGGCGCGCTACGCGCTCCTGCCGGGGACGCGCGGTGAGCTGCTGGCCAGAGCCGGGCGGACGGCCGAGGCCCGGGCCGAGTTCCGTCGAGCGGCCGACCTCACCGAAAGTGGCCCGGAATGCGCGGTGTGGCTCGATCGGGCCACCGCGCTGGGACCTGACCCGCGCTCCGGGCCATCGCTGGACGCAGCCGTGACGGCGTTCCTCGAACGGTGCCGGCCGTCGACGGCTCGGTCGTACGCCCAGACCTGGCACCGCATCCGGCGCGACCTCGGTGCGGACCTCCCTGTCGCCGACCTCACCGCTGAGGCGGTGGCGCGGGTGCTCGTCGCTGCCTGGTCGGGGGTTGCGGCGGCCACCTGGAACCGGCACCGGGCCGCGGTGCGGGCGTTCGCCGCTTGGGCCGGCACCGGCCCGCTCGACACCATGCTGGAACGCCGGCCGGTGCCGCGCCGCAGCACCAGCGCGCTTCCGTCCACGCGGGTGGGGGAGCTCGTCGGCGGCGCAGCGCTGCGCGAGCGCGTCCTGTGGCGGCTGGTGCACGTGAGCGGTGCCCCGGCGACGGCCGTGCTGGCCCTCGACGTCGATCAGCTGGACCTCGTCGCGCACCGTGCAGGGGATCTCAGGTGGGACGCCGCGACGTCCGCGCTGCTGGCGCGGCTGGTGGGTGACCGGCGGCGCGGTCCGGTCTTCCTCGCCGATCGTCGACCGGGGCCGGGGCGGCCCCGTCCGGCTGCGGATCTGTGCCCCGAGACCGGCCGCGGTCGGCTGTCCTACCCGCGGGCGGAGTACCTGTTCAAGCAGGCGTCAGGAGGTGCGACGCTGCGCAGCCTCCAACCCGTCGTCAGTACGGGCGGAGGCTGAGATCGGTGAGGGCGGCGTCGTCGGGCGCCGTCACGGCCACCATGACCGCGCCGGCCACCGACTCCGGCCGCAGGTAGCGATCGGGCTCGTACGTGCCGCCCTCCTGGGCGACGACGTGCCGCTGCATCTCGGTGTCCGTGCGCCCGACGTGCAGCGACGTGACGCGCACGCCGTTGCCGATCTCCTCGGCGCGCAGCGCGTCGGCGAACGCCTTCAGGGCGAACTTGCTGGCCGCGTACGACGCCCACCCGGGCCGGGCGACGAGGCCTGCGCCGGAGTTGAGCAGCACGACCCGCCCGCCGGCCGCGCGCAGCGCCGGCAGCAGCAGCCGGGTCAGCTCGGCGACGGCGACGACGTTGATGTCGAACTGGCGCCGCCAGGTGCGGGCCGGTGTCTCTGCGACGGTGCCCAGTTCGCCGATGCCGGCCGAGTGCACGAGCACGTCGAGGCTGTCGATACCGCCGACGGCCTCGGCGACCTCGTCGAGGTTCGTGAGGTCGACGGGCCACGGCCGAGCGCCGGGAAGCTCGGCGGCGAGCCCGGCGAGTGCCGCGGTGTCCCGGCCGCCGAGCAGCACGTCGTACCCGGGGGCCAGCACGCGCGCCACGGCGGCGCCGATCCCCCGCGACGCGCCCGTGACGAGGGCGAGGGGGCGCAGGTCAGGCGCAGGTCCGGTCACGGTCGGCGACCCTACCGAAGCGCCCTCCGTGACTGTCCGTGCCGGGAGCGTCAGACCGTTCAGGCCGGGCTCCTCCGGCGGGGGCCCTTCGGGCAACGCCGTCGGCGCTCAGACTCGACGGGCCGAGTTGAACGGCATCGTGTTCAGGGCGGAGATCTTCACGGGCTGGCCGCTGGTGCTCGCGTGCACGACCTTGCCGCCGCCGATGTAGATCGCGACGTGGCTGACCGGGCTGTAGAAGAACACCAGGTCACCGGGCCGCAGGTCGGACTTGGCGACGGGGGTGCCGACGCGCGACTGGGCCGAGCTCGTGCGCGGAAGGGAGACGCCGACCTGCTTGTAGGCCCAGCCGACCAGACCGGAGCAGTCGAACGCGTTGGGTCCGGTGGCGCCGTAGACGTAGGGCTTGCCGAGCTTGCTCATGGCGCTGGACATGGCGCCGGCGTTGCGGGCGGCGACGCGAGCGGCTTCGACGCGGCTGTTGATGTCGGCGATCGAGCGGGTCAGCGCGGCCGGGTCGGGGAGCGCGATGGGCGCGACCTCGACGGCGACGGGCTCGCTGACGGGGACGACGGGCACGGGCCGCTGGGGGGCGGCGGCGGCCGGGGTCGCCGGCAGCAGAGCGGTGAGAGCGGCCGCGGTCGTGGTGGCGACGGCGAGGCCGAGCGACCGGCGGGGAGCCGGGCCGGGGTTGTGCTGGGGCACGGGGTGTTCCTCGGGTTCGCACCGCCGGACGGCCGGCTCGCGTCCTCGGGGGAGGGACGCCGACGGCGTGCGGGGAGGACGTGCGGGGTCGCTGCGAGAGCCGGTCCGCACCCCGGCACGCCTGTCCGGGCGGTGACCTCGTGTCCGTCGCTCCGGATGAGCGCCGGCTCCACGAGGCCGAGCGGGAACATTACGAACCGATAAACGAGATTCGTATGACGGAACTCTCAGAAAAGCAACCACTCGCATGTGACCGTCATCACATGGTCAATTGCTCCGAACGTACCAACTATTGTGTGACGCAGACCAAGATCGTGCGCCAACGCTGTGACCTGCACCGACAAATCGCGCAGTTACCCGCTTGTGATTGGTCCTGACGAGTGAAATCCGGCCGTGACCGTTCCCGGGGCGAGTTCCTGAAAAGGTTGTCGAAGTGGAAGTACTTCAGCGCTCACGTACGCCGCGGATGAACTCCTCGACGGCTGCGCGCGCGACGTCGTCGCTGTACTGCTCGGGCGGCGACTTCATGAAGTAGCTCGACGCGGACAGCAGCGGGCCGCCGATCCCCCGGTCCTTCGCGATCTTCGCGGCGCGGACGGCGTCGATGATGATGCCCGCGGAGTTGGGCGAGTCCCACACCTCGAGCTTGTACTCGAGGTTCAGCGGCACGTCGCCGAACGCGCGTCCCTCCAGCCGCACGTAGGCCCACTTGCGGTCGTCGAGCCACGCGACGTAGTCCGACGGGCCGATGTGCACGTTCTCCTTGCCGAGGTCGCGGTCGACCTGGCTGGTCACCGACTGCGTCTTGGAGACCTTCTTCGACTCCAGCCGCTCCAGCTCCTTCATGTTCAGGAAGTCCATGTTCCCGCCCACGTTGAGCTGCATCGTGCGGTCCAGCTGCACCCCGCGGTCCTCGAAGAGCCTGGCCAGCACGCGGTGGGTGATCGTGGCGCCCACCTGGCTCTTGATGTCGTCGCCGACGATCGGCACCCCGGCCGCCCGGAACTTGTCCGCCCAGACGGGGTCGGAGGCGATGAACACCGGCAGCGCGTTGACGAACGCCACGCCGGCGTCGATCGCGCACTGCGCGTAGAAGCGGTCGGCGGACTCGCTGCCCACCGGCAGGTAGGACACGAGCACGTCGGCGCGGGTGTCGCGCAGCACCTGCGCGACGTCGACGGGGTCCTCGTCGGACTCCTCGATCGTCTCCCGGTAGAAGCGGCCCAGCCCGTCGAGCGTGTGGCCGCGCTGCACCGGCACGCCCAGCGGCGGCACGTCGGCGATGCGGATCGTGTTGTTCTCGCTGGCGACGATCGCCTCGGACAGGTCGGTGCCGACCTTCTTCGCGTCGACGTCGAACGCCGCGACGAACTGCACGTCGCGCACGTGGTAGCCACCGAAGTCGACGTGCATCAGGCCGGGCACGCGCGTGGCGGGGTCCGCGTCCGCGTAGTAGTGCACGCCCTGGACCAGCGACGCGGCGCAGTTGCCGACTCCGACGATCGCCACACGCACCGTCGAACTGCCCGGTTCGGGACCCATGTCGCACTCCTGTCGTCCAGCCGAGAACCGTCCGTAACAGTAGCGACGCAGCGGGTTCGCACCGCGCTGCGAGATCGGCGTCACGTCTTCGACCGGCGCGACCGTTCGTCGCTTCCCGTGGCACCGCAGATCACCTGCGCGTGGGACGGTGCGGCCGATCGGGCGTCTCCGCCGCGTACCCTGGCCGGGTGCGCACCCAGCGACAGGTGGTCGACTACGCGTTGCAGCGCCGCGCGCTGCTCGCCGACGTCCACTCCGGCAAGGTAGGTACGGCGGAGGTCTGCGACGCCAGCCCCTACCTGCTGCGTGCGGCGCGCTTCCACGGCGAGGAGAGCGACCAGACCTGCCCGGTCTGCCGCAAGGAGAAGCTCGCACTGGTCTCGTGGATCTTCGGCGAGGAGCTGAAGCACGCGGCCGGATCGGCCCGCAAGCCCGCCGAGATCGACGAGCTGGCGAACCACTACGGCGAGTTCTCCGTGTACCTGGTCGAGGTGTGCCGCACCTGCAGCTGGAACCATCTGGTGCTGTCGTACGTGACGGGCTCCGGAGCTCCCCCCGGCAAGCCCCGACGTTCCGCCTCGCGGCGGACCGTCGCCGAATGACGAGATTGTGACGAGGACATGCGGTGAGTGATCAACGCGATCCACGGAACGGCCCCGCTCGTCGACCCGGTCGTCCGCAGGGCCCGCAGGCCCAGGGCCGGCCCCGGGTCGGCCCGCCACCGCCGGGTCCGCGCCAGCCGCCGCAGCGGCACCGTCCTCCCGCTGCCCAGCCCGGGCCGGACGCTCCCTACCGCGCCGCCGACATGCCGCTCCTCACCCACGACGAGACGGGCGCCGCCGCAGTTGCCCGGCAGGCCAGGGCCGCGCGACCGCCCGTGCGGCACGATCCCAACGCGACGGTCGTCGCCCGCTCGGGCGGCCCCGGCGGCCCGCCCGGCCGCCGCAACCGCGCCGCTGCCGGTGGCGACGGCGGCGGGCGCAAGCCGCGCCGGCGCTGGCTGCGCTGGACCCTCGGCGTGCTCGGCGCGATGGTCCTGGTCCCGTTCCTCGCGTTCGTCATCGGCTGGATGATCTTCAAGGTGCCGACGGCCGACGACGCCGCCCTCGCCCAGCAGGCGGTCTTCACGTTCGACGACGGCAAGACCCCGGTGGCCACGGTGCGCCCGGAAGGTGGCGGCAACCGCATCAAGGTCACGATCGACCAGGTGCCGGAGCAGGTCAAGCACGCGGTGCTCTCGGCAGAGGACGCCACCTTCTACTCCAACCCCGGCTTCGACTTCACCGGCATCCTGCGCGCGGTCTACAACCAGGTCACCGGCGGCGTCGGCGGTGGCTCCACGATCACCCAGCAGTACATCAAGGTCAGCACCGGGCAGGACGAGGCGACCGGGTTCAGCGGCCTGTGGCGCAAGTACAAGGAGATCGTGCTCGCGGTGAAGATCTCCCGCGAGCAGACGAAGGACCAGATCCTCGAGAACTACCTCAACACCATCTACCTGGGCCGCGGCGCGTCCGGCATCCAGACGGCGTCCCAGGCGTACTTCGGCAAGCCCGTCCAGCAGCTCTCGGTGAGCGAGGCCGCGCTGCTCGCCGGCGTGATCCAGTCGCCGTCGAAGTGGGACCCGGCGAAGAGCCTGCCCGACGCCCAGCGGCGCTGGAACTTCGTGCTCGACCAGATGGTGCAGAACAACTGGCTGCCCGCGGCGGAGCGGGCCACGATGCAGTTCCCGGCGACCATCGAGCCGAAGAAGGCCGGCGGTGGCATCCCCGGCGACGACAAGTTCCACATCTACAACCGGGCCAAGGCCGAGCTGCAGGCCATGGGCATCACCGAGGACCAGATCGAGACCCAGGGCCTCACCGTCGTCACCACCATCAACGCCGACGCGCAGCAGGAGGCCGTCGACGCCGTCAACACCGTCAAGAAGGGCCAACCCGCCAACCTGCGCTATGCGCTGACCTCGATCGACCCGACGTCCGGTGCGATCCTCGCCTACTACGGCGGCGACAACATCTCGTTCGACTACGCCGGTGTCGGCATGCGCCAGCCGGGCTCGTCGTACAAGCCGTTCGTGTTCGCCGCCGGGTTGCAGGACACCAAGGACAACATCGGGCTCGGCACGCGGTTCGACGGGTCGTCCCCGCAGACGATCGCGGGCACCGAGGTGGCCAACTCCGAGGGCGTCAACTGCGACAACTGCACCGTCAAGACGGCGATGACGAACTCGGTGAACACCGTCTTCTACAACATGGCCTACAAGGTCGGGGTGCGGAACGTGATCAAGGCGGCGCACGACGCCGGCATCCCCGCGGACCTGGCCAACGAGCCCCGGCTGGGTATCGCGCTCGGTGACCAGGACGTGCACCCGATCGACATGGCGGCCGCGTACGCCACGTTCGCGGCCGACGGGAAGCGGTACCAGCCCTTCATCGTCAAGAAGGTCACCACTTCCGATGGACAGGTGCTCAGGGACGTCGACGCGAACAAGCCGCAGGGCGTGCCGGCCTTCGACGAGAACCTGGCCCGCAACGTCACGGCGTCGATGATGGACGTGGCCAGTCACTCGGGTGTGGCGCTGGCGGGCGACCGGCCGGTCGCATCCAAGTCCGGCACGGCGCAGCTCGAGTCGGTCCAGGGGCAGAACCGCGACGCGTGGTACGTCGGGTACACCCCGCAGATCGCCACCTCGGTGTGGGTGGGCACCGACAAGTCCGAACCCATCAAGAACTCGGCCGGTCGGCCGATCTACGGGCGCATGCTGCCCGGGTCGATCTGGCAGAAGTTCATGAACGCCGCGCTGAAGGGCAAGCCCGTCGAGCAGTTCCCGCAGTTCACCCCGATCGGGGATCCGCCGGAGTACGACGGCGACGGTGACGGCGAGAACGGCAACGGCGACGGGGACAACGGCAACAACGGCGACAACAACGGCAACCAGCGCGGGGGCGACGGCAACAACGACGCCGCGTACTTCGGCAGCGGCACCGCCACCGAGGTGCCGGTCGGGTCCACCACGCCGCGCAGCCCGGCCCCGGCAGCGCCGTCGGCGCTCGCCGCCCAGCCGGCCCCCGCGACCGCCCAGACCGCTCGGACCGCCCAGTCCCGCCGCGCACCGAGCACCGCCGCGGCCACCGGCCCTCCGCCGACTCGCACGCGGTGACCGGTCCGGTCGGGGGGCCGGAGCGCGCATCCGGCCGCGTGGTCCCGTCCTGGACGGAGCCGCTCGCGGCCGCCGCGAGCCGGCTGGTCGGCGGCCCGCTGGGGCGGCACGCGCTGGTGGGCCGCAGCGTGTTCTGGACGCCCCTGCGGGTGCTGCTGCTGTTCGGCGTGGTCGCGCTCGCGCTGGCGTGGCTCGGCAAGTCGCCGTGCCTGCAGCAGTACCGCACCGACGACGGGCAGCTGACGCTCGACTGGCGGGACCACCGCCAGTACGTCGCGATGTGCTACTCCGACACCGTCCCGCTCTACCACCTCGAGGGCGTCGACGACGGTGGGGTGCCGTACCGCGATCCGTGGTTCGAGACGGCCGCCGACGGCACGTCCGTCGCGCGGTACATGGAGTACCCGGTCCTCACCGGCTTCTTCCAGTACGCGAACGCGCGCATGACCGATGTCTGGCTCGGGCTCGTCGAGCTCGTGCCGGTGCTGCCGACCGCGTTGCCGGTGGTCCTCTACTTCGACATCACGGCGTTCTGGCTGGCCATGGCCTGGCTGGTCGTGGTGTGGGCGGTGCAGTCGCTGCGGCGCGGCCGGCCGTGGGACGCGGTGCTGGTGGCGGTGTCGCCGCTGGTGCTGGTGCACGTCTTCACGAACTTCGACGCCCCGGCGGTCGCGTGCGCGGCGGCCGGGCTGCTGGCGCTGTCGCGGCGCCGGACGGTGCTGGCCGGTGTGCTGCTCGGGATCGGCGGCGCGTTCAAGGCGTTCCCCCTGCTCCTGTTGCTGCCGATCCTGCTGGTCGGCTGGCGCCGGCGGGACCTGGCGGCGGCGGTGCGCACGATCGTCGCCGCGGTGAGCACGTTCGTGCTGATCAACCTGCCCGTGGCGCTGGCGTGGCCGACCGGGTGGTGGGAGTTCTTCCGGCTCAACCAGACCCGCCCGGCCGACCCGGACTCGCTCTACTTCATCGTCAGCGGGTTCACCGGATGGCGTGGCTTCGACGGGCCGCTGGCCGCCGGTCAGCCCCCGGCAGTGCTCAACGCCGTGACGGCTGCGCTGTTCGTGGCGTGCTGCGTCGGCATCGCCGTTCTCGCGTGGCGAGCCCCGCGCCCACCCCGGGTGGCGTCGCTCGCGTTCCTCGTCGTGGCGACGTTCCTGCTCGTCAACAAGGTGTGGAGCCCGCAGTACTCGTTGTGGCTCGTCCCGCTCGCAGTGCTCGCGCTGCCGCGCTGGCGGTTGCTGCTGGCCTGGATGACGGTGGACGCGCTGGTGTGGGCGCCACGCATGTACTACTACCTGACGCCGGAGTACAAGGGCCTGCCGCCGGAGTGGTTCTTCGGGGCCGTGCTCGTGCGGGACGCCGTGGTCGTGTTCCTGTGCGTGCTGGTGGTGCGCTCGGTGCTGCGACCGGAGACCGACCCGGTGCGGGCCGACGGCGTCTCCGCCGACGATCCGGAGTGGCCGACGTCTCCTTCCAGGATCGATACCGCGCAGGATCGACGTGTGCGCGAGGGTGTCGGCAGCGGCACCTCGTGAGGCACGATCGAGCGGTGGACCACCAGTCGATCGCCGCCGCGATGCAGCGCTTCGAGCGACGCGGCCTCGACCGACCCGATCTGCGGGCGGCCGCGGTGGCGATCACCGTCGTCGAGGAGCCCGACGGGCCGGCGTTCCTGCTGACCCGGCGCGCCGCCGGCCTGCGCGGGCACGCCGGCCAGTGGGCGCTGCCGGGCGGACGGCTGGAGCCCGGCGAAACGGCGGCCGCCGCGGCTCGCCGGGAGCTCGCGGAGGAGCTGGGCCTGGAACTGCCCGCCAGTGCCGAGCTCGGCGCGCTCGACGACTACGCGAGCCGCTCCGGCTACCTGATCACCCCGTTGGTCTTCTGGGCCGGCGTGCCCGGCCCGCTCACCCCGAACCCCGACGAGGTGGGCGAGGTGCACCGCGTTCCGCTGCACGTGGTGGACGTGGAGCCGCGGTTCGTCACGATCCCGGAGTCCGATCGGCCGGTGATCCAGGTCCCGCTGTTCGGCCGGTTCGTGCACGCCCCGACCGGCGCGATCCTGCACCAGTTCCGCGAGGTCGTGCTGCACGGTCGGGACACCAGGGTGGCGCACTTCGAGCAGCCGGTGTTCGCCTGGCGGTGACGGTCAGAGCCGCTGGCACAGCTCGAGGAAATCCGCGTCCGCCACCACGTCCGTGCCGCCGTTCCGTCGAGGTGTCACGGCCACCGGTCGCAGGTCCGGCCGGTGCCCGCGGCGAAGAGCGCCGACAGGTGGTGCGAGCTCCTGCGCCGTTGGCTTCCACCAGTAGACCTGCGTGCTGATCCCGGCGGCCTCGTCGAGCAGCGCCTGCAGCACCTGCGCGCCGACGAGCGGATGCCGGTTGTACCCGGTGATCGGCACCGCCAGGAGCAGGTCGGGCAGCGGGAAGCCGACCAGCGCCCCGTCGTCGAACAGGAGGTCGAGGTGGCGGGGCAGGACGTGGACGTGGGCGGCCATCGCGGGGTGCCGACCGTGGACCTGCACGATCTCCACGCCCAGGGCCTGCACCACGCTCCGCCGGTGCGGGGCCTCCACGGCGTCGGCGACCGCGCGGCGGAACAGCTCGTCCACGTCGGCCGCCTGCCCGCCGGCGTCACGGTCCGAGACGACCTCCCACAGACCCTCCGCGAAGGGCCGGGCGATCGTCCCCCGCGGTGCTGACCCCGCGTGGATGCGCAGATGCACCTCTACCGATCCACGGTGCCCATGCCGTACCCCTCCGCGAAACCCGGGATTCCCCGTCCGACACTGACAGCCGTGCGACGACCGACGCAATCCCGGGAAACCCTCAGCACGGAGTAGGCCGAACGGCCCATGGGGCAGAAGGTCAGCGCAGGCGCCCAGCATCCGGACGTCGTCGCCGTACACGGAAGCGCGGCCGTCGCCGGCCGTCGCACCCACGGGGCGCAGGTCCGGGCTGTCGACGGCGACGATCTCCCACAGACCGTGGGCGAGCGGCCGGCGGACCGTCCCGTCGAGCAGCTGCTCGGGGAGGTCGCTGCGGACCCGCAGCCGCAACCGGTCGGGCTGAGGCGACGCGTCGAGGTCTACCGCGCGCCGACCTGCAGTTCGCGCTCGGTCGAGAGCCGCGTGGGCACCGTCAGGAACACCACGAACAGCACCACGAGCAGCGCGGCGCGACCCCACACCCCGACGGCGACGGCCTGCGCGGCGAGGCCCTCGTCGATGCCGGTGCCGCCGACCTTCAGCGTGTAGTACCAGCGGAAGATCCCGATCCCCATCACGAGGTCGACGGCGAGGTACGCGACGACCCACCGCCACGGCACCGCCATCAGCACGAGGAACGGCAGGAGCCACAGCGTGTACTGCGGCGAGTGCACCTTGTGCAGCAGCAGGAAGCCGCACAGCATCGCACCGCTGACGCCGATCCACGGGTACTCGCCCGTGCGCCGCCAGCGCCACAGTCCGATCGCGGCGGCCAGCGCGAACGAGGCGAGCACGAGCGTGGGCGACAGGACGTCCATGTAGTGCTGGAACTCGACGTTGTCGGGGCCGGACTTCGGCCGCAGCCCCCAGTACCAGATCGAGTTGGTGGTGATGTCCACCTTGCGCAGCTGCTGGAACGTGAACGAGGCCCGCCAGCCGTCGTATCCGGCGAGCACGAACGGAAGGTTCGCCAGCACGATCGTGACCGCACCGGCCACCGGCACGCGCAGCGCCGCCAGCCAGTCGAGCCGGCCCGGCGTCGCCGTGACCAGCACGTACAGCGCGAGCGGCAGCAGGAACGCACCCGGGTAGAGCTTGAACGCGAACCCCAGCCCGAGCAGCACGGCGGCGACGGTCGCCCGGTCGGCCAGCGGCCGGGACGTGCGCCAGCCGTGCACCGCGTAGACCGCGGCGACCGCGCACGCCACCACCGGCAGGTCCCAGTTGTGGAACGCGTACAGCACCAGCGGTGGACCCAGCGCCCACAGCAGCGCCCGCCACCGCGCCAGCCGACCCAGCATCCACCCCGTGAACAGGCCGAACGGCGCCATCAGCAGCGCCGAGCCGAGCAAGTACTCGGCATCGTTGCCGGCGAAGATCGCGCCGGCCCAGATCAGCAGCCCGGTGAGCACCGGGTACTCGACGGTGCCGCCCTGCAGCTGGCCGTCCGGCGTGATCGAGCCGTGCACGTACGGGAAGACGTGCTTGTCGATGTCCCGGCCCAACCACAGGTGCTGGATGTCGGAGTAGCAGACGTCCTTGTCGATGCGCAGGTCGTAGTCGGGCTGGCTGCGTCCGGCGGCGTCGAACTCGGGGCCGGTGCAGCGCGCCTTGTTGGCGTAGCCGAGCAGCAGCGTGAACCCGGTGAGCAGCACGACGACGGCCAGCAGCAGCCGTCCGCGGCCCACCGACGGGCCCGTGGACGCGATCGCGGGCGTGCGGACACCCGGTTCGCCGGTGCCCGCCAGGCTCGGGCCGGCGTCCACCCGGGTCACTGCCCCAGCCGCTCGCGCAAGTACGCGACGTCGTCGGCCTGGCCCTCCGCCGGCGTCTCCACCACCACGGGTGCGCCCGCCGCGGCGCACACCGCCACCAGCTGCTCCGGCGGGATGGTGCCGTCGGTGACGTTGGCGTGACGGTCCTGGCCGGACCCGAACTCGTCGCGCGAGTTGTTGAGGTGCACCAGGTCGATCCGGCCGGTGATCGCCTTGACCTTGTCGACGACGTCGACCAGGTCGTGGCCTGCGGCGAACGCGTGGCAGGTGTCGAGGCAGAACCCCACCCCGAAGCCGCCGATGGCGTCCCACAGCCGGTCCAGCGCGTCGAGGTGGCGCGCCATCGCGAAATCGCCGCCCGCGGTGTTCTCCAGGAAGATCGGCACCGCGAACCCGCCCTCGTCCTCCTGGCGGGTGATGAACTTGCGCCAGTTGTCGACGCCGACCGCCGGGTCGTCCTTCGCGGTGACGTGCCCGCCGTGCACCACGAGCCCGATCGCGCCGACCTCCGCCGCCCCCTCCGCGTGCTGCACCACCAGCTTCCGCGACGGGATGCGGATCCGGTTGTTCGTGCTGGCCAGGTTCACCACGTACGGGGAGTGCACCACCACCGCGACGTCGCCCGTCCGCAGCTCCTCGGCCTGCGGATGGGTGGGCGGCTTCTTCCAGCCCTGCGGATCGGCGAGGAACATCTGCACGATGTCGGCGCCGCGCTCGGTGGCGGAGGCAACCGGATCGTCCTCCCGTACATGGGCGCCGATGAGCATGTGCCCAGCGTAGTGACCGACCCCGACGGTCCTGTCAGGCCTCCAGCTCGCGCGCCACGGCCCGGCAGAACTCCGCCGCCTCGTCCCCGGTGAGGGCGGCGGCGAGGAGTCGGTCGAACCAGCGGGCGTAGCGGGCGACGGTGTCGGGCTCCGTGACGTGCACCTCGCCGGCCGCGGACTCCACGACCACGAGGTCGCGGTCGTAGAGGACGAACTCGCCGGCCGCGACGGGGAACTGCGCAGAGAAGGGGATCACCCCGAACGTGTTGCGCGGCAGAGCCGCCATCTCGGCGAGGTGCAGGAGCTGGGCGCGCAAGGTCGACCGGGTGACCTTGCCGTAACGGGTGCGGAGCACGGCCTCGCTCACCACGTGGACGATCTCCCGGCCGGGCTCGTAGAGGATGGCCTGTCGGCGGACCCTGGCGGCGATGAGTCGGTCGGTCGCTTCCGGTGAATTGTCGTCGGCCGGGTCCTCGTCGCCCGCCCACATCTCGCGCATGTACGAGGGGGTCTGCAGATGGCCGGGGATCAGCACGGCCTGGTACTGGCGAATGGAGGTGCTGGAGCGGTCGAGCGCGTCGATCTCGTTCTGCCGGGCGACCGACCCGCCGGCAGCCGCGACACTCTCCCTGAACGACCGGAACTCAGCCGATGCCTTGGCACGCAGTGCGACGAGCGGCTCGGCATCGGCACCGGTCAGCGCCGCCCACGCGGCGATCTCGGCGGCGCTCGGCACCTGCCGGCCGGTCTCGATCTTGGAGATCTTCGACTGGCGCCAACCGGCGCCGAGCGCAGCGGCGAACTCCACGCCGGAATACCCGGCTGCCTCGCGAAGCGCACGCAGCCGGGCGCCGAGCCCGCCGGCCAATCGGCCGGCGGGAGGAGTGGGTGTGGTCAAGCCGTCGTACGTTCCTCAGTTCGGGTGACTGGCGAGGTAGTCGTGCAGTGGGACCGACAGGGCGATCGCGGTGTCGCGCCACTGTAGGTGCTGGGCGATCACGTCCTCGCCTTCCAGCAGTTCGGCGCCCGCGAAGGTGCAGTCCTCGCGGTAGTGCATGCGCCAGACGTCGCGGTCGTCGAAGAGCCAGTAGTCGTGCCGCGGGACGCCCTCCGGCCACTCACCGGCCTGCACCGAGATGACCCGGATGTCCTCGCCCATCGCGACGAACTCCGGATACGTCGCCATCTCGAACCGCGTGTAGTCGGTCTGCGGTTCCACCACCACACGAACCGTGGTCTGGTGACGGCCGGCCGCGATCTGCGCGGTGATCTTCGGGCGAGCCCATTCGAAGAAGCTGGGATCGATCGGTTCGCCGGCCAGGAACTTGGCGAAGTCCTCTCGCTCGCTCTCACTGTCGTAGATCTGCTGGCCTTCCAAACGGAAGGCCGACTTGGTGAAGCTGGTGAACAGGGCTGCCCAGGCGGGGTCGCTGGAGCTGGTGATCCAGCGGGTCATGCGCTCCCTCCGGCCTGCTCTGCGAGGAAGGCTTCCACCTCGGCGAGCATGGCCGGCCGCCCGTGCTCGGCGAGCACGAGTGCCGCTGCGCGCAGCATCATCTCGGTCGGGAAGGCCAGGCCACCCTCGTCGCTCGCCACGTGGCGCAACTCCGCTGCCGTCTCCGCATCGAGGAGCTTGCCCTGGCCGACCATGACCTTCTTGTTCTCACCCAGGTACATCGCCGGGCATTGACCCTCCTTGCGAGACAACTCCGACTTGCAGAGCCAGTGGAGCTTCATGGGATCCCCCTCGATCGGCACTGAGAGCATGAGTCTCTCATGAGCACGTCGAATTCCACAATGGCCTAGTGGAACGTGAACTGATTCGGATATTATCCGAGCAGCATGCGAGAAGAGGGCCCCGGCGGGGTGCGACCCGCCGGGGCCCGAGCAACCCCCGTCCGTAGCAGGGAAGGGCATTGCCGTGGCCATCGTAGGAACCATCACTGCGCTGTGGGCGCGTGCGCGCCGCATCGGCGCGCACCGATCCGGCCACACGCCGGGCGTGGCGTTCGAGCTGCGCCGTGGCTGAGTCGTGGTTGAGCTGGGAGGTGCCCGAGCTGATCGCTCGGCTGGACCCGGGCATCGCCGGTCGCATCGCCGCGAACCATCCGGGCGAGGGGTGGTGCCGGCCGTGCGGGGTCAACGCGCCGTGCTCGATGCGGACGCTCGCGACCGCCGTCGAGCGGGTGGCCCCACCCGCGGCCGGTGACGACCCGCCGCCCTGCTAACGTTGCAGGTCGCACCCGGCGGCCAGGGCCGTCGGCCCATTCCTGTCGGGGTGCGGTGAGAACCTCCTGCTGCGGTACCCGACCGTGGCCGACCAGTCCATAGGAGGTGAGTGGTTCTCATGCGTCATTACGAGCTGATGGTTATCCTCGACCCCAGCCTGGACGAGCGCACTGTGACGCCGTCCCTTGAAGCATTCCTCAACGTCATCAAGAACTCCGGTGGCAAGGTCGAGAAGGTCGACATCTGGGGGAAGCGCCGCCTCGCGTTCGAGATCAACAAGCACGCGGAGGGCATCTACGCGCTGCTCGAGGTCGAGGCCGAGCCTGCTGCGGTCGCCGAGCTGGATCGCCAGCTGGGCCTGAACGAGTCGGTGCTGCGCACGAAGGTGCTGCGCCGCGAGCCGAAGCGGGCCGCTGCGCCCGCGGCGACGGCGAGCTGAGGCAGCCATGGCCGGCGAAACCGTCATCACGGTGATCGGCAACCTGACCGCCGACCCCGAGCTGCGGTTCACCCCGTCCGGTGCCGCGGTCGCCAACTTCACGGTGGCCTCCACGCCGCGCACGCTCGACCGGCAGTCCGGCGAGTGGAAGGACGGCGAGGCGCTGTTCATGCGCTGCAACATCTGGCGCCAGCCCGCCGAGAACGTCGCCGAGACGCTCACGCGCGGCATGCGTGTCATGGTCACCGGCCGGCTGCGGCAGCGGTCCTTCGAGACCCGCGAGGGTGAGAAGCGCACCGTGGTCGAGCTGGAGGTCGACGAGGTCGGCCCGTCCCTGCGCTACGCCACGGCGAAGGTCAACAAGACCAGCCGCGGCAGCGGGAGCGGTGGCTTCGGCGGCGACGGCGGTGGCTTCGGTGGTGGCGGCGGCAACCGCGGTGGCGGTGGCGGCGGCAACTACGGCGGCGGTCCGGCCGACGACCCGTGGGGCTCGGCCCCGCCGGCCGGCAGCGGTCCCGTCGACGACGAGCCGCCCTTCTGATCCGCATCCCGCGGTGCACTGCACGGCGGGATCGAGCCACACCAGGAGCACCACCCCATGCCCAAGCCCGTCCTGCGCAAGCCGGTCAAGAAGAGGGCCTGCGCGTTCTGCACGGACAAGGCGCAGTCCATCGACTACAAGGACACCGGTCTGCTGCGGAAGTTCATCTCCGATCGCGGCAAGATCCGCGCCAGCCGGGTCACCGGCAACTGCCGGCAGCACCAGCGCGACGTCGCGATCGCGGTGAAGAACTCCCGCGAGGTCGCTCTCCTGCCCTACACGTCGACAGCGCGCTAGCAGAAGGTCAGACAAGGAACCGACGATGAAGCTCATCCTCACCGCCGACGTGCCCAACCTGGGCGCCCCCGGCGACATCGTGGAGGTCAAGGACGGCTACGGCCGCAACCTGCTGCTGCCGCGCAAGCTGGCCATCCCGGCCACGCGAGGCGCGGAGAAGCAGGTCGCCGCGCTGCAGCGGGCCCAGCGGGCCCGCCAGGTCCGTGACCTCGGCCAGGCCAAGGAGCTCGCCACGCAGCTCGGCGGCCTCACCCTCACCGTGAAGGCGAAGGCCGCGGGCGACTCGGGCCGGCTCTTCGGCTCGGTCACCCCGGCCGACGTCGTCGAGGCCGTCCGCGCCGCGGGCGGTCCGACGGTCGACCGGCACGCGGTCACCATCCCCGGCCAGATCAAGACGGTCGGCAGCCACCCGGTCAGCATCGCGCTGCACCCGGAGGTCACCGTGGAGACGGCCGTGGAGGTCGTCGCGAGCTGACGCTCGGCGTCACTCTGCGTGCACGAGGCGGGGTCCGGCCAGATGGTCGGACCCCGCCTCGTCGTATGCCCGCCTCCGCCGCCCGTGCCCGTCCCGGAGGCACCGTTCGGCGCACCTCCGACACGCCCGAAAGGTTGCGTCGGTGTCGGTGAGCGAGCGTCGAGATGCGGCGGGTGACAGACCTCTGTGGACATGCGACACGCCGAAGGGAGCGCCCCCGGCGTGTCGCCGGAGAAAGTTGTCCACATTCTGTGGAAACACGCTGACCAGCCGAAACGGCGAGATCTTTTGAGTTGTTCACACGCCATCCCCAGGTCGGTCCCGGCGTCGACCCGCCCCTGTGCACCATGATCCCCAATCCGTGCACACAGTTGTGCACAGGGCGGTTCGACACCGGACCGGCCCGCCCCTAACCTCGCCGCCCGGGGACTCGTGCCCATTCGCACGACGTCTGCCGTTCATCGCACGGTCGCCGGAACGTCGGACGTGACGATCGAATATGTGTTCGATAGACTGTTGGTAGGGGGTGACGCTGCGTATGGCACTGGCAGACGATCGGCCCGCGGCGCCGGCGCGGCCGTATCCGGTTCGATCCTCCGGCGAGGCCGATCCGTCCGGCACGTTCGACCGGCAGCCCCCGCAGGACCTCACGGCCGAGCAGTCCGTCCTGGGCGGCATGCTGCTGTCGAAGGACGCGATCGCCGACGTCGTCGAGGTGCTGCGGCCCGACGACTTCTACAAGCCCAACCACCAGACGGTCTACGACTGCATCCTCGACCTCTACAGCCGCGGCGAGCCCGCCGACGCCGTCACCGTCGGCGCCGAGCTGCAGCGCCGCGGCGACCTGATCCGGCTGGGCGGGCTGCCCTACCTGCACACCCTGATCGCCACGGTGCCCACCGCGGCCAACGCGGCCTACTACGCCGAGATCGTCGCGGAGAAGGCGATCCTGCGCCGGCTCGTCGAGGCCGGCACCCGCATCGTCCAGCTCGGCTACCACGGTGCCGAGGGCGCCGAGGTGAACGACGTCGTCGACCGCGCGCAGGCGGCCATCTACGAGGTCACGGAGCGCTCGGCGAGCGAGGACTACGTGGTGCTGGAGGAGCTCCTCCAGCCCACGATGGACGAGATCGACTCCATCCAGAACAGCGGCGGCCTCGCCCAGGGCGTACCCACCGGCTTCACCGACCTCGACGCCATCACCAACGGCCTCCACGCGGGGCAGATGGTCGTGGTCGCGGCCCGTCCGGGGTTGGGCAAGTCGACCCTGGGGCTGGACTTCGCGCGGTCGTGCTCGATCAAGCACGGGTTGACCAGCGCGGTGTTCTCGCTCGAGATGAGCAAGGCCGAGATCGTCATGCGCCTGCTGTCCGCCGAGGCGCGGATCCGGCTGGCCGACATGCGCGCCGGCCGCATGAGCGACGACGACTGGACGCGCATGGCGCGCCGGATGAGCGAGATCAGCGAGGCGCCGCTCTACCTCGACGACTCGCCCAACCTCACGCTCATGGAGATCCGGGCGAAGGCGCGGCGGCTCAAGCAGCGCCACGACCTGCGGTTGATCATCCTCGACTACCTGCAGCTGATGACGTCAGGGCGCAAGGTCGAGTCCCGCCAGCAGGAGGTGTCGGAGTTCTCCCGGCAGATCAAGCTGCTGGCCAAGGAGCTCGAGGTGCCGATCGTCGCGATGAGCCAGCTGAACCGTGGTCCCGAGCAGCGCACGGACAAGCGCCCGCAGCTGTCCGACCTGCGTGAGTCCGGCTCGATCGAGCAGGACGCCGACATGGTGATCCTGCTCCACCGGCCCGACGCGTTCGAGCGCGACGACCCCCGCGCCGGCGAGGCCGACCTGATCCTGGCCAAGCACCGCAACGGGCCGCAGGCCACCATCACGGTGGCCCACCAGCTGCACTACAGCCGGTTCGCCGACCTCGCGCACACCTGAGCACCGGCCGTCGACACCTGACCTCCGCGAAGTGCCGGTCCGTCGCGCTCGCGTCAGGTGATGCTGACGATCCGCACGCTGCGGAACGCGGCCAGCACGAGGGCGGCGAGCGCCGTGGCAGCACCGCTCAGCACGACCGGGACCGACGCTGTCACACCGCCGACCAGGATCACGGCCAGCCCGATCGCGAGGAGCAGCACCGGCGCGACGTGGCTGGGAAGGCGATGGCTGATCAGCATCCGCGCGAGCCGAGGATCGGTCTCCGCGATGTGGCGCTCGATGTGGGCCAGGGTGTGGCGCTCGCGCTCGCTCATCACGGTCCGAGAAAAGCAGGCCACCCCCGTCCCTGGCCAGGGGGTCAGGGAAACATCACATTACGATCACGGTCAGATCACGGCGACGCGTGCGCGGCGATGAGTGTGGAGGTCCGTTCGGCCGATTCGATCGTCGCCAGGTGCGCGCCGGGCACGACCTCGAGGCGGGCACCCGGGATGCCATCGGCGAGGGTGCGCGCGTGCGGCTCGACGGGCGTCGCCAGGTCCTCCGCCCCGCCGATGACCAGCGTCGGCACGGCCACCGAGCGCAGCTGGTCACGGTGGTCCCAGACCTCGATCGCCTGGCAGCAGGCGAGGTAGCCGGCATCGTCGGTGTCCGCGATCATGGCCCGGCACTCGGCCACCTGGTCGGGGTGGGCCGCGGCCCAGTCGGGCGTGAACCAGCGGGCCACCACGGCGTCCGCGATCGGCTCCGTGCCGCCGGCGGCCACCGCGGCGATGCGGTCCGCCCACGGCTGCGGGTCGGGGAAGTGCGCGGTGGTGCAGCAGAGGGTCAGGCTGGTCAGGCGTTCCGGTGCCGTCGAGCCCAGGTACATGCCGACCATGCCGCCGAGGGAGAGCCCGCACCACGCCACGGCGGGCAGCTCGAGCCGGTCCAGCAACGCCAGCACGTCCTCCGCGAGGTCGGCCATCCGGTACGGCCCCGGCGGCGCCGGCGAGCCGCCGTGCCCGCGGTGGTCGAGCCGGACGATGCGGAACGCCCCGGCGAGCGCCGCCACCTGGGGCCGCCACATCTCCAGCGTCGAGCCGAGCGACCCGGCCAGCACCAGCACCGGTGCACCCTCGGGACCGTCCACGACGTGATGCAGCTCCACAGCCCCGCCCATACCCACCCTCCGCACCGGCCTCATCCCCGCGAGTCGGGGAAATGATGTCTCATCCGGACCGCTGAAGCCGCTTGCGCTCCTGGGTGTAGGTCCACCACGGGCGCGGCGGGGCGCCGTCGGCCTGGTCGACGGCGCTCATGAACGTGTCGAGCACGCACGGATCGTGCCGCCGGCCGTCGAGCTCGCAGAGGCGCTCGTACAGCTCGACGGCGTCCTGCCCGGCGAGATCCGTGACGCGTCGGATCCCGAGGCGGGACAGGTCGCGCTCCATGGCGGGACCGATGTTGGCCAGCGAGGTGAGGTCGGACATCCCTGGATGACAGCACCTCGGCCGGGCCGCCGTCGTGAACGGATCGGACGTGTTCAGCCCGTCTCGCCCACCGTGCGCATGCTGCGCAGGGTGGCGAGCTCCTGGTCGCTCGGCGGGGCGGTGACGGCGAGGTCGTCGGTGACGGCGAGGTCCCAGCCCGTCTCGGCCCGCACCTGCTCCACCGACACGCCTTCGTGGAGGGCGACGAGGGTGAGCTCGGCGGTGTCCGGGTCGGGTTCGAGCAGGCCGAGGTCGGTGATGACGCGGGTGGGGCCGGCGCCGCGCAGGCCGAGCGCGGTGCGGTCGCCCGGGCCGCTGCCGTGCCCGACGGACGTCACGAAGTCCACGCCCTCGACGAACGCCCGTCGGGCGTGCCGCATCACGACGACGACCTCGCCGCAGGACGCCGCGATCTCCGGGGCGCCGCCGGAGCCGGGGAGCCGGACGGTGGGCTCGTCGTAGTCGCCGATGACGGTGGTGTTGATGTTGCCGAAGCGGTCGAGCTGCGCGCCGGAGAGGAAGCCGACGTCGATACGGCCGGGCTGGAGCCAGTAGTTGAAGATCTCCGGCACCGAGACGACGGAGAGCGCCGAGTCGGCGAGGATCCCGTCGCCGATGGACAGCGGCAGCTCGTCGGGCCGTGACCCGATGGTGCCCGACTCGTAGATCAGCACCAGCTCGGGCGCGTGCAGCCGCCGCGCCAGGTTCGCCGCCCGCGACGGCAGCCCGATGCCGACGAAGCACGCCTGGCCGTCGCGCAGGGTGCGCGCCGCCGCGACCGTCATCATCTCCTCGCCGGACCAGGTCATGCGGCACTCCGAAGCTCGTCGAGCCATGCGGTGAACCGCGCGCGGTCCCGGCTGATCGCGTCCCACGCGCGGTAGGCGGCGTTGTCGCGCTGGTAGTAGCCCTGCGCGTAGGACGGGGCCGCGCCACCGGGCGCGACGGCGACGGCGTCGACCACCCACGTCGGCAGGACGACCGCGCCGGGCGTCGGCGGGAGCTCGTCGACGATCTCCTCGACGGTGACGAGCGACCGCTTCGCCGCCAGCACGGCCTCCTTCTGCACGCCGGTGATGCCCCAGAGCTGGACGTTGCCGGCCTGGTCGGCCCGCTGCGCGTGGATGACCGCGACGTCCGGGTTGAGCGCGGCGACCGCAGCCAGCTCCTCGCCGGTGAACGGGCAGGTGACCGTCGAGATCGTGGGGGTGTGCAGCGGCAGGTCGGTGCCGGCGTAGCCGCGCAGGATCGCGAACGGGAGACCGGAGGCGCCGGCGACGTACCGGTTGGCCATGCCGGCGTGCGAGTGCTCCTCGATCTCGAGCGGCCGGGGCCAGTTGTTGGCGAGGGCGTCGCGCATGCGGTGCAGCGACCCGACGCCGGGGTTGCCGCCCCACGAGAACACCAGCTTGGCGGCGCAGCCGGCGCCGATGAGCTGGTCGTAGACGACGTCGGGGGTCATCCGCACCAGCGTCAGGTCACGGCGCTCCTGGCGGATGATCTCCTGGCCTGCCGCGAACGGGATGAGGTGCGTGAACCCCTCCAGCGCGACGGTGTCGCCGCTGTGCACGAGCTCGGCCACCGCCTGCGGCAGGGACATGATCGTGGCCACGCACAGGCACGCTATGCGCTGAGGTGGCTGCCGGCAACGGCTGGACGGCTCAGTCGTCCGCGGGTTCCTCGCCGGCGGGACGGGTGTTGAGCCGCCGCCACAGGCGCACGAGCCACCCCGGTGGTGCCGGCTCGGCCTCCGGGAAGACGGGGTGGGCGTGCCGCGGCTTGACGGCGTCGACCTCGACCGGCGTCTGCTCCACGGGAGCGATGAGCGAGCGCACCGCCGTGTTGATCACGGCCAGGAGCGGCACGGCCAGGAGGGCGCCGGTGATGCCGGCGACCACCACACCGGCCGCGACGGACAGCACGACCGCCAGCGGGTGCAGGCTGACCGCCCGGCCGAGCAGCAGCGGCTGGAGCACGTGCCCTTCCAGCTGCTGCACCCCGACGACGACCGCGAGGATGATGACGGCCGCGATCGGCCCGTTCGCGACCAGCGCGATGAGCACGGCGATGGCCCCGGTCAGCACGGCGCCGACCGTGGGGATGAACGCGCCGAGGAACACGAGCGCGGCCAGCGGGATCACCAGCGGGACCCCGACGATCGCCAGACCGACGCCGATGCCCACCGCGTCGACGATGGCGACCAGCACGGTGGCCCGCACGTAGCCGACGAGTGACGCGAACGCCCGCCGGCCGGCCACGTCGACCCGCTCACGGCGCAGTCGCGGCGCTGCGCGGAGCAGGAACGTCCAGATCTGTGGCCCGTCGTAGAGGAAGAAGATCACCGAGAACAGGACGAGCGCCATGCCGGCGACGACCTCGCCGACGGTCGCAGCGGTGCTGAGCGCACCGGAGGTGAGCGCCTCCCGGTTCGCCGTGATCGCCTCGTTGAGCTGGGCCGGGACGTTGCTCAGCCAGTCGGCCGGCAGGTTCAGCGGCGGGCCCTGCAGGAGGTCCTGCACCGACCGGAAGCTCGCCGTGAGCTGGGTCTGCAGGTCGGGGAGCCCGGCGATGAAGTTGTTGACGACGAAGGTGAGCAACCCGCCCAGCAGGGCGATGCCGCCGATCAGCACCAGTACGGTGGCGATGCCGCGGGGCACGCGCTGGTCGGCGAGCCACACGACGACCGGCCCGAGCAGCGCCGCCAGCAGCACCGAGATCGCGACGGGGATGACGACGACCCGCAGCTGCACGACCAGCCACAGCAGCAGGCCGAGCGCGGCGGCGATGACGAGGAACCGCCAGGCGAGGTCGGAGACGACCCGCAGCGGTGTCGGGATGCGGTCCGCCGCGGGCGGTGGAGGGCTCGCCGCCAGGGGCGGGGCCGGTACGGGCGCCGGTGCGGCGGGTTCGTCGCTCACGCGCGCACGGTATCCGGAGTGATCGCCGTGCCGCTGCCGATCATGGCAAGCACCGTCGGATTCGTGTTGGTTATGGACGGCCATCCGGGCGCCCATCGCGGCAGGATCGGTGACGGAAACCAGAACCACACCCGTGTAGTTGACCTTCGAACGGCGTCTCGCGCGGCCGTTCGAGGAGTCCCCACCACGTTGTGTGATCACAGGGCGTGCAGAACGGTCGCGGGACCGTCCGGATGGAGCAGTGGAGACGGGTCGAGCCGCTGGTCGGACCCGTACCGCCGGGCGTGTCGCGATACGCGGCCGTTCGATGCATCTGCGAGCCGTCCGCGGTCACGGTCGGCGCCCCAACGCTTCGAGGGCCCGGAGGATACGGCCCCCGACGAGTGGTCGCGCACAAGATCCGGATGCGGTGCGGATACGTCCGGGTCGCGGGACCGGGGCGCCCGTCCACTCGAACGAGCGGACCAGGGCGTTTCTGCTGTAACGACCGCGTCCTGCCCGTTTCCCCGCCTCGTGTGACCCCGTTGTGGGTGGTGAGTGCGACGAACGGAGCAGCGGCCACGGGGTCGAGCAGTCCATCCGGCAGGGCGCACTTGATGACGACGGAGGTGACAGATGACCGACCTCGCCATAGGTCAGGACCGCTGGACGGGCTCGCGCTACGAGTGGGAGCGCAACCACGACGGGCGGCATGCGCTCGACGAGGACGCCCTGCTGACTCCGATCTTCCACGCGCTGCGCACGGGTGGATGGCAGGAGCGCCAGCACGAGCCGTCCGCCGCGCACCGCCTCGGCACGCAGCGCACGGATCCGCTGGCCGAGTTCCACCGCGACCCGCTCACCGCGCCGATCCCGACGCAGGCCTTGTCCGGGTCGTCGCTGCCGGAGCCGTCGTGGCGACGGTCGGGGCACCTGCGGGCCGTCGACCCGCTGACCGACTCCGGGCGGCACCGCCGGGTCAACGACGGCTGGGGTCGGTGATGATCGGCTGGCTATGACCACCCTCGTCAGGAGGGTGCAGGACCCCGTGCCACGACCGCTGGGGAGCGGGTTGCGGCACGGGTAGGACGAGGGCCGGCGCCCGTGGTGGACACCTCACCACCCGGGCGCCGGCCTTCCGCATGTACGCCGGGCGTCGTCAGGCGTGCAGCCGGGCCGCCGCCGCGCGCATCGTCGCCGTCGTCTCCGCGCGGTCCACGCGGGTCGGTTCGCGGTCGGCGATCACCTGCTCGCCGGCCACCCACACGTCGCGCACCAGCCGGGACCCGCCGGCCCACACGAGGTTGGACAGCAGCTGCGCGTCGTCGTCCGGGTCGACGAACGCCGAGTCGGTGAGGTCGACGTGCACGAGGTCGGCCCAGCGGCCCGCCTCCAGCACCCCGATGTCCGAGCGCCCGACGGCCGCCGCGCCGTCGCGGGTCGCCATCAGCAGCAGCTCGGCGGCCGTCAGCGCGGCGGCGTCGCCCGCGCCCACCCGCGCGAGCAGCCCGGCCAGGCGGGCCTCCGCCCACAGGTCGAGGTCGTCGCCGGACGCCGGGCCGTCGGTGCCCAGCCCCACCCGCACGCCGGCGCGGCGCAGGGCGATGGTGCGGGCGATGCCGGCGGCAAGCTTGGCGTTGGAGCCGGGGCAGTGCGCGACGGCCGCGCCACGCGCACCCAGCAGCGCGACGTCGTCATCGGAGAGCTGGACGGCGTGCGCGGCCAGCAGCCGCCCGTCGAGCAGTCCGACCTCGTCGAGGAGCGCCGGCACCGAGCCGTGCGCCGCCCGCTGCGCGAGGTCCTCCTGCGCGGACTCGGCGACGTGGATGTGCACCAGCGCGTCGCGCGCCTGCGCGTGCTCGGCCACCGACCGGAGCGCCTCGACGGGCAGCGTGTACGCCGCGTGGGGGCCGTAGCCGAGCTCGATGCGGTCGCCCGGCCCGAACCGCAGGCCGTGCTCGTCGATCCGCGCCGACACGTCGTCGCGCATCTGCTCCCAGGTGCCGAGCCGGTCCCAGCCGGGGGCGGCGATGATGCCGGGGGTCAGCACGACCCGGGAGCCGACCTGGAGCACCGCGTCGAGCACGGCGTCGACGAAGAAGTACATCTCCACGCTGGTGGTGATGCCGCCGCGCAGCATCTCGACGCAGCCGGAGGTCATCCCCGCGTGGACGGCGGCGGCGTCGAGCCGGCCCTCGGCCGGCCACATCACGTCCTGCAGCCAGCTCATGAGCGGCAGGTCGCCGCCGAGCCCGCGCAGCAGCGTCATCGGGGTGTGCGCGTGCGTGTTGACCAGGCCCGGCATGAGCAGGCCCGGCAGCGCGACGGTCGGCCCGTCGACGGGTGGGGCGCCGGCCAGCGGCCCGACGCGGGTGATCCGGCCCTCCGCGTCGACGTCGACAGCGGCGTCGCGCAGCACCGTGCCCGCGTCCGAGCAGGGCAGGACGATCGGTGCGGTGAGCCTCATCGCCGGTCGAGCAGGGAGCGCAGCGACCGGAACGGCGGCAGCCAGGCGCCGCCCTCGGGCAGCGAGTCGAGGGTGATCCGCGGCAGCGGCTCGCGGAAGACGCCGTCGATGTCCTCGAGGTCGACGAAGTCGATGAGCTCCGAGTTCAGCGCGAACGTGGCGTACTCGCGGAACCCGATGACGGTGATCCCGATGCCCTTGCCGTGCAGCGCTTCCAGGGGCTCGCGGAACGCGCGGCCGTCGCCGGACGCCACGACGACGTGGCGCAGCGCGCCTTCGCCGGCGCGCAGCTCGATGTGGCGCAGCATGTCGTCGTCGACGTCGGAGTCCTCGGTGGTCTTCGGCTTGGCGAAGACCGCGAACCCGACGTTGCGCAGGGCCTCGACCCACGGCCGCACGACCTCGGTGCTGCCCGGCACCACGTTGGTGAAGACGGTCGCCTCGGCGACGGCGTCCTCCCCGGCGAGGTCCAGCAGCCAGCGGCCCACGGCGTCGAACCGCGGCCGGTACGCCGACGTCGGGCGCGCCCCCAGCAGCGAGCCGAGGCTCATGTCCATGTTGGGCGCGTCCCAGACCAGCAGGACGCGCGGCTGAGGACCGGTCGGGAGCATGGAACGACCCTACTGGACTACCGTCTCACCGATGATCGACGAACCCGCTCCCGCGACCGCGGCCATGGAGACCGCCGACGCCGCGTCGCGGGGCGCCGGGGTGCGCGTGCTGGAGGTCGGGACCGGCACCGCCCGCGCGGCGCTGGTCGTCGAGCCGCGGCACCTGAACGGCCACGGCATCTGCCACGGCGGCTACCTGTTCCTGCTCGCCGACACGGCGTTCGCGTTCGCGTGCAACAGCCACGGCGTGCCGGCGGTGGCCGCGGGCGGCGACATCACGTTCCTGCGGCCCGTCTCGGCAGGCGTCGAGCTGGTGGCGGAGGCGGTGGAGCGGGCGCTCGTCGGGCGCAGCGGTCTCTACGACGTCACCGTGCGCGCTGACGGGGAGGTCGTCGCGGAGTTCCGCGGCCGCGCCCGCCAGGTGCCGGGCATGCCCGCCCCGGGCGCTTAGGCCTCGCCCGGCTGCAGGAACGCGGGCCGCTGCGTGGGGTCCGGCTCGTCGTAGTACCGGTGGTAGACCGGCGTGAGCCCGCCCGATACGGGGGGCACGATCCAGCTCCAGTCGGCGGGGCAGCGCCGGCCGGCCTTCTCCTCCTTGGCGACGTGCGTAAGGAACCGCCGCGACTCGGAGTGGTGGTCGGCCATCGTGACGCCGGCCTCGTCGAACGAGTGCTGCACGGCACGCACCATCTCCACCAGCGCGCGGTCGCGCCAGAGCGTGCGTTCGGAGCTGGTGTCGAGGCCGAGCCGCTGGGCGACGACGGGCAGGAGGTCGTAGCGGTCGACGTCGGTGAGGTTGCGGGCGCCGATCTCGGTGCCCAGGTACCACCCGTTGAACGGGGCCGCCGGGTAGGTGACCCCGCCGACGACGAGTGGCATGTTCGCGATCGCCGGCACGGCGTGCCAGCGCAGCCGCAGCTCGGCGAACCACGGGTGGTCGGGATGGGAGAGCGGCACCTCCAGCACCGCGTCGGACGGGATGCGGAACATCTCCGGCTTGCCGTGCCCGGACGAGATCAGCAGCGGCAGCACGTCGAACCGGCCTGCGGGGGACGGGCGCTCCCAGCCGAGGGCGACGACCTGGTCGGTGAAGTCGGCGTAGCGGCCGTCGCCGCGCACCTCGCCGGTCTCCGTGCGGTGGCCCGCGTACCGGATCAGCTGGTCGTTGTGGATGCGCGGGCCGGGACGCCCGGGACGGTCCGGCGCGAACACCGTGATGGTGGAGCGGATGCGCCCGCCACGGGTGGCTTCCCGCAGGTGATCGATGCAGCCCTCGGCGACGTCGACGGGCGCCGAGACGTGCCGCAGGTCGCGGACGTGCAGGCTCTTCCAGTACAGCCGGCCGATGCAGCGGGCCGCGTTGCGCCACGCGACGCGCGCGCCGAACGTCAGCTCGTCGAGCGTGTGCGTGTAGCAGCCGGTCTCGTCGATCTCGAGGTCGACCTCGCGCAGCCGCTGCTCGAACGGCGTCTCGGCGCCGGACTCCGAATAGAACTGCTCGAGGAAGTCCAGCGCCTCCTCGCGGTCGACGGGCCGAGCCGCCGCCGGGCCGGCGCCGGTGGTCGCGTGGTCGACGGGGCAGCGCTGGACGGGGAGCTCGGTCGACTGGGCGATGGTCGACGTCACGCAGTTCCTTCCACCACGCGGCCCCGCGCTGCGCGAGTGACCTGATCGGTGGACGCTGGGGTCGTCCTGGTCACTCGTCACCTCCACGGGGGTCCGCTCGTTACCCATCAGGGGCCGTCGTCGTTCCTACACGGCCACTGTGGAGCGACGCCATCCGCTGCGTTGCGCAACCGTGACGCACCCGTCGGGATGCCGTTCGCCCGCTCATGGGCGGTACTCACCGTGACGTCGCAGGTAGCGCGCCTGTCGGTGCGTGCTCTCGACGCCAGCCGAGTGGAGCAACGCGACGGCCGTTCGGACGCGTGGACGAGCCGTCGGGCCGGATGTGCGATGCGCCGGAGCGACGTCTGGCTGCGGCGAGCGTCAGACCTCGCGGCGGTAGACGAGGTCGTGGATCTCGCGCCCTTCCCGACGGGCGCGCTCCTCGAACTTGGTGACGGGTCGCCACCCCGGCCGCGGCGTCCACTGCCCCGGACCTGCGGTGTTGACCAGCCCTTCGGCCGCTTCGCACACCTCGCGCATCTGTTCGGCGTAGTCGAGCCAGTCCGTTGCCAGGTGCAGCGTGGCGCCGGGTGCGAGCCGCGAGGTGGCGAGCGCGACGAACTCGGGCTGGACGAGCCGCCGCTTGCGGTGGCGCCGCTTCGGCCACGGATCGGGGAACCAGATCCGCAGCCCGGCCAGCGAACCCTCCGGCACGCGGGCACGCAGCAGCGCGACGGCGTCGCCGCGCAGCAGGGCGATGTTCGTCAGGTCGGCAGCCGCGATGCGCATGAGCAGCTGCCCGAGCCCCGGCTCGAACACCTCGGCGGCCAGGTGGTCGATGTCCGGCTCGGCGGCGGCCAGTGCCGCGCTCGCCTCACCCATGCCGGAGCCGATCTCCAGGATGAGCGGCGCGGTGCGGCCGAACCACGCCGGCGGGTCGTAGGGCTGCGACCCGTCGAGCAGCGCGGGGATCTCGTGGCCGTACCGCGGCCACCAGCGGTCCCACGCGTGCTGCTGCCCCTCGGTGAGCCGGGCCCGGTGGTGGACGAAGCTGGTGATCTCGCGGTGCGGAGTGGCGGGGCCGGACACGTCCGGAGCCTCCCACAGCACGTCGGTTTCGCCGTTCGGGCCCGCGCGGGGTGGGCTGCGTGCCACGCTGCCGAGCGTGACCGATCGGTACGCCGACGCCGTGCGAGCCCGGCGCGCCGAGCTGCGCGCCGAACGGGCCGCGCTCAGCGGCTCCCACCGCGTCGAGCTGCGCAGCGAGCTGGCGCTGGCCCGACTGGCCGTCGCGGACCTCGTCGCGACGGCACTGCGCCAGCTCGCGCGGGAGGTCCGCGAGCGGGTCGCCGGCGGCGACCGGACCCGGGTGCCGGCCGATGTCGCGACCGCGGTCGCCGCGATCAGCGACGCCGTCGACGACGAGCTGAGCGGCGCGCTCGTCCCCGCTGTGCGCCGCATCGCCGGCGTCCGCCGGCTCGTCCTCCCCGACGGCTGGCCGGAGCTGCCGCCGTCGCGGACACCAGCGGTCGAGGACGTGTTCGCGCGGCCGCGCACGCCGCTGCTGGCCGGCGCGCTGGAGGGCATCACGCTCTGGCGCACGGCCCTGGTGCCGGTCGCGGCGCTGCCACTCCTCGGCCTGCCCGTCCTGGGCGGTCCGGCGCTGGCGCCGCTGGCGATCGGGGTCACGGTCGCCGGGCTCGTCGTCGCGGTGCGGCACCGTCGGGCCCACGTCGAGCGGGCGGTGCTGCAGCGGGCCGCAGACGAGGCACTCGCGGCTGCGCGGGCGCAGCTCGACGCCGACGTCGCGCGCCGGCTGCTGGAGCTGGAGCGCGCGGCGGGCGCCGAGCTCGACGACGCCGTGCAGCGTCGCCGGGTCGTCGTGGAGGCCGAGCTGCGCGAGCTCTCCCCGGCGGTGGCCGGTGCCTGAGCTGCGACCCGATCCCCGCGGCCCATGGGACGTCCCCGACGAGCTCGACGTGACCGCCGGCATCGACACCGACGACGACGGCGTGCCCGACACCACCGTCGTCGACGACGGCGCCGACCTGCTCGTCGCCACCGACCTCGACGGCGACGGGATCGCCGACCAGGTGCTCCGTCTGGGCGGGGACGGTGCCGTCCACAGGGTGGAACCGATCGCCGACACCGCCCCGGAAACGCCTGGCTGATCAGCTGTCCCCCACTAGGTTGATGGCATGCACGACATCGACGCCGAGTTCTCGGCGCTCCCGCTCTCCGCGCTGGCCGATGCGGCCCTGGAACGGGCCCGGCAGCTCGGTGCCCAGCACGCCGACCTGCGCGTGGAACGCCTGGTCGGGCAGTCGATCAACCTGCGCGACGGTGCCGTCACCGGTGTCTCCGACTCGGTGACGATCGGCCTCGCGGTGCGGGTGATCGTCGACGGGGTGTGGGGGTTCGCGTCACACGTCGAGCTGACCCCCGAACGGGCGAGGGCGGTAGCGGAGCAGGCCGTTGCGGTGGCGCGCACGCTCGCGCCGGTGGCCGTCGAGCGCGTGGAGCGGGCCGGCGAGCCGGTGCACGCGGGCGCCACGTGGGTGTCGGCGTACGACATCGACCCGTTCACGATCCCGGCGCGGGACAAGGTCGCGCTGCTGGCCGAGTGGTCGCAGCAGCTGCTCGCCACGGACGGCGTCGACCACGTCAGCGCCGACCTCGGCCAGGTGAAGGAGAACAAGTTCTACGCCGACCTGGCCGGCACCTCGACCACGCAGCAGCGGGTGCGGATCGCCCCCGTCCTGAACGCGACGGCCGTGGACCGGGCGGCTGGCGGTTTCGAGACGATGCGCACACTCGCACCGCCCGTCGGGCGCGGATGGGAGTACCTGACCGGCTCGGGCTGGGACTGGGCCGGTGAGCTGGCCCAGCTGCCGGAGCTGCTGCGGGAGAAGACGAAGGCGCCGAGCGTCGTCGCCGGCCCGACGGACCTGGTCATCGACCCGTCCAACCTGTGGCTCACCATCCACGAGTCGATCGGGCACGCCACCGAGTACGACCGCGCGATCGGCTACGAGGCCGCGTACGCCGGCACCAGCTTCGCCACCCCCGACAAGCTCGGCACCCTGCAGTACGGGGCGCCGTTCATGCACGTCACGGGGGATCGCACCATCGAGCACGGCCTCGCCACCATCGGCTTCGACGACGACGGCGTCGCGACCACGCAGTGGGACCTCGTCAAGGACGGCGTGCTCGTCGGCTACCAGCTCGACCGCACTTTCGCGCCGCGGCTGGGGCTGGAGCGCTCCAACGGCTGCGCGTTCGCCGACTCACCGCACCACGTGCCGATCCAGCGCATGGCGAACGTGTCGCTGCAGCCCGACCCCGAGCGCGACACCAGCACCGACGACCTGATCGCCGGTGTCGAGCACGGCATCTACGTGGTGGGCGACAAGTCGTGGTCGATCGACATGCAGCGCTACAACTTCCAGTTCACCGGCCAGCGCTTCTACAAGATCGAGAACGGGAAGCTGGCCGGCCAGCTGCGCGACGTCGCCTACCAGGCCACCACCACCGACTTCTGGGGCGCGATGGACGCCGTCGGCGGGCCGTCGACGTGGCGGCTCGGGGGCGCGATGAACTGCGGCAAGGCGCAGCCGGGGCAGGTCGCCCCGGTGGGCCACGGCTGCCCGTCCGCGCGGTTCCGCGGGATCAACGTGCTGAACACGCAGGAGGAGGGCCAGTGAGTGTTATGCGGCCGCAGGAGGTCGTCGAGCGCACCCTGGCCGCCGCGACCGGGCTGGCCGGGTGCGTGGTGCTGGTGCGCGAGTCCAGCGAGGTGAACCTGCGCTGGGCCAACTCCACGATGACGACGAACGGCCTGGCCACCTCCGCGAGCGTCACGGTCGTGGCGATGGTGGACGTGGACGGCGGCACGGCGGCCGGCACGGTCAGCTCGAGCGCGGCCGTCACCGACGTGGTGCAGCTGCACGACCTGGTCGCGGCCGCCGAGCTGGCCGCGCGCGGCGCCGGTCCCGCCGAGGACGCGATGCCGCTCGTGGAGGCCGGTGCGGAGGACCCGACGTGGGAGCAGCCCGGCGCCGCCACCACGATCGGTGTGTTCGAGAAGCTCGCGGCCGGGCTGCCGGACGCGTTCGCCGGGCAGCACCGGCACTACGGCTTCGCGTCGCACGAGCTCATGACGGTGTGGCTGGGCACGTCGACCGGCGTGCGCCGACGCTGGGTGCAGCCGACCGGATCGGTGGAGCTGAACGTGAAGACCGCCGACATGGCGTCGTCGGCGTGGACGGGAGCGTCGACGGCCGACTTCACCGACGTCGACGTCACCGCGCTGGCCGCGGAGGCCGCGCGCCGGCTCGAGTGGGGCGCGCGCCGCGTGCAGCTGCCGCCCGGCCGCTACGAGACGCTGCTGCCGCCGTCCGCCGTGGCCGACCTGATGATCTACCTGGCGTGGTCGATGGGTGGCCGGTCGGCGCAGGAGGGGCAGAGCGCGCTGGCCGGGCCGAACGGGCCGCGGGTCGGGGAACGGCTCACCGAGCTGCCGTTGACGCTGTTCAGCGACCCGGCCGCAGCGGGCATGGAGACCGAGCCGTTCCTCACGGCCGGGCGGTCCGGCGAGGGCGTGTCGGTGTTCGACAACGGCAGCCCCGTCCGCCGCGTCGACTGGGTCGACGGCGGCGTGATCGGCGAGCTCATGTACTCCCGCGGCGAGGCGGCTCGCTTCGGCACCACCTTCACACCGGCAGGCGACAACCTGCTGCTCACGGGTGGTTCGGGGGCGTCGATCGACGAGCTGGTGGCCCGCACCGAACGCGGGCTGCTGCTCACCTGCCTGTGGTACATCCGGCTCGTCGACCCGACCACGCTGCTGCTCACCGGGCTCACCCGCGACGGCGTCTACCTCGTCGAGAACGGCGAGGTGACCGCCGAGGTCGACCACAACTTCCGGTTCAACTACTCCCCGCTCGACGTCCTGCGCCGCGCCACCGAGGTGGGCGCGACGGAGCGCACGCTGCCGCGGGAGTGGAAGGACTGGTTCACGCGCGCGGCCATGCCGCCCGTGCGGGTGCCGGAGTTCAACATGTCGTCGGTGTCGCTGGGGCGGTGACGTGCCCGGGTGGACGTGCGGGTGCGGGCGGCCGAGGCCGGTGACGTCGAGCCGATGGCGCGGGTCTTCGTCGACTCGTTCCGGGCCGGACACCCCGGCCAGGTGCCCGAGCGGCTGCTGCTGAGCCGCACCTACGCGTCGTCCGTCGCCGGCTGGCGTCGGATGATCGACGAGCTGGCCGATCGCCCGGAGCCGGACGAGTACGTGTGCGTCGCGGAGGTTCCGGCCCGTTCGTTCTACGAGCGCCGCGGCGGCCGCGTCCTCGGCCGGCGCATCCACCACGACGACGGTGTCGTGCTGCCCGAGACCGGCTACGTCTGGGACATAGGGTGAGCGTCGTGGAGATCGACGAGCACGGACGGCCCCTGCCCGAGAACGCTGCGGACGAGGTCACGACGTTGCTGGGGTTCCTGGACTACCAGCGGGCGACGCTGGCCTGGAAGTGCGGCGGCGTCGACGCCGCCGGGCTGCGGGCGACCGTCGGGGCCTCGACGATGACGCTCGGTGGGCTGCTCAAGCACCTGGCGCTCGTCGAGGACGACTGGTTCCAGAGCGACCTGCTGAACCGGCCGATGCCGGAGCCGTGGGCGAGCGTCGACTGGACGGCCGACCGGGACTGGGAGTGGCACTCGGCGGCCGACGACAGCCCCGAGGAGCTGATGGCGCTCTGGGAGCAGGCGGTGCAGCGGTCCCGTGCGGCCACCGCCGAGGCGCTCGCCGCCGGTGGCCTGGACCACCTCGCACAGCGGCCGTGGCACGACGGGCGGCCGCCCAGCCTGCGCTGGATCCTCTGCCACATGATCGAGGAGTACGCGCGGCACAACGGGCACGCGGACCTCATCCGGGAGACCGTGGACGGCGTGACCGGGGAGTGATCCGGCACACGGCGTCGGTGAACGGCACCCGTTAGGTGGCACATTCGTGCATTCAGCAAGGAAATGGCCACTCGGCGTGGCCGGGTCGGCCACCCGGCGCAGTCCGGCGTGGCGATGCGCACCACGGTCGTCGCGATGCCGTTGACTGGGGTGGCGCCCGGATTGCCCGGGCGGAACGAGAGGGGCATCGCGTGTCCTACGAGGTGGTCAGCGCCTACACCCTGCTCATCGGCGACGCCGATGGGCCGGTCGTGACCGTCCACCAGACGGCGGACGAGGCATGGCGGGTGCTGGACCGCGAGGTCCGCGCCCGCTCCTGGATGCGCCCGCGGCCCAAGCGGCGCACCGACCCCGACGCGGTCACCCGGCTGGCGAACGCGTGGCGCGACGTCGACCCCGAGACCCGCTACTGGAACGTCACGGTGCACCGGCTCCCCATCCCGGTGCCGGAGATCGCCCGCATCCGCTACCCGCAGGCCTCGTAGGTCGGTCGGGCCCGCAGCTCACGCACACCGTCGTGCGCCCACGCACATGGCAGAACCTGTGCGTGAGCACGTCAGGGTGTGCGTGAGCCGGGGCCACGGCCTGCGATCTCGCGCATCCGTTCCAGCAGCTGCTCCACCGGCAGGTCCGGCGGGAGGGGCGTGCCGGCGAGCGTGCGCAGGTAGAGGCCGTCACCGATGAGCTGGGCGAGCAGGGCGAGCACGGGGTCGCCGAGGTCGTCGCACAGGGCGGCGTAGCCGTCGGCGTCCACCGCGGCCAGTGCCGCCCGGGCGGCGCGCCCCGACGGTGAGTCGTCGGCGAGGCGCAGGGCGGCCAGGTAGGTGCGCGCCAGCCCGCGGGACGCGTGGCCGGGCGCCGACGTGCGCACGTAGTACTCCACGGAGCCTTCCGGTGCCGAGCGGATGGCCTGGGCGTCGGCGTCGCTGCGCGCCCGTAGCCGGGCCAGCAGGCCTTCGGCCAGCGCGTCCTTGGACGCGAAGTGGTAGAGCAGGCCGCCCTTCGACACCTGCGCGGCGGCGGCGACCGCGTCGAGGGTGACCGCGCCCACCCCTTTCTCGATCAGCAGCGTCTCGTACGAGTCGAGCACGCGGTCCCGAGCACCAGCCACGTCGCGAGCGTAGTGCGGTGACGGGAATAACCCAGAGGTCTATACCGTCTGGACGGTACAGTAGAGGAGTTCGTGCACCACCGATCGAGGAACGTCGCCATGTCCGCCACCCTGCCCGCCTTCCGCCCCGTCACCGGCCAGCCGGCCACGTCGGCCGGCCTGCGGTCGTGGATCGGGCTCGCCGCCCTCGTCCTGCCCACGCTGCTCGTCGCCATCGACACCACCGTCTTGTCGGTGGCCCTGCCCGCCATCGGCGCGGCGCTCGGCCCGTCCGCGACCGAGCTGCTGTGGATCGTCGACGTCTATCCGCTGGTGCTGGCCGGCCTGCTCGTCACGATGGGCACGGTCGGTGACCGCATCGGCCGCCGCCGGCTGCTCATGATCGGTGCGGCCGGTTTCGGTGCCGTCTCGTTCACGGCCGCGTTCGCGATCTCCGGCCCGCAGCTGCTCGCCGCGCGCGTCCTGCTCGGGTTCTTCGGCGCCATGCTGATGCCGGCCACGCTGGCCCTGCTGCACGGCCTGTTCGTCGACCCGACGCAGCGCCGGCTCGCCGTCGCCATCTGGGCGTCGGGCTTCGCCGCGGGTGCCGCGGCCGGTCCGTTGGTCGGTGGCGTGCTGTTGGAGCACTTCTGGTGGGGCTCGGTGTTCCTGGTGAACGTGCCCGTGCTCGCGGTGCTGCTCGTGGCGTTGCCGCTGGTGGTGCGCGAGTCGCGCAACCCGAAGGCCGGCCGCATCGACGCGCTCGGCGTCGTCCTGTCGCTGCTGGCCATGACCCCGACCGTGCTGGCGATCAAGCTGGTCGCCCACGACGGTCCGAGCGTCACCGCCGGGCTCGCGCTGGCCGTCGGCTCGGTCGCGGCGGTCGCCTTCGTCGCGCGGGCGCGGGCCCGACTCGCCGCCGGCGAGGAGCCGATCCTCGACGTGACGCTCTTCCGCTCGCCGGTGCTGCGCCTGTCGGCCATCGCCAACGCCACCACCATGTTCGGCTACACCGGCATGCTGTTCTTCTCCGCGCAGTACCTGACGCTCGTCGTCGGGCTCTCGCCGATGGCCACCGGCATGGTGCTCCTGCCCGGGTTCGTGATCACCATTGTCGCCGGCATCGCGGCCAGCGCGCTGGCCCGCCGCTTCCGCATCGGGGTGCTCGTCCCGGTCGGGCTCACCGTGGCGGCCACCGGATTGGCCGTCGCGGCGCTGCTCGGCGGCCATTCCGTCGGGCTGATGATGCTCGCCTCCGTGCTGTACGGCGCCGGGATCGGCCTCTCGGAGACGCTCACCAACGACGCGATCCTGGCCGCCGCACCGCCCGCCAGGGCCGGCTCGGCGTCCGCGGTCTCCGAGACCGCGTACGAGGTCGGCGCCGTGCTCGGCACCGCGGTGCTGGGCAGCGTGCTCTCGGCGGTGTACTCAGCGTCCGTCGCGGTGCCGGCCGGGCCCGCGCACGAGACGCTCGGCGGCGCCGTCGCCGTGGCCGCCGGCATGCCCGCCGGCGCGGGCGCGGCATTGCTCGACTCCGCCCGCGCGGCGTTCGTCAGCGGCACCACGGCGGCGTCGGCGCTGGGTGCGGTCGTGCTGCTCGCCGTCGCGACGCTGGTGGCGATCGGCCTGCGCGAGCGCTGAGCGTGCCAGGATCCGGTGGCATGCGGATCAGACTCCAGCTGCAGGCCACCGGAGCCAACACCACCGGGTTCCAGATCCCCGACGCCGTCGTGGACGAGCTCGGTGGCGGCCGCCGGCCGCCCGTCACGGCCACCGCGCGGGGCTACACCTGGCGCAGCTCGATCGCCCGCATGGGCGGCAGCTTCTGGCTGGGCGTGAGCGCGGCCAACCGCGCCGCGAGCGGGCTCGCCGCGGGCGACGAGGTGGACCTCGACCTGGAGCTGGACACCGCACCGCGCGAGGTCACCGTGCCCGCCGACCTCGCCGCGGCGCTGGCCGCCGCACCGGCCGCGCAGGCGGCGTTCGGCGCGCTGTCGTACTCCAACCAGCGCCGGATCGTCGAGGGGATCGAGGGCGCGAAGACGGCGCCGACGCGGGAGCGCCGCGTCGCGAAGGCCGTGGCCGATCTCAGCGGCTAGACGCGCTGCCCTGGTCGGGGTGCGTGCGGTCGTACTCGCGCTCGGCCAGCCGCTCGCTGACGTGCTCGTGGATCTCGTCGGCCTTGCGCGCCGCGCGCACGCGCAGCAGCACCAGCATCGAGATGCCGTACGCGATGCCGAGCGTCAGCAGCACCACGCCGAGCTTCACGACGAACGTCTGCACCTCGTTGCCGGTGTCGACGTGGATCGCCGAGATGATCGCCAGGACACCCAGCGTGATCAGCAGGAACAGGACGAACAGCAGCAGGTTGAGCGACCGCGTGACCGACCGGTCGTGGAACACCTCCTGCAGGAACGGCTCCCCGGCCCGCATCAGCACGGTGCCGACGGCGAGCGTCAGCACGACGGAGATGAACACCAACGTGAGGTACTGCGAGGTGTCGCTCATCGTGCCTCCCGACCGACGGACCAGTGCGATCAGAAGACTACGTGGGGTCACCGATTCCCGCGAACCTCAGCGGCGGTGCTCACACGTCCCTGGTGATCGTCTCGTCCCGGCCGGGCCCGACCCCGATCGCGCTCACCGGGGCGCCAGTGAGCTCCTCGATCCGCTCGACGTAGGCGCGGGCGTTCGCCGGCAGCTGCGCGAAGTCGCGGACCGCCGAGATGTCCTCGAACCAGCCCGGCATCTCCTCGTAGACGGGCACGGCGTGGTGCACGTCGGTCTGCGTCATCGGCATGTCGTCGACGCGGCGGCCGTCGATCTCGTAGCCGACGCACACCGGCACCGTCTCCAGGCCGGAGAGCACGTCGAGCTTGGTGAGGAAGAAGTCGGTGATGCCGTTGACGCGCACGGCGTAGCGGCCGATGACGGCGTCGAACCAGCCGCAGCGGCGCGGCCGGCCCGTGGTGACGCCGACCTCCCCGCCCTGCTTGCGCAGGTACTCGCCCATCTCGTCGAGCAGCTCGGTCGGGAACGGGCCGGAGCCGACGCGGGTGGTGTAGGCCTTGAGGATCCCGATCACCCGCGTGATCTTGTTGGGCCCGATGCCGGACCCGACCGCGGCGCCGCCGGCGGTGGGGTTCGAGCTGGTCACGAAGGGGTAGGTGCCGTGGTCGACGTCCAGCAGGGTGCCCTGCGACCCCTCCAGCAGGATCGTCTCGTCCGCCTCGAGGGCCTTGTTGAGCAGCAGGCGGGTGTCGGCGATGCGGTCGGCGAAGCGGCGGCCGTGGGCCAGCACCGTGTCGACGACCTCGTCCACGTCGAGGGCGCGGCGGTTGTAGACCTTGACCAGCACCTGGTTCTTGAACGCCAGCGCCGCCTCGACCTTCTGGTGGAGGATCTTCTCGTCGAGGACGTCGGCCACGCGGACCCCGACCCGGGCCACCTTGTCCTGGTAGGCGGGTCCGATGCCGCGACCGGTGGTGCCGATCTTGGCCTTGCCGAGGAAGCGTTCGGTCACCTTGTCGATGGCCACGTGGTACGGCATGATCAAATGCGCGTCCGCCGAGATCAGCAGGCTGCTGGTGTCCACGCCCTTGGCCTCCAGGCCGGAGAGCTCGTCGAGCAGCACACCCGGATCCACCACCACACCGTTGCCGATGACGTTCTTCACACCCGGCGTGAGGATCCCGGACGGGATGAGGTGCAGGGCGAAGTCCTGCCCGTCGGGCGTCACCACCGTGTGGCCGGCGTTGTTGCCGCCCTGGTAGCGCACCACCCACTGCACCTGACCACCCAAGATGTCGGTGGCCTTGCCCTTGCCCTCGTCGCCCCATTGGGCGCCGATCAGCACGATCGCCGGCATGTGACACTCCAAGTCGACTGCAAACCGCGGGGAGGTTAGCCGATCTCGTGACCTCGATCGACTCGGAAGTCGTCCTGCTGATCTGTGCCGGGACGGCCCAGGCGCGGCGGCTCCCGTTCCACGGTAGTCGCCGTGCCCCCACGCTCCCAGACCTGCCCCGCGTGGAGCTGCCCACCCGACCCGACCGCACCGACCTCGACCCCGTGCTGCGCGAGCGCTCGCCGCGCCGCGTCGTCGTCGCGGGGGACGACGCCGACCTCGCCGCCGTCGTCCGGCGGCTGCTGCGCACCGAGCGGCTCGACATCGAGGTCGGGTACGTGCCGGCCGGGCCGACCCCCGCCACGCAGGCGTGGGGGCTGCCGCACGGCGCGGCTGCGGTCGGGCCGGCCGTCAGCGGCCCGGCGGTGCCCGTGCCGCTCGTCCGCGACGACTCCGGGGGCGTCCTCGTCGGGCGCGCCGAGATCGCCGACGTGATCGGCGAGTGCTGGTGCGACGAACACCTCGTCCTGCGCGGGCGGGCGCGGCGGCTGGTCGTCGTGCCCACGCCGGCCGGTATCGCGGTGCGGGCCGGGCACGGCCGCCGGCCACCCGACGGTCAGCTGCGCGCCCTGCCGCCGAAGATCCCGGCCGGGCGCGGATCGGCGCTGGGGCGGGCGGTGCAGATCGGCGGGGAACCCATGACGGTCGTCAACGACGGGATCGCGCACCCCCGGCCGGTGCCGCGGTGGACGTGGTTCCGGCACACGACCGACCTGCTGCTGGTGCGCCCGGAGAGCCGGTAGGTTCCGTGGGGATGCAGCGGCGCGCCGACGAGACGAGGAACGCCTCGAGCGTTCCACCCCGGGGCAACCCCGGGGCGCACCACCTCTCTGCGGCACGGCGTCCCACGCGCCCGGCGCACGTTCGTGCGGTCTGCGCGCGGCGGACGGGATCCCAGGTCGTCGCGCGCCGCTGCCTCGCAGGTCGGCGGCTCGGGGTTGGGTTGATCATGGGCAAAACGTTGCTCGTTGATCTCCGCGAACGACGTTTTGCCCATGATCAACCCACCTCCCGGCGCCGCGCCACCCCGCGCCGGTGACCCCGCCACCGGACGTCCTCGCCGCCGTTGCGTTGGCCGGCGACTGGTCCCTCGACGGGCTGGTCGAGCGGCTGACCCCGCTGCGTGGCTGGCGCTCGCCGGAGGAGGTCGGCGACGTCGTCGCGCTGCTGCTGGGCCGCTGGCGAGCGCGTCCGCGGCGGCCGGCCGAGCGCCTCGTCGACGAGGTCGAGGCACTGCTCGCCGCCCGCCCCGGGATCCGGCCGCTGCGCCCTGACGAACCGGGGCCGGGGGAGTTCCGCTGGCCCGTCGCCCCATGGACGGGGTTGGGCCACGTGGCCGCCGGTCTGGATCTGGACGTCGGCGAGCTGGAGTGGTTCGCGGACCGCGGCGGCTGGCTGCGCCGCGCCCCGGACGGCCCGCTGCACCACTACCGCCGCCGCTGGACGACGAGTCCGTCCGGCTCGCCGCGCCTGCTGGAGTCCCCGGCGCCGCGGCTGGCCGAGCTGCAGCGCCGGGTCGCGCGGAAGGTGCTCGCCGCCGTGCCCGTGCACCCGGCGGCGCACGGGTTCGTGCGCGGCCGGTCCCCATGGACGCTCGCGGCACGGCACACGGGTCGTCCGATGGTGCTGCGCCTGGACCTGGAGGGCTTCTTCGCCCACGTCACGGGTGCGCGGGTCGCCGGGCTCCTGCGCGCCGCCGGATACCCGGACGCGGTCGCGACCACCCTGGCCGGCCTGCTCGTCACGGCGACCCCGCAGACCGTGCTGCGGACGGCTCCCGGCGACGGCGCCGCGCGCCGCCGATTGCTCACCCGGCTGGCCGGTCCCCACCTCCCGCAGGGCGCGCCGTCCTCTCCGGCGGTGGCGAACCTCCTCGCGCACCGGCTGGACCGGCGGCTGGCCGGACTCGCCGCTGCGGTGGGCGCGACCTACGGCCGTTACGCCGACGACCTGGTGTTCTCCGGCGACCTCCCGGTGGCGGGCCTCACCGCGCGGGTGGCCGGCATCGCCGCCGAGGAGGGTTTTCGGCTCCGTGGCGAGAAGACGCGGGTGATGCCGGCGCACCGCCGGCAGCGCGTCACCGGGGTCGTCGTGAACAGCTCACCGGCCGCCGCCCGCCACGACTACGACGACCTGCGCGCGCTGCTGCACAACTGCGCCCGCACCGGCCCGGACGCGCAGAACCGCGCCGGCCACCCGGCGTTCCGGGAGCACCTGCAGGGCCGCATCGCCTGGGTGTCGACGGGTCGTCCGGCCCGTGCGGCGAAGCTGCGCGAGCTGTTCGCGGCGATCGACTGGAGCTAAGCGGCCGGCCGCTCGTGGTAGCGGTCCACGTACTCCTGGTGCGAGAGCCGCGCGATCGCGTCCATCACCTCGTCGGTGACGGCCCGGCGGATCACGTTCGACGCCTCCAGCCCGGCGTAGCGGGAAAAGTCGAGCGGATGCCCGTAGCTGACGGTGACGGGCCGCAGCCGCGGGATCCGCACGCCCTTCGGCATCACCTCGTCCGTGCCCCGCAGCGCCACGGGCACCACCGGGGCGCCGGTGGCGAGCGCGAGCGACGCCACGCCGGTGTGGCCGCGGTGCAGCCGCCCGTCCAGCGACCGGGTGCCCTCCGGGTAGATCGCGAACACCCCGCCTCCGCGCAGCACCTCCAGCGCCGCGTCGATCGCGGCCAGCCCGGCCTTCGCGTTCGCGCGGTCGACGGGCACGTAGCCGAGCGCGGTGAGGAACGAGGCGAGCGCGCGTCCCCGCAGGCCGGTGCCGGTGAAGTACTCCGCCTTCCCGAGGAACGCGACGGGCCGCGGCGCGGTGAGCGCCACGGCTGCGGTGTCGATGGCGGCCAGGTGGTTGCCGGCCAGGATGACCGGCCCCGTCGCGGGGATGCGCTCGGCGCCGTGCACGACGGGACGGAAGATCAGGCGGACCAGTGGGGCGAGCAACCAGCGGACGAGTAGCTGCACAGTTCCGCAACGCTAGCCAGGTCGGCCCGGTTCCTCAACGGTCTGTGGCGCGTACGGTCTGCGGGTGCCCAGCCCGTACCGGCCGCGGCGGACGCTCCCGCCCGACACCGCCGGGTTCCTCGAGCGCCTCCGCCCGCGCGACCGCGCCGACCTGCTCGACGAGCTGCGTCGCGTCGTGCTCGCCGGAGATGCGCCGCCCGGCGTGGCCGTGCCCGCGGAGGAGGTCGCCGCGCTGTTCGGGGTGAGCGTGATCCCCGTGCGGGAGGCGTTGAAGACGCTGGTCGGGGAGGGTCTGGTGGAGCACCGGCCGCGCGGCGGCTACACGGTGGCCCGCCTGACCCCGGCCGAGCTGCACGAGCTGTACGTCGTGCGCGGGGTGCTGGAGCAGGCCGCGCTCGGCGCCGCCGTGGCTGCTGCCCAGCCCGTCGACCACGACCGCGCCGCCGCCGCGCACGAGGCGATGCACCAGGCGCTGCGCGACGGCGACGAACGCGCCCACCACCGCGAGAGCCGCCGCTTCCACCTCGCACTGGTGGCCCCGTCCGGGATGCGGCGGCTGCAGGCCATGCTGGAATCGGCGTGGAACCTCACCGAGCCGTACCGACCGATGTCGCAGGTGCCCGAGCCGGAGCGGGCCGCGCTGCACGCCGAGCACGAGCGCATGCTCGCGGCCTTCACCGCGGGCGCGGCCGCCGAACTGCTCGCCACCGCCGCCGCCCACCACGAGCACCTCGTCCGAGCCGTCGACAGCAGCTTCCGCGAAGGGGACCCCGAGTGCGCATCGTCGTGATCAACCCGAACACGTCGGACGCGATGACCGCCCTCATCGACGCCACCGCACAGGCCGCCGCCGGCCCCGGCACCAGCGTGAGGACCGTGCACCCGGCGATGGGGCCGGCGTCCATCGAGAGCCACTACGACGAGGCGCTGGCCGTGCCCGGCCTGCTGGCCGAGATCGCCCGCGATCCCGATGCCGACGGCTACGTGGTCGCGTGCTTCGGTGACCCCGGCCTCGACGCCGCCCGCGAGCTCGCGACCGGCCCGGTCGTCGGGATCGCCGAGGCCGCCATGCGCACCGCGAGCTACCTCGGTCGCGGGTTCAGCGTGGTCACGACACTCGGCCGCACCCGCGGTCGGGCCCTCGACCTGGCCGAGCGCTACGGCTGCGCCCGCGCGTGCCTGGCGGTGCGAGCGGTGGAGATCCCGGTCCTGGACCTGGACGCAGGTGGCGCGGAGGCCGTCATGAAGGAGTGCGCCGCCGCCGTCGCCGAGGACGGGTGCGACGCGATCGTCCTGGGCTGCGCGGGTATGGCCGACCTGGCGGCCCAGGTGTCGGCGGAGATCGGGGTGCCGGTCGTCGACGGGGTCGCGGCCGCGGTGCGTACCGTCGAGTCGCTCGTGGCGATGGGCCTGCGCACCGGTGACCGCGGTGAGTTCGCGCGCCCACCGGCGAAGCCCTACACCGGAACCCTGCGTGATTTCCAGATCCGCTGAGCAGTTATATGTTGCCGTTCCCGGACGTGGGAAACGGTCTCGTTAAGCCTCCTGACCTGGCCAGATTCGATCTTCCGGGCGATCTAGGGTCGGCCGACCCCGACCGCCCGGAGGAGACATGACCGACACGGTCGCCACGACGTCCGGCACCACTGCGTACGACCCACGGCTCACCAACGAGGACCTGGCACCGCTCAAGGAGCAGACCTGGACCTCGTACAACTTCTTCGCCTTCTGGATGTCCGACGTGCACAGCGTCGGCGGCTACCTGACGGCGGGCAGCCTGTTCGCGCTCGGTCTGGCCGCGTGGCAGGTGCTGGTGGCGCTGCTCGTCGGCATCTCGATCGTCTACCTGCTGTGCAACCTGGTCGCGCGGCCCAGCCAGGCCACCGGCACGCCGTACCCCGTGATCTCCCGGGTGTCGTTCGGGGTGCTCGGCGCCAACGTGCCGGCGATCATCCGCGGGCTGATCGCCGTCGCCTGGTACGGCATCCAGACCTACCTCGCCTCGCACTCGCTGGTGATCGTCGCCGTCACGCTGTGGCCGGGCCTCGCGCCCGCGGCCGACGTGCAGCAGTACGGGTTCCTCGGGCTCTCCCTCGTCGGATGGGTGGCGTACCTGGTCATGTGGGTCGCGCAGGCGGCGGTGTTCTGGAAGGGCATGGAGGCGATCCGGCGGTTCATCGACTTCTGCGGGCCCGCCGTCTACGTCGTGATGTTCCTGCTGGCCGGCTACCTCGTGTTCACCGCCGGCATCGAGAACATCGACCTGAACCTCTCCGAGGTGTCGCTGTCGGGCTGGTTGGTGGTCGGCACGATGGTCGTCGCGATCGCCCTGGTCGTCTCCTACTTCTCCGGCCCGATGCTCAACTACGGCGACTTCGCCCGCTACGGCCGCACCTTCGCCGCGGTGAAGCGCGGCAACTTCCTGGGCCTCCCGGTCAACTTCATCGTCTTCGCCCTGCTCGTCGTGATCACCGCGGCGGCGACGAAGCCGGTGTTCGGCGAGCTGATCACCGATCCCGTCGAGACGGTCGCCCGCCTCGGCAGCACGTTCGCGATCGTGCTGGGCGCCCTCACGTTCATGATCGCGACGGTCGGCATCAACATCGTCGCGAACTTCGTCTCGCCGGCGTTCGACTTCTCCAACGTGTCGCCGCAGAAGATCAGCTGGCGCACCGGCGGCATGATCGCCGCGGTCGGATCCGTGCTGATCACGCCGTGGAACCTGTACTCCAGCCCGGCCGTCATCCACTACACGCTCGACACCCTCGGCGCGTTCATCGGCCCGCTCTACGGCGTGCTGATCGCCGACTACTACCTCGTCCAGAAGCAGCAGGTCGTCGTCGACGATCTCTACGCGCTCGACGACGACGGCACCTACCACTACACGAAGGGCGTCAACCGGATCGCGGTCGCCGCCACCGCGGTCGGCGCAGTGCTGGCGATGCTGCTGGTGTTCCTCGGCTCGTCCGACGCGGCCTCGTTCAGCTGGTTCGTCGGCGCCGGCGTGGCGTTCGGGCTGCACTGGGCCCTCTCGCGGCGGACGGCGGTCGCGGCGGAGGCGCAGTAGCCCTCAACCGCGCATCTGCGCCAGCGCGTCACCGCGCGAGAGGCCGGTCGCCTGCAGCAGGTCCAGCGCGATGGAGCGCACCTGCGCCACCATCACCGTCTCGGACGTGCCGGGCTGCCAGTCCATCGCCCGCACGTGCCGCACGACGTCGAGGACGGGTTCGCGGGCGGCCTCGCGGTCGCCGTCGCGACCCAGCTGGGCGGTCAGTACGCCGACGGCGCCCGCGAGCTCGGAGACGACGTCGGCGAACTCGGGTGCCGCCGGCTCGCCGTCGTGCACCGCGGTGAGGGTGCGCCGGGCGAGGACGCGCGTGTTGCGCATGGCGTAGTCGGCTCGTTCGGCGAGCTCGGCGAACTTGGCGAGCGCGCCCCGGCGTCTGCGCACCAGCGGCGACACCCGGGTGACCTCGGAGCCGCCGCGGATCGCGCCGCGCAGGTCGTCGATGAGCGGCTGGCTGGCGCGGGCCCGGTTCAGCGCGCCTTTCGCCGTCTCGACGTCGCCCGAGCGGATCGCGTCGGCCACCTCGTCGAGCACGCCGGCGAGCTCGTCGAGGAGCATGCGGGCCTCGCGCCGCACGGGCGCGACGGGGTCGGTCGGCAGCAGCGCTGCTGCCGCCAGTCCGAGGACACCGCCGATCAGCGCGTCGACGCAGCGGTCGAGGCCGCCGGTGCCGCCCGGCGGCAGCAGCGTCGCCACGAGCACCGCCGACGCGCCGGCCTGCGCGACGAGCAGGGCGGCGCCGTCCGCGAGCACGGCAGCGGCCATCGCCAGCGCCACCACCAGCGCGATCTGCCAGTACCCGCTGCCGATCACCGAGATGAGCAGGTCCCCGACGAGCACCCCGAGGCTGACCCCGACGACCAGCTCGGCGGCTCGTCGCAGCCGCGACCCGAGCGTGACGCCGAGGCAGATGACGGCCGCGATCGGCGCGAAGAACGGCCGCTGGTGCCCGATCAGGTTGTTCGCGACGAACCAGGCACCGCCGGCGGCCACCGCGCACTGCAGGATCGGCAACAGCGACGCGCGCAACCGCTCGACGCGCCGGGCGAGGTGCCGGCGGAAGCGGCGGCGCAACGCCCTACAGCCCGAGGGCCGCAGCGGCCGCCGGGTCGGAGTCGTCGAGGAACGTGCGGGTGCGCTCGGCCTCGTCGGTCTCACCGATGGCGGTGGCCGCGCGGTGCAGCGCGGCCAGCGCGCGGAGGAACCCCTGGTTGGGCTCGTGCATCCACGGGACCGGGCCGAAGCCCTTCCACCCGTTGCGGCGCAGCTGGTCGAGCCCGCGGTGGTAGCCGGTGCGGGCGTAGGCGTAGGCGGTGATCGTCGCGCCGTCGGTCAGCGCGCGCTCGGCCAGCGACGCCCACGCGAGGCTCGACGTCGGGTGCGCGGCGGCGACGTCCTCGGCGGGCTTGCCGGCGGCGAGGTCGGCGGCGGCCGGGTCGGCGGGCAGCAGCGTCGGCTCGGGCCCGAGCAGGTTGCCGGAAGTGGTCATGGGTTCCATCCTGCACGGCATGGGTAACCCGACCGGCATGGACGCCCGGCAGTGGAAGCAGGTGGGCTCGGGGCGGGGCTTCTTCGCCGCGCTCGACCAGAGCGGCGGCTCCACGCCGAAGGCGCTCGCGGAGTACGGGGTGCCGCAGGAGGCGTACTCGGGCGACGAGGAGATGTTCGACCAGGTGCACGCGATGCGCACCCGGGTCTTCACCGCTCCCGCGTTCACCGACGAGCGCGTCCTCGCGGCCATCCTGTTCGAGGACACGATGCGGCGGCAGGTCGAGGGCCGCGACACCGGCGACTACCTCTGGTCGGTGAAGGGCGTCGTGCCCATCCTCAAGATCGACAAAGGCCTCGCCGACGAGGCCGACGGCGTCCAGCTCATGAAGCCGATCCCGGGCCTCGACGACACCCTCGCCGCCGCCCGCGCCAAGGGCATGTTCGGCACCAAGATGCGGTCGGTCGTCAAGCACGCCGACGACGCCGGCATCGCGGCCATCGCCGACCAGCAGTTCGAGCTGGGCCGCCGCATCCTCGACGCGGGCCTGGTGCCCATCCTCGAACCCGAGGTGGACATCCACAGCCCCACGAAGGCCGAGGCGGACGCGCTGCTGCGCGCCGCCCTGCTCGCCCGCCTGGAAGATCTCCCCGGCGACGTGCAGGTCATGCTCAAGCTGTCGCTGCCCGACGCGGACGACTTCTACCGTCCGCTCATCGACCATCCCCGCGTGCTGCGGGTGGTCGCGCTCTCCGGCGGTTACTCCCGGGACGAGGCGTGCCAGCGGCTGGCCCGCCAGCCCGACCTGATCGCGAGCTTCTCCCGCGCGCTGCTGGAGGGCCTGCACGCGGACCAGGACGACGCCGAGTTCGACCGGGTGCTGGCCGCGTCGATCGCGGAGATCTACGCGGCCAGCACCACCTGACCTACTTCCCGAGCGACGTGCCCGTCGAGCGCAGGTTCTCGCACGCCTCGACGACGCGCGCGGCCATGCCGGCCTCGGCCGCCTTGAGGTACGAGCGCGGGTCGTAGACCTTCTTGTTGCCGACCTCGCCGTCGATCTTCAGCACGCCGTCGTAGTTCGAGAACATGTGCGCGACGATCGGCCGGGTGAACGCGTACTGGGTGTCGGTGTCGACGTTCATCTTCACCACGCCGTAGTCGAGCGCCTCGTGGATCTCCTCGATGAGCGAGCCCGAGCCGCCGTGGAACACGAGGTCGAACGGCTTGGCGTCGGCGGCCAGCCCGAGCTTCTGCGCGGCGACCTCCTGGCCCTGCTTGAGCACCTCGGGGCGCAGCTTCACGTTGCCCGGCTTGTAGACGCCGTGCACGTTGCCGAAGGTGGCGGCCAGCAGGTAGCGGCCCTTCTCGCCACCGCCCAGCGCCTCGACGGTGCGCTCGTAGTCGCTCGCGGAGGTGTAGAGCTTGTCGTTGATCTCGTTGGCGACGCCGTCCTCCTCGCCGCCGACGACGCCGATCTCGACCTCGAGGATGATCTTCGCCTTGACGGCCTGGTCGAGCAGCTCCGCCGCGATGGCGAGGTTCTCCTCCAGCTCGACGGCCGAGCCGTCCCACATGTGCGACTGGAAGAGCGGGTTCTCGCCGCGGTCGACCCGCTCCTGGCTGATCGCGATCAGCGGGCGGACGAACTTGTCGAGCTTGTCCTTGGGGCAGTGGTCGGTGTGCAGTGCGATGTTGACGTCGTACTTCGCGGCCGCGACGTGCGCGAACTCGGCCAGACCGACCGAGCCGGTGACCATGTCCTTCACCGCGGTGCCCGACAGGAACTCGGCACCACCGGTCGAGACCTGCACGATGCCGTCGCTCTGGGCCTCGGCGAAGCCGCGCAGCGCGGCGTTGAGCGTCTCGGTGCTCGTCACGTTGATCGCCGGGTAGGCGAAGCGGCCGCTCTTGGCCCGATCGAGCATCTCGTTGTAGATCTCCGGCGTGGCGATCGGCACGGCATACCCTCCTGTTGACGTTCTCAGGAAGGAGTATCCCGCATCGGCGGGCCGGCACCTCGCTCCACTACTGTGAGACCGTGCGCGGCGACGTGGGAGACAACGCCGTCGAGCAGACCCTGACTCGACTGAGGGTGCTCGATGACCGGCCGCACGTGCGCCCTGCCCCGGCCGCCGCGCCCCGCACGCTGGCCGACCTCTACCGCGACCACCGCCAGCGGATGGTGCGGCTCGCCGTGCTGCTCGTCGACGACCCGGCCACCGCCGAGGACGTCGTGCAGGAGGCGTTCGCCGGCCTGCACCGGCACTGGGCGAGCCTGCGCGACGAGGAGGCCGCGGTCGGCTACCTGCGCACCGCCGTCGTCAACGGGTCGCGATCGGTGCTGCGCCGCCGCCGCACGGCCCGCGACTACGTGCCCCCGCACCAGGTCAACGCCCGCTCCGCCGAGTCGCTCGCCATGCTGTCGGCCGAACACCAGGCCGTCGTCGACGCGCTGGCCACGCTGCCACCCCGCCAGCGCGAGGTGCTGGTGCTGCGCTACTACGGCGGCCTGTCCGAGGCCGAGATCGCCGAGGCCACCGGCATCACCAGGGGCACCGTGAAGTCCACGGCGAGCCGCGCGCTCGACGCCGTCGGCCGGGTCATGAACCCTGGCGCTCTGTGAGGGTGCGCCACCAGGCATGATGGCCGGCGTGTCCACAGGTGACGACGCGGAACGCCGGCTCGCCGAGGCCCTGCGCGCGCAGGCCGTCGGCGTGCAGCGTCCCGGGCCGTCCGTGAGCCAGGCGTACGCGCCGCCGCGGGTCCGGCGGGCGGCCGCGCCGGACCCGGGGATCACGCTGCGCACCGCGCTCGTGCTGGCGCTGCTCGCCGGCGCGCTGCTCGGCGCGGTGCTCGCGCTGATGTCGTTCTGGCTGCCTGGGGCGCTTCCCCCTATCGGCTGAGGGCCGATTCGGACATCCCGGTACCGTGGTCGTCGTGACGCAGACGCTCGCACTCGGTCCGGAGTGGCTCCAGCCCGACGTGATCATCACTTGGTTGGGGCCGTGGGTGCTGGTCGGTCTGGCACTCATCATCTTCGCCGAGTGCGGCCTGCTGCTCGGGTTCTTCCTGCCCGGCGACTCGCTGCTCTTCACGGCGGGGGTGTTCGTCGCCACCGGCGCGATCGTGTACCCGCTGTGGCTGGTCTGCCTCATCCTCGTGGTGGCCGCGTTCATCGGGAACGTGTGCGGCTTCTACATCGGCCGCGCCGCCGGGCCGGCCATCTTCGACCGGCCGAAGTCGCGGCTGTTCAAGCCCGAGCACGTCGCGAAGACGCACGAGTTCTTCGAGAAGTACGGCAACCGCGCGATCGTGCTCGGCCGGTTCGTGCCGATCGTGCGCACCTTCATCACGGTGATGGCGGGCGTCGCGCGGATGGACCCGAAGCGCTACCTGCTCTACTCCGCCATCGGTGGCATCGCGTGGGCCGCGGGCGTCACGGTGCTCGGGTTCTTCCTCGGCCAGATCCCGTTCGTGCGCGACCACATCGAGGGCATCCTCGTCCTCGTCGTGCTGTTCTCGGTCCTGCCGATGATCGTCGAGTTCCTCCGCGCCCGCCGGGCCAACGGGCCCAAGCGCGGCGCGCACGCCAAGTAGGCGCTCAGGCGCTGCGCTGCAACCGCGCCGCGGCCTCCATCAGCATCCAGCCGGCCAGCTGCACCGACAGGTCGGCTTCCGGCACCCGCGGGCCGGGCGCCGCCGCGGGCACCGCCCAGTCGACGGAGAAGACCGGCCCCCCGCCGGTCTCGTGCCGGCCCAGCCACGCCTGCTCGGCGCAACCCAGCACCAGGCGGCTCGCCGCGGCCTCCAGCTCCGGCCGGCGCACCGCCGCGTCGGCGAGGTAGCGGGCGAGCACCCCGGCCTGCAGGCCGCCGTCGCCCGCCCCGGCGCCGGGCAGTGACCCGTGCCCGTTCGCGAACCGGAGCTGCACCGCGTCCACCAGCGCGACCGCCCGGTCGCCCCAGCGGGTGTGGTCGTCGCGGTGCGCCAGCTCCACGCACGCGGCGAGGAAGCTGCCCTGCCCACCGGCGTGCAGGGTGGGGTCGATGCGGCCGAGCCGGCCGTCCGCTTCGATCACGGCACCGGCCCTGACCAGCCCCGTCCGCGGATCGACGAGGGTGTCGAACACCCAGTCCATGATCGAACCGGCGAAGTCGACCTGGTTGGCGCGCGCCATCATGATCGCGGCCGGGGCGTTGGCGAGCACCGGCTTCACGCCGCTCCGCGCGTTGCGCCGGCTCCACAGCCCGCCGCCACCGGCCTCGCTCCAGCCGCGGTAGAACGCCTCCGTGATCGCGCGCTCGGCACCGGCCGCCGCGCGACCGCCGAGCCAACCCGACCGCTGCACCGCCAACCCCAGGAACGCCGCATCGCTCAGCCGACGCGTCGTCCACCGACCCCGGTTCCGCAACCGGATCCCGCGCACCAGTGCGGTGATGGTCTGTGCGCGACCCGTAGTCGGCGACCGTTGCTGGGCGTCCAGCAGGCACTCCAGCAGCTGCGCCTGCCACCACGGATGCCATGGACGGGGCAGCGACGGCAACGGCCGCGGCCAGCGCTCCCGCGCCACCGCCGTGCCCGGCACCACGCCCGCCACCGGCCGGAGATGGCGCCGGACGACAGCGCGCTCGGCGATCGCCGCGCGCTCCGCCCAGTCCACGTCCGTGTCGGCCACCCGAACAGTCTGCCTGTGCTCGACGCGTCGCGCCCACGGCGCTCCGGTCCGGCGCGCGCCGCCTGCCGCTTCGCTCGGTCGGCCGGAGTCGCGGTGATCAAGGGCAAGAGGTCGTCCGCAGAGATCAACTCGCTACAACCTTCCCTTGATCACCGACCCGCGTTGGCTGAATCTGTGGGATACCCGTCGTTGACGCCATCCGCCCCGGCCGGGGACGGTGGACGCATGGCCCACCACGTCGTCGTCCCCGTCTTCGACGGTGTGCAACCGCTGGACGTGACCGGGCCGCACGAGGTGTTCATGGGGGCGACCGCGCTGCTCGGCGATGCCGGGTACCGGGTCTCGCTGGTCGCCGCAGGTTCCGCGCCGGTGCGCGCCGACAGCGGGCTGCGGCTGCTGCCCGACGGGCCGCTCCCCGACGGCGGGTTCGACACGGTCCTCGTGCCGGGTGGATCCGGGACCCGCCGCAGCAGCGCCGCCGAACCCGTCGTGACCTGGTTGCGGACGGCAGCACCGACCGCAGGGCGTGTCCTGTCGGTCTGCACCGGCGCGTTCGTGCTGGCCGCGGCCGGCCTGCTGGACGGGCTGCCCGTCACCACGCACTGGCGCTACGCCCGCGCACTCGCCGGCGCGCATCCCGCCGTCGACGTGCATGCGGACGCGATCTGGCTGCGCAGCGGCCGGGTGTGGACCTCGGCCGGGGTCACCGCCGGCATCGACCTCGCGCTCGCTGTCGTCGAGGCCGACCACGGCGCCGAGGTCGCTCAGCAGGTCGCCCGCGAGCTCGTCGTCTTCCTCCGCCGGCCCGGCGGGCAGAGCCAGTTCGCCGGACCGGTGTGGACAGCGCCCGCCCGCCAGCCCGCCATCCGCGCGGCACAGGACCTCATCCACGCCGACCCGGCCGCCGACCTGCGCGTCCCCGTGCTCGCCGCCCGCGTCGGCATGAGCGAGCGGCACTTCAGCCGCGAGTTCACGCGGGCGCTGGGCAGCTCGCCGGGCGGCTACGTCGAGCAGGTGCGCGTCGACGAGGCCCGCCGGCTGCTCGAGACCGAGCCGGTGCTGGTCTCCTCTGCCGCCACCCGCTGCGGCTTCGGTTCGGCCGAGACCATGCGCAAGGCGTTCCTGCGACGCGTCGGCGTCGCGCCCGACCACTACCGGCGGCGGTTCGCCGTCGTCCCATCCCGTTGAGAGGTTCGACATGCAGGTCGCGATCCCGATCTTCCCCCGACTGACCGCGCTCGACGCCGTCGGCCCGTACGAGGTGCTGCAGCGCGTCCCGGCCCTTGACGTCGTGTTCGTCGGTGCGGAGAAGGGCACGGTGCGCACCGAGAACGGCATGCTCGGCCTCTCCGTCGACGCCACGTACGACGAGGTCCCGGCCCCGGACGTCGTCGTCGTGCCGGGCGGCATCGGGACGCGCTCGGTGCTGGAGGGCGGCCCGCTGCTCGACTGGCTGCGCGCCGTGCACCCGGGCACCCGCTACACCACCTCGGTCTGCTCCGGTTCGCTCGTCCTCGCCGCAGTCGGCCTCCTCGACGGCCTCACCGCCACCAGCCACTGGAGCTGCCTCGACTTCCTTCGCCAGCTCGGCGCCGTACCCGTCTCCGAGCGGGTCGTGGAGCACCTGCCGGAGCGGGTCATCACCGCCGCAGGCGTCTCGTCGGGCATCGACATGGGCATCCGCCTCGTCGAGCTGCTGGTCGACACCGTGGCGGCCCAGGCGGCGCAGACGTACATCGAGTACGACCCGCAGCCGCCCTTCGACGCCGGGCACCCCAGCAAGGTCGGCCCCGAGGTGATGGCGCGGGTGGAGGAGTACAGCGCCGTCCGCGACTGACGCTCTCAGAAGTGCTTCGTCAGCTCCGTCAACGCCGTCAGGTGCAGCACGCCCTCGTCGTGAGGGAGCTCGGCGATCTCCAGCTCCCACGTGTACGGGTTCGGGATGAACACCGCGTTCATGCCGGCGGCGCGGGCGGGGAGGATGTCCGAGCGCGGTGAGTTGCCGATCATCCAGGTGCGGGCCGGGTCGAGATCGTGCTCCCCGACGAGCCGCCGGTAGGTGTCGACGTGCTTGTCGGGGACGATGTGGGTGCTGCGGAAGTGCGGCGCCAGCGTCGACGCGTCGATCTTGCGCTGCTGCTCCTCGACGTCGCCCTTGGTGAGGAGCAGCAGGTCGTGCCGGGTGCCCAGCTCGGTGAGCGTCTCGACGACACCCGGCACCAGCTCGAGGTCGCCGCGCAGCATCGCGGCGCCGAACGCCTGGATCTCGGCCACCTCGTCGACCGTCGCGGTGCGCTCCCGCAACCGCTCGAACACCACCTGCAGGGCGTGCAGGAAGCTGAGCGTGCCGTACCCGTGCGTGACCACGGTGGCTCGTTCGACCTCGTTGAGGACCGCCCGGATGGCGGCCTCGTCCAGGGTGGGATGGGCCAACCAAGCCGAGAACGCGGCGAAGGCGCGCTCGAAGAGGACGTTGTTCTCCCACAGGGTGTCGTCGGCGTCGAACACGAGGGTGAGTCGATCGGGCACGCCTGGAGTCTATGAGCCGTGATCCGCGCCGAGGGCGCATTTCTGTCGGTGGTCCGAACTAGTGTTCGACCCATGGACGAACCCGAGCCTCCGGCGCTCCTCCCCTCGATCCGCGACGAGCACGAGGCCTGGCTGCGGCGCACCATCCGACGCTACGGCTGGGCCTTGCAGGCCGTGCTGGCCGACGACGACTCGCCGCCCTTCGTCTACACGGTGGGCCTCACCGGGCTCGGCCATCCCGAGCTGATCCTGTTCGCCACCACCCACACCACCGCCGCCGCGGTGCTCAACGAGCTGGGCGAGATGGTGCGTGCGGGCCGCCGGTTCGGGGCGTGCGAGCAGGTGACGCTCGGGCCGGGGCGGGTCCACCTGCTCGATCTGCCGCGGTCCGACAGCTGGCTCTTCGGCGCCAACGACCTCTACCGGCGGCCGGGGGAGCCGCCCGTGCCGGCGCTGCTCGTGGTGCCCGACGAGGAGCTGGTCCCGCCGGGTCTGCGGGGTGCCCGATGAACGGGCAGGCGGCCCACCGCGGGCTCGGTGGTGCCGACCGGTGGCCGGCTGCTCGGCGTCGACCGGCGGCAGCTCGGGCACGAGCACCAGCAGGCCCTGATCGAGCCCACGACGAAGGGGGTGCGTGTCGGTAGCGACGCAGCGAGTCCCGCGCTGAGCGGCAGGAAGGAGGTCCTACCAGGCGGAGTTCAGGTCGGCGTGCTGGCGCACCCACGCGTGCATGGCGATGCCGGCGGCCACGCCGGCGTTGATCGAACGGGTCGAGCCGAACTGGGCGATGCTCACGGTCAGCGCCGCGGCGGCATGCGCCTCCGGGGTCACGCCGGGTCCTTCCTGCCCGAACAGGAGCAGGCAGTCTCGCGGCAGGTCCGCCGTCTCGATGCGCTGCGCGCCCGGGGTGTTGTCGACGGCCACCACCGTGAGTCCGTGTGCTTCTGCCCAGGTCATGAGGGTGGACACGTCGTCGTGGTGGTGCACGGCCAGGTACCGGTCGGTCACCATCGCGCCCCGGCGGTTCCAGCGGCGGCGGCCCACGATGTGCACGCCGGCGGCGGCGAACGCGTTCGCGGTGCGCACCACCGTGCCGATGTTGTGGTCGTGCCCGAAGTTCTCGATCGCGACGTGGAACGGGTGGGCGCGGGCGGCGAGCTCGGCAGCCACGGCCTCGCGGCGCCAGTAGCGGTAGCCGTCCACGACGTTGCGGGCGTCGCCGTTGGCCAGCAGCTCGGGGTCGAGCCGCGGATCGTCCGGCCACGGACCCGGCCACGGACCGACGCCGATCTGGTCCGGCACCGTCCACTCGGAGGGGCCGGCGTGCTCGTCGGTCACGCACCGATGATGCCCCTCGCGATGGCTCAGCCGGCGACGCGGTCCGGGTGCTCCGCGCGGTGAACCTCGTAGAGCGTCTCCTCCTCGGGCGCGTCGAGCAGCTCCCTGGCCGCCTCGACGTTCGCGATGCGGGCGCGCTCCCACCGCTCCGCGTCGCGCCTGCGGAGACGGCGGTCTGCCCGCAGCCCGACCGCGACGACGTCGACGACCAGGTCGAGCAGCAGGGAGCGGCGCAGGTCGAGGGCGTCGGCGACGGCGTCGCCGTGGAAGCGGCGGCCGAGCGACCGGATCAGCTGCCGGCCGATGGGCCGGGGCAGCCGGAGCAGCTCCCCGAGCCGGACGGCGAGCGCGTCGACGAGCGCACCGGCGAGCGCGCGCGCATGCCCGGCGAGCGGACCGGTCACGGCCTGCAGGAGCGCGTCCACGCGCGCCGCCTCCGCGTTCCCCGTGATGCCGCCGACCAGGTCGGGATCGACGCCGAGCAGGTGCGCGAGCACCTGCCAGTAGCGGTAGACCTGGGCCGTCTCCTGCTCGGTCAGGTCGTACCCGAGCGTCTCCTGGGCGCGCAGGCTGACGAGCGTGAAGTCCATCCAGGTGCGGGCGAGGTCGACCTGGTTGATCGGGGCGCCGTGGGTGAGCTCGTCGTACCCGCGGACCCGGGCGAGCCGCCGCATGTGCGCGTGCAGCATGCGCACCTGCAGGGTCGCGACGTACCCGGGCGCACCGGGGTGCAGGGTGCCGGGCAGGGTCGCGGTGAGGAGCCAGCGTCCGGTGTCCTGGAGGCGGCGCTCCGCGCCGTCGACGAGCCGCCCGGTCGTGTCGAGCAGCACTGCGATGGACGGGGACTCGTACGTCCGCAGCAGCGCGCCGGCCGAGAGCGACAGGATGCGGACGACGGTGGGCACGGTGAAGATCGGCGCAGGGCCGGCGTCGACGATCGCCGGGTCGATTCCGGGCGGCAGCGTCTCGGTGGCGGTGAGCAGCGCGGCGACGGCGGGCGGCGGGTCGGTCAGCGACGCGAGGCCGTGCCGGATGCCCAGGTCGAGCTGCACGCGGACGGCCGGACCGCCGCCGTGGATCTCCTCGACGACGGCGTCCGCGAGCGGGTCGGCGGTGCGCAGTGCCCGCTCGACCAGCGCCGTCCGGCTCTCGCCGAACCGGGCGACGACCGCGGCGCGCGAGCGGCGGCCGCTCGGCCACGAGGCGGCGCTCACGACGTGCTCGCGGGCGCGCGGGTGTCCTCGAGCAGGCCGTGCCGGGCGAGCAGCCGCTGCAGGTGCTCCCGGACGGCGGCGGCGTCCGGTGGGTGGGAGAGCACGCCGAGCGCCGCGAACCCGAACACGGCGGTGAACAGATCGCGGGCCTGCTCCCGGTCGCCGGTGTAGGCGGCGATGAGGTCGACGACCCGCTCCTCGTGCCCGTCCGGCAGCCGGCCGGTGTCGGGCGAGCGGGCGGCCGACAGCCGGATCTCCAGCTGGGCCAGTAGCGTGCGCCGGTCGGGACCGAGCAGGTCGACGACGTAGGTCGTGCAGGCGTCGAGGAGGCTGAGCTCGCCCTCGCGAGAGCGCCGGGTCAGGTCGGCCAGCCGCCGCGTGGCGCGCGTGGCCAGCTCGTCGAGGACCGCGTCCAGCAGGGCGTCGACGGTGCCGAAGTGGTAGGTCGTCGCGGCCGCGGAGACGCCGGCCCGACCGGCGACCTCGCGGAGGGTCAGCGCGGCGAACCCGCGGTCCAGCACGGTGTCGACCGCGGCGTCGACGAGCGCGCGCCGGGTGCTGCGGCCGCGCATGCGCCGCCCGTCCGTGGTGCTGTCCGTCGCCACCCGGGCAGAATACTATCTGTACAACCAGACAGTAACCCGCCGGACGGTCGTCAGTCGGCGCGGGAGGCCGCAGCCTGGGTCGGCTCCTCCTCGTGCTCCGGGACGGGCGGCAGTGTGATCACTTTGGCGGTCTGGCCACGGCGCAGCTGCACGACCTCGTCGTGGTAGGCCTCGAGCTGTCGCTGGTACTCGGGGTCGGCGTAGATCCGGCCGTCCACCAGCGGACCCTCGGTGCCGCTCATGATCGCCTCGATGTCCTCGCCGGAGAGCGTCTTGTGGGTCTCCAGCGCGTGCGCGATGGCGAGCACGTACATGCGGTTGTCGCGCAGGATCTCCTCGGCGTTGCGCAGCGAGGTGGACAGGTGGTCCTCGATGCGGTCGGCGAGCGCCCGCCGGGCCGACGCCGTCGCGTCGTCGTCGTGCCCGCGGCCGCCGGGCGTGCCGATCTGGAAGGCCGACGCCGACTGGTACGAGCTGACCGTCGTGCCCATCCCCCAGAGCGCCTCCATCTGGGTGGCGACGAGGGTGGCGGAGGTGAGGTCGCCGCTCACCCCGGACGTGCTGTCGCCGTCGAAGAACATGCGCTCCCCGGCCAGCGAGGCGAGCGAGGTGAGGATGTCGGCCTCGTACTCCGAGCGCCAGGTGGTGAACTGGTCCTCCGGCTTGATGCTCGCGACCATGCCCAGGTAGGTGTCACCGATCTCGATGGTCGCGATGTTGATCTGCAGGTGCTCGCGGATCCGGTAGGCGACCACCGCGTGGCAGCCCTCGTGGACGGCGACGGAGTGCCGCTCGCGCTGCACGTAGTCGACGTTCTGCGACGGCCCGAGCTCCTTGAGGTGCTTGGCCTTCGTGACGTCCTGCCAGGTGATCACCTCGCGGCCGTCGCGGATGGCGATGATCAGCGACTCGTTGACGAGGTCCTTGATCGTCGCACCGGTGGCGTACGGGGTGATGGTGGCGAGCTTGTCGATCTGCTCGGGGGTCAGCTCGTGCGCGACCTTGTCGAAGTAGCCCTCGTAGGTGCGGACGCGGCCCGCCTTCGTCGGGTAGCCGACCTTGTAGATGCGGTCGATGCGGCCCGGCCGCAGCAGCGCCTCGTCGAGCGCCTCCGGCATGTTGGTGGCCATCATGACGAGGATCCGGTACTTGGGCGGCGGCTTCGGGCGCATGCCGAGCACGCGGCGGCCGTAGCGGTTGAGGAACCCGCGCGGCTTCTTCAGGCCGGAGAGCTCGGTGAGCAGGGCCTGCAGCGTGCCCATGCCGCCGCCGCCCATGCCGTTCATGCCGCCCATGACGAACCGGCTGCGCCGTGCGTCGGGGTCGGGTGCCGGCTCGGCGGCGTCGCGACCTGCGGTCGAGACGAGGTAGCGGGACGGCTCGGACAGGTAGTGGCCGCCGTGGCAGCCGAACTGGTCGAACGGCGCGAAGCGGCCGCCACCGGGCGGGCCGCCCTGCGCGAGCGCCCCGCGGCTGCCCAGCGAGTCGGCCTCGTCGAAGAAGACGATGACGCCGCCGTAGCGCAGCGCGAGCCGGCGCAGCTTGCGGAACACCGACTTGACCTTGAGGATGCCGACGCCCATGAACATGTTGGTGAACGCGCCGGGGTCGACGAACACGTACGGCTTCCCGGTCTCGCCGGCCACCGCCTCGGCCATGAGGGTCTTGCCGGTGCCGGGCGGGCCCCACAGCAGCATGCCCGAGGGCACGTAGCCGCCGCGGGCCTCGATCGTGTCCGGGTCCTCGAGGAAGACGATGTTCTCCTTGACCCGCTCGACGACCTGGTCCTGACCCCACACGTCGGAGAAGCGGGTGGTGATGTCGTCGGGGTAGTAGGTGTCGACGCCACCGCGGGTGAGCAGCCAGAACAGGCCGATGAACTGGAACGCGACGAAGAAGAACGCGAAGAGCAGCTGCAGGATCAGCGGCATCGCGCTCCAGAGGAGCGCCGGCGCCTCGAAGAGCGCGAGGATCGGCGAGGTCTCGAGGACCTGCCCGGCGACGACCGCGAGCAGCGCGATCAGCAGCAGCACCTTGATCAGCCGCGCGAGCCGGAACCGGGTCCAGTCCGACAGCCGTCGCTGCATCAGCCGCTCGCTGCCGCCGAAGACGCGCTGCGTCCAGAACCGGTGGTAGCCGCTCCAGTGCTCGCTGACGAGGAAGTGCAGCTGCCGGACGAGCTCGATGCCGGCGAGCCAGATCAGCCACTGCCCGTCCTCGAGGCGCAGGCGCATCGAGTCCTCGAACGTGATCAGCGGGTTGTCCGCCACGTCCGCCCACACGAGCACGAACCACAGTCCGGCGAACAGCAGCAGCAACCGCGACCGGTCCCACAGCGACATCCGCTTGCGCGTCGGGCGTTCCGCCTTCTTGGCCGGCGTGTGCACCTCGGGTGCGGGCGACTCGGGCACGGGCGGCTCGGTCACGTCGGTCGTCGGCTCACTCATGGCTTCTCCCTGACCGTGAACGACGACGCCACGTTGTCGATCTCTGCGCTGTTCTTGGCGAAGCAGTCGAGTGCGCAGCGCACCATGATCAGGTAGATCTTGCTGGCGTCGTCGTTGGTGTAGGCGGTCTGGTCGAAGACCTGAGCCTGCCCACCGTTGATGCTGTAGCTGAAGATCGAGCGGACGCCGCGCAGGCCGTTGCCCGGCGTCAGTGTCTGTTCTCCGAAGAGCTTGAAGCCGCTCAGCGCGGAGCCGGGCTGCATCTCCAGCAGCCGCCGCGACCGCTCGGAGATCGGGAAGATCACGTCGCGCAGCGAGTCCAGACTGACCCCGCCGCGGGCCTGCTCCGGCAACGTGAACACGACCGCGACCATCGTGGGCGCGGCGGTGGCCGCGGTGCCCGTTGCGTGGTCGATCGACGGTGCCGCGTCGGCGTCGTAGGCCCGCACCCAGCTCACGGTGCTGGGGTCGAGCCCGAAGACCGACGAGCTCGGCGGGATCCCGGCGGAGACGTCGCGCCACGCGACGGGCACCTTGGCGTAGGTGTGCTCCTCCTTGCTCGTCACGTAGTTCCAGGACGGGGCTCCGCAGCCGATGAGCCCGAGGGCGACCGTGACGGTGAGCGCAGCAACTGCGATCCACCGCCGGGCCGACCCGGTGCTGGCCGCCATCCGACCTCCCCGCGTGACCTGATCGTGACCTGTCGAGTATGCGCCACGAACGATGCCGTGGCATGGGCCGAACGGTTGCGGCACTGTTTCCGTATTCACCCGAGAAACGGACAAAACGGATAGATGATCACGCAAGGCCAAGATCTGCCAGACCCAGCAGGGCTCGGTACGGCACGCCCTCGGCCTCGATGGTCTCCTTGGCCCCGGTCTCCCGGTCCACGACGACGGCGACGCCCACGACCGTGGCGCCGGCCTCACGCACAGCCGTCAGCGCCTCCAGCACCGAACTGCCCGTGGTGGACGTGTCCTCGACGACGAGCACGGAGCGACCGGCGATGTCCGGGCCTTCCACGCGGCGCTGCAGACCGTGCTGCTTCGCCGACTTCCGCACCACGAACGCGTCGACCGGCGCGATCGTCGGGTCGACGATCCGCTCGGCCACCGTCGCGTGCAGGACGGCGTCGGCGACCGGGTCGGCGCCGAGGGTCAGCCCGCCGACGGCCGCGTACGTCCAGTCCCGGGTCAGCTCGCGCAGGAGCCGTCCCACCAGCGGAGCCGCCTGGTGGTGCAGGGTGACCCGGCGCAGGTCGACGTAGTAGTCGGCCTCCGCGCCGGACGAGAGCGTGACCTTGCCGTGCACCACGCCCAGCTCGCGGACGAGCGTGGCGAGCTGTTCGCGTTCGGTGTCGATGTTCACGTGCGGTTCCCCCGGTCCCCCAGCGCCATCAGCCGGCGCACCACCATCCGCGGCAGCACGTCGACGGCGGCGACGATCGCCTTGTACTGCACCGACGGCACCGACACGACGCGGCCGCGGGCCAGGTCGGCCAGCGCGTCGTCGACCACGCGGTCGGCGTCGAGCCACAGGGGCCCGGTGCGGGCGCCCATGTCGAGGCCGGCACGCTCGTGGAACTCGGTGCGCACGAAGCCGGGGCAGAGCGCCATCGCCCGCACGCCCGTCCCCTCCATGGCGCCGGCCACGCCCTCGGTGAAGGAGATGACCCACGCCTTGTCGGCGCCGTACGTGGTGCCGCGGCCGGCGAGGAAGCCGGCCACGCTCGACACGTTGATCACGCCACCGCGGCCGCGGCCGACCATGCCGGGCAGTGCCGCGCGGGTCAGCTGCAGCACCGCGCCGACGTTGAGGTCGAGCTGGCGGGCCAGATCCGCCGGCGTGCACTCGAGCAGCGACGATCCGACGGTCATGCCGGCGTTGTTGATCAGCAGGTCGACCGGGGCGACGTCGGGGTCGGCCACGCGAGCGGCCACCCGGTCCAGGTCGGCCGAGCGCGTCAGGTCCGCGACGAGCACCTCCGCCGACACCCCGGCCCGCCGGGCGGCCGTCGCGGCGGCTTCGAGGCGTTCCTTGTCTCGGGCGACGAGGACGAGGTCGCGGCCGTCGGCGGCGAGGCGGCGCGCGAACGCGGCCCCGATCCCGGCCGTGGCCCCGGTGATCAACGCAGTCGGCACGGCGCCGACCCTACGTGCCGGGCGTCAAGCTCGCCTCGCCGCGCCCGGATACGCGTCCAGCGGGGATGACTAGCCGTGCTTCGCCCCGAGGCCCTGCTCCAGGGCCGTCGCCACCTCGGCGAGGTCGGCGAGGAGGTCCTGCACCCGGTCGGCGCTGGACCCGAGCGGCGCGGTGGCCAGCACCCAGGCCTCCTCGGCCCACAGCAGCTCGACGTCCTCGCCGATGGCGTCGCTGGCCTCGGCCAGCCGGCGGGTGAGCAGCGGGCGGACCGCATCCGGGTCGGACACGAACGCGTAGCGCTCACCGACCGGCTCGAGCAGGTCGAGCCCGGCGTCGTCGGGCAGGGGAGCGGACGGCAGCCGCAGCTCGACCGCGGCCGGGAGCTGGGCCTGCACCTGCACGGCGGCGAGGATCGAGTTGAGCCGGCCGGCCTGCTCGTGGTCGAACACGTACGCCTGCCGCGGGCCGTCCGGGGTGGGCACGTCACCGGAGATCAGGTTGCGGGCCACGCCGGGTCCGCCCTGGTGGATGGTGCCGTAGCGCCACCGGCTCGGCAGCACCGGATCGGTGTCGAGGTACTCCCAGCCGCGCATCGCCGCCCACTTGCGGCGGTCCTTGGCGCCGGCGCCCCCACCGCCCCGGGACCGGTCCGCGAACAGCAGCGCGGCGCCGATCACGATCGCGATCACGGCGATGACGAACCACACGGTCGGAGTGAGCCCCACGAGCACGGAGGGTAGTCCCGGTGAGCGCGTTGCCCGTGCAGCACACGCGCACAGCGGCCGGCCGGAATGACAGCGAGGCCACCTTCAGGACCGGATCGGTCCTGAAGGTGGCCCTGTTGACCCGACTCCAGCGGTCTCAGACCGTGACGGGGAGGCCTCGGCCCACCACCAGACCGCCCAGGCCGCCGTCCGCCGTCGGGTCCAGGTCGACGCGCACCGTGTCGCCCTCGCGGACGTCGCCGGCGAGCAGCTGCTTGGCCAGCTGGTCGCCGATCGCGGACTGGACGAGCCGGCGCAGCGGCCGCGCCCCGTAGACGGGGTCGAACCCGTTGAGCGCCAGCCACTCGCGGGCCGGGTCGCTGACCTCGAGGGTGAGCCGCCGCTTGGCGAGCCGCGTGCGCAGCGAGTCGAGCTGGATGTCGACGATGTGGGTGAGCTCCTCGGTCGACAGCGCGTGGAAGACCACGACGTCGTCGAGCCGGTTGAGGAACTCCGGCTTGAAGTGCCGCTGCACGATGGCCATGACGGCCTCCTTGCGGCCCTTGTCGTCGAGCCCCGGATCGGCGATGGCCTGGCTGCCCAGGTTGGACGTCAGCACCAGGATGGTGTTGCGGAAGTCCACGGTGCGGCCCTGACCGTCGGTGAGCCGGCCGTCGTCGAGCACCTGCAGCAGCGTGTCGAACACGTCCGGGTGCGCCTTCTCGACCTCGTCGAACAGCACCACCGTGTACGGGCGGCGCCGCACGGCCTCGGTGAGCTGCCCGCCCTGGTCGTAGCCGACGTAGCCGGGCGGGGCGCCGACGAGGCGGGCCACCGAGTGCTTCTCGGAGTACTCGCTCATGTCGATGCGCACCATGGCGCGCTCGTCGTCGAACAGGAACTCGGCGAGCGCCTTGGCCAGCTCGGTCTTGCCCACGCCCGTCGGGCCGAGGAAGAGGAACGAGCCGGTGGGCCGGTTCTCGTCGGCGATGCCGGACCGGGCCCGGCGCACCGCGTCGGAGACGGCGCGCACGGCCTCGACCTGCCCGACGACGCGCTTGCCCAGCTCGTCCTCCATGCGCAGGAGCTTGGCGGTCTCGCCTTCGAGCATGCGCCCGGCGGGCACGCCGGTCCACGCGGAGACGACGTCGGCGACGTCGTCGGGGCCGACCTCCTCCTTGAGCATCACGTCCTCGGACGGGGTGACGGCCGTGGCCTCGGCGAGCTTCTTCTCGACCTCGGGGATGCGCCCGTAGAGCAGCTCGGACGCCTTGCCGAGGTCGCCGTCGCGGTCGGCCCGCTCGTACTCGCCGCGCAGCTGCTCCAGCTGGGCCGCGAGCTCACGGGTGGCCTCGATGGCGCCCTTCTCGTTCTGCCAGCGCGCGGTGAGCGCGGTCAGCTCCTCGCGCTTCTCGGCCAGCTCCTCGCGCAGGGCGGCGAGCCGGTCGGCGGAAGCGGCGTCGGACTCCTTCGCCAGTGCCATCTCCTCGATCTCGAGGCGACGCACCGCGCGCTCCACGGTGTCGATCTCGACGGGCCGGGAGTCGATCTCCATGCGGAGCCGGGACGCGGCCTCGTCGACGAGGTCGATGGCCTTGTCGGGCAGGAAGCGGGCGGTGATGTACCGGTCGGAGAGCGTGGCGGCGGCGACGAGGGCGGCGTCGGTGATCCGCACGCCGTGGTGCACCTCGTAGCGCTCCTTGAGCCCGCGCAGGATGCCGACCGTGTCCTCGACGGACGGTTCGCCGACGTAGACCTGCTGGAAGCGGCGCTCCAGCGCGGGGTCCTTCTCGATGCGCTGCCGGTACTCGTCGAGCGTGGTGGCACCGACCAGCCGCAGCTCGCCGCGGGCCAGCATCGGCTTGATCATGTTGCCGGCGTCCATGGCACCCTCGCCGGTCGCGCCGGCCCCGACGATCGTGTGCAGCTCGTCGATGAACGTGATGATCTGCCCGGCCGACTCGGTGATCTCCTTCAGGACGGCCTTGAGCCGCTCCTCGAACTCGCCGCGGTACTTCGCGCCGGCGACCATGGAGCCGAGGTCGAGCGAGACCACCTTCTTGTTCCGCAGCGACTCGGGCACGTCACCGGCCACGACGCGCTGCGCGAGCCCCTCGACGATCGCCGTCTTGCCGACGCCGGGCTCGCCGATCAGCACCGGGTTGTTCTTGGTGCGCCGCGACAGCACCTGCACGACGCGCCGGATCTCCTGGTCGCGCCCGATCACCGGGTCCAGCTCGCCGTTGCGGGCGCGCTCGGTGAGGTCGACGCCGTACTTCTCCAGTGCCTGGTAGGTGCCCTCCGGGTCGGGGCTCGTCACGCGCGAGCTGCCGCGCACCTTCGCGAAGGCCTCCCGCAGCGCGTCGGGCGTGGCCCCGTGGCGGGTCAGCAGGTCCGCCACCGGGCCGCCCGCCTGCGCCAGCCCGACCAGCAGGTGCTCGGTGGACACGTACTCGTCGCCCATCTCCGTGGCGAGCTGCTGCGCGGCGTTGATCGCGCCGAGCGCCGGCCGGGAGAGCTGGGGCGCGCTGACCGTGGATCCGGACGCGGACGGCAGGCGGTTGCCCAGCTGGGTCAGCTCGGCGCGCACCGCGGCGGCGTCGGCGCCGACGGCCGCGAGCAGCGGAGCCGCGATGCCGTCGCCCTGCGCCAGCAGTGCGCCCAGCAGGTGCGTCGGCCCGACGTCGGGGTTCCCGGCGAGCGACGCGGCCTGGACGGCAGCCGAGATGGCCTGCTGGGTCTTCGTGGTGGGGTTGAAGGAGTCCATCCCTCACTTCCTCCTGCGTTGCGTCTGCGTGGGCACCATCGTGCCCGTCGCTACGAACAACGTCAGAAAAGTTGAGCCTGTTCCCATCAACCCTGAATCCGTCGAGAACGACCTTGTGGTGATCAACAGGCCCTGTTGATCACCACAAGTTCGTTCTCGACGCGGAGCGGGCGTTGGGCCGGAACTCGGTTCCTCGTACTGCGATCAGCGGTAACGAACTGGCCCGTTCGGCCGACGAGTGGGGCATCGAGGATCTACTGGCCGTCGACGACCGGGCGCTGTGCGGTTCCGGCAACGTCGAGGTCACCCTCAGGAGTTGACCTCGCGCTACTCTGGCACGTCGAAGCACCGTCCCCGAAGGTGCTCCCGCACACCCAGCGGGCCCCGAGAGAAGGAAGTCGGCCGGCCATGACCGCGGAACAGTTGCTCACCGCCGACCTGGCGTCGGTGGGTGAGCCGCACCGGGAGGAATCCGCGACGGTCGCGGCCATCCGCACCAGCTGGGCGCTCGTCGAGCCGCAGTCGGAGGACGTGGCCCGGCACTTCTACGCCACGCTGTTCGCGCACGCCCCGCAGACCAGGGAGCTGTTCCCGGTCAACATGGAGGTGCAGCGCAGCCGCCTGCTCCGGGCGCTGGTGCACGTCGTGCACATGGTCGACAACCCGGGCGACCTGATGCCCTTCCTCGAACAGCTGGGCCGCGACCACCGCAAGTTCGGCGTGCTCACCGAGCACTACGACGCCGTCGGGTTCGCCCTGCTGTCCGCGATCGGCGCGTTCGCCGGTGACGCGTGGACCGTCGAGGTCGAGAAGTCCTGGCGGGAGGCCTACGACACCGTCGCGAGCGCGATGAGTGTGGCCGCCGCGGCCGAGCGCGGGCCGGCGTCGTGGCTCGGCCGGGTCGTCGAGCACGAGCGGCTCGGCTGGGACCTCGCCCGGATCACGCTGCAGACGAGCGAACCCCTGCCCTTCCGCGCGGGCCAGTACGTCTCGGTCGAGACCCCGCAGCGGCCCCGGCTGTGGCGCTACCTGTCACCCGCCAACGCCCCCCGCGAGGACGGCAGCCTCACGTTCCACGTCCGCGCGGTCAACGGCGGCTGGGTCAGCCGCGCGATCGTCGCGCACTCCCGCGTCGGCGACACGTGGCGGATCGGCCCGGCGATGGGCCGGCTCGGTGTCGACCCCGGGTCCGAGCGGGAGGTGCTGATGGTCGCGGGCGGCACGGGGGCGGCCCCGATCAAGTCGCTGCTGGAGGGCCTCGCCCGCCGCGACGATCCGCCGCGCACCCAGGTCTTCGTGGGCGGCCGCACGTGGGACGACCTGTACGACTTCCCCGCCCTGCGCAAGCTCTCCTACGACAACACCTGGCTCGACGTGATCCCGGTCGTGGAGCGCGACGGCGCAGAGACCGGCGCCGAGGTGGGCACCCTCGCCGACGTCGTCACCCGGTACGGCTCGTGGGCCGACCACGACGCGATCGTGTGCGGCTCCCCGGCGATGATCCGGGCCACGGTGTCGCGGATGCTGGTGGCGGGCACGCCCCTCGACCGCATCCGGTACGACCCGTTCACGATGGACTGAGGTCACACAGCGAAAGGCCACCGCACACAGGTTGGACGCTGTGTGAAGCGGCCGCGGGCTGTGTGAGGTGGCGCGGGGCTCGGCTCAGCCGCGAGGTGGCCGCTTCGGCGGGCGCCAGACGACCAGCGCCTGGTTGCGCTCCACCGGCACGAGGTCGCGCCGGTAGGAGGCGTGCACCGATGCCGCGGCCTGGTCGGCCGCCGCACGGGCGGCCAGCACCTCCTTGGCCAGCTCGTCGACCTTCGCCTTCAGCTCGTCGACCAGCTGTTCCAGCTCGATGATGCGCTTGATGCCGGCGAGGTTGACGCCCTCCTCCTGGGAGAGGCGCTGCACCTCGCGCAGCAGCGCGATGTCGCGGGCGGAGTACCGGCGCCCGCCGCCGGCCGACCGGCCGGGGCGCACGAGCCCCAGCCGGTCGTAGCTGCGCAGCGTCTGGGCGTGCATGCCGGACAGCTGCGCGGCGATCGAGATGACGAAGATCGGACTGTCGACGCCCGCGCCGGGCGGCAGCGACGGATCGTCCGTCATGGTGACTTCGCCTCCGCTCCTTTACGGCAGGGTCGTGCCCCTCTCCGGCCACTCATCGCGCACCTCCGAGCAGGTCGGCGCGGGGGTCGAAGTCCTTCGTGGCCTCGGCGAAGGCCGCCAGCGCCTCCGTCGCCGGGGCGTCGAGCCGCTGCGGCACCGCCACCTCGACGGTGACCAGCAGGTCGCCCGAGGTGCCGTTGCGCTTGGTGACGCCGCGGCCGCGCACCCGGAACGTGCGCCCGCTGGCGGTGCCCGGCGGGATCCGCAGGGTGACCGTGGAGTCCAGCGTCGGCACGGTGACCGTGGCGCCCTGAGCGAGCTCCGGGAACGTCACGGGCACGGTGAGCGTCAGGTCGTCGGAGTTCTTCGCCGAGCGGCCGAACAGCCGGTGCGGGGTGACGTGCACGGTGACGTACAGGTCACCGGCCGGTGCCCCGCCCCGCCCAGGCTCGCCCTGGCCCTTCAGCCGCACCTTCTGCCCGTCGGCCACGCCGGCGGGCACCCGCACGGTCAGCGACCGGATGCGGGTGCTGACGCCGTCGCCGCCGCACTCGGGGCACGGGTCGTCGATGATCCGCCCGGTGCCCCGGCAGTCGGTGCACGGCTCGGAGAACGCGAACGCACCCTGGCTGCGGCTGACCAGCCCGACCCCGTTGCAGGTGGGGCACGTGCGCGGCATGCTGCCCGGCCGCGACCCCGTGCCGCCGCAGCGTTCGCAGCGGCCCGGCGACGAGAGCCGGATGGGCACCTCGGCGCCGCGCACGGCGTCGCCGAAGTCGATGGTCAGCTCGCTCTCGACGTCGGCCCCGCGCTGCGAGCGCGGCGCGGTGGGGCCGGGCCTGGTCGCGCCGCCCCCGAAGAGGCCGCCGAACAGGTCGCCGAGCCCGCCGCCTCCGCCGGCCGCCCCGCGGGCGAACAGGTCGTTGAGGTCGAAGCTCCCGCCCTGCGCGCCCCCTCCCGGGAAGCCGCCGCGGAAGCCCCCGCTGCCGAACAGGGCACGCGCCTCGTCGTACTCCTTGCGCTTCTTGTCGTCCGACAGCACGCCGTACGCCTCGGAGACCGCCTTGAAGCGGGCCTCGGCCTTGGCGTCGCCGGGGTTGGCGTCCGGGTGCAGCTCGCGGGCGAGCTTCCGGTACGCCTTCTTGATCTCCTCGGCGGACGCGCTCGAGGAGACACCCAGCTCCTTGTAGAAGTCCTTCTCGATCCAGTCGCGCTGGGTCATGCCGCCTCCTCTCTGCTCGTCGTGGTCAGCCCTGCTCCGGCTCGGGCGCAGGCTCGGACGTGCCGTTCTCGGCCCGGTCGGTGACCGTGACCATCGCGGGACGCAGCACCCGGTCGGCGATCCGGTAGCCGCGGCGCAGCACCGACACCACCACCGTGGTAGTGGGCCCGGTCGCGTCGCTCGGCTCGTGCTGGACGGCCTCGTGCACGGACGGGTCGAACGGCTCGCCCTCGTGCCCGAACGCCTCCAGCCCGAGCTTCTGCACCACGGACACGACCTTGTCACCGACGGACTTGAACGCGCCCGTCAGGTCGCCGTGGGCCTCGGCCCGCTCCAGGTCGTCCAGCACGGTGAGCAGGTCGCCCACGAACTGGACGCGCGCGGAGGTGAGCACGGCCTCCCGGTCGCGGTCGACCCGGCGGCGGTAGTTGGCGTACTCGGCGGTGATGCGCTGCAGGTCGGCGGTGCGCTCGGCCACCTGCGCGGCCAGCTCGGCCTCGGCGACCGACGGGCCTGCGGGTTCGGGCGTTGCACCTGGCCCCGGGGGATGGAAGCCGGCGGAGCTTGCGGAGTCGGCGGGGTGGGTCGGGTCAGCCCCCGCCGCCGCCTCGTCGGCGGCGGGCGGGGTCCGCACCTGGCCGGTCACCGGGTCGATCCGGCGCCGGTCCCGAACCACGACCCGCTCGGCCTCGCCGTTGCCGGCGCGCTCGTTGCGGTCGTGGTCACTCACTTCTTGTCCTTCTCCTCGTCCACGATCTCGGCGTCGACCACGTCGTCGCCCTGGTCCTGCGCGGACCCGGCGGCGCCGGCGTCCGCACCAGGAGCGGCACCCTCGGCGCCCGGCTGCTGGTAGAGCGCGGTGCCCATCTTCTGGGACTCCGTGGCGAGCTTCTCCATGGCGGCCTTGATCGCCTCGGTGTCGGTGCCCTTCAGTGCCGACTGCGCCTCACCGAGCGCGGCGTTCACGCCGTCCTTGACGTCGGCCGGGAGCTTCTCGTCGTTCTCCTTGACGAACTTCTCCGTCTGGTAGACGAGCGACTCGGCCTGGTTGCGGACCTCGGCCTCCTCGCGGCGCTTCTTGTCCTCCTCGGCGTGCTGCTCGGCCTCGCGCATCATGCGGTCGATCTCGTCCTTGGACAGGGCCGAGCCGCCGGTGATGGTCATGGCCTGGCTCTTGCCGGTGCCCATGTCCTTCGCCGAGACGTTCACGATGCCGTTGGCGTCGATGTCGAAGGAGACTTCGATCTGCGGGACCCCGCGCGGGGCCGGCGGCAGACCGGTCAGCTCGAACATGCCCAGCCGCTTGTTGTAGGACGCGATCTCGCGCTCGCCCTGGAACACCTGGATCTGCACGGACGGCTGGTTGTCGTCGGCCGTCGTGAAGATCTCCGACCGCTTGGTGGGGATCGTGGTGTTGCGCTCGATGAGCTTGGTCATCACGCCGCCCTTGGTCTCGATGCCGAGGGACAGCGGGGTGACGTCGAGGAGCAGGACGTCCTTGACCTCACCGCGGAGCACGCCGGCCTGCAGTGCGGCGCCGACAGCGACGACCTCGTCCGGGTTGACGCCCTTGTTGGGCTCCTTGCCGCCGGTCAGCTCCTTGACGAGCTCGGTGACGGCGGGCATGCGGGTGGAACCACCCACGAGCACCACGTGGTCGATCTTGCCGACGGAGATGCCGGCGTCCTTCACGACCTGGTTGAACGGCGCACGGGTGCGGTCGAGCAGGTCGGAGGTGATGCGCTGGAACTCGGCGCGCGACAGCGTCTCGTCGAGGAACAGCGGGTTCTTGTCGGCGTCCACCGTGATGTACGGCAGGTTGATCGTGGCGCTGTTCTGCGAGGACAGCTCGATCTTCGCCTTCTCGGCGGCCTCGCGCAGCCGCTGCATCGCCATCTTGTCCTTGGTGAGGTCGATGCCGTGGCTGCTCTTGAACTTGTCGACGAGCCAGGTGATGACCCGCTCGTCCCAGTCGTCGCCGCCCAGGTGGTTGTCGCCGTTGGTCGCCTTGACCTCGACGACGCCCTCACCGATCTCCAGCAGCGAGACGTCGAACGTGCCGCCACCCAGGTCGAAGACCAGGATGGTCTGCTCCTTCTCGCCCTTGTCGAGGCCGTAGGCCAGCGCTGCGGCGGTCGGCTCGTTGACGATGCGGAGCACGTTGAGGCCCGCGATCTGGCCGGCCTCCTTGGTGGCCTGGCGCTGCGCGTCCTCGAAGTAGGCGGGGACGGTGATCACCGCGTCGGTGACCTCCTCGCCCAGGTACGACTCGGCGTCGCGCTTCAGCTTCTGCAGCACGCGCGCGCTGATCTCCTGCGGCGAGTACTTCTTGCCGTCGATGTCGTCGGTGGACCAGTTGGTGCCGATGTGCCGCTTCACCGACCGGATCGTCCGGTCGACGTTGGTGACGGCCTGGTTCTTCGCCGACTGCCCGACGAGCACCTCGCCGTTGCGCGCGAACGCCACGACAGAGGGGGTGGTGCGCGAACCCTCGGAGTTCGCGATGACCGTCGGCTCGCCACCTTCGAGGACGGCGACGACGGAGTTGGTGGTTCCGAGGTCGATACCGACCGCACGAGCCATGGTTGTTGCCTCCGTGATGGTTGACGCTGGAGCGTGCTTGCGTTGACTGCGCTCAAGTTTGCCACGAGCCCCGGTGATCGCCGCAAGTGGGCTTGAGCCGGGATCGCTCAACTTGTTCGAACCGTCCAACGAGCGGCCGTCCGAGGTTGTTCCCGCGGGTTCTCCCGAACCGCCCACACGGGCCGGCCGTGGCTCCTACGCTGCGCGAAGTGGGTCTGGATCGAGGGGGGAGCCGACGTTGGCGGAGATGAAGGGCATCGGCCACTACAACTACGAGAACGTCGACCTGAAGCAGAAGGCGGCCTGGCTGGCCGCCGCCCCGGGCGGCGAAGGGGATCCGCTGCCGGCCAAGCTGCAGCTGATCGCGAACACGTTCCAGCGCTCGCACGCCCGCCTCACCGCGAACATCGAGGCCTTGGGCGCGGCGTGGACGGGGCAGGCCGCCGATGCCGCGCAGGGCTCGTTGCGGAACGCCTCCCAGCGCACGACGGCGGCGCGGCAGGCGAACGACGACGGGCACGCGGCCGTCAGCGACTACGGCGTGTCGTTCGAGGAGATGCGCCGCAAGGTCCACTTCGAGGACCCGAACGCAGCGTGGCAGCCGACCCCGACTGCCGGCGCCCCGGTGCCCGGCGACCCGTTCTCGGTGCAGACCGACCAGTTCGGCCCCGCGCAGCAGAACCGCACGGCCGACGCTGCCGCCAACGCCGCGCTGCGCGCCCACGAGCAGCGCACGCGCGAGCTCGTCGACGGGTTCCCCACCCTGACCCCCGGTGCGCCGCCCGCGGGCACGGCCCCGCAGTCGGTGCCGTCACCCGGTGGCGCCCCGACCGGCGCCGGCGCCGGACCGGCACCCGTCGCGCCCGGCGCGGGGATGCCCGCCGGGCCGGTGCCGACCGGCTCGCGGCCACCCGGCGCGGCGCCGATCGACGCCGGCGGTCCGGGCCCGGTCACCGCAGGTCCGGCGAACACCGGCAACGGTGCCCGGTCGGCGGTCCCACCGCCGACGTCGACCGGCGCGCCGGCAGGACCCGCTCGGGTCACGCCGAGCCCGATCGCCCCGCTCGGGCCGCTCGGTCCGTCGCCGACGCCGAACGGCCGGCGCTCGGCACCGCTCACCGTGCCACCGCCGTCCGGGATCCCGGGTCTCACGAACGGTTCCACCAGCAACGTGACCAACGGCGTGATCGGCGGACGGGCACCGGCCGCGGGCCCGGTCCCGGACGGCCGGCAGTTCGGGTCGAAGCTGCCGGTGGTGGCCGAGCCGGCGCCGGCTCCGGCTAGACCCGGTCAGCCGGTGGCGCCGACGACCGCGGCCGGTCGAGCGGCCGGGTCGGGCATGCCGCCGCCGATGATGGGCATGGGGGCCGGTGGTGGTGGCTCGTCGACGCGCCGCACCAAGTTCTGGACTCCGACGTCGGAGGCGTTCGACGTCGCTCTCCCGCCGCACGTCGACGGCGTGATCGGGGCCGAGGCGGAGGACGCCGGATGATCGAGTGGTCGGCGGCGAAGGTCGTCACGACGAGCGAGTTCGAGGTGTGCTGGGAGCTGCTGCGGCTCGGTGAGACCCCGTGGCAGCTGGATCCGCCGCGCAGCGGCCTCACCGACGCCGAGCGCACCGCGGTGATCACGGAGGCGATCGACGGGTTGGCGGCCCGCGGGCTGGCGTTCGGCCGGCGCCTCGGCCCGGTGCTGGAGGAGCACCTGGAGCGGTTGGCGTGGCCGCGGTGGTCGGCCGACGTGCGCTACGTGGCCGAGTCGCTGGTTTCCGCGGTCGCGGCGGTGCGCGGCGAGCGGGCCACGGTGGCGGTGCGGCACGGCCGCGAGATCGCGCTGCTCGACGTGCCGGCCGACGACGCCGTCGACGTGCTGCTGGACCTGCCCGGCACCGGCGTCCCGGGGCCCGGTCGGGACGTGCGGCTGCCGGCCGCCGTGCTGGACGCTGCGCGGCGGGCGGCCGACCCCGGCTCGTACCGGTTCGTCGAGGAGCTCACCGACGGCGGGGTGTCGGAGACCGATGCCGCGCTGCTGTGGGGGATGTGCCGGGACGTGCGGATGCGCGGCCAGTTCGGCGCCACCCTGGGCACGGGCGACGGCACGCGGACCCGCCGTGCGCCGTACGTGATCGGGTTCCACGCCACCCCGCAGGGCCGGTTCCGCCAGGTCCGGCGCAGCGAGCGGGGCGTGCCGACGGTGACGGTCGGTCCGGCCACCCGCGCCGACCTGCGCCGCGAGCTGACCGATCTCCTCACCTCATAGCGGAGGCGCGGGCCGCGGTGGCACCCGTCCGGCGTCGACGCTCGGCAGCGGGTCGGTGACGGCGGCGAGCACGCGGTGGCTGCCCGGGTCGGGCACGAGGTTCTCGGCCCGGTCGCGGAACTCCAGCTCGCCGTCCGGCCCGAGGTCGGCGTGGAACCCGGCCTGGGCGAGCTGGTCCTCGTCGAGGTCGGTGAGCAGCTCCCAGCGGCTGGGGATCACGTTGTACTCCGGCCACGGCAGGTCGCCGTACGCGTCGTGCAGGTCGGCGAGGAGCCCGACGAACACCTGCTGCCAGCGCAGCGGCATCGACTGGGCGAGCGACCGCGGCACCACCACGTACCCGGGGATGGCGCCGGGCGCCGGACGGTCGAGGTAGTCCTGCAGCGGGGTCGTGGAGGCCGGGGTGGGTGGTTCGGGGGGCATTGCGGGCTCCAGTGAGGGCCGGGATCGAACCCCCGCGACCCTACGCCGTCGGGACGGGCCGCCCTACTTCAGCCGGATCCGATCGATCAACGTTCCGCAGCCGCTCTCGACGGCCTCGGCGAGGGCCTTGTCGGCGTCGGTCCAGCGGCACGCGACGGTGACCGGCGGTCCCTGACCCGTCTTGCTCGGGATGTAGAAGACGCGCTGCGTCACCATCACCCGCGGGTCCTTCGGAGCCGCCGCCGGGCCGATGTCCTGGACGATCGACTCGCGGCCGTCGACGGCCTTCCGCGCGTACCGCATGGGCGGCGCGTCCTTCATGATCACCTGCGGGTGCGCGAGCTGCCGCTCGATGGCCGCGAGATCGCCCTTGAGGACCGGGTCGAGCCTGATGGTGATGTAGTTCTGCGCGTCCTGGGGGCTGGCCCTCGGCGTCAGCACCGCGTGCTTGCCTTCGCTCCAGCGCACCAGCTTCGTGGCGTCGACCAGGCCGGACGGAACCGGAGCGGTGTAGAACCGGCCCTCGGGGTCGGCCAGGGCGGCGGTCTGGCTCGTCGATGTCGTGCCGCGCTCGGCGACCGGGCTGCCGGCGATCGGTGCACTGCAGCCGCTGCACGTCACCACGGCAGCGCAGGAGAGCAGCACGAACCAGCGCTTCATCAGCGATCCGATCGGTCAGGCCGTGTTCGCCGTCGTGCCGGGCCGCGTCGCCAGCGGGACGAGCTGGCGGTAGTTCCAGTTCACCGGCTGCACCCGCACGTTCTCGCCGCTGTACGGCGCCTCGACCATCTGGTCGTTGCCCATGTACAGCATCACGTGGTGGATGGTGTCCGGGTCGGTCGGGTCGTACGCGTAGAACAGCAGGTCACCGGGCTGGGCCTGGCGGACGGGCACGTGCCCGCCCGCGAGGAACTGCTGGCGCGACACCCGCGGCAGCGTGATCCCGGCGGCGCGGAAGGCGGCCATCATGAGGCCGGAGCAGTCGTAGGTGTTCGGCCCGGTCGCGCCCCACACGTACGGCTTGCCGACCTCGCCGAGCGCGAACTGGATGGCCGCCCCAGCCACGCCTTCGGCGAGCACGGCGGGAGCGCAACCCGCGTTCGGCGCGACCGCGGCCACGGCGCCGATCTGCGCCACCAGCTCGGCGGCCAGCGGCTCCCACTTGGCGTACGCGTTGGGGAACGCGGAGCGCTGCACGGTCTGCGCGGCCACCGTGACCGGCATCGTCTCCCAGCCCGGCACCTGCAGCAGCCGGTCCAGGAAGATCGTCGTGGCGTAGACAGGGTCCGTGACCTGCGCGGGCGAACCCCAACCCTGTGACGGGCGCTGCTGGAACAGGCCGAGCGAGTCGCGGTCGCCGTAGTTCAGGTTCTTGAGCGTCGACTCCTGCATCGCCGTCGCCAGCGCGACGAGTCCGGCGCGCGGCGGCAGCCCCTTCTGCTTGACGACGCCGAGGATCGTCGTGGCGTTCTGCCGCTGCTCGTCGCTCAGCTGCGCCGCCGTGACGGTCGCGCCACCACCGCCGGCCGACCCGACGTCGCAGTAGCCGAACCCGCCGCCCCCGCCCCCGGCGCCCAGGCTCGCGGTGAACACGGCGTACCCGATGCCGAGGAACAGCGCCAGCGCCGCGAGGATCGCGACGAGGGGAACGAGCAGCCGCAACGGCCGGAGGCTGCGCATGTCAGGCCTCGTCGTAGTCGGCGACCCGCCACGTTCCCGCGTCGTCGACGACGACCACGACCAGCGTCAACGCGTCGGTCGGCACCTGGACGCGCACCGACTGCGGGGACACCGACACGGCGTGGGCCGAGCCGGTGACCCGCGTCGCCGGGATGTTGGACGGGTCGACGCTCGACAGCACGCCCAGGTACTCGGGCGTGGTCATCGGGCGCAGGCCGTCCAGCCACTGCTGGGCCGTGGTGCCCTGCGGCGGCCGGACCCAGGCACGGGTCCAGCGCTGCGCCAGCTCCACGGCGGCCGGTGGGGCGGCCGAGACGGGCAGCTCGGTGGGCGTCAGCGGGGCCACCGGAGGCAGCGCCGTCGGCGCCGGAGTGAGCGGGGTCTGGCCGGGTGGCACGGCGCGCGCCGTTGGAGTTGCCCGGGGGCCGGTCATGGGCCCCGAGCGCTCCGGCTGCAGCGCCCCGATCCCGAACGACACCCCCGCCACGATCGCGGCCGCGACGACCGCCGTCACCGCCAGCCGGCCCGGCGAACGCAGGGGCCACTGCCAGATCGCGCGGTACGCCGCCGCCCGCCCGTGCGGGGTCCTGATCGGCATCAGCGCAGGACCTGCGACGAGCGCGGGCGGTAGATCCGGTAGACGGGCACGCCGTCGACCAGCTCGGCGTCGACGGCGCGCACGCCGCCGGGCCGCATGGGCAGGGCGTCGGGCCGGCGGTAGATGGTGTGGTCGTCGATGCCGCTGGGCTCGTCCCAGCTGGGCGAGGTGGTGCTGCGCGCGCCCGACCCGCCACCGGACGGCAGGGCGGGTCGCCGGGCCGCCGGCACGAGCGGCGGCACAGCGGCCGGCGCCACCTCCGCGGCCCGCGGCGTGACGCGCGTGGCCGTGGCCCGGACGCGGGCCGGCGACTCCGTCTCCGGGCGCAGGCCGCCGTAGCCGCCGGCGGTCTCGCCGGCCGCGCGGCGCTCGTCCCACCAGCGGGATTGGCGGTCGTCGGCCGGAGCGCCGCGGAACCGCTGCCACACCCGCGACATCGGGCCCTCGCCGGCCGCCGGCACGATCCCGCCGAACTGGTCACGGGTGAGCGACACCATCGACACCAACCGGCGGAACGGGCGCGCGACCGCCCACAGCACCACGGTCACCACGCCCGTGACCAGCATGGCCAGCCACAGGTCGATGCCAGAGCCCGGCCGGAAGAGTGACACGACGACGAGCGCGTGCAACCCGGCCATGGCGCCCACGATGAGCGTGTTGACGACAGCCGCGCCGCCCACGCGCAGGAGCGCCGGCATGATGTCCGGCTTGAGGATCGCCACGACCGCGATGGCCGGGGCGGCGATCACCAGCAACCGGATCAGCAGCATCGCGACCAGCACAAGCAGCTTCGACATGAGCTGGAAGACCGCGATGCAGACGGCCTGGATGAACGACAGGACCCCGGCGCCGATGCGGCTGCCGGCCTTGCCCTGGAAGTAGGGGTAGCGGTCGCCCATCTGCCCGGCGATGGTCGCGAAGTCGGCCTTCTTCTTCGCGACGAGCTCGGGGGTGTCCTGGTGCTGGTCGATCTCGTCGATCGTGAACGCCTGCGCGCGCAGCAGGTCGCGGCCCAGCTGCTGGGCCTGCGGCACGTCCGGCGCGCCGAACTCGCCGCGCAGCCAGTTCTGGTAGAGCACCTGGTCCACCAGCACGGTGGGCAACGTGTCGGTGTTGCCGAGCCCGGTCTGCGCGAGGAAGCCCTCCTGCATCTTCGTGACGCCGTCGAGCAGGAACTGGTCGGCGATCTTGGAGAGCCCGACGGGTGACAGGTACGCCGCCGATCCCACGGCCAGCGCGATGATCGCGAACAGCATCCGGCGGGTCTGCTGCGCGAGGTCGCCGCGCACCGTCAGGACGAGCACGAATGCAGCGAGGACGGCCAGCGCGGCGCCGATCCACGGCGTGAACACCGACTCGTACATCGCCGTGACGCCGGAGACGATCAGGTTGTCCAGCGGGGCGAGGATCTCGCCGCCCTCGGCGATCAGGTAGTGCGACCAGTTCACGCCGCCGACGGTGAACTTCGAGACGTTGAAGACCTGGTTGCCCAACCAAGTGTCGGTGGTGCTCGCCGGGTTGAACACGGCGGCACCGGCACAGCCGAGGTCGTAGTTGTGCCAGATCAGGCCCGCGTAGCCGGTCTCCCGGTAGACGCTGCCCTCGATGCCCCCCGACGACCGGGTGGGGTCCAGCGAGCCGACGAGGCCGGTGCCCGGCCGGTCCGGCTCCGGCGACTCCTTGCAGTTCAGCGGCTGCGCCATGGCCGGGCTCCCGATGAGCGCCGAGCCGCAGACGATGGCGATCACCAGGACGAGGGCGTGCCGCCGGCGGGGTCGGTCGACGCCGCGCTCGCGGCGCCGGCGGCGCGCGTCGACCAGGACGGCGGCAGCGAGCACCCCCAGCACCAGCAGCCAGACCGATCCGGGCATCAGCGCACGGCCTCGTCGGCCCGTCCGGTGGGATCGAACTCGCCGTCGATGTCCAGCTCGTCGAGGTCGTCGTCGAGGGCGAGGTCCTCGCCGACCTGCAGGTCGGGCAGCGTGCGGTGCCGGCCGTTCGGCGCGGACGCGCGGCTGAGCAGGCCGTCGGGATCGTCGAGGTCGGCGAACTCGTCGATGCCGTCCGGGTCGTCGTCGGCCAGCTCGACGAGCCGTGCCGGCACCTGCTGCGCGACGACGGGCCGGACGGCGCGGGGAGCCGGCTCGTCGGGCGCGCGGACCGCGGCCGACGGCGTGCCGCGCGAGGAGACGCGACTGGCGTCGGGGTTGGTGTCGAGGGCCTCGCGGACGTGCTCGAGGTGCGGCGCCTCCAGGTCGATGCGGATCTTCTCCACGCCGCCGTGGCCGTCGGCGAAGACGAACTGGCGCGGGGTGTCGTCGGGCCGGTCGTCGTGCCGCGGCCGCGGGGAGAGCGTGCCGAGCATCTGCTCGTAGCCCACGCCGGTGGGCACCTTGAGCAGCCGCAGCGCCTCCTCCTGGGCCTCCGTGTCGTCGGTGCGGCCGACGAACACGGCGTTGACCAGCGACGCGAACCCGGAGACGCGCAGGAGGTCGCCGGCGAGCTGGGAAGCGAAGAGCGCCCGGACGTTGAACTTGCGCGAGTCGCGGGCCAGCCGGTCGATGAGCACCTTGCCGGTGGGCACCTGCGAGAGGAAGTGCGTCTCGTCCAGGGCCACGCCCTTGCGCAGGTTGCGGTCGGACTCGTAGATCGTGCGCTGGGTCAGCCAGGACGCGAGGTTGAGCAGCTCGACGGCGAGCGCCTCGTTGTCGGTCCACTCCTCGCGCGGGCTGCCCGGCCGCGGCAGCGTCATGCCCTGCATGGTGAGTACGGTCAGCCGGAAGTCGCGGTCGCCCGCCCAGGGGTCCTCGCGATCGGTCTCGGGGAACAGCAGCGCGGCCTGCGGCAGCTCGCGGCGCTCGTCGAGGAAGTCGGCGACGATGCCGGCGTGCTCCTCGCCCTCGCGGGCGTGCCGGCGCAGCACGTCGATGACCTGGCCGGGATGCCGGTCGGCGCCACCACCCACCTCGCGAACGGCGCGGAGCAGCACGATCCGGCTGTGCGGCAGGCGCGCCACCTCGAACGGGAGCAGGCCGGTGAGCACGTCGAGCACGAGCCGGCGCCGGGTGGCTCCGGCCAGCGACCGCTCGCGCCGCCATGCCCGCTCGGGGTCCTCCTCGTCGAGGAAGTGCTCCGGTCGCGGCTCCGCGACCACCCGGTACGGGTTGAGGATGCCGGGGTCGGCGCGCAGCAGGTTGATGTGCCGGGAGAACGGGGCCAGCTCGGGCAGCCGGGTGAGCGCGGCCAGCGGGCCGGACGGGTCGAGCAGGGTCCAGCGGGCACCGGCACGCAGGGTCTTGTAGACGATCAGCCCGGTGAGGAACGACTTGCCGGAACCCAGGCCGCCGACGATCGCGGTGAGCCCGGACGCCCGGCGCACCTCCTGGGCCAGCCACGGGTCCCAGGCCACGGGCCGGCGGGTGGCCGTGCAGGTCTCGCCGATCATGATGCCGCGGCGGTCGCCCACCGACGCGGTGGCGGCCGGCACGGCCGAGGCTGCCCACGTCACCGAGCCGCGGCGCCGGTACGCGGTGGACGCCAGCGGCTCACCGGGGATGAACTCGCGCGCGTAGCGGTACTGCGCCTCCGGGTGCTCGATGCGCACCTTCGGCGCGTACAGGTCGAGCACCTGCTGGGCGCGGCTCACCGCCTCCGCCTCGTCCTTGCCGGCCACGGCGATGCGCCACCAGCCGTAGAGCCGGGTGTTGAGCTGGGTGAGGCCGCTGGAGAGCTCGTCCTCGACCTCCAGCACGCGGTCGGCCTGCCGGGCCAGCGAGACGGGCGGGTCGAGGTCGTGGTCGTGGGTGTAGTGCCGGATCTGGCTGCGCACCTTGCCCATCTGGCGCTGCAGCTCGCCCGCCACCTCCTCGGGGCGCCGCACGTAGATGCGCGCGGACCACTCCACGGGGAACGGCAGGCGGTCGGAGTGCTGCATCCACGGGTCGTCGACCTCGGGGATGCGCAGGTCGTCCATCAGGCCCACGGACAGCACCGCGACGTGCCGGGACATGGTCTGCGACCGGATCCGGCCCACCACCCGCACGGTGGACGCGTACGGCTCCTGGGAGAGGTCGACGCCGTCGGTGAACGCGGCGAGGTCCTCCGACTCCCAGCGGCCGCCTCCGCCGGGCACGATCGACATGGTGCGCGGCGCCGGCAGGCCGAGCGCGCAGGAGCGGTGCATCAGCCACGCGACGTCGTCGGCGGAGGCGGGCACGGCGTCGAGGCCGCTGCCCGCGACGAGCGAGTCGACGTGCGCGACCTCGGACCGCAGCGCCGACAGCTCCGCGCTCACCGTCTTGGGGGCGACCTTGCCCAGCACCGGGGAGGCGGCGTCGACCCAGCGGTCGAGCATGCTGCGCCCGGACACCTCGATGCCGAGGAACACCTCCTTGTCCGACATCGACAGGCCCATGAGGTGGCGCTGCTCGCCTTCGAGGAACCCGTCCCAGCCCAGCGCGCCGGCCACGTCGGGCATGCGACCGAGCGCGTTGTTGTCGAACGACTCCGCCCACATGTGCACGGGGTAGGGCCGGGTGGTGACCCGGATGTGCAGCCAGCGGCCCTGCAGCTCACCCAGCTGGGCGGCGATCTGGCGGATCAGCACCTCGCGCTGCGAGTCGCTGCGGAAGCTCCACGCCTGGGCCGCGAGCCGGTACCACGCCATGACCTGGGTGGACGTGCGGGTGATGTGGCCGTCGATCGCGCGCAGGGCGATGTCGGGGGTGTAGGTCGGCAGGCCGCTCTCGCCCGCCAGTGCCCGCCCTCGCCGGCCGCGGGCTTCGCGGGCCGGCTTGCTGCGTGCCGCCTTACTTCTTGCCACGTGCACGTCCCTTCGGCCGCTTCGCCCGCGCGCTGCGCGCCGGGCGATCGGCAGTGGTCCATTCGACGCGGCCACCCGACGGCCGCTCCGCGGCGCGGGTGCGCGCGGTGGCGCGCGGTGCGGTGACGCGGACGTGACCGGCCCGGACCGGGCCGCCGGCGGCGGCGGTGGTGCCGCGCGGCCCGGTGACCTCGTGCCGGAACAGCGCGAGCACCTGGCCGAGCGGGCGCTCGTAGTCGATGCGGGAGCCGAGGAAGCGGGTGATCACGATGGTGAGCACGAGCGCCCACGCGACCGAGAAGAAGTCGAGCCCGATCCCGAGCCGGCGCTGCAGGAACATGATCATGATCATGACGAGCAGGCCGACGCCGTAGCTCACGTAGCGGGCGCGCCAGGGGAACGTGGCCCGCGGGGGGCCGAGCCAGACGGAGTCGACGCGGTACACCTCGTCGTCGGTACGGACGAGCACGACCTCACCCGGTGATGAGACCGGCGAGGAACGAACCGACGTCGGCGGCCCGGCCGGACACCGCGATGCCCAGCGCGACCAGGCCGATCACCAGTCCGACACTGCGCCGGGCGACGCCGGCGTTGTCGCCGCGACCGCCGATCCACAGGATGATGATCGCGATCGCGAGCAGGACGAGCGGGACGATGTTGTCCTGGATCCAGGTCTGGAGAGGACCGGAGTTCACCCCTTGCGCCGCCAGCACGAGTGCTTGCTGCGGTCCGACCATCACGACTCCTCACTCCGTTGCAGCCACCGGTCACCCCCGGTGGCCGACCACGCCGCCCGTGGCTGCGGCGGTCGTCCCGCACGCAACACCGGACCCGGACATGTCGTGGCCGTCGAATTGTAGCCCGGGGACCGCGGTGGAGACAGCGGCGGCCCGGCGCACCGGACAATCCCCGAGCGCGACGGGGAAATCGGATCGGCGCGTTGCACGTTCGTGCTCCTCGATATTCCTGATCGTGATCTTCGAAATCCATTTCGCAATTGCCGGTCGTAAACTCCGACCGGGAATTCGGTGGCCGTCGCCGCGCGCCGCCGGGCAGATCGGAGCAGACGGGCGGGACCGGCAGCCTGCGCGCCTCGCCGAGTGGGCATCCGCAGGCAGCACGCTCGTTCCGAAGAGGACGGCTGCGCGGCACTGCGCTCCACGGTCGGTGCTCCGATCACGATCGGGTGGGCGGATCTGCTCGTTGCCGGCGGTGCGCCCGGTCGTGCTGATTCGCCGCCGTCCACCGCTCGCGGTCCGATCGTGGCCGCAGTGGTGGAGGTCGATCCGAAAGGCACGGTAGCTCGCCACGGCGCGATCCGGAGCGGATCGGCGGAAGTGCCTGGTCAACCACCCGATCGGCCCACCGGTCGATAGCTCGGTGTATCGAGCGAAGGGGAATTCGGCCACGATCCGGGGTCCGGACGTGCAATGCGGGCGCGGTCGCGAGCTGATCGGCCCTGGTGACACCCGATGAGGTGATCGTCGGCGGGTGCTGCGCCCGTCGGGCCGCGCTACCCGGTGGGTGTGGCCAAGCTCTCTGCCTGTCCGGAGAGCGTCGGGGTGGCTGATATACCCAGGTGGGCGCCGGTACGTCCGGCGACGTCCGCGGCCACGCGGGGATGCGGCTGCGCTGCATGTGGTGCGCGGGGTTACCGGCGAGTAGGTTCACCGGGAACTGCCCGACGCGTTCATCAGGCAATTGCCGTGGCCTGCGGTCTAGGCTGCGAATCCGGTCGGCGGACCACCACACGCCGACCTGTCCTGGGAGGAAGCTCCGTGATTGTCAGACTGGTCATCGGCCTGGGGTTGACGGTGCTCACGCTGGCGCTCGTCAGCAGGCGCGCGTACACGCTCTACGCGCTGATCACGTCCGGTCAGCCCGACCACGCGCGCAAGGACCAGGTCGGCGAGCGGCTCAAGCGCCAGTTCGTCGAGGTGCTCGGCCAGCGCAAACTGTTGAAGTGGTCGGTCCCGGGGCTCGCCCACTTCTTCACGATGTGGGCGTTCATCATCCTGCTGACGGTCTACATCGAGGCCTACGGCGCGCTGTTCACGCCGGACTTCGCGATCCCGCTGATCGGGCACTGGTCGGTGCTGGGCTTCCTGCAGGACACGATCGGCGTGCTCTGCCTGCTCTCGCTGGTGGTCTTCGCGATCATCCGGGTGCGCAACGCGCCGGAGCGCAAGGAGCGCGCGTCGCGGTTCTACGGCAGCCACACCGGTGGGGCGTGGCTGATCCTGTTCATGATCTTCAACGTCCTGTGGACGCTGTTCTTCTTCCGCGCTGCGTCGTCGGCGCTGGGCACCTTCCCCTACGAGTCGGGTGCGTGGGCGTCGATCGGGCTGGGGCACCTGTTCTCCGGCATCCCGCACGGCGCGCTCGAGGTGGTCGAGTCGATCGGGCTGATCCTGCACATCGGCGTGATGCTGGTGTTCCTGGTGATCGTCGCCTACTCGAAGCACCTGCACATCTTCACGGCGCCGATCAACGTCTCGGCCAAGCGGCTGCCCAAGGCGCTGGGCCCGCTGCCGGTGATGACCTCGGGCGGCAAGCCGATCGACTTCGAGGATCCGGGCGACGACGACGTCTTCGGTCGCGGCAAGATCGAGGACTTCACCTGGAAGGGCATGCTGGACATGGCCACCTGCACCGAGTGCGGGCGTTGCCAGAGCCAGTGCCCGGCCTGGAACACCGGCAAGCCGCTCTCGCCCAAGCTCGTGATCATGGACCTGCGCGATCACCTGATGGCGAAGGCGCCCTACATCCTCAAGCAGAAGGACATGCCGGAGGAGGGCGCGATCGACTTCTCCGCGCTCGACCTCGGCGCGGGTCTCAAGGACGGCGCGACCACGCACCACGGCGTGCCCGAGTCGGGCTTCGAGCGCGTCCGCGGGTCCGGGCCCGAGCAGGCCGCCCGGCCCCTGGTCGGCACGCTCGAGCAGGGCGGCGTCATCGACCCGGACGTGCTGTGGTCGTGCACCACCTGCGGCGCGTGCGTGGAGCAGTGCCCCGTCGACATCGAGCACGTCGACCACATCGTCGACATGCGCCGCCACCAGGTGCTCATCGAGTCGGAGTTCCCGTCCGAGCTCGGTGTGCTGTTCAAGAACCTGGAGAACAAGGGCAACCCGTGGGGCCAGAACGCCCGCGAGCGGATGGACTGGACCAAGAAGCTCGACTTCGAGGTGCCCGTCTTCGACGGCGAGCTCAAGCCGGAGACCGAGTACCTGTTCTGGATCGGCTGCGCCGGCGCGTTCGACGACGGCGCGAAGCGGACCGTGCAGGCCACGGCCGAGCTGCTGCACCGCGCAGGCGTCAACTACGTCGTGCTCGGCAACGAGGAGGGCTGCACCGGCGACCCGGCGCGCCGCTCCGGCAACGAGTTCCTCTTCCAGATGCTCGCCCAGCAGAACGTCGAGATGCTGAACGAGGTCTTCGACGGCCGCGAGCCGGGTACCCGCAAGATCGTCACGACCTGCCCGCACTGCCTCAACACGCTCGGCCGCGAGTACCCGCAGCTCGACGGGCACTACGAGGTGTTCCACCACACGCAGCTGCTGAACAAGCTGGTGCGGGAGGGGAAGCTCGTGCCCGTCGCCGCGCCGTCCGCTGACGAGCAGGCGCCGGTCACCTACCACGACCCGTGCTACCTGGGCCGGCACAACGAGGTCTACGAGGAGCCGCGCGCGCTCGTCGGGGCCACGCTGGGCGCGTCCGCGTCGATCGCGGAGATGCCGCGCCACGCCGACCGCTCCATGTGCTGCGGCGCCGGTGGCGCGCGGATGTGGATGGAGGAGCGGATCGGTCAGCGGGTCAACGTCACTCGCACGACCGAGGCCCTCGACACGCTGGCCGAGGCCGGTGGTGGCGAGTCCGGCACCATCGCCGTCGGCTGCCCGTTCTGCCGCACGATGATCACCGACGGGCTGACCCAGAAGCAGGGCGAGGGCGCCGGTGCGGACGTGCAGGTGCAGGACGTGGCGCAGCTGCTCCTCGCGGCCGTCAAGCGCGGGGACCGCGGGACCAACGGCTCCGCGCCCGCGGCCGACGCCGGGCAGCCCGACGCCGAGGAGCAGCAGGACGCGCGGAGCTGACGCTCACGGGCAGGGGCTGAAACCCGAGACCGCGAAGCGGCGCACGTCCGGCGCCGTCTGGAAGATCGTGATGCGACCCAGCTGGCGGCCGACGGCCTGCGCCCACCCCGTGGCGCAGGCGTCGACCTGCCACTCGGTACCGATCTGCACGGGCTGAGGCAGGGAAGCAGCCTTGTAGGTCGGGTCGGGGACCCGTCGATGCAGCTCGGTGACGGCCGCGTCGCAGTTCGGTGCCTGTACCGCGCCGACCACCGTGCGCTCGGCCTCGTCCCGGAGGATCCGGCAGAGCGGGTCGGCGTCGTCGAGCGCGATCGCCTTGAGCATCGCCGGCAGCACGAGATCGGGCCGGCTCTCGCCGATCATCGCCCGTTCCCGGTCGTTGCTCTGCGAGAGGTCGCTGCGGATCTGGGCGTCGGTGCGGTAGCTGGAGATGCCGTACCCGGTGGCGGCGGCGACGCAGATGGCCAGCCCGACGACGGCGACCTTCCACTCCGGCAGTTGCAGCAGTCCGGCGATGAGGACGCCGATGCCGGCGGCCAGTGCCCACGCCCAGGGGCTGGTGCTCCACATCAGCCCGATGACGACGACGAGGCCGGCGAGCGGGATGTCCCAGCCGCGCAGCAGGCCGTCGAAGCGCAGGATGCGCACGACGAGCAGGGCGCCGAACCCGACGAGGAGCGGGATCCACGAGAAGCCGGAGAACGGCCAGAGCAGCACGAACGCGGCGACGAGCCCGGCACCGACGGCGGCGCGCGGGGTCTTGACGAACCGGCGCCAGTCGATGGTGCGCCGCGGCTCCGGTGGCCCCCAGCCGGCGCGCGGTGGCGGCTCGCCGGGGCCGTCCGGCGGCGGCGCGGGGCTCCCCGCCGGGAGCTGTGGCGGGGGATCGGCGCGGCGCTCGTCCATCGTCGGGCAGGGTACGCGGCCGGTGGCTGACGTGGTCGGGTCAGCGGGAGTCGCCGTGGGTGGCGATGAGGTCGGCGACGGCCTCGGGATGGTCGTCTCGAAGTCGTGCAGCACGACGTAGTCGGGGGTGACGGTGATGACGGCATCTGGGCGTGGAAACGCCGTCGATGGTGGCGGTGCCCCGGACGAGCAGGGAGCGCGGGGGCATGCCGGGGCTCGATGTGACCTGTGTCACTCGACCCTCAGCGGCGCGTATCGACCCGATGGAAGTTCAGGTGGGCGCGCGACGGCGTCGGGCCGCGCTGCCCCTGGTAACGGGAGCCGACGCCGTCGGTGCCGTACGGTCGCTCAGCCGGGCTGGACAGCCGGAACAGGCACAGCTGCCCGATCTTCATCCCCGGCCAGAGCGTGATCGGCAGGTTCGCGACGTTCGACAGCTCCAGCGTGATGTGCCCGCTGAAGCCGGGGTCGATGAACCCGGCGGTCGAGTGCGTCAGCAACCCGAGCCGCCCGAGGCTCGACTTGCCCTCCAGCCGGCCGGCGAGGTCGTCGGGCAACCCGACGAGCTCGAACGTCGACCCCAGCACGAACTCGCCGGGATGGAGCACGAACGGCTCGTCGTGGTCCACCTCGACCGGTGTGGTCAGCTCGTCCTGCTGCAGCGCCGGGTCGATGTGCGTGTAGCGCGAGTTCTGGAACACCCGGAAGAACCGGTCCAGCCGCACGTCGATGCTGGAGGGCTGCAGCATCGCCGGATCCCATGGATCCAGGCCGAGGCGCCCCGACTCGAGCTCCTTGCGCAGGTCACCGTCCGACAGCAGCACGCCGCCACCGTAACCGGCGTCAGTACTCCGTCGGCGTGGGGTGGGGCGAGCTGAGCAGCGGCGACGGGCAGAGGCCGAACATCCACGCCACGGCCTGCTCCACGCGAGCGGCCTCCAGCCCGTCGGTCTCCTCGAGCTGCTGCAGCGGCCGCGCCGCCAGCACCTGGCGCACCGTCGCCATCACGGCGGGGCTGCCGATGCTGCGGATCGAGTCGCCCGGCTCGTGCGCGTGCGGCCCGTCGACGAGCACGGCCGGCGTGCCGAGGCCGGGCGCGTCGGCGACCAGCTCGGGGTCGTCGGACACCAGCACGACGCTCGCGGCGACCAACCCCACCAGGTCCGGCAGTGCGACCTCGCGGGCGACCGTGGCGCGCGGATGGTCGAGCAGCGGGCTGCCGGCGCCGTGGGCGGCGAGCTCGCCGAACAGCACGACCTCGATGTCGGGCTCACGGTCCAGCAGGTCCGGCAGGCCGGCCAGCACGCCGAGGGAGTCGGCGCGGTCGAGGCCCACCAGCACCACGCGGGTGCCGTACGCGCGGACGCGCCGGACGAGCCGCGCGAACCGCAGGTCGGTGGCCGGCGGGTTCGCGTTGAGGGTGTCGCCCACCGGGATCGCGTTCGGGCCGAGCTGCCCGCCCACCGCTGCGCCGCCCGTGGTGAGGAACAGCGACGCCAGCTGCCCGATCATCCGCCGGTTCGCCTCCTGGGGGAACGGGCAGAGCAGGTCGTCGCTCGCCACCCCGGCCTGCAGGTGGACGACCGGGATCTGGCGCCAGAACGCCGTCATGGCGGTGACGACCGCCGTCATCCCACCGCCGTGCACCAGCACGGCCGACGGGTCGAGGTCGACCAGCAGCTCGTCGAGCCGCCCCATCAGCACCGACGCGACGCCGGCCGGGTGCGGTGCCATCGGCTCGCGGATCAGCATCGTGACGTCGGCCGGCACGCCCATCGCCTCGAACGCCTCGTGCACGCCCATCGCGTCCGGGCCCGTGGCGACCGTGACCGCACGGATCCGATCGATGTCGGCGAAGGCCGTGGCCACCGGTGCGAGCCGGGCCACCTCCGACCTGCTGCCGGCGATGAGGAGCACGTCATGATCGTGTTCGGGCAGCGGGAGGGAACCCAGGGACGCGTCGAAATCGGTCATCGGGGTGTCCTCTTGCGCCGGGGGAGCTGGCCCCTCAAGTGTGCTTCGGGTCACCCATAAGCGTCGAGACCTGCTGGCGCAGAGAGGTATCGAAGGGGTGAGAACCACCCGAACGGAGGTACGCAGACGGTATTGATGGTGACGGAGCGTGAAGTGATAGGCTCCTGTACGCACTGCGGATGTAGTTCAATGGTAGAACATCAGCTTCCCAAGCTGAATACGCGGGTTCGATTCCCGTCATCCGCTCCACACGCAAAGGCCCAGGTCAGAGGCGGTTTCACCGCGAACCTGGGCCTTCGTCGTACCGGGGGTGCGCGTGGACCGGGCGACTGCCGTCGCGCGCGAGCGGGACTCCGGCGAGGTCATGACCGTGCATCGCGAGACGGACCTGGCTGCGGTGTCGCGCCGGCGCGGAGCGCCGCCTCCTCGACCCGCGCGCGGTGCGTCGACCAGTAGGCCGCTCCGCGGCCGTCCGGCGCGAACTGCCCGACGACGCCGTCCAGGTGTTCCCGCAGGATGTCGGCGTGACCGGCGTGCCGGTTGGTCTCGGTCAGCACGTGCACGATGACCTTGAACAGCGTCGTGTCCGGTTGCGGCCACCACGGCACGTGCCCGGGTGCGTCGAGGTCGAGCGCGGCGATCGTCGCGTCGGCGTGCTCGCAGGCCCGCCGGTAGCGGTCGACGATCCCGGCGCGGGACTCCGCGGCGGTGGCCCACATGTCGGACTCCGGCTCGGCGTCGTCGTCCCACCACGGCAGCCGCTCCGGGAACGGCCGCCCGAGCGCGTCCCCGAGGTAGCGCGCCTCGCTCATCGTCACGTGCTTGACGAGCCCGAGCAGGTTGGTGCCGGTCGAGGTCATTGGCCGGCGGACGGCGTACTCGTCGAGCCCGTCCAGCTTCCCGACCAGCGCCGTCCGCGCGTCGCGCAGGTAGGAGTGCAGGTAGGCCTTCGCCGAATCGTCCGTCACGCGTCGAGCGTGCCCGACAGAATGGGCCGATGCGCCGCCTCGTCCTCCTCCGCCACGCGAAGTCCGAATGGCCGGAAGGGATCGCGGACCGCGATCGCCCGCTGGCGGCGCGCGGCCGGCGGGAGGCGCCGCTGGCCGGGAAGTGGCTCCATGAGCACCTCGGGAGCGTCGACCTGGTGGTGTGCTCGCCGGCGCGGCGTGCCCGCGAGACGTGCGCGGCGGTGAACGAACAGCTCGGCGCCGAGGTCCGCGTCGACGGCCGCCTCTACCCCGGCTTCCCGGACGATCTGGTCGCGGTGGCGCGCGAGCTGCCGGACGCCGCCCGGACCGTCCTGTTCATCGCGCACAACCCCGGGCTGGAGGAACTGGTCGGCGAGCTCGCCGGTGCGGTGTGCGTGCTGAAGACGTCGTCGATCGCGGTCCTGTCCGGCGACGGCGGCTGGCCCGACGTCGGTCCGGGCTGGGCGACGCTGGACGCGGCGACGCCGCGGGCGTGAGGGCGGCGGATCCGCATCGGCTACCTTTCGCCCGTGCCCGATCCCCACGTGCGCAGCGGCCGCCGCCAGCAGGGCCGCGCCACGAACGACCTGGTGATGTCGTCGCACGTCGGGGTCAACGGCGACGTGTTCCCGCAGATCCTCGACCTGTACGTCGCGTCGGGGGCGACCGTTGCCGACGTGACGTACGGGTCGGGCGCGTTCTGGCGGCGCGTCGACCGGCCCGACATCACGCTGCTCGCCACCGACCTCGCCGACGGTGTCGACTGCCGGTCGCTCCCCTACGCCGATGGCTCGATCGACGCCCTCGTGCTGGACCCGCCGTACATGCACACCCCCGGCCAGGGCGCCCACCAGGGACATCAGAACTTCGAGGCGTACTACCGCAACAACGCCACCGCGGGCTCGGGCGCGGCGAAGTACCACGAGGCCGTGCTGGAGCTGTACTTCGCCGCCGGCAAGGAGGCCGTGCGGGTGCTGCGGGACGGCGGCATCGCGATCGTGAAGTGCCAGGACGAGGTGTGCGCCAACCGCCAGCGGCTCACCCACGTCGAGATCATCAACGAGTACACCAGCTACGGCCTGCAGACCGAGGACCTGTTCGTCGTCACCCGGCCGACGCGACCGGGCGTGAGCCGCCTCGTGCGGCAGCGACACGCCCGCAAGAACCACTCGTACTTCCTGGTGTTCTGGAAGGCGGCCCCGTCGCGGCGCTGGCCGGGCCGGGTGGATCCCTCCTAGAGCTCTCCGGCGACGATCCCGGCCGCTCCGGCCATGCCTCGCGCGTTGGGGTGGTACGGGAACGCGGGCGCGGTCGGCACCAGGCCCTCCACCCAGCGCTCGCCGGGCGCGGCACAGAGCCCGCTGTCGGCGCTCGGGGTGCGGATGTCGACGTACCGGGCGCCGTGCGCGGCCGCCTGTTCGGCGAGCATCGCCATCAGGCGGTCGAACGTGGCCTGCAGGTAGTCGGCGTCCGCCGAGGGGATCGGGTCGACGGGGTGGCAGCCGCCGGGACGCCAGTAGGTGAGGTAGCCGACGACGAGCACCTCGGCGTCGGGCGAGCGGCGGTGGATCTCGTCGAGCGCGGCGGCGATCTTCGGCGCGGTGGCCTCGATCCGCGCGGCGAGCTGGTCCTCCCCGCCGCGGGTGTACCGCTGCGCGCAGGAGGCCGGGCCGGGGTCGGGGAGGGGGCTAGCGCAGGACGGCACGACGGTGCCCATGTCGATGTCGTTGGCGCCGATCGCGAGCGTCACCAGGTCGGTGTCGCTGCTCAGCGCGTCGTACTGCGGGGGCACGACCCCGAACTGCCGTCCGCCGAGGTCCGTGGTCTTCGCGCCGGAGCAGGTGACGTCGGTGAGCGCGGCTCCGACCAGCCCGGCGAGGACGTGTGGCCAGTTGCGGTCGGACCGCGTGCACGGCAGGTCGATCTGGTTGGGGATCAGCGGGCCGGCCGCCGACGAGTCGCCCAGCGCGACGTAGTGCAGCGGCTCTGCGGCGTGGGCCGCCGGACCGATCAGCGCGGCCGCGGCCGCCACCAGCACCGCTCCCAGTACCCGTACCCGCATCGGCGCCCCCCGTCTGCCTCTGCAGCGGAAACGAGGCTGCGCCCGGGCGGATACGTGCGCCATCCTGGCGCGATGATCGCTTCCGGGGGCGCACGGCTGCAGTGGGCGCAGCTGCCGGCCGCGGTGCGGGCGTGGGTCGACGAGCTGCTCGGCTCGCCCGTCACCCAGGCGGAGTCCCAGGCCGGCGGGTTCTCGCCGGGCTCGGCCGACCGGGTCCGCACGGCAGCCGGTGGACGGGCGTTCGTCAAGGCGGTGAGCGCGGACCTCAACCCGGACAGCGTCCGCATGCACCGGAGCGAAGCCCGCGTGGCGGCCGCGCTCCCGCCGGAGCTGCCCGCCCCGCCCCTGCTCGGCTCCTACGACGCGGACGGGTGGGTGGCGCTCGCGTTCGCCGACGTCGACGGCCGCACCCCGCAGCTGCCGTGGCAGCGGGCCGAGCTCGACACGGTGCTGGAGGCGCTGGCGGTGCTCGCCGGCGCGCCCTGCCCGGTGCCGGATCTGGCGCCGGCGCGGAAGGGGATCACCGACATGTTCGCCGGGGTGCACCGGATCGACGCGGCCGCCGTCGCCGGGCTGGACCTCCCGGCGCTGGTCGAGCCGGCGATCGCGGCTCTCGACGGCGACGCGCTGGTGCACGTCGACCTGCGGGCCGACAACGTCCTGCTCACCGCGGACGGGGCCGTGCTCGTCGACTGGCCGCACGCCTGCCGGGGCCCGGCGTGGCTCGACACGCTCCTGCTCCTGATGGAGGTCGACCGGTTCGGCGGCCACGACGTGGACGCGCTGCTGGCCGCGCACCCGGCCACGCGCGCCGTCGATCCCGCCGTCCTGGACGGGGCGCTCGCCGGCTGCCTGGGCTTCTTCCTCGACCAGGCGCGGCGGCCGGCACCGCCGGGCCTGCCGCGGTTGCGGGAGTTCCAGCAGGTGCAGGCGGATGCGCTGCTGGAGTGGCTGCGCCGGCGCCTGTCGTGACCCGTCAGCCCGCGTCCAGGTCGAGCAACGTCATGACCGGGCCAGCGCCACCGCGGCACCTGCGACGAGCGCGAGTCGCACCCGGTTGACCCGGTGCCACGTCCGCACCAGCCGGGCCTGCTCGACAGGGTCGGTGGTGCGGCCGGTGATCAGGTCGAGCGCGACGGTGCGCACGAGCGGCGCCGTGAGGGCGGCACCCGCCGAGGCGAGCACGGCCGCGGTGACGGCCGGCCGGGTGCGTTCCGTGGCGGCGAGCGCGATCACCGAGCCGACGGTGACGGGCGCCGCGGGCAGGAAGTAGCGCGCCGGGCTGCCGGCGGCCAGCACCCTGCCCGGCGGCGCGGCGGCGACCAGCCCGGGCACACCGACGACCTCCTCGTACAGGTTGCCGAAGAACCAGTGCGCCACCGCGGCGCGGGCCACCGTGCGAAGAGCTCCCACGCACCGATCCTGGCATTCCGCTGGACGGTGCAGCCACCATGATCGAGTGGACACGCTCGACACCGAACGGCTGCACCTGCGCCGCATGACCGACGACGACGCCGATCACCTCGTGGCGCTGCACAACGACCCGGAGGTGATGCGGCACCTCAGCGCGGACCTCACCGAGACGCGGGAGCGGGTGCTCACCGAGCTGCTGCCGTACTACCGGTCGTTCCACGACACCCCGTTCGGCTACTGGGCGGCGGTCGAGCGCTCGAGCGGCCGGTGGCTGGGCTGGTTCCTGTTCCGCCCGCGCCGCACGGACCCGGTGCCCGGGGAGATCGAGCTCGGTTACCGCCTCACGCGCGCCGCGTGGGGCAAGGGGTACGCGACGGAGGGCTCCCGAGCGCTGGTGGCGCGCGGGTTCGCCGACCACGACGTGCAGGTCGTGTTCGCCGAGACGATGACGGTCAACCGCGGCTCCCGCGGTGTGATGGAGAAGGTGGGGCTGCGGCTCGTCGAGACGTGGCGGGACCCCGCGTCCGTCGGGTTGGCCGGTGCCGAGCACGGCGACGTCCGCTACGCGCTGACCCGCGAGGAGTGGGCGGCGTCAGCGCACGCGTGAGTGGGTCGGCCGGGGCGGCGGGCGTCGGGCCACGACGACGACGCCCGTCACGGCGATGGCCAGCCCGATCACGAACACCAGCGCGAACCCCTCGCGGACCGGGTCGCCGAGCAGCGCGATGCCGACGAGCCCCGGCACGACGACGTTGGTGACGATGAAGACCGCGGTGACGGAGCCGATGTCGCCGCGGCCGATCGCCGCCGAGTACCCGATGATGCCGACGACCCAGAACCCGGCCACGAGGTACAGCGCCGGCTGGGCCAGCAGGGCCGCCGGGGAGAAGTCGGCGGTGATCTCGACGTGGGCGGCCCGGACGGCGAGCGCGGAGCCGCCGAACCCGACGCCGGCGATGATCGCGAGCGGCCATGCGTGCCGGAACTGGCGCAGCACCAGCACTGCCACCCCGAGTACGAGGACCAGCCCGATCAGCACCAGGTCGACGAGGTTCGACGACACCGCCGTCCGCTTGTCGCCTGCGCTCGACGCCACGATCACCAGCCCGACGAGGCAGGCCGCGACGCCGAACCGGGTCGTCGTGTCGAGCCGGGCGCCGACCCGGCGCGCGCCCAGCACGGCGGTGATCGCGATCGAGCCGCCGATCACGGCCTGCACCGCGAACACCGGCAGCTCGCGCAGCGCCGCGGCCGAGCACAGCCACGACAGGAGGTCGATGAACAGGCCGCCGAGGTAGAACGGCTGCACGGCCAGCGGCCGCGACTTGGTGGCTTTGCGGGCCGCTTCGCCGGCGGCGAGCGCCCCGGCGCTGTTCAGGACCATCGCCATGAGGGCGAAGAGGATCCCGATCAGCACCCCGTCAGCATGCCTGCCGTTCGTCGACGGCGCCGGGGCGACCCACCTGTGCGGCGATAACGATCGGTGCCGAACTCAGTGGTGGATCCGTCCCGGCGCGGGCGGCGGCCCCGGCTGGGTGGGGATCGGCGGGGCGGCCTGCTGCCCGTCCGGGCGGGCCGGCAAGCCCGGGAGCTCGAAGAACCCGCTCATCAGGCCACGCCCGAGGTACACGGTGCCCTCCGGGTCGAGCTTGCGAGCCTGCTCGGCCTGCTCGGCGCGTTCCTGGCGGATCCGGCGATTGCGCTCCGACACCGTCGCGACCAGCACGATCAGCAGGGTTCCGACGATCAGCGGCACGCCGATGAGCAGCACCAGCCAGCCGAACCCGTACACCGCGAACGCGACCGCGGCGATCTCCATGCCGAGGACGACCGTCCCCATGCGCAGCATCATGTCCCTGCCTCGCCTCCCCGACGCGGTGCCCTCCGCGCCGACCCCCGAACTCATCGCAGCAAGACCCATGATCGTCACATCGACGTGGCCGCCCGTGTCCGTACCACTACGGTACGTGAAGATCACGCAGTGCGGACGACCGGCCCGTTGCCGTCGGACACCGGGCTCGCACCGGCCGGGCCGCCCGTGGGCACCGCGGCCACGCCGGTGTTGGTTCCCGGCCGGCCGGCGCCCTGCGTGGTGTCGCCACCCGTGCCGCCCGTGCCACCGTTGGTGCCGCCGTTGTTGGCGGGCGGCGCGGCGGTGGTCGTCTTCTGCTGCGGCGGTGCCGCTGTCGTCGTCTTCTCGGACGGCGGAGCCGTGGTCGTCTTCTCGGCCGCGGTCGGAGGCTGCGGCTGCTGCTGCGTCGCCTTGCCGGGAGCCTTCGTCGCCTGGTGCTGCTGACTGGTGCTCTGGCCGGCGGGCGGGGAGCTCGCCCCGGTCTCGATGGCGCTGCTGCTGCCGGTGGGGGTCGTGCGGTTCGCGTTCCAGATCAGCGCACCCGCCACCACGGCGGCCACGGCGAGCACGCCGCCGACGCCGAGCAGCAACCCGCTCGGGCGGCCGCTGCTGCGCCGCCGGCCGTCGTAGTCGTCGTAGTCCCAGTCCTGCTCGGCCGGCTCCGGCTCGGCGCGCCGCCGCGACGGGCGGACCGGCTCGTCACCAGCGGAGAAGAGGGCGTTGGCCGGCTCGTGCACCGGACGCGGCGGCGGGGCGGAGCCGTGCCGGGAGCCACCGGGCGGCGGCTGCCACGACTGCTGCGGCGGCCCGACGGGAGTCGGGGGCGGGGTGTGCTGCGGCAGGCTCGCGCGGCCCGGTCGCGGCGGAGGCGGCAGGGCCGAACCGGCGGCGGCGCCGGCCGCGAGACCGGCCGCACCGGCGGCGCCAGCCGCAGCAGCGCCGCCGGGCCGGCGGTGGCCGCCGGTCGCCTGCGCGGGCGACGCGGCCGGGCGCGGCGCGATGGCCAGCGCGGCACCCTTGGCGATGGCGTTCTTCGGGTCGGCGTCGACGGCGACGGGCCGGCCGAGCTGCTCCGACACCAGCTGCCCGACCAGCGGGATCCGTGACGACCCGCCGACCAGCAGCACCGCGGTGAGCTGCTCGGGCGCGAGTCCGGCCGACTGGACGGCCCGGCGCAGCGCCGTGACCGTGTCCTCGACCTGCGGGTAGATCAGGCCCTCGAACTCGCTGCGGTGCAGCCGCACGGAGCCACGCGACGCCGGCAGCATCACCGGGATGGAGACCTCGGTGTCGCTGGAGAGCGCCTCCTTGGCCTCCGTGCACTCCCGGCGGATCTGCGCGACGGCGGACAGCACGGCCGGGTCGGTGTCGTCGAGCTCGGCGAACGCTTCCGGCAGCCCGTCGCGGACGTGGTCGAAGACGACCTGGTCGAAGTCGATTCCGCCGAGCCGCTCGAGGCCCTCGGGGCGGCCGACCAGCCCGAACCCGGCCGGGCCTGCCCCCTCGGCCTTGTGCACGACCGCGGCGTCGAACGTGCCGCCGCCGAGGTCGTAGACGGCGATGGTGGATCCGTTGGGCACGCGCTCGGAGGCCGCGTAGGACAGCGCGGCGGCCTGCGGCTCGGCCAGGAACGTGACGGTGAGGCCCTGCGCGCCGAGCGCGCCTGCGAAGAGGTCCTTCTTGTGCGGACCCCACGACGCCGGATGGGTGATCGCGATCGCGTCGGCCGGGCCGCCCTCGCGTTCGGCCACCCGGTCGACGACCCAGCGCACCAGCCTGGCGGACAGGTCCTCGGGCGCCCACGCGCGGCCACCGGCCACGATGGGGGTGCGGTCGCCGATGCGCCGCTTGAACTGGCGCACCACCCGGTCGGGGTCGGTCACCGCGCGTCGCTCCGCGGCCTCGCCGACCACGACCGTGCCGTCGTCGGCGATGTAGAGGACGGACGGGACGGTGGCACCACGCGTGCCCAGCGTGACGCTCTCCGGCTCCGACCAGCCCTGGCCGGCGGACCGGCTCACCGCAGCAGCGGTGTACGTGGTACCCACGTCGATCCCGAGCCGGTAACTCATGTCGCAACCCTTTCGCGTGCTCCCCCGCGGCGCCCGCGCACGGACCACCCCTCCGAGGTGCAGTATGGCGTCCGGCGTCCGGGCCGTTCGATCGCGGTCCGTGTCCGTGACGGACGGATCCCCTATCGCGGGGCCCCGGATCCCCCAATGGGGCCCGCGGGGACTCTGCGCGATCCCCGATGGCGGCGCCACCGCTGGCCCATAACGTTCCTGTCATGACGGCGGCCCACCCCGGGCCCGCACCGCTCGACCACACGATTCGGAGACACCAATGGCCACCTCGCTCCTCGAGTTCCTCCGTGAGCTGCTCGCCGACGCCGGCCTGCGCTCGCAGTTCGAGAACGACCCGCAGGGCACCCTGAACTCCCACGGTCTCGGCAACGTCTCCGCCGCAGACCTGCACGACGGCCTGTCCCTGATGTGCGACGCGTCGGAGCACGAGTCGGACCACGGGCACGGTGGCGGCCACCACGTCGCGGCGCCGCAGCCGGTGCACCACGACCAGTCGCCGATCGAGTACCTGCACACCTACATCACGAACAACTACACGATCGACGACCACAGCATCGACAACTCGATCCACCAGAACATCGACAACGAGGGTGGGACGTTCAACCAGGACATCCACAACGTGTCGAACTCCGGTGACAACGCGGTCGTGGCAGGCGACGACATCGACGGCTCCACCATCACCACCGGCAGCCACAACCAGATCGGTGACGGCAACGTCGCCGGCTCCGGCAACGTCGTCGGCGACCACAACCAGGCCGTGACCGGCAACGACAACACCACGGGCTTCGGCTCGGGCGACGTCAGCTCGGTCGGCGGCGGTGTCTCGGTCGGCGCGGGTGGCGCGTTCTCCGGCACGGGCAACGCCAGCACCGACGACCACTCCGTCTCGCAGCACGACGTGGGCAACCACACGACGACCACGTCGTACGACGACTCGTTCAACACCGACACCGAGGCGCACATCAGCGACGACCACTCCTACGCGTCGACGACCCACGACAGCCACGACCAGACGTCGCACACCGACGTCGACGTCAGCCACTCGTACAACGCCGACGTCTGATCCAGCTCCACCGCACGAGCCCGGCGCCCCGCCGCACCCGCGGCGGGGCACGGGTGCCTGCGATCCACTCGTCGATCCCTAGGGAACAGCCATGTCGGAGCCCCTCTCGCTCCTCGAGTTCGTGCAGCGACTCGCGGGCGACGGCGACCTGCGGGGCGACTTCGCCGCCGACCCGCACGGGGTGCTCGCCGACCACGGGCTCGACGGTCTCCCGCCCGAGGACGTGCGCGACGCGCTCCTCCTCGTGGAGGACACCCGCACGCTCGACTACCAGCCCGACCACGATCCCGGGCCGCTGTTCGACCCGGACGGCCCGGACGCGCTGGTGCGCTACCTCGCCGACCACGCCGGCCTCGACGTCGGGCACGCCGGCTTCGACGTGGACGGCTCGGGCGACATCGACGACCTCGACGGGTACGCGGTGACCGCTCCGCAGCACGCGGCTCCCGTCGACGACCCGGGGCACGGCGCACCGGAGTTCGGGTACGGCGTCCACGTGCCGTCGACGGTCGGCGCGGACCTCGGCCCGGACCTCGGACCCACGCACCCCGAACCGGACGCCCATCCCGACCTGCACGGCGCGACCGAGGCGGTGTTCGACGAGCCCGGCTCGTACGACGAGTTCGGTACCGATCCGGCGTTCGACCACCCACACGGGTTCGACCATCCGGTCGACGAGCCGGGTCATCCCGGCTGAGCCGGCCGGCCCCACAACTGCCAGCACGACCCCGTCAGCCCCGCCCCACGGCGGGGCTGACGTGCGTGTCGGGGCCGTCGGGCGTCGCTCGACCGGGCGAAACAGGCGCCGTTCGGCCCGGTGACGGCCCCGTTGCCCGATCGGGGGGTGGGCGCGCACCCCGGGCGCCCCTACATTCGGCGCCGGCGATCCCCGTATGCGGGGGATCAGGACTGTGGGCGATCCCCGATGGCCCGGCGCTGCGGGAGCCCTACTTTTCACTCAACGCCGGAGCACTCCGACCGGCAGCCGACAGAAGCCAACCAGGGAGCTGACCCAGATGACCACCTCGACCTCGCTGATCGACCTGATCATGAGCCTGCTGCGGGACCCTGCCCAGCGCGCGGCGTTCCAGGAGGACCCCGAGGGCTTCCTGGCCTCCTGCGGCGACATCTCCCCCGAGGACGTCAAGGACGCGATCGAGCTCGCCGACGACCGCGACAGCGGCCACGGCGGCAGCCACGTCCACGTCCCGCCGCCGCCGCACCCCCACCCGCACCCGGGCGAGTCCGACCACGAGGCGGCCGTCCGCTACCTGAACACCTACATCACGAACAACTACTCGATCGACGACCACAGCATCGACAACTCGGTGCACCAGAACATCGACAACGAGGGTGGGACGTTCAACCAGGACATCCACAACGTGTCGAACTCCGGTGACGGCGCGGTGGTGGCCGGCGACGACATCGACGGCTCGACGATCACCACGGGCGACCACAACCAGGTCGGCGACCACAACGTGCAGGGCTCCGGCAACGTCGTCGGCAACGACAACCAGGCCGTGACCGGTGACGACAACACCACGGGCTTCGGCTCCGGCGCCGTGAGCTCGGTCGGTGGCGGTGTCTCGGTCGGCGCGGGTGGCGCGTTCTCCGGCGCGGGCAACGCGAGCACCGACGACCACTCCGTCTCGCAGCACGACGTGGGCAACACGACGACCACCACGCACGTGGACGACTCGTTCAACAACGAGAGCGACCTGCACTACTCCGACGACCACTCGACCGCGGTCTCGGTGGACGACGACCACAGCACGTCGACGCACACCGACACGCACGTGAACGACTCGTTCAACGTGGACAACTGATCGGTCACGTCGTGGCCCGGAGTAACCTCCGGGTGATGCGACCGCCGGCCCTGCCACCCATCGGGTTATGCCCGCGGGGTGGCGGGGCCGGTGTCGTGTGCGGGACGAGGGAGGAACGTCGTGGCGGTACCGGCAGCGATCGACCTGGTCGATCTCGCGCTCAAGGCGACCACAGCTTATGAACGGCCGGACCTCGCCGTCCGGCTCGAGCAGGCGCGCCGCCGGCTGGCCGATCCCGCGATCCGGGTGCTGGTGGTCGGGGAGTTCAAGCAGGGCAAGAGCCAGCTGGTGAACGCGCTGGTCAACGCGCCCGTCTGCCCTGTGGACGACGACATCGCCACCGCCGTGCCGACTGCCGTGCGGTACGCCGAGACGACGTCCGTCGCGCTGGTGCGTGAGGGGTCCTCGCCCGATTCGCCGCCGCAGCGCACCGACATCCCGTTGAACAAGCTCGCCGAGTACGTCTCGGAGGCCGGCAACCCGGGCAACCGGGCGCAGCTGGCGTACGCGGACATCGCGATCCCGCGCAAGCTGCTCTCGGGCGGCATGGTGCTCGTCGACACCCCGGGCGTCGGCGGGCTCGGCTCGGCGCACGGCGCGGCCACCATGTCCGCGCTCCCCACCGCCGACGCCGTCCTGCTCGTGTCGGACGCCGCGCAGGAGTACACGCGGCCCGAGCTGGAGTTCCTCGACGCCGCGCGCAAGCTCTGCCCGAACGTGGCGTGCGTGCTGACCAAGACGGACCTGTACCCGCACTGGCGGCGCATCGCCGACCTCGACCGCGGGCACCTCGACCGGGCCGGCGTCAACGCGCCGATCTTCCCCGTCTCGTCGATGCTGCGGCTGCACGCGGCGCAGACGAAGGACGACGCGCTGATGGCCGAGTCCGGGTTCCGCGAGCTCATCGACTACCTGCTGCGCCAGGTCGTGGGTGCTGCCGACGACCTCGCCCGCCGCTCCACCAGCCAGGACGTGCTGCTGGTGTGCGACCAGCTGACGGCGCAGATGAAGTCCGAGCTGTCGGTGCAGGAGAACCCCGAGCGCGTCGAGGCGATGATGGCCGAGCTCAACAGGGCCAAGCAGCGCGCGGAGGACCTGAAGCGCAACACGGCCCGCTGGCAGATCACGTTGAACGACGGGGTCGCCGACCTGCAGTCCGACATCGACTACGACCTGCGCGACCGGCTGCGCAGCATCGGCCGCGAGGCCGAGCAGCTGATCGACGACGCCGACCCGGCCGAGGTCTGGGACCAGTTCGCGCAGTGGTTCCACCAGCAGGTCGCCGCAGCCGCGTCGGCGAACTTCGTCTGGGCGCACGAGCGGGCCCGGTGGCTGGCCGGCCAGGTGGCGGAGCACTTCGCGGAGAGCATCGAGGTGGTGCTGCCCGAACTGCGGTTCGAGGACGAGGGCATGGCCGGCAAGGTCGACGCGCTCGAACGGCCCGAGGTCCGTGACGACAAGCTGTTCGGCAAGCTCATGACCGGCGCGCGCGGCGGCTACGGCGGCATGCTGATGATCGGCATGGCCAGCACCGTCGCCGGCTTCGCCATGCTCAACCCGATCTCCGGCGCGGCCGGGCTGCTGTTCGGTGTGAAGACGGTCCGCGACGAGAAGAAGCGGAACCTGGAGCGCCGCCAGGCCGAGACGAAGACCGCCGTCCGCAAGCACATCGACGAGGTGACGTTCCAGGTGGGCAAGGACTCGCGCGACATGCTGCGCCGCACCCAGCGCCAGCTGCGCGACCACTTCTCCGCGGTCGCCGAGGAGCTGACCACCTCGATCAGCGCGTCGGTGATGGCGGCGCAGGGCGCGCTCAAGACCACCACCGGGGAGCGCGACCAGCGCATCCGCGACCTCCGTGCGGAGATCGACCGCGTCGACGGGCTCGCGAACCGGGCCAGGGCGCTCGTCGCGAACCTGCCCGCGCCGCAGCCCGTCGCGGTGACCACCCGATGAGCGCTCCCGCTCCCTCGCTGGGCGCCGAGGTGCGCGTCCTGCTCCGGCGCACCATCGACACCTACCGCGACAGCGGGGCCGCCGTCGGCTGGCTGCAGCACCACCTCGCCCGGTTCGACGAGCCGCTGCGCGTCGCCATCGCCGGCAAGGTGAAGGCCGGCAAGTCGACGCTGCTCAACGCGCTCGTCGGGGAGGCCATCGCACCGACCGACGCCGGCGAGTGCACCCGCGTCGTCACCTGGTACGTCGACGCGTCGGTCCCCAAGGTCACGATGTTCCCCCGCAACGCGGCCCCGAAGCAGCTCACGATCAGCCGGGCCGGGGGCGGCCTCTCGTTCGACCTGCTGCACACCCCCGTCGAGCAGATCGACAAGCTCGAGGTGCAGTGGCCGTCGCAGAGCCTGCGCGCGCAGACCCTCATCGACACCCCCGGCATCGCGTCGCTGTCGAAGGACACCTCGGCACGGGCCGGTGCGTTCCTCGCTCCCGACGACTCGCCGAGCCAGGCCGACGCCGTCATCTACCTGATGCGCCACCTGCACGCGACCGACCTGGACTTCCTCGAGTCGTTCTACGACCAGGGCGTCGCGAGGGCCACCCCGATCAACACGATCGCCGTGCTCTCGCGAGCCGACGAGATCGGCGTCGGCCGGCTCGACGCGCTCAGCTCGGCCCGGCGCATCGCCCGCCGCTACCGGCAGGACGAGAAGATCCGCTCGCTCTGCCAGACCGTTGTCGCGGTCGCGGGGCTGCTCGCCGAGACCGGTCGCACCATGCGCCAGCACGAGTTCGCCGCGCTGACCGCGCTCGCCGGCATGCCGCGCAGCGAGATCGACAGCATGCTGCTGTCGGTCGACCGGTTCTCCACGATGGAGCTCGATGCCGGGTCCGGCCTGCCCGACGCGGAGACGCGCGGGAAGCTGATGGAGCGGTTCGGGCTGTTCGGGGTGCGGCTGGCCACCACGCTCATCCGGCAGGGCATGACCGACCCCACCGCGATCTCCGCCGAGCTCGTCAAGCGCAGCGGGCTCGACGACCTGCGCACCGTGCTGGCCACCCAGTTCGCCGAGCGCCGCGACCTGCTGAAGGCGCGATCCGCGCTGCTCGCGATCGACCTGGTGCTGGCCAGGGAGCCGCGGCCGGCGTCGGCGCCGCTGGCGGCCGAGGTGGAGCGGATCCTGTCCGGTGCGCACGAGTTCGCCGAGCTGCGGCTGCTCTCGACACTGCGGTCCGGCGCGGTCGTGCTGCCGGCCGAGGTGCTCGCCGAGGCCGAGCGGCTGGTCGGGGGCGAGGGCGGCACCCCGTTCGCCCGCCTCGGCCTCGAACCGACGGCGCACCCGCAGGAGCTGCGCATGGCCGCCCTCGACGCGGCGTCGCGGTGGGCCCGTCGCGCGGAGAGCCCGATGTCGAGCCGCGCCGTGTCGGACCTGTCGCGCCTTGTGGTGCGCAGCTGCGAGGGGATCCTGGCGCAGATCTCGCGCTGACGTCGGGTCCAACCCGACCGCGCGAGTTGGCCGTCCTGACAGGGCGAGTTGGCCGTCCCGACTGCGCGAGTTGGCCGTCCTGACCGGGCGAGTTGGCCGTCCCGACAGGGCGAGTTGGCCGTCCCGACAGGGCGAGTTGGCCGTCCCGACTGCGCGAGTTGGCCAACTCGCCCTGTCGAACGGGCCAACTCGCGCTGCCGAGATGGCCAACTCGCGGTGTGCTCCGGCGCCTTACTGCACGATCTGGCGCAGCTGCGCGAACAGCTCCCCGCGGCTCGTGGAGCCCAGTCGTTGGCGCATCCGCGCGACGTGGTGCTCCACGGTCTTCGCCGAGATGAACAGCTGCTCGCCGATCTCCTTGTACGTCTTGCCGTCCACGAGCAGGGCTGCCACCTCGCGCTCCCGCTCGCTCAGCGGCCCGCTCGGCTCCTCCGCGGGCTCGCGCGGCGGTGCGGTGACGGCGGCGAGCCCGGACGGCGGCGTCTCCGCGTCGGGGGCCACGTCCGGGGCGGGGACGCTGGACTGCAGCGCCCGCGCCGTCTGCAGCAGCGCCGACATGGCCTTGCGGTCCCGGGTGCGGATCGCGGCCTGCCCGGCCAGCTTCCCGCCCTCCCACGCCAGCCCGACGGCGTGCAGCCCGCGTGCCGCCACCTCGACGGCCTCGGCGTCGACGTCGTGGTCGAGCATCCGCACCCAGTGCGGCGCCGCCGCGGCCAGGGCGGCGGCGTAGCGGCTGCCGCCCGCCGCCCGGCCGACGGCGGCAGCGTGCCGGGCAGCCTCGTCCCGCGACTCGGCGAGGATCGCGGCCTGCAGCCGCGCCCAGTGCAGCGGCGCCGCCCACAGCGGCGGATCCCCGAGCCGGCCGAGCAGCGCGTCGGCCTCGTCGAGGTGCGGGGCCACCCAGCTCGGTTCACGCAGGCGGGTCGCCGCGATGGCCAGCTCGCCCAGCTCGTGCAGCATGTAGAGGTCGACGGGGTGGCGCACGACCGCCTCGCGCGCCCGACCCCACGCCGGCATCAGCGCGGCCAGGTCGCCGGTGCGCCGTGCGACGGCCACCTCCAGTGCTGCGGCCAGCAGCTCGTCGCGCGGCTCCAACCCGGCTCCGACGCCCGTCACCGCCGCCTTGGCCGCCGGGACGGCGCCGCGGGCGAGCGCGATCCAGCCGAGCAGCAGCCGGTGCCGTGGCGCGGCCCCGCGCCCACCCATCCGTGCCCGCAGCGCCCGCTCCAGCACCGACCGGGCCACGTCCAGCTCGCCGCAGTGCACCGCGACGATCGCCGCCAGCGCGGCGGGCTGGTCGGGCAGCAGCACCGCGCGCGCGTCCGACTCCATCATCGCCGCGGCGCGGGTGAGCAGCGACAGCGCCGCCGTCGGGGAGCCGGTGACCGACTCCCGGACGCCGTCGGCGACGAGGTCCTCCGCTCCGGCGAGCAGGGTCGGCGCACCGGTGGGCGACGGCGGCGCCGCGACCGGCCCGCCGGTGCCGACCAGCACCGGCACCGCCAGCGCGGACGCGCGGCCCGTCACCGAGTCGACGTAGCGGTACAGCTCGGCGCTGCGCGCCAACAGCCCGCGCCGCGCCAGTACGGCGGCGGCCACGGTGCCCGCGAGCGCGACGTCCTCGCGCGGCACCTGGTCGGCCGCCGACAGCACCCGGTCGGCCTCGGCGATGGCCGCGTCGCCGTCCCCGCGGACGAGGGCGGCGTGCGCCCGCCGCGCGGCGACGACCAGGGGCGGGACCCCGGCCGCGGTCGCAGCGGCGAACATCGCCTCCGCGTCCGGGGCGCCCACGCGCAGCAGCGCGTCGCCTGCCGTGGTGAACACCTCCGCCATCCGCGGGCCGGCCGCGCCGCTGCCGAGCAACCCCCGAGCCGCGACGACGACGTCGCCGCCGCGGTCCAGTGCACGCTCGGCCAGTGCGCGGCGCACCGCCGTCCGGGTGGCGGGCGGGGTGCGGGCGAGCACCGCGGCGGACACGATCGGGATGGCCCGCCCGTCCGCGCCCAGCAGACCGGCGGCGACCGCTGCTTCCACCCGCTCGTCCAGCTCGGTGGCGGATCCGAGTCCGAGCAGGTCCGCATCCAGCGGGGCTCCGGCGGCGAGGTGCAGCAGCAGCTCGTTCACGGCCGGCGGCTGCGCAGCCAGCGTGTATCCCAGCTGCGCGACCAGCCCTGCCTCACCGTCGGTCGCGGTCAGCAACCGGTCGACCAGCAGCGGTACCCCGCCTGTCCGGTCGAGGACGGCGGCGACGGCCCGGTCCTCGATCCGCCGGCCCAGCAGCCGCTCGGCGCGCACGGCGACCCCGGTCGCGTCGAGCGGCCCCAGCACGACCGGTGCGCGCCGGGCGGCGAGCACCGCACCCAGCGCGGCCAGCTCCGGCGAGCGCGGCCACGGCCGGTGGGCCACCACGAGCCACCCGCCGGGCAGGCCGGCCAGCCGCCGCAGATCCGCCAGGACCGCGGGGTCGAGCAGGTGGGCGTCGTCGACGAGCAGGGCCTCCGCGGCGTCCAGCCCGTCCGACGGCAGGTCGGCGCGCACGGTGATCCCGGCGGCGCGGAACGCCGTGGCCAGCGCGTCGAGCAGCACGGTCTTGCCGTGTCCGCCCGGCCCGACGACGTCCAACCGTCGCACGGACTCGGGCGCAGCGGCGATGTCCCGTACGGCACGCAGGGCCGGCGGCGACCCGTCGACACCCGGTGGTCCAGGGTCGGCGGCCCCCTGCCGGAACCCGCCTGCCGCCGACGCCCGTGTCGTCACGACGCGTGTTTCCCCCCGGCTGCGGAGTCTGGCTCTCCCGTCAGGCTACCGAGGTCGCAGAACGCCGCCCGTCGGGGTCGTCACGTTCAGTTGAGGAAGCGCATGTCGGCGGGGAGTCCGCCGCCCCCGTGCACGTCCTCGACCAGCTTCTGCAGCGCGGTGAGCGCCACGTTCTGGCTGAACGGCCCGTACGACACGCGCGCCACGCCGAGCCGCTGGGCCGTCGACAGCGGGATGGACCCGGGTGCCCCGATGATGCTGATCCGCTGCTCGCCGAGGGCCTCGACGATCCGCCCGACCGTCGTCTCGTCGAGCCGGCCCGGCACGAAGAAGCACGCCGCGCCCGCGCCGAGGTAGGCGCGGCCGCGCTCGATCGCGTCCGCCAGCACCTCCTCGCGGTCGCGGTCGCCCGCCCTCAGGAAGGCGTCGGTGCGGGCGTTGAGCACGAACGGGATGCCGGCCTTCTCCCCAGCCGCCACTGCCGCCTCGACGGCCCGGACCGAGTCCGCGAGCGGCTTCATCTGGTCCTCGAGGTTCGCCCCGACGATCCCGACGTCGATCGCCCGCGCGATCGTGCCGCCCGCGTCGCCGTAGCCGCCCTCGAGATCGGCCGAGACGGGCAGGTCCACGGACCGTGCGATCAGCCCCACCGCCTCGATCATGAGGTCGCGCGGGATCGCCTCGCCGTCGGGGTAGCCGTGGCTCGCGGCGATGCTGTGGCTGGCCGTGGCCAGCGCCTTCGTGCCCGGGGTGCTGGCCACCACCTTCGCGGTGATCGCGTCCCACACGTTCACGACGGTCAGCAGCTCGGGATCGGTGTGCAGGCGGAGGAGCTCAGCGGCCTTGGCCGCGACGTCGGTCATGGCGCCCAGCATGCCCCCCGCCGGCCGGTCACCGCCGCCCAGTTGCGGCCGGGTCCGTCGCCGACGGGTCCGGCGGGGTGATGCCGGCCGCCGCCAGCACCGCAGGCCCGTTGGACGCCCCCGCCACGAGCAGCGGCCAGGTCTCCCCGCCGAGGATGCCGTTGACCTCCTCGGTGCGGTGCGCGATCTGGAAGAGCCGCACGGCGTCGGCGGTCTGCGGGGAGTACGCGCCGTCGACGGGCACGTGGAGCAGCTGCTGCGCCGCGCGCACGGCGGGTCCGACGTCGCCGGTGCGCAGCAGCGGCCAGCGCGGTGGCGCGCTCTCGACGGCGTCGATGCGCCGGCCCAGCAGCCCGGCGACCTCGCTGCGCAGCCGGGGGAGCGATCCGTAGAGATTGTCGCCCGGGCACGCGGTGTCCTTGAAGTCGCGGTGACCGTAGAGCTCGGTCGGCGGGATGCCGTACTGGCTGCAGATGTAGGCGCAGGTCTCGCGCAGCCGGTCCCACAGCGCTTTCGGCGGGGCGATGTCCGTGTAGATCCCCTCGTTCTCGATGCCGATGGCGACGACGTTCTGGCCGGTGCAGTGCGCCCCCTCGACCTGCTGCCGCCCGCCGCGCAGGATCTCCAGGCTGCGGTGCCGGCCCTCCAGGACGACGCCGCCGCGGCTGATCGTGAAGTGCTGGCCAGTGTCGAGCCAACCGCGCCCGTCCATGTGGAACTTCTGGATGGCGACGGCGAGCGCGACGGCCGCGGCGGCGCTGAAGTCCACGACGTTCGGGGTGGCGGTGTGGTGGACGAGGATCTTGACGGGTCGCTGGTCCCAGATCTTCACGGGTTCGCTGGGTGGCCGGGCGCCCCAGGCGGCGCAGTCGAGGATCGGCGGTGCGGCCTCGGCGGTGCCCGGGCCGATCAGCGCGGCACCGCCCGCGAGGACGAGGCCGCCCGCGAGGAGGTGGCGCCGCGGAATCCCGGCACGCGCCATCCCGCCGCCTCCATCGTCCCATCAGTCCCACTGTGCTCATCGGCACCATGCGTCACGGGCTCGATACCGCACAACGGGAGGGCCCGAACGTGTGATCCCCCGACCGGTGACGTGCGACTACCGGTCGCTGCTTGTCGCGGTTACCGCTCGGTAATATGATGGGGTTACCGACGAGTAGCCACATGTGGTGAGGAGCGACGGGCCATGGGCCACTTCAAGAGCAACCTGCGCGACATCGAGTTCAACCTCTTCGAGGTCTTCCGCGTGCAGGAGCGGCTGGGCTCGGCCCCGTTCGACAACCTCGACGTCGACGGCGCGCGCGACACCTTGCGCGAACTGAACGCCCTGGCGGTCGGGCCGCTGGCCGAGTCGTTCGCCGACGCCGACCGCAACCCGCCGGTCTACGACCCGAAGACCTTCTCCGTGACGATGCCGGAGTCGATGAAGAAGGCGTACAAGGCGCTCATCGACGGCGAGTGGTGGCGCCTCGGCCTGCCCGAGGAGCTGGGCGGCTACGGCATCCCGCCCACCATCCAGTGGGCCGCCGCCGAGCTGATCCTCGGCTCCAACCCCGCCGCGTTCATGTACATGGCCGGCCCGAACTTCGCGACCGTCGTGCACCGCAACGGCACGGACGAGCAGAAGCGCTGGGCCGAGATCATGATCGAGCGCGGCTGGGGCGCCACGATGGTGCTCACCGAGCCCGACGCGGGCTCCGACGTCGGCGCCGGCCGCACCAAGGCCGTGCAGCAGGCCGACGGCACCTGGCACATCGACGGCGTCAAGCGCTTCATCACCTCGGCCGAGCAGGACATGACCGAGAACATCATGCACCTGGTGCTGGCCCGCCCCGAGGGCGCGCGCGAAGGCACCAAGGGCCTGTCGCTGTTCCTCGTGCCCAAGTTCCACTTCGACACTGAGACGGGCGAGCTCGGCGAGCGCAACGGCGCCTTCGTCACCAACGTCGAGCACAAGATGGGTCTGAAGGCGTCCACCACGTGCGAGCTGACGTTCGGCCAGCACGGCGTCCCGGCGGTCGGCTGGCTGCTCGGCGAGGTGCACGACGGCATCGCGCAGATGTTCCAGGTGATCGAGCACGCGCGCATGCTGGTCGGCACGAAGGCCATCGGAACCCTCTCCACCGGCTACCTGAACGCGCTGGAGTACGCCAAGGAGCGCGTGCAGGGCGCCGACCTGCCGCAGATGCTCGACAAGTCGGCCCCGCGCGTGACGATCACCCACCACCCCGACGTGCGCCGGCTGCTGATGCAGAACAAGGCCTACGCCGAGGGTCTGCGCGCGCTGTACATCTACACGTCGTCGTTCCAGGACGAGATCCGCGTCGCCGCCGAGACCGGTGCCGACGGCACGCTCGCGGAGAAGGTCAACGACCTGCTGCTGCCGATCGTCAAGGGCGTCGGGTCGGAGCGCGCCACCGAGCAGCTCGTGCAGTCGCTGCAGGTGCTGGGCGGCTCGGGCTTCCTGCAGGACTACCCCATCGAGCAGTACATCCGCGACGCCAAGATCGACTCGCTGTACGAGGGCACCACCGCGATCCAGTCGCTCGACTTCCTGTTCCGCAAGATCGTCCGCGACAACGGCCAGGCGCTCGGGCACGTGGCCGGGGAGATCCAGCAGTTCCTCGCGGCCGAGTCGGGCAACGGCCGGCTCAAGGAGGAGCGGGCACTGCTCGGCACCGCACTGGCCGACGTTCAGGGCATGCTCGGTGCGCTGACCGGCTACCTGATGAAGTCCGTCGAGGAGCCGGCGAGCATCTACAAGGTCGGCCAGCACACCGTCCGCCTGCTGATGGCCGTCGGCGACCTGCTCATCGGCTGGCTGCTGCTGCGCCAGGCCGAGATCGCCCTCGCCGCGTTGGGCGGCGAGGTGACGGCCAAGGACAAGGCCTTCTACGAGGGCAAGGTCGCGGTCGCCCGCTTCTTCGCCAAGACGCAGCTGCCGCTGCTCACCCCGCAGAGGACGATCATCGAGAACGCCGACAACAGCCTCATGGAGCTCGACGAGGCCGGTTTCTGACCCACCTCACACAGCGCGCGGCCCCCTCACACACGTTCTGACTTGTGTGAGGGGGCCGCGCGCTGTGTGACGTCCTACCCGGCGATGTAGCTCTGCAGCTGCTCCGTCTCGCTCTCGAGCAGGTCGATGCGGGCCTTCACCAGGTCGCCGATGCTGACGATCCCGACGAGCCGTCCGTCGACCACCACGGGCAGGTGCCGGAACCGGCGCTCGGTCATGACCTTGGCCAGGTCGGCCACGCGGTCCTCCGGCGCACACGTGGTGACGTGCGTGCTCATGATCTCCGACGTGACGGTCTCCAGCAGGCCGGTGCTGTCGGTGTGCAGCCGGCGGACGATGTCGCGCTCGGACACGATGCCGACGACGGTGTCCCCGTCCACGACGGGGACCGCGCCGATGTTGTGCTCGGCGAGCAGCGCCAGCAGTTCGGCCACCGTCGTGCTGGGCGACACGGTCGCCACGTCGCTGCCCTTGCCCTTCAACACGTCCGCGATCCGCATGCGCGTCCCCGATCTCGTCGACGTCGATGAGTTCCGAGGGTACGAACGTGACGTCCGTCGCGAAAGTGCTGGGGTCAGCTACCGCACTCCACGATCGGGGACGGGTTGTACCGCACGGTGCGCGTGGGGTCGGTGCGCACCTCGCCTGTCTTGAGGTTCCGCAGCGTGCGGGTGTCGGTCACGGTGAACCCGGGCGCGCCCTTGCTGGGCGAGCACGGCTCCCCGCTCGGGATGGTGACCGTCTTCGGCTCGGTGGGCAGGGTCCGCGGCCCGGTGGCCGAGGTGACCTCGTAGTACTTCGTTCCGAGCATCCGCACCGTGATCGACGACGGCGTCCACACCGTCTGGATCATGATCGCGGTCGGGGTGTCGTTGCGGAACTTGAGGTCGATGATGTTGTCGAACACCGTCGCCTCGCGGCCCGGGGGGTAGCGGCTGATGTAGAAGCTGTGCTCCTTGTGCTCCACCAGCGTGAGCCCGGCGAAGTACGCCGCGTTGTACAGCGTGGTCGCGACCTGCGACACGCCGCCGCCGATGCCCCGCGACGGGTGCCCGTCCTCGATGATGCCGGCCTCGACGTAACCGTTGGTCGCGTCCCGCGGGTTGGTCCGGGCGTTCAGGCTGAACGTCTCTCCCGGCTGCACCACGGTGCCGTTGACCTGCTCGGCGGCCCGCTTGATGTTCTGCCCGGAGTCGGCGGCGAACCCGCGGGTGGTGAACTCGCTGACCAGCCCGGTGATGCCGAGCTCCTTCAGCTTCTCCGTCGTCATTGCGGCGGGCTTCTCCGCGTAGACGGCCGCGACCTGCCGTCCGGCCGTGCCGATCAGCGGTGGGCCCATGGCCGCCGCGGTGGCCGCGTAGTCGACGCCGCGCCCGTCCTGGGAGGGCACGACGACGGGTGCGCCGGTGGCGAAGTCGATCGTCGCGTCCCGGCCGGGCCTCTCCGACGGCGCGAACGCCGGGGCCGCGACCTGCTCCAGCGCCGCCGGGTTGACCTCGCCGATCAGGTCGCCGGCCGGGCCCGGCTTGAACACCAGCACGGTGGCGATCTGCTGCGGGGTGAGGGTGATCGAGGTGCCGCCCTCGCCCGTCACCGTGAACGGTGCCGCGACCGCCGGCCGGGCGACGCTCGCGATCGCCTTCTCGACGCTCTGCGGGCTCGTCACCGGCGGGATCGTGGCGAGCGGCAGCTGGATCGTGGTGCCGGACACCCAGTCGCGACGGACGACGGCGGCCGCGGCCGCGATGTCCAGCTCCTGGCCGGGCGCCGGGGCGACCGCGACCGGGGTGAGCCCGTCGAACCGCACGTTGCCCTCGCTCGCGGGCCGGTTCACGATCGGCTCCAGCTCGGTGAGCGCGGCGTCGAGCCGGGGTGCGTCGACGGTCGACACGACGTCGACGTCGCGCGACTGGAACAGCGAGGTCAGGCGCGTGATCGGGTTGAGCGGCTGCTCGCCGGCGGCGGCCATCGTGGCCGGCCAGTCGACGGCGAGACCGGCAGCCTTCGGGTCGAGCGTGCTCGTCGCCTCGTCGAGACGCACCTGCACGGGCTTGCTCGCGCGCGGCTCGATCGCCGCGCGCAGCTTCTGCTCGGCCGCGGCCGGCTCGAGCCCGCCGACGGACACGCCCGCGACCGTCACGCCGCGGGGGATCGTGCCCTGGCTGAGCAGCACGTCCCCGCCGTAGGCGAGACCGGCCAGCACGACGAGCGCGGCCACGGTCAGCAGGATCTTCCGGCCGCGCCGGCGGGGCCGGTCGCCGTCCGTCCCGGCCGACGGGGGCAGCTGCGTGGGCGGCTGTTCCTGGGCCTGGGTCACCGGGAGTCGCTCGGTGATCGGGTCGACGGAGGCCATGGCCTGCGAGATCGGGGCCTGGTTCGGCGGGCCGGGCAGCGCGCTGGGCCGCGTGGGACCCTCGTCGGCCGGCGGAGCGGCGGCCGTCAACGGCAAGGCCTGCGTCGGGTCGTCGGCCCACGGCTCGAACCACGCGCTTGCCGGGCCGGGCCGCAGCACCACCGTCTGCTCGGTGCCGGAGGGCTGCTGCGCGCCGTTCTGGACGTCGCGCCGTTCCTCGGCCGGGGCGGCGTCACCGGCGGGCTCCCCCGACTGGCCGTCAGCAGCGTCCGGGGTCTTCGACGCGCCGTTCGCCGGAGCCGCCGGCGCGGGGATGGGGCCGGTGCCGGGACGGGGCTGAGGCGCCAGCGGGTGCGGCACCTCGAAGTCGTCGTTGTCCGTGGGGCCGCTCGGTGCGGGACGAGGGCGGGGTGCCGGCGGGCCGTCCGCCCGACCCGGCGACGGCGCGGCAGGCGCATCCTGCGGGGCTTCGACGGTGGGCCCGTCGAGGTCGGGCGCCTCCCGCTCTCCCGCGGTCGTGTCGCCGGGCGTTGCCTGCCGCTCGGGCATGACGTCTGGTTCCCCTCAGCTTCTCAGGCCGTGCCCGACGGTCGCGTGGTCACAGGTAGAGGCCGGTGCCGTGCTCTGTGCGCTCGGTGGCGACGGCGTGCAGCTCACGCTCGCGCAGCACCAGGTAGCTCGCGCCCTGCACCTCGACCTCGTACTGGTCGTCGCGCGCGAACAGCACGCGATCACCGACCTTGACCGTGCGCACGTGGTTGCCCACGCCGAACACCTCGCCCCAGACCAGACGCTTGGCCACCTCGGCGGTCGCGGGTATCACGATGCCCGCGGTGCTGCGCCGCTCACCGTTCCCGTCGGCCTTCACCATGACCCGGTCGTGCAGCATCTGGATCTCGAGTTTCGGGTCCTGCACCCGAAGGATGCTACGGCCACGGGTACGAAACAGCCCCGCGGGGCTGCCAGGTCGGGGGTCCGACAGCACCGCGGGGCTGACATGGAATTCGAAACGCGGACGGTCCGTGTTACCTCAGTTCCCGGTTTGCGCCAGATTCACTCGTTCGGAGCATCAGGCCTGGTTGAGCAAGTACCGCCCGAAGTGCGGGACGGTGAACGCGATCTGGCCGCGCTGCGCGGAGAAGACGAGCCCCTTCTTGAGGAGGCTGTCGCGCGCGGGCGAAAGGGAGGAGGCGCGCCGGGCGAGGTGGTCGGCGATGTCGGCGGTGGCCACCGGCTCGTCGCGGCCGTCGGCGAGCTCGGCCATGGCCCGCAGGTACTCCCGCTCCGCGGGGGTGGCCCGCTCGTAGCGGGAGCCGAAGAAGCCGACGGCCAGCTCGGTCTCGGCCTCGGGCGCGGCGACCTTGACGTCGAGGGCGTCGATGGGGTTGCGGGGCGCGGCGTCCCACGCGGCCTTCCCGTACGCCTGCACGAAGTATGGGTAGCCGCTGGAGGCCTCGAAGAGGGCGTCGAGCGCCTCGGGGGAGAACGTGGCGTCCTCCCGCTCGGCGGGGGCGAGGAGGGCGAAGTCGGCATCGGCGCGGTCGAGCTGGCCGATGCGCACGTACTTGAACAGCCGCTCCGAGTACGACTTGGATGCGGACAGCACGGCCGGCAGGTGCGGCAGCCCGGCGCCGACGACGACGAGCGGCGCCCGCGACTGGGAGAGCTCGTGGCAGGCGGCGCAGAGCGCCGAGACGTCGCCCGGGCGCAGGTCCTGCATCTCGTCGATGAGCACGGCGACACCGGTCTCGACGTCGGCGGCGAGCGCGGCGACCTCGGTGAACAGCTCGACGAGGTCGATCTCGATGTCGCCGGAGTCGGCGCGGCCGTTGCGGACGGGCACGTCGATGCCGGGCTGCCAGCGGTCGCGCAGCTTCGCGTCGGACGGGGCGGAGCGCAGCGCGAACGCCTTCAGCACACCCAGCACCTCGTCGACGCGGTCGGCGTGCGGGTGCCGCACGGCGAGGTCGCGGATCGCGCGGTGCAGCGCGGCCGAGAGCGGCCGGCGCAGGTCGGCGTCGGGCCGGGCCTCGACCTTGCCGGCGCCCCAGCCGGCGTGCTGGGCCATGGACCGCAGCTCGCCGAGGAGCACCGTCTTGCCGACACCGCGCAGGCCGGTGAGCACCAGGCTGCGTTCGGGGCGGCCGCGGGCGACCCGTTCCAGGACGATCTCGAACGCGTCGAGCTCCTTGTCGCGTCCGGCGAGCTCCGGCGGGCGCTGGCCGGCGCCCGGGGCGAACGGGTTGCGCACGGGGTCCACGATCCGACGGTATCGGCGTTTCTTGATCGAACCGTAGAAGCGGCTATCGAGTGCGATGGCGTGTCGCGGATCGGGCAGTATCCGGTGATCTTGCAGCAGTGCTAGAAACGGCAAGAGAGCCCGATCGACCGGCATCGCCGGATATCGGGCTCTCTCGGTGTCGTTCTAGAGATCGCGATAGAGCGCTCAGGAGCGGGGGACGATCTCGCCCTCGACGACGGGCGCCCCGTCGACCACCTCGCCGTCGACGACCGTGCTGCCCTCGCGGATGCGCGCCGTGCGCAGCACGGGCGCCCGCTCCTCCGCGGCGCGCACCAGACGGCGCCGCACGAGCGCGCGGGTGGGCGGCAGCAAGAGCAGCAGGCCGGCCAGATCGGTGACCAGGCCGGGAACGATGAACAGCAGCCCGGCGGCCGCGACGAGCAGGCCGTCGGTGAGCTCGGCGTGCGCGACGCGGCGGCTGGCGACGGCCTCGGCGAGCGCCTGGGCCGCCCGGACGCCTTCGCGGCGGGCCAGCCATGCGCCGACCACCGCGCCGGCCAGCAGCACCAGCAGCGTCCAGCCGACGCCGATCACCGAACCCAGCGCGACCAGCGCGAGGATCTCGACGACGAGGTAGAGCAGGACGAACGGCATGCCCCCTCAACGAACGAGGTGCGCCGATCGCTCCCGCCGGGGCGTCACGGATCGGTCTCGCTCACCACGTCAGCGCCAGGCCAGGGTCCGTCAGCAGCGCGCCCACGTCGGCGAGGAAGCGCGAGCCCTGCTCGCCGTCGACGAGCCGGTGGTCGAACGACAGCGCCAGCTGGCACACCGTCCGCACGGCCAGCTCGCCGTCGACCACCCAGGGCATCGGTTTGATCGCGCCGACGGCGAGGATGCCGGCCTCGCCCGGGTTGAGGATCGGGGTGCCGGTGTCGACGCCGAACACGCCGACGTTGGTGATCGTGAAGGTGCCGCCGACCAGGTCCGCGGGCGGCGTCTTGCCGCTGCGGGCGGTGTCGGTGAGCTCGGTCAGCGCGACGGCGAGCTCGCGCAGCGAGAGCGTGTCCGCGTCACGGATCTTGGGCACGATCAGCCCGCGCGGGGTGGCCGCGGCGATGCCGAGCTGCACGCGGTCGTAGTAGACGATCTCCCCGGCGGCCTCGTCCCAGCGGGCGTTGAGGTCGGGGGTGCGCGCGGCGGCCAGGCACACGGCCTTCGCGACGAACGCCAGCGGCGTCAGCTTCACGTCGCGGTAGCCGCGGTCGGCGCGCAGGCGGTCGCGCAGCTCCATCGTGGCCGTGATGTCGATGGTGAGGAACTCGGTGACGTGCGGCGCGGTGAACGCGCTGCCCGTGACGGCCGCGGCGGTGGCCTTCCGGACGCCGCGGATCGGCTCGCGCCGCTCGCCGCCGGACGACACCGCCGGACGGGCCGGCGCCGTGGCGTGCGCCTCCACGTCGGCGCGGGTGATGATGCCGTCCGCGCCGGACGGGGTGACCGTGCGCAGGTCGATGCCGAGGTCCTTGGCGAGCTTGCGCACCGGTGGCTTGGCCAGCGGCACGGCACCGTTGGAGGCGACGGGCTGCGGCTCGGGTTCGGCGGCCGGCGCCGGGGTGGGCGCCGGGGCCGCGTTCTTGCGCGGCCGCCGCGTCACCGAGCCGGGCCGCGGCCCGTAGCCGACGAGCGTGGCGATGCGCCCGTCCTTGCCGGCCTCGCCGATCTTGGCGCCCTGCTCCTCCTTCGCCGGAGCGGCGGGCGCGGCCGGCTCGGGCGCGGCCTCCGCGGTCTCGATCACGATGATCGGCGAGCCGACGTCGACGGTGCGGCCGGGCTCCACCAGCAGCTCGCCCACCGTGCCGGCCCACGGGCTGGGCAGCTCGACGGCGGCCTTGGCGGTCTCGATCTCGCACAGGATCTGGTTGACGGTGACGGTGTCGCCCGGGGCGACCTGCCAGGCGATGATCTCGGCCTCGGTGAGGCCCTCGCCGACGTCGGGCATGGCGAACTCGCGACGCATGCTGCTCACCAGCCCATCGAGCGGTCGACGGCGTCGAGCACGCGATCGAGGTCCGGGAGGTACTCCTCCTCTATCCGCGACGGCGGATAGGGGGTGTCGAACCCGGTGACCCGCAGCACGGGCGCCTCGAGGGAGTGGAAGCACTCCTCCTGCACGCGCGCCGCGACCTCCGCGGCCACCGACACCTCCGACGGCGACTCCGCGACGACGACCAGCCGGCCGGTGCGCCGCACCGACTCCGCGACGGGTTCGAGGTCCAGCGGGGAGAGCGTGCGCAGGTCGATCACCTCGAGGTCGTGGCCGTCGGACTCCGCGGCGGTCGCGGCCTCCAGGCAGGTCTTCACCACGGGCCCGTAACCGACGAGCGTCAGGCTCGACCCCGGGCGGACGACGCGGGCGGCGTGCAGCGGCATCGGCGTGGCCTCGGTGTCGACCTCGGCCTTCTCCCAGTACCGCCGCTTCGGCTCGAAGAAGATCACCGGGTCGTCGCTCTCGATGGACTGCTGGATCATCCAGTAGGCGTCGAGCGCGTTCGAGCACGAGACGACCTTCAGCCCGGCGACGTGCGCGAACAGCGCCTCCGGCGACTCGCTGTGGTGCTCGACGGCGCCGATCCCGCCACCGAACGGGATGCGCACCACCACCGGCATCGGCACCTTGCCCTGCGAGCGGAAGCGCAGCTTGGCCAGCTGGGACACGATCTGGTCGTACCCGGGGAAGACGAACCCGTCGAACTGGATCTCGCAGACCGGCCGGAACCCGCGGATCGCCAGGCCGACGGCCGTGCCGATGATGCCGGACTCGGCGAGCGGGGTGTCGAGGACGCGCTGCTCGCCGAAGTCCTTCTGCAGGCCGTCGGTGACGCGGAAGACCCCGCCCAGCTTGCCGACGTCCTCGCCCATCACGATCACCTTGGGGTCGCGCTCCATCGCGGCGCGCAGTCCCTCGTTGATCGCTTTGGCCAGGGTGAGTGTGGCACCGGCCATGTCCCGAGTCCTCTCGTCGAAGGTGCCCGACGACCCGCTCGTGACGGGTCGGCGGTCCGGGTCGCGCCCGGTGGGTGGCCCGGGCGGCGTCGCTTCCGCGTCATCTTGGCACGGTCGGGGCGGCGCGGCTCCGCTCTCGCGCGGCCGCCCCCACGCGACGTCACACACCCGGTGGCCACGGCACACAGGTTGTGACGTGTGTGCGGTGGCCGCGCGGTGTGTGACGTCGTTCCCGGCTAGGGAGAGCTCACGTGTCGAAGCTGGCCTGGTAGGCGAGGAAGGCCTCCCGCTGTGCGTCCAGCGTCGGGGAGTGCTCCGCGTAGACCTCGGAGAACAGCCGCTCCGGGCCGGGTGTGGGCATGTCGACGCAGTACTGGCGGAACCGCGCGGCCAGCTCGTCCGCCTCCGCGGCGACGCCGTCGAAGAACTCGGGCTCGACGCCGTGCTCGCGCACGAGGTTGACGCGCACCCGCTCGATCGGGTCCTTCAGCTTCCACAGCTCCAGCTCGTCGGCGAGCCGGTAGCGGGTCGGGTCGTCGGAGGTGGTGTGCGCGTCCATGCGGTAGGTGAACGCCTCGACGAGCACCGGGCCGTTGCCGGTGCGGCACTCCTCCAGCGCCCACCGGGTGACGGCGAGGCAGGCCAGCACGTCGTTGCCGTCGACGCGGATGCCGGGGAAGCCGTACCCCTGCGCGCGGCGGTACAGCGGGACGCGGGTCTGCCGCTCGGTGGGCTCGGAGATCGCCCACTGGTTGTTCTGGCAGTAGAAGACGACGGGCGCGTCGTAGACCGCGGCCCACACGAAGCCCTCGTGCACGTCGCCCTGGCTGGTGGCGCCGTCACCGAAGAAGCAGATGGTGGCCTCGGCGTCCGGCCCATCGCCGACCTTGGACTCGAACTTCTGGCCCATCGCGTAGCCAGTGGCGTTGAGGCACTGGTTGCCGATGACGATCGTGTAGAGGTGGAAGCCGGTGGCGGCCGGGTCCCACGAGCCGTGGTCGGTGCCGCGGAAGATGCCGAGCAGCTCGGTGGGGTCGATGCCGCGGGTGAAGGCCACGCCGTGCTCGCGGTACGACGGGAACGCCATGTCCTGCGGCTGCATCGCGCGGCCGGCGCCGATCTGGGCGGCCTCCTGCCCGAGCAGCGGCACCCAGATGCCGAGCTGGCCCTGCCGCTGCAGCGCGTTGGCCTCGCGGTCGAACCGGCGCACCAGCACCATGTCGCGGTAGAGGTTCTGCAGACCCTCGACGTCGACGTCGGCGGCGTAGGAGTCGAAGCGCGGATCGCCGACGCGCTCACCCTCGGGCGTCAGCATCTGGACGAGGTCCGGCCCGCCCTCGTCGGTGGCCTTCAGCCCGGCGACGACGCGGTCGCGGCTCGGCCTGCGGTTGCCGGGATCGGCGGTGGCCGGGGTCCAGTCCTGGGGGTCGGACACGACTCATCCTCCTCGTGCGCGGAACCCGGCCGTTCGTGGCAGCCGGGGGACGGGCGGCGCGAGCCGGGGGTACCCGGCCGGCGCTGCGCCCATCCTGGCACGCGAGGACGGCCGGTGGCGGCGGGAAGGCCGCGCCACCGGCCGTCGTGCTACCGGCTCAGGGCTGCGGGCGCGGTGCCGGGCTCGGCGTCGTCTGCTGCTCGGCCGAGACCGGCGGCAGCTGCCCGTTCTTGGCCGGGTCGGCCGGCGCGACCGACGGGGTCGTCGGGATGCCCGCGACCCCCTTCACGGATCGCGTCGCGCTGGTGATCTTGTCCGAGAACTTGCCCTTGGTCTGCTTGTCGATGAAGGCGGCGGCCTGGTCCAGGTACTTGCCGGCCTGCTCCGGATTGCTGCGCGCGTAGCGTCGCGCCGCCTCGGCCGCCGTCGCCAGCACGGCCAGGTTCCTCAGCTTCGGCATGGTTGTGCCCTCCCCGTCGGGTGTCTGGAAGCGTCCTACCCCACCTTGCCGCATCCGGAAACCTCGTGACGGCCTTATCACCCTGAGTGACGTCACGCAACGGTGACCGGCTTACCAGTGTCGTCGAGCGCCAAGTTTTGACAGAGTGCGCTGGTTCGCAGACCTGGAGGTTGTCCCGTGTACGTCCACCGCTCGCTTCCGGCCGTGCTCTCCGCGGCCGCACTGGCCATCGTCCTCGCCGCGTGCGGCAGCGGCGGCACCGGCGCCCCGGCCGGTGGCGGTGGTGGCGCGGCGGCGCCGACGAGCGGCGCCGCGATCCCGACGGCCCAGAAGGACGCGGCCCTCGCCGCGCTGGTGCCGCAGGCGATCGCCGCCGACGGCAAGCTCGCGTTCGGCACCGACGCGTCGTACGCGCCGAACGAGTTCACCGACAAGGACGGCACCACGATCATCGGGATGGACGTCGACCTCGGTCGCGCCATCGGCCAGAAGCTCGGCCTGGAGTCGACCTTCGAGAACGCCGCCTTCGACGGGATCATCCCCGGCATCGCGGCGAAGAAGTACGAGATCGCGGTCTCGTCGTTCACCGTCAACGACGAGCGCACCCAGACCGTCACGATGATCAGCTACTTCTCGGCGGGCACCAGCCTGGCGGTCAAGAAGGGCAACCCGGACAAGATCTCCGCCGACGACCTGTGCGGCAAGAACGTCGGCGTGCAGAAGGGCACCGTGCAGGTCGACGACATCGCCGCGCGCAGCAAGAAGTGCACCGACGCCGGCAAGCCCGCGATCAACTCGACCGAGCTGCAGGCCCAGACCGACGTCACGCTGGCGCTCGCGTCCGGCCGCGTCGTGGCGATGCTCGCCGACTCGCCCGTCGCCGCGTACGCCGTGAAGACCACGAACGGCCAGCTCGAGCTCGTCGGGCAGCCCTACGACACCGCGCCCTACGGGTTCGTCATCGGCAAGGGCCAGCCGGACTACGCGAAGGCCGTGCAGGGCGCGATCACGGCGCTGATCGCCGACGGCACCTACAAGAAGATCCTCGACAAGTGGGGCGTCGCCGACGGTGCTGTGACCACGTCGGACATCAAGGGCTGACCTGTGGCCGACGCACCGGCCCTGACCAAGGGTGCCCGGCCGGAACCGATCAAGGCGATTCCGGTCCGGCACCCCGGCCGCTGGCTCGCCGTCGCGGTCCTCGCCGTGCTGGCGGCGATGCTCGTCAACTCGATGATCACCAACCCGGGATTCGGGTGGGCGACGGTCGGGGAGTACCTGTTCTCCCCGCAGATCCTCAACGGGCTGGCGAACACGTTGGTCCTGACGGTGCTGTCGATGGTGATCGGCATCGTCGGCGGGGTCGCACTGGCGATCATGCGGCTGTCGCCGAACCCGGTGCTGTCCAGCGTCTCGTGGACGTTCATCTGGCTGTTCCGCGGCACCCCGCTGATCGCGCAGCTGCTGTTCTGGAACTTCCTGGCGGCGCTGTACCCGCAGCTGGGCGTCGGCATCCCGTTCGGGCCGACGTTCGTCGCGTTCGACACCAATACGCTGATCACGCCGTTCCTGGCCTGCCTGCTCGGACTCGGGCTCAACGAGGCGGCCTACATGGCGGAGATCGTGCGCGCCGGCCTGCAGTCGGTGGACTCCGGGCAGAGTGAGGCAGCCGGTGCGTTGGGCATGTCCCGGGCCCAGACGCTGCGCCGCATCGTGCTCCCGCAGGCGATGCGCGTGATCATCCCGCCGACCGGCAACGAGACGATCTCGATGCTGAAGAACACCTCGCTCGTCGTGGTGATCGGGTACTTCGAGCTGCTCACGTCCGCGCAGCGGATCTACGCCAACAACTTCCAGACGATCCCGCTGCTCATCGTGGTGGCCATCTGGTACCTGGCCGTCACGTCGGTGATGTCGGTCGGGCAGTACTACATCGAGCGGCACTACGGGCGCAGCAACCGTCCCGGCGCAGCAGGTCGGATGCTCTCCCGCGTGAGGCACATCCAATGACCACACCCATGGTGGAAGCCACCCAGATCCACAAGAGCTTCGGGCACGTCGAGGTGCTGCGCGGCATCGACCTCACCGTGCAGCCGGGCGAGGTGGCGTGCGTGATCGGGCCGTCGGGCTCTGGCAAGTCGACGTTCCTGCGCTGCATCAACCACCTCGAGACGATCGACGCCGGCACGATGCGCGTCGACGGCAAGCTCATCGGCTACCGCGAGGCCGGCGGCAAGCTGCACGAGCTGCGCGAGAACGAGGTCGCGGCGCAGCGCCGCGACATCGGGATGGTGTTCCAGCGCTTCAACCTGTTCCCGCACATGACGGCCATCGAGAACGTCATGGAGGCGCCGCGCACCGTCCGGCGCACGCCGCGCGCACAGGCCCGCGAGCAGGCGCTGGCGCTGCTCACCCGGGTCGGCCTGGCCGACCGCTGCGACAACTACCCCGGCCAGCTGTCGGGCGGGCAGCAGCAACGGGTCGCGATCGCACGCGCACTGGCGATGGAGCCGCGGCTCATGCTGTTCGACGAGCCCACCTCGGCGCTGGACCCCGAGCTCGTCGGCGAGGTGCTGGACGTGATGCGCGAGCTGGCCGCGAGCGGCATGACCATGGTCGTGGTGACGCACGAGATGGGCTTCGCCCGCGAGGTCGGCGACACCCTCGTCTTCATGGACGAGGGCGTGATCGTCGAGTCCGGCAACCCGCGCGAGGTGCTGACGAACCCGCAGCACGAGCGGACGAAGGCCTTCCTGTCGAAGGTGCTCTGACCTCCGCTCGCGCACACGACGAGGTGTGCGCGAGCGGATCCCGTGTCACCCCCGGTGCGCGAGTCGTGGTTCTGGTGCGCGCGAGTCGCGGATCCTGTGACGGCGAGATGTGGGTTTCGCGTCGCGGGCCGAGCCGTCGCGACCTGGCGATCAACGTCGTGCGCGTCTGACAACCGGCTCGAACCCGCCCTGCAGCGCGGCCACCGAGGTGGGCGGGGTGAGCACGCGCAGCGGCCCGTCCGGCGCCGGCTGCGGCGCGTGCCAGCCGGCGAACGAGAACGCCCACAGCTGACCATCGAGGATCAGCCGCGGCCCGTCCGTGACGACGACGGTGCCGTCGGGCAGGTCGGTGCCGGTCCACAGCTTCCGGTCGCCCGCGCGGGCGAGGCCACGGCCGCGGTGCAGCCGTTCGGTCTGGAGCCGCCGGTTCAGCTCCCCGGCCCGTAGCGCGGGATCGATGGCGTCCCGGTACGCGCGGTAGGCCGGCCACCGGCACTCGCCGCACGGGCGGTGCCCGGCGGCGAGCGCGACGGCGTCGTCGAGGAAGAAGATCGGCGTCCAGCGGTTCGGGCGGGCGAGCCCGAACCGCCGCCCGCGGAACTCGGTGACGCACGTGATCCACAGGTTGCCGCGGTGGTGCCGGACGACCTGCTCGGCGTCGTCGACGAGGCAGCCGCGGTTGCCCGTGAACAGGCCGCGGTCGGGCACGGCGTGCAGGTCGCCGAACGGGTCGACGCGGTTGCGGCGGCTCACCCGCGCACCCTGCTCAGTCCGCCCGCCCCGTCGAGAACGAAGTTGTGGTGATTGTGAATCGATACGGTTCGCCACAACTTCGTTCTCGACGCAGCGGGGCGGGTACCGGGCCTCAGCGCGGCAGCCGTCCCATGAGGAAGAACTCCGGGTTCGGGCGCAGCGCCGTCAGGTGGGCCAGGCGGTTCGACATCGCGAAGAGGGCGGTGATGGCGCCGACGTCCCAGATCTCGTCCTCCGACAGCCCCGCCATGCGGGCGTCGTCCAGTTCGGCGTCGGTGAGCTGGGCGGAGTCGGTCGCGATGAGCAACGCCAGGTCGACGATCGCGCGCTCGCGCGGCGAGAGCTGCGCGCCCCACGGGTTGCTGGCGACCTTGTCGGCGATCTCGGGGTCCTTCATCCGGACCCGCAGGATCGCCCCGTGCGCCACCACGCAGTACGTGCAGTGGTTCGCCCCCGACGTCGCGACGACGACGAGCTCGCGCTCGGCCTTGGAGAGCCCGCCACGATCATCGGGAGCCTTCTCCACGAGCGCGTCGTGGTAGTCGAGGAACGCCCGCAGCTCGGCGGGCCGCCGCGCCAGCGCCCGGAACACGTTGGGCACGAACCCGGACTTCTCGGCGATCGCGCCGATGCGCTCCCGGAGGTCGTCGGGCATGTCATCCAGCTCGACATGACCGAAACGGCTCACCGCATGCTCACTCATGGCGGTCGACGTTAGCCGTTCCGCGCGTCACCATCGATGTCCATGGGGCTGGCCGAGGAAGCGCGTCGTCGTTTGTCGCAGTGGTGTGCCGCTCAGGTGACCGGCGAGGAGCGGCGCCGCCGCCAGGTGGGCTACACGGTGCAGGGTGACACGGTCACCATCACGGAGCGCAGGGCACCGCGCTATCCCGAGCTCGGCACGGCCTGGGCGTCGCGGCCTTTGCTGCGGCTGCGGCTGGAGGATCCGACCACGGGGCGCTGGGTCGCGTACCGACCCGGCGACGACAAGGGCACGTGGGTGCCGGCGGGCCGTTCGGGTGACGACGTCGTCGAGCTGCTGAGCGACGCGCTGGCGGCGCACCGGTAGCGCGGGCTACCCGACGGCTGCGGCCCCGGAGACGCCGCCGCGGCGCTCGCCGGGATCGAGCCGCACGACGCGCCCGTGGCCGGAGCGGGCGGCCGATTGGGTGCGCCCCCGGATCACCAGCGCCGCGGCCCGGTGCAGCACGCTGAGCATGCTGGGGGTGGGCGCGGCCTCCTCGCCGGGCTGCAGCACCGCGATCAGCCGCGGGGCGACGCCGGCCAGCAGCAGCCGCTCGACCCCCATACCGGCTGCTCCGACGACCACGACGACGTCGGCGCTGTCGGGCGCCGGGAGCGCGGCGAGCAGCTCCTCGGCGGTGGAGAACGCGACGAAGCCCAGTGACCCGGCGCGGCCGTGCTGCTGCCACACCTCGGCCAACCGGGGGGCCGCGGCGGCCAGCTCGCCCATGAGCGCGTCCTCGCGGCGGGCGTCGCCCGCGTCGCGTCGTGCCCCGGCCAGCGCGTCGACGGCGTCGGCGTACAGGGCGGCGTCGCGCTGGCGCAGCGCGATGACGGCGCGTTCGTGCTCGCTCGAGCGGATCTTGGCTGGCACGGTTGCGGCGAGCGCGTCGGCCAGCTCGTCGAGCCGGATGCCGGCTTCCGTGCCTGACCCGTGCTCGGCGTACTCGAGGATCGCGGACGCGGTCGCTCCGGCGGCCTCGACGTCCGGCACGGCGAGCGGCGAGTTGTCGCCCAGGAACAGGACGTCGTGGCGCAGAGCGGTGACGGACCGCACGGCGGCGGCCACCTTGACCAGGCCGTCGGCGAGCTCGTGCAGGTCGTCCTCGCCCATCGGCGGCGACAGCTGCAGCTCGGCGCACCCGGCGTCGACGCGGGCCAGCCGCTGGCCGAGCTCGACGTGTTCGATCGCGCGGGAGACCTCGTCGACCGTGCCCGGCGTGTGCCCGTCGACGAGCAGCAGGCGCAGCACCGGCTGCACGTCGCGCTGCGCGGCGGAGCGGAAGTAGGCGCGGGAGCGGCCGCCCGAGGTGAGGAAGTCGCGGTAGCGGTAGAGCAGGTCGAGCGCGTCGCCCGGCAGCGGGCCGACGATCTCGGCCGGCACGGCCGTCCTGGTGCGCTCCAGCGCAGCGACGGCCTGCGCCGTGTCCTCGAGCATCCGCTCGAACGCCGGCTGGTGCCGCCCGTAGATCAGGTCGGTGAGCAGCGACCACGCCCAGGCCCAGCGGTCCCGCGGCTCCAGCTCGTCCAGGCGGGCCCGGACGCAGCGCGCCACGGACACGACGGCGTCCCGCCGCTCGGGCGCCAGCCCGGACATCACCGAAGCGATGACGCTGTCGTACCCGCGCCCGTTGCTGCGGCGGGCGGCCGTGCACAGCCTGTCGATCTCCGCGACGGGCGGGAGCGCGGCCACGGGCGGCAGCTGCTGAGCGCCGCGAGCGCGCCGGCGCGCCGTGGACGTGGCGACGAGCCTGCGCAGCTCGCGCAGGCGGGCCGGAGGCAGCGCCGGCAGCCCGTCGAGCGCGCGCAGGGCGGCCTCGGCGGGCAGCCCCGCACGGACCGCGGCGATCTCCTCGGCGCTCGGCCCGGTGACGACGACGCGACGGCCGTCGGCCACGAGCCCGGCCACGGCCTCGGCGAGCTCGGCGCCGCTGAACCCGTCGAGGACGACGAGCGCGTCGTTGCGGACGGCGGAGACGATGGAGCCGGAGTCCTCGCCGGGATGACGGGGCAGTGGCGGCTGGGCGGCGAGGGAAGCAGCCAACCCTTCGGCCAGCTTGCGCAACCCTGGCGGAGCCGTTCCGGCGCCGATCGCGGCGCGGATGGCCGTGCGGGCTGCTCCCGTGGCCGGGTCGGAGCCGGCTGCGGCGATCCGGTCGACGAAGACCGCGAGGTCTGCGTCTGCGTCGCCGCGTGCCCCCGAGGGTCCGACATCCAGCACCACGTCACCTCCGCGAGCCCATCGCCTCAGCGGCGACGGTCACCCTTCGTATCGCAGTCGTCTACGTAATGTTGCATCCGGGTTTCGGGCCCGGCAATCGGTGCGCGCCGAGATGGTGACTGCGTGCGCCGCCTGGTCACTCGAAGGTGTGGCCTTCGCCACGTTCGAGTGGTAGAGCGGACGGCGTTGTCCGGCGGCGCGCCGACAGGGCCATCATGTACGGCGTGCGGTCGAGGCCGGACGGCGAACAGGGCTAACCCGCCCGCCGTCCGGCCTCGTCGTCACTCTATGTGTCAGGTGGACGTGGTGGCGGCGGGCGCCGCACCGTGGCCCTCGGCAACCGGACGTAGCCGGGCCGATCCCTCGTCCGCGTGGTAGTCGGCCGGATGTGTGGCGTCGTCTCCCTCGGCCACCTTGGCGGCCCGCAGCGCGACCGTGACGACCACCGCGACCAGCAGGTTCACGACGGTCGCGACGAACCCGACGTAGATCTGCACGGTCGAGCCGGCGAACGGGTGCCAGCCGACGATGGACAGCTTGTCCAGCGCCAGCGCGGAACCACCGAAGTGGGCGCGCCCCGCGGCCGCGTTCGGGATCACGTAGAGCAGGTACATGCCGAGCGCCATGCCGGCCACCCAGCCCGCGATCAGCCCCCAGCGGTGCAGCCAGCGGGTGTAGAGCGCGATCGCCACCGCCGGCAGCGTCTGCAGGATGATCACGCCGCCGATGAGCTGCAGGTCGATGGAGAACTGCGGGTCGATGGCCAGGATGAACAGCACGGCGCCGAACTTCACGACCAGTGACGCGAGCTTGGCCTGCTTGGCCTCCTGCGCCGGGCTGGCGTCGCGCTTGAGGTACTCCTTGTAGATGTTGCGCGTCCACAGGTTCGCCGCGGCGATCGACATGATCGCCGCCGGCACCAGCGCGCCGATGCCGATCGCGGCGAACGCGATGCCGGCGAAGATCGAGCCGAACTGGCTGTCGAACAGCACCGGGATGATCGTGTTGGTGTCGGGACGGCCGGTGGCCTGATTGGTGATCGGCTTCGCCCCCGCGGCGATCGCGACGTAGCCGAGCAGGGCGAGCAGGCCCAGCAGCAGCGAGTACGCGGGCAGCGCCACCATGTTGCGCTTGATCACGTCGCGCCCGCGGGAGGCCAGGACGCCGGTGATCGAGTGCGGGTAGAGGAACAGCGCCAGCGCCGAACCCAGTGCCAGGGTGATGTACTGCAGCTGGTTGTTCGCGGTGAGCAGGAGCGAACCCGTCGGCGCACCCGTGGCCGGGTTGGGTGTCTTGAGCTTGGCTTCCGCTGCTCCGAAGATCGCCTCCCAGCCGCCGAACTGCGCGGGCAGGTAGATCACGGCCACCAGGATCACGATGTAGATCAGGATGTCCTTGACGAACGCGATCAGCGCGGGCGCCCGCAGCCCCGACTGGTAGGTGTACAGCGCGAGGATCACGAACGCGATCAGCAGCGGCAGGTGCCCGCCGATGCCGCCGGCGTTGAGGCCCATCGTGCGCAGCACGGCCTCCAGACCGACCAGCTGCAGCGCGATGTACGGCATGGTCGCCACCAGGCCGGTGATCGCCACGAGCAGCGCCAGCGTCGGCGAGCCGTAGCGGCCGCGCACGAAGTCGGCGGGCGTCACGTAGCCGTGCACCCGCGAGACCGACCACAGCCGCAGCACCGGCAGGAAGACGATCGGGTAGAGGATCACGGTGTAGGGCAGCGCGAAGAACCCGGTCGCGCCCGCGCCGAACAGCAGCGCCGGCACGGCGACGAACGTGTACGCCGTGTAGAGGTCACCGCCGACGAGGAACCAGGTGATCCACGAGCCGAACTTGCGCCCGCCGAGACCCCACTCGTCGAGGTGCTCGAGTGTGTCGCCGCGCTGCCAGCGCGCAGCCACGAACCCCATCACGGTCACCGCCAGGAACAGGACGGTGAAGACGATCAGCTCCGGCCACTGGATCATCGCGCGGTCCCCTCGTCCAGCGAGTCGACGTCAGGCTCGGGACCAGGGGCGACCGTGGTCGGCTCGTCCTTGGTCATCAGGTAGACGACCAGCACGCACACGACGCCGACCGGCACGAACGCGAACTGGATCCAGTAGAAGAACGGCATGCCGAACAGCCGCGGCTCCAGGGAGTTGATCCACGGCGTGACGAGCATGAGGAACGGCACCAGCAACAGGAGGTTCCACGCGTTCCAGCGCAGCCCCTCCCGTTCCGGCGGCGACGACGACGCTGTCTCCGACATGACGTGCTCCTGCGATTTCTCCGACACTGGGTCCGCGGCATCGTAAGCAGGAGAACCCGTTCGGAGGACACGGTGAGATCACGAATTGCGTGGGGGCGTGGCCGCGAGCAGCGCAGTCGGTGCCGCGTTGCGCCGATCGGGCCCGCCGGGCCGCGCGCCCCGCTACGGTCGTCGGGTGCGCCGGATCGCCCTGCTGGTCCTGATGTCGTGCCTCATCGCGGCCGGCTGTGCACCGGTGGCGGGGCAACCCGTGTCCGGGCCCACCGCGGCCCCCTCCGGCCGGCCCCGTGACATCCGGCTCGACTCGATCGACCCCTGCTCGCTGTTCACACCGGCGGTGCGGGAGCAGTTGGGGATCACGCGGCCGCTGATGGCGGAAAAGGGTAGCGACAGCATCTATCAAGGTCAGGTGCCGTCATGCGGGTCGCGCGGCGATGAGGGAACGAGATTCGCTGTCGGCGTGGCCTTCGCGCTGCAGGACGGTGTCGACGTCTACCGACCCGATCGCGTCAACGGAGTCGTGACGCCGAAGCGCGTCGCCGGCTTCCCTGCGCTGCTGGTCAAGCAGAACAAGTTCACCGACGAATGCGCGGTGGTCGTGGACGTCCATCCTGCCCAGCTCCTTGACGTCACCTATTCAGACGGTGGCAATCAGCCGCAGCTCGCACAGGACGATCTCTGCACCCGGGCTGAACAGGCAGCGGATCTCCTGATGGGTCAGCTGCTGCAGCGGGCCTGAGATCCAGCGAGGAGTTCTCCGGAACACCCACGTGATCATGGCTGTGGTTTCTACGCTTCGCCACGAGACCAGGTGGGGGAGGAACTATGGGCGACCAGTTCTTCGGTGTGGCCGAGTTGCGGGTGCCGCCGGAGGCGATCCCGGCCGTTCGGGAGGTGCTCAACAAGATGCTCGATGACATCGAAGGCCCACTCCGCAAGCTGCGCCGAGACGGTCGACTCCTCGAGCCATGGTTGCACGACCCGGTGAGCGTCAGTGTCGCGGACGCATACAACAAGTACGTTCTCGACGAGCCCGACGGGATGTTAGCGGCGATCGTGAAGTACCGCGAGCAGATCATCGCGGCCGTCGAGGCGCTCACCGATGCGGAGAAGCAGTACCAGCACACCGAGTCCGACCTCGTCCTGAAGCTGACATGACCACCCCTCCCACCGGGTGGCAGGCGTTGAGCCACCAACAGCTGTACGACCTGGTCAACCAAGGTCCGGGCCGGGAGGCGTCGCGCGCCCACGAGGAGGTGTGGACCCAGGTCCAGCAGGCCATCGACGACGGCCACACCAACCTCCGCGCAGCGCTGGGCCGTGCGGCCGACGAGTGGATCGGGGCTGCTGCGAAGGCGATGCAGGGGGCGGCGCAGCCGTTCGCCTCCTGGTGCGCCACCGCGGTCGACGACGCCGGCGGGATCGCCGCGGCACTGGCCGCGCAGGGTGAGCACGCGGCCCGGCTGCGGCAGCTGATGCCGGGGCCGAGCTCGTTCACGAGCACGGTGATCGACGTCGGCGAGAAGGTGGTGACCGCGTCGTCGCCGGGCCTCTCCGCGCTGCCGGAGCAGGTCAACCCGATCCACCAGGCCGCCGACGACATGCGGAACTCGACCGCGGAGGCCGAGGACGCGCGCCGGCTGATGGCGTCCTACGCGGACGACTCCGTCCAGCGCGCGAACGGGCTCGGTTTCTGGAGCACGCCACCGACGATGGTGGTCACGCACGGTCCGCCCGACGCGCCGTCGGGGGGCGCGCCGGGCGGTCAGCCGCACGCCGCCGGACCGGCCGGGTCGCCGGCTCCGGCGTTGCCCCCGTCGCAGGCAGCGGGACCGGGTGGCACGCCGGGTCCGGTTCTTCCCGGAGCCCCACCGGCCACCGGCCCGCGGCCGCCCGACCCGACCACGCCTGCAACGCCGGTCGCGCCGGCCCAGCCCGGGCCGCCGCGGGCGGGCAGCCAGACGCCGGTTCAGGTCCCGGTACCTGCCCCGATGCCGTCGGCGCGCAGTGCTCCGCGTCCGTCGTCCGTGCCGCCACCGCGGGGCACCGGCATCGACCTGCCGCCGGGGCAGGGTGGCCGCGGGGTGAAGCCCGCGCCGTTCCCCGAGCCGCAGCGGCCCACCGGACCGCCGTCGCGGAACCCCACCAACTGGCGCGAGCTCGTCGCGGGCGAGTCGCGGACGACGCGACCACCGGCCGTGGCGGAACCGCCGGTGCGCGGCCGGCCGGCCGGGGAGCCGATCCTCGGCGGCTCGGCCCGCGCCGCCGAGGGCCGCGCCGGCTCCATGTACCCGCCGATGGCCGGCGCCGGTGCCGGTGGCGGGGGCGACCGCACGAAGGGCCGTCCCGCCTACCTGCAGGACGAGTCGGGCTTCTTCGCCGACGACCGCTGGGTGAGCGAGGCCGTCATCGGCCAGGACGACGTGCTGCCCGAGGACTAGACACGCGAACGGCCCGCCGGGCACGGCGGGCCGTTCGCGTCGTTCAGGTCAGAGTCCGAGGCGCTGCTTGAGCGCGGCGAGCTCGTCGCGCATCGAGGTGGGCAGGTTGTCGCCGACCTTGTCGAACCACTCCTCGATCAGCGGGATCTCGGCCTTCCACTCCTCGACGTCGACGGCGAGGGCGGCCTCGACGTCGGCGCGGTCGACGTCGAGACCCTCGAGGTCGATCTGGTCGGCGGTCGGAACGAAACCGATCGGGGTCTCCTGCGCGGCCGCGGTGCCCTCCATGCGCTCGATCGCCCACTTGAGCACGCGGCTGTTCTCACCGAAGCCGGGCCACAGGAACTGGCCCTCCGAGCCGCGACGGAACCAGTTCACGTAGAAGATCTTCGGCAGCTTCGTGGCGTCGGCGCTCTTGCCGACGTTCACCCAGTGCGCGAAGTAGTCACCGACGTTGTAGCCGAGGAACGGCAGCATCGCCATCGGGTCGCGGCGCACCTGGCCGAGCCCGCCCTTGGCCGCCGCCGTCATCTCGCTCGACATCGTGGCGCCCATGAACGTGCCGTGCTGCCAGTCGCGAGCCTCGGTGACCAGCGGAACCGTGGTCTTGCGGCGCCCGCCGAACAGGATCGCCGAGATCGGCACGCCCTGCGGGTCCTCCCACTCCGGGGCCACGACCGGGCACTGCGCGATCGGCACGGTGTAGCGGGAGTTGGCGTGTGCGGCCGGCTTGTCCGAATCCGGGGTCCAGTCCTCGCCCAGCCACGATGTGAGGTGCTGGGGATCGCCCTCGAGACCCTCCCACCACACGTCGCCGTCGTCGGTGAGCGCCACGTTGGTGAAGAGCGAGTTGCCCTTCTCGATCGTGCGCATCGCGTTGGGGTTGGTCTTCCAGTTGGTGCCCGGGGCGACGCCGAAGAAGCCGAACTCCGGGTTGACCGCGTAGAGCCGGCCGTCGGGGCCGAAGCGCATCCAGGCGATGTCGTCGCCGACGGTCTCAGCGCGCCAGCCCGGAATGGTGGGCTGCAGCATCGCGAGGTTCGTCTTACCGCATGCGGACGGGAATGCGGCGGCGACGTAGTACGCCTTGTTCTCGGGGCTGATCAACTTGAGGATCAGCATGTGTTCGGCGAGCCAGCCCTCGTCGTGCGCGATGGCCGACGCGATGCGCAGCGCGTAGCACTTCTTGCCCAGCAGCGCGTTGCCGCCGTAGCCGGATCCGAAGCTCCAGATCTCGCGGGTCTCCGGGAAGTGCGAGATGTACTTCGTGTCGTTGCAGGGCCACGGGACGTCGGCCTGGCCGTCCGCCAGCGGGGCACCGACGGAGTGCAGGCACTTCACGAAGTTCTCGCCGACCGCGTCGAGGAGCGGCAGCACGGCGGCACCCATACGGGTCATGATCCGCATCGAGGCGACGACGTACTCGGAGTCGGTGATCTCGACGCCGAGCATCGGCGGCTCTGCGTCCAGCGGGCCCATGCAGAACGGGACGACGTACATCGTGCGCCCGCGCATGCAGCCGCGGTACAGCTCGGTCATCGTCGACTTCATCTCGGCCGGGTCGACCCAGTTGTTCGTCGGGCCGGCGCCGGCGGGCTCCGCCGAACAGATGTACGTGCGCTCCTCCACGCGGGCCACGTCGTCGGGGTCGGAGGCGGCCCAGAACGAGTTGGGCTTCTTCTCCGGGTTGAGGCGCTTGAAGGTGCCCGCGTCGACCAGTGCGGTCGTCATGCGGTCCCACTCGGCGTCGGAGCCGTCGGCCCACACCACCGCGTCGGGCTCGGTCAGGTCCGCGATCTCGCGCACCCACGACAGCAGACTCGTGTTCTCGGTCGGCCCTTGGTCGATCCCTGGCACGGTCGCCACCGTCATGTCACCCTCGCTCCTCGTCGGCCCCGGTCACCCTCCTGGGAAATACCCGCTAGACCCGAAGCTAGACAGCCCCGGGTCGGGAATCTCGGAGGATGAGAGAAGACGGTACCGGCGGCTCTTGATTTCGCCCAACCGCTGGGCGGTGTCGGCTGACTCACAAGACCGATCAGGTAATCGATTCAGAAGCGCCGTGCACGCATTCCGACGAGGAATTTCTCCGAGTGGCACGTTCGCACTGAGGCGCTGGTCACGGCCTTGTCGGAATCCTGGAAGGTGATCGGACTCTCACTCGATCGACCGGTTGCCGGACGCCGCGGGAAGTGCGTCCACGACGCCCGGCATCGCACTCGTCACCTGGACCGATACAGGCTTGCCAATTGCGTGGTCAGCTCGCGAACCACGCGCGAATCTGCTCGGGGCGCACCAGGCTGGCGCTCGCGGTGCGCACGAGTCCGGTGAGGTGGTGCCCGGGCCAGGCCAGTTCGGCTCGACGGAGTGCCACGTCGGCGAGTGCGCCCCGACCGGATGCGAGGGCCGCCAGCGCGAGCAGCGCCGCGGGCACGGCGGCCTGTGGATCGGGCGTCTCCCTGGCGAGGGCGCCCCAGAGCTGTTCAGCAGCCGGGTCCTCGGCGGCGCTGAGCAGGATCGCCTGGTCGCGCACCTCGGGCACCTCGAGCGCCGCGGCGAGCGCGACGACGGTGTCGTCGTCGATGCGCAGCTCGCAGCGGGCCGCCGCCGCCAGTGCGTCGTCGAACCGCTGCCGTGCTGTCCCGACGTCCAGGACGGCCGTGGCCAGAAGCCGCGCCCGCCGTCGGAGCACCGCAGGTGCGACGGGTGCGACCAGTGCTTCCAGCTCCGTGCGGTCGCCGTACACCACCGCCCCCTCGGCGACGGCGTGGGCGGCCATCGGGGTGCTGCCCGGATCCGCGAGCGTGCCCGAGCAGCAGCCGTCGTAGCAGGCCCACGGCGCGCCGGCGGCGCACCGCTGCGCCCACATCACCGAGTGCGCGGAGATCCCGCGAGCGCGCAGCGCGCCGACGGCGGCGTTGGCGACGTCGCGGCGCAGCGGTCCGGACTGGCGGCGCTTGCGCGACCGGGCCTTGGGTCTGCCGGGCGGCCGCCCGTCCGGCCCGCTGCCGAAGACGATCACGGCGGCTTCGACGGCTGCGTCCACCAGCAGCGCGTCCGCGGTCTGGGCGGCAACCGCGGTGACGTGGCGGGGCGCGGGCAGGTCGACCCGCAGCGTGAGGCCGAACCGGTGCCGGCCGCTCGGCTGGCGGTGCATCGTGACCAGGACCAGCGACTCCCGCGGGCGGAACCCCAGTAGGACGGGGACCGCGGTGATGAGGTCGGCGGGCTCGGTCAGGCGTGGCGGGGTGGTGCTCGGAATCGTCATGCCGGGAAGTCTGGTCAGCACCAGGGCGTCGCGTGGCCGATCGGCGAAACCTGTGGACAACTCATTTCGTCACGCCCGTGACCTCGAACGATGTGGTGGCGAGCCCCGCGCCCTTGGTCCACGGTTCGAACCCCGCCTGGACGGCCGCGAGCGACCAGTTCGCGCCCAGCATGTCGCGCTGGATGGCGTCGTCCATGAAGTCGTTCAACGGTAGGTCGGTGACCTCGCGCCGGCCCTGCACAGCGACGTACGAGATGACCTTGACGGGGCCGTTCGTGCCGGTCCACACCTGCCACTCGATGCCGCCGAGCGTCACGGTCGCGGTCTGCTCGCCGATCGGCGCGACGTCGCCGTGGTCCAGCCAGATCATCATCTCGGTGCCGTCGGCGCCCTCGTCGTTGCCGGTCGGGCTGAACCAGACGTCGTAGGCGGCGTTCCACTTCTCCTGGTCGTCGGGGATCCGCACGGCCCAGGACGTGGTGATGGTGCCGAGCTGGTCGATCGGCTTCGGCAGTGCCGTGCCCGCCGTGCAGGTGCCGTGCCAGCAGCCCGACCAGATCGACGGGTACGACGCGACCCCGCCGTGGTCGTCGTGGTCGGCGTCGAGCACCTCGAAGCCGGTGTCGAAGATCCGCACGCACTGCGGCTTGTCGGAGCCCCAGACGTTGTTCTGCACCTCGTAGCCGCCGCTCGGCGTCGGTGCCGAGCCGAACTTCTCGCACTCCTTCGTGCCACCGGCGGGCAGGGGCGCGTTCGGGTCCGGGGCGGTGCTCCCGCAGCCCGTCGGCAGCGGGGTGTCGACGGTGACGCCGAGCCGCTGCAGCGCAGCCTGGATCTCGGCCGCGTGCTGGTCGGTCACGCCGTCGATCGAGCGGGCCAGCCGGATCGCCGTCGGCAGCCACGAGCAGCGGTCGTCCGGTGCGGCCGCCGCGGTGCCGGGCACGAGCAGGCTCGCGGCGACGGCCAGCGCCGCCGCCATCCCCACGCTGCGCGCGCGCATCACGCCGCCGCCCCGGGCCGCACGACCACCGGGAACAGCCCGTGCTCGGTCGGTTTCAACGCCCGCGTCCGCACCGGCTGGCCGGCCTGCGGAGCCTCCAGGATCTGCCCGTCCCCGATGTAGACGGCGACGTGGGAGATCGTGGCCGGGTTGGCCGGGTTCGCACCCCAGAACACCAGGTCACCCGGCTGGGCGTCGGCGCGCGGGATCTTCGGGCCGGCCGTGAACTGCGCCCGCGACGTGCGTGGCAGCGTCACCCCGGCCGCGCCGAACGCGCGCAGCATCAGACCCGAGCAGTCGAACGCGCCCGGACCTGTGGCACCCCACTGGTACGGCTTCCCCAGCTGCTGGCGCGCCCACCCGATCACCCGCGCGGCCACGCCCTCCACCGCCGCGGGCGCGCTCGCGCACCCGGACACGTCGGCGACCTGCCCGACCGCCGCGACCAGCGCCGCCGCCTGCCCTTCCCACTTCGCGTACGCGGCGGGGAACGCCGAGCGCTGCACGCGCTGCGCCGCCACCGTCACGGGCAACGCCTCCCATCCGTCGACCTTCAGCAGGCCCTCGTAGAACTTGCGCGCCGCGTACGCGGGATCGCGCACCTGCGCCGGCGTCCCCCACCCCATCGAAGGGCGCTGCTGGAACAGGCCGAGCGAGTCGCGGTCGCCGTGGTCGAGGTTGCGCAGCGTCGACTCCTGCATGGCGGTCGCCAGCGCCACCGTCCAGCCGCGGGCCGGCACGCCCATCGCGCGCCCGACCTCGACGATCGCCCGCGCGTTCGCCGTCTGCTCCGCGGAGAACCCGCCGACCGGGGTGCTCGCCGCAGACGCCAGCGCCGGGTCGCACGGGCCCGCCGGCCGCGCCGGCGCGACGGCCACCAGCATCATCGCCGCGATCCCGAACACCGACGCAACGGCGACGGCGGAGATCGCCAGCCCCGCCACGAGGAACCCGCGGCGGGGCGGCGGGGGCGGCGGCGCCACCAGCCGGTACGTGCCCGGGGGTGCTGTGAGCGTCACCGGTCGACCCCCGTGACCAGCCAGCGCCCGTCCTCCTGCTGCACGAGCTGGACGCGCACCGCGCCCAGGTCGGTGGGCACGTCGACGTCCGCGCTGCCCGGCGCGCCGTCGGCGGCCGTCGCGGCGCCGGTGACCGCGCGTGGTGCCGCCTGGTCGTCGGCCTCCGTCCTCAGCACGCCGAGGTACTCGTCGCTGGTCAGCGGGCCGAGCCGGGCGAGCCACTGCGCGCGGCTCTGACCGGGCCGCACGAGGAATGCCCGCACCCACTGCTCGGCGGCGGCCACCGCTTCCGGCGGCACGGGTGCCGCCGGCGGATCGGTCCACACCGGCGCCGGGGCCGCTGCGCTCGGCACGGCCGCCGGCGGCGCAGCGGTCCGATCAGCCGAGAATGCCCCGACCGCCCACGTACCAGCCACCGTCGCCGTCAGCACCGCTGCGATCAGGACCGCCGCGCGGAGCGGGGATCGCGGCACCCAGCGGCCCCGTGAGAGCGGGGAGCTTCTGGTCATCGCGTTCCCTCCTCTCGGGGGCGAGGCTCAGCAGGGGCGGACGGATCGGGATCGGGCGCGGGAGCACCTCGGCGAGGGCTCGGATGGGCGGGGCCGGGCCGGCCAGCGACGTTCTGACGGGCGTGATCGGCGCCGGCGCGGGCGCGGGAGGCGGATCCGGCGCGGCGCGGACGGGCGGCTGCGGCCGGGGCAGGACCATCGAGCCGAGCGACGTGAGCCGGCGCACCGGCCGCACGACCATCCAGAACAGGCCCGACACCACCGCGCCCACGACGAGCGTCAGCACGGGCGCGATCCCGCTGCCCGGCCGCAGCATCATCACCACCAGCCACGCGTGCGCCGCCGCCAGCGCGGCCGCGAGCACCGCGTTGACCAGCACCCCGGCGACCACGCGGAACAGCCCCACCAGCACGTCCGAACGCATGATCGCGATGACGGCGACGAGCGGCGCGAACAGCACCAGCAGTCGCAGGACGATCATCGCGACGAACACGACGAGCTTCGCCGCTGCCGGGAAGGCGGCCAGCGTGACGGCCTGGAGCAGCGCCGTTCCGCCCGTGCCGACGCGGCTGCCGGCGATGCCCTGGAAGTGGCCGAGCCGGTCGCCCATCTTCTTCGTCAGCTCGGTGAACTGCTGCTTCTTCTTGCCCGCGGTGTCGGCCGTGTCCTGCCCGGCCGCGATCTCGGCACGGGTGAACGCCTGCGCCCGGAGCAGGTCACGGCCCAGGTCACGGGCCTGCGGCACGTCCGAGGAGCCGAACTCGCCGCGCAGCCAGTTCGCGTACACGATCTCCTGGGTGAGCGTCTCCGGCAGCGTGTCGTGGTCGCCGACGCCGAGCTCGCCGAGGAAGCCCTGCTGCATCTGCGTGACGCCGTCGAACAGCACCGCGTCCGATGCCTTCAGCAACGACACCGGTGCCGCGTAGACCAGCCCACCCAGCGCCAGCGCGCCGACCGCGACCAGCACGCGCTGCGCCTGCTGGGCGAGGTCGCCCCGCGCGGCCAGCCACAGCAGCCCGATCGCCAGACCGAGCACGGCCACGCCCACCCACGTCGTGAAGACGGTGCGGTACATCGCGCCGACGCCGGTGTGCAGCAGCTCGTCGAGCCCGTCGAGCTGGTCGGCGGTGCCCAGCTGGTAATGCAGCCCGTTGGCCGCGGCGACGATCACCTTGGCCGCGTTGAACAGGGTGTTGCCCACCCACGTGTCGGTGCTGGCCGACGTCGCGTCCGGGCGGTTGCACAGGTCGTAGGTGCGCCACGTCGTGCCCGCGTAGCCGACCTCGCCGTACACCGACGCCGGATCGCCCGTGCCGGGCGGCGTGGGGTCGAGCAGCCCCACCAGCCCGCTGCCCGGGCGGTCCGGCTCCGGCGCGATCGCGCAGCCCCCCGACGGCTGCGCGAACGCCGGCGACCCGATCAGGAACGCCCCCGCGACCAGCGCGAGGACGACGAGCACGCGTCTCATGAGACGTCCCAGGAGAGCTGCGGCGTGCGCTGCCCGGGCCACGTCGGGAGGTCGTGGACGACCTCCGGCTCCGCGGCCGGAAGCACCCCCATGGGCCGGCGCCGCAGCTCGCTCGGGGTGCGGAAGCGGCCGGAGTCCGCGACCGCCGCCGACGGGTTGGTGTCGAGCGCCGCCCGCAGGTGCGCCAGGTGCGGAGCCGACAGGTCGATCCGGATCGCCTCCACGCCGCCGCGCCCGTCGGCGAAGACGAACTGGCGCGGGTGGTCGGGCCCGTGCTGGGCGGAGAGGGTGGCGAGCAGCGGCTCGTACCCGACGCCCGTCGGCACCCGCAGCAGCCGCAGCGCGTCGGCCTGCGCCTCGGCGTCGTCCGTGCGGCCGACGAACACGGCGTCGACCAGCGACGCGAAACCGGACACCCGCAGGAGGTCGCCGGCCAGCTGGGACGCGAAGAGGGCGCGGACGTTGAACTTGCGGGAGTCGCGGGCGAGCCGGTCGATCAGCACCTTGCCGGTGGGGACCTGAGAGAGGAAGTGCGTCTCGTCCAGCGCGACGCCCTTGCGCGCGTTCGGGTCGGCGTCGTAGATCGTGCGCTGGGTCAGCCACGACGCGAGGTTGAGCAGCTCGACGCCGAGTGCCTCGGTGTCGCTCCACTCCTCGCGCGGGCTGCCCGGCCGCGGCAGGGTCAGGCCCTGCATCGTCAGCACGGTGAGCCGGATGTCGGCGTCGCCCGTCCACGGGTCGGTGGCGCCGTCGCCGGTCGGGAACAGCAGCGCGGCCTGCGGCAGATCACGACGCTCGTCCAGGAAGTCGGCGACGATGCCGGCGTGCTCGTCACCGTCCACGGCGTGCTGGCGGAGGGTGTCGACCACCAGGCCGGGATGCCGGTCGGGTGCCCCGCCGACCTGCTTCACCGCGCGCTGCAGCCGGATGCGCGTCTCCGGCATCCGCGCGACGTCGTGCGGCAGCAGGCCGGTCAGCACCTGCACGACCAACTGCCGACGGGTGGCCGCGGCGGCACGGCGCTCGTCGCGCCACTGCTGCTCGGCCGTGGCGGACGCCGTGTCGGTGAAGTGCGCGAGGTGCGGCTCGGCCACCACCCGGTACGGGTTGAGCACGCCCGGCGCGGCCCGCATCAGGTTGACGTGCCGCGCGAACGGCGCGATCTCCGGCAGCTCGGTGAGCCGGGCCAAGGGACCGGACGGGTCGAGCACCGTCCAGCGGGCACCGGCCAGCAGCGTCTTGTGCACGACCGTGCCGACCAGGTTGCTCTTGCCGCTGCCCAGCCCGCCCACGATCGCGGTGAGCCCGGAGCGCTGGTGCTGCTCCTGCGCGAGCCACGGGTCCCAGGCCACGGGCCGCCGCGTGGCCGTGCACGTCTGTCCGAGCAGCACCCCGCCGTCGTCGCCGATGCTCGCGGCGGCCGCCGGCATGGCGGCTGCGACCCACGTGACCGAGCCACGCCTGCGGTGCCCGCTCGTCGCCACCGGCTCGCCCGGCACGAACTCCCTGGCCAGCCGGAACTGCCCGCGCGGTTGCTCGATCGCGATCTTCGGCCGGTACAGGTCCAGCACCTGCTGCACCCGTGACGTCGTTTCCGCCTCGTCGGCGCCGGTGACCGCGATCCGCCACCATCCCGACGCCCGGGTGTGCATCTGCGTCAGGCCGGCCGAGAGCTGGTCCTCGATCGCCAGCACCTGCTCGGCGGCCCGTTGCAGCGACGTCGGTGGCTCCTCGCCGTGGTCGAGCACGTAGTGCCGCATCTGCGAGCGCACCTTGCCCATCTGGCGGCGCAGCTCCCCGCTCACGTCCTCCGGGCGGCGCACGGTGAACCGCGCCGACCACTCCACGGGGAACGGCAGCCGGTCGGTGCGCTGCATCCACGGGTCGTCGACCTCGGGGATCCGCAGCGGCTGCATCTGCCCCACGGTGAGGACTGCGAGGTGCCGGCGGCGGACCGAGCCGTCCGAGCCCTGGCCGAGCACCGTCACCGTCGGGTCGCCGGGCTCGGCGCACAGCGCCACCTGCCCGGTCAACGCGAGAAGTTCGGGCTCGCCGATCTGCGTGCCCGGCGGCAGCTCCGGCACCGTCATGCCCGGCAGGCCCAGCCCCAGCGAGCGCATGACCAGCCACAACAGCTCGCCCGGACGAGCCGGGGTGGCCGCGAGACCGGGGCCGCCGAGGAGGTCGGTCAGCTCCGCCAGCGACCACTCGACGCCGGACCTCTTGCGGCGCAGCCGGCTCGGCGTCGCGAGGTCGACGCCCAGGAAGACCTCCTTCTCCGCCGGGTCGCTTGCCGCCAGGTGCTGCTGCTCGCCCTGCAGGAACCGCGGCCACGACAGCGCTCCCGCAGGCGTCGGCGGCCGGTCGATCGCGTTGCCGTGCGTCACCTCCGCCCAGCGACGCACCTCGTACGGCCGGCTCGTGACGCGCAGTCGCAGGTGCCGCCCGGCCAGCGCCCCGAGCTGGCACGCGATCAGCTGGATCAGCTGCTCCCGCTCGGCGTCGCCGCGGAAGCTCCACGGGTGCGTCGCCAACCGGTACCAGGCCGTCGTCTGCCGCTCGGTGCGCGTGAGGTTGCCCGAGATGCCGCGCAGGGCCAGCCGCGGCTGCGCCGGCAGCGCGGTCATCGCCGCACCCGTGGCGGACGCGGCGTGCGCACGTCCGCCCACCACGACCCGATCAGGTGCCCGAGCGGGCGCTCGTCGTCGATGCGCCGACCCACGAGCCGGACGACCACCACCGTGACCAGCAGCGCCCACACCGTCGACAGCACCCCGAACGGGATGCCCAGCCTGCGCTGCACCGCCATCACCACGACCAGCACCGCGAGCCCCAGCGCGTACGAGACGTAGCGGGCGCGCCACGGGAACGTCAGCTTCGGCGGGCCGAGCCACACGGCGTCGACGCGGTAGACGTCGTCGTCGGTCTGCAGGTTCATCTAACGCCCCTCCGGCAGGCGACGCCGCGGCCCCGGCTCGGGGAACGACCCCGCGACCGCGGCCGCCAGCTCCTCGAACGCGTCGGTGGTGGCGGGGCGGCATGCCGACATGTCGATCCGGCCGCCATTGCCCAGGTGCGGGTCCGCCGGGATGTCGATCACGGCGGCGCAGCGGGGACCGAAGTGCTCGCGGATCACGCCCTCGTCGATGTCGGAGCTGCCGCGGTCCTGGCTCATCACGAGGATCGCGCCGGCCGCGAGCTGCTCGTACCCGCTGCCGGCGAGCCAGTCGAGCGTCATCGACGCGCGGCTCGCGGCGTCGACCGTCGGCTCGCCGACGATCACCACCCCGTGCGCGGTGGCCAGCACCCCGGCCAGCGCGGCGTGCGACAGGCCGGTGCCGGTGTCGATGACCATCACGTTGTAGCAGCTGGAGAGGGCCTCGATGGCCTCCTCGTACTCGTCCGGCGTGAACGCCGAGCCGTGGCACGGCTCCTGGCTGCCGGCCAGCACGTGCAGGCGTTCGGTGGAGCTCATGAAGTGCTCGATGTCGGCGATCGAGAAGGCCGGCCGGTCGGACAGGAAGTCCAGCAGGTGCTGCATGCCCACCTCGGTGTCGCCGGTGAGCCGATCGGCCAGCGTGCCCAGGTCGGGGTTGGCGTCGATCGTCAGCACCCGGTCGCCGCGCAGCTCGGCGAACGTGAGCCCGAGCATCGCCGCGACCGTCGTCTTCCCGACCCCGCCCTTCACCGACAGCACGGCGATCCGGTGGCAGCCGCGCAGCGGGCGTTGGATGCGCCGCAACCGCTCGGTCCGTGCCGCGGCCTCCGCGCCGGGTCCGGGGTTCCAGCGACCGCCCGTCAGGTCGTAGACCGCGCGCCGCCAGCCCCCCTCCGGCGGGGTGGGCCGCGGGCGCAGCACGAGATCGGACGTGAGGTCGGACGAGACGGCGTTGCCCTTCCAGTCGACCTCGGGCCGCGGCGGCCGCTGCTCGCGCTCGGGCCGGGTGGGGACCATCCGGCGTCGCGGAGTCTGGGGCTGGGGTTGCGGGGTGGCGACCCAGGACGGCGGTTGCTGCAGCTCCGGGGGTGGGGCCGGGTTCCTGCGAGGCGGTTCCGGTGGCTGGGGTTCCTCGACCGGACGTGCCGCCACCGCCCGCCACATCGCCGACGTGTCGGTCGGGGTCTCGACCGGTTCGTCGTCGGTGCCGTCGTCGGCGTAGTAGTCGCTGTCGAGGTCGTCCGTCGACGGACCGGTCGACCACCCCAGCATCCACCCGCGCTGGGCGGGCGGTGGGGTCTCGTCCGAGGCCACCGAACGGACGCCCGGCGGCAGGATCAGGCCCGGTGCGGAGGCCGCGGCCATCGCCGGCTGCGGGGAGGCGGCCCGGAAGACCGGCAGCGGGCCGGACCGCTCCGCCGGCCGCTCCGGCGGCGTCGGCACGGCAGTGCGCTGCGGCGCGGGTGGTGGGTCGTCGGCCGGGACGAAGAAGTCGCCGCCGGCGTACGGGGCGGTCACCGTCCACCTCCCGAGGTCAGCGGCACCACCGCGACGACGAGCCCGCACAGGTCGGTGGTGCCTCCTGGGTTCACCTGACCGGCCACCGGTTCGGTGCCCGCGGTCGACGCCGGTTGCGGCGCGAACCCGGCCTCGGCGAGGTTGGTGGCCAGCGCCACCGCCTGCGGGTCCTTGTTGCCGGCCAGTGCGGTGGCCAAGGCCTGGGCGATCGGCCGCCACACCGCAGCGGACACCGCAGGCGACGCGCCCGCCCCCGTCGCGCACCCGGGCTGGACGGTGCCCGCGCCGGAGTTGCCCTGGTTGGCGCTGCCGTTGCCGTTCTGGCCGGCGCCGGGGTTGCTCGTGCCGGTTCCGCTGTTGTTCGCCGTCCCGTTGCTGGTGTTGCCGTTCGACGTGTTGCCGTTGTTGTTCGTCGTCCCCTTGCCGGTGTTGTTGTTCGAGGTATTGCCGTTGTTGGCAGTCCCGTTGCCGGTGGTGTTGTTGGAGGTGTTGCCGCTGCTGCCGGTGCCGGAGTTGTTGCTGTTGGCGGTGTTACCGGTGCCGCTGTTGCCGCGGTTCTGGGTGCCGGTGTTGTTGTTGTTGCGGTTCTGGTTGCTGGTGCTGTTGTCAGCGGTGCCGCCGTTGCCGGATCTGGTGCCGGACGGGGCGCAGTCGGCGCCGGTGCCGCCCCGCGACGTGGTGCCCGAGCCCGTGCTCCGGTTGGTGCTGTTGTTCGACTTCGGCGCGGTCGACGGCTTCGCCGAAGCGGACGGCTTCGCCGAGGCGGAGGGCTTGGCCGAGGACTTCGCCGAACCGGAGCCGGAGTCCTCGTCGGAGTCCTTGTCCGCGTCCTTGTCCGCGCTCTTCTTGTCCGAGTCCTTGTCGGCCTCGTCGCCGGACTCCTTCTCGGAGTCCTTCTTCGAGTCGTCGCCCGACTCGTCGGAGTCCTCCGAGTCATCTGAGTCATCGCCGTCGTCGGAGTCCGCCGCGACCGGCACGACCACGGCCACCGGGCTGATGTTCAGCGCGGCGATCGAGCGGGCGAGGTTGCGCGCCTCGGGGTCCGCCGCGCCGTTCAACGCCGTGACGAGACGCCCGAGCAACGACTTCCACCTGCTGGAGTCGCCGGCGGCGGCCGGCACCACCCCCGCGGCCGGTTCCGTCCCGTCCGCGTCCTCCCCGGACCCGGCGTCGTCGGAGCTGCTGGAACTGGCGGTGCCGCCGCCGCTGGTGCTGGCCCGGGACGAGCTGCTCGGCCCGGGTGTCGCGCCGCCGCCGGCGGTGCTCTGGCTGCTGGACCCGCCGCTGCCGAACCCGGCGGCGTCGAGCTCCTGCCGCAGCCCGTCGACCTCGGTGCCGTCGACCCCGACGAGCATCTTGGACAGGTCCCTGGCGTCCTGCTCCCACGTCGAGCTGCCACCGCTGGGCGCGGGGCAGGCGGGCGCGGCCGGGCCGGGTGCTGCGAACGCCGCCGGGGTCACGCCCATTACGGCGGCCAGGATGGTGCCGATCAGTTCGTTCGGGCCGGGCATCGCTCAGTTCCCCTCGTTGCCGGAATCGCCGCTCGCGCGGCCGTTTCCTCTGCTGCCGTTCGCGGCGCTGTCCTTCGCGGCGGACGAGCCGCCACCGGTGATCGCTTCGAGAGCGGACGGGATCGCGCCCGTGACGTTGCCGGCGAGCTCCACGCCGCCGGGGGCGTTGCCCGGCGGGCTGTCGCCGTCGCCGAACACGTTGTCGACGATCTTGATCCCGCTGAAGTTGCCTTCCCAGAGGGTGATGCCGTCGCCGCCGTTGCCCCACACGACGTTGTCGCGCACGGTGATGTCGGAGATGTTCCCGGAGGACCACTGGGCCTCGGCGGCGAGCATGATCCCGGGTTTGCTGCCCTCGGTGGTGTCCCACGCCCAGTTGTGGTGGACGTCGACGTCGCTGGCGCCGTCGATGTAGATGTTGGGGCCGCGGTTGCTCCACGAGGCGTTGTGGTGCACGGAGCCGCCGGAGCTCCCGTACTTGATGTCGATGCCCTCTTCGCCGTTGTCGTGCACGCGGTTGTTGAAGACCTCGAAGTCGGTGACCTTCTCCAGGGACAGCGCCTCGCTGTCGGCGGAGGTGCCCTTGGCGTTGGTGCCGTGCACGTCGCAGCCCTCGACGTGCAGGAACTTGGTCTCGTAGATGCGCATGCCGCCGTCCTGGGAGCCGTCGACCTCGCAGTTGGTGAGCGCGATGTGGTCGGAGCCGGTGATCTGGATGGCGAAGCGGCTGCCGTCCTTCACGGTGATGCCGTCGAGGTGCACCCACGAGGCGTTCTGGAGGTCGAGGACGCCGTCGCCGCCACCGGTGATGACGACCTTGGCGCCGGGCGCGGCGCGGTAGGTGACGTAGGCGCCCTCTGCGCCGTTCTTCGGCGTGAAGCTCGGGTAGTCGCCCCCGGCGATCTCGACGACGTCGCCGGGCTGCGGGTTCGCCGACTCGATCGACTGGCCGGAGCCGACGGAGATGACCTGCCCGTTCCCGGTGTCGGTGAAGATCCCCCGCTCCGCCACGCCCTGCAGCGGCTCGTCACCGCTCTGCCCGCCGCCCGTGCTGCCACCACCGCTGTTCGTGCAGTCGGCGGGCGGGGTGCCGTCTGCAGCGAAGCCGAGCTCCAGCAGCCGGGCCCGGATACCGGCCGCCGCCTGCGGGTTGCCGGCCTGCTCCAGCTTCTGCAGCAGCCGCGACGCCGTGGCGGCCCACGAGCAGTCCACGGGTGCCGCCGCCGCGGCCGGCGCGGAGAGCGTGGTGGCGGCGAGCAGGGCTGCGGTCGCTCCACCGAGCGCGAGGTGCCGGCGCATCACTCGCCCCCCGAGCACTGGCCGCCGTCGTTCGTCCCGTTCCAGGCGGCGAGGACGCGCATCCTGTCCCACGGGATGCCGGGGATGGGGGCGAAGCCGCCGCTCAGGCCCGCCTGCTTGTAGACGGGGCTGTCGGGGCCGTACTCGAAGAGGAAGGCGACGCGCGCGCCGCCGTTGTCGCCCACGTACGCGCCGTAGGTCTGCAGCGCCTTGGCGATCATCTTCACGGCGGGGGTGGCGTCGAGGGCGTCGACGTCGACGGCGGGGTCGAGCTGGACGCGCGCTCCCTCGGGGATGGGGTTGCCCAGGCCGGCGTCGTTGCTGCCGTCGGTCTTGGCTGCGGGGTAGCGGCACTCGCCGGCCTTGGCCATGTCGGTGGAGAAGAACAGGGCGTGCGGGATGACGCCCTGCTCGATCTCGCTGATCCGCACGACGGCCGCGAACCGGGCGATGTTGGAGCCGGTGGACGTGCCGCCGCTGGTCTCGCGACCGTCGCCGTCGAGGTCGGTGGCGGCGCCGCCCGCCGCCGTCCAGCCGTCGCCCTCCTTCCTGGCGATCCAGAAGTTGTAGACCTTGCCGGACAGCGGGTCGGCGACGGCGAGGTGGCCGTCGGAGCCGGGGGCGATCTCGGTGTCGGCCGGGATCGGGACGTCGCTGAGCGCGGGTCCGTACTGGCTCGGTTTGATGGAGAAGCGCGGGGTGCTGTCGGTGATCTTGTCCGCCTCGACGAGGGTGACGCCGAAGTCGCCGATGTTGGCGATGTATTCACCACCGGACGCGAGGTCCTTCACCATCGCTGCGGAATCGGGGTCGAGCACGGGGTCGTCGACGATGGGTGACCACAGCCAGTCGGCCTTCGCGAAGTACGGTCGTTCGGCGGTGCCGCTCGGGCAGGTCGCGATCGCCCGCTGCAGCGCCGGTACGAGCCGGGTGGCGCGCGGGTCGAGGCTGCCCTGGAGATCGTCGAGGACCTGCTGGGCGCGGGCCAGCCACGGGCACGCGACGGGCGCGGCGACGGCGGGGGTGCCGATCGTGGATCCGGCGAGGGCCGCGACCGTGACCGCCACCGCGGACAGCGCACGCCGCGACCGCTGAGCGCGGTGCGGCCGTGGGGCGTCCGGGTTGCGCACGATCATCCTGTTCTCGGGGACGTACGAAGTGGATCTTCGGGGCGTACGTCCTCGACGCTAGCGCGCGGTCGGGGAGGCCCGTGGGCGTTTGAGAAAATCGCTGCAGGTCAGTGGGAAACCATGGTTGTCACGGCGGGGTCTGCGCGCCTACGCTTCGCCGCGTTGCCCGAACGGATCGGGCCGACCGGAGGAGTGCGGGTGCTGCAGTTCGCCGACCGGCTCAACCTGTTGTTCCGGGCCTTCCTCAAGCCGCCGAACGCCGCCGGCCGGCGCGAGGAGTGGTCGAACGGCGACATCGCGCGCGTCGCGTCCGAGCTGGGCGGCGGCCCCGGCCTGACCCGCCAGTACCTGCGCATGCTGCGCACGGGCGAGCGCGACAAGCCGTCGCTCGACACCGCCTACGCCATCGCCAGGGCCTTCGAGCACCTCTCGCGCACCGAGTCCGCGCCGGGCCAGGCCAGCGCCGTCATCGCCTACCTCGCCACCGACCCGACGCGTGCGAGCTCGGCCGAGGTCGCGCAGGCCGAGCAGATCCACGACCAGCTCACCCGGGCCGTGGACATGCGGGACAACCCGCTGATCGGGCTCGTCGCGCGGCTGGGGAACCTGCAGGACCCGGAGTCGCTCGACTCGGTCCGCACCCTCGTCGAGCGGCTGGAGGAGCAGGAGCGGGCCGGTCGGCGCTCCCCGTTCCGCAGGCGGCGCGGCTGATGCTCCCGCGATGATCACCGCTGACGACGTCGTCCGCGCGATCGCCATCCTGTGCTGGGGTGTGGTGATCCTGCGCGGGGTCCGCGCGCGCCGCCTCGACGAGACGTGGTGGGCGTGCCTGCTGCTGGCCGTCACCACGACGGTCACGATCGCGTCGAACGCGCAGCTCCTGGCCGACCTCACCGGCATCGGCGCGCTGGCGACCCTCCTCGCCGACGTGACGGCGGTGCTCGCGGCGGCCGTGCTGGTGCGCGGGCTCGCGCACGCGTCCGTCCGCGCCGACCACCGGCCCGTCCCGGCGGCCGCGGTGGTCGGCGGCACGGCCGTCGCGGTGGTCGGGCTGGTCGCGACCTGGCTGTCGGCGCCCCACTCCGCGTCCACGTCGGCCACCCACCCGGCCGTCGCGCTGCACTGGCTGCTGCTGCACACCGCGCTGCTCGCGGCCGTCTCGGTGATCGGCCTCGCCAAGCTGCGCGAAGTGCGCGTGCTGCCGCTGAGCAGCGTGCGCTCGGCCACGGTGCTGCTGCTGTTCGCCGCGGCCTGCCTCGGGCTGGCGTCGGCGCTGGGCGTGCTGACGCAGGTGGCGGCGCTGACCGGCACCGAACCCGCCGGTCCCCTGCCGCACCTGACGCTGCTGCTGCAGTCGGCGTTCGTGGTGCTGTTCCTGGTCGGGGTCACGATGCCGCTGCTGCGTCCGGCGCACTCCGGCGGGGTGGTCGACGAGGTCGCGGCGCTCGCCGACTGGCTCGGCTGCCCGCGCGTCGAGGCGCCGTCCGAAGGGCTGTTCCCCGTGCTCGTGGAGATCCGGGACCGGATGTGGGAGCTGCAGCAGCACCTCGACCGTGCGCAGGTCGCCGCGGCGGCCGTGCACGCCCGCCGGCTGCGGCTGTCGGGAACGTCGGCCCGCGCGTTCACCGCCGCCGTGTGCCTGCAGATCGGCCTCTCGGCGGAAGCGGCCGACCCGGACGGGCGGGCCACCGACCCGGCCGACCTGAGCCGGCTCGGCGGCGGTCGCACCCCCGCCGAGGAGGCCCGATGGCTGGCCGCGATCACGCGGGCGCGGCGCGTCCGGGACGTGTCGGGCGCCGCGCGTCGCATCGCCGCACGCACCCCAGCAGAACCGGCGGTCGAGCGGTGACCACCACGACGAGGACGGGGACGCCGTGAGCGACCAGGGACCCACCGCGCAGCTCGTCGAGCAGTGCCGGACGCGGCTGCACGAGGTGCTGCCCGAGCTGCCGCGCACGATCGCGGGGTTCCGCTCGGCGCTGGAGCGACTGCGGGGGCGGCCCATCCGGGTCGTCGTGGGCGATCCCGGTGACCTGGCCCTGCCGACCGGGCTGTGGCTGCAGCTGCGGCACCGCGACATCGTGTGGGTCGACCGCCGCACCAGCCCGATGCACCAGGTGGTCATCATCGGCCACGAGTTCGGTCACATGGTGTGCGGTCACGAGCCGCAGCCCGTCGACGGCAAGGAGCTGACCGGCCCGCTGCCGGCCTTCGCCGACCAGCAGCTCGGCCTGTCGGCCGCGCACATCACCGCCATCATGGGGCGCTGCAGCGACCTGCGGAGCTGGCTCGGGCGCGCCGACTGCGGGTCAGGCGAGCAGGAGCAGGAGGCCGAGGTGACCGGCCGGCTGATCGCCGAGCACCTGCTCGCCGAGCTCGGCGGGGGACTGGCCGACCTGCTGGGGGAACCGTGACGGCAGGGTCAGGACGGCTGGTCGGGCGGAGCCACGGGCACGTCGCCGAGCCCCTCCCACTCCCGCGCCCGGTCGATCATCTGCATGATCGAGGAGAGGCTCGCCTCCGACAGGCCGGCAGCGTGCAGCGCGACGTCGCGCACCAGGCCGTCGCGCAGCGCGGCGATCAGCTCGAGGTCCTCCTCGATGCGGGCGGCCGTCTCGTCGTTGAAGAAGTAGGCCACCGACACCCCGAAACCGGCGGCCAGCGCTTCCAGCGCCCGCACGGTGGGGCTGCGGCTGGGATCACGGCGCAGCTGGTGGATGTGGCTGTGGGAGATGGCGTGCCCGGCCGCCTCGGCCCGCTGGGCGATCTCGCGGACCGTGTAGGTGCGGCCCATCCCGCCGGGCGGGCGCACCGTCGTGAACAGGTACTCGATCTTCTCGGGCAGCGTCCGGCGGCGCGGGCTGCGGGCGGCACCCGGTGCGTCGGGGGGTCGCGGGGAGCCCACGAGACATCGACCTCCATCCGTACCGGTCGCAGCGCCGTGTCCACGGCGGCGTACGGGTCGGTGCACATCGTGTCATCCATCACGCACCGGATGGAGCGCCACCCCGGCCGCTCGCGACATCACGCGTGCGATTACGCCGTTCGGACGGCATTGGGCCAACTGTGTGTAAAGGGTTCGGCGATCTCGTCTACGGAGGGCGATAGCCCCGATTGCGGAGGGTCGATATGCCTCCGACGTGCTGTTTTGTCGTCGGGCAACTCCGCTCGAATGGCTGACAGATCGTGTGTGATCTGGGTAAGGTCCAGCGTTCGGATGAAGATCGTGCGCCTGTCGGGGGTGGCGCGACGCGTTCCGCGGACGTCATCCGGCGCAATGACGGTGAAGCGATGAGCAGTACTCCACGTCGAGGGGGAAATCGGGTGGAAGAGGTGTCGCACTGCGCGCTGCCGGGGTGCTCGGCGGAGCTGCCGCCGGTGAGCCCGGGGCGGCCACCGCGCCGCTACTGCTCGCCGGAGCATCGCGCGCGGGCCCGCGTCATCAACCGCCGGCGCGCCGCCGAGGCCGCGCACGCCGGCTCCCGGACGCTCGAGCCGGTCGCCGCGAACTCGGCCGTGCTCGCGCCGCTCACCGCGAACCGGTCGGCCCACGGCGGTCCCGCTGCACACTCCGCCGATCCCACCCCCGGTCCCCTTGCGCTGCCCGCCGGCTCGGCACCCGAGCGCCCGGCTGCAGTACCCGGCCCGCGCCGCCCGGTGTCGGCGGCCGCGCTGGCCGCCCTCACCGACCGGATCGACGGTTCCGCGCGGCGTCGCCGCAGGTTGGTGGCGCTCGTCGGCATCACGGGCATGATCGCGTCGGGCGCCGGGTGGCTCAGCTCGAGCGGCACGATCCAGCCGTCGCAGCCGGGTGAGCCACTGGCGTCGAACACGCAGTGGATCTCCGAGGCCGGGGTCCGGCTGGCCGCGATCGGCCGCGAGCTCGACCAGATCAACCAGGCCGAGGCCACCTACGAGACCCGCCTGGCGCCCCAGTTCGCCGGCAAGACCCCGCCGAAGTCGGTGACCCGGCTCAAGCAGCGCAAGTCCCTCCTGCTCCAGCAGCAGGCCGCGCTGCAGTCGCAGGTCGAGACCGTCAAGCAGGTCGACTCGGCGAAGTCGGAGCTCGACGCCGCCGAGAAGCAGGTGGCCGAGCTCGAGGACGTCATCGAGGAGTCCGCGACCCCCACCCGCGACCAGGACCAGGCCGACGCGCTCGCCGCACTGAACCAGCAACGCGACCTGGCGCAGCGGCGCCGCGACTCCAAGAAGGAGGACCTGGACCGGCTCGAGCAAGGCGCCCGGTCCGCGAAGAGCAGCCCCCTCCCGACGGCCGACGACGACTCGCACGACCTGGCCGCCGCCGTCATCGACCTGGTCGAGAACCCCGAAGCCCACAAGGACGACGACGAGGAACCCGGCGACGAGCACCCGTACGACCCGCCGACCGTCGTCGCCGGCGGCCGCGAGTCGAACGAGCGGCGCCACCCCGACCACACCACCGGCGAGCCGGGCGACGACCCCGAGATCGGCCTGCTGCCCGTCGAGCCGCCGGGCGGACGGGCGGGCGACGAGCACCGGCGAGGCGCGCAGCCGGAGGAGTCGGAGGACTCCGGCGGGCTCCTCGGCAAGGCCAAGGACGGTCTGGGCAAGGTGCTCGGCGGCGCCGAGCAGGGGCCGGCGGGTCCTGGTGGGCCGGCTGCGTCGGGCAGTGCTGCGGAGAAGGCGCCGGAGTCGCCGGGGGTGCTGGGCAAGGTCACGGATGGTCTGGGCAAGGTGCTGGGCGGCGCCGAGCAGGAGCCGGCGGGTCCTGGAGGCCCCGCCGCGGAGAAGGCGCCGGAGTCGCCGGGGTTGCTGGGCAAGGGCAAGGGGCTCGCGGGTTCGGAGGCGGAGCCGGCGGGTCCCGGTGGGCCGGCTGGGCCCGGCAGTGCGGCGGAGAAGGCGCCCGAGTCGCCGGGGGTGCTCGGCAAGACCACCGACGGCCTCGGGAAGGTGCTCGGCGGTGGCCGGGGTCGCGACGCCGCGGCGCCCGCCGAACCAGGCCCCACCGGTGCCGACGCCGCGGCGCCCGGCGCGACCGCGGACAACGGTGGCGGGCTGCTCGGCGGGATCGGGCGCGGCCACGGGCAGGCCGGAGGCCCGGCCGCGGCCCCCGAGCCGGGCACGTCCGGGGGCTTGATCGGCGGCGTCACGGACGCCCTCGACGGGCCGGAGCCGGCAGGCTCCGCGGCGGAGGCCGAGCAGTCCCGTGACGACTCCGTGTTCCGCGGCTTCGGGCGCAGCTCGACCGACGACGAACCGTCCCGGCCGCGTGGCAAGTCCGCCCGCATCGGCGGGGGTGCTGCGGACGACAGCGGCAGCGACAGCGCCGACAGCTCGGACAGCGCCGACTCCGGTCCCGTCATGCAGACGCTCGGTGGCGGCGGATCGCCCGCCGTCGTCAGTCCGAGCGAGCTGCGCACGTCCCACGACGACGAGAAGGCGTCCGACTCGGGCAGCTCCGACGAGCAGAACGCCGTCTACCGGCCCAGCTCGTACCGGTCGAGCAACGACTCCTCCGCTCGCTCGTCCAGCCCGCGGTCGAGCTCGTCGGAGCATGAACCATCGGAGTCGACGCGGGAGTCGGCGCAACCGGAGCGCTCGAGTCACTCGTCGAGCACCGACGACGCCGTCGTCGGCCGCGCCGTCCAGATCATGAAGGAGTACACGGCGGAGAACCCGGAGAAGGCCGGCGCCGTGGGTCTGCACGAGGGCATGGACGACGAGGAGTGGGAGCGCGCCGCCCGCACCGCGCTTGCCAAGTACGCCGGCTACGGGTCCGACTCCGACGGGGACGGCTCGCACGGGGAAAGCTCGCACGACGGCAGCTCGAACGGGGACAGCTCGCACAGCGACAGCTCGAACAGGGACGGCTCGAACAGGGACGGCTCGAACAGGGACGGCTCGCAGAACTCCGAGTACTCCGACCAGCACTCGAACCGCAGCTCCGACGGCGACGACCACAGCCGCAGCTCCGGCAACAACTACAGCGAGAGCTACAGCTACAACAACGACTCCGGGCAGCACGACCGCTCGTACCAGGAGAGCGGCGGCCACGACTCCAACGGCGACCGCTCCGACCGCAACTACGGCGGCGATCACCCCGACAGCTACGACAACAGCCACTCGGACGGCAACTCCGATGGCGACCGCGGGTGGAACGACCACGGCGACAACGACGGCAACCGCAACACCGACGGCGACCGCCAGTACGAGCGCAGCTCCGACGGCGACTCCGACCACGGCTCGGAAGACCGGTCCTACCGCGGCGACAACGACGGTGGCGACCACGGCAGCGACCACGGTGGCGATAGCGACCGCGGCGATGACAACGGTGGCGACCGCGATCACGGCGGCGACGACGGTGGGAACCGCGATGACGGCGGTGACCACGGCGGTGGAGACCACGGCGGTGGCGACGACGGCGGCAACAACAACAGCGACGGTGACCACAGCGGCGGCGACAACGGCGGCGACAACGGCGGCGACAACGGCGGCGACAACGGCGGCGGAAACGACGGCGGGGACGGCTGACCGCCGAGCCACCACAGCACGCGCGAACCCCGCCGAGCCGGGCCGGTCCTCCACGACCGGCCCGGCTCGCTCGTTCTGCACGACCCGTTCTCCTGAATCGGACCCGTGCCCGCCCCGGCCCGGATATCCTCGAACCCGACCTGTCCACTGCTGTGAACGGCGGGGTTGCGGTGATCAAGCTCGTGGCTCGGGCCGAGCGCCGGTCGGAGCCGGCCCCGTCCGGCACCGCGAACACGCGGGCGCGGGCCATCGCTGCACTCCCGTTCACCGGCCTCGCCCTGGCGCTGCTCCTGCTCCTGCCCGCCGCACCCGTCGCCGCTCCCGTCCGGGCCGCGGCCGTCGAGCCGCTGGCCGACGCCCGCGCCGCCACCGTCGAGATCACCAGCACGATCGAGGGCACCGACCGGGTCGGCATGGCCGGCAGCGGCGCCGTCGTCGACCTCGAGCGCGGCCTCGTACTGACCAACGCGCACGTCGTCGTCGGTGCGCAACGGGCACGCGTGCGCACCTCCGGCGGCGCCCAGCTCGCGGCCACGGTGCTCGCCGAGGCGCCGTGCGACGACCTGGCCGTGCTCCGGCTGGAGAGCGTGCCCGACGACCTGCGGGCGTTCGTCGTCGACGGGTCGCGCGGCGTGCGCACGGGCGACCGGGTCACGGCGCTGGGCTACCCGGTCCGCGACGACGGCTCGCGGGCCCCGGACGCCACCCCGACGGCAGGTGAGGTCCAGGCACCGCTGGCTGCCGACCGCGCTGCCCGCATCCCGACGAGCGGGCCGCCACTGGGCAGCATGGTCGAGCACTCGGCCGGGCTGATCCCCGGCAACTCGGGTGGCCCGCTCCTCGACGCCGACGGCTGGCTCGTCGGCATCAACACGCTCGCCGGGTCGCAGTCGCTTGCCGGCACCGGGTTCTCGGTGCCCGTGTCGCGAATCGCCGAGCTGCTGCCGGAGCTGGCCGCCGGCCGGGGCGTGCTCGACGTCGGCTGGTCGCTGGTGCCGCCGCGCGATCCCCTGTACGCCGATCTCGTGCCGTCCCGTGACCGCAAGGCGTACGCAGTCACCGTGCAGGAGACCCCGGGGCTGTGGGTGTCCGCCGTCGACGACGGCTCCGCGGCTGCGGGCCAGCTGGAGCGCGGGGACTACCTCACCGCGATCGCCGGCCAGCCGGTGCCCGACGAGTTCGCGGTGTGCGAGGCCCTGCGCGCCCACCGCGGCGAGACGGTCCAGGTCGAGGGCCGCTACCTCGGCAGCGCCGCGCGTTACGACACGCGACCCGGCACGTCGTTCCGCGTCGAGGTCTCGATCCCGGGCTGAGCCTCAGGCCGCGCAGCTGCCGGTCTGCACCTCGGGCGGGGAGTCGCCGAGGGCCAGCGCCTTCTGCACCGCGGGGGTCACCTGGTCGACGCTCAGCACGAACCCGGTCTCCGAGTCGTCGACAGCCGCGCCGAAGACCACCCCGGTCACCTTGCCTGCCGGGTCGATCATGGGGCCGCCGGAGTTGCCGCTCTGCACCTTCGCGCGCACGGTCAGGACGTCGCGGACGACCTCGCCCGACTCGTAGATGTCCGGGCCCTTGAGCTTGATGTTCTGCCGCACCCGGGCCGGCGTGACGGTGAAGTCGCCGTCGAGCGGGTAGCCGAGCACGATCGCGTCGTCGCCCGCCTTGGCCGGTGTCGGCTCGAACTGCAGCGCGTCGGCGCCCAGTGCCCGTCCCACGCGCAGGACGGCGAGGTCGATGCGCGGGTCGTAGTACACGACGTCGGCGGGGAGGTCACGCCCGCCCGTGGCCTCCACGAGTGCGCTCGACGACCCGGCGACGACGTGCGCGTTGGTCATGATCAGGCGCGGCCCGATGACGAACCCGGTGCCCTCCATCTGCCGCTGGCACGACGGCGCCTTCGCCCGCACCTTCATGACGCTCGGACCCACGAGCTTGACCGCGGGGCTCTTCGCCAGCGCCACGTTCGGCGGCCCGATGTCGGTGATCGGGGTCTCGGCGAACGGGCTCAGCACGTCCGGGAAGCCGGAGTTGTCGAGCAGCTTGCGCAGCTCGTCGGGCAGCTCCTTGGCGCCCTCCGGCATGACGCCGTCGACGGCGCGCAGGACCTCCGAGCCCCGCACGCCGGCCGCGAGCGCCGGGAAGCTGGCCGAGGCCAGCGGCAGCGCCACCAGCCACGCGGCGAGCACGACGGTGATCGCCTGCAGGATCGAGCCCAGGGTGGAGTCGACGGCGAGGACCCGCTCGCCCGTGATGCGGTCACGGATCCGGCGCCCGAGGAACACCCCGGTGGTCTCGCCGAGTGCCACCAGCAGCACGACGACGGCGATGCTCACGATGATGCGGGTCGACTGGCTCTCGATGCCCGACGCCAGCACCGGCGCGATCCGCACGCCGATGATCGCCCCGCCGAGCACGCCGACGAACGACAGGGCGGCCACCGCCATGCCGTGCCGCCACCCGGACACCGCGGCGATCACGGCGAGCCCGATCACGACCAGGTCGACCCAACTCACCGACCGACCTCCTGCTGAACCTGTCTCGCCCAGGACCACGCGTCGTCGAGCGTGCGGACGACCGTGGTGTCCCACGGGCGCGCCCACCCTCCCAGATCCAACAACGCGGCCAGCAAGCCCCCGGTGAAGCCCCACACGAGCAGTCCGGAGGCGGCGAACGCCGGACCCTGGAAGCCGGCCGGATGGATCACGGTGAACCGGTTCGCCGGGTCGGCGAGCTGCGCCAACGGCACCCGCGCCACGGACGCCGTCTCGCCGAGGTCCACGGCGCGCACCGCCACCGGACGGGCCCAGTGCGCGATCACCGGCGTGACGACGAACCCGGACGGCGGCACGTACAGGTCGGGCAGCTGCACCAGCGGCACCACCCCGGACGGGTCGAGGCCGGTCTCCTCCTCGGCCTCCCGCAGCGCGGTGGCGACCGGGTCGGCGTCGCCCGGCTCGGCGCCGCCGCCGGGGAACGCGACCTGCCCGGCGTGGTCGCGCAGGGTGGCGGCGCGTTCGACCAGCAGCAGGTCGGGGCCCTGCGGGCCGTCCCCGAAGGCGATCAGGACCGATGCCGGGCGACCGCCACCGGCCGGCGGCACGAGCCTGCGCTGGCCGATCCAGCCCGGCACGACCTCCGCAGCGCGCTCGACGAGCGGGGCCAGCCACGCCGGGGCGAGGTCCGGCCGCACCGCGGTCGCGGGGCCGTCACCGTTGTGCGCGGCGCTCACGACAGCCGCTCCACCGCCGCGGCCACGGCGTCGGCGCTCGCGAACGGGACGGGCGGGTCGACGAGCGCGACGCTGCCGTCCGGTCGCACGAGGTAGCTGAGCGGCACCCCCGGCGGCGAGCGCAGGGCGGTCGGCACTGCCGAGCCCGGATCGGCCACCGACGGCAGCCGGACACCGAGATCGGTCAGCAACTGGAGGGCCGGCTCGTCGGCGTCGCGCACGTCGACGCCGAGCACCGCGACGGCGCCCGGGCGTGCCGCGTACTCGGCCAGCGCCGGCAGCTCCGCGCGGCACGGCCCGCACCAGGACGCCCACACGTTCACCAGCGTCGTCCGGCCGGCCAGCGCGGCGCCGAGGTCGACCCGGCCGCCGTCGCCGAGGCAGGTGACGGTGATCCCGGCGAGCGGGCCGGCCGCGGGCGCCGCACCAGGGCTCGGGCAGGGCGGCAGCGCGGCCGCGGAGCGCAGAGCAGCGATGTCCGTCGCGGGCGCAGGGGCCGCGGTGCGCGGCGCGGGATCGCGCGGCCACAGCGCCACCACCGCGAGCGCGACGAGCACGATCACCACGACCGTCGAGATGATCTCGGCCCGGCGTGGCCCCGTCCGGGTGCCGGTCTCGCTCACTGCGCCTCGGGAACGGCGTCGGTGATGCCGACCATCTCGAGCAGGTGCGCTCGCGACGGGCCCTTGACCAGCGCCGCCGCCGGTTCCAGCTCGATCGGACCCAGGCCGAACGACGGGCAGTCGGCGGCCAGCGTGCACGCCCCGCAGGCCGGCTTCTTGGCGTGGCAGACCCGGCGCCCGTGGAAGATCACCTGATGGGACACGATCGTCCAGTCCCGCTTCGGCACCAGCGCGCCGACGGCTTGCTCGACCTTGACCGGGTCCTCGAGGTCGGTCCAGCCCCAGCGGCGCACGAGCCGGCCGAAGTGGGTGTCGACGGTGATGCCGGGCACGCCGAACGCGTTGCCGAGGATCACGTTGGCCGTCTTGCGGCCGATGCCCGGCAGCGCGACCAGCTCGTCGAGGGTGGCGGGCAGCTCGCCGCCGTGCTTCTCGACGACCGCGGCGCCGAGCCCGATGAGCGCGGCCGCCTTGTTGCGGAAGAACCCGGTCGAGTGGATCTCGGTCTCCAGCTCGGCCCGGTTCGCCTGCGCGTAGTCCAGCGCGGTGCGGTAGTGCCGGAACAGGGCCGGGGTGACCTGGTTGACCAGCTTGTCGGTGCTCTGCGCCGACAGGATCGTGGCGACCGCCAGCTCCAGCGGCGTGGTGAAGTCCAGCTCGCAGTGCGCGTCGGTGTGCGTGGCGGCGAGCGTGCGCAGCATCCGCCCGACCCGCCGCGCCTTGCCGAGCGGCGGCTCGCCGGCCGCGACCCGCTTGGCCAGCCGCGCGGTGGCGCGGGGCAGGCCCTCGCGCACGCTGGTGGTCACCCGTCCAATGTACGGAAGTGCCGAGCGGGCGTGCCGGCCGGCACGGATGCCACCGAACGGTCACGTTCGGTGGCTCTCCGCAGGTACGGGTCACGAATCGGCAACGGGTCGGTGGCGCGCGGACCCCCGCCTCAGCACAACGCAGACGGGTGCGAGAGCATCTCCCCCGACATGACTGCTTGGTTGTCCGTCCTCGTGCCGCTGCTGGTGATGTTCTTCGCGCTCGGTATGGAGCGCGTGGAGTCCAGGCTGCGGGAGTCCACCGTGCGCCCGGAGGAGCTCGAGGAGCTGCTCGACCGGCCACGACCCGACGAGGTCCGTGCCCTCTTCCGCCAGGGCACCGGACGCGCGCTCGAGCTGTTCCGGCTGCGCAACCGGACACCGCGCAGCCGGCGCGCACCGCGCCGCAACAAGGCTGCCTGAGCCTTGCCAGTACGGACGTACTAGTCTCGTGCGCAACTACCGCCGGTAACCCTTCCGGGGGTGCCATCGGTGAGTGCCAGGTCACATCGGTGGGCGGACCCCCTAGACTGCCGCGGGTGATCAGCCGCGGGGCAGCGGCGGGGACGAGGAGCGAGCAGTGGACGAGGTTCTGATCCGGGCAGGGATTTTCCAGGGTGTCGAGCCGCACGCGGCCGAGGCGCTCGCCCAGGCTCTCGACCCGGCGGAGTTCGCGCGGGGCCAGGTCATCTTCGCCGAGGGTGAGCCGGGCGACCGCCTCTACATCGTCGCTGCCGGCAAGGTGAAGATCGGCCGCAAGTCGCCGGACGGCCGGGAGAACCTGCTCATGGTGGCCGGCCCGTCCGACATGTTCGGCGAGCTGTCGATCTTCGACCCGGGGCCGCGCACGTCGTCCGCCACCGCGGTCACCGAGGTCCGCACGTACACGATGGACCGGGCCGCGCTGCGCGAGTGGATCGGCAAGCGCCCGGAGATCGCCGAGCAGCTGCTGCGGGTGCTGGCCCGGCGGCTGCGGCGCACCAACAACGCGCTCGCCGACCTGATCTTCACCGACGTGCCCGGCCGCGTCGCGAAGGCGCTGCTGCAGCTCGCGCGCCAGTTCGGCTCCCAGGAGTCCGGCCTCCTGCGCGTCACGCACGACCTCACGCAGGAGGAGATCGCCCAGCTCGTCGGCGCCTCCCGCGAGACCGTCAACAAGGCGCTCGCCGACTTCGCCCACCGCGGCTGGCTGCGGCTGGAGGGCAAGAGCGTGCTCATCCTCGAGCCGGAGCGGCTGGCCCGCCGGGCGCGCTGACTCCGGAAACCCGGCCCTGATCGGGGCCGGGTCCGTGCGAGGCTGGTGATCGTGGCTGCCTCCTCCACGTTCTCCGACTACCGGGCCGTGCTCACCCTGCGCGGAGCACGGCTACCCGTCCTCGCGTCCGCGATCGGCCGGCTGCCGATCGCGATGTTCTCAATGGCCACGCTGCTCTACGTGCAGCGCACCACCGGCTCGTTCGCCGCGGCCGGGCTGGTGTCGGCCGGCACGCTGGTCGGGGTGGCGCTCGGATCGGTCGGGCAGGGCCGGATCGTCGACCGGCTGGGCCCGGCCCGGCCCCTGCTCGTGGCCGCGCTCGCGTTCGCCGTCGCGGCCGGCGCGCTGCTGTGGGCCATCGAGACCCGCCAGCACGTCGCGGTGCTCGTCGCGCTCGCCGTCCTCGTCGGGTTGACGCAGCCCGCGCTGCCGGGTGCCTCACGCGCGCTGTGGGGCGTGCTCGTCCCGCCCGGCCCGCGCCGTGACGCCGCCTACGCCTACGAGGCCATCAGCCTCGAGGTGTTCTTCATCCTCGGGCCGGCGCTGGCCGCGTTCCTCGTCGCCGCGCCGTGGCCGGGCACGGGGCTCGTGGTTGCGGTGCTGGGGCTCGTCCTGGGCACCGTCGGGTTCGCGCTGAGCCCGACCGCGCGGCGCCAGGAGGTCGCCCCGGTGGCGGAGGGCGCGGGGATGCTCGGCGCGATCGCCCGACCCGGCATGCGGACGGTCGCGGTGGCGTCGCTCGGGTTCGGGCTCGTCGTGGGCGCGGTCGAGGTCGGGGTGCCGGCCGTCACCACGGCGGCCGGCAGCGCCACCCTCGGCGGCGTGCTGCTGTCGGTCTGGTCGATCGCGTCCGTGCTGGCGGGCGTGCTGTACTCGCTGCGGCCGTGGCCCAGGCCGCTGCACCTGCGCCTGCCGGTGCTCCTGGCCGGTTTCGGCGCGATGGGCGCCGTGATGGCCGCGACGGCGCTCGCTTCCTCGCTGGTGCCGCTGGTCGTCGCCATGCTGGTGGCCGGTGCGCTGATCACGCCGCAGGTCACGGCCCACTCGCTGGCCGTGGAGGTCGCGGCTCCGGCCGGCGCGGCCACCGAGGGCTTCGGCTGGGTGATCACCGCGGCGACCCTCGGCATCGCGGCCGGCTCGTCCATCGCGGGGATCGCCGTCGAGCAGGCCGGACCGCCCGCGGCGTTCCTCGCCGGCGGGGTGGCGGGGGTCGCGCTCGCGGCGCTGCTGTGGGTGCGCCGGGGCAGCCTGGTCGCCGAGCCGGCGCCGGCAGCAGCCTGATCAGGCGCTGCGCAGGTAGTCCAGCTGGGCCCGGACGGACAGCTCCGCGGCCCGCCACAGCGAGCGGTCCACGTCCGCGTACACGTGCTCGACGACCTGCGCAGGCGACGCGTCCGCGCCCAGCGTGGCCAGCGCGGCCCGGACCTGGTCGAGCCGCTGCTCGCGGTGCGCCAGGTAGCCGGACGCGATCGCGGCGGCGTCCGGCAGTTCCGGGCCGTGACCCGGCAGCACGACCGTGCCGGGACTTAGCTCGGCCAGCCGCCGCAGCGACGTGAGGTACGGGCCCAGCGCGCCGTCCGGGTGCGCGATGACGGTGGTGCCGCGGCCGAGGATCGTGTCGCCGGTCAGCACCGCCGGGTCGGCATCGGGCCCGTCGAGCAGGAACGACACCGAGTCGGCGGTGTGGCCCGGCGTCGCGACGACCTGCAGCCGCACGCCGGCGGTCTCGATCACCTCTCCGTCGACGAGCGGGGCACCGCCGACGGTCAGTGCCGGGTCGAGCGCCCGCACCGGCGCGCCGGTCTGGTCGGCGAACCACGGCGCCCCGCCGACGTGGTCGTGGTGCCAGTGCGTGATCAGCACGAGCGCGACGGTGCCGGCGGCTTCCGCCACCCGTTCCAGGTGCGGGACATCCTCGTCGCCCGGATCGACCACCACGCACGCGGCCGAGCCCGGGGCGCGCAGCAGCCAGGTGTTGGTGCCGTCGAGCGTCATCGGGCCGGGGTTCTGCTCCAGCACCACGGACGCGAACGGGGTGACGGCGCGCAACCGGCCGTAGGCGAGTTCGGTCATTGCTGCCGCGCGATCTCGGACGGCCGGATGCCGAACTGCAGCACGCCGGGGGTGATGGGTTCGATCGGGCGCGCATCGGCCGCGGCGAGCACGGACGCGGTGTCCGGGTGCTCGGCCAGCTCCTCCAGCGTCGTCACGGTCGGGGTCATGAGGGCCAGCTCGCCGCGCTCCGCACCGGCCAGCGCGTCCTCGGGCCGCCACCAGGTGGCCTCCACGGCCTCCGTGGTGCGCGCGTCGGCCTCCTGGCCCGGCGGCACCGCGGCGACGAAGAACGCGGTGTCGTAGCGCCGCGGCGACACTTCCGGGGTGATCCACCGGGCCCACGGGTGCAGCTCGTCGGCGTCCAGGGTGCGACCCTCCGCGGCCAGCACCTCGTCGAGGGTGCGCCGCCGGGCCACCAGCTCCTCGCGCTCGCTCGCCGGCGCCGGCCCGGGACCGGCGAGGAGGACGCCGCACTCCTCGAACGTCTCGCGCACCGCGGCCCGCACGAACGCCGTTGCCAGCTCGTCGTCGCAGCGCAGCCGCTCCGCGAACCATGACGGTCGGCGGCCCGACCATCCCGTCGCGACGCGGTCGTCGTCGGCCACCCCGCCACCGGGGAAGACCGTCATGCCGCCGGCGAACGCCATGCCGGCGACGCGCCGCTGAAGGAAGACCTCGAGGTGCGGCGCGTCACGCACGAGGATCACGGTCGCCGCGGGCTTGGGGACAACGGGCACCCGAGTCAGCGTAGGCGTCAGCGGGCAGGATGGCGGTGTGACGCGTTCCGCTCCCCTGCGCATCGGGCTCGTGGGCGGCGGGCACTGGGCCCGCACCGTCCACGCGCCCGCCCTCGTCGCGCACCCCGGCGTCGAGTTCGCCGCGGTGTGGACCCGCCGGCCCGAGGCTGCGGCGGGTCTCGGTGCGCCCCTCGCCGGTTCGTTCGCCGAGCTCGTCGACGCGGTCGACGCCGTCGCGTTCGCCGTCCCTCCGCAGGTGCAGGCCGGGCTCGCGATCGAGGCCGCCTCCGCCGGACGGCACCTGATCTGCGAGAAGCCGCTCGCCGCCGACGTGGCCGGCGCGCGCAAGGTGGTCGACGCGGTCGCTGCGGCGGGGGTCGTGTCGTCCGTCGTGCTGACGCTGCGGCACGACGCCGGTGTGCAGGAGTGGCTCGCCGGGTTCGGCCATCAGCCGGCGTCGCCGGACACCGTCGGCCTCGCCCGCTGGCTCTCCGGTGCGCTGCTCGGCGGGCCCTACGCCACGTCGGGATGGCGGGCCGAGCCCGGCAACGGCGCGGTGCTCGACCTCGGCCCGCACGTCGTCGACCTGCTCGAGAGCGCGTTGGGGCCCGTCGTCGACATCGAGTGGGCCCGCTACGACGAGCCGGACCTCTGGCGGTTCGGCCTGCGCCACGCCGGCGGCGCGCGCTCGACGACGGTGCTGTCGCTGCGGCTGCCCGTCGACCCGTCGGAGATCGAGATCGCGGCGTACGGCGGTGCCGGGACGCACGTGTTCCGCGGCCGGGTCGCCGACGCGCAGGAGTGCTACAAGGCCCTCCTCGACGAGTTCCTCGCGGCCGTCCACGGCACCGGGCCGATGCCCGTCGCCGATGCGGCCCGTGGGCTAAGACTGCAGGAGATCGTGGACGGCGTGCGCGCGCTCGCGCGCTGACGGCCTACGACGCGTCGGGCGGGTTCTCGGTGCGCCGGTTGGGCCCGCGTCCGTTCGACCCCGGGCGACCGGTCGCCGAGGCACCGGGCCGGCGGGGCTTGCGACCCTGCACCAGCTCGGCCTGCAACCGCGCGAGCAGCTCGCGGTCGGCGTCGCTCAACCTGGCCGGCTCCGGGCGGGTGGCCGGTCGCGACTCGGGGCCGCGCGGGGCGGGCGGATCCGGCCGCTCGCCGCGCCGGTTCGGCTGCATCGGGGTGGGCCGGGGGGCGCGCAGCTGTCGTGGCGGCTCCGGAGCCGGAGGCTCCTCGTGCAGGTCGAGCCCGTGCCGGGGCGCGGGCTCCCGCTCGACGTCGTCGTCGACGTCACCGTCGTCCGGCTCGTCATCGGTGGTGGCCGCCGGCTCGGCCGGTGAGCTCTCCAGCTCGTCGAGCGGCATCGCCCACGCGCCGGACTCCCACTCCGCCGCCCAGCTGTCCTCAGGCGACGGCTCGGGCTCCGGCGCGGGTTCCTCCGCCGCGGGCTCCTCGGCCGGCTCGTCCGGCTCGTCCGGCACGGGGGCGAGCGGGTGCCGGGACGGTCCGACGAGGTGGTCGACGCCGAGCGGGTCGTGCTCGTGGATCGTGGGGTCGAGCAGCGGCGCCATCAGCGGCTCCGACAGCGGCCCGGACAGCGGGTCGGACAATGCGGACAGGGCCGGTGCGTCGGCTGCGGGACGGCGCCGCGGGCGCGCGGGCGGGATGTCGGCGAACGGGTGCGGCTCGCTCGGGTCGAGCACCGGCTCGGGCTCGACCGGCTCCTCGTCGGCGGGCTGCTCGACGGCCTCGGCGACCGGCTCCGCCTCGGGAACCGGTTCGGTGACCGTGGGCTCGTTGTCGACCGGGCGGACGATGCGCACCGGCTCGGTGACGGCGGTGGTCTCGGGGGCCGGCACCGTCGGCACGTTCTCGGTGATCGGCTCCGGCACGGGCGCGCCGCCGACGGCGACCGGGACCGCAGCCGCCAGCGCGGCCCTCTGGTACGGCGGTGGCGCCTGACCTGCGGCGATCACCTCGACGGAGGCGTGCACGCCCCCACGGGCCAGACCGGACGCGACGAGGTAGGACAGCATCTCGCCGGAGTGGCGGACCGGGTCGATCTCGACGATCACGACGGGGTGCGGCAGCGGCCCGGGGGCCGTGCCCGCAGGGGTGAGCCGCCACGTGAGGTGCACCGACGTGCCCTGGAGCTGCCGCGCGGGCAGCGCCCGGACCGCCGCGGCGACGTCGCCAGCGCCCGCCGGAGCCGCGGCGAAGCGGTGCTCGACGGTGGGTTCGGCGGCCGGTGCGAGCTCGATCGGGTCGATCCCCGCCCGGGCGGCGCGTGCGGCGTCGGCCAGCGCGGTGCGGACGGGCGCGGGCAGCGCGATGCGCTCGGCCACCACGTCGGCGGTGACGAGCGAGACGGCCCGCGCCTCCTCGCCCACGGCGGCCAGCTCCCGCACCCAGCCGAGCAGGTCGTCGTCGACGTGGCCGGCGAGGCCGAGCAGCAGCTGGTGGGTCGACTCGTACGTGGGACCCTCCATGCCGGCCGCCTCCGATCTCACCACGTCACACGCTCGCCTGCTCCGGTGCTGCCGCGCCCCAGAGCGTCGTGCTCCCGATGATGGCTGCCCGGTGGTAGGCGGAGGGCTCCTCGTGCGGTGGAAGCACCTCTACGCACGGTGTGCGGTCGCCATGCGCCCGCAGGATGCGTTGGACCGTTGCGGCGAGCCCCCAGGGGGTATCGCCACCCTCGATGGTGACGATGCGTTGCCGCCCGTGCGGTCCGACCCGCCAGGACTGCTGCAACCGGGTGACGCCAGGGTGGTCGCGGACGACGGCGAGCACGGCCAGCGCGGCGGCGTCCAGTGCCGTGTCGGCGGCCGGATCGAACGTCGGGATGTCGGGGGAGCCGACGGCGGGCAGGATCGAGTCGAGCAGCCGCGGGGAGGCCCCCCACGCGCCGGCGCACGCGCCGAGCAGCTCCATCTCCTCGTCGCTGAGCCCGATGCGGTTGCGCAGCAGCTCCCGCGGCAGCGTGGCCGCGAGTGCTGCCCGTCCTCCGGCGGCGAGCCAGTCACGCAGGCGCCACAGCAGCTCGTCGGGGAGCCGGTCGGCCAGTCGCAGCAGGAGGTCATGGCATGCCGCCTCGGGCGTCCGCGTCATCCCGGCTCCACCTCCACGATCAGCTCGACCTCGACGGGCACGCCCAGCGGCAGCTCGGCGACACCGACGGCGGACCGGGCGTGCTTGCCGGCCTCCCCGAAGATCTCGGCCAGCACGTCGGACGCGCCGTTGATCACGCCGGGCTGCCCGGTGAAGCCCTCGGCCGAGGCGACGAACCCGACGACCTTCACGACGCCGGTGACGGCGTCGATGCCCACGAGCGCGTCGACGGCCGCGAGCGCGTTGAGGGCGCAGATGCGGGCGAGCCCGGCCGCTTCCTCGGCCGTGACGGTGTCGCCGACCTTGCCGGTGGCGGCGATCTTGCCGTCGACGAAGGGCACCTGACCTGCGGTGTAGACGAGGTTGCCGGTACGGCGCGCCGGAACGTACGAGCCGGCGGGGGCCGCGACGGACGGCAGCGTGATGCCCAGCTCGGCGAGGCGCTCGGTGGCTGTCGTCACGACTGGACCGGCCGCTTGAACCACGCCACGAGCTGCTCGTCGCGGGGCCCGGTCGTCACGGTGACCAGCTCCCAACCGTCCCGGCCGAAGTTGTTGAGGATGGCCTGGGTGTTGTGGATCAGCACCGGGGCGGTGAGGTACTCCCACTTCGTCCTGGCAGCTCCGGGAGCGCGCGGGGCCGATGATTCGCTCGCAAGCTCGCTCATGCACCCGAACTGTAGTGCGCCTCTCGTCACCACCGGTCGGGCGGGCGGTTCAGGGCGCTTAACCTGAGAGGGTGACCGAATGGGCGACGGGTGCCGGCTGGAGCAGCGAGCTGTCCGCTGCTCGCCTGCACGTCGTGTCCGGCAAGGGCGGCACGGGCAAGACGACGGTCGCCGCGGCGCTGGCCCTCGCGCTCGCCTCGGGCGGGCGCCGGACGCTGCTCGTCGAGGTGGAGGGCCGGCAGGGCATCGCGCAGCTGTTCGACACCGCGCCACTGCCGTACGAGGAGCGCAAGATCGCCGTCGCGCCCGGCGGCGGCGAGGTGCGCGCGCTCGCCGTCGACGCCGAGGCCGCGCTGCTGGAGTACTTCGAGCTGTTCTACAAGCTCGGCATGGCCGGGCGGACGCTGCGCCGCATGGGCGCCATCGAGTTCGCCACCACCCTGGCACCCGGCCTGCGCGACGTGCTGCTCACCGGCAAGGTCAAGGAGTGCGTCACCCGTACCGGCGCCGACGGTCACCCCGTCTACGACGCCGTCGTGCTCGACGCGCCCCCGACCGGCCGCGTCGTCACGTTCCTCGACGTCACCACGGCGATGGCCGACCTCGCCCGCAGCGGACCCATCCACAAGCAGGCCGAGGGCGTCGTCGCGCTGATGCACTCGCCGCGCACCGCGGTGCACCTGGTGACGCTGCTCGAGGAGCTGCCGGTCACCGAGACCCTGGAGACCGTCGACGAGCTCGCCGCCGCCGGCCTGCGGGCCGGCGCGGTGATCGCCAACCAGGTGCGGCCGCAGTGGCTGCCCGACCGGTCCGTCGCGGCGGCCGCCGGTGGCCGGGTCGACGCCGCGCGGATCCGGTCCGCGCTGGCCGGCGCCGGCCTGGACCTGCCGCCCGACGTCATCGACGGGTTGGCCGCCGAGACCGTCGAGCACGCCCGGCGGATCGAGTCCGAGGCGGCCGCCCAGGAGCGGTTGAACAGCGCCGCCGGGGTGGCCCGGCTGGAGCTGCCGAGGCTGATCGGCGGCGTGGACCTGGGCACGCTGTACGAGCTGGCCGAGGCCCTGATCGAACAGGGCGTCGGGGTGGGGAAGGTGACCGCATGAGCCCCCGAGCGGCGGCCGCGCGGCTCGACATCGACGCGCTGATCGACGACCCGGCCACGAAGGTCGTGGTGTGCTGCGGCTCCGGCGGCGTCGGCAAGACGACCACGTCGGCCGCGCTGGCCGTGCGGGCGGCCGAGCGCGGGCGCCGCGCCGTGGTGCTCACCATCGACCCGGCCCGCCGGCTCGCGCAGGCGCTCGGGCTCGAACGGCTGGCCAACGAGCCCGGCCGCGTCACGGCCGTGGAGCCGGGCGAGCTGCACGCGATGATGCTCGACATGCGCCGCACCTTCGACGAGATGGTGCAGGCCCACGCCACCCCCGAGCGCGCCCGGGCGATCATGGACAACCCCTTCTACCAGACGATCTCCTCGTCGTTCTCCGGCACGCAGGAGTACATGGCGATGGAGAAGCTCGGCCAGCTCGTCGCCGGCGGCGAGTGGGACCTGATCGTCGTCGACACCCCGCCGTCGCGATCGGCGCTGGACTTCCTCGACGCCCCGCAGCGCATGTCCACCTTCCTCGACGGGCGGATGATCCGGCTGCTCTCCGCTCCCGGCCGCGGGATCATGAAGGTCGTCGGCGTCGGGTTCACGCTGTTCGCCAAGGCCGTCTCGTCGATCATCGGCGGGCAGATGCTCGCCGACGCGTCGGCGTTCGTGCAGGCGTTCGACAGCGTGTTCGGCGGGTTCCGCGAGCGCGCCGAGGCCACCTACCAGCTGCTCCGCTCGCCGGGCACCGCGTTCGTCGTCGTTGCTGCGCCTGAGCCGGACGCGCTGCGCGAGGCCGCGTACTTCGTCGACCGGCTCTCGTCGGACGGGATGCCGCTCGCCGGGCTCGTGCTGAACCGGACGCATCCGGTGCTCGCCGACCTCTCCGCCACCAAGGCCCGGGCGGTCGCCGAGGAGCTGCGCGGCTCGCCGCTGGCCGCCGCGGTCCTGCAGCTGCACGCCGACCGCGTCGACCTCTCCCAGCGCGAGGAACGCCTGCTCGCCCGCTTCAGCGGCGCCCACCCGGAGGTCGCGGTCACCAAGGTGCCGGTGGTGGAGGGCGACATCGCCGACCTGTCCGGCCTCCGCGAGATCGGCGAGCGCCTGGCCGGGCACCCCGCCCCGCAGCCCGCAGCCCGCTGACGCGTCGAGAACGACGTTGTCGTGATCAAAAAGCCCTGTTGATCACCGCAACGTCGTTCTCGACGCAGCCGGGTGGGGGCGGAGCACGCGCAGGGCAGTGGCCCCGGCCGTTGCGGTGAGCGCAGCCGCGACGACGCCGACCGGCGCCGTCCCGCCGGCGGCGTAGACCACGCCCAGCACGCCGATCCCGAGCACTTGGCCGAGCTGGCGGGCCGTCGCCATGGCCGCGCTCGCCGCTCCGGCCCGCTCCGGCGGGGCCGCGGACAGCACGGCGGAGGCGACCGCCGGCGCGGCCACGCCGAACCCGATCCCGCTCACGACCAGCCCGACCGTCAGGTTCGCATCCAGCGCGAGGCAACCCGCCGCGATCACCAGCAACCCGCCGCCGACCGCAGCCCACGGCGGCACCCGACGCACCACGGTTGAGGTCACCGCGCTCGCGACGGCGAACGGGGCGAGCGCGAGCCCGGCGGCCGCCGGATCCAGCCCCTCCTGCACCGCCACCGAGGTGTAGAGCAGCGCGGCGAAGACGATCGAGGTGGCGGCCGCGGCCGCGATCGCGCCGCCGAACCCCGCGGTGGCCAGCAGGCCAACGTCCAGCACCCCGTCGCGGCGCCGCTCGACGGCGACGAACGCGGCTCCGGCGAGCGCGGCGACGACCAGCAACCCGACGGTCCCGAGGTCAGCGCTCTCGGCCGCGCGCGTCAGGCCGGCCGTGGCGGCCCCGGCGGCCAGCGCGAACAGGGCCGTCCCCACGACGTCGAACCGGCCGCCCGGCCGGCCGGGCGTGGCCGCGATCGCGCGAGTGGCCACCGCGGTGGCGGCGAGCAGCGGCAGGTTGAGCGCGAACACCCACCGCCAGCCCGCGCCGTCGGTGAGCAGCCCGCCGACGACCGGCCCGAGCGCCGCCGCGAGGCCGTTGACGGCGAAGAAGACGCCGAGCGCCGTCCGCCGGCGCGGCTCGGTGTAGGACGCGGCGAGCAGCGCGAACCCGCCGACGGCCAGCGCCGCGCCACCCACGCCCTGCGCGATCCGCGCCGCCACCAGCGCCGCGGCAGTTGGCGCCAGCGCGCAGCCGAGCGACGCCGCCGCGAACACCGCGCACCCGGCCAGGTAGGCGCGGCGCTGCCCGACCCGGTCGGCGATCGCGCCGGCCGAGGGCACCAGCACGGCGAGGACCAGCGGGTAGCCGCCGGCCACCCATTCGAGGGTGGCGACGGGGACCCCGAGATCCCGGCCGATGGCGGGCAACGCCACCGTCACCACCGTCGTGTCGAGGAGGAACACCGCAGAGCCGAGACAGACCGCCACCAGCGGCCACCAGGTACGCATGCCGTGACGATGAGGTGGAGCGCGTCGATTCGTCCCGAGATCGACGATCTGTGCGCGTTCCTGTCAGCGACATACGATCCTGTGGTGGATCCCGTCACGCTGGACGACGTCGACCGCGGCCTGCTGCACGCCCTCCAGATCGACGGCCGGGCGTCGATGCGCGTGATCGCCGCGGCGCTGGACGTCTCGGAGAACACAGCGGCCCGCCGCTACCGCCGGCTGCGCTCCGCGGGCGCTCTGCGGGTGATCGGTGCGCTGGACGGTGCCCGCCTCGGCTACGAGACGTGGGTGGTGCGGCTGCGCGCCACCCCGGACGCCGCCCTGCCCCTGGCGCTCGCGCTGGCCCGGCGCGACGACACGGCGTGGATCTACCTGGTGTCCGGCGGCACCGAGGTCGTGGTCGCCGTCCAGGCGCCCAGCGCGGGCTCCCGCAACGCGCTGCTGCTGCGCGAGCTGCCCCGTACCGAGCAGGTGCTGGACATCTCCGCGCAGGTGCTGCTGGTGGGCTTCGCGCTGCCGTCGGACTGGGGCCGGCTGGCGCACCTCGACCCGGACCGCGCCGCTGCCCTGCGCCCGCCGGCGGCGGAGGACGACGACTCGCCGTTGACCCTCGAACCCGCCGACGAGCCGCTGCTCGCCGAGCTGCTGCGCGACGGCCGCACCTCGTCGGCGGAGCTCGCCGCCCGCACCGGCCGGTCGGTCTCGAGCGTGCGCCGGCGGATCGCCCACCTGCGCACGACCGGGCTGCTGTCGTTCCAGCTCGACGTGGTGCCGGAGGTGCTGGGCCTGCGGACGCAGGCCCGGCTGTGGCTCTCGGTGGCGCCGAGGGACCTGGTGCAGACCGCGACCCGGCTCGCGGCCCACCCCGACGTCACGTTCGTGGGTGCCACCACCGGCGCCACCAACCTCGTGGCCACCGTCGCCTGCCGGGACAACCGCGCCCTCTACCGCCTGCTCACCGAGCACCTCGCCGGCGTGCGCGACGTGGAGACCGCGCCGGTGGTGCGCACCGTCAAGCGGGGCGGGGCGCTGCTGCCGCGCTGACGGCCGGGCGCTGCTCGCCCGACCCGGCGTAGTGCTCGTCGCGCGCCTGGTTGAGCAGGGCGGCCCACGACCGGACGTCGGGTCGGGTGCGCAGCAGGGCGCGGCGCTCCCGCTCGGTCATGCCGCCCCAGACCCCGAACTCGATGCGCTGGTCCAGCGCGTGGGCCAGGCACTCGGTGCGGACGGGGCAGGTCCGGCAGAACTGCCTGGCCTCGCGCTGCGCCGCGCCCGTGACGAACAGCTGCTCGGCATCGCTGTTGCGGCACAGAGCCGCGTTCCGCCAGTTCGCCCCCATCATCAGTGTTCCCCTCCCATGGTCACGTCGTCGGGCTCGAGCCCGCACGGCCACCTTTGACGGATTCTGGGAGCTGTCGGTTCCCCTCACTACCGAGTAGAAGTACTCAACTTCGCTCCGTATGCGCTGACGTGGGCGGAACATCCCGCCGCGTACCCTCGTGTCCCGTGAGTGGTGAGCGCAGGGTCGCCCGTTCGATCGGACTGCTGGCCGCGTGCGTTCTCGGTGCCGGCACCCTCGTCGCCGGGATGGCCTTCCCGGCGGCGGCCGGTCTCGGCCTGCTCTCCAACCGGGCCGGCGACAGCGTCACCAGCGTCACCACCGACGTCGTCGATGGGCCGCTGCCGCTCACCAGCACGATCACCGACAGCGCCGGCAACCCGATCGCCCGCTTCTCCGAGCCGAACCAGAACCGCACGGAGCTCACCGCCGACAAGATCTCGCCCGCGATGAAGGCGGCGATCGTGGCGATCGAGGACCGGCGCTTCTACCAGCACGAAGGGGTCGACTGGCAGGGCACGATGCGGGCCCTGATCGCCAACTCCACCTCGGGCGACGTCGTCCAGGGCGCCTCGACGCTGACCCAGCAGTACGTCAAGAACTACTTCCTGTACGTCAACGCGCAGACCGAGACCGAGCGCCTCAAGGCCACCGAGCAGACCGCGGCGCGCAAGCTGAAGGAAGCGCAGATCGCGCTGCGGATGGAGCGGGAGATGTCCAAGGAGGACATCCTCACCGCGTACCTCAACATCGTCTCGTTCGGCAACGGGGCGGCCGGCGTCGCCTCGGCGGCGCGCACCTACTTCAACACCACCGCCGACAAGCTCACCGTGCCTCAGGCCGCGATGCTCGCCGGCATGGTGCGCAGCACCACCCAGTTCGACCCCGTGCAGCACCCGCAGGCCGCGCTCGAGCGGCGCAACGTCGTCATCCAGCAGATGCTCGAGCAGCAGATGATCGACAAGAACCAGGCCCGGGACGCGCTCGCGACCCCGCTGGGCATCGCGAGCCCGCTGGTCACCCAGCCGATCGGCTGTATCGGCGCGGCCGCGTCCGGCTACTTCTGCAAGTACGTCGTCGAGTACCTGACCAACGCGGGCTTCACCATGGAGAAGATCAACCGCGGCGGCTACACGATCAAGACCACGCTCGACCCGAACGTGATGGCGAAGATCAAGGCGAGCCTCGACCACGAGGTGCCACCGACCCAGCCGAACGTGGCCAACGTGATGGCCGTGACCCAGCCCGGCAAGGACAAGCACCGGGTGCTGGGCATGGCGTCCAGCCGCACCTTCGGGCTCGACGCCGACAAGCAGGAGACCAGCTACGGGCTGCCGTACGAGCCGGTCAACCTGGGTGCCGGCTCCGTGTACAAGATCTTCACCGCGGCAACGGCCATGAACAAGGGCATGGGCATCGACCACGTGCTCGAGGTACCGCCCAGCGGGTACGCCTCCCCGATCTACGTCGACGGCAACGGCAAGCCGATCCCGGTGAAGAACGCCGGCGAGTACGGCGGCGAGATGACGCTGACCCAGGCGCTGGCCACCTCGCCGAACACGGCGTTCATCAAGCTGGAGGAGTTCACCGGGGTCCCGGACGTCGTCGACATGGCGGTGAGGCTGGGCATGCGCTCGCTGGCCACCACGAAGTTCGTCGACCCGCTGACCCGCCGGCCGACCGACCGCTCGATCGCCGAGGTCACCAAGGCGCAGAAGCAGGCGTCGTTCACCCTCGGGGTGAGCCCGACCAGCGTGCTCGAGCTGTCCAACGTCGGCGCCACCCTCGCCAGCAGCGGCGTGTGGTGCCCGCCCAGCCCCATCGACTCGATCACCGACCGCGACGGCAAGCCCGTCCCGATCACCGAGGCACCCTGCGAGCAGGTCGTCGAGCCCGGCTTGGCCAACACGCTGCTCACCGCGCTCAGCCAGGACGACGTCAGCGGCACCGCCGCCGGCGCTGCCCGGCAGGTCAAGTGGAACCGGCCGATGGCCGGAAAGACCGGCACCACCCAGCAGCACAAGTCCGCCGCGTTCGTCGGCGTGGTGCCGCAGATGGCCGGTGCCGTGATCACCTTCGACAACTCCAACCGGCCCCGACCCCTCTGCGACGGCGCCGGCGCCCCGTTCGCGTGCGGCAGCGGCAACATCTTCGGCGGCAAGACCCCGGCGCAGACCTGGTTCGGCGCCATGACACCGCTGCTCGAAGGGCAGCCCGTGATCCCGCTGCCGCCGGTCGAACCGAGGTTCGTGCGCGGCGGCGCCGAGAAGGACGTGCCCAACGTCGTCGGGCGCGGGCAGAACGACGCGCGCAGCGTCCTGGAGCGCGCCGGCTGGCAGGTCGCCACCCTCACCGTCGACAGCGGCGCCCCGCGCGGCACCGTCGTCCAGCAGTCCCCGCGGGACCACGCGCTGCCCGGCCAGCAGATCGTGCTGAGCATCTCCAGCGGCACCGCGCCCCCGGAGGGCGACGGCGGCGGTGGTGGCGACAACGGCGGCGGCGGCGACGGCAACTGACCCGGACGCGTGATCGCGTTCGCGCCCCCCGCGCCGGTCAGCGGCCTACCATCGGTGCCCATGGCCGCGGACGATGCGCTCGAGGTGCGCGTCGAGCCGTGGCCGTCCGGTCGGCGCCGACGCCAGAATCCCCCGACCGTCCCGGGGCGCCCGCTCGTGCTCCGGTCCTACCGCCGGCCACCGCCCCCGCCGATCGACCTGACCGCCCCGCGCCCGCCCGTGGTCGACGACACGTCGCTGCTCGGGTTCTCCCGGTTCACCCACAGCAAGGTCGGGCGGCGCGTCTACCGCGGCGCGATCCTCGCGCTGTACGGGCTGATCATCGTCCAGATGATCTGGGCGATGGTGCACGCGGTGTGACCGCCAGACCCTCGTAGCTCCCCAGACGATCGACGCCGTCGAGGGTCGTGACCATGCCGACGTAACCGTCCGGACGGACCAGCACGGCGATGCCGTCCTGCGCGTCGTACGCCGCTCGCGCGTGCCCCTCGACGTCGACCACGGTGTGCTCGTCGACCGGCTGCCCCGGCCGGACCACGGCGTAGGCGGGCAGCTGCGCGGGCAGTGCCGCGACGTCCGCCGACCCGAACACCAGCAGCGTCCAGTGCGGGCCGCGGAACAGGTCGAACAGGCGGATCGACCGGCCGTCGGCCGTGGCCACCGGAGCGTCCGGGGCACGGTCGCCCGCCCGCAGCGCGCCCGGTGCGGCGCGGTCGTCGCGGGAGAGCGGGCCGCCGCGGTAGCCGAACGCCAGGCCGTGCACCTCGGGACCGCGCACGTGGGCGTCGGCGTCGCCGCGGCGGTGCTTCTCCAGCAGTCCCGTGCTGATGTCCAGTGCCGCGCGCGCCGCGGCCATCCGCTCCAGCTCGTAGCTGTCCAGGACCGCGGGCGGGGCGCCGTCGAGCGTCGCGGCCAGCTTCCAGCCGCGGTTGTAGGCGTCCTGGATGCCGGTGTTCATGCCCTGGCCGCCGGTCGGCGGGTGCACGTGTCCGGCGTCGCCGGCGAGCAGGACCCTGCCCTCGCGGAACCGCTCGGCTAGCCGGGTGTTCGCCCGCCACGTGGTGTGCCAGGTGACCTCGCGGACCACGATGTCGGACCGGCCGGTCGCCTCCGTGACCTGACACTGCAGGTAGTCGCGGATCGGCTCGCCCGCATCGGTCGGCGGCCGCGCCGTCACCACGAACAGCTCGGTTCCGGCCAGCGGCACGATCGCGACCCCACCGTCCCCGACCTGCCAGATCCGGCCGTGGTCGCGGCCCACGCCGTCCACGCGGGCGTCCGCGAACAGCGTGGTGGTGGCTTCGTCGGTCTCGCCGGGGAACGCGATGCCGAGCGTCCTGCGCACCGTGCTGCGACCACCGTCGGCACCCACCAGGTACCGGGCCCGCACGGGCTCCGCGCCGGACAGCGTCGCGGTCACCCCGTCGGCGTCCTGGACGAAGTCGGTGAGCTCGACGCCCAACTCCACCTGGACGCCGAGCTCGGAGAGCCGGGTGCGGAGGATCTCCTCGGTGCGGAACTGGGGCACGAACCAGATGTTCGGGAACGGCACCGACGGAGTGGGCGCGGTCGGCTCCGTCATCCGGCCGGACCAGACGACCTCCTCTCCCTGGTAGGCCCGCATCTCGATGCCGAGATCGCCCGCGGCCAGCACCGCGTCGAGCACCCCGATGTCGGCGAAGATCTCGAGCGTCCTCGGCTGGATGCCGTCGGCGCGGGAGCCGCCGAAGAAGGCCGGTGCCCGATCGACGATGCGGCAGCGGACGCCGCGCACGGCGAGTTCGCAGGCCAGCGTCAGTCCGGTCGGCCCGGCGCCCACGACGAGAACATCGACATCCATGTCGCCCCCTGTTCGTACATCGTACGTTCTATTGGTACACCGTACCAGCAACTCTTGTCGGTACGTTGTGCGGATGTCGAGCGACGCGTCGTCGTTGATCTGGACCCGGCCGCCACCGGGCACGCGCCGTCCGAAGTTCAGTCGCGACCAGATCGCCGCGACCGCGCTGGCCATCGCCGACACCGAGGGGTTCGCAGCGGTGTCCATGCGCCGCATCGCCGCCGAGCTGGGCGCCGGCACGATGACGCTCTACTACTACGTCCGCACCAAGGACGAGCTGGTCGCGCTGATGGACGACGCGATCATGAGCGAGGTCCTGATCCCCGATGACGAGTTCCCGAGCCACTGGTACGACGCGCTCTCCGCCGTCGCTCAACGCACCTGGGACGTTCTGGTGCGGCACCCGTGGGTGATGCAGTCACTCGCGAACGCGTCGTCCGGCCCGAACGCCATGCGGCACTTCGAGCAGTCGCTCGCCGCACTGGCCGGTACGGAGCTCGCCGTGGCGGACAAGTTCGCCCTGCTCGCCGCCGTCGACGACTACGTGCACGGCAACGCCTTCCGATCCGCCGAGTTCCAGGCCGCGTCCGCGTCCGACATCGACGACGCGGCCGTCGACGCTGCCGTCCGCTTCGCGGAGACCCAGTACGCGACGGGTCGGTTCCCGCACACCCAGGCGCTGTTCGGTGGCAGGGACCCCCGTGAGGTGTTCGCCCAGCTCATCGGCGACACGACCGCACGCGACCGGTTCCGGCACGGCCTGTCCATGCTGCTCGACGGTGCCGCGCGCCGGCTGGACCTCGACCTGCCCGCGCCGTGAGGCGCCCGACTACGCTGGTCGGGAGCCGCGCGCGCTGAGGAGGTGGCGGCGATCGACCCCCGTCCGGATCCGATGCCGCCGCTGTCGGCCTCCACGGCCCACCGCGTGCGCAGCGTGCTGGCCATCCCGGCCTTCCGCAGGCTGTGGACGGTCACGTCGGTGGCCGGGATCTGCGACTGGCTCTCGCTGCTCGCCCTGTCGGCGCTGGCCACCCAGCTGACCACCGGCTACCAGGCGCAGAGCTTCGCGCTCGGCGGCGTCGTGGCCACGAAGCTGCTGCCGTCGCTGCTGCTGGGCCCGCTCGCCGGCGCGCTGGCCGACCGCTTCGACCGGCGCCGCCTGATGGTGATCTGCGACCTCAGCCGGTTCGCGCTGTTCTTCTCCATCCCCGTGATCGGGTCCCTGACCTGGCTGTTCGTCGCCACGTTCCTCATCGAGATCTGCGCGATGTTCTGGATCCCGGCCAAGGACGCGTCGGTGCCGAACCTGCTGCGCCGGCCCGACCAGGTGGAGACGGCCAACCAGCTCAACCTCGTGATGACGTACGGGGTCTCGGTAATCACCGCGTCCGGCCTGTTCACGCTGCTGTCGAGCACCGAGCGGATCTTCGGCTGGTCGCGCTTCGACACCGTGCAGATCGCGCTGGGCGGCTCGGGCCTCGCCTACCTGGTGATCGCGTTGACCGTGCTGCTGCGCATCCCGGAGATCTCCGGGCGGGCTCGCGAGCGGCGCGAGATGGCGCCCGGCGTGCTCGCGATGATCCGCGACGGCGCCACGTTCGTGACGCGCACGCCGCTCGTCCGCGGGCTCGTCATCGGCATCGTCGGCGCGTTCACCGCCGGTGGCGCGGTCATCGGCACCGCCACGCTGTACGCGAAGAGCCTCGGCGGCGGCAACGCCGCGTACGGGCTGCTGTTCGCGTCGGTGTTCGTCGGGTTGGCGATCGGCATGGGCGTGGCGCCCCGGATGGCGCACAAGATCCCCCGCAACCGGCTGTTCGGCGCCGCCATCGTCGCCGCCGGCGCGGCGCTGGTGCTCGTCGCGCTCGCCCCGCACCTCTACGTCGCGCTGGTCGCGGTCATGGTGGTCGGGGGCTGCGCCGGCATCGCGTTCCTCACCGGGCTGACGATCATCGGTGCGCAGGTGGCCGACGAGGTGCGCGGCCGGGTGGTGGCGTTCGTCCAGTCGATCGTGCGGCTGACACTGCTCGGCTCGATGGCGCTGGTGCCGCTCGGCGTCGGGCTCGTCAACCAGCAGCGCGTGCAGCTGTTCGGCGCGTCGTTCCTGGTGGACGGCACCCGCGTGGTGCTGCTGGCCGGCGGCCTGGTCGCTGCCGTCGTCGGGGTGCTCGCATACCGGCAGATGGACGACCGGCGCACCGAGCCGATGCTCTCCGGTCTGCTCGCGGCGCTGCGCCGCGGCGACCCCCGCGACGGCCACGGCGTGCTCATTGCCGTCGAGGGTGCGGCCACCGCGTCGCACGCGGCGGAGCTGGCCGCCCGGCTGCGCGCGGAGGGTCACTCCGTCGTCGAGCCCGACGACGGCGAGACCGACCGCGCCCGCTGGGCCGCCGTCACCCGCGAGGCAGCGCTGTCCGGCCGCCGCGCGAAAGCACTCGCCGCCGCGGCCGTACGCGCCGACCAGGTGGAACGGGTGATCCGCCCGGCGCTGGCCGCCGGCGCGGTGGTCGTCGTCGACCGGTTCCTCTCCGGGCCGCTCATGCAGGCGATCGAGGAGCAGTCCGGCGCTCGCCTGGACGCGACCGAGGTGGAGAGCCTCGCCGCGTGGGCCACCGGCCGGCTCCGGCCGGACGTGTCCGTGCTGCTGGACTCGCCGCCCGCCACCCCGGCCGGCGGGCCGATCGAGCACGTGCGGGTCCAGCGGCTGCTCACCCACGTCGCCGCCGCCGAGCCGCACCGCTACGTCGTCGTCGACGCGGCGGGCGACGACGTGGTCGACCGCATGCTCGCCGGGCTGCGGCCGCTGCTGCCCCCCGTCACGGCGTCCGGGGCGGAGGTAGGTGTCGAATGACGGTCTGGGACGAGGTCGTCGGGCAGCCGTCGGCAGTCGCCGAGCTGCGGGCCGCGGCGGAGAACCCGTCGGCGATGACCCACGCGTGGCTGTTCACCGGGCCGCCCGGGTCGGGGCGCTCGGTGGCGGCCCGCGCTTTCGCGGCGGCGCTGCAGTGCCCGCAGCACGGGTGCGGGCAGTGCACGTCGTGCCACACCGTGATGGCCGGCACGCACTCCGACGTGCGGGAGATCGTGCCCGAGGGGCTGTCGATCTCGGTCAAGGCGATGCGCACGCTCGTGCAGCAGGCAGCGCGTAAGCCCGCCATGGGTCGCTACCAGATCCTGGTGATCACCGATGCCGACCGGCTCACCGAGAACGCGGCCAACGCGCTGCTGAAGTTCGTCGAGGAACCCCCCGACCAGACGATCTTCCTGCTGTGCGCGCCGTCGGACCACCCGGAGGACGTGCGCATCACCATCCGCTCCCGCTGCCGCGCGATCGCCCTCCGCATCCCGTCCCCGGACGCGATCGCCGACGTGCTCGTCCGCCGCGACGGCATCGATCCCGAACAGGCCCGCTGGGCGGCGTCGGTGTCGGGCGGGCACGTGGGACGGGCGCGCCGGCTCGCCCGCGACGAGGCCGCCCGCAAGCACCGCGACGCCGTCCTCGGCCTGCCGATGCGCATCCGCGGCCTCGGCGACGCGTTCGCCTTCGCCGGCGACGTGGTGCGCGACGCGAAGGCCGAGGCCACGGAGCTGTCCGAGACCCGCGACCTCGCCGAACGCGAAGAGCTCGCCGTCGCCATGGGCGCCGGCGGCACCGGCAAGGGCGTCGCGGCCGCCGCCCGCGGCGCGAAGGCCGCCGAGAAGGAACTGGAGCGCCAGCAGAAGTCGCGCCACACCCGGACCCAGCGCGACGCCATCGACCGCGCCCTCACCGACCTCGCCGGCTTCTACCGCGACGCCCTCGTCGCCGGCTCCGGCGCGGCGGTCGCCCTCACCCACCCCGACCGCGAGTCCGACGTGCGCGCCGCCGCCACCCACTGGTCGCCGGAGTCGCTGCTGCGCCGACTCGAGGCGGTGCTCGCCTGCCGCACCGCCCTCGACGTCAACGTCAAACCCGAGATCGCGGTCGAGGCGATGATGACCGCGCTGCACCGAGGCTGAGCACCCCACCCGGGCGGAACCGGCTGGCGAGCGGTCGATACACTGGACCGCACACGCCGCCTTAGCTCAGTCGGTAGAGCAACGCACTCGTAATGCGTAGGTCGTCAGTTCAATTCTGACAGGCGGCTCCATTGTCCCTGGTCAGCGTCCCTGGTCAGCGTCGCTGGCCTCGGCATGCCGAGCCCGTGGCTGGTTCCGTTGCCTCTTGTTCAGGTGTTCGCGCTGGTCAGAGCCTTGCAGGCGTGGGCCTCCCCGCCGTTGGGGATGATAGGGAGGTCGGCGCACGGAGGCGGATCGTGTTGCCGGTGAGCGACGCATTCGTGGAGTTCCAGGCGTGCGCGGCCGGTGGTCCGCTGGGATCAGGGCAGCAGGGTGAAGGCGTCGGTGTGGCGGGGACGCACGGTGTGGAAGTGGCGGCGGTCGAGGGTGGCGATCTCGGTGATGCCAAGGCGTTCTGCCACGGCGATGACGGCCGCGTCGGTGGTGCCGAGGGGGAAGTCGGCGTAGGTCTCGACGAGCTCGGCCATGCGTTCGTAGTCGGTGAGTTCGAGGTCGACGATCGTGACGGTCTGCGCGACGACGGAGCGCAGAAGCGCTGCTTCGGTCTTGGCTCCGCCGGCGCGAGCCAGGAGGTAGCCGACCTCGGCAACGACCGGCGCTGGAACGAGGATGGCGCGGCGGGCCGGTGCAGGCCCGTAAGCAGATCGGTGCAGGCCCGGTTGTCCTGGTCGTCACGGTCGGCAGCGGCGACGAGCGGGCCGGTGTCACAGACGATCACTCAGGAGCATCCGAAGCCGTCGGCGAGCAGATCCTCGTGGTTGCGTCCGAGGTCGGTGCGGCCGCTGGAGAACGACGCGAACCACGCTGGGGGCCACGCGGCGGTCGGCGTCGGCTCCTGCTGGCGGCGGGCCTCGGCGAGCACGGCGGGAACGCGGTCGTCGGGTAGCTCCTCGACCAGACGCTTCAACTCGTCGCGCTCGGCGCTCATGCTCCGAAGATAGCCGGCATGTGAACGCATTTGCTCGAAGCGCGTCCGTGCCAGCAGTTGTCGGCTCGGGGTGTTGTGACCGACCCACGGCCGTGGCCTCCTTCGTGGCCTCCAACAACGGCGCACGGTGCGCTCGGGTGCGCATGGTGGGACCAATGACGTGCACGGATGGACTGCAGGTGCACCGTGAACCCGCCGAGGAGAATTCTCGTAATGCGTAGTCGTCAGTTCAATTCTGACAGGCGGCTCCACTCGTGACCTGCATCGATTGCAGATCACGCAGATCGTCTTCCAAGATCGATGAAGCAGTGGTTGCCGGGTCGATCCCGACGTCGGCACGTCGGGGCGCCTCGTCTGCCAAGAACTGCCGTCGCGGTGAGCGGCTTCCGCTCCGTCTCACGCCTGATGGGAGTCAGGCGACCGTCCAGGTCCAATCCTCGACGGTGGCCACGATGTCGAGTGAACCGCCGAGAGCGTCGACGTGGGCGCTCCTAGTGTCGCGTAAACGATGTTCGTTGACCTGGTCTGCAGTGGTCGAGTAGGTCGTCGGCGGTCTTGGTCCAGACGAACGGGTGGCAGCGTTCGTTCCAGCCGTCGATGAACCGGCCGATCGCGGCGATCAGGTCCTTGACGCTGCTGTAGCTGCCGCGGCGGATGGCCTGGCGGGTGATGATCGAGAAGAAGACCTCGACCAGGTTCAGCCACGAGCCCGAGGTCGGGGTGAAGTGCAGGGTGATCCGCGGGTTGCGGGCCAGCCACGCGCGCACGGCAGGGTGTTTGTGGGTGGCGTAGTTGTCGACGACCAGGTGCAGTTTCCGCCGCGGGTAGGCCTTGGCGACCTGTTTGAGGAAGCGCAGGAACTCCTGGTGGCGGTGCCGTGGCAGGCACACCTGCTCAACTCTGCCGGTGGCAACCTCCAGCGCGGCGAACAAGGTGGTGGTGCCGTGGCGGACGTAGTCGTGGGTCTGTTTCTCCGGGATCCCGGGCCGGATCGGCAGGATCGGCGCGGTCCGATCCAGGGCTTGGACCTGGGACTTCTCGTCCACGCAGAGCACGACGGCCTTGTCGGGCGGGTTCAGATACAGACCCACGACGTCGCGGACCTTGGCTTCGAGTTCGGGGTCGGTGGAGAACTTGAACGTCTCGGCCTTCCAGGGCTGCAGCCCCCACCGGCGCCAGATCTTGCCGATCCACACGTGCGAGATCCCCAGCTCGACACCGAGCAACCGCGACGACCAGTGCGTCACCGCGAGCCGCTCCGGTGGCGGTTCCAGCGTCGCGAGCACCACCGCGACCTCGTCGATCACCGCCGGCCGGCCCGGCTTCGGGCGATCCTCCAGACCCGCGATGCCTTCTGCGGCGTAGCGCTTCTTCCACCCGATCACCGTCGGCTTCGATACCCCGACCCGCTCCACGATGTCCTTGACCGCGACCCCGTCCGCGGCCAGCAGCACGATCCGCGCTCGCTGCGCGAGCCCGGCCGGAATCGAGGTAGCACGCAACCACGACTGCAGAACCTCACGATCCCGCCCCGGCACCTCCACCGACACAGTCAACGCCACACACCATGATCCCGCGAAGCAGCCTGCCGGTAAAGCTATCTAGTTACCGAGCCACTAGCATGGGCTGATGGAGTCCGCGGCCGGGTGGGGAGTGGTGCTGCCGCGGGCTGATCGGCTGGCCGGGGTTCGCATGGCCGGGTTCCGGGACGGCGGCGCGGGTCAGGTCGATGTGCGGGTGGTGCCGCACCCGGCCGTGTCCATGGTGTTCGAGTTCGGTGCCGGGCCGCTCGTGGTCGACGCGCGCAGTGGCCGGGAGGAGCGGGGGAACCTCGCCGTCGGCTACCTGCACAGCGCCGTCCGGGTGCGGGGTCGGGCCGTCGAGTGCGTGCAGGTGCGGTTGTCGCCGACCGTCGCGTACGCGGTGCTGGGCGTCTCGCCAGCCGAGCTGGACCACCTCGCCGTCACCCTCGACGACCTGTGGGGTCGCGACGCCGCGCAGCTGCGGGAACGGCTCGGCGATGCGCGGTCGTGGAGCGAGCGGTTCGACCTGGTCGAGTCGGTTCTCGCCCGCCGATGTGCGGCGGGCCCGACGGTGGACCCCGAGGTCGCGTGGGCGTGGTCGCGGATCACCGGCAGCGGCGGCCGCGTCCGCGTCGACGGGCTGGCGGCAGACCTCGGCTGGAGTCGTCGACGGCTCTGGTCGAGGTTCCGCGCGCAGATCGGGCTGCCGCCCAAACGGGCGGCGAAGCTGGTCCGCTTCGACCGTGCGGTGCACCGGCTGGCGGCCGGGGGCGACCCGGCCGGGACCGCCGCGGCCGGCGGCTACGTCGACCAGTCCCACCTGCATCGTGACGTGCAGGAGCTCACCGGCATGACGCCGGGCGGTGTCGCGTCCGAGGTGTGGCTCGCCGTGGACGCGCTGGCGTGGCCGGCCACCGGTCGCGCGCCGAGTCCATCGGGTGCGCCGCCCCGCGGACCGGCCGGTCCTTGACCCCGCCGGTGTGGATTCCCGCGGTGTCCCGGACCGGTGAGCCGGCCGGTCAACTACCGGCCAGCAGGCGTCCCACGAGGTCGCGGCGGGTGCGGACGCCGACCTTGTCGAACACCGACTTGAGGTGGTCCTGGACCGTGTTCTGCGAGATGTGCAGGGTCTCGGAGATCGACCGGGTCGCGGCACCGCGCAGCACGAGCCGGGCGACGTCGAGCTCGCGCGCGGTCAGCCCGTAGGCGGCCAGCAGGATCCCGAGCGTGGAGTGGGGTTCGGCCGGCTCGACGACGACGGCGATCCGGGAGTGCTCGGTCGAGGCGCGCAACCGGGACGCGTGCAGGTTCAGCCAGCCGCCGTCGGCTGCGCGCACGCGGACGCTGGGCGGCCGGTCCGTCGGGTCCGCGCTCGTGAGGGCAGCGGCGACGGAGTAGACGCTCAGCGGGAGCGGCAGCCCGGTGGCGTCGTGGCCGATGAGCGGAAGCAGCTCGTCCGCCTCCGGCGTCGTCGCCACCAGCTCCATCCGGTCGTCGAGCAGGACGACGCCCGGCCGGCGGGACGACGGCGGCGCCGGCGGGTGCAGGAGCGCCGCCTGGCGCAGACCGTGTGCGATGTGCGGCGCGACGCGGCGCACGAGATCCACGTCCGCGGCGGTGAACCCGCGTTCGCCGTCTTCGCGGTGCAGGCACAGGTAACCCCAGCACGCACCGCCCACGACCAGTGCTGCACGCAGCTCGTCGCCGAGCCCGATCGGCCGCATGAGGTCGCGGTAGCGCTCGCTGGCCATCCGCTCGCGCCGCGTCGCGGCGTCCAGCGAGGAGACGTGGCCGCGGGCCCGCACCAGCGACGTGAAGGTGTTGACGTCGGCGCCGCCGAGCTCGTTGTCGAGGAACGACGAGGCCAGGGCGGCGAGCGGTTCCTCGCTGTCGGCCGAGGTGAACAGCAGGGTCTCAGGGTCGGCGGTCGCGAAGAACGCCGCGTCGACGGTCATCGCGGAGCGCAGGGTCGCGAGGACCCGACGGCGCAGGTCGGCGAGCTCGAGACCGTCCTGGCACGCGCGGAGCACCGCGCGTTCGGTGCGTTCCCGCCGGCTGTCCATGTGGCCAGTGTCACGCCTGCGTGAGCCGCCGAAAACCCCAGATCGCTGGGATGTCCCCGCACGCGGCGACGCTCGACGCTTGCGGCATGACCACACAGACCGCCAACAAGGACCTCGTCGACGCCTTCATCCAGGAGCTCTTCACCAAGGGAGACCTCTCGGCCGTCGACCGGTACCTGTCTCCCGACTTCGTCAACCACGACCTGCCGTTCCCCGGGCTGCCGGACGGTCCGGAATCAATGCGTGGGGCAGCCGTCATGATGCGCACCGCGATGCCGGACTGGCGCAGTGACCTCGAGCAGCTCGTCGAGGAGGGCGACATCGTGGTGGAGCGGTTCACCGCGCACGGCACCCACCAGGGCGAGCTCATGGGCGTCGCCGGCACTGGTAAGACCGTCACGCTCCGCGGCATCAACATCTTCCGCATCGCCGACGGCCGCATCGTGGAGCGGTGGGGTCGACTCGACGAGCTGGGGCTGCTGCGCCAGCTGGGACTCGCCCCGGCGTAGCGGAGCCGCGGTCGTCGGGTCGTGCGGGTCGGATCCCCGACGTGTGGCGGATGCCAGGGCGCACGCGTCGACGGATGATCGGAGTCCCGAACCGCCTGGAGGACTCCGTGAGCTACGCGTTCGATCCCGAACTCGCCCCGGCGATCGCCATGCTGCCCCACGTCGAGATCGACGACATCGCCGAGGCCCGCGCGACCATCAACGCGATGTTGACCGAGCTGGGGTCCGCGGACCCCAGCGGGGTGGACGTCCGTGACGAGCTCGTGCCGGGCCCGGAGGGTGCCCCGGACGTCCCGGTGCGGATCTACACGCCGCATCGGCGCACGGCACCCGCCGCCGTCTACGACATCCACGGCGGCGGCTTCATCATCGGCAGCATCGACATCGACCACGCCGCCAACCTCCAGTTCGCCCGCGAGCTCGGCGTCGTCGTCGTGTCGGTGGAGTACCGCCTCGCCCCCGAGCACCCGTTCCCGGCGCCGCTGGAGGACTGCTACGCGGGGCTGGTCTGGACCGCCAAGAACGCGGACGCGCTCGGCATCGACCCCCAGCGCATCGCCATCCACGGCCAGAGCGCGGGCGGTGGGCTCGCTGCGGCGACGGCGCTGCTGGCCCGGGACCGCGGCGGCCCGGCGCTCGCGTTCCAGTACCTCGGTGTGCCGGAGGTCGACGACCGGCTGGAGACCCCCAGCATGCGCCAGTTCGTCGACACGCCGGTGTGGAGCCGGCCGCAGGCCGAGTTCAGCTGGGACTCCTACCTGGGCGGGCCGGGTCGCCGCGGCGGTGCCGACGTGCCGGTCCACGCGGCGCCCGCACGCGCGACCGACCTGTCCGGGCTGCCGCCCGCCTACATCTCGGTCATGCAGTTCGACCCGCTGCGCGACGAAGGCATCGCGTACGCGCAGGGCCTGCTGGCCGCCGGGATCCCGACGGAGCTGCACCTGTTCCCGGGGACGTTCCACGGGTCCGCGATCGTGCAGCAGGCCGCGGTGACGCAGCGCGAGGTGGCCGAGGCGATCGTGGTGCTGCGCCGCGGCCTCGGCCTCTGACGGCCGATCAGTCCTGGCCGAGGCGCAGCGCCAGCACGGCGAGCCGGGCCCGGAACCGGCCGTCGGGTTCGTCGAGGCGCACGCCCAGCGCCTGCTCCACGTGCGCGAGGCGGGCGGCGACCGAGCTGTGGTGCAGGTGCAGCTGCGCCGCCGCCTGGCGCAGTGACCCCGTGCGGCAGAACGTCTCCAGCGTCGTGACGTCGAGCACGCCGGACGGGGTGCCGGCGAGCGCGGAGAGGGCGACGACGTCGGGCTGTGCCAGGAGCCGCTCGCGCGGGAGCTCGGCGAGCAGCGCCACCACCCCGAGCGCGTCGTAGGCGGCGACGGCGTCGGGCCCGCCGGCCACCGCGAACCGGACGGCGTGCCTGGCCTGCGTCCAGGACCGGTGCGCGGTGCCGCCCGCGGTGGCCCCGCCGATGCCGACGCGCACGCCGGCGGCCGGGTGCAGCTCGCCGGGCCCGCTCGCGCTCACCAGCGCGGCGGCGAGCCCGTCGATCACCGCGACGCGGAGTGGAGCCGCGCGACCGAGCAGCTCGACGGCAGCGGCACGTGGCTCGGGCGCGGCGACGGCGAGCACCCGCAGCGGCGCGGCGGGATCGACGCCGAGCAGCCGCAGGGCGCGGACGCGGTCCTCGGACGCCTCCCGCTCGGAGAGCACCAGCTCGACGAGGGCCGGATCGGCCAGGTGCGCGGCGGGTCCGCCGAGCAGCCGGGCGGCGATCGCGAAGCGCTCCAGCACCAGGTCGTCGAACGGACCCGGCCCGCCCGGCCGCTCCAGCCAGACCCGCCCTCCGCCGGTCAGGTCCAGCGCACCCGCCGGCTCGGCCGGACCGGTCACGGGCGTCCCGTCGGGGGCGAAGCGCAGCAGCGGTGTTCCGGGGCGCTCCATGCCGGCCGGGCATTCGGCGAGCGCTGCGGTGGCCCGTACCAGCTCGGCCGGGCCGGCCCGGAACTCGATGAGGTTGTCGAAGTACGCGATGACGCGCACCGCTGTCTCCGCGCCCACGTCGAGTGCCGACAGCCGCAGCAGCAGGCCCTTCACCAGCTCAGGATAGGGCGACCGCGGGCCGCGGCGGCGACGTTCGGCTACCGGGTGGTCGCGAACTGCTCGCGGTGGCGGCTCGGGCTGGTGCCCAGCACCTCGCGGAAGTACCGGCGCAGCGACGCGGCCGAGCCCAGGCCGCTGCGGTGCGCGACGGTCTCGATCGGCAGATCCGTGGTCTCGAGCAGCGTGCGGGCGAGCTCCAGGCGCCTGCGCAGCAGCCACTGGCCGGGGCTCTCGCCGGTGCGGTCCCGGAACCGCCGGGTGAACGTGCGCCGGGACATCCCGGCCCCGCCCGCCGCCCACTCGTCCAGGTCCAGTGGCTCGCCCAGCCGCGCGCCGGCCCACTCCATCGCGGCGCCGATGTCGTCGCGGGCGCGGGCTGCGCGGATCGGGGTCGTGACGAACTGGGCCTGCGTCCCGTCCCGATGCGGGGCCATGACCAGGCGTTTCGCGACGCGCGCTGCGACGGCCGCGCCGAGGTCGCGACGGAGCAGGTGCAGGCAGCAGTCCAGTGACGCGACCGTGCCCGCCGAGCTGACGACGTCGCCGAGATCCGTCCACAGCACGTCGGACCGGACCCGGATCCCGCGGTGTCGGACGGCGAGGTCCTCGGCCCACTTCCAGTGCGTGGTCAGCTCCCGACCCTCGACGATGCCGGACGCGGCCACGACGTAGGCCCCGAGGCACAGCGACACGATCCGCGCGCCGCGGCGGTGCGCGGTGCGGAGCGCACCGATCAGGTCGAGCGGCACCCCGCGCTGCGGGTCCCAGCTCGGAACGATGATCGTGTCAGCGTCTTTGAACGCCTCCAGCCCGTGCCGGACCGCGAGGTCAAACCCGTCGCCCAGGGTGGGCAGGGTGCCGGGCCGCACTGCGCAGACCGTCAGCCGGTAGGCCGGCTCGTCGAGCTCCTCGTCGACGTCCCCGTCGTCGTCGACGGCACGGAAGACGAGGTTCGGCACCGACAGGTGGAACGGGCTGATCCCGGGGAACGCGAGCACCGCGATCTTGTGGGGCACGGAGGTGACGATACGCGGAGAGTGGCCCGATCTGCACGGGTGTTGACCTCCGGGCCACTTTTCGCGGAACAGCACGCAGGTTGGGATGGACCCATGACCGTTACCGCTCTGCACGTCGGCGGGCCCACGCTCGTCCTCGACCTGTCCGGCATCCGCATCGTCACCGACCCGACGTTCGACCCGCCCGGCCCGCACCCGGTCGGAGCGCGGGTGCTGGTCAAGCTCTCCGGGCCGGCGGTCGCGGCCGGTGATCTGGGCACCGTCGACCTCGTCCTGCTGTCGCACGACCACCACCCGGACAACCTGGACGACGCCGGCCGCGCGCTGCTGCCCGCCGCAGGCCGGGTGCTGTCCACCGAGGCGGCCGCCGAGCGGATCCCCGGGGTGCGCGGGCTCGCGCCGTGGGAGGCCGTCGAGATCGACACGCCAGAAGGCCCGATGGTCGTGACCGCCGTCCCGGCACGGCACGGCCCGCCCGGATCCGAAGCGGTGGTCGGCCCCGTGATCGGGTTCGTGCTGCAGCCCGCAGCCGGGCCCACCGTCTACGTGTCCGGGGACAACGCCTCGATCGGGATCGTCGAACGGATCGCCGAACGCTTCCCTGCCGTGGACCTCGCGGTGCTGTTCTGCGGCGCGGCCCGGCGGCTCGACATGGCGGAGGCCCTCACCCTCACCGCTGTCGACGCCGTGCTCGCGGCCAAGGCGTTGGACGCTCGGCGGGTCGTCCCCGTGCACGCGGAGGGCTGGCTGCACTTCACCGAGAGCGTCGGCACGGTCGCGAGGGCGTACGCGGAAGCCGGCCTGGCGGACCGGTTGACGGTCCTCCAGGCCGGCGTCGCGACCGAGCTGTTCCCAGCGGAGGTCAGTGCTTGATCAGGTAGAGCGCGGTGCGGACGATGATCAGCAGGTCGAGCCCGATCGTCCAGGTGTCGGCGTAGTCGTTGTCGACGGCGGCGCGGTCGGCGATGGAGGTGTCGCCGCGCAGGCCCTTGACGACGGCGAGGCCGGTGAGGCCGACGGGGACGCGGTGGCGGGCGGCGTAGCCGGGGATGGTGGCGGAGAACTGGTCGACGAAGTGCGGGCGCTCGGGGCGGGGGCCGACGAGGCTCATGTCGCCGAGCAGGACGTTGACCAGCTGGGGGAGCTCGTCGATGGCGGTGGCGCGGATGAAGCGGCCGACGCGGCCGAGGCGGGCGTCGTTGTCGATGTTCCACTTGACGTCGCCCTCGCCGGTCTCGGGCTTGAGCGAGCGCAGCTTGTAGAGGGTGAAGTGGCGGCCGTACTGGCCGACGCGGGTCTGGCGGAAGATGACGCCGGGGCCGCCCTCGATGCGGACGGCGATGGCGGCGATCAGCAGGATCGGCAGCACCAGCAGCAGTCCGATCAGGGCACCGGCCACGTCCATGGCCCGCTTGACGAGCCGCGCGCCCGACTGCTGGGGCAGTGCCAGCGCGGGGAGGGCCGGGAGCTGGAGGGTGGCGGTGTCGTTCATGCAGAAAGGATCGCGCCGAGCACCCCGTCCGCACTCTCCCCGCGGCAGGCACACTCCGCGCGCGTCGGGGTAAGCCCGCTCTTACCGTTCCGGTACCGCTCCGATCCGGCTCAGCGGCGCAGCTGCGCCGCGAGCGTGCCGGCCGACCCGAACAGCCGCTCGCGCCACGCCTCCTCGAGGGCGGTGGTGTCCCGCCGGTCGGGGTGGAAGTCGACCCGGTTGAACAGCGGCATCCGCGCCACGATGCGCCGCAGGAACGAGCCGCGGCCGAACACCATCTCCATGCCAGCGGCGAGGTCGCCGGGTCGCTCCCACACCCGCTGCTGGATCATCAGCCCCGCCCAGCCGATCAGCGCCGCCGGTGCCACGAGCGCGGTGACCAGGCCGAACGCGAGTACCCGCTCGCCGCGGACGTTGCCGATCGTCTCGTAGACGTCGTAGGTGACCGACTTGTGCTCCAGCTCCTCCAGCGCGTGCCAGAGCCACAGCTCGGCGATGTCGGGGTGGATGCGCTCCTGGAACGTCTCGTCGGCGAGCAGCTCCTCACCCATCAGCGCGGTGAAGTGCTCCATCATCGCGGTGCACGTGATGCGCTGGCGGGCCGGCAACTGGTCGAGCACGCCCAGCGCGATCTCGATCGCCTTCTCGGCGACCGTGAGGTCGAAGCCGCGCGCGGTGAACGCCTCGTTGAGCCGGTCGTGCTCGCGGCTGTGGATCACCTCCTGGCCGGTGAAGCCGCGCACCTCGGCCTGCAGCCGGGGATCGGTGACGCGGTCGCGGAAGGCGACCACCGACCGCACGAAGAAGTCCTCCCCGGGCGGGAAGATCGCCGACAGCATCGCGAGGAAGCACGTCGCCGTCGCGTTGTCGGCGTAGGCCCAGCGGGGCAGCTCCGCAGGCAGCCGGAAGTCGAGCTGGCGGGGTGGGATACCGACGTCGGCACCCCTCAACCTCGGGTTGCGGGCCAGGGCGTCGGTCATCGTCGTCCTCCACCGGTCAGCGGTCGGGCGCCTTCTGATGGCGCCCGACATCAGAGTGAACGCCGTCACGCGACCACGTCAAGTCGTGATGGCCGTGCTCGCGGAAACCCGAGTTCGGGCACTCCCGCTACGGCAGCGTCGTGCCGGCCTTCCGCGACCCGGGCGCGCGCACGCGTTCCGCGACGAAGGGTGAACGCGGTCGGGGGATCTGCGTCAAGATGGACCGATGCCGACCGGGACCGGGATCTACGGAGGGCGCACCGCCGAGGAGCGGCGCGTCGAGCGGCGGACCCGGCTGGTCGAGTCGGCGTCGGCCATCTGGGCGGAGCAGGGGTGGGCGGCGGTCTCGATGCGCGGGGTCTGCGCGCACGCCGGGCTGGTCGACCGCTACTTCTACGAGAGCTTCGCCAACCGGGACGCGCTGCTCGTCGCCGTGTGGGAGCAGGCCCGCGACGACATCGCCGACCTGATCGTCGACGCCATGACCGGCCACGAGGACGACCCGTTCGCCGCGCTGCGGGCGGCTGTCGCGGCCGTCGTCGGCCACATCGACGACTCGCCGGAACGCGCGCGCATCGTGCTCGCCGACTGTTCCGGCTGCGAACCCCTGACCGACGCCAGGGCCCGCGCACTGGAGACCGTCACCAACCTGCTGCTCGGCCTGGCCCGGCCCTACCTGACGGTGCCGGACGACCTCGCCGTGCGCATGACGACGCTGCTCGCCGTCGGGGGCTTCGTCGAGCTCGTCACCGCGTGGAAGGACGGGCGGATCGAGACCGACGCCGAGACGGTCGTCGAGCACGTCGCGGGGATGGCGACGCTCCTCGCCAGGCAGTACATCGCCGAGCGTTAGGCCTCGGCCTGCCGGTCGGTGGGGGTGCCGGCCATCGCCTCGACGAGGTCCTCCCTGGCCCGCGCGACCCGAGACCGGATGGTGCCCACCGGGCAGCCGCACACCTCGGCGGCTTCGGCGTAGCTCAGGTCGAGCAGCTGGGTGAGGACGAACGCCTCGCGGCGGTCGGTGTCGAGCGCGTCGACCAGTGCCCGCAGCACGATCGCCTCGTCGGCGGCCGACCGCACGGCGCCGGGACGGGCGGTGGCCGCGACGGCCTCCCAGTCGTCGACGCCGTCGGTGCGGGGGCGGCGCTGGGCGGCGCGGACCGCGTCGACCGCGACGTGCCGGGCGATGGCGAGCAGCCAGGTGCGGGCCGGGGACCGTGCCTCGAAGCGGGGCAGCGCCCGCAGCGCGCGCAGGTAGGTCTCCTGGGCGAGGTCGTCGGCCTCGGCAGGGCTCGCGAGATGGGTCAGGAACCGGTGCACATCGCGCTGGGTGCGGCGGACGAACTCCGCGAGCGCCGCCCGGTCGCCGGTACCTGCAGCGACGGCGCAGGCCGTGGTTCGGGCGTCGTCGGACCGGTCGTGCACGTACGGAGCGTAACCCGGGAACCAGGCGGGTGCCGAGAGCGACTTCTCGGTCATGGGGTGCCTGGAGTTCCGCAACGCGATCTCGGCCCGGCTCGACGGCGAGGAGCAGCCGAGCGAGTCGGCCGCTCTGGACGCGCACCTGGCGACCTGCGCCGACTGCGCGGAGTACGCCGACCGGGCCGCCCGGATCACCCGGCTCACCCGCACCCGGGTCGCCGAGCCGGGGCCGGACCTGGTCGCGGCGGTCCTCGCGGCCGCGCCTCCGCCGCCGCGCCGGCGGCTGCGCGCGTTCCCCGTGCGGATGGCGCTGGGCGGGGTCGGGGTGGGCCAGTTCGGGCTCGCCATCAGCGGGATCGTGGTGGCCGGGCACCACGCGGACATGGACGCCGCGCAGCTGGCCGGCGCCGGCATCGCGCACCTCACCCACGAGAGCGCCGCCTGGAACCTCGCGTTGGCCATCGGGTTCCTGTGGGCCGCCACCGGTTCGACGCGCCCGTCCGGCCTGGTGCCGATCCTGTCCGGGTTCGTCGGGGTGCTCACCGTGCTCAGCGTGCTCGACGCGATCCGCGGCGGCGTCGACCCGACGCGGCTGATGTCGCACGGCCTGGTCGTCCTCGGGCTGGTGCTGCTGGTCCTGCTGCAGCGGGCGACGCGCGGCGGCGGGGGCAGCGGGCTGCGCTCGTCCGAAGGCCTCGCAGGCTGGGGCACGGACGCACGACCCGGTCGGGGCGGGGGCTCGTCCGCGACCGGCGGGCTGGCCCCGACCGGGCGTGACCTGGCGGCGTGACACGCGCGCCGTGTAGCGTCGGTTCCGTGACTGCCGGGTCGGCCTCGAGCCACGAGCGGATGGGTCACCCGGCCGCGGCGTGACCTCCCGGCGGGCCCGTGGCCCGCCCGTTCCTCCTCTCTCGCGATACCCCCTACCTGCGTGAACACGTGTCCGCGCAGGCGCTCCGCCATGCCCGAGAAGAGGAGAAGAACGCTTACATGATCGACGTCAACGGCCCGGTGATCGAGGAGTTCCGGGCCAACGGTGGCCGCGTCGGCGGATGGTTCCGCGACGCCCGGCTGCTGCTGCTCACCACCACGGGGGCGCGCACCGGCGCCCGGCACACCGTCCCGCTCGGCTACCTCCCCGACGGGGACGGCCGGGTGCTGGTCATCGGCTCGGCCGGGGGTGCGACCCGCGACCCCGCATGGGCGCACAACCTGCGGGCCCTCCCGCAGGCCACGGTGGAGGCGGGCGCCTTCACCTACCTCGCCGACGCTGTCGAGCTCGTCGGCGCCGAGCGGGACGCGGCGTTCGCCAGGGCCGTGGAGGCCGATCCCGGCTGGGCGGCCTACGAGCAGCGGTCCGGCCGGCAGCTGCCGGTGTTCGCCCTGGTCTCCGTGCCGGGCCCGCCCGCAGGCGGATCGTTCGCGGACGTCCTGCGCGGCGTGCACGACGTGTTCCGTCGCGAGCTGGAGCTGATCCGCGCCGAGGCCGCCCGCAGCGGGGCTCCCATCGGTGCCCAGCTGCGCGTGAACTGCCTGACCCTCTGCACCGGCCTCGGCAACCACCACCTGGGCGAGGACCGGATGCTGTTCCCCGGACTCGCCGCGCAGTACCCGGAGGCGGAGTCGCTGATCGCCCGGCTGCGAGTGGACCACGAGCGCATCGCCGCGCTCGTCGCCGCGCTGCGGGCGGCGCTGGACGGCGAGCCGGCCGACGTCGTCACGGAGGTCGACCGGCTGACCGCCGAGCTGCTGCGCCACCTCGACGACGAGGAGGCCTGGTTGCTACCGCTGCTGGAGTGACTGCCAGCGCGTGACCCGCTGGACGACGGCGATCGCGAGCCCCGCCGCGACGACGGTCAGCAGGCCCTGGACCGTGCACAAGCACCGCAGCGGTGTGCAGCGCGGGCACGGTCGGCTCGATCCGCGATGTCATGACCAGCACGTACAGCACCCACGTGCTGGTGGCCGTCAGCCACCACGCGGTCACGAGCGCGGTACCGGCGGGCTGCCCGCTGCGGGCCGCGCTCGCGCGCCACACGTCGGCGACGACGCGACCGGGGACCGCCAGGTTGGCGAACGGCACGAACCAGCCGCCGACGGCCCACCCCGCGGTGTGCCGATGCTGCCCGAACGGCTCGACGTTGGCCCGTGCCCGCACGAGCCAGCCGATGAACAGGCCGGCTGCGACGGCGGAGACGAGCACCGCGACACCGAGCCCGATGGAGCTGCTCTTCATCGGTCCGATGCCGGTGGCCGAGACGCCCGGGGCGCCGGCGAAGCCGTCCGAGGTGAAGAGCCGGGCGTAGGTGCCGTAGCTGGTCCACGCCCAGACGTGCACCGCCCACGCCCACGCCACCGCGGCGATGCCGAGCATCACCGAGGTGGCGGCGGCGAGGCCGCCGAGCGGGCGCAGGACGGGTGGAGCTGCGGGATGCATGGGCTCTCCTCGGTCGGTCCTCGACCGGGGAGAGCCGCTCAGCGTCGGGTCGGTTGGCGAGCTGTGGCGCGGCTCACAGATGGGGTGCGAGCTGGCTCAGGTCGGCCGGGGAGAGGCGGTCGCTCGCCGTGTTGCGGTGGTGCCAGAACGGGTAGCGCAGCGGCTCGCCGCTGACCTCGTCCAGGGCCGCCATGTCCGCGTCGGAGAGCTGCAGTTCCGCGGCCGCGAGGTTGTCGGCGAGCTGCTCGGTGGTGCGGGCGCCCACGATCAGCGACGTCACGCCCGGCTTGCGCAGCAGGTAAGCCAGCGCCACCCGCGCGGCGGACACACCGTGCCCGTCACCGATCTCGACCAGCTTGTCGATCGTGGCGTAGAGCTTGTCCTCGTCGTTGACGGGCGGCTCGCTCCACGCGGAGAGGTGCCGGCTGCCCTCCGGGCCTTCCGGGTTGCCGTCGGCACCGCGGCGGTACTTGCCCGACAGGAGGCCGCCGGCGATGGGGCTCCACACGAGGATGCCGACGCCCTGGTCGATGCACGCCGGGACGATCTCGGTCTCGATGTCGCGGCTCTGCAGCGAGTAGTACACCTGCTGGCCGACGAACCGCTCGTAGCCGAACCGGTCGCTGGTGCCCAGCGCCTTCATCAGCTGCCACGCGGCGTAGTTCGAGCAGCCGATGTAGCGCACCTTGCCCTGGGTGACCAGGGTGTCCAGCGCGGAGAGGGTCTCCTCGAGCGGGGTCTGGCCGTCCCACTCGTGCACCTGGAACAGGTCGATGCGGTCGGTGTTCAGCCGGCGCAGGCTCGCCTCGCAGCCGCTGATGACGTGGTGGCGGGAGAGGCCGGCGTCGTTGGGACCGGAACCCATCGGCATCCGCACCTTCGTCGCGACGAGCACGTCGTCGCGGTTCTTGCCCAGCGCCTGCCCGACGATCTCCTCGGACAGCCCCGCGGAGTAGACGTCGGCGGTGTCGATCAGGTTGACGCCCGCCGCGCGGGCCATGTCGATCTGGGTGCGGGCGCCGTCGACGTCGATGGTGCCGACGTTCTTGGCCCACCCGGTGCCGCCGAAGCCCATGGTGCCGAGGGTGAGGGTCGAGATGCGCAGGCCGGATCGGCCGAGCTGCCTGTACTCCATGCCATCGACCCTATGCGGGTGCGGTCAGCGCATCTTGGTGGCGCCCCGGCCGGCGTCCGGGTCGCTGCTGCCCGGCCACCAGTAGCCGGGGACGCTGCGCTCGCAGAGGGCGTCGACGCGGTCGCGCACCTCGCCGCCGAGCTCGTCGGGGATCTCCCCGTCCAGCACCGGCGACTCCAGTTGCTCCAGCAGCACACGGACGTCGCCAGGGTGCAGCGCGAGCTCCTCGGCCAACTCGTCGACGGTCATGGGAGCAGGATCGCACGCAGGTGTCGATCCGCGCGTCGCCCGTTCGTACAGGGGGTAGGACGCAACCCCGAGGAGGCCGCACGTGCAGTACATGCTGAACATCTACGAGCCGGAGGGCGCCAGGTCCGCGGGCGCCCCTGCCCAGGACATGGTCGCGCTGGAGAAGCTGAACGCCGAGATCGAGGCGGCCGGTGCCTGGGTGTTCTCCGCCGGCCTGCACGAGCCGTCGGCGTCCACGGTGGTGCGCAGCACCGACGGCGAGGCCCTGGTGACCGACGGCCCGTTCGCCGAGGCGAAGGAGTACGTGGGCGGGATCATCGTGATCTCCGCGGAGGACCTCGACGAAGCGCTGGCCTGGACGCGCCGCATGGCGGAGCTGATCGCCCCGATGGCCATCGAGGTGCGGCCGGTCGAGATCACGCGGTGAGCACGTGACCGACGAGATCGCACGGATCTTCCGGGCCGAGCACGGTCGGGCCGTCGCCGTGCTCGCCCGGATCACCGGCGACCTCGACGTCGCCGAGGACGTGGTGGCCGAGGCGTTCGCCGCAGCCGTGCGCCGCTGGCCCGTCGAGGGCGTTCCGCCGAGCCCGGCCGGCTGGATCGTCACGACCGCACGCAACCGGGCCGTCGACCGACTCCGCCGCGAGACCACCGGCACCGAGCGCCACGTCGAGGCCGTCCGGCTGACCCCCGTCCCGTCGGAGAACCCGGAGGACGCCGTGCTCGCCGCCGATGAGCTGCCCGACGACCGCCTCCGGCTGATCTTCACGTGCTGCCACCCGGCGCTGGCGATGCCGGCGCGGGTGGCGTTGACGCTGCGGATGCTCGGCGGGCTGTCGACCGCGGAGGTGGCGCGCGCGTTCCTCGTGCCGGAGCCGACGATGGCCCAGCGCCTCGTGCGGGCCAAGGGCAAGATCCGTGCCGCGCGCATCCCGTACCGGGTACCGCCTGCGGCGGAGCTGCCCGACCGGTTGCGGTCCGTGCTGGCCGTCGTCTACCTGGTGTTCAACGAGGGGCACACCGCGTCCGCCGGCCCCGAGCTTGTGCGCGCCGAGCTGTGCACGGAGGCGATCCGGCTCGGGCGGCTGCTGGCCGCACTGATGCCCGACGAGCCCGAGGTGCTCGGCCTGCTCGCGCTGATGCTGCTCACCGACGCCCGCCGCGCGACCCGCGTCGACGCCGACGGCGTGCTCGTCCGCCTCGCCGACCAGGACCGCAGCCGCTGGGACCGCGACCTGATCGCCGAGGGGCACGGGCTGGTGCGCAGCTGCCTGCGCCGCGCGCGCCCCGGCCCGTACCAGGTGCAGGCGGCGATCCAGGCCGTGCACACCGACGCCCGGACGGCGGCCGCGACGGACTGGCGGCAGGTGCTCGCGCTGTACGACCAGCTCCTCGCCCTCGCCCCGTCCCCGGTGGCGGCGCTCAACCGGGCGGTGGCGCTGGCCGAGGTGGCCGGGCCGGCCGCCGCTCTCGCCGTCGTCGACGGGCTCGTGCCCGAGCTGGGCCGCTACCCGCAGCTCCCCGCCGTGCGCGCGGACCTGCTGCGCCGGCTCGGGCGATCCGCCGAGGCCGCCGGCGCGTACGCGGAGGCGGCGGAGCTGGCCGGCTCGGAACCCGGACGCCGGTTCCTCGAACGGGCACGGTCGGAAATGTCGGTGTCAACCCTTAGGGTGGCCCCGGAAACGTCTCGAGGGGGCCGCGCATGACCGAACTCGCCGCCGACGCCGGTACCGGCGACCTCGGCACCGTCGAGCAGGCGATGGCCACCTACCGCACCGAGCTCACCGGCTACTGCTACCGCATGCTCGGCTCGTCGTTCGACGCCGAGGACGCCGTGCAGGAGACGATGGTGCGGGCGTGGAAGTCGTTCGACAAGTTCGAGGGGCGCTCGTCGGTGCGGTCGTGGCTCTACCGCATCGCCACCAACGTCTGCCTCACGTCGCTCGACGGCCGCAACCGCCGCGCCCGGCCCATGGACTTCGGCGGCCCCGGCCAGCCCGAGGTCTCCCAGCTGGGTGATCCGCGCGGTGAGGCCACCTGGCTGCAGCCGATGCCCGACGCGCTCGTCGTGCCGGAGGACGGCGATCCCGCCGAGCTGGCGGTGGCGCGCGAGTCGATCAGGCTCGCGTTCGTCGCCGCGCTGCAGCACCTGCCGGCCAAGCAGCGGGCGGTGCTGATCCTGCGCGAGGTCCTGCAGTGGAGCGCCGCGGAGGCGGCCGAGCTGCTCGGCACCACCGTGGCCGGGGTCAACAGCGCGCTGCAGCGGGCACGCGCCACGATGTCCGAGCTCGACACCGGCCGCGGCGACGTGCTCGGCGAGCAGGACCAGGAGCTGCTCGACCGCTACGCCGACGCGTTCCAGCGCTACGACATCGAGGCGATGGTGGCGCTGCTGCACGAGGACGCGGTGCTGTCCATGCCGCCGTACCCGCTGTGGCTCACCGGCATCGAGCACATCCGCACCTGGTGGGAGGGCCCGGGGGCGGCCTGCGCCGGGTCGCGGCTGGTCCCGGTGCGGGTCAACGGCATGCCCGGCTTCTGCCAGTACCGCCGCTCCACCACGGGCAGCGGCCACGACGCGTGGGCGGTGCAGGTGCTGGAGTTCGCCGACGGCCGGCTGGTCGGGTTCAACTCGTTCCTCGAGGTCGCGTCGTGGTTCCCGATGTTCGGGCTGCCGCTGCGGCTGGAGGAGGGCGCGCCCGATCCCGTCCCGGCGCCGGTGCTCAAGGCAAGCTGAAGAAGATCATCGGGTTGCGGGTCGTGCCCCGCGCTCCGGTGATGCCCAGCTCGGCGCGCACCTCCTGCAGGAGCGCGAACACCTCCGGCGCCGCCTGTCGCGACGCCGTGAACGGCGTGATGCCCTGGTCGCGCAGCCACGCCGTCACCACCGAGCCCTCCGACCACGGCCGGGGCCGCCGCCCGGACAGCACGTCGTGCACGCTCACCGGGATGCCGGCCGGCATCAGCGGGAACAGCTCGGCCAGGTACCAGCGGGCGAACCGGGCGCCGTGGTCGGCGTCGACGAAGAGGTAGCCGACGTCGAAGGGCACCTTCGGCAGCGTCTCCCGCACGTCCCCGTGGATGAACGTCCAGCGGTCGGCCAGCACCGCCGGCACGGCGCGGAGCACGTGGTCGACCCGGTCGAACGAGTGCAGCTGCCCGTGCTCGTTGTCGCGCAGCGCCCGCAGCAGCCAGTTCGTCGACCAGCCGTGGAACGTGCCGAGCTCCAGCACGCTCGCCGGGCGGTGGTGGCGCAGCAGCAGGTACGTCAGCTCGGCCTCGATGTCGTCGAGCTGCCGAGGAGCGGTGAACCCGGCCAGCTCGCCGATCACACGTCGCAGGTCGTCGGCGTGCTCGTGGTAGAGCCGGATGGCCAGCGCGGAGTCCACTAGCCCGGCCCGATCCGGCCGACGAGCTCGTGCAGCGAGCCGAGCACCAGGTCGGCGGGCAGGCCGCGCAGGCTCGCCACCGGGCACCCCGCAGCCTGGCCGGCGGCGATGCCCGGCTGCGAGTCCTCCACCACCAGGCACCGGTCCGGCGGGGCGCCGAGCCGCTGGGCACCGAGCAGGAAACCCTCCGGATCGGGCTTGCCGGCGCTGATGTCCTCCACCGTGACCATGAGCGGCGGCACCGCGATCCCCGCCGCGTCCAGCCGGGCCTTCGCCAGCCGGACGTCGGCGCTGGTCACGATCGTCCACGGCACGCTGCGCGCGTCGAGGTCGGCGATGAGCTCGGTCGCGCCCGGCAGGGCCACCACGTCGGCGACGTCGGTGTACTGCAGCTCCAACTGGTGGTCCGCCGCGGCGCGCACGCCGGTCGCGTCCAGGTCGGGGAGCATGCGGCGCACGGTGTTCTCCGCGGGGCTGCCGTGCGCGCCCGCGATCGTCGCCGCCGCATCGACGCCGTGGTCGTTCGCCCACGTCGTCCAGGCGCGTTCGACGGCGGCGTCGGAGTCGACGAGGGTGCCGTCCATGTCGAACAGGACTGCCGCGATCGCTGCGAGCTCCACGGTGCGACCGTAGTGGTCACCCGCCGCAGACCCGCCAGGACGACTGGTGCGCCACGTCACACCCGGCAAGAATCGACGGATGCGCGACATGCGGACCTTGCGGCTGGTCATGCACGCCCGAACCCGCCAGCCGATGCTCCTGCTCGGCGAGCGGGACGGGGAGCGCTGCGTGCCGGTGTTCCTCCGCGGGCCGCAGGCCACCGTCATCGCGGAGGGTCAGCGCACCGACGGGGACCCGTTGCTGCCCATGGACGTGCTGGTGCCGGTGGTCACCGGGCTCGGCCACACGCTGGAGGCGGCCGAGTTCACCGCGCTCACCGACGGCGTGTTCGTCGCGGTGCTCGTGTTCGACGGCGACAAGCGCATCGAGGTGCTCGCGAGCGACGCCCTCGCCGTCGCCGTGCGCGAGGGCCTGCCCATCCGGATGGCCGAGCAGATCCTCGACGAGGTGGGCCAGCCGGTGTCGGAGATCTTCCCCGACGGCACCGACGCGCCTCCCGAGGAGCAGATCGACGAGTTCCGCGAGTTCCTCGACGACGTCTCGCCGGACGACTTCAAGCAGCCGTAGCGCCTCGCCGGCGCATCGCGAGCACCCCCATCGCGGCGGCGAGCACGCACGATGCCGCGCCGACACCCAGCCCGATCCGGCCGCCCCACGCCTGGCTGATCGCGCCGAGCAGCGGGCCGCCGATCGGCGTGGAGCCGAGGAGCGCCACACCCCACAGCGCCATCACGCGTCCACGCATCGTCGGCTCGGCCGCGAGCTGCAGCGTGCTGTTGCCGAGCGACAGGAACGCCACGCTGGTGGCGCCGACGAGCGTCATGCCGGCCAGTGCCACGGTGAGGGTCGGGGCGAGCGCGACGACGGTCAGTGCCGTCGCGAAGCAGAGGGAGGCGACGACCAGCGACTTCAGGCCGGTGCGACCGCGGGCCGCCACCAGCAGTCCCCCGACGACCGCGCCGGCGCCCATGGCCGCGGTGAGGAACCCGTAGGCGCGGGCGTCGCCGCCGAACGTGCTCTGGGCGACGACCGGCAGCACGACCTGGAACTCGTAGGCGAGGCAGCCGACCAGCGCCATCATCGCGAGGGGCACCGCGATCAGCGGTTCGCGGGCCACGTACCGCAGGCCCTCCCGCAGTTGGCCCGGTGCGCGCGGGGTCGGCACGGTCGGGGAGAGCGCGGAGGTGTCCAGGCGCGCGAGCGAGACCACGACCGCGACGAACGTGGCCGCGTTGATCAGGAAGCACAGCCCGATCCCGCCCGCGGCGATGACGATGCCCGCGACTGCCGGCCCGACCGCCCGGGCCGCGTTCGCCAGCACCGAGTTGAGGCTCACCGCGTTGCGCAGGTGACCCGGCCCCACCATCTCCAGCACGAACGTCTGCCGCACCGGGTTCTCGAAGCAGTTGTTCACGCCGAGCAGCAGCGCGAGCACGAACACCTGCCACACCTGGACGAGCCCGGTGACGACGAGCAGACCCAGCACCAGCGCCAGCACGCCCATCATCGACTGCAGGACGATCATCAACCGGCGCTTGTCGACGCGGTCGGCGACCACCCCCGCGTACGGGCCGGCCAGCAGCATCGGCAGCGTCTGCGTCGCGACGACGGCACCGACGGCGGTGGGGGAACCGGTCAGCTCCAGCACCAGCCACGACTGGGCGATCGTCTGCATCCACGTGCCGGCCAGCGAGATCGCCTGGCCGGAGATGTAGCGGCGGTAGTTCGGGTTGGCCAGCGACGCGAACATGTCGCGGCCGAGGCTGCTGAACGGGCGGGTGGCCTGCGGGGTCTCCGCGGTGGCCGTCATCGATGGTGCTCCTGCTTTGGGGGATGGAAGGCCGACGAAGGAGGCCGGGGCGGGTCGGAACGAGTCGAGGTGGTGGGGGAGAGCGCGGCGGCGAGTGCCTCCAGTGCGGGGAGCGCCGACATCAGCCGGGTCGCGTCGGTGTCGGAGAGCGCAGCGAGGTGCTCCGCGAGGAGTCGGGTGCGCTCGGCCCGCAGCCGTCGGTCCAGCTCCCCGCCCGCCTCCGTGACGGCGACGAGCACGGCGCGCGCGTCCGCCGGATCGGGGGTGCGCTCGACCAGGCCGAGCTCGGTGAGCCGGCCGACCATGCGGGAGAGCATCGTCTGGTGCACGCCCTCGATGTCGGCGAGCTCGCCGGGGCGCAGCGGCCCGCGCCGGGCGAGCGTGGCCAGCACGGAGGCGCTGGTCCTGGTCAGCGAGGCACCGCGGGTCTGGCGGTCGAGCTGCCTCGCGATGCGGGCGAGTGCGGCGCGGAGGCGGGCCACGTCGTCGGCGTCGAACCGGTCCGGCACGCATCCCCCACTCGATAGTTGTCTTACTACAATCATATACCTGCGGAGGCGAGAGGGGCCACGGCATGCGAGAGGTCGACGGGCCGGGAGCAGTCACCGCGGCGGGGGTCCTGTTCCACGACGCGGGCGGACGGGTGCTGCTCGTCGAGCCCACCTACAAGCCGGGGTGGGAGATCCCCGGCGGGATGGTCGACGGCGTCGAGACGCCCCGCGCGGCCTGCGTGCGCGAGGTGCGCGAGGAGCTCGGCCTGACGATCGAGCCGGGTCCGTTGCTCGTCGTCGACTGGGCGCCGAAGGACGGCGTGCCGCACGTCCGGTTCGTCTTCGACGGCGGGACGCCCACCGCAGCCGAGCTGGCCGCGATCACGTTCACGGACGGGGAACTGCGGTCGTGGGCGTGGGTGACGCCGGACGAGGTGCCGGCGCGCACAGTGCCGCGGCTGGCCCGGCGGATCGCGGCGGCGCTCGGCGCGCTCGCCGAAGGCGGTGTCCGGTACTGCGAGAACGGCAGGCATCCGTAGGGTTCGACGTATGCGGGTGTGGTTGCGCAAAGCGGGGCAGGCGAAGATCGACTACCCGGCGGAGCTGGTCTCCGACGACGGCGTGCACATCATCGTCGACGCGCCCTTCGCCGGCGAGCGCGCACGCGACTTCGGGTTCGTCCGCTTCGAGCCCGGCGACGTGTTCCGCGAGCACTACTGGCGGGACCGGTGGTTCAGCATCGCCGAGGTGCGCGACGCCGACGGCGTGCTCAAGGGTTGGTACTGCGACGTCACCCGGCCGCCGGTGCTCGACGAGCGCGGCGACCTCGTCGTCGACGACCTCGACCTGGATCTCTGGCGGTCCGCCGACGGGCTGCAGGTGCTGCGCCTGGACGAGGACGAGTTCGCCGCGAGCGGGCTCGTCGAGAGCGACCCGGCCGCCGCGGCACAGGCCGTCGCCGCGCTGGACGAGCTGGAGATCCTCGCCCACGCCGACGGCGGGTTCGAGCAGTTGCTGGCGTAGCCGTCAGAAACGCCCACCGGTGCTGAATCCGCCGCTGCCGCTGCTGCGGGAGCCGCCGAACCCGCCTCCTCCGCGGTAGCCGCCGCCCCCGGAGAACCCGCCGGACAGGATGCCGCCCAGCACGAGGCTGCCGAGGTCGACGCCGAGGCCGCCGCCCGTCCCGGGTCCCGACCACTGCGACACGTCGGACCGCGCGAGCCGCAGCGCCTCCTGCGCCATCTGGTCGGCGATCTGCGCCTCCCGCAGCGCTGCCGACGGATCGTCGCCCTGCTGGGCCAGCTGCAGGTGCCGCTGCGCCTCGGCCAGCCGGGTCCGGGCGGGCCCGTCGACCGCGCCGCGGCGGGTCGTCACGAAGTCCTGCGCGGCCGCCACCGACGACCGGGCGGTGAGCAGCGCCTGCTCCAGCGCGGCCGCGGCGCGCCGCGTCCGGTCCTGCTCGGCGCGCGCGTCGGCGATGCCGGCGTCGAGCGCGGTGTTGGCCTCGTCCAGCAGGCGCAGTGCCTCGAACGGGTCCGGCTGCGCGGCGGCGCTCGCCTCGTCGGCCGCCGCGATCGCCGCCTCCGCCCGCGCCACCAGTGGACCGACCCTGGCGCCCACCGAACCCGGCTGCTCCGCCAGCGCCCTGGCCTCGGCCAGGTCCTGTGCGATCTCCGTCTTTGCCGCCGGGTACTGCTTCACCGCATCGGCCAACTCGGCATCCCGGCGGCCGATCCCGTCCAGGAGCGTCTCGGCCTGGGTGAGCGCGTCCTCCGCCGCGCGCCCCGAGACCACGGCCGCGGCGGGTCCGGGCTGCACCAGCTCGGCGCGGGCCTGGTCGATCTCGGTCGCGGCACCGGCGATCAACTGGGCGGCCTGTTCGACGTTGCCCGCGACGGGTGCGGTCGCCGACGTCGCGTAGCGGCTGCGCAGCTCCGACCACGCCCGTGTCACGGCCGGCACCCGCTGCTGCACGCGGCCCAGTCGCTGCGCCAGCCCGTCGACGAACCCGGACGCGTTCGCCTCCAGGCTGCGCAGCCGGTCGAACGCCGCGACCTGCGCGTCCAACCGCTCGTCCGCGGCGGCGCAGGCCCGGATGATGTCGGCGTTCATGGCGCGCTGCTGCGGCTCGGACTCGGGCACGTCGTCGTCGAGCTGCTGGCGGATCTCGAACGCGCGCAGCATGTCGGCCTTCGACTGCTCCAGTGCCGTCGCGAACGGCGCCACCGCCTCGTCACCGAAGTGCGCGCGGGCCGCCGAGAGCTCCGCCTCCGAGCGCTGCACCGCGTTGTCGACGTCGAGCAGCGCCTGGCTGGCGCGGTACGCCAGGTCCTGGGTGGAGACGTCGGAGAACTCGTCCCGCGGCGGCTCCGGCACCGTCGGCGCATCGGCGTCCTTGCGCCGGCGCCTGCGGGAGATCAGGTACGCACCACCGCCGACGACCGCGAGGCCGCCGACGACGGCCAGCGCGCCGATCCCGGACCCACCGCCCGACTCGGGACCCCCGCGGCGCAGCCCGTCGGCCAGCGCCACCGCCGCACCCGCCCAGTCGTTCGCGCCCAACCGCGGCTCGACGTCGCGCGAGACGATGTCCGTCAGTTGGCTCGACGTCACCTTCGACATCTGCGGACCGAGCACCACGTTGTACGCGCGGTCCTGCACCGCGACCGCCATCAGCACGTCGTCGGTGCCGAGACCGGTCAGCTGCCCCGACGCCCGCGTCCACTGCTCGGCCGACCGCCCGTCGAACGAGTTCACGAACACCACGAACAGGTCGACCCGCGCCTCCGTGCGCAGCCCCTCGATCGCCGCCGCGACCCGCTGCCGACCCGCCGCGTCGAGCACCCCCGCCCGGTCGGTGACCCGGTCGCTGGCCCGCAACGGCGGATCCGCCAGCGCGGCAGTGCCACCGACCAGCAACAACACGACGACAGCGGCGACGAGGGCCGCGAACGATCGGAGCGGTGCGCGCACGGCGCACATCATGGCAGTGCCGGGCCCGCGGTTTGCGTTGATCATGGGCAAAACGTCGCTCGCGAAGATCAACCAACGACGTTCTGCCCATGATCAACGAAGCTCACACAGGCCGCCGAGGCCACTGCTGTCCGATTGGCCCTCCGAACGCGGAAGGCCGCGGGTGACGATGGGGTGGTGGCAGCCGTCGACCTGCGTCCCCTCCCCACGCGCGACCGTCCCGTCCGGCGGGTGCCGCAACTGCTCGCCGGTCTGGTGCTCTACGCGGTGAGCATGGCGATGCAGGTGCGGGCGGGGCTCGGCCTCTCGCCGTGGGACGTGCTGCACGAAGGGCTGACCCTGCGCACCGGGCTGTCGTTCGGCGCGATCACGGGCATCGTCGGGGTCGTCGTGCTCCTGCTCTGGATCCCGCTGCGTGAACGACCGGGCCTCGGCACCGTGGCGAACGTGCTGGTCATCGCCGTCGTCGTGGACGTGGCGCTCCGGCTGATCAGCACCCCGGAGCCGCTGTGGGCGCGGGTGGCGCTGATGGTCGGCGGCGTGGTGGCCAACGGGCTGGCCACGGCCTGCTACGTCGGCGCGCGGCTCGGCCCCGGCCCGCGCGACGGGCTGATGACCGGGCTGGTGCACCGCACGGCATGGCCGTTGCGGTGGGTGCGCACCGGCATCGAGGTGAGCGTGCTGGCGCTGGGCTGGCTGCTGGGCGGCACGGTCGGCATCGGGACGGTGCTGTACGCCCTCGCGGTCGGCCCGCTGACGCAGGCCTTCCTGCCGTGGGTGGTGGTCCGCGAGAGGATCGCGGGGTGAAGAAGGTCCTGTTCGCGGCCGCCCGCAGCCCGATCGCCGGGGCGGTGGTCCGGTTCGCGTTCGCGCACGCCCGGCGGCTGCTGCCGCTGCGGGTGGTGGAGGAGGGCGCACTCGTCGCCGTCTACGAGCACCCGCGGCCCGTCTACGGCACCTACCACCACATCGCCGTCCCGTCGGTGGCCGTGCCGGACGTGCTGGCGCTGGCCGATCCGCGGCACGCGGCCCTGCGCGCCGAGCTGGCGGACGTGTTGGCCCGCCGCGGCGGCACGGCACTGGTGAACGCCGGCCCGCGGCAGGACGTCGGGCAGGTGCACTTCCACCTGACCGACGACGCCATGCCCGGCCGGGAAGCCGAGCGCGACTGGCCGGACTGGACGGCGGCGATCGAGGGGTTCGCCGCCGCCCCGGGCTTGGAACAGCGGATCGCCGGGGGCTGCACGTTGCTGCAGCGCCCCGGCGATCCGCGGGTCCATCTGGTCTGACGATCAGGCCGGTTCGAGCACCGGCTCCTCGGTCTCCAGGTCGGCGAGCTCCCACGGCCGCACGACCGTGACCAGCAGCAGCATCGCGAGCAGCAGGCCGACGGTCATCGCCCCGCCCATCGCGACGGCGTCGTTGCCGAGGATGCCGATCAACGGAGCAACGGCCGCGCCGACGCCGAACTGGGCGGCGCCGAGGAGGGCGGCGGCGGTGCCGGCGGCCTCGCCGTGGCGGCTCATGGCCAGCGCCGGCGCGTTCGGCAGCGCGAGCCCGATGAAGAACACCGTGCCCCAGAGCGGCAGCACGATCCCGGCGAACCCGGCACCGGCGAGCGCCGCCACCAGCAGCACCGCGGCGAACCCGCCGCCGGCCGCGATCGAGATCGTCAGCAGCCGACGAGGCTCCATGCGCTGCAGCAGCCACGCGTTGAGCTGGGTGGCGCCGATCAGGAACACGGCGCACGCGCCGAAGAGCAGGCCGTACTGCTGCTCGTCGAGTCCGAACTGCTGCTGGAAGACGAACGAGGAGCCGGCGATGTAGGAGAACGTCGCCGACATCGTCAGGCCCGCGACCAGCACGAGGCCGACGAAGACGCGGTCGTGGAGCAGGCCGCGGTAGGTCCGCAGGACGGAGCGGACGTTCATCGACCGCCGGTGCTCGACGGGCAGCGACTCCGGCAGCAGGAAGGCGGTCAGCGGGATCAGCACCAGCGCGTACACGGCGAGCGCGACGAACACCCCGCGCCACGCCGTGAGCCGCAGCAGCTCGCCGCCCAGCGTCGGCGCGAGCACCGGCGACACGCCGAGCACCAGGATCAGCCGGGACAGCAGGGTGGCCGCGGCGCGGCCTGTGTGCAGGTCACGCACGATCGCCATGGCGACGACGGCGCCGCCGGCGGCACCGATGCCCTGCAGCACGCGCAGACCACCGAGGACGGCCATGCTGGGCGCGACCGCGCACAGCACGGATGCGATGACGTGCAGTGCGGCGCCGACCAGCAGTGGCAGCCGCCGCCCGACGGCGTCGGAGAGCGGGCCGATGACCAGCTGCCCGGCGGCGAGGCCGATCAGCGTGCCCGTGAGCGTCAGCTGGGCGATCGACGCCGCGGCGCCGAGATCGGAGGCGATGGTCGGCAGCGCCGGCAGGTACATGTCGATCGTGAACGGGCCCAGCGCGACCAACGCGCCGAGCACGAGGATGAGGGTCAGGCGGTGTGGAGCAGCAGAAGACGACGTCGAGCTCACCGCACGATCAAGCCCCCGGAACGTCCGGGTGTTCCCCTGGGTGCCCCGGTGTGACGACTCCCACCGCCGTTCAGCCGGAGGCGCATGACCTTAAGGTGGTCGGCATGCTCGTGGAGCGAATGCGCCCCTTCACCTCGACCATCTTCGCCGAGATGTCCGCGCTCGCCCTGCGGACCGGCGCGATCAACCTCGGGCAGGGCTTCCCCGACACCGACGGCCCGCCGTCGCTGCTCGCCGACGCCGCCGCGAACATCACCGGCGGGATCAACCAGTACCCGCCCGGCATCGGCGTCCCGGAGCTGCGGGAGGCGGTGGCCGCCCACCAGCAGCGCTTCTACGGGCAGGAGGTCGACCCGGCGCACGTGCTCGTCACGACCGGGGCGACCGAGGCGATCGCGTCCGCCGTGCTGGCGCTGTGCGAACCGGGCGACGAGGTGGTGACGTTCGAGCCGTACTACGACTCGTACGCGGCGACGATCGCGCTGGCCGGCGCGGTGCACAAGCCGGTGCCGCTGCGGCCCCCGGACTTCGGCTTCGACCCCGACGAGCTGCGCGCCGCGTTCTCCGCGCGCACCCGGGTCGTGTTGGTCAACACCCCGCACAACCCGACCGGGGCCGTGCTCGACCGGGCGCAGCTCACGCTCATCGGGGAGCTCGCCGCGGAGTTCGACGCCGTGGTCGTCACCGACGAGGTGTACGAGCACATGGTCTTCGACGGGCGCCCGCACGTGCCGATGGCGACCCTGCCGGGGATGGCCGAGCGCACGCTGACGATCTCGTCGGCGGGCAAGACATTCTCCGTGACGGGCTGGAAGGTCGGCTGGATCTCCGGCCCACCGGAGCTGGTGGCCGCGGTGAAGGCGGCCAAGCAGTTCCTCACCTACGTCAGCGGTGCCCCGTTCCAGCCGGCGATCGCGAACGCGCTCGCCCTGCCCGACGCGTTCTACACCGACCTCGCCGACGGCCTCCAGCGCAAGCGCGACCTGCTCGCCGGCGGGCTCACCGCGGCCGGGCTGACCGTGTACCCGAGCGCCGGCACCTACTTCATCGTCACCGACACTGCGCCGCTGGGCATCACCGACGGCGCGGAGCTGTGCTGGAAGCTGCCCGAGCTGGTGGGGGTTGCGGCCGTGCCGGTGTCGGTGTTCTGCGCCGACCCCGAGCTCGGCCGCACGCTCGTCCGCTTCGCGTTCTGCAAGAAGGACGAGGTGCTCACCGCCGCCGTCGAGCGGCTCGCCGACCTGAAGGCCGCGCTGTGAGGGCGTACGGGTTCACCGCCGACGGCGAGGGGTTCATGGAGCTGCCGGTGCCCGAGCCGGGCCCCGACGAGCTGCTCGTGCGGGTCGACGCGGCCGGGGTGAACCCCGGCGACTGGAAGGTGCGCGACGGCGCCTACGGCATCCCGCCGCCGGCTGTGCTGGGGCGGGAGTGCGCCGGCACGGTCGTGGGCATCGGGGACGACGTGCGCGGGTTCGCCGAGGGCGACGAGGTGTTCGGCGGCAACCCGGGCATGGTCGGCGGCTGGGCGGAGTTCGCGCTGGTCACCGCGTCGTTCGCGGCGTTGCGGCCGGAGGGCGTTGCCCCGGAGACGGTGGCGGTCCTGCCGGTTGCGGCCGGTACCGCGTTCGACGCGCTCGCGGAGCTGGACCTGCCGGCCGGCGCCACCCTGCTGGTCAACGGGGCCGGCGGCGGGGTCGGGGTCGCGGCCGTGCAGCTGGCGGCGGCGCGCGGGCTGCGCGTCGTCGGCACGGCGAGCCCCGGCAAGCACGAGCTGATCGCCCGGTTCGGCGGCGTGCCCGTCGCCTACGGGGACGGCGTGGTCGAGCGGATCCGAGCGGCGGCACCCGACGGGATCGACGCCGTGTTCGACCTCGCCGGTGGCGATGCGCTGCGCACGGTGGCGTCGCTGGTTGCCGATCCGGCCAGGCTGCGGTCCGTCGCCGATCACGCGCTCGTAACCGAGCTGGGCGGCCGCGCGGTGGAGCGCAACCGCACCACGGCGGTGCTCACCGAGCTGGCCCGGCTGGTGGCCGCGGGCACGCTCGATCCGCACGTCACCGAGGTCTACCCGTTCGACGAGGCGGGCGCCGCGCTGGCCGCGGTGGAGTCGGGGCACGCGACGGGCAAGGTCGCGATCCGCATCAGCGGCTGACCGCGACGCGCCGGACCGCCGTCACGGCGACCTGGACGGCGACCGCCACCACGACGCCGTACGCGAACGCGAGCAGGCCGATCAGGTGGACGAGGGCGGCGACGGTGAAGCAGAACCCGGCGAACCCGAAGAGCCCGACGAGGGTGCTGCCGAGCATGCGCGCGGCGTTGGCCGGCCCGTTCTGCGCCAGCGCGAACCCGGCGACCACGCTCGTCGCGATCGGGAAGGTCGCCAGAACGCCCGTCCACTGCGGGCCGAGGACGCCCGACACGGTCGTCAGCGTGACGACGAGCGCGGCCGTGGCGAGGGCGCGCGCCGGGAGGTCCCACGTCGGCGGCCGGACGGGCGCGTCGGCGCCGGCACCGGTGGAGCGGGGCATGAGCCGCAGGGCCAGCGCGATCGCGACCACCGCCGCGGCCAGCGCGACGAGGGCGGTGGTCGGTCGCAGCGCCGCGAGCACGTCGACCACCAGCACCGCGACCCAGCCGGCGAGCAGCGTCGGCAACCAGGAGAGCCGGCGCCCCAGCCGCGCGAACACCACGGAGAACACGGCCAGCGACGCGAGCCCGAGCAGCGACGCGACGGACGCGTCACGGGTGAAGTCCGGGCCGTGCTCCAGCTGGATGACCAGCAGGATCGGGCCGGCCACGATCGGGAAGGCGACGATCGCGCCGCTGACGCCCGGCCCCCAGCGCCGGCCGGCGAGCGAGGACGCGACGACCAGCGCCGGGGCGAGCAGGAGCTTCACGAGGAGGACGGCCACTTACGGGCAGTCTGCCAGCCCCGGTGCTCGGACCGGGAACGGCCCAGCTGCTCGCGCACACGCTGACGTGCTCGCGCACACATCCCAACATGTGCGCGAGCACGCGACGGTGTGCGTGAGCGGTGGGTCCGTACTAGACCGTCAGCAGGGTCTTGCCGAAGACCGTGCGCTCGGCGATGGCGCGGTGCGCGTCGGCGGCCTTCGCGAGCGGGAACGTCTGCCCGATCACCGGCTGCAGCGCGGGCTCGGCCAGCGCCTCGGCCAGGAGCCGGCACTGCTCGGACGGGTCGAACTGGACGTCGGCGATGCCGTGCAGCGTGATCCCGCGGCGCTCGGCCTCGGCCGGGTCCACGAAGGCGAACCCGCCGCCGGGGGTGCCGTGCGCAGAGAACCGGCCGCCCGGTGCGACCAGCTCGAACGCGGCGCGGCCGAGCTCGCCGCCGACGTTGTCGAGCACGACGTCGAACGGACCGATGCCCGTCGTCCAGTCCGGTTCGCCGCTGTCCACGGCCTCCACGCCGAGTTGACGGATGCGGTCGAGCTTCGCGCTCCGCCCAGTGGCGACCACGCGGGCACCGCGCGCGACCGCGAGCTGCACCGTCGACACCCCGAGCCCGCCGCTCGCGCCCACCACCAGCACCGACGTGTCGGGTCCGATGCCGGTCGCGGTGACCAGGCCCAGCGCGGTGGTGCCGTCGTGCAGCAGCGCGGCGGCCGCGGCGAGGTCGCGCCCGTGCGGGACGGGAACGGTCGCGCCGACGTCGACGACGACCTGCTCGGCGTAGCCGCCGGACGTCCTGGTGTAGGCCGCGACCTGGTGCCCGACCAGCGCCGGATCGGCGCCGAACCCGACCGCCCTGACCGTGCCGGCCACCCCGGCGCCGGGCACGTACGGCGGGCGGATCGGGAAGTAGTCCCGGCCTGCGCCGGAGCGCAGCATCGTGTCGAGGAAGAGGACGTCGGCGACCGCCACGTCGATCAACACCTGACCCGGCCCGGGCACCGGATCCGGTACCTCGCCGAACTCGAGCACCTCGGGCCCACCGAACTCGCGCACTGTCACACTCAACATGCGCGCCAGCGTGAACGGTGAAGCCGACTTCAGGTCAAGCGTCAAGCCGTGGCGCGTCCGCTGGTCGGCTCCGTGGCGCGCACGATGCGGTCCAGCGGCAGCTCCAGCGCCACGGCCAGTGCCGCGACCGTGAAGAAGGCGGGCGTGGGGATGCGCCCGGTCTCGATCTTGCGCAAGGTCTCGGGCGAGATGCCGGCCGCGACGGCGACCTCGCCGATGCTGCGCGCGCCGCGCGCGTCACGCAGGAGGCGGCCGAGCTTCTCCCCGCGCTCGCGGTCGGCGGGGGTCAGGGGGACGCGCACCATGCCCGTCATACTAATACCGGTATTGTTATCTGCATGATCGAGCTGAAGACCCCCGGCGAGGTGGACGCGATCGCCGCCGCCGGTGACGTCGTCGGCGCCGTCCTGACCGCCGTCGCCGAGCTGGCCGCCCCGGGTGTGACGCCCGACGAGCTGGACATGCACGCCGCCGAGCAGATCGCCGCGCACGGTGCCAAGGCGACGTTCCTGCACTACCACCCGCAGTTCGCGCCCACCCCGTACCCGGCCGTGACCTGCATCAGCGTCAACGACGCCGTCGTGCACGGCATCCCCACCGGCGTCCCGCTCGCCGACGGCGACCTGCTCTCCGTCGACCTCGCCGTCCACCTGGACGGCTGGTGCGCCGACGCCGCGTTCTCGATGATCGTCGGCGCGCCGCGCAGCCCGCGCGACCAGGTGCTCATCGACACCACCGAGGCCGCGCTGGCCGCCGGCATCGCCGCCGCGGTGCCCGGCGCCCGCATGGGCGACGTCGGCCACGCCATCGAGACCGTGGCCCGCCGCGCGCGGTTCGGCATGCTGCGCGACCACGGCGGGCACGGCGTCGGACGTGCCATGCACGAGGCCCCGCAGGTGCCGAACGAGGGCAAGCGCCGCAAAGGCCTGCTCCTGCAGCCCGGGCTCGTCATCGCGATCGAGCCGATGCTGCAGGCCGGCGGCCGCGACACCTACCGCCACGACGCCGACGGCTGGACCCTGCGCACCAAGGACGGCAGCCGCGCCGCCCACGCCGAGCACACCATCGCCGTCACCGAGGACGGCCCGCGGATCCTGACGGCGGGCCGCCCGCGCTGATCAGGCCAGCGCGGCCGTCACGGCCTCGCGCAGCGAGGTCGCCGGCCGGCCGAGCAGCTTGTCCAGGTCGGTGGACGGCTCGGCGAACAGGCCCGACGAGATCAGGTCCCACATGAACGCGCCCTGCCCGAACTCCGCGGCCGGCACGGCCCGGTACGCAACGGGGCGGCCGCTGACCGCGGTGAGGGTCTCGGCGAGCTCCGGGAGGGTGAAGACGGGGCCGCGCAGCTCGTGCACGGTGTTCTCGAGGCCCTCGGTGGTCACGGCGGCCGCCGCGGCGGCAGCGAGGTCGGGCACCGACGCGAAGTTCACCGGCTGCCCGCCGTCGGCGGCGGTCAGCTCGCCGGCCTCCACGGCCGCCGCGAGCCCGGGGTTGACGAGGAAGTGCAGGTAGAAGGTGTTGCGCAGGGCGGTCCAGGCGACGCCGGACTCGCGCAGCAGTGCCTCGGTGGCGGTGTGGTCGGCCAGGAAGCCCTGTGCGTCGTCCGCGCCGATGGCGCTGGTGTAGACGATCCGGCCCACCCCGGCCGCCTTCGCGGCGTCGATGGCGTTGCCGTGCTGACGGGGGCGCACGCCCGGCGTGACGTCGGGCGAGGAGATGAGCAGCAGGGTGTCCGTGCCGGCGAACGCGGCGCGCAGCGAGGCCGGGTCGTCGTAGTCGCCCTGGCGTACGGTGACGCCGCGCGCGGCCAGGTCCGCGGCCTTCGCCGGGTCGCGCACGACGGCGGTCAGCTCGGCGGCGGGGACGGTGTCGAGGAGGACGGCCAGCGTGGCGCTGCCGAGGTTCCCGGTGGCTCCGGTGACGGTGATCATGTGCAAGACGGTACGATTCATGCTAACTTTTCGAAAGTACATACCTTTTCGTAAGGGCAGGGAGTGGACGTGAGCGTGCAGGTGAGCGGCCTCGGCGCACAGCTGCGGGGTGACGTGTTCGACACGAACTGCCCCAGCCGCGCCGTCCTCGACCACGTCACCAGCAAGTGGGCGGTGCTCGTCCTGGCGGCCCTGCAGGACGGACCCATGCGGTTCAGCGAGCTGCGCCGGCGGATCGGCGGCGTGAGCGAGAAGATGCTGGCGCAGGCGCTGCGCACGCTCGAGGGCGACGGCTTCCTGCACCGTGAGGTCGCGCCCACCACGCCGCCGCAGGTCACCTACAGCCTCACCCCGCTGGGCGACGGCATCGCCGAACGCGTCGTCGGGCTCGCCGACTGGATCGCCGAGCGCATCCCGGAGATCCAGGAGTTCAGAACGCGCTGATGGGCTGCGCCCGCTCCCGCCGGGTCAAGGTGGAGACGACCGCCGCCTGACCGTGCCGGCGCACGGCGAGGCGCGCGAGCAGGTCGCGCACCGGCCCGAAGGCTGCGTCGGGGAACTCCGGCGCCGCCGTGCCGAGGCTCGCCGCGAGGTCGGCGGAGTGGACGACGATCTCCAGCAGCCGGGTGCACAGGAAGTCGGGCCGGTGCAGCGCCCAGCCCTGCCACGGGATCGGGACGACGTCGAGGGCCGCGCGGCCCGTGAGGATCCGCGTGACGGTCGCCAGGTCCTCGTCGAGCCGGGTGAGCATGGCCGCGTGCCCGAGCGCGGCCTCGGCGTCGTCGGTCGTGCGGTCGTTCTCGGGATCGTCGGGCGAGGTGCTCGTGACCCACGCGGCCCGCGCGTAGTGCTCGTCGACGGCGTCGAGCACCGGCAGGTCGGACGGGGTGACCAGCAGCTCGGCCGCGCGCGTGACCTGCCGGGAGAGGTGGCAGGCGAGCGCGCCCGTCGACATCGCGGGCAGCGCGCTCGGCGTCGCCCACCGGGCCGCCAGACCGGCACCGTGCAGGAAGTCGCGGCAGGTGGCGGCGCCGGCGAGGAACGGGTCGTCGAGCGTGCTGGGGTCCACGACGACAGACTCGCCTACGCTCGCGGGCGTGGACGACGGGGTGTACTTCCGGCAGCTGCTCTCCGGCCGCGACTTCGCGGTGGGCGACCCGATCGCCACGCAGATGGTCAACTTCAGCTACCTGATCGGTGACCGGGCCAAGGGCGAGGCCGTGGTCGTCGACCCCGCCTACGCGCCGGGCGACATCCTCGACGTGCTCGCCGCCGACGGCATGCGCCTGACCGGTGTGCTCGTCACGCACCACCACCCCGACCACATCGGCGGCTCCATGCTCGGCTTCGACCTCGTCGGGCTCGCCGAGCTACTGGGCACCACGCCGGTGCCGGTGCACGTCAACCGGGAGGAGGTCGAGTGGGTGCGCCGCACCACCGGCCTCTCCGCCGGCGACCTGACCGCGCACGAGCACGACGACGAGATCACCGTCGGCGATGTGCCGATCCGGCTGCTGCACACCCCTGGCCACACGCCCGGCAGCCAGTGCTTCCTCGTCGACGGGAAGCTGGTCGCAGGCGACACGCTCTTCCTGCAGGGCTGCGGCCGCACCGACTTCCCCGGCGGCGACCCCGACGCGCTCTACCGCAGCCTGCAGCAGCTCGCCGCCCTCACCGGCGACCCGATCGTCCACCCCGGCCACCTGTACTCGCCGGAGCCCAGGGCCGCCCTGTCGGAGGTCAAGCAGACCAACCCGGTGTTCCACGCGCGGTCGGCGGAGCAGTTCCGCGCCCTGTTCACCTGACCCGATCCGGGCAGCCGCCCCCGTCGAGCCCCTGCCCGGCCCCGCGAGTCGGGACCGTCAGGCAGCGGATCACGTGGGCCGCCGTGTGGGCGATGATCGCGAGGTCGAGGCGCAGGGACCACGTGTCGGCGTAGAGGTTGTCGACGCGGGCCCGCTCCGGGATCGACGTGTCGCCGCGCAGCCCGTGCACGACGGCCAGCCCGGTGAGCCCGACCGGCACGCGATGGCGCGCCGCGTACCCGGGCACGGTGGCGGAGAACTGCTCGACGAAGTGCGGCCGCTCCGGTCGCGGCCCGACCAGGCTCATGTCGCCGAGCAGCACGTTCACCAGCTGGGGCAGCTCGTCGAGGCTGGTCCGCCGGATGAACCGCCCGACGGGGCCGAGGCGGGCGTCGTGGTCGATGTTCCAGCGCACGTCCCCCTCGTCGGCGACGGGGGTGAGCGAGCGCAGCTTGTAGAGCGTGAACACGCGGCCGTGCTGCCCGACGCGCTGCTGCCGGAAGATCACGCCAGGCCCGCCCTCGACGCGGACGGCCAGCGCCACCGCGACGAGGACGGGCAGCACCAGGAGCAACCCCGCGAATGCTCCGGTGACGTCGAGGGCCCGCTTGAGGGCACGGCTCGTCGCCGTCCCGGCGGTCCCACGCACAGCCACGTCCATGGGGGTAAGGATCACGGGACGGCGCCGCTGATACACCCGTGCTGCCCGGCGGGCCGAGGGGATGCCAGCACCCCCTCAGCCGACGGCCGAAAGGTCGCTCGGCTCCTCCGTCGTCGGCACCGGGTTGGTCGCGGCGGCGGTGGCGTCGTGCTCGCCGGCCAGCATCGGGCAGGCGAGCCAGCCCTCGGGGATGGCGAAGCCGTCGACGAGGGTGCGCGCGTGCGGCCGCAGCTCGCCGCACAGGGCGTTGACCTCGTGCGTGACGGCCTTCGCCCGGCCCGCCGTGAGGTAGGCGTGCCCGGTGAAGAACCCGGCCTCGGCCTCGATCACCGAGAGCGCGTGCAGGTCCAGCACCTTCGCGAGCAGGGCCTTCGTCTGCGCGTCGCTGCACGCGTCGACGGCGCGGGCGAACGCGTCGAACACGATCCGGTCGACGTGCGCCCGCGAGGCCTCCAGCAGGTGGTCCTGCGCCGCGTTGAAGACGGCGAACTGGTCGGCCCCGGGCTTGAGCGCGGCGCGCATCCGCTGGGCGGCGGTGGCGATCTGGTGCTCCTCGCGTTCGACGAAGAGGTACCGCTGGTACGCGCGGTCGCGCAGCGCTCCGCGGGAGATCAACGCGCGGGCCCCGGTGCGCTCCAGCGCGAACCCGGCCACGAGGCCGGCGCCGAACCGCGCCTTGCCCGCCAGGTCGAGCTGCGCGACCCGCTTCCCGTAGTCCGACAGGATCGTCTTGGCGACGAGCTGCAGCAGCACCGTGTTGTCACCCTCGAACGTGGTGAACACGTCGGTGTCGGCCTTGAGCTGCGGCAGCAGGTTCTCTGACAGGTAGCCGGCGCCGCCGCACGCCTCGCGGCAGGTCTGGATGGTGCGGGTGGCGTGCCACGTGCCGACGGCCTTGATGCCGGCGGCCTTGGTCTCCAGCTCGCGCTGCCGCGCCTCGTCAGGGACGGCGCCCGCCCCCTGCAGCTCGTGCATGGCCTGGACGAGCTCGTCCTGCGCGAAGTGCAGCGCGTACGTGGTCGCGAGCGCGGGCAGCAGCTTGCGCTGGTGCACCAGGTAGTCGAGGACGGCGCTCTCCTCGCCGGTGGCGGGGTCGGCGAACTGGCGGCGGATGTTGCCGTAGCGGATCGCCAGCGTGAGCGCCTTCTGCGTGGCCGTGCCGGCGCCGCCCGCGACGCTGATCCGGCCGCGCACCAGGGTGCCCAGCATCGTGAAGAAGCGGCGGGTCTCGTTCTCGATCGCGCTGGTGTAGGTGCCGTCGGGGGCGACGTCGGCGAAGCGGTTGAGCAGCGCCTGCCGGGGCACCCGCACGTGGTCGAACGTGAGCCGGCCGTTGTCGACGCCGTTGAGCCCCGCCTTGTGCCCGCAGTCGCTGATCGTGACGCCGGGCATCGCGTTGCCGTCATCATCGCGGATGGGGACGAGCAGCGCATGGACCCCGTGGGAGACGCCCCCGGTGATCAGCTGCGCGAACACGACGGCCATGCGCCCGTCGCGGGCGGCGTTGCCGATGTAGTCCTTGCGCGCGGACGGGTCCGGCGTGTCGACGACGAACTCCTGCGTGGCCGGGTCGTACGTGGCGGTGGTGCGCAGGTGCTGCACGTCGGAGCCGTGGCCGGTCTCGGTCATGGCGAAGCAGCCGAGCAGCTCGCCGTCCATGATCTGCTGCAGGTACGCGTCGTGGTGCGCGGACGTGCCCAGCACCTGCACGGCGCCGCCGAACAGTCCCCACTGGACACCCGCCTTGACCAGCAGCGACAGGTCGGCGAACGCCAGCATCGCGAACGCGGTGACCACGCCGCCGACGTCTCCGGCGAACCCGCGCTGCGGGTGGCCGCTGTCGGCGAGCTTGCGCAGGTTGGCCAGCGTCAACGCGCGGTACTCCTCGACGGACAGGCCCGGCTCGGCGGTCATGTCCTCCTTCGCCAGCCGGTCGCGCACGTCGGCGCGGATCTCGGCGAACCGGCCGTCGAGCACCTTCTGCAGTTCGGTGGTGTTCATGGCTTCTCCCTGGTGACGCCGGACAGGCCGGCCCACGCGAACTCGGTGATCCGGGCGGCGAGCTCTGCCCTGGTGGTACCCGCCGGCGCGGCGAGCCATTGGTCGGCAGCGCCGCGAACCAGCCCGACGAGTGAATGACCCCAGGTCGGGGCGGGTGCAGGATCGAGACCGGCGCGGCTCAGCTCGCCCGCGATGGCGGTGGCGGCCTGGTCGCCCAGCATCGTGACGACGTCGGCGAGCGGATCGCCCGGCGTGGAGTCGACGAGGGGGCGGTGCACGACGAACCGGTAGAGCTCACGGTCCTGCTCGATCAGCTGCAGGTAGGCCTCGATGCCGGCGGCGGTGCGCGCCTTCGCCCCGGTGGCGGTCTCGATGGCGGCCTGGATGCCGTCGGCCAGCACCTGCGCGACCCGCTCGCAGACGGCGACGTAGAGCGCCGCGCGGTCGGCGAAGTGCCGGTAGACGACGGTCTTGGACGTGCGTGCGCGGGCGGCGACCTCGTCCATGCCGACGCCGGCGCCGTGCGCGCGGATCGCCTGGATCGCCGCGTCGACGAGCTCGGCGCGGCGGCTGCGCCGGTGGTCGTCCCACCGGGTCGTCCGCTTGTCCCGCGTCACGTTCACGGAACTGAGAGTACCGTGTACTTTGAGTACCGGCTACTCGTGGGTAAGGGGTTCACATGGCTACCGTCCGCAAGGCCGCTGTCATCGGCGGCAACCGCCTTCCGTTCGCCCGCTCGAACGGCGCGTACGCCGAGGCGTCCAACCAGGACATGCTCACCGCGGCACTGGACGGGCTCGCCGCCCGCTTCGGGCTGGCCGGTCAGCAGGTCGGGGAGGTCGCCGGCGGCGCGGTGCTCAAGCACTCCCGCGACCGCGACCTGACCCGTGAGTCGGTGCTGGGCTCCACCCTGGCGCCGACCACGCCCGCCTACGACGTCGCGCAGGCCTGCGGCACCGGGCTGGAGACCGCGGTGCTCGTCGCCAACAAGATCGCGCTGGGCCAGATCGAGAGCGGCATCGCCGCCGGCGTCGACTCCGCGAGCGACGCACCCGTCGCCCTCAACGACGACCTGCGCCGCGTGCTCATGCGGCTGAACGGCGCGAAGACGCTGCAGCAGCGGCTCGCCGCGCTGGCCGGTCTGCGGCCCGGCCAGATCGTGCCGGAGATCCCGCGCAACGCCGAGCCGCGCACCGGGCTCTCGATGGGCGAGCACATGGCGATCACCGCGCAGGAGTGGGAGATCCCCCGCGAGGCGCAGGACGAGCTCGCGGTGGCCAGCCACCGCAACCTCGCCGCCGCCTACGACCGCGGCTTCTTCGACGACCTGGTCACCCCGTTCCTCGGCGTCTCGCGCGACGGCAACCTGCGCGCCGACTCGTCGGTGGAGAGGCTGGCCAAGCTGAAGCCGGTCTTCGGTTCCGGTCCCGGCGCCACGATGACGGCGGGCAACTCGACGCCGCTCACCGACGGCGCGTCCACGGTGCTGTTCGGCTCGGACGAGTGGGCGCAGGAGCACCGCCTGCCGGTGCTCGCGCACTTCGTCGACGCCCAGACGGCGGCGGTCGACTTCGTCCACGGGAAGGACGGCCTGCTCACCGCGCCGATCTTCGCGATGCCGAAGCTCCTGGAGCGCAACGGCCTGACCTTCGCCGACATCGACTTCTTCGAGATCCACGAGGCTTTCGCCTCGACGGTGCTGGTCACCTTGAAGGCGTGGGAGGACCCGGCGTTCGCCAAGGAGCGCCTCGGCCTCGACACCCCGCTCGGCCCGATCGACCGGGCCAAGCTCAACGTGACCGGCTCGTCGCTGGCGACGGGGCACCCGTTCGCGGCCACCGGCGGGCGGATCGTCGCGACGCTGGCGAAGCTGCTGCACGAGAAGGGGAAGGGTTCGAAGGGGCTCGTCTCGATCTGCGCGGCCGGCGGTCAGGGCGTCGTCGCGCTGCTGGAAGGGGCCTGAGATGTCGAACGACCTCCTGCGTGACATCAGCCAGTTCGGGCTGGTGCAGCAGCTCGGCGTGCCGCGCATCCCGGTGCTGCGCAGGCACGAGCCCGGTGCGCCGCTGCTCGACGGGCCCGCGCTCGTCGGCGCGGTCGGCGCGGGCCGGTTCGCGGAGCCGGTCCGCGCGCTGCTCAAGGCCGCCGGCATCGCCGACGCCGGGGACGAGGGCAAGCTCGCGGCGGTCGTGCTCGACGCGTCCGCCGTCCGCACGATCGACGAGCTGGCCGAGGTGCAGCAGTTCCTGACCCCGACGATGCGCCGGCTGCAGCCGTGCGGACGGGTGCTGCTGATCGCGCCCGAGCCCGACGACACCGATCCCGAGGCGGCTGCCGTCGCGCATGCCTTCGACGGGCTGATCCGTTCGATCGGCAAGGAGCTGCGCGCGGGTGCGACGGCGAACCTGCTGGTCACTGCGCCGCACACCGACCCGGCCGCGCTCGATCCGTCCGTGCGGTTCTTCCTGTCCGGCCGCTCCGCCTACGTCGACGGGCAGGTCGTGCACGTGACGCAGCCCGTGGGTGAGCCGGTCGATCCCGCACCGGTGGACGATCCGGCGCTGGTCGACAAGCCGCTCGCCGGGCGGATCGCGGCCGTCACCGGGGCTGCCCGCGGCATCGGCGCGGCCGTCGCGGAGACGCTGGCGCGCGACGGCGCCACCGTCGTCGCCATCGACGTCCCGGCCGCCGGCGAGGCACTCGCGAAGGTCGCCAACCGCATCGGCGGCACCGCGCTGCAGCTCGACATCACCGCACCCGACGCACCGCAGCGGCTGGTCACGCACCTGAAGGAGCGCTACGGCCGCGTCGACGTCGTCGTGCACAACGCTGGCATCACACGCGACAAGCTGCTCGCCAACATGGACGCCGACCGCTGGAACGCGGTGCTCGCGGTGAACCTGCGCGCCCAGCTCGCGATCAACGCCGCACTCGGCGACGTGTTGTCGAGCACCGGTCGCATCGTCTGCGTGGCCTCCACCAGCGGCATCGCCGGAAACCGCGGCCAGACCAACTACGCGGCCAGCAAGGCAGGCGTGATCGGGATGGTCCGGGCGCTCGCGCCGCAGCTGGCCGAGCGCGGGGTGACGATCAACGCCGTTGCGCCCGGGTTCATCGAGACCGAGATGACCGCGAAGATGCCGCTCGGCACCCGTGAGGCCGGCCGCCGGATCAACTCGCTGCGCCAGGGCGGGCTGCCCGTCGACGTCGCCGAGACGATCGGCTGGCTCGCCCGCGCGGAGAACGGCGGGGTCACCGGTCAGACCGTCCGCGTGTGCGGGCAGAGCCTGCTGGGGGCCTGATGTCGCTGGGGCTGCTCTACGCCAAGGCCGTCGCCACCGCGGTCGGCCCGCGCTCGTCGACGCTGCCGGACACCGTGCTGCGCCGCAGCGTCGCGATCGACCGGGCCCACCTCGCCGCCTACGACAGGGTGTGCGGGTTCCGCTTCGGCGACACCCTGCCCGTCCCGTACCTGCACGTCCTGGGCTTCGCGCAGCAGGTCGAGCTCATGGCGAGCCGATCCTTCCCGTTCGCGCTGCCGGGGCTGGTGCACGTGCGCAACCGCATCACCGCGCACCGGCCCGTCGACGCGGCGGAGACGCTCGCGATCTCCGTGCACGCCGAGCGGCTGCGCAGCCACCCCAAGGGTGCGCAGGTGGATCTCGTCACGGCCGTCGACGCGGCCGGCGAGCGGGTGTTCGACGGGCGCAGCACCTACTTCGCGCGCGGCGCGAGCGCGCCGGACGAGGAGCCCGACGAGCCGGGCCCGCAGCCGTTCGACGACGGCCCGCCCGCCGCGACCTGGCGCGTCGACGCCGGCACGGGCCGCCGCTACGCCGGCGTCAGCGGTGACGTGAACCCGATCCACCTCTCGCCGCTGGCGGCGAAGGCGTTCGGGTTCCCGCGGGCGATCGCGCACGGCATGTGGACCGCGGCGCACGCGCTGGCCAGCCTGGACGGGCGCCTGCCCGAGGCGCTGACCTGGGACGTCGAGTTCGCCAAGCCGCTGCTCCTGCCGTCGACGGTCGAGCTGCGCACGAAGCGGCTCGGCGACGGCTGGGCACTGGACGTGCGCTCGGGGGTCCCCCACCTTGCGTCGACCGTCCGGTAAGGCGACGTCACACACCGCACGGCCACCGCACACACCGCCCAACCTGTGTGACGTGGCTCTACGGTGTGTGACGTCGGCTGCCACCGACGGGTGTACGTGGGCTGGGCCACCCGGCGGCGCCACCTACACTGCTTGCGTGGGTGCGTTCCAGCGCAAGCAGCGACGGTGGGTCATCGACCTGCGCGTCCGCCTCGCGCTGGTCGTCGTGCTCATGGGTGCCAACCTGCTCGGGTCCGCCGGCGTGTTCGTCTTCGCGACGTGGGTGATCCCGGAAGGTCCCCTGGAGGATCCGGAGTTCGTGCGCGGCACGAACATGCTGCTCTTCGCCGTCTACCTGATCGTCGCGCTGCCGGTGGGCACCTTCGTCGGCGCCCGCCGGTTCCAGCTGTGGCAGCACGGCACCGACGAGGAGCAGCGCCGCCGCGAGCGCCGGTTCGTGCTCTACGGGCCGCTACGCCTGGTGATCGTGCAGTCGGTGCTGTGGTTCGTGGCGGCGGTGCTGTTCACGTCGTTCAACCTGGCCTACTCGCCGCGCCTGGCGCTGCGCATCGGCGAGACGATCCTGCTCGGTGGCGTCGTCACCTGCGCGCTGACGTACCTGCTCGCCGAGCGCGTGCTGCGGCGCACCGCGGAGCGGGTGCTGCGGGACGTGCCCATGCGCCGGCGCCGGCTGCCCGGCATCGTCGCCCGATCGCTCGTGTTCTGGGCGCTCGGCTCGGCCGTGCCGGTGTTCGGGCTGATCCTCGCCGGGGTCGCGGTCTTCCTGTTCGACGACATGACGACGACGCAGCTGGCCATCGTGTTGATCGCCGTGGGCGCGGTGGCGATCGGTGGCGGGTTCCTGGTGACCGTCGGCGCGACGCGCGCGGTCGCGGACCCGGTCAACGGCGTCATCCGCGCGATGGCGCAGGTCGAGGAGGGGGATCTCACCGTCACCGTGCCCGTCTACGACGGCACGGAGGTCGGGCAGCTGCAGTCGGGCTTCAACACGATGATGTCGGGGCTGCGCGAGCGCGAACGCATCCGCGACCTGTTCGGCCGGCACGTCGGCCACGAGGTCGCCGCGGCGGCCGCCGCGGCCGGGGAGGTGCGCCTCGGCGGCGAGCGCCGGCAGGTCGCCGTGCTGTTCGTCGACATCGTGGGCTCCACCGGTCTGGCCGCGTCCCGCGAGCCCGAAGAGGTCGTCCAGGTGCTGAACCGCTTCTTCGCGGTGGTGGTGGGCACCGTCGAGGAGCACGGCGGCTGGATCAACAAGTTCGAGGGCGACGCCGCGCTCGCCGTGTTCGGCGCGCCGGCACCGCTGGCCGACCCGGCCGGCTCCGCGCTGGCCGCCGCGCGCAACCTGGCCGCCCGGCTGGCCGAGCGCGTCCCCGAGGTGGGGCTGGGCATCGGCGTGTCGGCAGGCGAGGTCGTGGCTGGCAACGTCGGCGACGTGCGCCGCTACGAGTACACCGTGATCGGGGACCCGGTGAACGAGGCCGCCCGGCTCACCGACGTCGCCAAGACCACCGACGGTCGCGTGGTGGCCGCTGCCGCCGCCGTCGAGCTCGCGTCCGCGACGGAGGCCCGGCGCTGGGAACTGGGCGACGCCGTCACCCTCCGCGGGCGCACCCAGCCGACGCGCATGGCCACCCCGGTGATCCCGGCGAGCCGACCCCGGGCGCCCCGGCGGGCGGTCACCGAGCGATCGGCGTAAGAGACCCTCCAGAGCGGCCGAAGGTGGCGCGGTAGGTCGTCGGGCTGACGCCGACCGCGCGCTGGAAGTGCCGGCGCAAGGTGGTCGCCGTGCCGAGGCCGCTGCGCGCTGCGACCTGCTCGACGCTCGCGTCGCTGCACTCCAGCAGCTCCTGCGCCAGCGCGACCCGCTCGCGGTGCAGCCAGTCGAAGGGACGCGCCCCGACCTCGGCCTGCATGCGCCGCGCGAGCTGGCGGCTGCTCAGCCCGGCCCGCCGCGCGAGGTCCTCCACGGTCAGCGGGCGGTCGAGGCGGCCGCGGGCCCAGTCCAGCGCCAGCGCCAGCCCGTCGGCCACCCGCGGCGCGCTCGGCGGTGCGATGAACTGCGCCTGCCCGCCCGGCCGGAACCCGGGCCCGACGAGCCGCCGGATCAACCCGTTCGCCGTCGCCGCGCCGTGGTCGCGGCGGACGAGGTGGACGCACAGGTCCAGCGCCGCCGTCTTGCCCGCCGAGGTCAGCACCTGCCCGTCGTCGACGTACAGGACGTCCGGGCGCACCTCGACGCGCGGGTAGCGCCGGGCCAGGTCGTCGGCGTGCATCCAGTGGGTGGCCGCGGCGCGCCCGTCCAGCAGGCCGGCGGCGGCGAGCACGAACGCGCCGGTGCAGAGCCCGGCGATGCGGGCGCCCCGGTCGTGGGCGGCGCGCAGGGCGGCCAGCAGCGCCGGGTCCGACGACGCGTCGGGGTCGTCCGTCGACGGGACGATGACCGTGTCGGCGGCGGGCAGGTCGGCGAGCGCGCACGGGGCGACGTCGGGCAGCCAGCGCGCCGGCGCTCCGTCGGGGGTCCAGGCCGTGAGCTCGTACCACTCGGCGTTCGCGGCGAGGTCGGAGCGGTCCACGCCGAACACCTCCGCCGCGATGGCCAGCTCGAGCAGCATCGTGTGCTCGTGCACCGCGATCACGACCTTGTGCATGTCGGAAACTGTACGCAGGAGGTCGGATCGGACGCTCGTGGTGTCGCGGAGGGCCGATGACCATGGAGACATGCAACGAGTAGTCGTCTACGGCGCATACGGACACACCGGGCAGTTCGTCACCGCAGAGCTGCTGCGGCGTGGTCTGGAACCGGTCCTGTCCGGCCGCGACGCGGACAGGCTGGCCGAGCTGGGCAGCCGGTTCCCGGGCCTCGACCAGCGCCCGGCCGCGATCGACGATCCCGCGGCGCTGGCCGCCGCCCTCGACGGCGCCGCGGTGATCAACACCGCCGGACCGTTCCTCGACACGGCTGCCCCGGTGGCCACCGCCGCCGTCCGGGCCGGCGTCCACTACCTCGACGTCTCCGCCGAGCAGGGTGCCGCCGCCGCGCTGCACCGCGAGCTCGCCGCGGACGCCCGCGCAGCCGGCGTCGCCGTCGTGCCGGCGATGGCGTTCTTCGGCGGGCTGGCCGATCTGCTCGCGACGGCCGCGCTGGACGGCCGCACCACGGCCGAGGAGATCACCGTCGCGATCGCGCTCGACCGGTGGTGGCCGACGGAGGGCACCCGACTGACGGGCCGGCGCAACACCGCGACCCGGCTGGTCGTCACGGACGGCCGCCTCGCCCCGCTGGTCGCCGCGCCGCCCACGACGTGGTCGTTCCCCACGCCGTTCGACGAGCAGGAGGTCGTCGACCTGCCCTTCTCCGAGATCATCACCATGGCGTCGCACCTGCAGGCGACGACGATCCGCTCGCTCTTCGCCGCCACGGCGCTGCGGGACCTGCGCGACCCCGACACCCCCACCCCCGAGGCCGTCGACGCGGACGGCCGGTCGGCCCAGCGGTTCGTCGTCGACGTCGTGGCCCGCACCGCGGATGGCGAGCGCCGCGTCACCGCGTCGGGGCAGGACATCTACGCCGTGACCGCACCGATCGTGGTGGAGGCGGTCGCGCGCATCCTCGACGGCCGCGCCAGCGCGGTCGGGGTGCTCGCCCCGGGTGCGCTGCTCGACGCGGCCGACGTCCTCCACGCTCTCGGGCGGGAGCACCTCACGGTGGCGGTTTCTGGGGCAGCGATGGCCGGAAACCGCTCTCCTCGGGAGGGCTCGGACGCATAACGTCGGTGGGTGACCATCGCTCCCCCCGCCACCCGCTCCGGCTGGCTGACCTTCGCCGCCGTCGGCTTCACCGTGCTGGCCTGGGCGTCGGCGTTCGTCGGCATCCGCGCGGTCGGCGCGACGTACGGGCCGGGGGCGCTCTCGCTGGGCCGGCTGCTGGTCGGCGTCGTGGCGCTGGGCGGGTTGATGCTGGTCAGCCGGCGGCGCTGGGTCGCGCCGACCGCGCGCGAGTGGGGGTTCCTCGCGCTGTGCGGCCTCTCCTGGTTCGCCGTGTACAACCTCGCGCTCAACGACGCGGAGACCCGCGTCGACGCCGGGACGACCGCGATGCTGGTGAACGTCGGCCCGGTGCTGATCGCCCTGTTCGCCGGGCTGCTGCTGGGCGAGGGGTTCCCGCGCTGGCTGATCGTCGGCGCGCTGGTGGCGTTCTCCGGGGCCGTGCTCGTCGGGGCGGCCACCGCGGACGGCACCGCCGACCTGCTCGGCGTCCTGCTCTGCCTCGCCGCCGCCGTCACCTACGCGATCGGGGTGCTCTCGCAGAAGCCGCTGCTGCGCCGCCTGCCCGGCCTGCAGGTGACGTTCACGGCGTGCGCGATCGGTGCCGTCGCCTGCCTGCCATTCGCGCCGTCGCTGGTCGACACCGTGGCGACGGCTCCGGCGGCGGCCACGCTCGGCGTCGTCTACCTGGGGCTGGTGCCCACCGCGCTCGCGTTCAGCACCTGGGCGTACGCGCTGGCGCGCATGGACGCCGGCCGGCTCGGTGTGAGCACCTACGTGGTGCCGCCCGTCGCGGTGGTGATGTCGGCGATCGTGCTGGGTGAGTTCCCGCCGTTGCTCGCGATCGTCGGCGGCGCGGTCTGCCTCGTCGGCGTGGCGATCACCCGGCGCCGGTAGCGGTGCCGAACGGGTTGTCGACGACGTAGCGCCACCTGCCGTCGGTACCGCGGCGGGCCACGTCCGTCGCGGTGCCGGTGATCTCCCCGATCGTCCAGTCGACCACCAGCAACGCGACGTCGCCCGCGGTGAACACGTGCCGCGGTGTCACGTCGAGCGGCTGGCCGAGTGCCTGGAACGCGGTGTTGGCGGTAACCCGGGCGGCGCCGGTGAGCGCGGTGCCGGAGCGGTCGACGAACACCGCGTCCGGCTCGTAGAACGCCTCGACGGGGTCACCGCTCGTGAACGCGGCGGCGAACGCGTGCGGCAGGAGTTCGGGCATGGTGGGCGGATGGGTCATGCCGCCACCGAAGCGCACCGGTCCGTGGCTCACCGAACGGTGAGCGCCGAACCGGTGCTGGTGCCCACCCCGGCCGGCGCCACCCGCCGTCCCGAGCCGGACTGCCCGGTCGAGGTCGCGCTGGCCGCGATCGCCGGCCGCTGGACCACGCTCCTGCTGCGCGACCTCATGGCCGGCCCGCTCGGCTACGGCGAGCTGCGCCGCGGCCTGCCGGAGCTCTCCGACAAGGTGCTGGTGGAGCGGCTGACCGCGCTGCGTGAGCGCGGCCTGGTCGCCCGTCACGAGCGCGCCGGTTTCCCCACCCGCGTCGTCTACGAGCTCACCGACACCGGACGCGCCCTGCGCCCGCTGCTCGTGGAGCTGTACCGGACGGGCGAGCGCCTACGTCCCGCGTAGCGCGTCGAGCAGCTCGTCGTGGATCGCTCCGTTGCTGGCCACGACGTCGGTGACGGCGGCGGTCGCGACCCGTGCCCCCGTCAGGTCGGTCACGCGGCCGCCCGCCTCCTCGACCAGCAGCTGGCCGGCGCTGACGTCCCACGCCGCCAGCTCGCGCTCGACGTACGCGCCCAGATGTCCGGCCGCGATGTGCGCCATCACCAGTGCGGGGGCGCCCAGGCTGCGGACGCTGCCCGCGGTCGTGAGCAGCCGCTCGACGGTGCCGGCGTGCCGGCTGATCCGCGCCGGATCGGCCGACTGGATCTGCGTGACGACGACGGCCGCGCGCAGCGGTGCGACCGCCGAGCCGGCCAGCGGCTCGCCGTTGCCGGTGGCGCCGAGCCCGCGGCCGGCGCAGAACAGCTGGTCGTGCACCGGGTCGAACACCGCGCCCGCCACGACCTCGTCGGCGCCGTGCTCGCGGCAGCGCAGCGCCACCGACACCGCGTACCACGGGATGCCGTGGGCGTAGTTGCTGGTGCCGTCCAGCCCGTCGACGTACCAGACGTGCGCGTCGTCGGCGCCGGGCTCGGCGCCCTCCTCTCCGACGATCACGTGGTCGGGGAACGTGGCGCGCAGGTCCGCGACGATCGCGGCCTGCGAGGCGCGGTCCGCCGACGTCGTCATGTCGACCTGCGCGTCCTTGAAGGCGACGTCGATGCTGGTGCGGTCGATGCCGAGCAGCACGGACCCGCCGGACCGGGCGGCGCCGGCGGCCACCGCCACCGCGTCGTCGACGAGGGGGCAGGACGCGATGTCGATCACCGCGTGACCCTACGGGCGAAGCGCGGCGAGCGCCATGCGCTGCAGGAGTTCCGCGGCGTCGCGGCCGCGCCCGGCGTGCGGGGTGGAGTTGAGCAGGCCGAACGTGCCGTGCGCGACGACGCGGCGCTGCGCGTCGTCGAGCTCGGGGCGCGTGCTGCGCAGCGCGTCCACCCAGATCTCGACGTAGGTGCGCTGCAGCTTGCGGACCTTGGCGCGCGGCCCGGCGGCGAGGTTGGCGAGGTCGCGGTCCTGCACGACGATCAGCTCGGGCTCGCGGGTGGCGAAGTCGGCGTGGAAGGCGACGAGCGCGCGGAGGCGCTCCTCCGGGTCGTCGACGGTGTCGGCGAGCGCCTGCCCGCCCTGCAGCAGGTACTCGCTGATGCCGACGAGCATCTCCTCCAGCAGCGCCTCCTTGCCGGGGAAGTGCCGGTAGAGCGCGGGCCCGCTGATGCCGACGGCGGCGCCGAGGTCGGCGATGCTCACGCCGTGATAGCCGTGCTTGGCGAACAGCTGCGCGGCGCCGCCGAGGATCTGCTCACGCCGGCCGGTCACCGCTCGATGTTAACGAACATTCACCGCATCACACCAGATGGGGGTTGGAACGTCACGTTAATGGGCGTTAACCTGTCGGCATGGTTGCCACCACGGCCGCACCGCCGCTCGCCGTCTCCGCGGCGCCGTCGCCGGAGCACGACGAGGCCCACCGCGCGCTCGTCGCCGACCTGCGCGCGCAGCTCGCCACCGCCGCCCGCGGTGGTTCCGAGCGCGCCCGCGCCCGGCACGTCGAGCGCGGCAAGCTGCTCCCGCGCGAGCGCGTCGACACGCTGCTCGACCCGTCGTCGCCGTTCCTCGAGCTGTCCCCGCTCGCCGCCCATGGCATGTACGACGGCGATGCCCCGGGTGCCGGGATGATCACCGGCGTCGGCCGGATCAGCGGCCGGGAGTGCGTTGTCGTCGCCAACGACGCCACCGTCAAGGGCGGCACCTACTACCCGATGACGGTCAAGAAGCACCTGCGCGCGCAGGAGGTGGCGCTGCAGAACCGGCTGCCCTGCATCTACCTCGTCGACTCCGGCGGCGCCTACCTGCCCGAGCAGGACAACGTCTTCCCCGACCGCGAGCACTTCGGCCGGATCTTCTACAACCAGGCCACGATGTCCGGGCTCGGCATCCCGCAGATCGCCGCGGTGCTCGGCTCGTGCACCGCCGGCGGCGCGTACGTGCCGGCGATGAGCGACGAGGCCGTGATCGTCCGCAACCAGGGCACGATCTTCCTGGGCGGCCCGCCGCTGGTGAAGGCCGCCACCGGCGAGGTCGTCACCGCTGAGGAGCTGGGCGGGGGCGACCTGCACTCCAAGGTCTCCGGCGTCACCGACCACCTCGCCGAGAACGACACGCACGCGCTCGCGATCGTCCGCTCGATCGTCGCGACGCTCGGGCCGCGCGCGCCGCGGCCGTGGGACGTGGTGCCGACGGAGGAGCCCGTCGTCGATCCCGACGAGCTGTACGGCGTGGTGCCCACCGACTCGCGCACCCCGTACGACGTGCGCGAGGTGATCGCGCGCATCGTCGACGGCTCGCGGTTCCACGAGTTCAAGGCGGAGTACGGCACCACGCTCGTCACTGGCTTCGCGCGGCTGCACGGGCACCCCGTCGGGATCGTGGCGAACAACGGGATCCTGTTCTCCGAGTCGGCGCAGAAGGGCGCCCACTTCGTCGAGCTGTGCGACCAGCGCGGCGTCCCGCTGGTGTTCCTGCAGAACATCTCCGGCTTCATGGTCGGCCGCGAGTACGAGGCCGGTGGCATCGCGAAGAACGGCGCGAAGATGGTCACCGCGGTCGCGTCCACGCGGGTGCCCAAGTTCACGGTGATCATCGGCGGCTCGTTCGGCGCCGGGAACTACTCGATGTGCGGCCGCGCGTACTCGCCGCGGTTCCTGTTCATGTGGCCCAACGCCCGCATCTCGGTGATGGGCGGCGAGCAGGCCGCGACGGTCCTGGGCACGGTCGGCAGCGGTGCGAACCCGGACGCGATCCGCGCCCAGTACGAGCGCCAGGGCCACCCGTACTACTCCACCGCTCGGATCTGGGACGACGGCGTCATCGACCCCAAGGACACCCGCACCGTCCTCGGCCTGGCCCTGTCCGCCGCAGCCAACGCGCCCGTGGCCGACCCGGCCTTCGGCGTCTTCCGGATGTGAGGCACATGTTCACCACCGTGCTCGTCGCCAACCGGGGTGAGATCGCCGTGCGGGTCGTCCGCACGCTGCGGGACCTCGGGATCCGTTCCGTCACCGTCTACACCGATCCCGACGCGGCCGCGCCGCACGTCACCGCCGCCGACGTCGCCGTGCGGATCGGCAGCTACCTCTCCATCGACGACGTGCTGGACGCCGCCCGCGCCACCGGAGCCGAGGCGATCCACCCGGGTTATGGCTTCCTGTCGGAGAACACGGCGTTCGCCGCGGCCTGCGCCGACGCGGGCGTCGTGTTCGTCGGCCCGCCCGCTTCGGCCATCGAGGCGATGGGCGACAAGATCCGCGCCAAGCAGACCGTCGCGAAGGCCGGCGTGCCGGTCGTCCCCGGTTCCGACGGCGCCGGCCTGTCCGACGCGGAGCTGGCCGCGGCCGTCGCCGACATCGGCTTCCCGGTGCTTCTCAAGCCCAGCGCGGGCGGCGGCGGGAAGGGCATGCACGAGGTGCACCGCGCCGAGGACCTCGACGCCGCCATCGCCACCGCCCGCCGCGAGGCGAAGAGCTCGTTCGGCGACGACACGCTGCTCGTCGAGCGGCTGGTCACCACCCCGCGGCACATCGAGATCCAGGTGCTCGCCGACACGCACGGTAACGCCGTGCACCTCGGCGAGCGCGAGTGCTCGCTGCAGCGGCGTCACCAGAAGATCGTCGAGGAGGCGCCGTCGCCGCTGCTCACGCCCGAGCAGCGGGAGGCGATGGGCGCTGCGGCCGTCGAGGCGGCGAAGTCGGTGGGCTACGCGGGCGCCGGCACGGTCGAGTTCATCGTGGGCGCCGACCGGCCGGACGAGTTCTTCTTCATGGAGATGAACACCCGCCTGCAGGTGGAGCACCCGGTCACCGAGGAGGTGTACGGGGTCGACCTCGTCGAGCTGCAGCTGCGGGTGGCGGCCGGGGAGGAAGCGCCGTGGCCCGCGGTGCTGGAGCCGCATGGCCACGCGATCGAGGTCCGCGTCTACGCCGAGGACCCGGCCGCCGGTTTTCTCCCGACGGGTGGACGCATCCTCGCGCTCGACCTCCCGCGCACCGTGCGCGTCGACGCCGGCATCGTCGCGGGCGGCACGGTCGGCAGCGACTACGACCCGATGCTCGCCAAGGTCATCGCGCACGGCCGCGACCGCGCCGAGGCCCTGCGTCGCCTCGACGCCGCCCTGCGCGACACCGTGCTGCTCGGCCTCGGCACCAACATCGGGTTCCTGCGCACGATGCTCGCCGCCCCCGACGTCGTCGCCGGTCGGCTCGACACAGGACTCGTCGGCCGCAGGGTCGACGACTGGGTGGCCGCGGAGCTGCCCGAGGACGTGCTCTCCGCGGCTGCTGCCCACCGCCTGCTCGCCCTCGAGCCCACGGGCCCGGTCGTCGACCCGTTCGACGTGCCGGGCGCCTGGCGGGTGGGTGGGCCGGCGTGGACCGCGTTCCGGCTCACCGTCGACGAGCCGGTCACGGTCAAGGTCCGCGGCCGGGCGGCGGATGCCGAGGTCGCGGTCGGCGACAGCCCGGCGATGCCGATGCGCGCACGTCGCATCGGCGACAGGATGGCCGTCACCGTCGCGGATACGACACGGCACTACATGGTCGCCGAGGACGGTCCGACGCTGTGGATCGGCCGCGACGGGCAGGCGTGGGCCGTGCGCGAGCAGGAGACGGCCGACGTCGCCGCGGCTGCCCACGCAAGCGACGGGGGACCCGTCACCTCACCCATGCCCGGCACCGTCACGATCGTCGACGTGACCGACGGCGAGCGCGTCACCGCAGGTCAACGCGTCGCCGTTGTCGAGGCCATGAAGATGGAGCACGCCCTCACCGCGCCCGTGGACGGCATCGTCCGCGAGCTGCGCGCCCGCGCCGGGGCCACCGTGGCCCGCGGCGCCACCCTGATGATCGTCGAAGCGGAGAACTGAGATGGACCTCGAACTGAGCGAGGAGCACGCGGCGCTGCGCGCCACCGTCGAGGACTTCGCGCGCAAGGAGGTCGCCCCTGTCATCGGCGACCTGTACGAGCGCGGCGAGTTCCCGTACGAGATCGTCGCGAAGATGGGCGAGATGGGCCTGTTCGGCCTGCCCGTCGCCGAGGAGTACGGCGGCATGGGCGGCGACTACTTCGCCCTCTGCCTGGCGCTGGAGGAGCTGGCCCGCGTCGACTCGTCCGTGGCGATCACCCTGGAGGCCGGGGTCTCGCTGGGCGAGATGCCGATCTACCGGTTCGGCACCGAGGAGCAGAAGCAGCAGTGGCTGCCCGACCTCGCCGCGGGCCGCAAGCTCGGCGCGTTCGGGCTCACCGAGGCCGGCGGCGGCTCCGACGCCGGCGCCACCCGCACCACCGCCCGCGTCGACGACGGCGAGTGGGTCGTCAACGGCAGCAAGGCGTTCATCACGAACTCCGGCACCGACATCACGTCGCTGGTCACGGTCACCGCCGTCACCGGGCTGAGCGACGGCCGCAAGGAGATCTCGGCGATCCTGATCCCTGCCGGCACGCCCGGGTTCACGTTCTCGGAGAAGTACTCGAAGGTCGGCTGGTCGGCGTCCGACACCCGCGAGCTGTTCTTCGACGACTGCCGCGTGCCGGAGGCGAACCTCGTCGGCGAGCGCGGCCGCGGCTACGCCCAGTTCCTCTCGATCCTCGACGAGGGTCGCGTCGCCATCGCCGCGCTGTCGGTCGGGCTCGCGCAGGGCTGCGTCGACGAGTCGCTGCGCTACGCCCGCGAGCGCGAGGCGTTCGGCCAGGCCATCGGCCGCTACCAGGCGATCCAGTTCAAGATCGCCGACATGGAGGTGCGCGCCCACACCGCGCGCCTGGCCTACTACGCGGCCGCGGCCAAGATGCTGCGCGGCGAGCCGTTCAAGAAGGAGGCGGCGATCGCGAAGCTCGTCGCGTCCAACGCGGCGATGGACAACGCCCGCGACGCCACCCAGATCTTCGGCGGCTACGGCTTCATGAACGAGTACCCCGTCGCCCGCTTCTACCGCGACGCGAAGATCCTCGAGATCGGCGAGGGCACGTCCGAGGTGCAGCGCATGCTCATCGCGCGCCAGCTGGGGCTGTGAACTCGTAGGCCACCCGGAACCCCGGCGCGGCGGCGCGCGCCGGGGTCAACGCCGGCGCGACGTCCGCGGCGACCAGGCCGGCCACCTGCAGGTCCGTGGTGATCCGGTCCACCGGCCGGACGTACGCCGCCGGATCCGGCACGGCGTGCTCGACGAACCCGCCCTGGGCGACCGCCGCTCGGATCACGTCAGCGTGCGGAAGGCCCTCCGCGGCGCAGCGCGCGAGCAACAGGGCGATCCCGTCGGCCGTCCACGGCGAGCGGGCCCAGACCCGACCCGCCTCCGCGATCGACGCGTCCGTGACCGGCACGCCCAGCTCGCCGGCGTGCCGCAGCAGGTCGACGGGCCGCAGCAGCGTGAGCCCGGCGCCGCACTCCGTCCACAGCTCGTCCGACAGCTCCGGGCGCGGTCCCACGAACACCGGCCCGCGGCGCACCCACCAGTCCGGCTTGCCGTCACCGGTCACGAGCACGAGGCCATCGGTGCCGCGGCGGGCCACCTCGGCGATCGACTGGCTCCACATCAGGTAGTCGCCGGTGCCGCCCTCCGGGGTCCCGCTCTTCTCGGCGTCCAGGTAGCCGGGCGGGACCCGCCGCTCGATCCGGTCCTGGCCCGTGGCGATCGCGTCCGCCCACTCGGCGGCGTCCTGCGCCGGGCCCACCCGGCCGGCCAGCAGCCGTTCCAGACGGTCCAGCACCGGGTCCGCGACGCCACGCGGGTCCACCGGCACCGGCCGCTGCTCCGTCACCGCGTCGCGCAGGTCCTGCTGCACCGCGGCGATCCGTCCCAGCAGCTCGTCCCGGACGGGTCCGGCCACCCCCGCCGGGGTCGCCCAGGCCCGGACGGTCGTCGCGGTCGCGCCCAGGTGCAGGTCGATCCGTTCCAACGTCTCCTCGGCGGCCCGGCCGCGACCGCTCACCACGTCGAGCCGGTTGCGCCAGAACTCCCGCATCACCTGGTGCGGCACGAACAGCCGACCACCCAGCCGGGAGAGCACCTTCAGCATCGCCTCGCGGGTGGCGTCGCTGAAGCGGTAGAGGTCGAGCAGGACGTTGGTGTCGACCACGACCATCGCCGACCGCAGCGCGCTCGCCACCTCGAGATCGTCCGGCACCCGATGGCCCGCGAAGTCCTCGTACATCCCCCGCAAGTGCGCCATGTCGGAGATCGAACCGCAGGCTCGACGAATCGGGCACAAGCGGTACGGTCCGGTCCGGGATCCGCGAACTCTGGAGGCAGCGTGGCCGGCTGGGACGATCTGGTGACCTATGTGCGGGTCCGCTACGAGATCATGCGCCAGCAGGACGGTGAGCTGTGGTTCAACCTGCCCACCACCGGTGAGCGCACCCAGATCGTCAAGGTCCTGTCGGTCACCGGCGAGGACGGTCATCCGTGGGCCCAGATCACCTCGCCGATCGGGCAGCTGGACGAGCTGGATCTCGCCGTCCTGCTGAAGCGGGCGGGCGAATCGATCGTCGGTGGCGTGATCGCCGAGGGTGACCTGGTGCTCTTCCGCCACTCCATCCCGCTCGGCGACACCGAGCTGGACGGGTTCGAGAAGCCGTTCCGGCTCGTCGTCGAGTTCGCCGACCGGCTGGAGCTGGAGCTCACCGGCAAGGACGCCCATTGATCGTCAGGTGGAGCCCGCCAGCAGGCCGGTGATCGCCTCCACCGAGGTGAGGCTGGTGACGGTGGGGTGGCCGGCCGCCAGCAGGGCGACGTCGGACTCCGGGCCGGGTTCCTGACCCGAGCCCAGGTACTCCGTGCGCAGCCGTCCCTCGCCCTCGGTGACCCGGACCTGCACCGTGCCCGCAGGCGCGAGCTCCGCCTCGCGCAGCGGGCCCAGCTCGTCGACGGGGAGGTCGGGCACGTTCAGCGAGAGGACGGTGCCCTCGGGCGCGGCCAGCAGGGTGTCCAGCACGCCCGGCAGGAGGCTGGTGGAGCTGTCCCACCGCGGGTTCGGGTTGGGTGGCCAGCCGATGCCCTGCGAGACGGCCAGCGCCCGGATGCCCTGCAGCCCCGCGGCGAGCGCGGCGCCGACCGTGCCCGAGTGCAGGATGGCGCGGCCGGTGTTCTGGCCGAGGTTGATGCCCGACAGCAGCACGTCCGGCGCGTCGAGCCAGCCGCGGGCCACGGAGAGCGCGATGAACGCCGGGTGGCCCTCCACGGCGTAGCCGGTGATGCCGTCGCGGTCGCGCCGGTGCACGCGCACGTGCCCGTCGTCGTCGCGGACGGCGAGGACGGAGCCACCGGCACCGCTCGTGTCGACGTGCGGCGCCGCGACCGTCACCTCGAACCCGGCCTCGCGGGCGGCCGTGGCGAGCGCCCACAACCCGGGTGATTCGATACCGTCGTCGTTGGTTATCACGGCGCGCAGCCGGCGAGATGTGGGCACGCCATCACACGGTAGGCGAGCCGACCGGTCCTGCGCCCGCGTCGCGACGACCGTCACGGAGGGAGTCGCGCTGCTCGCGCCGGTGCTCGACGCGCCGCTGATCGCCGGCCCGCTGCCCACCGCCATCGCGGTGGCCGGGGCGATCGGCGGGCTCGTGCTGCTCGCCCGGCGGGACCGCCGCTGGTGGACGCGCACGGTGCCGATCAGCGTCGGCGTCGGCGTGCTGGGTGCGGTCCTGACCGCGGTGGCGCTCGCGGTCGTGCCGCTGTTCCCCGACGCGCTGCCGCCGCGGGTGCTGGTCTGGATCGCCATCGGGGTCGCGGCGGTGGCGGCCGCGGTCGGCCGGCTCGTCGACCGCCGGCACGTCGTGATCGCCCTGGTCGGGGCGCTGCTCGTGGTGGGCATGTGCGCGATGAAGGTCAACGCGTTCTACGGCTACCGCACCACCCTGGCCGGGGTGCTCGGCCTGCCCGCCGCGAACGAGGTGCCGTTCGACAGCGTGCCGCGGACCGAGCCCCCTGCCGCGGTGGCGGGCTGGGTGCCGCCGCCGGACATGCCGCGCACCGGTCGCATCGCCCGGGTCGACGTGCCGGGCGTCGCGTCCGGGTTCGCCGCCCGCCCGGCCTGGGTCTACCTGCCGCCCGCCTACCTGGCGAGCAGCCGGCCGCTCCTGCCCGTGCTCGTGCTGGTGCCGGGCCAGCCCGGCGGCCCCGACGACTGGCTGCTCGCCGGGCGGCTCGCGCAGGTGCTCGACCAGTGGGCGGCCGCGCACGCCGGTCTCGCCCCCGTCGTCGTCGTACCGGACGCGACGGGTGCGTCGCTGGCCAACCCGCTGTGCATGGACTCGCGGCTCGGGCGCGCCGAGACCTACCTGACCGTCGACGTGCCGGCGTGGATCGGCAGCCACCTGCAGGTCGGGCCGGGCCGGGCGGTGGGCGGGTTCTCCTTCGGCGGCACCTGCGCGTTGCAGCTCGCGGTCCGGCGCCCGGACGTCTACCCGACGTTCCTCGACGTCTCCGGGCAGGCCGAGCCGACGCTGGGCGACCACGCCCGCACCGTCGCGGCCACCTTCGGCGGTGACGAGGCGGCGTTCCGCGCCGTGAACCCGCTGCCGCAGCTGGCCGCGCGCCGGTACCCGGGCAGCGCCGGCCTGCTGCTCGTCGGCGCCGACGACCCGGTGTACCGCCCGCAGGCCGAGCAGGTGGCCGCCGCCACTCGCGCCGCCGGGATGGATGTGACCCTGTCCGAACGGCCGGGCGGCCACACGTGGGCGCAGGCGGGCGAGGCCGTGACGGAGTTCCTCCCGTTGCTCGCCCGCCGCACCGGCCTACCCCCGTGACGGGGACGTAGGCTCCGGCCGTGCGCACCCCGATGCCCGCGACGGGCGAGCAGTTCGAGATCGTCTCCGGGGCCACGAGGGCCGTCGTCACCGAGGTGGGGGCGGGCCTGCGCTCGCTCGTCGTCGGATCGCGGCCGCTCGTGGAGACGTTCGACGAGCAGGACCGGCCGCCGAAGGGCGCCGGCACGGTGCTCGTGCCGTGGCCCAACCGCGTCGCCCGCGGTCGCTGGACGTGGAACGGCGCCGGCCAGCAGCTGGCCCTCACCGAGCCCGACGCCGGCAACGCCATCCACGGGCTGCTGCGCTTCACCCTCTACCGCGTCGGGGAGCGCTCGACGGATGCGATCACCCTGCACGCGACGGTCGCGCCGCAGCCGGGTTGGCCGGTCCCGCTGGCGACGAGCATCCGGTACGCCGTGTCCGACGCGGGCCTGACCGTGACCCACACCGTGATCAACGTCGGCGCGGCCGCCGTCCCGTTCGGGGTCGGCGCCCACCCGTACGTGCGGGCCGGGTCCAGCGCCACCGACGACTGCACGATCACGATCTCCGCCACCTCGGTGCTGCCGCTCGACGGCGGCATCCCGACCGGCCCCGCGACGCCGCTGGACGAGCACCCCGACGTGGACCTGCGCGGGAAGCCGATGGCAGGGCTCGTCGTCGACCACGCGTACGGCGGGTGCGCGCCGGCCGCCGGCGACGACAAGGTGCGGCACCGCCTCGACGGCCCGGACGGGCACGTGGAGGTGTGGGCGGACCTGGCGTTCGGCTACGTGCAGGTGTTCACGCCGCCGGAGTTCCCCGGCCGCGGTCGCGCGGTCGCGATCGAGCCGATGACCTGCCCGCCCGACGCGCTCAACTCCGGCGCCGGGCTGATCACTCTCGCGCCCGGCGAGACCTGGACCGGAACATGGGGTATCAGCGGATGACCGAGCAGAGCAACCGCCAGCTGCGGCTCGCGCAGCGTCCGACCGGCGAGCCGGCCGACGAGATCTGGCAGTTCACGACCGAGGACGTGCCGGAGCCCGGCGACGGCGAGTTCGTCGTGGCGATCTCGCACCTGTCGCTGGACCCGGCCATGCGCGGCTGGCTCGACGACCGGCCCAGCTACCTGCCACCCGTCGGCATCGGCGAGGTCATGCGGGCGCTGGGCGCGGGCCGGGTCGTCGCGTCCAGGCACCAGGACTTCCCCGAGGGGACGCACGTCACGGGCACGTTCGGGGCGCAGGAGTTCGCGGTCAGCGACGGGCGCGGCGTCACCCGCGTCGACACCGGGCTCGCCCCGCTCACCACGCACCTCGGTGCGCTCGGCATGACCGGCATGACCGCCTACTTCGGCCTGTTCGACGTCGGTGCGATGGCGGACGGCGAGACGGTCGTGGTGTCCGGTGCCGCGGGCGCGGTCGGCAGCGTCGTCGGGCAGCTGGCGAAGATCAAGGGTGGCCGGGCGATCGGCATCGCGGGCGGCCCGGAGAAGTGCGCGTGGCTCACCGAGGAGCTCGGGTTCGACGTCGCGATCGACTACAAGGCCGAGAAGGTGAGCCGGGCGCTGCGCGAGGCCTGCCCCGACGGCATCGACGTCTACTTCGACAACGTCGGCGGCGAGATCCTCGACGCTGCGCTGGCCCGCCTGCGCCGCGGTGCGAGGGTGCCGATCTGCGGCGGGATCAGCCAGTACAACGCGGAGGGCCGCCCCACCGGGCCGGCCAACTACCTCAACCTGATCGCGGCGAGAGCGCGCATGGAGGGCTTCCTCGTGTTCGACTACGCGGCGCGGTTCCCCGCAGCCGCGGCGGAGATGGCCGGATGGATCGCCGACGGCCGGCTGGTCAGCCGCGAGCACGTCGTCGAGGGCGACCTCACCGCGTTCCCGGAGACGTTCCGGATGCTGTTCCGCGGCGCCAACACCGGCAAGCTGGTGCTGCAGATCACCGAGGGCTGAACCGAGCAAGCGTGTGACAGTGGAAAGCGCACCCAGCGACCGTCAGGAGTGACATGCGCGTCTTCAACGGAGCAGACGAACTACGAGCAGCGGCCGGCACCGAGGTGGGGGCCAGCGAGTGGATCACCGTCGAGCAGGGGCAGATCGACCTGTTCGCCGATGCCACCGACGACCACCAGTGGATCCACGTCGACAAGGAGAAGGCGGCCGCAGGCCCCTTCGGCACGACGATCGCGCACGGCTTCCTGACGCTGTCGCTGCTGCCGGCCCTCATCAAGGGCGTCTACCGGGTCGAGGGCGTCAAGATGGGGGTCAACTACGGCCTCAACAAGGTCCGCTTCACCTCACCGGTTCCCGTCGGCAGCAAGATCCGCGCCGTCGTGGCGCTGGGCGACGTGACCGAAGCGGGTGGCGGGCTGCAGGTCGTCAACAACGTGACGGTCGAGATCGAGGGCTCCGAGCGACCGGCACTGGTCGCGGAGTGGCTCGGCCGCCAGTACTTCTGAGGGTTACGGAGGCGACATGCGTGACGCGGTGATCTGTGAGCCGATACGGACCCCGGTCGGTGGCTTCGGGGGTTCCCTGCGGGACGTGCCGGCGCACGAGCTCGCCGCGGCCGTCGTGCGGGAGGTGATCGCGCGCACCGGCCTGTCCGGCGACGTGATCGACGACCTCATGCTCGGGCACTGCTACCCGACGTCCGAGGCGCCGGCTATCGGCCGCGTCGCGGCGCTGGACGCGGGCCTGCCCGTCACCGTGCCCGGCTCGCAGCTCGACCGCCGCTGCGGCTCGGGGCTGCAGGCCGTGCTGAACGCGGCGATGGCCGTGCAGACCGGCGCGGCCGAGGTCGTGCTGGCCGGCGGCGCCGAGTCGATGTCGAACGCGCCGTTCTACTCGACGTCGATGCGCTGGGGCGCCAAGGCCGGGCCCGGCGTCATGCTCCACGACGCGCTCGCCCGCGGCCGCAGCACCGCGGGCGGCAAGAACTTCCCGGTGCCCGGCGGGATGCTGGAGACCGCGGAGAACGTGCGCCGCGAGTACCGCATCCCGCGGGAGGAGCAGGACGAGTTCGCGGTGCGCTCGCACCAGCGCGCAGCCGCAGCCCAGGCCTCCGGCCGGTTCGCCGACGAGATAGTGCCGATCACGGTGAAGGGTCGTAAGGCCGACACCGTCGTCGAGCACGACGAGCACATCCGCCCCGACTCGTCGGTGGAGAAGCTCGCCGCGCTGCGCCCGATCCTCGGCCGCGACGACCCGGAGGCGACGGTCACCGCGGGCAACGCGAGCGGGCAGAACGACGGCGCCGCCGTCTGCGTCGTGACGAGCGCGGAGAAGGCGCAGGAGCTGGGCCTGCGGCCGCTGGTGCGGCTGGTGTCGTGGGCGGTGGCCGGGGTGCCGCCGGCCACCATGGGCATCGGTCCCGTGCCGGCCGTGGCGAAGGCGCTGGGTGCGGCGTCGGTGACGCTCGCCGACGTCGACCTGATCGAGCTGAACGAGGCGTTCGCGGCGCAGGCGCTGGCCTGCACGCGCGAGTGGAAGTTCGTCGACGCCGACTTCGAGCGGCTCAACGTCAACGGCTCGGGCATCTCGCTCGGCCACCCCGTGGGCGCCACCGGCGCCCGCATCCTGGCCACCATGGCCAGGGAGATGGTGCGCCGCGACGCCCGCTACGGGCTGGAGACCATGTGCATCGGCGGCGGTCAGGGTCTGGCGGCGCTCTTCGAGAAGGTCGCCTGATCGGGTCCGTTCGGCGACGTGTGCCTGTCGGGCGCCGAAACATCTGTCGACTTCGGTACGACTTCTCCATCGGGACGCGAACGGTGACCTGAGGAGTTCGGTCGAACCATGGCAGCCATGGACACCTTCACGCTGACCGGCCGCGATCGCGCGTTGCTGCGCGCGGTCGCCGACGGCCGTTGCCAGCTCGGCACCGGCTGCGAGCCGGTCCTGCTCGTCGACGGCCTGCTCTGCGCCGACACGGCCGCCGCGCACCGCCTGGTGCGGGCCGGTCTGCTGGTCGCGCCGGATCCGTCGTTGCCGCTGGTACCGGCGGTGCTGACGCCGGCGGGGCGCGAACTGCTCGCCTGAGGGCGTCACCTCCTCCGGGGGATCCTGGTTGCCGACCGGCGCTCGTCGATGCATGCTTGCGGGGTACAAGTTGTTGTATGCCGCACATAAGAGGGGCCCGTGCCTGATCCGGCCGAACTCGCCGTCGCAGAGGCGGTCGGTTCCCACCTGATCCGCCTGGTCCGCCTCGTGGAGCGCGTCCAGGCCCAGCCGCACGGACCCGATGCCATCGAGCGGGCCACGTACCTGCTGCTCGTCCACCTCGTGAAGGACGGGCCGCAGCGCGCCGGCGCGCTCGCCGACGCCGTCCACTCCGACCCGTCGACGATCAGCCGCCAGGTCGGTCACCTCGTCAAGCTCGGCTACGTCGAGCGCACCGCCGATCCCGACGACGGCCGCGCCAGCCGCCTGGCCGCCACGGAGGAGGGCCGCCGCGTGCTGGAGACCAACCGCGCCCGCCGCACCGCGTCGATCGCGCAGCTGCTCGCGAGCTGGAGCCCCGCGGACCGCACCGCACTCGCCGAGCTGCTGGGGCGGTTCGTGACCGACTTCGAGGAGTACAAGTCCCGAGGAGCACACGCATGACCGCCCCGGCGCCGACCCCGTCGCTCAGCCACCGGCAGATCCTCACGATCTTCGCCGGCCTGATGATCGGCATGTTCCTCGCCGCGCTGGACCAGACGATCGTCTCCACCGCGATCCGCACCATCGCCGACGACCTGCACGGCCTGTCCCTGCAGGCCTGGGCCACCACCGCCTACCTGATCACGGCGACGATCACCACGCCGCTGTACGGCAAGCTCTCCGACCTCTTCGGTCGCAAGCCGCTGTTCCTCACCGCCATCTCGATCTTCGTGCTCGGCTCCGTTGCCTGCTCGTTCGCCGGGTCGATGTACGAGCTGGCGGTGTTCCGCGGGCTGCAGGGCCTCGGCGCCGGCGGGCTGTTCTCGCTCGCGCTGACGATCGTCGGCGACATCGTCGCGCCTCGCGAGCGCGCCCGCTACCAGGGCTACTTCGTCGCCGTGTTCGGCACGTCGAGCGTGGCCGGGCCGCTGCTCGGCGGGCTGTTCGCCGGCACCCCGGAGATCCTCGGCATCACCGGCTGGCGCTGGGTCTTCCTGCTGAACGTGCCGCTCGGGCTGATCGCACTGGTCGTCGTCACCAAGGTGCTCAACGTCCCGCACACCAAGCGCGTGCGGCGCATCGACTGGTTCGGCGCGCTCGCGCTCGTCGTCGGGCTGGTGCCGCTGCTGATCGTCGCCGAGCAGGGCCGCACCTGGGGCTGGACGTCGCAGCTCGCGCTGGCCTGCTACGGCGTCGGCGCGCTCGGCATCCTCGCGTTCCTGCTGGTGGAGCGCCTGATGGGCGACGACGCGCTGCTCCCGCTGCGGTTCTTCCGCACCGGTGTGTTCGCGTGGGGCACGTTCGCCGGCTTCATCACCGGTATGGGCATGTTCGGTGCCATCGCGCTGCTGCCGCTCTACCTGCAGATCGTCAAGGGGGCCACGCCGACCGAGGCCGGGCTGCAGTCGCTGCCGCTGGTGCTCGGCATCATGAGCATGTCGATCACCTCCGGCCGGATGATCTCGCGGACCGGGCGCTACAAGGTCTGGCCGGTCCTCGGCGTCACCCTGATGATCGTCGGGATCGCGCTGCTCTCCCGGATCGGCGTCGACACGCCGTACTGGCAGGTCGCGCTCGTCATGGTGCTGGTCGGCTGGGGCCTGGGCGGCATCATGCAGCCGCTCGTGCTCGCCCTGCAGAACGCGATGCCGCCGCGCGACATGGGCGTGGCCACCGCCTCCGCCACGTTCTTCCGGCAGATGGGCGGCACCGTCGGCACGGCGGTCTTCCTGACGCTGCTGTTCAGCACCGTCGGCCAGCGCGTCGCCGACGCCTTCCGCGCGGCGGCAGGCGACCCGGCGTTCCGGGCCCGGCTGGCCGATCCGGCGGTGCTCGCGAACCCTGCCAACGCCCCGATCCTCGACGCCCGCGGCGGCGCGCCGGCACTGGACGACTCGTCGTTCCTCAGCCACGCCGATCCGGTGCTGGCCCGACCGGTGCTCGAGGGCTTCGCCGGCTCGCTCGGCGTGGTGTTCCTCAGTGCGGCCGCGGTGCTGGTGCTCGCGCTGGTCGCGGTGCTCGCGATGAAGGAGGTGCCGCTGCGCAGCCAGTCGGGCGTCGACGCCCGCGCCGCCGACGAGCGCGCCGCCGAGGCTCCAGCGAGCCCCGTCGAGACCGTCGACGCGACCGCGACCCCGATCGCGGTGCCGGCGGAGGCCGCGCAGCCCGCGCGCCCGCGCGGGGCCGCCGAGCCGGTGCGCGTGGCTGTCCTGGACCGCGCCGAGCCCGTCCCCGACGTCCGGGACCGGCTGCTCGCCATGCTGCTGCCCGACCCCGAGCGGGCGCTCGCCGTGGTCGGCGACGCCGAACGGGCCCGCGACGCGCTGCGGGCCGCGCGCCGCGACGTCACGGAGAAGGAGGCAGCGCTCGCCGCCGCCGTGGAGGAGCTGATGGCCCAGGGCCTCAGCCAGGCCCAGGTCCAGCAGCTCCTGGGCCTGGACACCGCCGACCGCTGAGGTCCGCGGCGGTCAGTGGCCCGCCTCGCCCTCCGCCTCGCCCTCCGCCGCGGCCGCGTCCTTCGCCCGCTTCCACGACGCGCGGATCTCCCGCTCGGCGTCGGCGCGGCCCACCCAGGTGGCGCCCTCCACGCTCTTGCCCGGCTCCAGCGTCTTGTAGATCTCGAAGAAGTGCTGGATCTCGGCGCGGTCGAACTCGGGCAGGTGGTGGATGTCGCGCAGGTGCTCCTGGCGCGGGTCGTCGCTGGGGACGCAGAGGACCTTGTCGTCGCCGCCCTTCTCGTCCTTCATGCGGAACATGCCGATGGCGCGCGAACGGATCAGGCAGCCGGGGAACGTCGGCTCCTGGACCAGCACGAGCGCGTCGAGCGGGTCCCCGTCCTCACCGAGGGAGTCCTCGATGAACCCGTAGTCGGCGGGGTACTGGGTGGCGGTGAAGAGGGTCCGGTCGAGCCGGATGCGCCCCGTCTTGTGGTCCACCTCGTACTTGTTGCGCCCCCCCTTGGGAATCTCGATCAAGACGTCGAAGTCCACGGCTACGGCTCTCCTGCTTTGTCGGTGACGGCATGCATGCGCCCGGGCACCGGTCGCAGCGACCGGCTCCGGCGCCTACCCCTATTCTGGGCTACCGGGCCGACGCGACGGGCACCGGCTGCGAGGCGGAGGCGACACGTGGGGTTGGGCCGGAAGATCGGCGACACGGCGCGGGTGCCCGGTCGGGGCCTTCGCAGGCTGGCCATCGTGCTGGTCGTGCTGGTCGCGGCCGGTGCGATCGGCGGCACGATCGCCCTCGCCGCGCCCGCCGTGCTGGCCAAGCTGAACGGTTCCGCGGACAAGCCGCTGCCGCCCGTGCCGCAGCTGGCGCTCGCCCCGCTCGCCGCCACCGCGCCCGTCCCGACGGCGGCGGCGCTGGCGTCCGCGCTGGAGAAGCCGCTCGACGCCATCCCGGGCAAGGTCACCGGCGTCGTCCGCGACGCCAACACGGGCGAGGTGCTGTGGGACCACAGCTCCGAGCGGTCGCTGGTCCCCGGCTCCACCGGCAAGCTGATCACCGCGGCCGCCGCGCTGCTCTCCCTCGACACCACCTCCGGGCTCATCACGAAGGTGGTGGCCGGCCCGGACGCGGGCACCGTCGTGCTGGTCGGTGGCGGCGACCCCACCCTGACCGCGCTGCCCGAGGGCAAGGAGGGCGTCTACCCGGAGCCCGCGCGGCTCGTCGATCTCGCCCGCAAGGTGAAGGCCGCCGTCAAGACGCCGATCACCCGCGTGCTCATCGACACCAGCCGCTACTCCGGCGACCGCGTCGCCCCCGGCTGGGACCCGGCCGACATCAAGGGCGGCTACATCACTCCCATCGAGCCGCTGATGCTCGACGGGGGCCGCGTCGACCCCACCGCCCAGGACGGCGAACGCGTCGCCGAGCCGGCGAAGGCGGCCGGCCAGGCGTTCGCCGAGCTGCTCGGCGTCGACGCGAAGCAGGTGGCCGAGACCACCGCCAACCCCAACGCCAAGGTGCTCGGCGCCGTGACGTCGGCGCCGGTCAGCGAGCTGGTGGAGAACGCGCTGCGCGCGTCCGACAACGTGCTGGCCGAGGTGCTCGCCCACGAGGTCGCGAAGGCCCGCGGCGGCACCGCGGACTTCGCCGGCGCCGCCAAGGAGAGCCTCGCCGCGCTCGCCCAGGCCGGCATCGACACCACCGGCACCGAGATGTTCGACGGCAGCGGCCTCTCCACGAAGGACCGGGTCTCCTCCCGGGTGCTCGGCGCCGTCCTCACCGCGGCGGCCACGCCTGCCAAGGGGCCGCAGGACGTGCAGTTCCTCCGGCCGATCCTGTCCGGCCTGCCCGTCGCCGGCGGCGACGGCACGCTCGCCACCCGCTTCGGCGACGACGCCGCCTCCGCCGACGGTCGTGGTGTCGTCCGCGCCAAGACCGGCACGCTCACCGACGTCAGCTCGCTCGCCGGCGTCGTCACGGACAAGGACGGGCGGCTCCTCGTCTTCGCGCTCATGTCGAACGGCGGCTCGCCCGCCGCCGTCCGCCCACGGCTGGACGACCTCGCCGCCGCCCTCTCGGCCTGCGGCTGCCGATAGCCCCCGCGGGCGAGTCCCGCGTTCGGCGGGGCGAGTCTCGCGGGGTCCGGCTGGGCCGTTGCCTGACCGTGAGGGTCGGGCGGGGCGCGGCCAGGCCACGTAGCGTGTAGGAGTGACGGTCGACAACACCCTCGACGGGCAGCCCCCCGGCACCACCCGTGGCCTCCCGGTCGACTGGGAGCTGGCCAGGCGGACGGCCGGTCGGCTCGTCGGGCCGGGTCCTGACACGTCCCGGGACGAGGCGGTCGAGCTGGTGCGGCGGCTGCGGGCGGACGCGGCGGTCGCCGAGGGCCACGTCCGCGACGTGACGGGGCTCGGTCACGGGCTGCCGCTGCTGCCGGCGGACGTGGTGGACCGCAAGGACTGGTCGGCCGCTGCGATCGCCGGGATGGCCACGCTGACCGCGGCCGCCGTCATCCCTGAGGTGCCGAACGTCGCCCGCGTGGTGACGAGCCGCACGGCGGGCCTGCAGATCGGCGGCCTGGTCGCGTACCTGGGTGGCCGGGTGCTCGGCCAGTACGACCCGTTCGGCGGGCCGGACGGGGGCGGCCGGCTGCTGCTCGTCGCCCCGAACGTGCACGCCGCACGGGTGGCGCTCGACGTGCCCGCCGCCGACTTCGGCCTGTGGGTCTGCCTGCACGAGGCCACGCACCGCCTGCAGTTCACCGCCGTGCCGTGGCTGCGGGACTACTTCGCCGGCGAGGTGGCGAAGCTGCTGTCGCTGGCCGACGCGCAGCGCACGTTCTCCGCGGAACGGCTGCCCGAGCTGGTCAGGGCGCTGCGCGCGGCGAAGGGCGACTCGCTGGCCGTCGTCGAGGCGCTGCAGGGCCCTGAGCAGCGGGCGGTCCTGGACCGGCTGCTGGCCGTCACCACGTTGCTGGAGGGGCACGCCGACCACGTCATGGACGCCGTCGGCCCCGACGTCGTGCCCGCGGTCGCCACGATCCGCGCGCGGTTCACGCAGCGCCGGCGCGGCGGCGGCATCATCGACCGGTTCCTGCGCGCGCTGCTCGGCGTGGAGGCGAAGGTGCGCCAGTACGCCGTGGGGAAGGCGTTCACCGACCACGTCGTGCTGGCCGCCGGCATGGAGGGCTTCAACCGCGTCTGGGAGACCCCCGACACGCTCCCCACGCGCGCGGAGCTGGCCGAGCCGGGCACGTGGCTGCGCCGAGTGCACGGCATGGCATGAGCCTGCGGGCCGTCACCCGCGCCGTCCGCGACGCGCTGGGCACCCTGCCGCCGACCGTTCGCGCCGCGCCGCCGCTCGTCGCCTGCTCCGGCGGTGCGGACTCGGTCGCGCTGGCCGCGGCCGTCCGGGCCGTCCGGAACGACGCGCGTGCCGCGGTCGTCGACCACGGGCTGCAGGACGGATCGGCCGCGCAGGCGGCCGCCACCGTCGAGCGACTGGCCGGGTTGGGCGTGCCGGCGGAGGTGCACGCCGTCCGCGTCGAGGGGAGCGGCGGGCTGGAGGCGGCCGCGCGCCGGGCCCGCTACGCCGCGCTGGAGTCCGCGCGCCCGCACCCCGACTCGCCGGTGCTGCTCGGGCACACCCTCGACGACCAGGCCGAGACCGTCCTGCTCGGCCTCGGCCGCGGTTCGGGCGCCCGCTCGCTCGCCGGCATGCGCGTCTGGCAGGAGCCGTGGCTGCGTCCGTTGCTGCGGCTGCGCCGGGCGGACACCGTCGCCGCGTGCGCCGAGCTCGGCGTCGAGCCGTGGAGTGATCCGCACAACAGCGACCCCCGGTTCACCCGGGTCCGGCTGCGCCACGAGGTGCTGCCCCTCCTCGAGGACGTGCTGGCCGGCGGGGTCGCCGAGGCGCTGGCCCGCACCGCCGACCAGCTCCGCGAGGACACCGACCTGCTCGACGCCCTGGCCGCCGACCTCCTCGCCACCGCCCGCGCCGGCGACGGGCTGGACTGCGCCGTCCTCGCCGCTGCCGCGCCCGCGCTGCGCCGCCGCGCGCTGCGCACCTGGCTGGGTGAACGCGGCGTCACCCGGCTCACGGCAGAACACCTGCTCGCCGCGGACCGGCTCGTCACCCGGCAGCGGGACGCGTCCGGCGTCGCCCTACCTGGCGGCTGCGAGCTGCACCGCGCACATGGCAGGCTCCACGTGCTCCCCATCGGCTGGCCGGCCGGTGGCCCCACCGCACCCCGACCCCGGAGGGACAGCCCCCGTGTACGACGGTGACATCGCCGCAGAACTGGTCACCGAGGAGGCGATCCGCGCCAAGACCGCCGAGCTCGCCCAGCAGGTCGCGGCCGACTACGCCGACCGCTGCACCAGCTCCGACCTGCTCCTCGTCGGGGTCCTCAAGGGCGCGGTCATGTTCATGACCGACTTCGCGCGGGCGCTGCCGCTGCCGGTGCAGCTGGAGTTCATGGCGGTCAGCTCGTACGGCTCGTCGACGTCGTCGTCGGGCGTCGTGCGGATCCTGAAGGACCTCGACCGCGACATCGCCGACCGGCACGTCCTCATCGTCGAGGACATCATCGACTCGGGCCTGACGCTGTCGTGGCTCCTCAAGAACCTCGAGACGCGCGGCCCGGCCTCGCTGGACGTGTGCGCCCTGCTGCGCAAGCCGGAAGCGGTGAAGGTCGACGTGCCCGTCAAGTACGTGGGCTTCGACATCCCCAACGAGTTCGTCGTCGGGTACGGGCTGGACTACGCCGAGCGCTACCGCGACCTGCCGTTCATCGGCACGCTCGACCCGTCCGTGTACCGGTAGGTACTCAGCTGCCGAGGGCAGGGCCCGCCGGCGCCGCCAGCGCCATCGCCGGCACCCCGACCGGGGTGGCCGTGAACGGCTGCGAGCCGGGCACCAGCTGGATGTGACCGATGTCGCCGTGCTCGTTGGCGTACGCGAGGGCCTTGGCGAGGTCGGCCACCCCGTTGCTCGCGGGCAGCGGCGCCAGGTTCAGCGTGGACAGCACGCCGAACGCGCGGCCCTTGCTGTCGAGGAACGCGCTGCCGGAGTCACCGGGGACGCCCGGGGTCAGCGTGTAGACGGTGTGGGCGCGGCCCTTGCCCTCGTCGCCCGCGGACACCCCGACCTTCGGGCTGAGCAGCTCGATGCCGAGGCGCAGCGGCGAGTTGCCGTAGCTGTAGACCTGCTCGCCGAGGGGCAGCCCGGCGTCGCGCAGGCCCGTGGGCCCACCGAAGAACGGCACGCTCGAGCTGACGTCGTCGGCGTCCGCTGCGGCGATCTCCACCAGCGCGAAGTCGTTGAAGGCGCAGGTGTCGGGGTCGGTCTCGCCGCGGCTCTGCATCGTGACCCACGAGCTGTAGGCGAGCTTGCCGGCGCGCTTGGTGCCGTCGGCGGCGTCGATCGTGACGGGGGTGCCGATCCCGCCGGTGCCGGCGGAGCAGCCGTTGGTCTGGGTGGCGTCGCCGGTGCCGGCGCAGTGCGCAGCCTGCCCGAGGTAGGTGGTGTCACCGCTGGTGAAGATGAAGTTGCTGGTGCAGGTGCCGCCACCGGCGGTGGTGGTGTTCACGCCAGGCCGGATCGGGGCGTTCGCCGCCGGCGCCGTGGGCGCGACGGGAGCTGCCGCCGCCATCGGCGCCGCGACCGCGCTGAGGGTGATCACCCCGATCGCTGTCGCTGCTGCAGCCAATCCGCGCGTGCCGAACGCCATCAGTGCACCCCTCCGCCATGCCCAGGCCCCCGCTGGCCCGACTGGGGTACCAACGACCGTGCGGACCTACGGATATGCCTCCATTGTGGTTAATGCCGCAAGGGGAACACGGGCCGCGCCCCGGCCGTTGACAGCACACGCACCGTGGGCCACCGACGCCCGCACGGAGCGGCGACGCAGCACTACCAGCGGCCCGCTATCCTGGCGAACTCAGGGTCGGTCCATTTGCGCCGTTCCGCGCCGTATGAGAGATCAGCCAGGGAGGGTGAAGGCCACTCGGCCGCTGCCGCATGGACCGCAAGCGCATTCTCCGCAACCCACTGGTCTGGATCCTCGCCGCGATCCTGGTCTACTTCACGTTCAGCGTGCTCTTCGACGACACCCGCGGCTACACCCCGGTGCCCACGTCGGTCGCCCTGCAGCAGATCGACCAGGGCAAGGTGTCGAAGGCGTTGGTCGAGGACCGTGAGCAGCGGCTCCGGCTCGACCTCACCTCCCCGTACAACGGCTCCGACAAGATCATCAGCCAGTACCCGGCGCAGACCGGTGGCCAGATCGTGCAGAGCCTGCAGAACGCCCCGAACAAGCCGGAGTTCAACACTGCCGTGCGCCAGGACTCGTTCCTGGTCACGATGTTGATCTACCTGATCCCGCTCGGCGTGGTGCTGCTCATCCTGTTCTGGATGATGAACAACGCCCAGGGCGGCAACCGGGTCATGTCGTTCGGCAAGTCCAAGGCGAAGCAGCTCAACAAGGACATGCCGAAGACGACCTTCGCCGACGTCGCGGGCGCCGACGAGGCCGTCGAAGAGCTGTACGAGATCAAGGACTTCCTGCAGAACCCGGGCCGCTACCAGGCGCTCGGCGCGAAGATCCCGAAGGGCGTGCTGCTCTACGGCCCGCCCGGCACCGGCAAGACCCTGCTGGCCCGCGCGGTCGCGGGCGAGGCGGGCGTGCCGTTCTACACGATCTCCGGCTCCGACTTCGTCGAGATGTTCGTCGGTGTCGGTGCGAGCCGTGTCCGCGACCTGTTCGAGCAGGCCAAGCAGAACAGCCCGTGCATCATCTTCGTCGACGAGATCGACGCGGTCGGCCGCCAGCGCGGTGCCGGCCTGGGCGGCGGCCACGACGAGCGCGAGCAGACGCTGAACCAGCTGCTCGTCGAGATGGACGGGTTCGACGCGCGCGGCGGCATCATCCTGATCGCGGCCACGAACCGGCCCGACATCCTCGACCCGGCGCTGCTGCGGCCCGGCCGGTTCGACCGGCAGATCCCGGTCAGCGCGCCCGACCTGGCCGGTCGCAAGGCCGTGCTCGCCGTCCACTCGAAGGGCAAGCCGTTCGCCGGCGACGTCGACTTCGACGGGCTGGCCAAGCGCACCGTCGGGATGTCCGGCGCCGACCTGGCCAACGTCATCAACGAGGCCGCCCTGCTCACCGCGCGCGAGAACGGCTCGCTGATCACGGCCGCCGCGCTGGAGGAGTCGGTCGACCGCGTGGTCGGCGGCCCGCGGCGCAAGGGCAAGATCATCTCCGAGCAGGAGCGGAAGATCACCGCGTACCACGAGGGCGGGCACGCGCTCGCCGCGTGGGCGATGCCCGACCTGGAGCCGGTCTACAAGCTCACGATCCTGCCCCGCGGCCGCACCGGCGGCCACGCGCTCGTCGTCCCCGAGGACGACAAGGGCCTCATGACCCGCTCCGAGATGATCGGTCGCCTGGTGTTCGCGATGGGCGGTCGTTCCGCGGAGGAGCTGGTCTTCCACGAGCCCACCACCGGCGCGTCGTCCGACATCGACCAGGCCACCAAGATCGCCCGCGCCATGGTCACCGAGTACGGCATGAGCGCCCGGCTCGGCGCCGTCCGGTACGGCAGCGAGCAGGGCGACCCGTTCCTCGGTCGCTCGATGGGCAAGCAGGCCGACTACTCGCTCGAGGTCGCCCACGAGATCGACGAGGAGGTGCGCGCGCTGATCGAGGCCGCGCACACCGAGGCGTGGGAGATCCTCAGGACCTACCGCGACGTGCTCGACGAGCTGGTGTTCGAGCTCCTGGAGAAGGAGACGCTCACCCGCAAGGACCTCGAGCGCATCTTCGGCTCGGTGGAGAAGCGCCCGCGCATCACCGCGTTCAACGACTTCGGTGGTCGCACCCCGTCCGACAAGCCGCCGATCCAGTCGCCGGCCGAGCTGGCGAAGGAGCGCGGCGAGCCGTGGCCGCCGCAGCTCGAGGCCAAGCCCGAGCCCACGCCCGTCGGGTCGTACCCCGGTGGCAACGGCGCGGTGCCGGTCCCGGGCCCGAACGGGCGCGCGCCCGCGCCCGATCCGCGGCCCAGCGCCGTCCCGCACAACTACGGTGCCCCACCGGACTGGCGGCCCGCCACGACGCCGTCGGGGCAGACCTGGCCGCCGGCGGAGCGCCAGTGGCAGCAGCCGGGCGGGCAGGTCGCGCCACCGGCGCCGGCCGAGCCGCAGCCCGTCACCGGTCCGGGCTCGCCGTGGGCGGCCCCGGGTCGTCCCGAGTCCGAGCGCCGCGACACCAACGGCAGCGGAACGGGGCCCGACGAGGGCGGCAGGCGCTGAGCGAGACCACACAGGGGGTCGACCGGCCACGCGCCGAGGCCGCCGTCCGGGAGCTGCTGATCGCGATCGGGGAGGACCCTGATCGCGAGGGGCTGCGCGACACCCCGGCGCGGGTCGCGCGCGCGTACGAGGAGATCTTCGCCGGGCTCTACACCGAGCCCGACACCGTGCTGGAGAAGACGTTCGACGAGCAGCACCAGGAACTGATCATGGTGCGCGACATCCCCATGTTCTCGACGTGCGAGCACCACCTGGTGCCGTTCCACGGACACGCGCACGTCGGGTACATCCCCAACACCGAGGGCAGGGTCACCGGGCTGTCGAAGATCGCGCGGGTGGTCGATCTGTACGCGCGTCGGCCGCAGGTGCAGGAGCGGCTCACCGGCCAGGTCGCCGACGCGCTGGTGCGCAAGCTCGACCCGCGCGGCGTCATCGTCGTGATGGAGGCGGAGCACCTGTGCATGGGCATGCGGGGCATCCGCAAGCCCGGCTCCACCACCACCACGTCGGCGGTGCGGGGGCTCTTCCAGACCTCCCCGTCGTCGCGCGCCGAGGCGCTCGCGCTGATCAGGGGCAGTTGATGCCACTGCCCCGGCCCGGGCGGTGCGTCGTGATGGGGATCCTCAACGTCACCCCCGACTCCTTCTCCGACGGTGGTCTCTTCTTCGACCACGACGCCGCGGTCGCGCACGGCGTGCGCATGCACGCGGCGGGTGCCGACCTGGTCGACGTCGGCGGGGAGTCGACGCGGCCCGGTGCTGGCCGGGTCGACCTCGAGGTGGAGGCGGCGCGGGTGCTGCCCGTCGTCGCGGACCTCGCCGCGGAGGGTGTGCAGGTCAGCATCGACACCACCCGGGCTTCGGTGGCCGAGGCGGCCGTCGAGGCGGGTGCGGTGCTGGTCAACGACGTGTCCGCCGGGTTGGCCGATCCCGCGATGGCCAAGACGGTGGCGGCGCTCGGGGTGCCGTGGGTGCTGATGCACGGCCGCGGCCCGAGCGCCACGATGGGCGAGCGGGCGGAGTACGTCGACGTCGTCGAGGAGGTGCGGGCCGAGCTGCGGCAGCGCATCGACGCCGCGGTGGCCGCGGGCGTCGACCCGGCGGCGCTGGTGATCGACCCCGGGCTCGGCTTCGCCAAGCACGGCGAGCACAACTGGGCGCTGCTGCGCGGGCTGCACCGGTTCACCGACCTGGGCCTGCCGGTGCTGGTGGGGGCCTCGCGCAAGCGGTTCCTCGGGGAGCTGCTGGCCGCCCCCGACGGCACCCAGCGGCCGATGGAGGGTCGTGGCCTCGCCACCGCGGTGATCAGCGGCCTGGCCGCCCACGCCGGTGCGTGGGGGGTGCGGGTGCACGACGTCGCCGAGTCCCTCGACGCCGTCGCCGTCGCGGCCGCGTGGGACGGCGCACGGTGAGCGACCGCATCGAGCTGCGCGGTCTCACCGTCCGCGGCCACCACGGCGTGTTCGACTTCGAACGCCGCGACGGGCAGGACTTCGTCGTCGACGTGACGGCGTGGCTCGACCTCGCCCCGGCCGCGGCGTCGGACGACCTGGCGCAGACGCTGCACTACGGCGAGCTCGCCGAACGCGTGGCGGCCGTCGTCGCCGGCGAGCCGCGAGACCTCATCGAGACGGTCGCGGGCGCGATCGCCGACGAGGTGCTCACCGATCAGCGGGTCGCGGCGGTCGAGGTCACCCTGCACAAGCCGAGCGCGCCGATCCCGCTGCAGTTCGCCGACGTCGCCGTGGTCGTGCACCGGAGTCGGGCATGACCCGCGCGGTGCTCTCGCTCGGCTCGAACCTGGGCGACCGGGAGGCGCACCTGCGGGCCGCCGTCGCGGGCTTCGCCGACGTGCTCGTGGCCGCCTCGCCGGTGTACGAGACCGCGGCCTGGGGTGGCGTGGAGCAGCCGGACTTCCTCAACGCCGTCCTCGTCGTCGCGGACCCGGGCACGGACGCGTGGGGCTGGCTGCGCCGCGGTCAGGCGCTGGAGAACGCGTCCGGGCGGGTGCGCGAGGTGCGTTGGGGGCCGCGGACGTTGGACGTCGACGTCGTGCACGTCGAGGGCGTCACCAGCGACGACCCCGAGCTGCTGCTCCCGCACCCGGGCACCCCCGACCGGGCGACGGTGCTGCGGCCCTGGCTCGACGTCGACCCGGAGGCGGCGCTGCCCGGCCACGGCCGCGTCGCCGACCTGCTGGCCGCGCTCGGCCCGGACGCGGAAGCCGGCATGCGCCGCACGCCCGTGGTGCTGGTGTGACGCGGAAGGTGGCGTTGATCATGGGCAAAACGTGGCCAGTGGATCTTCCTGAGCGACGTTTTGCCCATGATCAACGCAACGGGGGGCGGCCGTGACCCCCACCAAGCCCCGGGATCTGCTCGCGATCGGGCTCGTCGTCGGGCTGCTCGCGAACCTGCTCGTCCGCCTGACCTACGGCTCGCTGCCCGCGTTCCCGCTGCTCGCCGGCGCGACGTTCGGGGTGCTCGCGGTCGCCGAGGCCGTCGCCGGGTACCTGTTCCGGGCGCGCATCCGCCACGAGCCGGGTACCCGCCCCGTCCAGCCACTGGTGGCGGCCAGGGCGGTGCTGGTGGCGAAGGCGTCGTCGGTCGCGGGTGCGGTGCTGGCCGGCTGCTGGCTGGGCCTGCTGTCGTACACGGCGCCGCGGGCCGCGGACATCACCGCCGCCGCCGACGACACCGCATCGGCGGCCGTCGGCCTGGTCTGCGCGCTGGCGCTCGTCGGTGCCGCGCTGTGGCTGGAGCACTGCCTGCGCGCCCCGGACGATCCTGCCGACGGCCCCGACCCCGCCCCGTAGGCTTTCGCGACATGGCGCAGGTCATGACCGGCTTCACCCGGTACACGCAGCAGATGCCGACGCAGACCCGGCAGCGCCGGTTCGTGCTCGGGCCGGTCGTGGTGCTGGTCGTGCTCGCGTTCTTCGTGCTCGTCGCGATCGGCATCGTGCAGGCCGAGGTGGGCCCCGGCGGCGTGCTGCTGGGGGCACTGCTCGCGCTGCTGCCCGTCGGGCCCGTGGTGGCGGCGTTCCTGTGGATCGACCGGTGGGAGCCGGAACCGCCGCACCTGCTGCTGTCCGGCTTCGTGTGGGGCGCCGGCGTCGCGGCCTGCATCGCGATCGTGCTCAACTCCGTCGCCGGCGTGCTGCTCGACGCGCGGCTGGGCGCCGAGTCCGGCTCGTTGATCACGGTCTCGGTGGTCGCGCCGATCGTCGAGGAGGCGGTCAAGGGCGCGTTCGTCGTCGGGCTGCTGCTGTTCAAGCGGCGCGAGTTCGACGGCATCACCGACGGGATCGTCTACGCCGGCATCACCGCGGCCGGGTTCGCGTTCACCGAGAACATCCTCTACATCGGCCGCACCTTCGGCGAGGACGCGCAGGGGCCGGCCACCCTCACCGTCGTCATCCTGCGCTGCGTGTTCTCCCCGTTCGCGCACCCGCTGTTCACGTCGATGACGGGCATCGCCGCGGGCATCGTCGCCGCCGGCCGCCGGGGATCGGCGTCCTGGTTGGCGCTGCCCGTCGGGTACGTCGCGGCGGTGCTCCTGCACGGGCTGTGGAACGCGTCCGGCACGCTCGGGGGCGGCGGCGGGTTCATCGGCGTGTACGGGTTCGTCATGCTGCCGGTGTTCATCGGCCTGATCGTGCTGGCCGTGTGGCAGCGTCGCCGGGAGCAGCGCACCGTCGTCGAGCAGCTACCCGGGTTCGCCCAGGCGGGGTGGATCTCGCCGAGCGAGATCACGCTGCTGTCGAGCCTGGCGGGGCGGCGCAACTGGCGGACCGCGGTGCGCCGCCAGTCCGGGCGCAACGTGGAGAAGGCGGTGGCGCGCTACCAGGCGGCCGTCACGGAGATGGCGTTCCTGCGGGCCCGGATGAACCGGGGCTCGGCGGGCAAGCTGGGCGCGCTGTGGCACGAGGAGGCGCTGGCCGAGCTGCTGTCGGCGCGGCTGGCGGCCGTCGGGCACCCGCAGGCGCTCACCGTCGCGCTGCGGCACGGGGGCCCGCGCAGCGGCGCCCGGCCAGGTTCGCAGCAGCAGTGGACGCCGCCCCCGCCCGGTCCGGCCCGCGGCCAGCGTCAGCACTACGGCCCGCTTCCGCCCAACCTGCCGCCCCAGAGCTGGCCGCACGGCCCCCGCTGAGCGACCTCACACATCCAGTGCGGACCTCGCACATGCTGCAACCTGTGTGAGGTCCCCACTCGGTGTGTGACGTCGTGAAGGACGTCACGCACTGTCGCCACGCCGCGACACGCGCGTCTAGCCTGTGCTCGCCGTACCGACGGAGGTGCGGCATCGTCCGGTACCCGAGCTGCGGGACTGGAACGAAGGAGTACGCGCATGGCTGCAGGCCGACCTGCCCGCCTCGGGGTGGGCATCGTGTCCGCCGGCCGGGTCGGGGCGGTTCTGGGCGCGGCCTGGGCGGCCGCCGGCCACCACGTGACCGGTGCGTCCGGGGTCTCCCGCGAGTCCGTGCGCCGCGCCGAGGTGCTCCTGCCGGACGTACCGCTGCTGCCACCTGACGAGGTGGCGTCCGCCGCCGACCTGGTGCTGCTCGCCGTGCCGGACGACGTGCTCCCCGGCCTGGTGACGGGCCTGGCGGCGGCCGACTGCTTCCGCCCCGGGCAGATCGTGGTGCACACCTCGGGCGCCTCCGGGGTGGCGCCGCTGGCCCCGGCGACGGAGCGCGGGGTGCTCCCGCTGGCCCTGCACCCGGCGATGACGTTCACCGGCCGCACGGAGGACGTCGCCCGGCTGGCCGGTTGCTGCGTCGGCGTCACCGCCGCGCTGGGCGACGAGGTCGGCTGGAGCGTCGGCGAGGCGCTCGCCGTCGAGCTGGGGGCGGAGCCGGTGCGCATCCCCGAGGACGTGCGCCCGCTCTACCACGCCGCGCTGGCGCACGGCGCGAACCACCTGGTCACGCTGGTGCGCGACTGCGTCGAGCTGCTGGAACGGGCCGGGGTGACGCCGGCGGAGCGGCTGGTGGCCCCGCTGCTGTCGGCAGCGCTGGACAACGCGCTGCGCCACGGCGACCGCGCGCTGACCGGCCCGGTCGCCCGCGGCGACGTCGACACCGTCCGCACGCACCTGCGGGTGCTCGCCGAGACCGACCCCGACCTGGCGCGGACCTACCGCGCGCTGGCGGAGCGCACCGTGCACCGGGCGGAGGCGGCCGGCCTGCTGCCCGACCACACCGCGAAGGACGTGCGCAGCATCCTGGAGGACGAGTGACCACAACGCGTCGCGGCTACACCACGGGCGAGCTGACCGTCCACCGCTCACCCGCGGAGCTCAACAAGATCACCCGCACGCTGCGCGGGGCCGGCCGCAAGGTCGTCTTCGTGCCGACGATGGGCGCGCTGCACGAGGGTCATCGCGAGCTGATCCGGCACGCCCGCCGCGCCGCCGGCGCCGTCGTCCCGGTCGTGTCGATCTTCGTGAACCCGCTGCAGTTCGGCCCGAACGAGGACCTTGCCCGCTACCCGCGCCCGCTGGAGGCCGACCTGGCCGCCTGCCGGGAGGAGGGTGTCGAGCTGGTGTTCGTGCCCGAGGTCGCGGACATGTACCCCGAGGGCGCCGAGACGAAGGTGCACGCCGGCCCGCTGGGCGCGCGCCTGGAGGGGGCGGTGCGGCCCGGCCACTTCGCCGGCGTGCTGACGGTCGTGGCGAAGCTGTTCCACATCGTCGGGCCGGACGTCGCGTTCTTCGGCGAGAAGGACTACCAGCAGCTCGTGCTCGTGACGAAGATGGCGCGCGACCTGGACTTCCCGCTGCACGTCGTGGGCGTGCCGACGGTCCGCGAGCCGGACGGGCTGGCGCTCTCCTCGCGCAACGCGTACCTGTCCCCGCAGGATCGTGAGCGGGCCCCGACGCTGCACCGCGCCCTGAAGGCCGGTGCGGGCGTCTCGGCGAACGGACCGGACGCCGTGCTCGCCGCCGCGCGCGCGGTGCTGGACCAGGAGCCCGCGCTCGACGTCGACTACCTCGAGCTCACCGACGCCGAGCTCGGCCCGCCGCGGGTCGGCGCGCCGGGCCGGCTGCTCGTGGCCGCCCGGCTGGGCGGCACCCGCCTGATCGACAACATCGCGATCGCGCTCTGAGAGGACCGGCGATGCTGCGCACGATGATGACCTCCAAGATCCACCGCGCGACGGTGACGCAGGCCGACCTGCACTACGTCGGCTCGGTGACCGTCGACCGCGACCTGATGGACGCGGCCGGCCTGCTGGAGGGCGAGCAGGTGGCGATCGTCGACATCACGAACGGCGCGCGCCTGGAGACGTACGTGATCGAGGGTCCGCGGGGCAGCGGCGTGATCGGCATCAACGGTGCCGCCGCGCACCTCGTCCACCCCGGTGACCTGGTGATCCTCATCGCTTACGGTCAGTTCGACGAGAAGGAGCTGGAGAGCTACGCGCCGCGGGTGGTGTTCGTCGACGCGGCCAACCGGATCGTCGAGCAGGGCAGCGACCCCGCGCACGCCCCGGCCGGGTCGGGCCTCCGTTCCGGCGCGCTGGTGTAGCCGCCGGTGCTGCTCTGCGTCGACATCGGCAACACCCAGATCGCGCTCGGCGTCTACGACGCATCGCTGGACGGCCCCCGCCCACCCGTCGTGCGGGACTGGCGGATGCGCACCGACCCGCGCATGACCTCCGACGAGCTGGAGGTCGCGTTCGACGCCCTGCTGGGCACGTACGCGCCGCACGTCCGCGGGGTCGCCGCGCTGTCGACGGTGCCGAGCCTGCTGCGCGAGCTGCGGATGATGCTGGACCGGCGCGACGACCCGCACGTCGTCGTCGGGCCCGGCGTGCGCACCGGGGTGCCGCTGCTGGTGGACAACCCGCGCGAGGTCGGCGCCGACCGCGTGATGAACACCCTCGCCGCGCACGCGATCTTCGACACGGCGTGCGTCGTCGTCGACTTCGGCACCTCGACCAACATCGACGTCGTCTCCGCGAAGGGCGAGTTCCTCGGCGGTGCGCTGGCTCCCGGCATCGAGATCTCGATGGACGCGCTGGCGACCCGCGCGGCAGCCCTGCGCACCGTGGAGTTCGTCAGGCCGCGGTCGGTGATCGGCAAGAACACCGTGGAGTGCCTGCAGTCCGGGGTGCTCTACGGCTTCGCCGGACAGGTGGACGGGCTGGTGCGGCGGATCGTCGCGGAGCTGGGCAGCAAGGCCGGCCCCGTCACCGTGATCGGCACCGGCGGGCTCGCCCCGCTGATGGCCGGCATCTCCGAGACGATCACGGAGTACGTCCCGGAGCTCACGCTCGCCGGTCTGCGCCTGACCTACCTGCGCAACCTCTGAGCCCGCAGGACGTCGGTGCACAGGGGCTGCTCGAACGTCCCGCTCGCCGTCTCGGGCCGGGACGCGAGGTAGTCGCGCAGCCGCCCGAGCGCGGCGTCGCGCTCGGCGGGCTCGGCCGCGAGCGCCCACGAGTGGGTGGACAGGTTCGCGATCATGGTGTCGATGGTCTGCGGGACCGCGTGGCGGAAGGTGTGCAGCTCGCTGGGGCCGAACGCGGGATGCGCGGGGAACCCGTGGTTGCCGTCGCCGCGCGGCCCGAGGCCGAGCACCGCGTTGCCGCCGGCCACCCACTCGACGCTCTCGTCGTCCCGGTTCCAGAGCGCGGCGAGCGTCCCGCCCGGCCGGAGCACCCTGGCGAACTCGTCCAGCGCGCGTGCGGGGTCCATCCAGTGCCACGCCTGCCCGATGACGATCGCGTCGACCGAGCCGTCGGGCAACGGGATCTCCTCGGCCGTTCCCTGGCGCGAGTCGACGTCGGGCAGGAGGCGACGCAGCTCGGCGAGCATCTCCGGGTCCGGCTCCACGGCAGTGACGCGCAGGTCCGGGCGCGCCACCAGCGACGAGGTGAGCTTGCCGGTGCCGGCCGCAAGATCGAGCACGTGCGGCCCGGGGGCACCGGCGAGCGCCCGGTCGACCGCGGAGTCCGGGTAGCCGGGCCGGTAGGTCGCGTACGCCGCCGCCGCGGCGCCGAACGACCTGCTGCGCACCTGTCGATCATCCATTCCTCGAAGGTAATACCCGTGCGAGGGGGCCGGGACGGCGTTACTACCCTTCGAGCGTGGACAGCAACGCGCCTGAACCGACCGAGTCCGAACTGCCCGAGCAGATGCGGATCCGGCGGGAGAAGCGCGCGGCGATGCTCGAATCGGGTATCGAGCCTTATCCGGTGCAGATCGCCCGCACGCACAGCCTGCGCGAGGTCCGCGCCGCCCACCCCGATCTCGCGCCCGACACCGCCACCGGCGACATCGTCGACGTCGCCGGTCGGGTGATCTTCGTGCGCAACACCGGCAAGCTCTGCTTCGCCACGCTCCGCGAGGGCGACGGCACCGAGCTGCAGGCCATGCTCAGCCTCGCCGTCGTGGGCGAGGAGGAGCTGGCGCGCTGGAAGGCGAACGTCGACATCGGCGACTTCGTGGCCGTGCACGGCGAGGTGATCACCTCCCGCCGCGGCGAGCTGTCGGTGATGGCGGACTCGTGGACGATGGCGGCGAAGGCGCTGCGCCCGCTGCCCACCGCGCACAACGAGCTGTCGGAGGAGACCCGCATCCGGCAGCGCTACGTCGACCTCGTCGTCCGGCCGCAGGCGCGCGAGATGGTGCGCACGCGCGCCACCGTCGTCCGCACGTTGCGCGCGGTGCTCGAACGGCAGGCCTACGTCGAGATCGAGACCCCGATCCTGCAGCTCCTGCACGGTGGCGCCAGCGCCAGGCCGTTCGTCACCCACGCCAACGCGCTCGGCCAGGATCTGTACCTGCGCATCGCGCTGGAACTGTTCCTCAAGCGCGCAGTCGTGGGCGGGATCGAGCGCGTCTACGAGATCAATCGCGTCTTCCGCAACGAGGGCATCGACTCCTCCCACTCGCCGGAGTTCACGATGCTGGAGGCCTACCAGGCCTACGGAAGCTACGACACGATGGCGGAGCTGACCCGTGAGCTCGTGCAAGAGAGCGCTCGCGCCGTGTTCGGTTCCACGCAGGTCACCCATGCCGACGGATCCGTTCACGACCTCGGCGGCGAGTGGCGTTCGGTCACGTTCTTCGGGGCCCTGTCCGAAGTAGTGGGTAAGGATGTGGGACCGGACACGTCCGTCATCGACCTGCGGGCACTCGCCGCCGATCGTGATGTGGACCTCAAGCCCGAGTGGGGAGCCGACGACATCGCGCTCGAGCTGTTCGAGAAGCTCGTCGAGCACACCCTCGTCGAGCCCACGTTCGTGCGCGACTACCCGATCGGTGTGCGCCCATTGACACGGCGGCACCGCGACGATCCGAGGCTCGCGGAAGCATGGGACCTGTTCATCTTCGGCGGTGAGCTCGCCACCGCGTACTCCGAGCTCGTCGACCCCGTCGACCAGCGGGAACGGCTCCATGCGCAGTCGTTGCGGGCCGCCGCGGGTGATCCGGAGGCCATGCAGCTGGACGAGGACTTCCTGCGGGCGCTGGAGTACGGAATGCCGCCGACCGGCGGGATGGGAATGGGCGTGGACCGGCTGCTCATGACGCTCACGGGCGTCGGCATCCGGGAAACCATTCTGTACCCGCTCGTGCGTTCCGAGTAACCGTTCACCGAACCCGGTGGGCCGTCTCGACACAATCGACTGAATAGCTCTATCGTGGGGTATGGGCGACCCGATCCCGCGGTCGCGATTCGAGCTGAAGTACGGAGGCTGACGTGGCGGAGATCCGCGAGGTCCGGCTGATCGACGACATCGACGGCGAACCCGCCGACGAGACCGTCACGTTCGGTATCGACGGGAGGTCGTACGAGATCGACCTTTCCGCGAGCAACGCGGGCAAGCTGCGGGACGCGCTCTCCGAATTCGTCGCCTCGGCCCGCCGTTCGGGTGGGCGCCGCCGCACGGGTTCGGCACCCGCGGCCCGCAAGCCCATCATCGACCGCGAGCAGAACCAGGCAATCCGGGAGTGGGCGCGCAAACGGGGCGAGCAGATCTCCGACCGTGGACGTATCCCGGCCCGGCTCGTCGAGGCCTTCCACGCCGAGAACTGAGCGCCTGCGTCACACTTGAGCGCTCACAGGTTCCCAATGGGGTTAGCCTGACCTTACTCGGTCGATGAGGAGGTACGGCGTGGCCCGGAGGACGACCACTCTCGAGGTTCGGCGCACGGAGCGGCTCACCCCGCACATGATCAGGGTGGTCGCGGGCGGCGGGAACATCGCGGAGTTCCCCGACACCCCGCACACCGACCGCTACGTGAAGATCATCTTCCCGCGGCCGGGCGTCAGCTACCCGGAACCGTTCGACATGGAGACGGCCCGCGAGCTGCCCCGTGAGCAGTGGCCGGCCGTGCGCACGTACACGGTGCGCGCGCTCGACCCGGCCGCAGGCGAGCTGACCATCGACTTCGTCCACCACGGCGACGAGGGCCTGGCCGGCCCGTGGGCGGCCGCTGCACGGCCGGGTGACGTGCTCCGCCTGATGGGGCCCGGCGGCGCCTACGAGCCCGACCAGGGCGCCGACTGGCACCTGTTCGTCGGGGACGAGAGCGCGCTGCCCGCCATCGCCGCGGCGCTCGAGCGGGTCCCCGCCGGCGTGCCGGCACTTGCCGTGCTGGAGGTCGGTGGTCCCGAGGACGAGCTGCCGCTGAAGTCCGCCGCCGACCTGGACGTGCGCTGGCTCCACCGCAGCCCCGACCGTCCCGACCAGCTCGTCGAAGCCGTCGCGGCGGCGGAGTTCCCGCCCGGCCAGGTGGACGCGTTCGTGCACGGCGAGGCCGGCTTCGTGCGCGCCGTGCGCCGCCACCTGCTCGCCGAGCGCGGCATCCCCCGCGCGAACCTCTCCGTGTCGGGCTACTGGCGCCGCGGCCGCGACGAGGACGGCTGGCAGGCCGACAAGCGCGCCGAGCGCGAGGCCGACGAGGCCGCCGCGGCGGCGGAGGAAGCGGCGGGCACGGCCTGAGCTGCGCCCTCACCGTTCAGCCGACGGCGAACACGGGTGGGAATCCGGAGTGGTCCACTGCACGTTGTTGCAATGTAAGCGGCAAGTGGTGGTCGCGCACCGGGGCGGCCGAGCCACCCGTGCCGATACAGTGGTATCGGGCGTACGCGGCGCTGCGGGCGCCGCTCGACATGACGGCACGGTCGCGGACGTTCCTATGCGGCGCGGTACGGCGCAGTAGGCGAGGAGTAACGATGTTCGAGAGGTTCACCGACCGAGCAAGGCGGGTTGTCGTCCTGGCGCAAGAAGAGGCCCGGATGCTCAACCACAACTACATCGGCACCGAGCACATCCTCCTCGGCCTCATCCACGAGGGGGAGGGAGTGGCCGCCAAGGCCCTCGAGTCCCTGGGGATCGCCCTGGAGGGCGTCCGGCAGCAGGTCGAGGAGATCATCGGCCAGGGGCAGCAGGCGCCGAGCGGGCACATCCCGTTCACGCCACGGGCCAAGAAGGTCCTGGAGCTGTCGCTGCGCGAGGCGCTGCAGCTGGGGCACAACTACATCGGCACCGAGCACATCCTGCTCGGCCTCATCCGCGAGGGTGAGGGCGTTGCGGCGCAGGTGCTGGTCAAGCTGGGTGCCGACCTGAACCGGGTGCGCCAGCAGGTGCTGCAGCTGCTCTCGGGCTACCAGGGCAAGGAGCCCTCGGAGTCGGGTTCGAGCGGCCGCGGCGAGGGCACGCCCTCGTCGTCGCTGGTGCTCGACCAGTTCGGGCGCAACCTGACGAGCGCGGCCCGCGAGGGCAAGCTCGACCCGGTCATCGGTCGCGAGAAGGAGATCGAGCGGGTCATGCAGGTCCTCTCCCGGAGGACCAAGAACAACCCCGTGCTGATCGGCGAGCCCGGCGTGGGCAAGACGGCCGTCGTCGAGGGGCTGGCGCAGGCCATCGTCAAGGGCGAGGTGCCCGAGACGCTCAAGGACAAGCAGCTCTACACGCTCGACCTGGGCTCTCTGGTCGCCGGCTCGCGCTACCGCGGTGACTTCGAGGAGCGCCTGAAGAAGGTGCTCAAGGAGATCTCCACGCGCGGCGACATCATCCTGTTCATCGACGAGCTGCACACGCTCGTCGGCGCAGGTGCCGCCGAGGGCGCGATCGACGCGGCCAGCATCCTGAAGCCGAAGCTTGCCCGCGGCGAGCTGCAGACGATCGGCGCCACCACGCTCGACGAGTACCGCAAGTACGTCGAGAAGGACCCTGCGCTGGAGCGCCGCTTCCAGCCGATCCAGGTGGGCGAGCCGAGCGTCGGCCACACCATCGAGATCCTGAAGGGCCTGCGCGACCGGTACGAGGCGCACCACCGCGTCACGATCACCGACTCGGCGCTGGTGCAGGCGGCCACGCTGGCCGACCGCTACATCTCCGACCGGTTCCTGCCGGACAAGGCGATCGACCTGATCGACGAGGCCGGCGCCCGCATGCGCATCCGCCGCATGACCGCGCCGCCGGACCTGCGCGAGTTCGACGAGAAGATCGCCGGCGTCCGTCGCGACAAGGAGTCCGCGATCGACGCGCAGGACTTCGAGCGGGCCGCGCACCTGCGCGACCAGGAGAAGCAGCTGCTCGGCCAGAAGGGCGAGCGCGAGAAGAAGTGGAAGTCGGGCGACCTCGACCAGATCGCCGAGGTCGACGACGAGCAGATCGCCGAGGTGCTGGCGAACTGGACCGGTATCCCCGTGTTCAAGCTCACCGAGGAGGAGACCACCCGTCTGCTCCGCATGGAGGACGAGCTGCACAAGCGGATCATCGGGCAGGAGGAGGCCGTCAAGTCGGTCTCCAAGGCCATCCGCCGCACCCGCGCCGGCCTGAAGGACCCCAAGCGCCCGTCGGGCTCGTTCATCTTCGCCGGCCCGTCCGGTGTCGGTAAGACCGAGCTCTCCAAGGCGCTGGCGAACTTCCTGTTCGGCGAGGACGACGCGCTCATCCAGATCGACATGGGCGAGTTCCACGACCGCTACACCGCCTCGCGGCTCTTCGGTGCCCCTCCCGGGTACGTGGGCTACGAGGAGGGCGGCCAGCTCACCGAGAAGGTGCGGCGCAAGCCGTTCTCGGTGGTGCTGTTCGACGAGATCGAGAAGGCGCACCAGGAGGTCTACAACACCCTCCTGCAGGTGCTGGAGGACGGCCGCCTGACCGACGGTCAGGGCCGCACGGTGGACTTCAAGAACACTGTGATCATCTTCACCTCGAACCTGGGCACCCAGGACATCTCGAAGGCCGTGGGCCTCGGCTTCAGCCCGACCAACGACGAGGGCTCGAACTACGAGCGCATGAAGTCGAAGGTCAACGACGAGCTGAAGAAGCACTTCCGCCCCGAGTTCCTCAACCGCATCGACGACATCGTCGTGTTCCACCAGCTCACCGAGTCCCAGATCATCGAGATGGTCGACCTGATGATCACCCGGGTCGAGGGCGCGCTGGCGAACAAGGACATGGCGATCGAGCTCACCCCGGCGGCGAAGTCGCTGCTGGCCAAGCGGGGCTTCGACCCCGTGCTGGGTGCGCGACCGCTGCGCCGCACGATCCAGCGCGAGATCGAGGACCAGCTGTCGGAGAAGATCCTCTTCGGCGAGGTCGAGCCCGGCCAGATCGTCATCGTCGACGTCGAGGAGGACGCCGAGGCGAAGGGCGACGAGAAGGAGAAGTTCGTCTTCCGCGGCGAGCCGAAGCCGATCAGCGTCCCCGACGCCCCGCCGGTCGACCTGGCGAAGTCCGGCGAGGAGTGAGCTAGCTCCGAGCACGTCCCGAACGGCCCGTCCTGCGCTGCAGGGCGGGCCGTTCGGCGTTCCCGCGGTTGTCCGACAACCTCGCCCGCAATGGCGAAGACCGGACCACGTCTTCCGACGTGGTCCGGTCTTCTGTCTGGGGTCCCGGCGTGCATCACGTCGGAGGTGGACCGATGTCCCCGGGGGAGACGGTCGTGATGAAGGCGGGTAGTCCGACAGCGTTCAGGTTCTCCGGGTGGACAGCGCCCATGCCCAGGATGACGAGGGCGATGAGGCCGGCGAACAGCAGAACCAGGACGATCCGCCAGTTGACCAGGAGAACTGCAGCTAGAAGGGTCAGTGCCAGGAACGCTCCATTCATGACGTCACCTCCGGTGGGGTTCGAGACACCATTGAAGCCTGACGTCGGTTGTCAGTCAACTGATACAAGTCATCAGACGACAGATGTTCGTTCAGCGTTGACTGATGTCCGCGCCTGGGCTACCGTTCGTACGACTCCCTGCCGAGGGCTGGACCGGCCTGTCCCGGAACGGCGCGCCACGGGGAATCCGGCCGATGGAGGGCTGTGAGGACGATCGGGCGCGCGGGAGAGCCATGAGCACCGACCGTGACCGCACCTTCGAGCTGACGCTCGATGCCGGCCGTCCGTTGCCCGACGTGATCGCCGACAAGATCCGCGGACTCATCGACTCCGGCCACTACCGACCCGGTGGGCGCCTCGACAACGAGACCGAGCTGGCCCGCAACATGAAGGTCGCGCGCAGCTCCGTGCGCACCGCCCTGCAGCGGCTCGAGACGCTCGAGCTGCTCGAGGTGAAACGCGGGCTGGGCTGGTACGTCCGGCGCACCCCGCCGTCCACGGCGCGTCCGGGGCTGTTCGAGGTCGGCGGCTACAGCGCGGCCGACCTGTTCGAGCTGCGCATCGGCCTGGAAGGGCTCGCGGCCAGCCTGGCTGCGGTCCGGGCATCCGCGGCCGAGGTCGAGCTGGTCCGCAAGTGGAACACCGACTTCCGGCACGCCGGCGAGGACCGCGATCTCCTGCTGGAGGCCGACGAGGGCTTCCACCTGGAGATCGTGAAGCTCAGCCGCAACCGGCTGCTGCTCGACACGTACGTCCCGATCGTCGAGCGCATCCGGGAGTGGCGCTACGACAGCTACTCCGGCCGCGGTGTGCCGCTGCGCGCGGCGCGCGAGCACGACAAGATCATCCGGTACCTCAACAACGACGACCCGGGCGGTGCGCGCGCCGCCATGAACAGCCACCTGCAGCGCCTCTACGACGAGCTGCCCGACCTCGTCGAGGAACCGCTCGACTCGACGGAGAGCTGGTCCGACGCCGAGCCGCAGTGGTCCGGCGCGGCGATCGACTGACGAACGCGCCGGTGTCCGCCCAGCAGTAGCGCATCGCCCGGTCGAGTGGCGATGATGTCGCCGAGAGTTATCGGCGATGGGGTGGGCGGATGGCTGTCGGGCTCGCGGCGGCCGCCGCTGTGTGCTTCGTCGTCGCGGCGGCCGTCGGACCGGACGACCCGTCGTTCTGGCTGCGGCTCACCTACCTGCTCGCCGTGTGCGCGGGAGTGTTCCTGCTGATCGGCGCGCTCGCCTGGGCCGCGCGTCGTCGGATCGAGCAGCTGCTCGCCGACCGGCTCGTCGACCTGGCCAGCCCGTCCCTGATCCGCGCCATGCCGCCGCGGACCGTGCTCGAGTCCCTGCTGCCGTGGATCTACGGCGACACCAGGGGCCACGAGGACGTGCTCGCCGGCGTGCTCGGCGGCGCGGGCCGCGACCTGGACGGTGGTGACACGGCGGTGAGCCGCAACACCACCGCGCACTTCCGCCTCTGGACCGTGGACGACGGCATCTGCGCGAACGAGGCCGAGTGGACCCACGAACTGACCGGGGTGCGGCAGAGCCACAAGTTCGTCGTCTTCGCCACGCACGACGAGCGGATACTGGCGGCGATCGCGACCGAGCGCCGGTTCCCGCTGTTCGAGTCGTTCCAGGTGCAGGAGGAGGACGAGCTCGACGACTTCGTCCGGCGCGTCCGCGACGACGTCCGGCTGGGCATCACCTACCGCGACACCTCGGGCCGGATCCACCGGATCGCGCCGCGCGCGGTGGACGGCGAGCTCGTGCCGCTGCGCCGGTTCGACCAGTACGTGGGCCTGCCCGACGACGTGGACCGCAAGGACCTGTGCATCGTGCAGTTCGACCTGTGGGACCTCGTCCACGACGACCACGTCCCGCGCACGATCGAGGAGCTCACCGTCCGCGTCCGGGGTACGCCGGGCGCGGACATGGGCTGGTACGTCTGGTCCGTCCCGCACCCGTGCTTCGTGCGCGACATCAGCTTCGACGTCGTCGACCTGGCCCCGCCCGCGGGCCGCTACGAGTTCATGATCGTGCGCTCGGCCCTGCGCAACACGGTGGCCGCGCCCAGCGCGTGGATGGTGCTCGACGAGCCGCTGCTGCAGAACGTGGACTCCTGGATGCTCCCCGGGCACGGGGTGACACTCTTGTGGCGGCTCGCCCCCGACCCCGCCTGATCGGAGCCCCGATGCCGTCCCGAGCCGCGGCGCTCGTCGCCGCGCACCGCCTGTTCGGCACGCCCGCCGACATCGTCCGCGACCGGCGGGTGCTCTTCCGGGCACTGGCGACGGTCGTCGGCTCCCCGCTCGCCGCGGCGGCGGACGGCGTGCTCGACAACCCGGTCGTGCGGGGACGGCTCGGTGCGGCGTTCGTCGACGGCGGACCGGCGGGCACCGGTACGGACCTCGCGGAGCTGGTGGCGAGCGGCTGCGCCGTCGACGTCGCGGGGTGGCCGGTGCGCGTCGCCTCGACGCCGAGCGCCCCGCGGTTGCTCGAGCCTGCGCTACGGGGGGTGCGCGAGGCGCTGCGTGCCCACGGCGACCACGACGCCGGTCCGCTCGTCGTCACCGGAGACCGCGTGCGGTCCGTGCTGCCGATCGTCCTGGCGGGGATCCGGCTCGCCGTGGACGCGGTGCCCGAGCTCGCCGGTGACCTGCTGCAGCACCTCGCACTCGTCGCGCTGACCGACCGCCGCCGGTCCGGCCGACTCGGCTCGGCCTCGGAACGGGACCACCCGGGACTGATCGTGCTCCCGGAGCCGGAGAGCCCGGCGGAGGTCGCCGAGGCGCTGGTCCACGAAGGCACCCACCTGGTGTTCTTCGATCTCGGGGTCACCCGGGAGCTGCTGGCCGACGGCCACTGGACGGCGCCGGCGTTCCGCCCGTCGTGGGCGGCCGCGACCGCGCCTGCATGGCCGATGGAGCAGACGTTCGCGGCCTGGCACGCCTACACGGCGCTGGCGGCGCTGGCCGAGTCCGGCATCGACCCGGCCCCCGGTTCGCTGCTGCCCCGGGCCCGGGAGCGGGCGGCCGAGCTCGGCGAGCAGGTCCTGCACTGCGGCCGGTACCTGGGCCGCGACGGGCACCTGTTCGTGACGACGTTGCTCGGGCGCGCACCCCGGCCGGCGCCTGCGATCGGGCGCGCCAGCGCGGCACCCGTGCTGGCTGTGCACCGCTCCGGACGGCGCACCCTGACGGTCCGCGCGGGTCATCCGCCGGAACTCGTCTGGACACAACCCGATATCGCGGCCGCAACGCTTTGACCTGCACCGACGTGTCTTCCTGGGCCGGTGGCGGGCATTCGGGTGACGGCCGATAGTGTGCCGCGCAACATCGGCGCCTCTCCCGTGAAGGGCACACACATGGCGAACGAAGCATCCGGCGATTCGGCAATGGGGCCGGAGGCGCGGGTGTCGTGGTTCCGCACCGGGGGCGAGCGCCCGGTCAACGGCGGTGGCAACACCGTGTTCGTCCGTCCCGCAGACGAGGAGCCTGCTCCGGCGTCGCACGAGGAGCAGTAGCGCTCTCAGGCGTCAGGCACCAGCTGCGCGGCGAGGGCCACGCGGCGCGGGTCGCGTCGCGGCAACCGCTGCTCCAGATGTCGGAGCAGTTCGGGATCGGCGGCGGTGCGTGCCAGCGCCCACATGGCGTCGACGTCGCCGCTGCCGAGCACGGCCGCACGGACCGCGCAGGCGAGCTGCTCCCGCTCGTCCCGCACCGCGGGGGCCGTCGAGGCAGGCAGCAACGGGCCGCGGTAAGCGAGTGCGGCCTCTCGGACCCGTCCGACCAGCAGGGCGTCGCGGACCGATCGGAAGTCGGCGTCGACCCGCGCCCGCAGCCGGTACGGCGGCGTCCTCGGCACGATCATGGGCAGGTGGGCGCGCAGGCGGTGCACGTCGGCGCGGACGGTCCGGGCCGCGTCGGGGTCGCCGTGCAGCAGCGTGGCCAGCTCCGCCGCGGTGCTCCCGTCCGGGTGCAGGACCAGCACGGTCAGCAGCTCGGCGAGCCGCAGCGGTAGCCGGACCGGTCGCCCGTCGACGTGCACGACCGGGCGTTCCGCACCCAGCACCGGCACGGTGAGCACCGGCAGTGCGGTCGCCGTGGCGCGAACCGACCGCAGCAACCAGCCTCCCGACAGCGGTTCCAGCACCCCTTCGCCACCGTCGAACCGCACCCGGTCACCACCGGCCGGCAGCGCGATCCGGGCCGGCAGCCAGCCGGCCGGGCGGGCGGCCAGCACGCGCCCGTTGGCCGCGAGCACCGCGGCGGGCTCGTCGCGCAGGTGGGCGAGCCCGCGAACCAGCAGGCGCCCGTCCCGCGCGGCGGAGTGGGCGGCGAGGTGGCGCTCGGCCAGTCCCGCAGCGGCGGCCACCAGCGCGGACGTCGTCGGATGGACGGTGAGGGAGGGTTCGTCGACGTCGAGGGCGCCGATCAGGTCTCCGGTGTCCGGGTCGTGGATCGGCGCCGCGGCAGGTGTCCACGGGTGGCGGGTGCGCGCGCCGTGCTCCGCGGGGCCGAAGGGGCCCCGCTCGCCCAGCCGGCACAGGACGAGCCCGCGCCCGTCCGTCAGTATCAGGACGTGAGCCGTCTCGTCGGCGATCTCGACCAGGGTCCGGCGCAGCAGCGGCAGCACCGGGGCGAGTGGGTGACCGGCGCAGAGCCGGTCGAGGACGCCCATCACGCCAGCATCCGCGCTCACCTGGGAGTGAGGCAAGGCAACCTGACCCGGATTCGCAGGAGCGGCTGACCGGAAGGGCAGTTACCGCAGGTTCGGAAAAGGTGACGGCCCGGACCACGTCGTGGTCCGGGCCGTCGCGTTGCCTCAGGTGTACCAGGTGACGTAGAGCTCGTACCGCGTCGGCGTCTCCTCGATGCAGACGTAGTCGTCGGCGCCCCGGTTCTGCTTCCAGTAGTACTCGCCGTCGTGCTCGCAGTTCGTGCGGTCGTGGAACGTGCCGACGTGCTGGGTGATGGACCCCTCCGCGAACGCCGGGGTGGCGGTAACGGCCACCACGGCGAGCGCGATCAGCGCGCCGGCGGCGAGCTGCCGGATCACGTGTACCACTGCAGGAAGAGGTCCCACCGCGTCGAGCTCACCTTCGAGCAGAAGTACCTGTCCGCGTGCTCCTGACGCTGGAGTTGGCTGCCCGCCTCGCTGCAGGTGCCTTCCGTCGGGTAGCTCCCTCGTGGCTCGGTGATCACCCCGCTCTGCCCGGCGAGCGCCGGTGTCGCGGTGCCGCCCACCACCGCCAAGGCCAGGGCTGCCGCGACGGCTGCCCTGGCTGCGAACCGTGTCGGTCTACGCATGAACCACCCCTCAGGATCCAGACGAACGACGTGCACGGCACGCTAGGAACGGTGCCGACGCCGGTCCATCTTTTCGGTGGAACCGCGAAAGGTTGCCCTCACTGCGCGCGGTCGCTAGCGAACTCCGCTGCGCATTTCGCGCCGATCAGGTGTGGTAGATGAAGTACAGGTAGTAGGCCGAGCCCTGCGCCTGGCAGAACCAGCTGTCCGCGCCGGACCCCGGGAACTTCTCGGCCCCCTTCTGCTTGCACTCCGTCAGTGTTTTCCAGGCACCCTGTGGCACGGTGATGAAGCCATCGGTCGCAGCAGCGGCCGGGCCTGCGGTGCCGGTGACCAGCGTCAACCCGATCGCCGCCGTGATCGCGGCACGTCGAGCCTTCGATGCGAATCCGTTCATCGTCCCCCCAGAGTCGAAGATCGCGATGGCAGGCTATGCCGATACGGAGACGCGCCCAAGAGTGGTTCCACACAATTCCACTACTGCGATCGGGCGGTGTGCCCTATCGTCGTGGCGGGCGTTGCATGGGCGCCCCCGGTCCGCGGGAAGGGCAGAGCCCACCAGCAGCTCCACCCCGGCAGCAGGCAAGCCACCTCCTTCCGGCCTTGCGACGCGGACCGCAGGCCACGCGAAGGAGGCCGCCGTGCCGACCCTCTGCCTGCCCGACGACCCCGACCTGGGTCAGCTGCGCAAGCAGGCCAAGGACCTGCGACGGGCGTTGCGGGCCGGTCGACCCGAACCCGTCGAACTCGCTGCCGGTCTCGGCGCACCGGCCGACGCGAAGCTCTCGACCGCGCAGCTCGTCGTCGCCCGCATGTACGGGTTCCCGAGCTGGCCGGCGCTCGTCCGGCACGTCGGGGTGATCGCGGAGCACCGGCGCTACCCCGACCGCGTCGCGCCGTCGGACGATCCGGCGACGGAGTTCCTGCGCCGCGCCTGCCTCACCTACGGATCGTCAGACGGCGATCCGCGGGTGGCAGTGGCCAACGATCTCGCGCGCACGGACGTGTGGGTGGCGGCGGCCTGCGCCGACGTCGAGGCGCTGGAGCGCCTGCTCGCCGCCGACCCCGGCAGCGCGACCCGGCTCGGCGGCCCGCATTATTGGCCGCCGATCACCTACCTCGCCTACGCGCGGCACGACTCGACGCTCACCGCCGATGCCGTCGTGGGGGCGGTGCGGGTGCTGCTGCGCCACGGCGCCGATCCCGACTCCGGGTACCTGTGGCACGGCCTGACCTCGCCGTTCACCCTGCTCACCGGGGCGTTCGGCGGCGGCGAGCAGGGGCAGCCCGCGCCCCCGCATGGCCCGGCACTGGCGCGGGAACTGCTGCGGGCCGGGGCCGATCCGAACGACGGCCAGGCCCTCTACAACCGCATGTTCCGTCCCGCCGACGACCACCTCGAGCTGCTGTTCGAGTTCGGCCTCGGCACCGGCGACGGCGGGCCGTGGCGGCGCCGGCTCGGTGCCGCTGTCGACTCCCCGGAGACCATGCTGCGCAAGCAGCTCGGGTGGGCCGTCACCCACGGGTTCGACCGTCGCGTGGCGCTGCTCGCCGACCACGGTGTCGACCTCGTCGCGCCTCTGCCTGGGTGGGGCGCGACCGTCGGGCGGACGCCGTACGAGGCGGCCGTGACGAGCGGCCAGTTCGCGATCGCGCAGTGGCTCGTCGAGCGTGGGGTGGCGGCGCCGCAGCTGGACGAGGCGCAGGAGGTGCTCGCCGCGGTGCTGGCGGCAGACCGGGCCACCGTCGACCGGCTCGGCTCCGGTGCGGTCGCCGCCGCGCGGAAGGCGCGTCCGGGGCTGGTGGTCTGGGCGGCCGTGCAGGGCCGCACGGACGCCGTGCGGCTGGCCGTCGAGCTGGGGTGGGACGTCTCGGCTCTGGCGCGCAGCGACACCCCCGGCGACGACGCGTGGGAGACCGCGCTGCACCACGCGGCCGGCGCCGGCGACGTCGCGATGGTGCGGCTGCCGCTGGAGCTGGGCGCGGACCCGGAGGTGCGCGACCACCGCTTCGCCGCCACCCCGCTGGGCTGGGCCGAGCACTTCGGCCAGACGGAGACGGCGGCCCTCCTGGAGGCGCGTTAGTCCGTGCTCGCCACCGAGCGCTGGACGACCTCGAACTCCAGCAGGTCGGCGGTCATGCCGGGCGCGGCGGGGCGGGCGCGCTCACCCGCGTGCGCCTCCATCGCCGGGCCGGTGCGCCATGCCTGGAACGACTCCTCGTCGGCCCAGTGCGTCATCACGAAGTAGCGGGTGTCGCCCGACACCGGGCGCAGCAGCTCGAAGGACAGGAACCCGGGCTGCCCGTCGACGGCGTGCAGGCGGGCGGCGAACCGCTTCTCCAGCTCCGGACCGGCACCTTCGGGCACGGAGATGGCATTGATCTTCACGACGGCCATGCGACCTAGGCTAACCAGTCATGCGACGCACCGTGCGGACCGACGACGGCGTCGAGCTGCAGGTCGTCGAGTTCGGCGGCGACGGGCCGCCCATCCTGCTGCTGCACGGGCTGATGGGCCGGGCGACCACCTGGTGGCCGGTCGCGCAGTGGTTGGTCGCGCACGGGCAGGTCGTGGCGCCGGATGCGCGCGGGCACGGCCGCTCCCAGGCGCACGGCCCGTGGACGACCGGCCGGCTCGTCGCCGACGTCGAGGCGGTGCTGGAGCCGCTGGGGCCGGCGACGGTCGTCGCGCACTCGATGGGCGCGCTGCACGCGCTGGTGCTGGCCGCCCGCCGCCCGGACCTGGTGCGGGCGCTGGTGGTGGAGGACATCGCCGTCGACTTCACCGACCGCAGCGCCGACGACGCCCGCGCGTGGTTCGGCGCACTGCCGCAGCCGTTCGCGTCGCTCGCCCACGTGCGGCAGGTGTTCGGGTTCCCGCGGCCGGAGTTCGGCGACTACATGGCCGAGTGCGTCGAGGAGCGCGCCGACGGCTACCACCTGCTGGCCGCCGTCGAGCACACGGTGGAGATCGCCGCCGAGTGGGCGGACGTCGCGCGCTGGGACGTGCTGCCCGAGGTCCGCTGCCCGGCGCTGTTGATCGAGGCCGAGGAGAGCGTCGCGCCGGCGGGGCACATGGCGGAGATGGCCCGCCGCATGCCGGACGCGCGGCACGTGCGGCTGTCCGGCACAGGACATCTCGTCCATGCGGCGGATCCCGATGCCTACCGACGCCACGTCGAGGAGTTCCTCACCGAGATCAACTGACCGTTGGCATTGCTCCCGATCGGGTGTTTGGATGGCCCATCACATCGTGGGAGGGGGCCACATGACCGTCACCGAGAACGCGTTGTCGGCGGGTCTGAAGAACCGGCACGTCACCATGATCAGCATCGCCGGCGTGATCGGTGCGGGGCTCTTCGTCGGCTCCGGGTCGGCGATCAACAAGGCGGGGCCGGGCGTCCTGCTCGCCTACGCGTTCGCCGGACTGCTCGTCGTGCTGGTCATGCGGATGCTCGGCGAGATGGCCGCGGCCAACCCCGACACGGGTTCGTTCTCCACCTACGCCGACCGCGCGATCGGGCCGTGGGCCGGGTTCACGGTCGGCTGGCTGTACTGGTGGTTCTGGGTGCTGGTCATCCCGGTCGAGGCGACCGCGGCTGCCACCATCCTGGAGAGCTGGACGAACGTGCCGCAGTGGATCTGGGCGCTCGCGGTGACCCTCGTCCTGACGGTCACCAACCTGTTCAGCGTGGCCAACTACGGCGAGTTCGAGTTCTGGTTCGCGCTGCTCAAGGTCATCGCGATCATCGCGTTCATCGGGATCGGGATCCTGGCCGTGCTCGGCGTGTTCGGCAGCGACCACTCCGGCGTCGCGCACCTGTGGGACACCGGTGGCTTCCTGCCGAACGGCTTCGGCGCCGTCGTCGCGGCGGTGCTGCTGACGATGTTCAGCTTCATGGGCACCGAGATCGTCACGATCGCGGCCGCGGAGTCCGACCACCCCGACGAGAAGATCGGCAAGGCCACCCGCTCGGTGATCTGGCGGATCGGCCTGTTCTACCTCGCCTCGATCTTCCTGGTGGTCGCGATCGTGCCGTGGAACACCAAGGCACTCGGCGACGGCACCGGCTCGTACCAGACCGCGCTGCAGGCGCTGGGCGTGCCGGGCGCGAAGGCGATCGTGGACGTCGTGGTGCTGGTCGCCGTCGCGAGCTGCCTCAACTCCGCCCTCTACACGGCGTCGCGGATGATCTACTCGCTCGGCAAGCGGGGCCAGGCACCGGCCGCGGTCATGCGGACCACCGAGAACGGCGTGCCGCGCGTCGCGGTGCTCGCGTCCACCGCGGTCGGCTTCCTGACCGTGATCGCGAACTACCTCTTCCCGGAGGACGTGTTCAACGTCCTGCTCGCGACGTCGGGCGCGGTGGCGCTGCTGGTCTACCTCGTGATCGCGGTGTCGCAGCTGCAGATGCGGGCCAAGTTCGAGAGCTCCCGCACCGCCATGCCCGTGCGGATGTGGGCCTACCCGTACCTGACGTGGGCGGTCATCGTCGTGATCCCGGTGATGCTCGTCTACATGCTGTTCGACGCCGACCAGCGCATCAACATCATCGCGACGGCCGTCATCGGGATCGTCGTGGTGGTCGCCGGCGTGCTGACGACCCGCGGCCGGTCAGCCGGAGACGTCCACACCGGTTACGCGGGCGCGGATCGGGGCGACGGGGTGTAGCGCGGCGAACGCCGACGCCGGGTCCCTGGTGGCCAGCACGCAGTGCGGCAGCCAGGTGCCCGGCAGGTAGGCCGCGACCGGTCCCTTCACGCGCCCGGCCAGCGCGTCGTGCACGGCCTGGTGGACGGCGAGCAGCTCGGCGTCGACGACCGCGGCGAGCACCAGCTCGTCGGGCCGGCCGGCGACGGTGCCGAGCGTGGCCAGCCACAGCGACGGCAGCGCCAGCACCCGCACCTCGTCGGCCAGCGCGGCCCGGGCGGCGGGCGGGATGGAGGCGGCGGCCGCCACCCGCACCTGCGGCTCGGAGCTCGGCCCGCCCACCCGCGCGCGCAGCCCGCGCAATGCATCGAGAGCGGCAGGGTCGAGCCGGAAGGTCACGACGTCCACGCGGCGCCTCGTCGATCATGGGCAAAACGTGGTCGTTCGATCTTGGGAAGCAACGTTTTGCCCATGATCAACGCCACCCCGCTCACGCCGGGAGGGTGAACAGGCCGTCGTCCGTCTGCTCCGCCAGGCCGTCGTCCAGGAGCGTGAGCAGGCAGCGGTCGCGCTGCCCTGCGTCGTCCCACACAGCGTCGAGCGCGGCCCGCTCGACGGGCGCCTCGGCCGCGCGCAGCACGTCCAGCAGCCGGCCGCGGACCTGCCGGTCGGTGCCGGCGTAGGTCTGGACCGGCTTGCGCGGGCCCGCGTAGGCGGGCGACCCGTTCGCCACCCACGCGCACTCGGCGTGCAGCGGGCAGATCCCGCACCGCGGGGCGCGCGCCGTGCACACCACGGCGCCGATCTCCATCAGCCCGATCGAGACGACGGCCGCGGTGGCGTCGTCGGGCGGCAGCAGCGCGTCGACGTCGGCCAGGTCGGCCTTCACCCGGGCCGGTCCGGCGTCGCCCGCCCCGTGGACGGCACGGGCGACGACCCGCCGGACGTTCGTGTCCACGACCGGGCAGCGCCGGCCGTAGCCGAAGGCCGCCACGGCCCGCGCGGTGTAGCTGCCGACGCCGGGCAGCGCCTCCAGGGCGTCGATGTCGGACGGGACAACGTCGCCGTGCTGCGTCGCGATGGCCTCCGCGGCAGCGTGCAGGCGCAGCGCGCGGCGCGGGTAGCCGAGCTTGCCCCACGCCCGCAGTACCTCCGCCCGCGAGGCCGCCGCCAGCGCCGACGGCGTCGGCCACTCGGCCATCCACCGCAGCCACACGGGCTCGACGCGCGCGACCGGCGTCTGCTGCAGCATGAACTCGCTGACCATGACGCCCCACGGTGTGGTCCCCGGCCGCCGCCACGGCAGGTCACGGGCGTTCGCCAGGTACCAGTCGTGGACGAGTGCGGCCGGGGACACGCCGTAGATGGTGCTACACCACCTCGTTCAGCTTGCCGGTGGCCACGTCGAACACGAACCCGCGGATCGACTCCTTGTGGGGCACGAACGGGTTGGCCTTGATCCGCGCGATCGACTGGCGGACGTCCTCGTCGGCGTCGGGGAACGCCTCCGCGGCCCATGCCGGTCGCAGGCCGGTGTCGTCGAGGATCGAGGCCTTGAACCCGTCGTCGGTGAACGTGACCATGCCGCAGTCGGTGTGGTGGATCAGGATGATCTCGGTGGTGCCCAGCAGGCGCTGGCTGATGGCCAGCGAGCGGATCTCGTCCTCGGTGACGACGCCGCCGGCGTTGCGGATGACGTGCGCCTCCCCCTCGTTGAGGCCGAGGATGCGGTAGACGTCAAGCCGGGCGTCCATGCAGGCGACGACCGCGACGCCCTTGGCGGGCGGCAGCGGCAGCGGGCCCTGGAAGGACGCGGCGTAGGCGGCGTTGTTGGCGAGCAGTTCGTCGGTGACCGACATGTGGGGTTGTCTCCTGGATGTGGGCTGCTGAGGGCAGACTGCGGCCGCGAATCGACCGAGGTACGCCGACTACGCGGCCAGGAGACAGAACTCGTCGAACGCGTCGATGCGCCGGCTGGGCCAGAAGGCCTCCAGCAACATGCGCATCACACCATGAGTGTTTCGAGTTGTACCGAACAGAGCAAGACGCGACTCGCCGACACCCCCAAATGCCGCAACGTGCGGTAGTCGATCAGATACCTTCAGTGACATGTGGGAGCCGGTCGGGCCCTTGCCCGCGTCGGTCTACTGGCGGCGGCGGTGCACTGCCGTGGCCGTCGCCGTCCTGCTGATCGGCGCTGCCGTCTGGGGCGCCGCGGTACTGCTCGGCCCCCGCGGCGCCGGCTCCACCGCCGACGGCACCACGATCCTGGCCCCGTCCAACGTCGCCCTGTCGGCCCCTGATCCGTCCGCTCCCCAGCAGGGTCCGTCGTCCTCGGCCGTCGCGTCGGGGACGACGGAACCTGCGTCGATCGGATCGACGCCGGCGGCGACCGCGTCGGAGCAGCTGCGCCCGGACGTCACCCCGGGCCGGGCGATCCCGGTCGCCACGCCGGTACCGGTGCCGGCGACCGGGCCGGTGCCGTGCACCAACGCGATGCTCGACGTGACGGCCGAGGTCGATCGCCCGGCCTACCGCGTCGGGGAGCACCCGGTGCTGCGGCTGGTGATGGTGAACGCCACCGACCAGCCGTGCGTGCGCGACCTCGACCCGGCCCGGCAGGAGATCGTGGTCTGGAGCGGCGACGGGAAGACCCGGCTGTGGTCCAGCAACGACTGCTCGCCGGTCGCCGGGGTGGACCTGCGCACGATGGTGCCCGCCCAGCCCGTCGTCTCGGCGGTGACCTGGGCCGGCAAGACGTCGGTGCCGGGCTGCACGGGTCCGCGCACGGTCGTGCCGGCGGGGGCCTACCGGGTGATGACGCGCCTCGACGACGACATCAGCGCGCCGGTGCCCTTTCTGCTTGGAGGGTCCGGCAGTTGAGGGTTCGTGCGGCTTTCGGTGTCCAGGTGGTTCCTGGCAAGGCGCCGCCCGCAGCTCAGACTGGGCGTCTCTGCAAGGGCGGCAACGCCGCGAGGGGCCGCCTGGGCGGCGAAAGCCCGGACCCTCGACTGCCGGGCCCTCCTAACCCCTGACGGGCTTGAGCGCGCGCAGGACGGCGCCCACGTTGTCCACCTCGGTCAGCCGCATCCCGGCCGGCGCCGAGCCGCTGCCCGGCGGCACCAGCGCGTCGGTGAACCCGAGCCGGGCGGCCTCGGCGAGCCGGCGGTCGACGCCCGCCACCCGGCGCACCTCGCCGGCCAGCCCGATCTCGCCGAGCACGACGAGGTCGCGGGGCAACGCGACGTCGCTGCGGGACGACGCGACGGCCAGCGCCAGCGCGAGGTCGGCCGCCGGCTCCACCACCCGCATGCCGCCGACGGTCGCGGCGTAGACCTCGGCGTCGTGCAGCCGGATGCCGCCGCGCTTCTCCAGCACGGCGAGCAGCATCGCCACCCGGGCGTTGTCCAGGCCGCTCACGGCCCGTCTGGGGCTCGGGATGTCCTTGCCCGTCACGAGCGCCTGCACCTCGGCCGGCAGCGGCCTGCGCCCGTCCAGGACCACTGTGACGGCCGTGCCGGCGACCGGCGGGCCGTCGAAGCGGGCGAGGAAGAGCCCGGACGGGTCGGGCATGCCGACGATGCCGGAGTCGCGCAGCTCGAAGCAGCCGACCTCGTCGGCCGGCCCGAAGCGGTTCTTCACGCCGCGGACCATCCGCAGCGTCGAGTGCTTGTCGCCCTCGAACGCGAGCACGACGTCGACGAGGTGCTCCAGCACCCGCGGGCCGGCGATGTTGCCGTCCTTCGTGACGTGCCCGACCAGCACCACGGGCAGGCTGCGTTCCTTGGCGATTCCCGTGAGCCCGACGGTGACTGCGCGGGTCTGGGTGACGCCGCCGGGCGAGCCGTCGGCGGCCGCGGTGGACATCGTCTGCACTGAGTCGACGATGACCAGGTCGGGGCGCAGGTCGTCGAGGTGGGAGACGATCGCGCCCAGGTCGGACTCGGCGGCGAGGTAGAGCTCGTCGCGGACGGCACCGGTGCGCTCGGCGCGCAGCCGCACCTGCCCGGCCGACTCCTCCCCCGTCACGTAGAGGACGCGCCCGGGGTGCCGGGCCGCGACCTCCAGCAGCAGCGTCGACTTGCCGACGCCCGGCTCGCCGGCGAGCAGCACCACCGAACCGGGGACGAGGCCGCCGCCGAGCACGCGGTCGAGCTCGGAGACGCCGGTCGGGCGCGCGCGGGCGGAGTCGAGGGCGACCTCACCGATGCGCCGCGCCGCGGTGGCCGGAGCGCCGGCCGCGACGACGCGGGTCCGCGCCTGCGTCGCCGGGGCGGGCCCGAGGTCCTCGAGGGTGCCCCACTCCTGGCAGGACGGGCAGCGCCCCACCCACTGCGCGACCCGGTGCTCGCACGCCGTGCAGCGGTAGCCGGCGCTGCGGGTGCGAGGGGTCAGTGCTCGTCCTTGCGCTCGGCCTCGGAGCTCGCGACCGGGACGGCCAGCCTCAGCGGACCGGCGTTGCGGAAGTTCAGCACCACCTCGTAGGTGATCCCGGAACGGATGTCGTCGGTCAGCCCGGTGAGCACGATCTGCGCGGTGCCGGCGGTGTCGGGGGCGTCGGTGGGCAGCGCGCCTGCGCTCGGCGTGCTGCTCGACGCGGCCGCGGTGGCGCTCGGCGTGACGGCGGGCGTAGCGCTCGGCGTGGCGCCGGCGGCGGCCGCGGGGGTGGCGCTGGAGGTGGCGCTCGGGGTCGCGGCGACCGTGGCTGCCGGCGCGCCCTCGACGACGAGGGCCCGCCCGGCGGGCACGTCGCGCTTGCCGGTGACCGTGCCCGTCCCGGCGATCGGGCTGCTGACGGAGAGCAGCTCGTCGTTCGCGCTGCCGCTGTTGACGATCACCAGCTGCAGCGGCGCGCTGCTGCCCCGCGGGTACGCGACGGCGGACTCGACGCTCTTGCCGAGCGGGAACAGCGCGTTCCGGACGGCGATGGGGCCGGCGTTGGCGTTGGCCCCGTCGACGGCCGTGACCTGGCGGGAGGTCTGCGTGACCTGGCCGGCTCCGCACCCGGCGAGCACGACGGCGCCGAGCACGGCGCCGACCACGGCAGCGGTCGAGCGAATACGCGGTGTGCGCCTCACGGGCTGTGCGTCCTTCCGGGCGGGTCGCGCTGCGGGCGGCAGCGCGGCTCGAGCTGGTCACGCGTGGTTGCGGGCCCACGCGCACCGATCAGCCTAGTCACCGCTGTTCCACGGCCCCCGACGAGCCTGCCGCCTGCACGTTTCGGCGCGGATGTCAACCCCCTGACCTGCGAGGACAGGTCGGGGCGGGCTGCGGCACCGCAGTCCGACGTGATAATCTGGAGCTACCGAAAGGGGCTAAGGACACATGGTTTTCAAGGTCGGAGAGACCGTTGTCTACCCGCACCACGGTGCCGCTCTCATCGAGGCCATCGAAACCCGCACGATCAAGGGCGAGGAGCGCAAGTACCTCGTCCTCAAGGTTGCGCAGGGTGATCTCACGGTGCGTGTTCCCGCCGAGAACGCCGAGGTAGTGGGCGTTCGTGACGTGGTGGGCCAGGAGGGTCTGGACAAGGTCTTCGAGGTGTTGCGCGCGCCGCACACCGAGGAACCCACGAACTGGTCTCGTCGATACAAGGCGAACCTCGAGAAGCTCGCCTCCGGCGACGTCAACAAGGTTGCCGAGGTCGTCCGCGATCTCTGGCGCCGTGAGAAGGACCGTGGTCTGTCCGCCGGCGAGAAGCGCATGCTGGCCAAGGCCCGGCAGATCCTCGTGAGCGAGCTGGCGCTCGCCGAGGGCACCGACGAGGAGCGGGCCGAGGTCCTGCTCGACGAGGTCCTCGCCACCGCCAACGCCTGAACCTGGATCGCCCTGCCCGATCGGTCGTCCGCCCGGTACCCGTTCCTGTGAACGTCGCCGCCGTGGTGGTCTGCGATGCGCCCGACCTGGACGTGTTGACGCCGGTCGGTGGGGTCCCGCTGCTCGTCCGCGCCGTGGACATGTTCCGCGACGCGGGCGAGTTCAGTCGTGTCCACGTTCTGGCCGCGCCCGAAGAGCACGCGCGTCTGTCGGACGCGTGCGCCGGCCGGCCGATCGTGGTGCACCCACACATCACTCAACGCCCGAACCGCCCAGCGAGTAACGGTTCGGGCACGCTCCGTCGAACAATCGGAGCGGTCGACGCGCTCGTCGTCCACGACGTGACGTGGGCGCTGGTCGGCCCCTATGTCCTGCCGGCGGTACTCGCCGGGCTCGCCGCCGGCCACGACGCCGTCGTGCCGGTGGTGCCGCTCACCGACACCGTGAAGGACGTCACTGCGTCCGGGCTCGTCGCCGGCACCCCGGACCGCGCCGGCCTGCGGGTCGTGCAGACTCCGCAGGCGTACAGGTCCGCTGTGCTCGACGAGCTCGCCGGCCCGCGCTGGCCGGCGCTCGTCGCGTCCGGGGTCGAGGTGCACACCGTGGCCGGCGACCCGGCCGCGCTCCCGCTGCGCACGGCCGCCGACGTCGAGCTCGCGACCGCGGTGCTGCGAGGGGAGCAGGCATGAGGGTCGGCATCGGCACCGACGTCCACCCCGTCGAGCCCGGGCGGCCGTGCTGGATCGCCGGCCTGTGGTGGGAGGGCGTCGACGGCTGCGCCGGCCACTCGGACGGCGACGTCGCCGCGCACGCGCTGTGCGACGCGCTGCTCTCCGCTGCGGGCCTCGGCGACCTCGGTGCCGTCTTCGGCACCGGCCGTCCCGAGTGGGCAGCGGCGAGCGGCGTCGCGCTGCTCACCGAGGTGCGCCGGCTGCTCGACGAGGCCGGGTGGACGGTCGGCAACGCCGCCGTCCAGGTCATCGGCAACGCCCCGCGCATCGGGACGCGGCGGGCGGAGGCGGAGCAGGCGCTCTCGGCGGCCGTCGGCGGCCCGGTCGCGGTCTCGGGCACCACGACGGACGGCTTGGGCCTCACCGGCCGCGGCGAAGGCATAGCCGCAGTGGCCACCGCTCTGCTGCTGCGCCCGTCGAGAACGAACTTGTGGTGATCAACAGGCCCTGTTGATCACCACAAGTTCGTTCTCGACGCGTTCACGGGCGGGGCTGCACCACCATCCACTGGTGGCCGAACGGGTCGCCGAGGCGGCCGCCGCGGTCCCGGTGACCGCCGCCGTAGTCGTGGTCCTCGACCGGGTAGATGACGTGCGCGCCGGCCGCGAGCGCCTGCGCGCACACGGCGTCGGCGTCGTCCACGACGAGCGACATGATCACGGGGACGCCGCCCGCGGAGGGTGCCAGGTCGCCGTCGCCGGCGTCCTTGATGGTGAAGCGGGCGCCGCCCGCGGTGAGCTGGGCGTGCACGACGCGGTCGCCGTGGGCGAACCGGTCGCTCGCCACCGCGTCGAACGCCGCGGCGTAGAACGCGATGGCCTTGTCGGCACCGTCGACGACGAGCTTCGGCTGGAGGCTCTGGATGTGGCTCATGCACCCAGCGTGGCGTGAGCGGAACCACGTGTCTTGGACGTAAGGGAAGTCGCCTACCCTTGACAGGTGACCCTCAGACTGTTCGACACCGCTTCCAGGAAGCAGCGGGACTTCGTCCCGGTGCGGGCCGGGGCTGCGTCGATCTACGTCTGTGGGGCCACCGTGCAGGGCCACCCGCACATCGGGCACGTCCGCTCGGGCCTGAACTACGACGTGCTGCGCCGCTGGCTCGCCCACGGCGGGCTCGACGTCACGCTCGTGCGCAACGTCACCGACATCGACGACAAGATCCTCGCGAAGGCGGCGGAGGCCGGCCGGCCGTGGTGGGAGTGGGCGGCCACGCACGAGCGGTCGTTCCAGGCCGCGTACGCCGCGCTGGGCTGCCTGCCCCCGTCGATCGAGCCACGGGCCACCGGGCACGTGCCGCAGATGATCGAGCTGATGCAGCGGCTGATCGACGGCGGGCACGCCTACGCGGCCGAGGGCAACGTCTACTTCTCGGTCGCGTCGGACCCGGAGTACGGGTCGCTGTCGGGCCAGAAGCTCGAGGCCGTGGAGCAGGGCGAGCCCGACGCCACCGGCAAGCGCGACCCGCGCGACTTCGCGCTGTGGAAGGCGGCGAAGCCGGGCGAGCCCCGGTGGGCCACGCCGTGGGGTGCCGGCCGGCCGGGCTGGCACCTCGAGTGCTCGGCGATGGCCACGTTCTACCTCGGCGACGAGTTCGACATCCACGGCGGCGGCATCGACCTGATCTTCCCGCACCACGAGAACGAGCAGGCCCAGTCGCACAGCGCGAAGGACCCGTTCGCGCAGTACTGGCTGCACAACGGCTGGGTCACGCTCGGCGGCGAGAAGATGTCGAAGTCGCTCGGCAACACCCTGTCGGTGGAGGCCGTGCTGGGCCGCGTCCGCGGTCCCGAGCTGCGCTACTACCTCGTCGGGCCGCACTACCGGTCGATGATCGAGTACTCGGAGGGCGCGCTGCAGGAGGCCGTGTCGGCCTACCGGCGCATCGAGTCGTTCGTGCACCGCGTGCGGGAGCGGCTCGGGGACCCCGGCGTCGGCGCGGTCACGCCCGAGTTCGCCGCAGCCCTCGACGACGACCTCGGCACGCCCGGTGCGCTCGCCGCGGTGCACAACACCGTCCGTGACGGCAACACCGCGCTCGACTCGTCCGACAAGGAGGCGGCCCTGGCCGCCGCCGGCGCCGTCCGGGCCATGACGGGGGTGCTGGGCCTCGACCCGCTCGACCCGCACTGGTCGGCCGGCGACGCCGGTGCCGACGCGGCCACCGGAGCACTCACCGCGCTGGTGGACGACCTGCTCGAGCAGCGGGCCGCGGCCAGGTCCCGGCGTGACTTCGCCGCAGCCGACGAGCTGCGCAACCGCCTCACCGCGGCCGGTGTGCTCGTCGAGGACAGCCCCGACGGCCCCACCTGGTCCCTCAAGGACGTCTGAGAGAGATAACTGATGGCAGGCAACTCCAAGCGACGCGGTGCGATGCGCAAGGAGGGCACGAAGAAGGGCATGGTCGTCGGTTCCGGCGGGCAGCGCCGCCGGGCCCTGCAGGGCAAGGGCCCCACCCCGCCCGCCGAGATGCGCAAGGGTCACCCGGCGCAGCGCAAGGCGAACGCACGGGCCAGGGCCGCCGACGCCAAGATCGCGGGGCAGCGGCGCCGTGCCGGTGACGGCGAGGGCCCGGAGACCGTGCTCGGGCGCAACCCGGTCGTCGAGTGCCTGCGCGCGGGCGTGCCCGCGACGGCACTGCACGTCGCGATCGGCGCGACGGTCGACGAGCGCGTCACCGAGGCGGTCGCGCTGGCGGCGGAGGCCGGCATCTCGATCCTGGAGGTGCCGCGCAACGACCTCGACCGCATCGCGGGCGGCGCGCTGCACCAGGGCGTCGCGCTGCAGGTGCCGCCGTACGTCTACGCGCACCCCGACGAGCTGCTCGAACTCGCCGCGGAGGCACGGGAGCCCGGCCTGATCGTCGCGTTGGACGGCGTGACCGACCCGCGCAACCTCGGCGCGGTCGTCCGCTCCGTGGGGGCGTTCGGCGGGCACGGGGTCGTCGTGCCGCAGCGGCGTGCGGCCGGGATGACCGCGGTCGCCTGGCGCACCTCCGCCGGCGTCGCGGCGCGGCTGCCCGTCGCCCGGGCGACCAACCTCACCCGCACCCTGCGTGAGTACGCCACCGCCGGCTTCATGATCGCCGGGCTGGACGGCGAGGGCAGCGTCACCCTCGACGAGTTCGAGCTCGCCTCGGGCCCGCTCGTGCTGGTCGTCGGGTCGGAGGGCAAGGGGCTGTCCCGGCTCGTCCGCCAGACCTGCGACGTCACCGTGTCGATCCCGATGGCGGGTCCCGTCGAGTCGTTGAACGCGTCCGTCGCCGCCGGTGTGGTGCTGGCCGAGGTGGCCCGTCAGCGCCGGATCGCCGGCCGCTGACCCCTTCGCCGATTGTGACGGCCAGTAGCCGGGCCGCTTAAAGCGATCACCCGGTCTCCCGATATCCCCAGGTCAGCGACCTCTGTAGAGTTGCTGCTCCACAAGATCGGATGCGCACAGTATTCGTCGCTCAGGTCTCCAACCGGGGGAGGTGACCTTCGTTGGGCGCTGAGGCTGATCTTGGCCGCAACCCCGTCCGCGAGCTCTTCTGGACCCGCAACGGCCTGCTCCTGCTGCTCCTCGTCGTCGTCGGCGGCACGTCACTGGTCGTGTCGACGGGCCTGCCCGACGGCATCCCGAAGAACCTCGTCCTCGCGCTCGGCACCGGCACGATGATCACGGCGATCGTCGGTTTCGGCCAGACGCTCGTCACCGCGACCGCCGCGCAACGGGCGATGGTCACCCCGCTCATCGAGGAGAACCGGCGCGCGCTGCAGGCGTTGAGCGCGGAGTACCGGTCGCTGAACCGCGAGTTCTTCCCGACCGACGTCTTCGAGGCGACCGACCGTCCCGACCCCAGGTTCAACCAGCTGCTGATGCGCGACCTGCAGGACACGCGCCAGTACCTGTTCCGCGGGTTCTCCGGCCGGCACGCGGGTGCGCGGCTGCTGCTCGCCCACGGCGACCGGGAGCTGCGCGCCGTCGTCGCCGACCCGACGGAGCGTTCGGCGATCGGTGGCCGCGCGCGCTACCTGGTGCGGCGCGAGGGCGCGAACGCGGACGTGGAGTCGATCCTGGCGCGCCTGCACGACGAGATCCGGACGGGCCTCGTCGGGCTCTACCTGGCCCGCGCGGCGTGCAGCCGCATCGACATCACGTTGATCGCCGACCCGCCGCTCGACCGGTTGGAGCTGTTCGACGACAGCGTCTGGATCACGCTCTACAGCGACCGCAGCGCGGCCGGCACGCTCTACCCCCGCACGCTGCGGTTCTCCGAGGGCTCCTTCGTCGCGACGATGGAGCGCGCCGAGTTCGCCCGGATCAGCACATCTCGGGAGGCGACTCACATGCTGATCAGACCCGACACCACCCGAGCCGACTTCGTCGACCAGTTCGAGCACGTCACGCACTCCCGGCTCACCCAGCGGCAGTTCGCCGACCTGGAGGCGAGGTTCCACGCGTTCCGCCGCGAGTTCTCCGCGCTCGCCGAGCTGGGGAGCTGACGATGGCGACCTCCTCCGCGGCGCTCGAGGAGCTCGGCGACCGGCTCAACGCCGCCGGGTTCGCGCTGCCGACGCGATGGCCACTCGTCCACGAGTGGTTCCGCGACTGGTCGACGCGCTGGGACCTGCGCCACGACCTGCGCGACCACCTCGGTGATCTCTCCGCCGACTCGCTGGCCGCGATCTCCAACCGCTCCCGCGAGACCACGACGCACTACAAGTGGTGCCTGCGCGACGTGCCCGGCGAGGAGTTCACGTTCTGGCTGCACCAGTACAAGCCGCAGCGCGACTGGCGGGTGGGCTACGCCGACAGCGTGCACAACCACCGCTACCACTTCTGCACGACGTTGCTGCGCGGCGAGTACCAGCACGAGCGCTACACGGCGGTCCTGGATCCGAGCACCGGGCTGATCTCGTCGGTCACGGAGGTGCGCAGCACGCGCGCCGGCGTCGGGACGACCGGGTACCTGCTGGCCAGCGACTTCCACCGGGTCTCGTGGGCCGGGGACGACGCGATGACGTTCCTGGTGAAGTCGCGGCCGCAGAGCCCGTGGAGCCTCTCCTACGACCCGGAGACGCGGGTGGCGCACCGGCACCTGTCGGTGGACGCGCGGCTGGTCGGGCTGGCCGCGGATCTCTGACTCAGGCTGTGCGGCCGCGCAGCCGGGCCGCCAGCCGGCAGCCCAGGTAGCAGAGGAACGACAGCGCGGCGACGTAGCCGGAGACGGGCAGGCCGGGCGCCAGTGACAGGAACACCCCGCCCAGCAGCGCGATCTCGGCGAACAGCACCGCGAGCAGGGTGGCGCGCACCGGGCTGGCCGTGACGCGGGCAGCCGCTGCCCCGGGCACGATCATCACCGACAGCACGAGGATGGCGCCCACGATCGGCACGGCGAGCGCGGTCGTGAGGCCGACGAGCATCGCGAAGACGACCGACAGCGCGCGCACCGGCACCCCGCGGGCGACGGCGACATCGGGATCGGTGCTGGCGAACAGCATCGGCCGGTAGAGCATCGCGAGCGTCGCGATCACGACGACGGCGACGACGCCGAGCACCGTCAGGTCGGTCGAGTCGACCGACACGACAGAGCCGGTGAGCAGCCCGAACTTGTTGGAGCTGCGTCCCTTGTAGAGGCTCAGCAGCAGCACGCCGAGGCCGAGCCCGAAGGCGAGCACGACCCCGATCACCGAGTCGCGCTCGCGCTGGCGCAGCCCGAGCAGGCCGAACACCAGCCCGGCGGTCAGCGCGCCGGCGACGGCGCCCAGCCCGACGCTGACGCCGGCCACGAGCGCCGCGGCCCCGCCGGTGAACGCCAGCTCGGCGGTGCCGTGGACGGCGAACGACATGCCGCGCGCGACGATCAGGGGTGCCAGCAGGCCGGCGGCGAGCCCGAGCACGGCACAGGCGAGGAACGCGTTGTGCACGAACCCCTGGCTGAGTTGGCGGCCCAGTCCCTCGAACGTGAACAGCCGCTCGAGCAGCTCGATCACGGCAGCGCCTCCCCGTCGGGGTGGCAGTGCGCGCCGGCGTGCTCGGCACCGACGACCACGATCCGGTCGCGCACCCGCAGCACGTCGACATCGGTGCGGTAGAGCTCGGAGAGCACCTCGGACGTCATGACCTCGGCGGTCGGGCCGATGCGGAACCGGCCGTCGACGAGGTAGAGCACGCGGTCGACGAGCGGAAGCACCGGGTTGATCTCGTGCGTGACGAACAACACGGCCGTGCCGGCCGTTCGCCGGCGCGCATCGATCAGGTCGGTGACGGTGCGCTGGTGGGCCAGGTCGAGCGAGAGCAGCGGCTCGTCGCACAGCAGCACCGCCGGGTCGCCGACCAGCGCCTGCGCCACCCGCAGCCGCTGCTGCTCGCCGCCGGAGAGCTGCCCGACCGGGGCGTTCGCGTACGCCGTGCCGCCGACCGCGGCCAGCGCCGCGTCGACGCGCGCCCGCCGCGCTGCCCGATCGCGCAGCCCGAGCCCGAACCGGTGCCCGTCCAGGCCGAGGCCGACCAGGTCGCGGCCGCGCAGCGGCAGGTCGCGTTCGAGCGCCTTCTGCTGCGGCACGTAACCGATCGTGGGGCTGCCCCGGCGCGGTGGCGCCCCGGAGATCCGCACCTCGCCCGCGGACAGCTCCTGCAGACCCAGCAGCACCCGGACGAGCGTCGTCTTGCCGGATCCGTTCGGCCCGAGGACGGCCACGAACTCGCCGGGCGCCACGTCGAGGTCCAGGCCGTCCCACAGCGTCCGCTCGCCGAAGCGCACCTGCGCACCGCGCAGCTCGATCGCGGGGGCGCCGGCCGGCGGGGCCGGGGCCGTGCTGCGCGCGGGCGCGGACGGGTGGGCGGTCATGTCAGTTTCCTACCGGTTCACTGCGGCGGCGAGCGCGTCGATCTGGCTGCTCATCCAGGAGACGTAGTCGGTCTGCCCGTCCGGCAACGTCTCGCTCACGTCGACGACGGGCACCCCTGCAGTCTGCGCCGCCTGCTTGACCTGGTCGGTGGTGGGGGTCTGGGTCTGGGTGTTGAGGAGCAGCGCGCGCACCGGGGTGCCCTTGAACAGGTCGAGCGTCTGCTGCAGCACCGCTGCGGGCGGGTCGGTGTCCTCCTCGACGGCCTCCGAGTACTCCGGGGGCGTCGCGTTGACCAGTCCGGCCGCCTCCACCAGGTACAACGGGACCGGCTCGGTAACGGCGACGCGCTGGCCGGCGTCCTTGGCCTTGATCGCGTCGACGCGCTGCTGCAGCCCCTTCACCTTCTCGACGAACGCGGTGGCGCCCGCCTGGTAGGTGCTGGCGCCGGCGGGGTCGGCTGCCGTGAAGTCGGTGGCCAGGGTCTCGGCGAGCTTCGTGACGGTCGGCAGGGAGTACCAGACGTGCTCGTTGAACTCCGCGTCGCCGGCCGTCTTCAGACCGGAGAGCTCCACCACATCGACGACCTTGCGGTCTCCCCCGCCGGCCTGGGCCAGCTTGGTGGCGAAGTCGTCGTAGCCGCCGCCGTTCATCACGAGGATGCGGGCGTCGGCGACCTTGGTGGCGTCGGCCGGGGTGGCCTCGAAGTTGTGCGGGTCGGCGCTGGGGTCGTTGAGCAGCGAGGTGACGGCCACGCGATCGCCGCCGACCGCGGAGGCGATGGAGCCGTAGACGTTCGTGGTGGTGACGACCGGGATCTTCGCGGCGGCGCCCGCGGGCTGCTGCGCGGCTGGCGCTGCACCGGATCCGCATCCGGTGAGCAGCAGCGCTGCGGCCGCACCGAGGGCGGCGACGAGGCCCGCGGATCGGGGTCGGATCGGCATGGTGGCTCCTGTGCGTCGGAACGGGCGTGCAACCCGTACCTTACATTGATAACCGTTTTCGATTCGAACTGTTGCCACAGTGATCCGGCCAACTTTCCTCGTGAGCTACTGAACCGTTACGGTCAGCAGGTGTCCGGGCCGCCTCCAACGCGACGACCAGCCACCTTGGCGTCGCTCGCCGCTGAACTCGGCGTCTCCAGGACGACCGTGTCCAACGCCTACAACCGTCCTGATCAGCTGTCTGCTCCCCTGCGCGCGCGCGTGCTGGAAGCGGCCCGCAGGCTGGGCTACCCCGGGCCCGACCCGGTCGCCCGATCGCTGCGCACCCGCAAGGCCGGCGCGGTCGGGCTGTTGCTCACCGAGGCGCTCTCCTACGCGTTCCGCGACCCCGCGGCCACCGGCTTCCTGGAGGGCCTCGCGCTCGCCTGCGAGCAGGCCGGGCAGGGCCTGCTGCTGATCCCGGTCAGCCCCGACCACGTCGACGTCACCGCTGTGCACCAGGCGGGCGTCGACGGCTTCGTCGTCTACTCCGTGCGCGAGGACGACCCGCACTTCATGGCCGTCCTCGAACGGCCGGTGCCCACGGTCGTGTGCGACCAGCCGGTCGGCGTCGAGGGCGTCGACCGCGTCGGCGTCGACGACCGGGCCGGCATGCTCGCCATGGCCCGGCACCTGACGGGCCTGGGTCACCGCCGGATCGGCGTGCTCTGCATGCGCCTCGCCGCCGGCCACAACGACGGCCCGGCCGACGCCGAACGGCTCGCCGGCGTGACCTACCCCGTGCAGCGCGACCGCCTCGCCGGCCTGCGCGACGGGCTCGTCGAGGCCGGCGTCGACTGGGCCGGGGTGCCCGTCATCGAGCGGTTCGACCACAGCCCCGACGCCGGCCAGGCCGCGGCGGCCGAGCTGCTGGCCGCCCACCCCGACCTCACGGCCATCGTCTGCACGTCCGACGTGCTGGCGCTGGGTGCTCTGCAGCACGCGGCCGACCGCGGGCTCTCCGTGCCCGGCGACCTCACCGTCACCGGGTTCGACGGCATCCCCGAGGCGGAGCGGGTCGGGCTCACGACCGTCAGCCAGCCGCTGCGCGAGAAGGGTCGGACGGCGGGCGAGCTGCTGCTGGAACGCGGCGAGCGCAACCGGCCGCGCCGGGTACTGCTGCCCACCGAGCTGACCGTGCGGGCCACCAGCGGGGAACCGCGCCGCGAGGAGCGCTTCTTCAGCGGCTGGTGAACGGTCTCGGCCCGAGCCGGCTCGTCACCGCCCTGGCCAGCGTCTCGACGTCGGGCTCCGGCGTGATCGCGCCTTCCAGCACGAGCGCGGCGAGGCCGTGCACCATCGCCCAGCCGGCGATGGCGGTCGTCGGATCGGTCGCCGCGGCGGAATCGGAGTGTCGGGTGGCACCGGCCCGCAGCTGGGCGGACGCCCGACCCTGGGCGGCCACCAGCTCGGGGTCGGCCTTCTTGACCAGGCCGGGCGCGCGCATCACCGCGTAGTGCGCCGGATGCCCCACTGCGAACACCACGTACGTCACCCCCAGCTCGGCGAAGGACGGGTCGCGCTCGGCCGTCGCGGCCAGCGCGTCCGCCAGCATCGACCACCCCTCGGCAGCGAGAGCGGTGAGCAGGCCGGTCTTGTCCCCGAAGTGGTGGGTCGGCGCGGCGTGGGAGACGCCGGCGCGACGGGCCACGTCCCGCAGGCTCACCGCGGCCGGCCCGTGCTCGGCGACGGCCTCCAGGGCTGTGTCGAGCAGGGCGCGTCGCAGGTCGCCGTGGTGGTAAGGCACGTCACCACGATACCCCAGATCTTTACGTTGACAAGATTTGGCCGTTCGGGCATCTTGGCGGTGACAAGATTGAGAGGGCGTCCGATGCCGACACTCCCGTGGACCGCTGGTCCGCAGACCCCCGCCACCACCACCGACTCGGTCGTCATGGCGTCCCGCTTCCGCGTCCGGCGCCACCGCGACGTGCTGCCGTTCTTCCTCGACGCCATGCGCGTCTTCGCGCTCGCCCGGCGCAGCCCGGGCATCATCGGCGTGACCCTGCGGGCGCACCCGCTGCGCAAGGAGTTCTGGACGCTCTCGCAGTGGACCGATCAGGCCGCGCTCAGCGCGATGGTGCGCACCGAGCCGCACGCATCGGTGATGGTGCGGCAGCGCAAGGTCATGGCGGAGTCGGTGTTCCGCACCTGGTCCGCCCCCGCCGACACCCCGCCGACCTGGGCGGACGCCGAGGGCCGGGTCAGCAGCGACTGATCGTCAGGCCGAGGCGCGCGCAGACACCAGGTGCTTCAGCAGGTCGGCGACGGCAGCGGGATCGGGTACCCGGAACGCAGCCGCGGTGTCGCCGTCGCCGACCTTGACGCCCACGTCGCCGTCGCGCAGCCGGGCGAACCCGGTCTCGTCGGTGACGTCGTCGCCGGCGAACAGCACGGCGTCGGCGGACAGCTGGTCGCGCAGCTGGTCGATGGCCGCGCCCTTCGACACCTCGACGACCGCGAGGTCGAGGACGGCCTTGCCCGGCGTCGCGACCACGCCCTCAGCAGCGGCGGGTCCGGCGCCGACCGCGTCGAGGACGCGCTGCGCCACCGCGTCGTCCGCGCCGCGCACGTGCACGGCGATGCCGGTGGGCTTGTGCTCCAGCCGCACGCCCGCCTCGTGCCCCACGAGCGCGGTGACCTCGGCGACGAGCCGCTCGAGCCGGACACGTGCCTCGTCGTCCATCGCCGTCGCGCCGTCGTCGAACTCGGCACCGTGGCTGCCGACGAGCCTGATCGGCGTCCCGAACCCGGAGACGGTGGCCAGATCGGTCAGCCCGCGCCCGGACACCAGCGCGACCGTCGTCTTCGGCAGGGCAGCCAGGTCACTCAACGCAGCCGCAGCCTCCGGGAGCGGCCGCGCCGCCGACGGCACGTCGACGATGGGGGCGAGCACGCCGTCGAAGTCGAGGGCGACGAGCAACCGCCGGGTGGACGCGAGCCGGTCCAGGGCCGCTTTCAGCTCACTCATCACTGTCGGCAGGCGGCAGGCCCAGCGCGTCCAGGAACGTGCGGGCCCAGCGGTCCACGTCGTGGGTGAGCACCTGCTTGCGCAGGTTCCGCATCCGCTTCGACGCCTCGGCGTCCGGCATCTCCAACGCCGTGCGCAGCGCCAGCTTCACGCCGTCGGTGTCGTGCGGGTTCACCAGCAACGCGTCCCGCAGCTCGATCGCCGCGCCCGCGAACTCCGAGAGCACCAGGACCCCTGTGTCGTCGGTGCGGCAGGCCACGTACTCCTTCGCGACCAGGTTCATCCCGTCCCGCAGCGGCGTCACCAGCATGACGTCGGCGGCGGCGAAGAACGCGGCGAGCTCGTTGCGCGGCAGGGACTGGTGCAGGTAGTGCAGCACCGGGTGCCCGACCCGCGCGTACGCCCCGTTGATGCGGCCGACGGCCTGCTCGATGTCCTGCCGCATCCGCTGGTAGTGCTCGACGCGTTCACGGCTGGGCGTGGCCAGCTGGATCATCACGGTGTCGCCGGCCTTGTCCTCGGCCAGCAGCTCCTCGAACGCGCGCAGCCGCACGTCGATGCCCTTGGTGTAGTCCAGGCGGTCGACGCCGAGGATGACCCGGCGCGGATCACCCAGATCGGCGCGGATCTGCTTGGCCTGCTCCTGCACCTCCGGCGAGCGGGCCAGCTCGTCCAGCGCGCGGGAGTCGATCGAGATCGGGAACGCGCCGAGCCGCACCGTCCGGCCGTGGTAGTTGAGCTCGTCGTCGCGGCCGCTCTCCGTCGCCGACGTCAGCTGGGTGGCGAGCCAGCCGAAGTTGCGGGCGCCGCCCTCGGTGTGGAAGCCGACGAGGTCGGCGCCGAGCAGACCCTCGATGATCCGCGACCGCCACGGCAGCTGCATGAACAGCTCGGTGGGCGGGAACGGGATGTGCAGGAAGAACCCGATGCGCAGGTCCGGCCGCAGCGCCCGCAGCGCCGCCGGCAACAGCTGCAGCTGGTAGTCCTGCACCCACACCGTCGCGCCCTCGGCGGCCACCTCCGCGGTGACCTCGGCGAAGCGCTGGTTGACCCGCGTGTAGGCCTGCCACCAGTGCCGATGGAACGCCGGCGGGGCCACCACGTCGTGGTACAGCGGCCACAGCGTGCCGTTGGAGAAGCCCTCGTAGTAGTCCTCGACATCCTTCGCCGAGAGGTTCACCGGGTGCAGCGACAGGCCGTCCTCCACGAACGGCCCGGCGTCGGCGTCGGGTACGCCCGGCCAGCCGACCCACGCCCCCTCCCGGCTGCGCAGCATCGGCTCCAACGCCGTGACCAGGCCACCCGGGCTGCGCTTCCAGCGCTCCGTGCCGTCGGGCAGCTTCTCCAGATCGACGGGCAGGCGGTTGGCGACGACGACGAACTCGGCCTCGTTCCCGACTTCGCTCACTTTTCCGACCCTACTGCGGTACGGGCTCCACCGCGGGTCGTGCGGCCCGCTTGTGCGGGGATGTGAGGAAGTCGCCGAAGCTCACCCCGGCCGCCAGCGCGAGACCGATGCCCAGCGCGACCGTCACGGTGACCAGCCCGTCGGCCACGCCCTCGACGGCCAGCTGGTAGAAGCCGCGGTAGGCCGTGAAGCCCGGCAGCAGCGGCGTGATCCCGGCCAGCACGACCACCAGCGGGGGCACCCGCCCGTCGCGGCGCAGCAGGCCGGCGGCGCATCCGACCACCACCGCCGCGACCCCGGTCGCGGCGACCGGGCCGACCGTCGCGAACTGCGTCAACGCCCCGTACGTGCCCCAACCCGCAGCCCCCGCCGCGCCCGCGATGAGCAGCGGTCGCCACTGGGCGTACCCGGCCAGCGCGAACGCGGCGGCGGCGACCGCGGCCGCGCCGATGCCCCGCCAGTACTGGCCGCCGTCCGTCGGCAGCTCCCCGGCGACCTCCAGGACCAGCCCGAACTCCAGCCCGATCTTCAACGCCAGCACCACGCCCGTGAGCAGGCCGGCCGACAGCAGCGCGATCTCCGCCGCCCGGCCGGCCGCGGTCACGTAGTAGCCGGCGATCGCGTCCTGCACCGTGCCGACCACCGAGAGCCCGGACAGCAGCACCGTGATGCCGGCCGCGACCACCAGCGACGGCCGCGTCCCCGCCGGGAAGAAGCCGGTCGCGAACAGTGCGATGGCCGAACCCGTCGCCAACATGCCGCCCACGACCTGCTGGAAGAACGACGGCAACCCCCAGCGCGTGAGCACCCGGCCGGCCCGGTCGATCGCGCCCGTCACCAGGAACGCGGCCACCGCCGTGATCGGCGCGGCACCCAGCATCAGCGCGATCGCCGCCGCCAACCCGGCCCACCCCGCCGTCGCCACCCACCGCGGGTACGGGTGGTGCGCCGACACCGCCACGTCCAGCTCCGTCGCGGCGCCGTGCACGTCCAGCTCGGCGCGGTCGACGCGCGCCATGATGTCGCGCACCGCCGCCAGCCGTGTCAGGTCCAGCGCGCGCCGCCGCACCAACCGCATCGACGTCACCGGCGTCGCCGCCATCCCGCGGTGGCAGCACATCGTGATCGACGTGAACGTGATGTCGACATCGACCGTCGGCAGCCCGCAGGCGTTCGCCAACCCAATCATGGCGTTCGTCGTCTCGGCGGCGTCCTCGCCGCTCGACAGCATCACCTCACCGGCCCGCATGCACAGGTCCAGCGCTTGCTGCACCCGCGCATCGTCCGGCACCTGCGGCCCCACCGGCGCCATCAGATCCAGCGTCGGCGGCCCCGCCTGCAGCAGCTCCCGAGCCTCCCGCCCGAGCTTGGAGCGGACGCGACGCGACAGCCGACCCCGCGACTCCCCGTTCCCCTCTGCCATGACCGCCAGGGTAGGTGGGCTCTACGATGGCCCCGTGCCGGTGTAGCTCAGTGGTAGAGCAACCGCCTTGTAAGCGGTAGGTCGTCGGTTCGATCCCGACCTCCGGCTCCATGCTTGGTCGATTCGTATGCCGGGTTGTGTCGGCGCCCGAGCATGAGGAGTCACCGCTGCTCCGATACGGCTGCGGCGATCTTCGCTCGGGCTGCAGGCCGGAGCAGACGCACCTGAGCGCGTTGCGGCTACGCCTCTGTGCGTCCGTCCGCGGGCGCGATGCGGGCGAGGGCGTCGTCCAGCCCGCGAAGTGCGCCCGTCAACGCAGTGGCATGGGCTCGGTGAGCGGTGGTCGTGTTGTCGGCCAGCTCGATGTGTGCGGCCATGGTGGCGCGGACGGCGACGATCACGGCCTCCAGGGTCCAGCGCAGCGTCTCGACGTCCATCAAGGCGGCGGGGCTGTCCAGGCGGACCAGCGCTTTCCTGGCTCCGGGCAGGTCGGGGTGAGCTGCGCAGAATGCGCGTAAATCTGCGATGGTTGAAGTCGCCGACCTCGGTGCACGGCGGTTGATGCGCAGACGCGGTTCGTGTTGCTTCTCCCAGTTGCGCAGAGTCCCCTCCGACACTCCGGTCCTGCGAGCCAGCTCGCGTAGCGACACCAACTCGTCGTCACCGCGATCGGGGGACACAGGTTCAGGATCGCATGGCTGCGCGCGCGGCTGAACCCGTCTTCGCATAATTGCGCGCAGGGTGCAACGATGACGGCGTGGACGGTGACGGCTCGGCGGCACGGTCCACCGGGCTGACTCCGGGCGAGCTGGCCGCGGCCGCGGTACCGGGCGCAGCCCGTGTCGTCGGAGTGAGTGCTGATGCGGTCGTCAGCGTGGACGCCACGGAGCACGCCCGCCGGATCGCGGCCGGGCTAGGTCCTGTCCTCGACGTCAGCGTGCTTCAGGCGCTGATGCACCTGCCGCTGCACGCCGAGGTTTCGACCGAGGACCTGGGCGAAGTGAATCTTCGGCTGCTGGGCAAAGCTCCGACTGGCTGCGTGGATTGGCTCGATGGTGGCAGTCGGGTCCGACGCCGGTACACCCCTGCGGCTGCGGTCTCTCTGGTTGTCGTGCGGGGCGCCACCTGGCGGCCCGCGCTACGGCGCGCAGCCACGTTCGAGCCGTTCGCGGCGCGGACCGTGCTTCTGACCCGCCCCCCGCGCCGGGTCACCGACATTGCGTGGGAGGCCGATGTCGACGGCACCGGACTGTGGATCGTCTGTCCAGGACGTGATCACTGCGGCGAAATCGACGAGGCGGTAACGCCGGCGCCTTACGTGTCGCGTTACCTGAAGCCGGCGAAGTGGCAGTTCGCCGAACATGCCTATGCCGCGTGGCTCGCGCAGACGACCCAAACCGCCGCCCCGACCGAAACGGTCCCTCGCGGGCGCCCAGTCGGTCAGGGAGTGTCGGCTCGACCGTGAGCTCGTTCAGCTGGTTCAGGTCGTGGGTACGAGGCGGTGCTGCGGGGGTCCGTCCAGATCACACAATGCATCCAGCAGCGGATCGACCGGAGCGCCCTTGCCTGGGGTGCCGAGGTCTCGGTGTGCCTCCCGGGCGTTCCAACGCTGCGTGGCCAGCCAAGTCCGCTGATCAACCTGGCCGGCGACGAACTCGTCGTCGAGCAGTTCGTCGAGCACAGCGAGCCAGGCGTGGACGTTGTGGAGCAGGACCGCTTCTTTGTCGGCGGGATCGGTGGTGAACGAGTCAGCAGCACGGTCACCGCATCGCGCGCACACAGGTGCGGCGCGGTTCGCGTACCAGGCCCGGTAGATCGAGGGGTTCCGGGTTTCCCACAGTTCGCGCAGGAACAGGCCGGGGATGAACCCTGCGGACCTCGGGCCGCCCCTGCGCGTCTCTGGTGGTCGGGGTTGGCGCTGCGAGGCCAATAGTCCGATCGCGGCCCCGCCGCCGTGCGCGAGGACGTCGGTAGCGGCGAGCACCTCGGTGCCCACCACGAGACTGCCCGGGAAAGCGTTCAACATGGCGCGCAGCCCGGCCATTCGGCCCTTCCCGGCTAGCCATGTCGACCGTGCGGCGAACACGAACGCCAGTTCCCGATCGCCGCGCTGCTCGTCCAGGACGGCCATGAACGTCTCGAGTCGGGCCGGGCCGAGCATCGCCGCCTCGGTCGCGACCAGGGTCGCCACCCGCGGATCCGACATCTGCGCGCCCGCGGCGAGCACGGCCTTCAACGCCGGCCAGTCTCCGTCCCGAACGAACCCCGACGGCGTGAATGCTCCGGCCGCGCCCGAGTCCAACCACGAGGCCATCTGCTCGTCCAGCGGTAGCGGGTAGAGCGCATCGTCGTCTGCGGCAACGACCAGCGGCGCGTCTGGGGTGGCGACCGTCGTCGTCCAGCACCCCGGGTCCACGATCACTGGCTGCTGTGCAGCTCCAACGAACCTGGCGCGGCGAAGATCGCGAAGCAATTCCCCGGTCTGCGGGCCGCGAACCACCAGCCCGGACGCCGGATTCCTGCCTGTCAGCGCCGCGGCAAGCACGGCGACCGCGAGATCGGCCTTCCTATTTGGCGCGACGTAACACAGCAACCGCCCCGACATCCGCTCCATGAACTGCCCCCGCTGTTCTGGATCGCACAATGGCCTCTGTGACGTCCAGTATCACCCCGAGTGCGGATGGTCAGCCTCTACGCGCCACATGTCGCGCGACCCGACGTCGACAGAACCAGTTGATTGCCGCGAATGGACATCGGTGGCCGGCAGGTGCTATCCCAGCCTCACGCGCTGGTCCCCGAAGTTGGCGATGATGTCCACGGTGCCCCCGAGTGCCTCCACGTACGCACGGATCGTGCCGAGGCCGGCCTTGGAGAGCTCGCCGCGCTCGAGTGCCGAGACCGAGGGCTGGCTCACGTGCATCCGGTCGGCGAGTTCGCGTTGGGTGACGCCTTGCTCGGTGCGGATCTCCCGCAGTTGATGCGCGCGAACGAGCTCGTCGAGGTGCGCGCGATGGGCGGCGACGCGACCCTCTCGCGGGGCTCGCTTGGCTCGGACCTCGCGCCAGTTGCTAGCCATTCTGCTCATCCTCCGTCCAGCGCTCGTACCGCTTCTCTGCCAATGGGATGGAGTGGCGGTACCACTCCGACCACCGCCCTGACTTGTCCCCCGCCACCAGTAGGACTGCACGTCGAGCCGGATCGAAGACGAACAGGATCCTGACTTCCGACGCACCGGTCGATCCGGGGCGGAGTTCCTTGAGGTTGTGCATCGAGGAGCCCTTGATCCTGTCGACCAGCGGTCGACCCAGCGTTGGACCATCCGCTTCGAGCTTGTCGATGGCTGCCGCGACCAGGTCGTACGTCTCGTCGTCGATCTCGTCCAGTAGCCATGCCTCGACGTCCTCGAGGAGGATCACCTCCCACGCCACGTGCCCAGTATAGCTTGTGGGTTGTATAGAGCAAGGTTTATGAACTCGCGTACTCGCTACGGCTGCTCGGTCCCGGGATCGGCGGCGAGGTAGGGCTGCGCCAGCTCGTACGCCGTCGTCTGGCGGATGCCGGTCAGGCGGGCGATGGCCGGCCAGGAGTGCCCACCTCTGCGGTACAGCTCGGCCAGGAGTCGACCGGTGCGCTCGCGGCCGGCGCGGCGCGCTTCCTCCGAGTCGAGGATCGCGGCCAGGAGTTGGTCATCGGACAGCTTGGTCGGATCGCCTGTCGAGTGATCCTGGCCGGGCATCCTCGCAAGCTAGGTTGCATGCCTTTCGGAAATCCGAAAGACTGCGCCTGTGGGTGTCGCCGATGAGTGGATCTTCGCTGTGCATGCGACCAGGCCCGACGACGTCGGTGTGGTCGAGATCGTCTTCCGCGATGAGCGCGCTGCCTGCGCCTATGCGGCTGATCGGTCCACCGATTTCGGTGTCGTTGCCGCGTCGGTGACGGGCTACCTGCTCGGGGAATTGGGGACGCGGCACGCCGTCGCCTGGTTCGCCGACGGTGCCGAGCAGCCAGCACGGGCGCCTCGTCCCGGGCCGCCCGGGCGGGGCATCTACCCGAACGGCGCGTAACGCAGGTCGGCATCGCCGCGAAGGACCGTCGCGCGGGTCGGCCGGCCTGCCCGATCGCTCCCCCGAAAGGCCCTTCGTGATGACTCGCAACGTCGCGCTCGTCTGCGCGACCGGAGCACTCACCGTGCTCGGACTCGGTCTCATCGTGACCACTGCCAGCGCGGCGCCGGCGCCGGCGGCCGGCAAGGTCCTCCAGTGCACCCAACTCGGCACGAGCAAGCTCTACCTCTGCACGGAGACGGGCAAGGCCATGCCGACGCCTCCACCCACCCCGTCGTCGACGCCGAAGCCGACGCAGACGAAGGAACCGCGCCCGGAGCCCACGCGGCAGCCGCGAACGGAGCCTCCGGGCCTGCCGCTGACGGCTGCCCCGGGCGCCTAGCCAGCGGCCGCCGCCCGCGCCAGGCCGACCAGCGCCGCGGTGAGCTCGGGCAGGCTGCGGCCCTCGTCGTGGCGCCAGTGCCGGACCTGCTCCGCGGTGAGGGCGGCGAGGAGGGCGCCGGCGCGGAGGTCGGGGTCGGGGGCTCCGGCGGCCGCGAGGAGGACGCTGAGGTGCTGGCGCCACAGCCGGTGCGAGCCGGTGCGGAGGCGGGCGCCGCGGCTGGCGGTCTGCGACATCTCGACGACGTCGAGGTGCGCGTCGAGGAAGGCCAGGTAGGCCTCGACGAAGGCGGCCACTCGCTCGGTCGGCGGCGCGCCAGGGCCGAGCGGCGGTGGGCCGCTCATCATCGCGGCCTGCAGCTCGGACTCGCGTTCGTCGAGCAGGGCCGCGGCCAGCCCCGACTTGTCGCCGAAGCGCCGGTACAGGGTGCCTTTCCCGACGCCGGCCGCGGCCGCGAGGTCGTCCATGCTGACCGCCCCGACGCCGCGTTCGGCGAACAGGGTGGCCGCGGCCGCGAGCACCTTGCGCCGGTTGCGCGCGGCGTCGGCCCGTTCCCTCGATGCGCCGCCGCGCACGAGCGGCAGGTCGACGGGGCTGCTCACGGTCGGCGACTCTATCTCTGGACATAAACGGACCGCAGTCCGTATCGTGCTCGACGTGAAGCTGACGACCACCGAGGGCCTCGACCTGGTCCGCCGGTACGGAGCCCCCGAGCACTGGCTCGCGGTGCTCGTGACCCAGCGGCCCGACGGCCGCCCGTCGACCAGCGTCGTGAACGCGGGCGTGCTGCCCCATCCCGTCAGCGGCGCGCCGACCGTCGCGTTCGTCGCGCGCGGCGCCACGGCCAAGCTCGCCAACCTGCGCCGCGAGCCGACGGCGACGCTCGTCTTCCGGTCCGGCTGGGAGTGGGTGGCCGTGCGGGGCAGCGTCGAGCTGGCCGGCCCCGACGACGAGCTGCCCGGCCTCGCCGACCTGCCGGCACTGCTGCGCGACGTCTACCACGCCGCCGGCGGCCACCACCCCGACCTCGACGAGTACGACCGCGCGATGGCCGCCGACCGGCGCACGGCCGTCCTGCTGACCCCCGAGTCGTTCGCCACCAACCCGCCCGGCACCGAGCACGAGGAGCCCGCATGACGACGATCCAGGTCTGGTCCGACCTGCTCTGCCCGTTCGCCTACGTGGGCATCCTCCGGCTGCGGCGCGCCCGCGAGCGGCTGGGGCTGGACGTCGAGCTGGAGCACCACACGTTCCCGTTGGAGCTCTTCAACGGGCCGCACCCGCGCCGCGGCACCGACACCGAGGCCGTCGGGCTCGGGCAGATCGAGCCGGAGGCGCAGTTCCGGGTCTGGACGGAGCCGGACGACCGCTACCCGCACACCGTCCTGCTCGCCGCCGAGGCCGTGCACGCCGCGAGCGCGCAGGGCCTGCGGGCCGGCGAGGAGCTGGACCTTGCGCTCCGGCGGGCGTTCTGGACGCGGTCGCGCTCGATCAGCCATCGCCAGGTGATCCTGGATGTCGCCGCCGAGCTGCCCGACGTCGACGTCGAGGCGCTGGCCGCCGCGCTCGACACGGGTCGGCACCGCGCCGACGTCATGGCCGATTTCGCGGTGTCGCAGACCGACGCGATCGCGGGCAGCCCCACCTTCCGGCTGCCGGACGGGACCACCGTCACCAACCCGGGCATCGAGGTGCACTGGGAGGGCCCGTGGGCAGCCGGGTTCCCGGTCGTCGACGCGCACGACCCGAGCGTCTACGACGACCTGCTGCGCAAGGCATGAACCCGGTCCTGGTGCCGGTCGTGGTCGGCGTGCTCGACACGAACTGCTGGGTGCTGCACGCCGAGGGTGACCGGCGCGCGCTCGTCGTCGATCCCGGAGCCGACGCGGCCGCGATCGCGTCGGCGACCGCCGACCTGGACGTCGTCGCGATCGCGCTGACCCATGCCCACTTCGACCACGTGCTGGCCGCGCCCGAGCTGGCCGCGCGGTGGCAGGTGCCGGTGCTCGCCCACCCCGCCGATGCGCCGGTGTGGCCCGACGAGCTCGCCGTCGCCGCACGCACCGGGTTCTGGGACGCCGGCACCGCCACCGCGGACCTCCTGGCGCGCGACCCCGCGCTGCTCGTCCCGCCGCCGGGTCCGCCGTGGGACGGGCGGAGCACGCCCGTGGTCGACGGCGAGGTGCTGGAGGTCGGGCCGCTGCGCGTCGAGGTGCTGCACACGCCGGGTCACTCGCCCGGCGGGATCAGCCTGCTCGTCGGCGACGACCTGCTCACCGGCGACACGCTGTTCCCCGGCGGGCCCGGGCTGACCGGCACCCGCCTCTCCGACTTCCCGACGATCATCGGCTCGGTGCGCCGGCTCTTCGAGCTGCCCGATGTCGTGCGGGTGCGGCCGGGGCACGGCGCCGACACCACGATCGGCGCCGAGCGCCCGCACCTCGACGAGTGGGTGGCGCGCGGATGGTGAGCGCCGGTCAGATCAGCCGGACGCCCGGGGTCACCTCGACGGCGACGTCGTAGACCATCGGCCGGGCGACGACGTCGAGCTCGGGGTCGTCGAGCAGGCGCCGGACCGCCGCCCGCCACTCCGGGTTCCGGTGCGCGGCGTCGAAGGCGAGCCCGCTCGTCCACTCGGCGACGTTGCAGAAGGTGATCTCCGCGTCGTCGCTGAACGCGCGGAACATGCGGGCCCTGATCAGGCCGGGCGCGTCCGCCATGTGCTGGGCGTTCCCGCGCCAGCGCCGCAGGAAGCGGTCGCCCTGCGCCATCGGCACGGAGATCGCGTTGATGAGGGTGATCGGGGTGTCCACGCCGGCCACCGGGTGCTGCTCGGGTCGTGTCATGCGGTCCACCATATGCGCCCTTTGCGTGATTGTCATCAACAATGACAGTATCGGTGCGTGCTAACATCGCGCGGTGGAACTCGACGACCGGGGCGTCTACCTGCTGTCCCACCTGGGCTACCACGTGGCCGACCGGTTCGCCCACGACCTGGCACCCCTCGGCCTGCAACCGGCGCAGTTCGGCGTGCTGACGCATCTGGCCCGCAGCGACGGCCGCAGCCAGCAGGAGCTCGCCGACCAGCTCGGGGTGCACCGCAACGCCATGGTGGGGATCGTCGACGCGCTGGAGGGCCGCGGCTACGTCCGGCGCGCCCGGCACCCGCTGGACCGGCGCGCCCACGCCGTCCACCTCACCGAGAGCGGACGCACCGCGCTCGACGCCGCCCGCGCCGTGGCCGACGAGCTGGAGGCGTCGGTGCTGACGCCGCTCGACGCCGCCGAGCAGGCGTCGCTGATCGCGATGCTGCACCGCCTGGTCGACCACGCCGGACTCCCGCCCGGCGTGCACCCCGCGCTGCGCACGCGCCTCCCGCGCGTGTGACCGGTCAGGTGTGCACGACGACGAGGTCGTGCCGGACCTCCACGTCGTAGCGTTCTGCCTGGTAGGGGCCCGGTTCGACGGTCGTCTCGTAGGCCCGTACGCGCACGCGCGCCGGGTCGAACCAGGACTGTCCGGTGGTGATGTCGAACTCCCAGCCGTGCCACGGGCAGCGCAGGATCTCGCCCTCCCGCACGTAGTTGTACTCGCCAGGAGCCGTCGACACGACCAGCCCGGAGAGCGTGCCCTCGCAGAGCCGCGCGCCGGCGTGCGGGCAGGTGTTGCGCAGCGCGTAGAAGCGCCCGTCCACGTTGAAGACGCCGATCGAGCGCCCGTCGATCTCGACGATCTTGCGCTCGCCGGGCGGGATCTCGGCGGTCGTCCCGACGACGTGCGCGCTCATGCGAGGCCGTACAGCGCGGTGGCGTTGCCGCCGAGGATCGCCGCGCGGTCCGCGTCGGGCAGCCGGACCTGCAGGGCACGGTCGGGGTCGTCGAAGTCCCAGTGCGGGTAGTCGGTGGAGAACATGATCCGCCCGGTGCCGCCGAGGTTGTCGAACACGGCGAGGAGCTGGCGCGGGTCGGGCGGCTCCTCGATCGGCTGCGTCGTGACCCAGAAGTGCTCCCGCACGTACTCCGACGGGGCCTTCGTCAGGTGCGGGACCTCGCTGCGCAGCCGCTTCCAGTGCGCGTCCATGCGCCACATCAGCGACGGGAGCCAGCCGAAGCCGCCCTCGATCAGCACCACCCGCAGCTGCGGCAACCGCTCGAACACGCCCTCGATCACCAGGCTGGTGACCTGCGCCTGGAACGCCTGCGCCATGGCGGTGTGGTCCTCGATGTAGAACGAGGGCCAGCCCGTGCCCGTCACCGGGCCGCGGCCGCCGCCGAAGTGGATCCCGACGGGCAGCCCATTGCGCACGGCCGCCTCGAGGATGGGCCGGTAGCGGCGCCTGCCCAGCGGCTCGTCGGTGCGCACCAGCAGCAGGACCTGCACGAAACCAGGATGCGCGGCGGCCCGGTCGATCTCCACCGCCGCCAGGTCCGGCTCCTCGTACGGGACGACGATGCCGGCGCGCAGCCGCGGGTCCTTCTCCAGCCACTCGGCCACCTGCCACTCGTTGACCGCGCGGCACAGGGCGGCGGCGAACTCCGGGTTGGGCTCGCGGTTGGCCGGGGTGAGGCAGTTGAGGATGCCGAAGCGGATGTCGTGCGCGTCGAGGTGCTGGGCCTGCATGAAGCCCAGGTCACCGCCGGCCGGGAGACCCGACGGCGGCCACGCGTCGACGCGGGCGGCGTTGCGCGAGCCCTTCGGGTAGGACGCGCCGCCGTCGCCGCGCCCGCCGAAGGTCGCGGCGTGCTCGCGCCAACGCCGGGAGAGGTACGGGTCGAGCGAGCCGGGCGCGAGCTCGTTGTGGATGTCGCAGTCGACGAGCGGCGGACGGGTGCGGGGCACGTCAGCTCCCGAGGCGGTACGTGTCGACGGCGTTGGTCGAGAGCAGCCGGGTCAGCGCGTCGACCGGCAGGCCGGTCGGGACCGCGTGCTCGGCGTCGTCGAACTGGTGGTGCGGGTAGTCGGTGGCGAACATCAGCATCCGGTCGCTGCCGAGCCGGTCGAGCACCTCGAGCAGCCGCTGCGGCTCGGGCGGGCCGTCGAGCGGTTGGGCGGTGAGCCGGACCGTCTCGCGGATGATCTCCGACGGCAGCCGGTCCACCCACGGGACCTCGCGGCGCAGCCCCTTCCAGTTCTTGTCCAGCCGCCACATCAGCGGCGGCAGCCACGTGAAACCGGCCTCCACCAGCACGATCGGCAGTCGCGGGAACCGCGCCGGCACGCCCTCGCAGACCAGGCTGACCAGCTGCGCCTGGAACGCGTGCGCGATGCCGACGTACTCCTCCAGGTGGTAGGTCGGTCGCCCGACGGGTGTGACCGGGTGCCGGCCGGCGCCGCCCGCGTAGACGGCGAGCGCGAGACCGTGGCGCTCCGCGGCCTCGTAGATCGGCCAGTTCGCGCGCGTGCCCAGTGGCGCCGCCGCCCGTACGGGCAGGATCACCTGGACGAGCTCCGGCCGGTCGCCGACGCGGTCGATCTCGGCCGCCGCCCGCGCCGGGTCCTGCGCGGCGACGACGATCGACCCGCGCAGCCGCGGTTCCGGTGCGAGCCACTCCGCGAGCTGCCAGTCGTTGACCGCCCGCGCCATCGCGACCGCCCAGTCCGGGTTGTGGATGCCGTCGACGCCGTAGATGCAGTGCGTGACCGCGATGTGGGTGCGCCACGGATCGAGCAGCTGAGCGCGCAGCAGGTCCAGGTCGGATCCGGGCGGCCCGTCGACCGGTCGCGAGCCGGGCAGCGCGGCGAGCGGCGAACCCGGTGGGTACAGGTCCGACTCCAGCCCGCGGATCCCGCTCTCACGGACGTAGGCGCGCCACCGCGCCGGCAGGTACGGCAGCAGCGCCGCGATCGAGCGCGGCGTGATGTGCACGTCGGTGTCGACCACCGGCACGTCCGGCCAGGTGGCCGGGCGGGCGTACGTCGCGGCTGCCGCCGTCATGCGGGCCCCCTCCTCGGTCGTCCGACGTTAGGTGGCCGCTGCGGGGCAGGTCAACGACGGGGATCGCCACCCACCAGCCGCGCACGGTCCGAGACCGGCGGAACGGGTGAGCTACCGCTCCCAGACGTGTTCGAGGCTGGTGGCGAGGCCCCGGATGTTCGTGTCGGCGTGCATCTTCAAGCGGGCCATCGCCAGCTCGTAAGCTTCGTCGTCGGCACGCTTCCCGATCACCCAGACGACGACGACGGTCCCGTCGGGGTCGATGCGGTAGATGATCCGGCACGTCTTGTTGCCCACGACGAGCTTGCGGAACGTGGTGAGATCCCCACCGGCGCGGCTGCCGAGTGGCTGGCCGCGCAGGTGGGGGTCTTCCTGGAGCTTCTTGAGCCCGGCGGCGACGATTCGCTGAGCGGACCGATCGAGATCATGGAAGTCGTCGCGGGCGTCATCGGTCAGCGTCACCTTCGCCGTGACCACCGGGGTTCCTTCCCCTCAGTCCTCGTCGAGGCTGTCCGGGTCGATCCCGGCCTCGGCGAGCACGTCGTCGAGGTCGTGGCGGCGGCCGCTATCGGCCGCCGCTCGCACCAGAGCGATGCTGAGCAGGCGAAGGTCATCCTCGAGCTCGTCGAGCCGCTGGAGGCGCTCGACGCTGTCGATCCCGACGATGGCGGCGACGGCCTTGCTGTTGCGGATCACCACCTGGGGACGTCCGTTCTCGGCGTCGGTGACCAGCTTGGAGATTCCTCGACTGTTGGCCTCGCTGATGCTGATGAGGTCCTTCGTGTCTACGTGCATCCCGCGGCTCCGTCCCCGTCACGATGCCTAGAATTCTATCCAGAATTCTGCCTAGTCGCCAGGCGGCCCTGTCTCCGCCGCGCCGGACGCATCGGGCCCAGGAACGTGTCGGGTGCCGGGTCTGGCGCTCCTAACGCGGGAGCAGGTCGCGCAGGGGTCCGATGTTGATGCCGCGGCGTTCCAGCTCGCGCTCGAACTGGTCGGCGATGGCGTCGGCGGCGCGGGGGCCGGCCGAGCTGACGGTGTTCTCGACGTGCTTGGCCAGCACCTCGCCGCCGTACCAGATGCCGAGCACGACCGCGCCGACCGGCAGCACCACCGACGCCAGCAGCCCCAGGCCGGCGAGCAGCCGGGGCCGCGCGACGACGAGCGCGATCAGGGCGAGCACGAACACGACGAGCGCGCCGAGCGCGGCCAGCCCGAGCGCGCTCAGCTGACCGCCGAGCGCGCCGAAGGGCTGGGCCGCGGTGAGGTTGACGGACGCGAGCAGCTGGTAGACGAGGACGCCGAGGAAGCCGGCGTCGACCACGGCGAGCACCAGCACCAGCAACGCGAACACCTGCCCGCGCCGGTGCGACCGGCGGGCGGGCGGACGCTCCGCGACGGGTTCGCGACGGTCGTCGAGCGGCCCGTAGTCGTCGTACCTGCCGTAGTCGTCGTACCTGCCGTAGTCGTCGTCGGAGTAATCGTCGGAGTAGCGGTCGTCGCGGTACTCGGCGGTCGGCTGCCGCAGCGCCGGTAGCCGGACGGTCGGCGCCTCGTCCACCGGCGGATGGACGGGGTAGCGAGCAGTGGGCCGGGGCGGGCTCCAGCGGGGCGGTTCACTCATCAGGGGGAACATCTCACGGACGGGTCGGATACGCCCAGTGTGGCGGTTCCGGCGGTCCGCCGCCACGCCGAGCCGGTGTCCCGGCGCCGGCACCTCCCGAGCCGCGCACGGCTCAGCGCGGTGCGGTCAGCCCGCCCAGGATCAGGGCGGACAGCGCCGCGACCGCGGCGTCGGGGGTGGCGCGGCCGTGGGTCAGCTCGGCGGCGAGCGCGTCGGCCGCGCCCAGCACGCCGATGCACCGCAGGTGGAACGCGTCCGCCGGCAGATCGGAGTGCGGGCCGAGCACCGCGACCAGCTCGGTCGCGTAGCTGTCGAGGATCTCGTGCTGCGCGGCCTCCATCTCCGGGTCGCCCTTGAGCGCGGCGGACAGCGCACCGAACTCCGGCATGTCGGTAGCGCAGGCGAAGTACGCGGTGCTCAGGACGTGCGCGACGGCGGCCGCGTCGGGGGCCGCGGCGTGCAGCGCGCTGGTCAGCGTCGCGCGATGGCGCTCGTCGAGCCATCGGTAGAGCGCGATCATCAGGCCGGCGCGGGTGCCGAAGTGGTCGTAGGTGATCGGTCGGCTCACCCCCGCGGCCTCGGCGAGGGTCACCAGTGTGAGCCCGTCGGCGCCGTGGGTGCGCACGATCCCGAGCGCGGCGTCGAGCAGCTGCTCGCGCCGCGCCTGCTTGGACAGACGGGTCTGTGCGGTTCCCATCACGCTCCTTGCGCTCACCTCCCAGTTTAAGCTACAAAATGTAAGTTACAAAATGTAGCTACGACCCGGAGGAGATCCGATGGACCGCATGAAGCCGGTGCTGATCCTGGGTGGCACGGGCCAGGCCGGCCGCGACACCGCCGAGATGCTGCGCACGTGGCACCCCGAACTCCCGCTCGCCATCGCCGGCCGCGACATCGATCGCGCCCGACGCGTCGCCGACGGGCTCGGCGGCGCGACCGCCACCACCGTCGACCTGCAGCGCGCCGACCTCGGCCTGCCGGCCGGCGGGCACTCCGCCGTCGTCGCCGCCTTGTGGGACAGCCGCCACACCGGTCTCCGGTACGCGCAGGACCAGGGGATCCCGTACGTCAGCATCTCCAGCGGGTACCTCGACGTCGCCCCCGAGATCGTCGTGGCGGCACAGCGGCCGGGCGCGGCGCCCGTCCTGCTCGCCAGTCACTTCTGCACCGGCACCGTCGTGCTCGCCGTCGCCCACCTGGCTCGCGAGCTCGCCCGGGTCGACGCCGTGCGCGTCGGCGCGATCATGGACGAGGAGGACAGCGGCGGCCCTGCCGGGCTCGCCGACCTGGAACGGTGGGCGACCGTCACCTCGGCCGGCCTGCAGCGCCGCGACGGCGTCTTCACCTGGGTCGACGAGACCGCCGTTCAGGTGCCGGCCAGTGACGGCGTCCTCGTGGACGGCGCGAGCGTCGCCGTCCTCGACGTGCCGAGCATCGCGGCTGCGACGGGTGCGCCGGACGTGCGGGTCGACCTCGCCATCGGCGAGTCCGCGGGCCGGCGCGCGGGGGGCGCGCCGTCCGTCGAGGTCCTCGTCGAGATCGACGGCGTCGACGCGGCCGGCCAGCCGCGGCGGATCTCCCGCTACCTCGTCCACCGTGCCGGGCAGCGCCCGCTGACCGCGCTCGGGATCGCGCTCGGGGTGGAGCGGCTGATCGGGTTGCAGGGCGACCCGGTCGGACCCGGCATCCACATGCCAGAGTCGCTGATCGACCCGGCGCACGCGGCTGCGCGGCTGGCCGGGGTCGGTGCCGAGTTCGTCGACGTACCGGCGCTCACCGCCCGGTAGCACCGTCGATCTGCTCGCGGAGGATGTCGGCGTGCCCGGCGTGCCGGCCGGTCTCCTCGATCATGTGGGTGAGCGCCCAGCGCACCGACGGCCCGGCTGGGCGGACGGGATCGCCGAGGTCGGTGCAGGTGTCGAGCGCGCGGTCGACCTGTTCGACGGTGGCCCGGTAGCGCGCCACGACGTCGGCGACGCTGTCCTCCTGCGCGGCCCGGAAGGTGGCCGGCCAGCTCCGCACCTGCACTCCGAGGAAGGTGGCCGCCTCGACGTGCGTGAGGTGGTTGAGCAGGCCGAGCAGGTTGGTGCCGGAGGGCACGCCGGGCGTGCGGACCTGCGGTTCCGGCGCGTCCTCGATCTTCGCGACGATGCTCTCGCGCAGGTAGGTGAGGAACGCGCGGAGCACCTCGGCCTCGGTGTTCCCGGTGCGGGGTGGTGGCGCGTCGCGGCGTCGTGGCATGACCCAAGCCTCGCCGCAGTACATCTGCGACGCACATGCCGTTGCCGGTTCGGCAAATCCATTGTGATGCAGCTCACTGGCGTGATCGTCGATCCTGGTAGGGCGTGTCCGACGTTCGGTGTGGGGAGCGCGCCGGGTGTTCCCGTCGACCGAGGAGATCCGATGAAGTACGTCGTGCTGATCCACTCCAACCCGCAGCCGTGGGGCCATCCGACCAGCGACTTCGTCGCGGAGCACCAGTCGCTGCCTCAGGAGCAGCGGGACCGCCTGCAGAGCGACTTCGAGGAGCTGCTCGGGCAGCTGCAGGCGGCCGGCGAGCTCGTCGGCGGCGAGGCGCTCGCCGATCCCGCGACGGCCCGGATCCACCGCTGGTCGCACGGCGAACCGGTGGCCGTGGACGGGCCGTACTCCGAGTCGAAGGAGCACCTGGCCGGGTTCTTCCTGATCGATGTGGCTCCCGAGCGCATCGACGAGATCGGGCGCCGGTTCAGCGGGCCGGGGGAGACGGTCGAGATCCGCCCGGTCATGTGGCCGGGCGGTGAGGGGTCCTGACCGCTCTGGTCGAGCAGGTGTGGCGGCAGGAGTCGCCGCTTGTGCTCGCCGCACTCCTGCGCCGGCACGGGGACCTGGCCGACTGCGAGGACGCCGTCCAGGAGGCCGCGGCCGAGGCCACGGTCGCCTGGGCGTTGCGTCCGCCCGACGATCCGCGCGCGTGGCTGGTGCGGGTCGCGTCGCGCCGGCTGATCGACCGGGCGCGCAGCGACCGCGCCCGCGTCGCCCGGGAGGAGCGGTTCGAGCCGGCGCCGCCGGCGTCGGGCACGGACGACAGCCTCGCGATGCTCGTCCTGTGCTGCCATCCGGCGCTGTCGCGGCCTGCGCAGGTGGCGCTGACGCTGCGGTCGGTGGCCGGCCTGTCCACCGGGCGGATCGCGGCCGCCCACCTCGTGCCGACGGCGACGATGGCGCAACGGCTGAGCCGGGCCCGGGCCACCCTGCGTGCCGCCGGGGCCAGGTTCGAGCTGCCGTCGGTGGGTGAGCTGCCGGGTCGCGTCGCGGTCGTGCTGGACGTGCTCCACGTCATGGCGACGGAGGCGCACGTCCGTACGGGTGGGCCGGACCTGCTCGACACCGACCTGGCCGCGGAGGCGCTGCGGCTCGTGCGGATGCTGCACGCCGCGCTGCCCGCGCACGACGAGGTGAGCGGGCTGCTCGCGCTGCTGCTGTGCACCGGTGCGCGGGCTGCCGCACGGGTGGACGCGCGCGGCGACCTCGTGCCGCTCGTCGAGCAGGACCGCGCACGGTGGGACCGGGCGATGATCGCGGAGGCCGTCGGGCTGCTGGAGCAGGTCCTGCCGCGCGGGCCGGTCGGCCCGTTCCAGCTGCAGGCTGCCATCGCCGCGGTGCACGCCGAGGCGCCGAGCGCGCAGGAGACCGACTGGGCCCAGATCTGCGCGCTCTACGCGATGCTGGACGAGGTCGCACCCGGCCCGGCCGTCACGCTCAACCGGGCCGTCGCCGTCGCCATGGACGCCGGGCCGCTGGCCGGGCTGGAGCTGCTCGACCCGCTGCTGGAGCTGCCGGCGATGCGTCGCCATCACCGCACGCACGCCGTCCGCGCCCACCTGCTGGAGCTGGCCGGCGACCCCGTGGCCGCGGCGGAGGCCTACCGCACGGCGAGCCGGCTGACGACGAGCCTGCCCGAGCAGCGCTACCTCAACCGCCGCCTCGCGGAGCTGAGCCGGGTCAGGCTGACGGCCACTGCGCCGGCGGGGCGCCGAACGCGTGCTCGGCCGACCGGATCACGGCCTTCGCCGTGACCAGGTTGCCGACCGCGCCGATGACGAGGCCGATGCCCAGCGGCAGCGCGCGGCCCAGCGCCAGCGACCCCTGCCGGACGAGGAACCGCTTGATGAACCACCGGGTCAGGCCGGAGTTGAGCGGGCCGAGCTTGGCCAGGGGCAGGCTGTCGGTCACGAGCTGGGCCCAGTCGCCGGTCTTCCCGGTCATCTTGCGCACGACCGCCTGCCCGGTCTCGCCCACCACCACGCCGAGCACGAGCGCCCGCCGCCGTTCGGGATCGTCGGTGGGCAGCGCGTGCACCTCGGCGACGGCCAGCGTGTACAGCACGGCGGCGTCCAGCGCGGCCAGCGCCTCCGCGCTCGCCGTCGCCAGCGACGCGATCGTGCCCAGCGCCGGCACGATCGCCAGCGCACCCCCGGCGCCGCCGGTGACGGTGACCGCCACCTGGTACTGCTTGCCCAGCGCGGTGATCACCTCGGCCGGGGTGGCGTTCGGCTGCTTGCGACGGATGTTCGCGATGTGCCCGGTGACCAGCGGGTGCTGGATGTGCAGCGCGCGTTCCACCACGTTGCGCAGCGCCCATCCCTGCACGCCACCGGGCGGTTGCGCGACCGCCTTGCCGTTCGAGGCCGGGTGTCCTTGCTCCGTCGTCACAGCCACAATTCCTACCGCCTCAGTGGTACTGGTGCATCACCGCATGTCCGCGTCCGCGGCTGATCAGTACCCGGTTCACCGGGACGGTAAGCACGAACGCGATGGCCAGCGAGAACGCGAGGGCTCCCCAGAACAGCCAGGACGTCAGCCCGGCGTCCATCGCGCCCGGGATCACGAGCATCAGCACGTTGTCGACGATCTCCATCACCGTGATGGAGAGGGTGTCGGCGGCCAGCGCCACGCCGAGCGCCGCCTTGAACGCGAGCCCGGAGCGCAGCACCGGCGTGATCGTGAGGCTGTAGCCGAACAGGAACGCCAGCGCGATCGACAGCACGACCGTCGCGAAGTTGGACCAGCCCAGCCACGTGCCGATCACCATGCCGAGCACCTCGCCGATGGCGCAGCCGGTGAGGCAGTGCAGGGTGGCCTGGATCGCGGACCGGGTCAGCTCGCGGCCGGTCGCCGGTGCGTGGTGGTGCTCGCTCATGATCTCTCCCCCGTGACGGTGAACCGGCGCAGCCGCAGGCTGTTGCCGACGACGAACGCCGAGCTGAGCGCCATGGCGAGCCCGGCGAGCATCGGGTTGAGCAGTCCGGCAGCGGCCAGCGGCAGCGCGGCCACGTTGTAGGCGAACGCCCAGAACAGGTTGCCCTTGATGGTGCGCAGGGTGCGGCGGGCGAGCCGGATCGCGTCCGGCACCGAACGCAGGTCGCCGCGCACCAGCGTGATGTCGCCGGCCTCGATCGCGACGTCGGTGCCGGTGCCCATGGAGATGCCGAGATCGGCCTTGGCCAGCGCCGCGGCGTCGTTGACGCCGTCGCCGACCATCGCGACGACCCGGCCCTCCTCCTGCAGCCGCGTCACGGTCGCCAGCTTGTCGGCCGGCAGCACCTCGGCGATCACCTCGTCGATGCCGACCTCCGCCGCGACGGCGTGCGCGGTGGCGGCGTTGTCGCCGGTCAGCAGGATCGGCCGCAGCCCGAGCCGGCGCAGCTGCGCGATCGCCGCAGCGGACGACGGCTTCACCCGGTCGGCGACGACGAGCAGTGCCCGCACCTCCCCGTCCCAGGCGACGACGACGGCCGTGCGGCCCAGCTCCTCGGCCTCGGCCTTCCGCGCTGCCAGCTCGTCGGGCAGCGCGAGGCTCCACTGCGCCATCAGCGCCGGCCGCCCGACGAGCACGGCGTGCCCCTCGACGACGCCTTGCACGCCGAGCCCGGCGAGGTTGCGGAAGTCCTCGACGGCGGGCAGGTCGCCCCGCTGAGCGCCAGCGGAGCGGGCATCAGCACCGCCCTCGCGGGCGGCGCGGGCGATGGCGGCGGCCACCGGGTGCTCCGACGCGTCCTCGACGGCACCGGCCAGCCGCAGCGCGGTGTCCGCGTCGTCGCCGTGGAGGGTGTGGACGGAGACGAGCGCCATCTGCCCGGTGGTGACGGTGCCGGTCTTGTCCAGCACGACCGTGTCGACCGTGCGGGTCTGCTCCAGCACCTCCGGGCCCTTGATCAGGATGCCCAGCTGGGCGCCGCGTCCGGTGCCGACCAGCAGCGCCGTCGGCGTCGCCAGGCCGAGCGCGCACGGGCAGGCGATGATCAGGACGGCCACGGCGGCGGTGAACGCGGCCGCCGGGCCGACGCCGTTGCCCAGCCAGAACCCGAGCGTGGCGACGGACAGCGCGATCACGATCGGCACGAACACCCCGGAGATGCGGTCGGCCAGCCGCTGGGCGGCGGCCTTGCCGCTCTGCGCGTCCTCGACGAGCTTCGCCATCTGCGCGAGCCGGGTGTCGGCGCCGACGCCGGTGGCGCGCACGACCAGCCGCCCGCCGGCGTTGACGGTGGCCCCGGTGACGGCGTCGCCCGGACCCACCTCCACCGGGACCGACTCGCCGGTCAGCATCGACGCGTCGACGGCGGAGGAGCCCTCGACCACCACGCCGTCGGTGGCGATCTTCTCACCCGGCCGCACGACGAACCGGTCGCCGACGGACAGCTCCGCGATCGGCACCCGCACCTCGCGGTCGTCGCGCAGCACGGCGACGTCCTTGGCGCCCATGTCGAGCAGGGCCCGCAGCGCGGCGCCGGCGCGGCGCTTGGCGCGCGACTCGAAGAACCGGCCGGCCAGGATGAAGACGGTGACCCCGGCGGCGACCTCCAGGTAGATGTTCCTGGCGCCGTCGGACGGGGCGATGGTCAGCGTGAACGGGTGCGTCATGCCGGGCACGCCGGCGGTGCCGAACAGCAGCGCCCACAGCGACCACAGGAACGCGGCGAGCACGCCCATCGACACCAGCGTGTCCATGGTGGCGCCGCCGTGGCGCAGGTTCACCCAGGCCGCGCGGTGGATCGGCCACGCGCCCCACACCACGACGGGCGCGGCGAGCGCGAGCGAGATCCACTGCCAGTTGGTGAACTGCAGCGCCGGCACCATGGAGAGCACGACCACCGGCACGGCCAGCACGATGCTGCCCACGAGCCGCTGCTTCAACGGGTCGGCGGCCGGCTCGTCCGGCGGCTCCTCCGCCGTCGGCGGTCGCGGGAGCTCGGCGGTGTACCCGGCCGCCTCCACCTGCGCGACGAGCACCTGCGGGTCGACGCCGGCCGGGGCAGCCACGTGGGCCTTCTCGGTGGCGTAGTTGACCGATGCCGTGACGCCGTCGAGCTTGTTCAGCTTGCGCTCGACGCGGTTGGCGCACGACGCGCACGTCATGCCGCCGATCGAGAGCTCGATCTGGGTGACGCTGCTGGTGGAGACCGTGCTGGTCATGTGATCGCTCCTCTCGGGTCAGTGTCCCGCGTCGTGCGCGGGGGGCGGCGCGGCGGGGGCGGTACCGCTGGTGGCGACCGTGAACTCCGCGGTGCGGACGACGTCGCCGTGCCGGAAGTCCAGGTACAGCCGGTAGGTACCGGCACTGGGTACCTCCGTACCGAACCGGACCGCCGGGCCGGGTGTTCCCGCTTCGGGGTGCACGTGCAGGTAGGCGAGGTCGCCGGTGCGCAGCGCCACGAGGTGGCCGTAGGCGCCCAGGTAGGGCTGCAGGTCGGTGACCGGCTTGCCGTCGCGGCTGACCGTCAGCGTGACGGGCGAGACGGCGCCCGGAACCAGGTCGCCGGCCAGTTCGACGGTGTAGCCGTCCACCTGCGACACCCGGCTGGGGGTCGGGACCACCGGCGTCAACGCGCCTGCCGCCGACAGGTCGACGCCCAGGGTCGTGGCCGATCCGCCGGTGGGCTTGAAGTCGGCGAACGCGCGGTAGGAGCCCGCGAGCGGAGCCGCGTACGGCACCGTCCACGTGCCGTCGGCTGCCATCTCCGGGTGGATGTGCTCGAACCCGGCGCCGTCGCGGCGGACCACGATCAGGTGCATGCGCTTCTCGTGCTCCACGTCGAAGGCGGTGACGGGTCGCCCGTCCGGCCCGGTGATCGTGAACGAGAACGGATGTGCGGCGCCGGTCTCGACCACGGTGCTGGCCGGGTTGAACGTATACCCCCCGGACGTAGTGGCCAAGCCGGGCAGCGCGCCCTCCGCCGGCATGCCGGCGTGCACGGCCGGTGCCATGCCGGACATCGCGGCGTGCTGGTCCGGCGCGGGAGCGGCGGCGGGGACCTGCCCGACACCCGCACCGAGGGCGAACGCGCCGCCGGCCAGCACCGCGAGCCCGGCCACGTAGCCGATCAGCTTCGTCGAGGTGCGCACGGCTAGCTCACCAGCTCGTACCCCGCCTCCGCGACGGCGGCGCGCACCTGCGCCGGGTCGAGGGGCTGGGCGCTCGTGACGGTGACGTCGCCGGTCGGCAGGTCGACGCGAACGTCGGTGACGCCGCCGATGGCCTCGATCTCCTCGGTGACGGAGCGGACGCAGTGCTCGCAGGTCATGCCGGTGACGGTGTACGCAGTCGTGGTCATACCTGGATGTATACCCCTATGGGGTATGCGCGGCAAGGGGATACGGGTAGAGGGTATGTGAACGACGTCTCAGTCCCGATGTTCACTCCGACAAGCTCCGTTCAGTCCCTGATCCAGTGCCCCAGCACCATCAGCGTCTTCGTGCCGGTGACCTGCCCGGTCCGGCGCAGGCCGTCGATGACGTCCTGGAGGTGGTTCATGTCGCGCACCCGCAGCTGCACGAGTGCGTCCGGGTCGCCGGCGATCGTGTAGACGGCCTGCACCTCGGCCAGGCCGCGGGCGGTGTCGATGATGTCGGCGACGCGGGTGCGGCCGGCGAAGCGCACCTCGGTGAACGCCTCGACACCCCAGCCGAGCTTCGACTGGTCGATCTTGACGGTGAACCCGGTGATGACGCCGTCCGCGCGCAGCCGGTCCACGCGCCGCTTCACCGCCCCGACGGACAGCCCGACGTCGTCGGCCATGTCGGAGAAGGTGCGCCGCCCGTCCTCGGTGAGCATGCGCAGCAGGCGCTCGTCGATGCGGTCGATGTCGGCCATGTCGCCTCGCAAACTTTTCTCGATCCGAGGCGCCCACCGTACTGATTCTGGAAAGTTTCCCGCGAGAACGTCGAGGTTTGTTGCAGGCCGGCGATGTGGCCGTTCTCATGTCCGGACCGCCTCGACGCCCGCGAAGGAGCCCACCATGAATGGACCGCGCGCCGTGACGCTCGACGACAAGTACGTCGCGACCCAGGGGCGGGCGCTCATGACCGGGGTGCAGGCGATCGTGCGGCTGGCGCTCGACCAGCGCCGCGCCGACTCCGTCCGCGGCCTCGACACCCGCATGTTCGTGTCCGGCTACCAGGGCTCGCCGCTCGGCGGGCTCGACAGCGAGATGCTCCGCGCGAAGAAGCACCTCGACGCGGCCGGCGTGGTGTTCCAGGCCGGAGTGAACGAGGAGCTGGCCGCGACCGCCGTCGCCGGCACGCAGATGCTCGACGCGGTGCCCGGGCGTCGCCACGACGGCGTCGTCGGGTTCTGGTACGGCAAGAACCCCGGCCTCGACCGTGCCGCCGACGCCATCCGGCACGGCAACCTCGCCGGCACCACGCACCTCGGCGGTGCCGTCGCCATCATCGGCGACGACCCCGCCAGCAAGTCCTCGACCGTGCCGAGCTCGTGCGAGCCGATGGCGGAGAGCCTGGTCATGCCGCTGCTGGCGCCGGGCTCGGTGGCCGAGGTGATCGAGTTCGGGCTGCACGCCGTGGCGCTGTCCCGGGCCACCGGCCTGTGGACCGGCCTGAAGATCATCGCCGATGTCGCCGACGCGTCGACCACGGTGGACCTGGGCGCGCTCGCCCACGACGTCCTGGCCGTGCCGGCCCCGCCCAGCCGCGCGCGGACCACCCCTGGTGCACTGGTCGGGCCCACCGCCCTCGACGCCGAGCACGACATGCTCACCCGGCGGCTCGACCTCGCCCGGCAGTACGCCCGCGAGACCGGTCTCAACCGCGTCACGTTCGACGCCCGTGCTGCGCGGCTGGGCATCCTCGCGTCCGGCACCGGTTACGCCACTGTGCTGCGCGCGCTCGACGACCTCGGGCTCGGCGAGGCCGAACTGGACGCGCTCGGCATCCGGCTGATCCGGCTCGCCATGCCGTTCCCGATCGACGACGAGGCGCTCGCCGGCATGGCCGCCGGGCTCGAGGAGGTGCTCGTCGTCGAGGACAAGGTGCCGTTCCTCGAGGGACACCTCAAGCAGGCGCTCTACGGCCGCGGCGACGCACCCGTGGTCGTCGGCCGCCGCGACCCGGCCGGCCGCCCGTTGCTCACCACCCGCGGCCAGCTCGGCGGCGAGGACGTCGCCCGCGCGATCGTCGCCCGCATCGACGCCGTGATCGGTGGTTCGGCGGTGCCCGCCCGTGCCCGCCAGCACCTGGCCGCGATCGCCCCGCCGCGCCCGTCCCGGATCGGGCTGGAGATCAGCAAGTCCGGCGACCTCGGTGCGCGGGTGCCGTACTTCTGCTCCGGCTGCCCGCACAACACCTCCACCCGCACCGGCGACGACACGCTCGTCGGCGTCGGGATCGGCTGCCACGCCATGGTCGCGCTCGACGGCCACGGCCGCGGCCGCCAGGTCGGGCTGACCCAGATGGGCGGCGAGGGCGCGCAGTGGTTCGGCATGGCGCCGTTCACCGACGACCGCCACCTCGTGCAGAACCTCGGCGACGGCACGTTCCACCACTCCGGCTCGCTCGCCATCCGCGCGGCTGTCGCCGCCGGCGTCACGATGACCTACAAGCTGCTCTACAACGACGCCGTCGCCATGACGGGCGGGCAGCGTGCCGAGGGCCGCCTCGACGTCCCGGCGATCACGCGGCTGCTCGCGATCGAGGGCGTGCGCCGGATCGTGATCACCACCGACGAGCCGGAGAAGTACCGCAGCATCGCGATCGACCCGATCGCGACCGTGCGGCACCGCGACCGGCTCGCCGAGTCCGAGAAGGAGCTGGCCGCCCTCGACGGCGTCACCGTGCTCATCCACGACGACCGCTGCGCCGCCGAGGAGCGGCGCCTGCGCAAGCGCGGCAAGCTGCCCACGCCGGCCGAGCGGGTCGTGGTGAACGAGCGGGTGTGCGAGGGCTGCGGCGACTGCGGCGACCAGTCCACCTGCCTCTCGGTGCAGCCGGTGGCCACCGAGTTCGGCCGCAAGACCCGCATCCACCAGCCGTCCTGCAACTCCGACTTCTCCTGCCTCAAGGGCGACTGCCCGTCGTTCCTGCTGGTTTCGCCCGGTACGGTCGCGCGGCGAGCCGTGCCCGCGCTGCCCGTCGCGCTGGTCGAGCCGACGCGTCGCTTCGACGGCTCGTCCACGCTGCTGCGGATGCCCGGCATCGGCGGCACCGGCGTCGTCACCGTGTCGCAGATCCTGCAGATGGCCGCGCACCTCGACGGGCACTACGCGGCCGGGCTGGAGCAGGTCGGGCTGGCGCAGAAGGGCGGCCCGGTCGTCTCCGACATCCGGATCTCCACCAAGCCCGTCTCCGGCATCCTGCGTGCCTCCCGCGGCACCGCCGACGTCCTGATCGGGATGGACCTGGTCGGCGCGGCCGGGCCGGACTCGCTCGCCGTCGCCCGGCCCGGGCACACCGTCGCCGTCCTCAACACGGCGCTCGTGCCGACCGCGGCCATGGTCACCAACCGCGTGGTGCTCCCCGGGTCCGTCGACGACGCGCTGGAGCGGATCGGCGCCGCCACGCGGGACGCGCTGCACGTCGACGCGCAGCGGATCGCCGAGACCCTGTTCGGCGACCACATGCCGGCCAACATGGTGCTGATCGGTGCCGCGTACCAGCACGGTGGGCTGCCGGTCTCGGCCGAGGCGATCGAGGACGCGATCCGGCTCAACGGGGCGGCCGTCGAGAACACGCTGACGGCGTTCCGCTGGGGGCGCGCGGCCGCCCTGGACGCGGCTGCCGTGGAGGCGGCGTTGGCCGTTCCGCAGCCGCCGGTCGTGGCGGTCGGCGCCGACGCCGCGTCGCTGGCGGCGGGCATCGCCGACGGGGAACTTGCTGACGTGCTCGCCACCCGCATCGCCGACCTCACCGGCTACCAGGACCGGGCCTACGCGGAGCGGTATGCGGAGGAGGTCCGCCGGGTCGCGGCGATCGCCACCGACCGGGCGGGGCACGCCGCGGGCCGGCGGATCGGCGTCGCGTACGCGCGGGGGCTGCACAAGCTGATGGCGTACAAGGACGAGTACGAGGTGGCCCGCCTGCACCTCGACCCGGTCGAGGTGGGCCGCCGCGAGGCCGAGTACGGCCCCGACGCCCGCGTGTCGGTCATGCTGCACCCGCCCGTGCTGCGCGCGCTGGGCATGGACCGCAAGATCAAGATCGACGGGCGGGCGGCCGGCCCGATGTTCCGCGCGCTGCGTGCGGCCCGGAAGCTGCGCGGCACCCCGCTGGACCTGTTCGGCCGCGCCGAGGTGCGCGAGGTCGAGCGGGCACTGATCGGCGAGTACCAGGCGGCGGTCCGCACGGCTCTGGCCACCGGCACCGTCGAGCAGGTGGTGGAGGTGGCCGAGACGGCCGACCTGGTCCGCGGGTACGAGGACATCAAGCTGGCCGCGGTCGCGAAGTTCCGGACGAAGGTGGCGGAGCTGCTGTCGGGGTTGCAGTAGCCCCCGGCCGACGGGTTCACCGCACCAGCACACCGGGGTTCAGGACCCCGGCCGGGTCCAGTGCCGACTTGGCCGCGTCCAGGGCCGCCGCGAACGGGTCGGGGCGCTGGCGGTCGTACCAGGGGCGGTGGTCGCGGCCGACGGCGTGGTGGTGGGTGATCGTGGCGCCGTGCCGGTCGAGCACGTCGGACACGGCGGCCTTGATCTCGTCCCACTGCGCCACCGTGTCGCCCCAGCGGCCGGGCGCGTAGACGCCGTAGTAGGGCGCCGGCCCGTCCGGGTAGACGTGGGTGAACCGGCAGGTGACCAGCCCGCCCACCGCCGCCCGCACGTCGGCGTCCAGCGCGGCGAACGCGGACCACGTGCACGCCGTCTCGAACGTCTCGACGATCACGCTGCGCCGCGCGAGCGCGTCCCGCTGGTACGGCATGCGCAGGAACGCCGAGCGCCAGGAGCCGGCGGCGTCGCTCCCGTCCTCGTCCCGTGAGCGCCGGGCGATGACGGTCCCGCCGCCGTCCTGCGCGAGTTCGACCGCTCGGTCGAGCCACGCGTCGACGGGGTGGTCGGCGGACTCGAACGCCAGCACCAGCAACCCGCCGTCGACGGACGTGCCCGTCGACAGGAACGCCTCCGCGGCGTCGAGCAACCGGCAGTTCGACGGGTAAAGCCCGGCCTGCGCGATCGCACGGGTCGCGGCGACGGCCGCGGGCCACGTCGGGAACGCGATCGACGCGGTGACCTGCCAGCGCGGCCGCTCCTGCAGCCGCATCCAGGCCTCGGTGATCACGCCGAGTGCGCCCTCCGAGCCGAGGAAGAGCCGGTCGGGGGACGGTCCGGCGCCGGAACCGGGCAGCCGGCGGGACTCGCTGATGCCGGCCGGCGTGACGACGCGGAGCGACTCCGTCAGGTCGTCGATGTGCGTGTAGAGGGTGGCGAAGTGGCCGCCGGCACGGGTCGCGAGCCAGCCGCCGAGCGTCGAGAACGCGAACGACTGTGGGTAGTGCCGCAGGGTGAGCCCGTGCGGGCGCAGCTGCGCCTCCAGGTCGGGTCCGAGCACGCCGGCCTGGATCCGCGCGGCTCGGCTCTCCCGGTCGATCTCCAGCACCCGGTCGAGCGGGGTGAGGTCGAGCGTGACAGCCGGGCCGTCGAACCGCGGCTCGATCCCGCCGACGACGGAGCTGCCGCCGCCGTACGGGATCACGGCGACGCCGTCACGGCTGGCCCAGTCGAGCACGTCGACGACGTCCTGCTCGTTCCGCGGGAACGCGACGAGGTCAGGCACGTGGTCGAGCCGGCCCTCCAGGTTGCGCACGACGTCGCGGAACGCCTTGCCGTGCGCGTGCCCGGCACGGGTAACGGGGTCGTCGACGCACAAGGCCGCGAGCGCTGCCGGGGGTCGCACCCGGGGTTCGGGGAGCCCGAGGTCGGCCGGGTCCGGCGGTTCGTGGTCGGTGAGGTCGTGCCCGGGCAGCAGGGCAGCCGCGCGCGTGACCAGCGCCTCGGCCTCGGCGCCGGTCACCGCGTCCTCGACGGTGCCCCAGCCCCACCACGAACGACCCATCAGGCCGGGCCGTTGCGCAGCACCGCCCGGACGTCGGCGGCGGACGTGTGCTCGTGGTCGAACTCGGCCAGCCACCAGGTGGCGCCGGCCTTCGCGAACGCCGGCACGTCCGCGTCGGCCGGCAGGGCGACGGCGATGTCGTAGGGGTCCGGGCGCCCGGACCGGAGCTCTGCGAGCGTCGCGGTGACCGCCGCCAGCTGGTCGGTCTCGGCCAGGTTGACCGGGAAGAACCCGTCCAGCGCCGCGGCCCGGCGCATCGGCTTCACCTTGCCGGGGAACCCGGCCGCCCACACCGGGATCCGGTCCGCCGGGGTGGGCCGGAACTGCATCCCGTCGACGGTGAAGTGCTCGCCGTGGTGGTGGACCGGCTCGCCCGACCACGCGGCGGCCAGGATCGCGAGCGACTCGTCGAGCATCCCGGCTCTGCGCCGGTCGTCGGTCTCCTCGCCGAGTGCGGAGAACTCGCTGCCGAACCGGTCGCTGCCCAGCCCGACCCCGAGCACCAGCCGCCCGCCGGAGAGGCGATCGAGCGTCGCGGTCTCGCGAGCCACCTTCGCCGGACGGCGCCGCGGGAGCGGGGTGACCATCGGGCCGAGCCGGATCGTGCTCGTCGCGCCCGCGATGGCGGCCAGCGCGATCCACGCGTCGGCCACCGCGAGCCCGTGCCAGTTGACGTGGTCCCACACGAACACGCCGTCCCAGCCCGCCTCTTCGGCCTCGACGGCGAGCCTGGTCAGGACGATCGGGTCGGCCAGCTCGTCGAAGAGCGGCAGCCAGAGAGCGGAGCGCATCCGGCCACCCAAGCAGCCGCCGACGCGCACCGCACGTCCCTTCAGCGTTTCTGCTCGAGCACCTCGACGTCGCGGCTCAGCCCGATCCGCGGCGCGAGCGCCCCGGAGGCTGCGGTGATCAGCGCGATCACGATCAGCAGCACCGCAGCCGTCCACGACCGGCCACCGCTGGCCGCCAGGAACGCGGTGGCCAGCAGCGGGACGAACCCGCTGATCAGCGACGCGATGTTCGCCGACAGCGCGACGCCGCTGTGACGCAGCTCTGCCGGGAAGAGGTCGGTCAGCAGCACCCCCGACACCGCGTAGGGCACCGACAGCAGCGCCACGGCCACCGTGATGCCGAGGATCACCAGCAGCGGGACGGTCGTGTCGATCAGCCAGAACGCGGGGAACGCGATCACGGCCGACGCGAGGCCGCCGAGCAGCGTGATGCGCCCCGCGCCGTGGCGCTCCGCCAGCCGCCCGCCCGCGATCAGCACGCCGATCTCGACGACGGCGGCGACGAGCGTGCCGACGAGCAGGACCGAGCGGTCGATGTGCAGCGTGCCGGTCCCGTAGCTGATCACGAAGGTGGTGATCAGGTAGAACCCGCCGACGCCGAGCAGGGTGGAACCGGCGCCCACCAGCAGCTGCGGGAACGCGCGCAGCACGACGTCGCGCACGGGTGCCGAGGCGCGCTCGTCCTCGCGCAGCAGCTGCTCGAACAGCGGCGACTCCTCGATCTTGAGCCGCAGGTAGAGCGCGACGAGCAGCAGCGGGAACGCCGCGAGGAACGGCAGGCGCCAGCCCCACGCGTCGAAGCTCTCCGGCGGCAGCAGCGAGACCAGCACGAACGCACCGGAAGAGAGCAGCGTGCCGATCGGTGACCCGATCTGCGGCATGGCCGCGTACCGCCCGCGGTGCTCGATCGGCGCGTGCTCGACGGCGAGTGTGACGGCCCCGCCCCACTCTCCGCCGACCGCGATGCCCTGCAGGATGCGCATCAGCGTCAGGAGGATCGGCGCGGCGACGCCGATCGTGAAGTAGTCCGGCAGCAACCCGATGATCCCGGTGACGATCCCGATCAACGTGACGGTGATCAGCAGGCAGGTCCGCCGCCCGATCCGGTCGCCGAGGTGCCCGAAGATCAGCGCGCCGACCGGGCGGGCCACGAAGCCGGCAGCGAACGACGCGAACGCGGCGACCGTCGCGACGACGGGATCGCCGGTGACGAAGAACAGCCGGTTGAACACCAGCGAGGCCGCGGTGCCGTAGAGGAAGAAGTCGTACCACTCCAGGGCCGTGCCGACGAACGCGCCGAACGCGACTGTCCGTGCCTGCTTGTCGGTGACTGCGGTGCTCATGACTCCTCCAGTCCGAACGTGGTGGCACCGTGGACGCAGCGCCCGCCGACGAGCGTCGCGAGCACCTCGATCCCGCCGATCCGGTCGGCGGGAACGGCGGTGACGTCGTCGCCGAGCAGCGTGAGGTCGGCGCGCTTGCCCGGCGTGAGCGAGCCGCGTTCGTGCTCCTCGCCGGCGATCCATGCGGTGTCGACGGTGTAGGCGCGCAGCGCGGCGAGCGCGTCGACCCGCTCGTCGGGCCCGAGAACGGTCCCGCTCGCGGCGAGCCGTTGCACCATCGACTGCATGCCGAGCAGCGGCGCGCCGGCCGCCACGGGCCGGTCGGAGCTGCCCGGCACCCGCAGCCCGGCGCGCAGGAAGCTCGCGTGCCGGTACAGCCCGTCCGCGCGGTCCGGCCCGAGGGCCGCGGCCATCGTGTCGCCGAACTCGGCCAGGAACCGCGCCTGCGGGACGGGCGTGACGCCGAGCTCGGCCATCCGCGCGACCTGCGCCGGCGACGTCACGGCGGCGTGCTCGATGCGGTGCCGCGCCGGTCGCGGATGGCGGCCCTGCGCCTGCGCGAACGTGTCGAGCGCCAGGTCGATCGCCCGGTCGCCGATGGCGTGGGCGGCCACCTGCCAGCCGCCGGCGTGTGCCGAGACGATCAGCTCGCGCATCGCGTCCGGGTCGCTCTGGAGGTAGCCGTGGGAGTGCCGGTCACAGAACTCGTCGTGCATCGCCGCGGTGCGCGCGACCAGCGAGCCGTCGAGGAAGATCTTGACCGCGCCGATGCGCAGCACCGCGTCGCCGAAGCCGGTGCGCAGGCCCAGATCGAGCCCGACGCCGTCATCCCCGGCCAGCGCGTGCAAGGTGTCGGCCACCGGCATGAGCTGCACCCTGGTGCGCAGGTCGCCGCGGTCGCGCGCGAGCTGGTAGGCCGCCAGCTCGCGGGGTGAGCGGCCGATCCAGCCGCCGCCGATGCCGCACTCGGTGACGTGCGTGAGGCCCTCGGCCGCGTACACCGCCGACGCCGCCCCGATCGCCGTGGCCAGCTCGTCGGTCGCGACGGGCACGAGCAGCGCGGACGCCAGGTTCTGCGCCTGCTCCTCGAGGGTGCCGGTCGGCTCGCCCTCGTCGTCGCGGACGACGACGCCGCCCTCGGGCACGGCGACGGAGCCGTCGAGCACGCCGATCCGGCCCAGCACCGGCGTGTTGACGGTCGTGACGTGCCCGGACCGGTGCTTAAGCACGACCGGTCGGCCGTCCGCGGCCCGGTCCAGCGCCTGACGGTGCGGGTGGCCGCCGATCGCGGTGTCGTCGTAGCCGGCGCCGATCACGAACGAGTCCGGCGCCAGCGTGGCGGCGCGCTCGGCGACCCGGGTGTAGAGCTGGTCGAGGCTGGTCAGCCCGCGCAGGTCGACCTCGGCGAGCGACTGCCCGAACCACGCCATGTGGTTGTGCGCGTCGCCGAAGCCGGGCACGAGGGCGGCCCCCTGCGCGTCGACCTCCGTCTCCCCGCGCAGCCCGTCCGCGTCGAGCGCGACGATCCGGCCGTGGTGCACGGCGACGCTGCGCGCGAGCGGGTGCGCGTCGTCCAGGGTGCGCACCGCGGCGTTGCGGACGATCAGGTCGACCTTCATGGCACCTCCCGTGGTGGCCGCTGGGGTGTGCGTTGATCAAGGGCAAAAGGTCGCTCGTGGATCTTGGTTGACGACCTTTCGCCCTTGATCGCCGTCACACGGTGGTCGCCCGGGCTGTCGTCGGCGGGTGCACGGGCGGCGGTCTGTCGATCAAGGGCAAAAGGTCGCTCCTCGAGCTTGTTGGACGACCTTCTCCCCTTGATCAACGCAGCTGGGCCACCGGCTGAGGTGCTCATGTCACCCCAGGTGGTGGAGTCGGGTCAGCGGTAGGACGGGCGAGTGGTGCAGGGCGATCTCCTGGCCGTCCGCGCGCACCGGGACCGGCCCCGGCTCCACCTCGACGGTCGGGGTGGCGGTGTTGTGCAGCATGTCCGCGCAGGTCAGGCCGCGGCTGTGGGAGATCGCGGAGTAGGTGCGCCCACGCGGCAGCGCGCCCGGGTCGTCGAGGCAGTGCTGCGAGACGAAGACGTGCGCCAGGCGCGCCGGCGCCGCGCCCTGCCCGCCGTAGAACGCGCGCATGCGCCGCGGCTGGGTGAGCCGCGTCGAGCCCGACCCGGAGCCGGCCGCGCCCCAGGCGACGAACCCGGACTTGATCACCAGCTCCGGCTCGGCGCCGAACCAAGCCGGGTGCCACAGCACGATGTCGGCGAGCCGGCCCGGCGCGATCGAGCCGACGTGGTCCGCCAACCCGTGCGCGACGGCCGGGTTGATCGTCAGCTTGGCCAGGTAGCGCAGCACCCGGGCGTTGTTGGCGACGTCCGGGCCGGTCTCCCCGGCCAGCGTGGCCTGCACGTGCGCGAGCTGCCAGGTGCGCCGCGCCGTCTCCGCGACCCGGCCCATGCCCAGCGCATCCGAGTTGACGATGCTGATCGCGCCCTGGTCGTGCAGCCAGTTCTCGGCCGAGATGGCGTGCTCGCGGATGCGGCTGGCCGCGATCGCGACGTCGCTGGGCACGTGCGGGTGGCCGCGGTGCACGGTCATCGTCATCGGACCGAGCTCGGCGATCGTCGACGGCGTGAGCGGCAGCGTCGGCGTGGTGGAGCTGGTGAGCACGTTCGGCCGGGAGACGATCGAGAGCAGGTCGGGGTGCCCGCCGCCGCCCTCCACGTGGTACGCGTGCACCGTGCGACCGCCGACGGCGGCGAGCGTGTCGCCCAGGTAGCCGGCCTCGTTCAGCGTGTCGGTGTGCAGCGCGACGGGCAGGTCCGCGGCCTCCGCGACGCCCAGGCACGTGTCGATCACGGGCGGGGTCGCGCCCCAGTCCTCGTGGATCTTGAAGCCGCCGCAGCCGGAGAGCACGGCCTCTTCCAGCAGGTCCGTCGACGTCGACGAGCCACGGGCCAGGAACGCCGCGTTGATCGGCACGCTCTCCCAGCCGGCGATGAGCGTGTGCAGGTTGGCGCGCGGGTTGGCGCCGACGTCCCACACCCCGCCGATGCCCATCCCGACGATCGTCGTGACGCCCGCCGAGAGCGCCGCCGGCACGAGGTCGGCGTTGGACAGGTGCACGTGCGAGTCGACGATGCCCGGCGTCGCGATCAGGCCCTCGCCGGTGATCATCGCGGTGTGCGCGTCGACCTCGAGCTCGACGCCGTCCAGCACGTCCGGGTTGCCGGCTCGTCCGACGCCGACGACCCGGCCGTCCTTGATGCCGATGTTGGTCTTGCGCACCCCCAGCACCGGGTCGACCAGCACAACCCCCAGCACGATCATGTCCAGCGCCGACGCGCGGTCCGCTGAGTTCGAGACCAGCGCGCCGTGCCGCGCGGTCTTGCCGCAGCCGCCCAGCAGCTCCTCGCCGGGCTCGGTGTCGTCGGCCTCGACCTCGATCCACAGGTCGGTGTCGGCGAGCCGGATCCGGTCGCCGGTGGTGGGCCCGTAGCGGGCGGCGTAGGAGCTGCGGTCGATGCTCACGACGTGCCTCCGATCCGCACCACGTCGACCACGCGCTCCGCGCCGGCGTCGATCCTCAGCGCGGTGCCGGCCGGCACGTCGAGCCGGAACCGGCCCTCCGGTGCGTGTACCCGCAACGCCGGGTTCAACGCGTCGAGCGGGACGTGCGAGGAGACCCAGATCGCGAGGTCGCCGGTGTTGTGCAGCGTGGCGGTGGCCCGCTCGCGGCCGGGTGCGAGCGCCACTTCGCCGGCGGCTGCTTGCACGGCGCCGGGACCGTCGGCAGTGACCGGCCCGAACGGCGCGTCCACGTGCACGAGCACGCTCCCGTGCGGGAACAGCGCCTCCACCTGCAACGACGGCACCGCCGACGCGACCCCGTCGACGAGCTGGTCGGTGGTCACGACGGCCCGGGCACGGGCCACGACCTCGGCGTAGGGCAGCCCGTCCCACGCCCACTCGCAGATCTCGTCGCAGACGAGCGCCACGGCTTCCGGCGCGCCCAGCAGTGCCCCGCGTTCGAGCCGCCGGCGCGCCAGCTGGGCGCCGCTGTGCAGCAGCAACCGCTCCTGCTCACGGGGCGTGAGATGCATCGGCACAGTGTCGGCCTCTGCCACCTGCAGTGGAAGGGCGATTCGTCACCGCTTCGCAGCTCTAAGATGTGCACATGCACAGTTCTCGGTGGGCGGCGCTCATCGGCGAGGTGCGTGGCGACGCCGACGCGCTCGTCGGGGCGTTCGTCGAACGGGTGCGGGCCATCCCGCCCTACGGCCGCGGGCTGGTGCCGACGGACCGGTTGGAGGCCGACGCCGTCGACTCGTTCGACTACCTGCTGCGACGCATCGCCGGCCACACCGTTCCGGCTCGGCTGGCCGGCACCGGACGCGCGATCGGTCGGGACCGGGCTCGTCGGGGTGTTCCGCTGAACGACCTGCTCACCGCGGTGCGGATCGACTTCACCGTGCTCTGGGGCGCGCTTCGGGCACATGCCGGGCCGGCCGACGAGGCGTTGCTGGTGAGCCGGGTCGAGACCGTCTGGAAGGTCGTCGAGGAGTACACGACGCAGATCCAGGTCAGCTACCAGGAGGAGGCCGCACTGCTGGCGCGCGAGCGCCTCGGCGAGCGGACGAGCCTGGTGGCGGCGTTGCTGAGCACCGCGGACCCCGATCCCGACGACGCCGCGCGGGTGGCCGTCGCGCTCGACGTCGACGTGGATGCCGACCTGCTCGTCGCCGCTGCCGAGGGGTCCGCCGGGCGGTCGCTGCGCACCGCCGCCGACGGGCTGGCCGGCGGTGGACGGATGGTGCACGTCCAGCCGGCGGGCCGGTTCACCGTGCTCATCGCGCGCTGGGACGGGGGAGCCGGCGCGCCGGTGCGGGCCGCGCTCGCCAGCGTTCCGTGCGGGGTGGGTCCGATCGCGCACGGGATCGCGCGCATGCCGCACAGTGCCCGGCTGGCCTGCGAGATCGTCGCCGCCGTGCCCGGAGCGACCGGCCCGACCGAGCTGGCCGGTGCCTGGCTCCCCGTCGCGGCGGCTCGGCTCCCGAACTCCGGCGACCTGGTCGAGCCGGTGCTGCAGGGACTGACGGGGGCGCCGGATCAGCTGCTGGAGACGGTGCGCGCCTACGCCGCGTCCGGGTCCGTCGCGGACGTGGCGACGCGGATGTTCTGCCACCGCAACACGGTGTTGAACCGGCTGCGGCGCTTCGCGGAGCTCACCGGCCGCGACATCACCGTGCCCCTCGACGCCGCGGTGGTCCTGCTGGCTCTGGAATGCGCCGGCGCACTGGCAGACTGACGCTCGTGAACGGTCACGGCGACACGGTGGTGGTCCTGGCTGCAGACGGGGTGGGCCTCGTCCTGCACTCCGACGGCGGCCTGCCGGTGGTGCGGCACTGGGGTGCGGCGCTGCCCGAGATGACGGCTGCGGAGGCGGCCGCGCTGGTCGGGGCGGGGGTGCCGCTACCGGGGTCGAGCACCCCCGACGAACCGGTGCGGGTGGCGGTCCTGCCCGAGCTGTCGGCCGGGTGGAGCGGGCGCCCTGGCCTGTCCGGGTCGCGCGGCGGGCGGGCGTGGTCGACGGCGTTCCGCGTCGAGTCGGTGCAGGTCGACGGCGTGCCCGTCGACGGGTTCGCCGCCGCGGGCGCGGCCGAGGTGGTCTACGACGCCGTGGACACCGACGCGGAGCTGCGGCTGCGGCTGGTGATCGCGCTGCTGCCGTCCGGGCTGGTGCGGGCGCGCGCGGAGCTCACCAACACGGGTGCCGAGCCGTACACCGTCGACGGGCTGAGCCTCGCGCTGCCCGTCCCGGCGTCGGCGGACGAGCTGCTCGACTTCGGCGGCCGGCACAACCAGGAGCGCGTTCCGCAGCGCAGCAGCTTCCACACCGGCCTGCACCTGCGGGAGAACCGCCGCGGCCGCACCGGCGCCGACACCGCGTTCGTGCTGCACGCCGGCGCCGCCGGGTTCGGGTTCGCGCGCGGCGAGGTGCATGCCGTGCACACGGCGTGGAGCGGCAACCACGTGCACTACGCGGAACGGGCCGCGGCCGGGCCGAGCCTCCTGGGCGGCGGCGAGCTGCTGCTTCCCGGCGAGATCCGGCTGGGCACGGGCGAGAGCTACACCAGCCCGTGGCTGTTCGGCGCCTACGGCGACGGGCTCGACGCGATCGCCGGCCGCTTCCACCGCTTCCAGCGGGCGCGCCCGCGACGCGTCGACACGAACCGGCCCGTGACCCTCAACGTGTGGGAGGCCGTCTACTTCGACCACGACCTGCCGCGGCTGCTCGACCTCGCCGACCGCGCCGCCGCGCTCGGCGTGGAGCGGTTCGTGCTGGACGACGGCTGGTTCGGCAGCCGGCGCGACGACACGTCCGGCCTCGGCGACTGGGTCGTGTCGAAGGACGTGTGGCCGGACGGGCTGCACCCGCTCATCGAGCGGGTCCGCAGCCACGGCATGGAGTTCGGGCTGTGGTTCGAGCCGGAGATGGTCAACGTCGACTCCGACGTCGCGCGCGCCCACCCCGAGTGGATCATGGCGGCCCGGCCCGAGCTGCCCGTCCCGGCCCGGCACCAGCAGGTGCTCAACATCGGCATCCCCGAGGCGTACGCGCACGTCCGCGACCAGATGCTCGCGATCCTCGACGAGTACGACATCGGCTACATCAAGTGGGACCACAACCGCGACCTCATCGAGGCCGGCAACCGCACCGACGGCGGCCGCCCCGGCGTGCACGCGCAGACCGAGGCGTACTACCGGCTGGTCGACGAGCTGCGCGCCGCGCACCCGGCGCTGGAGATCGAGTCGTGCTCGTCGGGTGGGCTGCGCGTCGACCTGGAGGTGCTCGCGCGCACCGACCGCATCTGGGTCAGCGACAACATCGACCCGCACGACCGGCAGCGGCTGCTGCGCTGGACCGCGCAGCTGGTGCCGCCGGAGTACCTGGGCTCGCACATCGCGTCCGGGCGCTCGCACACGACCGGCCGGGTGCACGACCTCGGCTTCCGCGCCGCCACCGCCGTCTTCGGCCACCTCGGCATCGAATGGGACCTGGCCAAAGCCACCGACGCCGAGATCGCCGAGCTGGGAGCGTGGATCGGCTGGTACCGCGAGCACCGCGACCTGCTGCTCGGCGGCACCCTCGTGCGCATGGACGGTTACCCCGGCGTGTCGTTGCACGGCGTCGTGGCGCCGGACCGTTCACGCGCGGTCTTCGCCTTCGCCCCGGCCGACAGCCTCTACCCGGATCCCGTCCCGGCGCTGCGGTTCCGCGGCCTCGACCCCGAGCGGCGCTACCGCATCCGCCCGGTGCTCGTCGGTGCCCCGCCGTCGGGCCTGCGGGCGCCGCGGTGGTGGGGCGACGAGGGCGCGGTGCTCACCGGCGCGGCACTGGAGCACGTCGGGGTGGCCGCCCCCTTGGTGCACCCGGACCAGGCGGTCCTGTTCCAGCTGACCGTGGTCTAGCGACGTCACACACCTGGTGCGGTCGTCACACACGCTGCAGCATGTGTGACGACCGCGCTCGGTGTGTGAGGTCAGCGCAGGCCCAGGGCCGCGCCGCTCGCCGCGTCGCGCCACACCGACGCCCCGTCCACGTACGGCTCCAGCAGGGCCAGCAGCTCCGCGTCGCCGCGGCCGGCCAGCGCGTCCGCGGCGATCCGGTACGCGACGCCGGCGACGAAGTCCGCCACCTGCACCCGCGCGTCCGACCGCGACGGGACGAGCGTGAGCCCGGCCAGCGCCGGGAACGCGGCCCGCAGCGCGGCGATCCGCGCGGCCGACAGCGTGGTCTGCCGGTCGTGCACCAGCTCGACGGGCCCGCGGTCGCTCCAGCGGGCCACGGTGGCGCCGATCGCGGCCGGCAACGGGTCCAGCGCGGGGAACGGGGGCGGGGCGGCCAGTTCCGCCGCCCGCTTCGCGCCGACGGCGTCGGCGATCTCCGGGGCCGTGGCCCGCAGCGCCTCGACCGCGACGCCCAGCTCGGCCGGGGTGCGGGCCCGCAGCACCTGCTCCACCTCCACGAGCGGTGGCGCGATCCCGTCCAGCGCCCTGGCCAGCAGGAACGCCTTGTCGACTAGGTGGACGCTCGCGCGCCCGACCAACCGCTGCAACGTCCACACCAGCGCGTCGCGGTGCTTGGCGCGCAGCAGGTGGTTGGCCTTGTACTCCTGCGCGGGCGAGCGGATGCGCGCCCGCAGCTCGGCGACGACCTCCGCAGCCGTCGCCACATCGAGATCGGTGCCGGCGTGCGCGAACACCGTCGTGACCCCGCCGACCAGGTGCTCGCCCTCGTAGCCCGACTCGTCGCAGGCGATCACCCGGGGCACCCCGGCACCGTACCCAGGTGTGCCGGAGCGGGGGCCGGGGAACGCGACCGGCATGCGCGTGCTCGTCACCGGGGCGTCCGGGTTCGTCGGCAGCCGGTTGTGCCCCGCGCTCGTCGAAGCCGGCCACGAGGTGCGTGCGATGACGCGCCGGCCGCAGGACTACCGCGGGGCGGGCGAACCGGTGGCCGGCGACGTGCACGATCCGGCGTCGCTCACCACCGCGCTCGACGGGTGCGCGGCCGCGTACTACCTCGTCCACTCGCTCGACGACCCGCGCTTCGCCGAGCGCGACGCGGCAGCCGCCCGCACCTTCGCGCGTGCTGCCGCCGACGCCGGAGTCCGCCGCATCGTCTACCTGGGCGGGCTCGGTGACGACCGCGACGACCTCTCCGAGCACCTGCGCAGCCGCCGCGAGGTGGAGCGGCTGCTCGGCGGTTCCGGGGTGCCCGTGACCACGCTGCGGGCCGGGATCGTCGTGGGCCACGGCGGCCTCTCGTGGGAGATGACCCGGCAGCTCGTCGAACGGCTGCCGGTGATGGTCACGCCGCGCTGGGTGGACACCCGGACCCAACCGATCGCGGTCGCCGACGCCGTGCGCTACCTCGTCGGGGTGCTCGAACCGGCGGCGGCCGCCGGTCGGTCCTTCGACATCGGCGGCCCGGACGTGCTGCGCTACGTCGACATGCTGCGTCGGGTCGCCGCCATCCAGGGCCGCCGACTGCGCGTGGTGCGGGTGCCGCTCCTCTCGCCGCGCCTGTCGTCGGCGTGGCTCGCGCTCGTCACCGACGTCGACACCGTGGCCGGTCGGGCACTGGTCGACTCGATGACCAACGAGGTGGTGGTCCGCGACGCGGCCGTCCGCGACCTCGTACCGTTCGAGCCCATGGACTACGACGAGGCAGTGCTCGCGGCGCTCGGCGAACGGGCGCGGGCGGCCCGATGAGCGCACCGGAGGCCGGTGCTGCTGCCCTGGCCCGCCGTCGGCGCGCCGTCGTGACGACGGGCGTCGTCGGTGCCGCGCTGCTCGGCGCCGGGCTGACCGCGCCGGCCGGGTCCGGCCGCTTCTACGGTCTCACTGCCGCAACCGCCGCCACGTACGTGGCCGGTTCGCTGGCCTCGGGCCCGATCCGGCGGGGGAGCCGCCGCGTGCTGGCTCCCGCCGTCGTCGGCGCGGGCGCGTTCGGCGTGTTCTACGCCGGCGGCCTGGTGGCCCGGCGGATCCCGTTCGCGCGGCGGGCGATCTCGCGGATCCTCGGCTACGCGGCCCAGGGCATCGATCCGCTGGTGGTGGGGGTGGCCGTCGCCAACGGCGTCGCCGAGGAGATGTACTTCCGCGGAGCCGTCTACGACGCTGCGGGCGGGCGGCGACCGCTGGCGACGTCCACCGTCGCCTACGTGGCTGCGACCACGGCGACCCGCAACCCGGCGCTGGTGTTCGCGTCCGTGCTGATGGGCGCCCTGTTCGCCGTCCAGCGGCGGGCGACGGGCGGGGTGCAGGCGCCGGCGATCACGCACCTCGTGTGGTCCGTGCTGATGATGCGGTTCCTGCCCCCGCTGTTCGCGGAGGAGCCGATCAGGCCGGTGCCAGCACTCGACCGGTCTCCAGCAACGTCTTGAGGCTCGACAGCAGGTGCGGCCAGCCCTGGCTGCACGTGTCGCGGACGATGCTGTCGGCCGGGAACCCGGAGTGGGTCACGGTCAGCTTGACGATGCCGTCGGCGTCCTCGATGTCGAACGTGACGGTGGAGCGGGGCTCGTCGGCGGCCTGAGCGCGGAACTCCTCGCCCATGCCCGTCGACGCGGCCCACTCCGGGGTGAACGTGTGCCAGGTGTACGCGAGCCGGCGCGGCGGCTCGTAGGCGATCACGCGCTGGTCGGGATGGTCGATGCGGGTGTCGCCCTCGATCCAGGTGAGGGGAGCGCCGACGGTCCACTCGGACTCCAGCGCGACGCCCCAGTAGCGGCGGGTGAACTCTGGCTCCACCAGCGCCTTGAACAGCTTGTCCGGCGTGGTGGCGACGTAGCTGACGTACACGAAGTCGGTGCTGGTCACGGGGATCTCCAATGCGGTTGTGAGGTCGGCGAGGGCTTGCGCCCTCGCCCGGTCGTAGCGGCTGATCCAGCGGTCGGCGACGGCGTTGATCGGCGCGGCGTTGAGGAAGTGCAACTTCTCGCGGCCGCGCCGCGACGTGACGACCAGTTGGGCCGCCTCGAGCACGGCCAGGTGCTTGCTGACGGACTGGCGGGCCATGTCGAGCTGGCCGCACAGCTCGCCGAGGGTCTGGCCGTTGCGGGCGTTGAGGCTGTCGAGCAGGCGGCGCCGGCCCGGATCGGCGAGCGCCCGGAACACGTCGTCCATCTCGTCCCTCCACATGCAGCTGTCTGGCTGCATGACGACAATAGGCAGCTGATTGGCTGCATGTCAATGGCTATCCTGCCCGGCATGTGCGCCGCGACCGAGATCGACCCGTCCAACGTCGAGTCCGCCGCCGCCTGGGACGGGCCGTCCGGTGATGCCTGGGTGACGCACGCCGAGGCGCACGACCGCGCCGTCTCCCGCTACCTCGACGCTTTCCTGGCCGCCGCCGCGCTCCAGCCCGACCACCGCGTGCTCGACGTGGGCTGCGGCAACGGCCTGACCAGCATCGAGGCCGCTCGACGTGCAGGGTCCGTCGTCGGATGCGACCTCTCGACCGGCATGCTCGACGTGGCCCGCCGGCGCGCCGCGGCGGCCGGCGTGGCGAACGTCGAGTTCGTGCGGGCCGACGTCCAAGTCGCCGACCTGGGCAGCTTCGACCGCGTGATCAGCCGCAACGGCACGATGTTCTTCGGCGACCCGCCGGCCGCGTTCACCAACCTCGCCCGCATGCTGCGCCCCGACGGCCGGCTGGTCATGCAGGTCTGGCAGCCCTACGCGGAGCAGGAGTGGCTGCAGATGTTCCGGGGGGTCGCCGGCCCCGTCCCGCCGCTGCCCACCGAGGGCCCGACACCGGTCTCGCTGAGCGACCCGGCGAAGATCGAACGGCTGCTCACCGCGGCCGGGTTCGCGCCGCCGCGGATCGACGGGCACGTCGAGCCGATGCTCTTCGGGACGCCCGCCGAGGCCGAGGAGATGGCGCTGTCGATCGTCGGGGCCATGCTCACCGATCTGGACGCCGATCGGCGGGCCGAGGCCGTCGCGGCTCTGCGCGCTTCGTTGGCGGCGCACGACGGCCCGGACGGCGTCACCTACCGCTCGGCCGCCTGGATCGTGACGGCCGGGCGGTGGTGACGCGGCGCCCGTTGGATGTCGTTGATCAAGGGCAAAAGGTCGCTTCGCAAGATCGAACTACGACATTTTGCCCTTGATCAACGCGCCGAGTTCCGGCGCGCCGAGACCGGTGCGCGTGTAGCCAACGGCGCCTGATCAAGGGCAAAAGGTTGTCCTCGAAGATCAACCGACGACATTTTGCCCTTGATCACCGCCACCCCGGCCTCACCAGGACCGAGGCGGCGCCTCCGCCGGGCCCAGCGCCTGCTCCAGAGCATCGGCCAGGTCGAACAACCGGTCCTCGCGGTCCGGCGGGCCGATGAGCTGCGCCCCGACGGGCAGGCCTGCGACCGTCCGCCCCGCCGGCGCGGCGACGGCGGGCAGGTGCAGGGCCGTGGCCAGCGCGATGCGGTCGAACAGGTGCAGGTACGGCAGGGACGCGCCGTCGACGTCGATGTTGCGGGCCGCCAGGCTGCCCGTCTGGGTGTGCGGGATCGCGGGCACGGGAGTGATCGGCGCGAGGATCGCGTCGTAGCGCTCGAACCAGGCGCCGACCGCCCGTTGCATGCGGGCCCGCCGGCCGCGCGCGGCCAGCACCGCCTCCTCGTCGGAGGTGAACAGCACGACCGCCGCCTGCTCGCGGTAGCGCGAGGCGCCCGCGGCCACGGCGGCGAGCGCGCCCGGCCGCTGCGCCCGCATCCGGTCGAGCAGCGACTCCGGGAAACCGGACGCGGTGATCGGGAAGAGCAGGCCGAAGTACGTCTCGATCAGTTCGTCGACGTCGACGGGCGGGGCCGCGATCTCGACGACGACGCCTTGGCCGCGCAGCGCCTCGGCCGCGCGCTCCAGGACGGTGCGCACCTCGGCGGCGAGCGGCAGCACCGGGTCGTCGAGCCACAGCGCCACCCGCAGCCCGGTCGCCGGCGTCGGCGCGGTGCTGCGCCCGGCGAGCACCTCCCACAGCAACCGCAGGTCGCCGGCGCTGCGCGCCATCGGGCCGCCGACGCCGAGGTCCTCGTCCGCCGTGTACGGCGTGCCGGGCAGCGGCGGGATGTGCCCGCGCAGCGAGAGCCGTCCCCAGGTCGGCTTCAGCGCGTGCACGCCGCAGTAGCCCGCCGGCACGCGCAGGGAACCGCCGATGTCGGACCCGATCTCCAGGCTCGTGACGCCCGTGGCGAGCGCGACCGCAGCGCCGCCCGACGAGCCGCCGCTGGTGCGCTCGGGATCGAACGGGTTGCGGGTGGTGCCGTACACGTCGTTGAAGGTCTGGACGTCAGCGCACATGAACGGGGTGTTCGTCTTGGCCCAGGGGACGGCGCCGGCTGCGCGCACGGTCGCGACGAGGTCGGCATCGGGCACCTCCGGGTCGCGCCCCACGAGCGCCGGGTTGCCGGCGACCGCGGGCAGGCCGGTGACGTCGAACGCGTCCTTGATCGTCATCGGGAGACCGGCGAGCGGGCCGAGCTCGGTGCCCTGGGCACGCGCCTCGTCGATCGCTCCGGCGGCGGCCCGGGCGCGTTCGAGATCGGTGGCGACCACCGCGCCCAGCGCCGACGTGGCCTCCGCCCGAGCGGCCGCGGCGTCGAGCAGCTCACGGGCCGACACCCGGCGGGCGGACAGGTCGGAGAGCAGCTCGCGCGCGGTGGGCTCGGTCATGATCACCAGCCTCGTCCGCGGCGCCGGCACCTGTCCAGCCTGCCTCCGGGCGGTTCTGTGATCGGTCTCGCGTCACCTGATCGACGGCGTCCGCGAAGATCGTCGACGCGGTGCGGGCACCCATTCCGACCAGCGCCGGAACGGCGGTAGCCATTTCTCTGCCAATCCAAACGCGTACGTGACGGCGATCACGATATCGACGATTTCCGTGACGATCACTCGGGCGCGTAGAACATATCCTTGTTACGTTCACGACTCGTGACGGCAGCCGACGAGTCGACCATCGAGATCGAGAGCCCCGTCGTCGCCGACGGCAGCGCGCTGCACCGGATCGCCACCGATTCGCAGGTGCTCGACGTCAACTCCCGGTACGCGTACGTGTTGTGGTGCCGCGACTTCGCCGCGACCTCGGTCGTCGCCCGCCGCGGAGCCGACGTCGTCGGCTTCGTGACGGGGTACCGCCGTCCGGACCGGCCTGACGTGCTGTTCGTGTGGCAGGTGGCGGTGGACGCCGCGGCTCGCGGCGGCGGGGTGGCCGGTCGGATGCTGGATGCATTGGTCGCTCGGGTACCCGGCGTCACGACTCTGGAAACAACCGTCACCGACGACAACGCAGCCTCCCGGGCCCTGTTCGCGGCTTTCGCCGCCCGGCACGGCGCGCAGGTCGAGCGCTCCGAGCTGTTCGGTGACGTGCTCGGCCCCCAGCACGAGCCGGAGATCCTCCACCGGATCTCCCCCATCGATCGAGGAATGGTGAAGGAATGACCGTGTTCGACGACGTCGAATCGCAGGTCCGGAGCTACTGCAGGTCCTGGCCGGTGGTCTTCGACACGGCGGTCGGATCCCGGATCACAGACGTGGACGGAAAGTCCTATCTGGACTTCTTCGCCGGCGCCGGTGCGCTCAACTACGGGCACAACCCGCCGGCGCTGAAGCGGCCGCTGCTGGAGTACCTGGCGCGCGACGGCATCACGCACGGCCTGGACATGTACACGATTGCCAAGGCCGAGTTCCTCCGCACGTTCTCCGAGGTCGTGCTGCAGCCTCGCGGCCTGGACTACAAGGTGCAGTTCCCCGGTCCGACGGGCGCCAACACCGTGGAGTCGGCGCTGAAGCTGGTCCGCAAGATCACCGGCCGCGAAGCGATGATCAACTTCACGAACGCGTTCCATGGCATGACGCTCGGCGCGCTGTCGGTCACCGGCAACTCGATGAAGCGCGGCGGCGCCGGCATCCCCCTCGTGCACGCCACGCCGATGCCGTTCGACAACTACTTCGACGGCACCGTGCCCGACTTCATGTGGCTGGAGAAGCTCCTGCAGGACGCCGGCAGCGGACTGAACGAGCCGGCCGGCGTGATCGTCGAGACCGTGCAGGGCGAGGGCGGCATCAACCCGGCCCGCGTCGAGTGGCTGCAGGGGCTCGCCGAGCTGTGCCAGCGCCACGGCCTCCTGCTGATCTGCGACGACGTGCAGATGGGCGTCGGCCGCACCGGCCCGTTCTTCTCCTTCGAGATCGCCGGCATCCAGCCGGACATCGTCTGCCTGTCGAAGTCGATCTCCGGCTACGGACTGCCGATGGCCCTCACGCTGATCAAGCCCGAGCTCGACCAGTGGGGCCCCGGCGAGCACAACGGCACGTTCCGCGGCAACAACCCCGCGTTCGTGACGGCCACCGCGGCGCTGAACGAGTTCTGGCGCGACGACGAGCTGGAGCGCGCCACCATCGCCAAGGGGGAGCGGATCGAGGCGGCGCTGAGCGGGTTCGCGGCCGCGTCCGGTGCGGTCGAGCTGACGCCGAAGGGCCGTGGCCTCGCCCGTGGCCTGCAGTTCGGCCAGCCCGAGCTGGCCGCGAAGGTGTGCGCGGCAGCGTTCGAGCGTGGTCTGCTGATGGAGACCTCGGGCCCGTCCGACGAGGTCATGAAGCTGATGCCGCCGCTCACGATCACGAACGACGAGCTCGACGAGGGGCTCGCCGTCGTGGGGGAGGCGCTGCGGTCGGTCACGGAAGGGGTCAGCTGATGATCGTCCGCACGCTCGAGGAGATCACCGACACCGAGCGCGACGTCAAGACGCCCAACTGGCGCAGCAAGCGCATCGTGCTCGCCAGCGACGGCGTCGGCTTCTCCGTGCACGAGACCGTGCTGGCCGCCGGATCCGTCAACGACTTCTGGTACGCCAACCACATCGAGGCCGTCTTCGTCACCGACGGGGAGGGCGAGCTGTACGACAAGGACAACGACCGGACCTACCGCCTCGGCCCCGGCTCGATCTACGTCCTGAACGGCAACGAGCGCCACCAGTTGCGTCCGCGCACGCAGATGACGACGGTGTGCGTGTTCAACCCGCCGGTCACGGGACGGGAGGTGCACGACGAGAACGGCGTGTACCCGCTGATCACCGAGGCCGTCGCAGGAGCGGAGGAGGCATCGTGACCGTGCTGGACGCACCGACCGCAGACGCGTACCCGACCCGGGTCGCCGACCGCCCGTCGCTCATCGAGCGGTCCGAACCCACGGTCTGGGGCTCGTCCACGCCCGGCCTCGCGAGCCACGACGACCTGGTCGCGCACGACCGCGACGGGTTCCACACCGTCCCGGCCCTGCTCTCCCCGGACGAGGTCGCGACCTACCGCGCCGAGCTGGACCGGCTCGCCACCGACGAGACGATCAGGGCCGACGAGCGCACGATCGTCGAGAAGACGTCGCAGCAGGTGCGATCGGTGTTCGAGGTGCACCGGATCAGCGAGCTGATCGCCCGGCTCGTCGCCGACGAGCGCGTGGGCGGCCGGGCGCGGCAGATCCTCGGCTCCGACGTCTACGTCCACCAGAGCCGCATCAACTACAAGCCCGGCTTCGGCGGCGGCGGGTTCTACTGGCACTCCGACTTCGAGACCTGGCACGCCGAGGACGGCATGCCGGTGCCGCGGGCGGTCAGCTGCTCGATCGCGCTCACCGACAACCATGCCTACAACGGCCCGTTGATGATCATGCCGGGCTCGCACCGGACGTTCGTCGCGTGCGTCGGCGAGACGCCGGCCGAGCACTACCGCGAGTCGCTGCGCGAGCAGGAGATCGGCACGCCCGACCCGGAGAGCCTGGCCACGCTGGCCGACCGCCACGGCATCGCCGTGCTCACCGGCGAGGCGGGCTCGGCCACGTTCTTCGACTCCAACTGCATGCACGGCTCGCCCAACAACATCTCGCCCTACCCGCGCTCGAACATCTTCCTGGTGTTCAACAGCGTGGAGAACGCGCTGGTGGAGCCGTACGCGGCACCGGGGCGGCGGCCGGAGTACATCGCCGCGCGCACGTTCGACCCCGTCTGATCGCGCCGGAACGGCCCTCCGGATCGGAGGGCCGTTCCTCGTTCACCTCTTCGCGGTGAGCAGCACCGTCCGCACGACGTTCATCGCGGTGTCGAAGCGCGACTCGGCGAAGTACAGCGGCCCGATGATCACCGAGACCTCGCACCGGTCGCCGCTGGAGGCGACGATCTCGAACGAGCGCATCGGCAGGTCCCGCAGCGGCGCGGGGCGGATGTCGAGGTACGCCTCGACCAGCTCCATCGCCTCCGCGGTGCGGGGGTTCGTGAGCACGGCGACGACGTCGTCGTAGTAGTACTCGTGGGTCTGCTCCTTGCCGATCCGGCCGGTGACCGTGTCCAGGGTGCCCTCGAAGACGCAGAACAGCCGCTCGGTCGGGCAGATCACCATCACGTCGTACGCGGTGAAGCGCCACACCCTGTCGAGCCCGCGCCGGGCCCGTGCGCCCTTGGCCGGACCGATGATGGTCAGCGGTCGATCGGCCAGCTTGGCGAACGTCTCGATGCCGACGTCGCCCCCGTGCAGGCGGAGCTGGTCCGGGGTCAGGCCGAACCGGGTCATGGCGTGATCGGCGGCCCGGTTGCGGTCGTCGTCCAGGCCGTCGCGCATCACGTCGGACAGCGGCGTGGGCTCGGCCCAGGCGTGCCGGCGCCAGTAGTCGTGCCGCGTCGCCAGGCCCTGGATCAGGGTCACGACCGCACCGACGAAGAGCACGGCAGCGGCGATCGGCTGTCCAGCGAGGAACGTCGCCACGGAGGCGACGGACGCTGCGGCGGCCACGTACAGCAGCCGCCGCGCCCAGACGAGAGCGGCCGGATCCGGGCTCGGCCGGAACCAGCGGCGGACCTGCTCCTTGCGCAATGCGCTGTCGGGCGGACCCAGCGGGGTCCTCTCGTTGAAGGCCGGGATGTCGTACGGCATTGTGCTCGTCCCCTCGTCACAGCGGATTTCCGTGGCGAGGGGCTCGACGCGGCGCGACCCTCCGTTGCCTGGTGAACGGCGTTCCCACCCGCGCGGCCGACGAACTCACCCCGACTGGGCGCAGCGCTCCGCGGCGATCGAGTTGCGGACTAGCGCCCGCCGGGCCGGCGGCGGTGAACGGTCGAAAGTTGACGACGAACGGGCGGTTTGATGCGCTGAGCGGTAACGCGTCGCGTCAGTGCGGGAGCGCGTCGAACGGCAGCAGCTCGGGGCGCTTCGGTGCGAACCCGTCACCCGTGCTGTGCCCCTGCAACCGGCGCGCGACGAACGGCAGCACCCACTCGCGCACCCAGCGCAGGTCCTCCTGCTGCCGCGTGAGCCACGGGACGGGCTCGGCGGCCGGCAGGGGAGTGCGCCAGTCGTCGGTGATCGGCTCACCCAGCACCTCCAGCGTGCGCAGGGCGACGCGGCGGTGCCCGTCGGCGCGCAGGTGCAGGCGGTCCGGGCCCCAGGTGCGCGGGTCGCCGAGCGGGGCCATGCCCCACAGGTCGACGACGGTGGCACCGTGCCGCTCGGCGCTGGCCCTGATCAGCTCGTTGTAGCAGGCGATGCGGCCGCGCAGCCGGCGGATCAGCGGGTGCATGCGGCCGAGGTCGAAACCGGTGAACGTGAGCACGGTGGCACCCGTGGCGACGACGCGCTCGAGGGCCGCGTCGAAGCGTCGTGCGAGGTCGTCGGGGTCGCAGGTGAACCGGATGACGTCGTTGCCGCCCGCGCAGAACGTGATCAGGTCCGGGCGCAGCTGCTCCGCGATGGGCAGCTGGTCCTCGACGATCTGGTCGAGCAGCTTGCCGCGCACCGCGAGGTTCGCGTAGCGGAAGCCGGGCACGCCCGCGGCCAGCTGCTCGGCGACGCGGTCGGCCCAGCCGCGCGGGGAGCCGTCGGGTCGGAAGTCGTCGAGGCCCTCGGTGAAGCTGTCGCCGAGCGCGACGAAGCTGTTCCACCCACCCATCGCGCGCACCTTCCGTTCACCTGCGGCACATCATCCGTCCCCCTGGGGATCTCCCCAATATCACTCACGGCAGGTGATTCGCGCCAGTGGCTGTGCGGGGCGGGCGGCGGATAGGGCACCCTTGCCTCATGGCGGAGATCCGTTCGGCCGAGCCCGACTCGCTGCGCGCGATCCTGGGCGGCCGCGGCGGCGCCGTCGACGCCACGCTCCCCGTCGTCGGGTTCGTGATCGGGCTGGTGATCGCCCAGGCCGTGGATCTGCCGGCGCCGCAGCCGGTGTACTGGGCCGGTGGACTGGCCGTGGCCGTCGCCGCCGTCGTGGCCGGGGTGCGCCTGGCGCAGGGCCGGCGGCCGCGGTCGGTGCTGATCGGGCTGCTCGGCGTGGTGGTCGCCGGCGCCATCGCGTTCTACACCGGACGGGCGATCGACTTCTTCCTGCCGCAGATCATCAGCAACGCGGGCAGCGCGTTGGCCTGGGCCGTGTCGATCGTGATCCGGTGGCCGCTGCTCGGCGTGATCGTCGGCGGGCTGCTGGGCCAGCGCACGCGGTGGCGCCATGACCCGCACCTGCTGGCCGGTTACCAGCGGGCGAGCTGGGCGTGGGTCGCGCAGTACCTGGTCCGGCTGGCCGTCTTCGTCCCGCTCTACCTGGTCGGCGCCGAGCTCGCGCTGGGGATCGCCCGCCTCGCGCTGACCTGGCCGCTCGTCGCCGTCTGCATCGCCGTCTCGTGGCCGCTGCTGCGTTCGGCGCTGCCGCCGGGTCACCCCGGGATCCGGCATCCGGTGCCGCCCGGCTAGGTTCGAGGGTCGAGGGGTGAGAGTGCTCACCATCGGTGATCGTTCTGCAACGATCAAGGGTTGCGGTTCGCTGAACTGGTGAGAACCGACCCCGCGATCGCCGGAACCGAGCACCTGGAGACATGGGACACCCCACCACCGTTATGCCGCCACGCAACCGCACCCAGACCCCGCCGCAGCCGCCCGTCGAACCGGTCACGCCGGTCGCGCCGGCCCCGGACCTGACGCTCAGCAAGGTCCTCGCGGTCGCCGGCGCCGGTGCCACCAGTGCCGTGCTCGGGTCGCTGTTCGGCGTCGCCGGCACGGTGCTGGGCGCGGCCGTCGGGGCCGTGCTGACGACCGTCGCCACCACGCTCTACCAGCGCTCCCTCGACCGCGCCCGCAGCGTCGTCACCGCCCGGCTGCGGTCGCAGGGCCCCACCAGCACCGACGACCTCGACACCGTCGTCATGGCACCACCTGCCCGGCCCGGCGAGCAGCCCACCGAGCTGATCGCCCCCGCCGACCTCCCTGGCCGTTCCCGGCGGCGCATCGTCGGCTACGTGCTGGCCACCGTGATCGGCTTCGGCCTCGCGCTCGGCCTGGTCACGGGCATCGAGGCGCTCAAGGGCTCGACGTTGCTGAAGGGCGAGTCGGGCACGTCGGTCGGCCGGGTGCTGCAGGGCGGCCCGCGCGCATCGGTCACGCCGACCCCGGACCCGTCCGACTCCGACGACGACAGCGGCGGCTCCGGCAAGTCGCAGTACGACCACGACAAGGAGTCGAGCGAGCCCACCACAGAACCCAGCGGATCGGTCCGTCCCACGACGGGCACGCCCCGACCCAGCAGCACCCCGTCGGCCGAGCCGAGCGGCGGGCTGGGCGGGCTGCTCGGCAGCAACGGGGGCTCGAACGGGTCCGGCGACGCGAACCCGGGCCGCAACGGGTAGGGCCGCACGCCGAACCACGTCACACACCGGCGGGCCCGTTCACACACGTTCGAACGTGTGTGAACGGGCCCAGCGGTGTGTGAGGTCGTCAGGCGAGGGGGAGGCTGATCTCCACCCGGCACCCGGCCCCCGCGTTGCGCAGCGTCACCGTGCCGCCCTGGGCCTCGGTGAGCGCCCGGGCGATGGCCAGGCCCAACCCGGCCCCGGCCCGCGCTCCCGGGGTGCGGGCGCGCTCGCCGCGGTAGCCCGGCACGAAGACCAGCTCCAGCTCCGCCTCGGGGATGCCCCCGCACCCGTCCTGCACGGCGAGGACGGCCAGCCCGCCGGCCACCCTGGCCGACAGCGTGACCGTCGCCCCGCGCGTCGAGTACGTGACGGCGTTGACCAGCACGTTCCGCAGCACTCTCGTCAACTCGGCGTCGCTGGCGAGCACCGTCGGCCACGACTGCGGCGACTCCGCCGCGATCGTGACGCCGGCCTGCTCGGCCACCGGTGCCACGGCCGCGACGGCGTCGGAGGCCACCTCCCCCAGCGCCAGCCGGTCGACCCGCAGCTGCAGCCCGGGCGCGGTGGCGCGGGAGAGCTGGAACAGCTCGTCCACCATGTCGCCCAGCCGCACGGTCTCGGCGTTGATCCGCAGCAGGTAGTCCTTGACCTCCTGCGGGTCGTGGACGACGCCGTCGGTGATCGCGTCGCTCATCGCCCGCACCGCTGACAGCGGCGAGCGCAGGTCGTGGCTCAACCCGGCGACGAGCTCGCGGCGCGCGGTCTCCGCCTCCCGCTGCCACAGCATCTCCCGCGCGATCCGTCGGCCCAGCAGCAGTCCGGCCGGCACCGACACGACGGCGACGGCGGCCACCACGACCAGCGTCGCGCCGAGCTGCGGGGTGAACATGAACCCGCTCGCCCCGACCACGCCCACCAGCGCGGCGACCAGCGGCACGAGCACCAGCGCCGCCGTCACGGTCGTGATCGACGCCGACCGCGCCCGGTACACCACCAGCGCGCCGACCAGCGCCGCCGGCAGCGCGAACAGCAGCGCCAGCGGTGCGCCCATCAGCACGTCGCCCACGGTCACGCCCCGACGGGGTCGTAGCGGTACCCGGTGCCCCAGATCGTGGCCACCCGGCGTGGCTGAGTCGGATCCGTCTCGATCTTCTCCCGCAGCCGCCGGACGTGCACGGTGACCGTCGACTGGTCGCCGAAGTCCCAGCCCCACACCAGTTTCAGCAGCTCGCCGCGGGTGAAGGCGTGGCCGGGATGCCGCATCAGGTACACGAGCAGGTCGAACTCACGTGTCGTCAACGCGAGCGGGACGCCGTCGAGCGTGGCCGACCGGGCCGCGGGATCCACGCGCAACCCGCCGTCGACAAGGAGGCCCGCGTCGGGTGCCGGTTGGGTGCGCCGCAGCACCAGCCCGACGCGCAGGACGAGCTCCCGCGGGCTGAACGGCTTGGTCACGTAGTCGTCGGCGCCCAGCTCCAACCCGAGCACCCGGTCGGACTCCTCCCCGAGCGCCGACAGGATGACGATCGGCACGTCGTCGCCGGAAGCGCGCAGCTCGCGGCACACGTCGAGGCCGCCGGTGCCGGGCAGCATCAGGTCGAGCACCAGCGCGTCCGGACGGCGCTCACGCACCGCGCGCATCCCGGACGGCCCGTCGGCGGCCAGGTCGACGGTGTGGCCGGCGTCGACGAGGTACCGCCCGACGACGTCGCGGACGGTCGCGTCGTCGTCGACGACCAGGACGCGGGCCATGCACCGAGCCTAGTGAGCCGCGGAGCGGCGAGGTCTTACGAAGTCCTCACCGAAGTGGCGGCGGGGCACACTGCACGACGTGATGCGCGTCGAGCCGGTCGGGCTGCGGATGGGGCTCGGGGCCTCCGCGGTGCTCGTCGGGGTGGTGACGGCCTTCGTCGATCCCGGCCGGCCAGCCGAGCTGGCCTGGCTCGCGGTGGCGGTCGCCGCGGCCGTCGCGGGCATGTGGACGCCCTGGTTGCCCAGCCCGGTGCTCGCCGTCGCCGTCGCCGCACCCGCGGTGCTCGCCGCCGGCGCGGGACAGCTCGAGCAGGTGCTGTTCCTGTGCGCGCTGACCGGGCTGGTCGCGGCGTGGTTCGAGACCTCGCAGGTCCGGGTCGTGCTCACCGGAGCGGTGTGCGCGATCGCGCCCGCCGTCGCGTTCGTGCTGCTGCCGCCCCGGGAGTCCTTCGGCGTGTTCAGCTGGGTGCTCGGCATCGGGTTCGCGCTGGTCACCGGCCGGCTGGTGCACCGCCAGGCCGAGCTCACCGAGCGCCTGCAGGCCGCCCAGCGCGAGCTCGCCGCCGTCGCCGTCGCCGAGGAGCGGCGACGCATCGCGCGCGACGTCCACGACCTCGTCGGGCACGGGCTCGCCGCCGTGCTGCTGCACCTCACCGGCGCCCGCCACGTGCTGCGCCGCGATCCGGACGCCGCCGACGAGGCCCTCGCCGAGGCCGAGAGCGCGGGCCGGCGCAGCATGGCCGAGCTGCGCTCGGTGATGGCCCTCCTGCGCGCGGCCGACGACTCCGGCACCGACGCGCCGGTGCCCGGTCTCGCCGACGTCGTCCGCCTCGCCGCCGACGCCGGCGTGGGCATCGCCGTCGACGGCGACCTGGACACGCCCGAACCCGCCGTCGGGTTGGCCGCCTACCGGATCGTGGCCGAGGCGCTCGCCAACGCACGCCGACACGCTCCCCAGGCCGCCACCCACGTGCACCTCGCCGTCACCGCCGACACCCTCGTCGTCGACGTGACCAGCACCGGTGCCGTCGAGCCCGCCCGCGACGAGCGCCCCCGCTACGGTCTCCTCGGGATGCGGGAGCGGGCGGAGAACGTCGGGGGCACCGTCTCCGCCGGGCCGGTGTCCGGCGGCTGGCGGGTGCTGGCCGAGCTGCCGTGCGGGGGTGCTCGGTGATCCGGGTCGTGCTCGTCGACGACCAGCGGCTCGTCCGCACCGGCATCGCGCGGATCCTCGGACCGGCCGACGGGTTCGAGGTCGTGGCCGAGTTCGGCGACGGCGCCGAGGTCGTGGCTGCCGCGTTCGACGCCGACGTCGTGCTCATGGACGTGCGGATGCCGCAGGTCAACGGCATCGACGCCACCCGCGCGCTGCAGGCGCGGCCGGCCCCTCCGCCCGTGCTCGTCCTCACCACGTTCGACGAGGACGACGTGCTGTGGGCGGCGCTCGACGCCGGCGTCGCCGGCTTCGTCCTCAAGGACGCCAGCGCGACCGACCTCATCGCCGCCACGCGGGCCGTCGCAGCCGGCGGGGCCTGGTTCGACCCGGCCGTCGCGCCGCGGGTGCTGGCCGCCTACCGGCGCCGGGCCCCGGCGCAGCAGGCGGCCGGCCGGATCGCCGAGCTGTCCGAACGGGAGCGCGACGTGCTCGTCCGCATGGCCCGCGGCGCCACGAACAGCGAGATCGCCGCGGCGCTCGTGCTCTCCGAGGCGACCGTGAAGTCGCACGTCCGCAGCATCTTCACCAAGCTCGACGCCCGCGACCGCGCCGCCGCCATCGTGATGGCGTACGACCACGGCCTCGTCTGAGCCCCTCCCGTGGGCTGAACGCCGGCTCCGCCCGTAGGGCGATGTGCGCGCGTTCCGCGGCATCGACCATTCGGGCATGCTCACCGCCGCCCCCGTCGCCACCGTCCGCACCTGGCACGCCCGCCCGGTCCTGCTGGTCGCCGCGGCCACGGTGCTGCTGCACCTCGTCGCCGCCGCCGGGTACGGGTGGCACCGCGACGAGATGTACTTCTTCGTCGAGTCGTGGCGCCTCGACTGGGGCTTCGTCAGCGAACCCCCGCTGACGCCGGCGCTGGCCTGGCTGTCGCAGCAGCTGTTCGGCGCGTCCCTCGTGGGTCTGCGGCTGTGGCCGGCGTTGGCCGGGGCGGCCGTCGCGGTGCTCGCGTCGCTGGTCGCGCGCGAACTGGGCGGACGCCGGACCGCGCAGCTCGTCGCCGCGATCACGACCTCCACCACGACGATCGCGCTGTCGCTCTTCCACCTGTTCGGGCCGTCCGCGTTCGACCAGGTCGCGTGGGCCGGTTGCCTGCTCGTGCTCGTCAAGCTGCTGGGCGGGGCCGACCGGCGGTGGTGGCTGGCGTTCGGCGCGATCGCCGGCGTCGGGCTGCTCGCCAAGAACACGCTCGTGCTGCTCGCGATCGCCCTCGTCGTCGCGGTGCTGGTGACGCCGCGGCTGCGGCCGTGGCTGCGCTCACCGCTGCCGTGGGTGGCCGGCGTGCTCGCCGTCGCCGTCGCGAGCCCGTACCTCGGCTGGCAGACGGTGCACGGCTGGCCGATGCTCGACATCGCCGCCTCCGTCAGCGACGAGACGGGCGGCCTCGCGGCAGCGCCGATGTTCCTGCCCATGCAGGTGCTGACCATGAACCCGCTGCTGGCACCCCTCTGGATCGCGGGACTGTGGTGGCTGTGGCGCTCCCGCACCTACCGGCCGCTGGCCGTGATCTGGCTCGTCCTGCTGGTGGTGCTCGCACTGACCGGCGGCCGCTCCTACTACCTGCTGCCTGCCTACCTGCCGCTGTTCGCCGCCGGTGGGATCGTGGTCGAGCGCCGGCACGACCGCCCGGTCGCGGCCGTCGCAGCCCTCGCGGCCGCGGCCGCCGTCGTCGTGCCCAGCGCGCTGCCCGTCCTTCCCCTCGACGTCCAGCGACACCTGCCCTTCGTCGAGATCAACCCGATCCTGTCCGACCCGCCCGGCTGGCCGTCCTACGTCGCGCAGATCGCGGCCGCCCGCCCCGGCGCGCCCGTCCTCACGGCCAACTACGGGGAGGCGGCGGCCATGGAACTCGCCGGCGTCCGCGCCTACAGCGGCCACAACGCGTACGGCACGTGGGGGCCGCCGCCCGCCGACACCACCGAGATCGTCACCGTCGGGCTGCCGGAACCGGTGCTCGCCAGGACCTTCGCGCAGTGCACGCCGGTCGCCGTCCTCAGCAACCCGTACGGCATCGCGGACGAGGAGGCCGGCAACACCGTCCAGGTGTGCAGCGGCCCGCGCGCCTCCTGGACGGCCCTCTGGCCCACCCTGGTCCACGCCACCAACTGACCGCGAGTCGTGGTTCTGGCGTCGGCGAGTCGTGGTTCTCGTGACGCCGAGATGCGGTTCTCGTGACGGCGCGGGGGTACCAAGATCCGCAACTCGGCGGCCTCGTTCCCGCGACTCGCGGGCACCGAAACCGCGACTCGCGGACACCGAAACCGCGACTCGCGGACACCGAAACCACGACTCGCGGAGGGCTCGGTGTCAGCTCGGGAGGGCGGCGCGGAGGGACTGCGCCGCGGCCTTCGGGTCCTCGGCCTCCGTGATCGCGCGGACGACGACGATCCGGTCGGCGCCGGCGGCCAGCACCTCGGGCAGCCGCTGCTCGTCGATGCCGCCGATGGCGAACCAGGGGCGGGCGGGGGCGCGTCCGGCCACGGTGCGCACCAGGTCGAGCCCGGGCGCGGGGCGGCCAGGCTTGGTCGGAGTCGGCCAGCACGGGCCGACGCAGAAGTAGTCCACCCCCACCTCGACGGCGGCAGCGGCCGTCTCGTCCGCGGAGTGCGCCGAGCGCCCGACGACGACGTCGTCACCGACGATCCGCCGAGCTGTCCCGACGGGGAGGTCGTCCTGCCCGAGGTGCAGCACGTCGGCGCGGGCGGCGAGCGCCACGTCGGCCCGGTCGTTGACGGCGAGCAGCGCGCCGTGCCGGGCGCACGCCTCGGCGAGCACCTCCAGCGCGGCCAGCTCGTGGCGCGCCTCCAGCGGGCCGTCGGCGCCCTTGTCGCGCAGCTGCACGATGTCGACGCCGCCGGCGAGGGCGGCGTCGGCGAACTCGGCGAGATCGCCGCGGTCGCGGCGGGCGTCGGTGCAGAGGTAGAGGCGGGCGGCGGCGAGGCGCTCGCGGCGGGCAGCGGCGTCGAATCCGGGCACGACGGGGGAGCGTACGCTCGACGGCAGGTGACGCACGGGAGCCCGCCGCGTGGGCTGAGAGGGGACTCGATCGGTCCCGACCGTCGAACCTGATCCGGGTCATGCCGGCGCAGGGAGCGGATGGGGATGAGCATCGAGTTGATCGTCGTCGGGGCCGGCGTGATCGGCCTGACGTGCGCGTGGCGCGCCGCGAGCGCCGGGCACGACGTCGTCGTGCTGGATCCGGCGCCCGGTTCAGGTGCGTCGTGGGTGGCCGGCGGCATGCTCGCCCCGGTCACGGAGGCGTGGCCCGGCGAGGAGACGCTGCTGGAACTGGGTCTGGCCGCCGTCGCGGCCTGGCCGGCCTTCGCGGAAGAGCTCGGCGCGGCGGCGGGCCGTCCGGCGGGGTTGCGCACCGAGGGCACGGTGGTCGTCGCGACGGGTTCGGGGGACCGCGCCGAGCTGGACGGCCTGGCCGATCACCTCGCCCGCCTGGGGCGGGCCGTCGATCGGCTCTCGGGCCGCGAGCTGCGCCGCCTCGAACCCGGCCTCGGGCCGGACGTCCGCGGTGGTCTCTCGGTGCCGGGCGATCTCGCCGTCGACAACCGGCAGCTGCTGGACGCACTCCAGCACGCGGCCGCCCGGGCGGGCGCGCGGTTCGTCGGCGCCACCGTCCGGGCGGTGCTGGACGACGGCTCGCAGGTCACGGGTCTGCGGACCGACGAAGGCGAGCTGGGTGCCGAACGGGTGCTGGTCTGCGCCGGCGCGCACTCGGCCGGGCTGCACCCGGCGCTCGCCGGGCTCGTCCGCCCCGTGAAGGGCGAGGTCCTGCGGCTCGGCCACCGCGCCGGCGCGCTACCGCCGCCGACGCGCACGGTGCGCGCCCTGGTCGACGGCCGTCCGGTCTACGCGGTGCCCCGCGACGGCGGACTGGTGCTCGGCGCCACCCAGTACGAGACGGGCTTCGACACCGAGGTGACCGTCGGCGGGGTGCGTGACCTGCTCCGCGACGCCGAACGGGTGCTGCCGGGCGTCGCCGAGTACGCGCTGCTGGAGACGGCCGCCGGGCTGCGGCCGGGCAGTCCCGACAACCTGCCGCTCATCGGGCCCGTCGGTCCCGACGGCCTGCTGGTGGCCACGGGCCATCACCGCAACGGCATGCTGCTCGCCCCCGTGACCGCGGACGCGGTGCTCGACCTGCTGGCCGGCGGCTCCGCCCCGGCCCCCACCGATCCCCGCAGATTGAGGAGGTCCGAATGCACGTGACGATCAACGGCGAGCGCCGCGAGCTGGCGCCCGGCGCGACCGTCGACGACGCCGTGACGGCGATCGGCGCGCCCCGCTCCGGCGTGGCCGTCGCGGTCGACGGGGAGGTGGTGCCGCGGGCGGACTGGGTGCTGATGAAGCTCAGCGAGGACGCTGCGGTCGAGGTGCTCACGGCGGTGCAAGGTGGATGACCTGGTCATCGGGGACCACAAGATCGGTTCCCGGCTGGTGATGGGCACCGGCGGGGCGGCGAACCTGGAGATCCTGGAACGGGCCCTGGTGGCGTCCGGCACCACGCTCACGACGGTGGCGATGCGCCGCATCGACGCCGCCACCGGCACGGGGGTCCTGGATCTGCTGCGCAAGCTGGGGATCGCGGTGCTGCCCAACACGGCAGGTTGCCGCACCGCGGCCGAGGCCGTGCTGACCGCCCGGCTGGCCCGCGAAGCGCTCGGCACCGAACTGGTGAAGCTCGAGGTGGTGGCCGACGAGCGCACCCTCCTGCCCGACCCCATCGAGCTGCTCGACGCCGCCGAGCAGCTCGTCGACGACGGCTTCACGGTGCTGCCCTACACGAACGACGACCCCGTGCTGGCCCGCAAGCTGGAGCACGCCGGCTGCGCCGCGGTGATGCCGCTCGGCGCACCCATCGGCACCGGCCTCGGCATCCGCAACCCGCACAACATCGAGATGATCGTCGAGGCCGCCGGCGTGCCGGTCGTCCTGGACGCCGGCATCGGCACGGCGTCGGAAGCGGCGCAGGCCATGGAGCTGGGCTGCTCGGCCGTGCTGCTGGCCACCGCCGTCACCCGCGCCGCCGACCCGGAGCGGATGGCGCACGCGATGCGCCTCGCCGTGGAGGCGGGGTACGCGGCGCGGCACGCCGGACGCATCCCGAAGCGGTACTGGGCGCAGGCCTCGTCCCCGGAGCGGGAGGAGTAACGTCCTCACGCCCTCCCGTACGTCAGGTGGTTCACCATCGGAGTGCACCTGGCCGAGATCAGCCGCAGCGGCGTGTGGCCCAGGCCGGCGAACAGCCGCTCGCCCCGCCCGACGATGACGGGCGCGACGTGCAGGCGCAGCTCGTCGATCGCCCCCGCAGCCAGGTACTGGTTCACGGTGGCCGCGCCGCCGGCGATCGCCACGTTCTTCTCCCCGGCCGCCGCGCGGGCTCGTGCCAGAGCGGCCTCCGGGCCGTCGGTGACGAAGTGGAACGTCGTGCCGCCCTCCATCTCGACGGGTGCCCGCTCGTGGTGGGTGAGCACGAACACCGGCGCGTGGTAGGGCGGGTTGGGGCCCCACCAGCCGGTCCAGTCGAGGTCCCAGGCGCCGCGCCCGGGGCTGAACATGTTGCGGCCCATGATGAACGCGCCGGCCTCCGTGATGGCGCCCAGCTCGGCGGCGTGCTCCTCGGGCGTGTCGAACATCCAGCGGTGCAGGTCGTGGCCGTCGTCGCCGACGCCGTCGCCGAACGGGGCGTCGAGGCGCTGGTCCGTGCCGGCGGCGAAGCCGTCGAGCGAGATGGAGAGGTCGCAGGTCACGAGGCTCATCGGGGGCTCCTTCGGTGGGTGGTTCTGCCCTCCGGTCGGAGCGGTGCCGCGGTTCTCAACACGGCTACCCCGCGGGTTCGACGCCGTTCCGGTGCCGGCGCGCCAGCTCCTGGTAGAGCGCCGGGTTGGTGTCCACCCACAGCTGCGCGGTCGGCGTGAGCGGCCCCTTCTCGCGCCCGACGCCGCCGAGCACGAGCTGCCCGTCCGGCACGACGGTGTTCGGCGGGACCGTCGCGCCGGCGCCGACCAGGCAGCGGGCGCCGATCTGCGCCCCGTCCTGCACGGTGACGCCGTTGCCGATCACGGCCTCCGCCCCGATCACGCAGCCGTGGATGACACACAGGTGCCCGATGGTGGCGCCCGGCCCGATCTCGGTGATCGGATCCTCGCCGCCGTGCAGCACGCAGCCGTCCTGCACGTTCGCGCCGGCCCGCACGATGATCGGACCGAAGTCGGCGCGGAGCACGGCGTTGTACCAGACCGAGGCGTCCGCCTCGATCCGCACGTCACCGACGAGCGTGGCGGTCGGGGCGATGAACGCCGTGGGATGCACGTCCGGTGCGCGACCCTCGAACGAGTAGAGCGGCATGCCGGCCAACCTGCCATCCCGTGTCGATCACTCGCCGGACGCCCCGTGGGTTAGGCTCCCCCACCGGACAGGGCGAGGGTGGGGGCTAGCCGTGAGCACGGCGTTGTGGGTCGTGTTCTGGGTTCTGGCCGTGTTCGTCGGTTCACTCGTCTTCAGCCTGCTGATCGCCGCGTTCATCCGCGCCGGGGGCAGCGGCCACAGCCCGGACGGCTTCGGCAACGGCGGGCCTGCGGGCCGCCGCGAGCCGCCACAGCGCCGCGACCCGCCGGCCGGGGTCGAGGTCGAGGATGAGGGACCGGACGCCGGGTAGCGCCGGGTTGCGGCCGAGCTATCCGCGCGGCCGGCGTAGCCCGAGCCGGGCGAGCTCCAGCGCGGCGAGGCCGCGGATGGCCTCGGCGTCGCTCGCGCGCCAGGCCGCCGCGGGGTCCGGCGAGACGCGCAGCAGCTTCCGCACGGGGAGCTGGGTCATGGCCCGCAGTGCCAGCAGGTCGTCGTCGAGATCGCGGACGGCGACGGCGGCGCTCGCGGCCCGCGCGTAGCGGATCCGCAGCGGCAGCCAGATCAGCAGCACCGGCAGCACGCCGACGAGGATCAGGACGGCCGCCGTGCCCGTCGCGACGCTGGCGATCGTCTCCACCTGCTCGCGTCCGGCCGCCGCGATGCGCTCGCCGGCACCCGTGCCCTGGCCCAGCGCCGACGCCAGGTCACCGCCCACGAACGGCACCTTGCCGGCCTGCTGCGCGGCGCCGCTGAACACTCCGGCGATCGACGTGCCGGCATCGGCGAGCGCGGCGGCCGGGCGCTGCAGCCGCAGGATCACCTCGCGCACGGCCAGCGCGGCGAGCACGACCACCACGACCCAGCCGATCGCCAGCACATCGGCGACGAGCTGGCGGAGGATGCGGAACGGTCGCTCGGCGTAGATGCGCATGGGGCGGTATGTACCGGACAGGCGCACCGCGGGCCCAGAGCTGCACCGGCATGTTGCGCTGATCATGGGCAAACCGTTGCCCGGGTGCGCCAGCCGAGGTGCGTCGATCAAGGGCAGAAGGTCGTTCCCGAAGATCGAACTACGACATTTTGCCCTTGATCACCGGAACACCTCGGCCGGGCGCCCCCGCCGCGACCTACCCCGCGTGGATCGGGCCTTCCCGTTCCGACAACCGGACGCCCGCCCCGCCCCAGTGCTTGGCGATCATCTCCGCCGCGATCGAGACCGCCGTCTCCTCCGGCGTGCGGGCGCCGAGGTCGAGGCCGATCGGGCTGGACATGCGGGCGATCTCGGCGTCGGTGATGCCGCGCTCGCGCAGGCGCGCGATGCGGTCGTCGTGCGTGCGGCGGGAGCCCATGGCCCCGATGTAGCCGACCTCGGGCAGCCGCAGCGCCACCTCCAGCAGCGGCACGTCGAACTTCGGGTCGTGGGTGAGCACGCACAGGGCCGTCCGCCCGTCGATGCGCCCGGCCTCGGCCTCCGCGGCGAGGTAGCGGTGCGGCCACTCGACGACGACCTCGTTGGCCCCCGGGAACCGCGACGACGTGGCGAAGACGGGGCGCGCGTCGCAGACGGTGACGCGGAACCCGAGGAAGTTGCCGATCTTCGCGACGGCCGCGGCGAAGTCGATGGCGCCGAACACGATCATGCGCGGCGGCGGCGCGAACGCCTCGACGAACACCGACAGCCCCTCGCCGCGCCGCTGCCCGTCGACGCCGTAGGTGAGGGTGGCGTTGCGGCCGACGTCGAGCAGCCCGCGCACGTCGTCGCGGAGGGCGTCGTCGAGGCGGGCGGAGCCGGTGGTGCCCGAGAGGGAGTCAGCCTGGACGATCAACCGCCGGCCCAGCCGCTCGGCCGGACCCGATGTCACGGTGGCGACGGCGATCGGCACCTCGTCGCGGACGGCGTCGGCGACGGCGCCGAGCTCGGGGAACGTCTCCGGCGTGACCTTCTCGACGAAGATGTCGATGATGCCGCCGCAGGTCAGCCCGACGGCGAACGCGTCGTCGTCGGAGACGCCGTAGCGCTGCCAGACCGGTCGACCGTCGGCGAGGACCTGCTGGCCGAGCTCGTAGACCGCGCCTTCGACGCAGCCGCCCGACACCGACCCGACGGCCTCGCCGTGTGCCCCGACCAGCATCGACGCGCCGGTCTGCCGCGGGGCCGACGAGAACGTGCCGACGACGGTCGCGAGCGCGACCGGCTCGCCCTTCCCCCACCACTCCGAGAGCTTGGGCAGCACGTCACGCATGCCGCATCACCTCCAGCAACCGCTCCAGGGTGGCCAGGCTGTGGCCGGCCAGCAGTTCGTTCAAGTGTGGCAGCGCAGCGACGATTCCCCCTTGCACCGGCGCGTACCCGTCCTTGCCGGCGTGCGGGTTGACCCACACGACCTGGTGCGCGAGCCGCGCCAGCCGAGCGCACTGCGCGCCGAGCAGCTCGGTGTCGCCGCGTTCCCAGCCGTCGGAGAACATGACGACGACGGCGCGCCGGGCCGCGCCGCGCTGTCCCCACCGGTCGACGAAGGCGCGCAGCACCTCCCCCAGCCGGGTGCCGCCGGACCAGTCCGGGATGGCCCGCCCGGTGGCGGCCAGCGCCCGCTCGGGATCGCGCATCCGCAGCTCGCGGGTCACCCGGGTGAGCCGGGTTCCGATCGTGAAGACCTCGGTGGACGCGGGTGCGCGCCGCACCACGACGTGCGCGAACCGCAGCAGGGCGTCGGCGTAGGGCTCCATCGAGCCCGACACGTCGACGAGCAGGACGACCTTCCGCGGACGGGTGGAGCTCGCGCGCCGGCGCAGCTCGCGGATCTCGCCGCCGTCGCGCAGCGCGGCGCGCAGGGTGCGGTGCGGATCCGGGGCACCGCGCCGGGCCGGGCGCAGCCGGCGCGACGGGCGCTGCGGCGGTTCGGGCTTCAGCAGGGCGACCAGCCGACGCAGGTGCTCGCGCTCGGCGGCGGAGAGCTCGGCGAGGTCGCGGTGGCGCAGCAGTTCGCTGCCGGACGCGCGGGCCAGCAGCGGGGGCTCTTCAGCGGACGAGTCCACATCGCCCTGGCCGTTCGGCGAGGTCAGAGCGGCCAGGCGGGCCGGAGGCGGCGGCCGCCGATCGACGATCTCGGTCCGGCTGCCGGCGCGCGGCGGCGTGAACCAGTCGGCGAACGCCCGCTCGTAGCGCGGCACGTCGTCGGGATCGGAGCAGAGCGTGAGCCGACCTGCCCAGTAGGTCTGGGTGCGGCTGGTGACGTCGAGCTGGTCGACGGCCTCGAGGAACGCGCTGACCCGGTCGGTCGTGACGGCCACCCCGGCGTGCCGGAGCACGACGGTGAACCCGACCAGCGCACGGATCGGGTCCTCCTCTGCGACCGGGGCCGACACCGGTCAGGACGCCATCAGCGTGTCGAGCTGGGCGCGGATCCGGTCGGCGTCCTCGCGGTACTTGAGGACGGCGCCGAGCGTGGCCGCGGCGCTCTCGACGTCGAGGTGCCGCGCGCCGACCAGCTGCAGCGCACGCGCCCAGTCCAGCGACTCCGCGACGCCGGGCGGTTTGAGCAGCTCGGTCTGGCGCATCTTCCGTACGGCGTTGGCCACGTCGCTGGCCAGGCGCTCGGGGATGCCGGGGATGCGCGAGTGCAGGATCTCGATCTCGCGGGCCAGGTCGGGGTGGTCGAGCCACAGGTAGAGGCAGCGCCGCTTCAGCGCGTCGTGCACCTCGCGCGTGCGGTTGGAGGTGAGGACGACGACGGGCGGCGCCTCCGCCTTGACCTCGCCGATCTCCGGGATCGTGACGGCGTGCTCGGTGAGCACCTCGAGCAGGAAGGCCTCGAACTCGTCGTCGGCGCGGTCGATCTCGTCCACGAGCAGCACGCTCGGTGCGGTGCGCAGCGCCCGCAGGATCGGCCGGGCGAGCAGGAACCGCTGGTCGTAGAGCGAGTGCTCGACGGCGTCGGCGTCCAGCTTCTCCCCGGATGCGGCGGCGGACGCCTCCAGCGACCGCAGGTGCAGCAGCTGCCGCGGGAAGTCCCAGTCGTAGAGGGCCTGCGACGCGTCGATGCCGTCGTGGCACTGCAGCCGGATCAGCTCGGCCCCCAGCACCTGGGCCAGCGCCTGCGCCAGCGCGGTCTTGCCGGTGCCCGGCTCGCCCTCGCAGAAGAGCGGACGGTGCATCCGCATGGCGAGGAACGCAGCGGTTGCGAGACCGTCGTCGGCGAGGTAACCGGTGTCACGCAGCGCAGTCGCCAGCGCGGCGGGGGACGAGGTCGGATCGGGCACCTGACCAGCATGACGGACGGGTGGGGCAGCGGCTACCCGGGCACGTGGGCCCCGTCACGATCCACGGTCGGTGACAAGCATCCAACCAGCAATACTTCCGGTTTGGTTGTAGTTATCAAAACGTTATCTTCTCGTGATCACCTGTCTATGACCTGGGGAAAATCGAACAACATGCGTGTGAGTTCATCCGAATAGTGACTGCGCTCACCGGAGCCATGTTTGACGAAATGCGGGTATCGGCTCGTAGCGTTCTCGTCCGGCCGTTCCCCCGAGCGGTCGGAAATGCATCCGGAGCCGTCGCGCCGTGGTCCTGTCCCGCGGCTCCGGTCCGTCGAACCAGATGACGGGACAGGACCGAGGCGTAGACAGCCGGCGGCCGCACCACTGGCCACGACGGCGACGACCGGGACCACTCGCGGGCCACGACCCCCCGCCCGCGTGCAGCGTCCTCCTCGACAGGCGTGAGTGGAGATACACCGATGACGCGTCGACCTGGGTACAACGCCGGCCGCAAGCTCCTGCAGATCGCTGTCGCGGGTGCCGTGGTGGTCGGAACTCCGGTTGCTCTCGCAGGTACCGCCAACGCCGCCGACGACAGCACGTGGGACCGCCTGGCCCAGTGCGAGAGCGGTGGTAAGTGGAACATCAACACCGGCAACGGTTTCTCGGGTGGCCTGCAGTTCACCCCGAGCACGTGGCGGGCCTACGGCGGCTCCGGTTCCGCACACACCGCGAGCCGTGAGGAGCAGATCGCCGTCGCCGAGCGCGTGCTGGCCGGACAGGGCTGGGGCGCGTGGCCGTCCTGCTCGAAGAAGATCGGCGCCAGCGGCAAGGCGGAGCCGAACAAGCGCGTGCTGGCCAAGGCCGCCCCGAAGCCGGCTGCCCCGAAGCCGGCCGCGCCGGCCGCCGCGGCTCCCGCTGCCCCCGCCGTGCCGGTCGCGAAGAACGGCGCCGACTACACGGTGGCCGCGGGCGACACCCTCAGCAAGATCGCGACCGCGCAGAACGTCCCCGGCGGCTGGAAGGCCATCTTCGACCGCAACGCCGACGTGATCAGCAACCCGAACCTGCTCAAGGTCGGGCAGCAGCTCGACCTGCGCTGACCACCTGGCCCCGACGGCCGCTCGCGCTTTCGTGCGGGCGGCCGTCGCGCGCCGTCAGGCCGAGTTGACCCACTCGTCGGAGCCGTCGGCGAACGCCTGGTGCTTCCACACCGGCAGCCGCTTCTTGACCTCCTCGACGAGGTGCGCGCACGTGCCGAACGCCTCGGCGCGGTGGTCGGCGGCGACGGCGCAGGCGAGCGCGACGTCGCCGATCTTCAGTTCGCCCACCCGGTGGCTGACGGCGATCGCCCGCACGCCCGTCGCTGCCGCGGCCACCTCGGCGGCGATCTCGGCGACGACGGCGGCCGCGCTCGGGTGCGCGCTGTAGTTCAGCCCGGCGACCGACTTGCCGCCGTCGTGGTCGCGCACCACGCCGGCGAACGTCACCACGGCGCCGGCAGCTGCGCGTTCCACCAGCCGGGCGTGCTCCTCGACGTCGAGCGGGTCCTCCCCGATGGCGGCCCGCAGTACCTCGGCTGTCATGCGTGATCTCCTCCGCGGAGCTGGTCAACGGCGTGGTCGAGCACCCCGTCCAGCACGGTCAGCCCGTCCCGCACGCCGCCGGTGGAGCCGGGCAGGTTCACCACCAGCGTCCGCCCCGCCACCCCCGTGACGCCGCGCGACAGCACCGCCGTCGGCACCATCGGCGCGCCGGCTGCGCGGATCGCGTCGGCCAGCCCCGGCACCTCGTAGTCCAGCAGCGCCCGGGTCACCTCCGGCGTCGCGTCGGTGGGGGAGATGCCGGTGCCGCCCGTCGTGATGACGACGTCGACGGCGTCGGCCACCGCGGCCCGGATCGCGCTCCCGACCGGTTCGCCGTCCGGCACGACGGCCGGGTCCGGGCACTCGAAGCCGCGCTCGCGCAGCCACGCGACGATGACCGGGCCGCTGCGGTCGGCGTAGACGCCGACCGCAGCCCGGTTCGAGGCGGTGACGACGCGGGCGGACCTCACGACCGATCCTCCGGCCGCGTCCACACCCCGGTCTTGCCGCCCTCCTTGCGCTCCACGCGCAAGCCGTCGAGGACAGCGGCCGGGTCGACGGCCTTCACCATGTCGTGCAGCGTCAGGCCGGCGACCGCCACCGCGGTGAGCGCCTCCATCTCCACCCCGGTGGGCCCGGTCGTGCGGACGGTGGCGCTGATCCGCACCTCCGCCGCACCCGGCTCCAGGTCGACCGTCACGCCGTTGATCGCGATCGGGTGGCAGAGCGGCACGAGATCGGGGGTGCGCTTGGCCCCCATGATCCCGGCGATGCGGGCGGTGGCCAGCGCGTCTCCCTTCGGCAGTCCGTCGCGGCGCAGCAGCCCGATCACCTCGGCCGTCGTGCGCAGCGTGGCGGTCGCCGTCGCCGTGCGGACGGTCGCGTCCTTGCCGGACACGTCGACCATCCGCGCGGCGCCGGCGGCGTCGACGTGGGTCAGTTCCACGGCGCCGAGACTAGTCGCCGGCTCATGACGCGCATCCCGGGCGCAGGTGGCGTGACAGGTGGCGCCCGTCATGTTCTTGCTGTGATATGAGGCACAATCCGGCAACCGATCATGATCGTGGCCGTCTCTGCGTTCATCGCCACGGCCAGGGGGAAACCGGCATCGTTGATCCGTTCGGACCAGCTCGTGACGTTCCCGTTATGGAATTCGGGCTAGTGCCCTCCTGGCCGTCGTCGACGTAGCGTGCTCGGCGGCCCATCCGGTACCTCCCCGAACCGGTGACGGCCCCGGCGATCGCAGCGCTCCCCTGTCCGGCGATCGGCGGACCCCGTTGCCTCACGAACCCCGCGTGGGACAGGAACGACCGAGGCGGCCATCCCCGAGGCCGCCGGTGCCCGGCTGGGCGAGGTCGGATCGCAGCGCCCGGAGACGTACTCGATGGCGCGTTACCGCGGACGCCACCGCGCACCCAGCACCGCCGGGCGGACCATCGCCCGCACCGCACTGGCCGGCGCCGTCGCCGGAGCCCCGCTCATCGGCACGGCCACGCCGGCGTTCGCAGCCTCGGACGCGACGTGGGACCGGCTGGCCCAGTGCGAGAGCGGTGGCAAGTGGACCACCAACACCGGCAACGGCTTCTTCGGCGGCCTGCAGTTCACCCCGAGCACGTGGAAGGCGTACGGCGGTACGGGCTCGGCGCACACCGCCAGCCGCGAGCAGCAGATCGCGGTCGCCGAGCGGGTGCTGGCCGGTCAGGGCTGGGGCGCGTGGCCGTCCTGCTCGCGCAAGATCGGTGCCACCGGCAAGGCCGAGCCGAACAAGCGGGTGCTGGCGAAGTCGACCCCGGTGGCCCCGAAGGCCGCCCCCGCAGCGCCGACGATCGGCGACTACGTCGTCCAGCGCGGGGACACCCTCGGCCGGATCGCGGCGGCGAAGGGGATCAAGGGCGGCTGGCAGGAGATCGTGGCGAAGAACCCCGGTCTCGCGGCGGCACCCGACCGGATCGTCACGGGCCAGCACATCACGCTGTAGGCCTCCGGGACACGGCCGCCGCCAGCTGCTCCGGCGTGTCGACGTCGTCGGGTGTCGCGATGTCGCCGCACTCCACCAGCTCCAGCTGCGGGTGGCCCCTCAGGTATCCGCGCGCGCCCGCGTCGCCGTGGGCCTGGGCGCTCACCCCGGCCCAGTGGTCGCGGCCGAGCAGCACGGGGTGGCCGGGCCGTCCGGTGAACGCGGCGCGCCGCAGGCTCGTCGCGGTGGCGCCGGCCGCCAGCCGTGCCACGGCGGCCGCCGGGATGCCCGGCAGGTCCACCAGGTGCACCACGGCCGCGTCCGGGACGGGCTGAAGTGCGGCGAGGGCGGCGAGGCCGGCGCGGACCGATGCGCCCATGCCTTCCGACCAGTCAGGCGCCTCGACCGCCCGCGCGTCGGCCGGGAGCAGGGGGCGGACCTCGTCCGCTGCCGCCCCCAGCACCACCAGCAGGGGCGTCGCGCCGCCGTCGGCGAGCGCCCGCAGCGCACGCCGGACCAGCGGCTCGCCGTCGAGCTCGACGAGCGCCTTCGGCCGGCCCATCCGGCGCCCGGCGCCGGCCGCGAGGAGCAGCCCTGCGACTACTTGTTCAGCTCCGTGACGGGGTGCTCATACGGCACCGTGTCGAGCGGGAACTGGACGTCGCCGAATGGGGAGAGCGAGCCCTGGGCATCGCTCGCGAGCTCGCTGACGGGGTGCTCACCGTCGGGCAGCTCCGGCCACGTCGGGTCGATGCGCCCGGGCTTCAACTGCTTGGCCACTCGTCCTCCTGGTGCGGGGTCCTGACCCGCAGTATCGCGTACCGCAGCGGCTACCGTTGAGGGTGATGCCCACCTCCCTGGTCGACTGGCTGCGCGCGCAGGACGACACCGTGCTCGCAGCCGTGCTGCGGCTGCGTCCTGACCTGAGCGTGCCGCCGCCCGCCGACCTCACGGTGCTGGCCACGCGGGCTGCGGTGCGCGCGTCGGTGCACCGCGCGTGCGACGACCTGGACCGCGTGTCGCTGGCCGTGCTGGAGGCGCTGGTCCTCGCCGACGCCGACAGCGCCGCCGTCCCCCGGGCCGAGGTGGCGCGCCTGCTCGGGCCTGACGTGCCCGCAACGGCCCTCACGCGGGCGCTGGCGGCCCTGCGGGAGCGCGTACTGGTCTGGGGCCCGGACGCCGAGCTGCAGCTCGTCCCGGCCGCGCGGGACGTGGTGCCGCGCCATCCCGGCGGTCTGGGCCGGGTGGCGCAGGGCCCGGCCGGCTCGTCCGCGCTGCCGGAGCTGCTGGCCGCCGTCGACGAGGAGGAGCGCCGGGTGCTCGACGCGCTCGCCGCCGGCCCGCCGATCGGGCGTTCGCGGGCCGACCGGGACGGGCCCGTCGCCCGGCTCGTCGCCAAGGGCCTGCTGCTGCGCGTCGACCCGGAGACGGTGGAGCTGCCCCGCCAGGTCGGGCTCGCGCTGCGCGGGGACCGTCCGATGGGCGTGCTGGACGTCGCACCGCCGGGGCTGGAGCCGCGCGACCGGGGCGTCGACGTCGTCGACCGCACGGCCGGCGGCGCGGTGCTCGAGGTGCTCCGCCGCGTCGAGAAGCTCCTGGAGTTCTGGGGACGCACGCCCCCGCCCGTGCTGCGCTCCGGCGGCCTGGGCGTGCGGGAGCTTCGGCGCACCGCCCGCGAGATGGACGCCGACGAGGCCGTCGCCGCGCTGCTGATCGAGGTGGCGACCGGCGCCGACCTGATCGCCGCGACCGACGCCGTGGCGCCGGAGTGGGTGCCCACCACCGTCGTCGACGAGTGGGCGCTCGGCGGGCCGGAGATGCGCTGGTCCGTGCTCGCCCGGGCATGGCTGGACCTGCCCCGCCAGCCGGGCCTGGTCGGCACGAAGGACGACCAGGGCCGTCCCGTCGGGGTGCTCTCCGACGGGGTTCGGCGGCCGACCGCGCCGCGCGACCGACGCCGCGTGCTGGCCGGCCTCGCCGAGCTGTCGCCCGGCAGCGCCCCCGGATCGCCGGAGGCACTGGCCCGGCTGCTGGCGTGGCGGGCGCCGCGCCGCGGTGGCCGGCTGCGCGACGACGCCGTCGCCTGGACGCTCGCCGAGGCGACGGTGCTCGGCATCGTCGCCCTCGACGCGCTGACGTCACCGGGGCGGGCACTGCTCGACGGCGAGGGCGTCGTGCCGGCCGTCCGCGCGGCCCTGCCCGAGCCCGTCGACCACGTCCTGCTGCAGGCCGACCTCACCGCGGTCGCCCCCGGCCCGCTCGCCACCGACCTCGCCCACGAGCTGGAACTGGTCGCGCAGGTCGAGTCGTCCGGCGGTGCGACCGTGTTCCGGTTCACCGAGGACACCATCCGCCGCGCCCTCGACGCCGGCCGCACTCGCGAGGACCTGCACGAGCTGCTCGCCACGCGCTCGGCCACGCCCGTCCCGCAGGGACTCACCTACCTCGTCGACGACGTGGCGCGCCGGCACGGCCGCCTGCGCGCCGGCAACGCGGCATCCTTCTTGCGCTCCGAGGACGAGATCCTCATCGCTGAGGTGCTGGCCAACCCGGTCGCGCCGAGCCTGGAGCTGCGCCGGATCGCGCCGACCGTCGCCGTCAGCCCGTTGCCGCTGATCGAGCTCATGGCGGGGCTGCGCGAGGCCGGGTTCACCCCCACCGCCGAGGACACCGGCGGCGTCGTGCTCGACCTGACCGACCGCGGCCGCCGCACCGCCCCCCGCCGGCGTGCCTCCGACCGCGGCGCGCCGCGCGAACCCGGCACCGAGCAGATCGCCGCGCTCATCTCCCGGATGCGGGCAGGCGAGGCACTCGTCGGGATGCGCCGCGGTGCCGAGGCCTACGCCAACGGCTCCACCCTCGACCTGCTGCGCCTCGCCGCGGCGCAGAACCGCAGCGTCTGGATCGGGTTCGTCGACGGCCACGGGGTGGCCGGCGAGCGAGTGCTGGAACCCACGAGCGTCGGCGGCGGGGTGGTGGAGGGCCGCGACAGCGTGCACGGCGGCGTCCACCGCGTCCCGCTGCACCGGATCACGAGCATCTCGCTGGTGGAGAGCTGAGGGGCCCGCTCACGCACACCGTCGTGTGCCCGCGCACACTGCCCAGCATGTGCGCGAGCGCCTCACGCTGTGCGTGAGCCGAGTTCCTGGGCGGCCAGCAGCTCGTCGCCGTGCTCCAACGTCCAGCGGCCCATCGCCTGGAGCGGGCCGTCGACCAGGCTCGTGCCCAACGCCGTCAGGGCGTAGTCGACGCGCGGTGGCGCGCCGCCGCGACGGGTACGGGCCACGAGGCCGTTCGCGAGCAGCCGGCGCAGGCTCTCGGTGAGCACCTTGTCGCTGATCCCCCCGATCGCGGTGAGCAGCTCGGCGCGCCGCCGCGGGCCGTCGGCCAGTGCGGCCAGCAGCACCGGGTCCCAGCGGTGCAGGAACAGGTCGGTGGTCGCCCGCAGGCGACAGTCCGCGATCAGCTCGACGCAGTCGTCCATCGTCTCCTACCGATCGGTGCGCATCGACTTTCCTACCGTAGCCGGCATGCGGATCGGAGTGCTGGGAACGGGAAACCTGGGTGTCGCGCTGGGTGCGGCATGGACGCGGGCTGGACACGAGGTGCTGGTGGCGGGCCGGTCGGCCGAGCGGGCGGAAGCTGCGGCGGAGCAGATCGGCGGGCGGGCCGTCGCGCCACGGGATGCGGTGCGCGATCGCGACGCCCTGCTGGTCGCGGTGACGTGGACGGGCCTGCCCGAGATGCTGCGGCTGGCCGGCGCCCACGAGGGAACGCTGGCCGGGGTACCGCTGATCGATCCGACGAACGCCGTCGAGCACGGCGTCGGCGAGCTGCTGACCAGCGACGGCCGGGCCATCGCCGAGCACGTCGCGGACTGGGCGCCCGGCGCGCACGTCGTGAAGGCCTTCCACCTCTTCCCGGCCGAGCAGTGGCAGCCGGGCTCGGGCCCCGTCGCCGTCACGATGGCCGGCGACGATCCCGCTGCGCTCGACGTCGTCGGCGAGCTGGTGCGCGACGCCGGCGGCGACCCGGTGGTGCTGGGCCCGTTGCGGCGGGCCCGGCAGCTCGAGGAGGTCGGCGGGTTCGTGATCGGCATGGTGTTCGCCGGCCACGACCCGCACACGGCCCTGCCGGCGCTTCCGCCGGAGCTGCTGGCCGACCTCAGCGCGCGCCGGCCGCCATCCGCGCCTGCATCGCGTGCTCCACGAGCGTGATCAGGGTCTGCTTCGTGGAATCGCGATGCCGGGCGTCGCAGCTGACGATCGGGATGGACGAGTCGATCGACATCGCCTCGCGGACGTCCTCGATGCGGTGCTGGAGCACGCCGTCGAAGCAGTTCAGGCCGACGATGTAGGGCAGCCCGCGGTCCTCGAAGAAGTCGATCGCGGCGAACGAGTCGGCGAGCCGGCGCGTGTCGACGAGGACGACGGCGCCGATCGCGCCGCGCACCAGGTCGTCCCACATGAACCAGAACCGGTGCTGGCCGGGCGTGCCGAACAGGTACAGGATCAGGTCGGCGTCGAGGGAGACGCGACCGAAGTCCATCGCCACCGTGGTGGTGCGCTTGTTGGGGGTCGCCGACAGGTCGTCGTGACCCGCGCTCGCCTCGGTCATCACCGCTTCGGTCGTCAGCGGCATGATCTCGGAGACCGAGCCGACGAACGTCGTCTTGCCGACGCCGAACCCACCGGCCACGACGATCTTCGCCGATATCGTGGCCCGCGTCGCGATCTCGCGCGGCGGACCCACGCGCATCGGATAGCTAGAGTCGACGGAGTCCACTCAACACCCTTTCCATCAGGGCCATGTCCGGCGTGCTGCCGGTACTGCCGGAGGTCTGGTGGACGGTCACCACGCCCAGGCCCGCCATGTCGCCCAGCAACACGCGGGCGACACCGAGGGGCAACTTCATCAGGGCGGCGACCTCGGCCACCGACCGTGTCTCTGCGCACAGCTCGGCCACCGCACGGTGCTCGACCTGCAACAGACCGATCTGGTCCCGGCCGCGCTGGCTGGTCGAGACGAGGGTCTCGATCGCCAGGTCCAGGCCGGACTTGGTGCGCCCGCGCGTCCACGTGTACGGACGCACGGCTGACGGCTCCGCCGGTTCCGGGTCCTCCACCACCGGGATCACCAGCGGTGTGGTCGGCGGTCCGACGTGCACCACAGGGTCGGGTGGGGAGGACGGGACGGGCTCGGGGGCCGGGGGCTGACCCGCACCGGGGTCCTGTCCGGGGTCGTCGCTGCCGCGGCGGCGGCCCCAACGTCGGCGGCGCGGGGAGCGACCGGCGTCGAAGCTGAACCCGTTCATGATGTCGGCGAAAGTCGGCTCCGTGACTGGCCGGTCGTCGTCGTTACCGGAGGTCATCGGACGTCACCTTCCTTCTGCCGGTCTCGTGCGGTCGGGGTTCTCGCGGGAGCCGGCACGGTGGCGCATCGTGCCAGTACCGGGGGCTCCATGGGAGGGGTCTTCGCTAGAAGCCGATCGAGCCCTGGAGTTCCGAGCGCAGCTCCGGGGTGAGCATCGCGCCGAGCCGTCCCACCAGGTTCACCATCTCGAACCCGACGAGGCCCAGGTCACAGTCCCGCGAGGCGAGCACGGCGAGGCTGGAACCGTCGCTGATCGACATGAGCAGGACGGTGCCGCCGTCCATCACGACCATCGTCTCGCGGACCTGCCCCGCCTCGAAGCAGCGCGCTGCTCCTGCGGTGAGGCTGACCAGACCGGACGCGACGGCGGCGAGCTGGTCGGCGCGATCGCGGGGCAGCCGCTCGGAAGCGGTGAGCAGCAGGCCGTCCGCGGACACGACGATCGCGTGCGCAACCCCTGGCGCGTCCCTGGTGAACTTGGTGATCGCCCAGCCGAGGTCACTCGGCTGCGTGCGGGGGGCTGTCATGAGGACTCCTCATCGTGATCACCCGGGTTGGGGCGGCCGGGGAAGCGATCGCTGGCACCGGACCGGTCTTGACCGGTTCGGCCCTGTTGTACACCGCGCTGGTAGGACGACAACCGCCCACGGATGTTGTCGGCACTGCGCCCGGCGGATGCCGGTGCCGCCAACACTGCCGAACCGGCGCTGCCGGGCACCAACCGGGCCCGTGGCCGGCGCTTCGGCAGGCCCGCGGAGGTGGTCTCCTCGGTCGTTCCGCTCGCCACGTCCTCGGCGACCCGCCAACCCTCGTCGGCGGGGCTGGCGAACCCGAGGTCCGCCGCGGGGGCGAGCTGCGGCTCCGGCCGTGCCTGCGGCTGGGGGTACGGCTGGGGCGCCGGCGCCGCCGGCCGCTCCTGCGGCTGCGCCGCGGGCGGGAACCCGTTGCCCGGTGCCGGCCGCGGGGTCGGCTTCGGCTGCGGGGCCTGCCACGAGCCGTTGCCGTTCTTGGGCGCCGGCTGCGGGTCGGTGTCCCAGGTGACCGGCACCGAACGGTTCGAGCGGAACCAGGCCGACGCGATCTCCTCGAAGATCGGCGTCGTCTCGCCGATGCCCGGCCCGTCGCTGCCGATCGGAACGGGCGTGACGGGCGGCGTCGGGACGGGCGTGACCGGCGGCGTCGGGACGGACGCGGCGAACAGCGCGCCACCCTCCGCCGGCGCACCGGCCCCGTTCCCGTTGGCGGCAGCCGCGGGCTGCTGGACGGCGGGTTGCGGCGCAGGCGCCGGCTGCTCGACCGGTTCGGCGGCGACCGGGGTCGGCTTCGGGGTGACGAGCGGCAGTGCCTCGGTGCGTCCGGCGTCGCCGTCGAACGCGGCCGGCTGGGCCGGTGCGGGCTGCTCGACCGGCGCGGCGGCCGCTGCCTCGGCGACGGGCTGCGGCGCCGTCGGCTGGGCCGGGATGCGCTGCGGCAGCGCTCCCATCGGCAGGGCGGCCTGCGGCGCAGCGACCGGCTCGTCGGCGGCCGGGACGGGACCGGCGGCATCCTCGGCGGCCGTCGAGGACTCGACCTCCGCCTCCGGGGCCTCGACCGCCTCCTCGACCTGTGCGGCCTCGGGCTCCGGCGCCTCGACCTCCGGCTGGCCGGCGTCGGCGCGCGGGGCGTCGAGCTGCGGTGCCTCGGCAGGTGCTGCCGTCGCCTCCGGCTGCTCGCCGTCCTGCTGGACGGGCGGCTGCGGCGCGTCCGGCTGGCGGGTCGGCAGTGGCTGCCGCGCGATCATCGGCAGCGGAGTGGTGGCCAGGCCCGGCTCGGACTCGGCGACCGGCTGCGGCGCAGCGGCGGGCGCCGGGCTCGCCTGCGGCGCGTCCGTGGGCTCCGCCGGGACGTTCGGGCCGGTGGGACGCCCGGTGCCGAACAGGCCCGCGAGGAACTGGCGAGGCGCCGTACGGCTCTGGGAGGGGCCGGCGAACGCGTCGGAACCGGTCGACTGGGGCTGCTGCGGCTGGGGCTGCTGCGCCGGCTGGGGACGGCGGCGGGGAAGGCCCGAGCCGGGTGTCTCCGGTGCCTGTTCCGGCCGGCCAGGCGCGTAGCGGCCCATGCCGTACTGCTCGGCGAGGGTGGGCCCGCTGGCCGGGGTGCGCCGCGGGAGCGGTGCCGGACCGTCGCTCGTCGGCTCCTCGGCCGGTGCCTCGGCGGCCGCCGGTGCCGGGCCGGCCACGGGCGCGCTCTCGGTGGGGCGCGGCTCGACGGCCGGGGCCTCGGCGCGCTGCTCCTCGGCGGCCCGGGTGCCGCGCCCGAACGCGGCGGCGGCACCGAACGCGGTCGCGCTCGCGGCGGCCCCGGCGATGGGGCCACCCCGCTCGGTGCGCTCCGTGCGCTCGGCGAACGGCTCCTCGGCCGGCTCGAAGGACTCGGCGGCCGGCTCGTCGGGGGTGGGCTCTTCGGAGTCCGGTCCGTCGACGGGCGGGACGTCGCCGGGCCCGTCGCCCCGCCGGGCGCGCAGCCGCTCCTCGGCCTCGCGGGCGGCGGCCTGGTCGGCCGCGGCCTGCGCCGCCGGGTCGTCGGGACGGCGCGGGGGGCCGCCGGGGTTCAGCGTGGAACCGGGCCGGCGGCTGGGCAGTGCCGGCGCCGAGGCGGCGGGCACGCCGTTGGTGGCGGGCGTGGCGAACAGCGAGCCGCTCGACGTGCCGTCGGTGCCCGCGACCAGCGCGGACAGCGATGCGGCGACGCCGTTGCCGTTGCTCGCCAGCTGCTGCGCCGGCAGCTCGGCCGCGGCCGGGACGGGCCGCGGCACGGGCCGGGCGTCGGCCTCGGACGGCTCGCTGGTCGGGATCAGCTCGGCCGGCACGGTGATGGTGGCCGTGACGCCGGCGTCGGGCGCGCCCGGCGACCCGGTGGCCAGCCGCACCGTGATGCCGTGGCGGTTGCTCAGCCGGCCGACCACGAACAGGCCCATCCGGCGCGACACGTTGAGGTCGACGGTGGTGGGCCCGGCCAGCTGGCTGTTGGCCTCGGCGAGCTCGTTCGGGACCATGCCGACACCGCGGTCGACGATCTCGACCACGACGGAGCCCTCCGGCGTGCGCGTGGTGGTCATGACCACCTGCGACGACGGCGGCGAGAAGTTCGTCGCGTTGTCGAGCAGCTCGGCCAGCAGGTGCACGACGTCGCTGGCGACGCGCCCCTGGACCGTGGCCGTGGGCGGCGTCTGCACCACGATCCGCTGGTACTGCTCGATCTCCGACACCGCGGCGCGCAGCACGTCGACCAGCGGCACGGGCGCGCTGTTGCGGCGCGTGAGGTTGGTGCCGGCGAGGACCAGCAGGTTCTCGCTGTTGCGCCGCATGCGGGTGGCGAGGTGGTCGAGCTGGAACAGGTTCGACAGCTGGTCGGCGTCCTGCTCGTTGGACTCGAGCTGCTCGATGAGCTGCAGCTGGCGCTCGACGAGCGCCTGGCTGCGGCGGGAGAGGTTCACGAACATCGAGCTGACGTTCGACTGCAGCGCGGCCTGCTCGGAGGCCAGCGACACGGCCTGGCCGTGGACCGCGTCGAACGCGCGGGCCACCTGGCCGACCTCGTCGGTGGTGTGCAGCGGGACCGGCACGACCGTCGGACGGGCGCCGGAACCGGACCGGATCGCGGCCACGGACTCGGGCAGCCGCCGGTTGGCGACGTCGAGCGCGGCGGCCCGCAGGGTGCGCAGCGAGCGCACCAGCACGCGCGCCACGAGGACGACGACGAGTGCGGCGAGCAGCAGCGCGAGCAGCAGGATCACGGACGAGATGCCGGCCGCGTTGCTGGCGTCGTTCTGCAGGGTGATGCCGGTGTTGGCGAGCTCGCCCCGCACGCCGCGCTCTGCCCGGTCCAGATCGGTGCGCAGGTCGGTGTACGTGCGGTCGAGGACGGCGCGGTCGATCGGCGGCGCGTCCGGCAGGTTGGCCAGCTGGCTGACGAGCTGCGCCCGCGTGGTCTCGACCGGGCCGGTGGTGAACTGGCCGAACGTGTCGAGCTGCCGCCGGTCCAGCGCGCTGGCGTACTGGCTGATCGCCTCCAGGTACCGCGCGTCGGCGCCCTGGACGAGCGCGACGTCGGGACGGGCCGGCACCGGGTTGCTCAGCGCGGCGATGGTGAGCGAGTGCTGGAGCGACGCCTCGTTGCGCGCCACGACGAGCGACCGCACGGCGAACGACAGTCCGGTGACCTCCGGCGAGACGATCTGCCGGCTCAGCGAGTCGGTGAGCCGCAGCAGCGGGTTCACGACCTCGTTGTAGCGGCCGACGATCGCGCCCGCGCCGAGCGCGCTGGTCTTGACCTGCGCGCGGATGTCGTTGAGCTTGCCGAGCCCGAGGCTGGCCTCGGCGCCCGCCTGCGTGGTGGCGTCGCTGCCGACGTCGAGCACGACCTGCTCGAGCGGCCCTGCGGTGCCGTCCACGGCGGAGGCCTGCTGGTCGTAGCGCGACAGGTCACCCTGCCGGTTCGCGGCCACGTAGCCCGCGGCGATCTCGCGCTCGGCCTCGAGCTGGCGCAGCAGCTCCGACACCTGCCCCTGCGCGGTGACGACCCGGTCGACCTTCGCGAGGTCGTTGGCCACGGCGGCCTGGTCGGCGATCCGCAGCACGCCCAGCACCAGCGCCAGTACCACCGGTACCAGCACCACGACGCCGAGCTTGACCCGGAGACTCCAGTTCTGCGGCTGCCACCACGAAGTCGGCGGTGGTGCGTCGGACCCGTCGGGCATTGTCACAACGACATCTCCAAGTCACGGCCTTCGGCACGGCAGCACCCGACCAGGGGCCGGTGCAGATCGGGAAGCATCACGTTTGGGGGGTCCGTGCTGTCGGGCTCGGTGTGGCCCGGGGAAGGGCCGGTGCACCAGGCGGTTTCCGGCCTGCGACACGCCGGAGGTCCCCGAACCAGGGCCGCCGCGCCGCATGCCGATACGATCGGATTTCTTCGTGTCGGTCGGGGGCTCGTGCGGCTTGGAGTCTAGTCATGCAGCTCCGCCGGGTGACAACGTCTCGCCCCCAGCGGGATCGCTGAACAGCGACGAGCCGTAGCCGGGCGGTAACCCGCCATACCAGCTCGGTGATCGACCGTCGCACCCCCGCGCGGCGAGCGCACCCGTCACGTGCGGTCAGTGGTCGGCGCAACCAGGGCCTTCGCCCGTCCGGGTGACGGGGCCGACCTCGTCGTCGACGGGGCCTCGACGCGACACTGCAATCATGGAGACATGACCGGCGGGCCCCTCATCGTCCAGAGCGACAAGACCCTGTTGCTCGACGTGGACCACCCGGCAGCGGCCGAGGCGCGGATGGCGATCGCCCCGTTCGCGGAGCTGGAGCGCGCTCCCGAGCACATGCACACCTACCGGGTCACCCCGCTCGCGCTGTGGAACGCCCGTGCCGCGGGTCACGACGCCGAGCAGGTCGTCGACGCGCTGATGCGGTTCTCCCGGTACGCGGTGCCGCAGCCGCTGCTGGTCGACGTCGTCGACACGATGGGCCGCTACGGGCGGCTCTCGCTCACCAACTCGCCCGTGCACGGGCTGGTCATGGTGTCGAACGACCGCGCGGTGCTCGAGGAGGTGCTGCGCCAGAAGAAGATCGCGCCGCTGCTCGGGGCCCGCATCGACGACGACACCGTCGTCGTCCACCCTTCGGAGCGCGGGCACCTCAAGCAGGCGCTGCTGAAGATCGGCTGGCCGGCCGAGGACGTCGCCGGTTACGTCGACGGCGAGGCGCACCCGATCGCGCTGGCCGAGGACGGCTGGACGCTGCGCGACTACCAGCGGCAGGCCGTCGAGGGGTTCTGGGCCGGCGGCTCCGGGGTGGTGGTGCTGCCCTGCGGTGCCGGCAAGACGCTCGTCGGGGCGGCCGCGATGGCGCAGGCGCAGGCCACGACGCTCATCCTGGTCACCAACACCGTCGCCGGCCGGCAGTGGAAGCGCGAGCTGGTGGCGCGCACGTCGCTCACGGAGGACGAGATCGGCGAGTACTCCGGCGAGCGCAAGGAGATCCGGCCGGTCACGATCGCGACGTACCAGGTCATCACCCGCAAGACCCGCGGCGAGTACAAGCACCTGGAGCTGTTCGACTCCCGCGACTGGGGTCTGGTGATCTACGACGAGGTGCACCTGCTGCCCGCGCCGGTTTTCCGCATGACCGCCGACCTGCAGTCGCGCCGCCGGCTCGGTCTCACCGCCACCCTCGTGCGCGAGGACGGGCGGGAGGGCGACGTGTTCTCCCTGATCGGGCCGAAGCGCTACGACGCGCCGTGGCGCGACATCGAGGACCAGGGCTGGATCGCGCCGGCCGAGTGCACCGAGGTCCGGGTCACGATGACCGAGAACGAGCGGATGGGCTACGCCATCGCCGACGCCGAGGAGCGCTACCGGCTCGCCGCCAGCGCGCACACGAAGATCGCGGTCGTCAAGGCGGTCCTGGAGCGGCACAAGGGCGAACCCGCCCTGGTCATCGGCGCCTACCTGGAGCAGCTCGAGGAGCTCGGCGAGGCGCTGGACGCGCCCGTCATCCAGGGCTCGACGAAGAACCGGGAGCGCGAGGCGCTGTTCGACCGGTTTCGGGCGGGGGAGATCCCGGTGCTCGTCGTGTCGAAGGTGGCGAACTTCTCGATCGACCTGCCGGAGGCCAGCGTCGCCGTGCAGGTGTCGGGGACGTTCGGGTCGCGCCAGGAGGAGGCGCAGCGCCTGGGCCGGTTGTTGCGGCCCAAGGGCGACGGGCGGCAGGCGCACTTCTACTCGGTCGTATCGCGTGACACGCTCGACACCGACTATGCCCAGCACCGCCAGCGGTTCCTCGCCGAACAGGGTTATGCGTACCGCATCGTGGACGCGGACGACCTGCTCGGACCGGCCCTGCCGGAGATCCCCTGAACGGTCGATGCCCGTGCGACACGGGGTGGTCGGTGCTGCGCCCCGATTCGATGTGCGGGATGCTTGCCGCAGGCTCGGGCGAAGGAGCGGAACCATCTCGTTGACGGCGTGGCTGGTCCTGGGCGGCGTGGTGTGGTGCCTCGCCGCCGTGGTCGTGGCCGTGGTGCTCGGGCGCATGGTTCGCCAGCGCGACCGGCAGCGGCCCGGTCAGCGGACGGTCGACGTGCCGGCGCAGCAGCGCCGGGAGCTCCCGTCGCTGGCGTCACGCCTGCTGCGCCGCCGCTGACCCTGCATCCGGGTGTGTTCCGCACCACGCGTGGTGTGCGATCGTCCGCGGATGGGGTCGAGCGAACGGTCCGCGCGGGAGCGGGCCGTCGAGCAGGAGCAGCTGCTCTCGTCACTTCTCGCGGAGCGTGACGGGCTGCTCGCCGTGCTCGACCGCGTGCTGGCCCTCGGCGGCACCGCGCACCTGATCCGGGACGCCGCGGGCGCCGACGCCGGGTTCGTCGCCGACGTCGAGGGCACCGACCAGGCGGTGATCCGCTGGCTGGCCGGCAACCGCACCAACTCGCTGCAGGACCTCGTGGTGCCGCGCGGGCAGGGCGTCGGGGGTCGGGTGCTGGCCAGTGGCGGGCCCGTCCGGGTCAACGACTACGTGAGCTCGTCGTCGATCACCCACCAGTTCGACGGCCAGGTCCAGCGCGAGGCGATGGGCGCGATGCTCGCCGTCCCGGTGCTGGACTCCGGCCGCACCGTCGCCGTCGCCTACGCGGCGCTGCGCGGGCCCGGCCGGTTCGGTGACGACGCGGTGGTGGCGATGCAGGCGGTGGCCCGCGACGCCGCGCAGGCGCTGCGGCTGGCCGACCGGGCCGCCGCGAGCCGCGACACCGCGGTGGCCGCGGAGCGCGCCCGCATGCAGACCTCGCTGCACGACTCGGTGGGCGCGATGCTGTTCTCGATCGGCGCCCAGGTGCGCGACCTGCGCATCACGCTGCCGGACAACCCGCTGCTGGCCAGCCGGCTGGGCCGCCTGGAGATGGACGTGTCGGCGGCGTCGCGGGCGCTGCGCGAGGCGCTGCTGTCGCTGTCGGACGCCACACCGGAGCGGGCGCTGCCCATCGAGCTGGCCGAGCACTGCCGCAGCTTCGAGGCCCGCACCGGCGTGAACTGCCGGTTCATCCAGCTCGGCGACGTCGCCCCGCTCGACCAGGAGCGCACCTCGCTGCTCATCGCGGCCGTCCGCGAAGGCCTGCTCAACGCGGAGAAGCACGCCGAGGCCAGCACCGTCGTGGTGAGCCTCGGCGAGCACGACGACGGCGTCGGGGTCGCCGTCGCCGACGACGGGCTGGTGCGCGAACCCGTGGTGGAACCGGCCGGCAGCGGGCTCGGGGTGCGGCTGCTGGCGGAGAAGGCGGCGCGCCTCGGCGGGCGCGTCAGCCTGGTGCACGACGAGGACGGCGGCTCGACGCTGCGCATGGTGCTGCCGACGCCGACGAGACAGCGGAGGACGCGATGACGGTGGCGCGGGTGATGGTGGTCGACGACCACCCGGTCGTCCGCGACGGGGTGGCGCTGCTGCTGCGCTCCGAGCCGGCGCTCGTCGTCGTCGGGTCGGCGGAGAGCGGGCGGGCCGCCATCGAGCGGGCTCCGGAGCTCGCCCCCGACCTCGTCCTGCTCGACCTGCGGCTGCCCGACATGCTCGCCCCCGAGGTCGTGACCGCGCTGCGCGGCGCCGTGCCCGCGGCGAAGGTCGTGGTGTTCACCGCGCACGGCGACCACGCCGGGGTCGCCGCCGCCCTCGACGCCGGCGCGCACGGCGCGCTCCTGAAGGACGCGGCCGCGACCGACCTCGTCGCGGCGCTGCGGCAGGTGCTGCGCGGCGAACGGGTCACCGACCCGCGGATCGTGCCGCGCGCCGCCGCCGACCCCGCCGCACTGGCCCGCAGCGGCCTCACCCGGCGCGAGTACGAGGTGCTGCGCCTGGCCGCGCAGGGCCGCACCAACCCGGAGATCGCCGAGACGACCGGACTGGCCCGCAACACGGTGAAGACCTACCTGCAGGGGGCGCTGCACAAGCTCGGCGCCCGCAACCGGGTGGAGGCCATCGGGAAGGCGGGGGAGGCGGGGCTGCTGTGACGCGCTCCCTGGCGGCCGCGGGCGGTCGGGCGGCGGGTGGTCGCAGTTTGCGGTGATCAAGGGCAAAAGGTCGTTCGCAGAGATCAACTGGCGACGCTCTGCCCTTGATCGGCGAGGTTCGGCCGGACCGGGCGGGCCGCTCGGCTCCCCTGCGAGCGGTCGCCCCGCGCCAGGAGCGTGCTGCGGGGTTGCGGTGATCATGGGCAGAACGTGGCTCGCAGTGATCAACTAACAACGGTTTGCCCATGATCGGCAAGGCCTGGCCGGGCGGGGGTCTGTGCTGTAGACCCCCTGCGCGAGCGCGGCGGTGTTCGGCGGGCTGGGGGGCGGCGGCCGGCGGGTTGCGGTGATCAAGGGCAAAAGGTCGTTCGCGGAGATCGACAGGTGACACTTTGCCCTTGATCGGCGAGCTCGGCTGGGCGGGAGCGGGCCGCACGGCTCCCCGCCGCGAGCGTCGCTCCGCGCCCGGAGCGCGGCGGTGTTCGGCTGGCTGGGGCGGCCCGTCGGTGGTTGCGGTGATCATGGGCAGAACGTTGCTCGCGGAGATCGACAAGCGACGGTTTGCCCATGATCGGCGAATCCCGACGGCGCTGCAGTGTCCGCAGCCTGCCGTGGTCCGCGCAGGGGCCGAGGACCGGGGCGGCCGCCGGCGGGTTGTGGTGATCAAGGGCAAAAGGTCGTTCGCGGAGATCAACTAGCGACATTTTGCCCTTGATCACCATGCCCTCGCGCGGACCGTGCCGTCGCGCGGACCGTGCCCTCCCGCGGACCGTGCCCTCCCGCGGACCGTGCCTCGGGCCCGGCCGTGCTCTCGGGCCCGACCGTGCCGTGGTGCCGACCGTGCCGTGGCGCCGACCGCGCGGCCCGCCGACCGCGCGGCCCGCCGAGCACGCACCTGCCACGGCCGCGGGGGACGCACGGTCAGTCCAGGCAGAACTCGTTGCCCTCCGGGTCGGCCATGATGATGTGGCCGAAGGCCATCGGGGGTGCGGGGTCCTCGCGCCGGATCCGGGTGGCGCCGAGCGCGACGAGCCGCGCGCACTCCGACTCCAGCGCGGACATCCGTTCCTCGCCGGTCAGGCCGGGGGCGGCGCGGACGTCGAGGTGGACGCGGTTCTTCGCGACCTTGCCCTCGGGCACCTGCTGGAAGAACAGCCGCGGGCCGTGGCCGGCCGGGTCCTCCAGCGCCGAGCGCCTGTTGTGCTGCGAGGTGGGCACGCCGATGCGGGTGAGGAACTCGTCCCACGCTTCCAGCGGGTCGGCCCCCTCCGGCAGCTCGACGCCGGGCGGGCCCGGGTGGACGTACCCGAGCACCGCGCCCCAGAAGATCGACAATGCCCGGGGGTCGTGCGCATCGAAGGTGATCTGGATGTGACGACTCATCGGCCGATCCTCGCCCAGTGCACCGACAGTTACCCGCGAGTTCTGACCGTCCGTAGTCGGACTATCGGCGGGCCGCGACGAACGACCCGCGCAGCGGCCGTTCCGTGACCGGTTTGCGTCCTTCCCCTCTCCGATTGGGGGTGTGTCGGGGATGTGATGGTGACCACCATGTGCCGCGTCCGTGCGAGGCGAAGGAGCCGGTTTGGGCGGGTTGAGGGTCGACGGGCTGTCCGTGCGCTACGGCCGCTCGGTGCACGCGCTCCAGGACGTCGACGTCGACGTCCCGGGGGACGAGGTGCTGGCCGTGCTCGGCGGCAACGGCGCGGGCAAGTCCACGTTGCTGCGCGCCGTCTCCGGCACGCTCAAGCTGCACGGCGGCGCCGTCACGGCCGGCACGATCACCTTCGACGGTGAGCGGATCGACCGGGCCGACCCGGCGGTGATCGTGCGCCGCGGCGTGGTCGCGGTGCCGGAGGGCCGGCAGGTGTTCGCCCGCATGACCGTCGAGGACAACCTGCGGGCCGGCGGTCTCGGTGCCCGCGACGCCGCAGCCCGCACGAAGGCGCGCGCCCGGGTCGCGGAGCTGTTCCCGGTGCTGGCCGAGCGGTCGGGGCAGCGGGCCGGGCTGCTGTCCGGCGGCGAGCAGCAGATGCTCGCGATCGGCCGAGCGCTCATGTCGGACCCGAAGCTGCTGCTGCTCGACGAGCCGTCGCTGGGGCTGGCCCCGAAGATGGTGGGCCGGATCGCCGCGATCGTCCGCGAGATCCACGAGCAGGGCACCTCGGTGGTGCTGGTCGAGCAGAACGCGACGATGGCGCTGTCGGTGGCCGACCGCGCGGTGGTGCTCGAGGTCGGCAGGGTCGCGCTGACCGGCTCGGCGGCCGAGCTGGCCGCCAGCGACGACGTGGCACGGCTCTACCTCGGCGGGCACGCCGAGTCCGAGGAGCAGGCGCAGGCCGAGCAGGTGGCGGCCCGCCGGCACGCGCCGCGGGTGCTGTCGAGGTGGTCGGGATGACCACCGCGATCAGGGACGACGTCGGCGAGCTCGCCGTCGAAGGCGTGACGCTGCGGTTCGGCGGCATCACGGCGCTCGACGACGTGTCGTTCACCGTCGCGCCGGGCACCGTGCACGCGCTGATCGGCCCGAACGGTGCCGGCAAGTCGAGCTGCTTCAACGTGATCAGCGGGCTGTACCGGCCGACGGAGGGCCGCGTCCGGCTGGGCGACCAGGTGCTCACCGACCTGCGCCCGCACCGGCTGGCCGGGCTCGGCATCGGCCGGTCGTTCCAGAACATCGTGCTGTCCCCGACCTCGACGGTCCTCGACAACGTGCTGCTCGGCCGGCACTCGCTGACGAAGGGCGGGTTCGTCTCGGGCGGGCTGCGCCTGCCCGCCACCCGCCGCACCGAGCGCCGGCACGTCTCGCGCGTCGAGGAGATCTGCGCGTTCCTGGGCGTGGCCGACCGGCTGTACAGCCCGATCGCGGCGCTGCCGTACGGGGTGGCCAAGCGAGTCGACATCGCCCGGGCCATGGCGTGCGAGCCGACGGTGCTGCTGCTGGACGAGCCCGCCGCCGGCCTGAACGCCTCCGAGACCGCGGAGATGGCGGTCACGATCCGCGAGCTGCGTGACGCGCTGGGCATCTCGGTGCTGCTCGTGGAGCACGACATGGGGCTGGTCATGGGCATCGCGGACCGGGTCACGGTGCTCGACTTCGGCCGGTGCATCGCCGACGGGGCGCCTGCCGACGTCCAGCAGGACCCCGCCGTGGTCCGCGCCTACCTGGGCACATCCGAGAGCGACGAGGCGGAGGACGACAGCTGATGGGCACCTTCGTGCAGCTGGTCGTGAACGGGCTCGGCAAAGGCGCCGTGTACGCGCTGCTGGCGCTCGGGTTCGTGATCGTCTACAAGGCGACGGAGGTGGTGAACTTCGCGCTCGGTTCGCTGGTCCTCGTCGCCGGCTTCGGCGTCTACGTGCTGAAGGACTCGATCGGCTGGCCGGCCGCGGCCGTCGTCGGCATCGCCGCGGCCGGGCTCGTGGCACTGGTCATCGAGCGCCTGCTGCGCGCGGCCCGCACCGCCGACCACAACAGCCTGGCGCTGCTCACAATCGGCGTCGACGTCGTCGTCAGCGAGGAGATCGTCCGCCGGGTCGGGGTGGCGATCCCGTTCATCGGCGACCCCTACGACGCGCAGCCCCTGCAGCTGGCCGGCATCACGCTGTTCCGCACGCAGCTGATCGCGCTGGTCGTGGGCGCGATCCTGATCACCGCGTTCCTGCTGGCGTTCCGGTTCACCAGCTGGGGCGTGGCGATGCGCGCGCAGGCCGAGAACCGTGAGGCGGCGGCGCTGATGGGCATCCGCAGCTCGCGCGTGACGGCGACGGCGTGGCTGATCGCCGGCGCGCTGGCCGGTGTGGCGGTGCTGTTCATGGCGACGCAGGACTTCTCCGGTGCCGGACTGGGCCGCGGCACGCACGCGATCGCGCTGATCGCGTTCCCGGCGGCGATCCTCGGCGGCCTCGACTCCACCGGCGGGGCGATCGTCGGCGGCGTGATCGTGGGGCTCACCGAGGCCCTCTCCGCGCAGTACATCTCGTTCGACTTCTCCAAGAGCGCCGTCTTCCTGGTGATGCTCGTCGTGCTCGTGGCGCGACCATCCGGGTTGTTCGGCACCAAGGAGCTCTCCCGTGTCTGAGACGACGGTGACCGAGCCGAAGGCGCCACCGGCGCAGCCACCACCTGCCTTCGCTGCGCCGGCGCGGCGGGGCTGGGTCAAACCGGTCGCGACGGCGCTGTTCCTGCTGCTGCTCTTCGCGCTGCCGATCATCACCGGCAACTCGGGCGTCGGCTACCTCAAGGTGGCGCAGTACGTGCTGATCGGCGCGGTCGGCGGCATCGGGCTCACCCTGCTGGTGGGGCAGGCCGGTCAGCTCTCCCTGGCGCACCCGTTCTTCGTGCTCGTCGGCGCGGTGACCTACGCGGTGCTGGCCGGCGATCCCGACGAGTCCACCGACCTGGTCGCGCTCGGCCTGCCACCGGTCGTGGCGATGATCGGCGCGGTCGCCCTGTGCGGGCTGGTCGGGTTCGCCTTCGCCCCGGTGTCCGGCCGGTTGCGGGGCATCTACCTGGGCGTCGCGTCGCTGTCGTTGGTGTTCCTGGGGCTGTGGCTCGGGCAGTCGCTCGAGCTGTTCACAGGCGGCACGTCGTCCGGCCGCTCGGCGCCGGTCTTCGAGCTGTTCGGCTTCCGGTTCGCCAACACGACGCCGGCGCCGACGATCGCCGGCGTCGCGATCCAGCAGCAGCAGCGGCTCTGGTACCTGTTCCTGGTCCTGGCGCTGATCGCGTACCTGCTGGCGAGGGGGGCCACGCGCAGCCGGATCGGCCGGGCCTGGCGGGCCGTCCGCGACAACGAGGCCGCGGCGACCGCGATGGGCGTCGACGTGCGGCGGATCAAGGCCGGCGCGTTCGTCGTGTCCTCGGCCTACGCCGGGCTCGCGGGCGTGATGCTCGCGCTGTGGCTCGACCTGGTGAAACCGGACGAGAACGAGTTCACCGGCAACTACTCGCTCACGGTCTCGATCGCCTTCCTGGCGATCGTGATCATCGGCGGGCTCGGTTCCGTGCCCGGGGCGGTCGTGGGGGCGGCCGTCGTGTTCGGGCTCCAGCAGCTCTTCCTGCTCGGTGCGAACCAGTTCGGCTGGTTCGCCGACGCGGAGTTCGGCGGGTTCTCCGCCGTCGTGGTCTCCACCTTGATCTACGGGGCCGCGGTGGTGCTCGTCGTGCTCTTCGAGCCGGGCGGAGCGGCGGCGATCGGCCGCCGGCTCACCGCCCGGTTCACCCGGACTCCTGCACCATCCCCCACCCCCGGAAGGAACGACGATGATCCTGAGGCGTAGACGGGCGGGCGCGCTTGCCGGTGCGCTCACGGCCGGACTGGTGCTCGCGGCCTGCGGCAGCACCGCGGACACCGGGGCCGGCGCGACCGGTGCCGGCGGCATCAAGACCGACAAGGGCGTGACCGACACGACGATCACGCTCGGGATCATGGGCGACACCAGCGGCGTGTTCAAGAACCTCGGCGGTGCGATCAACGCCGGCAACCAGCTGTGGGCCAACGAGGTCAACGCGGCGGGCGGCATCTGCAACCGGCAGATCAAGATCGAGATCGTGGACCACGGCTACAAGGCCGACACCGCGAAGACGCTCTACCCGCAGCTGGAACCGAAGGTGCTCGGGATGGTGCAGCTGCTGGGCTCGCCGGTGCTCGCGGCGCTCAAGCAGAACCTGCAGAGCGACAACCTCACCGCGGCGCCGGCGTCGTGGTCGAGCGAGATCCTCAACAACCCGAACATCATGATGATCGGCACCACGTACGACCTGGAGATCGTCAACGGGCTGGCCTACTTCCAGCAGCAGGGCCTGATCAAGGACGGCGACCAGATCGGCCACATCTACATCGACGGGGAGTACGGCGGCAACGGGCTGAAGGGCTCGAAGGCGTACGCGGCCGCGCACGGCCTGAAGATCAACGAAGCCAAGATCACCTCGACGGACAACGACCTCACCAACATCGTCACGGGGATGAAGGGCGCCGGCGTCAAGGCCATCGTGCTGACGACGACCCCTGGCCAGACCGCGTCGGTGATGGCCGCGAACAAGGCGCTCGCCCTGAACGTGCCGGTGCTGGGCAACAACCCGACGTTCGACCCGGCGCTGCTGCAGAGCCCGGCGAAGGACGCGTTGGGCAACCTGTTCGTCTCGGCGTCCAGCGCGCCGTTCTCGTCGAAGACGCCGAAGGCGCAGCAGGTCGCGGCCGAGTACAAGAAGGCCTACCCCAACGGCCCGCTCAACGGCGGCGTGCCGGTCGGGTTCGTGGAGGGCAAGGTGTGGGAGGCCGTGCTCAAGCAGGCCTGCCAGAACAAGGACCTGAGCCGCGCCGGCGTCCAGACGGCACTGACCCAGCTGAAGTCGGTGAAGACCGACGACCTGGTCGCCGAGCTCGACTACAGCTCGCCCGGCTCGCCCCCCACCCGCGGCGTCTACATCGGCAAGGTCGACCCGGCCGCCGAGGGCGGGATCACCGAGGTCGCGCCGCTGTTCACCTCCCCGGAGGCGAAGGCCTACAAGGCGCCGTACCAGAAGTAGCGGCTCTCGGGGTGGCATCGGGGTGCGACCAGGGATCGCCCCCGATGCCGCAGCCCCGTCCGGCGGACACCATCGAGGTATGCAGAACCTCAACTCGTTCCGGCTCCACCGCAGCAGCACCGACAAGATGCTGGGCGGTGTGTGCGGCGGCCTCGCCGAGTCCCTCGAGGTCGACGCGACGCTGCTGCGTCTGGCCTTCGTCGCCCTCACCGTCCTCGGCGCAGGCGCCGCGGCCGTCATCTACGTCGCGATCTGGGCGCTGGCCCCGGTCGACCCCGCCCCGGCCACGCCCGCGGCCGAGGTGCCGGTCGACACCCCCACGGTGTGACCCCGGGTGTGCGTCGAGAACGAAGTTACGGTGATCGAATCGCCCTGTTGATCACCACAACGTCGTTCTCGACGAGCCGGGCGGGGGAACCTCAGCGGCGCGGGCGGCCGCACCAGTTCGCCAGCCGCTCCGTCGGGCCGGCGTCCGGGGCGGGTTCCACCACTGCCGCGAACGGGACGTGCCCGCCCCGCGGCTCCGCGGGGAGCACCCGCGGCGCCGCCGCCAGTGCGGCCTCCGCGATCTCGCGCGGGGCCTCGGCCGGCTGGCCGGTGGAGACGGCCAGGTCCCAGCCGTGCACGAGGGTCTCGTTGACGTAGCCGGCGAGCGCCGCGCGCCCGGGCAACGTGCCCCACGGCACCGTCGCCATGCGATCGAGGATCGCATCGTCGCGCCACACGGCCAACACCTTGTCGATCTCCTCGCCGTACGCGGCGGCGAAGCCGTCGTCGGCGATGCCGTCGACCACGAACGGCGCTTCGCGCGGGTCACCGCCCTCGCCGATCACGCGGGCCCGGCCGACCGTGCCGACCAGGTGGCCGGCGAGGGTGCGCACGTCGAACTCGGGGCACGGGGTGGGCCCGTCCAGCTGATCGGGCCGGACGGCGTCGAGGAGGCCGCGCACCCAGGTGAGCGCGCCGGCGTAGAGCGGACGGGGATCGGGGATCTGCTCGGTCATGGACCCACCCTCGCGTTGATACATGCCGTCTACTGGCATGTATCCGTGCCAGGATCGACGGGTGCGCGCCGACCGGCTCCTCGCGATCATGATGCTCCTGCAGCACCGCGGCCGGATGTCCGCGGCCGCGCTGGCCGACGAGCTCGAGGTGTCGCTGCGCACCGTGCACCGCGACATCGAGGCGCTCTCGGCGGCCGGTGTGCCGGTCTACGCGGAACGCGGCCGGTACGGCGGCTTCGCCCTGCTGCCCGGCTACACCACCGACCTCACCGGGCTGACCCACGAGGAGGCCCGCGCGCTGCTGGTCGCCGGCTCCGGGTCCGCGAGCCTCGGCATGTGCGCGGAGCTGGCGTCCGCGATGCGCAAGGTCGTCGCCGCGCTGCCCGCCCTCCACCGCGACAGCGCGACCCGTGACGCCGGGCGCGTGCTCGTGCGCGGCGAGGGTTTCCGGCGACCCTCCGCCGAGGACGCCGTCGACGAGGACGTGCTCGCCACCGTCCGCAGGGCGGTGTTCGCCGGCCGCCGGCTGCGGATCAGCTACACGCCCCGTGGCGGGGCCGTGAGCTGGCGCACCGTCGACCCGATCGGCCTGGTCAGGGCCCGCTGGACCTGGTACCTGCTCGCCACGCGCGACGGCGCCGAGCGCACCTACCGGCTCTCCCGCGTCGACGCCGCCGAGGTGCTCGACGAGCCCGCCGACCGGCCGGCCGAGGTCGACCTCGCCGAGCTGTGGGAGGCCCGCAAGGAGCGGTTCAGCATCGGGCCGGGGCTGGCCGTGCAGGTGCGGGTGCGCGCGCACCGGCGGGCGGAGTTCCTCGCTGCTGCCGGCTCCGCGCGCGTGCTGGGCGACCTGGTGGAGGTGGACTTCGTCGACACCGCCCACGCCGAGGCGATCCTCTGGTCGCTGCTGCCCGACGTCGAGGTGGTGGCTCCGGGCGAGCTGCGGGCGAGCCTCGGGCGGCGCGCCGCGGCTGCGGCGGGCGCACACCGGTGCCACGATCTCGCCGGAGGTGCCGGATGACCCAGCAGCAGGACCCCACGGCGGGCCTCGTCATGAGCTACCTCGGGCTCCGGCGCGCCGTCGGCGTGGTCGCCGTGCTGCTGCCGTTCCTGCTGCTCGGCGGGAAGCTCCTGATCGACGGGCCCGGCGTGCCCGGGTCGGTCAGCGCGTTCTACTACACGAGCATGCGGAACGTGTTGGTCGGGCTGCTGTTCATGCAGGGCACGTTCCTCCTGTCCTACCGCTACGACCGCCGCGACACCATCGCCGCGGTCATCGCAGGCGTCGCCGTCATCGGGGTGGCGCTGTTCCCGACCCAACCCGCGAACCCCACCCCCACCGACGTGGCGATCGGCGTGATCCACCTCATCTGCGCCGGCACGTTCTTCCTGACCACGGCGTACTTCTCGCTCTTCCTCTTCACGCTCTCCGATGGCCACCCCACCCGGCGCAAGCTGCAGCGCAACGTCGTCTACCGGGTGGCCGGCGTCGTGATCCTGGTGTGCCTGGTGCTGCAGGTGGTCACCGACAACCTGCTGCCGCGCGCCGTCGTCGACGCCGTCCACCCGGTGTTCTGGCTGGAGAGCCTCGCGATCATCGCGTTCGGCGTCTCGTGGCTGGTGAAGGGCGAGACGGTGCTGCGCGACGACGCGGTCTGACGCGGACGGTCCAGGCACGTCACACACCGTTGGGCCCGTTCACACACGTTCGGACATGTGTGAACGGGCCCGCAGGTGTGTGACGTCGCCCTGCAGACGCGGAACGGGGCGGCACCCGCAAGGGTGCCGCCCCGTTCCGTGGAGCAGGTGGTGCGGAGGGACTCAGAAGTCCATGCCGCCCATGCCACCGGTCGGGTCGCCGGCCGGAGCCTTCTCCTTCTCCGGCTTGTCGGCGATGACGGCCTCGGTGGTGAGGAAGAGCGCCGCGATGGAGGCGGCGTTCTGCAGCGCCGAGCGCGTGACCTTGGCCGGGTCGATGATGCCCGCGCCGACCAGGTCGACGTACTCGCCGGTGGCCGCGTTCAGGCCGTGGCCGGCGGGCAGGTTGCGCACCTTCTCCGCCACGACGCCGCCCTCGAGGCCGGCGTTGACCGCGATCTGCTTGAGCGGAGCCTCCAGCGCGACCTTGACGATGTTCGCGCCGGTGGCCTCGTCACCGTCGAGGCCGAGGCCCTCGAAGAGGCCAGCGCCCGCCTGGATGAGGGCGACGCCACCGCCGGCGACGATGCCCTCCTCGACGGCCGCCTTCGCGTTGCGGACGGCGTCCTCGATGCGGTGCTTGCGCTCCTTGAGCTCCACCTCGGTGGCCGCCCCGGCCTTGATCACCGCAACACCGCCGGCCAGCTTGGCCAGGCGCTCCTGCAGCTTCTCGCGGTCGTAGTCGGAGTCGGTGTTCTCGATCTCGCGGCGGATCTGGTTGACGCGACCCTGGATCTGGTCGGCGTCGCCGGCACCGTCGACGATCGTGGTCTCGTCCTTCGAGACGACGACCTTGCGGGCGCGGCCCAGCAGCGACAGGTCGGCGTTCTCCAGCTTGAGGCCGACCTTCTCCGAGATGACCTCGCCACCGGTCAGGTAGGCCATGTCGCCCAGCATCGCCTCGCGGCGGTCACCGAAGCCCGGGGCCTTGACGGCGACGGACTTGAAGGTGCCGCGGATCTTGTTGACGACGAGCGTGGCCAGGGCCTCGCCCTCGACGTCCTCGGCGATGATGGCGAGCGGCTTGCCCGACTGCATGACCTTCTCCAGCAGCGGGAGCAGGTCCTTGACGGTCGAGATCTTCGAGGAGACCAGGAGGACGTACGGGTCCTCCAGCTCGGCCTCCATGCGCTCGGCGTCGGTCACGAAGTAGGGCGAGATGTAGCCCTTGTCGAAGCGCATGCCCTCCGTGAGCTCGAGCTCGAGCCCGAAGGTCTGCGACTCCTCGACGGTGATGACGCCTTCCTTGCCGACCTTGTCCATCGCCTCGGCGATGAGCTCGCCGATCGAGGTGTCGGCGGCGGAGATGGAGGCCGTGGCAGCGATCTGCTCCTTGGTCTCGACCTCCTTGGCGCTCTTCAGCAGCGCCTCGGCGACGGCGTCGACGGCCTTCTCGATGCCGCGCTTGAGCGCCATCGGGTTCGCGCCGGCGGCGACGTTGCGCAGGCCCTCGCGGACCAGCGCCTGCGCCAGCACGGTGGCGGTGGTGGTGCCGTCACCCGCGATGTCGTCGGTCTTCTTGGCAACTTCCTTGACGAGCTCGGCCCCGATCTTCTCCCACGGGTCCTCGAGCTCGATCTCCTTGGCGATCGACACACCATCGTTGGTGATGGTGGGCGCGCCCCACTTCTTCTCCAGCACGACGTTGCGGCCACGCGGGCCGAGCGTCACCCGGACGGCGTCGGCGAGGGTGTTCATGCCGCGCTCGAGCCCCCGGCGCGCCTCCTCGTCGAAAGCGATCATCTTCGCCATGTGGGTGTGGTCCTCCGATTGGGATGACACGAGGTCAGGTGCGTCGAACGCGGCGCCCGCGACGGACGACCGGCAACCCTGCGCCGATCTCACCCGCTCGACAACTGGCACTCTACCGTGTCGAGTGCCAAAGCCGGTTTTAGCACTCGGGTAGGTCGAGTGCAAGCGACCGCGCCGGCCGCAGGCGGCGCCCATGAGGCACGATGCAGCCGTGTCGAGCACACGGATCCGCACCGTCGAGGAGCACGCCGAGGTCGTCGCCGAGCTGCTGCCGCCCACCCCCGTCGTGACCGTGCCGCTGGGCCGGGCGCGCGGCCGCGTGCTCGCCACGGACGTGGTGGCCGCCGTGTCGATCCCCTCGTTCGACAACTCCGCCATGGACGGCTACGCCGTGCGCGCCGCGGAGCTCGCCGGCGCCACCGCTGAGGCGCCCGTCGAGCTGCCGGTGGCGGCCGACATCCCGGCCGGCCGCACCGACGTGCCCCCGCTCGCACCCGGCACCGTCGCCCGCATCATGACCGGGGCACCCATGCCCGACGGCGCCGACGCCGTCCTGCCCGTCGAGCAGACCGACGCCGGCACCGAGCGCGTGCGGCTGCACGCCCAGCCGGACGAGGGCGCGTACGTGCGCCGCGCCGGCGAGGACACCGTCGCCGGTGACGTCGTGCTCACCGCCGGCACCGTCCTCGGCGCCGCGCACATCGGGCTCGCCGCCGCCGTCGGTGCCGGCACCGTCGACGTGCGCCGCCGACCCCGCGTGCTCGTCCTGTCCACCGGCTCGGAGCTCGTCGCCCCCGGCACCCCGCTGCAGCACGGCCAGATCTACGAGTCCAACGGACCCATGCTCGCCGCGGCCGTCGAGGACGCGGGCGGCGAGGCCGAGCTGCTGCGCTTCGTGCCCGACGACGTCGACGAGTTCCTCGCCACCCTCGCCCGCCGTGTCCGGGACGGTGCCGTCGACCTCGTCCTCACCTCCGGCGGCGTCAGCGCCGGCGCCTACGAGGTCGTCAAGGACGCGCTGACCGGACGCGGGGTCACCTTCACCAAGGTCGGCATGCAGCCGGGCGGACCGCAGGGCGCCGGGCGGGTGCCCGAACTGGGCGACGTCGCCGTCGTGACCCTGCCCGGCAACCCCGTCAGCTCGCTCGTCTCCTTCGAGGTGTTCGTGCGGCCCGCGCTGCGCACCGCGCTCGGCCACCCGCAGCCCCACCGGCCCGTGCGTACCGCCGTGCTCGCCGAGCGTCTGACCTCCCCGGCCGGCAAGCGGCAGTACCGCCGGGGCGTCTTCACCGAGACCGGCGAGGTCCGCGAGATCGGCACTTCCGCCTCCCACCGGCTGGGCGCGCTCGCCCGCGCGGAGTGCCTCATCGTGCTGCCCGAGGACGTCACGGAGGCTGTCGAGGGCCATCCGGTGGAGGTGTGGCCGCTCCACCACTGACTCTTTCGGGTGGAAGTGGTGTACGTCACACCGACTGGATGCAACAATCGGGCCCCCGACGACGTCCTACAGGTGAAAGTTCGGCCGATCGGTGCACTCTCCGTGGTTCCTCAGGAAGTGTGCTGGACGATCGAACGCGTCAGCGGGAATACTTGGCACGCGGCATGGGTATCCATGTCACACAGCAAAGACCTACCGCCCGTCGCTGGGGAGCGGACGAGCGGTTCCACGGCCGGGGTCGTCGTCTCGGGGGATGACGGCCCCGGCCCTTTGCTGTGTTGAATTTGTCGCGCCCACGGCGCTCCGGCTCGCGTGGTTGCTCGGCTCGGCCGTCGGGTCTCACCGCCCACGCGAGTTGCCCGGATCGGGACGGCGAGTTGCCCGTCCTGGGTCGGCGAGTTGCCCGTCCTGGGTCGGCGAGTTGGCCGGAGCGGGACGTTGCCGGTGCGATCTGGAGTTGTCGGTTCGGCGCGCCCGGGTGTCGAGCCGACGATCAACAACGCCGTCCGCCGGTTCCCGTGCCGAAGTGCTCGCGTACCGTAGCCGCCGCGACCCGGCCCAACGCGGGCCACCCCCGTCAGCAGGAGTGAAGCGGCGCCCATGACCGACCCCACCCCAGCAGGGCCGGCACCGGCCGTCACGGCGAGCGGCCCGTCCGGCTTCTCACTGACGCACGTGGTCGGGCTGGTCAGGGACGCGATCCCGCCGATGCACCCCGGCGGCCGCCCGATCGTCGCGGCCGTCGCCGCCGCAGCGGGGCTCGTCAAGCTCGTCACCGGACGCGGCGCCGGGGTCGGCGCGCTCGCCACCGCGGCCACCGCGCTGTTCTTCCGCTCGCCCGAGCGGGTGCCGCCGCCGATCGAGCACGCCGTGCTGGCGGCCGCCGACGGCACCGTCGCCACCATCGGCGACGCCCTGCCCCCGCCAGAGCTCGGCCTGCCGGCGGTGCCGCTGCCGCGGGTCAGCGTCTTCCTGTCGGTGCTCGACGTGCACGTCCAGCGCATCCCCGTCGACGGGCAGGTGGTGGCCGTCGCCTACCACCCCGGCACGTTCCTCTCCGCCGACCTCGACAAGGCCAGCGACGACAACGAGCGCAACTCGGTGCTGCTGCGCACCGCGGGCGGCGCGCAGATCGGGGTCGTGCAGATCGCCGGGCTGCTCGCGCGGCGCATCGTCTGCGACGTCGTCGTCGGCAACGAGGTCGCCGCAGGCGAGACGTACGGGCTCATCCGCTTCGGCTCCCGCGTCGACGTCTACCTGCCCGCCGACGCAGTCGTGCAGGTGTCGGTGGGGCAGCGCACGATCGGCGGCGAGACCGTGCTGGCCGTGCTGCCCGAGGACACCTGATGGACGTCCCGCCCGCGTACGCCGCGGGCGTGCGCCTCCTGCCCAACGCAGTCACCGTGCTCGCGCTCTGCGCGGGACTGTCGTCGGTCTACTTCGCGCTCGCCGGCCAGTGGTCGCTCTGCATCGTCGCCACTGGCTTCGCGGCGATCTGCGACGCGCTCGACGGCCGCCTCGCCCGTCTCCTCGACGCCACGAGCAAGATCGGCGCCGAGCTGGACTCGCTGTCCGACCTGGTGTCGTTCGGTGTGGCCCCGGCGTTGGTGCTGTACCTGTGGGCGCTGGAGGGCAGCCGGTTCGGCTGGATCGTCACGCTCGTGTTCGCCGTATGCATGGCGCTGCGCCTGGCCCGCTTCAACACCCTCCTCGACGTCGAGCAGCGCTACCCGTTCGCCAAGGAGTTCTTCGTCGGCGTCCCGGCGCCGGCGGCCGCGCTGTCGGCCGGGATCCCGCTGTACGTGACCCTGCAGTTCGGCGAGGGCTGGTGGTCGGGTGAGGTGCTCGTCGGCGGCTGGACGCTGGTCGTGGCCGGGCTGATGGTGTCGCGGCTGCCCACGCTGTCGCTCAAGACCGTGCGCGTGCCGGCCACGGCGATCGCCCCGCTGCTGGTCGTGGTGGGCATCGCGGCAGCGGTGCTGGTCACCGTGCCGTACCTCGGGCTCGCGCTCGTCGCCATCGGGTACCTGCTGCTCATCCCGTACGCCGGCTACCGCTACCGCTGGCTCGCCCGGCACCCCGAGGCGTGGGACGTTCCCGTGCGGGAGCGGCGGGCGGCCGCCCGTGCGGCCCGTTCCGCGCGCCGGCTGGGCATCCGGCCGCCGCTGCGCCGGCGGGTGGCGGGCGGGGCCAGCGCCGTCGCCCGTGCGGTGCGCCGGCTCGGCGACACCGAACCGGGCCTGCCGGTCATCCGGCGCAACGGCACGCCCCGCACTGGGCCCGGACCGGCGCCGCAGCGCGGCAACCGGCTGCGGCTGGGACTGCGCCGCGCCCGTCGACGTTGATCGCTGCCCGATAGCGTGTGCCGGTGACTGTGTCGATCACGCTCGTCGCCCGGTTGGCCGCCTCCGCTGCCGACGCCCGACGAGGGGTGGTGCGGCTGCATCCCGAGGTGCTCGACGCGCTGGGCCTGCGGTCGTGGGACGCCGTCACCCTCACCGGCGCCCGGATGACCACGGTGCTGGTCGCTCCTGGGGACGGACCGCCCGGGCAGGTCACCCTCGACGACGTCACGCTCTCGAACACCGGCCTGAGCGACGGCGCCCCCGTGGTGGTCACGCCGGCCGAGGTCGCGCCTGCCCGCAGCATCCTGCTGACCGGTTCGCGGCTGGCCAGGGCCTCGCTGACCCCGGAGATCGTGCGGCAGGCGCTCGTCGGCAAGGTCGTGACGGGCGGCGACGCCGTCTCGTTGCTGCCGCAGGACATCGCGCCGGGCATGAACGCCGCCGCCACCCGCCAGCAGGTGGCCGGCGCGCTCGGCCCGTCGTGGACCACCGAGCTGCTCACGGTGGCCACCGTCGAGCCGGCCGGCGCGGTCGCGGTGCGCCCGAGCACGGTCGTCGGCTGGGAGACAGGCCCGGTGACGGGGCAGGCGCCGGCGCCGCGCCCGACCGCCGCCCCTGCCGCAGCCGTCGAGGAGCCCGTGCTGCCCGTCGAGGCGCTGATCGGCAACACCGAGCCGGCGCGCCGGCTCGTCGAATGGCTCGAGCTGACGTTCGACCGCCCTGAGCTGCTGGAACGGCTCGGGGGATCGGCCCGGCTCGGGGTGGCCGTCGTCGGGCCGGAGGGCGTGGGGAAGCTCGCACTGGCGCGCAGCGCCGCCGCGGCCGTGGACGCGGGGGTCGTCACCCTGGCCGCTCCGGGCGTGGCCGCACTGGAGGCCGGGACGGCCTCGCAGCGGGTGCACGAGACGGTCGGGTCGGCGAGGGCCGCGGCGCAGGCGGGCAGGCGCACCGTCCTCGTCGTGAGCGACGTGGACGCGCTGCTGCCCGTCGAGCCGGTGCCGCTCTCGACGATCGTGCTCGACGCCCTGCGCGCCGCGGTGGCGACGCGCGGTCTCGCCCTCGTCGTCACCACGTCGGCGCCGGAGCGCATCGACCCGCGCCTGCGCGCCCCCGACCTCGTCGACCGCGAGCTGGGGCTGGCCCTGCCCGACCTGCGCACGCGCACCGAGCTGCTGCGCCGCCTGCTGGCCGAGGTGCCGCTCGCCGCCGACGTGGAGCTGAAGGCGATCGCCGAGCGCGCGCCCGGGTTCGTCGTCGCCGACCTGGTGGCGGTGCGCCGGGAGGCCGCGGTGACCGCGGCGCTGCGGCACGCCGACGACCCGATGATCGCCCAGCAGGACCTGCTGGACGCGGTCGGCTCGGTCCGCCCGATCTCGATGTCGTCGTCGGACACGCTGCAGACCGGTGGCGTGACGCTCGACCAGGTCGGCGACATGGCCGAGACGAAGCAGGCGCTCACCGAGGCGGTGCTGTGGCCGCTGCAGTACCCCGACTCGTTCGCCCGCCTCGGCGTCGACGCGCCCCGCGGCGTGCTCGTGTACGGCCCGCCCGGGTGCGGCAAGACGTTCCTGCTGCGCGCGCTGGCCGGCACCGGGCAGCTCAACGTGATCGCGGTGAAGGGCGCCGAGCTGCTCGACAAGTACGTCGGCGAGTCCGAGCGGGCCGTGCGCGAGCTGTTCCGCCGGGCCCGCGACGCCGCGCCCGCGCTGGTGTTCCTCGACGAGGTGGACGCGCTGGCGCCGCGCCGCGGTCAGTCCAGCGACTCCGGGGTGGCCGACCGGGTCGTCGCCGCCCTGCTCACCGAGCTGGACGGGGCGCAGCCGCTGCGCGACGTCATCGTCGTCGGCGCCACCAACCGGCCCGAGCTGATCGACCCGGCGCTGCTGCGGCCGGGCCGCCTGGAACGGCTGGTCTACGTGCCGCCGCCGGACGCCGAGGCGCGCACCGAGATCCTGAAGGCGGCCGGGCGCAACACCCCGTTCGCGCCGGAGGTGGACCTGGCCGAGCTGGGCGCCGCGCTGGACGGCTACTCCGCGGCCGACTGCGCGGCCGTCCTGCGCGAGGCCGCGTTGACCGCGATGCGCGAGTCGCTCGACGCCGCCCAGGTCACCGACGCGCACATCGCCGCGGCGCGCACGGTGGTGCCGCCGTCGCTGGACCCGGCGCAGCTCGCCGCGCTGGAGGCCTACGCGCAGCGGCGCGCCGAGCGCTGAGCCCGGCTCACTTCGCCTTGTAGTCCTTCGTGACGATCACGATCAGCCCGGGCGTCGCGTCCTGGATGCCGGCGAAGCGTTGCTCCACCCGCAGCCCGAACTGCGCGCCGAGCTCGCGGGCCGAGGCCTCCTCGGCCGGGCTCTCCGGCCGGAAGTACACCGTGCTGGTCGGGATGATCCCGCCCGGGTAGCCCTTGATCTCCGTGACCTGCCAGCCGGCCGCCCGGAGGTCCGCAGCCGCGCGTGCGGCGAGGCCCTGGATCGTCGAGTTGTTGTAGACGCGCACCGGCTGCTTGGCCACCGTCCGGGGGGCGGGCGCGGGCGCGGCCTTCGTCGGGCCGGCGACGGCGTTCGGGGTCGCGCCGAACGAGGGCACGGGCACGCCGCCGGGAGCGGGGGTGGCCGCCGGGGGTGGCGTCGTGGCCGGTGCGGGGGCCGGGGCCGGCGTGGTGGCGGCGTTCGGATCGGTGGGAGCGGGCGTCGCCGGAGCCGTCACCTCGGCCGTGGGGGTCGGGCCGGCAGCCGTGGGTGACCCGCCGCCACCGCCGCCGACGAGGCTGGCGACGCCGATCAGTGCGGCCACCGCGCCGACGCCCAGGAGCGCGAGACCACCCACCCGAAGCGGGGATGATCCTCCGGACGGTGCGGGTGAGGTCACGGTCTGGCTCCTCGCAGCGGGGCGCGTCACCCGTCAGTGGACGGGTCGGTCGCCGATCATGGTGACGTCACCAGGGCTCGATGCCCAGCCGACGCGCCGCACGGGTGCGCTGCCGGCTGGCGCGCAGCCGGCGGAGGCGCTTCACGAGGAGCGGATCGGCGGCCAGCGCCTCCGGCTTGTCGACCAACGCGTTGAGCACCTGGTAGTAGCGGGTGGCCGACATGTCGAACAACTCGCGGATCGCCTGCTCCTTGGCGCCGGCGTACTTCCACCACTGGCCCTCGAACGCGAGGATCTCCCGTTCGCGACGGTCCAGCTCGCGCATCCCGCCGGAGGCGGTCCTCGCCCCGGCCGACTCGGTGGCGGACTCCATCGCGCTCCCTCGAAACTTCCGCAGCTCGGCGAATGACACGTGTGTGATTCGCGGAGGCCATTCAATCACGCACAACCGACCGAACCTGGTCAAGGACGCGCCACGCCATGGGGTGATCGGCGACCGGCCGACGGCCTCCGGCAGGCGGTGCGACACGCCGGACATAGGCTTCCGACGTGGCCGTACGACCCATCGTGATCATCGGGGACCCCGTCCTGCACACCCCGACCCGCCCCGTCACCGAGTTCGACGACGCGCTCGCCGACCTCGTCGCCGACATGTTCGACACCATGGCCGCCGCCGACGGCGTCGGGCTCGCGGCCAACCAGATCGGCGTCGACCAGCGCGTCTTCGTGTACGACTGCCCCGACCTCGAACTGCGCGAACGCCGCCGCGGCGTCGTCGTGAACCCGGTGCTGGAGACCTCCGAGCGGCCGGAGACCATGCCCGACCCCGAGGACGACGACGAGGGCTGCCTCTCCGTCCCCGGCGAGCAGTACCCCACCGGGCGCGCCGAGTGGGCCAAGGTCACCGGCACCGACGAGAAGGGCCAGCCGGTGGAGGTGGAGGGCCGCGGCTTCTTCGCCCGCTGCCTCCAGCACGAGACCGACCACCTCGACGGGATCATCTACGTCGACCGGCTCATCGGCCGCAACCAGCGGGCCGCGCGCAAGGCCGTCAAGCGGGCCGGCTGGGGCGTACCCGGCCTGACGTGGGACCCGGCGACGCAGAAGGCGGAGGACGTCTGAGCCCCGCGGGCTCGCTCTCGGCGAACACCGCACCTCGCCTCCGCGCGTAGCGTGGAGCTGTAACGGTGTAAGCGCGGAGGTGTGCCGTGGACGAGCTCGACTCCTACTCCCGCACGGTCACTGCGGTGGCCGCGGAGATCACCGGCAAGGTTGCGGCGGTGCGGATCGGGCGGGGCAGCGGCTCCGCCGTCGTCACGGGCGACGGGGTGCTCGTCACCAACGCCCACGTCGTCGGGGACGCGCGCGACGGGCGCGCCGACTTCGGCGACGGCACCCAGGCGAGCGTGGTCGTGGCCGGCACCGATCCGCTGTCGGACCTGGCCGTGCTGCGCGCGCGCCGGCCCGACGAGCTGCCGCAGCCGGTCGAGCTGGGTGACGCCGACAAGCTCGTCGTCGGGCAGCTCGTGGTGGCGGTGGGGAACCCGCTGGGGCTCGCCGGCTCGGTCACCGCGGGCGTCGTGAGCGCGCTGGGCCGCTCGCTGCCCACCCGCAGCGGGCGGGCGGGTCGGGTCGTCGAGGACGTCATCCAGACCGACGCGGCGCTGAACCCCGGCAACTCAGGTGGCGCGCTGGCCGACCACCGGGCGCGGGTCGTCGGCATCAACACGGCGGTCGCGGGGGTCGGGCTGGGGCTCGCCGTGCCCGTCAACGCGACGACGCGCCGGATCCTCGCCGCCCTGCTCGCCGACGGCCGGGTGCGCCGGGCGTACCTCGGGGTGATCGGCACGCCGGCGCCCGTACCGGCGAGCGTGGCGGAGAAGTACGGCCGCACCGAAGGGTTGCGGCTGGCCGAGGTGATCAGCGGCAGCCCCGCCGCGCAGGCCGGGCTGCGCGCCGGCGACCTCGTGCTCGACGTCGGCCGGCGCCAGGTCCGCGACGCGCAGGGCGTGCAGGCGCAGCTGTTCGGCGACGCGATCGGCGTGCCGCTGCCCGTCACGGTGCTGCGCAACGGGGCGATGGTCGACGTCGTCGCCGTGCCGACCGAGCTGAGCTAGCCGACCCGGGCGGCCTCGCGCACCGTCGCCCGCAGCCACACCTGCGCCGGGTCGGCGTCGAGCCGCGCGTGCCACTGCTGCGTGATCGGGACCGGGGGCAGCTCCACGTCCAGCTCCACGGTCCGCAGCCCGAGCGCCGGCCCGTAGCGCGCGGCGAGCCGCCTCGGCACCAGCGCGACGAGGTCGCTCTCCGCGGCCATCATCGCCGCGACGGCGAACGAGCCGGCGACGGCCGTGACCCGGCGCTCCAGGCCGCGCTCGGCGAGGACGTCGTCGAGCGGGCCGCGCGTCCGCCCGCGCCGCGACGCCGACACGTGCGGCAAGGCGCACAGCTGCGCATCGGTGAGGGGTCCGGCGCGACCGGCGGGTGAAGCGGCCGCGACCACGGCGACGAGCGACTCGACGTAGAGCGGCTCCTCACGCAGGTCGGCCGCGGGCCGCGGGGCCCCGACGTCGAGGTCGACGGCTCCGGTGCGCAGCGCTTCGACGTCCTCCAGCCCTTCGCCGAGCAACCGGAGGACCACCCGGGGTGCCCGCTCGCCGATCATGCGGACGAGCTGCGGGGCGAGGGTGGCGGCAGGCCCTTCGTTGATGCGGATCGTGAAGGTGCGCTCCATGGTCGCGACGTCCAGCTCGCGGTCCGCGGTGAACACCGTCTCGGCGGCCTCGATCAGTGCCCTGACCTGCGGTGCGGTGCGTGTCGCGAACGGCGTCGGCGTGAGGCCGCGGCCCGCGCGCACGAGGACCGGGTCGGCGACGGCGCGGCGCAGCCGGCCCAGCGCCCGGCTGGTGGCCGGCACGGACAGGTGCAGCCGCGCTGCGGCGCCGGTGACGCTGCTCTCGGTCACGAGCGCGTCGAACACCCGCAGGAGGTTCAGATCCAGCTCGGCGACCACAGTTGCATCCTATGCAAGTCTGCCTGATCAATTGTGCACTGGACGCATCAATGGGTGCTTCCTAGCGTCGGCCGCATGGCAATCACCTCCCCTCCCGTGCCGCGGGCGCGCACCGGAGTCGCCGTCGCCGCGGTCACCGCGTGCGCCGCGCTCGTCGTCGGGTTCGTCGCGTCCGTCAACCTCGCGCTGCCGATGCTCGGCGGCAGCGATCTGGGTCCCTCGTCGTCGGCGCTGCTCTGGATCGTCGACGCCTACGTGCTCGTCTTCGCCTGCCTCGTCATCCCCGGCGGGGCCGCCGGCGACCGCTTCGGACGGAAGGGCGCGCTGCTCTCCGGGCTGCTGCTGCTCTCCATTGGGGCGCTGCTCTCTGCTGGTGCGCCCAACATCGCCGTGCTGCTCGTCGGCCGAGTGATCTCCGGCGTCGGCGCGGCGGCCGTGCTGCCCAACACCATCGCCTGCATCGTGCACGCCGTGCCCGTCGAGCGGCGGGCCGGCGCCATCGCGGTGTGGGCGGCCGCCATCGGCGCCGGCGGCAGCATCGGCAACCTCGGCGGTGGGGCGCTGCTCGCCGCGGGCGGCTGGCGCTGGCTCTTCGGTGCGGTCGCGCCGCTCGCGCTGCTGCTGGCGGTCGTCGTGGCCGTCGCCGTCCCGGTGTCGGCGCGGGCCCCGCGCCCGCTGCGTCCCGTTGCGACGTCCCTGCTGACCCTCGCCACGCTGGGGCTGCTGTTCGGCATCATCGAGGGACCGGAGCTGGGTTGGGGCAACCCGGTCGTGATCGGCGCGTTCGTCGCGGCGGCGCTGCTCGGCACGGCATGGGCCCGCGCCGAACTCGGCGCCGCGCAGCCGCTGCTTGACCCGCGGCTCTTCGCCATCCCGCGGCTGCGCAGCGCTGCGCTCGGCCTCGCCGTGCTGTTCTTCGGCCTCTTCGCGCTCTTCTACGTCAACGCGTCCTACCTGCAGTTCGGCCGCGGTTTCGACGTGCTGGCGACCGGACTGTCGATCCTGCCGCTCGCGCTGCCGATGATCCTCGGCGCCCGGGTGGGCCCGCTGGCCGTCGCGCGGATCGGGTCGACCGCGACGGTCGCGATCGCGTTCGCCCTGGTCGGTGGCGGCCTGCTGGCCCTCTCCCGCGTCGACGTGAGCACCCCGTACGTGCTGTGGGCTGCCGGGCTGGTCGTCATCGGCGCCGGTGGCGCGCTGGCCATGCCCGTGCTGTCGTCCGACATCGCGGCGGCCGTCCCCGCGGAGCAGGCCGGCGTCGCCGGCGGCCTGCAGTCGACGACCCGCGAGCTGGGTTCCGCCCTCGGCGTCGCGGTCATCGGAACGGTGCTGACCGGCGCGTTCACCTCGGCGCTCCCGGCCGGGACACCGCACACCGTGGCCGGCGCGTTCGCCGCGGCCGGTGTAGCGCACGACACCGTCCTCCAGGCGTTCGTCGGCGCAGCCGGCACGGGGCTCGCCACGATCGGGATCGTGACGCTGCTGTGCGGCGCGCTGGTCACCGCGCAGACGCTCATCAGCGGACGATCCCGTGCTCCCAGGCCCACGCGGCGATCTCGACCCGGTTCCGCGCCGACAGCTTCGCCTGGACGTTCGTGAGGTGCGTCTTCACCGTCGACAGCGAAACGAACAGCTCGGCCGCGATCTCCGCGTTGGTGCGGCCGCGGGCCACGGCCTGCACCACCTCCAGCTCGCGCGGGGAGAGCGGCTCGGGCAGGGCAGGCGCCGACCGCGGGGTGGCGAGGTGCTCCAGCAGCCGCACCGTGATCGACGGGGAGACGAGCGCGTCGCCGTTCGCCGCGGCCCGCACGGCCTCGACCAGCAGCCGCGGGCCCGCATCCTTCAGCAGGAAGCCGCAGGCGCCGGCGCGCAGGGCGCCGTACACGTACTCGTCGAGGTCGAACGTGGTGACGACGACGATCCGCGGCGGGCTCGGGTCACCCATCAACGCGCGGGTGGCCGCGAGCCCGTCCAGCTCGGGCATGCGGATGTCCATCAGCACCACGTCGGGCTTCAGTGCGCGAGCCTTCGACACGGCGTCGACGCCCGTCCCGGCCTCCCCGACGACCTCGAGATCGGACTCCGCCGAGAGGATCAGCCGGAACCCGGTGCGCACCATCTCCTGGTCGTCGGCGAGCAGCACCGTCGTCATGCGGCACCGCGCAGCGGCAGCCGGGCCGCGACCTGCCACACGCCCGCGCCCATCGGGCCGGCGGTCAGCTCGCCGTCGAGGGCGGCGGCCCGCTCCGCCATGCCGGCGAGACCGAACCCGCCCGTCCCGCCCAGCGGGGCCTGCCGGCCCTCGCTCCCGTCGTTGCGCACCGTCACCAGCAGGGCCCCTTCCCGGATCCGCAGATCGATCTCGACGGCCGTCACGCCCGGAGCGTGCCGGCGCACGTTGGTCAACGCCTCCTGCACGATGCGGTACCCCGTGACGGCCACCCCGGCCGGGAGCACGGCGTGCTCCAGCCCGGCGTCCATGGTGAGCTTGACCAGCTGCTCGTCCGGATCGAACCGGTCGATCAGCGCCGGCAGATCGGCCAGCTCGGCGCCGGGGGTGCGGGCGCCCGCGGAATCGTCGCCGGTCTCCTGGCCGCGCAGCACGCCGACCATCCGCCGCATGGCCTTCAACGCGTCCGTGCCGGCGGCCTCGATAGCGGCGAGTGCCCGGTCGACCTCGTCGGGGGACGTCCGGGCGACGACCGCGGCCGCCTGAGCTGCCACGACGATGCCGGTGACCTGGTGCGCCACGACGTCGTGCAGCTCCCTGGCCAGCTCCATGCGCTCGCTCGACCGGGCGTCGTCGAGCGCGGCTCGGCGGCGGGTGTCGATCTCGCGCAGCGCCAGCCCGATCGCCACCGACCCGCCCCAACCCAGCGCGCACAGCGTCGCGAAGGCGGGGATGGCCGACTCGCCGACGATGCGCGCCGCCGCCGTGGACACGATGGCCACGGCGGCGACCCCGGTGAGCCACAGCGCCCGCCGCAGCTCCAGCGACCGCAGGATCTGGATCACCAGCAGGGCCAGCGCCAGGTCCTCGGTGAACGAGAGGTCGACGATGGACGTGCTGGTCCGCGGCAGGACGACGTGCATCGTCGCCGATACCGCGGAGAACACCAGCGAGGCACCCAGCGCCGCGCTCGCGATCGTCGTCAGCGGCATGCCGGGACGGCGGCGCAGCAGCACGATGCCGGGGACGACGACTCCGGCGATCACACTCAGCCAACCGCCGTCGGAGAGGGCCGCAGCGATGTCGATGAGGAACCAGAACGCGTAACCGGCGAGCTCGAGGGCCAGACCGATGTGTCGCCACGCCAGGCGCAGGAGGCGGACCACTCCGGCAGCCTAGGTGGCGCCGTCGGGACCGTCCTCGGCCGGAAGTACGACGCGGCGCCGGGTCACCCGGTCGGGCACCGATCGACCGGAAGTACGAGTGCGACGGGCCCGGTTCGCACCGGCGACCGAGGTGTGGACGGGCGGTCCCGCGGCATCGTGGTCGGCATGCAGGACGTGATCTCGACGGTGCTCGGCACGGCGGGCTGGCTGACCGGTCTCCTGGTGCTGGTGGTGATGGCAGCACTTCCGCTGCTCGAGTCGTTCGGCCGTCAGCGATGACGCCCGTGCTGCGGGCCGCGCATCTGGGCCACCGGTACGGCGCCACGACGGTGCTGCGCGACGTCGACATGGTCGTGCACCCCGGGGAGACGGTGGCGGTGACCGGCCCCTCGGGGTCGGGCAAGTCGACGTTGCTGCACTGCCTGGCCGGCATCCTCGCGCCGGCCGAGGGCGAGGTGTGGTTCGGGGAGGACCGCATCGACCGCTGGTCGGAGGCCCGCCGGACCGCGCTGCGCGGTTCCCGGTTCGGGTTCGTCTTCCAGTTCGCCGCGCTCCTGCCGGAGCTCCCGTCCGTCGAGAACGTGGCGGTACCCCTGATGCTCGCGGGCATGCGCCGCGCCGACGCCGTCGCGCGGGCGGCCGCGTGGTTCCCGCCGCTCGGGCTGGCCGGGCTGGAGGACCGTCGGCCCGGCCAGCTCTCCGGCGGCCAGGAGCAGCGCGTGGCGATCGCCCGCGCGCTGGTCACCGAGCCCGCCGTCGTCTTCGCCGACGAGCCGACGGGCGCGCTGGACTCCGCGGCCGGCGCGAAGGTGTTCGCGGCTTTGGCCGCGCTGACCACCCGCACCGGCGCCGCGCTCGTCGTGGTGACGCACGACCAGGAGATCGCCGCCCGCTGCAGCCGCACGGTGGCGCTACGCGACGGTGCAGTGGTGCCCGGGGTTGCGGCATGACCGGTCCCGCATCGAGAACGAAGTTACGGTCGACTGAATCGTTTCAAAACAACCACAACTTCGTTCTCGACGAGTACCGGGCGGGGTGGCCCGCGTGATCGGGCTCAGCATCCGGCTGCTCCTCGCCGGGGGGCGCCGTGCCGCCACGGCGGCCGGGCTCGTCGGTGCCGGGGTGGCCGTGGCGACGTTGCTGCTCGCCGTCACCCTCGGTGCCCTGCACGGCTGGGACGCCCGCGAGAGCCGCGTCGGGTGGCGCGCGGACCCCGAGGTGATCGGGCAGGTGGCGAGACCCGCCGATCCGGCCGGCGCGATCCGGGTGCGCGTCGACTCGGTCGCCGGCCGGCCCATGGACGTGGTGGACGTGAGCGCCACGCGTCCTGTGCCGGCTCCGCCCGGGCTGCGGGAGTTCACGGCGCCGGGGCAGCTGTGGGTGTCGCCCGCGCTCGCCGAGTTGCTCCGCACATTGCCGCCGGGGCAGCTCGCCGACCGCTTCCCCGGGCCGGTCACCGGCGTGATCGGCCCGGCCGGCCTGCGTGACGCCGGGGAGCTCGTGGCGGTCGTCGGCCACGAGGTACCCGTCGCGGACGCCGTCCCGGTCGCCGGCTTCTCCCGACCCGCCGGCACCACCATGCTCCTCGCCTACCGCCAGCTCACCTACGTCGCGGTGGCGCTGCTGCTGTTCCCGGTGCTCGGCCTGCTCGGCTCGGCCGCGCGCCTCACCGCGTCGCGCCGCGCGGAACGGCTCGCCACGCTGCGCCTGCTCGGCGCCTCCACCCGCCAGCTGACCGTCGTCGCCGTCACCGAGGTGACGCTGGTGGCGACCGTCGCCGCGGTCGTCGGCATCGTCGCCGAGTGGCTGCTGTCGCCCGCGCTCGCCACGATCCCGCTGGGCGGCAGCGGCTGGTACGTCACCGACCTGCAGGTTTCCCCGCTGGTGGCGCTCGCCGTCGTCGGTGGGGTCGCGGTGCTGGCCGCGCTGGCGGCGATGCGCGGGATGCGCGCCGTCGTCGTCGGCCCGCTCGGCGTGGTGCGCCGGCAGCAGCCGCGCGGGCTGCGGTGGTGGCACCTGCTCGGCGTCGTCGCCGCGCTCGGCGCGTTCGGCATCGTCCAGGTCGTGCTGCGCAACAGCGACGTCGCCTTCGTGGGCGTCATCATCGGGACGTCCGTGCTCACGATGTTCGGCGCCGTGTGGCTGATCGGGCCGTGGGTGATGCGGCTGCTCGGCGGCACGATGGCGCGCTCGTCGCGGTCGGTGCCGCGGATGCTCGCCGGTCGCCGCCTGCTCGACGACCCGCGCGGCGCGTTCCGCCCGCTCGCCGGGCTGACGCTCGCCGTGTTCGTCGCCGGGTTCCTCGCCCCGCTCAGCGGGCTCGTCGGAGAGGGTTACGCCGGATCGTCGGACCTCCGGCTGGGGGAGACCGTGTCGGTCGCGCAGGCGCAGGACCAGCTGCAACGGCGCGGTCTGGCCGCCACCGTCACCGGCTCGGTCACCGGGCCGCGGGTGCAGCCGGCGCCCGGCACGAACCGCGACGAGGTGCGCACCGCGCTCACCCCGCTCGCCGGGGAACCGGTCGTCTCGGCCGCCGAACGCGACGCACCGAACGTCGAGATGGGTGCGGACATCTTCCGCGGCATCCTGATCGTCCTGGTAGCGACGTTCCTCGTGGCTGCGACCTCGGCCGGGACGACGGCGGCCGCGCGGGTGCTGGACCAGCGCCGGACGCTGCGGCTGCTGAACCTCGCCGGCACCCCGCTGGCCGTCATCGGCGCGGCGCGGCGCGCGGAGACCCTGCGGCCGCTGCTCGTGTGCTCGGGCATCGCACTGGCCGCCGGGCTGCTGTGCGCGTCGCCGATCGCCTCCGCAGCGTCCGCCCTCGCCACGCCCGGACTGGTCGTCCTGGGATCGGTGGTGGTGGTCGGGATCCTGCTCGTGATCGCGGCGTCGGCAGCGAGCCGGCCGCTGCTGCGCTCGGTCACGCAGGAGCGGGTGGCGGACTGAGGTGGGGTCCCGCGGGGCGGGGCGGGGCGCGGCGGGACCGCGGGCCGGGGCTCGCGCGTCGATCATGGGCAGAACGTCGTGGTTCGATCTCGTGGAGCGACGTTTTGCCCATGATCAACAGCATCACGGCCGGCTCGTGCGCCGCGTCGAACGGGCACCTACGCCGACGGAGCAGTGCGTCGAGAACTCGCCGTACCGCGAGTCCAGCGACGGAGTCTGGCGGCTCAGCCCGTCGGTTCGAGGAGGAACACGGGGATGAGCCGGTCGGTCTTCTCCTGGTACTCGGCGTAGGGCGGGTAGGCGGCGACGGACCGCTTCCACCAGATGTCGCGCTTCTCGCCGGAGAGCTCCCGCACCGTGTAGTCCTTCGTCACCGTGCCGTCCTGCAGCTCGACGATCTCGGAGTCGCGGATGCTGGAGTACCAGCCGGGGTGCTCGGGCGCGCCGCCCTTCGACGCGACGGCCGCGTAGCTGCCGTCGTGCTCCACGCGCATGAGGGGGAGGTGCCGCAGCTTGCCGCTCTTGCGGCCGCGGTAGGTGATCAGGACGATCTCCATCCCGTTGATGCCCAGCCCCTCGGTGGTGCCGGTCTCGAGGATCTTGTCGATCTGGTCCTGGGCCCAGTCGGGGTGCTTGCTGGTGACGTGTTCTCCGGTCAGCGGCATGATCGGGGCAACCGTGCGGGCGCCTTGGATGTTCCCGGTCTACCGTCGCGGCATGGCTGAACGGGCGGTGGGCGTGACCCCGCCACGGGTGATGACGATCGCCGGCACGGACTCCGGCGGCGGCGCCGGCGTCGCGTCCGACCTGCGCGCGCTGGCGGCCTGCGGGGTGCACGGGTGCGTGGCCGTGACGGCGGTGACGGTGCAGAACTCCGTGGCCGTGACGGGCGTGCACGTGCTGCCGCCGGAGACGGTGGCGGCGCAGATCGAGGCGGTCGCCACCGACATCGGGCTGGACGCGGTGAAGACCGGCATGCTGGCCACCGCCGGCATCATCGCCGCGATCGCGGAGACGTGCGACCGGGTGGGGATCGGCGGGGGCGGCGGCACACCGTTCGTCGTGGACCCCGTGGCGGCGTCGATGGGTGGGGACCAGCTGCTGGCCGACGAGGCGCTCGACGCGTTCCGCGCGCAGCTGTTCCCGCGGGCGACGGTGGTGACCCCGAACCTCGACGAGGTGCGCCTCCTGACCGGCATCGACGTGCACGACCGCGACGCGCAGTACGCGGCGGCGAAGGTGCTGCACGGCATGGGCCCGCAGTGGGTGCTCGTGAAGGGCGGCCACCTCGTCGAGGACGAGTCGGAGTGCGTCGACCTCCTCTACGACGGCACGTCGTTCACCGAGTACCCGGGTCCGCGCATCGTCACCGGCAACACGCACGGGGGTGGCGACACCATGGCGTCGGCGATCTCCGCAGGCCTCGCCCGGGGGCTTTCCGTGCCGGACGCGGTGGCGCGGGCGAAGCGGTTCGTCACCGAGTCGGTGCGTCGCTCGTACGACCTCGGCCGTGGCCACGGGCCGGTGTCGCCCCTCTGGGCGGTGCGCGAATGGTGGGACGGGGGGAGCGTCGGCTGATCTGCGGGATTACAGTCCCGCCTTGATGAGCATCTTGGGCACCCGCGTGCAGCGGGTCGAGGATCCGCTGTTCCTGACGCGCGGGGCGGTCTACACCGACGACCTCACCGACGAACGCCTGGCCGGGGCGCTGCACCTGACGCTGGTGCGGTCGCCGGTCGCGCACGCGCGCATCACGTCGATCGACGTCGCGGCCGCGCGGGAGGCGCCGGGAGTCGTCGACGTCGTGACGGGCGCCGATCTCGGGCTTCCCCCCGCCCACCTGTGGCCGGGAGCGCCGAAGGAGACCTCGCGCGCGTTCCTCGCCACCGACAAGGTCCGGTTCGTGGGTGAGCCGGTCGTCGCGGTCCTGACCGAGGAGCTGTACCAGGGCCAGGACGCCGCCGACCTGGTGGAGATCGACTACGACCCGCTGCCGGCGGTGGTCGACCTCGAGGCGGCGCTGTCGGACGAGGTGGTGCTGTTCGAGGACCTGGGCACCAACCTGGTCGGCGGGTTCGGCCACGACGAGGAGTTCGACGAGCACCTGTTCGACGACTGCGACGTGGTCGTCACGCAGCGGATCGTGAACCAGCGCCTCGCCGCCGCGCCGCTGGAGACGCGGGCGGCGTCGGCGGTCTGGGGTGCCGACGGTCGGCTCACGATCTGGGCGTCGACGCAGAACGCGCAGTCGGCGAAGGCAGCGGTGGCCGCGTGGCTGAACGTGGACGGCGACCGGGTCCACCTGATCACGCCGGACGTCGGCGGCGGCTTCGGCGCGAAGATCGGCGCCGACCCCGAGTTCGCGCTGGTCGCGCAGCTGGCACAGCGGACGGAGCGGGCGGTGCGCTGGCACGAGTCCCGGTCGGAGAACATGACCGGGATGCTGCAGGGCCGCGCCCAGCTGCAGACGATCACCATCGGCGGCAACCGCGACGGCGACGTGCTCGCCTACCGGCTCGACATCCTCGCCGACGTGGGCGCCTACCCGCGGATCGGCGCCTTCCTGCCGTTCTTCACGCGCCAGATGGCACCTGGTGTCTACGACATCCCGCGCGTCGAGTCGCGGGCGCGCATGGTCGTCACGACGACCACGTCGATCGGTGCGTACCGCGGTGCCGGGCGACCGGAGGCGACGGCCGCGATCGAGCGGGCGATGGACCTGTTCGCCGCCGAGATCGGCATGGATCCCGCGCAGGTGCGGCGGCGCAACGTCGTCGCGCCGGACAAGTTCCCGTTCACCAACAAGGGCGGCGCCACCTACGACTCCGGCGAGTACGCGGCCGCGATCGACCGGGTGCTGGAGGCCGCCGACTACACCGGCCTGCGCGCCGAGCAGGCCGCTCGCCGCGAGCGCGGGGACGCGGTCGCGCTGGGCATCGGCGTCTCCGCGTACGTCGAGATCACCGGCGGCGGCGACTACAGCGAGCACGCATCGGTGGAGGTGCACCCCGACGGCACCGTGACGGTGCTGACCGGCACCTCACCACATGGCCAGGGGCATGCCACGGCTTGGGCGATGCTCGCGAGCGAGCACCTCGGCATCCCCGTCGAGAAGATCACGGTGCTGCACGGCGACACCGACCTGATCCCGAAGGGCTCCGGCACGATGGGCTCGCGCAGCCTGCAGACCGGTGGCATCGCCGTCCACAAGGCGGCCGGGGAGCTGGCCGAGCTGGCCCGCACCCGGGCCGCCGACGTGCTGGAGGCGAACGTCGACGACCTCGAGGTGGTCGACGGGGCCGTCCGCGTGCGCGGCACCACGACCGCGATCACGCTCGCGGCGCTCGCCGAGCGCGAGCCGCTGCAGGTGCAGACCGTGTTCGACGGGGGCGCGCCGTCGTTCCCGTTCGGGGCGCACGTGGCGGTCGTCGAGGTCGACCTGGAGACCGGACGGGTCGTGGTGGACCGCATCGTCACCGTCGACGACGCCGGCCCGGTGCTCAACCCGCTGCTCGCCGACGGGCAGCGCCACGGCGGCATCGCCCAGGGCATCTCGCAGGCGCTGCTGGAGGAGGTGCGCTTCGACGAGGACGGCAACCCGATCACGTCGACGCTCGCCGACTACGCGTTCCCGTCCGCGGCCGAGCTGCCCAGCTTCACCCTCGTCGACATGGCCACCCCGACGCCGTACAACCCGTTGGGCGCCAAGGGGATCGGCGAGGCCGGCACGATCGGGGCCACGCCCGCGGTGCAGAGCGCGGTCGTCGACGCGCTCGCCCACCTCGGGGTCCGGCACATCGACATGCCGCTCGCGCCGCTGCGCGTGTGGGAAGCCATCGAGGCGGCCAGGGAGGGCGCGTGAAGATCGCGATCACGGTCAACGGCGAGCACACCGACGCCGACGTCGAGCCGCGCACGCTGCTCGTGCACCACCTGCGCGACGTGCTCGGCCTCAAGGCCACCAACATCGGTTGCGACACCACGTCGTGCGGTGCGTGCACGGTGCTCGTCGACGGCGAGTCGGTGAAGTCGTGCACGGTGCTCGCCGCGCAGGTGGACGGGCTGTCGGTGACCACGCTGGAAGGGCTCTCGGCGAACGCCGACGACCTGCACCCGGTGGCCGCGGCGTTCCGCAGCGAGCACGGCCTGCAGTGCGGGTTCTGCACCCCGGGCATGGTGATGGCGGCCGTCGGGCTGCTCGCGGAGAACCCACGGCCCACCGAACGCGAGGTGCGGGAAGGCCTGGAGGGCAACCTCTGCCGCTGCACCGGCTACCACAACATCGTCCGCGCCGTGCTCGTCGCGAGCGGCCAGGACCCCGACGAGGTCACCGGCATCGCCGCCCGTTCCGGCGCGAGCGGGCAGGGCATCGAGGCGGCTCCCGGCTTCTCCACCGGAGGCCCCGCATGATCCCCGTCGGCTTCGAGTACGTGCGCGCCACCAGCGTCGACGAGGCGATCGAGCTGCTCGTCGAGCACGGCGAGGAGGCCAGCCTGCTCGCCGGCGGGCACTCGCTGCTGCCGGTGATGAAGCTGCGCCTGGCCGCGCCCGAGGTGCTGATCGACATCGGCCGGCTGCCCGAGCTCGCGTACGTCCGCGCCGATGGCGACGCGATCGCCATCGGGGCCGGCACCCGGCACCGCACCCTGGAGTCGTCGGAGCTGCTGGCCGCCGAGTGCCCGCTGCTGCCCGCCGTCGCGCGCACCGTCGGGGACCCGCAGGTGCGCCACCGCGGCACGATCGGCGGCTCCCTCGCGCACGGCGACCCGGCCTCCGACCTGCCGGCCGCCGTGCTCGCGCTCGGCGGCAACGTCGTGCTGCGCTCGCCCCGCGGCGAGCGCACCGTCCCGATCACCACCTTCTACACGGGCGTGTTCTCCACCGTCCGGGATCCCGACGAGCTGATCGTCGAGATCCGGGTGCCGCGCACCGGCGGCGCCGGCTGGGCGTACGAGAAGTTCGTGCGCCGCGCCAACGACTGGGCGATCGTCGCCGTGGCCGTCGTCGACGGGCGGATCGGGCTGGCCAACATGGGACCCACCCCACTGCGGGCGACGGCGGCGGAGGCGGCGCTGGCCGACGGCGCGTCGATCCCGGACGCCGCGGCCCTCGCGGACCGGGGAACGGACCCGGTCTCCGACGTACCAGCGACGGCAGAGTTCCGCCGCCACCTGGCGAGGGTGCTGACGAAGCGCGCGCTGACCACAGCAGCAGGCTGACCCACCCTCGCCCCGCGAGTTGCCCGGTTCAACAGGGCGAGTTGGCCGGTTCAGCAGGGCGAGTTGGCCCGTCGCACCCTGCGAACGCGCCAACTCGCCCTGTCGAGATGGCCAACTCGCGGATCGCGGGGGCGGGGGGTTAGACCGTGCCCGTCCAGAGGAGGGCGGCCGCGACGACTCCGGCTACCACGATCAGGGTCCGTAGGAGGGTTGCCGGGAGGCGGCGGGCCACGCGGGCGCCAACGTAGCCGCCCACCATCGAGCCGCCGGCCAGCAGGACGACGACGAGCCAGTCGACGTGCGCGACGGCGGCGAACACCAGCCCGGCGACGACGTTGGCGGCCATGACGGACGTGGTGCGGATCGCGGCGATCACACGGAACGCGACGTCCAGCCCCAGCGCCAGCACGGCGATCATGAGGACGCCGGCGCCGGCGCCGAAGTAGCCGCCGTAGAGGCCGGTGAGCAGCACGAACACCGTGGTCGTCGGCGAGAGGGCGTACCGCTGGCCGCCACCGCGCCGCGCGGCGAGCCAGCTCGACAGGCGCGGCTGGACCCCGACGAGCAGGCAGGTGCCGAGGATCAGCCACGGCACGATCGCCTCGAACACGGTCTCCGGCAGCGCGAGCAGGAGGACCGCTCCGGCGGCGCCGGCGATCCCGGTCAGCACGACCACGCGGCGGGTGAGGGCCGGTTCCTCGCGCAGTTCGTCGCGGAAGCCGACCGCGCCGCCGATGCCGGCAGGGATGAGCCCGATGGTGTTGGACACGTTGGCCACCACGGGCGGGATCCCGACGGCGAGCAGCACCGGGAAGCTCAGCAGCGAGGCCACCCCGACGCTGGAGGTGAGGATGCCCGCGCCGAAGCCGGCGAGCACGACGGCGAGCTGCTCCAGTGCGGACAGGGCCCCTCCTCGGGTCGTGCACCCACTGCACCACGCCCCCGAGCGGTGATCAACCGTGTCGCACCTCGCGCGCCCACTCCGCGCGCGGCTGGGTGTGCAGGGTCCAGTAGTGCTCGGCGATGTCGTCCGGGTCGTACGCGGTGCCGGGCGCGACGGGCCCGCCGACCGTCACCGACGCGACGTGCACGCCGGCCGGACCGTAGGTGGCGTCGAGCAGGTCGACCGCCGTGCGGACGGCCGCCTTGCCGAGCGACAGGCTCACGTAGGCCGGCACCGGTTCGGGCATCCCGCCCGTCACGACGAACGTGCCGCGGCCGCGCGCGGCCATGCCCGGCAGGGTGTGAGCTGCGGCGGTGAGCACGCTCCCGACGTTGACGGCGAGCGTGTCGAGCAGCTCAGCCGCGGAGAGCTCGCCGACGGCGTCGGCGCGGATCACGGCCGTGTTGTGCACGACCACGGCCGGCGGCCCCAGCTCGTCGGCGGCTCGGTCGAGCGCTGCGCGAAGCGCCTGCTCGTCGGTGGCGTCGGCGGTGAGTGCCAGCGCTCCGGGCAGGTCCGCGGCCAGCGGTTCGACGGTGGCGGCGCTGCGGGCGATCAGCGCGACCGCGTAGCCCTCCTTCGCGAACCGCGCTGCCACGGCCCGCCCGATCCCGGGGCCGGCCCCGATCACCACTGCTGCATCCATGCGGTCGACGCTAAAGTGTGACACCGATGAGAGGGTCAAGCCTGCGCATCGGGGAACTCGCGGCCCGCACCGGGGTCAGCGTGCGGCTCCTGCGCTACTACGAGGAGCAGGGCCTGCTGCAGCCCGAGCGGCTGCCCAGCGGCTACCGGGTCTACGCCGAGAGCGACGTCGACACCGTCGCCCGCGTACGGGTCCTCCTCGCGGCCGGCCTGTCCACCGCGACGATCGCCCAGGTGCTGCCGTGCGTGGCCGGCACGGACCCGGTGGTGCCGATCTGCCCGGACATGGTCGCCGTGCTCCGCCGGGAACGCGCCCGCATCGACACCTCGATCGCGGCCCTGGAGGCGTCCCGCGCGTTGCTGGACGACGTGATCGCGGCCGTTCCTTAGGCGATGAACCGCGCGACGATCAGGGTGATCAGCGGCGAGTTCGGCACCTGCTGGTGCATGTGGTCGGGGAGGACGGCCAGCTGCGATCCGGGGATCAGCTCGTGCATGTCGACGGCGTGCTGCAGCCGGACGAAGTCGCTGTCGCCGAGCACGATCAGCGTGGGCGAGGTGATGGCGAGCAGCTGGTCGTCGGTCCAGCCGGGCAGCGGGTTGAGTGCCTGCTGGGTCTTGCGGGCGGTCTCGGCGAAGCGGTCTGGGGTGGGCGACACCTCGGCGTGGGCGGCCACCATCGCCGCGAAGTCCGCGGGTGTCGGCAGCAGCGGAGAGTCCTGCGCGGGGTCGAAGATCTCGGGGCGGTAGCCGCCCTCGCGGTAGTGCGCGGACGCCACCACCGCGCGCCGCACCCGATCCGGGTGCCCGGTGAGCAGCTCCATCGTGACGAGCCCGCCGAGGCTGAACCCGAACACGTCGGCACGGTCGAGCCCGAGGTGGTCGAGCACACCGACGACGTCGGACGCGAGGTCGGCAAGGGTGAACTCGCGGTCGACGTCGGGCGTGTGCCCGTGCCCCTGCAGTTCGACGCCGATCACCCGGCGGTCCTTCGCGAGCTCGCCGACGACCGGGCCGAACGTCAGGTCGGTGGTGAGCAGCCCGCCGTGCAGGAGCACGAGCGGGTCGCCGGCACCATGCTCGGAGTAGTGGACGTCGAGGCCGTTCACGGTTGCGTGGGTCATGCCGTGGAGACCCGGTCGACCGGCCGCACTCATCGGTCCGGGACGAGTCCCGCATCCTGCGCGGCGATCGCCGCCTGCACCCGGGAGCGCAGGCCGAGCTTCGTCAGCACCCGCGACACGTGCGTCTTCGTGGTGGCCTCGGTGATCACCAGCTCGGCGGCGATCTCCGCGTTGGACAGTCCGCGGCCGAGGCAGCCGAGCACGTCCAGCTCGCGGGGGGTGAGCTCGTCCAGGCCGGTGGGCCGCTCGACGCGGCGCGCGGGCCGGCCGAGCCGCGCGATCACCCGCCGGGTGATCTCCGGGGCCAGGACGCCGTCGCCACGGGCCACCGCCCGCACGGCGTCGAGCAGCGCCGGCGCCTCGACCGACTTCAGCAGGAACCCCGCGGCGCCCGCCGCCAGCGCGGCGTCGACGTAGTCGTCGAGGTCGAAGGTGGTGAGCACCAGGACGTCGCAGTCGCCGGCGGCCACCACCCGCCGGGTCGCCTCGATACCGTCGATGCCGGGCATGCGGATGTCCATCAGGACGACGTCGGGGCGGTGCTGTGCGGCCAGCGCGACGGCCGCGAGGCCGTCACCGGCCTGGGCGACGACCTCGACGTCCGGCGCCGAGTCGAGGATCATCGCCAGGCCGGCGCGGATCGCGGCCTGGTCGTCGGCGACGAGCACGCGGATCGTCACGACGTGCTCCCGACCGGCGCCGGGACGGGCAGCACGGCTCGCAACCGCCAGCGGTCGCCGTCCGCCCCTGCCGTGATGCTGCCGCCGACGGCGCCCGCCCGCTCCTGCAGACCGAGCAGGCCCGTGCCGGTGCCGCCGCCCGGCGGGGCGCCCGCCACCAGCGGGTTCGTGACCTCGACGGTCAGCCGGCCGTCGTCCTGCGCGAGCGTCAGCGTCACCGCGCTGCCGGGCGCGTGCTTGGCCGCGTTGGTCAGCGCCTCCTGGACGATGCGGTAGGCGGCGAGGTCGGTCGCCGCGGGAACGAGATCGGCAGGGTCGCGGCGGTCCGAGACCGTGACGTCCAGCCCGGTGGCCCGGGCCGTGGCCAGCAGCTCGTCGACGCGGTCGAGCCCGGCCGGGGCGGTGCGCGGATCGGTGTCGCCGGAGCCGTCCGCCCGCAGGAGCCCGATCATCGTGCGCATCTCCCCGAGCGAGGCGACGCTGTCGCGGCGCACCGACGCGAGCACCGTCCGCAGGGTCGCCGGGTCGGCGTCCGGGATCGACAGCACCGCCTCGGACTGGATCGCGATGGCCGACAGCTGGCCGGCGATGACGTCATGCAGGTCGCGCGCCATGCGCGCGCGTTCAGCGGCGACGGCGGCGGCGCGGGACATGGCGGCGAGCCGGTTCGCCTGCTCGGCGCGGGCACGCTCGGCGTCGGCGATCTCGGCGTGCCAGCGCACCTCCATCCCCCAGAACACCGGGACCGCCAGCAACATCCCCAGGTTGAGCAGCGAGACCACCGCGGCACGTCCGCCCTCGTCGGCGAGGCTGACGAGCGCGACGAGCAGCGTGACCGCGGCGGCCAGCCCGGACACCGTCCACGCGGCGCGGCGGGATCCCAGCAGCACCGCTGAGTACAGGGCGTCGGCGAAGCACAGCACCACCCCGAGGGCGGTGTGGCCGGTGCCGACCACCCCGACGAGCAGCACGCCGGTCGTGACGGACAGGCTCACCAGCGGGTGCCGCGAGCGCAGCACGAGAGCGAGGCTCGCGACGGTGATGGTCAGCGCCGTGGCGGTCGGCCCGACGTCGACCGGGTGCGGCCACCAGCTGATCGAGATCTCCGGGACCACCAGCCAGAGCACCAGGCCCAGTACCAGGAAGGCCGCGGCGCGCAGCAGGTCGTCGAGCCACCGCCGCCCGGTCACCCCTCCGCTCACGAGCCCATCTCAGCACGTCGGCGGCGTTGCCGCGTCGATCGAAGGTCGTACGCACGGGTGGTGGAGATCGGTCCATCGCCCGACGCGGTGGCCACCCGACCCCCGGCACGCTCGTCCCGACACGCAGAACGAAGGGACGCGGGGATGCTGGAGATACTGGGGATCGTCATGGTCGTGCAGGGTGTGGGCGGCGCGATCAACAACATCGTGGGGGGAAAGCCGAGCTGGTTCCTGGTGAACCACCTGCCGTTCCTGCACGGGCTCGAGCTCCCGGCGAGCATCGTCCTCGCCGTCGTGGGCGGCGCGCTCACGATCGTGGGGGAACGGGCGCGCAAGGCCAGACGCGTCTAGTCGACGAGCACTTCCTTCTCCAGCTCGGCGAGGCTCTCCTCCAGGTAGCCGAGCAGCCGCTGCAGGTGCGGCACGCTGCGCCGGCACCCGGTCAGGCCGAAGTCCATGGAGCCCGCGTAGCTGGTGACGGTGATGTTGAGCGCCTGGTTCTCGAACGGGATCGAGACGGGGTAGCTGCCGACCAGCTCGGCACCGTTCCAGTAGAGCGTCCGGCGCGGGCCGGGGACGTTCGAGATGAACAGGTTGAACGTCGGCGCGACGACGTGGCTGGACCCCGGCAGCACGTTGATCAGCATCGGCACCAGCGCCTGCGTGGCGGCCAGCATCTGCACCTGCACGGGGGAGAGCCCGGACAGCTCCTGCTTGGTCTCCGTCATCGTCCGGTTGATCGACACCAGCCGGGCGACGGGATCGGCCAGGTCGGAGGCCAGCGGGCACAGCACCATGCCGATGGAGTTGCCGCCGGCCGCGCCCGCGCCCTCGGCGCGCACGGACACCGGCACCGCGGCCACCAGCGAGCGGTCCGGCAGCTGCTGGTGCTCGGCCAGGTAGCGGCGCAGGGCGCCGGAGCACATCGCGAGCACGACGTCGTTGAGCGTGGCCCCCACGGCCTGGCCGACCGCGCGCAGCCGCTCGATCGGCCACGAGTCGGCGGCGAACCGGCGCCCGCCGGTGATCGGCACGTTCAGCATCGTGGCCGGCGCCTGGAACGGCAGCCCTGCCGAGTCGCGGCGCACCGCCTTCCCGGCCAGGCGGGTCGCCGCCCCGGCCACGCCGGCGACGTCGCGCACCGCCGCCGGGACCGCCTTCGCCGCGGTCGTCAGCAGCTCGGTGATGCCCTGCGAGACCCCGCCGGTGGACGGGCGGCCGCCGGGCCGCTTCGCCCACACCGGCGGGATGCCGCGCACGTCGGGATCGGTCGACATCGTGCCGTCCAGCAGCGCCATCGCGGCCACGCCGTCGACGACGGAGTGGTGCACCTTCGTGTAGGTGGCGAACCGGTCGCCCTCCAGCCCGTCGATGAGCGTGAACTCCCACAATGCGCGGTGCCGGTCCAGCAGCGTGCCGTGCAGCCGCGACACCAGCTCCAGCAGCTGCCGGACCTTGCCCGGCTGCGGCAGCGCCGACAGCCGGACGTGGTACTCCAGGTCGATGTCGCGGTCGTCGGTCCACCACAGCTGCCCGAGGCTGCTGACGGGGTCGGCGGGGCGGCGGCGCAGGAGCTTCCGCACGTCGGTGTGGGTGAGCAGTTCGCGGAACAGCTCACCCACGTAGTCCGGGCCGGCGTCCGCCGGTTTCTTGAACAGCTGCAGCCCGCCCACGTGCATCGGATGCTCCCGCGACTCGCCGATGAGGAACATCGAGTCGGCCGGCAGCATCACGGGCATGGAGGACCTCCTCGGCGGCGGAAGGTCAGCTTAGAGCTCCGGCTGAGTGGGTGGCCCCGTTTCAAGCGGCTTTGGAGTAGTGAGGAGCTCCGGTTCGGCGCATCGGCGCCTGTTTCATGATCGACACGGGTGAGATGAACGTGGTGGGGGTTCAGGAGCCTGCTGAGGCGGTGGAAGCTCCCGGATCTGATGAACGGACGAAGTTCGCACTTCGCCGATGAGATCGTCGGTGTGGCTCGGTCTATCTGCTGACCGAACCACTGACGAGGGAATCGAGGAGAGCAGTCATGGGCACCAGCGGGTACGCCGACGTCAACGGCCTGCGGATGTACTACGAGGTGCACGGAGAGGGCGGCACGCCGCTGCTGCTTCTGCACGGCGGGCTGTTCGACATCGACCAGCAGTTCGGCGCGCTGATCCCCGAGCTGGCGAAAGGTCGGCAGGTGATCGCCGCGGACTTCCAGGGCCACGGCCGGACGAACGACATCGACCGGCCGCTCGGCACGGAGGCGCTCGCGTCCGACGTCGTCGGCCTGCTGGCGCACCTGGGCGTGGCGCAGGTCGACGTGTGCGGGTACAGCGTCGGGGGTGCTGTGGCGCTGTACCTGACGATCAAGCACCCGGAGCTGGTCCGGCGGGCCGTGATCTCGTCGGTCTCCTTCCGCTCGGAGGGGGAGCGGGGCGAGTTCGAGGCGGCCGGCGAGATGTCGGTCGACATGATCGCCGGCACGCCGATGGAGCAGGCGTACCTGGCGAAGTCGCCGCACCCCGACAAGGAGCACCTGCAGACCCTGCTGAACAAGCTCAGCGGCTACGTCAAGGGCCCCGACTGGACGGATGACGACATCCGCGGGATCGCCGCGCCCACCCTGATGACCGTCGGCGACTGCGACGCGGTGAAGCTGGAGCACGCCGTCCGGTTCCTGCAGCTGCGTGGCGGCGACGTCAACGGCGACTTCGTCGGGGTGCCCGCGTCGCAGCTGGCGGTGTTCCCCGGCACCACGCACTTCTTCGGGTACGCGCGGACGGACCGCGTGGTCGACGCGATCACGACGTTCCTGGACAGCGACTGATCAACGCTGCGATCCCGTCGAGCAGGACGGTCAGCCCGAAGTCGAACCGCTGCTGCGGGCTGTCCTCCTCCTCGGCCACCCCGGCGGCGAACACGGCCGCGACGTGCGGGAAGCGTTGGGGCGTGACCAGCTTCGCCATCAGCTGCCCGTAGGCGGCCATCGCCTCCTCGTCGGAGCTGCCGGCCGCGGCCTGCGCTGCCGCGATGTCGCTCGTCGTCGTCGCCTCGGTGCGGACGAACCCCGCGAGCAGCATCACCACCTCGACCTGCCGCCCGGGTGACAGCCCGGTGCCCGCCAGCACCGCGAGCGCGGCCTCCATCCACGCGAGCTGGTTCGGGGTCGCCGGTGGTCCGGCGATCGGCATCCGCAGGGCCCACGCGTTCGCCGTCGAGACCTCGAACAGCTGCTCGGCCCACCGGGTGAGCCCGGCCCGCCAGTCCTCCTCGGGCACTGGCGCGGGCGGCTGCGCGTCGTAGGCCGCCTCCATCATCAGGACGAGCAGCTCGTCCTTGGCGCCGACGTGGCGGTAGAGCGACATCGTGCCGACGCCGAGCTCCTTCGCGACACGGCCCATCGACACCGCGGCGAGGCCTTCCGCAGCGGCGATCCGGACGGCCGCCTCGACGATCCGGTCGACGGAGAGGCCGGGTTTCGGACCCTTCGTGGGCCGGTCGCGCAGCCCCCACGCGATCTCGACGCTCTGCGGCAGGACCCCGGAGTTCTGCACTGCCATCGCTTCCTCCTCGGTGGGTGTTGACGCCGACCCTACGTACTGCGTATAACTTACGCAACAAAGCGTAAGGCATACGCAGTACTGACCCGAGGAGCTTCCGATGACCACCACCGTCCTCATCTCCGGCGCCGGCATCGCGGGCCCCGCGCTCGCCTACTGGCTGCGCCGCCACGGCTTCACCCCGACCGTCGTCGAGCGGGCCGCAGCCCCGCGCACCGGCGGCTACAAGATCGACCTGCGCGGTGCCGCGGTCGAGGTCGCCGAGCGGATGGGCATCCTCGAGACGGTCCGCGAGAACGAGGCCGGCATGCGGACGATGTCGTTCGTCGACGCCACCGGTCGTCGGGTCGCCGAGCTCCCGTCCGACCTGTTCATGGGGCGCGGCGCGGAGGACGTCGAGATCATGCGCGGCAAGCTGGCGCAGATCCTCGTCGACGCGACCGGCGACGTCGAGTACCTGCTCGGCGACGCGATCACCGCGCTGGTCGAGACCGACGCCGGCGTCGAGGTCACCTTCGAGCACGCCCCGGCGCGCACGTTCGACCTCGCCGTCGGCGCCGACGGGCTGCACTCCCGGGTCCGCGCGCTCGCGTTCGGGGCGGAGGAGCAGTACCTGCACGACCTCGGGCACGGCGTCGCGATCTACCGCGTGCCCAACCACCTCGGCCTCGACCGGGAGGAACTGCTGTACTCGACGGTCGGACGCACCGTGAGCGCGTACAGCGAGGCCGGCAGCACCGACGCGGCCGCGATGTTCCTGTTCCCCGCTCCGGACGGCCTGCCCGCGGACCGCCGCGCGTTCCTCACCGAGACGTTCACCGGCGCCGGTTGGGAGACCGACCGGCTGCTCGCCGGCGCCGACGCCGCACCCGACTTCTACGCCGACTCCGTCAGCCAGGTGCGCATGGAGTCGTGGTCGCGCGGGCGGGTGGCGCTGGTCGGCGACGCCGCGTACTGCCCGAGCCTCGCCTCCGGGCAGGGCACGAGCCTCGCGCTCGTCGGCGCGTACGTGCTGGCCGGGGAGCTGGCCGCCGCCGGAGGGGACCACGCGGCCGCGTTCGCGGCCTACGAGCAGCGCATGCGCGCGTTCGTGGAGGTCAACCAGAAGCTGGGGAGCGACGGCATCAAGCGCATGGTGCCGACGTCGAAGCTGCAGGTCCGGCTGGGCATGGTCGTCATGCGGCTGCTGCCGAAGCTGCCCGGGCGCGAGCGGCTCGTCGAGAAGATGACGGGGCCGATCCACGACGCCGCGACGGCCATCGACCTGCCCGTCTACTCCGTTGCAGGCTGTCTCTAGGCTGGTCACCATGAGTTCCCGCGTGCTGACCGCCGTGGCGTGGCCCTACGCCAACGGACCGCGGCACATCGGCCACGTCTCCGGTTTCGGTGTGCCCTCCGACGTCTTCTCCCGGTACCGGCGGATGATCGGCGACCAGGTCCTGATGGTCAGCGGCACCGACGAGCACGGCACCCCGATCCAGGTGCAGGCCGAGGCGGAGGGGCTCACCGCGCGGCAGCTCGCCGACAAGTACAACCGCGTGATCGTCGAGGACCTGCAGGGCCTCGGGCTGAACTACGACCTGTTCACCCGCACCACGACCTCGAACCACTACGAGGTCACCCAGCAGATGTTCCTCGCGCTGCACAAGAACGGGTACGTCGTGCCGCGCACGCAGATGGGCGCGATCAGCCCGTCCACCGGCCGCACGCTGCCCGACCGCTACATCGAGGGCACCTGTCCGATCTGCGGGTACGCGCACGCGCGCGGCGACCAGTGCGACAACTGCGGCAACCAGCTCGACCCGGCCGACCTGATCAACCCGAAGTCCCGGATCAACGGCGAGACGCCGCAGTTCGTCGAGACCGAGCACTTCTTCCTCGACCTGCCGGCGTTCGCCGAGTCGCTGGGCTCGTGGCTGCAGACGCGCACCGACTGGCGGCCGAACGTGCTCAAGTTCGCCACCAACCTGGTGAACGACCTGAAGCCGCGCGCGATCACCCGCGACCTCGACTGGGGCGTGCCGATCCCGCTCGACGGCTGGCGCGACCAGCCGATGAAGCGCCTGTACGTGTGGTTCGACGCCGTGATCGGCTACCTGTCGGCGTCCGTGGAGTGGGCGCGCCGCGGGCCGGACCCGGACGCGTGGAAGCAGTGGTGGTGCGACCCGGCCGCCCAGGGCTTCTACTTCATGGGCAAGGACAACATCGTCTTCCACTCCGTGATCTGGCCGGCGCTGCTGCTCGGGCAGAACGGCGCGGGCGACCGCGGCGGCGAACCGGGCGCCTTCGGCACCCTGAACCTGCCGAACGAGATCGTCTCGTCGGAGTACCTGACGATGAGCGGGTCCAAGTTCTCCACCAGCCGCGGCACCGTCATCTACGTGGGCGACTTCCTGCGCGAGTTCGGCCCCGACGCGCTGCGCTACTTCATCTCCGTCGCCGGCCCGGAGAACCAGGACACCGACTTCACGTGGGAGGAGTTCGTGCGCCGCACGAACTTCGAGCTGGCCAACGAGTGGGGCAACCTCGTCAACCGCTCGATCTCCATGGCCCACAAGAACGTCGGCGCGATCCCGAAGCCCGTCGCTCCGGCGGACGCCGACGCCGTCCTGCTGGAGACCTCGCGCGCCGCGTTCGCGACCGTCGGCGAGCTGCTCGGGCACAGCAAGTTCAAGCAGGCCGCCACCGAGGCCATGCGGGTGGTGACCGCCGCGAACCGCTACCTGTCCGACCAGGAGCCGTGGAAGCGGAAGGACGACCCCGACCGCCGTGACTCGATCCTGCACACCGCGCTGCAGGTCGTGCAGGACGCGAACACGCTGCTCACCCCGTTCCTGCCGCACGCGGCGCAGCAGGTGCACGAGGCGCTGGGCGGCAGCGGGGTGTGGGCGGCGCAGCCGGAGATCCGCGAGGTCGACGACCTGGGCGACGGCCCCGCGTACCCGGTGCTGACCGGCGACTACGCCGCGGAGGCCGCGCGCTGGGAGTCCACGCCCATCGAGGTGGGCCGGCCGCTGCAGAAGCCCACGCCGATCATCGCGAAGCTGGCCCCGGAGCTGGGGGAGACGGGCCCGGAGTGGGCCCCGATCCAGAAGTGAGGCGGCAGGTTGTGTCGGTGATCAAGGGCAAAATGTCGTTCATCGATCTTGTTCAGCGACCTTTTGCCCTTGATCGCCGAGCCCCCGCGTGACCGCGTACGGGCGGGGCGAACCGCCACCTCCTCCTGAGCCGCTCGACACCCCGACCGTCGACGCGCACACCCACCTGGACGCCACCGGTGCCACCGACGCCGAGGGCGTGCGGGCGGCGATGGACCGCGCGGCGAAGGTCGGGATCATCGGCGCGGTCACGGTCGCCGACGACCTGGCGTCCGCCCGCTGGGTCGTCCAGGCCGCGCACTGGGACGAGCGCGTGGTCGCCGCCGTCGCCCTGCACCCCACGCGCACCGCCGGCATCGGCGACGCCGAGCACGCCGAGATCGCCGCCCTGGCCGCGGATCCGCGCGTCGTCGCCGTCGGCGAGACCGGGCTCGACTACTACTGGGACTACTCCCCGCCCGCCGACCAGCAGGCGTCGTTCCGCCGGCACATCGAGCTGGCGAAGCGGCTGGGCAAGCCGCTGATGATCCACGACCGGGACGCCCACGACGACGTCCTGCGCATCCTCGACGAGGAGGGCGCGCCGGAGACGGTGGTCTTCCACTGCTTCTCCGGCGACGCCGCCATGGCGCGGACCTGCGTCGACGCCGGGTACGTGCTGTCGTTCGCCGGACCCGTCACGTTCAAGAACTCCCATGCGCTGCAGGAGGCCGCGGTGCTCGTGCCGGACGGGCAGTTCCTCGTCGAGACCGACGCCCCGTTCCTCACCCCGCACCCGCACCGCGGGAAGGCGAACGAGCCGTACTGCCTGCCGTGGACGGTGCGCGCGCTCGCCGCGCTGCGCGGTACGACCGCCGACGCGGTGGCCGACTCCACCCGCCGAACGGCCCAACGCGTCTTCGGTTCGGCTGCGCTGTCCGTCACCATGGAGTGAATCCGGTGCTCGTTCGGCCCAGCCAGTGGGCCGTTCGGCGACCGCGGTGTGTCATTGCGTGATCACGCTCGTCACTACCCGTTACGGTTCCGTGATCGCTCAGCCGGGGCGGGGAGCGCTCCCCCTCTGATCCACCGCACCTCCCCGCCCCGGATCCGACGAGGTCAGGACACGCGTGGTCGACGTCTCCGCGCGCGCCCGGCGACATGAGGCGCGCATCAGGCTCGCGCCGGCACCGGTGCCGGCCGGCTCCGTCGTGCCCGCCGACGACCCCGACCGGACCAACGCGCTGCCCGTCCTGCCCGGCGGTGACCTCTTCGCCCCGTCCGACCGCACCGGCGTATACCAGGCGTGGGACGTGCGCCTGCCGGAGATCGACGCGCACGTCCCCGGGGCGCAGTTCTTCGCGCCCACCGAGCGGACCGTCGCGCTGCCGTCGGTGGGCCCGGCGGACCGCACCACCGGGCTGCCGGTGCACGACCCGCCCGGTGTCGACCCCTCGGCGGAGACGGGCGAGATCCCGACCATCCTCGACGAGCCGGAGACCGGCCCGATCGCCGTCGTCGACCTCGCGCCGCCCACCGCGCCGTTCGCGGCGCCGCTGCCCGTCGTCGAGGAACCCGCGCCGGCGATCGTTCCGGCGCCGGAGCCGGCCGCCCCGGTACCGCAGTCGGCCCCGACCGGTCGTCGCGCCGCCCGGCGGCTCGCCGAGCAGGCCGAGGCCGAGAAGCCGCGACGGTGGCTGCAGCTCGTCGTGATCGCCGTGGTGCTGGCGCTCGCGGGCGGCAGCGCGGCCGCGCTGGTGGCCGACAAGACGATCACCGTGACCGTCGACGGCGTCGACCGCGTCGTGCACACCTACGGGAAGGACGTGGCCGCCGCGCTGGCGTCCGCGGGCCTGCGGCCGGCTCCGCAGGACCGCGTCGAGCCCGCCATGCCCAACGAGATCGCCACCGGTGACCACGTGATCGTCCACCAGGCCCGGCGCCTCACGCTGCAGGAGGGCGGCGGCACGCGGGACGTGTGGACCACCGCCGGAACCGTCGGCGAGGCGCTCGCCGGCCTCGGCGTCGACGCGCAGCCGATCCAGATGTCGACCTCGCCCGACACCGTCGTCCCGCTGGACGGGCTGTCCATCACCTTGCGCGTGCCGCGGCCCGCCACCCTCACCGACGGCACCGGCGCGCCGGTGCAGGTCACCACCGAGTCGGGCACGGTCGCGGGACTCCTCGCCGAGCACGGCATCACCCTCGGCGTCGACGACGTCGCGATCCCGGGGCCCGACACCCCGCTCACGCCGGGCACGTCCGTCCAGGTCGTCCGCAACGGCGTCGGCGAGATCGTGGAGATCCAGCAGATCGCGCCGCCGGAGGAGGTGCGGGAGGACGACACCCTGCCCCGCGGCAAGAAGGTCGTCGTCGACCCCGGCAAGCCCGGCGAACGGACGGCGATCATGCGCGTCCACGTGCAGAACGGGCAGGAGGTCGGCCGCGAGCAGGTCCGCGCCGGCGCACTGACCCTGCCCACGCCGCGCGTCGTCCGGCTCGGCACCAACGACTCGCTCAAGGCCCCGTTCGTCGAGGACGGCAGCGTGTGGGACCGTCTCGCGCACTGTGAGGCCACCGGCAACTGGGCGATCAACACCGGCAACGGTTACTACGGCGGCCTCCAGTTCGACGCCGGCACGTGGCGGGCCTTCGGCGGCACCGACTACGCGCCGCTGCCGCACCAGGCCACCCGCGAGGAGCAGATCGCCATCGCCACGAAGGTGCGCGACGCCCGCGGCGGCTACGGCGCCTGGCCGGCCTGCTCGGCGAAGCTGGGCCTGCCCCGGTAGCCCGTCGCTCACGCACACGCTCGCGCGCCGGCGCATACGTTCGGACGTGTGCGTGGCCACTCCACGGTGTGCGTGAACGACCCCGTGCGGGGTTGCTGCGCCCGGCCGGGCAGGCTTGTCGCGTGACGTCGCGGCTGCTGGGACCCGTCGAGGTGCGCGGGCTGGCTGCCGAGCTGGGGCTGCGGCCGACGAAGAAGCTCGGGCAGAACTTCGTGCACGACCCCAACACGGTGCGGCGCATCGTGTGGGCGGCCGGGCTCGCCGACGACGACGTGGTGCTGGAGGTCGGGCCGGGGCTCGGGTCGCTCACGCTCGCGCTGTTGCCCGCCGCGGCCGCGGTGCACGCCGTCGAGATCGACCCGGTGCTCGCGGAGCGGCTGCCGCGCACGGTGGCCGAGCGGGCGCCGGAGCTGGCCGACCGGCTCGTCGTCACACCCGCGGACGCGCTGCGCGTGCGCGCCGCCGACCTCGTCGGGCCGCCGCCGACCGCGCTGGTCGCGAACCTGCCGTACAACGTGGCCGTCCCGGTCGTGCTGCACCTGCTGGCCGAGCTGCCGGGGCTGCGGCGCGGGCTCGTGATGGTGCAGCTGGAAGTGGCGGAGCGGCTCGCCGCAGAGCCCGGCAGCCGCACGTACGGGGCGCCGAGCGCGAAGCTGGCGTGGTTCGCGGCGGCGCGGCGGGCGGGGCCGGTGCCGCGGGCGGTGTTCTGGCCGGTGCCGGGCGTCGACTCGGGCCTGCTGGCGTTCGAGCGGCGGGAGCCGCCGCCCGGTCCGTCCCGCGACGAGGTGTTCGCCGTCGTCGACGCCGCGTTCGCGCAGCGACGCAAGGCGCTGCGCGGCGCCCTGGCCGGGTGGGCGGGCTCGCCGGCCGCCGCCGAGGAGGCCCTGCGCGCCGCCGGGGTGCCCCCCACCGAGCGCGCGGAGCAACTGGACATCGGGGCGTTCGCGCGGATAGCGGCGGCTCGGGCGCCTCGTTGATCATGGCCAAACCGTTGCTCCGGACGATCGAACGGCGACGGTTCACCCATGATCAGCGCGCCTCGCCCGGCCCCGGCGGCTGGGTCGGTTCGGTGATCAAGGGCAAAAGGTCGCGCCCGAAGATCGACTGACGACAGTTTGCCCTTGATCACCGACAAGCCCCCGCCCACCTGTGGGCTGCGCCACCTTGCGCTCACGCCGACTTCCACGCGTAATATTCCGCGTGGAATAACCCGCGCCGAACATCGGAGCCCGAGCCGTGCTGACCCCCCTCGCGACGAGCATGCTCGCGATGCTGTGCGAGCAGCCGATGCACTGCTACGAGATGTACCGGCTGATGCTGCGGCGGCACGAGGACCGCATCGTCAAGATCAAGCCGGGGTCGCTCTACCACACGATGGACCGCCTGGCGGCCGCCGGAATGGTGGTCGCCACCGGAACGGACCGTGCGGGGGCGCGCCCCGAGCGCACCACCTACGCGATCACGCCGGCCGGCCGGGAGGCGATGACGGGGTGGGTGCGGGGTGTGCTCGCCGAGCCCGTCAACGAGTATCCGCGGCTACCCGTGGCGCTGGGGGAGGCGCACAACCTGCCCGTCGACGAGGTCGTCGGGCTGCTGCACGAGCGGATCGCCCGGCTCGAGGCCCTGCTCGCCACGGACGAGGTCCTCGTCGCCGAGGCGTACGAGTGCGGAGTGGCCGAGGCGCACATCCTGGACGCGCACTTCCAGATCGACATGACCCGGGCCGAGCTGGGCTGGCTGAACCGCCTGCTGGACCGGTTGGAGAGCAAGGAGTTGACATGGTCGACGGATCGGTGAGCGACGCGGAGCGGAGCCCGTGGCCCGCGCTGTGGGCGCTGGTCATCGGGTTCTTCATGATCCTCGTCGACGTGACGATCGTGTCGATCGCGACGCCGGCGATCATGGGCGACCTGCACGCCGACGTGGACTCGGTGGTGTGGGTGACGAGCGGGTACCTGCTCTCGTACGCCGTCCCGCTGCTGATCACCGGCCGGATGGGTGACCGCTACGGCCCGCGCCGGGTGTACCTGGTCGGGCTGGCGATCTTCACCCTCGCGTCGCTGTGGTGCGGGCTCACCGGCTCGATCGGCGGCCTGATCGCGGCGCGGGTGGTGCAGGGCCTCGGGGCGTCGCTGATGACGCCGCAGACCATGGCCGTGATCAACCGGACGTTCCCGGTCGAGTCGCGGGGCGGCGCGATGAGCCTGTGGGGTGCGACGGCCGGGGTCGCCACGCTGGTCGGCCCCCTGCTCGGCGGCCTGCTCGTCGACGCGTTCGGCTGGGAGTGGATCTTCTTCGTCAACGTGCCGGTCGGCGTGATCGGGCTGGTGGCCGCGTGGCGGCTGGTGCCTGATCTGCCCACCCACGTGCACCGCTTCGACTGGGTCGGTGTCGCTCTCTCGGCCGTCGGGATGTTCCTGCTGGTCTTCGGCATCCAGGAGGGCCAGGCCTTCCAGTGGAACGGCGCGATCTGGGCGATGATCGCCGCCGGCGTGGTCGTGATGGGCGGGTTCCTGTTCTGGCAGCGCCGCAGCCCCGAGCCGTTGATCTCGCTGGACCTGTTCCGCGACCGCAACTTCAGCCTCTCCAACGTCGCGATCACCACGGTCGGCTTCGGGATCACGGCGATGGCGTTCCCCCTGACGTTCTTCGCGCAAGGCGTGCTCGGCCTGTCCCCGACGGGAGCCGCGCTGCTCACCGCGCCGATGTCGATCGTGTCCGGGCTGCTCGCGCCGGTGGTCGGACGGCTGATCGACCGCGTCCACCCGCGCTGGATCGCGGGCTCGGGGATGCTCGCCATGCCCGTGTCGCTGTTCTGGCTGTCCGCGATCATGGGCCCGGACACGCCGATCTGGGAGGTCGTCCTGCCGACGATCCTGCTCGGCGTCGCCAGCGCGTTCGTGTGGGCGCCGCTGGCCACCACCGCCACCCGCAACCTGCCGCCGCGGTACGCCGGGGCCGGCGCGGGCGTCTACAACACGACGCGCCAGATCGGGTCGGTGCTGGGCAGCGCCGCCATCGCCGTGCTGATCGCGTCCCAGCTCGCGGCCAACCTGCCCGGGGTCTCGGGCGGGGGCGCCGAGACCGGGGTCGCGCACCTGCCGGTCGCGCTGCACGCCGGGTTCGCGACGGCGATGTCGCACGCCGTCCTGCTGCCGGCCGCTGTGCTGCTGATCGGCTTCGCGGCGGCCGCGGCGTTCCAGCTGCCCACCGCGCTGGCCCGCCGCTCGTCCCAGCAGGTGGACGCGGGGGTCGCCTGACCTCCGTCGCCACCGGGCCGTACCGACGGGCCGTCGGGGTGAGGCCGTAGGGTTGGTGGGTGCTCTCCGCCGTGCCTCTCCAGGTCACCGTGCGGGTCCCAGCGAAGATCAACCTGCATCTCGCCGTCGGCCCCGTGCGCGACGACGGCTACCACGACCTCGTCACGGTGTTCCACGCCGTCTCGCTCTTCGACGAGGTGACCGTCGCGGAGAGCGACGCCCCCGGCATCGAGGTGCACGGCGAGGGCGTCTCGGAGGTGCCGGCCGACGAGACGAACCTGGCGTGGCGCGCGGTGCAGGTGCTCGCCGAGCGCGCCGGGCGCGAACCGGACGTGCGGATGGTCCTGCGCAAGGGCATCCCGGTCGCGGGCGGGATGGCCGGCGGGAGCGCCGACGCGGCGGGTGCGCTGGTGGCGCTGTCCGCGCTGTGGAAGCTGGACCTTCCCCGCGACGAGCTGGCCGAGCTGGCCGCCGAGCTGGGCAGCGACGTCACGTTCGCGCTGTACGGCGGCACAGCACTCGGCACCGGCCGCGGCGAGCAGATCGTCCCGGTGCTCTCCCGGCACACCCAGCACTGGGTGGTCGCGCTGCACCGCGGCGGCCTGTCCACGCCCTCGGTGTACGCGGAGCTGGACCGGCTGCGCGGCTCCGCGGCGGCGAGCGAGCGGCCCGTCGAGCCGGTGCTGGAGGCCATCGCCGGTGGCGACCCTCGGCAGCTCGCGCTGTCGCTGGGCAACGACCTGCAGGCTGCGGCCGTCTCGATGATGCCCGACCTGCGCCGCACCCTGCGAGCCGGCGTCGACGCGGGAGCGCTGGCCGGCGTGGTGTCCGGATCCGGCCCCACCTGCGCGTTCCTCTGCTCCTCCGCCGATGCGGCCGTCGACGTCGCCGCCGAGCTGGCCGGCGCCGGCGTCTGCCGCACCGTGCGCGTGGCGCACGGCCCGGTGCCGGGCGCGCGGATCGTCGAGCAGCAGGAACCGCCGTCGCCACCGCCCACGAGCTGGCCGCCGGTGCGTGCCTGATGCCGCCGCGCGGGCAGAACCTGGTCAACCTCGAGAGCGTCACCGCGCACGTGCCCGGCGACGCCTCGCGGGTGCTGCTGGACGCCGTGTCCCTGGGTGTGGAGCGCGGCGACCGGATCGGCGTCGTCGGCCTGAACGGCGGCGGCAAGACCACCCTCCTCGACGTGCTGACCGGCGACCGCGCGCCCGACGGTGGCCGGGTGAGCCGGCTCGGCGGGCTGCACATGACCCACCTCGCGCAGGGCGACACGCTGCCGGCCGGCGCCACGGTCGGCGACGTCGTGCTGGCCGCCTGGCAAGGTGCCGCGACGCACGAGTGGGCGGCCGACCCGAAGGTCCGCGACGTGCTCGACGGGCTCGGCATCGCCGACCTGGCCCGTCCCGTGGAAGGCCTCTCCGGCGGCGAGAAGCGCCGGGTGTCGCTGGCCGCCGCGCTCGCCGGCGACCCCGATCTGGTGGTGCTCGACGAACCCACCAACCACCTCGACGTCGAGGGGATCGGCTGGCTGGCCCGGCACCTGCTGGGCCGCCGCTGCGCCGTCGTCGTGGTGACGCACGACCGGTGGTTCCTCGACGCGGTCTGCACCCGCACCTGGGAGGTCGCCGGCGGCCGCGTGGAGAGCTACCTCGGCGGTTACGCCGACTGGGTCTTCGCCCGTGCCGAGCGCGCCCGCCAGGCCGACGCCGCCGAGCAGCGCCGGCAGAACCTGGCCCGCAAGGAGCTGGCCTGGCTGCGCCGCGGCCCGCCCGCGCGCACGTCGAAGCCGCGGTACCGGATCGAGGCCGCCGAGGCCCTGATCGCGGACGTGCCACCGCCGCGCAACACCGTCGAGCTGCTCGGCTTCGCCACCAACCGGCTCGGGAAGACCGTGCTGGAGCTGGAGGACGCCACCGTCCGGATCGGTGACCGGGTGCTGCTCGACCGCGTCACGTGGCGGCTGGGGCCGGGCGACCGGATCGGGGTCGTCGGCGTCAACGGCTCGGGCAAGACGACGCTGCTGCGCTCGCTGACCGGGGAGCGGAAGCTCGACGGTGGTCGCCTGATCACGGGCACCACCGTGCAGCTCGCGCAGCTGTCGCAGGAGCTGGTGGACCTGCCGCGGGACCTGCGCGTGCTGGAGGCCACCGAGCAGGTCGCCAAGTACGTGCGCTTCGGGAAGCTGGAGCTCACGGCGTCGTCGGTGCTGGAACGGCTGGGCTTCCCGGCGTCGCGGCAGTGGACGCCGGTCGGCGAGCTGTCCGGCGGCGAGCGCCGCCGCCTGCAGCTCACGCGGCTGATGATGGCCGAGCCGAACGTGCTGCTCCTCGATGAGCCCACCAACGACCTCGACGTCGACACGCTCTCCCGCCTGGAGGACCTGCTCGACGGCTGGCCGGGCACGCTCGTCGTCGTCAGCCACGACCGGTACCTCACCGAGCGCGTGTGCGACACGGTCGTCGCGCTGCTGGGCGACGGCAAGATCACCCACCTGCCCGGCGGCATCGAGGAGTACCTGCGGATCCGGGAGGGCCAGGAGTCCGGGCCCGCCGGGCTGGCGGCGGCGAGCATGCCCGCCGCACCGCAGCGCACCACCAACGCCGCCGAGCAGCGAGCCGCCCGGAAGGAGGCCGCCCGCCTCGAACGCCGCATGGAGACGCTCACGGCGAAAGAGGCGCGGCTGCACGAGCAGCTCGCCGCCGCGGCCACCGACCCTGGCAAGCTCCTGGAGCTGGGCGCCCAGCTCAAGGAGGTCGTCGCGGAGCGGGAGGCCGTCGAGCTGGAGTGGCTGGAGGCCGCGGAGCTGGCCGAGAGCTAACGCTTCACCCCGTAGCGGATGTGGGTGGCCTCCGGGGTGTCCACCACCTGCAGGATCTCCAGCTCGATCTCGGCCGGCAGCTCCTCGAACAGCCGCCGCCCGCGGCCGAGCAGCACCGGGATCTGGTGCACGACGATCTCGTCGAGCACGCCGGCGGCGAGCGCGCTCTGCGCGACGGAGGCGCCGCGCACCTCCACCGTGCGGTCTCCGGCGGCGGCCTTCGCCTGCTCCATCGCCGTCACGACGTCGGTGACGTAGTGGACCTTCGGGTAGAAGTAGCGGGCCGCCGGGCCCGGCGGGCGGTGGCTGACCACGAAGATCGGGTTGCCGGCGTGGTCGCCGCCCCAGTGGTCCATCAGCTCGGCGGTGCGCCGGCCCGTCAGCACGGCGCCGCAGGCGTTCTCCGCGTCGACCAGTTCCTTGGCCGGCCCCGAGTCGGCGGTGGCGAACCAGTGGTGCAGGCGCTCGTCGTCGGCACCGCCGAGGAAGTCGTCGGGTGTGGCGATGTAGCCGTCGAGCGAGACGGACATCGAGAGCACGGACTTCGACATGATGACCTCCTGGGTTCGGGTGCTTCACCGACTCCACGAACGGGCAGTCCGCCGTTCGACATCGCGGCCGCACCGAGTTGTGGACCCCCCATCCACTGATCGGTTGACCCGCTTCCCCGGCCCCGGTTCCTAGCGTCATGGCCATGACGACGACCGCCCCCGCCCCGGCCGGTGTCCGGGACGTGCCCACGTTCGCCCGTGGACCGGTGCTCGGCCTCGCCGCGGCCGTCGGCGTGCTGCTAACCGCGGTGAGCGGGCGCTACGGATACTTCGGCGACGAGCTGTACTTCGTCGCCGCCGGCCACCACCTCGACTGGGGGTACGCCGACCAGCCGCCCCTGGTGCCGCTGCTCGCGCTGCTGGCCGACACCGTGGCACCGGGGTCGGTCGAGGTGCTGCGGATCCCGGCGACGCTCGCGACGATGCTCGGTCTCGTCCTCACCGCCCTGCTGGCCCGCGAGCTGGGCGGCACCCGGCGGGCCCAGCTGGTCGCCGCCGGCGCGTTCGCCCTCTCCCCGAACTTCCTCGCCACCGGGCACCTGCTCGCCACCTCCACGCTCGACCCGCTGATGTGGATCGCGGTGACGTACCTGCTGGTCCGCTGGACGCGGACGCGCGACGACCGGCTGCTGCTCGCCGCCGGCGCGGTGACGGCGATCGGGCTGCAGGTCAAGTTCCTGCTGGTCGCGTTCTGGGTGGTCGCGGTCGTCGCGGTCCTGGTCTTCGGCCCGCGGGAGATGCTGCGCCGGCCGGCGCTGTGGGGCGGCGGCGCGCTCGCCGTGCTCACGACGCTCCCGACGCTCGTCTGGCAGGCCCGCAACGGCTGGCCGCAGCTGGAGTTCACGAAGGCCGTCGCGGCGGAGAGCGGGTACGCCGGCGGGATGCTCGGCTTCCTACCGTTCGCGCTGCTGCTGGGCGGGCTGCTGATCGGCTCCGTCCTCGCGGTGCACGGGACGGTCGTGCTGCTGCGCGATCCGGCACTGCGCTGGCTCGGCGCCACCGTGCTCGGCGTCACCGCTCTCTTCCTGGTCACCGGCGGCCGCCCCTACTACATCGCCGGGCTGTTCCCGCTGCTCTGGGCGGCGTCGGCGGCCCGCATCCAGGAACGGCGGCTGGCGATCTGGTGGCGGTGGGTGCCCACCTGGCCCACGTACGTGCTGACCGGGCTGGTCGTGCTCGGCGTCATGAACGTGGTGCCGATCAAGCCGGCGACGATCCACTCCGACCAGCCGCTGGTGATCGGCGCCTTCCAGCGCGACGAGGTCGGCTGGCCCGACTTCGTCGCCGACGTGCGCGCCGCCGTGCCGGCGGGCGACGCCCGCGCCGTCGTCGTCGCCGACAGCTACTGGATGGTGTCGGCCCTGCAGCACTACGCCCCTGACCTGCCCAGCTACTCCTACTCGCGCGGCGCCGCCTGGTTCGGCGTGCCGCCCGAGGACAGCGACACGGTGGTGTTCGTCGGGGACCCGGCCGCGCTAGCCCCAGCGTTCCGCACGGTCACCCGCGTCGGCACGCTCTCCAACGACCTGCGCGTCAACAACCTCACCCAGGGCACGCCGATCTTCCTGCTGGAGGGCCGCACCGAGCCGTGGAGTCACCTGTGGACGGTCAACCGGCACCTCTGACGGAGGAGGATCCGACTTTCGACCGATCCCCTCGGCCGCCGAGATCACTAACCTCGGACGTGCGGTCGGGGTCGGGGGACCCACGGGGAGCCGCATCTGGGGAGCTGTCGGCCCGCCACCCCGCGACGGAGGTGGCGGGCCGAAGCTGTGCCGGGACAAATCGACGTCACACACCCACGGGCCCGTTCACACATGTTCGAACGTGTGTGAACGGGCCCAGCGGTGTGTGACGTGCTGATACGGGATGTCAGTGCGCTGGCAGGTCGGTGTCAGCGCCCCGCCGCAGGCTTCACCCCATGGACTCCGTCATCCAGGTCGAGGGCCTGGTCAAGAACTTCGGCGACACCCGCGCGCTCGCGGGCGTCGATCTCGTCGCCCGTCGCGGCACGGTGCTGGGCCTGCTCGGCCCCAACGGCTCGGGCAAGACGACGACCGTGCGCGTGCTCGCCACCCTCCTGCGTCCCGACGCCGGACGGGCGAGCGTGTTCGGCCACGACGTCGTCTCCGACCCGGACGCCGTGCGCCGTCGGATCGGCCTGACCGGCCAGTACGCCGCCGTCGACGAGGCGCTCACCGGCACCCACAACCTGATCCTGATCGCGCGGCTGCTGGACCTGTCGCGGGCCGAGGCCCGTGCGCGGGCCGACGAGCTGATCGAGCGGTTCGGCCTCACCGAGGCCGCGGGCCGGCGCGTGCGCACCTACTCCGGCGGCATGCGGCGCCGGCTCGACCTGGCCGCGAGCCTCATCGGCCGCCCCGACGTGCTGTTCCTCGACGAGCCGACGACCGGGCTGGACCCGCGGCACCGCAACGAGGTGCTCGACAGCGTGCGCGACCTCGCCGCCGACGGCACCACGGTGCTGCTCACCACGCAGTACCTCGAAGAAGCCGACCAGCTGGCCGACGACCTCGTCGTGCTCGACCGGGGCCGGGTCATCGCCCGCGGCACGCCGGCGTCGCTCAAGGCCGAGGTCGGTGGGCGCCAGCTGCAGGTGCGGCCCATGGACCGCGTGGACGTGCCGGCCGTCGTCACGATCGTCGGTGAGCTGGCCGGCCGCGCCCCGTCGATCTCCCCGTCCGGCGAGGTCGTGCTGGCCGGCGCCGGGCCGGAGCTGCTCAGCGCCGTCGCCGGCCGCCTGGAGAGCTCGCTCATCGCCGTCGCCGAGCTGGGCCTGCGCCTGCCCAGCCTGGACGACGTGTTCCTCACCCTGACCGGCCACACGGCCAACGACACCGAGGAGGTCGCGGCGTGACCGCCACCATCCCAGCTCCCATGACCGTGCCACCCGCGGCTCCGGAGCGGGCCCGCTCCGGGCCCTCCACCCTGCGCCACGGGCTGACGCTCGCCTGGCGCGGCGTGATCAAGACGATCAACTCGCCGGAAGCGCTGCTGGACGTGACCCTGCAGCCGGTGATCTTCCTGCTGCTGTTCGTCTACGTGTTCGGCGGCGCGATCTCCGGCGACACCACCACCTACCTGCAGTTCGCCCTGCCCGGTGTGCTCGTGCAGACCGTCGTGTTCGCCTCGGTCGGCACGGGTGTCGCGCTGGCCGAGGACCTGCACACCGGCATCTTCGACCGCTTCCGCAGCCTGCCGATCTCCCGCTCCGCCCCGCTGGTCGGCGCGATCGGCGCGGACCTGGTGCGCTACCTCACGTCCGGCGTGATCATGCTGGCACTGGGTCTGCTGCTGGGCTTCCGGTTCGGCACCGATCCGCTGTCGGTGGTCGCCGCCCTCGCTCTGGTGATGGCGTTCTCGTTCGCGCTGTGCTGGGTGTTCACCGCGCTCGCGCTGGTCGTCGGCCAGCCGCGCTCGGTGCAGGGCCTGTCGGTGCTGGTGATCCTGCCGCTGACCTTCGGCAGCAACGTGTTCGTGCCCGCCGAGACGATGCCGGGCTGGCTGCGCTGGTTCGTCGACGTCAACCCGGTCAGCGCCGTGACGAACGCGGTGCGCGGCCTGCTGACCGGCGGTCCGGTGCTCGGGCCGGCCACCACGGCCCTCGGCGCGGCGGCCGTCATCACGGCGGTCTTCGCCCCGCTCGCGGTGACGCTGTACCGCCGCCGGACCTGATGCGTCAGACCGACGCTGGCAGGCGGGTACCCGTCAGCTCCTCCGACACCGCCCACAGCCGGCGGGCGGCGTCGAGGTCGCGGGCCCGGCGCGGCACGGACGCCTCGCCCGCCGGCCCGACCATCTCGAGCATCCCGGTCGGGCCGTAGTAGGCGCCGGAGCGGGCCGCGGGATCGGTGGCGGCGAGGAGCAGCGGCTCGGCGCCCGTCTCCACCTCCTGCGACGGCAGGAACGGAATGCTGGTCACCCGGCTCATCCAGGTCGGACGACCGCTGCCGAGTGCGGCGCCGGCGGTCTGCAGGTTGGTCCTCGTGTAGCCGGGGTGGGCCGCGTTGCTCACGAGGTTCCAACCCCGCTCGCGCGCGATCCGGTCGAGGTGGCGGGCGGTGAGCAGGTTCGCCAGCTTGGACTGGGCGTACGTGCCGAGCGGGCGGTACCGGCGGCGCTCCCACTGCAGGTCGGCGAAGTCGATGCGGCCGAAGTTCGCCGCGGTGCTGCTCATCGTGACCACGCGCGGCGCGGGCGCAGCCAGCACCAGTGGCAGCAGCCGCTGGACGAGAGCGAAGTGGCCGAGGTGGTTGCTGCCGAACTGCAGCTCGAACCCGTCGGCGGTGGTCAGGCGCTCGGGCGGGGTCATCACGCCGGCGTTGGCGAGCAGCAGGTCGATCGGGCGGCCCTCGGCGACCAGCCCGTCGGCGAACGCTGCGACGGACGCCAGGTCGGCGAGGTCGATCCGGCGCACCTGCAGAGCGGCGTCCGGGTGGGCGGCGCGGATCTCGGCGGCCGCGGCCTCGCCCTTCTCCGGTGTACGGACGGCGAGGACGACCTCGGCGCCGGCCGCGGCGAGCCGACGGGCGGCCTCCTTGCCGGTGCCGCTGTTGGCTCCGGTGACGACGGCGAGCTTCCCGCGCTGGTTGGGGACGATGTACATGGCTGCTCCTGGAAGAGACCGACGGTCTGTTGCTGATTCGACGCTAGCGGACCGGCGGTCTTTTAACAAGGGACCGGTGGTCTGTAACATGGGCGGGTGACGTTCCAGCGGGCGCGCAGCGCCGACCAGCGCGCCCAACGAAGGGCGACGATCGTCGCGACGGCCGCCGAGATGCTCGCCGAGATGCCGGTCGCGGAGATCAGCCTGAACGAGCTCTCGCGCCGCGTAGGGCTCGCCAAGTCGAACGTGCTGCGTTACGTCGAGTCCCGCGAGGAGGTCCTGCTCGTCCTGCTCGCCGACGAGCTCGCCGGCTGGGTGGACGCCATCGAGGGCGAGCTCGCTGCGGCCGTCGACCCGGCTGCGCCCGTCGTGCAGCGGGCCGAGCAGTTCGCCGCCGCGCTCGCGGCGTCACTGCTCGCGCGACCGCGGATGTGCGAGCTGTCCAGCGCCTCCGCGGCGGTGCTCGAGCACAACATCTCCGTGTCGGCAGCGGTCGCGTTCAAGGACGCCATGGCGGTCCAGCTCGCGCGCGTGACCGCGATCGTCCACGCCCACCTGCCCGAGCTCACCTCCGACGACGTCGCCCTGTTCGTGCAGACGGCCGTGCTGACCGCGAACGCGCTGTGGGTGCACTCCACGCCCCCACCGGCCGTGGAGGCGGCCTACGCCGCTCGACCCGATCTCACCGCGATGCGCATCGACGTGCAGCAGGCGCTGCCCGAGATCCTGGCGGTGGTGCTCGCCGGCCTGCTTGCCCGGCGCGGGATCAGGTAGCCGGGCCGGCCGAGTCGGCGATCGCGCGCAGCACGGCCAGCCCGTCGGGGATGTCGAGCGCGCGGCCGGCGTCGATCGCGGCCTCCGTCTGCTCGCCGAGCGCGGCCACGACCGCCGTGTGCGTCGCTACGGTCTCCACGTCGCCGAGGTCGGGGGCGCCGCGGCGGCGGACGGACACGCCGATCGCGGTGGCGGCCGCCTGGGCGTCGCCGGTCGCCAGCGCGAGCCGGGCTGCCGCGCCCGCCACCAGAGCGGCGATCGGCCCGTCCGGCGCCGCCTCGACGCCGACGAGGGCGGCGCGCAGGGCGTCCGCAGCGCCAGGGAGATCGGCGACGGCGAGGGCGATGCCGAGCTCCGCGACGCCCATCAGTGCCTGCACCTGCGGTGCGACCGCCGGCGTGTCGAGCACCTGGGCGCGGACCTTCTCGATCGCGGCGCGGGCGGCGGGGATGTCGCCGGCCCTGCGCTCGGCCTCGGCGAGCAGTGCGATCTGGGCGCTGCGGCCGGTGATGTCGCCGCAGCTGCCGTACTCGGCCACGACGGCGCGGATCTGGTCGCGAGCGACGACGGGGTTGCCGCGGCGGGCCTCCAGCATCGCCCGGCGCACAGTGAACTGCGGCAGATCGTCGATGTTGCCCAGCTCGGTGGCGAGCGCGATGGCCTCCTCGTAGGTGCGGGCGGCCGCCTCGTGGTTGCCGGCGAGGTCCTCCAGCTCGGCCAGCGAGTGCAGCGTCATGCCCAGGCCGAAGCGCTCGCCGATCTCGCGGAAGGCGGTGTGGGCGCGCCGCAGCAGCTGGACCTGCTCGTCGAGCCGGCCCTCGTTCTCGGCGGTCTGCACCATCGCGAGCAGCGCCATCCCGCGCAGCCACGTGTCGTCCGTCTCCTCCACCAGGCGCCTCAGCGGCTCGGGGTCCTCGTCGGCGTAGTAGGCGTACGCGGGCCCGAGGAGGGCGATCATCGGGTGCCACGGTCGCGGCAGCTCCTCGACGATCCCGAGTGCGCGTTGGAACGTCTTCTTGGCGGACGTCAGATCGCTGCGGCCCATGTCGGAGAGACCGGCGAGCGTCAGGGTCAACGCCTGCGCCTCGGGCGGCGCCGGGCCGTCGAGCTGCGCTGCCGCGTCGACCCAGCGCGCGGCGTCGTCGATCATGCCGCGCACGATCCACCAGGTCCCCATGCCGGCGACGATCCGGTGCGCGGTCGCGGTGTCCGCCGCGGCGATCGCCCGGTCCAGTGCGACGACGATCTCGTCGGCCTCGGCCTGCAGCCGTTCGATCCAGGTGAGCTGGTCGCGGCCGCGCAGGTGCGGCTCGGCCGCCTCCACCAGCTCCACGACGTACGCGGCGTGCGCGGCGCGGGCCGCGGCCTCCTCGCCGGACTCGGCGAGCTTCTCCGCCGCGTAGACGCGGATCGTCTCCAGCATGCGGTAGCGCGTGGTGCCGTCGGGTTGCGGTACGGCCACCACCAGCGAACGGTCCACGAGCGAGGCGAGCAGCTCGAACACGTCCTCGGCGGCGACCCCGCCCGGCGCGGAGCACACCCGGTCGACGGCTGCGGCACCGGCACTGCCGGCGAAGGCGGCGAGCCGGCGAGCCACCGCGCGTTCCGGCTCGCCGAGCAGGTCCCAGCTCCAGTCCACCACCGCGCGCAGCGTCTGGTGGCGCGGCAGCGCGGTGCGGGCACCGCTGGTGAGCAGCCGGAACCGGTCGTCCAGGCGGGCCGCGATCTCGGCCGGGCTCAGGCTGCGGGTGCGGGCGGCGGCCAGCTCGATCGGCAGCGGCTGCCCGTCGAGGCGGCGGCAGATCTCCCGCACCGCCTTCTCGACGTCCGGGGTGAGCGCGAACGCGGGCGACGCCGCCGCGGCCCGGTCGGCGAAGAGCCGCACCGCGTCGTCGTCGGCGAGCGCGGAGACGGGATGGAGCACCTCGCCGGGCACGCCGAGCGGTTCCCGGCTCGTGGCCAGCACCCGCAGCCGCGGCGCCGCGGCCAGCAGCATCGCGACGAGCTGCGCCACCCCGTCGACGAGGTGCTCGCAGTTGTCCACGACGAGCAGCAGGTCCCGGCCGGCGAGCAGGGTGACGAGCCGCGACGTCAGGTCGGTGCCCGGATCGTCCTGGCCGCGCAGGGCGATCTCGGCGTTGCCGACGGCGGACAGCAGCGCGGCGGGCAACTGCTCCGGCGCACCGAGGGCGGCCAGCTCGGCGACCCGGCCACCGGACTCGGCGGCCAGCTGCACCGCCAGCCGGGTCTTCCCCGCGCCGCCGGGTCCGATCAGGGTCACCAGCCGCGTGCTGGGCAGCAGGGCGCGCAGCCGTTCGACGTCGCGCTCGCGCCCGACGAAGCTGGTCAACGGCAGCTGCGGCGGACGGACGGGCCCCGGCGGGCGCTCGTCGCGCAGGACGGCGAGGCGGGCCGCGGCCCACTCCGGGCCCGGGTCGACGCCGAGCTGCTCGACCAGGAGGTGCCGGGTCCGGTCGAGCACGGCGAGCGCGTCGGCCTGCCGGCCGGCGGCGTGCAGGCAGCGGGCGAGCAGCGCGGCCGTGGTCTCGCGCAGCGGCGCGGCGTCGAGCTGGGCGGTGAGGCGTTCGATCTCGCCGGCTCCGTCGCCGCGTTCGAGGGCGAGCGTCGCGGCGTGCTCCACGGCGCCGGCCCGCCGGTCGGTTAACCGGGCCGCGGCCGCCTCGGCGAAGGGCAGCTCGGCGATGTCGGCCAGCGCCGGACCGCGCCACAGCGCCAGCCCCTCCCGCACCTGGTCGAGCGAGCCGTTGCCGGTGAGCTGCACGAACCGCCCGACGTCGACGGCGTCCGGCGACAGCGCCAGCCGGTAGCCGCGCGCATCGGTCACCACGTGCTCGGCGCCGACCGCCCGGCGCAGCCGCGACACCAGCGCCTGCAGCGCGTTCGCCGCGTCCTCCGGTGGCGCGCCGCCCCACAGGTCGTCGACGAGCGTGCTGGACGGGACGGGTCGTCCGGCGTCGAGGGCGAGGCGCGCGAGCAGCCCGCGCAGCCGGAGCCCCCCGAGAGGCACCGCCCGCCCATCCCCGGTGGTCGCCTCGACGGCGCCCAGCAGCCCGATCCGCACGACAACAGTCTGCCTGGCCCCGGGGCGGCGTTCACTCCAGATCGCGCAGGCGCGGCAGCAGCTCCGCGACCTCGTGGGTCGCGCGCACCACGTCGTCCCCACCGGCGGGCATCAGCACCAGCTCACGGAACCCTGCCCGGCGGTAGTCCGCGGCGAGCCGGAGCGCCTCGTCCGGGTCGTGAGGCACGCGGAACTGGACGGCCCGGCCGATTTCCGCGGGGTCGCGCCCGATCGCTGCGCAGTGCTTGTCCAGCACCTCCGAGAGCCGGCGCAGCTCGGTGATCGGGGTGCCGGGGAGCGCGGCGTTGAGCCAGACGTCGGCGTGCTCGGCGACCACGCGCAGCCCGCGGCGCTCGCCGCTGCTGCCGAGCCACAGCGGCAGCTTCGCCTGCACCGGCTTCGGGTCGCTGGTCGCGCCGGTCAGCGTGTAGTGGCGGCCGCGGAAGTCCACGACCGGCTGCGTCCACAGGAGATCGAGGACGGTGAGGGCCTCGGCGAGCCGTTCCACGCGCTCGCCGGCCGGCGGGGTGGGGGTGCCCATCATCGCGTCGGTGTAGGCGTCGCCGCCGGCGCCGAGGCCGAGGTCGAGCCGGCCGCCGGAGAGGTGGTCGATCGTTGCCGCGATCTTGGCGAGCGTGCCGGGGTGGCGGTTGGTGTTGCCGGAGACCAGGCAGCCGATCCGCACGCGCCTGGTCGCCTGCGCCATTGCGGCCAGGAGCGTCCAGCCGTCGAAGACGTCGCCGGCGCGGACCGGGCCCATCGGTGCGAGGTGGTCGAAGACCCAGCAGCCGTCGAAGCCGGCGTCGTCCGCGATCGTCCAGACCTCGCGGAGCGCGGCGATGCCGACGAACTGCTGGGGTGGCTTGAGCCCGAAGGTGGCCATGGCAGTCCGCGGTCACCCGCCGCCTCGGCTACCTGCTCAAGCACGCCCAGTCGCGGCTCGCCGAGCTGGCCGAGCCGCACTACGCGGCACTGGGCGTCACGGGCCGGCAGGTCGCGCTGCTGACGCTGTTCGCCGACGGCCCGCCGCTGTCCCAGCAGGACGGGGCGGCACAGCTGGGGATCGACCGGACGACGATGGTCGCGCTGGTCGACGAGCTGGAGGAGCAGGGCCTGGTGCGCCGCGAGGTCGCCCCGGGCGACCGGCGCAAGCGGCTCGTCACCGAGCAGGGCGAGCGGGTGCTGCGGGAGGGCGCTCGGGTCACCGAGGAGGTCGAGGACCGGTTCCTCGAACCGCTGGCGGCCGACGACGCCCGGCGTCTGCGGGAGGCCTTGCACCTCCTCGTGGAGCGCTAAGCGCGCAGGTTGCCGACCAGCGCCACCAGCGCGGGCTCCACACGTAGCCGAGCGGCTGCGGGGTCGGGATCGTTCGCGATCATCAGCGCGGCCTCGCCGAGCGCTCCGAGCAGCAGGTGGGCGAGCGTGCGCACGTCCTGGCGCGGGATCAGCCCGGCGTCCATGGCGCCCGCCATGGTGGCCTCGAGCAGGCCGAGGCCGTGCCGCTGGTCGATCTCTCGCCAGGTCGCCCAGCCCAGCACGGTGGGCGCGTCGACGAGCGTGACGCGCGCGGTGCGCGGATCGGTGCAGCAGTCGAGGAAGGCGCCGATACCGCGGGGGATGAGCTCGGCGAAGTCGGTGATGCCGGCGACGGCGGCCGCGGTCCGCGCGACGATCTCCGCCTCCAGCTCCTCGTGGACTGCGCGGAAGAGCTCCTGCTTGTCGCGGAAGTGGTGGTAGAGGGCGCCGCGGGTGACGCCGGCCGCCGTGACGATCTCCTCCGTGCCGACGGCCGCGTAGCCGCGGGTCGTGAACAGGTCCCGCGCGACGCGCAGCAGCGCGCGGCGGGTCTCCTCGGCGCGGGCGTCCCTGGTCGACATACAGGCTGTATGTTAGCGTGGCCGTCACATACAGGTTGTATGTGAAAGGAGGACGTGATGCCGGTCGTCCAGCTCTCCCGAGGTCCTGTCCACTACACCGATGCCGGGTCCGGGCCGGTCGTCGTGCTGATCCACGGCCTGCTCGTGAACGGCACGCTGTGGGACGGCGTCGCGCCCCTGCTGGCGCGCGAGCACCGCGTGCTGGTGCCGGACCTCCCGCTCGGGTCGCACCGCGAGGCGATGCGCCCCGACGCCGACCTCTCGCCCGCGGGTCTCGCCGCGCACATCGCCGAGTTCCTCGATGCGCTCGACCTGCAGGACGTCACGCTCGTCGGCAACGACACCGGCGGCGCCCTCTGCCAGATCACCGCCGCCGACCACTCGAAGCGGCTGGCCCGGCTCGTGCTCACCAACTGCGACGCCTACGACAACTTCCTCCCGCCCGCCTTCCGGCCGGTGCAGCTGCTGCCGCGGATCCCGGGTGCGTTGTGGCTGACCGCGAAGCTGATCCACACCCGGGTGGCGAAGGCATCGTTCGACGTGCTGGTCACCGGCCGGATCCCGGCCGACCTCTACGCGGGTTGGACGGCCCACGCGAGCGATGCCGGGGTGCGCCACGACGTCGGCAAGGTGCTGCGCGGCATCACCGTCCGGGAGACGCAGCGCGCGATCGCCGCCCTGCGCAGGTCCGCGCCCGCGACGTTGCTGGTGTGGGGCGACGCGGACCCGTTCTTCAAGCCACCGTTCGCGCGTCGGCTCGCCGCCGACATCCCGGGCGCGCGGCTCGAGTGGGTGCCCGGCGCGCGCACGTTCGTGCCGATCGACCGGCCGGAGCGGGTGGCCGAGCTCGTCGCCGAACACGTGCGGACGGCCGCGCCGGCCTGAGCAGGTCACACATCGCTGGGCCCGTTCACACACGTTCGGACATGTGTGAACGGGCCCAGCCGTGTGTGACGTCGCTGGTTACCGGACGAGACCCTCCAGCAGCAGCGCCTCCGCCAGCACCGCACGCCCGAACATGCCCAGGTGCAGGCTCTCGTCGATGCCGTGCCAGCGGCTGGCCGGGTCCCCGACGCCGGTGACCAGCACGGCCGCGCCCGGGAAGGCGCGCGCGAACTCCGCGATGAACGGGATCGAGCCGCCGATGCCGTACTCGACGACATCGTTGCCGTAGGCGTCGGCGAACGCCGCGCGGGCGACGTCGAACGGCCCGCCGACCGTCGAGATCGTGAACGGCTCCGCCGTGCCGCTGCCCGGGGTGACGGTGACCTGCGCACCCCACGGCACGTTCTCCTCGAGGTGCCGGCTGAGCGCGAGCTGCGCCTTGGCCGCGTCGTCGCCAGGGGCGAGCCGCATGCTGACGAACGCGCGCGCCCGCGGGAGCAGCACGTTCGACGCGTCGGCGACGCGCGGGGCGTCGATGCCGAGGACGGCGACAGCGGGCTTGTGCGCCATCCGGCCTAGCACGGTGCCGTCACCCAGCAGCTTCACGCCGTCGAGCACGGCGGCGTCGGAGCGCAGCTGGGCCTCGGAGATGTCCGGCCCGTCGGCGGGTGCCTCGCCGTGCACCAGACCGGGGACGGCGACCTCGCCGGACTCGTCGTGCAGGGAGGCGAGGGTGTGGCACAGCGCGGTCAGCGCGTCGCCCAGCGGGCCGCCGAACACCCCGGAGTGCGCGGGGCGCTCCAGCATCGACACCTCGACGACCACGTCGACCAGCCCGCGCAGGCTCGTCGTCAGCGCGGGGACGTCCACCGACGGGTTGGACGAGTCGGCGATCACGATGACGTCGCAGGCCAGCGCCTCGCGGTGCTCGACGAGCAGCGTGGTGAGCGTGGGGGAGCCGGACTCCTCCTCGCCCTCGATGAACAGCGTGACCCCCACCGGCGGGCGGCCGTCGTAGGCGCGCAGCGTGGCGATGTGGGTCATGACGCCGGCCTTGTCGTCCGCGGCGCCGCGGCCGTAGAGGCGGCCGTCGCGCTCGGCGGGCTCGAACGGCGGGGTGGTCCACAGCTCGTCGCCACCCGTGGGCTGGACGTCGTGGTGGGCGTACAGCAGCACGGTCGGCTGGCCCTCGGGCGCCGGCCAGTGCGCGACGACCGCGGGCGCGCCGCCGCCGGCCGAGATCACCGAGACGTCGGCGGCGCCGGCCGCGCGGGCCAGCTCGGCGACTGCCTCTGCGCTGCGCCGGGTGTCGTCTGCGTGCGCCGGATCGGCCCAGATGCTGGGGATGCGCACCAGGCGTTCGAGGTCGGTGCGGGCGTCGTCGAGAACGGACGAAACGGCGTCGCGGAGGGCCATGGTCCGAGCCTACGACGCACCTCGACCCGTAGGCTCCTGACCATGTCCCGGTTCCTCGACATGCTGCTCGACGCGGCCGTCCGCACCGACCGTGGGATGACCACGGGCGAGCCCAAAGCGCCGGTGCGCCGCACGTGGGCCGAGGTGCACGAGACGGCGCTCGGCATGGCCGCCGCGCTGCAGGCCGGATCGGCCGACCGGCCCGGGCTGGTGCACGGGGCCGCCGTCGGCGTGCTCGCCGGGGAACCGGCCACCATCGCCCCCGCCGCGCAGGCCGTGTGGCTGACCGGCGGCAGCGTGACGATGCTGCACCAGCCCACCCCGCGCACCGACCTGGCGGCCTGGGCGGAGGACACGCTGGCGGTCCTCAAGATGATCGACGCGCAGCTGGTGCTGCTGGGCGCGCCCTTCGACGCGGTGGCGCCGGTGCTCGCCGAGCACGGCATCGCGTTCCGCACGCTCGACGAGCTGACCGGCGCCGGCACCATCACGCCCGACGCGTCCGTCGCCGGTGCGGACGACACGGCGCTGCTGCAGCTCACGAGCGGGTCGACGGCCGAGCCGAAGGCCGTGCGCATCACCCACGGCAACCTGCACGCCAACATCACGGCGATGATGGAGGCCGCGGAGCTCGACGTCGACAACGACCGCATGGTGTCGTGGCTGCCGCTCTTCCACGACATGGGCATGGTCGGGTTCCTGACCGTCCCGATGGTCACCGGCCTGGAGCTGATCACGGTCACGCCCGTCGACTTCCTCGGCCGGCCGCTGCTGTGGGCCGAGCTGATCTCGAAGTACGGCGGCACCGTCACCGCGGCGCCCAACTTCGCCTACGCCGTGCTGGCCCGCCAGCTCGCCCGCGCCGACGGCCCCCTGGACCTGTCCACCCTGCGCATCGCGCTCAACGGTGCCGAGCCGATCGATGCGACCGCGGTGGCGGCTTTCGTCGAGGCGGGGGCGCGGTTCGGGCTGCACCCCGAGGCCGTGCTGGCCGCGTACGGCATGGCCGAGACCGCGCTCGGGGTGGCGTTCGCGCCGGTGTTCACCGGTCTCGACGTCGACGAGATCGACGCCGAACAGCTCGAGGCGCACCGCCGCGCCGTGCCGGGAACCGGACGCACCTTCCCGAAGCTGGGGCCGCCGCTCCCGGGCATCGAGGTGCGGGTGGTCGCCGACGACGGCACAGTGCGCGGTGAGCGCGAGGTCGGCATCCTGCAGCTGCGCGGCCCGTCCGTCACGCCCGGCTACCTCACCGTGAACGGGCCCGTCGCCACGCAGGACGCCGAGGGCTGGCTCGACACCGGCGACGAGGGCTACCTCGTCGACGGGCAGGTCGTGGTGTGCGGCCGGCGCAAGGACGTGATCATCATGGGTGGGCGCAACATCTACCCCACCGACATCGAGCGGGCCGCCGCCGAGGCTGCGGACGTGCGCGCCGGCAACGCCGTCGCCGTCCGGCTCTCCGCCGGTGACGGGCGCCGGCGCGAGACGTTCGCCGTGGTCGTCGAGTCGCGGAAGGCGGGCGACGCCGACGCCGAGGCGGCGATCCGCAAGGACGTCACCGGCCGGGTGTTCTCCGCGGTCGGCGTGCGGCCCGCGGAGGTCGTGGTGCTCGGGCCGGGCAGCCTGCCGAAGACGCCGTCGGGCAAGCTGCGCCGCGCCGCCACGGCCGACCTGGTGGCAGCCCGCTCGACGTCACACAGCGAGTAGGGACGTCACACATGTTGCGGCATGTGTGAGGACCGCACTCGGTGTGTGACGTCGGAGTCAGTACCGGTCGTCGTAGGCCGGGCGGGGCGGGGGGCGGCGGGTCGCCGCCGCGGCGGCGCCCGTCACGAGGCTGCCGATCGCCAGCCCGATGACCAGGTGGATCACCGCCAGCGCCACCGACGCGAGGATCTGCCGGCTCGACAGGAACGGCCACACCACCGCGATCGCCGTCAACAGCCCGACGATCCAGCCCAGGTAGGCCAGCGGGCGCGGCGTGCCGAGCAGCAGCAGGTGCGCCAGCCCGGTGGCGATCAGCGCGGCGATCGCGGCCATCGAGCAGATCACGATGGCGCCGGAGTTGTCGAAGTCCGGGGCGTTGCGGGCACCCGGCACCGTCTGCAGCAGCACCCGCACCACCAGCACCCCGACCAGGCCGATCAGCGCCGCGACCACCGCCGTGGCCACACCGCCCGACCACAGCTTCGCCACGTTGATCTGCGGCGTTGCCGCGGGGCGCCCGCCGTCGCCGAGGCGCTTGGTCTGGTCGTCGTAACCGGCCATCCGCACATTGTCGGGGGTCACAGCGGCGCCGGCAGCGCGACCCCCCGAACACGTTCGGGGAGCGGTCAGGTCAGGTCGAACTCGCCCGCTCGGACGCCGGCCAGGAAGGCGGTCCACTCGGCTGCGGTGTAGCGGAGGGCGGGTTGGGTGCGGTCCTTCGTGTCGCGGATGGCCACCCCGCCGTCGGGGAGGCGGGCGAACTCGACGCAGCCGTTGCCGCCGTTGCCGCTGAAGGAACTCTTGCGCCAGTCGAGCGCAGTGTCGTCCACGGCAGCTCCCCTCGGCTCAAGTGAGGTCGAACTCGCCGGCCCGCACGCCGGCCAGGAAGGCGGTCCACTCGGCTGCGGTGTAGCGGAGGGCGGGTTGGGTGCGGTCTTTGGTGTCGCGGATGGCGACCCCGCCGTCGGGGAGGCGGGCGAACTCGACGCAGCCGCCCCCGTTGTTGCCGCTGAAGGTGCTCTTGCGCCAGTCGAGCGCACTGTCGTCCACGGCGGCTCCCGTTCGTCTCGCACGGCCCGGCTACCGCTCGACCAGTCGCTGAATCAGAGCCACCGAATCGGCCGGGGACAGTGCGTCGGACCGCAGCCGGTCGAACATCAGTTTAGCAGCCGCAGCGTTCCCTTTCCCCGTGTGCGTGGCACCCAGTGCGTGCTCGATGTACACCATGTCCGGCTCGCCCAACTCGCCGAAGCTCAGCACCATGAGGCCGGATCCCATCGCGGCCCGCGCTCCGGTGGCCATCGGCAGTACCTGCAAGGTCACCGCACGCAGGCCGGCCATATTGATCAGGTGCCGCAACTGGTCTTCGAGGACCGCGGTCCCGCCCACACGCCGGTAGAGGGCTGACTCGTCGACGATCGCGGTCAGTTCAAGCGGATGATCGGGGGAGGACAACCGTTCCTGCCGAATCATGCGGACCGAAACCGCGTTCGTGATCTCCGCGGCGGAGCGATTCGCGATCGAAGCCGCGAACAATGCCCGGCTGTAGTCGGCGGTCTGCAGCAATCCGGGGATGTAGTCGATCGTGTAGTCCAGGACGCTGGTGGCCTCGGTCTCGAACCCGACGTAGCTGTCGTCGCCCAGCCCGTAGGCCCGCCACCAGCCCCGTTGCCGCACCTGCCGGGTGAGGGTGACCAGCTCGTCCCAGATGGGCCCGCCGGCGCCGTAGAGGTCGAGCATGCTGCGGATGCTGTGCACGCTGGGCGCCTGTTGGCCGGTCTCGATGCGGGAGAGGGTGCTGGTGGACCAGTCCAGTGCCGGCGCGGCGGCCTCCAGGGTGAGCCCGGCTTCTTCGCGCAGTCGCCGCAGCCGTCGTCCGAGCATCCGCTTGCGGACGAGCGTCCCGTTGCGCACGTACCCCCCAGTGTCCGGCCGGTGGCACATGGTCACATCCGGGAGCGCGGTTCCGGGATCCCGGAAACGCGCGACCGTGCGTGCCGTCCCGTGTGGACCGTACTGCTGCATGGCAGCAGAGGTGGGCGGATCGCTCGACGAGGCAGTGGCGATCGTGGCGGGGTGGCCGGGGGTGGTGGAGCGGCTGCTGGCCGCGCACGTCGCCGGACCGGACGGGCGGTGCGCGGTGTGCGGGGGCAACGGCCGTCCGGCGCCGCTGTGGCCGTGCAGCGTGGCGGAGCTCGCCGGAGCCGCCCGCCGCCTGCGAGGTTGATCATGGGCAAAACGTTGCTGTTCAAGATCGGCAAGCAGCGTTTTGCCCATGATCAACGAGCAACCCCAGCCGAGACCTCAGCCCGACAGCGCGTGGAACTTGTTCTGCGCCGGCTCCAGCCCGTCGGCCAGCAGCGACTCGGTGGCGTCGGCGGCGAGGTCGACGGCGAAGTCCAGCTCCTTGGCCTCGACGGCGGAGAAGCGCTTGAGGACGAAGTCGGCGGGGTCCTGCCGGCCGGGCGGGCGTCCGATGCCGAATCGGACGCGCAGGTAGTCCTTCGACCCGACGGACGCGCTGATCGAGCGGAGCCCGTTGTGCCCGCCCTCGCCGCCGCCGCGCTTGAGTCGGATGACACCGAAGTCGATGTCCAGCTCGTCGTGCACGACGACGAGGTCGGCGAGCGGGACGGAGTAGTACTGGAGGAGCCCGGCGACCGGGCCGCCGGAGACGTTCATGTACGTGCGCGGCTTGGCGAGCACCACGCGGCGCTCACCGAGCCGGCCTTCGAGCACGTCGGCGTTGGCCTTGCGGTGCCGGCTGAACTTGCCGCCGCCGGCGCGGGCGGCGAGGAGCTCGACCACCCGGAAGCCGACGTTGTGACGGGTGCCCGCGTACTCCGGGCCGGGGTTGCCGAGCCCGACCACGAGTGCCGGGCCCGGCAGCGCGCTCACTCCTCGGAGGAGCCGGACTCGGCGGAGTCGGACGCCCCGGCGCCCTCCTCGGAGTCGGCCTGCGGGGCGTCCTCGACCACGCCGGCGCCCTCGGTGTCGAGCTCGGCCTCGAGGTCGGCCTCGGTCGGCGCGCCCACGACGTTGACGACGAGCTGCTCGGGGTCGCCCTTCAGCGTGGCGCCCGCGGGCAGGGGCAGCTGGCCGGCGAGGAACTGGGTGCCGGCCGTGGCGCCCTCGACGGAGACCTCGACGGACTCGGGGATCGACGAGACGTCGGCCTCGACGTCGAGCAGGTTGAGCTCCTGCGTGACGAGCGTGCCCGGCGCGGCGTCGCCCGTGACGACGACCTGGACCTGGACCTCGACCTTCTCGCCGCGCTTGATGACGAGCAGGTCGACGTGCTCGATGTACGGGCGGACCGGGTGCACCACGACGGTCTTGGTGAGCGCGAGCTGCGGCTTGCCGTCGATGTCGAGGGTGAGCACGGCGTTGCGGCCCTGCTCGCGCACGACGCGCGCGAACTCGATCGACGGCAGCGCGACGTGCTGCGGCTCGGTGCCGTGCCCGTACAGGACGGCGGGGATCTTGCCGGCACGGCGGGTGCGGCGGGCGGCGCCCTTGCCGAACTCCGTGCGGGTCTCGGCTGCGATGCGTGCCTCGGACACGGGGGAACTCCTCGGTCGACTCTCGGTGGTGTCTGCACACGCGACGAGGACCGGTGGAGCTGGCCTCACGTCGATCACGGCGGGCTGAAGTGCCGCCCGCCCTCGCCGCGGAACTGTCGACGAGTTTACGTGACGCCTCACGGACTGGACCGGGCGGCCTGGGCTACCTGCGGGCCGGGTCCTGCCGGCGCCCGAGCGCCTCCAGCGCCACCGCGAGCGCGAGCACCGCAGGGAAGCCGACCAGCAGGGCGGGCGCGCCGGCGTGCGCCACCACGATGCTGAGCGCGACGCCGCCGACGAAGAGCGTGAGCAGCCCGTACAGGCCGTCGTCGTAGGGCTGCGGGGAGTCGGTGCGCATGATCGACACCCTGCCCGGCAGCGGCAGGCCGACCCAGCGCGGAACTACGGAAGGCTCCCGGCCAGCACGCCCGCCACCAGCCGTTCGACGTCCGCGGGCGGCGGCAGCTCGCCGTCCCGGCCGGCGAAGGCCAGGTGGACGGTGCCGATCAGCGTCATCGCGAGCGTGTCGGGATCGGCGCTGCGCTCGATCCGGCCCAGGTCGCGCTCGGCAGCCAGGTAGCCGCTGAGCATCGCCGCGGCCTCCGTCAGCAGCGGCACCCCCTTCGGGGAGATCGCGCGCAGCCGGGCCCGCAGGCCGTCCCTGGCGATGATCAGGCCGACGACGTGGAGGGCTACCGAGCCGAAGAGTTCGGTCAGCGCTGCGGCGACGGTCGGCACCACCGGATCGCGACCCGCGCGGAGGATCGCGGCCTGCCGGTCCAGGCGGGCGATGCGGTCCTGGACGAGTGCCACGAGCAGGTCGTCGAGATCGGTGAAGTGCCGGTGCAGCACCCCTTTCGCGCAGCCGGCCTCCCTGGTGATCGCCCGCGTGGTGAGCGCGGCCGGCCCGCCGTGCAGCAGCACGCGTTCGGCGGCGGCGAGCAACTGCTCGCGGGCGTCGCGCAGGCTCACCCCGGTCGGCACGGGGGAACCCTACGTCGCACCCGAGTGGGCGCGCGCCCACTAGAGTGGGCGCATGCCCACTCCTGCGCATGAGCGCCGCGACGTCGCCGAATCCTTCGGCACCGACGCCGAGCGCTACGACCGCGCTCGCCCCGCCTACCCGCAGCAGCTCATCGAGCGGATCGTCGCCGCGAGTCCCGGCCCCGACGTGCTCGACGTCGGCTGCGGCACCGGCATCTCCGCACGCCAGCTCCGCGCGGCCGGCGCGCGCGTGCTCGGCCTCGACGTCGACGAGCGGATGGTCGGGCCGGCCCGGCGCAGCGGACTGGCCGTCGAGGTCGGCGCGTTCGAGGAGTGGGACCCGGCCGGCCGCACGTTCGACGCCGTCGTCTCCGGGCAGGCGTGGCACTGGGTCGACCCGGTGCGCGGCGCGGCGCAGGCCGCGCGGGTGCTGCGGCCGGGTGGGCGGATCGCCCTGTTCTGGAACGTCGCCCAGCCGCCACCGGACCTGACTGCGGCGTTCGCCGCCGTCTACCAGCGGGTGCTGCCGGAGCTGCCCGCCTACGGCGGGTCGATGCTGGCGGTGTACGAGGCCGGGTTCGGCCCGGTGGAGGACGCGCTGGTCGGGGCCGGGTTCGGCACACCCGAGCGCTGGCGGGCGCACCACGAGATCACGTACACGCGCGCCGAGTGGCTCGACGTGGTGCCCACCCACGGCGGCCACGGTCGGCTCGCGCCGGACCGGCTCGCCGAGCTGCTGGACGGGCTCGGCGCCGCCGTCGACGACGCGGGCGGCGCGTTCGCGATGCGCTACGACGCGGTGGCGGTCACCGCCACGCTCCCGACCTGAGCCCTACGATCCGCGCATGGGCGCCCAGCGGGTCAACATCGACGGTGTCGGGCGGCTGCCCGCGTTCTCCCACGCGGTGATCGCCGGGCAGCACCTGCACGTCTCCGGGATGCTCGGCGCCGACGCGGAGCTGCAGCTCGTCGAGGGCGGCATCCGGGCCGAGACCACCCGGACGCTGGAGAACCTCGCCCGCATCATCGCGGGCTGCGGCGGGACGTTCGCCGACGTCGTCAAGGTGAACGTCCACCTGACCGACATGGCCGACTTCGCCGCGATGAACGAGGCCTACCTGGAGTTCGTCGGCGACGACCCGCCCGCCCGCATCACGACCGGCACCACCGCGCTCGCCCTCGGCGCCGCGGTGGAGATGGACTGCATCGCCTACCGCGAGGACGGCTGGTCGGCTCCGGTGTGATCAGGCGTTGCCGTCGAAGAGGCTGGTGACCGAGCCGTCGTCGAAGACCTCGTGGATGGCGCGGGCCAGCAGCGGGGCGATCGAGAGCACCGTCATCGTCGGGAAGCGCTTCTCGTCGGGGATGGGCAGGGTGTCGGTGAAGACCACCTCGCGGGCGCCGCAGTTGGCCAGGCGCTCGGTGGCCGGGCCGGACAGGACGCCGTGGGTGGCGGCGACGATCACGTCGGCCGCGCCCTGCTCCAGCAGCGCCTCGACGGCCTTCGCCACCGTGCCGCCGGTGTCGATCATGTCGTCGATGACCACGCACGTGCGGCCCTGGATCTCGCCGACGACGCGGTTCGCGACGGCCTCGTTGGGCTTCATCGGGTCGCGCGTCTTGTGGATGAACGCCAGCGGCGTGCCGCCGAGGGTCTCGGCCCAGCGCTCGGCGAGGCGCACCCGCCCCGAGTCGGGGGAGACGACGGCGAGCTGCGCGTCGGCGTAGGTGCGCTTGATGTGCTCGGAGAGCACGGGCAGCGCGAAGAGGTGGTCGACGGGGCCGTCGAAGAAGCCCTGGATCTGGGCGGTGTGCAGGTCGACGGTCATGATCCGGTCGGCGCCGGCCACCTTGAACATGTCGGCGACCAGGCGGGCGGAAATCGGTTCGCGGCCGCGGTGCTTCTTGTCCTGGCGCGCGTAGCCCCAGAACGGCATGACCACGGTGATCCGCTTGGCCGACGCCCGTTTCAGCGCGTCGACCATGATCAGGTGCTCCATGATCTGGTCGTTGATCGGCGCCGAGTGCGACTGCACGACGAAGGCGTCGCAGCCGCGCACCGACTCCTCGAACCGCACGAAGATCTCGCCGTTGGCGAAGGAGTACGCCGACTGCGGCGTCACCGTGACGTCGAGGTGCTTCGCGACCTGCTCGGCCAGCTCGGGATGCGCTCGGCCCCCGAAGAGCATCAGGTTCTTCTTCGCGGTTGCCGACATCGCACTCAAGAGCTCAGGCCTCCTCGGTCGACGCGGCGCGCTTCGCTGCGTCCGCAGCCGGTGTACCAGGCCGTTTGCGTTCGACCCAACCTGCGACGTTGCGTTGTGGCCCGGACGACACCGCGAGTGCGCCGGGCGGTACGTCCTCGCGGACGACCGTGCCGGCACCCGTGTACGCGCCGTCGCCGATCGTGATCGGCGCGACGAACGTGTTGTCCGAGCCGGTGCGCACGTGCGAGCCGATCGTGCTGCGGCGCTTGGTGACCCCGTCGTAGTTCACGAACACCGACGACGCGCCGATGTTGGAGTACTCGCCGATCGTCGCGTCGCCGACGTAGGTGAGGTGCGGCACCTTGCTGCCGGTGCCGATCTCGGCGTTCTTGACCTCGACGAAGGTGCCGATCTTGCCCTTCGCGGCGAGCCGCGTGCCGGGCCGCAGGTACGCGAACGGGCCCACGGACGCACCCGGCCCGATCACCGACTCGCTGCCGTGGGTGCGCACGACCGTCGCGCCCTCCTCGACGGTGCACGCGGTGAGCGTGGTGTCCGGGCCGATCTCGGCGTCCGCCCCGACCGTGGTGGCCCCGAGCAGCTGCGTGCCCGGATGCAGCACGACGTCCTGCCCGAGCACGACCTGCACGTCCACCCAGGTGGTGGCCGGGTCGATCACGGTGACGCCGGCGCGCATCCAGTCGTCGAGCAGGCGCCGGTTCAGCTCCGCCCGCATGGCGGCGAGCTGGACGCGGTCGTTGACGCCCTGCGCCTGCCACGCGTCGGCGCAGCGGACCCCGCGGGCGGGGCGGCCGTCGGCGGCGGCGATCGCCACCAGGTCGGTCAGGTACAGCTCGCCCTGCGCGTTCGCCGTGTCGAGCCGGCCCAGCCCGGAGCGCAGGAACGCGGCGTCGAAGGCGTAGACGCCGGCGTTGATCTCGGTGATGGCGCGCTGCTCGGCAGTGGCGTCGGCCTGCTCGACGATCGCGGTGACGGCGTCGTCGGCGGCGCGCACGATGCGGCCGTAGCCGGTGGGTTCGGCGAGATCGGTGGTCAGCACCGACACCGGGTCGTCGCCGATCAGTCCGGCGAGCGTCGCGGTGCCGAGCAGCGGGGTGTCGCCGTAGGTCACCACGACCGGGCCGGTGAGGTCGGTCGGCAGCACCTCCAGCCCGCAGCCGACGGCGTGCCCGGTGCCCAGCTGCTTGTCCTGCACGGCTGCGACGACCGGTCGCTCCAGCTCGGCGGACAGCAGATCCAGCTCGGCCCGGACGCGGTCGGCGCCGTGCCCGACGACGACCACGAGGTGCTCAGGGTGGAGGCCCGCGGCCGCGTGCACCGCGTGCCCCAGCAGGCTCCGGCCACCGAGCCGGTGCAGCACCTTCGGCGTCGACGAGCGCATCCGCGTGCCCTCGCCCGCGGCGAGAACGATCACGGCAGCCGGTCGGACGTGCTCCTGGGCTGCGGGATCAGCGGCGGTCGGGTGGGGCATGGCGGCCTCTCCCTGGGCTGGCTGCGGTGGACCCGGCGATCCTACGTCGTTCGCCTCCGACGGCCGGACGGCGCGTAACCACCACTGATCATCACTCGTTGTAAAGATCAGGCGACGGAACGTGTCGGGTCAACCGCCGTCCGGGGACCGCTGGGCGGTTCACCCGGACGGGTGGACAGCTGCGGCCGAACGGCAGTTCGCGACCGTTTGCCGTCGATCATTGTTCAGTCGGCTCTTACCACGTATCCCGTGGCACGGTCCGTACGTCATACGGGTTGTACGACACAGACGAGTTGGTGAGGAGGACACGTGCCCACACGCACGGCCCGCACGGCCTGGAACGGCAGCCTGCAGGAGGGCTCCGGGCAGGTCGAGCTCAGCAGCAGCGGGGTCGGCACCTACGACGTCAGCTTCCCCAAGCGGGCGGCCGACGACGCCGACGGCACCACCAGCCCCGAGGAGCTGATCGCGGCCGCGCACTCGTCGTGCTACGCCATGCAGCTCTCGGCCCTCATCGCCGAAGCCGGCGGCACGCCGCAAGCCCTCGACGTCACGGCCGAGGTCACTCTCGGCCCCGACCCCGCAGGCGGGTTCGCCATCACGGGGATCGCGCTGACCGTCCGCGGGGAGGTCGACGGTCTCGACGAGGCCGCGTTCCGCCAGGCCGCGGAAGCCGCCAAGGCGGCCTGCCCGGTGAGCAAGGCGCTCACCGGCACCACCATCACGCTTGAAGCCGGTCTCGAACAGTGATCGGTCGGACGGGAAGCGAGGAAGGTAGATGATGTGCACCGGTAACGGGCGTCCGCCCGCGCCGCCGCAGCCGCGACCCAACGGTCGCTGAGCCGGGCAGCTTCACACGTCCGACGGGGCGGGTCCGCGAGTGCGGGCCCGCCCCGCGGGCTGTCCGGGGTCAACCGCGGCGCCACGCGTTGATCAACATCGTCCAGCGGCGGTTGTCGGTGGTCTCCATGAACGTCCGGTGGTCGATCATCAGGTAGATCTCGCCGACCGGCGTGGTGAGGATCAACGGCTTCCCCGCGTTCAGCAGACCGCCGATGAACCGCCCGTACAGATCGGTGAAGCGGTTCTCCACGGCCGTCACGTCGGCCGGCTGCAGAACCAGGTCCTCGTCGCCCCAGCCTTCGAGCAGCAACCGGCCGGATGTGAGGGTGATCCGCCCGCGGCGGTGGAAGAGCACCTTCTGGTCCACGCCGGCCGCGATGCGGTCACCGCGGCGCTTCGCGGCCAGCTCGGCCGCGGTGCAGCCGATGTAGTCGGCGACGGCGATGACGTTCCTCGTCGTGTCGGTCATGCCGCCAACCCTCGCGGAAGTGGTGCTTCCGGCGCTGCCGACGAAAGTCGCAGCCTCGATCACCTTGTGCGGACCGGTGGCGCGGCTGGGGCTCGGGTGTGGTGATCAAGGGCAAAGTGTCGCCGTTCAAGATCCACTAGCGACAGTTTGCCCTTGATCACCGCGGACCGCCGAACACCGCTCCACCGCCGGGCTGCAACGGGGGTTGATCCACGGCCTGCCGCCGCGCGGCCCAACCAGTGCTCCGCCGCCAGGATTCGAACCTGGACCATCAGAACCAAAATCTGAGGTGCTGCCATTACACCACGGCGGACTGGCCTCCATCCTGGCATGCGGCCTGCGCGGGGGTCGCGCGCGTATCCCCGCGCAGCGCGGGTGATTTGCCCGATGTTCGCCCGGCAGGGGTGCGCGGGTCGGCCAGGATCGCCTAACCTCGGCGCGACCGAGGCCCTCTCCCCGTCGAAGGAGCTCGATGTCCGCATCGCCGTCCGAGGCCGTGGTGCATCCCGACCCGCTCCTGGGAGGGCCGAGCCCGGTGATCTCCGGCCGCCGCACCACCACGCAGCACGTGATCATCTACCTGTTCGTGGCGGTCCCGATGGTCGCGCTGGTCGCAGCGATCCCGCTGGTGTGGGGCTGGGGCGTGGGCTGGCAGGACCTCGCCCTGATGGTGGTGTTCTACGTGCCGGCGATCCTGGGCATCACGGTCGGCTTCCACCGGCACTTCACGCACAAGTCGTTCAAGGCGAAGAAGTGGCTGCGGGTGGCGATGGCGATCTCGGGCTCGCTCGCCATCCAGGGGAACGTCCTCAACTGGGTGGCCGACCACCGCCGCCATCACGCGTTCTCCGACCGCGAGGGCGATCCGCACTCGCCGTGGCTGCACGGCACGTCGCCGCTGGCCGTCGCGAAGGGTTTCCTGCACGCCCACATGGGCTGGTTCTTCGACCGGGACGAGACCAACCACAAGCGCTTCATCCCCGACCTGCTCGCGGATTCGGCGATCGTGAAGGTGGCGCGCACGTTCGGGCTGTGGGTCACGGTGAGCCTGGTGGCGCCCGCGGTGCTCGGCGGCCTGATCACGTGGTCGTGGCAGGGCGTCGTGACGGGGTTCTTCTGGGGCGGGCTGGTGCGCCTGGCCGTGTGCAACCACGTCACGTGGTCGATCAACTCGGTCTGCCACATGTGGGGTGAGCGGCCGTTCAAGTCGCGGGACCGGTCGGTCAACTTCTGGCCGCTGGCGATCCTGTCGATGGGCGAGTCCTGGCACAACCTGCACCACGCCGACCCGACGTGCGCCCGGCACGGCGTGCTGCGCGGCCAGATCGACATCTCCGCGCGGCTGATCTGGATCTTCGAGAAGTTCGGCTGGGTGCACGACGTCCGCTGGCCGACGCCGACCCGACTGGCGCGCCTGCGCACGTCGGACTGACCGGCGCAACCATCACCACCCCTCGTGTGGGTGTGGTCGACGATCTGCATGGAAGAATGACGCTGTGTACACAGCGCATCGGCCACGCAGGTGCTGACCCTCGTTCCCGAGCGGGTGGATCGGATCCTGCTGCTCGGTGCCCACTGTGACGACATCGCCATCGGTGCCGGCGGTGCGCTGCTGGAGCTGTGCCGGGCGCACCCCGGCGTCGCCGTGTCCGCGATCGTGCTGACCGGTGGCGGGTCGCTGCGCGAGGAGGAGGAGCGCTCGGCGCTCACCGCCTTCTGCCCCGGGGCGCGCCTGGAGATGTCCGTGCTGGACCTGCCGGACGGGCGGCTGCCCGTGCGCTGGGAGCGGGCGAAGCTGGTGCTGGAGGAGCTGCGCGCGCACGTCGACCCCGACGTGATCTTCGCGCCGGCGCCCGGCGACACCCACCCCGACCACCAGGTGCTCGCGGAGCTCGTGCCCACGGTGTTCCGCGACCACCTGACCCTCGGCTACGAGCTGCTCACCTGGGACGGCGACCTCGGCCGGGCCAACGTGTTCCTACCGCTGGCCGAGCCGGTGCTGCGGGAGAAGATCACCAAGCTGCACGAGCACTACGGCTCACAGCGCGACCGCAGCTGGTTCGACGCCGAGGCGTTCGGCGGCATCGCCCGCGCCCGCGGTGTCCAGTGCCGGGCGCGCTACGCCGAGGCGTTCCACGTCACGAAGCTGATGCTGTCGGTCGCGCCGCTGACCGGAGTCGATCCCGGCGACTGACGCGGGCCGGGCCTTTGCGGCACGATCGAGGGCATGTGCCGCAACATCCGCACCCTCCACAACTTCGAACCACCCGCCACCGAGGACGAGGTGCGCGCTGCCGCGCTCCAGTACGTCCGCAAGGTGAGCGGCTCCACGCGCCCGTCGCAGGCCAACGAGGCCGCGTTCGAACGCGCCGTCGACGCCGTCGAGGCCGCGACGCGCGAACTGCTCGACTCGCTCGTCACCACCGCCCCGCCGAAGGACCGCGAGGTGGAGGCGGCGAAGGCGCGGGAGCGCGCCGCCGTGCGGTACGGGCGATAGGCGCAACTTGCGAGTTGCTATACCATCCTGGTATGGGCTTCCCCGACCGCATCGAACGCACCGTCACGATCCCGCGGCCGCCCGCCGCCGTGTGGGCCGCGCTCACCACGTCCGAAGGGCTCTCGGCGTGGTTCGGTGACAAGGCCACGATCGACCTGCGGCCCGGCGGTGCGGGTGAGCTGGGCTGGCCGGACGGGGCCACGCGGGCGTTCCGCGTGGAGCGCGTCGAGGAGCCGGTCGCGTTCGGGTTCACCTGGCCCCTCTACGGGCTCGACGACGACGATCCGCGGCGCACGTACGTCGAGTTCACCCTCGAGGCGGACGGACCCGGCACGCTGCTCACGGTCGTCGAGACCGGGTTCGCCCAGATGCCCGACGCGGCCCACCACGCCGCGTTCGACGGCAACACGCGGGGCTGGGCGCGCGAGCTGGGCGAGCTGGTCGCTTACCTGGCTGCGTGATGGCGGCGGACAGCGGGTGGTCGGAGGCGTCGGCGGAGGCCGTCGCCGAGCAGGTGTTCGTCGCGCTCGCCGACCCGACGCGACGCGCGATCCTCTCCTCGCTCGCCACGAGCGGGCCGGCCACCGCCACCGACCTGGCCGCCCGGCTGCCGATCACCCGCCAGGCCATCGCCAAGCACCTGGCGCTGCTCGCCGAGGTCGGCATGCTCACCGCGGAACCGGGGGAGCGCCGCCGGGTGCGCTACCGCCTGCGGTCGGCGCCCGTGCTGGTCGCGCAGCAGTTCCTGGCCGCATTGACCCGCGACTGGGACGGGCGACTCGACGCGCTGCGCGACACCCTCACCCGCGGCGAGTGATCCGCAGGACCTTGTCACCGCCGCCGTTGTCCGTGGTGACGTAGAGCGCGCCGTCGGGACCCTGACGCGCGGCGCGGAGCCGGCCGTACGTGCCGTCGAGGGCGGCCGGCTGGGTGACCGTGGCGACCGATCCGTCCGCCGCCAAGGTCATGATCAGCAACCTCTGCCCCTTCAACGCGCACACCGCGAGCGCGCCGTCCAGCTCGCCCCACTGCTGGCCGGTGAGGAACGACAGCCCGGAGATGGCGAGCGTCGGGCTGCCCGACGCCCACACCGCGGGCTCCGCCTGCGGGAACCGGCGGGTGTCGGTCATGGGCACCGACTCGTCGTAGCCCGCGGCGGTGCCGCCCTGCGCCGGGTCCCAGCCGTGGTTGGCGCCGGGCACGACCCGGTTCACCTCGTCGTCGACGTCGGGTCCGTGCTCGGCCGAGTAGGCGCGGCCGGTGTCGGGGTGGACGGCGACGCCCTGCACGTTGCGGTGCCCGTAGCTCAGCACGATCCGCGTGCGCGGGTCGTCGCGCATCAGGAACGGGTTGCCGCGGGCCGGTCCGCCCGTCGCGAGGTCGACCCGCAGGATCTTCCCGCCCAGCGAGGTCAGGTCCTGGGGCAGCGCACCGCGGGCGGTGTCGCCGGTGCCCACCAGGAGGCTGCCGTCGGTGGCCAGCGTGGGCCGACAGCCGGAGTGGCGGCCGGACGGGTTCAGCGGCAGCCCGCCGACCAGCGGGTCCACCACGCGCACCGCGGAGGAGCCGTCCGGCGACAGCTGCCACGTGACGAGCCGGATGTCGTTGCCGTCGGGGCCGTTATGGGTCTGGCAGGTGGTGAACCGGCGGGACTGCGCGAAGTCGGGGTGCACCACCAGCCCCATCAGCCCACCCTCGCCGCGCACCTGCACGTCGGCCAGGTCGGCCTGCACCGGCGTGACCCGCGCCCCTGACAGCAGCGACAACCGTGCGCCGCGCTCGGTCACCAGGGCCTGCCCGTCAGGCAGGAAGCCGATGTCCCACGGGTTCTCGAAGCCCTCCGCGACGACCTCGACCGCGAGCTCCGCTGAGCCGGCGGCAGCCGGCACGGTCGGCGCCGACTGCGGTGCCGCGCATGCCACCAGGAGCAGGGCGCCGAGCAGGAACCACGGGCGGGGCATGGCGGCAGTATGTCCGGTTCGTTCGTCAGGAGGGCGTGATTCGGAGAACCTTGTCGTCCGTGCCGTTGCCCGTGAACGCGAACAGGTCGCCGTTCGGGCCTGCGTGCACGCCGCTGAGCTGCCCGAACGCCGAGTCGAGCGGAGCGGGGGTGAGCACGTCGCCGACCTTGCCGTCGGGACCGATCTGCAGGACGAGCAGCTTGCGGCCGACCGTGGTGCTCACCGCGATGCGCCCGTTGAAGTCACCCCACTGACGTCCCTCGATGAACGCCGCCCCGGACACGCCCGGCGCAGGCGCACCGGACGACCACGTCGCGGCCACGGCCTTCGGGTAGCGGGTCAGGTCGGTCGGCGGGGTGGTCACGTCGTAGCCGCTGGTGCGCAGCCCGCCCTTCGACGGGTCCCAGCCGTAGTTCTGCCCGGCCGCCAGCTTGTTGAGCTCGTCCTCACGGCCCGTACCGGCGTCGACGGAGTACACGGCGCCGGTCACCGGCTCGACGGCCAGGCCCGTCACGTTCGACTGCCCGAAGGTCAGCACGAGCCGCAGGGCCGGGTTCGTCTCCGTCGCGAACGGGTTGCCCAGCGGCGCGCTGCCCGTGGCCAGGTCGATGCGCAGCACCTTCCCGCCGAGCGAGGCGAGGTCCTGCGGCACGCCGGCCCGCATCGAGTCGCCCGTGCCGACGAGCAGCGCGCCGTCCTTCGCGATCATCGGGCGGCACCCGGCGTGGAGGCCCGTCGAGCTGCTGATCGGCAGCCCGCCGACCAGCGGATCCACCACCCGCCGGGCCGAACGGGCGTCGGACGACAGCTCCCACGTGACCAGCCGCACGTCCGTGGGCTGGCCGCGGTCGGCGTGCGACTGGCAGGTGGTGAAGCGGCGGGTGGTGGAGAAGTCGTCGTGGATGGCGAGCCCCAGCAGGCCGGCGTCGCCGCGCACCCACACGTCGCCGAGGTCGGCGGCGACCGGGGCGATCGTGGCGCCGGGGCTGGACCCGCTCAGCACGGACATGCGCCCCTCGAGCTGCGTGACCAGGATCTTGCCGTCGGGCAGGAACCCGAGGTCGGACACCCGCGTCAGGCCGCGCGCGACCGTGTCGACGCGCAGCGTCGGGATCCCGGTGCGCGCCACGGGCGCCGGAGAGGGAGCCACCGACGGCACCGTCGACCGGCCGTTGCTCGCCCCGCACGCCGCCCCCGAAACGATCACTGCGCAGGCGGCGGCCACCGCGGCCGCGCGCCGTGCGAGGTAGCCACCCATGGTCACCATCCTGCACGCGACGTGGTATGGGCCCAGTCAGGGGGCGGTGATCGGGCCACTAGGGTCGCCCAGTGACGCGCAGCTACCTCCGTTTCCCCCATCTGCACGGCGACTCACTCGTCTTCGTCGCCGAGGACGACGTCTGGACCGCTCCCGTCACCGGCGGCCGCGCCTACCGCGTCACCAACGACGACGTTCCCGCCGCCACCCCCCGCATCTCGCCCGACGGCACCCGCGTCGCGTGGGCGTCGCAGCGCGACGGCGGCCCCGAGGTGTACGTCAGCGCGCTCGACGGCGGCGGCGTCACCCGCCTCACCCACTGGGGGCCGCCCGGCGCCACCGTGCTGGGCTGGGCGGGGCCGGACGAGGTCGTCGCCGCCACCTCCGTCGGCGACCCCACGCACCGCAGCTGGGCGTTCGCCGTTCCCGTGACCGGCGGACCCGGTCGCCGGTTGCCGTTCGGTCCGGTGTCCGACCTCGCCGCGCGGCCGGGCAGCCGCCTGCCGACCGTCCTGCGCCGCACCGCGCTGCAACGGGAGATGGCCTGGTGGAAGCGCTACCGCGGCGGCTCGGGCGGCCAGCTCTGGTCGGACCGCGGCAGCCCCGGCGAGTTCACGCGCATCCTCGCCGAGCTCGACGGGAACCTCGCCTCCCCCGTGCTGGTGGGTGCCGGGCGGCGCACGCGCATCGCGTTCCTGTCCGACCACGAGGGCTGGGGGAACCTCTACTCGGTCGATCTCGACGGCGGTGACCTGCGACGACACACCGACCACGGGGCAGCAGGCGAGCCGCAGTTCTACGCCCGCCACGCCGCCACCGACGGCACCCGCGTCGTCTACGAGTCGGCGGGGCAGCTGTGGCTGCTCGAGTCGCTCGCCGTCGCCGCCCGCCCGCAGCCGATCGACGTGCGCCTGGCGGGGCCGCGCAGTGACCGCACGCCGCGCCGCCTCACGGCGACGGACTGGCTCGAGTCCGCCGCGCCCGACCGCACCGGGCGCACCAGCATCGTCACCGTCCGCGGCACCGTGCACCGGCTCACCCACCGCGACGGGCCGGCGCGGGTGCTCCTCGCCGCGCCCGGGACCCGCGCCCGCTACGCCCAGCCGCTCGACGACGACCGCGCCGTGTGGATCGACGACGCCGAGGGCGAGGACGCCGTCTGCATCGCCCCGCTCGATCCGCGCGCCGGCGCGGTGCAGCGCATCGGGGCAGGCGAGCTCGGTCGGGTGCACTCGCTGGTCGCCGCCCCGGACGGCCAGGGCGTCGCGCTCACCACGCACGACGGCCGGCTGCTGCTCGTCGACGCCGGCGCCGGGGCCGTCCGCGAGCTCGCCGCGGCCGACGGCGAGATCACCGACGTGTCGTGGTCGCCGGACAGCGCGTGGCTCGCCTACGTCGAACCGGCCCCGGCGAACCTGTGCCGCATCGTGCTCACCTGCCCCGCCGACGGCCGCACCGTCGCCGTCACCGAGCCGCGGTTCCGCGACGCCGACCCCGTCTTCACCAGTGACGGCAAGTACCTGGCGTTCCTGTCCCGGCGCAGCTTCGACCCGATCTACGACCAGCACTCGCTCGACCTGTCGTTCCCGGCGTCGTGGCGGCCGTTCGTGGTGCCGCTCGCCGCGCGCACGCCGTCGCCGTTCGGGGCGAGCCCGGACGGGCGGCCGGTGTCAGCGGCCGAGGAAGGCCCGGAGGACCCGCCGGCCGCCCCCGACGAGCACGTGCCGGCGGAAGGCGAGGAAGCGGCGCCGCCGGCGCGGCCGAAGGAGGACGGCCCGCCGGAGGTCGTCGTCGACGTCGAGGGGCTCGCCGCCCGGGTCGTCCCGGTTCCGGTGGAGGAGGGCCGCTACAGCGCACTGCGCGCCGGGAAGGACTGCCTCCTGTGGTGCCGCAGCCCCGTCACCGGCGTGCTCGGCCACGGCCGCGCCCCGAACGACGACGGCGAACACCCCGTCCTGGAGCGCTACGACCTGGTGCGCCGCAAGCTCGACGTGATCGCCGACCCGATCGACCGGTACGCCGTGTCCGGCGACGGGCAACGGCTCGTCGTCGGCGAGGGGTCGGCGCTGCGGGTGCTGCGGACCGACCGCTCCGGCTCGGGCAAGCCCGGCGACGACGGCGACGCGGGCGCCGACGAGTACGAGATCGACACCCGGCGCATCGCCGTCACCATCGATCCGTCGGCGGAGTGGCGGCAGATGTTCGACGAGGCCGGCCGGCTCATGCGCGACCACTTCTGGGTCGCCGACATGGGCGACGTCGACTGGACGGGAGAGCTCGCCCGCTACCGCCCGCTCGTCGACGCCGTCGGCAGCCACGACGATCTCGTCGACCTGCTGTGGGAGGTGCAGGGCGAGCTCGGCACCTCGCACGCCTACGTCCACTCTCGCGGATACGGGCGCGGGGACGGCCGTCCCGGGTTCCTCGGCGCCGACCTCGCCCGCACCGACGACGGCTGGCGGGTGGAGCGGGTGCTGCCGCCCGACACGTCCGTGCCCGCGGCGCGCAGCCCGCTCGCCGCGCCCGGCGTCGACGTCCGGGACGGGGACGTGCTGCTCGAGGTCAACGGGTGCCCGGTCGACCCGGCCCTCGGACCGGCCCCGCTGCTCGTCGCGCTCGCGGGACGGCTCGTCGAGCTGACCGTGCGCAGCGGGCCCGCCCACACCGAACCCGGCGAGGTGCGGCGGGTGGTCGTGCGGCCGCTCGGGTCGGAGGCCGCGCTGCGCTACCAGGACTGGGTGGCCGGGCGGCGCGCCGCCGTCGCCGAACGCTCCGGCGGCCGGCTCGGCTACCTGCACGTCCCCGACATGGCTGCCGACGGCTGGGCGCAGCTGCACCGCGACCTCACGCGCGAGACCGCCCACGACGGCCTGATCCTCGACGTGCGCGGCAACGCCGGCGGGTTCACGTCGCAGCTCGTGCTGGAGAAGCTCGCGCGCCGCGTCATCGGCTGGGAGGTGATCCGCAACCAGCAGCCCGCCACCTACCCGCTCGACGCCCCCCGCGGGCCCGTCGTCGCGCTCGCCGACGAGATGTCCGGCTCCGACGGCGACATCATCACCGCGGCCATCAAGCGCCTCGGCATCGGACCCGTCGTCGGTACCCGCACGTGGGGCGGCATCGTCGGCATCGACGGCCGGCACGCGCTGGTCGACGGAACCGCCGTGATGCAGCCCCGCTACGGGTTCTGGTTCGACGACACCGGATGGTCCGTCGAGAACCACGGCGTCGACCCCGACATCGAGGTCCACATCACCCCGCAGGACTGGGTCGCCGGGCGCGACCCGCAGCTCGACCGGGCCGTCGACGTCGCATTGGAACGCCTCGCCGCCACCCCCGCCGTCACGCCACCGGACCCGGCCACCCGCCCGTCCCTGCGCCGCCCGGAACTCCCACCCCGTCCGCGGCGCAGGACCAAGCCCTGACGCGAGCCGGGCTGCGGCTGCGGCGTCGGCGAGTTGCCCGTCCTGGTACGGCGAGTCCCCTGTCTCGGTACGGTGAGTCGCCTGTCTCGGTACGGTGAGTCGCCTGTCTCGGTACGGCGAGTCGCCCGTCCCGAACCGGACAACTCGCGGTCCTGATCCGGGCAACTCGCCGTCCCGAACTGGACAACTCGCGGTCCTGATCCGGGCAACTCGCCGCACGGGGCGCCCTCCGGCCGGGCCCGAAGGCCGTGGTGGCGCGGCGTAGGCTGGTGGGAGCGACCCCTCCGGGCCATTCGACCTGGGCAGGGGTCTGTCCGCGTGCGCCCATCGCTGTTCAAGGGGTTGTCTCCTCCCGTGGCCAAGCTCTCCGGTCTGCTCCGTTCCGCCCTCGCCGATCCTGATCTCGCCACCGTCGTCGACGCGGCGCGTGACCTGCGCGCGGTCGAGACCCCCGCCCTGCAGGTGGAGGGGCCTGCCGCGCTGCGCCCGTTCCTGGCCGCAGGCCTGGCCGTGGGCCGCACGGTGCTCACGGTCACCGCAACGGACCGGGAGGCGGAGGACCTCGCGGCGGCCACCACCGACCTGCTCGGCGACGCGTCGGCGGTGGCGTTGCTGCCCAGTTGGGAGACGTTGCCGCACGAGCGGCTCTCGCCCCGGCCGGACACCGTCGGACGCCGGCTCGCGATCTTCCGCAGGCTGTCCGGTGACGCGCCGCCGCGCGTGCTCGTCGCGGCCGCGCGCAGCCTGATCCAGCCGATCGCGCCCGGGCTGGGCGCCCTGGACCCGATCGAGCTGCGGGTCGGCACCGAGTACGACTTCGACGCGCTGCTCGTGCGCCTGGTGGAGCTGGCGTACACGCGGGTGGAGATGGTCACCGCGCGCGGCGAGTTCGCGGTCCGCGGCGGCCTTGTCGACGTGTTCCCGCCGACGGCCGAGCACCCGGTGCGCGTCGAGTTCTGGGGCGACGAGGTGAGCGAGCTGCGCACGTTCGGCGTGGCGGACCAGCGCTCGGTCGCGCCCGTCGACGAGCTGGTGGCGCCGGGCTGCCGGGAGCTGCTGCTCACCGAGCCCGTGCGCGAGCGGGCCTGCAAGCTCGCCCGCGAGCACGAGAACAACGCGCCGCTGCGGGAGCTGCTGGAGCACCTGGCCGAGGGCATCCCGAGCGAGGGCATGGAGTCGCTGGTGCCGGCGCTGGTCGGCGGCGAGCTGGAGCTGCTCACCGACCTGCTGCCGGCGGGCTCGCTGGTGCTGCTGGCCGACCCCGAGCGGATCCGCACGCGCAGCGCCGATCTGGTCCGCACCGGGCAGGAGTTCCTGGAGGCGTCCTGGTTCGCGGCCGGCGCCGGCGGCGACGCGCCCGTCGACGTCGGCGCGTCGGCGTACCGCGACCTGGGCGTGGTGCTGGAGCACGCGACGGCGACGGGCCGACCGGTCGTCACGCTCAACCCGCTGCTCTCCGGCGCGGAGGGCGTGCTCGCCCCGCCCGTGCACGAGGTGGAGTCCTACCGCGGCGACACCGACCGCGCGCTCGTGGACCTGCGCGCGCACGCCACCACCGGCGGCGCGGCCGTGCTGGTGGTCGGCGGCGCGGGCACCGCGCAGCGGTTCCTGGAGCAGCTGCGCGAGGCCGACGTGCCGGCCGTGCGCGTCGACGAGCTGGTGGACGCGCCGGACAAGGGCCTGGTCACGGTGACGTGCGGGCGGCTGACCGACGGCTTCACCACGGCCGGCCTCGCGGTGCTCTCCGAGGCCGACCTGACGGGCAACCGAGCCGGGCTCACCGAGCCGCGCAAGCTCGCCACCAAGCGCCGCAACGCCGTCGACCTGGTCACCCTCAAGCCCGGCGACTACGTCGTGCACTCCCAGCACGGCATCGGCAAGTTCGTGGAGATGCGCGAGCGCACCGTCTCCGGGGCCACCCGCGAGTACCTGGTGCTGGAGTACGCGTCGTCGAAGCGCGGCCAGCCGGCCGACCGGCTGTTCGTGCCCACCGACGCGCTCGACGAGATCAGCCGCTACGTCGGCGGCGAGGTGCCCACGCTGAACAAGCTGGGCGGCGCCGACTGGGCGAAGACGAAGGGCCGCGCCCGCAAGGCCGTCCGCCAGATCGCCGCGCAGCTCGTCCAGCTGTACGCCGCCCGCCAGGCCGCGCCCGGGCACGCGTTCGCGAAGGACACGCCGTGGCAGCGGGAGATGGAGGACGCGTTCCCGTTCACCGAGACGCCCGACCAGCTCTCCGCCATCGACGAGGTCAAGCGGGACATGGAGGCGCCGGTCCCGATGGACCGGGTGATCTCCGGCGATGTCGGCTTCGGCAAGACCGAGATCGCCGTCCGCGCGGCGTTCAAGGCGGTGCAGGACGGCAAGCAGGTCGCCGTGCTCGTGCCGACGACGCTGCTGGCCACCCAGCACCTCGCAACGTTCACCGACCGGATGCGCGCGTTCCCCGTCACGGTGAAGGGCCTCTCGCGGTTCACCGATCCGGGCGAGGCGAAGGAGACGATCGAGGGGCTCGCCGAGGGCACCGTCGACGTCGTCGTGGGCACGCATCGACTGCTGCAGAAGGGGGTCCGCTGGAAGGACCTCGGCCTCGTGATCGTCGACGAGGAGCAGCGGTTCGGCGTCGAGCACAAGGAGCACATCACGGCGCTCCGCACGCACGTCGACGTGCTGACGCTCTCCGCGACACCGATCCCGCGCACGCTGGAGATGAGCCTCGCCGGCATCCGCGAGATGTCGACGATCACCACCCCGCCGGAGGACCGGCACCCCACGCTCACCTACGTCGGCGCCTACTCCGACAAGCAGGTCGCGGCCGCCATCCGGCGCGAGCTGCTGCGCGACGGCCAGGTGTTCTACGTGCACAACCGGGTCAGCTCGATCGAGCGCGCCGCCCGGCACGTGCGCGAGCTGGTGCCGGAGGCCCGTATCGCCGTCGCGCACGGGCAGATGAACGAGGACCTGCTCGAACGCACCGTCAACGGGTTCTGGCACAACGAGTTCGACGTGCTGGTGTGCACCACGATCGTCGAGAACGGGCTGGACATCTCCAACGCCAACACGCTGATCGTCGAGCGTTCCGACACGCTCGGGCTCTCCCAGCTGCACCAGCTGCGCGGCCGGGTCGGTCGCGGGCGCGAACGCGGGTACGCGTACTTCCTGTTCCCGCCCGAGCACCCGCTCACCGAGACCGCGCACGACCGGCTCGCCACCATCGCCCAGCACTCCGAGCTGGGCGCAGGCGCGGCCGTCGCGATGAAGGACCTGGAGATCCGCGGCGCCGGCAACATCCTGGGCGCCGAGCAGAGCGGGCACATCGCGGGCGTCGGGTTCGACCTGTACATCCGGCTCGTCGGCGAGGCCGTCGCCGCGTTCCGCAAGCAGGCCGGGGCGGACGAGCTCGAGGAGGAGTCGCTGGCCGAGGTGCGGGTCGACCTGCCCGTCGACGCGCACGTGCCGCACGACTACGTGACCGGCGAGCGGCTGCGGCTGGAGGTGTACCGCAAGATCGCCGAGGCCGGCGACCAGGCGGCGCTCGACGCGATCGTCGACGAGCTCACCGACCGCTACGGCGAGCTCCCGCAGCCCGTGCGCAACCTGCTGGCGGTGGCCGCGTTCCGGCAGACCTGTCGCTCGCTCGGCGTCGCGGAGGTCGCGGCGGCCGGGACGGGCATCCGGATCGGCCCGGTCGACCTGCCCGACTCCGCGCAGATGCGCCTCAAGCGGCTGCACCCCAAGTCCCAGTACCGGCCGGCGGCCCGCATGATCCAGGTGCCGAAGCCGCTGGAAGGCGGCCGGCTCGGCGGTGCCGCGCTGCGCGACAAGGAACTGCTGGACTGGCTCGCCACCCTCCTGCGCGACGTGGTGCCGGTGCCGGCGCGTTCACAGTCGTGAACGATTCTTTCGGACTTGTCGGCCAACGTGGACGATGTGTCATCGTGCACGGGTGTCCAGGTGTGATCGGCGGTGTAGGGACAACGCTCACGATGCATTCGTGACCATTCGGTAATGCGGCCGCCGGGAGTGCTCGAGCGGGTGCGTGCGGTCGCTGCGGCCGAACGGGCGATCATCCGATCATGGGCCGATCGGCAGCTGGGGCTGGCGATGTGCAGCTTCATCAGCGGCTGTGGACGCCAGGGCTACAGCGATCACTCGGTCCTCACGCCGATCCGCATGTGGCGGCGGGTCGACTCGTTCGTCGATGACGGCGGCCAGCGCCGGACGGGGTCCGACTTCGAGCGGCGGTGCCTCGATGCGTTCGAGCAGCTCCGCCCGATCGTCGAGCCCCTGGCCATCCCACCGGATGACGTCCAGCTCGACGCGTGGGACGCGGCCGAGCCGATGATCGTGGACGTTCCGGTCCGCTCCGTCCTCGGCGCGAGCGACGGACCGGATCCGTCCTTCGACCTGATCTGTTGGAACGAGGCGAGCGCCCTCGCCGAAGGCAACAACACACCGTACTTCGCGGCCTGCGCCATCGTCGCGGTCGAGATCTACCGCCCCAGCGACCCGTTCGGCCTGCTCGCGCCGCTGGGCGAGCTGCGGATGCGCTATGAGGACGAGCCCGACTCCCGGGACGCGACGGGCGCGGAGATCGCCGCTGTGCTCGACGACTTCCGCGCCCGCGCGCCCTGGCCGATCAGGGCCTGACGATCAGCCGCGGGGCACCGCGCCGAGGGGGCCGTCGTCGGCGAAGCCGGCCTTGAGCAGGTCGGCGCGGTCCGCTCGGGCGACGCGCCACTCGGAGTTCTTGCTGTAGCGGTGCAGCACCATCTGGCCGGCGCCGGCTCGCGCGTCGACGTAGCCGAGCACGCCCTCGTCGACGAACGCGGCCTTGTCGCCCGTCGTCAGCGAGCGGATCTCGGTGGGGCTCGTCGAGACCAGGTAGCTCACCTTGCCGGTCTTGAGCCGGAGCCGGTGGGCCTCGACCCGGCCGGGGGCAGCTGCCGCGTACAGGGTGATGCCGCGGGCCTCGTCGGTCGGGCGGAACCCGAACTGGGAGCCGGCGCGGTCGGCCTCGGCAGCGTTGAGCGTGTAGAAGGTGCCGCTGTTGTCGGACGTGCGGAACTCGCGCAGCGGCGCGGTGGCCTGCTGCGCGGCGTCCGCGACGGCGAGGGTCGGCGCCGCCGAGGCCGTGGCCGGGAGCGCCGTCGCGAGCCCCCCGGCCGCGACGACGACGAGGAGCCCGGCGACGAAGGTCGAGCGTGTGCGTGTCATGTCATCCTTTCATGATCAGGAGAGGTCGACCGTAACCCGTCCGGGGCCGGGCGGGGCCGGCGATGCCCTCGTGAGAAGGTGTCGCACGTGCGGAGTCATGTGGGGCGCGCGGTCGCGGCCGTGACCATCGTCGGCGCCGTGATCAGCGGTTGCGGCGGTCCGGGTGCGCCGGGGACGGCAGCGGTGATCGGCGATCGCACGATCCCGCTGGGCCAGGTCGAGACCGAGGTCGAGGGCGTCCTGGGCGATCCCGGCGCGGTGGAGCTGGCGCAGACGCGCGACGAGAAGCCGATCGACATGGCGCGCGACGTCGTCTCGTCGCGGGTGACCGAAGGCGTGGTCGTCCCGGCGGCGGCCGCAGCCGGGGTGGTGATCCCGCAGGCGCAGATCGACAGCGAGATCGACAGCACCATGCGCGCGGCGCTCGGCGGCGTCAGCCCGGCCGACCAGCAGGCGATCGCCGCGAAGGCGGAGGCGTTCCGCGGGGCCCTGCGGCGCGCCGTCCCGGCTCAGCTCACGGCGCAGGAGCTCGGCCGGAAGGTCGCGGCCCACCTCGCGGTCACCGTCGACGAGGTCTCCGTCCGCGACCGCGCGACGGCCGAGCAGCTGGCCACCGCGCTCGCGACCGGCGGTCCGGCGGCGGAGGCGGCGCTCTCCGGCCCCGGGGTGCGCAAGGGCGTCACGTACCGGGCAACCCCGGATCAGGCCCATCCCGACGCGCGGGTGGACCCGGACCGCGCAGGCACCGTCCTCTTCGGCGTCCCGCAGGGCGGGGTGGTCGCGTACCAGCCGAGCCAGGCCAACGCGACGTGGTCGGTCGCGAGGGTCGTCGCGCGCGACGTCGCGGCACCCGGCAAGGACGACGACGTCGCCGGCCTCAGCCAGCAGCAGCTCCTGCTGATCGGGCTGCGCGCCGCGCAGGCCACGACCGGCACCGTCACCGTCAACCCCCGCTACGGCGAGTGGGACCCGGTGCGGTTCGGGGTCGTCGCGGCGGGCGACTCGGCCGGTCGCGTGCTGCTCCCCGCCTGACATGGCGGTCACGATCGGCGTGCCGGTGAGCGCGGCGGACCTGCCCGCCCTGCGTGCTGCCGCGCGGGTGTTCGCGGACGCGACGGTCGCCGATGCCGACGTCGCGAGCGCGGGTGCGCAGCGGATCGATCCCGCCGACCCGCCCGGCCCCGACGACGTCGTCCTCACCGCGACTCCTGGCGCCGCCCTGCTGGACGCCGTCGCCGTGATGGACCGGCTGCGCTCACCGGGCGGCTGCCCGTGGGACGCCGAGCAGACGCCGGAGTCGCTGCTGCAGTACCTCGTGGAGGAGTGCTACGAGCTCTACCAGGCGATCGAGGACGGCGACCGCGCCGACGTGCGCGAGGAGCTGGGCGACGTCCTGCTGCAGGTGCTGTTCCACGCCCGCATCGCCACCGAGCACGCGGTGGAGCCGTTCGGCATCGACGAGGTGGCCCGCGACCTCGTCACGAAGCTCGTCGAGCGGCACCCGCACGTGTTCGCCGGCACGGAGCGCATGGCCACCGCCGCGCAGCAGGAAGCGAACTGGGACGAGCTGAAGCGCACCCAGAAGCAGCGGGCGTCCAGCGTCGACGGGGTGCCGCTCGGCCAACCGGCCGTGGCGCTGGCCGCGAAGCTGACCAGCCGCACCGCCCGGGCCGGGCTGCCCGCCGAGCTGCTGCCGGACGGGCCGAGCGTCGGCGAGCGGCTGTTCGCCGTCGCGGCTGCGGCGAAGCTGGCCGGGATCGACCCGGAGGCCGAGTTGCGCACCGCGGCCCGGCGCTTCGACGCGCAGGTCCGCGCCGCCGAGGACGCCGCCCGCGCCGACGGCCACGACCCCCGCACCCTCGACGCCGACGCGTGGAAGCGGTACTGGCCGGCGTGACGCCTGTCGACCTGGACCGGCCCGTCGCCGACCGGGTCCACCTGGCGAGCCTCCCCGGCGCCGTCGAACCGTTGCTGCAGCAGTGCCACGACCTGGGTGCGCCGCTGCTCACCGGCATCCGGCGCACCGCCGATGCCGTCGTAGCGGATCTGGCCGGCCCGCTGAGGCCGATCGCGGCGCTGCGGCTGTACGCGGCGTTCGGGATCGTGCTGGGCGACGACCCGGTGGCCACCCTGCAGCGCTCGCGGGAGACGGGCGTGCTGTCCGTGCTGGACGCGCAGCGGTTCCGGGTCGGCGAGCTGCCCGGTCGCCGTGCGCTCACCGAGCAGCTCGCGAGCGGTCTGGGCTGGACGAACGATCCCGGCGACTACGACGTGAACGTCGAGCAGGCCGGTCGGGAGCTGGTGGCGCAGGTCGGGCCGCTGTTCCGGTCCCGGCGCTTCCCGGCGATGGCCCGGCTGCCGGCGTCGGCCAACCCCGTGCTCGCGGCGCTGGTGGTCAAGCTGGCGAAGATCCGCGCCGACGACGTCGTGCTCGACCCGTTCTGCGGGGCGGCGACGATGCTCGTCGAGGCCGCGGCGGTCGGCGCGGGCGCGGTGCTGGTCGGTTCGGACGTCGATCCCGGTGCGCTGCGCGCGGCGGGGGCGAACGCACCGCTGATCGCCGGTGGGGTGTTCGCGCGCGCCGACGCCGCCCACCTCCCGTACGCGGACGGCGTGATCGATCGGGTGGTGACGAACATGCCGTTCGGCAAGCTCGTCGGCTCGCACACCACGAACCTCGCGCTCTACCCGGCGTTCGCCGCCGAGCTGGGCCGTGTCCTGCGCGCCGACGGGCGGGCGGTGCTGATGACCGAGGAGAAGACGCTGCTCAACCGGTCGGTCGCGGATGCCCGAGGGTTGAAGGTCGTGCGCGAGGTCAAACTGGCGACGCCCGGGGGGGAGCTGCACCCCAGCGCGTTCGTCGTGGAGCGGACGCGGGCGGCGCGGCGAAGGCATCGCTGATCAAGGGCAAAAGGTCGTTCCGTGATCGATCCCGAACGACCTTTCCCCTTGATCACCGCAACCGCCCCGCGCCGCTAGGGTCGCGCGCATGCCCGCACCCCGACCGGTCACCAGCCGCAACGCGGCGTTCCAGCAGTGGCAGGCGCTGCTGACCAACCGGTCGAAGCGGCACCGCAGCCGCAGTTTCCTGGTGCAGGGCGTCCGGCCGATCACGATGGCGCTGCGCCACAACTGGACGGTCGACGCGCTGCTGGTCCGCGCCGGTACCCGCTCGGGCTGGGCCGCCGACCTGCTGCGCGACACGTCCTCGGCCGCGCAGTTCGAACTCGCCCCCGAGCTGATGGCCGAGCTCGGCGAGAAGGACGAGCAGGCGCCCGAGGCGCTCGCCGTCGTGCGCATCCCGCCCGACGACCTCGACCGCATCCCGACCCCGGCGGACTCGCTGGTCGTCGCGCTCGACCGGCCCAGCAGCCCGGGCAACCTCGGCACGATCATCCGCTCCGCCGACGCGCTCGGCGCGCACGGCGTCGTCGTGACCGGACACGCCGCCGACCTCTACGACCCGCGCACCGTGCGCGCCACCACCGGCTCGCTGTTCGGGCTGCCCGCGGTGCGCGCCGACGGGCCGGACGCCGTCGTCGACTGGGCGAAGGAGGCAGGCCTCCAGGTCGTCGGCACCGCAGAGGACGCCCCGCACGAGCTGGCCGAGGTCGACCTGACCGGCCCGGTGCTGCTCGTCGTCGGCAACGAGACGAGCGGCATGAGCGCCGCATGGTCGCAGCGCTGCGACCTGCTCGTCCGCATCCCGATGGCCGGCACGGCCAGCTCGCTCAACGCCGCGGTGTCCGGCTCCATCGCCCTCTACGAGGCGGCCCGGCAACGCCGCGCCTGACGGCGCACGGCCCGCACCGCGCGTCAACCTCTTGGCCTCCAGGCGAAAAGCTGGTCGCCTCGATCCGGCGCGACCTAGCTTCCGATCGGTCATCTTCATTGCGACTGCCGACGGAGTGTCTCCATGATGATCAGGAAGTTCGCCGCGATCTGCCTCGTCGCCGGAGCGGCCGCGCTCGCGACAGCCGGCACCGCCGCGGCGTCGGAAGCCACCCCGGGCCACTGGGAGGTCGTCGCCACCTACCCCGCCACCCCGCAGGGCTGGGCCGACTGCTGGAACGCGAAGGTCAACGTCTACAAGGGCGACTGCAAGCTCAACAGCGACACCAGCGCGACGGTCGACCTCTGGGCTTGGGTCTCCTGATCGTCGCCCGTCTCCGACCAAGCGTTCGGTAGGGTCGGACGTCGTGGAGCACCAGGTCACGCCGTCCGGCATCGCCTACACCACCGGCGGTGCCGGACCCGGCCTGTTGCTGCTGGTCCACGGGATGGGCGCGAACGGCGCGGTCTGGCGCCCCATGCTCGAGACGATCACGTGGCCGGGCCGATGGGTGGCGCCCGACCTGCGCGGGCACGGGCGCTCGCTCGCGCAGCCCCCGTTCAGCTACGGCGTGCACGCCGCCGACCTCGCGACGGTCGTCGCGGAGTTCCCTGCCGACGAGGTCGTCGTGGTCGGGCACTCCTTCGGCGGTGTGCTGGGAGCTGTGCTGGCGGGTGACCTGTTCCAGGTGCCGGTCCGCAGCGTCCTCGCCGTCGGCGTCAAGCTGGAGTGGAGCGAGGAGGACGTGGCCGGTGCGCGGCGCGTCGCCGGGCGGCCGCCGAAGGTCTTCGACACCGAGGCCGAGGCCGCCGACTTCGCGCTGCGACTCGCCGGCCTCGGCGGACTCGCGAGCGCCGACGACCCGGTCGCCGCGACGACCGCGACGGACGGCGGCTTCCGGGCCGCCCTGGATCCGCGCGCGCTCTCGGTCGTCGGCCCGGACGTCCGCGCGCTGCTCCGGTCGAGCCGGGCGCCGCTGCACCTCGCGGCCGGAGCCGACGACCCGATGGTGACGGCGGACGCGATGCGCAGCGTCGACCCCGAGGCGCGGGTGATCGGCTCGGCGGGCCACAACGTGCACTGGGAACGCCCCGACGAGGTGTGGCGGCTGGTGCCGTCCGGCTGACCGGCGGTGCGTACGGTGCTCGCGTGTCGGAGGAGAGCGAGCTGGACTTCTGGTCGTTCGTGGCGCAGGCGAACCGGCGCATCGCCGAGGAGTTCGGCCCGTCCCACCAGCTCGCCACCGAGGTGCTGCTCACGCTGAACCGGGCGTCCAACCTCGTCACCTACGACCTCGAGGCGGCGGTGCACCGGCCGCGCGGGCGGTCCTGGTCGGCGTTCCGGCTGATGTTCGTGGTGTGGCTCGCCGGGCCGCTGGAGCCGTCCGCGGCCGCGCGGCTGGCCGGCATGAGCCGAGCCGCGGTGTCCAACCTGTCGAAACCGCTGGTGAGTGACGGCCTGCTGGACCGCACCCCGGCCGAGGTGGACGGCCGCTCGGTGCGCCTGTCGCTGACCGCGGCCGGCCGGGCGGAGATGCTCGACGTGTTCCGCGAGCAGAACGAGCGGGAGCTCGGCTGGGCCGCGTCGCTCACCGAGGAGGAGCAGCGGACGCTGGTCCTGCTGCTGAACAAGCTGATCACCCGGCACGCCGACGACGGCCGGCTGGACGTCCGCGAGCGGCACTGACCCTTCCGATGTGCCGGTCGGAGCGGTAGCCTGACCAGGAGATAGTAAATCTGAAAACTACTTTCTCGGCCGGAGGTTCCCGTGCACTACCGCAGCGTCGGCACCGTCCCCCCGAAACGGCACACCCAGCACCGCAGGCCCGACGGCGGGCTCTACTACGAGGAGCTGATGGGCGAGGAGGGGTTCTCCTCCGACTCGTCGCTGCTCTACCACTCCGGCGTGCCGTCGGCGATCGTCGACGCGAGCCCGTGGGAGCTCTCCGACCAGACGACCACCGAGAACCGCCCGCTCATCCCGCGGCACCTGAAGCTGCACGAGCTCACCAGTGCGGACTGGAAGGCCGTCGACGCCGTCACCGGGCGCCGGCTCGTGCTGGGCAACGCCGACGTGCGCATCTCCTACGTCGTCGCGGGCGAGACCTCGCCGCTCTACCGCAACGCCGTCGGCGACGAGTGCGTGTACGTCGAGTCGGGCACGGCGACGGTGGAGACGGTGTTCGGCACGCTGCCCGCCGTGCAGGGCGACTACGTGCTGATCCCGCGCGCCACCACGCACCGCTGGATCCCGACGGGATCGGAGCCCCTGCGGCTCTACGCCATCGAGGCCAACTCGCACATCGCGCCGCCCAAGCGCTACCTCTCCCGGTACGGGCAGCTCCTGGAGCACTCGCCGTACTGCGAGCGCGACCTGCACGGGCCGGAGGGCCCGCTGGTCGTCGAGGGCACCGACGTGGAGGTGCTGGTCAAGCACCGCGGCTCCCGCGGCATCACCGGCACCCGGTACGTCTGCCCGACGCACCCGTTCGACGTCGTCGGCTGGGACGGCTGCCTCTACCCGTACACGTTCAACGTCGCCGACTTCGAACCGATCACCGGACGGGTGCACCAGCCGCCGCCCGCCCATCAGGTGTTCGAGGGGCAGAACTTCGTGATCTGCAACTTCGTGCCGCGCAAGGTCGACTACCACCCGCTGTCGATCCCCGTGCCGTACTACCACGCGAACGTCGACTCCGACGAGGTGATGTTCTACTGCGGCGGCGACTACGAGGCCCGCAAGGGCTCGGGGATCGGGCAGGGCTCGATCAGCCTGCACCCCGGCGGGCACTCGCACGGCCCGCAGCCCGGTGCCGTCGAGCGCTCGATCGGTGCCGAGTTCTTCGACGAGCTCGCCGTCATGGTCGACACGTTCCGGCCGCTGGAGCTCGGCGAGGCCGGGCGCGCCTCCGAGGACCCCGCGTACGCGTGGACGTGGGCGGGCCGGGGGCCGGCGTGAGCATCCCCGCCGTCGTCGCCGGGCTCTGCGACGACGCCGCGATCTTCCCGCCTGGTCTGGCCCCGCTGCCCGACGCCGTGCGGGACCACCGGGATCGTCGCGGCCGCTGGTACGCGGACCTCGCCGGCCCGCTCGTCCTCTCCGACGCCGCGCTCGCCCAGCTCGACGCACCCGACGCCGACCTGCGCGTCTCGGTGACGCTGCCCGGTGGCCCGGCCGGGCTGCCCGCGGTGGTCGCCGCCTGCGCGGAGCTGTCCGTCGAGCTCGCCGCCGTCGAGGTCGCGGTGCCCGCGGGCATGGGCGCCGCCGAGTTCTTCGAGCACCTGGCCGACCCGCCCGTCGACGTCTACGTCGAGGTGCCGCGGGACGGCCGCGGCCCGGCGATCGTCGACGGGCTGCGGGGCCGGTACCGGGCCAAGTTCCGCACCGGCGGGGTCCGGGCCGAGCTGTACCCGAGCGTCGCGGAGCTGGCCGCGAGCATCGCCGCCGTGGTCGCCGCCGGCGTCCCGTTCAAGGCGACGGCCGGGCTACACCACGCCGTGCGCAACACCGACCCGGAGACCGGGTTCGAGCAGCACGGCTTCCTCAACCTGCTGCTCGCCACCGACGCGCTGCTCGCCGGCGGCTCGGCGGCGGACGCGCAGGCGCTGCTCGCCGAGCGCGACCCGGCAGCCGTCGCAGCGCAGGTCCGGGCGCTCGACGCGGCCGCCGTGGCGCGCACCCGGGCCGCGTTCACCTCGTTCGGGACGTGCAGCATCACCGAGCCGCTGGCCGAGCTCGTCGCGCTCGGCATCATCAGCGTCGTCACAGAAGGAGAGGTCGACCAGTGAGCGTCGTCGAGATCCCGGACGGCTCCCCGTTCGGCGTCGAGAACCTGCCGTACGGGGTCTTCTCCGAGGCCGGCGGGCGGCCACGGGTCGGGGTCCGGGTCGGCGACTCGGTGGTTGACCTGTCCGTGCTGCTGGGCGACGAGGTGTTCGCCGAGCCCGCCCTGAACCCGTTCATGGCGCAGGGGCCGGCCCGGTGGGCCGAGGTGCGGGAACGCATCGCGGCCGCCGTCACGGCCGACGTGCCGGACGGGGCGGTGCACCCGGTGCGCGACGTGACGCTGCACCTGCCGTTCCAGGTCGGCGACTACGTCGACTACTACGCGTCGGAGCACCACGCCTCCAACCTCGGCCGACTCTTCCGACCCGACGCCGAGCCGCTGTTCCCCAACTGGAAGCACCTGCCCGTCGGCTACCACGGCCGCTCCGGCACGGTCGTCGTCTCCGGCACCGACGTCGTCCGGCCCTGTGGCCAGCGCAAGGCGCCCGACGAGCAGGCGCCGACGTACGGGCCGAGCCGGCGGCTGGACATCGAGGTCGAGTTCGGGTTCGTCGTCGGCGTCGGGTCGGAGCTGGGCGACCGCATCCCCGTCGAGGCGTTCGCCGAGCACGTCTTCGGAGCGTTCCTGGTCAACGACTGGTCGGCCCGCGACATCCAGGCCTGGGAGTACGTGCCGCTCGGCCCGTACCTCGGCAAGAGCTTCGCCACGTCGATCTCGCCGTGGGTGGTGCCGCTGGCCGCGTTGCAGGAGGCGCGCATCCCGCTGCCCGGGCAGGACCCGGAGCCGCTCGACTACCTCCGCGGCGGCGGTGACTGGGGGCTCGACGTCGAGTTCGTCGTGGAGTGGAACGGCGAGGAGGTCGCCCGGCCGCCGTACCGCGAGATGTACTGGTCGCCGGCCCAGATGCTCGCGCACATGACCGTCAACGGTGCGTCGACGCGGACGGGCGACTTCTTCGCCTCCGGCACGGTGTCCGGGCCGGAGAAGCGGCAGCGCGGCGCGTTCATCGAGCTGACGTGGGGCGGCCGCGAGCCGATCCAGGTGAAGGGCGAGGACCGCACCTTCCTGCTCGACGGCGACGAGATCGCCATCTCGGCCACGGCGCCGGGTCCGGACGGTGCACGGATCGGGTTCGGGGAAGTGACCGGCACGGTCCGCCCGGCCCGCTGATCGCCCGCACCTGCCCGCTCCCGTCCGCAGGTGGCCCGCGAGTTGCCCGGACCGGGTCGGCGAGTTGCCCCGATCAGGACGCTGAGATGGCCGGATCGGATCCGGCTCAAGCGGCCAACTCGCAGTCCCGATCCGGCCAACTCGCAGTCCCGATCCGGGCAACTCGCGGGCCTGGTCCGGGCAACTCGCCCGGCTCGCGCGCGCCGCGGCTCTCCGCCCACCACGGTGAGTTCAGTGCAGGTCAGCGCATTGTGATGTGCCACTATCCGGCGAACGGGGGCAAGCGGCAGGGCTGTCCTGACGCTCCCGCCGTGCACCGTTGGAGCAGAGGGGCTCGACCGCCATGCGCACCCGTCCACTCGCCACGGCACTGGTCGGTGCCGCGCTCGTCCTGGCCACCGCAGCGTGCGGAGAGACCGTGTCGACGAGCGGCCCGCCCACGGTCGCGATCGTGGCGAAGGGTTTCCAGCACCAGTTCTGGCAGGCCGTGAAGAAGGGCGCCGAGCAGGAGGCGGTCAAGGAGAACGTGCGGGTCACGTTCGAGGGGCCGGCCACGGAGTCCGACATCGAGAGCCAGGTCCGCATGCTGGGGATCGTGCTGGGTCGGCGCCCGGCCGCGCTGGGCTTCGCCGCGCTCGACTCGAAGGCCGCCGCCCCGCTGCTGGACGAGGCGAAGAAGCGCAACATCCCGGTCGTCGCATTCGACTCCGGTGTGGACTCCGACCTGCCCGTCACCACCGCGGCCACCGACAGCAAGGCGGCGGCCGCGGAGGCGGCCAAGCACATGGCGGAGGCGATCGGCGGCTCCGGCAAGGTCGCGCTGGTCGTGCACGACGACAAGAGCAAGACGGGCGTCGAGCGCCGCGACGGGTTCATCGAGTGGATGAAGGCCAACGCGCCGGGTGTGCAGCTGCTCGACACCCAGTACGGCGCCGGCGACAAGGACCAGTCGGCGCAGATCACCCAGAACATCATCGCGGCCAACCCCGACGTCAAGGGCATCTACGGCACCAACGAGGGCTCCGCGATCGGCATCGTGCGCGGGGTCACCGCGACCGGCCGCAAGGGCATCGCCATCATCGGGTTCGACTCCGGCAAGGACCAGATCGACGCCATCAAGAGCGGCGTGATGCTCGGCGCGATCACCCAGAACCCGATCGGGATCGGCGAGCAGACCGTGGCCGCGGCCGTGAAGGCGATCCACGGCGAGGAGGTGCCGAAGACCATCGACACCGGCTTCTTCTGGTACGACCAGTCGAACATCGACAGCCCGCAGATCCAGGCGGTGCTCTACCAGTGATCTCTTCCCACTTCAACGTATAGCCGACGGGGGGACTTGCCACAAGACGCCGGTGGTCCCTCAGAATTCCCCGGCCGAACGGCGCCAGCTGGGGAAATGGGGAATTCGAAGTGCGTTTGCTGTTGACGACGTGGGGATCGCGTGGGGACGTCGAGCCGCTGGCCGGGCTGGCGGTGGCACTGCGGGAGCACGGTGCGGACGCGGTCGTGTGCGCGCCGCCGGACGACGACTTCGTGGCTCTGCTGGGTCGGGTCGGGGTGGCCCACGAGCCGCTCGGGCCGAGCGTGCGCTCCGTGGTGAGCGGTGGGCGAACGGACCCGTTCCAGCTCGCGGCCGACCTGGTCGCGGCACGGTTCGAGACGCTCGGCAGGGTCGGGAAGGGTTGTGACGCGATCCTGGCGTGCGGGTTGATGCCGGCCGGTGCGCCGGACGTCGCCGAGAAGCTCGGCATCGACTACCACTACGTGAGCTTCCACATGGCCGGCCTGCCGTCGCGGGTCTTCTCGCCGGGGGTGCGGCCGGGCACGCCGTCGTCGGCGGAGGAGACCGACAAGCGGGTGCTGTGGCAGCAGGACGCCGAGCGCGTGACCAACCTGTACGGGCCCGCGGTGAACAGCCACCGGGCGGAGCTGGGCATGCCGCCCGTGGACAACGTCCGCGACCAGGTGTTCACCGCGCGGCCCTTCCTGGCGGCGGACCCGACGCTGTGCCCGTCCGCGGGCATGACGGAGCTCGACCTCGTCCAGACGGGGGCGTGGATCCTGCCCGACGACCGTCCCCTGCCCGACGACCTGGCCGCGTTCCTCGACGCCGGCACGCCGCCGGTGTACGTGGGCTTCGGCAGCATGGCCGCGCACGCGCCGAAGGGCGTCGCGGAGGCGGCGATCGAGGCGGCCCGCGGGCACGGCCGCCGGATCCTGATCGGCAGCGGCTGGGCCGGGCTGACCTCCGCGGACGACGCCGACGACTGCTTCGTCGTCGGTGAGGTCAACCAGCAGGCGCTGTTCCGCCGGGTCGCCACCGTCGTGCACCACGGCGGTGCGGGCACCACGACGACCGCGGCGCGGGCCGGTGCGCCGCAGGTGATCGTGCCGCTGATCGCGGACCAGCCGTACTGGGCGTCGCGGATCGCCGAGCTGGGCATCGGTGCTGCGCACGAGGGCGCGCAGCCCACCGCCGAGTCCCTGTCGGCCGCGCTGGCCGTCTCGCTGGACCCGCAGGTTCAGGAGCGGGCCGTGGCCCTCGCCGGCGAGGTGCGGACCGACGGCGCAACCGTCGCCGCACAGCTGCTGCTCGCCAGCCGAGTGCCGGAAACCGCCGGGTGATCAGCCGCCCCACTTCAGGGCCATCCCCGTGACGTCGATGCCGACGGGCGTGCGCCGCGTCGTGAACCGGTCCGGCGGCAGCCACCACTCGCCGGGCATCCGGGCCAGAGCGGCGTCGACGGCGGCGCGCACCTCGCAGCGAGCGAGGTGCGCGCCGAGGCAGAAGTGCACGCCGTGGCCGAACGACAGGTGCGGGTTGGGGTCGCGGCCGGGCACGAGGTCGTGCGGGCGGACGAACACCCGCGGGTCGCGGTTGGCCGAGACCACCATGCCGACGACCCGCGTGCCCGCCTCGACGGTGTGCCCGCCGATCGACGTGGTGGCCGTGGTGAAGCGGTCCGTGCCCCCGATCGGCGGGAGGAGGCGCAGCACCTCCTCGACGACCGCGGGCACCAGCTCCGGGTCGGCGCGCAGCCGTCGCAGCAGAGCGGGGTCGCGCTGCAGGCAGAGCAGGGTGTGCACGATCAGCGTCCGGGTCGTCTCGTGGCCGTTGATCAGCAGCAGTGCGCAGAAGTCGACCAGCTCGTCCGTGGAGAGGGCGGTGCCGTCAGGCTCCGCGGCCACCAGCGCGCCGATGACGTCGTCGGCCGGGCTGCGGCGGTGCTCCTCGATCACGTCCCGGAAGTAGTCGCCCAGCTCGGCGAAGGCGGAGACGAACGCCGTGCGCCGTGCCGGGTCGGTGGCGAACGCGCCGGCGAACGACGTGATCGCCTCCGCCCAGCGGACGAAGTCGGCCTGCCGCTCCGCCTCCACGCCGAGCAGGGCGGAGATCGTCGCGATCGGCAGCGGGTGGGCCAGGTCGACGACGACGTCCAGCTCGTCGCGGGAGCCCGCGAGCAGCCCGTGCGCCGTGGCGACGATCCGCTGCTCGACGGCCGCGACGGAGCGCGGCGTGAACGCACGGCTCACGATGCGCCGCAGCACGTGGTGACGCGGCGGGTCGGTGGCGACGAGCGTGCGCAGCACCGGGTTGTCCCGGTGCGGCACGTCCTGCGCGCTGTGGCGCAGCTCGTCCGAGGAGAAGAGGGCGTACTCGGTCAGCACCCGGTCGACGTCGGCGTGGCCGTGGACGAACCACGCACCTAGGGGTTCGACGAACCGGACGGGCTCGCGGGCACCCGCGACGGCGACGTCCTCGTGCCACGCGAGCAGCTCATCGGCCGGGCGGTCGGTCATGCCCCGGATGCTGCCGCAGGTCCGGGCAGGAATCGTGGAGGAATCGGACGTCTGCGGCGCCGACCAGCACGTCGGGTGTGCAGCCGACGACGCGCCGGAACTCGGCGAGCATGTGCTGCTGGTCGTAGAAGCCGGCCGCGGCGGCCAGCGACGCCCAGCTCGCGCCGCGCGAACGACGGGCCGCCACCACCGCGTGCAGCCGCTGCACGCGCAGAAAGGTCTTGGGGGACAGGCCGACCGCGGCGTCGAAGCGGCGGCGCAGCTGCCGTTCCGAGAGCCCGACCGCAGCGGCGTAGGAACCGACGGCTACCGCGGGCCGCGCGCGCATCAGGTCGACGACGCGGCGGACCTCGCGGTCCGGCGTGCGCGTGCGGTCCGCGACGAGGGCACGCAGGGTCGCGAGACCGGTCGCGAGCGGGCTCGCCGCCCGCGCCGCGACCAGCTCGAACCCGTCTGCCGGCACGTCGGCTGCGCTCACCCCGAGCAGGGCGGTGCAGCTGCCCGGCAGCAGCCGGAACCCGGTGAGCACGCCGTCCCGCGGCAGGTCGCCGCGGCGCGCCGTCCGTTCCGCGCCGGTGACGAGCACGCGCCCGTCACCCAGCACGATCAGGTCCACCGCCGGCACCGGCAGCGCCGGCGGCACCGCCCCGGTGCCGCGCAGCACCCAGATCCGCGCGACGTCGCTGGCGAGATCGGCGGGCGCCGGCCACTCCCGGTAGGGCACAGGGCGAGCGTAGGGCAGCGCCGGCCTGCCGACCTCGGCATTTCCGGCTGGACGGCACTCATGAGCCCGGGGCGGGCGCTGCGAAAGCGCCCCTCCCTGCTCGACGGCTGGCGCGGGGCCTGGGGCCGCAGCGGATGTTGCGGTGATCAAGGGCAGAATGTCGTTGTTCGATCTCGGGGAACGACCTTTTGTCCTTGATCACCGGGCGGCCTTCGCGGACCAGCCCCAGCCGTGCGCCCGCCCAGACCCGCGCGCCGGCCGACCTCAGCCAGCCTTCCTGAGCGTGATCAGGTTCCACGACAGCGGCGGGAGCACGACCTGAGCCGTTCCGCCGTCGGCCGCCACCGACTCACGGGTGTGCGGGGTGACGCGGTCCGGCTGGTCCGCGGAGTTGACGGCCTCCGGGTCGTCGTCGCAGAGCGCGACGTGATCGGCGACCCAGCCGGCGCCGGCCCGTTCCAGCGGCCGCACGTCCAGGTCGAGGGCCATCGGTTCGGTCTGGCTGCGGTTCACCGCGAAGACCGCGACCGAGCCGTCCGGGCGCACCACCGCGGCCGCGTCCAGCAGCGGGACCTCGCCGAGCCACGACGTCTCGTGCGTCGGCGCGCTCGGCGCCAGCCGCAGCACCGTTCCGCGCCCGTTCGCCGAGGTCAGCGCGAACGGGTGGTAGGTGGTCTGGCGCCAGGCCGGGCCGCCGGGTTCGGTGCGGATCGGCGCGATCACGTTGACGAGCTGCGCCAGGCACCCGATCCGGACGCGGTCGGCGTGGTTGAGCAGGGAGATCAGCAGGTCGCCGACCACGACGGCGTCGACGACGGAGTAGGTGTCCTCGATCAGGCGCGGCGCGTGCGCCCAGTCCTGCGGCGGCTGCTCGTGGTAGCGGGTGAGGTACCAGACGTTCCACTCGTCCACCGACAGCGAGAGGCGCTTGCGGTGGCGGCCCTTCGCGCGGACGTAGTCGCAGGTCGCGATGGCCTCTTCGATGAAGTTGTCGAGCTCGACGCCCGAGGCGAGGAAGCTGTCGCGGTCGCCCTTGCGCTCCTCGGAGTAGGAGTGCAGCGACAGGTAGTCGACGGTGTCGTAGCACTCCTCGAGGATCGTGGCCTCCCAGCTGCCGAACGTCGGCATCCGCCGGTTGGAGCTGCCGCACGCCACCAGCTCGATCGACGGGTCGACCCACCGCATCACCTTGCCGGCCTCCAGCGCGAGCCGGCCGTACTCGTACGCGGTCTTGTGGCCGATCTGCCACGGCCCGTCCAGCTCGTTGCCGAGGCACCACACCTTGATGCCGAACGGTTCCTCGGCGCCGTTCTTGCGGCGCAGGTCCGACAGCTCGGTGCCGCCGGGGTGGTTGCAGTACTCGACGAGCCGGCGCGCCTCGTCGACGCCGCGGGTGCCGAGGTTGACCGCCATCATCGGCTCGGTGCCCACCCGCTTGGCCCACGCGGCGAACTCGTGCAGCCCGACCTGGTTGGTCTCGATGGAGCGCCACGCGAGGTCGAGGCGCACCGGGCGGTCGGCGACGGGCCCGATCCCGTCCTCCCAGTTGTAGCCCGACACGAAGTTGCCGCCCGGGTAGCGCACGATCGGCACGCCGAGCTCGCCGACGAGCTCGGCGACGTCACCGCGGAAGCCCAGCTCGTCGGCGGTCGCGTGGCCGGGCTCGTGGATGCCCGTGTAGACGCATCGGCCCATGTGCTCGACGAACGAGCCGTACAGGCGCGGGTCGATCTCGGCCAGCGCGAGCGCGGGATCGATGGTGACGGTAGAGCGGAGCACTGCACTCCTTCGGTCGGGTTGTGCGGGGATCATCCCTTGAGGCCGGTGCCGGCGACGCCTTCGACGATCTGGCGCTGGAAGAACAGGAACAGCGCGACCAGCGGCAACCCGCCCAGCAGCGAGGTGGCCATGGTGTCGGCGTAGCGGATGCCGAAGTTGCCCTGCACGGTCGCGAGCCCCACCGGCACCGTCATGACGTCCGGGCTGGAGAGCACCAGCAGCGGCCACAGCAGGCTGTTCCACGACCAGACGAACGTGAAGATGGCGACTGCGGCGATCGCGGGCCGGGTCAGCGGCAGCGCGATCGTCCAGTAGATCCGCCACCAGCCGGCGCCGTCGATGCGGGCGGCCTCCTCCAGCTCGATCGGCAGGCCGTCGAGGAACTGCTTGAACACGAACACCGCGATCGCGGTGGGCACCTGCGGCAGGATTACCGCCCAGTACGTGTTGAGCAGGCCGAGCGCGTTCATCTCACGGAACAGCGGCACGATCAGCACCTGGCTCGGGATGAGCAGCCCGGCGAGCACGAGCCCGAGGACGGCCCCGCGCCGGCGGAACCGCATCCGGGAGAGCGCGAACGCGGCCATGCTCGCGGTCAGCACCGTGAGGACGACCGTCAGCACGCCGATGATCGCGCTCGACGCGTACCAGTCCCAGACGTCGCCCGCGCGCAGGACGGACGCGTAGGAGTCCAGGGTGGGCTGCTCGATCCACCACGTCACCGGCAGGTTGGCGGTCTCGGAGTTGGGCTTGAACGAGGTGTCGACCGCCCACAGGAGGGGCACCAGCCAGATCACGGCGATGGCGAGGACGACACCGGTGCAGATCCGGTTGAACAGCCGGGACCCGGTGATGGCGGAGACCTGCCGTGACGCGCGCGCGGCGGCGACGGGTTCGGTGTCGAGGACGGTGGTCACGTCAGACCTCCTGCTGGCGGCGGGTGCGCAGGTACCAGATCGCCGAGACGGCGAGGATGAGCACGAAGTAGACGGTGGAGGCCGCACCCGCGTAGCCGATGCGGTAGTCGGTGAACGCGACGTCGTAGACGTACTCCAGCGCCGGTCGGGTGCTGCCGTTCGGCCCACCCGAGGTCATGATGTACATCTGGTCGAACACCTTGAGCGAGGCGATCACCTGCAGCACCACCACGAGCGTGGTCGTGCGGGCGAGCAGCGGCACGGTGATCCGCAGCGTCTGCTGCCACGGCGTCGCACCGTCCAGCGCCGCCGACTCGTACAGCTCGCGCGGCACCTCCTGCAGCCCGGCGAGGTAGAGCACGAAGTTGAAGCCCAGCGTCCACCACACCGTCGCGATGGCCAGTGACACCATGGCCCAGTCGGGGTCACCCAGCCACGACGGCGGTTCCAGCCCGAACGTGGAGACCGCGGCGGCGCCCAGCCCGAGTTCCGGCGTGTAGATCCACATCCAGATCAGCGCCATCACCGCCGACGGCAGGATGTAGGGCGCGAAGAACGCCAGCCGCAGGAACCAGCGGGCCCGGCCGGCCCGCTCGGCCAGCAGGGCCAGGACGAACCCGAGCACGACCAGCGGCGGCGTGGTGAGCACGGTGAACCACACCGTGTGCCACATCGCCGCCCAGAACGCGCTGCTGGTGAGCACCTCGCCGTAGTTGGCGAGGCCGGCGAACGGGCCGAGGCCGCCGCGCACGAGGCTGGCGTCGAAGAAGCTCATCAGCAGCCCGTAGAGCGCCGGGCCGATCACGAACAGCACGTACAGGATCAGGAACGGGGCGAGGAACCCGACGGCCGGTCGGCCGTCCGGTCGCATCCTCGACGGGCCGCGGGTCGGGGCGACCGGCGTCGCAGTGGTGGTGGACGGAAGCGTGGTGGTCACCGGAGTCTCCCTCGCATCACAGGGGCGGTCGGGTGGTGGCGAGGGTGGTGAGCTGGTCCCGCATGCGGGCAAGGCCCGCCTCCGGGGTGAGCAGCCCGCCCTGCACGGCGCCGATCGCGTCGCCGAGGACGATCTCGAAGTTCGAGCCGGACCCGGAGTACCAGGCGTCCGGGTCGTAGACGGCGGCGTCGGCCGCCGCTGCGTAGTTCGCCTGCGGTTGCAGCGCCGCGTAGTCGGGGCTGTCGCGGTAGGGCAGCCACGCCGGCACGTGCCCGCCCGCGGCCCAGACCGCGCTCTGGTCCAGCATCGACCGGACGAACCCGAGCGCCTTGTCCAGCTCGGCCGGTGACCGGTCACGGCGCGGCAGCACCAGCGCGTGCGAGTCGGCCTGCACCGCGTAGCGGGAGCCGCCGTAGACGTTGGGGAACAACGTCATCCCGAACGGGGTCTTCGACGTCTGGAACGTCGTGATCTCCCACTCGCCCTGGAAGTAGAACCCGGCGCGCCCGTTGGCGAACGTCGCGACCGCGCCCTGGTAGTCCAGGTTGCCCGGCATCAGGCCGTCGACGTTGAGCCGGGAGAGCAGCGACAGCACCCGCAGGGCCTTGGCGTCGTCGATGACGACCTGCCGCCCGGAGTCGGCGATCATCTGCCCGCCGAGCTGGCTGTAGAGCGTCTGGAAGATCCGCCACGGGCTGGCCTGCTCGCTGACCGCGGCGACGGACGCGCCGAACTGGCCGGTGACCTGCTTGGCCCGGCGCAGCGCGTCGACGAGGGCGTCCTCGCTGGTGATCGGTCGCAGCGCGCCCGATCCGTCGAGCAGGCCTGCCTTGGCGCAGACGTCGGTGTTGTAGAAGCAGACGAACGGGTGGGTGTCCAGCGGCACGGCGAAGGTGCTGCCGCCGACCTGGCCCGCCCGCCACGCCGTGGCGTTGAACCGGTCCGCCGTCATCCCGTGCCGGGCCATGTCGCCCGGTGCGAGCTCGGCGAGCAGGCCGGCGGCCTGCAACGTCGGCACGCGCGTCATGTGCGCGACCGCGACGTCCGGTGGCTTCCCGCCGATCGTGGCCAGCGACAGCTTCGTGTAGTAGGGGTTGCCCCACTTCAGCGTGATCGGCTCCAGCGTGACCTGCGGCGTCGCCGCCTGGTACGCGGCCACCATCGCCTGCATGCGTTTGCCGTCGCCGCCGCCGAAGAGGTTCCAGTAGGCGAGGGTGCTCGGCGACGAGCTCCGGCCGAGCAGCCCGCCGGCAACCGCCGTCGAGCAGCCGGAGAGCAACATCGTCGCACCGGCGGCGAGCGCGCCACCGAGGAAACGACGCCGGTTCGGATGGGTCAAGGCTGCTCCCTGGGGTCGATGGTGGGCAGGTCGGACGCCGGTGGCGGGCCGGTGGACGCGCGGACGACCAGCCGGACCGGCAGCAGCTCGCGCCGCGGCGCCGGCTTCCCCGCGATCAGGTCGAGCAGGACGGCGGCCGCGCGCTCGCCGGTCTCGGTGAACGGGACGGCGATCGTGGTCAGCGCGGGCACCAGGAACCGCGAGGCCGGCAGGTCGTCGCAGCCGACCACGGACACCTCCTCGGGCACGCGCACCCCGCGGTCGGCCAGCAGCCGCAGCACGCCGGAGGCCATCTCGTCGTTCTGCGCGAACACCGCGGTGATCGGCTCGCCGGCGCGGTCGAGCAGCGCGGCGGCCGCGGCATAGGCGGTCGCGGCCGACCACCCGGACTCGACGATCCGATGCTCCGGCAACGCCACCCCGGCCGCGGCGAGCGCCGTGCCGAACCCCTCGAGGCGCCTGCGCACCACGTGGCGCCCACGCGGGCCGACCACGGTGGCGATCTCGCGGTGGCCCAGCTCGAGCAGGTGCTCGGCGGCCAGCCGGCCCGTCTCGCGGTGGTCGGAGCCGAGCAGCACGGCGTCGGCGCCGGGCATCCGGTTGAGCCCGACCAGCGGCAGCCCGGGACGCAGCACGCGGGCGACCCCCTCGTCCCGCTCGATGCCGGGGGCGACGACCAGGACCCCGTCGACGCGGTGCTCCAGCAGCTTGCGCAGCGCGTCGGCGGCCGGCTCACCCGGGGTGACCGCGGTCAGCAGCACGGCGTGGCCCTGCGCGGCGAGCGCAGCCTGCGCGCCGTCGACGAAGCGGACCAGCGCGGCGTCGGCCAGGTCGTCGACCAGCACGCCGATGGTCACCGAGCTGCGCCGGACCAGACCCCTGGCCAGCGCGTTCGGCACGTAGCCCAGCTCGGCTGCCACGCGCAGGACGCGCTCTGCGGTCGCCGCGGAGGCGGCCGCGGTGTTGCCGTTGAGCACCTTGCTCGCTGTCTGGAAGCTCACGCCGGCGCGTGCCGCGACGTCCTTCAACGAGACGTACACGCCACCTCCACCCTGAGTGTGAGCGTTAACAGCGAACGTTCGCGTAGATCGTGACTCCCCGATCGGGTGACGTCAAGAGGTGGTCAACGCGGCGAGCGGAGCGCTCGCCTCCAGCACGAAGCGGCCGTCCGCCCGGTGCGCGCGCACCGACCCGCCGAGCGCGCCCAGCCGCTCGTCCAGGTTGGTCAGGCCCTGCCCGGCCGCGTCGGCGGCGGCCGGCGGGGCACCGTCGTTGGCGACGGTGAGGGTGGCGCTGCCGTCGTCGACGCGCACCTGGACGTCGACCCGGGTGGGCCTGCTGTGGCGCAGCACGTTGGTGACCGCTTCGCGCAGCACGGTGGCGAACGCCGTGTCGACGTCGGGCGGCAGCGGCGGCGCATCGACGCAGTGCGCCTCCACACCGGCCGAGCGCAGGATCTCCCGCGCCGACCGCAGTTCGGTGACCAGTGCCGGGCGGGTGGGGTCGGTGCTGACGACGCCGGCGTCGTCGCGGGTCGCGACCGCGATGCCCAGCAGCTCGGTGATCTCGCGGCGGGCCCGCGCGGGATCGGTGTCGAGCACGGCCGCGGCGAGCTCGGACTTGAGCGCGATCGCGGACAGGCCGAGCCCGAGCAGGTCGTGCGTGTCGCGGGTGATCCGCAGCCGTTCGCGGATCGTGGCGACCTCGGCCAGCTCGGCCCGGGCCTCGACCAGCTCGCCGACGACGGTCGTCAGCCGCGAGAAGCCGTACACCATCAGGCCCCAGGCCGAGACGACCGCGACCGCGTACCCGGCCCAGGGGAGAAGGTCCCGCACGTCGAGCGGCGTGCTCGGGGCGATGGCGACCAGCAGCGGGTGGCTGAACACGACCGCGGCGAACGCGATCCACCGCCATCGGACCGGGAGCAGCAGCAGGCAGCTCCCGGCGAGGAACGCCGCGCTCGAGAAGGCGGACGCCTCCGCGACGGGGTAGAAGGCGTAGATCAGCGCGGCCTGCAGGGCGAGGGTCCACGGCCACCCCCGCGGCCGGGCGATGGTCGAGTGCCGCCACTGCACGGCCACGATCACGATCGACGCGACGGCTGACGCCACGATCACGGGCAACGACGAGTACGGCACCGCGGTGGTGCGCCGGACCACGTTCAGCACGGCGAGCAGGGCGAACATCACCAGCATCGCCAGCAGGACGACCCGGGCCAGCCGCGGGGCCAGCACCTCCGTGTGCTGCCCGGCGGGATCGGGCGGAACAGGCGGCGCGTCCGGGGCGGTCCGGCGCACCTCGGCGCCGGCCTCGCGGGCCAGCCCACCGACCCGTTCCAGCTCCTGCCGGGCGCGCTCGGGTGCGCCACCCAGCGCTGCGCCCGCGTGCACGACGACCTGGTCGAGGCGCTCGACCACCGCGGCCCGCAGCCGCCGCGCGCTCGCGAGGCGTTGCTCGACGACCGCGGCCGCGGCCAGCTCCGAACGGGTCGCGTCGAGCGCCGCGGCCATCGTGGTGAGCCGCACCAGGCCGTAGAGCGCGAGCCCGGTGTCGGCGTAGGTGATCACGACCCAGGCGATGGCGGCGTGCGGCGGGACCGCGGGCATCCCCACCACGAGACGCACGGCGAGGTCCGCGGCACCGGCGAGGAGGAACAGCGCCTGCCCCAGCGGGGCGCGCAGGGTGAGCAGGAGCAGCCCGCCGAGCGGCCCGACGATCCCACTCGGCCAGGTGGAGCCGAAGAGCGCGAACGGCGCGAAGGACAGCACCGCCTGCACGGCGAGGAGCCCCGGGTACCAGCGCGTCCACACCGACCGTCCCAGCCCGGTCGCGTACCACAGGGGCAGCGCGAACGCCGCCGCCACGAACGGGACGTAGCGGAAGTCGGGGTGGCTGACCGCGTCGGCGGCCCGGGCCAGCAGCACCAGGCCGAGGAACGCGGGCGCCAGCAGGCCCAGCCGTCCGAGCGCCGAGCCGGTCACCGGCGGAGGGAGCGGATGGCGTCGGCGAGCAGGTCGACGCCCTCGACGGCGGCCGACTCGGTCAGGCTGCCGTAGCCGAAGACCAGCCCGTCCGGTCCGCGCTCGCCCACCCAGTAGGGCGCCAGGCCGTAGACGCCGAGGCCGCGTTCGAGCGCCGCCTCCGCCACGGCCTCCTCGGTGAGGTCGGGCGGCAGCCACGTCATGACGTGCAGGCCGGCGGAGACGCCGATCGGCACGAGGTCGGGCAGCCGCTCGGCCAGGCGGCCGACGAGGGCGTCGCGCAGCCGCCGGTACCGCGGCCGCATCCGGCGCAGGTGGCGATCGAACTCGCCGCGGGCGACGAAGTCGGCGAACGTCAGCTGGTCGAGCACCGGCGAGCCGCGGTCGTCCATCACCTTGGCCGCCGACATCGGCTCGACCAGCCGGCTCGGCAGGACCAGCCAGCCGAGCCGCAGCCCGGGCGCCAGCGTCTTGCTCGCCGTACCCGCGTACACGACGGATTCCGGCGCGAGCCCTTGGATGGCGCCGATCGGCTCGCGGTCGTACCGGTACTCGGCGTCGTAGTCGTCCTCGATGACGACGGCGTCGTGCTCCGCGGCCCACGCGACCAGCCCGGCCCGGGTCTGCGCCGATGCCACGGCTCCCGTCGGGAACTGGTGGGCCGCGGTCACCAGCACGACGTCGGCGCCAGAACGTTCGAGCGCGGCCACGTCCAGCCCGGTCTCCAGGACCGGGACGCCGACCGTCTCCAGGCCCGCCTTCGTCGCGACATCGCGCACCTCGTTGTCGGACGGGTCCTCGACGGCCAGCCGGCGGTACCCCGCAGCAGCCAGCACCTGCAGGAGCAACCGGGAGCCCTGGGCGAAGCCGTTGCAGATCAGCACGTTCTCCGGCCGCGCGGACGTGCCGCGGACCCGGTTCAGGTAGTCGGCCATCGCCTCGCGCAGCTCGTCGGCGCCGCGCCCGTCGAGGTAGGTGAGGCTGCTGTTGGGCGTCTCGTTGAGGACCTTGCGGACCGACCGCAGCCACGCGGCGCGCGGGAACTGCGAGACGTCGGGCTTGCTGTACTTGAGGTCGATCCGCGGCGGCCCGGCGGTCGCCGGGGCGCTCGGCTGCTCCGTCCGGACCGCGGCCGCGGCCGGCGCCACCTGCGTGTAGCCGCCGGCGCGGCTGACCAGGTAGCCCTCGGCCACCAGCTGCTGGTACGCCTCCACGACCACGCCGCGGGAGAGCCCCAGGTCCGCGGCGAGCGCGCGCGTCGCCGGCATGACGGCGTCGGCCCGGAGCAGGCCCTGCCGGATCCGCTCCCGGATCCCGCTCTCCAGCTGCTGGTGCAGCGGCACCGACGTGTCGCGGCGGAGCTCGACGAGGAGCTCACCCGCGCCCGAATTGGTCCTGGGTCGGCGCATGGAAACGGACCTTATCGAAGTACCGGTTCGCTGTCAGGCTTGTCCGTACCACCACTTCGGACGGGAGCCCGAGATGACCGCCACCACCCTCACCCTCGACCTGCTGCAGCCGGGCGACGCCGGCTACGACGAAGCGCGATCGGTCTGGAACGCGATGATCGACCGGCACCCGGCCGTGATCGCCCGCTGCCGCGACACCGCGGACGTCGCGGCCGCCGTCCGGCTCGCCCAAGCCAGGGGGTTGGAGATCGCGGTCCGCTGCGGCGGGCACAGCATCGCCGGGCACGCGGTGCCCGAGGGCGGCATGATGATCGACCTCACCCCGATGAACGAGGTCCGCGTCGACGCCGACCGGCAGATCGCCTGGATCCAGGGCGGCGCGCTGCTCGGGGAGCTGGACCGCGCCGCGCAGGCGCACGGGCTGGCCACCACGGCCGGCAACGTCTCGCACACCGGCGTCGGCGGCCTCACCCTCGGCGGCGGGATGGGCTGGCTCGCCCGGCAGTTCGGGCTGGCCTGCGACAACGTCATCTCCTACGAGCTCGTCACCGCCGCCGGCGACGTCGTGACCGCGAGCGCCACCGAGAACCCTGAGCTGTTCTGGGGGCTGCGCGGCGGCGGCGGCAACTTCGGCATCGTCACCGCGTTCGAGTTCCGGCTGCACCACGTCGGCACCCGCACGCTCGTCGCCGAGTTCACCTACGACTGGGCCGAGGCGTTCGCCGTGATGCAGGGCTGGCGCGACCTCAACGCCACCGCACCTCGCCAGGCCACCTTCACCGCGAGCGTCCGCGGCGAGGAGCTGACCGTCGGCTTCGTCTGGGTCGGCGACCCGGCCGACGGCGCCGCGCTCGTCACGGCGTTCCGCGAGCTCGGCACGGTCGTCGCAGAGAAGGTCGAGGAGATGCCCTACCTGACGCTGCAGAGCCGCGAGGACAGCGTGCAGGGGCACCGGTACCGCCGCTACTGGAAGGGCCACTACTTCAAGTCCCTGCCCGACGCGGCCATCCGCGCCCTGCTGCGCAACCCCGGCGTCGGCGCGAGCCTGCAGGCGTACGGCGGTGCGATCGCCGACGTTCCCGACCACGAGGCCGCGTTCAGCCACCGCGACACCCAGTTCGAGTTCGTCACCGCCACCCGCTGGGAGGACCCCGCCGACGACGCCGAGCGCATCGCCACGGTCCGCGGCTATGCCGCCACCCTCGACCGGTACGCAGGCGGCGCCTACGTCAACACCCTCAACGGCGAGAGCGTCAGCCGCGCCTTCCCGCCCGCCAAGATGGCCCGGCTCACCGCGCTTAAGAACGCCTACGACCCGACGAACGTCTTCCACCTCAACCAGAACATCCGCCCGACCGTCTAGGACGCACCGATGCCGCACGCACAGTCCCAGGTCCACCGCATGTTCGAGCTCACCGAGCCGATCGCCACGGCGACCTTCCCGCGCTGTACGTCGGGCTCGCGGTGATCGCCGTGCGGGCGTTCCGGCGGAGCTCCGGCTGAACGACGTCACAGCGACGCTCATCGAGGCCACCTTCGCCGACGACGACTCCGCCTACACCGGCACATGGCGCCATGCCGATGGAAGCGACGACGATCCAGCCGAGGAGCGGATCGTCTACTCACGGGATCGGATGACGAGCATCAGCGCGGGCACCGTCCGGGCGGCTCTTCGACGATGGCCGCCCGGCGTGTGACCTGCTGGTCAGGCTGCGCTTCGCCCAGCCGCCCTGCCACTCCTTCGACAACCGGTTCATCGGCACGACGACCTGGTCCGCGTCCGCGGCGCAGTGCACGACGATCGCGTCGAGGTCGTCCCACGCGGTGAGGCCGTCGATCAGCCGGTCTGACAGCAGGGCGATGTCGCCCGTTTCAGCAGGTCGGGGGGTTCGTGCCGGTCGGACGTGGTGCCCCCGGCAGGATTCGAACCTGCGACACACGGTTTAGGAAACCGTTGCTCTATCCCCTGAGCTACGAGGGCGCTCGCCTGATCCTAGCCGCGTAGGTGGGGTGTCGGCCCATGGCCCGTGGGGCGGTCGTTCGGGCCGGTCAGTGCGGGGTCGGGCTAATCCTTGCGGTCAACCCTTCGGTCGGTGCCACGTCGCCCGGGAGGGGTCGCGGGTCGCATCGTGCTGTGCGTGAGGGACGAGTCCGTCGGGCGTCGCCCGTACATGGGTGACGGGCTGCCGAAAGTAGGTGTCGCGCTCCTCATGCCTGCTCTGACCTGCGGCTCATAGCGTCCCGATGCACCCGAGAGATTGGCTGGACACGATGGTCGGCAACATCGAACGGACCTTGGACCAGGCGACGACCCGCTGGGAGGTGCCCGGCTGCTCGACCGTGCGGGAGCTTGGTTCGGGTGCGGCGGGGACGGTCGTGCTCGCCCGCCACCACGCCACCGGGCGGCAGGTGGCGATCAAGTACCTGGCGGATCACCTGTTCGACGATGCCGAGTTCCGCACCCAGTTCCGCCGGGAGGCGCAACTGCTGGGTGCGGTGGACGCGCCGACGGTCGTGCAGCTGTACGAGTACGTGGAGTCCGCGGCCGGCGCCGCGATCGTCATGGAACTGGTCGACGGCGTGTCGTTGCGGACGGTGCTCGACCAGCAGGGGCCGACCGCGCCGGAGCCGGCGCTCGTGGTGCTGAAGGGGGCGCTGTGCGGACTGGGCGCCGCGCACGCCGCCGGGGTCGTCCATCGTGACGTCAAACCCGCGAACGTGCTGGTCACGGCGGACGGCATCAGCAAGCTGACCGACTTCGGCATCGCGGCGCGGGCCGGTGGCGGGGCGCTCGTCGGCAGTGGCACGCCCTGGTACATGGCGCCCGAGCAGTGGGCGGGGGCGCCTGCGCGGCCGGCGGGCGACATCTACGCCGCCACCGCGACGTTCTTCGAGTGCCTGGCGGGTGAGCCGCCCTTCCCGGCCACCGATCCCGCTGCGCTGCGCCGGCTGCACGAGCACGCGCCGGTCCCGTTGGGCGCTGTGCCGGACGCGGTGCGCGGACTGGTCTCGCGGGGGATGGCCAAGGACGCCGATCGCCGCCCCCGGACCGTCGCCGAGTTCCTCGACGAGCTGGAGGCCGCGGCGCTGTCCGGGTACGGCGCGGACTGGGAGGAACGCGGACGGCGCGGGCTCGCCAAGCGGGTCGCGTTGCTCGCGCTGCTGTTCCCGCTGGCCGGCGGCGGGTCGGCCGGCGGCACCGCGATCGCGACGACCGTGCTCGGCCGGCGGCGACGCAACGGCCGGATCGCGGTCGGCGCGGCCGCAGCCGCGCTGCTCCTCATCGGGGGTAGCGGCCTGGCCGGGTTGCTGGCCGAACCCGCCGCGACGCTGCCCGGCCCGACCCCTTCGCAGCTGCCAGCGGCCGGCCTGATCGAGGTGCCCGCCGCGGCGCCGGCGCAGGTCCAGCCACAGATCGTGGTTCCGGCGCCGGCTGCGGTGGTCGAGCGTCCGGCACGGCGGCCCGCGGTCGCGATCGACCGGCCTGCAGAGCAACCCCCGTGGCAGGACGAGCAGCAGCCCAGCGACGACGTGAGCGACGAGCCCCGCCGTGACGACGCGCAGGACCGCGGCGGCAGCGGCGACGAGGCCATCCCGTCCGAGGGGGACGAGGAGCCGGGCGGCGGTGGCGGCGTCCCGTCCGGTGGCGGTGGCGACATTCCCGCGGGTGGCGGCGGCGACATCCCGTCTGGCGGAGGTGGCGACATCCCGTCTGGCGGTGGCGGCGACATCCCGTCGGGCGGTGGCGGCGACATCCCGTCCGGTGGTGGCGATGTCCCGTCGGGTGGCGGTGGCGATGTCCCGTCTGGCGGTGGTGGCGACGTCCCGTCGGGCGGCGGTGGCGACGTCCCGTCCGGCGGCGGCGACATCCCGTCCGGTGGCAGTGGCGACGTGCCCGGGGACACCCCGACCGACGACGGCAACCCGGACGTCCCGGTCTACGACCCGGGCAACGACGTCGAGTACGGCGGGTGCACCGGCTGCTCGAGCGGCGACGGTCCGGTGGTGAACTAGCCGTGCAGACCCAGCTCGGGCACCGCGGGCACGGCGACGACGATCGCCCCGCAGCCGACGAACAGGTCGACCCGCACGCCACCCGCATCGGTCAGCGCGCGGCGGCCGGAGCGGGCGAGACGGGCCGCGGACGGCGCAGCGTCGAGCCCGACCCCGCTCCAGCGGACGGGACGCGCTTCGGCCCCGGCGTGCCGCCGGTGGCGGCGTGGACCGTCCCGGCCCGGCGCCGCTCCCGGTCCGGGCCCGGGGCGGTGCTGCTGGCCACGGTGGCGACCGCGGCCTTCGTCGGTCTCGTGGTGTGGTTGCTGCTGTCGCGGCCGGCGCCGCTGCAGGTGACCGGCACCGCGGTCAGCGTCGCAGAACCGGGAACAGCCTGCGACGTGACCGTCGACGTCGTCGGAACCATCGACACCAACGGCCAGGCCGGGGTCGTCCGTTACCAGTGGCTGCGCAGCGACGGCACGACCAGCGCGGTGCTGGTCGAGACCGTCGAGTCCGGCGTCACCTCGGTGCAGGTCCACCTGATGTGGACGCTCGCCGGCGAAGGCACCTACCCGGCGCGGGCGACCCTGCGCGTCCTCGCACCAGACCCCGGCGAAGCCGCCGCGGGCTTCACCTACACCTGCCGATCCTGATCTCACCTGGAGTTTCCGATGACCGCTCTCGAACGGCTGTTGACCCGGATGGCGACCGACACCGCGTTCGCGCGGAGGATCCACCGGCACCCCGACGAGCTCGCCGGCACGTGGGGCCTGGACGCCGACGAGGTGGCGCTCGTGCTCGGCGCCACGCTCGACGCCGGCCGTGGCGGGCCGCGCCGGCTCGAGGAGCGGCTGTCCCGGTCGGGTCTGGTGTTCGGCGCGGACCTGGCCGTGGTCATGGACGCCGACACCGGCGACGGGGGCTCGGACGGCGGCTCTGACGGTGACGGGGGCGACGACGGCGCGAGCGATGCGACCGACTCCTCGAACGACGGGTCGGACGCGGGCAGCGACGACCGCGCCGACTCCGGTGGCGACGACGAGTCCGGTGGCGAGGAGCGCGGCGACCGCGAGACGGACAGCTCTGCAGCCGACGAGCCGGAAGCCGAGCACACAGAGGACCGTGCAGAGGACCCCGGCGACGCAGCCGAGCAGGCACCCGCACGGTTCACGGAGACGTCCGATGACGACCTCACCCAGGACCGCATCCAGCAGTCCGTCACCGACGACATCGGCACGGAGCAAATTGCGCGGACGACGGCCGAGTCCACGTCCGACGCCGCCGCAGCGGTGTCGGCGAACATCGGCGGCGGGTCGTCGGACCCCGGTGACGCGGGCATCATCATCGTCGGTGGGCGGGACCTCGACCTCGAGCCTCCGTCCGCTCCTGACCCGACGCCCCGGTTCGACCCGGGGTCGGCTGCCCGCACCGACGTCGCAGCGTTGAATCCGCAGCCGTTGCCGCCGAAGGTGGACGTCGATCTGGTGCTTCCGCTGCACCCGGTCCTGCCGGTCCACGGGTCTGCACTCGATCTGCCGCAACCGGCGGACGCCGGGGAGGTCGCCGAGCCGCTGGTGCTGCCACCGCATCCGATCCTGCCGATCGGGCCCGACTCGGTGCTGGCCGCGGTGGCGGAGGGGGTCGCGCCGACGGCGGATGCCGCCGACGCGTTCGCCGGGATCGGAGAGGCCGGTGGTGCCGTCGCAGGGGCGTACGTGTCGGGGGAGCTGCCGAACGAGGCAGGCGGGTCGAGCGGGGCGTCGGCGTCCGGGCCGAGCTTCGAGACCTCCTCCGGCGACGACTTCGTGGCCTTCCGCGGTGTGCTGTTCGAGGCCGAGGCGCACGGCCGCGAGGAGCTGGGCCCGATCACCGTCGCCGGTGGAACGAAGATCGTGGTGGGCGAGGTGACGGGACGGGCCGAGTTCGACCTGGACCACATGACCGGTCGGGCCGAGGCCGAGGCGGTCACGGTGCGGGTCACGGCCGACGGCAAGATCGAGACGCCGGTCGGGGACGTGCAGGGAAGCGCCGCGGCCGAGGGGCCGTCCGCGAACGCGTCGGTGGGCGTCGGTGACGGGCACGTCGAGGCGACCGTGGGCGCGTCGGCCGGTGAAGCCGGCGTGCGGCTCGACACCGACATCCTGGACAACAACGTCGGTGTCGGCGCCGAGGTCGGGTTGAAGGCGGAGCTCGGCGCCGACTTCGGCTACTCGACGAAGGTCGACCTGCCGTTCATCTCGCTCGAGGTGCCCACGCCGATGGTGGGGGCCTGGCTGGACGGTGCGGACTGGACGGTCAACGCGATCGAGGACCTCGTCGACGACCCGGGCGCGACGTTGGAGGGCGCCTGGAACGACACGACGGGCGCGGTGAAGGACGGTTTCGACACCGTGCTCAGGGCCGGAGAGGACGCCGTCGACGCGATCGGCGACGCCTGGGACGACCTGTGGGGCAACGACGACGACGGGCCCGTGCAGCTCACCCCGGACGAGGCCAGGGCGCTCAGCCCGGTGTTCCCCACGATGGACTTCGACAACGACGGGATCCTCAACGGCGAGGAACTGCAGCGCGGCACCGATCCGGCCGGCGTCGACTCCGACGGCGACAACATCCCCGACCGCGAGGAGATCGACCGCGGCACGAACCCGACAGCCGCCGACTCCGACAGCGACGGCATGCCCGACCAGGCCGAGTACCTGCACGGCAGCGACCCGAACACGTGGGACACCGACGGCGACGGCTACTCCGACCAGATGGAGATCTGGGCCGGCACCAAGCCGAACAACCCCGACAGCGACGGTGACGGGCTCGACGACCGCCGCGAGGGCATGGACCTGCGCACCAGTGGCAAGGACCCGGACTCCGACGACGACGGCTACCTCGACGGCTACGAGGTGCAGTCGGGCAGCGACCCGAACAACGCCGCGTCGCAGCCCGCCGTGCCGGACGTGCTGGACTACGCGGTCTGGACCGGTCCGAGCGACCCCGGCCCGGTCGTCAACTAGGCGCTGACGATGCTGTGCCGGGTCTGCCGCATCCACGTCCGCCGGGACTTCCCGTACTGCCTGGCCTGCGGTGCCCTGCGCAAGGGCGCCAAGGTGGAGGAGTTCACCGCCCCGCAGCTGCGGTGGGGTGCGACGGTCGTGTCGCTGACCCGGCCGGAGACCTCGATCGGCCGCGACGCCGACAACGACGTCGTGCTCGACGATCCGAGCGTGTCGCGCCGGCACGCCCGGATCGTCCGGGGTCGGGACGGGTTCCGGGTGCTCGATCTCGGGTCGTTCAACGGCACCGCGGTGCGCCCGCCCGACGGCGCGGAGCACCCGGTGCGGGCCGACGGCGCTCCGCTGCAGGACGCGACGACGGTGTTCTTCGGCGACGTCGAGACGACGTTCACGCAGCCCCGTTCGGTCGCGGTCGGCGGCCGGACCCAGCTGCGCGGCACCGAGCACACGATGCTGCGGGCCGCCGACGCACCCGAGGAGGCGGCGACCGCCACCGAGCCGCTGGACGCGCGGCCGGAACGGCGCAGCGGGTGGGCGCTCAAGCAGGTGCCCGGCAGCGGCGATCCCCGCTGGGTGCTGCGCAACACGCGGACGGGCACGTACCTGTCGCTCGACGAGCGGGAGGTGTTCGTCTGGGAGCACCTCGACGGCGAGCACACTATCCGGGACCTGCTGTTCGCCTACTTCCGCAGGTTCGGGCAGCTCGCGCTGCCGCGGATCGAGGCGACGGTGCGGTCCTTTGCCGCGGCGGGGCTGGTGCGTGGCCTGCCCGACGCGCAACCGGAGCTCACCGGCTGGCAACGGTTCGGCCGGGCCGTCGTGCGCAACCTGATCCGGGTCCAGGTGTCGGTCCGCGGCCTCGACCCGCTCGTGGAACGGGCCTACCGAGCCTTCGGCTGGCGGCTGTTCACACCTGCCGCGGTGTTCGCGCTATGGGCGTTGATCATCGCGGGCGGGTACGGGTTCTGGCGCGCGACCGGGCACCAGCAGCTGTTCGACCTGGCCGGCGCCGGTCCGGTCGGGGCGGCGGTGGTGGTCGCCGGGTACGTCGTCGCGACCGCAGCGCACGAGGCGGCGCACGCGCTGGCCGTGAAGTCGTACGGGCGCCGCGTCAACCGCGGCGGGTTCATGGTCATGCTCGGGTTCCCGTTCGCGTTCGTCGACACGTCCGACATGTGGTTCGGCAGCCCGTACTCGCGGATCGTGGTGGCGCTGTCGGGGCCGATGACGACCGCGGGGATCGCCGGTGCGGCCGGCCTGACCGCCGCGTTCCTGCCCCATCCGCAGATCGCCGGCATGTGCTTCACGCTGGCCTACGGGCTGTACTCCAACACGCTGTTCAACCTCATCCCGCTGATGCCGCTGGACGGCTACCAGGCGTTGGCCGACGCGCTGCGCACGCCGCGGCTGCGCGAGGAGGCCAAGCAGTACCTGCTGCGCGACCTCTGGCGGGACCTGGCCGCGGGCCGTCGGCCCGGGCCGAAGCAGCTCGGCCTGCTCGCGTTCGGCGCCACGTCGATGGCCTGCCTGTACGTCATGGTGGGGCTGGCGGTGCTGCTGTGGGACAGCCGGTTGGGCGACCTGCTGCGCGACCGCGTCGCGCAGCCGTGGCAGACGGTGGTGGTGGTCACCGTGCTGGGTCTGCTGCTGTTCCCGCTCTACCACCCGCTGGTGCGCAAGGCCCTGCACCGCCGAAACGCCCGCCGGCGCCGGGTGGAGCAGCCGGCGGCGGCGGGCGCGTGCTGATCAGGCAGTGGCGTTGGCCCGCTGCGGGGTCGCAGCGGGCTCGACGACCTTCGCGGAGCGGGTGGCGAGCACCGAACCGGCGAGGATGAGCACGAACGCGGCGATCATCGGCAGGGTCAGCGGCTCGCCGAGCAGGACCACGCCGGCCGTCACGGCCACGGCCGGGTTGAGGTAGGTGAACACCAGCGCCCGCGACGGGCCGACCTCGCGGATCAGCGCGAAGAACACGATGAACGCGACGGCCGTGCAGATCACGGCGAGGCCGCCGATCGCGGGGAGCACCCAGCCGCCGGGCAGCTCCGCCGGCCAGGTGGCGATGGCCGGACCGGCGTAGACGATCGAGGCGAACCCGAGGCAGGCCACCGTCATCGGCAGCGACGGCACGTCCTGCAGGCGGCGCGCGGCGATCTGCGGCGCGGTGGCGTAGCAGACGGCGACGAGCAGGACCTCGACGATGGCGAGCGGGCTGCCGCCGCGCAGCTCGGGCGCGGCCAGCACGGCCACGCCGGCGAGCCCGATGCCCAGCCCGACCATGCGGGTGAGCCCCAACCGCTCCGAGCTGCCCAGCATGCGGGCCACGAGCACCGTGACGATGGGCGACGCGGCGATCAGCAGTCCGGTCATGGAGCTGGTGATGTCCTGCTCCGCCTTGGCGAGCAGGAACCAGGGGACGACCATCTCGAGGACGGCGAACGCCACGATCGGCTTCCAGTGCGGGCGCAGGGCCGCGAGCTGCCCGCCCCGCAGGGCCAGCGGCAGCAGCAGAAGAGTGGCGAGCGCGCACCGCGCGAACACCAGCACGGGCACCGAAACGCCCTCGACGGCCACCTTGATCATCAGGTACGGGACGCCCCAGATGACTGCCATCAGGGCGAACAACACCACTCCACGCCTGCTCATGACAGCAACGCTAATCGGCAGGCGGCCCGGGCAGCAGATCCAATTGTCACCCCTCGCAGTGGTCCACTTCAGCGGTTCGGCAGACGTAGACGCAGTTCTGCGGGCGTGGCGAGTCCAGCACCGTGACCTGGCAGAACCCGGCTTCGGCCAGCATCCGCGTGGCCGTCTCGACGCCCCACACCGCCCCGAGCGCCTCCTCCCCGCGCGCCAACGTGCTGGGCACGCAGAACAGCGTGCTGATCGCGTACGCCATCGGGGCGTAGGTGTTGTCGAGGTTGTCCTCGACCGCGCTCGCGAACTTCGCGTCCACCATCACGAACACGCCGTCGGGCGCGAGCGCGTCCCGCACCCGGCCCAGCACGACGTCGGGGCGCTGCTGGTCGTGGATCGCGTCGAAGGCGAACACCACGTCGAACGGTCCGCCGGGCAGCGGATCGGCGGCATCGCCGACGGCGAACCGCGCGTTCGACAATGCCAGCTCGGCGCGCTCGGCCTCGGCGGCCGCGATCGCCTCGGGCGCGATGTCGAGCCCGACGAACTCCGCCGCCGGGAACGCGCTCGCCAGCACCGTGATCGCGTGCCCGGTGCCGCAGCCCAGATCGAGCGCGCGGGCGCCGGCGCGGAGGCGCTCGGTGAGCCCCGGCACGCCGCCGACGAAGCCGTCGACCAGGTGCTCGTCGTAGATGTGCCGCCAGGACCCGCCCATCCGGCCCTCGGTCGCGGTGACGTACTGCGCGTACTCCACGCCATCGCCGGAGCGGAACCCGGCTGCCACCTCGGGCAGCACCGCGTCCAGGCTGCCGAGCATCAGGGCGGTCGGGCCCACGTTGCGGGCCCGCTCGCCGGTGAGGAACTCCGCGTGCTCGGCCGGCAGCGTGTACCGGCCGGACGCGGGGTCGTACTCCATGATCCCGCCCGTCACCACGGCGCCGAGCCACTCGCGGACGTAACGCTCGGCCAGCCCGGCCCGTCCGGCCAGCTCCGCGGACGTGGCCGGACCTTGCGCGGCCGCGTCGAACAGTCCGGTGCGGTGCCCGAGGCTGATCATCATGGTGAGGGCGTGTCCGGTGAGCAGGTCGAGCAGGCGGGCGCCGAATGACATGGGTGCATCGTTGCGCCGCGGGGCTCGCGGCGGCGTCACAGGCCCCTCTCAGGCACTTCTCAGTAGTGCCGATCAGACTTGCGGCATGCGCATACTCGTCGTGGACGACGACCGGTCGGTCCGGGAGTCGCTGCGCCGCTCGCTCGCGTTCAACGGCTACCAGGTGGAGCTCGCGAACGACGGCCAGGCGGCGCTCGACGCCGTGCTCGCCCAGCGGCCCGACGCGATGGTGCTCGACGTCATGATGCCTCGCCTCGACGGGCTCGAGGTCTGCCGGCGCATGCGCGCCGCGGGCGACGAGCTGCCGATACTGGTGCTCACCGCCCGCGACGCCGTCAGCGACCGGGTGGCCGGGCTGGACGCCGGCGCCGACGACTACCTGCCGAAGCCGTTCGCCCTGGAGGAGCTGCTCGCGCGGTTGCGCGCCCTGCTGCGCCGGCGCACCCCCGACGACATCGCGGCGGCCGCCGGGCAGGCGAAGGTCCTGCAGTTCGCCGACCTCACCCTCGACCCCGACACCCGCGACGTCCGCCGCGGCGAGCGGGCGATCAGCCTCACCCGCACCGAGTTCACCCTGCTGGAGCTGCTGCTCTCCAACCCGCGGCGGGTGCTCACCCGGTCGCAGATCCTCGAGCAGGTGTGGGGCTACGACTTCCCGACCACCGGCAACGCGCTGGAGGTCTACATCGGCTACCTGCGACGCAAGACCGAGGCCGAGGGCGAGCCCCGGCTGATCCACACCGTCCGCGGCGTCGGGTACGTGTTGCGCGACACCCCGCCGTGAGCTCGGCCGGCCGCGTACGCGCGGGCGGGGCGAGGAGACTTCGCCTCGGGAGGAACGAGGTGACAGCGCAGTGAGTGCTCCGACGGCCGTGCGCGGCGCCGTGCGGGCGTCGCGGCAGCGGTTCGACCAGATCTCGCTGCGCGGACGCATCGGGGTGCTGGCCGCGCTCGTCGCCGGCCTGATGGTGGTGCTGGTGTCTGTGGCCGCGTTCGTGACCGTGCGCGTCAACATCATGGACTCGCTCGACTCCAACCTCCTCCAGCGCGCCTACGCCGCCGCGAAGAGCGACCTGGTCGATCCGCAGCAGCTCGCCACGCTGCCGCCGGAGGCGTTCGGCGCCGGCGACATCCGCCTGGCGCTCGTCGCGGCCAACAGCACGTTCATCTCCGCGGAGGGGCAGGCGTCCGCCCCGCCGCTGGGCGCACGGGAGGTGGCCGTCGCCGCCGGCAACGAGGACTACTCGGTGCGCACCGCCGATCTCGAGGACCACCCGTACCGGGTCGTCGCCGTCCAGGCAGGCCACGGACAGGCGCTCGTCATCGCCCAGCGGCTCGACGCCACCCAGCAGGTGTTCACCAAGCTCGGGGTCTCCCTGCCGATCGTCGGCGGGGTCGGCGTGGTGCTCGCCGCCATCGCCGGCGTCGCGGTCGCGCGGGCCGCCCTGCGTCCGGTCGACCGGCTCACCGACGCCGCCGAACGCGTCGCCGCCACCGGCGACATGCGGCCGATCCCCGTCGACGGCACCGACGAGCTGGCCCGGCTCACCCACAGCTTCAACGAGATGCTCGGCGCGCTGGCCGCCTCCCGCGAGCAGCAGCGCCGGCTCGTCGCCGACGCGGGCCACGAGCTGCGCACGCCGCTCACTTCCATGCGCACCAACCTGGAGCTGCTGGCCGCGGCGAGCCGGCCCGGCGCGCCCGCCCTGCCCGAATCGGAGCGCCTCGAGATCCTCGACGACGTCGCAGCCCAGGTCGCCGAGCTGTCCACCCTCGTCGGCGACCTCGTGGAGCTGGCCCGCGACGACGCACCGGCCGTCGTCCACGAGCCGGTCGAGCTCACCGACGTCATCGAGCGGGCGCTCGAACGCGCCCGGCGGCGCGCCGGCGACGTCGAGTTCGTGCCGACGCTCGTCCCCTGGACCCTGCTCGGCGACGCGACCGCGCTGGAGCGCGCCGTGCTCAACCTCCTCGACAACGCGGCCAAGTGGAGCCCGGCCGGCGGCAAGGTGCGGGTGCAGATGCGGCCCATCGACGACTGGTCGGTCGTGGTCGAGGTCGCCGACGCCGGGCCCGGCATCGCGGCCGAGGACCTCCCGCACGTCTTCGACCGCTTCTACCGGGCCGCCACCTCCCGGACCATGCCCGGTTCCGGGCTCGGGCTGGCGATCGTCCGACAGGTCGCTGTGCGACACGGCGGCGCCGTGTGGGCCGGACGGGCGCCGGAAGGCGGTGCGCTGCTCGCTCTGCGGCTGCCCGGCCGTTCAGCGCACGGGTGACGCCGTCACCCGACCGCGGGCGGGGTGGGGCTGCATGTCGGTACGCCACGTACTCATAGGCTCTCCTCTGATCCGACGGACAGCCGAACGGGTGATGGCGATGGAGGACCGTGAGCCGAAAGGTCTTGCGGAGCAGGCGCCGGACACGGAGGGGGGCGGCCCCGACCAGGTGGCACGCGATGGTGCGACGCACTGGCCCTACGGCGCTGACGACACCCCCGCCGACGACACCCCCGCGGACGGTTCGGCCGGGTCCGACGACGTGACCGCCGGCGGATCGCGGCGGCTCGACGAGCTGGCCGGCGATCCGCTGTTCGCCGCGCTGGCCGCGGAGAGCGACGCGCTGGATCCGCCGCGCCTGCACGCCGTGGCCGTCCCGGACCCGCAGGACCCCCAGTTCAGCGACACCCCCGCCGTCGGCGTACCGGACTCCCCGCCGCCGCTGCTGCCGCGCCGGGTGCCCGGAGAACGCCGCCGCCTCGAGGAACAGCCGTTCGGCGCATCCGGAAGCGCGATGGACCTGTTCGCGGAGACCCCGGCCGACGCCGGCGGGGCCGCTGCGCCCCGGCCTCGCACCGAGACCGGTGCCGGCGCGGCCGCGCGGTTCGCGCGCGGTGTCGCGGGATCGGGGCGTCGCCCGTCCGACGGTGACGCTGCCGACGACCCGTTCGCCGAGCGCCGCGCGTACCGCGACAGCGCCCCCAGCTCGGCGGCCGACCTGTTCGCGCCGGCGTCCGAGGCCGGTAGCCAGGGGACCGAACGCCGCGATCCCCCGCGGCCGGGTACGGAGCGCGGCGGCTGGACGAGCTGGCCGGGCTCGGCCGGCGAAGCGCGCAGCGGACGGGGAGCAGCCGACGGCCCGTCCGACGCGGGCCGCCACAACGGCACGAACGGGCGGGACAGCGCCGCCGAGCTGTTCGGGCAGGCGTGGGTGTCGGACCTGCTCGGCCCCGAGGGGCAGCAGAACGGGTCCGGCGGAGTGCACCGGGACCCCTTCGCGGCGCCCGACAACCGGAACGGCTCGGCGCCGTCCTTCGACCCCGGTCGTCCGCGACCCGATCGCGACAGTGGCGGGCTGCCCGGTCAGCGGTCGAGGTCGGAGTCGCACGACCAGGGCGGGTCCCGAAGCGGTCGCGACAGCCGGTTACCGGCGGACGGTTCGGCGTGGACTGGTCGGGACGCCGGGTTGGAGACCGGTGGGTTGCCGGCGGACGGTTCGGCGTCGGACTCGTTCGGGGCGGCCGGTTCGTGGGCCGGCCGGGACGACGAGTTCGAGACCGGCGGTCTTTCCGTTGACGGTTCCTCGTCGGAGTCGTTCGGGCAGGCCGGTTCATGGGCCGGTCGAGACGGCGAGTCCGATCGAGATGGGCTGCCCGGTCAGCGGTCGAGGTCGGAGCCGCACGACCAGGACGGGTTCGGGGGCGGTCGCGACGGCGGGTTGCCGGCGGACGGTTCGGCGTCCGACTCGTTCGGGCGAGCCGTCTCGTGGGCGGGTCACGACGGCGGGCTGGAGACCGGCGGGTTGCCGGCGGACGGTTCGGCGCCGGAGTCGTTCGGGCAGGCCGGATCGTGGACCGGTCGAGACGGCGAGACCGATCGAGGTGGGCTGCCCGGTCAGCGCTCGGCGGAGCCGTTCGAGCAGGGTGGTTCGCGGGCGCGTCGCGACGGCGGATCGCCCCGTGACGGCTCGACCCCGCAGGCGGGTTCGTGGGACGGTCGCGACGGTGGAGCCGACCGGGGCGGGCTGCCCGGTCAGCGTTCGGCCGAGCCGTTCGACCGGGCGGGGTCGGACGGCAGCGGTGGTCCGGCCGGCCTGGGCGAAGGCTCGGATCCGTTCGACCGCGGCGGGTCGTGGGGCAGCGCACGCGCCTCGGAGCCGTTCGACGCAGATGGGCAATGGGCAGGTGGCCGGGAGGGCGTGGCCGGGCCGGGCGCCGGTTCGGGCGCGGAGCAGTCCGACGGCGCCGGCTCCTGGGCGCGGGACGGCGGGTTCGACCCGGGCGGGCAGCCCGGTGGAGCGAATCCGAGCTCGTTCGCCGGTCGAGACGGGCGGTGGTCCGGCGACCACGACGGCCCGACCCGGCCAGGCGGAGGTTCTGGCCTCGGCTCGTCCGATCAGGCTGAGCCGTGGTCGGGCGATCGCGACGGCGTGACCGGTTCGGCCGCGGAGCCGTTCGACGGCGGTGGTTCGTGGGCGGACGGTGGGTCCGGCGGGGGCGGGCCACGCTTCGGCGAGCCCACCGGCCAGCCGGGGCCGCTGAACGGGAGCGGCCCGGACGGGCCGCGGTCCGGCGCACCGTTCCCGTTCCGACGGCACGCGGCACGTCCGGGCGGAGGGGTGGACGGCCCCTCGGCGCAGGACCGGTTCGACCCGTCGTGGCCGGCCGAACGCGGTGAGCCGATCGGCCTCGACGGGCCGGCCGGTGAGCCGCCCTCGACGACCGATCACGATCGTCCTGAGGACCCGTACGGCGACGCCGGCGACGTCGACCGGTCGACGCCCGACCCGAGCAGCGGGTCGGACGGGGCGTTCGGGGAGCGGTCCGGCGCCTGGGGCGTCGTGGTTCCGCTCGACGGCCGTCACGACCGCAACGGCCGCTCGATCGCCCCGCGGGGCGCCGGCACCAACGGCGCCACGCAGCGACACCTGCCCGGCGACCCCGACGACGAGTTCGACGGACCCGACCCCGACCCCTTCCCCGGGCCGGGCGCCGATGGACGGTTCGGCGACGAACCGCCGTCCCGACCCGATCCCCGGCCGCGCCCGGGGTCTGGCCGCCCACCGGTCCGTGACGACCAACCCGGCCGTTCCCGCCACACCCGCCAGGGCGACCAGCGCGCCGTGGTGGCCATGGACGAGCACCAGCGGGGCCGCCACCGCGGCCCCCGCAACGCCCGACCCGACGGTCCTGGCGGCGAGGTGATCACGTCGCGGCTCGCCGTCCCGACGCAGGACCGCGCCGGACAGGACGAGGACGCGGGCGACGTGGACGATCCCACGGCCCGCGTCCGCGACGCGGCGCCCGAGCACGACGCGCGGAACGGCCACGACGCTGGCGCGCTCCTGCACGAGGACCGGGACGGGCTGGAGGCCGGGCCGCGACACGCGGAGGCGCCGGAGCTCGGCCTGCCCGAGGCGCGGCAGCCGGCGGACATCGAAGGCCCGCCGCGCCGGCGATCCGGCTGGGACGAGGACTCGTACGGTCCCGACTCCGCCGACGACGAGCTGGACGACCTGGACGACCTGGACGACGGGCCCGAGGCCGACATCGACCCGGTCACCAGCGTGCTGGGCACGGTGGCGCCGAACGGTGCCCGCCGGCCGGCCCCTGGCCCGGCCGGCGACGTCGAGCCGCTCACGACGGCACTGCCGACGGGGCGCCCGCGCCCGTCCCGGGGCCCTGAGGACGGCGCCGCGCCGCTGACCGAGCCGATCGCGGTGCGGCCCCCGCGTGCCGCCGCGCCGGCGCTTGCGGAGGACGTCGACCACCGGGAACGCCCGGACCGGTTCCACGAGGACCCGTCCTACGCCGTCGATGCACCGCCGAGGCGGCGTCGCTCGGTGGCGATGGCCGGTGCGGCAGTCGTGGCCGCCCTGGTCGTCGGGGCCGCCGGCGGTGCCGTCGGCTACTCGCTCGCGCGCAACGGTGGTACCGGGTCGGGCACCCCCGACGTGTCGGCCCCCGGCGCCACAGCCACGGGTGCGGGCCCCGTCGAGCAGGTGGCGGCCAAGGTCCTGCCGAGCGTGGTGCAGCTGCGCGCGGAGGGGGCAGCGGACACCACGACCGGATCCGGCGTCATCCTCAGCGCCGACGGGTTGCTGCTCACCAACAACCACGTCGTCGAACAGGCCGGCAACCGGCCGCTCGCCGTGCTCCTGCAGGACGGGCGCACGGCCGTGGCGAGCATCGTCGGGCGCGACCCGAACTCCGACCTGGCGCTGGTGCGCATCGCCGACGTCACCGGTCTGACCCCGGCCGAACTGGGCGACTCGTCGTCCATCGCGGTGGGTCAGCAGGTGGTCGCGGTGGGCTCACCGCTCGGTCTTGGCGGCACCGTCACGACCGGAGTGGTGAGCGCGCTCGACCGGGCGGTCACCGTCGGGCCGGCGCAGGGTTCGCGCACCTCCACCGTGCTCAACGCGATCCAGACCGACGCCGCGATCAATCCCGGCAACTCCGGCGGCCCGCTCGTCGACATGACCGGTCGGGTCATCGGGATCAACTCCGCCATCGCCACGACCGGACCGAAGGACGGGTCGATCGGCGTCGGCTTCGCCGTGCCGATCAACCAGGCCAAGCGGGTGGCCGACGAGCTGGAGCGCACCGGGAAGGCGAGCCGCGCCACGCTCGGGCTCACCGTGGGCAGCGACCCCAAGCGCGGCGGTGCGCTCGTCAAGACGCTCGTGCCGGACGGACCCGGTGCCGCCGCCGGCATCAAGGTCGGCGACACCATCGTGCGGATCGACGACCGGCCCATCATCACCGGCGACGACCTGCAGGCCGTCGTGGGCTCCCGAGCACCCGGCGAGGCCGTCCGGATCCAGCTGGCCGACCGGACCGTCGACGCGACGCTCGGCGCCGCCGGCTGACGTCGCGTCGCCACCCGACCGTGTGCCGCCCGCCCAGCGGCGCTCGCTACGGTGATGCCATGGAGATCGCACCACCCCAGATCGGCCGCGCACTCGTGGTGATCGTCGACGACCGCGTGAGCCAGGGCGAGCGGGAGGACTCCATCGGCCCGCTCGTCACGGAGCTCCTCGAGGAGGCCGGGCTGCTCGTCGACGGGGTGGTGAGCGTGCCCGGTGACCCGGTCGCGATCCGCAACGCGCTCAACACCGCGGTGATCGGCGGGGTCGACCTGGTCGTCACCGTCGGCGGCACCGGGGTCTCTCCCCGCGACGTCACCGCCGACGCCACGGCCGGCGTGCTGGACCGGCCGATCCCCGGCATCGCCGAGGCGATCCGTGCCTCCGGCCTCGCCGCCGGCGCCGTCGACGCCGGGCTCTCCCGCGGCCTGGTCGGGGTCTCGGGCAGCACGCTCGTCGTGAACCTCGCTCCGTCGCGCGCGGCCGTGCGCGACGGCATGGCGACACTGACCCCCCTCGTCGCGCACGTCATCACCGAGCTGTCCGGGCTCGACTGAGCAGGGTGCCACGGCGGTTCCGCCGTGCTCAGGCGGTGCCGGCGCTGGTCGCGCGGCCGTCGCTGACCCCGCTCGTCAGGCGGTGATCACCAGGCCCGATCAGCCTTCCTCGGCCGGCGGCTTCGGCGTGGCCTCGGTGGGCGTGGCCTCGGTGGGCGTGGTCGGCGTGGCCTCGGTCGGAGTCGTCGGCGTGGTCGTCCCCGTCGGTTCGGCCGGTGGGTTGTGCAGTGCCGTGGGTGCCGTCTCGGTCTCCTCCCTCTTCTCCCCGACGTGGGACAGGTAGTCGTGGAACCGGCCGCCGGTCGCCTTGTCGACGGCCGCAGCCGCCCGCTCGACCGCCCCGCCGGCGAGTTCGGCCGCCCGGTCGAGGAACTCCGGGGCCCGTTCCCGGGCCTTCTCCGCCAGCTCCGCAGCCTTGGCACCGGCCAGCTCGGCGAACTCGCCGGCCTTCTCCAGTGCGGTGTCGGTGATTTCCTTGGCCCGCTCGGTGCGGTTGTCGGGGTGCGTCATGGCATCCATCGTGGCACCGGAGGAGCATGAACGGCGTGCCCGAACAGTCGGATCACCTCCGCCGCAAGCTCGATGCCATCTTCGGCGACACGATGCCCGACACCACCCGCGACGAGCGCGAGGTGGAGCACCCGGACGACCGCCCGCGCGACACGGACGCCGACCTGCTCGCCGACCGACCCCCGCACCACGACCGCGCCTGAGCCGGCTACTCCTGAGCGCCGCGCTGAGCGCGCAGGAGATCACGGATCTCGGTGAGCAGCTCGGCCTCCGTCGGCTCGACCGGCGCCGGCTCGACACCGCGCCGGCGCCGCTCCTGCAGGCGGGCCAGCGGCAGCACGATGACGAAGTAGACGACGGCCGCGACGATGACGAAGTTGACCGCTGCGGTGATCACCGCCGCGAAATCGACGTAGGTGCTCTCCTTCCCCGGGACGACGGTGATGCCCAGGCCGGGGCTCTCGGCCGGGGTGATGGCGTTGACCAGCGGCTTCACGATGCCGTCTGTGAACGAGGTGACGATGGCCCCGAACGCTGCGCCGATCACGACCGCGACGGCGAGTTCGACGACGTTGCCGCGCAGGATGAACTCCTTGAAGCCCTTGAGCATCAGCGGAGGGTAATCGTCACCTGGTCGGTCAAGGTGGCTGACGCGACCCGGGTCGCCGCATCGCGTGACATCCCGACGAGCACGAGCCGGCCCCGGGTGCCCTTCTCCTCGGCGAGAACGGCGAGCACCGGCGCGTCGCCCGCCAGCACAGCGGGCTCCTGCTGCTGGGGCCCGATGCTCACCACGTCGACCCGGTTGCCGGGTACGAGGAGCGTGGCGACGGAGGCGTCGGCGATCCGCACGGGTACGGCCGCGGCGCCGCTGGGCACCGGACCGGCGCCGACCAGGCGCACGTCGGTGAGCGGTTCGCCGGGGTGTGCTGCGCCGACCAGCACCCGTCCGGTTGCGTCTTCGGCGGTGCGCAGGGCGCCCGCGGGCACGAGATCGGCCGGCCACTCGCGGACCGCCAGATCGCTCGCGCGCACCGTGCTTCCGCCGGGCAGCTCGACGGCGGCGACGAGGACGGGGACCCCGGACGGTCCCGCTCGCGGCGCGGCAACGAGCACCAGTGCGGTGGCGGCGAGGACCGCTGCCGCCGCTCTTCGCAGCCGCAGGGTGCGTCGCCAGCTGGGGCCTCCGACGAGCGCACGGACGGCGTCGGAGATCCGGTCGGACAGGTGTGGGGAGAGCGCATCGGCCATGCGTTCGACGGTAGGCCGAACCGTGCCTGCTTGGGTGCGGTCAGGTGTTACCTGTGGACCGACCCGCGAGTTGGGGACAACTCGCGATCATGCAGGCGAGATCGTCGGCGGCCTGTGGTAGGGCCGCCGCGCAGCGCTCAGGAGGCCGCAGCCGCCGGAGAGGTCGTGCTCGACGTGGTCGAGCTGGACGTCGAGCTGCTGGAGCTCGATCCGGTCGCCGCCGGCGTGGAGCTCTTCGAGCCCTCGGACGACGAGCTGGAGCTGGAGTCGCCGGCAGCGACCGTGCTGCCGCCGCTGCGGCTGTCGGTGCGGTAGAAGCCGCTGCCCTTGAACACGATCCCGACGGACGAGAACACCTTGCGCAGCTTGCCTGCGCACTGCGGGCACTCCGACAGCGCCGCGTCGGAGAACGACTGAACCGCTTCGAAGCGGTGGCCGCACACGGTGCAGGCGTACTGGTAGGTCGGCACGGGTTCCTCCGGGCTGGCACTCGAACACGTTGAGTGCCAGTTTAACCCGGATCGATCAGTTTCTGTTCCGCAGCCACGTCACACCCGCTCGGGGTAACAGCGCGGCGGCCACCCGGCGGTCGTGCGGCTCGGCCGGCAGGGCCGCCACCAGCTCGTCGTCGTCGACGACGGCGACCAGGAGCGCGCCCGGCGCGGCCAGGGGCAGGGAACGGTCGTAGTGGCCGCGGCCGCGGCCGAGCCGGGTGCCTGCCCGGTCCACCGCCAGCGCCGGCAGCAGGACGAGCGCCGCCTGCGCGATCGCACCCGGGCCCAGCCGCCGCCCGGTGGGCTCCCGGATGCCGATACGGGTCGGGGCGGTGTCGGCGTCGGACGTCCACGGTGCCCAGTCCATGGGGCCTGCGCCGTCGGGCACGACCGGGAGCAGCACGTCGTGGCCGGCTGCCACCAGGCCCTCCACCAGCGCCGGAGAGCCCGGCTCGGTGCCGAACGGCAGGTACGAGCACACCGGGCCGGACACGCCGTCGGCGAGCGCGACGGCGTGCGCGGCGATGGCCTCGGCCCTGGCCGCGCGCTCCTGCGCCGGCAGCGCGCGCCGGGCCGCGAGGATCCGGGCGCGGACCTGGTCCTTGGCCGCCCGCACCGCACCGTCCGGCGACGCGGACCGGTCCTGTCCGTGTGCCGTCACAGGGTCAGGTTAGCCACGCCGATAGGCTCGCCGGCCATGAGCGCGCCTCCGCCTTTCCGCTCCGCCGTGGTGCCGGCCGCCGGCCTGGGCACCAGGTTCCTGCCGACCACGAAGACCGTGCCGAAGGAGCTGCTGCCGGTCGTCGACACGCCCGGAATCGAGATCGTCGCGGCCGAGGCCGCGGAGGCGGGTGCGGAGCGGCTGCTGATCGTCACCTCCCCGGGCAAGGACGCGGTGGCCGCGCACTTCGCCGACTCCTCCGAGCTCGAGAAGGAGCTCGCCTCCCGCGGCAAGGAGAAGCTGGTCGCGAAGGTCCGCCGGGCCCACGAGCTGATCAAGGCGGAGACCGTCACCCAGCACGAGGCGCTCGGGCTCGGCCACGCCGTCGGATGCGCCCGGGAGGCGATCGGGTCCGACGAGTCCGCGTTCGCGGTCCTGCTGCCCGACGACATCGTGCTGCCCAGCGGCGTGCTGCAGAAGATGGCGGCAGTGCGCGCGGAACACGGCGGCAGCGTGCTGTGCGCGTTCGACATCCCGCGCGAGGAGATCTCCGCGTACGGCGTCTTCGACGTCTCCGACACCGACGACGCCGACGTCAAGCGCGTGCACGGCATGGTCGAGAAGCCCCCGGCCGACCAGGCGCCCTCCACGTTCGCCGCGGCCGGCCGCTACCTGCTCGACGTCGCGATCTTCGACGCGCTCGACCGCATCCAGCCCGGCGCGGGTGGCGAGCTCCAGCTCACCGACGCGGTCGCGCTGCTGATCGAGGAGGGGCACCCGGTGCACGTGGTCGTCCACCGCGGTGGCCGGCACGACCTCGGCAACCCCGGCGGCTACGTGCGCGCGTTCGTCGACTTCGCCCTGCGGCACCCGGAGTACGGCCCCGACCTGCGGGTCTGGCTCGGCGACCGACTGCAGCAGGGGTAGGGCGGCAGCGGTGCGGTCGGTCGACGAGCAGCTCGAACGGGTGCTGGGCGGAGCGGTCCGCCCGGCGCCGGTACGGGTCGCCATCGCGGAGGCGTACGGCCTGCGCAGCGCCGAGGAGGTCGTGGCCGGGCGGCCGCTGCCAGCCTTCGACATGGCCGCCATCGACGGCTACGCGGTGCGCAGCGTCGACGTGAACGGTGCCTCCGACGTCGACCCCGTGTCGATCCCCGTGGTCGGGGAGATCCCGGCCGGGTCCCGCCAGCCGCTGCGCCTGCAGCCGCGCCAGGCCGTCGCGGTCGCGGCCGGGGCGCCGTTGCCGACGCTCGCGGACGCCGTCGTGCCCGTCGACCACACCGACGGCGGCACCGCCCGCATCGAGGTCACCCGCGGGGTGCCGTCCGCGGCGTACGTGCGCCGCATCGGCGAGGACGTGCAGCCCGGTGACGTCGCCGTCCGCCGCGACGCCGTGATCGGGCCCGCCCAGGTGGGCCTGCTCGCCGCCGCCGGCCGCGACAAGGTGCTGGTGCACCCGAAGCCGCGGGTCTCGGTGGTCTCCGTGGGTGACGAGCTCGTCGACCTGCAACGGGCACCCGGCCCCGGCCAGGTCGCCGACACCTGCTCGCCCGCGCTGGCCGCGGCCGCGCGGGAGGCCGGAGCCGACGCCACCCGAGCCCAGCTGGTCCGCGGCGACGCGGCCGAGATCGGTGCCGCGCTCGCCGACCGGCTCCCGTTCAGCGACGTCGTGGTCCTCTGCGGGGCCGTCGGCGGACGGGCCGGGGCCGAGGTCCGCGCAGCCGTCGCCGAGCTGGGCGAGCTCGACGGCACCCGCGTCGCGATGCACCCCGGCTCCACCCAGGCGTTCGGCCGGCTCGGACCCGATCGCGTGCCGACCTTCCTGTTCCCGTCGCACCCGGCGACGGCGCTGCTGCTGTTCGAGGTGTTCGTGCGGCCCCTCCTGCGCTACGCCCAGGGGCGCCCGCCGCACCGGCGCACCATGCAGGCCCGGCTGACCTCGCCGATCACGTCGATCCCGGGGCGCCGCGGCTACCTCCGCGGCCGGCTGCTGCGCGAGGAGGTGTCGGGCGAGTACCTGGTGCAGCCCCTCGGCACGTCAGGGGCGCACCTGCTGACCTCGCTCAGCGACGCGAACGGCCTGATCATCGTGCCGGAGGACGTCACGGAAGCCACCGTCAACGACGAAGTCACCGTCGCGTTCCTCCCGGCGGGCTAGTGTCCTCCGCCGGAAGTCCGTTGGTTGAGTCGGTGGATCCAGGTTCGCGCTGGGCGTGCCGGCGGACCGGGCTCGTACCGGGCGTACTCGACCGGTTCGCCGGGGCGGCCAGCGTGGAGCTGGGCCGCCGAATCAGTCGGCGGACTTCCGGCGGGGGGCACTAGTGGCCTACCCGCTGCCGGACCGCCCGATCGGACGCCACCCGGGCTGGCCCGCCAAGCTGCCGGCGCTGCGCGTGCGCGCCGGCGTCGTGGCGCTGCGCCCCGTCCGCCTCCGCGACGGCGGGGCATGGTCCGCCATCCGCATCCGCGACGAGGCCCACCTCGCGCCGTGGGAACCGACGCTGCCCGGCACGTGGATCCAGCGCAACTCGTCGATCGAATGGCCCGGCCGCTGGCTGCAGCTGCGCGGGGCGGCCCGGCGCGGCACCGCGCTGCCGTTCGCCGTCACCGTCGACGGGCAGTTCGCCGGGCACGTCATGGTGGGCAACGTGGTGCGCGAGCCGCTGCTGTCCGCCTACGTCGGCTACTGGGTCGACTCGCAGGTCGCCGGCGGCGGCGTCATCACCGCAGCCGTCGCGACGGTTGCCGACCACTGCTTCGGGCCCGTCGGCCTGCACCGCCTGGAAGCGACCGTGCGCCCCGAGAACGCCGCCAGCCTGCGCGTACTGGCCAAACTCGGCTTCCGCCAGGAAGGCCTCTTCCGGCGCTACCTCGACGTCGACGGAGCGTGGCGCGACCACCTCTCCTTCGCACTGACGGCGGAGGAACTGCCCCGGACGGGGTTGACCGGGCGGCTGATCGCGGAGGGACGCGCGACGCGGGAGTGACCATCGCCCCGACCGGTGTCACCCACCGGAGTCCCACCCATCTCACGGAGCACGTGCCGACTCACGAGTGAACCTCGCCGCGACGGCGCGTCGCTGCCCGGTTCCCCCGCACGGGCTCATTACCGTTGGCCCGCGGAGCCGATCTTGCCGTCGGGGGCGGGCGGAGCCGGGCTCCGTCCAGCGCATCCCGGGGGAGGTGAAGCGGCAGTGCCCAGCTCGATGATCTTCGCCGGTCTGGTGGTCATCTGGCTGCTCATCCTCCTCCCCGCGGTCGCCCGGCGACGGCAGGAAGTCGCGCGCCCCAGCGAGGCAGCCCTCGCCGGACGGGTGCTCGACCGCCCGCGCCGTCCCGACCCGGAGGTGGACGACATGGCCGACACCCGCACCACCTCCGAACAACCCCCGACCCGCGCCGAAGCACGCCCCGACGACCGCGACTGGGACCGGCCGCCACCCCGCTACCGGCCCGGCCGCGGCGGCTACGACCCCCACGCCGCCGCAGCCGCCGCCCGCGCCCGCGCCGCCTACCGCCAACGCGTCGTGCTCGGCCTCCTCCTCACCGCCCTCGTCACCGGCGTCGTCGCCGCAGCCGCACTGCCCCCACTGTGGTGGGCCCACGGCGGCGTCGACCTCGTACTCGTCGGCTACCTCACCCACCTGCGCCGCCAGGTGCGCCTCGAAGAAGCCATCCGGCAACGCCGCGCCGCCCGCATGGCCGGCGCCCGCCGCCGCCCCGCAGAACCCGACGACCACACCCCGCACCCACCGGTCGAACCCGAGGACACCCCCGAATCCGCCCCCGTCGAAGCCGCCGACCCGCCGGACGACCCCGACGACCTCCTCCGCGAAGAACCCGAACGCGTCCCCGGCACCGGCGCGCCCCTGCCCCGCATCGTCACCTCCCTCGACGAGCTCACCGTCGAGTCCGCCCTCCCCCGCCTCGAACCCGCGCCCCCACCCCCACTCCCCGCCGGCACCGTGCTCGTCGAGGAACTCGAGGACGACCCCGACCAGCACGAACTCGACGCCTGCCCGCGCAGCGACTACCGGCGTGCAGCCGGCGAATGACGCCTGCTAACGTCTCTACGTCCGGCCCGCCGGGCACCGGGGCTGTAGCGCAGTTGGTAGCGCGTCTCGTTCGCATCGAGAAGGTCAGGGGTTCGATTCCCCTCAGCTCCACTCGGCTTGTGCTGTTCGCGACTTCGCCGCTTCCCTCGCTCGTTCCGCGTGTCTTGTGGGGGCCCAGCCCCCACACCCCAGCCGGAGGGGCTCCGCCCCCCGGACCCCCCGCCCGTGGGCACCTCCCGCTGTCTTCTCACCTTTCGTGCCTTCGACGTCGCCTGCGCTCCCGGCTCGCCTCTCGCAGGGCGTGCTGCGGGGCGGTAGCGGCCGGTCACGGGTCTGGTCGGTGTGCGGTGAGCGCCAGGACGTTGGGGAGGGGGTTGGGGCCGTGTTCGGTCACCCGCTCGAGGACGAGGCCTGCGTCCAGGACCGCCGTGAACAGGTCGGCCAAGGGGACGTGGCGCATGCCGACGCGGCGGCGGAAGCCGTCCGGGCGCCACCACGGTGCTTCGCGGTGCCAGTCCGCGACCCGGTAGACCGGGTGGACCGTCTGGCCGCCGTCGTCACGTGCCTCCACGCAGGGGCCGTTGAAGCACGGATGCACGCCGTAGATCAACAGGGTGCCGCCCGGGCGTAGGACCCGGGCCGCCTCGCCGATCACGGCCGCGAGGTCGTCCACATCGGTGGAGATCCACAGCGCGGTGACGAGGTCGAACGTCCCGTCGGCGAACGGGAGGTGCTCCGCGTCTCCCTGGACCAGGGCGCCGGCTCGCCGTTGCGCGATCCTGAGCTGATCGATCGAGCGATCCAGCCCGACGATCGTCCGGCCCGTGTCGCCGAGCGCCGCGACGTACTGGCCGGTCCCGCAGCACAGATCAAGGCAGCGCCCGGACCCGCGACCGAGCAGCCTCGCGACCTCCTCGCGGTGCCATGCCGCGCCTGCTTCGTTGATCTGGTCGTACCACGCCGCGTGACCGTCGTATCGAGCTTCGCCGCGCGTCCCCATGGTGCGATCGACCGTAACCCGATGCCCGGCGTGCCGGGGCCTGGCGCCAGCGACCCACCGCAGTGCCACGTAAGGTGTTTAGCTATGGCAAGCGGCAGCACGACGTTGCGTTCGCTGGTGCCGTCGATGTTCCTGCCGGCGATGGTGTTCGAGATCGGCAACGGGGCCGTGCTGCCCGTCGTCGCGATCACGGCGCTGGACCTCGGCGCCTCGGCGGGGACGGCGGGGTTGCTCGTCGCCCTGCTCGGGATCGGCCAGCTGGCGGGCAATCTCCCGGCCGCCGCCCTGGCCGCCCGGCTGGGTGACCGGCGGGCGATGTGCGTCGCGGGCGGGGTGTCGGCGGTCGTGATGCTCGGCGCGATGCTGAGCCCGTCGCTGATCGGGTTCGGTGCCTGCCTGCTCGTCCTCGGCGGGTGCAACGCGACGTTCTACCTCGCTCGGCAGTCGTACCTGACCGACGTGGCGCCGCTGGACCTGCGTGCGCGGGCGCTGTCGATGCTCGGCGGCTCGCACCGCGTCGGCCTGTTCATCGGGCCGTTCGTTGGCGCCGCCGTCATCGGGCTGACGTCGCTGCGGGCCGCGTACGGCGTCGCGATCGCGACGGCGCTGCTCACCGTGCTGGTGCTGCTGGTGGTCCGCGACGTCGAGCCGGTCGGCTGGACCGCGACGCCGGCCCCGGCGGCCGCGCGCACGGGCATGTTGGCGACGGTGCGGGCGCACCGGCGGCTGCTGCTCACGCTCGGCGTCGCCGTGCTCGCGATCGGCGCCACCCGCGCCGCCCGCCAGGTGGTGCTGCCGCTCTGGGCGGTGCACCTCGGGCTCGGGCCGCAGGAGACGAGCCTGGTGTTCGGCATCGCAGGCGCCGTCGACATGGCGCTGTTCTACCCGTCGGGCAAGGTGATGGACCGGTACGGCCGGCTCGCCGTCGCCGTGCCGTCCATGCTGGTGCTCGGCGGCGCCATGATCGCGCTGCCGCTGACCGGCGGGATCGTCGGCCTCACCGCCGTCGCGATGGTGATGAGCTTCGGCAACGGCATCGGCTCGGGCATCGTGATGACGCTCGGCGCGGACGTCGCGCCGCCGGACAACCGGCTGCGCTTCCTCTCGGCGTGGCGGGTGATGAGCGACAGCGGCAACGCGCTGGGCCCGGTCGCCGTGTCGGCCGTCGCGGGCGCGTTCGGGCTGGCCGCCGGCATCGCCACCGTCGGTGGTGTGGGGCTGCTCGCGGCCGCCGCGCTGGCGGTGTGGGCGCCGCGCTACTCGCCGTTCGCGACGCTCGCCATGATGCGCGCCCGCTGACCGCCTACTTCGCCGGCACCAGCACGTCGAGCAGCAGCGGTTCGTTCCGCTCGGCGAGCGTCGGGACCACCTCGTCGAGGGCGTCGACGAGCTGGTCGGGCGTGTCGACGTGCCACGCCTCGCAGCTGAACGCGCGGGCCATGTCGGTGATGTCGACGTCGCCGAAGTCCGGCCACGGGCCCTTGCCACCGGCCTGGCGGGCCAGCTGGTCCATGACGGCGTAGCGGCCGTTGGACAGCACGACGTACAGCACGCCGCAGCCGTACTTGACGGCGCTCCACAGGCCCTGGATCGCGTACATCGAGGAGCCGTCGCCGAGCACGGCCACGACGGGCCGGCGCGGGTTGCCCATCTTCAGCCCCGCCGCGGCCGGCAGGCCGAAGCCCAGGCCGCCCATGGCCGCGCTGACGAACCCGTACGGCGAACGGGCGGGGAGCAGCCGGTGCAGCGCGGGCCGGGTGGACGGCGTCTCCTCGACGAGCACCACGTTCGGCGGCAGCCGCTCCGCGAGCGCGGCGAAGACGTGCTCGGCGCGCAGCGAGCCGCCCGGCAGCGGCTCGTCCTGCGGGCGCCGGCGCCCGGACCATGCACGCTTCGTCACCCGGGAGCTGATGGCGGCGCACGCGGCCGCAGGCGGGGCCAGCACGGCGACCTCGGCGTGGCTGTGGAGCAGCTCGTCCGGGTCGTCGGAGACGACGACGACGGTGAGATCGGGCGGCAGCGCCGGGCCCGGTTCGAACGTGTACTGGCGGACCGCGCACGTGCCCACCACCAGGGCGACGTCGTGGCCGGCGAGGGCCTCGCGCACCTGCGAGCGGGTGGTCGGGAGGTGCCCGACGAACGCGGGATGGTCCTGCGGGAACCCGGGCCGGGCACCGAACGGCTCCTGCCACACCGGCGCGTCCAGCTGTCGCGCCAGCGTGACCAGCGCGTCCCACGACGCCTGGTCGGCGGCTCCGGCACCGACGATCAGCACCGGGTTGCCGGCCTCTTCGAGCATCCGCACGACGTCGTCGACCGCCGGCTCGGCGTCGGGCCTGGCCCGGTGGACGACGGGCGGGGACGGCGCCGCGAGCTCGGGATCGAGCTCGACCAGCCAGTCGTCGGCGGGCACGACCACCAGCGCCGGCCCGTGCCGCAGGGTCGCCTCGTGCCAGGCGCGGCGGATCGCGCCGGGCACGTCGTGCGGCTGCACGGGCTGGTGGGTCCACACCGGGTACGTGCCGGCCAGCCCGTCCAGGCGGCCGGCGAGGAACGGGTCCTGCGCGAGGTGGCGCCGGTCCTGCTGGCCGACGAGCACCACCAGCGGCGCCCGGTTGACCCGCGCGGTCGCCAGCGCGCCCACCGCGTTGCCCAGCCCGGCGGTGGTGTGCAGGTTGACCAGTGCGGGCCGGTCGGTGGCCAGCGCGTGCCCGGTGGCCATGCCGACCACGGACGCCTCGTGCAGCGCGAGGACGAACTCCAGGTCGTCGGGCAGGTCGAGGAGGAACGGGATCTCCGTCGAGCCCGGGTTGGCGAAGATGCGGTTCAGGCCGCACTCCCGCAGGACGGCGAACGTGGCGTCGCGGACCGTCGTCATGGCCCGATCATTCCGCACCGGCCGCCTGCGCCGGGGTGAATCCGAACGGGTGAAGGCATGCGTCCTGCTGGGCGGCTACCGTTTCTCGCACACCCTCGTGGAGAGCAGGTGGGCCATGCACGTCGTGACGATCTCGGCCACCTACGGGTCCGGCGGGTCGGTCGTCGGCCCCGCGGTGGCGAAGCAGCTGGGCGTGACGTTCCTCGACCGTGCCATCCCGCGCTCGGTCGCCGCCGACCTGGGCATCTCGATGGAAGAGGTGCTGGTCAGCGACGACCAGGTGCAGGGTCGGCTGTCGCGGTGGCTGACCGCGGCCGCGCCGCTGTCGATGGAGTGGATGGCCGGCTGCGAGCTGCCGCGCGCGGCGTGGCTGTCGCCGCAGCAGGTGCTGGAGAGCACCGAGACCGCCATCCGGCGCTGCATCGGCGACAAGGGCGGGGTCGTGCTGGGTCGGGCCGCGGCGATCGTGCTGCGCGACCGTCCCGGCGCGCTGCACGTGCGGCTGGACGGCGATCCCGAGCGGCGCGTCCGGCAGGCGATGCAGGTACTGGGCATCGACGAGGACGAGGCGCGCGCCGCGCAGCCGCGCAACGACGCCGCCCGCGCCGCGTACGTGCGGCACTTCTACCGCACCGACCCGGCCCTTCCCGAGCATTACGACATGGTGCTCGACAGCACCCGGCTGCCGCTGCCGACCTGCATCGATCTGATCGTCGCAGCGGCCAGGGCCCGGGAGAGGGCCGATGCGGCAGGAGCCCGCGCGCACGGTTGAGCGACGGCCGTCTGCGATCATCTGCGGATGCTCGACGAGCTCGTGGCGCGGTTCGGGCCGTGGTCGGCGCGCGCCGCGAAGGTGGTCGTGCTGGTGGCCGAGCGCCCCCGCGGGCTGGCCGAGCTGGTCGGCGAGACCGGGCTGTCGCGGCGCAGCGTGGAGGCGGTGCTGGCGCTCGCCGGCGCGCGCCCCGACGGCGCGACCTTCCGGCTCGCCACCGTGCCCGACGGCCTGGCCGAGCACGTGCGGCCGCGCGGCACCCCCGAGCGGTCCGACCTGCTCGGCACCCTCACCGCGTGGATCGACGGCGCGCCGGCCGCGCGGCGCGACCTCGACCACGTCGCCGCCACCCCGGAGACGGCGCTGCGCCGCGCCCGCTGGCTCGACGAGCAGTACGACCTGGCCACGACACCGCTCCTGTTCGTCGGCGACCACGACCTCACCGCGCTCGCCGTCACGCTCGTGAACCCGGCCGCGCGAGCCGCCGTCGTCGACGTCGACGAGGAGCTGCTCGCCCACATCGACCGCACGGCGGTCGCGCACGGCCTCGCCGTCGACTGCCGCTACGCCGACCTGCGCTTCGGTCTCCCACCCGACCTCGTCGGGTTCGCCGACGTCGCGTTCACCGACCCGCCGTACACGCCGGAGGGCGTGCGCCTGTTCGCCGCGGCGGCCCTGCGCGGGCTGCGGCACCGCGAGTACGGCCAGGTCGTGATCTCCTACGGCACCGGCGACGGGCAGCCCGCGCTCGGCCTCAAGGTCCAGCAGGCGCTGGCCGGCCTCGGGCTCTACACCGAGGCCATGCTGCCGGCGTTCAACCGCTACCGCGGCGCGCAGGCCGTCGGCTCCCGCAGCGACCTCTACGTCTGCCGCGCCACCGCCCGCACCTGGCGGCACCTCGACCGCGCCGACCCGCGCACCGCGATCTACACCCACGGCGCGCAGTCGCTCGAGTCGACGCCGCGGCGCGTCCCCGAGCTCGCCAACCTCCTCGACGGCGAGATCGCCGGCGTCGTCGGCGAGGACTGGCCGGCCGGGCCGCCCACCACCCGGCTCGGCACGTTCCTCGGCAGCGGACTGCCACCCGCCATCCGGCGGCGCCCCGGCACCGTCGTCGTCGACCTCGCCGGCGACCCCGGGCCGTGGCTGCTGCGCAGCCTGCTCGCGGCGACGGTGCCGCGGCTCGTCGCCGTCGTGCCCGATGGCCACCCTGACCTCGCCGCGCCCGTCCCGTTCGTGGGGCTCAAGTACGCGCTCGACGTGCGCCGGCACCATCCCGCCCGCGGGTTGGCGACCGTGACGGCGGAACCGGTGCCCGTCGGGGAGCTCGACACCGCGCGGCGCGTGCAGCGCCACGTGCTCGACCGCGCGACCGCGACCCTCGCCTCGGCCTGGCGCGACGCGCTGGTGCGGCACGCCGGCCACTCCCGCGACGCGGCGCGGGCCGCCGTCACCGTCCCGCCCGGGTTGCGGCTGCTCGACCTGCCGCGACACCGCATCGCCGCGCTGCTGGAGGAGATCGCCACGTCGGTGGCCTGAGCGGCGGCGACCCCGCCCGGCCGACCGACCCGCGGTGCGCCAGGATGCGCTCGTGCCTCTTCCCCGGCGGGCCGCCGCCACCATCGTGCTCGCGGCCCTGGCAGTGGTGGTCGCCCTGCTCGCCGGGTTCTCCCTGCTGGACCCGTTCCACCTGCGACACGCCCGCTGGTTCAGCCTCGCGCTGATCGCGGTGGCGATCGTGCTGGTCACGGCGACGTTCGCGGTGCCGGTGCGCGGGTTCCTGCGCGGGTTCGTGGTGGCGTTGGGCGTGGTTGCGGTGGCCGGGTGGGGTGCCGTCGTGTGGGTCGCGGTCGGCTTCGCCACCGAGAACGCCGAGTTGAGCACCGTCGTGGACGGCGGGCGCCGGCTCGTCGTGCTGGAGGGCGGCCCGCACGCGGCGGACCGCGTGATCTCGGTGGTCGTCCGCTCCGGTGGCGGCCCGTTCGAGCAGCAGTCGGTCGTCTACCAGGGTCGGGCGGGTGGGCCGGGTGTCACCGACGCGCACTTCGAGCGCGACGCCGTGCTGGTGCAGGCCGGCCCGTGCCGGTACCGGTCGGTGGTCGACGACCTCACGTTGGAGGTGCGGCCGGTGCACGCGCCGCTCGCCGCGACCTCCTGCTGACGGTCTACTGCTCGGCCGGCGCGATGTCGGCCGGCGGCACGATCCCGGCGTCGCCGGGCTGCAGCACGACCATCGTGAAGCGGACGGGCGCGTCGCCGACGCACGCGTAGCGGTGCGCCGCGTGGGCCTGGAACATCACGGTGTCGTCGACGGCGAGGCGGGTGCTGGTCTCGCCGACCGTGATCTCCAGCTGGCCGGAGACGACGCAGAGGATCTCCTCGGTGCCCAGCGGGTGGGCGAGCCCGTCGAAGGCGTCGCCGGGGAGGAGGGTCCAGTCCCACAGCTCGACGAGGTCGGGCGGGTCGGTGCCGATGCGCAGGATCGCCTCGCTGCCGGCGTCGCTCGTCCACAGGTGCGGGGCTTCGGTGCTGCGGCGCACGACGACGCGCGGGTCGCCGCCGGCGTCGACGATCGAGGCGACGCCGACCTGCAGCGCCTCGGAGAGCGCGACGAGGGTGGCGATGCTGGGGTTGGCCTTGCCGGACTCGATCTGGATGACGGTGCCGCGGCTGACCCCGGCGGCCCCGGCGAGCGCGTCGATGGTGAGGCGGCGCTGCTGGCGCAGGGCGCGCACGTTGCGGCCGACCGCTGCGGCGACGGCGTCTGGGGTCGGCATGGCGGACATTCTGCCGTACCGGACGGCTATTCTGTTGTACCGACGCCACCCGCGAGCTATGGTTCATTGAGATGTACTACGGGTCTATCTTGATGAACTGAGGATCGATGTCCGTCCCGCTCGCGCTGCCCTCCGCCCTCGCCTACGGCATCGCCGACTTCACCGGTGGCCTGGCCGCGCGCCGCACCCCCGTCATCGTCGTGACCGTGATCGCCCAGCTCGCCGGGTTCGTCACGCTGATCCCGGCGCTGTTCCTCGTCCCGGCTCCGCCGACGGTCGCGGCGCTGCTCTGCGGCCTGCTCGTCTCCGCGGCGGGCACCGCCGGGGTCATGCTCTACCTGCGCGGGCTCGCCGTCGGCCCGATGGGCCTCGTCGCGCCGCTGTCGGCCGTTGTCGGGGCCGGGCTGCCGCTCGCCGTCGGCGTGGTGAACGGGGAGCGGCCCGGTCAGCTCGCGTGGCTCGCGGTGGGGCTGGCGCTCGTCGCGATCGTGCTGGCCACGATGGGCACCGACCGCGTCACCGGAGCCCGCACGGGGATCCTGCTCGGGCTCGGCGCCGGCGTCGGGTTCGGGTTGTTCTTCGTGGCGCTCGACGCCTCGCCGGCGGGTTCGGGCCTGTGGCCGCTGGTGTCCGGGCGGCTCGCCACGGCGGTCGTGCTGGGTACGGTCGTCCTGTCGCGGCCCGGGCTGCGCGGCGTGCCCGCCCGCGGGGTGCTGTGGCTGGGTGTGGCCAGCGGGATGCTCGACACCGTCGCCAACGCGCTGTTCCTGCTGGCCACCCGCGCCGGCGACCTCGGGCTCACGTCGGTCGTCGTGTCGCTCTACCCGGTGGTCGTGGTGGTGCTCGCCCGGTTCGTGCTGCACGAGCGGCTCAGCGGCCTGCAGCTCACCGGCACCGGGCTGGCGCTCGGCGCGAGCGTGCTGCTCGCGGCCGCCGGCTGACGGTCACTGCCGCCAGGACGGCAGCCAGAGCTGCATCTCCCACATCTCCTGCGTGATCGGCGCGCCCACGAGGATCGGCCACAGCCACAGGAAGTTCGCCACCACCGCACCGACCCAGAGGCCGACGACGACGAGCCCGGTCTGGCGGCGCTCCCGGGTCATCCCGCGCCGACCGAGCACCTCGGCCATGGCGAGCACGGTGGCCAGCGCCAGGAACGGCGCGACCGGGGTCATGTAGAAGAAGTACATCTGCCGGTCGACGTTGACGAACCACGGCAGGATCCCGGCGCCGTAGCCGACGAGGACGGCCGACCAGCGCCAGTCCATGCGGGTGATCGCCCGCCACAGCCCGAACAGCAGCACCGCCGGCGCCGGCCACCACAGGGCGGGCGTGCCGATCAGCATCACGGAGCTGATGCAGTCGTCGGTGCCGCAGCCGACGATCTGCGGACCCGACTCGAAGTGGTAGAGCATCGGCCGCAGCCCCATCGGCCACGTCCACGGCTTCGACTCCCACGGGTGCGCGCCCTGGGCCTGCGTGGTGAGGCTCTCGTGGAACTGCAGGACGCGCTCGGCGTAGGTGAACATCCCCTGCAGCGCCTCGGGCACCAGCGGCCAGGGTCGCAACCCGTCGTTCTCGACGGCGTAGCGGTCGTAGCCGGTCTCGCTGCCGAACCAGGGGGCCCACGTCGCGAGGTAGGCCACCGCGGCCACCACGCCGAACGCCCACACCGCCGGCAGCACGTCGCGACGCAGGGTCCCCGCCCACGGCCGCAGCACCCCGGCCGAGCGGCGCGCGGTGGCGTCCCACACCAGCATCAGCACCGCGAACGCCAGCAGCCAGTACACGCCGGACCACTTCACCGCGCAGCCCAGCCCGAGCAGCACGCCGGTGGCCAGCCGCCACCAGCGCACGCCCAGCCGGGGGCCGTAGTCGTCGTCGCCGGCGCGGCCCTCCGCCACGACCCGGGCCATCCGGGCCCGCACGTCGTCCCGGTCGACGAGCAGCGTCGCGAACGCGGCCACCACGAACACCGCCGAGAACGCGTCGAGCATGCCCATCCGCGACTGCACCTGCGACAGCCCGTCGCAGATCAGCAGCACGCCGGCGAGCGCGCCGAACAACGTCGACCTGGTGAGCCGGCGCGCCGCCCGGATCACCAGGAACACCGTCAGCACGCCGGCGGCCGCGGCGCTGAAGCGCCAGCCGAACCCGTCGTAGCCGAACAGCGCCTCGCCGATCGCGATCAGCTGCTTGCCCAGCGGCGGGTGCACCACCAGCCAGTAGCCCGGGTTGTCCTCGAAGCCGCCGTTGCGCAGCATCTGCCAGGCCTGCGGCACGTAGTGCTTCTCGTCGAAGACGGGCGTGCCGCCGTCCTCGGTGATCCGGCCCAGGCCGGTGAACCGCACCAGCGCCGCGAGGGCCGTGAGCGCGGCCGTGACGACCCAGCCGCGCAGCCGGTCCGTGGCCGGCGGCCGGCCGATCAGCGCGAACGTGTCCTCCGCGCGGTGCTGCAGCGCCGGCGCGCCACCGACGGCGGGCAGGCCCTCCTCCGGCGTCTCCTCGGCCGGCCGCGACGGCTGGGCCGCGCGGGCACTGCCGGCGCTGCGGAGGACCACGACCCCGATCGTAGGGTGGCGCCATGAACCCCGAGGCGGCAACCGGTCGGCTCGTCCTCGCCGCGACCCCGCTCGGCAACCCCGGCGACGCGTCGCCGCGGCTGCGCGACGCGCTCGCCACCGCCGACGTGATCGCCGCCGAGGACACCCGACGGCTGCGCAACCTCGCATCGTCGCTGCAGGTCAGCGTGGTCGGACGGATCATCAGCCACTACGACGCCGTGGAGGCCGCGCGGCTGCCTGGGCTGCTGGACGAGGTGCGGGCCGGGCGCACCGTCGTCGTGGTCACCGACGCCGGCATGCCCGTCGTCTCGGACCCGGGCTACCGGATCGTCGCCGCCGCGGCGGCCGCCGACCTGCCCGTCACGTGCCTGCCCGGCCCGTCCGCGGTGACGACGGCACTGGTGGTGTCGGGCCTGCCGTGCGACCGCTTCTGCTTCGACGGGTTCGCGCCGCGCCGGGCCGGCGAGCGCCGCCGCTGGCTGGAGACGCTGCGCACCGAGCGGCGGGCGGTGGTGTTCTTCGAGTCGCCGCACCGTCTCGCCGAGACCCTCGCCGCCGCCGTCGACGTGCTGGGCGCGGAACGGTCCGGGGCCGTGTGCCGCGAGCTCACCAAGACCCACGAGGAGATCCGCCGCGGCCCGCTCGCCGAGCTCGCCGACTGGTCGGCCGCCGAGCAGGTCCGCGGCGAGATCACGGTCGTGCTCGCCGGTGCCGCCCCGGACGCGCCGACGCCGGAGGAGCTCGTCGGCGAGGTGGCGGACCGCGTGGCCGGCGGCGAGCGGCTCAAGGACGCGGTCGCGGCCGTCGCCGAGGCAGCCGGGGTGTCCAAGCGCGAGCTCTACAACGCCGCCCTGACCAGCACGAACTGACCCCGTCCCGCAATGGCCACGTGGTGACAGTTTCCTGCGTGCCCGCCGCTCGACGCTGGCCGTCCCGACGATCCCGCGAACAGGGCTTCTGAGGGGACCCTTCCGCTGATGCGCCGGGACAGCCCCGGCCGGGAGCGGGGGAGGAGTGCGCCATGGGGCGTTCGCGATGGGCCGGAGCCGTGAGCCTCGCGCTCCTGGCCGGCCCGGTGCTCGGGGGCGGGATCGCCCATGCGGAGCCGGTCGCGGGCGGGCCGCCGCCGGTGACCGCCGTCGAGCGGACGGCCACGCTCGTCCGGCCCGCGATCGTGCGGGTCTCGATGAAGGTGCCGCTGCGCATCGAGGACCCCACCGGAACGCTGCTGACCAGCCCCGTCGTCGACCCCGAGTACGGCGGCACGTGCACCGGGTTCGGGATCAACCCGGACGGGCTCGTCGCCACCGCGGGACACTGCGTCGACACCACCACGCCCGACGGGCTGCTGGGCTCGGCCATCGAGACGGTGGCCCGGCAGGTGGTCGCCGCGGATCCGTCGAAGTCGCTGGCCGACGTCTACAAGTTCGCCGTGCAGAACTGGAAGCTGAGCGGCCCGGTGCCGGGGAGCCCGCTCGAGCTGACGGCGAAGGTCACCGTCGGTTCGCTGGACGGCGGGCGGGCGCCGGTGACCAGCCCGGCCACCATCGTCGGGTACCGCCCAGCGGCGGAGGGCGACGCCGCCCTGCTCAAGATCGACGTCAAGGACCTGCCGACCCTCCCGCTCGCCGCTGACGCCGACGTCCGCATCGGGAGCGACGTGCTGGCCGTCGGCTTCCCGGGCAGCGCCGACACCACCACCGACACGTCATTGGAGCCGTCCAACAAGGACGGCCGGATCAGCTCGAAGAAGACCGTGAAGGGCGTGCCATTCTACGAGATGAGCGCGGCGCTCGCGCACGGCATGAGCGGCGGTCCGGTCGTCGACATGCAGGGCCGGGTCGTCGGCATCAACAGCTGGAACCCGGTGGGGGAGACCTCGGCGATCAACTTCATGGCGACGTCGGACACCCTCGCGAGCCTGGTCGCGGCGAAGGGCGAGAAGGCCGCGTCGGGACGGGTCGACGACATGTTCCGGCGGGGCGTCGACGACTACTACGCCGGGCGCTTCACCGCCGCGATCGCCGACTTCGACCAGCTCCTGGCCGTCTCCCCCGGGCAGGCGCAGGCCGAGCAGCTGCGGACCGCCGCGCTGGCCGCGCGGGCGAAGTACGGCGACCCACTGCCGGCCGCGCCGGCACCGGCCCGCATCCTCGGGCTGGAGCCGCTGCTGTTCTGGGTGCTCGCCGGTGCCGCCGGGCTGGTGCTGCTGATCGTGCTCGCACTGGTGATCGCAGCGGTGCGTCGGCGGCGTCGGCGGCGTGCCGTCGAGCAGCCGTGGCGGGGAGCGCCGGACCTGCCGCCGGTCGCCCGCGTCGGAGTGCCCTACCCGCCACGGTACCCGCAGCCGCTCGACCCGCGCTGGGCCCCGGGCCCGACGATGCGTGCGCCGGCTCCCATGGCCACGGCGACGCTCCCGTCCCCGTTCACGTGCCGGCACTGCCCGGCCCCCGTCCCGCCAGGCGCGGCGTTCTGCCCGGCGTGCGGGCGTCCGCAGCACCGGGGTGCGCCGTGAGCCGGCGGGTGCTGGGCGGCGCGGCGGCACTCGCCGTCCTGGCCACCACCTTCCTCGGTGCCGGCGCCGCGCAGGCAGCCGTCGAGCGCCCGCCGATCAGCGCGGTCGAGCGGGCGGCCACCCTCACCCGGCCGGCGGTGGTGCGGCTCGCGATGGCGTACTCCGCGGTCGTCGTCGACGGGAAGGGCAAGGCGTTCAACGGCGGGAAGCCGTTCGAGGGCGGCGGCAGCTGCACCGGCTTCGGCATCAACCCGGCCGGCTACGTCGCCACCGCCGGGCACTGCGTCGACCTGCGCGACCTGGGCGGGATCGGCGGCATGCTGCTCGACCAGGTCGTGCGGCAGGCCATGGCCGCCGACCCGAAGCTCACCACGGACGCCGTGCTCGCCGAGGCGCGCACGTGGACCGTGCGCGGCGCCACGCCGGGCAGCGAACCCACTGTGCAGGTCGCGGTGTTCATCGGCTCCGACGGCTCGGCGCCGCGCCGCTACCCGGCGCAGGTACTGGGCTCGCGCCCGATCTCCGAGGGCGACGTGGCGTTGCTGAAGATCGACGTCACGGACCTGCCGACGCTGCCGCTCGCTGCCGACGCCGACGTCGCCATCGGGGAGGACGTGCTGTCCGTCGGCTTCCCCGGGAGCGCGGACCAGCTCGTCGACGCGTCGCTGGAGCCGTCGAACAAGGACGGCCGGATCAGCTCGAAGAAGACCAAGGACGGCCTGCCGTTCTACGAGACGAGCTCGGCGATGGCGCACGGGATGAGCGGCGGACCCACCGTCGACATGCAGGGCCGCGTCGTCGGGATCAACAGCTGGGGACCGGCCGGCGAGACGGCGGCGATCAACTTCCTGGCGCCGGCCAGCACGCTCGCCGGGTTCCTGACCGAGCGCAGGGTCGCGGCGGAGTCGGGGCGCGTCGACACGATGTTCGCGACGGCGTTCGACGACTACGCCGCTGGTCGGTACACCGCCGCTGTCGCCGAGCTCGACCGGTTGCTGGCCGTGGCGCCCACCCACCCGCAGGCCAAGCAGCTTCGGCTCGCCGCGTTCGAGGCCCGTGAACGCTACGGCGAGATCGCCGAGCCACCACCTGGGCCGGAGCTGCCGTTCGGGCTCACACCCGTCATGTTCTGGGTGCTCGTCGTGTGCGCCGCGCTGGTGGTGCTCCTGCTCCTCGGTGCGCTGATCGCCCGCATGAGCGGACGCGGCGACGCTCCGCCGGGCTGCCCGCGCTGCGCTGCCGCGCGACTGCCCGGCGCGGCCTACTGCACGGTCTGCGGCATCCCGCAGCTCGTATGACCTACTGACTCGTGGCCGGGGCGCTGCGGCGCCCCGCCCACGCGCCGACCGTCCGGACCATCGGCTCGACGACGCGCGCCGCGATCGGCCCCAGCACGGCCATGATCAGCACGTAGGTGGTGGCGAGGGCGGCCAGCTCGCCGGTGACGGCGTTGCTGGTGACGGCGAGGCCGGCGATCACGATCGAGAACTCGCCGCGCGCCACCAGCGCCGCCCCGGCGCGCGCCCGGCCGAGCCGGCCGATGCCCTGCCGCCACGCCGCCCACCAGCCCGTCACCAGCTTGGTGAGCACGCCGGCCGCCGCGAGCAGGACCGCCCAGCCGAGTACCGGCGGGATCGACGCCGGGTGGGTGTGCAGCCCGAACACCACGAAGAACACCGCGGCGAACAGGTCGCGCAACGGTTCCAGGAGCCGGGTCGCGTTCTCGGCCGTCGAGCCGGAGATCGCGATGCCGAGCAGGAACGCGCCCACGGCCGCCGACACCTGCATCGCCGACGCGAACCCGGCGACCAGCAGCGCCGCGCCCAGCACCTTCAGCAGGAACACCTCGCGGTCGGGGGAGTCCACGATCGTCGACACCACCCGCCCGTAGCGCAGCGCCACGACCAGCACGACCACGACCACACCGAGCGAGATCCCGACCGCCGACAGCCCGCCCACCAGGCTCACCCCGACTAGCACCGCCGTCAGGATCGGCAGGTAGACGGCCATCGCGAGGTCCTCGAGCACGAGGATCGACAGCACCACCGGGGTCTCCCGGTTGCCGAGGCGACCCAGGTCGCCGAGCACCTTCGCGATGATCCCCGACGACGAGATCGCCGTGACGCCGCCCATCACGAGCGCGCCGACCAGTCCCCAGCCGAGGATCAGCGCCACCGCGACGCCGGGCGCCGCGTTCAGCACGACGTCGAGCACACCCGCCGTCCACGACCGGCGCAGGCCGGTGACCAGCTCGGACGCCGTGTACTCCAGGCCCAGCAGGAGCAGCAGCAACACCACGCCGACCTCGCCGGCCAGCGTCGTGAAGTCCTCGATGCCCGTCAGCGGAACGATGCCGCCGGCGCCGAAGGCGAGCCCGCCGAGCAGGTACAGGGGGATCGGGGAGAGCCCGATGCGGCCCGCGAGCCGACCCAGGAGGCCCAGCCCGAAGAAGACGGCGCCGAGCTCGATCAGCTCGAGTGCGGTGTGATCCACGCGGGGTTAGCCCCTTTCGAGGATCTTGACCGCAGCGTCGAGCCCCTCCGTCGTGCCGACGGTGACCAGGATGTCGCCGGCGGTCAGAGTGAAGTCCGGCGTCGGCGACGGGTGGACCTGGCCCGCCCGCATCACCGCCACCACGGACACGGACGTGCGGGTGCGCAGCGCCGTGTCGCCCAGCGTGCGCCCGTCGTAGGGCGAGCCGGTGCCGAGCGGCAGCCCGCGGGTCTCGATGCCGGGCAGGTCGGCGTGCTCGCGCGACAGCTGCTGCACCAGCTGCGGCGCGCCCAACAGGTTGGCCAGTGCGCTCGCCTCGTCGGTGGTCAGCGGGATCTCGGCCTGGCACGCGTCGGGGTCGTCGGCCTTCGAGATGATCAGCTCGATCTTGCCGTCGCGGTGGCTCACGACGCCGAGCCGGCGGCCTCCCCGGATCGCGAAGTCCTTGCGCACACCGATGCCGGGCAGCGGGGTCACCTCGACGTTCACGGGTACCAGGGTAAACACCCGAACCGGACAGCCCTGCGGGCGTGGGGCGGGGGTGTCTCGTTGATCATGGGCAGAACGTCGCTAGTTGATCTTCATGTACGACGTTTTGCCCATGATCAGATCCTGTCGCTTTCTGCGCGGGGCCTCACCGACTCCGTCCCGTCCGCGTCGTGCGGGTGGCCGAAGCGCTGACACGCGCCGGTCTCTGCGCGACGGGATGGCGGGCCGGTGCTCACGTGTTGATCATGGGCAAAATGTCGTAGTTCGATCTTGTGGAGCGACGTTTTGCCCATGATCAATGACGTCCGGCCGGCGCCGCGGAATTGGCCGACAGAGTCTGATCAACCCCACCCGGGCCGGCCGCCACCACCGCTCAGGCGAGCACTTCGACTGTCCCGCGCGTGCCGTCCACCCGCAGCCGGTCGCCCGTGCGGAGCCGGGTGGTCGCGTCGCCGCAGCCCACGACGGCGGGAATGCCCAGCTCCCTGGCGACGATCGCGGCGTGCGAGAGCGGCGCCCCCACGTCGGTGACGACTGCGGCGGCGCGCGGGAAGAGCGGCGTCCACCCGATGTTGGTCACGGTGGTCACGAGGATCTCGCCCGGCTGCAGCGCCCCGCCCTCGTCCACCGACGTCAGGACCCGTGCGACACCTTCGACGACCCCGGCAGCGCCGGGGAACCCGGTGACGTCGCCCGTTGTCTCGCGAGCGCTCGCGCCGGCGGAGAACACGTCGCCACGGCGGTGCGGGTCGGCGGCCCACGCGAACGGGTCGAACCGCCCGCGGATGATCGACGGGTACGGCGGCAGCGCGCGGTAGCGCTCGTAGGCGGCCCGGCGCGAGGTGGTCTCCGGGACGGTGGCCCCGCCGAGCACGGCGGCGATCTCGTCGACGGTCAGCATGAAGACCTCGTCGCCGAGGCCGGTGAGCTCCTCGGCGCGGAGCGCGAACGCGCGCAGCACGCCGAACACCCGGATCACCTCCGACCGTGCCTGCTCGCGCGCCCGTTCGGCCCGTGCCCAACGCTCCACCCGCTTGCGGGTGCGCCTGACCTGCCGCGGGTGGTCCCGGATCAGCCGCGCCCAGGCCATCCGGTTGGCCTCCTCCTGCTGTTCGAGGAGCGTCAACGGGTCGCGCCCGGCGGCGCGCAGGGCGGCGATCTGCTCGTCGACCCAGCCCGGCCGGTCGGCGGGCCGGGGCAGGGACACCTCGAACTCGTGCGGGCTGCGGTGCCCGTACCGCCGGTTGTACTCGGTCGCGTCGATCTCGCCGCGCTCCACGAGCGCGAGCCCGACGAGCGGGCCGAGGCTCGCGAGCACGTCGCCGTCGACGGTGAGGCCGGTGGTGAGCGCGGTGGCGTCGGCTTCGCCGACCAGCTTCACGAGCCGCTTCTGCACGGTGAGCAGCGCGACCGGGTCGCTGCGGCCGGCCGCGGACAGGGCGTCGGAGACCTCGACGAGCAGCGGCCGCAGCTCTGCCGTCCAGATGGTGGCGAGCTCGCCGGCGTCGGCGGTGCCGATGCGCTGGACGAGGTCGGCGCACCGCGCCGGGTTGGTGGCGACGAGCGCGGGCAGCCGGCGCATCGCCGGGCGCACCACGCGGATCGTGCGCCACGCCCGCGGCAGCAGCTCGCGCAGCATCCGCCCGCGCGGCAGCTGCACCGGCGGGATCGTGACGTCGGCGGGCAACCGGCCGAACGTCGACTCGGTGAGCGAGCGGAACCGCTTCTCCGAGATCCCGACCATCCCGGCGAGCGTGGCGGTGAGGCTGAGGTCGAGGTAGAACCGCCCGCCGATGACGCCGTAGCCGCGCGCGCTCGGCAACGACGCGGTCGCCATGGCGTGGTCCATGAAGATCTGCATCAGCGACCACGTGAGCGGCGTCATCACGTCCGGGACGGCCTCGCCGAGGTTCGTGTTCGTCCACAGGTGGTCGACGGCGAGCGTGTCGTTCCAGATGTCGCGGAGACCGGTGATCGGGCGGGCCTGCACGATCGCGAACGCCCCGCGCGCCCGCGTCCACTCCACGTCCATCGGGCGGCCGTAGTGCGCGGCGATGCGCCGGCCGAGCCCGGCCAGCTCGGCCGCGGCCGCGTCGTCGAGCACGTCGGCGGTGCGGCGGTCGGCCGGCACGGGCACCTCGTGCGGCGGGCCGTCGGTGCGCACCGTCATCGACGCCTTGTCTCCGGTGCGCCGCTCCAGCACCGCGCCCGTCTCGGCGTCCAGCACCAGCTCGTCGGGCGTGACGGCCCCGCTGACCAGCGACTCCCCGAGCCCCCACGTCGCGTTGACGACCATCCGATTGGGCGCGCCGGAGACCGGTTCGGCGGTGAAGAGCACCCCCGCCGCGTCGGCGTCCACCAGTTCCTGGACGACGACGGCGAGGGCCACGTCGGCCGGGTCGATCCCTTCCCGCTTCCGGTAGGCGACGGCGCGATCGGTCCACAGCGACGCCCAGCAGCGGCGCACCGCGTCGAGGACGGCGTCGGCCCCGTGCACGTCGAGGAAGGTGTCCTGCTGGCCGGCGAACGAGGCGTCCGGCAGGTCCTCGGCGGTGGCCGACGAGCGGACGGCGACCGCCGGGGCACCCAGCCGCGCGTACGCCTCGCGGATCGGCCCGGCGACCTCCTCCGGCACGGGGTGGGCCGCGAACAGCTCGGCGACGCCCTGCTCGTCGGCCGCGAGGATCTTCTCCTGCAGGTGGTGCGCGGCGACGTAGGCGCGGTAGGCCGCGGTCGTGACGTGGAAGCCCGGCGGCACCGGCAGCCCGGCCCGCACCAGGGTGGCCAGGGAGCTGCCCTTGCCGCCGGTGGTGGCCAGGTCGGCCGACGGGTCGGCGAGCGGCAGGGTGATCACGGGTGCTCCTCATCGAAGGTGGCGTAGGCCCGGGTCGTGGCGTCCATCGCGGCCTGTTCGGCGGGGGTGAGCGGCTCGGGTCGGACGAGCATGCGGTGGATCGTCTCGGCGACGAGCTCGGCGGCGCACCCGTCGACCTGCAGCGACGACGGGATCATCGGCGCGCTGGTGAAGTAGCCGATGAACATCGAGCTGACCACGGTGGCCTGCTCGGCGAGGGTGCGCTCGGTGTCGATCAGCTTCTGCTCGCGCAGCGCCACCAGGTAGCCGACGAATCCTGACGTGGCCAGGCCGCGTTCCTCCGCGGCGCGGGCCAGCCCGCCGAGCACGTCGGCGTCCCGCAGCATCAGCGCGGACATGAGGTTGCGCCGGCAGCTCGCCCGCACCTGCGCGACCAGCAGCGCGCGCAGATCGGCCGGCTCGTCGCCCAGCTCGGCGAGGATCTCGGCCTGCATGGCCGCCCGCTCCCGGCGCAGCACCGCGACGAACAGGTCCTCGCGGGTGCGCCAGCGCAGGTACAGCGTGCCCTTGGCGACGCCGGCGGCCCGCGCGACGGCGTCGAGCGTGGTCTTCGCGTAGCCGTAGCGCACCAGCTCGTCGGCGGCGGCGGACAGGATCCGCTCGCCCAGCACGTCAGACAACGAAACTGACCTCCATGACCAGATCTGCTCATCTGGTCACGCCGGACAGTACGCCGCACCGCGGCCCTGCGGAAGGGGCCCCGCGGACGTCACACAGCAAGTGCGGTCGTCACACACGTCGCAACATGTGTGACGACCGCACTGGGTGTGTGACGTCGGGGTTCAGCCGCTCGTGAGCCGGTCCACCTCGGCCAGCAGCTCCGACACCTGGCCCACCACGCTGAACCGCTCGCGCGCGTACCGCTGCGCGACCTTGCCCTTCGTGGTCTTCCAGTCCTCGTCGACGGCCTGCGTGACCGCCGCCGCCAGGGACGCGGCCAGCTCGGCCCGGTCGTCGGTCTCCGGCACGAGCGTGCCGACCTCGGCGGTGACGAAGTCGCGCGGGCCGCCCGAGTCGGCCCCGATCACGGGCGTGCCGCACGCCATGCACTCGATGAACACCAGGCCGAACGGCTCCCGGTAGGACGGGAAGCAGCCCACGTCGGCGACGCTGAACAGCGTCGCCAGCTCGTCCTGCGGGCGCGGGCCGACGAGGTAGGTGCGCCGGAGGCCCAGCTCGGCGACCAGGTCGTGCATCTTCTGCTGGTCCTCCAGCGGCCCGGAACCGGCCACCACCGTGAGGATCTTCCGCGTCGGGTGCTGCTCGTAGATCGCCGCGGCGCGCAGCAGCGCGTCGAGCCGCTTCCAGTCGGCGAACTTGCCGACGAACGTCACGACGGCGTCGAACCCGTCCGCCGGCGCGACGGGCTCGGGCGCGCGCCCGCTGCCCTCCGGCGGCATCGTCGAGAACCCGGCGAGCACGGCGGCGCGGTCGGCGTAGGCGTTCTCGACGGGGTGGAAGACGTCGGAGTTGTAACCGTTGTGGGAGAGGATCACGCGCTCGCGCGGGAACGTCGGGAACGTGTCGACGAGCGCGTCGATCTGCTCCGCCGAGATCGACGCCACGACGTCCACGCCGTGGTCGGGGTCGGCGAAGTCGAAGATCTTCTCCTGCTCCATGAACGGCAGGAAGCGCATCGGGAACTCGGCCGGGTTGTCGCCGCGGCGCTCGTTCGCGTACATCTTCAGCTCGGTGCCGTGCGCGAACGCCAGCAGCGGCATCGCCGCCTTGCCCGCGGCGACGCGCCGGCGGATCACGTCCCGCATCACCACCGTGTTCATGAACGCGTGGTGGGCGATGGCGAGGCCGAACGCGTCGCCGGTCGTCTCCTCGATCTCGTCCATCCAGGTGGCGACCTCGTTCGTGAGGCGGGCGCGGTAGGCCGCGACCTCGTCCTCGCTCATCGAGTGCCACCGGTAGCTCGACACCGGCGACACCGACTCGCAGATCGGGATGTCGTGGTCGAGCGCGAAGACGTGCACGTCCTCGTCCTTGAACCGCTGCCGCTTCGACGGGTACATCGAGTAGCAGCGCACGCCGGGCAACGCGTTGTAGGCGCGGTGGTGCGCCTCGTGCAGGATGCCCGATCCGGGGGCGAACTCCCCGCCGCGCTGCCAGTTGTTGGTGCCGAGCTGGAAGATCAGCCGGTCGCCCATCCACGCCTCCCACGATCTGGTGAGCGGCCAAGCTAGCGGGCCCTGGACGGTGCGCTCAGCCCGCCCCGTAGGCGGTGAACGCGCACCAGTTCACGAACTGCGCGGGGTCGTCGCGGTCGAGTCCGGCCCGCGCGGCGTGCAGCGCGGCCGGCAGCGACGCGCCGCCGCGCAGGCCGGCGTGCAGCGCCGTCATGAGGTCGACGGACTCGACGTCGGACACCGTGACCACGCTCGCGACCAGCCCCGCCGTGCCCCGGCCGAGCAGTGCACTGACGAACCCGAGCAGCTCGTCGCCCGCCACGTTGACGTCGGCGGCGGAGTCGCAGGCGGCCAGCACCAGCCGGTGCGGCGCGATGCCGCGCAGGTCCAGCTCGTGCACGGTCAGCAGCCCGTCGGCCAGTTGCAGCCCGGAGAAGACCGGGTTGTCCGCGCGCAGCAACCCGTGGCAGGCCAGGTGCGCGAGTGCGGCGGTGCCGAGCGCGGTCGCGACCGCGTCGACGCCGGCCTGTGCCCCGTCGAGGACGGTCGGGTGCGCGTACGCACCGGCCAGCAGCTCCACCTCCTTCGACGCGCCCGGCAGGCCCGGTCCCGCCACCAGGAGCGGTGCCTCGTCCGGCGGCGGCGCGGCCCGGTCCACCGCCCGGACCCAGGTGCTCGCCGACGGCGCGACGCTCACCGGCCCCGCGTGCAGCGCCGACCACGGCAGCCGGTGCAGCTCCCCGACCGGGACGACGACCAGCGGCCCGTCCGCCGGTACCCGCAGCGGCTCGACGAGCAGCGCGCGCAGCCGGGCCAGCGCGTGCTCGGCGCTCGCCCGCGCTGCGGCCGGTCGGCGCGCGCCGAGGGCGAGCCGGTGCAGCGCGAACTGCAGGGCATCCCGCTCGTCGCGGACGTCGGAGAGCGGGCAGAGGTCGACGAGCCGGCTGCGCCGCCCGTCCACGACGACGGCGACGAGCCGGTCGGCGCTGCCGCGCCCGTACGCGACGAGCACCCGCCCGTCCAGCCGCGCCCGGATCTGCGCGAGCGTGACTCGGCCCGCGCCGGCGCCGGCCCCGCGGACCTGCCAGGTCGCGCGGCGGATCCGTGCCTCCAGCTCGGCCTGCCGGGCCGTCAGCTCGGCGAGCCGGCCGTCCGGTGCGCGGCGGGCCTCGGCGACCTCGCTCTGCAGCAGCGCGAGCGCGGCGCGGTCGTCGCGGACGGCGTCCGGCGCCGGCGGTTGCGCCCGCAGCAGCGACGCGGCCCGCGTCCGCTCCATCCACTCCAGCACCTGCGCGGGCGAGCCGCGGCGCAGCAGCACGTCCAGCCCGAGCACACCGAGCTCCACGCCGTGCCCGGCGGCGAGCGCCCGCAGCTCGGCCGACGCGAGCGCGTCCCGGTGTCGCGCGAGATCACCGAGGCCTGCTCGGGAGCGCCCGAGCACGCCGTCGTCGTCGCCGTCGAGGCGGGCGGCGAGCGCCGCGGCCAGCTCACCCTTCAACCGGACGAGCACCGGGCCTCGGCGGGCCGCCGCCTGTGCCGCCTGCCATGCCCGCTCGGCCACCGCCGGTGAGCCGACGGCCACGGCCACCCGTCCCGCGGTCAGGTGCGCGTCGACGGCCGCCGCCGCGTGCCCCTGCTCGGTGAGGGTGCGGCCGGCGCGCCGGCAGGCGGCGAGGTCGGTGCGGTCGGCCGTGCCGGCGGCGAGCCGGGCCTGCGCGATCACGACGGTGGCCCGCGCCGTCCACGCCGAACGCCGGTGCGCGCGGAACAGCGCGCGGGCCTGCGCCGCCGAGGCGATGGCCGGGACGGGCTCGTCGCGGAGCAGGTCGATCTGCGCCACCCGCAGGCGGGCCTCGGCCGCCATCAGCGGGACGTCGTGGTGCTCCAGCTCGTCGGCGGCGCGCTGCGACAGCTCCCGCGCCTCGGGCAGCAGCCGCAGGTCCGCCAGCACCTCGGCGTGCTCGCCCAGGTGCTCGCCCAGCGGCAGCTCCGCGTCCAGGAACAGCTGCTCGGCAGCCGTGAACACCTCGACGCTCTCCGCGAGTCGCCCGCACTGCGCGAGCACGAGGGCCCGGTTGTGCGCCACGACGGCCACGAACGCGGGCCCGACGGCCGGGGCCAGCGCCGTGGCCTCCGCCAGGTGCGCGAGCGCCGGCCCGGACCGGCCGCGCAGGGACTCGATCAACCCGAGGTTGTTCGCGGCACGGACCCGCACGTCCGCGGGGGCGGTCGAGTCCAGGATGCCGCGGTAGACCGCCGCGGCCTCGGCGAGCCGGCCGATGTTGTGCAGCAGCGACGCCCGCTTGAGGTCCAGATCGGGTCGGCCGGCCGCGTCGACCAGTCCAGCGGCGCGGTCCAGGTCGCGCACAGCCGCGTCGATGCGGCCCAGCTCCTGGTTGACCGCCGATCGCGTCACCAGCGCCTCGCCCATCCGCACCGGCAGGTCCGCTGCCGCGGAAACGGCCTCGTCGAGCAGCGCCCGTGCCCGGCGGTTCGCCAGGCGGGAGCGCTCGAACCAGGCCTGGGCGCGCAGCGCGACGACGAGCGCCTCGCGGTCGTCCCGCTCGCGGGCCCGCCGCACCAGCTCCGCGACGGCCGGGCCGTAACGGGCCGGATCGCCGAGCACGAGGTCATAGGCGGCCTCCGCCTGTATCAGCAGGCCCCGATCCACATCGTCAGTCATGCGCGGACCACAGAGGCATCCTGCCCAACCCCGCGTCACGGGCAAAGGAGCATGATCGATGGACCACCCCGCCGCACCAGCGGTGTTCGGCACCGACTACCCCGACCGGCGGCCGGCTGCCGCCGTTCAGGCCGAGCGCGCGGCCGTCGAAAGGCAGGCCGGGCACCTCGCCCGGCTGCGCGCCGACCAGCCGTACCGCGACAACGTGCTCGACACCTTGCAGCAGCGGCGCGCCCGCCGGGGCGACCTCGTCTCGTTCGAGAGGATCCCCAACGGCGGTTTCGACGTGCTGGTCGTCGCCGGGGTGCTCGTCGCGGACCGCCGCCACCTCGACGACGAGCGCGTCCAGGGGCTCATCACGGAGCTCGACCTCGAACCGTCGCCGCTCTCGCGCCTCACCGGCGTCGTCCGGCTCACGCCGCGCGGCAGTGACCGCCTGACCGGCCGCGCCCCCGAAGCGCTGGCGGCGATCGAGCGGCACGGCGCTCCCGTCACGTTCGACCACATCACGCCGCTCGGCATCGTCATGAAGGGCAAGGGCGGCCCGAACCCGACGACGGGCGCTCGACCCTTCCCGTCCGGGCCCCTCACCGGTGTGCCGACGCCGGTGGCCGTGATCGACACCGGCATCAGCGACGAGGTCCGCTCCGACGGCTGGCTCGCCGGCATCCACTCCGCCACCAACGACGACCCGCTCGACGCCATCCCGCAGCCAGACAACCTCCTCGACCTCGCCGCCGGGCACGGCACGTTCGCCATCGGTGTCGTCCAGCAGGTCGATCCGGCCGCGGACCTGCGCATGTACCGCGCCATGGACTCCGACGGCATCGGGTCGGAGAGCGACGTGGCCCAGCAGATCCAGGCCGCGGTCGACGACGGCGCGCGGATCCTCAGCCTGTCGTTCGGCACCCAGACCCTCGACGACCAGGGTCCGCCGATCCTGCGGGCCGCGCTCGCGCAGGCCATCGCCGACGCGCCCGACCTGCTCGTCGTCGCGGCCGCGGGCAACTGCTCCGACGACCGGCCGGTCTACCCGGCCGCGTTCAGCCAGGAGTTCCCGGACAACGTCGTCGCCGTCGCGGCGCTCACCGCGGCCGGGACCCCGGCACCGTGGTCGAGCCACGGCCCGTGGGTCACCTGCTCGACGGTCGGCGAGGGCGTCGTCTCCACGTACGTCGAGGGCACCGAGTCGCCGATCGTGCAGAACCCCGGCGACGTCTTCCCACCCAACGCGTGGGCGGGCTGGACCGGCACCTCCTTCGCCGCGCCGCAGATCGCGGGCGCCGTCGCCCGCCGTTGCCGCGAACAGCCCTCGCTGACGCCGAAGCAGGCCTTCGACCAGCTCATCGCGGCGGGGAACCCGGTGCAGTACTACGGGCAGGCGGTCACGGTGCTGCCCGGTACGTGAGGGCCGGCCGGGGCCGGCGGTACGGCCGGTCGTCGATCATGGGCAAACCGTGGTTTCGGAATCGATCCACAACGACGGTTTGCCCATGATCACCGAACCAGCCCGGCGTGCGGGGCGGCCGGCCGGAGCAGGTTCGTTGATCAAGGGGAAAAGGTCGTTGCGGGATCGATCCAGCACGACATTCTGCCCTTGATCAACGCCCCCCGCGGCGCCCGGCTGCGCGGAGCCTCACAACCGCACCGCTGAGGTGCGGAAACCTGTCCCGTCCGGGTAGGTGCAGCCGAGGGTGACGAGCTGGACCCCGGCGGGCACGTGCAGGACGAACCTGCCCAGGGCGTCGGAGCGCCCGGTCGCCAACAGCGCGCCGGGTCCGTCGGGGGCGCCGGCCCGCAGCTCCAGCTCGACCTCGGCCGGCGGGTCGACCTGCCCCACCACGCGCCGCCCGTCGATCTGCAGCTCGACCACCACCTCGCCGCTCTCGAACGCGAGCAGCCGAGGCCCGGTGCCGCCGGCCCGGGTCCCGGCGGTCGACTCGAGCAGCGAGTCCTCGACGAGCCGGGCGAGCTCCGCGTCGCGCCACCCGAACGCGAGCCGGGCCGCGTCCAGCACCTCGGGCGGCGGCTCCAGGCGCGGTCGCAGCAGCTCGGCGAGCTCGGTGAACAGCTGTTCGTCGTCGGTCATCCGACCACTCCGCCGTCCAGCAGCACGCGCAGCCGCTTCAGGCACCGGGCCCGCGTGGGCCCGATGCTGCCGACGGGCATGTCGAGCGCCGCCGCGACCTCGACGTAGGAGGGCGCCGACACGACGACGAGCTGCAGCAGCGTGCGGCAGCGCTCGGGCAGCCGGGCGAAGGCCCGCCAGAGCACGCGGTCGCGCTCGCGGTCGAGCAGGTGCTCCTCGGGTGTCGGGTCGCTGTCGCCGGCGTCGAACGTCGCCTCCTCGCCGGTGACGACCTCGCGCCCGCGCAGCCGCAGCAGCCGCAGGCTCTCCCGCCGCGCCGTCGTGGCGATCCATCCGGCGAGCCGCTCCGGCTCGCGGATCGTGCCCAGGTTCTCGACCAGGCGCATCCACGTGGTCTGCGTGACCTCGGCGGCGTCGGCCGGGCCGAGCCGGTGGGTGACGGCGATCGTCCAGATCAGGCCGCTGAAGCTGGCGACGATCTCGTCCCACGCGGCCCGGTCCCCGGCTGCGGCCCGCAGCACCGTGCCCGCCACCTCGCTCTGCTCCACGCTGCCCGCCCACACGTCGACCCCGGCCATCGATCCCCAGACCGTAGTCGGCGTGGCCGTTCGTGCACGCCGCTCCATGTGCCCCCCGTCTCGTCACCATGAGGAGCGGCGTGGACGCGCACAGATACCGGCTACCGGACCGATGTGGCGCACCAGCAGCGCTCCACGTCGACGAAGCCGCGGCGCGCGTACCAGGTGAGCGGCCAGTCGTCGGCGACGGCACCGAGCCCGACGAGGTCGCAGCCGGCTTCGTCGGCCAGCGCGAGCGCGGTGTCGAGGAGCGCCTCGCCGTGCCCCCGCCGGCGGTGCGCCGGATCCGTCATGACGTCGTTCAGCCACGCCGTGGCCCCGTCCACCGACAGGAGCGCCGACGCCAGGACCCGGTCGCCGTCCCGGACCGCCAGGTACCGGTTGTCGACGACCTGCTGCTGCAGGACGTAGCGCTCGGCCAGGTCGGTGATCACCGCGTCCCGGATCCCCGGCACGCTGCGCCGCCGGTTCTCTGCCCAGGACGGGCGGAGCGCGTCGACGTCGACCAGCTCGACCCGCGCGTCCCGCGTCCCGCCCGCGGGCGCGGCCATGACGGCGACCTCGTCGACCTCCCAGCCGAGGTCGGCGAGGGCCTTCGCCGTGCCCGCCTGGCCGGCACCGAGGAGGGTCGCCATGCGGCGGTCGTACCCGGCGAGCACCCGGTCGGCCTCCGCGACGATCGTCGCGGCATCGGTCGGCCCGTCGATCAGCAGCTGGTTGTGCTGGCGGGAGCCCGCGACGGCCGGGGTGCGCACCGCCACCCCGCCGGTGACCGGCACCTCGGTCGTCGCCATGCGGCGTGTCACCGACATCTCCAGGCGCAGGGCTCGCGTCGCGGTGTCGAACTCGGGCAGCCGGGGCTCTGCGAAGCCGTCGGCGCCCGGCCGGTAGGGCTCGACGGCGACGACGGCCGAGACCGGCACCGGCCCGTACGCGTGCGGGAACCGCATGGACTCCGGGTCGCCGGGCACGCCCGGCTCCCACCGCACCTCGACGCCGAGGCGGTCGGGGTCGAGCACGAGCAGGAGGACGTCGTTCCTACCGGCGAAGAGCCGGTTGGCCGGCAGCGCAACCTGGTCCACGGCGGAGAGGTGCACGAAACCGACCTCCGGCAGGGGCGTCACTGCCCCAACGGCCAGCACCGAGCGCCACTCGGCGGTAGTGATCAGGTGCAGCAGAACTGCCCGCATGGATGGCTTCCCCTTGCTCGTCCTTGTCTTTGGCACCGGGTGCCAATTAACGTCTCGGCTGGTACGCCCACCCGCCCACGAGGAGCGAACATGGCCGAGAACGAGCCCCAGTCCACCACCTCGGAGGAACCCGTCGTCGAGGAGACCCTCGTCGAGGAGGTCTCGATCGACGGCATGTGCGGGGTCTACTGATGGCGAGCCCGGGGTTCGACCCCGGGCTCCCGCATCGCTGCAGCCCGTCCGTGTCGCTGCGCCCCGAGCCGTTCGGCGCACTCGTCTACGACTTCGCGACCCGGAAACTCTCGTTCCTGAAGACGCCCGAGCTGGTCACGGTCGTCTCCGGGCTCGCGGACCACCCCGACGTGCACTCCGCGATCGCCGCCGCCGGCGTGCCCGAACCGCAGCGCCCCGCCTACCTCCGCGCACTGGCCGGCCTCCTGGCCAGCGGCACGATCGAGGAGCGTCCTTCGTGAAACTGGTCGAGCACTTCCACTACGGCCTGAACTCCCCGATCTGCCTCACGTGGGAGCTCACCTACGCCTGCAACCTGACGTGCGCGCACTGCCTCTCGTCGTCGGGCCGGCGCGATCCGCGCGAGCTGTCCACCGCGGAGGCCAAGGCCGTCGTCGACGAGCTGCAGAGGATGCAGGTCTTCTACGTCAACATCGGCGGCGGCGAGCCGACGGTTCGGCCCGACTTCTGGGAGCTGCTCGACTACGCCATCGACCACCAGGTGGGCGTCAAGTTCTCCACCAACGGAGTCAAGCTGGACGAGCAGCGGTCGAAGCAGCTCGCCCGCACCGACTACGTCGACGTCCAGATCTCGCTCGACGGCGCCACCGCGGAGGTCAACGACCACGTCCGCGGCCCCGGCTCGTACGACATGGCGATCAGGGCGCTGGAGAACCTCGCTGCCGCCGGGTTCGGCCAGCCCAAGATCTCCGTGGTCATGACCAGGCACAACGTCGACCAGCTCGACGAGTTCAAGGCCATCGCCGACAAGTACGGCGCCCAGTTGCGGATCACGCGGCTGCGCCCGTCCGGCCGCGGCGCGGACGTGTGGGACGAGCTGCACCCCACCGCCGCGCAGCAGCGGCAGATGTACGACTGGCTCGTCGCGAAGGGCGACCAGGTCCTGACCGGCGACTCCTTCTTCCACCTCTCCGCCTACGGTGAGGCCCTCCCCGGGCTGAACCTGTGCGGGGCGGGGCGGGTCGTCTGCCTGATCGACCCCGTCGGCGACGTGTACGCGTGCCCGTTCGCGATCCACGAGAACTTCCTCGCCGGCAACGTCCGCGACGCCGGTGGCTTCGCCGGCGTGTGGCGGGAGTCGGCGCTGTTCCAGGAGCTGCGGCAACCGCAGACCGGCGGCGCGTGCAGCTCGTGCATGCACTACGACACCTGCCAGGGCGGGTGCATGGCGGCGAAGTTCTTCACCGGGCTGCCGCTGGACGGACCCGACCCGGAGTGCGTGCAGGGGTACGGGGAGCACGCACTGGCGGCGCGCGAGGGCGTGGTCATCCCGCGTTCGGACGTCGACCACTCCCGCTCGGCCCCGCGCAACGGCCGCTCCGGCAAGGCCCCCGTCCTCCTGCAGATCGGCAAGCGGCCGGACAAGGCGTGCGAGAGCAGTCCGGTCGCGGGTTTGCGGTGATCAAGGGCAAAAGGTCGTTCCTGACTCGATTCGGAACGACCTTTTGCCCTTGATCACCGAACCCGTGCGGCTGGGCGGACGGGTCGCGCCGAGCCGGGTGCTGTTCGGACCGCACGTCACCAACCTCGGCGACGGGCGGGCGTTCTCCGAACGGCACGTCGCGTACTACGCCGCACGGGCCGCCGGCGGGGTCGGCCTGATCGTCACCGAGACCGCGTCCGTCCACCCGCTCGACCACCCCTACGAGCGGGCGCCGCTCGCGACCTCGGCCGTGCCGGGCTGGCGCGCGGTCGCGGCAGCGTGCCGGCCGCACGGTCCGCTGGTGCTCGCCGGACTGGGCCACGCCGGCCACCAGGGCAGCTCCGCGTACACCCAGCGGGAGCTGTGGGCTGCCGCCGCGGTCCCCGACGTCGTCGTCGGCGAGGTGCCGCTCGCCATGGGCGACGAGGAGATCGCCGCGCTCGTCGACGGGTTCGCCGCGGCCACCCGACTCGCCGTCGCCGCGGAACTGGACGGTGTGGAGATCGATGCGGGCCAGCACGCGCTGCTGCGCCAGTTCGCGTCCGGGCTGACGAACCCGCGGCCGACCTGGGACGTGCTGCGCGCCGTCCTCGACGCGGTCCGCGCCGCGCTCGGCGATGGCGTGCTCGGGCTGCGGCTGTCCTGCGACGAGCTGGCGCCCTGGGCCGGGATCACCCCCGCCGACGTCCCGCGCGACCTGCCCGTCGACTACCTGGTGCCGGTGCGCGGGAGCGGGCTCTCCGTCGGCGCGACCCGTCCCGACTTCCACACCCCGCCCGGTTTCAACCGCTCCCTCTGCGCCGAGGTCCGCGGCGCCGCGCCCGTGGTGCTGCAGGGCAGCATCGTCGATCCCGCCATGGCCCAGGAGGCGCTCGACGCGGGCGAGTGCGATCTCGTCGAGATGACGAGAAGCCTGATGGCGGACCCGGACCTCGTCGCGCACGTGCGCAGTGGGCAGCCGGAGCGGATCCGGCCCGCTCTGCTGTCGAACCGGTGGACCGAGGTGCGCGACGTCCGCAGCCCGCTCGTCACCGACGACGCCGAGCCCCGCTCCGGCCACGAGACCGTCGACCCCCCGGTGCACGGGCGCGACCCGGTCGCCCGCGACGTGCTCGTCGTCGGGGGTGGGCCCGGCGGCATGGAGACGGCCCGGGTGCTCGGGCTCCGCGGCCATCGCGTACGGCTCGTGGAGCGCGCCGACCGGCTCGGCGGCGCGCTCTGGACATGGCCCAACCCGCGCGCCGCCCTGCTCGTCGCGTGGTGGGAGAGCGAGCTGGCGCGGGCCGGCGTCACGGTCCGGATCGGCGTCGACGCCGGGCCGGACGATCTCGACGGCGCCGTCGTCCTCGCGACCGGTGGCCGCGACGCGCCGCCCGGCTTCCCGTCCGACGTGCCGGTGTGGCCGGCATCCGCGGGTGCCCGCCCGACCGGGCCCGTCCTCGTCCACGACCCGGTCGGCGACGGCACCGGCTGCGACCTCGCCGTCGCCCTCGGCGCCGCCGCCATCGTGACGCCCGATCCCGTGGTGGGCACGCAGCTGGCCGACCCCGCAGGTGCCGCGGTCCGGCTCGAACGCGCAGGGGTCGCCCGGGAACGCCTCGCCCGGCTCGTCGAGGTGCGGGACGGGACGGCGTGGCTCGAGCACGTCTGGACGGGCGCGCGCCGCTCGCTGCCCTGCGCCGCGGTGCTCGACTGCGCCCACCGCCTCCCCGCGGACGCCCTGTGGCGCGCCCGCCCCGACCTCCTCCGCGTCGGCGACTGCGTCGCCCCCCGCACCGTCCACGAGGCCGTCCGCGAAGCCCGCCACGCCGCCCTCGCTCTCGGAGCCACCCCATGACCCCGCGAGTCGCGGTTCCCGCGCCTGCGAGTCGCGGTTCCGGCGTGCGCGAGTCGTGGTTCTGGTGACGGCGAGTCGTGGGATTCGCGTCGGCGAGTCGTGGATTGCGCGACGGGGACCGCGGCACGCCAAGCCGGACGGCCCGCCGTGAGCCTGCTGCACACCCCCTTCGACCTCGGCCCCCTGCGGCTGCGCAACCGCATCGTCTTCGCCGCCCACCTCACCCTCGCCGCGCAGGACGGGTTGCCGACGGCCCAGCACGCCGCCTACTACGCCGAGCGGGCCGCAGGCGGCAGCGGGCTGGTGATCACCGAGGAGCACTCGGTGCTGCCGTCGGACCGCCCGTACGAGAAGCTGATCCGCGGCGGCGACCCGGCCGCGCTCCCCGGCTACCGGACGATCACCGACGCCGTCCACGCCCACGACGTGCCGGTGCTCGCGCAGCTCAACCACAACGGCGGCCAGTCGAGCGGGCGGTACTCGCGCGCGCCCGTGTGGGCGCCGTCGCCGATCGCCGACCCGTTGTTCCGCGAGGTCCCCGTCGAGGTGACGAGCCGGGAGATCGGCGAGCTCGTCGACGGGTACGCGCGCACGGCCGCGTTGTGCGTCGAGGGCGGGTTCGACGGCGTGGAGCTGCAGTGCTCGCACGCGTCGATCCTGCGGCAGTTCCTCTCCCCGCTCACCAACCGTCGCAGCGACGCTTACGGCGGCGATGTCGAGCGCCGCGCGCGGATCGTGCGGGACGTCGCTGCGGCGGTCCGCGACGCGATCGGCGGGCGCGCGCTCGGTGTGCGGCTCTGCGGCGACGAGGGCATTCCGGGCGGGATCGCGCTCGCCGAGGCCGTCGAGACGGCGCGGCTCCTCGCCGCCGACGGCACCGTCTCCTACGTCAACACCGCGGTCGGGGTGGCCACGGCGACTCTGCACATGATCGAGGCGCCGATGGCCGTCCCGGCCGGCTACGCGCTGGGGGTGGCGTCGGCGATCCGCCGCGGGAGCGGGCTCCCGACGATCGGGATCGGGCGGTTCACCACCCACGCCCAGGCCGAGGAGGCGCTGTCAGGTGGGTGCTGCGATCTGGTCGGGGTCGTGCGCGGCCAGATCGCCGACCCCGCGTGGGCCCGTGGACCCACGACGCCGTGCGTCGGGTGCAACCAGGAGTGCGTGGGCCGGGTGGGTCGGAACCAGCGGCTCGGCTGCGCCGTGAACCCGCGTGCCGGACGGGAGTCGATCACGGTGCCGGCGCCCGCTCGGCGCCGGCACGTGCTCGTCGTCGGCGGCGGTCCAGCCGGGCTGAAGGCGGCTTCGACGGCCGCCGAACACGGGCACGCGGTGGTGCTCTGCGAGCGCTCCGACGCCCTCGGCGGGCAGCTGCGGTGGGCCGCGTCGGCGCCCCACCGCGGGGAGTGGGCGGGCCTCGTCGCGGCTCTCGAGGACGCCTGTCGACGGGCCGGTGTGGACGTCCGCACCGGCGTGGAGCTGGACGCAGCGGGCATCGCCGCGATGGCCGCCGCCAGCGTCGTCCTCGCCACCGGAGCGGTGCCCGTCCGGCCGTCGTGGGCGGGCGGACTCGACCGCGTCGTCGACGTCCGGGAGGTGCTCTCCGGTCGCGTGACGCCGTCCGGCGAGGTGCTCGTGCACGACGAGCTCGGCGGCCACGAGGCGACCTCGACGGCCGAGTTGCTGGCACTCCGGGGGTGCCGGGTGGAGCTCGCGACGCCCGCTCTCGTCGTCGCCCAGCACCTGGGCACGACCCTCGACAGCGAGCTCTTCCACCGCCGCGCGCGATCCGCCGGCATCACGCTGAGTGAGGAACTCGCGATCCTGTCGGCCACCACCGCCGGCGACCGGGTCCGTCTCGAACTCCTCCGGCACACCCGCGGGACCACGCTCGCGCGGACGTACGACTGGGTGGTGTGCGCAGTCCCGGCCGCGCCGGCCGACACCCTCTGGGCGCCGCTGCGCGATGCCGGTGTGGCCGCCCACCGGATCGGCGACTGCCTCGCGCCACGCCGCGCGGACGCCGCGATCCGTGACGGCGAGCGCGTCGGGATGCGACCGTGACGGGCATGCCGCGCCACCTCGCCGACACGTCGTGGACGGAGCTCGACGGCCCGCTCACCGTCGTCATTCCCGTCGGATCGGTGGAGCAGCACGGGCCGCACCTCCCACTCGACACGGATGTCCGGGTGGCCGTAGCGGTCGCGGCTCGCGGAACGGCGGGTGTGGACGGAGTCGTCGTCGCGCCGCCTGTCGTGTTCGGCGCGTCCGGGGAGCACGACGGATTCCCCGGAACGCTCTCCATCGGACATGAGGCGCTCCATCTGGTGCTGCTCGAGCTGGGTCGATCGGCGACGTCGTGGGCCGAGCGCGTCCTCTTCGTCAACGGTCACGGCGGGAACCTTCCGACCCTGCCGAACGCGGTGCTGCAACTGCGCGCCGAGGATCGGAATGCGGCGTGGTTCGGATGTGGAATCCGCGGCGGAGATGCACATGCGGGCCGCACCGAGACATCGATGATGCTCGCGCTCGATCCCGCCGCCGTGCGCACCGCGTCCCTCGCGGCGGGGAACACCACACCATTGTCGGAACTGCTCCCGATCCTGCGCGCGGGCGGCGTCCGGGCGGCCAGTCCCAGCGGGGTGCTCGGCGACCCGGCGGGGGCCTCGGCCGGCGAGGGCGAGGAACTGCTGGAGGCGTTGGGTGGCCGGCTGCGCGAGCGGCTGCGGCGGTGGGCCACGGACAGCTCCGGTCACCTGGCGTGATCGCCGAAGCGCCCGAGGGCATGACCGGCACGGGCTTTCCGGTGCAGATCTGCAGACCCGGTGAAGGGAACTCCACCGCGCAGTGTCGGACTTCGGGGTTGCCGCGGCGCCGGGTGATCCGGTGATCGTCACCCGGAGATCGAACCCGAACCCACCGCGAGATTCGCATAGATCGGTCTTGCGCGGCCGAACATAGGGGGACGTGAAGCGCGTCGGTCGCGGATCACTCCGCTCGCCCCGTAGGTGGCCGATGAGCAGCGAACTGTTCGAGCAGAGCGCAGCGTACGGAGCGGGTCGATTCCGCAGGATCGTCGCCCGTCGACCAAGGGCTGCCGCCGTCCGCCCCGGCGGTAACTTCACTCCGCTCTGCATCGGGAGATCGCGCCGTGATCGATGAACGCGTCTCGGTGGAGAGGAGACGTCGAAGGCGGGACTCGTGGAATGACTCGGGTCGTGACGACGGCGCATTGCGCGGGTTTCCGGCGTGCGGACCCATGAGGATGAGGATGGGTCGGCTGCGGTGATTGGACGGCGCGCGATGGCCGGCCGCGCGATGTGCACCGGACGCGATGGGCCGCATCCGCATCGCAACCGCTCCGCCACGACGAAGCGATCAGATCCTGACAACCTCCCACGAACTCACCGCGATCGCGTTTCCGTGCTGAGGACGTTGCAGCCGAGCCGGCTCTCCGTCGACCGTCGGGACACGCGGAGAGCGGGCCCGGCAGGCGGCTGCGAGCACGCGGCCGGGTCAGCCGGAGGACCCGGCGACACTTCGAAGTATCACGAAAGTTCGCCGATGGATGGACTGATCGGCCCATCGTCGGTTACCTTGATCGAGCCGTCTTCGAGACGGCAGGTGAACTCTCTGCCAGGACTGGTCGCTGACGTAGCGCGAGCAGCTCGGTCGAGAGCTCCGAGTGCAGGTCGCAGCCTCAGGCGCGACGTGCGGACATCCCAGGGCTTGGTTCCCTGTTGGCAAAATCCTGTCTGTCCGGCCTTTCGGGTCGGTATCTCTGCATCGTCTCCGCCGTTCGGGCGGCTGCATCGAGGGGTTCCTGCACATGTACGGGCACAGCGCGCACGAGGGTGAGGCCGTCGGCCTCGCTGTCGGCGTGCCCGTGTGCGTGCAGTTGCGGTTCGGTCCGGCGGACGTGGCGGTGCGGTTGCTGCGATGGGTGCTCGCGGTGGCGGGTGCTGTTGTCGCGTTGTGGTTGGGGTCGGTGTTGTTGGCGACTCCGGCGTCGGCTGCGGTGGTTGTTCCGATGGCCTCGACTTCGCTGTTGAAGGGAGGCAAGGACAGCGGAGACAACGGCGGCGACGGGAACGACGGCGGAAACAGCGGCGGCGGCAACGACGACGGCGGGCACGGTTCCGACGGCGGCGACAAGGGCGGCGACGACAACGGCGGCAAGTCGGACGACGGCGGTGAGTCGAAGTCGCACGACGACGGCGGCGAATCGAAGTCGGACAACGACGGCGGCGAAGAGAAGCAGCAGAAGTCGGACGGCGAGAACGAGAAGCAGTCGCACGACGACGGTGACAAGAAGCAGTCGCACGAGGACGGCGAGAAGAAGCAGTCGCAGGACGACGGCGGCAAGAAGCAGCAGAAGTCGGACGACGGCGAGAAGCGGCGGTCGCACGACGAGAGCGAGAAGAACGAGAAGCAGCAGCGGTCCAACGGCGACTCGGATGCCGAGGCGGAGGTCCGATCGGAGCAGAAGTCCGACCGCGAATCCGCGAAGCACGAGAAGGCCGATTCCTCCGACGAGGACAACGGGCGCAAGCAGATCTCGGCCGACGACGTGAAGGAACTCCGGGATCGGTTCGCCGCCGATGCCGAGGGTGTGGCGAAGGAGCTGGAGCACCGGTTCGGGGTCACCGACGGTGATCGCTCCCACGAGGGTGACGGTGAGGACGGCGAGCGCGCGACGGACGGCGAGCACCGCTCCGGCGCCACCACCGGCAAGGCCGGTCGTACCGACGACGAGGGCAACGACGGCGACGCGAAGCAGGCCCGCACGACGCACACCGAGAACGGCGACCACGCCGACGGCTCGAACGGCGAGGAACTGCGGAAGACCATCACCGGAATCGTTCGCGACGTCGTGAAGGACGCCGCCGGCGAAATCCACCGGGTCGACAGCTCCGAGGACGCGGATGAGGCGGACCGCCACGACAAGGGCGACCGCGCGTCGGAGCTCGGCGAGAAGATCCGCGAGAAGGTTCAGGAGAAGGTCGAGGGCGCACTCCGTGAGGCGGCGTCTCGCGCCGGCCTAGATTCCGACTCGGATTCGGCCTCCGGTCATGACGGCGACGACTCCTACCGCGAGCGCGTGCGCGAGGACGGCGAGAAGTTCGTCCGCGCGGTGGCAGAGCACTGGTCGAAGGATTCCGCGGATTCCGACCGCGAGCCGGCGAAGGCTGCGATGGAGTTCGCGAAGAAGTCGGCCCATGAATGGGGCGAGCTCGGCGAGCGGTTCTCGGAGAAGGTCGACGCGGTGCGTTCGGCGGCGGAGGACGGTGGTGACGTCCGGGGTGCGGTGCGCGATCTGGTCGACGCGACGTCGGATCTGCCGGGCGGGCACGAGGTGCGCCGGGTGGTGCAGGCTGCCGCGGAGTACGCGATGTCGGCGGTGGACGGTTCGGGCAAGCACGGCGAGGTGGGTGTGCTGTCGGAGGGGAGCGGGTCGGCGGGGCAGTGCACCGGCTCGGCGCACGACTGTGCGGGGGCGGGGTCGGCGCAGAACGCGGTGTTGCTGAAGTCGGGTCGGGGCCCGCCGTCGCACGACGGGGATGGTCACGCTCGGTCATCGCGGCATGGTGGTGACGGGGATGGTGACTGGTCTGATCACGACGGCGATGAGCACGAGCCGAACGCGACCGATGACTACCTGAACGATCGGATCGCGGCGGACAAGGGCGAGAAGGACCTTGCCGAGGCGAAGAAGAACGCCGACGCGGGGAAGATGACCGCTGCTGAGTACGCGGCGGCGGAGAAGGCGCAGTCCGAGCGTGAGACCAAGGCTGCGGCGTCGCGGGAGCAGGTCTCCGACGAGGACGCGCAGTTGGTCGATGAGGTGGTCGACGGGCATGCGGAGCTGTCGGCGACGCAGGCGAAGCTGGCTGCGGAGGACAAGCAGGTCGCTGCCGGTGCGGTGAGCAAGGACGCGCACGAGCAGAACGTGGCCGCCTACGAGCAGCGCCGCGAGCAGGTGTACGAGCAGACCGATCGGTTGCGGGAGGCGACGGGTCGTGGGTCGCCGGACACCGTGTCGGACGCTGCGTCGGATGCCGGGGACGGTGCGGCCGCGGGTTGTGGCGCGAGTGGCGCGTTCGTGGAGTGCCGCGCGGTCACCGCGGATGATCGCGAGCAGGGCCGCTACAACGGCGACGGTGATCGGGGCGACCGGGGTTCAGGGGACAGGTGTGTCGCCTTGGCCGGGGTGTCGTCCGGGTGCGGGGCATCCGCCGGGTCCGGCGACAGTGCGGCGAGTGCGTCATGTGATCTGACTGCGGGGTCGTGTTCGACGTCGAGCCGTAAGGGTTCTGGCGAGGACGCGGTGGTGGCGAATGCCCGGTTCGAGTTGGGCAAGGGCGATGGTGGCGCGTCGACGCGAGCGACGAGTGATGGCGCGACGATGGCGTGCCGGTCCAGCGGTGGCGGTTGCAGTGGCGACACCACCGGTCCGCCGCGCTCCGGCCAGGACGGCCGCGGGGTCGCGGGGGAGAAGACTGCCCAGAAGACGGCCCAGAAGACGGCGCAGAACGCGTCGTGCACGGGGACCTGCTCGATCGACGGGCTGGCCGACCGCTGGGGCGCGGAAGGTTCCTGCTCCTCGGAGGCTGGTACCTGCGCGGCCGCCAGCACCGGACGCGACAGCGACAAGGCCGGCGACAAGACCGGCGCCGTTGCGGTGAACGCAGCGGCCGGCCCGACCGAGCAGCGTTCCGGCGCGGCGACGGCGAAGGGCGACTGCGCCTCCACGGCGGGCCGCTGCGAGGTCACCACCCGGGTGCACGTGGGCGAGCAGGCTTCGGCGGATGCGTCGGCGCGGTGCTCGCAGGGCGCGACCGGGTGCACCGGTACCGCGGCCACGGCGAGCAACGGCGAGCACACCGAGACCCCCGCGGTGGTCGCGGCGGCGGTGGCGGAGAAGCCGCGGACCCGCGCCACGAACGCCGCGGCGGATTGCGCGGTCACCGCCGGCGGGTGCTCGGCGCACTCCGGTGCGGACGCCGACCGCGGCGACCAGGGCGCGGCGCAGGCCACCGTGCAGGTCGACGGGTCGGGTCGTGGTGCGGCGTCGACGGCGTCGACGGTCAACGGTGTGGCGACCACCCGGGATGGGTCGGGCAAGGCCGACTGCACGGTGGCCGGCGGTTCGTGCGGGGCCTCGTCGGACACCCGCGCGGACAACCCCACCGAGACCCGGGCGGCCCGCTACACGTGGGACGCGGTGGCCGGTGCGGTGACCCGCATCCCGGGTGCCACGGTGGACGGTGCGGGTGCGGCGGTGTCGGCGGTGAACGCGTGGGTCGACTGCGCCACCGCGACCTGCACCGGTGCCACCACCACCGCGACCACCGGCAAGATCGCCGCCCCGGTCGCGGCCCCTGTCGACCCGGCGGCTGCCCCGGTGCCGGCTGCTCCGGTGACGGGGGTGCGGGACACGACGGCGTCGTCGACCTGCTCCACCACCGGCGGCTCCTGCGGCAGCCACGCCCGGTCGCAGGTCGGCGACACCACCGGGTCGCGCGCCGCGACCGCGGCGGGGGTGCGGGAGTTGACCGCGTCCAGCACCGCCGGCGCCGGCGCGGACTGCCAGTTGGTCGGGTGCCTGGGCGCGGCGGGGTCGACGACGGCGGGGGGCGCGACCGGTGATGTGACCGGGGTGCGTGACAGCCAGGCCAGCACCGGGTGCACGGTGCACGGCACGGGTGGGGGGTGCTCGACCGAGGCGACGACCGCGGTCGCCAACCGCGCCCCGACCGTGTCGAAGGCGGACCTGACGTCGGGTGTGGCGCAGGTGTCGGGTCCGGTGTCGACCTCCGACGCCTCGGCGACCGTGCAGTGCGCGGGTGCGGCGACCGAGTGCGGCGGGACCACGCTGGCGGCCACGAGTGCCCGCGACACCGCGGTCACCGAGAAGCCGCGGGGTACCTCGACCACCAGCGCGTGCACGGTGACCGGTGGTGGGTGTCGCGGCGAGTCCAGCTCGGCCGCTTCCAGTGCCCCGGACTACGTGATGGTGGACCCGGCCACCGGCAAGCCGCTGGCCGGTCAGGCGTTGGCCGGTCCGTCGTCGGTGGCGCGGTCGAACGCGTCGCTGGACTGCCAGAGCGCGTGCACCGGCACGGTGACCACCACCACGACCGCCTACGACGAGACCACCACGGCGGGTCCGCGGACCTCGACCGGTACCGCGTCCTGCACCGGGGGGACCGGCGGTTGCCAGGTGCGGTCGAGCTCGACCGCGGCCACCGGGCCGGGTGCCGCGCTGGCGCTGGCCGGTGACAACCAGGCCACCAACGTGGCCCGGCTGCCCGCCGGCCCGTCGGCGGCGTCGGTGGCCGGTGCGCTGGTGGTCTGCCAGGGCACCACCACCTGCACCGGGAAGGCCACCTCCGCGGCGACCGCGACCGACCCGGCCGTGTCGGCGAACCCGCGCGGTTCCTCCAGTGAGAGCGTGTGCGAAGGCGTCACCGGTGGCATCTGCCAGGGCGTGACGAACTCGGGTGCCTCGACCGGGCCGGACGCGAACCGGATCGCCCCGATCATGGCCGCCGCCCCCACCGAGAACGCGAAGACCACGACGACCAACACCGGTGACCAGCCCGCCCAGCAGCAGCCGGGTCAGCAGCCGGCCACCCCGCCCGCCCCGGTCGCGCCGGGTTCGTCCGCGAACACCGGCGGGCCGACCGTGGCCGGTGCGTCCTCGTGGACGATGGCCGACGCGATGCTGGACTGCGCCGGCGCGGCGAGCGGCTGCGCGGGCACCGCGCGCACGTCCGCGGCCGGCTCGGACGGTCCGAACACCGTCAACGGCGCCAACGGTGCCCGTGGTCCCCCGGAAGGCCGCGGAACCACGTCGGGCACGTGCGTGACCACCCAGTCCGGGTGCCAGGTCCAGACCAGCTCCACCGCCGGCACCGGCCAGGTCGTTGCCGACATCATCGCCGAGCAGAACACCGACACCGCCAACCAGCTCGCCCAGCAGGCCAAGCAGGCCCGCGCGGACGCCGAGCAGGCCCAGCGGGTCGCCGCCGGCAAGGGCGCGACACCCGAAGACATCAAGAAGGCCACCGACGCCGCCACCGCGGCGACCGAGGCCGAGAAGGCCGCGAAGGACGCCGCGGCACGCGCGGCCAAGCCCGTGACCGACGCCCCGGCCACCTACGCCACCTCCCGCGGATCAGGCGCCTGCGCCGGCCCCGGCTGCGTCGTCGCGGCGACGGGTGACGCGACGTACGCCGGCCGCGACGACGCGGCAGTCAGCCGCTCCCACGTCGAGAGCACGTGTGGCGGTGCCGCGTGCCAGGTCGGCGCCGAGGTCACGGCCGTCACCACGACCCACAGCGGGGCCCCCGATCCCGCGAGCCCCGACCCGGCCCACCCGCGGATGTTGCCGGGGATGTCGGGCGCCACCCAGGCGTCGGCAGCGCTGGTCTGCCCGAAGGGATGCACGGGCACCGCGTCGGCCGACACGGTGTCGGCCGTCAGCCCCGACGGCGGGGCGGCTGCCGTCGCGGACCGCGCCCGCAGCGTGGCCGCAGACCCCACCGGCACGATGGCCGGTCCCGCGCAGGCCGGCAACGGGACGGCGACCGACCCCACAGGTGTCTCCGTCGCCAGCGGCCACGCGGCCTGCACCGGCGCAGCGGACTGCCAGGTCGCGATGACGACCTCGGGGGCGGTGGCGGCGTCGCCCAACGACGCCTCCCGCTTCGGGACGACCGCGGCATCCGTGGAGGGCAGCTGCCACCAGGGCGGCGTTGCCTGCCCGGTCGCGACCCGCAGCGTCACGGTCGGCACCGACGACCCGGCAACCCTCGAGCAGGACCTGCGCAAGGGCACCGCTCCGGCAGCGGATCACACCACGCACTTCGTCGCCACCGCGGACTGCGCAGGGACGGGTGCTTGTGGCGCGAGCACGGGCCAGTTCATCGCCGACCACATCGGCCAGGCGCAGGCCGGCTGCACCGGAACCGGGTGCCGCAGCCACGTCGAGGGCACCGGTCGGTTCACCGACCGGGCCGGCGCCACGGCCGCGGACGCCGCGGCCGACTGCGTTGCGGGTGCCGGCGGGGCGTGCCTGCTGTCGGCCAAGGTCGGTGCCGCGCCGGGCGCTGCGCAGACCGAGGCGTCCGCGTCCTGCACCGCCGGGTCCACCTGTTCGCTCGCCACCGATGCCACGGCGACGACCCGCACCGGCCGGTACGCGGCCGAGGCTGCGGCCACCTGCGGCGGGCCGGCGAAGGGTGCCTGCGAGATCGGTGGCATGGCCGCAGCGGCCGGCGGCACCGCGGTCGCCGGTGCCGCCTGCACGGGAGCCGATGCCGGCTGCTCCTTCCGCTTCCGGGCCAACAGCGCGGCGAGCGCGTCCGGCGCCCGGGCGAACGCGACGGCGCACGGCGAAGGCGCCGTGGGCGGCGGCCAGGCCGTGACGACGGCCGAGGCCGCGAACGGCGCGGCCCAGGCGTCGGCGGGCTGCGTGGGCACCGCCGGCACGTCCTGCAGCTACCACTACGAGGCCACCGCGAGTGATTCCGCTGCTGCCGGCGGCGCTCGGGCGCGGGCGAACGCGCACGGGTCGGGCAGCGGCCGCATGGGCGGCGGCGGCGTCGCCGTCACCGCGTCGGCCAACGCGGGCGGCGGCTCGGCGTCCGCGTCGGCGTCCTGCATGGGCACGCCCGGCACGTCCTGCTCACACAGCTACTCGGCGTCGGCGAGCGCGGCGGCGAAGGACCCGGTGACGGGCTCGCACGCCGAGGCATCGGCCCGCGGCTCCGGCGGCGGCGGCATGGGCGGCGGCGGGGTGGCCGTGATGGCCTACGCCTACGCGAAGGGCAACTCGGCGGGTGCGGGGGCGTCGTGCGTGGGTGCCGCGAACTGCTCCGCGAGCTACTACGCGTTCGCGCAGCAGTACGCGAGCCAGAGCGACGCGTACGGCCGCGACGACGCCTACCACTGGATGAGCTGCAGCGGCGGCGGCAACGGCGGCTGCGGTGTCACGGCGATCGCGGTCCCGGGCGACGCGGTCGACGGCGGTTACGGCATCTGCACCGGCAACTGCGCCAACGCGAAGGAGGGCGGCTACAACAAGCACACGACCTTCACCCTGTCGGCAGGCGCCGGCAAGGACCCGACGCTCGCGGTCAAGGAGCTGGGCCCCGGCGAGTACGGCATCGGCTGGAAGCCGGACGGCAAGGGTGGCTACCTGATCACGGTCAAGGATCCGGACAAGGCGCCGGTCGACATCACCTGCCCCGCGCCGTGCAAGGTCGGTGCGCCCGGCTCGGACGTGCGCGGCGGCAAGGGCCAGCACGTCGTGGTCACCGACGACGGGGTCAAGGCCTCCAACCCGTCGACGGCGGGCAAGCCGGACGACACGTGCGCCATGTCGGACGGCTGCGGCCTGGCTCGCGACGCCGAGGGCAACGGCAAGTACTGGGCGCGCGGGTCGGGCACCGTTACCGACGGGGTCAGCGGATCGACCGTGCACTACACCGGCGGCGTCCCGGACGCACCCAAGGCTCCGCAGCCGGTCGAGAACACCGGTCACTTCGCGAACCCGGCCGGTTCGCCGTTCACCACGACCTGCAACGGCGGCTGCTCCGGCGAACTGCGCAACGTCGACATCGGCAAGGGCGTCTGGACCGACCGGATCATCGGCATCGTCGACTCGCCGGGCATCCTGGTCGCGCGCGACGGCCGCGGCGGAGCCGGAACGCTCGACTTCTCTGGCACCGGCAAGCTGATCACGCACGAGGGCGTCGTCGTCGACGCCACGGACCCGGCGACGCAGGCCAAGATCCCGACGGGTCTGGAGAAGCTCCCGGGCTTCGAGAACGCCGGTGGTCCCCCGCTCCTCCCGTCCTGGACGCGCGTGCGCACGCCCGACGCGAACGGCACGCCGGGCCGGGTGGTGTTCGAGGGCCAGCAGACCGGCACCGTCACCTACCCCAGCGGCTATGCGGTGACGGTGAAGGAGGGCGGCCCGCCGACGATGGCGGAGATGCTGGCCATCGACGAGCTCGACGGCCCGTCCATCGACGTCCAGCTCCCCGTCGCCGGCGACGTGCACGGCAACATCAAGTGCAACGGCATGTGCACCCTCGTCCGGCCGAACGGCATGGTCCAGAACGACCCGTGCTCCAGCTACTGCACGATCGACGAGGACATGATCAAGCCGGGCGAGAAGGGTGCGTTCACCGGCGTCGAGTTCCAGTACGGCAACGCCAAGGGCACCTGGAAGGACCCGTACGGCAACGCCGGCACGTGCAACCCGAACGGGGGCAGCTGCAAGATCGGGATGCGCATGGGCGAGGGCGGCGCCGGCCTCTGCCTCGGCGCCGACTGCCACCTGACCAACGTCGACGGCCAGAAGGTCGACGGGCAGGGCGTCCTGCTGTACCCGGAGATGAAGGACGGCAAGAAGACCAACGTCGGCGCCGCGTGCCTGTTCAACACCGACTGCGCCACCAACACCGTCGACCTCGGTCTGGCGGGTGTGCCGGAGCCGTCGTGGATGACGCGTCTGGACCCGAACTTCACCCGCCCCGCCCAGGACACCGAGCTCGACCGGGCGATCGCGCAGGCCCAGGGCAAGGAGTTCACGGTCGGCATGCCGCTGGCCCCGCTCGACGTCAGCGGTGAGCAGTGGCTGGCGAAGAACCACCCCGACCTGGCGGCGCAGTACCAGCGGGACCTGCCGCAGCTGTCGCTGCGGCAGACCACGGACGCGGCCGTGACCGTCACGAAGGCGAAGCTGGTCATCTACGAGGCCGCGGACGAGCTGGATCGGCAGATCCCCGGCTTCAAGGAGGCCCTGCAGAAGCAGACGGTCGCGAACCTGGACGGGCTGACCAAGGCCGAGGTGGACGCGCTCAAGCCCTACCTCGACAAGATCGACAAGGCCAAGGCGACGGACGCCCGGATCGCCGACGCGATCGACCTCGTGGACGCCATCGACGGCCTCGCCTACGCCCGCTGGGTCGCCGACGGCTCTGTCGTCCACGTCAACGCCAAGCAGGCCGAGCTGGGCGGCAAGCCCGGCCTCCCCGGGCAGTTCGTCGGCACTTCCGGCACGCTGTCGGAGCAGCAGAAGCGCCTGTACCAGCAGGGCTACGCCGAGTTCGGGCTCGACGCAGAGGGCAAGCCGCTGGTCACCCCGGATCCGGCGCAGGTCGCCAAGGGATCCGCGGCGAACGTCGTGCGCATGAACCTGGGCGCGCGACGCGACGCCTACGCACGCGACCTCGACGCGCTCGACCAGCGCATCGATGCGTTCAACAAGAACCCCGGCAGCCCCGCGGAACGGGCGGCGCTGGAGGCCGAGCAGAACCGGCTCAAGGGCGAGTACACGGCGCTGACCGAGACCATCCCTGCCGGGCTCAAGGAACTGGTCAAGGGCCTGCCCGACGCCGGCAACGACCCGGCGAAGCGGGACCGCCTCCGCGCCTACGACATCGGGTTCGTGGGTCAGGACAACAACCCGCGCCTGACGCAGCTGCTGAAGGACTGGAACCAGCTGCAGGTCGACGCCGAGAAGCTCGGCGCCGACATGAAGGCGTCCGGCGACCCGCTGCAGAAGCAGCTGGCCGGCACCTACACCGACTTCGCCGTGGTGGCCGGCCACATGTACGACGTGCACGCCCGAAGCACGGCGTTCCGCACGCCCGACATGCTGCTGGGCGACATGTCGCTGCCGTCGACGGGTCGCGCCGACGTGTTCAACGCCGTGCGCTCGGCGTACAACCTGCCCTCGTTCAAGGACGAGGACGTGGCCCGTGCCCTGTTCGAGCAGGGCGGTCCGTCGAAGCTGGTGAAGGGTTCCAAGGCGGACGTGCTGGCCGACTTCGCGAGCCAGGGCTCAGCGCAGGAGCTCATGCAGCGGTTCCACATGACGGTGACGCTGGGCAACGAGAAGGACGGCAAGGTCCTCGGCGCCGACGGCAAGCCGATCGACGTCGGCGGGAAGGTGCGCGACGGCGCGAAGGGCTTCGCGAAGGACGGCGCTCTGTGGGAGGTCTTCAACACCGCCTACACCCACGACGGCCAGGCCGGCGTCCTGACGATCTACCGGATCACGAACCCCGACGGCTCGGTGCGGTTCGTCGACCAGAACGGGCACTTCTACAGCTCGCGCGACGACTTCCGGGAGAACAACGAGGTCCTGGGGGAGAAGGACCGGTTCGCGAGCCCGAAGGACTGGAAGTTCCTGGCGCCGGCGAAGATCCAGGACGGCAGGGTCGTCCCGCTGTCCGCCGACGAGAAGCAGGCCGGACTGAAGAACGTCGAGTCCTTCGAGACCGAGGGCCGCTACATCTCCGGCTGGGACAAGACCAAGGGCTGGGTGTTCATCGGGGCCGGCGCGATCGCGAGCGCCGCGGTGATCATCGGCTCCGGTGGCACGGCCACCCCGCTGGTCGCGGCGGGCTGGGCGCTCGCCGGCGCGACCGCGGTGGTCGGCGTCACCGACACGATCATCGACCTCAACAACCGCTCCAACCACGGGCAGAGCATCAACCCGTTCACCGACGCGAACGCCCGCGCGGTCTGGCTGAACGGCGTGGCTGCCGTGCTGGCGCTGCCGGCCGGCGGAGTGGGCGGACTGGCGCTGCGGGCGGGCATCAAGGCCGGGCTGAAGGCCGGCGTCCAGACGACCGCGGAGGTCGGGGCCGAGGTCGCCACCGGGCTCACGGCGCGCGCCGCCGCGAACCAGGCGACGGCGGCGGTGCTCAGCCGGGCGGCGGCCATGCCGGCCTTCCGCATGGTGAACGGCGCCGGGCTCGTGGTCGCCGCGGGTGCGCTGGCCCAGGGCACGGCCACCTACATCCAGAACTGGGACCGGATGTCGGTGGGCGAGCGCTGGAACCAGGGCGCGCTGCTCGTCGGCAACGTGCTGCTGCCCGCGGCGACCTACGGCGGCGTCAAGGTGGTGCAGAACCGCCTCGGCGGCAATGCGCGCATCGTGCCGTTCGCCGACATCACCAGGCAGACCGGCATGACCGACGCGCAGATCCGCGCCATGGCGCAGACCGAGCGCGGGTTCGAGGTCGTCGACGTCGACGGCGTGCCCTACCTCCGCCAGATGAACGGCGAGAAGCCGGTCACCGCGGCCGGTGTCCGCAAGCAGCAGCAGCCCGCACCGGACGGGTCGCAGCCCGGCACCGGGCCCGAGCCCGCGATCGTGCCCCGCCAGGAGATCGCCGGCGCGCCGCGCGGGGTGCCGGTCCAGGATCTCGCCCGCTTCGCCGGGATCAGCACCGAGGAGATGCTGGCCAGGGCACAGGCCGACCCGACGGTCGAGGTCGTCGACGTCGACGGCGTGCCGCACGTCCGCAGCGTCGCCGGTGACCCGGCCACGGGCGCGCAGCCCGGTGCCGACATCGTGGTCGCGCCGCGGCCCGCGCCCGGTCAGCCCGGCGACGTGGCCGGGGTGGCCGGGGTGGCCGGGGTGCAGCCGCCCACCGCCGGTGAGTCCGTCGACGAGATCGCCGCGCGCACCGGGTTCACGCGGCAGCAGGTGATCGACAAGGTCAGCGCCGATCCGAACAACGACCTCGTCGACGTCGACGGCGAGCTGTACGTGCGCCCGGCGCCCGGCGTCGGTGAGCCGCCCATGACCATGCACGACGGCGAGAGCGACTTCGTGCCGGACTTCTTCTCCGCCGAGGACCTGGCGGCGTCCGGCCTGGACGCGGTCCTCGACGACCTGCCGGTCGAGTCGCCGGACCCGCGGCCGATGCGCGCCGCCAAGGACGCGGTGCTGCCGCTGGGCGACGGCCGCATCACCGGTGACGACGTCGGCGAGTTCGTCCGCGCCCTCGCCGGGCGGACCGACTACCCGCGCGACACGATCGCGCTCGACGGTCGTCGCGCCTACGGCCTCACGCTCGACGACGCGGCCGCGGCGGTCCTGCGCTCGGCGGCGGAGTTCCCGGACCTGAAGTCGGTCTCGGTGTTCACCGCCGACGGTGCCGTCGTGTGGACCCGCGGGAGCGGCGTGCGGATCGAGAACCTCGGTGGCCGCGGCCAGGCCCCGCTCAAGGCCCCTGAGCGGGCCGGGATGGACGGGGTGATCATCGAGCACGGCAAGAAGTTCCTCGACCGGCCGGGTGATCGGACGCAGTTCCTCACCGACCCGAAGGGTTACCTGGAGGGGCCGGGGAAGACGTGGGCCAACTCCGCGGTCGGCGACGGCGTCGAGGTCCTCGGCGCGGAGCGGCTGACTCCGCAGCTGAAGCCTGGCGAGAAGCTCGTGCGCAACATCCAGATGTGGCGCTGGATGAACGGCAAGGTCACCAAGCACAACGAGATGGACTTCCTCGTCGTCGACGCGGACGGGCACCCGGTCCGCGAGATCTCGGCGAAGGCCTCCGTCGGCTCGCTCAAGAACGGGGTCGACGAGGCCAAGCTGAAGGAGTTCTTCCGCGACGTCCCGGAGGATCCGGCCGCTCAGCGTGCGCACCTGGGCAAGGAGACCGACCGCAAGGGCAACGCCAGCTACTCCCCGGAGCAGCTGGCCGGGTTCGAGCGCTTCACCGTCACTGTCGACGGCAGCACCGAGCACATGTCGGTCGCCGAGTTCCGCAGCCGGTACGTCAACGGCGTGGATCCCGAGACCATCACTCCAGAGCCGTTGATGCCGGCCGACCCGGCCAACTTCGGGATCATGGTGCGGTTCAACCGGAGCCAGATCCTCGACGCAGTGGTCGACGCGGGGCTGCGCTACCTGGGCAGCGACCCGGTGACGTGGGCGATGGGTGGCGAGACCTCCCGGCCGCTGTACCAGGTGCTCGACCGGCTGGGCGCGTTGCGCGGGCGCACCGGACCGGCCTCCGCGATGGAGTTGCTGCGCGAGATGGAGACCGCCGGCGGGCACCGGCTCGTCCCGGGACCCGACGGCACGGTGCGGGTCGAGCGCGCGGCGGAGCCCGAGCAGGCGGTGCGCACGGCTGGCGACGGCGCGATCGGCCGCGCGCTCGAGGGTCGCCCCGGCATGGTGGCCGACGAGCTGCTGTCGCGCGTGGCGCAGGAGCGCGGCCACCCGGTCACGATGGACGAGCTCGCCGTCGAGGTCGCGATGCACCCCGACTACCGGATGACGTGGGTCGGCAGCGAGGATCGGCCGGTCGTCATCCGGCGGAGCCCGACGGACACCGGCTACCGGATGCAGCTCGACATGCCGTCCGAACAGCCGCGGGCGGCCGTGGTCCGGGCGACGCCGGACGCGCTGGACGCGACAGGTGTCGCCGACGCGGTCGCGACTGCCGGCGCGCGCGACGTCGTCGTCGACGCGCGGGGTGCCGGGCCCGTCGGCCTCGCCGGGGTCGTGCGCGGCGTGCAGGCTGCGGCGGCCACCGGAGCCGTCGACTCGGTCGCCGTGTGGATCCCGCAGGGCGTGGTCCGCTGGACGCCGTCGGGTGGGCTCACGATGATCCTCACCGGCGAGCACGCGCCGCCGCCCGGCGCGGCCCCGGACGGGTTCGTGTTCGTGCAGAACCCGAGCACCGGAACCTGGGAGCTGCGACCGTTCGACGGACCGGACGGCCCCGAGGGCGGCGCCCCGGCCGGGCCCGGCGACGACCCGACACCGCTCGACCCGAGCGGGGGCGCGGGTCGGCAGGTGCCGCGCCCGTCGGACGGCCCGGCCGATGATCAGCCCGTCCAGCCGGCGCAGGAGCCGGCGACGGTGCCGGCGGGCACGAACGGGACGGTCGGTCTGGGCGCTCCCACCGAAGCCGGCGGTGGCCGCGGCGGCGTGGACGGCGGGGTGGCCGCCGCGGCTCCCGCCGGCCACACCGGCACCGGTCCGAGTGGGGCCACGCGGCCCGCCGCGGTGCCGCCCCGGCTGCCGGGCGACGAGGGCGGTCGCTCGCCCCCGCCTGCGGACCCGATCGATCACCGCACCGGCCCGACGGCGAGGAGCACCGACCAGGACGATCCTCCGACGACGGCGTCACCGGACGCCGATCCCGAGAACCCCGCGGATGGGGCATCCGCGGATCCCCAGTACACGTTGTTCGACCTGGCCGACCTCATCGCGGCGGCCGAGGCCCAGCGCCAGCAGGACCGGCAGCTGGCCCAGGAGGCCCTCGACCGGGCCGCCCGGATTAGCGCGGAACTGGCCGGTGCGCTGGCCGAGGCCCGGCCGGTGGAGCTCGGGCCCGTCGCGGACCGGCCGACCTGGGGTGACACCGACACGGCGTACGGCGAGCGCAGAGCGGCCGTCGAACGCGCGATCATCGATCCGACGGACGAGCCGTCCGAGGGCGTGGTCGGTGAGGACGCGATCGCCGAGGTGGTCCGCGCGCTGAAGGAGCAGCGGGGCATCACCGCCCGCCACGGCCAGATCACGGCAGCATTGGCCCTGCTCGACGGTGCGGTCGTCGAACAGCTCACGGGCCAGGGCAAGACCTACAGCGTGGTCATCGCGGCCGGCGCGTTCGCGAAGGCGACGGGCGAGCAGGTCGTCGTCCTCACGCTCAACGACCAGCTCGGGCGCGACATGGTGGTGAGCGCGCGGGACGTTTTCGCCGCGCTCGGCCTCCGCCTCGCCCACTCGACCGCGCACCTGACCCCGGAGTCGAGGGCTGAGGCCGCCACGGCCGACATCGTCGTCTCGACGTACGACGAGTTCGCCTTCGACCTGCTCAGGGCGGAGCTGGGCAGCGACGAGATCGTGCCCGCGCGGCTCGGCCTCGTCATCGGCGACGAGATCGACGCCATCATCCTCGACGGGATCAACGACCGCGCCCGCATCGCGGCCCAGCTGAGGGGCGCCCGCGCACCGATCCCCGACCTGCAGACGGGCGAGGCGATCGCCGCGTGGCTCGGCGAGTCCACGGTCGACCGGCCCGGCCACTTCCGCCGCACCGGGGAGCTCGCCGTCGAGTTGACCCCGGTCGGGATCGCGCGGATCGCCGAGATCGCCGGGGTCGGGCGCAACCAGGTGTCCGAGGCGCTGCAGACGCGGGTGCGCAACGCGCTGGTCGCCCTGCACCTGGCCGAGGTGGACCGGCACTTCCTGATCGAGCCCGATCCGTCCCTGCCGGGGCGGCGCGTGCTGGTGCTCGTCGACCGCCCGGGTGGGCAGGCCAAGCTCGGGCGTCGTCTCGACGGTGGCCTGCACGAGGCGCTGGAGTTCCACTTCCTCGGGCCCGACGAGGTGCAGGTGCCGTCGACCACGGTGGCCAGCATGCCGATCACCGACACGCTCACCCGCGCGCCGAAGTGGGCCGGCATCACCGGCACGATCGGCGGCGCGGAGGGCAGCCGGCAGGTCGACTCGCTCTACGGCAAGCAGGTCGTCGAGGTCCGGCCGGACCGGATCGGTCGCCGCACCGACCACGTCCACGTCTACGAGAACAACGCCGCGTCCCGCACCCAGATGGTCGCCGCCATGCTCGCCGCGCACCGCACCGGCGTGCCCGTCCTGGGGATGGCGGACTCGATCCCCGAGATCCGCGCGCTCGCCGACGAGCTGGCGGCGCACGTGCCGCACCTCCGGCTGGCCACCGCGGAGCGCACGGTGCGGAACCGACTCTCCGAGACGGCCGCGGTCGGTGGCCTGCTGGGCGCGGTCACGCTGGCCACCAACGTGTTCGGCCGCGGCGTCGACGTCCTCCCCGGCGGCGACCTCGCGTACCTCGCCGAGACCCTCGGGGTGCCGGCGGGGCAGCTCGCCGACGACGTCGCCAGGTTCAGGGACGACGTGAACGCGCTCGGCGGGGTGCAGGTGTTCCGCATCGGGCAGCCGCGAACCAGCCGCGAGTACGGCCAGCTCACCGGGCGCACCGCCCGCAACGGCGCGCCCGGCGAGACCCACCTGTACGTCGCGCTGGACGCGGACGCGCCGGTCGTCGGCGTGGATCGCGGGACCGCGCCGCCGGTGCTCGCGACGCGCGAGCTCAGCGGCCGCGACGCCGAACTCGCGCTGGAGGTGCTCGCCGGGCAGGAGGCCATGCCGACGGCCGAACCGGAGCAGCGGGCGCGGTCGCTGCGCCGCCTGCGCGTGACGGCCGATCCGGTGCCGAACGAGCTCGGCCTCGACCTCGCCGCGCTGGCCGTCCTCCGCAAGCGGGGCAGCCTGCCCGGCATCGACCCGGCCGAGCTCCCGGCTCTGTGGGACGACGCGCTCCTGCCGGTCGAGAAGCAGCTCGCCGGCGAGACGCGGGCCGCAGCCGAGAGGCTCGCCGACGTCATCCCGGCGCTGCCGCGGCTCGAGCGCCGGCTGACGCTCGCCGACCTCCGCGCCGTCGCGCCCGATCAGACCGACGCCCCGTCGGCGGCCACCGACTGGGCCGACGTCGTCACCGCCGCCGGGGAACGTCCCGGGTTCGCTGCCGCGCCCTACCGGACCATCGCCGATGAGCTCCCCGGCCGCGGCCCGGTCACCGTGCACGCCACCGCCGGCCCGGGCGACGTGCCGGCGGTGCTCGCGACGATCGCCGGCGTCGCCGCCGCGCGCGGCGCGCCCGTGACGGTCGTGCTGACCGACGCGTCCGGCCGCACCGCGCCCGTGCAGGTCGGACCCGACGGCGCCGTCACCGGTGCCGCGGTGTTCGGGCCGATCGCGGGGTTGCCGGCTGGTCTGGAGCGGGGGGCCACCGACCTCGGCCAGTTCCTCGACCCGTCCGACCGGCATCCGCTCGACGTGCCCGGTCCGCGGGCCGCGGACGAGCACGGCGCCGTCGACCTGCGCCTCGCCGACGCGCAGCCGGCACCGGCCGAGCAGCTGATCGCCGACCAGCGGGGCGCGGTGGACCTACGGACGACCGACCGGAGCACTGCGCGCACCACGTCGGGTCCTGGTGACACCGGTGGACCCGGCGGCCCGCTCGGCGTCGGCGGGCTGTCCCCGAGCGAGGCTCGGGTCGTGGAAGCGGCCATGGGTCGCATCGGCGGCCGCCTCCGCGGCGGCCGGCCGGTCGGCGCCGCCCAGGCCCGCGCCCCGCCCGCCGGCCAACACCTCGTCAGCGCCACCGAGCTCGCGAACGAGCTCGTGGCCGACGGGATGCAGGCCGTCGCGGCTGCGGAGCTGGCCCTGCGGGCCGTCTCCGCAGGTACCGCGACGGTGGGATCCGGCCCGTGGGGTCGGCCGGAGCACACGGCGAGCGGTGGGCTCGTCGTCCCGTCCCGCCATGCGGCGGGGGACTCGCGGGGCCGCGCTGCGCCTGATCAGGGCCCGCGGACCGGCGCCGAGGACGGGGCCACCACGGACTCGCAGCACGATCAGGACTCCGAGGACGCGCCGCCCCCGGGGTCGGGCAGGGCAACGGGCGACGACACCGATGAGGCGACCACGACGTCGGACGATGCGGGGACCGGTGCGGGCGGGACGTCGGGCCTGCTGGGTGCGGTCGCCAAGGGCGTCGCGACCGCCGTGCTGCTCGTCGCGGTCGCGGCTGCGGGCTGGATCGGCGTGTTGTCCTCGCAGGCGCAGGCCGACACCGGGGACGGGCACGTGACGACCTCGACGTCGATGGCCGTGTCGGCGTCGGCGTTCGCGCAGCCCACCGGGACCCAGCAGACCGGTACGGAGATCGTCGTCGTGCATGTCCACGACACGTTGACCGGGATCGCGAAGCGGTACGGCATGTCGGCCCGCCAGCTCGCAGAGCTGCAGGGCGACCGGTTCCGGGTGCACGGCCGGATCGACGCCGCAGCGATGGACCTGATCCATCCCGGCGAGCGCTTCGTCGTCCCGGCGCCGGCCCCCGAGCCGCCGCCGCCTCCGAAGCCCGAGCCGGGCACCGGGCAGACCGTCGACCCCGGGCACCAGCATGTGCCGGACCAGCCCGCTCCGCCCGCGACCGGTCAACCGAAACCCGACCCCGGCCCCGGCCCGGAGGTCGCGGCCCCCGGCTCGAGTGGCTGGTCCGGTCTCTGGTTGGCCGGGTCGTTGCTGCTCGGCGGATACGTGCTGGCGGTGCTCGTGGTGGCGCGCGGCGAGCTGCGGAGGGCTCGGGCCTTCCGTCGCTCGGAGGCTCGGTCGGCACCGGTAGCAGGATCGGCTGCCGAGGTGCTGCGCCGGCTGTCGGCGGCGCTCGGCAGCACCGCGGGCGGCGACGCGGTGGAGGCGCTCGTCGAGGCGGAGCGCCGGCTGGCGGCCGCCCGTGAGGCTGCCGCGGCAGCCCCCGGTGACGCCGGCCTGCTGGCGGCGCTGCGGGCGGCTGAGGCGGCGCGCCGACGTGCCGCCGATGCCCTCGACGCGGTGGCGGGCTGGCTGCTGGTGGACGCGGTCCGCCACGACATCGACGACCGGCGGATCGCCGCCGCGCTCGGTGTCGCCGAGGTGGTGGCGGCGGTCCTGATGGCGGACGCGCGAGCGGTGTTGCCGGCGGGGTCGGCCGGGCCGCGGTTCGGCCTGGTGTCCGATTTCGGCCTGGCCGAGCTGCGCGACCGGGTCGGTGCGTCGGCGGCCGACGTGGAGATGGCGCGTCGCCGGCTCGGCAACGACGCGGCGCTCGTGGAGGTCTACACCGCGCAGGTCGAGTCGACCATCCGCAACGGCATGCGGTGGCTGATGTTCCCGCGGGGCCGTCCCGCGGGTGACGAGGCGCAGCTGCGTCGCGCAGCGGATCGGCTGGGCATTCCGCTGGAGCTCGCGCGGGCGTACGCGACCGATCGGCGCATCACAGCCGACGTGCCGCCCGCGGTCGGGGCGACGCCCGGTCGGCACCGCTCGTTCACCGGCGACCTGGCGCTGGTGCTGGCGGCACTGCACCGCTCGCGTACCACGCTCGAACGGGCGCAGAGCCGGCTCGACGCGAGCGTGCAGGCCTGGCACACCGCGGTCGAGGCGCACCGCGCCGTGGTCGCCGAGGCCGTCGCTCAGGGAGTTGCCGCCGGGCACGGGGTGCGGGCCGTGGCCCGCGCGACCGGCCTGCCTGCGGCCGCGATCGATGCCAGCGGGGTGCTCACCCTTGGCTCGGGTGCGCCCGTCAGCGGTGTGGTCGAACTGGCAGCGGGGTCGGCCCGGCCCCGGCCGGTGCCGACCGCAGACGGTGCGGCGGCGATCGACCCGGCGAGCGGTGGAGCCGGTGTGCGGGGGCCACCGTGGGCGCGTCGCCTCCTCGCCGGGGGTACGGCCCGGCGGGCACTGGTGGCCGCGCTGCGCGGTCAGCACGCGGCCTGGACGGAGTGGCAGGAGCTCGACCGCCGGGCCGCGCAGGCGCAGGCCGCCTACCGCGACCTGCGCGACGAGCTGGTCGCCGGTGCCGGTGGGCTGCTCGCCGTGCTCGACCGGAACGGGCACCAGCTCGCTCCTGCGGACACGACGCTCTGGCGCGAGCGCAAGGCCGCCCACCAGGCGGCCGTGGCGCAGCTGAAGGCCTCGGCGACGGTGGCCGGCGACGCCGCAACGGCGGCGGCGTCGGCACGGCAGGCGTTCGTGGACGCGGTGGAGCCTGCGGTGGTCGCCGCGGGCACGGCCGGGCTGTCCGTCGTGGCGATCATGCGGCGGACCGGGCTGAGCTGGTCGGTCGTGTCGGATCTGACGAAGCGGGCCGAGCCGGACCCCGGCATGCGGAACCGGTTCTGGGACCCGGTCTTCACCAGGTGGATGCGGTTCACGGCGTGGGTGCACCCGGCGAGCAGGATGCGGCTGCCGAACGGTGACGTCGTGTCCACGCGGTGGCTGCGCGAGCAGCTCCGCAGGGAGGGCGTGACGGCCGAGGGGCTGGCTGCGTTGGGCATCGACCCGCGGGTCGCCCACCTCCTGGGTGTGTCGCGGCTGCCGGTCTTCGACCTGTCCGACGGGCACTTCCACCACATCGGCTACGACGACCCCCGCGGCACGAACATCGCCGGCTTCCTGCGACGGCTGGCCGACGACGGGCACCAGGGCGTGATCACGTTCCACCCGATCCCGCAGCGCGGCAAGGGCATCTCGACCGCCGGCGGCGTCTTCTACTACGCGGTCACGAACGCGCTGTCCCTCGGCCTCGTGTTCCGCGTGCCGATGCTGCAGATGTGGGGCACGTTCCCCGACGTCCGACTGGTGGACGCGGTCCGCAGGCTCCCGCCGGACCTGGCCTGGCGCGCGGTGATGGGCGTGACCGGTGCGCGCCTGGACATCCCCGGTGCCGAGGGCTACCTGCAGACGATGGCGATGATCAACCCCGATCTGGCGGTACTGGTGGGCGAGACCACGATCGCCAAGGAGGCGGTGCGCGACCTGCTCGGGGACGAGGGGATCCACATCCTCAACCCGGAGTGGGAGCGCCAGGTGCGCCGCCTGATCACCGCGGTGGGGATCCTGCGCAGGCTCATCGCGGATCCCGACTCAGGCCTGCACCTCACCGACGTGCCGGCCGCGCTGCAGCCCGCGCTGACCCTGCCGACGATGGCGGACGCGGCCGGGCTGATCGCCACGCTGCTGGACGAGACGGACGCGATCAGGCAGCTGCTCGCGGCCAACGGGTTCGCCGCGGAGGCCGGCCAGCTCCTGTCGCAGGCTCAGCTGGAGGTCCTGCCGGTGCACAACCCGCACGTCGAGGAGCTGCTGAAGGCATCGTCGGACATCGGTTACCTGGTCGTGCTGCACAACGACTGGGGGCTCGCCCGGATCCTGGCCGACGGCCGGTTCGGCGAGGAGGTCCCGGACGAGCGGTTCGGCATGCCGCTGCTGGCCCTGCTGAAGCAGTACCCGGGTTCGAAGGTGATCCTCGCGCACCTCGGGGTCGGGAAGTGGACCAAGCTCTCCGTCGAGCACCTGCAGCTCATCGGCCAGATCCTCGACGATCCCGCCTACGACCACGTCTCGTTCGACATCTCCTGGAACGAAGTGGCCCGCCACCTGCAGGAGACGCCAGAGATCACGAACGCGTTCCTCGAGCTGGTACGGAAGCACTCCGACCGGATCGTCTTCGGCTCCGACGCGGTCAAGCCGGAGTCGATCCCGCAGTACCTCCGCCATGCCTACGACCTGGAGCCGATCTTCGAACGGATCCGCGCCGAGATCGGCATGGACGCGTACCACAACGTGCGTCACGACAACTTGGAGGGCCTGCTGGCCACCGCCCGCGAGAGGGTGCAGCGCTGGGCCTACGTCCAGTGGACGTCGGGGAGGTGGACGGAGTTCCTGGGCACGCTGGACGCCGACCGCCAGGCGGTGATCGAGCGGTGGCTGGTCCACTACGAGCTCTCCGTGGGCGAGCCGACGGCGGATCAGCGGGCGGAGATCGAGCTGGTCGACCCGGCGGACGTGTTCGATCCGGCACGGCCCGGGTCGGACCAGGCGCGTCAGCTGGTGATGTGGACGGCGGCGGTCAACCATCGGGTCACCACCGGCCGCCTGATCTCGGTCAAGCTGATCGCCGCGTCGATCAAGGCGGCCCGGGCGAGCAAGAGGGCGCTGGCCGCGGTCCGAGCCGAGCGCGAGGCCGCAGCGCAGGCGGCCGCGGAGGGTCTGGACCTGGCCGCCGACGCGACCGGGATCGGCCTGGTCGACGCCGACGGGAACCCGGTCACGGTGGAGGCGTTGATCGCCGGGCACCAGTCGCTGCTGGCCACCTCGGACGCGGTCGTCGCTGCTCGGGTGACTGCACAGGTCCAGCGGACCGAGCTCGCGCAGCGCGCCGACAACGAGGAGATCGCGAAGCTGCGGAGCAAGTACGTCGTGTTGACAGCGGTGGCCGGCGTCGCGACCGCGGCCGCCCTCGTCGGCGGGATCGTGGCCGGAGTCGTCGCCGGCGCCGTCATGCTGCCGGCCGCGACGGTCGCTGCCGGGTGGGCGTACGCGGTGCGCGGCGCCCTCAACGTGCACCGCACCGTCTACGCCCAGGAGCTGCGGGCGATGATCGAGTCGATCCTGGAGCGCGAGCAGTTCGACCACGACGTCATCCGCAACCTCATCGGGATCATCGGCAAGTACGCCGCACTCGACCACATGCCCCGGTGGCGGCTCACCCGGTTCGACCGGCTCGCCGAGCAGGTCCTGGCCGACGCGTGGGCGCTGATCGAGGTCCCGCTGGGGCCGAACGAGACCGCCGACTCGCGGCTGCGGACCTCGCTGAAGGAGTTCTCGATCTTCCTGGACAAGGCGGGCAGCATCTTCGGCGTCCAGGCCCAGTCCATGTACGGGTTCTCCCCGCACGCCGGGTTGCTCGGGCGGCTGGTCACCACGGCGTTGGCCGGCACGTTCGTGGTCAACCTGGTCCTGCACGTGGCGAACGCGTGGGCCGTCGTCGTGGGGGCCGGGCCTCCCGGTGCGGCCGGCCCGCTGGCGCTGGCCGTCAACGGGGTGTTCGCGCTCGCCGACGCGCTGTTCCTGGCCCAGGCGCTGCCCGCGATGGTCGCCGGCTGGGTCGGCTACGACCCGAACCTCCTGCCGCGCATCCGCGCGATCACGCAGGCCTGGGCGATGCCGGTGATCACCCTGGCGAACTTCCTGTTCTCCCTGCAGGTGGCGTTCGTCGACCACAGCCTGCTGGCCATCGCCGGGGTGACGTTGACCGTGTCCTCGGCCTACCTGTCCCGCCTGGGCATCGCCGCCGAGCTGCGGCTGGGCCGCATCACCACGCGCAAGGGCGTGATCGCCAACCTGGTGCTGTCCGGCAGCCTGCTCACGTTCGGCCTCGCGGCGATCGTGCCGTCCGCCGGATGGCCGCTCGTACTGGGCGTGACCGCAGGCGCCGCTGCCACGATGTGGGGGGCCAGCCGCATCGACAACTGGCGGGCGAAGCGGCTGCGTGGCCCACCCTCCCGCGAGCGCCGCGCCGCCACCGACGCCGACCTGGCCCGCATCACCGGCGAGGCGCTGGTGCACCCGGACGGCCACGGGTTCGTGGTCGTTGCGCCCGGGGACGGGTACCGCGCGTTCGGACAGCGCCTGTGGAACCGCCCCGGCGACGTGACCGTGGCCGTGCACGGTGACGGGGACGGGTTCTGGTACCTGATCGACGGGGTCGAGGTCCGGCTGTCCGGGGAACAGCTGAGCCGGGTCCTCGCCGCGCTCGGTGTCGTCGCCGGTCCTGGTGACGTGGTGCTGTGCGCCTGCTCGGTCGGTGTGGACGCCGAAGGCCCGGTACGGGAGCTGTCGCTGGCCATCGGGCGTCCGGTGGTCGCGGCTACCTCGACGCTGACGGTGCTGCAGTCGCTGCTGGGAGCGCGGGTGCAGACCGACAGCGGCTGGGTGCGTGTCGACGGCTACTACTCACCGCAGGACGTGCCGGCTCCGCCGGCGCTGGTCGACCCGTTGTCGGTGGCCGGTGCCCAGCTGGTCGCACCACGGAACACGTGGCTGCCGATCGACCCGCGGGCGCCGCCGGTGGTGGCCGGTGGTGGTCCTGCAGCCGATCGTCGGTCCGGCGACGAGGTCGTCCCCGACTTCGGGCAGGCACGCGCGACGGTCCTGGACGGCACCGACGACATGGCGACGACGCCTGCGTTCGACCGGCCGTCCACCGTCGAGGCGGAACGGGCGTTCGTCGACGAGGTCGACCGGGGTCGACCGCGTGCGGCGCCGCTGGTCGGCGCGCTGCCGGTGGCGGATCCGAGCCTGCTGGACGTGGTGGCCGCGCACCCGGTGGCGGCGATGGTGGCGCTGGTCGTCACGGCGGCCGTGGCCCGGTACGTGTTGCGCGACCGCCCGCAGCTGGCACTGCGCGTACCGGCGGCGCTGCTGGGTGCAGCGCCCGCGCTGGGGCTCGCCGTCGTGGCGCCGGTGATCGTCGCGGCGGGGCTGGCAGTGGTCGGCGTCGGGGTAGCCGTGCTGGCGCGGCCGACGCAGCTGCGCTGGGCGGGGATCGGTGCGGCCGCGGCGGCGCTGTGGCCGGTCGCGGCCGCGGGTGCGCTGCCGCTGGCGATCGGGTTGGGCGCTGCCGCGGTGCTCGTGCGGCTGGCGTGGTCGCGGGCACCCCCGCTGCATGCGCGGCCGGCGTACGTCGTCGATACCGCAGCCGTGTCGACGTTCGTCGCGCGCTGGCAGGCGTTCCTGCAGGCCAGGGGGTCGCTCTCGGCGCGCCGTTACCGCGCGCAGCGCGACGAGCTGCTGGGCGGGCTCGTCCACGACTTCCGCCGCGCTGACCTGCCGCAGCGCGCGGAGCTGGCCCGGTTGCTCGTCACGCAGGAGCCGACGCTCGCGCCGGTGCTGCGGGCGCTGAACCGCACACACGGCTGGCGGCTGCACCTGGTGGGCCGGGACGCGCCGCTACCGCGGCCACAGGCGGTGGACCCGGCGCTGCTCGCCGAGGTGCGCACCGCGTGGGACACGGTCCGCGACCCGGAGCTGCAACACCTGCGCGGGGCTCTCGTGGGCGAGTTCCGGCGCGGCCTGGCCGCAGTGCGCCGCGACCTCTCGCCGACCGGGTGGCGCGATCTGGCCGGCGCACTGCGCTCAGCGGAGCCGGACCTGGCGAACGAGCTCGACCGGGTCACCGGTCGCCGCTGGCCGCTGTGGGTGGCCGCGGTGCCGCTCGCGGGCGTCCTCCTCGGCTGGGACGCCGTTCCTGCCCACGCCGCGACGAACGCGCTGGCCGGCGGCGCCGCGACCGCCGTACCGAACGGGTTCGGGGTCGCCGTCGCGGTCGGCGGTGTCGCGGTGGCGCTCTCGCTCGGCCGCGCCCTGCACCGCCACCTGGTGCGCTACCGGCACCCACCGCTGCGCGCCGGTCCCTACGCGGTGCACCGCTGGTGGGCCGGGATGCGCGACGAGATGCGCGCCCGCGCCATCGAGCACGTCGACCTGGCCCGTACCGAGGGGCTGCCGCCGCACGTGCGTGACGACCTCAACCGGCCCCGGCTGCGCACCTTCCTCGCCGACGCGGAGCCCGGGCGTCAGGGCCTGGCCGGTGCACTGGCGGTGAGCGCGCGGCTGCACCACCCGCTTCGACCGCGCGCCTACCTGCTGACGTTCGATCCGGCCGATGGGGGCCGGGTCGTGCTGGCGATCGGGGACGTCGCCACCGCGGACCACGTCGTCGTCTACGTGCCGGGAACCACGCACTCGCTGGAGCTCGCCAGGTTCGGGGTGTGGCGCGCCGACGCGATGTACGAGGCGGCACTGGCGCAGGCGCGGCCCGGCGAGACGGTGGCCGTCGTCTACTGGCTGGGCTACCGTCCGCCGGCCGACCTGCGCAGGGCGATGTCCCGGGCAGCGGCACGCCGCGGCAAGGCCGGTCTGCATCGCGCCTTGCACGGGATCCGGGCGGTGCGGCGCGCGCCGGCGCACCTGACCCTGGTCGGCCACAGCTACGGCTCCCTGGTCACCGGGCTGACCGCGGTCGATCCCCGGTACGGCCTCCCCGTCCACGACCTGGTGCTGCTGGGCAGCCCGGGGGTCGGCGTGATGCACGCGTCGGAGCTGGGGATCCGGCCCGACCACGTGTGGGCGAGCACCGCGGCCAACGACAGCATCCGGTTCACCCCGTTCCACGGGCGCGAGCCCACGGATCCCGCGTTCGGGGCGCGGGTCTTCGACAGCGGGCACGGCGGCCGCGGAGCCCGGCTGCCGCACCGCATCTACTTCGAGCCCGGTGAACCAGGCTTGATCAACATCGCGCGCATCGCGACCGGCCGCTACGGCGACGTCACCGCTCCCGGTGAGCCGCACCTGCCCGGGCCGCCGGCCGGTCGGTACGACGGCGATGATCCCCTGCTCAGCACCCACGAGCGGGCCGCCTGGGCGAGCGTGGAATCAGTGCGCAGGGGGCTGCCGAAGCGTCGGCGCCAGGTGGCCGACGCGGCATTCACCGGGATCGCCGCCATCGTGGCCAGGACCCACGATCCGCAGAGCGGGCCCGTCGAGGTGCTGGAGTTCGGCCCCGCCTCCCAGCGGGCCGTGCTCCAGCTCGGCCCGGCGACCGCGGAGTCGGTGGAGGTCGTCGCGACCGGCGGGTTGGCCGCGGCGCACGAAGCGCTGCGCCGAGCCGACGCACTGGGCGCCGGGATCGTCTCGATCTCGGCAGGGCGCGGCGGGGCGAAGCTGGTGATGGTGCGACCGACCGCCCCGACGAGCAGTGGCCATCTGCTGGCCGTGGACGGTCGCGGCGAGTTCGTCGTCGACGAGCGGTACGCGCCGGTGGTGGCCGAGGTGCTGGCCGAGCTGGACGCGGCAGGCGCGGTGCACCCGGCCGGTGTCGACGAGCTCGCGGCGGCGAGCCCGTCGGGGCGGTGGAGCTCGGCGGGTGTGCGTTTCGAGCTGGTCGCGGGGTTGAACGAGCTGATCGGCCGCCGGTTGGTCGGGCTGGGGCTGCCGCCGGTGGTGGTCGTCTACTTCACCGATCACACCGGTGGCCGGGTGGTCGCCGATCGGGAGCTGTTCGACCGGCGCGTCAGCCGGCTCAGCGCCGCGGCCAGGAGCTTCGCGGAGGCGCACGAGCTGGCGCACGTCGTGGATCCGGGGTCGGCCGAGCACGAGGTGCACGAGCGGGTACCCGCCGAGCCGGCCGTGCGGGCCGAGCTGGGCGCGCTGGTGGACGAGGCTCCGGTTACGTCGGTGATCGGTGGGATCGAGTTCACCACGCCGGGGATGGAGGTCTCGCTGGTCGGCGACTGGGCGGGTCCGGTCGCGCCGCCGGCCGATCAGCCGGCGGTGGAGGAGGTGCTCGCCGCGCTCGCCGTGGAGCACCGGCTCCCCGCCGACGTCGTGCACGTGCTGCGCATGTACCACGGGGAGCAACTGCTGACGGCGTCGCCGCAGAAGCGGGCCGAGCTCGCGACGCGGATGCGCAACGAGTCGGCAGTCGACCTGGATCGGGCGCGGGAGATCGATGCGCTGCTGGGGCTCGACCCGGAGCAGGTCGAGCACCGCCTGCTGGTGAGCCGGATGGTGCAGCGGTCGGTGTGGTGGGTGAACCCGGGATTCCGCACCGAGCAGGCCAGGCAGTTCAACTGCGACCTGTGCGCGGAGGCGGCGGACCGGTCCGCGTCCGGCCGTGCCGAGGTGGCTGCGCCGGCGGTGCTCCCCGCTGGTGTCCCCTACCAGGACCTGAAGGCCGATCCCGCGGCCTACTTCGCGCCGGCCCGCGCCCTGGAGGATCGGTACGGGCGGCGCTTCCAGCCCGTCTCGGGTGAGGCGGAGGTCGTGCGGATCATGGCCGCGGCCGGTGCGGGTGTGCGCGGGATCGTGGTCACCGCGTCCCACGCGTTCAACGTGCGCTCGGTGGCCGCGGTGATCGAGGGTGTGCCGCAGGTGGTGGTCGTGTTCACCGACAGCCAGTTCGGCGGGCACCCCCGCTACTTCGACCGGTTCTCCATCGAGGCGTTCATGCGGACGGACGACGCCGGCGGCGGCACTGGCGGCGGTGTCGTCATCGGGCCGCACGAGCCTGCGCGGCAGGTCATGCTCGACGCGGCCCAGAAGCTGTACTGGGTGTCCAGGCCGTTGGACCCGCGGAGGCAACCGGGTCGGCCGCGCGGCCCGCCGGTGAACGTGCGCGTGGTGCCGGCGCGCTTCCGCCCGGCGGGTGCGGAAGGCGTCGTCGCCTTCGGCTTCAAGCACCCGGTCCTCGTCCCCGACGGCGTGGTGCTGATCTTCGAGGACACGTTCGAGGACATCCTCGAACTCATCACGACCCGGCGGCTGGCCGCCGACTTCTGGGTGCGGCTGCTGGCGCACGAGCGGGACTTCCACCTGCTCGGCGACGACCACACCGGCCACGGCCACGACCAGGATGCCGACCCGATCAGCGAGGAGCTGCTGACCGCGTGGCGCGCCGCCTGGGGCGGGGAGCGTCCGTTCGTACTGGTCCGCGACGCCACCGGCCGCCTCGGCTGGCAGGATCCGAAGCTGGGGTACCGGCCGCCGGACGTCGCGCGCCGGGTCGTTCGGCTCGTGACCCGCCACGTGAGCGGATCGGGGACGATCCTGTGGACTACCGGCTCCGTCGGATATGTCGTCACCGCCCGTCATGTCGTCGTGGACGATCGAGGTTTCACGCGGGCGGTCGCCGTGGAGGTGCCCACCCGCGCCGGTGTGCGGGCCATCCGCGGCACGGTGCTGCTGCAGCCGTCGATCCGGGCCCTCACACGGGAGTTGATCGCGCTCGGCGCCACCGGCGGGCTGGTCGGCGAGGACCTCGCCACAGCGGCGTACACGCTCGATCTCGCGGTGGTGCGCATCGAGCACCCCGATCTCGCGGACCTCCGGCTCCCACCCCTGCGTCTGCACGACGGGTCGAAACTCAGGCGTCGCCCGGTCACAGTGATGGGCTTCCCCGACACGGCGGACCCGATCGGCAGCAACGGCCTCGAGCCTGCACTCCCGGTCGGATTGGGCGGTGCGCTCGAGGTTGACGGCGACACCCTGGTGATCGGGTCCGGAGTCGCTGCACGCCGTCCGGCCGGCGCGCTCGACATCATGATCGCGCGGAACTACACCGTCCGAGAAGGCAACTCGGGCGGACCGGTCCTGGTGGAGATCGCCGACCGGAACGGCCGCCGCGAGTGGGTACTCGCCGGTGTCGTCCATGCGCGCATCTCGGGCGCGAGGAGAGGTGTGCTGGCCGTCCGGGCGGACGTGCTGCACGCGTTCCTCCGCGCCAACGGATTGCCGGCGCGAGCTGGCGGTGCCGGCGGGGGTGCGGTGGCCGAGCACCCCTTGATGGACGGGGACCGGGAGCGGGTCGTCGCCGCTTTGCGGGCGAGCACGGATCGGATGACGCCGCTGGAGGAGCTGACGCGCGCCGTGCCGCGGGCGCCGCCCGGGGTGGAGGTGCTGGTCTGGGACGGCGCATTCCCGGTGCCGGGGGTGGTGGCGTTCGGCTGGGCCGAGCGCGGCGCGGTCGTGATCACGCGGGCCGTGGCGGAGCAGCTCGCGCTGCGCTTCGCGGTCGACGAGGCAGCTGTGCAGGCGTGGTGGGAGCGGCTGCTCGACCACGAGGTGCGGTTCCACCTCGGCGAGCACCCGGAGCACACCGGGCCCGCGCACGACGCGCACGCCCACCCGATCGCCGCCTGGTGGTTCGACTGGGCGGTGCCCGGCGTCCGGCCACTGGCGGGGGCGGGCGCTGCGCGTGCGCCGCCGGCCGGGGCGGTGCTGGTGTGGGTCTGGCGGGAGAAGGCGATGCCGATGTTCGAGTTCCGGCGCAAGGCGGGCTGGCTGCTGCGCCTGTCCGATGCGGGGCAGCTGTTCAAGGCGAAGAACCCCGTGGCGCGCGATCCGGGAGTGACCAGGAGGTACACCCGGGATCTGGTCAACCGGATCACCAGCATGATCGGGCCGTGGAACGCTGAGCACGCCGCTCGGCTGATCCACCGCGTGACGCAGTTGCAGGATCCGGATCACATGCACGAGCTGCAGGTGGGAGGTGCTGACGTGCCCGCGAACCTGCGGATGATCGATCGGCTGACGAACCGGGAGATCGGCGGGCGGCAGCTTCGTCCGCAGCTGATGCGCGTGCCGGACGGGACCCCGGTGTGGGTCGACGTGCTGGACATCGCGGACCTCGGTCGGCAGATCGCGGCGGTCGTGGGCGACGGGAAGCTCACCTACCAGCAACTGATGCGGACGTTCGGGGTGCCGAAGGCGGTGCTGCGGGGCGCGGTCCGGGAGGACGAATCCCTGATGGAGGTCGGCCGGAAGCACGCGGTCCGCCGGATCGCCGATCCTGACCTGAGTGCGGGCCGAGCCTGAACGTCCGCCGCTCCGGCGGAGCTCGCTCACAGTGACGCACACCACACCCGTCCGTGGCCTTGAACGTTGTTATGGCGTCGTCGGGCGACCGCCGCTACGGTGGCTCGGTGCCCTCGTCCGCCCTCTGTACAGGCAACTGATGGCATCCGCACGCGTCTATGCCGGCCGTTCCGCGCAGCAACGGCGTGAGGATCGGCGGAGTCGACTGCTCGCAGCGGGTCAGGACCTGTTCGGCGGTCAGGGTTATCGCAACACCTCCATCGAGGCGCTGTGCACTGCGGCCGGGGTCTCCACGCGCGCGTTCTACGAAGAGTTCAGTGGTCGTGAGGACCTGCTGATCGCGCTCTTCGACCAGGTCGTCACCCGGATCCTGAGCGCGACGGCGGAGGCTGCCGCCACGGTGGGCGACGTGCCGATCCGCCGCCGCATCGAGGTGATCGTCGGTGCGTTCCTGGAGGCCGTGGGCGCCGAGCCGAAGGCGGCGCGGATCGCGTTCGCCGAGGTGCTCGGTGTGAGTTCCGCCGTCGAGCAGCACCGGCTGCAGTGGCGCACGCGTTTCGTCGAGTTCGCCCTGATCGAGGTCGGCCGGGCGATCGGGCGCGGCGAGGCGCACCAGCGCGACTTCGGCCTCTCCGCGATCGCGTTCATCGGCGCGGTCAACGAGCTGGTGATCGAGTGGGTGGTGCGCGGCCGCCAGATCCCGGTCGAGGTCGTCGCCGCGGAGGCCAGCCGGCTCGCCTACGCGGTGCTCACCGCGCCCTGAGGTCGGCTCTGCTCGACCAGCGCCACCAGCCGAGGGACGACCGTCTCCCGCCAGCCCGGTCCCATGCGGTCGAACGCCGCGCGCGCCCGCTTGTCGTCCAGGTCGAAGCCGCTGTGCTCGAGCAGCAGCCGCGTGCCGTGGCCCTCCGCGACCAGCCGCCAGCTGAGCGTCCAGTCGCCGAACGTGTAGACGAACAGCTCCGGTTCGTCGACCTCGAGCACCTCGCAGGGGATGGCGCCCCAGCCGGGCATCTGCATGGTGAACCGATGTCCGACGGCGGCGGCGATGTCGCCGGGCGCCCACCAGCGGGCGAGCTGATCGGGATCGGTGAGGCCGCGCCACACCGCGGCGGGCCGGGCGGCCACGTACTGGTCGACGGTGATCGTGCCGGTGCTCATTCGTCCTCCTCGGGATCTTCGACGACGTCGGCGAACGCCCGCAGTCGGGCTCGCCAGAACTTCTCGAACGGATGCAGCCACTCGCTCACCGTGGCCAGCGGGTCGGTGGTGAGGTGGTAGGTGCGGGTGCGCCCCTCGGCGACGTCGCGGACGAGCTCGGCGCGCCGCAGCACCTGCAGGTGTTCGGCGACGGCGGGCCGGCTCAGCTCGAACTGCGCGGCGAGGTCCCCGGCGGTGCGGGGGCGTTCGGCGAGCAGTTCGAGCAGCCGCCTGCGCACCGGGTTGGCCAGCGCGAGGAAGACGGCGTCATCGGGCACGACGCAACTTTACGTCGGAAACTTCCGACATATCAAGGTTGACGTGCACCAGCAGCGGCACCAGCTGCTCCTCTGCCGTCAGCGACCCGTGCTGCCCGGGCAGCCGCGCCAGCACCGGCTCGGCCTCCGACCGCACCACGCACGCCGTGCCGCGCATCGCGGCCACCACGTCGCCGATCCGCGGCCGCATGCCGTCGGTGACCGGCCCGAACCAGCCGTCCGCGATCGCCTGCTCGCCCGACACGACCCACGCGTGCTCGCCGAGCCGCGCCTGCCAGGCGGCGAGGACGTCCGCCTGTGCACCTGGCCGCGCGTACACGTGCCGGGCCCGCGGGTCGCCACCCAGCGCCGCGACGCCGCGCTGCAGTTCCTGGTCGGTGTCGGCGTCGAACCGGACGGTGGCGGTGACCATGCCGTGGTCACCGGTCACGAGCAGCGTCGTACCCGGCGGAACGCGTTCGGCGATGTCGGCGGCGAGCCGGTCGACCTGCCGCAGCTGCATGCGCCAGGCGAGGCTGCCCGGGCCGTGCAGGTGCCCCAGTCCGTCGAGGTCGGCGGTGTAGCCGTAGCAGAGTGCGGGGCCCGGACCGTCGAGCGCGTCCACCATCTCCGCGGCCAGATCACCCAGCGCGAACGCGCCCCGGAAACGTCCGCCGCGCAGTGCGGCCCTGGTCAGCCCGGAGCCCGCGAACTCCCGCTTCGACACCACCGTGACCCGCGCCCCGGCCGCCTCCGCCCGCTCGAACGCCGTCGGCTGCGGCTGCACGCGCTCCGGCGGCTCGGCCCCGATCAGGTCGATCGGGTCGGCCGTGCCCGCGGTCGTCCACTTCAGGCTGTCGAGCAGCTCGCCGCCGGGCGCGCGGAACGACACCCCGAGCATCCCGTGCGCCCCCGGCGGCAGGCCCGTGCCGAGCGAGGCGAGGCTGATCGGGGTGCTGGACGGGAACCCGACCGTCAGCGGGCCGAGGTCGGCGAGCCCGGCGAGGAACGGGGCGTCCGCCGCGTGCTCGCGCAGCAGCTGCGCCCCCAACCCGTCGACGAGCAGGAGGGCGACGGCCCGGGACGGCGCCAGCTCGAGCCCGTCCGCGCGCGCCGGCAGTCCCAGCGCGCGCAGCGCGGCCGGCAGCACCTCGGCGAGCGAGCGCACGCCGTACTCGGGGAGCAGCACGCCCCAACCCTCCCACGTCGGCGCGGGTCATGAGGTCCGGTAGCGTCCGGTCGGGGTAACGACAGCCGGGGGGCGGTCGAGGAACGGCCGTCGGGTCGTCGTTGCAATGGGGGAGTGCCTGTGGTCGGCACGGAGTTCGGTCCGTACCGCCTCGACCGCATGCTCGGACGTGGCGGCATGGGCGAGGTGTACCGCGCGTACGACACGAGCCATCAGCGCGAGGTCGCGATCAAGCTCCTGCTCGAATCGCTGTCGGCCGACCCGGAGTACCGCGCCCGGTTCGAGCGGGAGGCACGCATCGCCGCGGGGCTGCGCGAGCAGCACATCATCCCGATCCACCGCTACGGCGAGATCGACAACCGGCTGTTCATCGACATGCGCCTCGTCGACGGCGAGGACCTGGGCTCTCTGCTCGCCCGCGAGGGCGCGCTCGAGATGCGACGGGCCGTGCGGATCCTCGGGCAGGTCGCGGCCGCGCTGGACGCCGCGCACCGGGCGGGCCTGGTCCACCGCGACGTCAAACCGGCGAACATCCTGCTGGCCGGCGGTGGCGGCGCGTTCGGCGACTCGGTCTACCTCGCCGACTTCGGCATCGCCCGGGAGAGCGCGGGCCGCACCTCGGCCCGCATCACGCTGACGGGTGCCGCGATCGGGACGCCCGACTACATGGCCCCCGAGCGCTTCACCTCGGGCGTCGTCGACCACGTCTCCGACATCTACTCGCTCGGCTGCCTGCTCTACCAGATGCTGACGGGCCGCAAGCCGTTCGTCGGCGACGAGGTGCTGGGGCTGCTCTACAAGCACGTCAACGAGCCGCCGCCGCGGCCGAGCGCGCTGCGGTCCGAGGTCCCGCCCGCGCTGGACGCGGTGGTGCGGCGCAGCATGGAGAAGGACCCGGCCGCCCGGTACCGCAGCGCCGGCGAGCTGGCCGCCGCCGCGGAGGCGGCGCTCGCGCCGACCCCTCCCGCCCCGCCGCCGGTCCCGCTGCACAAGCACCGGTGGCCGAGGTGGTTCTACGAGGTCGACCCGACGCCGTCGCGGCCGCACGGGAACGCGTGGCCGACGGCCACCGACTACGTCCGCGCCGTCCAGGCCACACCGCGCCCGCTTGCCGAGGCCGGTCTGCCCGGTGCCTGGCTGGTCCGCGACGCCATGGGCATGCCGGCCACGTCGAGCGGCCAGAACGCCGTCGTCTTCGAGATGGGGCACGAGGGCGCCGGGCTCGCGCTGCGCTGCTTCACCCGCTCTCCGCAGGACGCGGCCCAGCGCTACCGCGCCCTCGCCGCCGTGCTGGAGCGGTCCGACTGCGACGCCGTCGTGCCGGCCCGATGGGCGGAGTCGGCGCTCCAGGTGGGCGACCGGCGCTGGCCCGCCGTCGTCATGCCCTGGGTGCCGGGGACGCCGCTGGGGGCTGCCGTCGAGGACCTGCTCGACCAGCCCGACCAGCTGCGCGCGATGTCGGAGACCTGGCTCGAGACCGTGTCCGCGCTGGCGTCGGCCGGGCTCGCCCACGGCGACCTGCAGTGCGGCAACGTGCTGGTCGACGACGCCGGCGGTATGCACCTCGTCGACCACGACGGCTTCTTCCTGCCCGGTCTCGGGCCACCCGCCGAGCTGGGGCACCCCGACTTCCAGCACCCGCGCCGGTCCGCGGGCGACTGGGGCCCCGGCATGGACGGGTTCAGCATCCTCGTCATCCACCTGGGCCTGCGCGCGCTGGCCGCCGACCGCGACCTGTGGCGGTTCAACTCCGCGGAGAACCTGATCCTGTCCCGCGAGGACTTCGTGCGCCCCGACGGCACCCCGATCTGGGCGCGCCTGCGCGGCAGCACGGATCCCGAGGTCGTGCGGCTGACGGACCTGCTGGCACGGGTGTGCGCGGCGCCGACGCCGCCACGGACACCGGAGATCCTCGGGCAGCTGCGACCGGCCGCGCTGCCGCCCGCGCCGCCTGCCCTCGCGCCGCCACCGGTGGCGCCCGGCACCGACCGCTGGTGGAGCGAAGGGACGGCCGTCCAGATACCGGACGCACCGGCACCGGTCCGCGAGCGCTCCGGCAACTGGATGGCCCGCAACACCGTGCTGGCCGGCCTGACCGCCGGGCTGCTCAGCGCCGTGCTCGTCATCCTGATCCAGCTGGTCCTCGGCTCCGCGGTCCCGCCACAGGCCGCCGCGCCGGTGCTCGTCCTGTCGGCCGGTGCGCTGCTCACCGCGGGCCTCGCCGGTGTCCCCCGCGCGACGATGGGGGCCTGGGGGAGCGCGGCGAAGCTCGCGCTGGGCGGGGCCGCGCTCGGCGGCGCACTGTCGGCGGTCGGGCTCGGGATCTACACCCTGCTGACCTACCAGACCGTCACCGACGGCCGGGCCGACGGCATGCTCGTGCTCGCGTGGCTGGTTGTCGCCACGTCGATCGGCGTCGCGGCCGGGATCCTCCGCGGCTCCGGCCGGGCGGTGGTCAGCGGTGTCGTCGGCGGCCTCGTGGGCGGGTTCGTCAGCGGGCTGGTCCACCTGGCGTCCGGGCCGATGTACGTCGGCCCCGGGAAGTTCGTGTACCTGGAGATCGACGTGACGGCCCCGCTGACGGTGCTCGCGATCGTCATCGCGTGCGCCGTCATGGGGTTGGCCATCGGCATCGTCGACCGCCTGCGCCGCCGCTCATGGCTCACCGTCATCGAGGGCGGCCTGCGCGGGCGGGAGCTGATCCTCGACCGCCGCGAGACCCACATCGGCACCGCCGGATCCGCCGCCCTGCGCATCGTCGGTGACCCGGGGGTCGCGCCCCACCACGCCGTGCTCGTCGGCCAGGACGACCGGTACGTCGTGATCTGCCGCGCCGCCGCCGACGTCAACGGGCGCCGGGTCACCAGCCCCGCACCGATCCCGCTGACCAGCGGTGACGTCCTGCGCATCGGCGGCTCGTTCATCCGGTTCGAACAACGGGACAACACGTGATGGCACGGCTGACAGCTGCCAACCTGGTCACCGGCCTGCTGGCCGGGCTGGCCGCCATGATCGCCACGGCGGTCGCGATCGTCGTGGTCGCGGGACCGTCGGCGGCGGATCGACCGCCCGTGGCGGCCACGGCGGCGCTGCCCACCGCGGCGCCGGTCGCGCCGTCGACGCATGCCGCGATCCCGACGACCACCGTCCCGTCGGCCACACCGGTGGAGGCGCCGCCACGCCCCACCGCCGCGCCGCCCCGCCCGCCGTCGCGCGCCGACAGCTACCGGCGCGGGTACGAGCAGGGCTACCAGGACGGCTACTCCGACGGCACAGACGACGGTGCCGACCCCGGTGCCGACGAAGCGGACGACGACGCATGAGCTACCAGCGCCGCATCGACCGGCTGAGCCCTGCGCTGATCATCATCCTGGTCGACCAGTCGGAGTCGATGAGCGAGGCGATCGGCGGCGGCACCACGTCGAAGGCCCAGGCCGTCGCCGACCAGCTGAACACCCTTGTCTACGAGCTCGTGCTGCGCTGCGTGAAGTCGGCCCGCGAGGCCCCGCGGCCCTACTTCTTCGTGAGCGTCATCGGCTACTCGACGACGCAGCACGGCGACCCGATCGTCGAGCCGGCCTTCGGTGGCGCCCTGTCCACGACCGACCTCGCCGCGAAGCCGTTGCGGGTCGAGAACCGGGCCGGCGCCGCGGGCGGGATGGTCAACTCTCCGGTCTGGGTGGAGCCGATCGCCCGGGGCGGCACGCCGATGTGCGGGGCGTTCGACCAGGCGGGGCGGCTGGCGGCGGAATGGGTCGGGCGGCACCCCGACGCGTTCCCGCCGGTGATCGTCAACCTGACCGACGGCGAGGCCACCGACGGCGATCCCGCGGTGTGGGCGAGCCGGCTGCGCAGCCTCGCCACGTCGGACGGGCAGGTGCTGCTGTTCAACCTCAGCCTCTCCGCCGACACGACGGCCGGGGGAATCTTCCCGTCCACGACCGACGGGCTCGGCCCGTACGCGGCGAAGCTGTTCCACATGTCGAGCCCGCTGCCGCCGCCGATGCTCGACATGGCGCGGGCGCAGGGCATCGCGGTCCGGCCCGGCGCGCACGGCTTCGCCTACAACGCCGACATCAAGGCACTCGCCGCGTTCATGAACGTCGGGACCAGCATCGGACGGGTGGCGCGGTGAGCGGAGCTTGCGGAGCGAACCGTCGATACAGCGCCTGCGCGAAGCGCCGACCGAGCGCCGGCGAGGGAGAGCGATGAGTTCGGGAACGGTGTCGCGGAGGTGGTGGGCGCCGGTCGGCGTCGGCGTCGTGCTGGTGGTCGTGTTCGTCGCGCTGGTCACCGTGAGCGCGACGCTGCGCCAGTACTGGCCGTTCCTCGTGCTCTCGGCGCTGGTGGCGGCGGTCCCGTTCCTGCTGCGCTCGCCCGCGCCGGCCCGGCGTCCGCTGCCCGTCGTGGCCGGGACGGCGGCAGCCGAGCAGGTCGGCGAGGTGGCGCTGCGTGCCTCGGCGGTGTCGGTGCCGAAGATCAGCGCCACGGGCGGCGAGAACGAGGACGCGTACGCGGTCGACGCCGACGCCGGGTACGCGGCCGTCGCCGACGGTGCCTCGGCGTCGTTCGGGGCCGCCGACTGGGCGCGGACGCTGTGCGAGACGTTCGTGGCGCAGCGGCCGCTGGACGGTCCCGCGTCCGCGTCCTGGATCGGCGCGGCCACCAGCGCGTTCGTGAGACCGACGGGTGACGGCGCGGACTGGTGGAGCGCCGACGCCGCCCGCCGCGGGGCGCACGCCGCGTTCGTCGGGCTCGCGGTGCTGCGGGCCGAGCAGGGACTGGTCTGGCGGGCCACCGCGGTGGGCGACTGCGTGCTCGTCCACCTGCGCCCCGACGGCGACGGCCCGCCGATCGTCACCGCGTTCCCGGTCGACCACAGCGCGTCCTTCCCGCAGAACCCGGTGCTGCTGTCGAGCGAGGGCGACGGCCGCCCGCCCGTCCGCTCCATCGACGGGACGGCGGCTGCGGGCGACGCGTGGCTGCTGATGAGCGACGAGCTCGCCCGGTGGGCGCTGCGCCGCTACGAGGTCGGCGAGCCGGTCTGGGACGTACTCGTCGGCGGCAGCGCCGCGCAGGTCCGGGCGCTGATCGGCCGAGCGCGGTCGGAGCAAGGGGTGGCGGACGACGACATGACGGTCGTCCGGTGCCAGGCAGGCTGAGCACCGCGTCGAGAACGAACTTATGGTGATCAACAGGCCCTGTTGATCACCACAAGTTCGTTCTCGACGGGTTAGCGTGGGCTGGTGCGCGAGCTGCCCGACGGGATGCGGGTGCGGTTGGACCGCTCGGTCCGCGTGCTCGACGGCGGGCGCGCGCTGCTCGGCGGTGCGCCGCCCCGGCTGATGCACCTGTCACCCACCGCGCAGGCGGTGCTCGGCCACCACCGTGCCGTCACGATCACCGACGGGCCGTCGCAGGAGCTGGCCCGCCGCCTGCTCGACGCGGGGGCCGCGCACCCGGAGTACGAGCCGCCGTCCGCGGTGCCCGGCGCGTCCGCGGTGACGGTGGTCGTGCCGGTGAAGGACCGGGCCGGCGGGCTGGCCCGGCTGCTCGCGGCACTGCCTGCCGGGTTGGGCGAGGTGCTCGTCGTGGACGACGGTTCGGCCGATCCTGGCGCGGTGGCCGCGGTGGCGGCCGAGCACGCGGCCCGGGTGCTGCGGCACGAGCGCTCCCGCGGTCCGGCCGCCGCCCGCAACACCGGGCTGGCCGCAGCAACCACCCCGCTGGTGGCGTTCCTGGACTCCGACGTGGTGCCGGAGCCGGGATGGCTCGGCCCGCTCCTGGAGGCGTTCGCCGACCCCGAGGTGGCGCTGGCGGCGCCACGGATCGTCGCGCTCGAGCCGATCACGGGCCGGCTGGGCCGCTACGAGGCCGTCCGGTCGTCGCTGGACCTGGGGCCCGATCCGGCGCTGATCGTGCCCCGCACCCGCGTCGCGTACGTGCCGAGCGCGGCGCTGCTGGTGCGCGTGACGGCGGTGGGCGCGGGGTTCGCCGAGTCGATGCACGTCGCCGAGGACGTCGACCTGGTGCTGCGGCTGCACGCGGAGGGATGGCGGCTGCGCTACGTCCCGTCGGCGCGGGTGGCGCACGACCACCGCACGACCGTCGCCGCGTGGTGGCGGCGCAAGGCCTTCTACGGCACGGGCGCGGCGCCTCTCGCGCTGCGGCATCCGGGTTCGGTGCCGCCGATGGTGCTCTCGCCGTGGGCGGCGGGCGTCGGGGCGGCGGTGCTGGTGGCGCGGCCGTGGGCGGCAGCTGCCGCCGTGGTGGCGAGCGTCGTGGCGGGGGAGCGGCTGGCGCGCCGGCTCGACCGGCTGGAGCACCCGCGCGCGGTCGCCGCCCGCCTGGTCGCGCTCGGCGCCGTCGGGGCGGCCGCGCAGACCGCCGACGCGGTGACCCGGCACCACTGGCCGCTCGCGGCGGTGGCCGCGCTCTGCTCGCGCCGCGCCCGTCGCCGGGTGGTGGCGATCGCCCTCGCCTCGGCGACGATCGACTGGGCCCGACACCGCCGCCGCGATCCCCGGGTGCGGCCCGATCTCCCCTCCTACGTCGGGGCGCGGCTGCTGGACGACCTCGGCTACGGGACCGGGCTGTGGTGGGGGGCGATGCGCAACCGCACACTCGCACCGTTGCTGCCCGTAATGGTCTCCACAGGAGGCAACCGTCCTTCGGGGTTGCTCCGAAAGGGTGTTAGGGCAGGCTCGGCTCAACCCGAGCCTGCGGTGTCACGACGGCTCTGAGTCCGCGTCTGCGGAATCTTGTCCGAAGCGCGGGAAATTGCTGTACCCGCAGGTTACGGGCCTGTTGCGCCGGTAGATCACCGGCGGTGTGATGTGGTGGCCGCCACATTCTCGCAGCACATTTCTCGCCGAGGAGAGACGTCATGACACAGGTCCGGGTCACCGTCGACGGCGTCGAGTACGCCGACGAGGTGGAGCCCCGCACGCTGCTCGTCTACTACCTGAGGGAACGCCTCGGGAAGACGGGCACGGTCGTCGGCTGCGACACCAGCAACTGCGGTGCCTGCACCGTCCACCTGAACGGGCAGAGCGTGAAGTCCTGCTCGGTGCTGGCCGTTCAGGCCGACGGTGCCGAGATCACCACGATCGAGGGCATCGCCCGCGACGGGAAGCTGCACCCCGTGCAGCAGGCCTTCCACGACAACCACGCGCTCCAGTGCGGGTACTGCACGCCAGGGATGATCATGCAGGCCATCGACCTGCTCGGCGACAACCCCGATCCCGACGAGCAGGAGGTCCGGGAAGGCATGGAGGGCAACCTCTGCCGCTGCACGGGCTACCAGAACATCGTGCGTGCCGTGCAGGACGCCGCCCAGAAGATGAAGCCGGGAGCCAGCACCGACACGAGGGCCGACGCTCCGGCACCGGCCGCCGTCGCCGGAGGAGGTCAGTAAGTGACGACCACCGCTGAACCCACGTCCGAGGTCGGCAGGGCGCGCACCCGCAAGGAGGATGCGCGCCTCATCACCGGCCGGACCCGGTGGACCGACAACATCACGCTCAACGGGATGCTGCACCTCGCGATGGTGCGCAGCCCCGTCGCGCACGGCAGGCTCTCGAACGTCGACGCCACCGAGGCGCGGAAGCTGCCCGGTGTCGTCGCCGTCTTCACCGGCGCCGACCTCGACGCCGAGCAGGGCGGGATCCCCTGCGCGTGGCCGATCAACGCCGACGCCACCCCGCCGCGGCACGTGTCGATCGCCGTCGACAAGGTCAACTTCGCCGGCGAGATCATCGCCGTGGTCGTGGCGCGCAGCGCCGCGGAGGCGAAGGACGCCGTCGAGGCCGTCGACTTCGACATCGAGCCCCTCGACCCGGTGCTCGACATGAACGACGCCCTCACCGACGCGAACGTGATCCACGCCGACCTCGGCACGAACAAGTGGGTCACCTTCCCCTTCGACTCGGTGGCGGCCGGGGCCACCTCGGGCCCGTCCGCGGAGGAGGCGATCGCGGCCGCCGAGGCCGACCCCGACTCGGTCGTCGTCACCCGCACCTGGCGCCAGCAGCGGCTCATCCCGGCGTTCATGGAACCCCGCTCGGTGGTCGTCGACCCCACCGGCGAGCAGCTCACCGTGTGGTCGGCCACGCAGATCCCGCACGTGCTGCGCACGATGCTCGGCGTCACGCTGGGGCTGCCGGAGCACAAGCTGCGCGTCATCGCGCCCGACGTGGGCGGTGGGTTCGGCGGCAAGCTGCAGCTCATCCCCGAGGAGATCCTCTCGATCCTCGTGGCCAACAAGCTGAGCCGGCCGGTGAAGTGGACCGAGACCCGGTCGGAGTCGCTGGTGTCGGCCCACCACGGCCGCGACCAGATCCAGAAGATCACCATCGCCGCGAAGAAGGACGGCACGTTCACCGCGCTGAAGTTCGACATCACCGCGGACATGGGCGCCTACTTCGGGTTGTTCACCGCGGCCATCCCGGTGTTCGGCGCGTTCATCGGGCCGGCCATCTACAAGTTCCCGTCCTACATGGCCGTCTTCACCGACGTCTTCACCAACAAGACCCCGACCGACGCCTACCGCGGCGCCGGCCGTCCCGAGGTCACCTTCGCCGTCGAGCGCATCGTCGACGAGCTCGCCGTGGAGCTCGGCCGCGACCCGCTGGAGCTGCGCGAGCAGAACTGGATCAAGCACGACGAGTTCCCGTACACGAACGCGGGCGGGCTGACCTACGACTCGGGCAACTACGAGGCCGCCACCCAGAAGGCCATGGAGCTGTTCGACTACGCCGGGCTGCGCCGCGAGCAGGAGGAGCGGAAGCAGAGCGGCGACCCGGTCCAGCTGGGCATCGGCGTCTCGACGTTCACCGAGATGTGCGGGCTCGCGCCGTCGCGGCTGCTCGGCGCGCTCGGCGCCGGCGCGGGCGGCTGGGAGCACGCGGCCATCCGCATGCTGCCCACCGGCAAGGTCGAGGTCGTCACCGGCTCGTCCGCGCACGGGCAGGGCCACGAGACGGCGTGGAGCCAGATCGTGGCCGACCAGCTCGGCGTCCCCTTCGAGGACGTGGAGGTGCTGCACGGCGACACGCAGGTGTCACCGAAGGGCATGGACACCTACGGCTCGCGCTCGCTGCCGGTCGGCGGCACGGCCGTGGTGAAGTGCGCGCAGCGCGTCGTCGAGAAGGCCAAGAAGGTCGCGGCGCACCTGCTGGAGGCTGACGAGAGCGACATCGAGTTCGCGTCCGGCCGGTTCTCCGTGCGCGGCACCGACAAGGGGCTGGCGATCCAGGAGGTCGTGTTCGCGACGTTCCTGTCGCACAACTTCCCCGAGGGCGTCGAGCCGTCGCTGGACTCGGAGTACACGTTCGACCCGGAGAACTTCTCCTTCCCGCACGGCACGCACCTGGCCGCGATGGAGGTCGACACCGAGACCGGCAGGGTCGGCATCCGCAAGTACGTCTGCGTCGACGACGTGGGCTCCGTGGTCAACCCGCTGATCGTGGAGGGGCAGATCCACGGCGGACTCGCCCAGGGCATCGCGCAGGCCCTGTTCGAGGAAGCCAACTACGACGAGCAGGGCACGCTGGTCAACGGCACCTTCGTCGACTACACGCTGCCGTCGGCGGCCGACCTGCCCAGCTTCGTCACCGACCGCACCGAGACCCCGGCGACCTCCAACCCGCTGGGAGTCAAGGGCGTCGGCGAGGCCGGCACGATCGCCTCCACCCCGGCGATCGTCAACGGCGTGCTCGACGCGATCCGCCACCTCGGCGTCACGCACATCGAGATGCCGTGCACGTCGCAGCGGGTGTGGCGGGCCATCCAGGAGGCCAAGGGCCGATCCACCCAGGAGACGCCCACCGACACCCACGCGCCGGGCGCCGGACTCGGCTCGATCGACCCGCAGGGAGGGGACCAGTGATCCCGGCCAAGTTCGACTACGTCAAGCCGGCGTCGGTCGCCGACGCCGTCACGGCGCTGCAGCAGGCCGGGGACGATGCCAAGATCATCGCCGGCGGGCAGAGCCTGCTGCCGGTGCTGCGGCTGCGGCTCGCCGCTCCCGCGCTGGTCGTCGATCTCGGCGGGATCGCCGAGCTGCGCGGCATCCGCGAGGACGGTGACCGGATCGTGGTCGGCGCGATGACGCCGTACCACGACATCCTGCGCGACGACCTGGTCAAGGAGCACCTCGCGCTGCTGGCCCAGGCCGTCGCGACCGTGGCGGACAACCAGGTGCGCCACCGCGGCACCCTGGGCGGCGCGCTCGCGCACGCCGACCCGGCCGGTGACCTCGGCGCGCCGGCACTCGTGCTGGACGCCGAGCTGGTCATCGCGGGCGCCGACGGCACTCGCACGGTGGCCGCGGCGGACTTCTTCCAGGGCCTGTTCACCACCGCGATCGGCGACGGGGAGATCCTCACGGAGATCCGCTTCCCGAAGTTCACCGGGTGGGGCACGCACTACGAGAAGTTCAACCGCACCGCGCAGGCGTGGTCGATGTGCGCGGTGGCCGTCGCGCTGCGGGTCGACGGCGGCACGATCGCCGAGGCCAGGGTCGGGCTGACCAACATGGGCGACCGGCCGATCCGGGCGACCGCGGTCGAGCAGGCGCTGGTCGGACAGCAGGCGAGCGCGGACGTGGCGAAGGCCGCGGCCGAGCACGCGGCCGAAGGCACGTCGGCTCCGAGTGACGCGGACGCCGCGGCGGACTACCGTGAGCACCTGGCCAGGGTGCTCACCGGTCGTGCGGTCCTGGCGGCCGCGGGCTGACAGACGGTAGAAACGCGGACGCCTGCCTCCGGTGGGGGCAGGCGTCCGCGTCGTTTCGAGGGAGACTGCACGACCATGCAGCTGGAGAACACGTTCACCATCGCCGCGCCCATCGACAAGGCGTGGAAGGCGCTCAACACGCCCGAGACGGTCGCCCCGTGCTTCCCCGGCGCGACGCTGACCGAGTACGAGGGCGACGAGTTCAGCGGCACCGTCAAGGTGAAGCTCGGCCCGATCTCGCTCACGTACAAGGGCAAGGGCGTCTACAAGGAGCGCGACGACGCCAACCACAGGGTCGTCATCGACGCGAGCGGGCGCGACTCCCGCGGCAACGGCACGGCGAGCGCGCTGGTCACCGGCACGCTCGTGGCCGACGGGCCGGACAAGACCTCGGTCACGATGGTCACCGACATGACGATCACGGGGAAGCCGGCGCAGTTCGGCCGGGGCGTGATCAACGACGTCGCCAACAAGATCATCGGCCAGTTCGCGGCCTGTGTCGCGGAGAAGCTGACCGACGACACCGGCGAGGCCGCGGCGGAGGAGCCCGCGGAGGAGCCGGCCGCGGCCACGGCCGCCACCAACGGCGCCGCCGTCTCCACCAGCGACGTCCCGACCACCACCACACCGGAGCCGATCACGAAGCCGGCAGCGGTCCAGCCGAAGCCGCCGATGCGCAGCGACGTCGACGCCATCGACCTGCTCGACACCGCCGGCGCCCCGGTGCTCAAGCGCCTCGCCCCGGTGATCGGCGGCGTCCTGGTGCTGCTGATCCTGCTGGCGATCCGCCGGAACCGATCGGCGGCCTGAGGGCCGGGGTGACGCAGCAAAGCCACTTCCACGCGATCTCGTGCGGGGAAGTGGCTTTGCTGCACCGACCGTTCAGCGGCCGCGCAGCAGGAACGCCGTCGTCGCCGTCCCGGCCGCCACCAGCGTGGCGAACAGGGTGAGGGTGAGCTGCGGGCTCAGCACGAGCAGCGCCACGCCCACCCCGACGACCGGCACGATCAGCCCGAGGTAACCCGCCAGGAACAGCCCGGCCTGGGCCTCCGCGAGCGACTCCCGCGGCGCCACCTGCGCGACGAGCCCGAGCCCGCCGGAGAACAGCAGCCCCGCCCCCACGCCGGACACCAGCGCACCGGCGACGAAGAGCAGGAGGCTCGGCGTCGGCAGCCACACCGACACCGTCAGGACGGCGAGCCCGGCGACGATCGCGGGCATGCCGGCGGCGAGCCGCCGCCGCGGCGGGAACCGGCTCGCCACCAGCTGGGTCACCGTGCCGGCGGCGAACACCACGAAGATCACCTCGCCGGTGCGGGCCGGACCGGGTGTGTGCAGCGGGCCGGCCAGGAACGTCGCGGTGAGGGCCGTGAACAGGCCCAGCACGCCGAGTCCGAGGAATGCGGCCGCTGCCGCGGCGGCGTACTGCACCCGGCCCTGCGGCGGCACGGCGACGCGCTGGATCCGGTACCGCGGCCGCGGGACGGTGGCCGGGCGCGTCTCCGGCGCCAGTAGCAGGGCCACCGTGCTCACCACCAGCGGCACGAGGAACACCACGTACGGAGTCACCAGCGGCTCCGGCGCGTGCTCCGCGATCAGGCCGCCGACCAGCGGCCCGAGCCCGATCCCGCCCAGGTTCGCGATCGCGGCGACGACCTGCGCGCGGGCCGGCGAGGCCGCCGGCCGGTGCGCGGCGTGCAGCTCGGTGAGCCACGCCGTGGCCGTCGCCGTCACCATGCCGACGGAGAAGCCGTTCAGCAGCCGCGCCACGTACAGCCCGAGCAGGGTCGGCCAGAGCAGGTACGCGACGGCGCTGGCGACGCTCAGCGCGACGGCGGGCACGAGCACCCGGCGCCGGCCGTGCACGTCGGAGAGGTGGCCTGCGGTGAGCAGGCTGGCCACGACACCGACGGCGTACGCGGCGAAGACGAGCGTGACCGTGAACGTCGAGAAGTGCAGGAGCTGCTGGTAGGCGGGGTAGAGCGGGGACGCGGCCGCGGAGAGCCCCATCACGGACAGGAAGCCCAGCGCGACGATCCAGAAGCCGGCGCCGTGGCGCGTGGATCCGGTCGTGGCAGGGCGGGCGAGCGAGGTGGTCACGCGGTCCACCATGCGCCGCGCCTGCTGTCGAGTGAAGCGAAGATCTGAGCTATCGGTCATCTCCAATCGAGATGACAGGATGGCGGGGTGGAGCTACGCCAGCTGGCCGTTTTCGTCGCCGTCGCCGAGGAGCTGAGCTTCACCCGTGCCGCGGCCCGGCTGTCGGTCGTCCAGTCCGCGGTGTCGGCCGCGGTGCGCACGTTGGAGCGGGAGCTGGGTGCCGAGCTGCTGATCCGGTCCACCCACCACGTCGCGCTCAGCGACGCCGGGCGGGTGCTGCTGCCGGAGGCCCGCGCGACGCTCGCCGCGGCGCAGGAAGCGCGGCACGCCGTGGAGCAGCAGCGCGGCGGGCTGCGCGGCACGATCCACCTCGGCATCCTGCAGGTCCTGCGGGACCACCCGGTCAGCGCCGCCCGCGTGATCGCCGCGCTCCACGCCCGGCACCCCGGCATCGCCGTCGAGCCGCGGCAGGCCGGCAGCGCCGTCATGGCCGACGACGTGCGCCACGGCCGGCTCGACGCGGCCTACCTCGCGCTGCCGTCGCAGCAGGCCGGGCTCACGCTGCACGGCCTGAGCGAGGAACCGATGGTGTTCGTCTGCCCGCCCGACCACCCGCTGGCCGGACGGGCCGCGCTCACGCTCGCGGACGTCGCCGGCGAGCCGTTCGTGGACACGCCCGAGCACTGGGGCACGCGCATCTTCAGCGACCTCGCCTACAGCGCGGCCGGGCTGGCCAGGGAGATCCGCTACGAGATCGGCGACCTCGGCGGCGTCGCCGCCTTCGTGCAGAGCGGTCTCGGCGTCGCCATCCTCCCGCCCGGGATGATCGATCCGGTGGCGTCGGTGACCACAGTGCCGCTCACCGACGCGCCCCTCTTCCGCATCTCGCTCGCCGTGCCGGCGGGACGGCCGACCGGCGCCGTCACGCGTCGGCTGGTCGAGACGGCGCTGGAGCTGCGGGATCGAACCCCGACACCCGCAGGGTGACGTTCAGCCGGCCGCCCGCCAGCCCGGTGTCGGGGCCGTCGTCGGGGAGCAGGCGCGGTACCCCGTGGAACGCGAGGCGGCTCGCGTCCCCGAACACGACGAGGTCGCCCGAGCGCAGCTCCACGTCCGTCCACGGGCGGCCGCGGTGCTCGGTGTTGCCGAAGCGGAACACGCACGGCGCACCGATCGACAGCGACACCACCGGTTCGCGGGACCGCTCGTCCTTGTCCTGGTGCTGGCCCATCCGCGCGTCGCCGGAGTAGTGGTTGACCAGCGCGATGTCCGGCCGGTACGCGGCTCCGCGAGCCGGGTCGTCGTACGCGTCGGCGACCGCGGCCCGGCCGAGATCACCCAGCCACTCCGGGAACGGCAGGACCGGGCTCCCGTCCTGGTCGTCGCGGGTGCGCGAGTAGCGGTACGGGTACCAGTGCCAGCCGAGGCAGAAGCTGCGCACGGTCATCACTCCGCCGTTCGGCATCCGGGCGGCCCGGATCCCGGGCCCGTCCCCGGCCCACTCGCGGCACGCCGCCACCAGCGCGCGCTGCGCGTCGAGGTCGAGCCAGTCGGGCACGTGCACCGCGCCGGGCGCGAGCACCCGGCGCTCGCGGGGGAACAGCTGGTCAGGGGGCATCGTGGAAGATGATGCCGAGGACGTCGCGGCGCCCGTCGTGCACCTGGCTCACGCCGTGCCGCACCTGCACGCGGTGGTCGCCGCGGGCCCCGCGTTCCGGGCGGTGGTGCACGGGGAACACCACGGCGTCGCCCTGGCGGGGCCGCAGCACCCGCGGCAGCGACTGCTGGCGGGCCCGCTGCTCCACGAACACGCCCTCGCCGCCGGTGAAGTCCTCGTCCGGCCGGCTCAGCATCACGAGCAGCTGCAGCGGGAAGGTCAGGTCGCCGTACACGTCCTGGTGGAGGCGGTTGTGGTCGCCGGGGCCGTACCGCAGCAGCAACGGTGTCGGGCGGCGCTGGCCGGCGGCCGTGCACTCGGCGCGGAGCTCGGCGTGCGTCGTCGGGTACGTGCGCTCGCCGAGCCGTTCCGCCCACGCGTTCGCCACCTCGGCCAGCGGCGGGTACAGCTCGGTGCGCAGCTGCGCCACCAGCGGCGGGAGTGGGTCGGCGAAGTAGCGGTAGCGGCCGCGGCCGTACGCGTGGCGGGCCATGTCGACGGTCGAGCGGAAGCGCTCGTCCTCGTCGAACCAGCTGCTGACCTCCGCGCACTCCGCGGCCGTCAGCACCGACTCGACGACCGCCACACCGTCGGCGTCCATGCGGGCAGCCAGGGTGTCGTCCATCACCCCAGGCTGCCCGCCGCGGCGGTGGCGCGCTGGCGGGATTCGGTCAGGATGACGGGATGCGAACCGGCCCGCGCAACGCACTCACCGACATCGCCGGGCTGCGCGTCGGGCACGCCGACGTGCAGCGCGGGCTCAGCGGCGCCACCGTCGTGCTGGCGGACGGCGACGGCGCCGTCGCGGGGGTCGACGCGCGCGGCGCCGCGCCCGGCACCCGCGAGACCGACCTGCTGGAACCGGGCAACCTGGTCCAGCGCGTGCACGCGACCGTCTTCTCCGGCGGCAGCGCGTTCGGGCTCGCTGCCGCGTCCGGCGTGATGGACGCGCTGGAGGCCGCCGGCACCGGCTTGCAGACGCCGGGCGGGATCGTCCCGATCGTGCCGGCCGCGGTGGTCTTCGACCTGGGCCGCGGCGGCCCGGACGGCGAACGCCCCGGCCCCGCGACCGGCGCGGCGGCGGTGGCCGCGGCCACGACCGACGTGGGCGTCGGGTGCGTGGGCGCGGGCCGCGGTGCGGTCGTCGGCGGGCTCAAGGGCGGTGTCGGCACCGCGAGTGCCGTGCTCGACGACGGCACGACCGTCGCCGCGCTCGCCATCGTCAACGCGGCCGGCTCGGCCGTCGACCCCGCCACCGGCACGCTGCTGGGCGCCCGCTACGGCCTGCCCGGCGAGTTCCCCGACGCGCCCGTCGACGCTGCCGCCGTCGAGGCCGCGAAGGCCCCGGCCATCCGGCCCACCCCCGGCATCGCCACCACGCTCGCCGTCGTCGCCACCGACGCGACGCTCGACAAGGCCGGCTGCGCCCGCCTCGCCACCATGGGCCACGACGGCCTCGCCCGCGCCATCACCCCCGTCCACACGGTGGTGGACGGCGACGTGATCTTCGGCCTGTCCACGGCCGCCCGCCCGGCCCCGGAGTTCCTGCAGCTCTTCGAACTGCAGGCGGCCGCGGCCGACGTCGTCACCCGCGCCGTGGTGCACGGGGTGCTGGCGGCCACGTCGGTGCAGACACCGGGAGGCTCGTGGACGGCGTACCGGGACGCCGCCCGATTGGGGTGAGGCCCCCTGGGCTTCATGCCGGTTGTGCGCACTGACGGCCGCGTGTCACGCTGGGTACGCAGGTGGTCACGGCGTGGGGGAACGTGATGCAGCTCGCGATCCATATGTTCGGCGCACAGGTCGAATCGCCGACCGAGATGCTGAGGCTTCCCGACGACTGCGAACCGCTCCAGCCCCGCCTGCCGCTCGACTTCGAATGCGTCGCGGCCGGTGTTTTCCGCGCACAGGGACGACCCGTGTGGGCGAGCTACCTCGACGACCACTTCGACGTGACCTGGCCGAACAGCGTCAGCCGGGCGTTCGTACTGCTGGCCAAGGCCGGGGACCGTTGGTTCGCCGTGACCTTCGGGCAAGGCCGGCACTACCTCGACGAAGCCGCGCTGGTCATGGACTTCGGACTGCGCGTCACCGCGAACACGGTCGACCCCGGTCGCCTGCGGTCGATGGCCACCATGCGACTCGGTAGCGCGGTCCGCCACACGCAACAGCGGATCTCCGTGCCCAGTCGACTCGGTGCGTTCGACGTCGATCTGGAAGGGGAGTGGGTGCGGTCGCTCGGCGGCGAGTCCGACCAGCACCTCGTGACCGGGATGACCGGATCCCGTTCCCTCTTGGTCGAGGTGCCGGAGGGCCACCGGCTCGGAGACCTGCACGAGTTGCTCGTGTTCCTGCTCGGCCGCTACCGGGCCACCGACTACCAGCAGTGGTACCCCTATCTGGACTGGTTGCAGCCGATCGACCGATCGGACGCACGCGTCGCCGATCTCGACGCCCGGCTCGCCCATGAGCTGGTCACGGGGGTCGCGGACTTCTCGATCCTGACCCCGCTGGTGCAACCGGACGACGAGGTGCGCCTCGCACACCGCATCGTCGCTGGTCGGAACAGACGCCGCGCGCTGGATGTCCTCGGTGTGCGGCACACGGTCCGCGACGTCGGTGCGCAGGCCCTCCAACGTCAGGTCGAGACCATCGACGCGGACGGACATCCGATCGGACAGCGGCGCCGCTTGCGAGAGTTCCTGGCTGCGCAGCTCGTCGACGACCACGGCGACACGTTCGTGCTGGCCGACGGCCGCTGGTTCGCTGTCTCCGATGACTACCTCCAGCGCCTGGACCGGCAGCTCGGCCGCATCCCGGCGTGGAGTTGGAACCGGTTGGACATGCCCGACTGGGACCCGCAGCACAGCGAGCAGACGTACAACGCCCTGACTGCGCGCGACCGTCGATGGCTGCACATGGACCGCCGCAACTTCGAGGGGGTGGTCCGACAGCGCGACCGGGTCGAGGTGGCCGATCTGATCACCCCGAGGTCGGACTTCCTCTGTGTGAAGAAGATGCGCGGCGCCGGGGACATGTCGCACCTGTTCAGCCAGGGCAGCGTCTCGGCGACGCTCTACGCCGACCACCGGGACTATCGGGTGTTCGTCGACAGACGCTTCGTGGAGCGCTGGCCGGGTCGCCGCCCCGCGTCGCCGACCATCGTCTACGCCATCGGCCTGGACCGACTCCGTCCCCTGCCGCGCGGCCTGCCGTTCTTCAGCAGGGTCAACATCTGCAACCATGCGCGGACCATCCGCGGAACCGAGCTGGACGTTGCTGTTGCGCCGATCCTGGTCCGCGCGCCGACGTCGGGCAGCGCGAGCGCCGTCGACGTCCCGGAGGCCCGCGAACCGGGCCAGGGTGCGCTGTTCGACCTGCCTGGATGACCGCTTCGGGTCAGCCGCCGGCGAACGGGGGCAACACGTCCAGCGTGGCGCCGGCGTGCACCGCGTGGGCGCGGTCGCGCACCGCCACCTCGTCGAGCAGGAAGCTGCAGCGCTCCAGCACGCGGGCGAACTCGGTGTCGTGCCGGGCGCGGGCGGCGGCCAGCACGTCGTCGACGGTGGCGTACGGCGGCACGTCGAACGTCTCGGTCTCGACGCCGGCCGCGGCCTTGGCGGCGGCGAAGTACCGGACGGCGACGGTGACCACCGTGTACTGCACGGACTCCATCGTCATCCCCCGATCGCGCTCATCGGCCGGTCCGGCTGCAGGAAGCCGGGCTCGTCGATGCCGTGGCCGGCGAGCTTGCCCCACATCGCGACGCGCCAGGCGTCGGCGATCTCCGCGTCCGAGGCGCCGCCGCGCAGCATGGCCCGCAGGTCGGTCTCGGTGCGCGCGAAGAGGCAGGTGCGGACCTGGCCGTCGGCGGTGAGCCGGGTGCGGTCGCAAGCGCCGCAGAACGGCCGGGTCACCGACGCGATGACGCCGACGACGGCCGGACCGCCGTCGACCAGCCAGCGCTCCGCGGGCGCGCCGCCGCGCTCGGTGGGGTCGGGTGTGAGCGTGAAGCCCTCGCCCAGCAGCTGCAGGATCTCGCCGGCGGTGATCATCTCGGCGCGCTCCCAGCCGTGCTGGGCGTCGAGCGGCATCTGCTCGATGAACCGCAGCTGGTAGCCGCCGTCGACGGCGAAGCGGAGGAGGTCGACGGCCTCGTCGTCGTTGACGCCGCGCAGCAGCACGGCGTTGATCTTGATGGGGTCCAGGCCGGCGGTGCGGGCCGCGGCGAGCCCGGCCAGCACGTCGGAGAGCCGGTCGCGGCGGGTGATCGTGGCGAACCGCTCGGGGCGGACCGTGTCCATCGAGACGTTGAGCCGGTTCACCCCGGCCGCGGCGAGCGCCTCGGCCCGGCGCGCGAGCCCGATGCCGTTGGTGGTGAGCGAGATGTCCGGGCGCGGCTCGAGCGCGGCCGCGGCGGTGATCAGCTCCTCCAGGCCGCGGCGCAGCAGCGGCTCGCCGCCGGTGAAGCGCAGCTCGTGGATGCCGAGGTCGCGCACCGCGATCGTGATCAGCCGCAGCAGCTCGGCGTCGGTGAGCTGCTCTTCGCGCGGCATCCAGTCCAGGCCCTCGGCGGGCATGCAGTACGTGCAGCGCAGGTTGCAGCGGTCGGTCAGCGAGATGCGCAGGTCGGTCGCGACCCGACCGAACGTGTCGATCAGGCGCGGATCGGCCGGCCGGTCGGTGGCCTGCCCTGCCGACCGTCGCAAGGCGGGGAGGCCGAGCTCGGTGGGGGTCACCACACGAGCGTAACCGGCCATCGCACGGCGAACCCGGGCCCCGACCTGCGCGAACAGCGCGACACCGCATCCGCGGAGGGATCACCCCCGACCGGGGCGCACCTGCTGTCGGACACCTGCCCACTCGGCCAGCCGGCCGGCCGCGGTGTTCGGTGATCAAGGGCAAACGGTCGTTCTTGACCGGTCGAGGAACGACCTTCTGCTCTTGATCGCCACCCAGTTGGTGACCCGCCGGTCAGTTCCCTGGTCTTCGTCGCAGGCGCGGAGCTAGGCTCCCGCTCGTGCCGCAGTTCAGGATTGCCGACGCCGCCAAGCTGCTCGGGGTCAGCGACGACACCGTGCGCCGCTGGGTCGAGGCCGGCGCCCTCCCCGTGCAGCCCGACGCGTCGAACCGCAAGGTCATCGACGGCGCCGCGCTCGCCGAGTTCGCGCGCAGCCACGCGAACGCCGCCCCCGACCCGTCCGGAGTGCAGCGCTCGGCGCGCAACCGCTTCGTCGGGCTGGTCACCAACGTCATCACCGACACGGTCATGGCGCAGGTGGAGATCCAGTGCGGCCCGCACCGCGTCGTGTCGCTGATGTCCAGCGAGGCCGCGCGCGAGCTCGGCCTCGAACCCGGGGTACTGGCGGTGGCCGTCGTCAAGTCGACGAACGTCGTCGTGGAAACCCCCGGAGGGCTCTCGTGAAGCGTCGCGTCCTCGCCGCCGTCGCCGGCGCGGCGCTGCTCGCCGGATGCGGCACCGGCCAGCACGCCGCCGGCCCTGCGTCCGACGGCGCCGTCACAGCAGCCCCGGACGGCGGCACCACCCTCACCGTCTTCGCCGCCGCATCGTTGAAGGACACGTTCACCGCGCTCGGCAAGCAGTTCGAGAGCGCCAACCCGGGCACGAAGGTCACCTTCAACTTCGCGGGCTCCTCCGACCTCGCGCAGCAGATCGTGCAGGGTGCCCCGGCCGACGTGTTCGCCGCCGCGAGCGACGCCACGATGAAGGCCGTCGGCGATGCCGGCCAGACCGCAGCGCCGGCCACCCCGTTCGCGAAGAACGCGCTGCAGATCGCGGTGGCACCGGGCAACCCGAAGGGCATCTCCGCTTTCGCCGACCTGGCCCAGCCCGGGCTCAAGGTCGTCGTGTGCGCGAAGGGCGTGCCGTGCGGCGACGCCGCGCTGAAGGTCGAGGCAGCGACCAGGATCGACGTCAAGCCGGTCAGCGAGGAGCCGGACGTCAAGTCGACGCTGTCGAAGGTCCAGTCCGGCGATGCCGACGCCGGCCTCGTCTACGTCACCGACATCGCCGCTGCCAAGGGCGCGGTGCAGGGCATCGCCTTCCCGGAGGCGGCGCAGGCCGTCACGAACTACCCGATCGCGGTCGTCAAGAGCTCGAAGCAGGCGGCGCTCGCGCAGAAGTTCGAGGCGCTCGTCACGGGCGCGGACGGGCAGAAGGTGCTGCAGGCGGCGGGCTTCCAGGCGCCGTGATCCTGCCGTGCTAGAGCTGTCCGCGCCCCGTGCTCGTCGGTCCGACGAGCACGCCCGGGGCGTCGGGCTGCCGGCACTGCTGTGGGTGCCGGCCGGTGTCGCGTTCGCGTTGATCGCGCTGCCCGTCGTCGGGTTGGCGCTGCGCGCGGACTGGCCGCGGATGCCGGAGCTGCTGCTCTCGGACTCGGCGCTGGCCGCGCTGCGGCTGTCGCTGGAGACGGCCGCCGTCTCGACGGTGCTGTGCATCGTGTTCGGTGGGCCGCTCGCGGCCGTGCTGGCCAGGGGTCGGGTCCGCGGGCTGCGGCTGCTGCGCTCGGTCGTGCTGCTGCCGCTGGTCCTGCCGCCGGTCGTGGGCGGGCTGGCGCTGCTGTTCCTGCTCGGCCGGCTCGGGCTGCTCGGCCGGGTGATCGACGCCTGGTTCGGCGTCACGATCCCGTTCACGACCGCCGCCGTCGTGCTCGCGCAGACGTTCGTGGCGCTGCCGTTCCTCGTCGTCAGCCTGGAGGGGGCGCTGCGCACGGCCGGCGACCGCTACGAGGCCGTCGCCGCCACGCTCGGCGCGACCCCGTGGCTCGCCTTCCGCCGGATCACGGTGCCGCTGGTGCTGCCGGGGCTCACGTCCGGCGCGATCCTCGCGTTCGCCCGCTGCCTCGGCGAGTTCGGCGCCACCATCGCGTTCGCCGGCAGCCTGGAGGGCGTCACCCGCACCCTGCCGCTGCTGGTCTACCTCGAACGCGAGACCGACACGTCCGCGGCCGTCGCGCTGTCGCTGCTGCTCGTCGTCGTCGCCGTCGTGGTGATCGCGGTGGCGAGGCCGCGCGGTGTGGAGGGCAGCGCATGAGTTGGCTCGAAGCCGACGTGCTGGTCCGTCGCCCCGCCTTCACCCTCGACGTGCAGATCTCCGCCGAGCGCGGCGAGGTGGTCGCTGTCGTCGGGCCGAACGGGGCCGGCAAGTCGACGTTGCTCGGGGTGCTCTCCGGGCTGCTCGTGCCCGACGGCGGGGAGGTGCGGATCGGCGACCGGACCGTCACCGCGCCGCGCCTGCACGTGCCACCGCACCGGCGCAGTGTCGGGCTGCTCGCCCAGCAGGCGCTGCTGTTCCCGCACCTGACGGCCGCAGCGAACGTCGCGTTCGGGCCGCGCGCGCACGGGGTCCCGCGGCGGCAGGCCGAGGCCCGCGCCCGGGAGCTGCTGGCGGCCGTCGACCTCGCGGAGCTCGCCGACCGGCGGCCCGCCCGCATGTCGGGGGGCCAGCAGCAACGGGTGGCGCTGGCCAGGGCGCTGGCGCCGCGGCCGGACCTGCTGCTGCTCGACGAGCCGCTGGCCGCGCTGGACGTCGACGCGGCCCCTGCGATGCGGTCCCTGCTGCGGCGCATGGTGCGCGACGAGCAGCAGACCGCGCTGCTCGTCACCCACTCGGCGTTGGACGCGCTGGTGCTGGCGGACCGGGTCGTCGTGCTGACCGACGGCCGGGTCGTCGAGCAGGGCCCGACCCGGGAGGTGCTCGCGCGGCCGCGCAGCGCGTTCACGGCGCGGATCGCAGGGCTCGACCTGGTGCCCGGCGTCGCCGCGGTCGACGGCCTGCGCACCGCCGACGGCACGTCCGTCGCGGGCCGCGTGGACGGGGTGGCTGCCGGTGAACCAGCGGTGGCCGTCTTCCCGCCGTCCGCCGTGGCGGTGTTCGCGGAGGAACCGAAGGGCAGCCCCCGCAACGTCTTCCGCGTGCTCCTGGCCGCGATCGAACCGCGCGAGGACGTGGTGCGGCTGCGCGCCGCGGCACCGCCCGGCGCCCCGGCGTGGCTGGACGGCCTGGCCGCCGACGTCACCCCAGCCGCCGTGGCCGACCTGGGCGCGGAACCCGGCACGCAGCTGTGGTTCGCGGTGAAGGCCGCGGAGACGGCGGTGTACCCGGCGCGGTGAGCGGCGCGGCCCGGCAGGGTTCGGTGATCAAGGGCAAAAGGTCGTTGGTTGATCTTGAACGGCGACCTTTTGCCCTTGATCACCGCAAACCCCGGCGCCCGGCTCGTCAAGCGGGAGCACGCCCTGTCACCCCATCGTTCACTCACGTCACACCAGCCACGATCGTGTCTCTGTTCCCGCCCGTCACAGCTCCGTAGCGTCGCTCCCCGTGATGCGGCTCGTCGTGCGGTTCGCCCCCGTGGTGATCGCGCTCCAGATCCTGGCGGGCCTCGCCGGGGCCGGCGAGGCGGCCGCCGCACCCCTCACGGGGTACGTCGTGCACGCCGACACCGCCGCTTCGGCCGACGCTGCGGCGACCGCCGTCGGGGCGGTGCCGACGGCGACGTACCGCCGGTCGTTCGCCGGCTTCGCCGCGCAGCTCACCCCGCAGCAGGCCGCGCAGCTGCGGACCCGGCCCGGGGTCGTCGGCGTCGAGGAGGACCGGCGGGTCGCGCTGGTCGACCCGCGCGCGACCGCGCGCACCGAGGCCGTCCAGGACGACCCGCAGAACTGGGGCCTCGACCGCATCGACCAGCGCAACCTCCCGCTCGACGGCCGCTACACCACGCGCGCGACCGGCGCCGGCGTGACCGTCTGGGTGCTCGACACCGGCGTGGACGTCACCCACCCCGAGTTCGAGGGCCGGGCGTCGTTCGCCGCGGACACGATCGACAACCGCACCGACGACTGCGACGGCCACGGCACCGTCGTCGCCGGCATCGCCGCCTCCCGCGACTACGGGGTGGCGAAGCGTGCGACCGTGCGGTCGGTGAAGGTGCTCGACTGCTCCGGCTCGGGCACGCTGTCGTCGCTGCTGTCGGGCGTCGACTACGTCGCCCAGCACGCGCAGGGCCCCTCGGTGGCGGTGATGTCGTGGAGCTACGGGGCGTCCGACGTGCTGCTGTCGGCGGTGTCGTCGCTGGTCACGCAGGGGGTGTTCGTCGCAGCGTCAGCCGGCAACACCGGCGCCGACGACTGCACGGCTGCTCCACGCGCCGTCCGCGGCGTCATGGTGGTGGCCAACTCCACGGTCGACGACGAGCGCAACGAGACCTCCTCCACCGGCGCCTGCGTGGACCTCTACGCACCCGGCACCCGCATCGTCTCGACGGTGCCGGGCGGCGACACCGCGTCCTATACAGGCACCTCGATGGCCGCACCGCACGTCGCCGGCGTGGCGGCGCTGCTGAAGCAGACGTACGGCGACTTGCCCAGCGCGACGGTGTCGACGTGGATCCTCCAGCACGCCGTACCGGGGGTGGTCCAGGGCGGCAGCGTCGGCGGCACACCGAACCTGCTGCTCAACACCGGCGGTCTCTGACGCGCCCACCCCGCAACCGGCCAACTCGCCGTCCCGAGACGGGCAACTCGCCTGGACCGGAACCACGACTCGCGCGCACTGAAACCACGACTCGCGCGCGCCGGAACCGCGACTCGCCGGCGCCGAAACCACGACTCGCGGGGGAGGGCGGGCCTGGGTGGTGACCGTCGGGTGTGGCGCGAGTCGTGGTTCACGTGCCCGCGAGTCGTGGTTCACGTGCCCGCGAGTCGTGGATCTCGTGTCGGCGAGTCGTGGAAACCGCGCGCGCGAGTCGTGGTTCTCGGGACGGCGAGTTGGGGAACTCGCGACGGCCCGTTGCGACCTCAGGTCAGCCGGTGCAGCAGCTCCAGCAGCTGCGCGCGCTCGGCGGGGGTGAACCGGTCGAGCAGTGCGTCCTCCTCCGCGGCGATGGCGGCATCGAAGTGGTCGAGCTTGGCGCGGCCGGCGGGGGTGGGGGTGACGAGGTTGCGCCTGCGGTCGTCCGGGTCGCGTTCGCGGGTGACGAGGCCTTCGGCGACGAGCGCGGTGACGATCGCGACCATGTCGCTGGGGTCGATGCGCAGCCGCCGGCCGATCTCGGCCTGCGCCGCCGGCCCGAACTCGACGAGCGTGGCGAGCACGCCGTAGAAGCCGCGCTGCAGGCCGGCCTCGACGAGGCGCTCGTTCGTCCGCTTCTGCGCGATCAGGGCGGCGCGCCCGAGCAGCCAGAACGCGGTGCCGCGCAGGCGTGCGGGGGCGCGGTCGGCGTCGTGGCCGCACCCCTCGTCGTCTCCGTGCACGGTTCGATCCTACCGATGTCGTTGGTCGCACCCACGGTCGTGCTAGCGTTGGCGTCACCAATATTGGCGCCACCAACGAATGGGGAGTCATGCGCAGGGTGCGCTATCACGAGTACGGCGGTCCCGAGGTGCTCACCGTCGAGGAGGTCGAGCCGCCCGTCCCGGGCGAGGGGCAGGTCCTGATCCGCACCGAGGTGATCGGTGGCAGCTTCGTCGACACCGCGATGCGGGCCGGCACCAGCACGTTCGGCCAGCCGCCGCTGCCCGGCAGCCCACACGGCGACGTCGTCGGCACCGTCGAGGAGGTCGGACCGGACGTCGACCCGTCGTGGACGGGGCGCCGCGTAGCCGCGCTCGTCGCGGCGGACGCGTACGCCGACCTCGTCGTCGCCGACGCCGACTGGCTCGCCCCCGTCCCGGACGGGGTGGATGCGGCGCCGGCCAGCAACCTCGCGATGCCCGGCCCGGTGGCGCTGCTCGCGCTGCGCGCCGGGCAGGTCGCGACGGGCGAGACGGTGCTCGTCCACGCCGCCGCCGGCAACATCGGGCACCTCGCCACTCAGCTCGCGAAGCTGGAGGGGGCCGGCCGGGTGATCGCGACGGTCGGGTCGGCGGCCAAGCGCGACTTCGTGCTGGCGCACGGCGCCGACACCGTCGTCAGCCTTGCCGACGCCGACTGGGCCGAGCAGGTGCGCGCCGCGGCGCCGGACGGGATCGACGTCGCGCTCGACAGCGTCGGCGGCGCCACCACCGCGACCACCCTCGGACTGATCGCACCGCGCGGGCGGCTCGTGGTCTACGGCGCGGCCGGCAACGAGCTGCCGGACCTGCCCGTCCGGGAGCTGCTGGCGCTGCGGTCGGTCACCGGGTTCGGGCTGCTCGGGTTCCGTGCCGCGTTCCCCGACGAAGCCCGCGCGCACCTGGCCGAGATCGCCGAGCACACCGCCGCCGGGCGGCTGCGCACGGCGGTCGCGGTCACCGTCCCGCTCTCGGAGCCGGCGAAGGCGCACGAGGCGCTGGAGGACCGGACCCGATCGGGTCGAGTCCTGATCATCCCGTAACGGCCGACCACCCGGCTCGATGACCGTTGTAGAGGGAACGCGCTGTGTGGACGACCGGGGGGACGACGGAATGATCGAGGATGCGGCACGACGGTCGGTGGCTCTGCTGATCGCCGGCCTGGCGGTGTTCGGCACCCTGGCCACGCTGCAGGCCACCACGGCCGCACCGCAGCAGGGCGCGGTGCTGGCGGCGAACACCGACCCGGGGGACCCGGTCGGCTGGTGCTACATCACGCGGGCCTGCACGCAGTAGCCGGTCAGGGCGGCGGGCGGTCGACGCCGTTCGCCGCCCGCACCCCGGGCACGACGAGCCCGTACTCGTAGGCCGCGATCACGGCGTGCACCCGGTCGCGCAGCTCGAGCTTCATGAGCAGCCGCCCGACGTGCGTCTTGACGGTGACCTCACCGACGACGAGCCGCGCCGCGATCTCGCCGTTGGTGAGGCCCTCCGCGATGAGCACGAGCACTTCCTGCTCGCGCGGGGTGAGCCGGTCGAGCAGCGCCCGTTCGGGTGCCCGCGGCTCGGGCCGGGCGGCGAACTCGGCGAGCAGGCCGCGCGCCACCGCCGGCTGCAGCCACGCCTCGCCGGCGGCGACCGCGCGGACGGCGGCCAGCAGCTCGGCCGGCGCCGCGTCCTTCAGCATGAACCCGGACGCGCCTGCCCGCAGGGCGGCCACGACGGTGTCGTCCACGTGGTACGTGGTCAGCACCAGCACCTTCACCGGCGCGTCGGGATCGGCGCCGAACCCGTCGGCGGTGATCCGGCGGGTGGCCTCGACGCCGTCCATGACCGGCATCCGCACGTCCATCAGCACCAGGTCGGGCTGCAGCTCCGCGGCCCGCGCCACCGCTTCGGCGCCGTCGCCGGCCTCGGCCACGATCTCGATGTCGTCGGCGGAGTCGAGCAGCATCGCGAGCCCGCTGCGGATGAGCGGCTGGTCGTCGGCGACGACGATGCGGATCACGACTCGCGCGGGACGGTCGCCGTGACCCGGAAGCCGCCGTCCGGTTCGGCGGCGGTGGTGAGCGTCCCGCCGACGGACTCCATCCGCTCCCGCAGGCCGATCAGGCCGTAGCCGCTGCCGCTGCCGCTGCCGCGACCCGTCGGCGCGGTGTTGCTGACCTGCACGGTGAGGCCGGCGTCCGACCACTGCAGCTCCACCACGGTGGGGGTGCCGGGGCCGGCGTGCTTGAGGACGTTGGTCAGCGCTTCCTGCACCACCCGGTAGATCGCCAGCTCGGAACTGGCCCGCAGCTCCCGCGGCTGCCCGACGACCGCCATCCGGGCCGGGACGCCGGATGCGCGCACCTCGTCGACGAGCGCCTCGAGATCGCCCAGCGTCGGGTGCGCACGGCGGTCACCAGGCTCCTCGGCGCCGGGTGCGCGCAGGATGTCGAGCATCCGGCGCAGCTCGACCATCGCGCGCCCGCCGGCGTCCTCGATGTCGGTCAACGCCTGCGTCGCGCGCTCGGCCTTGCCTGCTGCGAGGACCGTCCGCGCTCCCGCGGCCTGCAGCGTCATCACCCCGACGGAGTGCGACACGACGTCGTGCAGGTCGCGCGCGATCGCGACCCGCTCGGCCGCCACCGCCCGCGCGGCCTCGGCGCGCCGCTGTTCCTGCGCCAGTGCCAGCTCGGCCCGGTGCGCCCGGGACCAGCGGCCCAGTGCCCAGGCGCCGACGTCGACCATCGACAGGATCGTGAACGACGCGACCGCCGCGCTGACCGCCAGCGCAGGCGCTACACCCGCGGACTCCGCCGCGGCGATGACACCGATCGGGATCAACGTCAGCACCAGTGCGCCGAGCGCGGTGCGCGCGGAGCAGAGCTCGGCGACCGTGAAGACGGCGATCGCGATGCCGACGACCGGCCCGTAGGTGTCGGTGAACGTCGACGCGTAGAGCGTGTGCAGCCACAGGATCGCGAAGACGGTCCGCGGGAAGCGGCGCCGCCACAGCAGCGCCGCGAAACCCACCACCGCGTACCCGATGAGCCAGCCCGGCAACGTCCCCGCGACCAGCGTGGAGAACGCGACGAGGTCGAGCACGCAGCCGCCGACGGCGAGCAGCACGTCCACCAGCAGCCGGCGATCGCGCCGGTCGGGACCGGCCTGCGTGTGCGTGTCCACCGCGAGTCCCCCCGGAGTCGGTGCGGTGGTCCCACCGGTGCCGACCGCCGTCCGCAGCGTAGCCACCGCGTCGATCACGGCCTGCCGCGGCGCGCGGGGTGCGGTCATCGCCCGAGCTTCGCGCAGCCGGGCCGCCGGCGCGTCCGACCGCGGTAGGACCCGCGAAGTCCTCCCGTGGTCCGACGCCGTGCCGGCCCGCGCCGGTCACGATCGATCGGCAACAGGCACCGACCGCACGGAGGACCCGATGAGACGCCTGCTCGCCTACGCAGCCGCCACGGCAGTGCTGGTGGCGCCCTGGCTGGTCCAGGGACTGCAACCCGCACCGACCGGATCGGCGACGGTCGCGATCTGCCGCGACGACGGCAACGTCGCACCGGTGGCGCACGTCCAGCCGCTCGGGGCGGACCGGCCCACCGGTTCCCTCGTCATCGCCTGCGGCGGCAGCGGCGGCGGGGGCGGCGGGGGGACCGGCGGCGGCTGCAGGCCGGGCCGCGGGGCCTGCGGCCGGTCGTAGTGCCGGTCATGGCGCTCGAGCCCGTGGCGACGGTGGCGCGCATCGTGATCGGCGTCGGGATCGCGATCATCGGCCTCGGGTTCTGGCTGCTCCTGCTGGGGGAGGGCGCCGCACCGGGCTGCTCGGCCGGTGCCCTCCCGGAGCGCGGATGCGCGTCGGACCACCGCGATCCGGCGCTGGCGGACCCGGGCATGGTCGCACCCTTGTTCTTCTGCGTGGGCGGGTTCGTGGCGGCCGGGGGGATCGCCACGCTCGTCGCCCGTCGCGTACGGGCCGGTCACCGGTCCTGAACGGCACGGCGGCAGGGTCGCAGCGGGGGTGCGACCATGCCGTCGTGCCGCGCCTCATCGTGATCAACGGTCCACCCGCAGCGGGCAAGTCCACGCTGGCCCGCCGGTGGGTCGAGACGCATCCGGCTGCTCTGGCCATCGACGTCGACGTCGTGCGGGAGCAGCTCGGCGACTGGCGGGCGGATCCGCAGGCCGCCGGGCGTGCGGCCCGGGACATCGCCGCGGCGACCGCGGCATCGCACCTCGCGGAGGGCCACGACGTGGTCGTCCCGCAGCTGCTGGCCCGCCCGGAGTTCCCCGACCGCCTCGCCGCACTCGCCGGGGACGGCTACGTGGAGGTCGTGCTGACGCTGCCCCGCGCGGAGTCGCTGCGGCGCTACGCGCAGCGGTGGCGGGACGGCGTCGATCCCGTCCACGGGCAGGCGCCCGAGCCCGATCTCGAGGAGATCGGCGCCCTCTACGACCGCGTGCTCGCGTTCGCGGCAGGCCGCGCGCACGTCGCCGTCCCGGCGGGCGGTACCCCGGAGGAGACCTGGACGGCGTTGCGGCTCAGCGTGCCGCCACCGAGCTGAGCCCGGCGATCAGCCAGTCGAGGGTCTCCTCGAACCCGAACGGCGGCGGCTGCATCCGCTGCGGGTCCTGTGACCAGCGGATGTAGTGCGGGTAGCTGCCCTGCTCGGCGATCCGCCGGTGGTAGGGCTCGGCGGCCGCGGCGAGCTGGGCCTCGTCGGTGACGCCGATGCGGTGGCGCATCGCCGCCTCCTCCAGCTCGGCGAGCCCGGTGGCGTAGACGTGCCCGAGCACCGTCGAGACGAAGCCCATGCGGGTGGGAGCGTCGAGGTCGAGCGGTTCGAGCGCGGCCAGCGCGTCGTCGAACATCGCGAGCGAGTGCGGACCGAGCGGTGGCCGGCTGAACGTGAGCCGGGCGAACCACGGATGCCGCTGCACGGCCGCGCGCGCGGAGAGTGCGAGCCCGCGCAGCCGCTCCTGCCAGGTGCCTTCGGCGGGGACGGTGATCTCGGCCGTGACCCGGTCGAGCATGAGATCGGTCAGGCCGTCCTTGCTGCCGACGTAGCGGTAGAGCGACATCGGCGTGCTGGAGCCGAGCCGGGCCGCGACGGCGCGCATGGTGATCTCGCCGCGCACGTCGGCGTCGGCGAGCTCGATCGCCGCCGCCACGATCCGCTCGCGGGACAGGCGTCCGGTGGGCGGCCCTGGCTCGTCGAACCACACGACTCCGTGGGACTGCATTGCTCGATCCTAGCCGGCCGTGTACAACGTACATATGCGTGTACAACGTACATCGGTGGTGGTCGTCGGCGGTGGTCTCACCGGGCTCACCGCGGCGCTCGTCCTGCGTCACCACGGGCTCGACGTCGCCGTCGTCGAGAAGCACCGGGGCACCTCGCCGCAGCCCAAGGCGCGGCGCTTCCAGGTCTCGACGATGGAGGTGTTCCGCGAGCTCGGGCTCGCCAACCGCGTCGCCGACGCCGCCCGCGAGCTGTCGCCGCACCACCGCATGTCGAGCGGCCGCACGCTCGCCGAGTCGGCGTGGCTGCCCGCGCCCGCCTGGCTCACCGGCGACGTGCCCGAGATCAGCCCCGAGCAGCCCGTCCTCGTCGCGCAGGACGTGCTGGAGCCGGTGCTGCGCGCCGCCGCCGTCGAGGCCGGGGCCGACGTGCGGTTCGGCACTCGCGCGGGCATCCCGCGGCAGGACACCGACGGCGTCACCGTCCCGCTGCCGGACGGCGACCTGCGGGCCGAGTACGTGATCGCGGCGGACGGGTCGCGCAGCCCGATCCGCGAGGCGCTCGGCATCACGCGCACCGGCGCAGGGGATCTCGGCGACCGCATCGTCAACGTCTACTTCCGCGCCGACCTCACCGAGCTGCTGCGCGGCCGCGAGTTCAACCTGTGCACCATCGAGCACCCCGACGCGCCCGGCACGATCGCGTCCATCGGCGCCGGGCGGTGGCTGCTCATGACCACCGCGCGCGACGCCGACTGGCCCGCCTACCTGCGCACCGCGCTCGGCGTGCCGGCGCCGGAGCTGGAGCTGCTCTCGGTCATGGAGTGGCAGCCGGAGATGCGCGTCGCCGAGCGGTTCGCCGACGGACGGGTGTTCCTGGCCGGCGACGCCGCGCACGTCATGCCGCCATGGGCCGCAGCCGGGGCCAACACCGGCATCGCCGACGTCGCCAACCTCGGCTGGAAGCTCGCCGCGGTGCTGCGCGCGGAGGCTGCGCCCGAGCTGCTCGACAGCTACGACGCCGAACGCCGGCCCGTCGCGACGCTCGTGGCGGAGGAGTCGGTCCGGCGGATGCGCGGCACGGGCGAGGTGCACCCGTTCGTGCTGGCCACGGGCGGGCTGCAGTACCCGCTGCCCGGCGTCACCGAACCGGAACCGGTGACCGAGTTCGCCCCCGCCGGACGCGTCGGCGTGCGGGTGCCGCACGCGTGGCTGCCCGACGGCCGCTCGACGCTGGACCTGGTCGGACCCGGCTGGGCGCTCCTGGTCGCCGGGGACGGCGAGTGGCCGTCGGACGTGCCCGTCCACCGGGTGGACGTGCCGTGGCTGGCGGACGGCGAGGCGGTGCTGGTCCGCCCCGACCGGGTGGTGGCCTGGCGGGGTGCCCGGGCGAGCTGCTACCCCCGCGAGATCTTCAACGCGAGCGTTGGGCAGGCCGTCGCCGCGGCCCGCGCCTGTGCCCGCAGCGCCGGCGGCACCGGCCCGTCGATCATGATCGGGTAGCCCCACTCGTCGAGCTCGACGATCTCCGGCAGCAGCTCGGCGCACAGCCCGTGCGCGGTGCAGGCGATCGGGTCGATCGCGACCGACGGTCCGGTGTAGCGGCTCACGCGACTCCCTCCGGCAGCGTCGTCCACGACGGTTGCTGCGCCCACGCGCAGGGCCGGCCCTTGGCGTGCTCGGCCGCGTCCTCGGCGAACGTGCTCAGGGCACTGGCCGCGAACCGGACGGCGGCGTCCGGGTGCGAGCACGCGCCGCGGCCGGGGATGACGCCGAGCCGCCGGCAGAGCCGGGGCAGCAGGTCGCGGTCGCGCCGGCCCGCGGCGAGGTCGGCGAGGTCGGCGGCCACCGCGGGCAGCCCGAACATGCACGGCCCGCACTGCCCGGCGGACTGGTCGGCGAGGTAGCGCAGGACGCGCGCGGTCTCGGCGATGCCGCACGCCTGCGCCGGCAGCGCGACGAGCGACGCGACGCCCAGCGGGATGCCCAGCTCTGCGCACGTCTCATGGGTCAGCGGCAGCTCGGCGGCGAGCGCCATCGGCAACCAGGTGCCGCCCAGCCCGCCGACGGCGACGGCCTGCAGCGACTCGCTCTCCCCGCCGGCGAGCTCCAGCGCATCGCTGATCGGGATGCCGAACTCGACCTCGTAGACCCCGGGCCAGGTGACCGCCCCGCCCACGGTGAGCAGCGTGCTGCCCGGCGACGACTCGGTGCCCGCCTCGCGGTACCACTCGTCGCCGTACCGGGCGATGAGCGCGAGGTGGGCGAGCGTCTCCACGTTGTCGACGAGCGTCGGACGACCCTTGACGCCGCGTTCGGCGGCGCGCGGGCCGGTGGTGGGCAGCGCCGCGCCGGTGGTGAGGAAGTTGACCAGCGCGGAGCTCTCGCTCGCGGTGTAGCGGTGCGGCACCTCCACCACCGTGACGGGGACGGGGTCGCGCCGCTCGGCGAGCGCAGCCCGCACCGGTTCGAGCGCTGGGCTGTCGCGGTGCACGCACAGCACGGTGTCGTCGGCGTCGAGGGCGTAGGCGGCCAGCGCGATCCCGTCGAGGACGAGGTGCGGGGAGAGCTGCAGCAGCGTGTGGTCCTTGGAGCTGGTGGGGTCGCCCTCGCAACCGTTGGCGACGACGACGGCACGGCCCTTCGTCGCGGCGACGGCGGCGAGCTTGTCGGCCGTCGGGAACCCGGCGCCGCCGCGGCCGCGCAGCCCGGCGCGGCGCACCGAGTCGATGAGCAGGTGCCGGCCCACCCCGCCGCCCGTACCGACGAGCGGCAGCCGCCCGTAGCGCTGCTCGTGCTCGCGGAGCGTGTCGGCGCGGCCGTCGTCGATCCACGCGGCGAGCAGCCGGACGACCTCGGCATGCGGGATGGGGTGGTCGTGCAGCGGGGTGATCGTCGAGAGCGGGCCGGAGACGAGCGCGTCGGCGGCCACCATCGAGCCGGTGACCTGCGTCATCGCACACCTGCCCGGGCTCGGGTCCGCCGCGGCTGCGGCACCGGCACCGGTCGGCGGCGCTGCGCGAGGCGCTGCCAGCCCGTCACGGCGACGGCGGCCACGCACAGCACGTTGATCACCTGCACCCAGAGCAGGTTGGAGTCCTTGCCACCTGCGCCGAGTCCGTGGACGACGGCGACCGGCCACATCGCGTACGCGGCGCGGTGCACCCACTGCCAGACGTTCAGCGGCAGCCGTGTGCGCAGCGCGCTCGTGACGATCACGGCGACCATCAGGTCCAGCGCGATCGCGCCCAGCCCCAGGTAGAACGGCTTCCACGACGACACGAACGGCACGAACGCGTCGATCACGCGGATGCCGGCGTACGAGTCGGCGATGGCGGTGCCGATGTGCACGGCGAGGAACGCCACGGCGAGCAGCGCGAGGTTGCGGTGCACGGCGTGCACGGTGAACCGCGGCCAGCGCGCCCAGGCGGCCCGGCCGGCGTGCGCGCCGCCGAGCACCACCGTGCCGGTGAGCAGGATCAGCGACACCAGGCCGGTGCCGCGGCTGGCGAACCAGAGCGCCTGGTCCATCTGGGCTTCTACCTTCCTTCCGGGAACCCGGCGACGGTGGTGACGGCACCGTCGGCGGCGACGAGTCGGGCCGGCAGCTCGCGCTCGGCGAGCCAGCCGGGGGCGTCCGGGCCCAGGACGATCGCTGCGGTCGACGCGGTGTTGGCGTCGACGCAGTCGGCGGCGGCGACGGTGACCGTCCGCCAGTGCGGGGGAGCGACGTCGCCCGTGCGCGGGTCGACGATGTGGTGCAGGTCGCGGCCGGCGCGCCGCCATGCCCGGCGGGTCGTGCCCGAGCTGGCGAGCCCGCCCGCGGCGATCGTGACGACGGCGTCGGGGCTGGTGAGCGCCCGCTCGTGGTCGTCGCCGACGGCGAGGGGCCAGCCGCCGTGGGGCGCGGGGCCGGCGACGGCGGCGTCCCCGCCGAGGCTGACGAGCACGCCGGAGCCCGTCGCGAACGCGACGCTCGCGGCGATGCGGTCGGCGGCCAGCGCCTTCGCCGTCGCGCCGAGGTCGAGCTCGACACCGCGGGGGAGCAGGACGGTGCGGGTCACCGGTTCCAGGCTCACCCGCCACCAGCCGGGCGCGGGCACGGCGGGGGCGGCCGGAGTGGGCTCGTCGAGGTCGAGCTCGGCGAAGGTGCGGTCGTAGCCGAGCCCGCGGACGGCCGCGCCGACCGTCGGGTCGACGAGCCCGCCCGTGCGCTCGGCGGCCTGCAGCGCCACGGCCAGCGCCTCCGCCAGCAGCGGCCCGACCGGCACCGCCCGGCCGGCCTGCTCGTGCAGCCGGGAGATCTCCGAGTCGGGGCGGAAGCGGCTGCACGCAGCGTCGATCGCGGCGAGCTCGCTGCGCAGCACGACCTCGGCCGTGGGGAGCGCGGCCGGGTCGGTGACGGCGAGCAGGGCGGTCGTGCCGAGCGCGGGGACGACGACGCGGTCGGCCGGCCGGGCGACGGGCGTGGTCACGACCCGCCCGTCGAGCCGGCCGGGGTCTCGTCGTGGGGAGCGGCGGCCGGCGGGGCGGGCGGCGGGGCCGGCGCAGTGGTGGTGGGCTTGGCCGCCGGCTTCGGGGCTGCCTTGGGCGTCGCGGTCGGCGCGGCGGGCTTGACCTGCACCGCGGCCGCCGGCGCGGTCCACTGCTCGGTCGCCGGCGGCTTCGCCGCGGGCGCGGCGGTGTCGGCGGCGGCGCCTTGGGCGAAGACCGTGCCGAACGCGACGGCGAGCGCCGCGCCTCCGGCTGCGGTCGCCGCGGTGGCGCCGATGATCCGGCGGCGGCCGGCGGCGCGCTGTCCGACGCGGTCGACGGCTGCCCGGTGGTGCGGGGAAGTCATGCCGCACAAGGAATCACGTCAAACGATCACGGTTGTCGAACCTGAGAGACCAGGCTCGCGAACGGTGCCCGGACACCGGTCACCGTCGCGACGAGCGGTCCCGAATGCCTCCGGTCGTCCGTGCCGATACGGCTGTTCGGCTCAGTCGGGCTCTCAGGTGCCGCTCGCCGAACCGCCCGTCCGCCCGCCGAGCCGACGGGCGGACGAGCGGCAGAGCACCGTCGCTCAGGAGGGCTTCAGCTCGCTGAAGCCCGTCCAGTGCACGAGCGCGTCCGGGATCCGCACGGAACCGTCGGCCTGCTGGTTCTGCTCCAGGATCGCGACGAGCGTGCGCCCGAGGGGCAGTCCCGAGCTGTTGAGCGTGGCGGCGAACCCGCGCGACCCGTCCTTGGCCTTGGTGCGGATGCCGGCGCGGCGGGCCTGGAACGTGCCGAAGTCGGACGCCGAGGCGATCTCGCGGTAGGCCTGCTGGCCGGGGAGCCACACCTCGATGTCGTAGGTGATCTGCGACGAGAACCCGATGTCGCCGGCGGCGAGCTTGACGACGCGGTGGTGCAGCCCCAGCCCGCGCAGCACCGCCTCGGCGTGCCCGAGCAGCACCTCCAGCTCCTCGCGCGAACGCGCCGGGTCGACGAACCGCACCAGTTCCACCTTCGTGAACTCGTGCTGGCGGATCAGCCCGCGGGTGTCGCGGCCGTACGAGCCCGCCTCCGAGCGGAAGCACTGCGTGAGCGCCGTGTAGGCCAGCGGCAGCTCCTCCAGCGCCAGCGTCTCCTTGGCGTGCAGGTTGGTGACGGGCACCTCGGCCGTCGGGATCAGGTACAGGTCACGGTCGCCCACGCCGGTCTTGAACAGGTCTTCCTCGAACTTCGGCAGCTGGCCGGTGCCCGTCATCGTGGTCGCGTTGACCAGCGTCGGCACCACGACCTCGGTGTAGCCGTGCTCCTCCGCGCAGGCCAGGAAGTACTGGCCGAGCGCGCGGTGCAGCTTGGCGCCCTGGCCGCGCAGAACCGAGAACCGCGGACCCGACAGCTTCACCGCGCGGGGCAGGTCGAGCACGTCGAGCCGCTCGCCGAGGTCGACGTGGTCGAGCGGGGTGAAGTCGTAGGTGGGCTGCTCGCCCCACACCCGCACCAGCTCGGCGTCGGCGTCGGTGGCGCCGTCGGGCAGCTCGTCGAGGGGGAGGTTGGGGATGCCCAGCAGCAGGTCGTTCAGCTGCTTCTCGGCGGCCTGCTGCGCCTCGTCCTCGGCGGCCGCGGTGGCCTTCAGCTCGCGGGCCCGCTCGACCAGCGCCGGCCGCTCCTCGGTGCTCGCCCCCTTGACGGCGGCCGCGACCTGCTTGCCCTCCGCCCGGGCCGCATCACCCCGCTGGATCGCGGAGTTCCGCGCGGCCAGCAGCGACTCCACGGAGGCGACGTCGAGGACGAAGCCACGCCGCGCGAGCTTGCGCACGGCATCGGTTGCGGGATCGAGCAGGACGCGTGGATCGTGCATGTGCAGAGCGTATCGGCTGGTGGGAGACGTTTTTCGGGCCGCCCACCCAAAGGGAGGTGGTGGGCGATCACGGCCGGTGGGAGGTTGGGGTCCTTGTCATCGCCGACGAGAGGTGAGAGGCGTGTCCGCACCAGCAGTCCCGTCCTACGCGTCCGGTGTGTCCGACGTGCCCCTGCTGGGCGACACGATCGGCGACAACTTCGACCGCACGGTCGCCGCCCACCCCGACCGCGAGGCGCTCGTCGAGGTGCCGACTGGCAGGCGCTGGACGTACACGCAGCTACGAGCCGCCGTCGACCAGCTGGCGCACGGCCTGCTCGCCGACGGCGTCGCCAAGGGCGACCGGGTCGGGATCTGGGCGCCGAACGTGGCCGAGTGGACGCTCACCCAGTACGCGACGGCGAAGATCGGCGCGATCCTCGTCAACATCAACCCGGCGTACCGCACGCACGAGCTGGAGTACGTGCTCAACCAGGCCGGCATCTCGCTGCTGGTGTCGGCGACCAGCTTCAAGACGTCCGACTACGCGGCCATGGTCGCCGACGTCCGGCCGCGGTGCGCGAACCTGCGCAGGGTCGTCTTCATCGGCAGCCCGGAGTGGGACGAGCTGGCCGGGGCCGACGGCGATGCTGCCGAGCTGGCGCGCGTGCAGGCCGAGCTCTCGCCCGACGACCCGATCAACATCCAGTACACGTCCGGCACCACGGGCTTCCCCAAGGGCGCGACGCTCTCCCACCACAACATCCTCAACAACGGCTACTTCGTGGGCCGCGGCTGCGGCTACACGCCGGAGGACCGGGTGTGCATCCCGGTGCCCTTCTACCACTGCTTCGGCATGGTGATGGGCAACCTCGCGTGCACCTCGGTGGGCGCCACCATGGTCATCCCCGGGCAGGGTTTCGACCCGAAGGCCACCCTCACGGCCGTCGCGCAGGAGCGCTGCACGTCGCTCTACGGGGTGCCGACGATGTTCATCGCCGAGCTGAACGACCCCGACTTCGAGTCCTACGACCTGTCCAGCCTGCGCACCGGGATCATGGCCGGCTCGCCGTGCCCCGTCGAGGTGATGAAGCAGGTCGTCGCGCGGATGGGCATGGAGGAGGTCACGATCTGCTACGGCATGACGGAGACCTCGCCCGTCTCCACCCAGACCGGCGCCGACGACCCCCTGGAGCTGCGCGTGTCGACGGTCGGGCGGGTCATGCCGCACGTCGAAGTCAAGATCGTCGACCCGGAGACCGGGCTGACCGTGCCCCGCGGCGAACCCGGCGAGCTGTGCACCCGCGGCTACTCGGTGATGCTCGGCTACTGGGAGGAGCCGGAGAAGACCGCGGAGTCGATCGACCGGGCCCGCTGGATGCACACCGGCGACCTCGGCACGATGGACGCCGACGGCTACGTCAACATCACCGGCCGCATCAAGGACATGGTCATCCGCGGCGGGGAGAACGTGTATCCGCGCGAGATCGAGGAGTTCCTCTACACCCACCCCGATGTGCTCGACGCGCAGGTCATCGGCGTCCCGGATGCCAAGTACGGCGAGGAGCTGTGCGCCTGGATCAAGCTGCGCGAGGGCGCCGCTCCGCTGGATGCGGCCGCGGTGAAGGAGTTCGCCACCGGCAAGCTCGCCCACTACAAGATCCCGCGGTACGTGGTGATCGTCGACGAGTTCCCCATGACGGTCACCGGCAAGGTCCGCAAGGTGGAGATGCGGGAGAAGAGCGTGGAGCTGCTGGACCTGGGCGAGGCGGCGGCGGTCAGGAACGCGTGACAGGGCGACGTCACACAGCGCGCGGCCACCGCACACAGGTCACAACCTGTGTGCGGTGGCCGTACGGTGTGTGAGGTCGCAGCTCGTCAGCCGTCGAGGTCGCGGGCGACCGCGCGCAGCACCTCGGCCGCGAGCTTGCCGGTCTTGCGGTCCGGGTAGCGGCCCCGCCGCAGGTCCGGCTGGATCTTGGTCTCCAGCAGCCGGATGAGCTCCTCGGTGAGGCTGTGCAGGTCCTCCGCCGGACGTCGGGTGGCCTCGTGGACGGACGGGGGCGCGTCGACCAGCTTCACCTGCAGCGCCTGCGGCCCGCGGCGGCCCTCGGCCATGCCGAACTCGACCCGCTGACCAGGCTTCAGCGACTCCACCCCGTTGGGCAGCGCGGTCTTGCGGACGTACACGTCCGCGCCGCCGTCCTGAGCGAGGAAGCCGAAACCCTTCTCGGCGTCGTACCACTTGACCCTGCCGGTCGGCACCGTGCTCACCCGTTCCTCGATCGTCGTCCATCGCCGCGGACGCCACAGCGGGTCACACGACGAACGCGCCCCGGCGACACACCGGGACGCGCCCGGCCACCCTACTGCGCCGGACCCCATCTGTGCAGACGAAATCTTGGTTTCGGCCCGGCCGGGCGGGACCTCACACAGCGCGCGGCCACCTCACACACGTCAGAACATGTGTGACGTGGCCACCCGCTGTGTGACGTCCGCCGCCATTCAGCGCAGCAGCTTCGCGACCTCCGCGAACTGCTCCATGAACGGGCTCAGCACCGTGAAGTAGCTGATCCCGTACCGGTCGCGGGCCGCCGTCAGCTCCTCGGCGAGCTGCTCCGGCGGACCGAACAGGAACGTGGGCACCTCGGCGAGCGTCGCGGGGTCGATCGACGTCCCGTACTGCTCGGCGAGGGCGGCCGGGCCCTGATCGGGCGACGCCGACGTGTCGACCACCTGGACGAGCAGGTTGAGCTCCAACTGCTCGAAGCGCTCCCCGGCGGCGGCGCGCACGAACGCCACCCGCTCGTCGAGCGCGGCGGCCGGCTGGACCTGCAGGTTGCCCTCGGCGTCGGACGACAGCCCGGTGAACCCGACGATGTCGGCCGTGGTGGCGGCCAGCCGCAGCATCCGGTTGCCCTGTCCGCCCAGCAGCAGCGGAACGGGCCGCTGGGCCGGGGCCGGCCGGTGCTCGGGGTCGGCCAGCAGCTCCTGCACCCGTCGGGTCACGGTGGCGAGGTGGTCGAGCCGGGTGCCGCCGCTGCCGAACGGGATCCCGGCCGCGTCGAACTCGGTCTTCACGTAGCCCGCGCCCAGGCCGAGCTCGAACCGGCCGCCGGTGAGCGCGTCGGTGGCGGCGACGTCGCGGGCCAGCACGGTCGCGTTGTAGAACGCGGCGTTGAGCACGAACGTGCCGAGCCGGACACGCTCGGTCGCGGCCGCCGCAGCCACGAGCGCGGGGAACGGTGCGGGGAAGCCGAGGTGGTCGGGCACGAGGAGCACGTCGTAGCCGAGCTCCTCGACGCGCCGGCTGGTGGCGGTCCAGTCGACGGTGGGGTCGAGGAGGTTGACGCCGAAGCGGAACGGTCGCATGCCTCCACCCTGCCGTCAGAGCGTGGTGGTCAGCACCCAGGTTGCGCGGGCGGGGAAGTCGACGCCGCCGTTGTCCTCGTTGGCCTGCGGAGGCGCCCCGAGCTGCTGCACCTGCGCGGTGAGGAGCCGGTCGGTCGGCTGGGGCAGGGTCAGCTCGTAGGTGCTGGTCGGGTGGGCCGGGGTGAACAGCGGGGTGCGCCCGTCGGTGCGGGTGCCGTCGGTCGCGACCGTGGTGAACACGATCAGCCACGGCGTCGACGAGATCTCCGCCGGCACGCTGACCTGCACCGGCGTGCCGGGCGGTACGCGCAGCTCCACCGGGGCCTCGGCGTCGTTGCGGCAGTCGGCGAACGCGGCGTCGCAGTACTGGGTCGGTCGGGCGGTGGCCGACTGCCCGTTGGCGGTGAACGTGACCTGCGGCGGCCCGTCCGGCGCGGAGCTGCACGCCGTCACCGACAGCGCGAGGACGATCAGGAGCAGGGCGCGACGCACCCCGTCAGCTTCCCACCCGGGCGGTCGGGCCGGTGTCGGGCGCCCGGTGCCGCAGGAACGGCAGCAGCGCGTGGCCCCGCGCGACCAGCCCGGTCTGCACGCCGGTGAGCCCGACGACGGCGGCGACGATCGCGAACCCGAGCGGGTAGCCGTCGTGCGGCAGGAGCACGCCGAGCGCGCCACCGAACACCCACGCGAGCTGCAGCACCGTCTCCGACCGGCCGAACGCCGACGCCCGAGACTCCTCGGGGAGGTCGCGCTGGATCACCGCGTCGAGGCAGACCTTCGCCAGCGCGCTCGTGCTGGCGGCGACCAGCGCGACGACCGCGGCGAGCGCGATGCCGGGCAGGAACACCGCGGTCACCGTGGCGGCCACGCCGGCCGCGATGCAGCACACGATCACCGTGTCGGAGTGGCCGAACCGCATGCGGGAGCCGGCGAAGTTGCCGGCGAACGCCCCGAGCCCGGCTGCGCTGCCGACCAGCCCGATGAGCGACAGCTGGGTGCCGGCGTCGATCCCGGGCTGGGCCTTCACCACGAACGCGACGAAGAGCGTGAGGAACCCGGTCAGCACGCGGATCGCGCCGTTGCCCCACAGCGCCACCACCACGGCGTGGCTCATCGGGGTCTTGCCGCGGTGCAGCGCGACCGTGGCGGGCACCTCGCCGGCCGTCGACTCGACCCAGCGCGGGATGCGCAGGCAGAACCACACGCCGACCACGCACAGCGCGGCGGTGAAGTACAGCGCCCCGGCCGATCCCCACAGCCAGCTCACGCCGCCGGCGAGGGCGCCGAACACGGCCGCCGACACCAGCCCGAACGCCGTCAGCCGCGAGTTCGTGGTGACCAGCGTGATCGCCCTCGGCAGCACCCGGGGCGTGACCGCGGCCTTCAGCACCGTGCACGACTTCGACAGCACCATCGCGCCCAGTGCCGCCGGGTAGAGCGCCCACGTGTCGAAGTTCAGCGCCATGACGACGGCGAGCACGCCTCGCCCGGCGAACGACACCGCCATCGCGGCCCGCCGGCCGCGCTGCAGGCGGTCGAGCAGCGGCCCGATCACCGGCGCCACGATCGCGAACGGCGCGACCGTGATCGCCAGGTAGAGCGCGACGTTGGTCTTGCTCTCCGCCGTCGCGGCGGCGAAGAACAGCGTGTTGGCCAGCGCGACCGCCACCGCGGCGTCGACGGCGTAGTCGAACATGTTCGTGTAGGTCAGCGCGGTGAGCCCGGAGCGGTCGGCCCCGTCCGCAGTGGTGGCGCGGTGGAAGGCGCGGATGCCGTTCTGCGTGATCTGGCGGCTGCGCATCGCCGCCACGCGCGTGACGGTCAGCTTCCGCGGCATCTTCGGGCCAGGACGCTCCTCCGTCGGCTCCTCGGGCGGCGGCTCCGGCGGGGGAGGCGGCTGGCGGGGGATGCCGGGTGGCGGCGTCCACGGTTGCTGCGGTGGCGGGAGGCGGCGGTGCGCGGCCGGGTCGTAGTCGGGGTCGTCGTGCCACGGGTAGCGCCGCCGGGGCGCGTACTCGGTGGGATCCGACCAGTCGCGCTCCGGCACGGGCAGGCGCCGGGTCGGCGGCTTCGGCTCCTGGGCCGGCGGGGGCGCCGCGGTGCCGGGCAGCCAGGACCGGCGCCTGCGGCGCGGTCCGGGTGGCTGCTGGCTGGGCACCTCCCCATTCTGGCCCATCGGCGGGCCTCTTCGCCGGGCTCGACGCACCCACGTCCGGACCCCGATCCGGTGCACCTCAGCGGCCTGCACGGGGGTTCGGTGATCAAGGGCAAAAGGTCGTCGGTCAATCGATCCAGAACGACATTCTGCCCTTGATCACCGAGCCGGCGCCGGGCCGCGGCCGGCCGGGCGGGAGTTGCGTTGATCATGGGCAAACCGTTGTTGGTCGATCTCCGGCAGCGACGTTTTGCCCATGATCAACCCCACCCCGGGCCGCGCTACCGCGCCACGAACCGCACCCGGAAACTCGTCGGCCAGAGCTTGCCGGTCAGCAGGTACTCCCCAGGAGCGACGGCCGCGATCCCGTTCAGCACGTCGACCCCGACGCGCTGGGCCGCCCGCAGCAGCCCGGACGCGTCGACGACGGCGGTGACGCGGCCGTCGGCCGGGTCGATCGCGACGATCCGGTCGGTCCTCCACACGTTCGCCCACACCCGCCCGCCGGCGCACTCCAGCTCGTTGATCTCCGGCAGCGGCTCGCCGTCCAGAGTGACGGGGACACTGCCCGTCTCGGCGAACGTGGCGGGGTCGTGGAAGCGCAGTTGCGCGGTGCCGTCGGTGCGCACGAGGCGTCGCCCGTCGAAGCACAGGCCCCAGCCCTCGCCGGTGATCGGGACCCGCCGGAGCACCGTGAGCGTGGCGCGGTCCCACTCCAGCGCGACGCCGTCCTGGTAGGTGAGCTGCCAGAGCCGCGGGCCGACGACGGTGACGCCCTCGCCGAACAGGCCGTCGGGCACGTCGGCGGCGCGGCGCACCGCACCCGTCGCCGGGTCGAGCTCGCGCAGCTGCGAGTGCCCGGCCAGTCCGGTCCCTTCGTAGACGACGCCGTCGGCGAGCTCGAGCCCTTCGGTGAAGGCCGTCGGGTCGTGCGGCTGCTCGGCCAGCACCTCCACGCGCAGGTGCTCGGCCCCGTCGTCGGCCGGCGCGCACCCGGCGACCGCCAGCACCACGGCCACGAGCGGGGCCACCGACCTGGGTCGCACCTCGGAGAGGGTGGCACAATCCAGCCGTGCCTCCCGCCTCTGACACCTCACCCGATGCCGTGCTCACCGCTGCGGTGGAGCAGGCGCGGGCCGCGGCCGTCGAGGATGCTGCGGCCGATCTCGGGGTCACGGCCGCGGCCACCGCCGTCGGCGAGCACCTCGACGTGATCGTCGAGGAGGGTGGCGCCGTCACCCACCAGTTCGCGGCGGAGCAGGTCGGCTACCGCGGCTGGCGGTGGTCGGTCACGCTGGCCGGCGGCGACCCGGTCACGGTCAGCGAGGTCGTCCTCCTGCCCGGTGCCGACGCGCTCGTGGCGCCCGCGTGGGTGCCGTGGGAGCAGCGGATCCGGCCGGGCGACCTCGGCGTCGGCGACCTCCTGCCGATGAGCCCCGACGACACCCGCCTCGTGCCCGGCTACGTGCAGAGCGACGATCCGGCGGTCGAGGAGGTCGCGACGGAGATCGGCCTGGGCCGGGCGCGGGTGCTGTCCCGCGAAGGCCGGGAGGACGCCGCGGCGCGCTGGCACGACGGCCCGCACGGCCCCGGCTCCGAGATGGCGCGCTCCGCGCCCGGCCGGTGCGGCACCTGCGGGTTCTTCCTGCCGCTGGCCGGGTCGCTGCGCGCGGCGTTCGGGGTCTGCGGCAACGCCTACTCTCCCGCCGACGGCGCGGTCGTCGAGGTCGGGTTCGGCTGCGGCGCGCACTCCGACGTGCAGGTGGAGCAGACGTCCCCCGTGGCGGTCGCCGAGCTGGTCTACGACGACGGCGTCGACATGGAGCTCGTGCCCGACCCGGCCAAGGTGACCTCCTGAACGATCCCTTCGGCACCGCCGCGCTGCGTGCTGCGGTGCTGCGGTCGTGGGCGGAGTCGCCCACGCGGTTCCGCGAGGACGCCAACGCGGAGGAGGACCTGGTCCTTGGCGGCTACGCCGACACCTGGTTCGTCGAGCTGGCCCAGAACGCCGCCGACGCCGGTGCCACGTCGCTGCGCGTGGCCGTCGTGGACGGCGAGCTGCGGGTGGCCAACAACGGCGCGCCGCTCACCGCGGCCGGGGTGGCCGCGCTGGCGTCGCTGCGGGCGTCGGCCAAGCGGGACGACGAGGGCTCGGTCGGCCGGTTCGGCGTCGGCTTCGCCGCGGTGCTCGCGATCAGCGACGCACCGCGGATCGTGAGCCCGAGCGGCGGCGTCGCGTTCTCCGCCGAGCGCACCCGCGCGGAGGTCGCCACGATCCCGGTGGCCGCGGCCGAGCTCGCCCGCCGGGACGCGCCGCCCGTGCTGCGGCTGGTGTGGCCCACCGACGAGGCACCGATCGCCGGCACCGAGGTGCGGCTGCCGCTCCGCCCCGGCCTCGACGCCGCCGACCTGCTCGAACGGGCCCGCGCGACCGCCGCCGACCTCCTGCTCGCCCTGCCCGGCCTCGTCGAGATCGAGATCGACGGGCAGCCGGTGCGCCGCACCGGGGACGATCGCGTGACGATCGGTGACCGGCACTGGCGGCTGGTCCGCAGCTCCGGCGAGCTCGCCGCCACAGACCGCGACCGCGCCGCCGAGCAGCGCGAACGCGCTCGCTGGACGGTGACGTGGGCACTGCCCGTCGACGCCGACGGGGTGCCGCTCCCGCTCGGCGAGGACGTCGCGCACGCGCCGACCGCCACCACCGAGCGGCTGTCGCTGCCGGCCCGCCTGATCGCCACGCTGCCGCTCGAGCCCGACCGCCGCCGCGTGCGGCCTGGCCGCGCCACCGATGTCGTGCTGGCCGGCGCGGTCGCCGCCTACCTCGAGCTGGTGGCCGCCACCGCGCCGCAGCACCGGCTCGCCCTGGTGCCCGAGCGCGGCTTCCCGCGCTCGCCGCTCGACGGTCGGCTGCGGGACCTGCTGCTCGCCGGCCTCCGCACCGCCGCGTGGCTGCCCGCTCCGGGTGGCGAGCTGGCCCCGGCCCGGGCCGAGTGGCTCGACGTCCCCGGCGCCGATCCGCGGATGGTCGAGCTGCTCGCCGAGGCCGGGTTCGACCGCATCGTGCTGCCCGTCGCCGACCCGGCGCCGCTCGCGGAGCTGGGGGTGCGCCGGGTCAGCGCGGCCGAGCTCGTCGAGCGGCTCTTCGGACCCGAGCAGCCGCCCGCGTGGTGGGCGCAGCTGTACACCGAGCTGGCGCGCTCCGCCGAGGACGTGCCCGGCCTGGTCGACGAGCTGCGCGCGCTGCCCGTGCCGCTCGCGGCGGATCGCATCGCTGCCGGCCCGGCGACCGTCCTGCTGCCGCCCGACGAGTCGGACGCCGCGGTCGTCGGCCCGGTCGCGGCGCTGGGACTGCCCGGCCTGCACGTCGCCGCGCTGACCCATCCGCTGCTCGCGCGCCTCGGCGCCGTGCCGGCCGAGCCGGCGGCGCTGCTGGAGCACCCCGCCCTGGCCGAGGCCGTCGAGCGCTCGCTGGACGACGCGGAGGCCGGCCTCGACCCGCTCCCGCTCGCCGAGGCGGTGCTGGGCGTGGTGGAGCGGGTCGGCACCGCGCCGGACGGCTTCCGCGCGCTCGCCCTGCCCGACGAGGAGGGCCGCCCCGCCCGCGCCGACGAGCTGATGCTGCCCGACGCCGCGCTGCGCCCGCTCCTGGCGCCGGACGTGCCCGTCGACGCCGTCGACCCGAAGCTGGCCGGCCGGGTGTCGCGGGCCGCGCTGGTCGCGGTGGGCGTGCTCGACGGCTTCACCGTCGTCGTCGACGAGGAGCCCACCGGCCCCGACCACGACCTCGACGGCGAGGACGAGTGGTGGGACGCCGCGCCGGAGCCGCCTGCCCGCGTGCTCGCGGTGCGCGACCTCGACCTCGTCGCGGACGACGCGTGGCCCGCCGCGCTCGCTGTGCTCAGCGCCGACCGCGGCACCCGCGCCGCGGTGCTCCTGCCCGGCGGGCACGCCGGCTGGTGGCTGGCCCGGCACGCCCGGTTCGGCGGGCAGCGACCGGCGCACTGGCGGCTGGCCTCGGCGACGGAGCTGTCCGGCCTGTACGACCCCGTCCCCGCGGACGTCGACGAGGCTCTCCTCGTGGCGTGCGGGGTCCGCGCCGGGCTCGCCGTCGACGACCGCGACGCGGCCGACGACCTGCTCGAACGCCTCGCCGACCCGGCCCGCACCCCCGACGCCGCACTCACCTCGGCCGCGCACGCCGCCCTCGCCGACGCCGTCGCCGCCGGGCACGTCGACGCCGACGACCTCGCGCTGCCCGACCGGGTGCGGGCGCTCGACGGGTCGGTCGCCGATGTCGATGTCGCCGTCGTGCTCGACGAGCCGTGGCCCGCGGCCGTGCTCCCGGCCGGTGAGCTGGTGATCGGCGGCGACCCCGAGGCACTGGCCGAGCTGCTCGACCTGCCGCTGGCCAGCGCGGTCGTCGCCGGCTCCGTCGAGGGCGCCGGCACGCCGACCCCGTGGCGCGCCCTGCCCGAGATCGTGGTGACGTGCGACACGCTCGGCGTCGACGTCCCGGCGGGCGAGCTCGTCGTGCACGACGAGCTGTGGGTGCAGCTCACCCGACCGGAACAGACGCGGCGCCGCGTCCCGGTGTGGCGCGCCGACGCGACCTGGCACGCGGAGGACCCGATCCGCGCCCTCCTTGCCCTCCTCGCCGCCTGACCCGACCAACTCGCCGTCCCGATCCGGGCAACTCGCGGTCCTGACCCAGGCAACTCGCGGTCCCGGCCCGGGCAACTCGCGGTCCCGGCCGGGGCAACTCGCGGTGGGTCCCGTGCGAGTTGCCCCGATCGGGACGTCGAGTTGCCCAGGGAAGGACGGTGAGTTGTCCCGCTCGGGACCGCGAGTTGGCCCTCTCGGGTGGGCGAGTTGGCCGGGTTCGCGGACGATGTGGTACTTGCCTGTCCGAGGGGTGACGGCCGTGAGGCCGTGCTACACAGGCGGGCGTGGGTTCCCTTCCTCGACGGGTGTGCGTGCTGTCGGTGCACACGTCTCCGCTGGAGCAGCCGGGCACCGGTGACGCCGGCGGCATGAACGTGTACGTCGCGGAGACGTCACGCCGGATGGCCGAGCGCGGGGTCGCGGTGGAGGTGTTCACGCGCGCCACGTCGTCGGAGCTGGACCCGGTGGTCGAGATGGTGCCGGGGGTGCGGGTGCGCAATGTGGCGGCCGGCCCGTTCGAGGGTTTGGGGAAGCACGATCTGCCCAGCCAGCTGTGCGCGTTCACGGCGGGGGTGCTGCGCACGGAGGCCCGGCACGATCCCGGCTACTTCGACCTGATCCACTCCCACTACTGGCTGTCGGGCCAGGTGGGGTGGCTGGCCCGCGACCGCTGGGGGGTGCCGCTCGTGCACACCGCGCACACCCTGGCCAGGGTGAAGAACGCCGCATTGGCCGACGGCGACGAGCCGGAGCCGATGGTGCGCGTCATCGGCGAGGACCAGGTGGTGGCGGAGGCCGACCGCCTGATCACGAACACCGCGGAGGAGACGCGCGAGCTCGTCGAGCTGTACGGGGCCGATCCGCGGCGCACCGTGACCGTCCCGCCGGGCGTGGACCTGGACCGTTTCACCCCGGGCGACCGCAGCGCCGCGCGTGCCGCGCTCGGCCTGCCCGTCGACGCGGTCGTGCTCACGTTCGTGGGCCGCATCCAGCCGCTCAAGGCCCCCGACGTGCTGCTGCGTGCGGCCGCGGAGCTGCTGGTCCGCGATCCGGGGTTGCGGGCGCGGCTGGTCGTGCTGGTCGTCGGCGGCCCGTCGGGAAGCGGGCTGGCCGAGCCGAAGTCGCTGCAGGAGCTGGCCCATCGGCTGGGCATCACCGACGTCGTGCGCTTCCTGCCCCCGCAGGCCGGCGCCGCGCTGGTGGACGTCTACCGCGCCGCCGACGTCGTCGCGGTGCCGAGCCACAACGAGTCGTTCGGGTTGGTGGCGCTGGAGGCGCAGGCGTGCGGCACACCGGTGGTGGCGGCTGCGGTCGGCGGGCTCCCCGTGGCCGTCGTCGACGGGCGGACGGGGCTGTTGGTGGCCGGCCACGGCAGCGCGCAGTGGGCCGACGCGCTCGCCGATGTCACGCACCGCCGCGACGTCCTTGCCCGCGCCGCGGTCGCGCACGCCGGAACGTTCTCCTGGGACCACACCGTCGACCGCCTCCTCGCGACCTACGTCGACGCGGCCGCGGAGTTCCGCACCCGCCAGAGCGAAGGAGTGTCGTGAACGATCTCGACGCGCAGCTCGACGCGGCGCTGACCGAGCTGGAGGTCGACTTCCGGCGCCGCGAGTCCGGCCAGTTCCTCGTCACCCTGCCCGGCACCGCCCGCCTGCAGACGAACTGCTGGGTGCTGGTGCGCGAGCACGCCGTCTTCGTCCAGGCGTTCGTGTGCCGCAAGCCCGACGAGAACCACGAGGGCGTCTACCGCTTCCTGCTGCAGCGCAACGCCCGCCTGTACGGGGTGCGCTACGCGCTGGACCGCATCGGCGACATCCACCTGATCGGCCGCATCGCGTTCGCCGCGCTCGACGCCGCCGAGCTCGACCGGGTGCTCGGCCAGGTGCTCGAAGCCGCCGACGGCGACTTCAACACCCTGCTGGAGCTGGGGTTCGCCACGTCCATCCGCCGGGAGTGGGCGTGGCGCACCGATCGCGGCGAGTCGCTGGCGAACCTGAAGGCCTTCGAGCACCTCATCGAGAATTAGTTCCGAACCCGTGCAACCGGTTCGGTAGAGGGTCCGTCTCACGTTCGAGATCCCCGGCCACCGGGGGGAACACGGGGAGGCGGAGATGGTTGTGCGTCGGTACCGGCTCGCGGCCACTATGGGGGCCGCCGCCATCGTGCTGGTGGCCGGGGTCTCGTGCGGCGGCGGTTCGGTTGCGTCGTCGTCTTCGGGTGCCGCGGCGGAACGCGGGGTCGCCGCGGCACCCGGGCAGGCGGACACGCTGGCCGGGCCGGCCCCGGCGATGGCGCCGCCGGCGGAGAAGTCCGCTCCGCCGGACGTGCCGGCGCAGCCGATCGGCACCGAGCGGTCGGTGGTCCGCAACGCGTCGCTCAGCCTCGACGCCGCGGATGTGTCGAGCGCCGTGCGCCAGGTGCGGGCCATCGCGCAGACCGCCGACGGCCTGATCGCGAACGAGAACGAGTACGGCAGCAGCGGCGCTTCACTGACGGTGCGGGTGCCGGCGCCGGCGCTGGACCGCGTGATCGACCAGGTGGCCGCGCTCGGCACGGTCACCGAGCGGCGGAGCCAGGCCACCGACGTCACCGACCAGGTCGTCGACCTCGACGCCCGGGTCGCGAGCCAGCAGGCCAGCGTGGACCGGGTGCGGTTGCTGCTCGCGCGGGCGGAGTCGATCAGCGACATCGCGTCGATCGAGTCGCAGCTGGCGCAGCGCGAGGGCGAGCTCGACTCGCTGAAGAACCGCCTCGCCGCGCTCAAGGGCAAGGTGGCGCTGTCGACCCTCACCATCAGCATCAACGGCCCGAACGCGCTGCCGCCGCCGTCGGACACCCCCGGGTTCCTCTCGGGCATCGCGGCCGGCTGGAACAGCCTGGTCCGGGTCGCGATCGTGGCCGGCGCGGTGCTCGGCTTCCTGCTGCCGTACCTGCCCGTCGTGGCGATCATCGTCGGGATCGTCTGGGCGATCCGGCGCAACCGGCCGCGACGCGCGACACCGGCGCTGGCCGGCGGTCAGGGCGGCCCGGGAACCGAGGGGGATTCGTAGTCCCGGACCGCCCCGCCGAAGCCACGGCCGTGCGTAGGGCGGCACGATCGGGGGCGTCGTGCCGGCCTGGCGCGGGTCGAGGAGGGGGCGACGACCCGCACCCGGCCTGCGGCTCGTGACACGATCGCAGCAGCCGCGGGCCGGGACAACCCTTTCGGACTAACTCGTCCGGGTGTTACGCGCAGGTCGGCTCGGTGATCGGATGTCCGTAGCATGTTCCGACCCGATCGGCCGTCCGCAAGGGAGCGCGTCCCGTGTCCTTCCGCAGCACCTACCCCGACGTCGAGATCCCTGAGTCGACGCTCTACGAGTTCCTGTTCACCGACTTCGGGGACCGTGCGGACGCGCCCGCGCTGATCGACGGCAGCAGCGGGAACGCGATCACGTTCGCCCAGCTGCACGGGCTCGTCGACAAGGTCGCGGCCGGCCTGGCGGCACGCGGGATCGGCAAGGGTGACGTGGTATCGCTCTTCGCGCCCAACAACCCGTACTGGGTGGCGGCGTTCCATGGCATCCTGCGCGCGAACGCCACGGTGACCAGCGCGAACTCGCTCTACACCGCGTCCGAGCTGGTGCACCAGCTGAAGGACTCGGGCGCCCGGATGATCATCACGGTCTCGCCGTTCCTCGACCGCGCCGGCGCGGCGGCGGCCGAGGTCGGCATCGCCGACGACGCGATCATCACCCTCGACGCGACCGAGGGACGCACGTCGCTCGCCGAGCTGGCCGCCACCGACGCGGCAGCGCCCGCGATCGAGGTCGGGCACGACGACGTCGCCGTGCTGCCGTACTCGTCGGGCACGACCGGGCTCGCCAAGGGCGTGGTGCTCACCCACTACAACCTGGTCGCGAACCTCTGCCAGGTGGAGCCGGTGATCACCCTGACGCCGGACCGCCGGCTGCTGGCGGTGCTGCCGTTCTTCCACATCTACGGCATGACCGTGCTGATGAACAACGGGCTGCACAACCGCTGCACCGTCGTCACGATGCCGAAGTTCGACCCGCAGGAGTTCCTGCGCGTCATCGCCGAGCACCGCGTCGACTACGTCTACATCGCGCCGCCGGTCGCGGTCTTCCTGGCCAAGCACCCGCTGGTCGACCAGTTCGACGTCTCCTGCATCGAGACGATCTTCTCGGGCGCCGCGCCGCTCGACGCCGAGCTGGGCCACGCCGTGGCCAAGCGGCTCGGCTGCAAGGTCTTGCAGGGCTACGGCATGACCGAGCTCTCCCCGGTCAGCCACACCCACCCGGCCGACCGCGAGGTCGATCTGAACAGCGTCGGCGTCGCCATCCCCAACGTCGAGTGCAAGCTCGTCGACCCCGAGACCGGCCAGGAGGTCGGCGTCGGCGAGCGCGGCGAGCTGTGGGTCAAGGGCCCCAACGTGATGCGCGGCTACCTCAACAACCCCGAGGCCACCGCCGCCACGCTCGACGCCGACGGCTTCCTGCACACCGGCGACGTCGCCGTCGTCACCGAGGACGGCGTCTACACGATCGTCGACCGCGTCAAGGAGCTGATCAAGTACAAGGGCTACCAGGTGCCGCCGGCCGAGCTGGAGGCGCTGCTGCTGACCAGCCCGCGGATCGCCGACGCCGCCGTCATCGGCGTGCGCGACGACGACGGCGAGGAGATCCCGAAGGCGTTCGTCGTGAAGCAGCCGGGTGCGGAGGACCTCACCGAGGACGAGGTGATGACGTACGTCGCCGACCGGATCGCGCCGCACAAGAAGGTGCGCCGGGTGGAGTTCATCGACGTCGTGCCCAAGTCGGCGTCGGGGAAGATCCTGCGCAAGGACCTTCGGGCGCGAGAGGCGGCGAAGGCCTGACCACCGCTGCGGCCGGGCCGACGTTGCACCTCACCGTCGGCCTGCCCGGCGTGGGCAAGACGAGCCTCGCCCGCGAGCTGGAGCGGGCGTCCGGGGCGTTGCGGCTGACGCCCGACGAGTGGATGCTGCCGCTGTTCGGCGTCCGGTGGGTCGACTTCGGGAACAAGCGAGACGTTCTCGAGGGCCGGCTCATCTGGGTCGCCCACCACGTGCTGCGCGTGGGCGGCTCGGTGATCCTGGACTTCGGCTGCTGGTCGAGCGAGGAGCGGTACGCGCTGCGGGCGATCGCCGAGCTCGCGGGGGCGGACTTCGAGCTGCACCACGTGACCCTCCCCGAGGACGAGCGCAGGCGACGGGCGACGGTGCGCTGGCGCGAGGCTCCTGAGCAGACCTTCGCGATGACCGACGCCGACCACGACCGGTTCCTCGCCGCGTTCACGCCGCCCACGCCCGCCGAGCTGGACGGCAGCCCGCTGCCTCCGCCGCCAGCACCGTTCGACAGCTGGCCGGCCTGGGCCGCCGACCGGTGGCCCACGCTCCCCAGGTTGGACGCCTGAACGTGGAGGAGTGAGCAGGGGGAGTAAGAGTGCCGGGGACGGGCGGTCAGAGCCGGTCGAGGAACTCGACGACGTGCGAGACGAGCAGCTGCGTCGCGCCGGCGTCGAACGTCGGCAGGGAGCGGTCGACGAACAGGTGCCCGTCGCCGGGGTAGAGGAACAGCTCCGCGTCGGGTCCGACGGTCTCCACGAGCTCGCGGGCCGCGTCGAGGTCGCCCTCGCCGGCGAAGTACGGGTCGGCGTCCTTGCCGTGGATCTGCACGGGCACCCCGTCCGGCCACGGCCCGACGGCCCATTCCCCGGTCAGCGGCAGGCAGCCCTCGATCAGGACGGCGCCGCGGGCGCCGGTGCGGGTCTGGGCGAGTCGCTGGGCGTGCATGACGCCCGCCGAGATGCCGGCGTGGACGATGTCGGCGGGCAGCTCGGCGGCTGCCGCGTCGGCGAGCGCGGCCTGGTCGACGGTCTGTCCGTACGCGAAGCCGTCCTCGATGCTGGTGAACGTGCGACCGCCGTACAGGTCGGGCACGTGCACGGTGTGCCCGGCGGCGCGCAGGTCGTCGGCCAGCGCCTCGACCCCCGCGGTGCGTCCCAGCACGTGGTGGAACAGCAGCACCTCGGCCACGGCGTCCTCCCTTTCGTCCAAGACGGCGGCGGCCCGACCCGCGAGGGTGGGCGCATGACCACCGTTCCCGCAGTCTGGACCACCCTCACCTACCACGACCATGAGGCTGCGCTCGCCTTCCTGACCAGCGCGTTCGGCTTCACGGAACGGGCCGTGCACCGCGACGGCGACCGCCTCGTCCACGCCGAGCTGACGTTCACCGGCCCGGACGGCACCTCCGTCGGCGGGGTGATGTTCGGCGAGGGCGGCGACCCGAAGCGGATCGGCCACGGCTGTGCGCACGTCGTCACCGGCACTCCGGACGCGCTGTTCGAGCAGGCCGTCGCCGGTGGAGCCACGGTGGTGCGGGCGCCGGAGGACACCGAGTACGGCAGCCGGCAGTTCATCGTGCTCGACCCCGAGGACAACCTCTGGAGCTTCGGCACCTGGTACGAGTGAGCCCGGGGGTGGCGGGGCGTCCGCCCGTGCGGGAGGCTCCGCACATGGAGCAGAACGCGCGGGCCACGGTCACCCCGTTGCGCCCCGACACCGTCATCGACCCCGACTCGAACGGTCCGGTGGTCGCGAGCCGATCGGTGTCGGGCAGCACGGCCGTCGCCGGGAGCATCGCCGTCGCCGGCGCTGCTGGTGTCGCGGGCAGCGTCGCCGTCGCCGGCAGCGCGGGAGTCGTGGGCAGCGTGGCCGTGTCCGGCAGCGCGGGCGTGGTCGCGAGCGTCGCGACGTCCGGCAGCGTCGGCGTGCTGGCCAGCATCGCGACGTTCCTGTCGGCCGGGATCCGGCAGTGCATCGGGTCCGTCGCCTGCATCGGGTGCCGGCGCTGCATCGCCTGTGTCGGGTGCATCGACTGCGTGGACTGCATCGGCTGCGTCGGGTGCGTCGGCCTGCGCGGCGCCGTCGGGCAGCGCGGGGTGCGCGCGGCCTGACCTCAGTGCCGCACCAGGCAGAACGGGTGCCCGGCCGGGTCGGCGTAGACCCGCCACACCCCGTTCGCCGGCGCGTGCAGCAGCGTGGCACCCAGCGCCAGCACCTCCTCGTGCGCCGCCTCCAGATCCCGGACGGCGACGTCGAGGTGGCTCTGCTGCGGTCGCGCGGGATCGCCCCAGACGGGCGGCCGGTGGTCGGCCACTCCCTGGAACGCGAGCACCTGACCCGAGTCGAGGTGCAGCGTCGACCAATCGGTGCTGAGCGCCCACCGCCGGTCCCGCCGGTCCACCTCGCCGCCGAGCACGCCCTGGTAGAAGCGCGCCAGCGCGGTGGGTTCCGGGCAGTCGAGCACCAGCACCTGCAGCTCGCCGATCACCGGTCCCATCCGTAGTCCCTGGTCACGGTGGCGATCCGCACGCGGTAGCCCTGGTACCACCGCTCGCGTCCCAGCCGCTGCGCCTCCCGGTGCTCGGCCACGTTCTTCCAGGCTCGGGCGCTCGCCTCGTCGCGGAAGTACGCGACGGTGATGCCGAGGCCGTCGCGCGCGGCTTCCATGCCCAGGTATCCCGGCTGCTGCACGACGAGCTCCGCCATCGCGGCGGACATGGCGCCGTAGCCGTCGTCGCCGTCGGTACGGAGCGACGTGAAGATCACCGCGGTGTACGGCGGCTCGGGGGTCTGTGCGAAGTCCACATCGGGATCCAAGCCGATCACAGCGGGGCGCGACCAGCGAGATCCCGCCGTCCTGCGCCGGATTTCCGCACGTCGGTACGGTGAACCCATGACCGCCCAGCCCTTGGACCGACTGGGCGCCCGTCCGCTCTGGGAACAGCTGCTGGCCGACCTGCGGCGCCGGCTCGACCTCGACGAGTTCAGCGAGTCCTTCCCCGGCGAGCTCGCGTTGGTCGCCGAGTACGGGGTGAGCCGGCACACCGTCCGCGAGGCCGTCCGGCGGCTGCGTGACGAAGGCCTGGTGATCGCCGGCCGCGGCCGCACCCCGCGCCGAGCGGAGCCCGGCACGATCGAGCAGCAGCTCGGCGAGCCGTACAGCCTGTTCACCGCCGTCGAGGCGACGGGGCAGGTGCAGCGCAGCGTCGTCCACACCCTGGACGTGCGCGCCGACGGGGTGGTGGCGGCCCGGCTGGGTCTCGAGGAGTCGACGCCGCTGTTCCACCTCGAACGGCTCCGGCTCGCCGACGGCATCCCACTCGCCGTCGACCGCGTGTGGCTGCCCGAGCAGCTCGCCGCGCCGCTGCTGGAGGTCGACTTCAGCCGCACCGGCCTCTACGCCGAGTACGCGAACCGCTGCGGCATCCGCGTCACCGGCGGCAGCGAGCGGATCAGCGCCGTCGTCCCCGACGCCGCGCAGCGCCGGATGCTCGGCATCGGCCCGGACGTCGCGGCGCTGACCATCGACCGGCTGGGCCTCGCGGCCGACCGGCCGGTCGAGTGGCGGCAGACGCTCGTGCGCGCCGACCGGTTCGGCGTCACCGCCCGGTTCTCCGCCGCCGAGGGTTATCGCGTCGGTTGATCCGGGTTTGCGCAGTTAGGATCGTTGGAATGGACGACGGTGAGCCACGCTGGCTGAACGCGGAGGAGCGGGAGGCCTGGTTGACGTGGATCGCTGCCACGTCGCTCCTGGACGCCGCGCTCGACCGTCAGATGCAGCGCGACGCCGGTATGCCGATGGCGTACTACCAGATCCTGGTGATGCTGTCGGAGAACGCCGACCGCACCCTGCGCATGGGGGTGCTCGCGGAGCGCACGCAGAGCTCGCACAGCCGCATGTCGCACGCGGTCGCCCGGCTGGAGGAGCGCGGCTGGGTCCGCCGGCACACGTGCGACCACGACCGCCGACAGACCTTCGCCACACTCACCGACGAGGGCTTCGCGGTGCTCGCGGCGGCCGCGCCGGGGCACGTCGCCACGGTTCGCAAGTACCTCTTCGACCGGCTCACCCCGGAGCAGGTCGAGCAGCTCACCGCCATCACCGACCGGATCCGCACCGGCCTCACGTCCGAGTTCACCGACCCGACGGAACCCGCGCGGCAGCTCGGTCTGTCCTAGGCTGATCTTCGTGCGCTCCCCGCTGCTGGCGATCATCGGCGTCGTCGCGGGTCTGCTGCTCGCCGGTTGTTCGGGCACCGTCGCCGGCAGCCCGACGGCCGCGCCCGGCCCGCCGCCGACCACCGCTGCGCCGCCGCCGAGCCCGGCCCCGGGCATCCTGGGCACCCCGTACACCGACACCGGCGGCCGGTTCCGCATCACGCCGCCCGCCGACTGGCGGGTGGGCACCAGCTCCAACTCGGGGATCGCGGTGCTGTTCTCCCCGACGGCGCGGACCGGGCCGTTCACCCCGGGGATCTCGGTGTTCGTCGTGGACTCGGGACTCCCGCTCGCGGAGACGGTGGCCGGGGCCCGTTCCGAGCTGACCGGCCTCACGGCGTACACCTCGACGACCGACCAGCCGATCACGCTCACCGACGGCACCCCGGCGCACCTGCTCGGCGGCACCTACCGCGACGCCGCCCGCGGTCTGGACCTGCGCAACCTGCAGCTCTTCACCGTGCACGGCGGCAAGGCGTTCGCCGTCACCGCGACGACGGCGGCCGGTGACTGGGCCGAGTACGAGGCGCGGCTGAGTGCGGCAGTGGCATCGCTGACCTTCGCGTCGTGACCCGCGGTCGGGATGACAGAGTGGGCGCCATGTCGACCCTCGTGCTGCTGCGTCACGGCGAGAGCGTGTGGAACGCGGAGAACCTGTTCACGGGCTGGATGGACGTCCCGCTCTCCGAGACCGGCGAGCAGGAGGCGCGCCGCGGCGGCGAGCTGCTGCGCTCCGCCGGGCTGCTGCCCGACGTCGTCCACACCTCGCTGCTGCGCAGGGCGATCTCGACGGCGAACCTCGCCCTCGACGCCGCCGACCGGCACTGGATCCCCGTCCGTCGCGACTGGCGGCTCAACGAGCGGCACTACGGCGCGCTGCAGGGCAAGAACAAGAAGCAGACGCTGGAGGCGTTCGGCGAGGAGCAGTTCATGCTCTGGCGCCGCAGCTACGACGTCCCGCCTCCGCCCATCGAGCCCGGCAGCGAGTTCTCGCAGGACGCCGACCCGCGCTACGCCGGGCTGGGCGCCGACATGCCGGCCACCGAGTGCCTCGCGGACGTCGTGAAGCGGTTCCTCCCGTACTGGGAGGAGGCGATCGTGCCCGACCTGCGGGCCGGCAAGGTCGTCCTGATCGCCGCGCACGGCAACTCGCTGCGCGCGCTCGTCAAGCACCTCGACGGGATCTCCGACACCGACATCGCAGGGCTCAACATCCCGACGGGCATGCCCCTGCGCTACGAGCTGGACGACGCGCTGGCGCCCACGGTGCCCGGTGGCGAGTACCTCGACCCGGAGGCGGCGGCCACCGCGGCGGCCGCGGTCGCCGCACAGGGGCGCTGACACCCCTCCGGGTGAACGTGGCGTGAACGGCCGTCGAATACTGCCGCTCAGGGACGTCACCAGCATCACGACAGGCCGTCTGAGCTGGATCGATGACGGGTCCTGCTGCTTACGATGACGACATGACCGCACTGGTCGGCATCCTGCTCGCGGTGTGCGGGTTGGTGATCGGGTTCCTCATCGGTCGCCGGACCGCCCGCCGCGGCGCCGCCGCCCCGGCCCGCACGGCCGCCCCCGCTCCCCGCCCCACCATCGCGGACCTGCTGCAGCGGGTCTTCCACGCCACCGATCAGGGACTCGCCGTGCTGAGCAAGCACAGCGACGTCGTGCTGCACAACGCGCGCGCCGTCGAGCTCGGGCTCGTCGGCGACGGCCGCATCGACAGCCGCGCCGCCGCTGCGGCCGAGCGGGTCGAGCGCGACGGCAACCCGCTCGCCGTCGACCTCTCGCCGCTCGATCGGCGCGGCCGCCGCCCGTCCGCGGTGTTCGCGCAGGTCCGCCCGCTCGGTGACGGTTTCGCGGTCGTCGAGGCCGCCGACACGTCGGAGGCGGTGCGGCTGGAGAACACCCGTCGTGACTTCGTCGCCAACGTCAGCCACGAGCTGAAGACGCCCGTCGGTGCGATGGGCCTGCTCGCCGAGGCCGTGCTGGACGCGGCCGACGACCCGGACGAGGTGCGCCGCTTCGGCACCAAGATCCTCAACGAGTCGACGCGCATGGGCAACCTCGTCACCGAGCTGATCGCGCTCTCCCGGCTCACCGGCGCCGAACGGCTCCCCGAGATGCAGACGGTGGAGATCGACGAGGTCGTCAACGAGTCGCTGGCGCGCGCCAAGCTCTCCGCCGAGGCCGCCGGCATCGCGTTCACCGTCGACGAGCCGAGCGGGCTCGAGGTACAGGGCGACCTGCAGCTGCTGGTCACCGCGCTGTCGAACCTGCTGGAGAACGCCGTCGCGTACTCCCGCTCGGATGCGTCGGTGTCGGTCAGCCGGCGCCTCGTCGACGACTGGGTGGAGATCGCGGTCACCGACCGCGGCATCGGCATCGCCCCCGAGCACCAGCAGCGCGTGTTCGAGCGGTTCTTCCGCGTCGACCCGGCCCGGTCCCGCGCGACCGGCGGCACGGGCCTCGGGCTCGCGATCGTCAAGCACGTGCTGGCCAACCACGGTGGCGAGGTGCGGTTGTGGAGCCGCCCCGGCACCGGATCCACGTTCACGATGCGGCTCCCCGCCGCGGCCGCGCTCACCGTCGATCAGGCCGAACCGGCCGCCATCGGAGGGACGACATGACCAGGGTGCTCATCGTCGAGGACGAGGAGTCCTTCGCCGACCCGCTGGCCTTCCTGCTGCGCAAGGAAGGCTTCACGACCGCCGTCGCCACCACCGGGCAGGACGCCCTGGAGGAGTTCGACCGCAACGGCGCCGACATCGTGCTGCTCGACCTCATGCTCCCCGGCATGAGCGGCACCGACGTCTGCAAGGCGCTGCGCACGCGCTCGTCCGTCCCGGTGATCATGGTGACGGCCCGCGACAGCGAGATCGACAAGGTCGTCGGCCTGGAACTGGGCGCCGACGACTACGTCACCAAGCCGTACTCGGCGCGCGAGCTGATCGCCCGCGTGCGCGCCGTGCTGCGCCGCGGCGGCGAGGGCGCGGCCGAGGCCGACGGCTCACCCGGCGTGCTGGAGGCGGGGCCCGTCAGGATGGACGTGGAGCGGCACGTGGTGTCGGTGAACGGCGCCGACGTCCCGCTGCCGCTCAAGGAGTTCGACCTGCTGGAGTACCTGCTCCGCAACGTCGGCCGCGTCCTCACCCGCGGCCAGCTCATCGACCGCGTCTGGGGCGCCGACTACGTGGGCGACACCAAGACCCTCGACGTGCACGTCAAGCGCCTGCGCTCGAAGGTGGAGCAGGACCCCAGCACACCCAAGCACCTCGTCACGGTGCGGGGGCTGGGGTACAAGTTCGAGAGCTGAGGTCGGGGGCGGCGCGGTCGTGCGTTGATCAAGGGCAAAATGTCGCCAGTCGATCACGCGGAACGACGTTTTGCCCTTGATCGACGACCCACCGCTGCGGCCACCTGAGCCAGCAATCGCGCCGGGTCGCCGTACGTGTCGGCGTCCGTCGCGTAGAACATCGTCCAGCCGAGGTTCTGGAACCAGTTGTGCCGCCGGCGGTCGGAGCGTCGACGATCCGGGCCGTCGTGCACCTCGCCGTCGTGCTCCAGGCCCACCATCGCCTCCTCCCAGGCGAGGTCGATCCACCGGCGGGCGCGTCCGTCGGTGACGAGGTGCTGGACCGTCGGCGGGGGCAGCTTCGCGTCGTGGCAGAGCAGCCGCAGCCGCGACTCGGGCGGCGACTCCGGCCCTTCGCACGCCAGCGGGACGAGCTCGCGCGCCTGCCGCACTCCGCGCAGGCCGGCGTGCCGGCTCACCTCACTGGCGAGCGACTCCTGCGTGCAGACGCCAGCGGCCAGCGCCGCATCGAGCACGGGTAGCGCGTCGAGGCGGGGGAGTGTTCGCGCGAGGTCGACGGCGGTGCGTTCGGCGGTGGTGGCGACGATGCCGCAGCGCAGCCGGGTGAGGTCGTCGTCGCCGAGGGCGAGCTGGTGCGGCCACAGTCCGGCGCGGTGCAGGAGCGGAGCCGAACCTGGGACGGCGACGTGCGTGACGGGATCGAGCAGGACGCCGAAGCCGTGCAGTTCCGCCGCCGTGTGCAGGCACGCGGGCACCTCCCGGCCCAGCGACAGCCCGGCCGCGGACGTGCGGAGGCGGGCGTTGGGTTCGGCGCGGGCGAGCCGGTGGCTGCCGGAGAAGACCTGGACCCAGTGACCTCCGGCGAGCCGTGCCCTGACCTCGCCGGGTGAGTAGCAGAGCAGAGCCTGTGCAGTGCTGAAGGCCCCGTGCTGGGCCGCGGCCAACTGGCGGAGGGGTGATCGCATGGGCCCAGCGTGGGTCGCGCAAAGCGAGTTCGGTGGGAGTGTTGCGGACCTGTGGACAACCCAGCACCGATGTGGACAACCAGCAGGACGCGCCGGCGAGATCGGCGGCCGTGTGCTAGTTGCGGTGATCAAGGGCGAAATGTCGCTGTTCAAGATCGCGTAACGACATTTTGCCCTTGATCACCGCAAACCCCCTGCCCCGGTGTGCTTTCTCTCGCTGCCCCCGGGCCTCCCCCCGAGTACTGTTCCCCCGTGCGGCTGGGCGTGCTCGACGTGGGCTCCAACACCGTCCACCTGCTCGTGGTGGACGCGCTGCGCGGCGGCCACCCGACCCCGATGACCTCCGAGAAGAGTGAGCTGCGGCTGGCCGAGCACCTGGACCGGTCGGGGGCGCTGACCACCGCCGGGGCGGATGCGTTGATCGGGGCCGTGGAGCGGGCGCGGGACGCGGCCGCGGCGGCCGGGTGCGCGGACCTCCTCGCCTTCGCCACCTCCGCCCTGCGCGACGCCACGAACTCGGCCGCCGTGCTGACGCGCGTCCGCGCCGAGACGGGCATCTCCCTGCAGGTCCTCCCGGGCGACGACGAGGCGCGCTACACGTTCCTCGCGGTGCGCCGCTGGTACGGCTGGTCGGCGGGGCAGCTGCTGGTCCTCGACATCGGCGGCGGCTCGTTGGAGCTCGCGACGGGGGTCGACGAGCACCCGGCCGCCGCGGCGTCCCTGCCGCTCGGCGCCGGCCGGCTGACCCGCGAGTGGTTCTCGGCCGACCCGCCGGGCCGCAAGGAGATCGACGCGCTGCGCGCCCACCTCGACGAGCAGCTGGCCCCGGTCGCCCGGCGGTTGCGCCGCCGCGGTGTACCGGATCTGGCCGTGGGCACGTCGAAGACGTTCCGGTCGTTGGCGCGGCTCACGGGTGCGGCGCCGTCGGCTGCCGGCCTGCGGGTGCGCCGCACCTTGAGCGACACCGGCCTGCGCCAGCTGGCCTCCTTCATCACCCGCATGTCCTCGACCGACCTGGCGGAACTCGAGGGCGTGAGCGGGAGCCGGGCGCACCAGCTGGTCGCCGGCGCGCTCGTCGCGGAGTCCGCGATGCGGGCGTTGGGCGTGAGCGAGCTCGAGATCTGCCCGTGGGCGTTGCGCGAAGGGGTGATCCTGCGCAGGCTCGATCTGCTCGATGGGACGGCCCAGAGCGACCGCTCGGCGCACGACGCCCCAAGTGCTCTTGGCCCCTTGACGGAAAACCAGGCACGGTGTAGCGGATGACTTCCGAGACCGATCACCCCCGCCAGCGCACGGTCGCTGAGCTGCTTGCCGCCCACGGCGGCGACAGCGCAGCGACCGGCCGTCGCCGCCGGCGGCGGGCCGCCGACGGTCCCGACGACGTCGAGTCCTACGACGGCGGCTACGCCCCGAGCGCCCCCAGTGCCCCGAGTCCGCCGAGCCGCCCGCCGTACGACTACGCGCCGCCCGCCGCGCCGGACCGCCGCATCCTCCGCGAGCCCGTCCCGCAGGACGACCCGCCGTACCGCGCGCCCGAGCCGCACCGCCCGTCGGCGTACCAGAGGCCCCCCGATATCCCGACCGACCGGATGCCGCGCATCCCGGAGCGGACTCCGCAGCGGTTCGCGGAGCCCCCGCCGCCGCCGATGGCCCCGCCGTCCCGCCCGCAGCGCCCTCCGATGGCCGAGGCACCGCCGCGCCCGATGAACGGTGCGCCCGCCGCTGCCGAGCCGTGGCAGCGTGCCCGCGCTGACCAGCGCCCCGACGACGGCGGCCCGCCCACGCAGGCCGGCAAGCCCCTCGACCTCGACGACGACTACGACGACGAGTACGAGGACGACTACCGCGACGACTACCGCGACCGCAACGACGACTACGACGCGGACTACGACGACGAGAGCGACGAGTACGACGACGAGTACGACGAGGACGACGGCTACGACGACGATCCTCGCCGTGCCCGCGGAGTCGCCGGTCTCCGCGGCGGTCGCGCCGATGTCGACGACGATCGCGACGACGACCTCGACGAGTACGAGGACGAGTTCGACGACGAGGCCGACGAGCGCCCGGCGCGCCGGCGGCAGCGTGACGACGAGCCCGTGGCCGCGCAGTCGTGGGGCGCGATCGTCGCGCAGTGGATCATCGGCGCCATCGCCGGTGCGCTGCTGTGGGTGGCGTTCCGTTTCCTCTGGCGCGACCTGCTGGTGGTCGCGATCTTCGCGTCGATCCTGGTCACGGCCGGGTTGGTGCTCGGTGTCCGGCATCTGCTGCGCACCACCGACACCCGCACCACGGCGTTGGCCGTCGGCGTCGGGTTGCTGCTGACCGTGTCGCCGGTGGTCCTCATCCTGCTGGGGAAGTGAACGGGCCGCCGGTCGCGTTGTCCTCGGCTTCGGTCTACCCGGAGCCGGTAGCGGCTGCGTTCGAGCTGGCGGCCGAGCTGGGCTACGACGGTGTCGAGCTGATGGTGTGGGCCGACCGGCCGAGCCAGGACGTGGCCGCCGTCGAGCGGCTGTCCCGCACCTACGGGGTGCCGGTGCTGGCGGTGCACGCGCCGTGCCTGGTCGTGACGCAGCGGGTGTGGGGTGCCGACCCGGTGGTGCGGCTGCGGCGGTCGGTGCAGGCGGCGTCGATCCTCGGCGCGCGCACGGTCGTGCTGCATCCGCCGTTCCGCTGGCAGCGGCAGTACGCCTCGCTGTTCGCGGACGAGGTCGCCGCCGCGGACGCCGACTCCGGCGTGGCGGTGGCCGTCGAGAACATGTTCCCGGTCGTCCGTGGCCGGGTCCGCACCGTGCCGTACGAGCCGGGCTTCGATCCGACCGAGGTCGGGCACGAGCACTACACGCTGGACTTGTCGCACACGGCTGCGGCCGGCCAGGACGCGTTGGCGCTGCTCGACCGCATGGGCGACGGGCTCGCCCACGTCCACCTGGCGGACGGCAGCGGTGGCCCGCGTGACGAGCACCTGCCGCCCGGACGCGGCGGCCAGCCCTGCGCGGAGGTGTGCGCGCGGCTGGTCGAGCGTGGCTTCGCCGGCGTCGTCGTGCTGGAGGTGAGCACGCGCCGCTGCCGCACCCGCTACGAGCGGGCGACCATGCTGGCGGAGTCCCTGCTCTTCGCGCGCCTGCACCTGCAGCCGACCGCCGACGGCGCCCCGGTCGTCGTGTGAGATCCGCCCCCGGTGGCAGCACCGGCCGTCCGGCGGGTGATAGACCTCGCTGATGGGATCACCACCGACGGCCCCGCCGTTCAGCGGCGCGATCGACGTCGAACCGGTCGGCGCCGGACGCTTCCGGGCCGAGCTGGGCACGCGTTGGACGGTGGGTCCCAAGGCCCACGGCGGCCTGCTCATGGTGCTGATGGCGAAGGCCGCGCTGGCCCGGTTGGCCGACGAGGCGCCGGGAGCGGCGCCGGATCCGCTGGTCGTGGCCGCCGACTTCCTCCGCGCGCCCGACCCCGGCCCCGTCGATCTGGAGACGGACGTCGTCAAGCTCGGGCGCACCGTGTCCGTGGCGGCCGTGCGGATGGCGCAGGACGGCCGGACCATGCTGACGGCGTCCGTCACCGCCGGCCGGCTGCCCGACGCGGAGCCGGACTGGGCGGAGCTGCCGGACCTGCCCGCCGAGCCGCCGCCGGACGCCCTCGCGCCGAACAACGACCGCGCGTCGAAGGGCATCGCCTCCTCGTGCGAGCTGCGGTACGTGCGCTCGACGATGGCGTTCATCCGCGGGGAGGCCGGACCGCCGATCGTCCAGGGCTGGGTGCGCCCCCTCGGCGAGGAGCCGGACGTGCTGTTCGCGCTGCTCGCAGGCGACATCCTGCCGCCGCCGCTGTTCAACCTGCTGGGCCGGTTCGGCTGGTCGCCCACCGTGCAGCTGACGGCGTTGCTGCGCGCCCGCCCGGCGCCGGGCTGGCTGCGGCTGGACTCGCGGTCGGCGACCGTCGGCGGCGAACGGTTCGACAACGACGTCACGGTCGTCGACTCGGCCGGCCGCCTCGTCTGCCAGGCCCGACAGTTCGCCCTGGCTCCCCGGGGGTAGTCGTCGAGAACGAACTTGTGGTGATCAACAGGCCCTGTTGATCACCACAAGTTCGTTCTCGACGCGTTGCCGGCGTGGAGACTGCGCGCAGTACCGTCGTCGCATGACACGGATCGCGGTGGTCGGCGCGGGGAAGATCGGGGAGGCGTTGCTGGCGGGCCTGCTCGGCGCCGGGCACGCCCCGGCCGAGCTGGTGTTCACCGAGCGCTACCCGGAGCGGGCGCAGGAGCTGTCGGCCCGGCTCGGCGTGGAGGCCGTCGACGTCGCCACGGCGGGAGCGACGGCCGACATCGTCGTGGTCGCGGTGAAGCCGCAGGACATCGACCCCGTGCTCGCCGAGCTGGGCCCCGCCCTGCGCCCGGAGACGCTCGTGGTGTCCCTCTGCGCCGGCCTCCCGACGGCGCTCTACGAGGCGGCGCTGCCGGCCGGAACCCCCGTCGTGCGGGTCATGCCGAACACCCCGATGCTGGTCGGCGAGGCGATGAGTGCCATCTCCGCGGGCACCCACGCCACCGACGAGCAACTGGCCACCGTGGAGAAGCTGCTCGGCGCCGTCGGACGGGTGGTGCGCGTGCCGGAGTCGCAGCAGGACGCCGTCACCGCGCTCTCCGGCTCCGGCCCCGCCTACTTCTTCTACCTGGTCGAAGCCATGATCGACGCGGGCATCCTGCTGGGACTGCCGCGCGCGGTGGCGGCCGACCTGATCGTCCAGTCGGCGTTCGGCGCGGCCCGCATGCTGCGCGAGTCCGACGACCACCCCGTCATCCTGCGCGAGGCCGTGACCTCTCCCGCGGGTACCACGATCGCGGCCATCCGCGAGCTGGAACGACACGGCGTGCGCGCCGCACTCATCGCCGCGATCGAGGCCGCCCGCGACCGTTCGGTCGAGCTCGGCAAGCACTAGTGCTCCGTGAGGGACGGTCGGCACCCTTCTCGGCGGCCCAGCCGCCCGCCGGCGGCGTTGCCGGCCCGTTCGAGTACGCCAGGTACGAGTCACGGACCGGCGCCTTGCCGGCGAACGCCTGGATCCACCGATAAGGGCACCAACCATCCCTCACGAAGCACTAGAACCCACGGCCGAACGATCAGGGGCCCGATCGGACTACCCGTCTCACCCTGACGCGCGCCTTGACTCCTCCGCCGAGTGGAGTGGCCGCTCGTGGTCGTCACACGGGCCCCGCTAGACTCACCTGGCACGCCCGCACCCGGTCGAGCGACCGGGCTCGGTGAGACCCGAAAGCGGTGACCGGATGGCGTCCGAGCAGCCCGAGATCCACCTCGCCCAGGTGCAGTTCCTCACGGTGGCCGAGGTCGCGGCGATGATGCGTGTGTCCAAGATGACCGTCTACCGGCTGGTGCACTCCGGGGAGCTCCCCGCGGCCAGGGTCGGACGGTCGTTCCGCGTTCCGCGCAACGCGGTCGAGGACTACCTGCGCAGCGCCTACTTCGACGCCGGGTAGTCCCCCGCGCGCACCCCCGCCACCAGCGCAGCCCAGGCGGCGCGGGAGTAGACGTGCGGGCTGCGGGTGCGGTCCTTCGTGTCGCGCACCGCCACGGCGTCGGGGAGCGGGGCCACCTCGACACAACCGTTGCCGTTGCCGCCGCTGAAGGTGCTGGTGCGCCAGGCGAGTCCTTCGACGTCCATGGCGTGGTCCTCCGAACTCCTACATCGCCGCGGCGATCTCCCGCAGCAGCTCCAGCGTCGCCGCCGGGGTGAGCGCCATCGTACGCAGCTGGTCGAACTTCAACCTGGCCAGCAGGACGTCGTCGGCGCGCTCCAGGAAGTTGGCGCCAAGCGAGTGCTCGACGTAGGCGAGGTCGGGCTCGCCGAGGTTGCCGAAGCTGAGTACGGCGAACCCCGAGGACAGCGACGCGTGCGGCGCGGTGTGGGCGGGCACCACCTGCAGAGTGACCGAAGCCAGCTCGGACGCCGCGATCAGGTGTGCGATCTGCGCTCGCATCATCGCTGGATCTCCGAACGGCGTGCGCAGAGCGTTCTCGCTGGTGATGGCCACCAGGCGCAGTGGATGCTCGTGGTCGGTGAGGCGCCGTTGGCGGAGCACGCGGACCTTGACGCTGGTCGTCACCCTGGCCGGGGTGCGTTCGATCACCTCGGACAAGAACATCGCTCGGGCGTAATCCGCGGTCTGCAGGAGCCCAGGGACGTAGTTCGGTGCCCAGTCCTGGACCTGGTCGGCGTCCGCCTCGTAGCCCACGTAGCCGTAGTCGCCCAGTGCCAGGTACCCGGCGTACCAGGGCTTCTCCTTGGCGTCCCGGGTGAGCTGAAGGGTCTCGTCCCACCGGTCGCCGCCGATGTCGTAGAGGTCGAGCATGCTCTTGACGGTGTGGATGTCGACACCCTGGTCGGCGTTCTCGATGCGGCTGAGCTTGCTGGTGGAGAACTCCAGCCCGATCGCGGCGGCCTCGATGGTGAGGCCCGCGTTCTCGCGCATGCGGCGCAGCCGCCGGCCGAGCTGACGCTGCCGTCCGTTGCCCTTCCGGTGCGGCACGTGCCCTCCCCCTGCGACCGATCAGTGACCCATCGTGACACGGGACGCCGGGAAGTGGGTTCCCACCTCGCTCCGCCACCAGCTCAGCGCCGTCCCCAGCGACGCGCGGTCGCCACGCGCCCACGCCACGACGCCGTCGGGCCGGATAAGGAGCGGATCGGTGTTCGTCACCGGGATGACGTCGACCAGCTCGGTCGCGCAGGCGGCGAGCGCCCGCATCGGCGGCGTGAGCAGCAGCAACCAGTGTCCGGACAGCGCGTGCTCGTGCAGCCGGGACACCGCGCCGCCGTCGTCGACGAGTTCGAGGTCCGCGCAGTACCGTCCGGCCGGGTCCTCGGCCGGGTAGGGGAGGTCGTAGCGCAGGTTCACCGCCGACAGCAGCTCGGTGAAGTACCGGTTCGCGGCCGGGATGTCCATCAGTTCCGCGATGATCTCCCGCAGCGCGTCGACGTGGACACCGGGCGCCAGCAGCGCCGACTGCGCCATGGCGTTGCGCAGCACCGCCGCCCCGGCCGGGTGCCGCTCCCGCGTGTACGTGTCGAGCAGGCCTTCCGGCGCGTCGCCGCGCACGACGGCGGCCAGCTTCCAGCCCAGGTTCGTCGCGTCCAGCAGCCCGAGGTTGAGCCCCTGTCCGCCGCTCGGTGAGTGGACGTGGGCGGCGTCGCCTGCCAGCAGGACCCGGCCCCGGCGATAGGTGTCGGCCTGGCCGGCGTGGTCGCTGAACCGGCGGGCGTCGTGCAGGTCGTCGACGACGACGTCGGCGCCGGTGACCCGACGGATGGCCGCGGCCAGCTCCGCTCTGGTCACCGGCCCGTCGGCGGCGGCGGCAGCGGGCTCGATGACACCGGCCATGTCGCCGCGGTGCAGGAACGTGCCGGCGGCGTAGCGTCCCGACGGCGGGACGTCACCGACGAACCGCGTCCTCGCGGCGATGGTGCGCAGCAGCGCGGGGCTGCCGGGGAAGCCGAACCCGGCGAGTGTGCGGACCGTGCTGCGGCCGCCGTCGCAACCGACAACGTACGGCGCGCGCAGCTCCCCGTCCGCCGTCCTGACGGTGACTCCGTCCGCGTCGGGTTCGATCCCGACGACGTCGTGACCGTGCAGGATCCGCACGCCGAGCTGCAGGGCGTGCTCGGTGAGCAGGCGTTCCAGCTCCGGCTGCCAGATGTTGGTGCCGTGGCGTTCCGGGTCCGGGACGAGCTTGTGGATGTTCGCGAAGTGGCCGAGCGTGCTGCCGTGGTCGCGCGCGAGGTCCTGCGTGCCCCGACGATGCACGTCGGCCAGCTGCGGGCCGAGCCCGCGGCGGGTCAACGCCTCGGTGGCGAGGACGCCGATGCCGCGGGCCCTGGTGTCCTGGGACGGGGTGTCCCGTCGCTCCAGGATCACGGCTCGTGCCCCGGCGAGGTGCAGCTCGGCGGCGAGCAGCAGCCCGACCGGTCCGGCCCCCACGACGATGACGTCGCTGTCCATACCCTGCCTCCTTAACAAGTTAAGCGCTAGGCTGCCCTTAACTTGTTAAAGCGTCAAGGAGGCGGCATGCCCATCGAGGTTCGGGACGCGGTGCGCGTCGCGCTGGAGCTGCTGGACGCGGAGGGCCTCGACAAGCTCACCGTGCGCCGCCTCGCTGCGGAGCTCGGCGTGCAGGCGCCCGCGCTGTACTGGCACTTCAGCAACAAGCGCGCGCTGCTCGACCGCATGACCGACGCGATGGTGGCACCGGTCGTGGCCGGGCTGCCGCCCGCCGGCGGCTCATGGCTGAGCTGGCTGGAGAACGCCGCGACCGCCCTGCACGCCGCGCTGCTCGACCACCGTGACGGCGCGCGGGTGGCGATCGGCGCTGATCTCACGGTCGCGTTCGCGCTGGGTGAGTTCGCCGAACGTGTGGTCGAGGTCCTCCACGGCGCGGGTTTCCCCCTCACCGATGCCACCCGGGCCGCCGGCGTGCTGGTGCACTTCGTGCTCGGCCGTGCCGTCGAGGACCAGGGCCGGCCCAGCCCCGCCGCGGAAGCCGCGGCGATCGAGACGATCCCGTTCCCGCTGATGGCCCGCGGCCTCCGCGAGCGGCACGCCGCGGGTGCCACCGTGTCCGACGACTTCGGCTACGCCCTCGCCATCCTGCTGGCGGGGCTGCGGGCCACCAGCCCTGCTGGTCACCGCAACGACGCGGCCCCGGACGGACAGGCGGGAACCTGCCGGTAGGATGGGCAGCCGGTCGTCGTCCCGTCGTGCGCGCGTTCGCGCGTCCACGGGCGGGGCACCTTTCCGCAGTCGTACCGCAAGCAGATCGAGAAGGTCACGCATGGGTTCCGTCATCAAGAAGCGCCGCAAGCGGATGTCGAAGAAGAAGCACCGCAAGCTCCTCCGCAAGACCCGCGTGCAGCGTCGCAAGCTCGGCAAGTAAGCCGCCTGCGCCCCGGGGTGCGTCCGGTCACTCATCGCGTGCAACGAGTGACCGGGGGTCGCCCCGGGGACTAGCATCGGGCACCCGTCGCATCCTCTTCCGATTCGCAGGGGTGGTCCGTGCCCCCATCCGTCGTGCTCGTCACCGGGGTGAGCCGATTCCTCGGCGGCCATCTGGCTGCTCGGCTCGCCGCCAACCCCGACATCGACCGCGTGCTCGGCGTCGACACCGTTCCGCCGTCACGTGACCTGCTCCGTCGCATGGGACGCGCCGAGTTCGTGCGCGCCGACATCCGCAACCCGCTCATCTCGAAGATCATCTCCAGGGCTTCGGTCGACACCGTCGTCCACTCCGCGTTGATGGCCAACCCCGCCAGCTCGGGCGGCCGCACCGCGATGAAGGAGATGAACGTCATCGGCACGATGCAGCTGCTCGCCGCGTGCCAGAAGGCCACGTCGGTGCGGCGCATGGTGCTGCGTTCCACCACGGCCGTGTACGGGTCGAGCCCGCGCGACCCCGCGCTCTTCGACGAGTCGATGACGCCGAAGGACCTGCCGTCCGGCGGTTACGCCAAGGACGCCGTCGAGATCGAGGGCTACCTGCGCGGCTTCGCCCGGCGCCGGCCCGACGTCTCCGTCACGGTGCTGCGGTTCGCCAACTTCATCGGCCCGCACATCGACACCGTGTTCACCCGCTACTTCGCGCTGCCCGTCGTGCCCACCATCCTCGGCTACGACGCGCGCGTGCAGCTCGTGCACGAGGAGGACGCGCTGGCCGTCCTGGAGCGCGCCACCAGCGAGGAGATCCCCGGCGCGTTCAACGTGGCCGCTGACGGCGTGCTCATGCTGTCGCAGGCCATCCGCCGTGCCGGCCGGCTCCCGCTGCCCGTGCCGGGGCTCGCGGTCGGCCCGGTCAGCAAGCTGTTCCGCGGCGCCCGCATCGTCGACTTCTCACCAGAGCAGATGCGCCTGCTGAACTTCGGCCGCGTCGTCGACACCACCCGGCTGCGCCGCCAGTTCGGCTTCACCCCGCGCTGGACCACCACCCAGGCGTTCGACGACTTCGTCAGCGGCTCCGCCCTGCGTCCCGTCATCCCGCCGGACCGCGTGGAGGCGCTCGAACGGCTCGTCCTCGAACGCGGGATCACCGTCGGCCGGCAGGTCGACCGCCTCCTGACCGCAGTGGGGGGTCAGCGATGACCCCGGAACATCCGGCCGTGCAGCGACGCCGCCGCAACGTCGCCGCCAGCCGGGCCCGGGCGCGGGCCACGGACCATTCCAGCTCACGTGGAGGATCCGACGTGACCGACACGGAGACGCGAGCCCGCGTCATCCCGCTGCACGCCGACGACTCGGGCAGCCGCACCCGCTGGCGGCTCGGCGGCCCAGGACCGACCGTCCGCCGCCCCGAGGCGTCGGCACCGCTGCCCGAGGAACCCGTCCGGCTGCACGAGGAGCCGTCGCCGGAGCCGGAACCGGCCGCGTGGGAGGAGACCCTGGCGTCCGCGCTGGAGTTCCTGCGCCGGCGCCTGGAGGGCGAGTACGCGGTCGACGAGTTCGGCTTCGACGTCGACCTCACCGACAACGTCCTCCTGCCCCTGCTGCGGCCGCTGTACCGCAGCTGGTTCCGCGTCGAGACGATCGGCATGCACCACGTCCCCGACGTCGGCGGCGCCCTCGTCGTGGCGAACCACTCCGGCACGCTGCCCGTCGACTCGCTCATGACGGCCGTCGCCCTGCACGACGACCACCCCGCGCAGCGCCACCTGCGCATGCTGGGCGCCGACCTGATGTTCCGGCTGCCCGGCGTCGGCGTGCTCGCGCGCAAGGGCGGCAGCACGCTCGCCTGCACGCCCGACGCGGAGCGGCTGATGCGCAGCGGCGAGCTCGTCGGCGTGTGGCCGGAGGGCTTCAAGGGCATCGGCAAGCCGTTCCGCGACCGGTACAAGCTGCAGCGGTTCGGCCGCGGCGGCTTCGTCTCCGCGGCGCTGCGCACCCGCGTGCCGATCATCCCGGCGTCCATCGTGGGCGCGGAGGAGATCTACCCGAAGATCGGCGACATCAAGCCCCTCGCGCGGCTGCTCGGAGCCCCGTACTTCCCGGTCACGCCCACGTTCCCGCTGCTCGGGCCGCTCGGGGCGGTCCCGCTGCCGTCCAAGTGGTACATCGAGTTCGGCGAGCCGATCCGCACCGACACCATCGACCCCGCCGAGGCCGACGACCCCATGACGGTCTTCAACCTCACCGACCAGGTGCGCGAGACCATCCAGCACACCCTCTACCGGCTGCTCGCGCAGCGCCGGAACGTGTTCCTCGGTTAGCTCTTGCGCGCCCTCGACGGGGAACCGGCGGCGCGAGTGCGAGACGTACGCGCCCCGAACCGGCCGCCTGGCCCGGCGAGTCGCGGTTCCGGCGCGCGCGAGTCGTAGCTCTCGCGACGGTGAGATGGGGATCCCGGGAGGCCTGGCCGCGTGACCGGAATCCGCATCTCGGTGTCATGACTTCCGCGACTCGCCCACGCCGGAACCACGACTCGCGGGTACCGGAGCCACGACTCGCGGGCGCCGGAACCGCGGCGCGGCGGGCCCGTCAGCGCTTGCGGTACGCGTACCCGACGGCCACGGCGCCGGCGATGGCGCCGGCGCCGAGCAGGGAGGGGACGCCGATGCGGGCGGCCTTGCGGCCCGTGCGGAAGTCGCGGATCTGCCAGCCCCGGTCCTTGGCGATGTCGCGCAGCTCCGAGTCGGGGTTGACGGCGACCGCGGTGCCGACGGCGGAGAGCATCGGCACGTCGTTGACCGAGTCGGAGTACGCGCTGCACCGGCGCAGGTCCAGCCCCTCCCGTACGGCCAGCGCGCGGACGGCGTGCGCCTTCGCCGGCCCGTGCAGGATCTCGCCGACGAGCCGCCCGGTGTAGACGCCGTCGACGCTCTCCGCGACGGTGCCGAGCGCCCCGGTGAGGCCGAGCCGGCGCGCGATGATGAGCGCCAGCTCGACGGGGGTGGCGGTGACCAGCCAGACGCGCTGGCCCGCGTCGAGGTGCATCTGGGCGAGGGCGCGGGTGCCGGCCCAGATCCGGTCGGACATGAGCTCGTCGTAGATCTCCTCGCCGAGCGAGACGATCTCGTCGACGTTGCGGCCGGCGACGAACGACAGCGCGGTGTCGCGGTGGCCGGCGACGTCGGTCTCGCGGCCGCCGACCCGGAACTTGACCTGCTCCCACGCGAAGCCGAGCAGGTCGGACGTGGTGAAGAACTTGCGCGCCGCCAGGCCGCGGGCGAAGTGGAAGATCGACGCGCCCATCATCATCGTGTTGTCGACATCGAAGAACGCAGCGGCGGTGAGGTCGGCCTGCGGCGCCTCGGCCGGACCCTGCTCGGCGACGTCACTGGTGGCGACAGCGGCGGCTGCAGACGCCTCGCCCGCGATGCGTGACCGCTCCGTGCCCTCGGGCTCGCCGGCAGCGCCGGCGAGTGGTTCTGCTTCAGCCACGCGTGCGGCCCCTCCGACCTGATGCTCCTGAGATGTCCAGCGTAGTCCGAACGGCCGCTCGAACAGTCGAGGCCGCCGCGGTGGAACCGCGACGGCCTCAACTGGCGGGCTGGTCCGTGTGCTCAGCCGATGGTGATGCCCCGGCCACCCGGCAGCAGCGGCGGCAGGTTGATCGGGGGCAGCAGCGGCAGGGGCAGCGGCACGTTGATCGACGCCGACGTGGTGGGCGCGGCGCTGGACGTGCCGTCCGTGGCGTCGTCGTCGTCGCTGCTGGCCGACGGGGACGAGCTGCCGTCGAGGAGGCCGGGCAGCAGCCCCTTGGGGCCGCTGGTGGGCCCGCCGCTCGTGCCGGAACCCGAGCCACCGCTGCGGGACGGTTGCGTCGACGGCTTGCTGTCGTCGTCGCCGGCCGACGGGTCGCAGTCGGTGGTGGCCGGGATCGGCCCCACGTCGTCCGTGTGCCCGGAGGTGACGTCCTCGCAGGACGCCCGGTCCTCGAGCTCGGCGGCGCGCTGGCGCAGCTTGTCGAGCAGCTCGATGGAGTGGTCGACCTCGGTCTGCGCCGAGACCGGCAGGCCCGACCGCAGCGTGGACAGGCGGCTCACCTGCTCGGCCGCCCAGGCCTGCAGGTCGGCGAGCCGCGCCGGATCGTGGGCCTCGTCCTCGGTGAGGATCAGCGTGGATCCCTCGCCGGTGGCCGAGTCGAAGTCCAGGATCGCGTCCGACAGCAGCGCCGGGTCGGCCTGCGTGGTGCGCTTGTGGTCGACGAGCTGCTCGACCTCGTTGAGCCGGGTGCTCGCCAGCTGGAGGTGACGGGTGGCGCGCGCGGCGTCGTCGAAGGTCAGTGCAGTGCCGGCCGACTCCGCGACCCGCTTCACGCCGTAGAGCGTGTCGCCGGGCAGGGCGTCGCGGCTGGCGAACATGCCGCCGCCCGCGACGGCGACGAGCGCGAGCAGCGCGAAGGACGCGGTGACGGCGATGCGGCGCAACGGGCTGCGGCTGCGACGGCCGGGACGGGCCGACCCGGCCAGCCTGGCGGGCCGGCTCGGCATCGTGTGCCGCCCCACGCGGCGGCCGCTGCGCGAGCGCACGGCGCCGTGGGCGGAGGAGCTGCGCTCCTCGACCTCGGGCTCGTCGTGGTCGTCGTACGAATCGTCCTCGTACGAGTCGTCGTAGGAATCGTCGTAGTCGTACGACTCGTCCTCGAACGCCGGCTCCTCGATGGGCGCGATCCGGGAGGTGATCTCCGCGGGCGCCTCCTCCTGGTCACGCAGTGCGTCCGACCGGTTACGGGGGGTAGGTGCGAGGCGGCTGTCGGAGATCGGTAAGGTCATCTCCATGGCCGTCGGCGCGAGCTCTCCCGCCCCGTTCTCGGCGGCGAGTGCCGCCAGCACCCGAGCCCGCGAACGCGCCTTGGCATCGGGAGACGGCGCGTAGGCCGACCCCGAGGCACGCAGCATCGCCACGATCTCGAGTTCATGAGCGAGCTCGGCGTCGGCGTGGTACCCGGGGGATCGCCCCTGTTCCAGCGCCGCGGCGAACCGCTCTGCGTCGTTGCCCCGTCCGGCGGGCATGTTGGCCGTCCTCACTGCAGTCCTGCGCTCTTCGGAGCGCCTGCGTGCTGTCGCCGCGGGCGTCCGAACCTTGTTCGTCCACCCGCACAACGAACCTCGGCCGCGCAGGTTACGGCCCGGGGACCGTTCACCGCATCGAGTCGTTCATTCGTCGCTCCTGTAACAACCAGAGCAACCGAGTCGATATTGGGAGATCCCCTCATCGCAACCCCTCCGGGAGGAGCTGGGCGAGGCGGCGCACCGCTCGGTGCTGCAGCGCCTTCACCGCCCCTTCGTTGCGATCCATGATCTGCGCGGTCTCGGCGACGGAGAGTCCCTGGAGGAACCGCAGCTGGATGCACTCCTGCTGGTCCGGGTTGAGCTTGCGGACGCACCGCAGCAGCTCCTCGTTCGTCGCCCCGTCGAGCACCTGCTGCTCGGGACCGTTCGTGCTGGGCGACAGGTCGACGATGTCGCTCGTCGCCTGCTCCAGCCGGTAGCGGCTGGACTTGACGTGGTCGAAGATCAGGTTGCGGGCGATCGTGATGAACCACGCGCCGATGTCGCGGCCCATGTAGCTGACCGAGCTGATCCGGCGCAGCCCGCGGACGAACGTCTCCGAGGTGATGTCCTCGGCGAGGGTGCGGTCGCCGACCCGGAACAGCACGAAGCGGAAGACGACGTCGTAGTACCGGTCGAACAGCTCGCCGAAGGCGGCCATGTCGCCGTCCTGCGCCGCCTTGACGAGCGTCCAGCCGCCGGTCGACTCGTCGTCGGGCTCGCTGGGCTGGTCGCCGCCGTGGTCGAGGGAGTCGACCGGCAGGTTCGGCTGCGGGAACGTCACCGTCGACTCGACGGGGTGCTCGTACGCGGCGGCGTCGGGTCGGGGAACTCCCGCGCCGGGGTGTCCGTTGGTGGGGTAGGCGGTGCGGGGCCGGGGGAGCGCGGGGCCACCGGGGAGCGCCTGCCGGGCCGAGCCGATCGAGCCCTGGGGCGGCCCGACCGGTGCTGCGGTCGTCGGTGTCATCGGTACCTCCCCACCCGCCGGGGAACGGGTGGTGTCGGTGCTGGCATCGGGACGGAGAAGCCGGTGCGGTCGCATCGGACGAGTCATGACTCCGGGCTGGTTTCGCGTGGGTGCTGGACACCTCGCCGAGGGTCGGCTCGCGGTGCTCTGCACAGAGGCTGCATGCCACTCCCTCGGGTGAGTAAGTGCGACGTCCCGGAGCGTCGTCGCGTCGATCTGTCTGTAGCGGCGGAGCATACGGGCGGGGTGGTGTCGGAAGGCACGCGGTTGCGCCCCGACGCGCATCGGTTCCGGTGAGCGGCCGACTACGCGCGGTCAACGTAACGAATTGGGCGTGTCGGCGTGTCGCATGCCGCCCGCCGACGGGCTCCGCAGGGCCCGTCGGTCGTGAAAGACTCGGACGCATCCGAGTGCCGGACGCCATCGCAGACGACCACTGGAGCCCCGTGGACAGCACGCCACCGACCCTCGCCGACGGCCGTCCCGTGCGGATCGCCGATCTTGTGACGGCTGCGGCCGGCCGGACCCCCGACCAGCCCGCGATCATCGACGTGACCAGCGGAAACACCCTCACCTGGGCGGCACTGGACCGGGCCGTGGACGGCGAGGCGGCCCGGTTGCGCGCAGCCGGGGCCGCACCCGGCGAACGGGTCGTGGTCCGGCTGCCCGGCGGTGCCGGCTTCTGCGTGGCGGTGCTGGGTGCGCTGCGGGCCGGCGCAGTGGCCGTTCCGTACGGCCCGGTGGCCGTCCGGCGCGAGCTCGACATCGTCTTCGCGGACTGTCGGCCACGGGTCGTGGTGGCTGCGGAGGGTGACGACGCGGCTGTGGGGAGTGCTGACGCGGTGGGCGCGACGGTGCTCGGCCCGCCCCCGTCCGACGCGCCGAGCGGTCCGCCTGCGGAGCCCGGCGACACCCCCGCCGGCGACCCCGAGGACATCGCCCTCCTGATCTACACGTCGGGCACCACCGGCACCCCGCGCGGCGTGTGCCTCTCCCACCGCGCGGTGCTCGCCAACCGGGCCCAGGCGGCGGCCCTGCGGCCTGCTCCCGTGGCGCCCGTGGATCGGGTGCTGCTCACGATGCCGCTCTTCCACGTGCTCGGCTTCGCCGCCGGGGTGCTGCAGGCGTGCTGGGCGGGCGCCACCGTCGTGCTGGCCGACAACGCCGACGCCGAGACGGTCGTCGACGTGCTCGGCCGCGAGCGGATCAGCGCGCTGGGCGGCGTCCCGTCGATGTACCGGGCGCTGCTCGACCTGCCCGGCGAGCGGCTGCGCGCGGCGACGGCCGGGCTGCGCGTCTGCACGTCCGGCGGCGCGCCCCTGCCTGGGGAGTGGCTGGCGGCGTTCCACGACGCCACCGGGCACTGGATCGTCGAGGGGTACGGGCTCACCGAGGCCGGCCCGGTCGTGGCCACCAACGCGTTCGACCGGCCGCCGAAGCCGGGCTCGGTCGGCAGGGTGCTGCCGGGTGTGGAGCTGCGGCTCGTCGACGTCGACGGGCAGCCGCTCGACGCCGGTGCCGAGGACGACGACTGGGACGACGACCCCGCCGACGACACCGGCCTGGTCGCCGTCCGCGGACCCAACCTCTTCTCCGGCTACTGGCCCGACCGCGCCGGCGGACCCGACGCCGACGGCTGGTTCCGCACCGCCGACGTCGGCTTCCTCGACGCGGACGGCGACCTGCACCTGGTCGACCGCTCGTCGGACGTGGTGATCGTGAGCGGGTTCAACGTCTTCCCGCACGAGGTGGAGCAGGTGCTCGCCGAGCTCGACGGCGTGTCGGAGGCCGCCGTCGTCGGGGCGCCGGACGAGCGGCTGGGCGAGGTCGTGAAGGCCGTCGTGGTGCGCGAACCAGGCACCGACCTGGACGAGGCGACCGTGCGCGCGCACTGCGCCGCGCGGCTGGCGCGGTTCAAGGTGCCGGCGGTCATCGAGTTCGTGGACGCGCTGCCGCGCACGCCCACGGGAAAGGTCGCGCGGCGCGTCCTCGCCGGGGGGAACGCGTGAGCCGGGTCGTCGTCTACACCCGCGTCGGGTGCGGCCTGTGCGTCACGGCCGAGCAGGACGTCGCGCGGATCTGCGGCGAGCTCGGCGTCGGCTGGTCGGCGGTCGACGTCGACACCGACCCGGAGCTGCGCGCGGAGTACGGAGACCGCGTCCCGGTGATCGAGGTCGACGGCAAGGAGCACGGCTTCTGGCGGGTGGAGGAGCCGCGGTTGCGGGCGGCGCTGGCGGGGTGAGGCGGCAGGCGAGGTTGGCGTTGATCATGGGCAAAACGTTGCTCGTGGAGATCGACTGACGACGTCTTGCCCATGATCAACCCCACCTCATCGGCCGGCGTCACCGACCGGTAAGGGTTCCGTGCACCCGGGCACGCTCGCGGCGGTCGAAGATGTGGGTGTGAGCACCACAGCGGCCCGTCCGGTGTCGACCCCGCCGCTCTCGCGCCCGGTGGCGGCCCTGGTCGGCGTGCTGGCCGTGGCCGCAGCAGTGGGCGCAGGCCAGCTGGTCGCGGGGTTGCTCGGGCCGGGCTCGGCGCCGTTCGTCGCCGTTGCGGACGCCGTGATCCGCTTGTCGCCGCAGTGGTTGACGGAGTTCGGGAAGTCGCTGGGCCCGGAGCGGGACAAGCTGGTCCTGCAGCTGGGCGTGGCCGTGGTGCTGCTCGCGCTGGCCGTGACGGCCGGGCTGCTGTCCCGGACCGCGCCCCGCCGCGGCGTGCGCGTCGTGATCGGGCTCGGGCTGGTCGGGCTCGCCGCCGTCCTCTTCGCGCCGACGTTCGCGCCGCTGGACCTGGCCGCGCCGCTGGCGGCGCTCGGGGCCGGCGTCGGGGTGTTCCACTGGCTGCACGGTCTCGCGCGCCGCGTCGACGAGCCCGCCGCGGACGGGCCGTCGCGGCGCACCGTGCTGGTCGGCGCGGCCGGTGGGGTCGGGCTCGCGGCGGTGGCAGGCGGCGTCGGCGGCTGGGCGCTGGGCCGTGGGGTGGTGGACTCACGCGCGCAGGTCACCGCCATGCTGCGGGCCGCGCGGACCGCGACCCTGCCGCCGCTTCCCCCGCGGGCCGACTTCGGCACGCCCACGTTCCACACGTCGAACGCCGACTTCTACCGGATCGACGTGGCGCTGCGGGTGCCGTCGATGCAGGCGGCGGACTGGTCGCTGCGCCTGCACGGCATGGTCGACCGGGAGCTGACGCTGACCTTCGCCGACCTGATGGCCCGCCCGCTCGTCGAACGCGACGTCACGCTGACCTGCGTCTCGAACCCGGTCGGCGGCGACCTGATCTCGACGGCGCGGTTCGTCGGCGTCGAGCTGCGGCCGCTGCTGCTGGAGGCGGGCATCCGGCCCGGCGCCGACCAGTTGTTCAGCCGCAGCGTCGACGGCTGGTACACCGGCACCCCGCTGGACGTGCTGCTCGAACCCGACCGGGGTGCGCTGCTGGCCGTCGGCATGAACGGGGAGGCGCTGCCGCCGGAGCACGGGTTCCCGGTGCGGATGGTCGTCCCGGGCCTGTACGGGTACGTGTCGGCGACGAAGTGGGTGGTCGACCTCGAGGCCACCACGTTCGCCGCGCGGCAGGCGTACTGGCTCGAGCGCGGGTGGGCCGAGCGCGGGCCGATCAAGACGGAGTGCCGGATCGACGTGCCGCGCGGGTTCGCCCCGGTGCCGCCCGGCCGCGTCACGTTCGCGGGGGTCGCGTGGGCGCAGCACACCGGTATCAGCCGCGTCGAGCTGCGTGTCGACGACGGGCCGTGGCAGGACGCCGAGCTGTCCACCGAGGTGAGCCGGGACGCGTGGCGGATGTGGCGCACGACCGTCGACGTGGCGCCCGGCGCGCACCAGGCCGAGGTGCGGGCGACGGACGCGCACGGCGTCGTCCAGACGCAGGTGCGCGCCGACCCGGTCCCGGACGGGGCGTCGGGCTGGCCGGCGTTCTCGTTCACCGCAGGCTGACGCACCCCACCCAGCGCGGGTGGGCAAGGATCGGGGGCGATCGCCGGGCGTCGAGAGAGGAACACCGTGCGGAAACTCCTGTGCTGCGCCGCGCTGGCCGCCGTCCTCGCCGGCTGCACGGCCGGGCCCGTGCCGCCGCCCGCGACCACCACGGCCACGCCGGTGCCCACGACGTCGGCGCCGGCCACGAGCAACGGCCAGGTGTTCGGCCCGGGCTGCAGCCGGCTGCCGCAGGGTGACGTCCCCGGCTCGCTCGCGACCATGGCCCGCCAGCCCGTGGCGACCGCGCTGGGCGCCAACCCGCCGCTGTCCCAGCTCGGCTCCATCATCGGCGCCGCCGGGCTGGCCGCGACCCTCGACCAGCAGCAGTCGGTCACCGTCTTCGCGCCCGACGACGCCGCGTTCGAGGAGGTGCGCGTCGCGCTCGGCCCCGAGCGGTACGCCGCCATGCTCGCCGACAGCCACGCCGTGACGAACGTGCTGGCGCTGCACGTCGTCGGCACCCGCTACGACGCGGCGGGCCTGCAGTCCGCGAAGACCGTGCACTCCCTGACCGGCGCCGAGCTGACCATCGGCGGCACCGCGCAAGCGCCGACGGTGACCGATCCGCAGGGCACCACGGCGAAGGTGCTGTGCGGCAACATCCCGACCGCGAACGCCACCGTCTTCGTGATCGACAAAGTGTTGATGCCGAAGGTCTGACCGCACGCCGCACGGCCCCGCGGCGGCTCTCCACGTCCCGGCGCCCGCCATCGGACGGCTCGGCGCGTCGAGAGGCGGACGTGAGGGTCCTCACCTGCGTACCCGGCGGTACCGGCTGCGACGAGCGGGCCACTCGCGACGACCACCGGTTTCCCGTCCGGACAGGCGCGGTCCGAGCACGTTCCCGATCAAGATCGCAACTTTGTGCCTGTGTTCACAAGCAGCTACCGTGGTTGCCAGTCGCCGTCAACACCCCGTTCCCGGGGTCGCTCGACGGCCTCGGAACGCGCGGCCCCTCGTGCCGCTGCGCCCGCCCACCACCGGCACAGCCGAGCGAGGAGTACGAGGACGTGACCGCGCCGCCGGAGCCCGCCGCCGAGGGGCCCACCGCCACCCGGCGGGCCATCCCCGAGGCGAGCGTCGCCCGGCTCGCGGTCTACCTGCGGATGCTCGGCGAGCTGGCCGAGCAGGGCGCCGAGACCGTCTCCAGCGACGAGCTGGCGGTCGCCACGGGCGTCAACCCGGCGAAGCTCCGCAAGGACCTCTCCTACATCGGCTCGTACGGCACCCGCGGCGTCGGCTACGAGATCGCGCCGCTGCGCCACCAGCTGGAGGAGGCGCTGGGCCAGAACCACGCCCAGTCCGTGGCGCTGGTCGGCATCGGCAACCTCGGCCACGCGCTCGCCGGCTACGGCGGGTTCAGCGGCACCGGCTTCCCGGTCACCGCCCTGTTCGACGTCGACCCCGACCTGGTCGGCATCCACATCAACGGCATCCTCGTCGAGCACGTCCGCGAGATCCCGCGCGTGTGCGCCGAGCGCGGCGTCACGATCGGCATCGTGGCCACGCCCGCGCCTGCCGCGCAGACCGTGTGCGACCAGCTCGTCTCCGCCGGGGTGCGCAGCATCCTCAACTTCGCGCCCGTCGTGCTGCAGGTGCCCGACGAGGTGGAGGTGCGCAAGGTCGACCTCGCCGTCGAGCTGCAGATCCTCGCCTTCCACGTCGCGCGGCGGCATCTGGAGTCCACCGTGAACGGCCACGCCGTCAACGGGGCGGGAGGGCTGCTGTCATGAGCGTGCTGGTGGTGGGGCTGTCGCACCGCAGTGCCCCGGTCGGCGTGCTGGAGCGGGCCGTCGTCGGTGCCGAGGACGTGCCGAAGCTGCTCGACGAGCTGATGCGCGGCTCGCACGTCTCCGAGGTCGTGCTGCTGTCGACGTGCAACCGGATCGAGGTCGTCGCGGTCGTCGACGCGTTCCACGGCGGGCTCGCCGACGTCGGCGAGGCCCTCGCGCGGCACGCCGGCCTGCCGCTGCTGGAGCTCACCGAGCACCTGTACGTGCACTACGCCGGATCGGCGGTGCAGCACCTGTTTGCCGTCGCGGCCGGGCTCGACTCGATGGTCGTCGGCGAGGCGCAGATCCTGGGCCAGCTGCGCGCGGCGTACGCCACCGCGCAGGAGGCGGGCACCGCGGGCCGGGTGCTGCACGAGCTGGCGCAGCACGCGCTGCGCGTCGGCAAGCTGGTGCACGCCCGCACCGGCATCGACGCCGCCGGCGCGTCCGTCGTCTCGGAGGCGCTGGCCGACGCGGCCCACGGGCTCGGCGGATCCCTCACCGGCATCCGCGCGGTGCTGGTCGGCGCCGGCGCGATGGGCGGGCTCGCAGCCGCGCACCTGCGCCGCGCCGGGGCCGGCGAGATCGTCGTGCTCAACCGCAGCGGCGAGCGGGCCGAGCGGCTCGCCGCCCTCACCGCCGAACAGGGCACCCCGGCCCGCGCCGGCACCCTCGACGTGCTCGCCGCCGAGCTCGCCGACGCCGACCTGCTCGTCGCCTGCACAGGCGCGGTCGGCAGCGTCGTCGGTCGCGACGCCGTCGGCGATCGGGCCGGGCGCCCGCTGGTCGTGTGCGACCTCGGCCTGCCCCGCGACGTCGAGGCGTCGGTCGGCGAGCTGGCCGACGTCACCGTCGTCGACCTGGCGACGCTGCAGGAGCGGCTGTCCGACGGCGCGCGCGGCGCGTCCGTCACGATGGCGCAGGACATCGTGGCCGAGGAGGCGCAGGCCTACCTGGCCGCGCAGCGCTCGGCCGAGGTCACCCCCACGGTCACGGCGCTGCGCAAGCGCGCCGCCGAGGTCATCGACGCCGAGCTGCTGCGGCTGGACTCGCGCCTGCCCGACATCGACGACAAGCTGCGCCAGGAGTTCGCGCGCAGCGTCCACCGGGTCGTCGACAAGCTGCTGCACACCCCGACGGTCCAGGTGAAGCGCCTGGCCGAAGGCCCCGACGGCGACAGCTACGCCGCCGCGCTGCGCACGCTGTTCGAGCTCGACCCGCAGGCGCCCGCCGCCGTGGCCGTCCAGCGCAGCGGCGACGTGATCGCCGCGCTGGAGGCCCGGATGGAACGGGAGGAGAGCTGATGAAGCTGCGCATCGGAACGCGGGCCAGCAAGCTCGCCATGGCCCAGTCCGGCATCGTGGCCGACCAGCTGCGGGCCGCCGGACACGAGGTCGAGCTCGTCGAGGTCTCCACGCCGGGCGACCGCTCGGCGGCGCCGATCGCCGAGGTCGGCGTCGGGGTGTTCGTGTCGTCGCTGCGCGACGCGCTCGCCGCGGGCGAGGTCGACATCGCGGTGCACTCCTACAAGGACCTGCCCAGCGCCCCGGATCCCCGGCTGGTGCTGGCCGCCGTGCCGCCGCGGGAGGACCCCCGCGACGCGCTCGTCGCCCGCGACGGGCTCGTGCTCGGCGAGCTGCCCGCCGGCGCCCGCGTCGGCACCGGTTCGCCGCGGCGCACCGCCCAGCTGCAGGCGCTGGGCCTCGGCATCGAGGTGGTGCCGATCCGCGGCAACGTCGACACCCGCGTCGGGAAGGTCGCCTCCGGCCAGCTCGACGCCGTCGTCGTCGCGGCGGCGGGGTTGCGCAGGCTCGGCCGGGTCGACGAGGCCACCGAGCTGATCGACCCCCTGCAGATGCTGCCGGCGGCCGCGCAGGGCGCGCTCGCCGTGGAGTGCCGCAAGGGCGACGTCGAGCTGGTCGGAGAGCTCGCCGCCGTGCTGGAGGACGAGTACACGCGGGCGGCCGTGGCCGCCGAACGGGCCCTGCTGGCCGGCCTCGAGGCCGACTGCGACGCGATCATCGGCGCGCTCGCCGACGTCGTGTCCGACCTCGACGACGACGGCCGGGCTGTGGACCGCATCTCCCTGCGAGCTGTGGTCGGCACGAATGACGGGGCGCTCCTGCGCGCCTCGATCACCGGAGAGATGGACGACGCCGAGAAGCTCGGGGCGGCACTGGCCGCCGAGCTGCTCGACATGGGCGGCGACGCGTTGACGTCGACACCGCCGCAGAGGACCGCTGGATCGGGAGCTCCCTGAAGATGACTGCACCAACCGCACCCCCGGGCCGAGTGGCCTTCGTCGGCACCGGGCCCGGCGACCCCGGGCTGTTGACCGTCCGCGCGCGCACGGCGTTGACCGGCGCGCCCGTCGTCGTCCACGACGTCGACGTGCCCGAGCAGGTCCTCGCGCTCGCCGCAGAGGGCGCCGACGTGCGCCCCGCCGTCGGCGACCCGGCCGACGTCGCCCGCGACCTGCTGGCCGTGGTGGCCGACGGGCGCACTGCCGTCCGCCTGGTCACCGGCGACCCCATGACCACCGACTCGGTGGTCGCCGAGGCCGTCGCCGTCGCCAAGGCCGGCGTCGCGTTCGACGTGGTGCCCGGTGTGCCCGCCGGCTCGGCCGTCCCCGCGTACGCGGGCGTGCCGGTCGGCTCGGCGCACGTCGAGGCCGACGTCCGCGCCGGGGTCGACTGGGCCGCGCTCGCCGCCGCCCCCGGCGTGCTCGTGCTGCACGCCACGGCGAACCTCCTGCAGGAGGTCACCGCCGGGCTCGCCCAGAACGGCATCGCCGAGCAGACGCCCGTCGCGATCACGGTGAACGGCACGTTCACCACGCAGAAGACCGTCGAGACCACGCTGGCGCAGCTGGCGTCGGCCGGCTCCGACCTGGAGGGCCCGCTCGTCCTCACCATCGGCGACGAGGTGGGCCTGCGCGGCGAGCTGTCCTGGTGGGAGTCGCGCGCGCTGTACGGCTGGCGCGTGCTGGTGCCGCGCACCAAGGACCAGGCGGGCGCGATGAGCGATCGCCTCGCCGTGCACGGCGCGTCCGCCGAGGAGGTGCCCACCATCGCCGTCGAGCCGCCGCGCTCGCCCGCGCAGATGGAGCGCGCCGTCAAGGGCCTCGTGGACGGCCGCTACCAGTGGGTCGTGTTCACCAGCACCAACGCGGTGCGTGCGGTGTGGGAGAAGTTCGGCGAGTTCGGGCTCGACGCCCGCGCGTTCTCCGGCGTGAAGATCGCCTGCGTCGGCTCGGCCACCGCCGACGCCGTCCGCGCGTTCGGGATCAACCCCGAGGTCGTGCCGGACGAGACCGACCCGGCAGAGACGTCGTCCGAGGGCCTGCTGTCGATCTTCCCGCCCTACGACGACGTGCTCGACCCGGTCGACCGCGTGCTGCTCCCGCGGGCCGACATCGCCACCGAGACCCTCGCGGCCGGTCTGCGCGAGCGCGGCTGGGAGATCGACGACGTCACCGCGTACCGCACGGTGCGCGCGGCGCCGCCGCCCGCCCCGATCCGCGAGGCCATCAAGACCGGTGGCTTCGACGCGGTGTGCTTCACCAGCTCGTCCACGGTGCGCAACCTCGTCGGGATCGCGGGCAAGCCGCACGCCCGCACGATCGTCGCATGCATCGGCCCGCAGACCGCGGAGACCGCCCGCGAGTTCGGCCTGCGCGTCGACGTGCAGCCGGAGCAGGCCCGCGTCCCCGCCCTGGTCGACGCTCTCGCGGCGCACGCGGCGAAGCTCCGCGCGGAGGGTGCACTGCCCCCGCCGCGGAAGGTGAAGGCCCGCCGCCGCTGAGCAGCGCGTCGGCCCGAGGCCACGCGGTGCAGCGCAGATGCGCGAACCGCCCCGCACCCATCAGGGTGCGGGGCGGGCTCGCCCGTCGGCCCCGGCCGACCATGTCACTGTGTGGTCAGGTGGGGCGGCGGATGCCCAGCGTGCTGACCGCCGGGAGCAGGCCCGATCCCGCGATCCTCGCCGTCAGCGGGCCGACCAGCTGGGCCAGCTTCGCCGCCTCCGGCACGCCGATCGCCGCCCAGGGCTGCGCGGCCAGCGCGTCGGTGCGTTCCTCCACGCGATCCCGGAGGGCCCGTCCGGCGTCGGTGGCGGTGCCGTCGGCGTCGAGCAGGCCACGGCTGCGCAACCGGTCGACGGCCGCGTCCCACGCCTCGTCGGTCCACGCGCGGCTGGCGAACGTGGCGCGCGGTGCCGCACCGATCGCGGCGAACGACACCAGCGACTCGACGGGGTCGAGTCCGGCGTCCAGGAGCGCCGTCACGTGCCCGTCGCCGCGGTGCTCGCGCAGGATCGTGGCCGCGTGCCACAGCTGCAGCAGTGGGTCGTCCGGGAAGGGCAGCGCGGCGTTCCCCGCGGCGAGCGGACGCCCGGCGGTGACCGCCGCCTCCGCTGCCCGGCGCGCGATCCCGGCGGCCTCGACGATGCCGGGCGCGTCGGGCAGCAGTGCGTGCAACGCCGCCGCGACGCCGCGCTCGCGGGCAGCCAGCACGTCGGACGGCTCTGCGGTGGTCCACGCCGCGTCCATGTGCTCCGCCACGAACTCGGGGGCGAAGCTGTAGAACGCCGCCGCGACCACGGTGGCTCCTGGCCGCCCGAGCGGCGCGGAGCGCAGCGGGAAGTACGACGGCCACCGGGTGCCGGTGGCGTAGCCCAGCGCGGCGGCCTCGGCCGTCACCTCGGGGGCGTAGTAGAGCACCGCGTGGACGGGCTCGAGCACCTGCCAGAGCCCCCGCACCAGCGGGGCCGGAACGGTTGCCTGCATCTCGACTCCTCCCAGATCTTGCCGATGTCAAGATAACGCGAATCTAGACATTGTCAAGATCGGGCCTCGAAGGGTGAGGCGTAAGGTCCGGCACATGGGCTTCCCGCAACACCGCCCGCGGCGGCTGCGCACCACTCCGGCCATGCGCCGGCTCGCCGCCGAGACGGATCTCGCGCCGCGACACCTCGTCCTCCCGATGTTCGTGAAGGAGGGCGCCACCGAGCCCGTGCCGATCGCCTCGATGCCCGGCGTGGTGCAGCACACCCGGGACAGCCTGCGGAAAGCCGCCGTCGAGGCGGTCGCCGCGGGGGTGGGCGGGCTCATGCTCTTCGGCGTGCCCGAGACCCACGACGCGACGGGATCGGCGGGCATCGACCCGGACGGCGTGCTGAACGTCGCGCTGCGCGACGTCCGCGCCGAGGTCGGCGACGCGACCGTCCTGATGGCCGACACCTGCCTCGACGAGTTCACCGACCACGGCCACTGCGGCGTCCTCGACGCGCAGGGCCGGGTCGACAACGACGCCACGCTCGACCGCTACGTGCAGCTGGCACTCGCCCAGGTCGAGGCCGGGGCGCACATGCTCGGCCCCAGCGGGATGATGGACGGCCAGGTCGGCGCGATCCGCGCGGCGCTCGACTCCGCCGGCCACACCGACATCGGCATCCTCGCCTACACCGCCAAGTACGCGTCGGCGTTCTTCGGGCCGTTCCGGCAGGCGGTGGAGTCGCAGCTCACCGGTGACCGCATGACCTACCAGCAGGACTTCCGCAACGCCGGCGACGCGCTGCGCGAGCTCGCCCTCGACCTCGAGGAGGGCGCCGACATGGTCATGGTGAAGCCGGCCATGTCGTACCTCGACATCGTGCGGACGTTCGCCGACTCAGCGGACGTGCCCGTGGCGGCGTACCAGGTGTCGGGTGAGTACGCGATGGTCGAGGCCGCGGCGGCCAACGGGTGGATCGAACGGGACCGCGCGATCGTGGAGACCGTCACATCGATCCGCCGGGCAGGTGCGGACATCGTGCTCACGTACTGGGCCACGGAGCTCGCGAACCGGCTGGACCACGCACAGTGACCCTTGTACGCATAGGGTGATATCGCCGTTGTCGGAACGTGCTGGACACGGATGCAGTAGCGGGCCTACGTTCCGGCTCATGACGTCGCCTTCCGACCCGCAGTGGCCGGGTCAGCAGCCCCCACCGGGGCCCGGATACGGCCAGCAGGGTTACGGCCAGGCTCCCCAGCAGCAGGGACCGCCCCCGGGATACGGCCAGCAGCCGCCTCCTGGTTACGGCCAGCAGCCGCCCCCCGGCTACGGCCAGCCGCCGCCCGGGTACGGGCAGCCGCCGCAGGGGTACGGCCCGCCGCAGGGTGTGGGCCCGAAGCCTGAGTTCACGCCGGACGGGATCAAGCGGCAGTACGCGCAGAGCCAGCCGCCGAAGCAGGTCCACCAGGCGTTCCTCGCGTTGGTGGGCATCATCGGCCTCAACCTCGTCGGCACGATCCTGTCGGGGATCCTGACCGCCGCGCTCTTCTCCGGCATCGCCTACGGGTACAGCGGCGGGATCGGCAGCATGATCGGCCAGCTGGTCGTCTGGGTGATCGTCGGGGCCATCGGCCTCTGGCTCGGCATCCAGATGCGCGCCGGGTTCAACTGGGCGCGCATCGTGCTGGCGGTGCTGGCCGGCATCGGCGCGCTGGCCAACCTGTTCGGCGTGTTCGGCTCGTTCGTGGTCATCGCGTTCGTGCCGCTCCTCGGCATCCTCACGCTGGTGTTCTCGCTGCTCACGCTGGCCCTGTGCGTCGCGATCCTCGTGCTGATGTTCCGCCCGGCGTCGAACAACGCCTACTTCCACTGATCAGCTCCACCCCGACGCCGGTCACGACACCCGTTCGTGGCCGGCGTCGACCGTTCTCCGGGAGGGTCCCCGCTCCTACCCTGACGCCGTGACATCCCCGCAGGAGGGCGGCTACAACCCCTACGGTGCCCCGCAACGGCGCAGCACCCCGCTCACCCCCCGCCGGGAGCCGGCGCGCCGCCCCGGGCTGCTGCACGTCGCCGTCGCGGTGCTGGTGCTGAGCGCCGTGCCGTGGTTGCTCTTCGGCGCGGCGTTCACGTTCCTGCCGATCAACGTGCAGCGCGTGATCGACGGGGGCACGCTCGCCGGCTCGCCGCTGGCGGGGTGGACGGCCGAGCAGCTGTCGACGCTGGTGCGCGGGGTGGCCGCGGGTGCGTTGGCGGTCGCGCTGGTCGTGCTCGTGCTCGTCGTGTTCGTCCACCGGCGGCGGAGGTGGGCGCGCGCGGCGCTCGTCGCGTTCACGGGCGTGCTGGTCCTGACGCTCGGATTCCTGCTGGTCACGTCCGCGTCGCTGGTGTTCGCGGTGCTGCTCGTGCTGCCCGTCGTCGGCACGGCGCTGCTGTTCACCGGGCCGGTCTCCGCCTGGTTCGCGGGCGCTCGCGGGCGGATGTGAGACTGGCGGGCGTGGGCAGCCCGACCGTGACACCAGCAACCGGCGCTTCGGCGCGCCTGTTCGCCGAGGCCTCCGCCCTGATCCCGGGCGGGGTGAACTCGCCGGTCAGGGCCTTCGCGGCCGTCGGCGGCACCCCCCGGTTCATCACCTCGGCGCAGGGCGCCTGGCTCACCGACGCCGACGGCAACCGCTACGTCGACCTGGTCAGCTCGTGGGGTCCGATGATCCTCGGGCACGCCCACCCGGCCGTCGTCGAGGCGGTGCGGGCCGCGGCCGGGCACGGCCTCTCGTTCGGGGCGCCGACACCGGCGGAGGTGGAGCTGGCGCGCGAGATCATCGCGCGGGTGCGGCCCGTCGAGCAGGTGCGGCTGGTCAACTCCGGCACCGAGGCGACGATGAGCGCGATCCGGCTGGCGCGCGGGATCACCGGGCGCAGCGTCGTGGTCAAGTTCGCGGGTTGCTACCACGGCCACGTCGACGCGCTGCTGGCCGAGGCCGGCTCCGGGGTCGCGACGCTGGGCCTGCCGACCAGCCCGGGCGTCACCGGCGCGCAGGCCGGCGACACCGTCGTGCTGCCCTACAACGACCTCGACGCCGTGCGCGCCGCCTTCGCCGAGCGGGGTGGCGAGATCGCCTGCGTCATCACCGAGGCGGCCGCCGGCAACATGGGCGCGGTGCCGCCGCTGCCCGGCTTCAATGCCGGCCTGCGCGACCTCTGCCACGCGCACGGCGCGCTCCTCGTCATGGACGAGGTGATGACCGGGTTCCGCGTCTCGCCCGCGGGCTGGTTCGGCATCGACGGCGTCGCCGGCGACCTGTACACGTTCGGCAAGGTCATGTCCGGTGGTCTGCCGGCAGCGGCCTTCGGCGGGCCGGCCACGCACATGGCCCACCTCGCCCCGGCCGGGCCCGTCTACCAGGCCGGGACGCTCTCCGGGAACCCCGTCGCCGTCGCCGCCGGGCTGGCCACGCTGCAGGCCGCCGACGCCGCCGTCTACGCCGCGCTCGACGCGAACGCCGCCCGCCTCGCCCGGCTCGTCGGCGACGCGCTGAGCGCAGCCGGCGTGCAGCACCACATCCAGCTGGCCGGCAACCTCTTCTCGGTGTTCTTCACCGACGGCCCGGTGCACGACTACGCCGGTGCGAAGGCCGCGCAGACCTGGCGCTTCCCGCCGTTCTTCCACGCGCTGCTCGAACGCGGTGTCTATCCGCCGCCGAGCGCGTTCGAGGCGTGGTTCGTCTCCGCCGCGCTCGACGACGACGCGTTCGCCGTGATCGAGGCGGCCCTCCCGGCGGCCGCTCAGGCCGCAGCGGCAGCGGTTCGACCATGACCCGCACGATCGTCCACCTCCTTCGCCACGGCGAGGTGCACAACCCGGACAAGATCCTCTACGGCCGCCTGCCCGGCTACCGGCTCTCCATGCTGGGCGAGCGGCAGGCCGAGATCGTCGCCGAGCACCTGGCCGACCACGACCTCGCCGCCGTCGTCGCGTCGCCGCTGGAGCGAGCGCAGCAGACCGCCACCCCGACGGCGAAGGCGCACGGGCTCGACATCGTCACCGACGACGGGCTGATCGAGGCCGCCAACGCGTTCGAGGGGCAGCGCGTCGCCGTCGGCGACGGGGCGCTGCGCAGCCCGCGGCACTGGCCGCTGCTGCGGAACCCGTTCAGGCCGTCGTGGGGCGAGCCGTACCTGCAGATCGCCGAACGCATGCTGGCCGCCGTGCACCGCGCCCGCGAGCTGGGCGAAGGGCACGAGGTGCTGTGCGTGTCGCACCAGCTGCCGATCTGGACGCTGCGCCGCTACGTCACCGGGCAGCGGCTCTGGCACGACCCGCGCCGCCGCCAGTGCGCGCTCGCGTCGTTGACGTCGCTGGTGTTCGCGGGCACCGAGCTGCAACAGGTGCGCTACACCGAACCCGCCGGGGCCAGCGACCCGCGGGCCACGGGCGCATGAAGCGGCTCGTCGTCGCGCTGCTGGCGGCGCTGCTGCTGGCCGGGTGCGGGGTCGGGTCCGACGCCGTCGAGCAGAACCAGGAGTTCCAGTTCGTCGCGCCGGGCGGGCAGACCACGATCACCTACGACCCGCCGGCCGACCGCCGCACCGTGAGCGGCCTGCGCGGCGACAGCCTGCTGCGCGACGGCGCCACCGTCGGCCTCGACGACTACGCCGGCCGCGTCGTCGTCGTCAACATCTGGGGCTCGTGGTGCGGCCCGTGCCGCGAGGAGGTGCACGAGCTGCAGGCCATGGCCGACCAGCTCGCCGGCGCCGGCGTCACCGTCCTCGGCGTCGACATCAAGGACTCCCGCACCGACGCCGCCGACTTCCTCACCGCCCGCGGCATCCGCTACGACTCGATCTTCGACCCCGCCGGACGCAGCCTGCTCGCGCTGAAGGGCTTCCCGCGCAACGTCGTCCCGTCGACGCTGGTGTTCGACCGCCAGCACCGGGTGGCGGCGGTCTACCTGGCAGCGGTGAAGCAGGCGCAGCTGCGGCCGTTGCTGGACCGGTTGGCGGCGGAGCCAGGAGCCCCGGCGCCCGGTTGAGGTGACGCCCCATCCACTACGGCTTGTAGAACCCGGTCGTTTGCCGTTCTGCCTGGGCGTTTACCCTTGACCCGATGGATCCCGCCACCGCGCTCGCGGTCTCCGGCCCGCTGCTGCTCGCAGCGGCCGTCGCCGTGCTGGCGGGCGCCGTGAGCTTCGCGTCGCCGTGCGTGGTGCCGCTGGTGCCGGGCTATCTCGCGTACCTGGCGGGGCTGGTCGGCGTGGACGCGCCGATGCAGGACCGCGGCCGGTTCCGGGTCGCGGGTGCGGCGGCGCTGTTCGTCGCCGGGTTCACCGTGGTGTTCGGCGCGATCATGGTCGGCGTCGTGTGGCTGTCGGACGTGCTGCTGGTCAACCAGGAGCTGCTGCAGCGCATCGGCGGTGTGGTGATGGTCGTGATGGGGCTGGCGTTCGTCGGGCTGGTGCCGTTCCTGCAGCGGGAGAAGCGGGTGCACTGGGTGCCGCGCGCCGGCGTGTGGGGCGCACCGCTGCTGGGCGCGGTGTTCGGCCTCGGTTGGGTGCCGTGCATCGGGCCGACGCTGGCGGGAGTGGTCGCCGTCGCCGCCGGGACGGGCGGTGGCTCGCTGCGCGGGGTCGTGCTGGTGCTGGCGTACTGCGCCGGACTGGGGTTGCCGTTCGTGCTCGTCGCACTGGGCGCGTCGCGGGCCGTCACGGCGCTGGGCTGGCTGCGCCGGCACACCAGGGCCATCCAGGTCGCCGGCGGCGCGCTGCTCGTCGTGGTGGGGTTGCTGCTGGTCAGCGGCGTGTGGGGGCGGTTGATCGCGAGCATGCAGGTCGCGATCGCGGGCTTCGTGCCGGTGCTGTAGTGGTCGACGCCCCGGAACGTCCGGCTCCCGTGCGCACGTCGCCGCTGGCCGTGCTGCGCAACACGTGGCGCGGCCTCACGTCGATGCGCACGGCGCTGGTCCTGCTGTTCCTGCTGGCGCTCGCCGCCCTGCCCGGCGCGCTGCTGCCGCAGCGCTCGCTCAACCAGCGCCTCGTCGACCAGTACTTCACCGACCACCCGGCTCTCGCGCCGCTGATGGACCGCGTCGGCCTGTTCGACGTGTTCGCCACGCCGTGGTTCGCGGCGGTCTACCTGCTGCTGATGGTGTCGCTGATCGGCTGCGTGCTGCCGCGCGCGCTGGAGCACGCCCGCGCGCTGCGCACCCCGCCCGTCGCCACCCCGCGCAACCTGAGCCGCCTGCCGCACCACGCGGAGGGCGCGCTCGACGTGCCGGTCGACGAGGCCGCCACCCGCGTGCGCGGGTTGCTGCGCGGCTGGCGGATGGTGCAGACCGCGCCGGGGGAGTTCTCCGCCGAGAAGGGCTACCTGCGCGAGGCCGGCAACCTGGTGTTCCACCTGAGCCTGATCGGCCTGCTCGTGGGCTTCGCCGCCGGCAAGCTGTACGGGTACGAGGGCAACGTGATCGTCCCGACGGGCGGCCAGTTCTGCAACAGCGGCATCGCGAACTACGACTCGTTCCGCGCCGGGCTGCGCATCGACGGCACCGACCTGGAGCCGTTCTGCCTGCGCGTCGACGACTTCCGGGCCACCTACCAGTCGAACGGGCAGGCGTCGGACTTCCTCGCCTCGATCAGCTACCAGACCGCGGAGGACCTCGCGGCCGGCCGCACCGACGTGTGGCAGCCCTACCCGCTCGCCGTGAACAGCCCGCTCCGCGCGGACGGGCTGCGCGTCTACCTGCAGGACCACGGCTACGCCCCGCGGTTCACCGTCACCTTCCCGGACGGGCAGCAGCGCACCGGCGAGATCCAGTGGCGCCCGGTGGACCGCAACACGCTGCTCTCCCAGGGCGCGACGAAGTTCGAGCGCCCCGGGATCACCGACGACAACGTGCGCCGCACCTCCCAGCTCGCGATCACCGGCCTGCTCGCCCCCACCAGCTCCGGCGGCAAGGTCGTGACCTCGGTCTTCCCCGCGCTGCGCGACCCCGAGGTGGCGATCGACGTGCTGCGCGGCGATCTCGGCCTCGACGACGGTCGCGGCCAGTCGATCTTCGAGGTGGACCAGCGGCAGCTCGACTCGGGCGCGCTCAAGCGGGTGGCCAGGGCGAACCTGGTGCCCGGCCAGTCGGTCACCCTCGACGACGGCACCGTCGTCCGGTTCGACGGCGTGAACCAGTGGGTGGCGGTGCAGCTCAGCCACGACCCCGGCCAGGTCTGGGTGTTCGGCTTCGCGATCACCATGCTGATCGGCATCACGCTGTCGCTGACCGTGCGCCGCCGCCGGTTCTGGGTCCGCCTGCGACCGGGCGCCGACGGCGCCCGTACCGTCGTGGAGCTGGGCGGGCTCGCCCGCACCGACCGCGCCGGGTACGGCGAGGAGTTCGACCGCCTGCAGGCGGAACTGCTGCACCCCGAGAGGAAGGACGGCTGATGCTGGCCCAGTACTCCGACTGGTTGTTCATCGCCGCGGTCGTCGTGTACGTGCTGGCGATGGTGCTGCACGCCTACGCGCAGGCCTCGTTGCGGACGCGCGTCGCCGTGCCGGCCGGCGGCCCCGAGGAGCCGGTCGAGCCGGCGGGCACCGACCGGTTCGCCGGCATGGGCGGCTCCGTCGCCGTCCTGGGTGCGCTGCTGCACGTGGCGTCGATCGCCTCCCGCGGGCTCGCGACGGGTCGGTGGCCGCTCGGCAACATGTACGAGTTCATCTCGATGATCACGTTCGCGGCGGTGGTGACGTGGCTGGTCATGCTGCGCCGCACGCCGGCGGCCCGCGCCGCCGCGCCGTGGGTGCTGTTGCCGATCGTGGTGCTGATGACGATCGGCGGCACCGCCATCTACACGCCGGCCGGGCCGGTCATGCCGGCGTTGAAGTCGTACTGGCTGCCCGTGCACGTCACGGCGATCGCGCTCTCGTCGGGTCTGCTGCTGGTCTCCGGCATGGCGAGCGTGCTGTTCCTGCTGCGCAGCTGGGACCGGGTGCCGGCGGCGCTCACCGAGCGGCTGCCCTCGGCGGACGTGCTCGACCGGGTCGCCTACCGCATCATGATCGTCGCCTTCCCGCTCTACACGTTCGCCGTCGTGGCGGGCGCGGTGTGGGCCGAGTCGGCGTGGGGCCGGTTCTGGGGCTGGGACCCCAAGGAGACCGTCGCCTTCGTCGCCTGGGTGATCTACGCGGCGTACCTGCACGCGCGCGCGACGGCCGGATGGCGCACCGGACGGGCTGCATGGGTCAACGTCGCCGGCTTCGCTACGATGATCTTCAACCTGTTCTTCATCAACCTCGTGGTCGCCGGGCTGCACTCCTACGCAGGGGTGGGTTAGGCCGCGACGGCTCGACCCGCGGCCACGGCGCGACTACCGTCGGCGTTCGTGGACGGGTTGAGCGGTCTACGTGATGCGACCGGCGGGATGAGTGCATGACCCAGAGTGAGACCTCCGAGGGACCTGTCGACCGGCCCGGACGGGCCGACGACTACCCCGACGGGTCCGTGGGCCGCTACGTGCGCGAGCGGTGGGGACAGACCCCGGCCGGCGGCATCCCGGCCGCCCAGCCCGACGAGCCGCCGTCGGGGCGGCACTCGCTGACCCCGCCAGGGGGTACTCGTTCGCCGCTCGACCCCGTCACCCGGGCAGGTGACGAGCCCGAGGCGCCACCGGCGACCCCGTCGTCCGGGATCCCGCGCAGCACCGCCCGCTGGACCGATCCGGGCGCCGTCGCGGCGCAGCAGGCGCAGCGCGCGCGGGCCAACGGCCACGCGGACGTGCCGGGCACCGACCTGTCGTCGGCGCGGCTGCTGCGCACGGTGAAGCGTCCGCCGCAGTCGGGCTGGCGGCGCGCCGTGTACCTCCTGACCGCGCGCCTGATCAACCCCGGCGAGAGCCCGGCCGACGTGCGCCGCCGCGAGCTCACCGCGCGGGTGAACCAGCCGCTGCTGGGCTGCCACAAGATCGCGATGCTGAGCCTCAAGGGCGGCGTCGGCAAGACCACGGTGACCGCGACGCTCGGCGCCACGTTCGCGTCGCTGCGCGGCGACCGGGTCGTCGCCGTCGACGCCAACCCGGACCGCGGCACGCTCAGCCAGAAGATCCCCCTGGAGACCAGCGCCACCGTGCGCCACCTGCTGCGCGACGCCCAGCGCGTCCGCCGCTACACCGACGTGCGCGCCTACACGTCGCAGGGCCCGTCACGGCTGGAGGTGCTGGCCAGCGAGCAGGACCCGGCCGTGTCGGAGGCGTTCTCCGAGGAGGACTACCGGCGCACGGTCAACCTGCTCGAGCACTTCTACAACATCGTGCTCACCGACTGCGGCACCGGCCTGATGCACTCGGCCATGTACGGCGTGCTGGGCGTCGCCGACCAGCTGATCATCGTCTCGTCCGGCTCGATCGACGGGGCGCGCAGCGCGTCGGCGACGATGGACTGGCTCGACGCGCACGGGCACACCGACCTGGTGTCCAACGCCGTCGCCGTGATCAACTCGGTGCACCGGCGGTCCGGCGGCGTGGACCTCGACCGGGTGGCCGAGCACTTCGCGGCCCGCTGCCGCGCGGTCGTGCGGATCCCGTTCGACGCGCACCTGGAGGAGGGTGCTGAGGTCGACCTGGACCGGCTTGAGCCGGCGACCCGGCTAGCGCTGCTCGAACTCGCCGCCGTCGTGGCCGACGCGTTCGAAGCCAGTGCCTGATCGCCGTCCTGCCGGTCGGCGGGCTCGCGCGCTCTGACGCGCTGCCTTCCTACGTGCGCTGCTCCTTCGTGCAGGCAGCGCTGCGCGCGAGCGACCCGCGCACTGACCCTGCGGTCAGGTGGCGGGCGGCTCGTCCCGCCGGCGGACCTGCTCGGCGAGCCTGCGGAGGAACTCCGGGTCGTCGTCGGGGCCGGCGATGCGCCGGACCGGGCCGGTGGCCTGACGGCGGGGCGGCGGCTCCGAGATGCCGGCGCGAGCCGAGTTCATCGCGCGCCACAGCACGAGCGCCACGATGGCTGCACCGATGAATGCGACGAGGATCAGCATGGTCGAACCACCTCCAGGGTCCGAGACTAGCTCGTCCGGGGTGGGGACGGGGTGAGTTGACCGATCCGCGCGTCAGGGACGGACGGGCGGGATGGTGGCCTCGCTGGTGAGATCGGCCAGCATGCTGCGCACCTCGGACTCGCGGAAGCGGCGGTGGCCACCGGGGGTGCGGATCGAGCCGATGCGACCGGCGGAGGCCCATCGCGTGACGGTCTTCGGGTCGACGCGGAAGAGGGCGGCGACCTCGCCCGGGGTGAGGAGCCGCTCGCTGCTGCCGGCGGTGATGGTCATGCTGGGCCCTCCACTGGTGGATGCGCTATCCGGGCCATCGTGACACCTGGGACCCCAGGTACTCGAACGGTTGGGTCCAGGTAAAGGGCTCCTAAAGGACGAACCGGACAGTTCGACGGCCCGGGTCGTCGGGCTACCCTCTCGTCCATGGACGAGAGCCGGGGCGATCACGACGGCGATCACGGTCTGGCCGCCACGTTCGCGCTGTACGCGCTGGCCAGACTGGGTCTGGTCGCCGTGGTGGCGGGCGTGCTTGCGGCGCTCGGGGTGCCGTTGGTGATCGCGGTGCTGGCGGGCCTGCTGGTCGCCATGCCCCTCTCCATGGTGCTCTTCCGGGGCCTCCGCGCGCGACTGGATGCCGCGCTCGAGACGTCCCTCACCCGGCGGCGCGCCGAACGGTCGGCCCTGCGGGCCCGGCTGCGCGGCGAGGACGAGGTCGCCGCAACCCGGTCAGACCCAGGGGGCGACGGCCAGCCCGACGGCCGTACCGACTGACCACACGAGCAGCAGGATCCCGGTCTTCGCCAGCACCGGGATGAGGTCGGCCCCCGTGGCGCCGCGCAGCACCGTGCGGGCCACCAGCACCGACAGCGGCGTCGCGATCAGGCCGAACAGCAGCGGCCAGGCGACCACGCCCATCCCGATCGACGCCAGCAACGGCGCCACCACCATCGCCGTGTAGAGCCGGCGCGTGTCGCGGGCGCCCAGCTGCACGGCGAGCGTGCGCTTGCCGACGTCCGTGTCGGTGGGGATGTCGCGCAGGTTGTTGGCCACCAGCACCGCGCACGCCAGCAGCCCGACCCCGACCGACGACACCACCGCCGGCCCGTTCACCGGCCCGTTCTGGGTGATCAGGGTGCCGAGCACCGCCACGGGGCCGTAGAAGACGAAGACCGCGATCTCGCCGAACCCCAGGTAGCCGTACGGGTGCTTGCCGCCGGTGTAGAACCACGCGGCCAGCACGCACACCGAGCCCACCGCGATCAGCCACCACTGCCGCGACAGCGACACGAGCGTGAGCCCGGCCAGGGCGGACACCGCGAAGCTGACGAACGCGGCGTTGCGCACCGCCCGCGGCGTCGCCACCCGCGACCCGACGAGGCGCAGCGGGCCCACCCGTTCGTCGTCGGTGCCGCGGATGCCGTCGGAGTAGTCGTTGGCGTAGTTGACGCCGACGCCCAACCCCATCGCCACGACCAGGGCGAGCAGCGCCCGCACCGGGCTGAACGTGTTGCCGCCGATCGCCGCCCCGCACCCGACGAGCACAGGCGCCACCATCGTCGGCAGGGTGCGCGGCCGCGCCCCCTCGATCCACTCCGCGACCGTCGCCACGGGTGCACGGTAACTGCCGCGCCGGTCCGCCCGCGTACCCGCCAACTTACTTCTTGTGGGTCCACTTACCTTTTGTTAGTTTGTGGCCGTGGATGCGACCGACACCGCCTTCTGCCCTCGCTACCACCGAGCCGTCGAGCTCATCGGGAAGCGGTGGACCGGGGCTGTGCTGCGCGCCATGCTGCTCGATGTCAGCCGGTTCGCCGACCTGCGCGCCGTGGTGCCGGGCCTGAGCGACCGGCTGCTCACCGAGCGGCTCAAGGAGTTGCAGGAGGAGGGCATCGTGCAACGCGTCGTCCTCGACGAGGTCCCGGTGCGGATCGAGTACCGGCTCACCGAGAAGGGCCGCGAGCTGCACGATGCGGTCTACGCCCTCAGCAGGTGGGCGGACCGCTGGATCCCCCTCGAACCGGCGTCGGCCGACCTGGCCGGCCCGCAGGCTCGAACACCACTCGCCTGACTGCTCCTCCCTGCTGACCACCCGATGGGCGGGCCGCCCGTCGGGCGATGACCGCTGCCCCGTGGGGGCCTTCGTCGCAGCACGACGGCGATTCGTGCTGCCCGGAAAAGGGAGCTGTCATGTCCACATCCGTCAGTCCTGGTACCCGGCGATCGACGCTGCGCACGTGGCTCGGCGTGCTGACCGTGTCCGCCGGCATCTTCTCGATGATCACCGCCGAGCAACTGCCGGTGGGGCTCATCCCGGCCATCGCGGACCAGCTCGCCGTGTCGACCGGTGTCGCCGGCCAGACCGTGACCGTGCCCGGCGTCGTCGCCGCGTTCTCGGCGGTGGGGCTGCCGCTCGTCGTCGGAAGGATCGACCGACGAGCGCTGCTGGCCGCGCTGCTGGCGATCATGGCCGTCGCGAGCACGGTGTCGGCGCTGGCGCCGACCTACCCCGTGCTCCTCGCCTCGCGCCTGTTCGTCGGCATCACCATCGGCGGGTTCTGGGCGATCGCCGGCAGCCTCGCCGTGCGGCTGGTCCCCGGTCCGCAGGTTCCGCGCGCCATGGTCCTGATCTTCGGCGGGTGGGCGCCGCCGCCGTGCTCGGCGTGCCGGCCGGCACGATCGTCGGCGAGTGGCTCGGCTGGCGGGCCGCCTTCGGTGCGCTGGCCGGGCTGAGCGCACTCGTGCTGGTCGCTGCGCTCGCGCTGCTCCCGAGACTGCCCGCCGCCGAGCCCGTGCGCCTGCCGACCCTGCGCGCGCAGCTGCGCAACAGGTCGCTCGTCGCCGGCATCGTCGCGACCGGGCTGCTGGTCGCCGGGCACTACGGGGCCTACACGTTCGTCAGCCCGGCGCTGCTGGAGATCTCCGGCGTCGCCGGTGCAACGATCGGTGTGCTGCTGCTCGGCTACGGGGTGCTCGGCATGGTCGCCAACGTGATCGCCGGGCCACGGGCCGCACGCCAACCTGGCCGAACGGCCGCCGTCGCCGCCCTCGTGCTGGCCGTCACGCTCGCCTGCTTCCCGCTGATCGGCACCACCCCGTGGAGCGGCACGGCGCTCCTCCTCGTGTGGGGACTCGCCTACGGCGCAGCCCCGGTGACCCTGCAGACCTGGGTGCTGACGGCGGCACCCGCGTCGGCCGAGGCCGCGACCGCCGTCTACTGCTTCGTCTTCAACATCGCGATCGCGCTGGGGGCGGCGGCCAGCGGACTGGTCGTGGACGCGATGGGAACGCGCAGCGTCCTGTGGCTGGGTGCCGCACTGGTGGTGCTGGTCGTGCTGGTCACGCGCTGGGCACCGAACACCGCGCACGAGCAGTCGGGCGACGCCCTGCACTCCTGATGTCTGTTGCGTGGATCGGCGGCCGGTGGTGCGCCCACGGCCGCGCCTCCTCCAGCTGGGCGGCCAGGCGCAGGAGCGTCGCCTCGTCCCCGAACCGGCCCAGGAAGTGGACGCCGATCGGTAGGCCCGCCGCGTTCCGGTGCAGCGGCACCGACATCGCCGGGTTCCCGGTGATGTTCGCGACGACCAGCGGGTACGCCACGGTGCTGGCCCCGCGCCTGGCCGCGCGCAACGGTTCCTCCGGCGTCGACGTGATCTCGCCGAGCAGCGCCGGCGGCTCGGACATCGTGGGGGTGAGCCAGGCGTCGAAGCCGGTGAGGAACCGCGCGACCGTGCGGGCGAAGGCCTGGAGGTCCGTCACCGCGAGGAGGTGGTCGGCCGCGCTGACCTGCTCGCCCCGCTCCCAGTAGGCGCGGGTGAGCGGGTCGAGCTCGTCGGGGCCAGGTCGGCGGCCGAGGCGCCGGACCCAGTAGCCGACGATCCACGCCGTCGCCGCGTTGAAGACGGTGCCGATCGCGGCACCCACGGTCCCGTCGAGCCCGGGCAGGTCGGCCTCGACGAGCTCGTGCCCCAGCGACGCGCAGAGCGCCACCGCGTCGTCGAGCGCCGCGACGCAGTCGGGGTGACCGGGTGCTCCGCCGGGCGTCCGCCGGCTGTACGCGATGCGGAGCCGGCCCGGATCGGCCCCGACCTCGGCGAGCAGCGGCCTCGCGAGCGGCGGCGCCGGGTAGGGATCGCCGATCATGGGGCCTGCGGTGGCGTCGAGCAGCGCCGCGCTGTCGCGCACGGAGACGGTGAGCGCGTGCTCGACGGCCCACCCGTTCACCGCGTCGCCGTACTCGGGACCGAGCGGGACGCGGGCCCTGGTCGGTTTGAGCCCGAACAGCCCGCACGCCGCGGCCGGGAACCGCAGCGACCCGCCCAGGTCGTTGCCGTGCGCCATCGGCACCATCCCGGACGCGACGGCCGCGGCCGAACCGCCGCTCGACCCGCTCGTCGAGTGCGCCGGGTCCCACGGGTTGCGCGTGGGGCCGTACAGGGTGGACTCGCACGTCGGGGCCATGCCGAACTCGGGCGTGCCGGTCCTGCCGAGCACCACGAGCCCGGCCCGGCGCAGCCGCGTGACCAGCTCGGACGTGTACGTGGACACGTTGTCGCGCAGGAACCGCGAGCCCTCGTGGAACGGCGTGCCCTCGATCTCCGCGACCAGGTCCTTGAGCAGGTACGGCACCCCGGCGAACGGGCCGCCGGGCACGCCGGTCCGCACGGCGTCCCGCGCGTGCTCGAACAAGGGCACGACCACGGCGTTGAGCTGCGGGTTCAGCCGCTCGATGCGCTCGATCCCCGCCTCGACGAGCTCCGCCGCCGAGACCTCGCGGCGGCGCACCAGCTCGGCCTGCGCGGTCGCGTCGAGGCCGGCGACGTCGGTGCCGAGGGTCATTGCAGCACCGCCTTCCCGGCGACGGCGTGGTGGACCTCGCCCAGCGGCTCGATCCGCGGCTGCGGGAGCCCCGCTGCCGCGACGGCCGAGCGGAAGTCGGCGCTGACGGAGAATCCTTCGAAGTCCTCCCTGGTCGGGCAGCCGTCGTAGACGGTGATGCCGGAGCCCGTGACGACGCAGGCGTGCAGGTCGAACATGTCGGGCGGGAAGCCCTCCCGCATCCGGTCGTAGGCGGGGACGAGCGTCATCGGGTCGCCGTCGAAGTGGTACGCGCTGAGGAACATGGTCTTCTCTCCTTCTTCCGGTGGGTTCACCTGGCAGGCGCGAGTTCCGGCCTAGCGGCCCGCGAGGCCCGATCTCGCGCCGCAGAGAGGACGGACGACCGAACCGGAGGTGCACGATGAACACCGCGATCGAGGAACGGACACCCGACGCCGTGGTCGGCCAGCTCGTGGACGAGCTGGCGGGCTCGCTCGGCGTGCTGCTCGTCGCGCTCGGCACGCGCGCGGGGCTGTGGAAGGAGCTGGCCGGCGCCGGGCCCGTGACGCCGGCCGAGCTGGCCGGCCGCACGGGGGTCGCCGAGCCGCTGGTGCGCGAGTGGTGCCGGGCGCAGGCGGCCGGCGGCTACCTCACCTACCAGCCGGAGGGCGGGACGTTCACGCTGCCCGACGGGGTGGCGGGCGCGCTGCTGCACGGTCCCGGTCTCGCGATGGTCGACGCCTGCACCGACATGTTCCGCTCGATGGGCGCCGGTTTCGACGAGTTCGCCGCCGCGTTCGCCGGCGGTCGCGGCTTCGGCTGGCACCGCCACGACGCGCTCTTCTGGCACGGCAGCGACGCGCTGACCCGGGTCGCGCTGCCGCCGGAACTGATCGGTGCCGCGCTCGACCAGCTCGGGTCCGTGACGGCCGCGCTGGCCGCCGGTGGTTCCGTGATCGACGTCGGCGCGGGCTACGGCACGCCGACGCTCGCCGTCGCGGGGCACTTCCCTGCTGCGCGGGTGCTCGGCATCGACTACCACGAGGCATCGGTGGCGCACGCGCGCAAGGCCGCGGCGGACGCCGGTGTGGCCGACCGGGTGCGGTTCGAGGTGGGGACGGCCACCGACCTGCCCGGATCCGGCTACACCCTCATCACGTTCTTCGACTCGCTGCACGATCTCGGCGATCCGGTCGGCGCGCTGGTCCAGGCGCGCGCCGCGCTCGACCCCGACGGCGCGGTGCTGCTCGTCGAGCCACTCGCCGCCGACCGCGTCGAGGACAACCTGACGCCGTCCGGCCGGATGTTCTACGCGGTGTCCACGTTGATCTGCACCCCCAACGCCGTCTCCCAGACCGTCGGCACCGCCGGTCCGGCGCCGCTGGGCACGCAGGCCGGCGAGGCGCTGCTGCGCGAGACCGCGGCGGCTGCCGGGTTCACCCGCGTGCGCAGGGTGCCTGTCGAGGCACCGCTGAACCTGGTTCTGGAGCTGCGCCCCTGACGGGTCGATGATGGGCGTCCTATGGGGACCCTGCAGTCCGCCCGGCTGGTCGGCCGGGAGACGGCGCTGGCCACGACCGGTGCCGCGGTCGCGGACGCGCTCGACGGGTCCGGTGGGCTGCTGCTGGTGGCCGGCGAGCCGGGCATCGGCAAGTCCGCGGTGCTCGCCGAGCAGGCGCGGCGGGCGGCCGCCAACGGCGTGCGGGTGCTTCGGGGCGTCGGCTGGGAGGGTGCCGGTGCCCCGCCGTACTGGCTGTGGACGCAGGTGTTGCGCGATCTCGACCCCACCGCGACCGGTCTCTTCGAGCACACCACCAGCGGCGACGTGGCGGAGTCCCGGTTCCGGCTCTTCGAGGCCGTGCGCACGGCGCTCGTCACGGCTGCGCCGTTGCTCGTCGTGCTGGACGACCTGCAGTGGGTCGACGACGACGAGCTGCGCTTCCTGGAGCTGCTGAGCCGGGGGCTGACCGCGGAGCGGGTGCTGCTGCTCGGCGCCTACCGCGACGGGGAGGCCGGTCCGTCGTTGCGGGCGCTGGCCGCGTCGACGCCTGCGTTGCCGCTGGCCGGCCTCGACGCCGACGGCGTCGCGGCGCTCATGGCCGTGGTCGCCGGGCCGGTGCCCGACGCCGAGCTGGCCGCGGCGGTGCGCGAGCGGTGCGGCGGCAACCCGTTCTTCGTCCGGGAGCTGACGCGGCTGCTGGTCGCGAGCGGGAGCTGGTCGGCGGCCGCCGTCGCAGAGAGGAACGCGGTCCCGGCCGGGGTGCGCGACACGTTGCGGATGCGCCTGAAGCTGCTCTCCCCGGCGTGCCTCGGCCTCCTGGAGCTGGCCGCCGTCGCAGGTCTCGACGTCGATCCTGCGGTGCTGGCGGAGGTGGGTCCCGACGACCTGATGGCCGTCGCCGTCCTGCTGGAGGAGGCCGAGCACGCGCGGGTCCTCGTCGCGACCGACCGGCGGTGGCGGTTCGCGCACGACCTCTACCGCGAGACGGTGCTGGCCGACGTCGCGCCTGCCCGGCGCGCCGAACTGCACGGCGTCGTCGGGAGCGCCCTGCTCGCCCTCTCGGCAGGCGGGGCCGACCCGGCCGCCGTCGGCGGGGCTGCGCGGCTGGCCGCGCACTTCGTCGCCGCGGGGCCCGCCGCTGCGGACCAAGCCCTGCACTGGTCGGTGCTGGCGGCCCAGGAGGCGACGGCGCGACTGGGGCACGCGGACGCCGCCCGCCACTACACGACGGCGCTCGGCCTGCTGCGCGACGTCGAGGCCGATCCGGGCCGGCGCGTGGAGCTGCTGCTCGGGCTGGCCGACGCCAGGGCCCGGTCCGGCGAGCCCGACGCCACCCGCGAGGCCTACCTGCGGGCCGCCGCACTGGCCCGGCGCTGCGCCGACCCGGCCGCACTCGCCGCGGCGGCGTTGGGCATCGCCGCGCTCGGCGCGCGCTCCGGCACCGACGATCCGGTCGGGATCGGGTTGCTGGAGGAGACCGCCCGGTTACTGGCGGACGGCGACCACGCCGCCCTGCGCTCCAGGGTGCTCTCCGCGCTCGCTCGTGCCGTGTTCCACAGCGCGCCGGAGCAGGCCCTCGCGCGCGCCGCCGCCGTCGCTGCCGAGGCGGTCGATGTCGCCGGCGGTGACCCGACCGCGCGGGCTCACGCCCTGTTCGCCAGGCACGACGTCATGTGGGCTGCTGGCACCGGCTCGATGCGACTGCCGATCCTCGACGAGCTGCTCGCGGCGGCCGAACGGGCGGGCGACCAGGATCTCGCCGCCGAGGCGGTGCTGCTGCGGGCCGGCGCGCTGATCGAGCAGGGCGACCCGGACGGGCTGGCCGAGCTCGGTCGGTACGTGCGGCTCGCGGAGCGGCTCGGCCACGCCAGGGGCCGGTGGGGAGCGCTGAGCAGGCGGGCGACGCTCGCGGAGCTCTCGGGACGGGTGGAGGAGGCGGCCGCGGCCTCGGCGGAGGCGCTGGAGCTGGGCAAGGCGATCGGGCTGCCTGACGCCGACGGTGTGTTCTCCACGCTGCGCGGATCGCTGTGGGCGCTGGGCGGCCCCCTGACTCCGATCGCCGAGTTCCTGCCGGCTGCCGACCCGCTGTGGCCGATGTACCCGCTGATGCAGGCGTGGCACCACGTCAGCGCCGGTGACCGCGCCGCCGCGGCGGCGGCGGTCCGCGGGTTCTCCCTGCAGGCGCTTCCCGACGCCTACGACCTGGAGATGGCGGCGGCGGCCGCGGTGGTGTTCTCCGCCGTCGGCAGCACCGAGCAGCGCGAATGGGTCCATCGCATGCTCGCTCCGCACTCCGGCCTGCACGTCGTCGTCGGGGGCTGCGCGGCCTACCACGGCGCCGTCGACCACCACCTCGGCATGCTCGAGGTGGCGCTCGGCCGCACCGCGGCGGCGATCGAGCACTTCACCAGCGCGATCGCCCAGCACGACCGGCTCGGCACCGCTGCCTGGGCGGAGCTGAGCAGGACGGCGCTGGGGCAACTGCGCCCCGCCGAGCGGGCGCGCGACGCGTTCCGCCTGGTGGACGGCATGTGGCAGCTCACGTTCGACGGTCGTGAGGTGCATCTGCCCGACGCGAAGGGGCTCGGCGACATCGCGGCTCTGCTGGCCGTTCCCGGCCGACCCGTCCACGTGTTCACGCTGCTCGGCCGCGAAGCCCCCGCGACGGGCGCCGACCCGGTGCTCGACCGCAGGGCCGTCGCCGACTACCGGCGGCGGCTGACCGAGCTGGACGACGAGATCGCCGAGCCAGATGGCGGCAACGCCGAGCGAGCCGTTGCCGAACGCGAGGCGTTGATCGCCGAGCTGCGCGCCGCGACCGGGCTCGGCGGGCGGGCCCGCCGGCTCGGCGACGAGACCGAACGCGCGCGCAAGACCGTGACCGCCCGCATCAAGGACGCGGTTCGCCGGATCGAGCGCGTCCACCCCGAGCTGGCCCACCACCTGCGCGAGGGCGTGCGCACCGGGACGACGTGCAGCTACGTGCCCGACCCGCCGCGCCGGTGGGCCGGCTGATCCGGGACTCAGCCGGGCGGGGCCTTCGTGGGGGAGCGGGACGCGGCCTCCCGGGCGGGGGCGCCCGGGCACGGGGCGACCTTCGCCGCGTCCGGGACGGCGGCGGCGTCGAGGAACTGGTTGACGCCGATCTGCAGGAACGCGCCGACGGCGGAGGTCAGCCGGCACTGGACGGGCACGGTGGACTTGCCGGCCGCGAGCCCGACGACCCGCGCGGCGGCGTCCGGCGCGGCGAGCACCTTGGCGGCGACGTCGCTCACGACCCGCGTGAGCTGCGCGGACGTGCCCGTCCACTGGTACTCGACGGTGACCCAGGAGTTGTCGGTGAGGCCGAGCGCGTCCCAGAAGACGCCGTCGGCGAGGTCGATGCCGGCCGGGTTGAGGACGTCGCGGCCGAACTGGTCCTTGCCCTCGTTGTAGTGGTCGCGGTACGCGGCCTGCGACTGCGGGAGGCCCTGCGGGAGGTCGCCCCACTCCTCGCGCACGTCGGCGGGGTTCCAGTAGTCGTCGCGGGTGTTCCACGGCCCGACGTCCCACACGGGGGCGAAGGCGCAGCGGCCGTTGGGGGCGCACACCTTGACGGAGTAGTCGCTGCTGCCGTTGGTCGAGAGCGCCCGGCGCGACGGCAGCGCGACGAAGACGTCCCGGTCGGTGATCACGTGCCCGTTGGACGTTGTGCCGCCGACGAGCCCCTCGCGGGTGGCGAACACGCGGTAGGACCGCGGCGGGCCGTCGGCCGCGCCTTCGACGCTCTGGGCGGCCGGGCGGGCGGACAGCGTCACACCCCGGACGGCGGCGCCACCGGTCAGCACGAGCCGCGCTTGCACCCGGTCCGTGGCCTGCGGGAGCTGCACGGCGCCCGCGGCGTCCGCGGGCAGCCACTCGGTCCAGCCGCCGCCCGCGCGCTGTCCCCGGACGTCGACGGTGGCACCGCCCGGGTCGCCGTCGAGGTCGGCCTGCACCTGATCGGTCGGGGCGGGCAGGTCCCGGGCGGGGAAGGTGAGCAGTCCGGTCGGGAGGAGCGGGCCGTCGGCCGCTCCCTCGGTGGCCGGGGCGCGGAAGGCACCGGCGCCGGCCAGCCGTGCCGTGCCGCCGGTGACGGTGACGCCGGCGGCCTCCGCCGTGCCGAGGTCCGCCGACCACGTGGTGTCCGCAGGCTCGGCGGCGTCCGCGGTGCCGGCGCCGAGCAGCGCGGCCGCGAGCGCGAGCGCTGTCGCAGCGCCGAGCAACGTCCGCATGCCGCCGACCCCCGTGTGACTGCTGTGACTGGAGTGCTTGATGGGGCGCAGCACATCGCACGGGTGAGTAATGGTCAATCAACGCAGGGTGAGCAAGCCCATGGTGTGTATCCGCTGGTCACCTGCTGGGGTGGAAGAGCGCGGCGACGGCCGCCCGATCGGGTTTGCCGATGCCACGCTGCGGAATCCCGGCGACCGTCCGCACCCGCCGGGGTACGCCGGCGCGGCCCAGCGATGCCTGCACTGCAGCGACCGCTGCGGCGGGATCGGCCCCGGGCGCGACCACCAGCGCGGCCGCGACGACCTGGCCCCACTCCGCGTCCGGCACGCCGACGACGCAGGCCGCGCGGATCCCCGGCTGCGCCGTCAGCACCGCCTCGACCGCCGCGGGCGCGACCTTCTCCCCGCCCGTGACGATCACGTCGTCGAGCCGCCCGAGCACCTCGAGCCGCCCGTCGACCATGCGGCCGAGGTCGCTGGTGCGGAACCGGCCGTCGCGGAACACCGTCGCCGTCTCCTCAGGCAGGCCGAGGTAGCCGTCGGCGAGCGTCGGCCCGCCGAGGACGATCCGCCCGCCCTCCAGCTCGACGGTGACGCCGTCGAGCGGTGTGCCGTCGTAGACGCAGCCGCCCGCCGTCTCGCTCATCCCGTACGTCGTGACGACGCGGACGCCGGCGGCGCCGGCCTGGGCGCGCAGCGGCGCCGGCAGCGCGGCGCCACCGATCAGGACGGCGTCGAAGCTGCGCAGCGCGTCGAGGCCGGCACCCCCGTCGTCGAGGATGCGGGCGAGCTGGGTCGGGACGAGGCTCGTGTACCGCCGTCCGGCCGGCAGCTGCGCGACCGCGGCGGCGAACGCGTCCGGCCGGAACCCCGGCCGCAGGTCCAGCACGGCCGGCGGGTGGCCCGCGAGCAGCGAACGGACGATCACCTGGGCGCCGGCGACGTGCTCGGCGGGCAGCGCGAGCAGCCAGCGGCCGGGGCCGCCGAGCCGGGCCGCCGTCGCCTGCGCCGAGGCCCGCAGCGCCGCTGCGGACAGCAGGACGTGCCGCGGCCGCCCCGTCGAACCGGACGTGGCGATGACGAGCGCGGCCCCGCCGGCGTCGCCGAGCGGGCCCGAATCGGTGGTGGCCGGCAGGACCGGCGTGCCGCCGTTCAGTGCCCCTTCGAGCGCCCGGGTGAACGACTCGATCGCGGCGGGTGACCCGTCGAGCGGTACCCAACGCGCCGGCGTCACGTAGGGCCACCTGATCGGAGGACCCCGTGACGATCGGTGATCATGCCATCGTTCGACACCACCCGACCGCCTGCGTTTGGAATCGTCGCAGTTCGGGGACCATGAGACATGGCCTCTGTGGACGGACGACGCGGCGGTGGGGCGGCGGCCCGCCTGCGTCCGTGCGCGGCGACCCGTCGGGACCCGCTGAACGTCGCCGCCCTCCGCGCTGACGACGAGCTGATCGAGCTGGTGCGCCGGGATCGGGTGCCGCCGGCCGTGACCGACCCGCTCGTGCGGCTGCTGGTCGCGTGGCGCGCCGAGGTCAACCGGCCGCACTGACCGTTCACGGGAGGGTCTCCTCCCGCCCGCCGCGCTCCATGTTCAGCACGGTCGCCGGCACGCGGATGCGCTCGTCGCGGTCGTGGACGGCGCGGGCCGCGTCGGCCGAGTCGGGGTCGGCCGTCAGCGCGGCGAGCTCGTCGAAGAGGGCGACGAGGTCCGGGGTGATCTCTTCGTTGGGCTCGGGCATCACGCCCCAGACGTCCCAGGGGAGCAGCTCGCGCTCGGCGAGCGCGGCGACGTCGCGGACCAGGTTGGCTGCGATCCACCAGTCGCCGAACTCGCCGAGGGGGCTGAGCCCGTAGCGGCCCGGGTCGTCCGCGCCGGACCGGCACCGCCGCCACGCCTGCCCGGCGACGACGAACTGGTCGCGCGGCACGTCGGCGGTGTCGAAGCCGATGCTCCACGCGGCGCGCTGGCGGTCGTCGAGCTGGGCGTCGGCGAGCACCCATCGGCCGTCCCAGTACTCGGCGACCCAGTGGTCCTCCATGGCGTCGCTCGGGAAGTAGGCCCCGAAGCCGCAGCGCGCACGGGCCGGCACGCCGTGCGCGCGCAGCGCGGCGACGGTGAGCACGGTGAAGTCGCGGCACGTCCCGGCCACCCGCTCGGCCGGCGGACGCGCCTGCGTGATCGGACGGCCGTCGGCCAGCAGGTGGTCGAGGATCTCCTCGACGGTCCGCAGGTTGCTGGTGACGTCGTGCCGTTCGGTGCGCGGCACGTCGTACATCCCGGTGAGGTCGCGATGGATCAGCAACCCCTGCACGGCCGCCATCAGCTCGGGCACCGATGCCGGCAGGTCGAGCAGGGCCTGCTGGTGGCGCCCGCCCGCGGTGATCTGCCCGGCTAGTAGTGCCACGGGTGCCCCGACCAGTCGGGGGCGCGCTTCTCCAGGAACGCGTCCCGGCCTTCCACTGCCTCGTCGGTCATGTAGGCCATCCGCGTCGCCTCACCGGCGAACAGCTGCTGGCCGACGAGCCCGTCGTCGGTCAGGTTGAACGCGTACTTGAGCATGCGCTGGGCCTGCGGCGACTTGCCGTTGATCTCGCGGGCCCACTGCAGCGCCTCGGCTTCGAGGTCGGCGTGCGGGATCACAGCGTTCACCGCGCCCATCGCGTGCATCTGCTCGGCGGTGTAGGTGCGGCCCAGGAAGAAGATCTCGCGGGCGAACTTCTGCCCGACCTGCTTGGCCAGGTACGCCGAGCCGTACCCGCCGTCGAACGAGCCCACGTCGGAGTCGGTCTGCTTGAAGCGGGCGTGCTCGGCGCTGGCGAGCGTCAGGTCGGCCACGGCGTGCAGGGAGTGCCCGCCCCCGGCCGCCCACCCGTTGACGACGGCGATGACGACCTTCGGCATGAACCGGATGAGCCGCTGGCACTCCAGGATGTGCAGGCGGCCGGCCCGGCCGGGATCGACGGTGTCGGCGGTCTCGCCGGACGCGTACTGGTAGCCCGTGCGGCCGCGGATCCGCTGGTCGCCGCCGGAGCAGAACGCCCATCCGCCGTCCTTCGGCGACGGGCCGTTGCCGGTGAGCAGCACGCAGCCCACGTCGGAGGTCTGCCGGGCGTGGTCGAGCGCCGTGTAGAGCTCGTCGACGGTGTGCGGCCGGAACGCGTTGCGCACCTCGGGCCGGTGGAACGCGATCCGCACCGCGCCGACGTCGACGGCGCGGTGGTAGGTGATGTCGGTGAAGGCGAAGCCCGGGACGGGCTCCCACGCCTTGGGATCGAACGTCTCGGACACCTGCTGCTCGGCCACCTGATCACCCTATGTTTATTTCCATGCGGTGGTCGACGGCGGCGCTGGCCGCGACGCCCGGGATCGTGCTCGCGATCGCCGGACTGTTCCATCCCACCGACCTGACGGTGGCGACGGCGCCGACGTGGTGGCAGCTGCACATCTGGTTGCTGCCGGTGTTCCCGCTGCTCGGCGGCGTGATCGTGCTGCTGCTGCGCGGCGAGCGGGGCTGGGTCTCCTGGATCGCGCGGATCGCCGCGTACGTCTACGCGGTCTTCTACACGGGGCTGGACGTGCTCGCCGGGATCGGCGCCGGCTACGTCACCGACCGGGCGGGCGGGCCCGTGCCGGCGGTGCGCGACCTGCTGAACATGGGCAACGACCTGGCGACCTACGGCGTGCACGCGTTCCTCGTCGCCGCGATCGCGACGGGCATCGCGCTCGTCCGCCGCGACGGGCGCGCGGCGGTGCCGGGCGCGGTCGTCTTCGTGGCCGCCGCCGTGCCGTTCCTGCAGGCGCACATCTACTGGCCGGTCGGCGGGCTCTCGATGCTCGGGCTGGCGATCGGCGCGGGCGCGCTCGCGCTGGCGCGGCGCGAGCCCGCCTGACTGGCAGGATCGAAACCGTGCAGACGTTACCCAAAGGGGCGAACGCGACCCTCCCTGCCGGCCCTGTCGCCGTGACCGTGGTGGCGGCGGCGCCCGTCGACATCTCGGCGTTGCTCGTCACGGACGGCGGCAAGGTCCGCAGCGACGACGACTTCGTCTTCTACAACCAGCCGCAGGCAGCGGGCGTGCGCTATCGGCCCGACGGCGTCGACGTCGACCCGGCGGGGGTGGAGCCGGCGATCGCGAAGGTCGTCGTCACGGCGAGCCTGGACGGGCGCGGGCCGGCCACGTTCGGGCAGCTCGGCGGGTTGCGGCTGGACGTCGCCGTCGGGGGCGTCCCGACCGTGGCGTTCACGCCGGACGGGCTCGGCGCCGAGACCGCGCTGCTCTGCGTGGAGATCTACCGCCGCGACGCGCAGTGGAAGGTCAGGGCCGTCGGTCAGGGCTACGCGAACGGGCTCGCCGGCATCGCGACCGACTTCGGCATCACCGTCGACGACGAGCCGGCGCCGCAGGCCGCGACCCCGCCGCCCGCGCCGACCAAGGTCAACCTGGACAAGGGCCGGGTGTCGCTGAAGAAGCGGGAGACGGTGTCGCTGGTCAAGACCGGTGCGCCGGCGCTGCGCCGGGTCGCGATGGGGCTGGGCTGGGACCCGGCGCGCGGCGGCCGCGACATCGACCTCGACGCGTCGGCCATCCTGATCGACCAGCGTGGCCGCAAGTCCGACGCCGTCTGGTTCATGAGCAAGAGCGCCTACGGCGGCGTCGTCGAGCACTCCGGTGACAACCTCACCGGCGCCGGCGAGGGCGACGACGAGACCATCGAGGTCGACCTCGGCCGGCTGCCCGCCGACATCGTGGCCGTCGTGTTCACGGTGAACTCGTTCCGCGGGCAGAAGTTCACCGACGTCGCACGCGCGTACTGCCGGCTGCTCGACCGGGACACCGGCGCCGAGCTCGTCCGGTTCGACCTGACCGACTCCGAGCCGCGCACCGGCGTGATCATGAGCGTGCTGCGCCGGGCCGGCGACGCGTGGGAGATGACCGCGATCGGCGACTTCCACGACGGCAAGACCGCGCGCGCCATGTTCGGCCCGGCGGAGAAGGTGGTCGCCGGCCTCGCCTGAGCACGTCACACATCGCTGGGCCCGTTCACACACGTCCGGACATGTGTGAACGGGCCCAACCGTGTGTGACGTCGATGTGCCCCGGGAACTACTTCCGCCGCACATCGCGTTCCTCCACCGTGGACACCTTGACGCCGAGCCCCGTGCGCGCCGACGGCCGGCTGCTCGCCGCCCTCGGGCTGGCGGGGGCCGCCGTCGCGGTGCTGACGATCGGCGCGCTGCACCTCCTCGCCGCCTCCACCGTCGACCCGATCCGCCGCACGATCAGCGAATACGCGCTCGGCGACCACGGCTGGCTCTTCGACGTCGGGGTGCTGGCGCTGGCCGCCGGCGCCGCGGCCGTGCTGGTGGCGCTGGTGCGCACGGGCCGGGTGCGCGTGCTGTCGCCGGCCGTCCTGCTGTACGGCGTCGGCGTGCTCGGGCTGGTGCTGGTGGTTGCGTTCGAGAAGACGAACTGGGCGGTCGGCCCGAGCCTCTCGGGCACCATCCACCGCTGGTCGAGCCTGCTGGTGTTCGTGGCGCTCCCGCTGGCCGTGCTGCTCATGGGCCGTGCGCTGCGGGCGCGCTGGGTCGCCGCGCTCGGCGCGGGCACGCTCGCCTGGATGGCCGCGATCCTCGCCGGCATCCCGCTCGGGCCCGTCCTGGGTCGACCGTGGTGGCAGGTGTGGCCGCTCGGGCTGATGGAACGCGGTCTCGCGCTGACGCTCGTCGCCGCCGTCGTGGCGCTCGGGGTGTGGACGGTCCGGCAGCAGCCGGCTGCCACGATCACCGCATGACGCGACGCGCGCTCGTCCTCGGCGGCGGTGGGCTCACCGGCATCGGGTGGCTGTGGGGAGTCATGGCCGGGCTCGCCGAGGAGGGCGTCGACCTGCGCGACGCCGACCTCGTCGTCGGCACGTCGGCAGGCTCGGTCGTCGGCGCCTCGGTCGCGCACGCGCTCGACCCCGAGGAGCGCTACGCCGCCCAGCTCGTGCCGCCGGACGGCGAGATCGGCGCGGCGCTGGGTGCGGGTGCGCTGCTGCGGATGGCACCGGCCCTGCTCGGCTCGCCTGCGCCGCAGCGGTTCCGGGCCCGCGTGGGCCGCATCGCGCTGCGCACCCCGACGGTGCCGGAGGCCGACCGCATCGCCGTCATCGCCGATCGGCTGCCCGTGCGCGAGTGGCCGGAACGGGAGCTCCGCGTCACCGCCGTCGACGCCGTGACCGGCGAGTTCCGCGCATTCGACCGGACGTCCGGGGTGCCGCTCGTGCAGGCCGTGGCCGCCAGCTGCGCGGTGCCCGGGGTGTGGCCGCCCGTCACGGCCGACGGCCGCCGCTGGATCGACGGCGGCGTCCGCTCGCCCGTCAACGCCGACCTCGCCGCCGGGTACGAGCGGGTGGTGGTGCTCGCGCCGATGGTGCGCGGGTTCGGCCGCGGCACCGGCGCCGGGGCGCAGGTCACGCGGCTGCGCGCGCAGGCCCGGGTGGTGCTCGTGAGCCCCGACGCCGAAGCGCTCGCCGCGTTCGGACGCAACGTCCTGGACCCCGCCCGCCGGGCGCCTGCGGCCCGGGCCGGCCGCGCGCAGGCGGCTGCGGTCCTCGACGCGGTGCGGGCCGTCTGGTCCGGCTGATCGGGGGCCGGGCACGGCGGTGATCAAGGGCAAGGTGTCGTTGGCGGAGATCAACTGACGACCTTTTGCCCTTGATCACGCTGTCGACCAGTTCCACGCGGGGCCGGCGTCGTGCGGGGGGACTGGCCGCTGCGCAGGCACGCGGCGGTCCGGGCTCGCCGGTGATCAAGGGCAGAATGTCGTAGTTCGATCTTGCCGAGCAACATTCTGCCCTTGATCACCGCCGCCTGGCCTCCACCGCGCCGCCGCCCGTGCCGCTGCGCTCGTGGTTGGCCCAGCGTTAGGTCGCACAGGCCGTCGGGTACGCCTTCGACATGCCTGACATCCCCACCGTCCGACTGAACAACGACGTCGAGATCCCCCAGCTGGGGTTCGGCGTCTTCCAGATCCCGCAGGGAGACGACACCGTCACGGCCGTCACCACCGCGCTGGAGGCCGGCTACCGGCACATCGACACCGCGCAGGGCTACGGCAACGAGACGGAGGTCGGCCAGGCGATCCGCAAGTCCGGCCTCGACCGCGACGAGGTCTTCGTCACCACGAAGCTCGACAACTCCCGCCACGGCCGCGACGAGGCCCGCCGCGCGCTGGACGAGAGCCTGGAACGGCTCGGGTTCGACCACGTCGACCTGTTCCTGATCCACTGGCCGCGACCCGCCGCGGACAAGTACGTCGAGACGTGGCAGGGCTTCGAGCAGATCCTCGCCGACGGCAAGGCCCGCGCGATCGGCGTCTCCAACTTCCAGCCGGCCCACCTGCAGCGGCTCGCCGCCGAGACCGACACGGTGCCGGCGGTGAACCAGATCGAGCTGCACCCCTACCTGCAGCAGACCGAGCTGCGCGCCTACCACCGCGACCACGGCATCGCCACCGAGGCGTGGAGCCCGCTCGGCAAGGGCCGCGAGCTGCTGCAGGACGACAAGCTCGGCGCGCTCGCCGAGAAGTACGACCGGACGACCGCGCAGGTCGTGCTGCGCTGGCACCTGCAGGTGGGCAACGTCGTCATCCCCAAGTCGGTGACCCCGGAGCGGGTGCGGGAGAACATCGACGTGTTCGGCTTCGAGCTGGCCGACGACGACCTGGCCACCATCGCCACGCTGGAGCGGGAGCTGCGCCTCGGACCGGACCCGGACACGTTCGGCTGAGCGCCGCGGTGCGATAGTTCCGCGCATGTGGGGGGCCGTACCGCCGCCGCGGACGGGGTCCGGGCTGCGCATCGCCGCGGTGCTGCTGCTCGTGCTCGCCGCGGCGCTGACGCTCGGCGGCAGCTTCGCGCCGACGTCGTTCTACACCTACGACTACGTCGGCCCGTCGGGGTCGCCGTCGCCGACCACGTACATCGCGAACTCGTGGCGCGTCCAGGCCGATCCGCCCGACGACGAGCTGCGCCTCGACCAGCCGCTGGACGGGTATCTGCTGGTCGTCTGCGTCCTCGTCCTGCTCGTCGCCGTCGTGGTGCTGCTCACCGGCGGCCGCCGGCCCGACGGTCGGGCACTCGGCCGCTCGGTGGGCGTGGGCGCCGCAGCGCTGCTCGTCGGCGTGGTGGTGCAGTCCTGGGTCGCGTTGATCGACTGGCTCCGCTCCGTCGCCCGCGACATCGCCGAGCGGCAACCCGACAGCGGGATCCGCACCGACCTGATCCTCGGGCCCGGCGCATACCTGCAGCTCACGGCCGCCGTGCTCGCCCTCGCGGCGGCGGTGCTGCTGGTGATCTCGGCCCGATCCGATCTGCTCCGCGCTGCGAGGTCGCCCGTTCGGCCCTAGCGTGGACGCCCATGTTGGCAATCACCGACTTGGCGGCCGACGCCATCAAGACCCTGACCACCGACGCGGAGCTCCCCGAGGGCGGCGGCCTGCGCATCGCCGCGCCCGATCCACAGGAAGGCCTCGAACTCACCCTGGCCGGGCAGCCGGCCGAGAACGACGTCGTGCTCGCCGGCGACGGCGTGAGCGTGTTCCTGGAGCCGGCCGCGGCCCAGGTGCTCGACGACAAGGTGCTCGACGTGCAGCAGGCCCCCGCCCCCGACGGCGGCCAGGAGCTGCGCTTCGCCATCGCCCCGCAGGCGCCCATCGCCGACTGACCGCCCCGGCACGGGGGCTACTCGGTGAGCTGCCCGCCGCTCAGCGACCAGCGGCGGGTGGTGCGGACCGTGTCGAGCATGCGGCGGTCGTGCGTCACCAGCAGGACCGTCCCGCCGAAGCTGTCGAGCGCCTGTTCCAGCTGCTCGATGGCGGGCAGGTCGAGGTGGTTCGTCGGCTCGTCCAACACCAGCAGGTTCACCTCGCGGGCCTGCAGCAGCGCCAGGGCCGCCCGCGTCCGCTCTCCCGGTGAGAGCGACGCGGCCGGCCTGGGCACGTGCTCCTTCGTCAGCCCGAACTTCGCGAGGAGCGTCCGCACGTCGGACTCCGACCAGTCCGGCACCGCGTCCCCGAACGCGCGGGCCAGCGGGTCGGGACCGAGGAACAGCCCGCGGGCCTGGTCGATCTCCCCGATCCGCACGCTCGCACCGAGGCTCGCGCTGCCCTCGTCGACGGGGATGCGGCCCAGCAGCACGCCGATCAGCGTCGACTTGCCGGAGCCGTTCGGGCCGGTGATCGCGATCCGGTCGGCCCAGTCGACCTGCGCGTCGATCGGGCCGAGGGTGAACGAGCCGCGCCGCACGACCGCGTGCGAGAGCGTGGCCACCACCGCGCCGGAACGGGGCGCGGCGGCGATCGACATCCGCAGCTCCCACTCCTTGCGCGGCTCCTCGACCACCTCCAGCCGCTCGATCATCCGCTCGGTCTGGCGGGCCTTCGCGGCCTGCTTCTCGCTGCTCTCGATGCGCGCGTTCTTGCCGATCTTGTCCGGGTCCTTGATCTTGCGACGGGCGTTGCGCACGCCGACCGTCGCCCAGTTGCGCTGCATGTGGGCGCGGTCCTTGAGGTCGTCGAGCCGCTCCGCGTACTGCTCGTACGCCTCGCGGGCGTGCCGGCGCGCCACCTCGCGTTCGTGCAGGTAGGCCTCGTAGCCGCCCTCGTAGACGCCGATCTGCTGCTGGGCGAGGTCGAGCTCCACGACCGTCGTGACGGTGCGGGCGAGGAACTCCCGGTCGTGACTCACCACCACGGCCGGGGACCGGAGGTTCTGCACGAACCGCTCCAGCAGCTCCAGCCCGGCCAGGTCGAGGTCGTTGGTCGGCTCGTCGAGCAGCAGCACGTCGTAGCGGGAGAGCAGGAGTGCGGCCAGGCCCGCGCGGGCGGCCTGCCCGCCGGAGAGCGCCGTCATCGGGGTGTCGAGATCGACCGCCAGACCCACCTCGGCCAGCACCGCGCCGACGCGTTCGTCGAGGTCCGCGCCGCCGAGGGCGAGCCAGCGCTCCAAAGCCTCGGAGTACGTGTCGGGTCCGCCGTCGGCGAGCGCGGCGGCGGCGGCGTCCATCGTCTCCTGCGCGGCGGCCACACCGGTGCGCCGTGCCAGGAACGCCGCCACGGTCTCGCCGGGCCGCCGTTCCGGCTCCTGCGGCAGGTGCCCCACCGTCGCCGTCGGCGGACTGACCGTGACCTTGCCCTCCTCCGGCACGTCCTCGCCGGCCAGCAGGCGCAGCAACGTGGACTTGCCGGCGCCGTTCGCGCCGACCAGCCCGACGACGTCACCCGGCGCCACGACGAGATCGAGACCGGAGAACAGGACCCGGGCGCCGTGCCCGGCGGACAGGCCCGTGGCCTGGAGGGTCACACTCATGACAAGGCTGAGGCTACCGGGGGATCTCGGCGCGGTAGAGCTCGGCGATCTCGGTGAACAGCGCCGCCGCCTCCGCCCCGAAGATCGCCAGCTTCTGCAGCTTCCCGAACAGCTCGACGTGATCGGCGACGATCTGCGGATCGGTGATGATCGCGTTGCCGGCGGTGGTGCCGAGCAGGACCGTCGAGCTGTCGTGGATGTTGAAGTCGTTCGTGATGTACGACGGCGACGTGCCCGCTGGTAACCGCCGCGGGATGACCCCGATGTGCCACTCCGGCCGATTCGTGGCGAGCCACGCGAGGTGGTCACACTGCTCGGCCATCACCGCGGGTCCCGTGCCGCCCCAATGCAGAGCCGATTCGGCCATGATCTGTGTCGCGGAGCGACCTGGTTGCACCATGTGCAGCTGGCGGCCCATCCGCTCCCGCACCCAGTCCTCCCGCTCCCCATCGGAGATCGGGCGATCGGCGATGAGCGCTCGCGCGTACGCCTCGCACTGGAGCAGGCCAGGCACGATGGTGCCGCAGAAGGTGGCGACATGAGTGGCGCTGCGTTGACGATGGCGGAGGCGCCGCTGCAGCGAGGCCACGCCTTGCTGCAGCAGCACCCGCTTGGTGACGATGCCGACCTGCTCCTCCGCGGCATCCCGGGCGAGCTCGATCAGTCGCCGCATGGCCGGCCTCGGCAGGCGCAGTGCGAGGCCGATCCGCCCGGCCACCAGCGGTGACGGGCGGAGCCGGCCGGACTCGAAGCGCGAGATCGTCGCCTGCGAGGCGCCGATGCGCGCGCCGAGCTCCGCCCCGGTGATGCCGGCGTCGCCACGCAGTCTGCGCAGCGTGGCGGCCAGCTCGGCCGCGGCGGAGCCGTCGGACATGTCAGTCAGGGTATGTGCCCTTCCGGTGGTGCTCGGGGTGGGCCGCCCACCAGGCCGGGAACGGTTCGGCGAGGTGCCACAGCATGTCCCGCACGGCGACGAAGAACTCGACGTCGCGCTCGACGACCGACGCGCCGAGGATGGCGCCGCCCTCGTCGTAGTGCATGCGCACCACCTCGGTGCCGTTGAACACCCCGAAATCGCCGATCGGGGCAAGCGGGAACGGTGTGACGGTGAGGTCGAGGATGCGGATCTCCTCGCCGTACTCGGTGAGCGTGTTGTAGCCCCACTGGCACTCGAAGCGCTCGTAGTCGGTGAGCGGCCCGCGCACGATGCGCACCCGGCGCCGAAGGAGGCCGGCATCCCGCTCCTCGCGGACCTTCGTTCGCCATGACAACCCGCGCTGCCGGTACGACTCGTAGTCGCCGCGCTGCCACTCCGCGAAGCTGATCCGGTCGGGGTCGTAGTAGGGCAGTGTTTCCAGCCGGAAGTGGTCTTGGGTGAGGTGCGCGTAGTACCACGCGTGCCACTCGTCGCGAGGCATGACGCGAGGGGTCCCGTCGACGAACCTGCGTTGGATCTTGACGACCGTCTCGTGCGGCGGGATGTGGAGTTTCTCGAGGAGATCCTGGTCCGTGACCCGGTCGCCCTGCGCGAGTACGTGGTCCGGGTCGTCGGTGTCGATGACCCGGTGGCAGTCGGGCCTTTCATCGCAGTCGCTGCGCAGCACGCCGGTGATCCGCATGGCTGTCCCCTTCGCTCATCTCGGATGGACCACAGGGTGGCATGCCATGGCACAGTGACGCAAGGTTGTCATGCATTGGTCAATCGTGCATCATTAGCTCATGCTGGTTCGCGATCGACGCCGTCGACGTCCGTGGTGGCAGCGACTGTGGCGCAGACTTCTCCGTAGGCCGACCCGGTGACGCCCCTCGCCGCCGCACTCGCCGTACTGCCCGGCGTGGCCGAACGACTGGCCGCCGACCACGTCGACGATGGGACGGGGCATTGCCGCGTCTGCGTGAACGGCGGCCAGTCGGGCCGGTCCGTGTGGCCGTGCACCTTGCGCTCCGCCGCCGACGCGGCGCTCGGTACCCGGCCGGAGACGCGCCCCTGACCATGGTCCGGGCAGGATGTGCCCATGAGCGAGCCGTCGTACGCGCCGATGCCCGATGACTGGGAGCGGGCCCTCGTCGTCGTCGCCCACCCCGACGACCTGGAGTACGGCGGCTCCGGTGCGGTCGCCGCGTGGACGGCGGCGGGCCGCAGCGTCACCTACGTGCTCGCCACCAGCGGCGAGGCCGGGATCGACACGCTCGATCCCGCCGAGTGCGGGCCGTTGCGCGAGGCCGAGCAGCGAGCGGCGGCAGCCGCGGTCGGCGTCGACCCCGAGACGGGCGTGGAGTTCCTCGGCCACCCCGACGGGCTGCTCACCTACGGGCTCCCGCTGCGCCGCGACATCGCGGCGGCGATCCGCCGGCACCGCCCGCAGCTCGTCGTCACCAGCAACCACCGCGAGACGTGGCCGGGTGGGTTCCTGAACCAGGCCGACCACGTCGCTGTCGGTGCGGCGACGATCGACGCCGTCCGCGACGCGGCCAACCGGTGGCTGTTCCGCGAGGTCGGCGAGCCGTGGACGGGGGTGCGCTGGATCGCCGTCGCCGGCTCGCCGCAGAGCACGCACGCCGTCGACATCGGGCCGGTGTTCGACCGGGCCGTCGCGTCGCTGGAGGCGCACCGGGCCTACCTGGCCGCGCTCGGCGGCGACATGGCCGAGCCGGAGCCGTTCCTGCGCCGGGTCGCCGAGCAGGCCGCAACGCGCCTGCCGGGCGCCACCCTGGCCACGACGTTCGAGCTGTTCGCGCTGTGACCGGGCAGTCCACCCGGCAGGCGAGGGCCGTCGTCGACGAGCTGGTCCGCGGCGGCGTCACCGACGCGGTGCTGTGCCCCGGCTCGCGCAACGCGCCGCTCGCGTTCGCCCTGCAGGCCGCCGACGCGGCGGGCCGGTTGCGCCTGCACGTGCGCATCGACGAGCGGGGCGCCGGGTTCCTCGCGCTGGGGCTGGCCCGCGGGTCGGGCCGGCCGGTGCCGGTGTGCACCACGTCCGGCACCGCTGTGGCCAACCTGCACCCCGCGGTGCTGGAGGCGTCGCACGCCGGCGTGCCGGTGATCGCGCTGACCGCCGACCGGCCCGCCGAGCTCATCGGCACCGGGGCCAGCCAGACCGTCGACCAGACGGGCATCTTCGGCGGCGCGGTGCGCCTCGCGGTCACCGCCGCGACCGACGACCGCCGCGTCCGCGCGCAGGTGTGCCGGGTGCTGGCCGCCGCGGCCGGTCCGTGGGCGGGCCCGGTGCACCTCAACGTCCCGTTCACCGAACCCCTCGTCCCCGACGACGACGTGTGGCCGGCCGGTCGGCCGGCCGGGCAGCCGTGGACGTCGGCTCCGCCGTCCGCGCAGGTCGCGCCCCCGCTGCCGCTGGACCCGATCGCGCCCACCCTGGTGCTCGCCGGCACCGGCGACCCGGCGCCGGCCTACGCGGGCCTGCCCGTGGTCGCCGAGCCGGGCTCGGCCGCGTGGCCGCACGCGCTGCGCGCCGGACCGTGGCTGCTCGACGACCAGGCCCTGCGCCCGGCGCAGGTCGTCGTCGCCGGCCGGCCGACCCTGCACCGCTCGGTGCAGCGGCTGCTGGCCGACCCGGACGTCGCCGTGTACGCGCTGGCCGGGGCAGCGCCGTGGCCGGACGTGCCGGGCACCGTGCGGGCGGTCGGTGCGCTCCCGCAGATGATCCCCGACCCGGTCTGGCTCGCGACCTGGAAGGCCGCCGACCGCGCCGCCGCGTCCACGCTCGACGCGGCCCTCGACATCGGCCTCGCCCCGGCGGGGATGCGGCTGGCCAGGGAGCTCGTGGCCGGGTTGCCACCCGGGTCGGCGCTGACCATCGGCTCGTCCAACCCGGTGCGCGACATCGCACTGGCCGCCCGCCCCCGCTCCGGGATCACCGTGCTGACCAACCGCGGCGTCGCCGGCATCGACGGCACGGTCTCGACCGCGACGGGGTTCGCGCTCGCCGGCGGCGGCCCTGGCTACGCCCTGCTCGGCGACCTCACGCTGCTGCACGACGTCACCGGCCTGATGACCGGCCCGGACGAGCCCCGCCCCGACCTCACCATCGTCGTGCTGAACGACCGGGGCGGCGGCATCTTCGGTCTCCTCGAGCAGGGCGCGCCCGAGCACGCGGGAGCGTTCGAGCGGGTGTTCGGCACCCCGCACACCGTCGACCTGGCGGCGCTGTGCGCCGCGATCGGGGTCGCGCACACCGCCGTCGCCCCCGCCGATCTCGCCGGTGTGCTCGAACCGGCACCCGGCGTCCGCGTGATCGAGGTGCCGGCCGACCGCGCAATGCTGCGCTCTGCACACGGAGAGCTACGAAAGGCGATCGGTGCGTCCGTTGCGGAGGCGGTCGCCCACGGCGCGTAACGACGGACGTGATCCGGTCGACAGCCAGATGGAGCTCCCCAGCGCCCGGCCGGTCCGCCGCGCCGTCGATGTTGTCGTCAGGGGTCGGTTCGGTTGTCCATCACGGTCCGTGGTCTCGCCGCAGAGACGGCGGCGCTCGTCGCCGGTCTCGCCCTCGCCGCGGTCGTCGTGCTGGTGCTGCCGGAAGACCCGGTCGGTGCCCGCGTGCTCGACCAGCTGCCGGCCGACCTCGCCGCCGTCGCCGCCGCGCTGATCGGGGCCGCCGCCGCAACCGCCCCGCAGCCGCGGGCCCGGCTGGTCGCGGCCGCCGTGGCGATGTACGTGCCGGTCCCGTTCCTGCTGCACGGCAGTCCGCACCCGTCGTGGCTGCTCGCCGCGAGCCTGGCCGCGCTGGGTGGTGTGGGGATGCTCGCGCTGGCCCTGCGCGGCCGGCCGCGCCGCCGCGACCGCGCCCCGCTCGTGCTGGCCGGCGTGGTGACCGCGGCCGTGGTCGCGGTGCTCGTCGCCCGGTCGGTCGTGCCGGCCGCGCCGCCGCCGTCGTGGCTGGTGCTGGCCGCCGGCATGCTCGCGTGGTCGGGTGCCGGCGCGACGAGCCTGCTGGTCGTCGCGGCCGGGCTGCAGCACGACCGCCGGCTGCCGCGCCGGGTCGGGCTCGCGTTCGCCACGCTCGCCGCGGCGCACGCGATCGCGCTGGTCACGGGCACCGCGCCGGGGTCTGTCGAAGGTCCCGTCGGGCGCGTGCTGGAGCTCGGCGCCACCGTCATGCTGGTCGGCACCGGCGCCGCGTTCCTGGCCTCGACGGTGCACGGCGTGCGCGCCCGGCTCGCCGCGGCCGAGGCCGCCCTCGGTGCGGCGGCCGAGCGGGAGGAGGAGCTGCGGGCCGCGGTCGCCGCGCTCCCCGGCGCGGCCGCCAGCGAGCTGCGGCACCTGCTCGACGAGCGCGAGGGCCCGCCCGGCGGCGCCGCCGTCGCCCCGCTGCTGCGCGACCTCGCCGTCGTCCACCGCTCGTCGGGGCTCGCCGTCGAGCTGGACGTCGAACCCGACCTGCGCGTCGGCATGGACCACTGGGCGCTCGGCCAGGTCATCACGAACCTGTTGGTCAACGTCGAGAAGCACGCCCCCGGCGCGCGGGTGTGGCTGCGTGCGCGCCGGCACGCGGACCTGGCCCGCGTCGAGGTCGCGGACGACGGCCCCGGCCTCCCCGACGGCGCCGCCCCCGACGTGCTCCGCGACGGCAGCCACGGCCTCGCGGCGACGGCCGAGATCGTCGGCCGCTACGGCGGCACGTTCACCCTCACCTCGGCCGACGGCGGCTGCGTCGCGACGCTGGAACTGCCCGTCCAGCGCTCGGCCCACACGACGTCACACAGCTAGCGGCCACCGCACACAGCGCACAACCTGTGTGACGTGGCCGTGCGCTGTGTGACGTCGCCCGGACCGGCTCAGCCGAGCAGGTCCACCAGCGCGGAGACCTGGGTCCGGTGCAGCCGCCACGGGGTGGTGGTGATCCCCATCTCCTCGGCGCTGCCCGACACGGGAGCGAACTCCGGGGAGCCGTAGAACGCGTTGGCGGCCTCTTCGCTCTCCCACACGTCCACGACGCGCCAGCCGCCGTCGGGCTTGGGGCCTGCGAGGTGCGCGATCGAACCGGGCGGCGTGGGTGCGTCGAGCGACTCGAGCCCGAGCGCCTTCATCAGGTTGTCGTACTCGGCTTCGCCGACCTTGTCGGAGTCGAAGATGAACGCGATGGGCATGCCCGGCCTCCTCGCCGTGGTGACCCCCCAGCTGTGTGGTGCCCGGGGGACTCGGCGGCGCCGCTGCAGCCGTTACCCCCGCTCTTCGAGGGCCTCGCGGACGGCCAGCAGCTTGGCGGCGGCTTCGCGCACCTCGGTGTCCGGGTCCGACTCCGCGACGATGCCGCAGCCCGCGTACAGCCGCGCGAAGCGGCCTTCCAGCTGCGCGCAGCGCAGCGCGATGCCCAGCTCGCCGTCGCCGTCCGCGTCCACCCAGCCGACGGGCCCGGCGTAGCGGCCGCGGTCCATCTGCTCGAGCTCCGCGATCAACGCCACCGCAGCCCGGCGCGGCGTGCCGCCGACGGCGGCGGTCGGGTGCACGGCCGCCGCGAGCAGGAGCAGGGACGCCGGGTCGTCGTCGGGCAGGGTGCCGCGCACGTCGCTGGACAGGTGTGACACGTTCCGCAGCGCCACCACCGACGGCACATCGGGCACGTCCAGTGATGCGCAGAGCGGGCGCAGCGACGCGGCCAGCGAGTCGATCGCGATGGCGTGCTCGTGGCGGTCCTTCGCCGAGCCCAGCAGCCGTGCCGCGACGGCGTCGGCGTCGGCCGCGCCGCCCTCGCCGAGCCAGCTCGTGCCCGCCAGCACCCGCGCCGACACGGTGCCGGCGTGCCGGCGGATCAGCAGCTCCGGGGTCGCCCCGACTAGCCCGTCGACGGCGTACGACCAGCACGTCGGGTAGCGGTCGGCCAGGCCGGCGAGCAGGAACCGGCCGTCGAGCGGGCGGTCGGCGACCGCCAGCAGGTCGTGCGCCAGCGCGGCCTTGTCCAGCTCGCCGCGGCGCATCCGCCGGGTGGCCTCGGCGACCGCCGAGCGGTAGCCGGCCACCGACAGGTCGCCGTCGGCGTACCGAACGGTGCCGGTGGGCTGCACGGGGCTCACCGACCGCACCGCCGACGGGCCCTCGCCCGCCGAGAACTCGGTGACCCAGCAGACCCCGTCCCGTCGCCCGACGACGACCCGCGGCACCACCAGCACCGAGCCCGGCGAGTCGTCCGCGAACGTGAACGAGGCGAACGCGAGCGGCCCACTGCCCGGTGCGCCCACCTCGTCGCGGACGTCGAGGCGGGAGACGAAACGGCGCCACCACGCGTCGGCGTCGGCGAAGCGCGACGGGCCCGTGCCGGAGAACCGGGCGACCTCGCCCCACCCGACGACGCCGTCGCCGTCGCGCAGCCAGCACAGGGGGTTCTGCGCGTCGGGAAGCAGGTCGAGCAGCCGGCCGGGCTCGTCGACGAGCCTGGTACGGACGCCCAACCTGGCGGGTAACGGGGCGATCGTCACGTTACCGAGGGTAGGAGGGAGCGTCGGCGAATGCGCGCCCGGCCCACGAGGCGCTGACCACAGCCCCGGTGTGGGGGGCGACTAGAGTCACCCGGCGTGACAGGGACGCAGGTGGGTCCGCCGAGCACCGGCGCCACCGTGACGAAGGTGGCCGACGAGCTCGCCGACCTGCTCAATCCCGTCGCCAACCTGCTGCGCACCCGCTGCGCCGAGTTCGTGGCCGGCCTCGCGGTGCTGGTCACGGCACTGGCCGTGTTCGCGGTGGCCGGTGCGATCGTCGACGACCGCGCGATCGACGCCAACCGCGCCGTCGCCGAGGCGCAGGTGCTCGACGGCTCCACGTTCACCCGCACGCTGGTGCGGTTCTCCACCGCTCGCGGCGAGACGGTCGTCCCCGAGAACGGGGTGGCGTACCCGCGCGGCCTGCAGGCCGGGGACTCGGTGCCCGTCGAGTACAGCTCCTCCGACCCACAGCGCGTCCGCGTCGCCGGCCGCACGGCGCTGGGCCAGTCCGGCCCGCTCGCCATCGGGGTGCTGGTCACGTGGCTGGTGCTGGGGCCGCTGGCGTTCTGGTTGCGGCGGCGCCGGCGCGGGTGATCGCTCACCCCGCCCGCCACCAGCCCAGCACCTCCTCGACCGCGCCCGGCACGGCCACCACCAGCCCGTCCGGCTCCTCGACGGCGAGCGCGCCGGCCTCGCGCGCCAGGCACACGGCACCGGCGACGTCACGGTCGCGGTAGCCGTCGAGGACGGCGGCGACGGCGTGGCCCAGCGCCACCTCGGTGATGGCGAGCGCCGCCGACCCGAGCACCCGCAGCCCGACGTGCCCGGCGACGACCTGCGCGAACCGCGCCGCCGTCGACGGCAGCAACTCGGTGCACACCAGCCCGCCCGCGGCCGGGCGGGCCGCGACCTGCACCGGGACGCCGTTGGCGCGCACCCCGCGCCCGCGCGCCGCCGCGTAGATGTGCGCCCGGCTGGGGTCGGCGATGACCCCGACGACCGGGCCGAACGCGTCCACGAGCGCCAGGCTGTACGCGCACCACGGCAGGCCCGCGACGTAGTTCGCGACCCCGTCGACGGGCGCGACGAGCCAGTGGAACGGCGTGCTCGGCACCGGTTCCCCGACGGGCACGTCGGGGAACTCGGCGGCCAGCACCCTGCGGGTGTGCCGTTCGAGCGTGTGGTCGGTGTCGGTGACCCAGTCGTACGGGTAGTCGGGGCCGGTCCGGCGGTCGCGGCCCGCGGTGGCGGTGATCACCTCGGCGGCGTCGTTCGCGAGCCGCCCGGCCACTTCGAGCGCGCGGGAGAGCAAACCGGGATCCACGGGTGGCGGGGCGGGCGCATCCGGGGACTGCTGGACCGTCATGCGTACCGAGCGTCACCGCCCCCGGTGTCGCCGGTGCGACTCCCAGATGACGTGTCGTGGATCACCCGTGGAAATCGGCCCGCGTCAGGCGTGGGCGTAGGCGCCCGCGTCGAGGTCCTCGATCAGGGTCGGCCCTTCGGGACGCCAGCCGAGCAGCTCCTGCGTACCTGCGCTCGACGCCCGGGCGTCGATCCCGAAGAAGCGCCCGATCCAGCCGAAGTGGGCCGGTGCGTCGTCCGCCGCGATCGAGGCAGCGGGGACACCGACGGCGCGACCGATCGCCTCCGCGATCACCCGCGCCGGGACGCCTTCCTCGGCGACCGCGTGCAGGCGTGCCCCCGCGGGCGCCTTCTCCAGCCCGAGGCGGATCAGCCGCGCGGTGTCGGAGCGGTGGACCGCAGGCCAGCGGTTCGCGCCGTCGTCGATGTAGCCCGCGACGCCCGTCCGGCGCGCGACGCGGACCAGCTCGGCGACGAAGCCGTGGTCGCCCGTGCCGTGGACGGTCGGCGCGAACCGCAGCGCCACCGGGTGCACCCCGCGGTCGAGGAAGCTCAGTGCGAGGTTCTCGCTGCCGCCGCGGGCGGAGTCGGGGCCGTGGAAGGGCGACTCGTCCTCCTCCGTGGCGGGCCGCCCCTGGACACCCAGCACGAGACCGGACGCGACCAGGAACGGCCGGCCGCTGCCCGCGAGGGCCTCCCCGATCGTCTGCACCGCGGCCCGCTCCGCGCTGGCGGAGACGGCCGGGTTGTTGAAGTCGTGCTTGTTGGCGAGGTGGATGACGGCCTCGGCGTCGGCGGCGCCGGCGCGGATGCCGTCGAGGTCGTCGAGGTCGCCGCGGCGGACCTCCACGCCCTTCGCCTCCAGTGCGGCGGCCGAGGTCGCGGAGCGGGCGAGGCCAACCACGTGATGACCGGCGGCGATCAGCTCGTCGACAGTGGCGGAGCCGATCCAGCCGGAGGCTCCGGTGACGAAGACGCGCATGGCAACTCTTCTTCCGTTGATGTCAGTTCCTGACATCGAACGTAGCACGGGACGTCAGCCACTGTCATCACTATGCTTGTCCCATGGCGCGATGGGAGCCGGGCACGCGGGAGCGCCTGCAGGCGGCCGCGCTCGAGCTCTACGTGACCAAGGGCTTCGAGCAGACGACGGTCGAGGAGATCGCGCGCGCCGTCGGCCTGACCGAACGCACCTTCTTCCGGCACTTCGCCGACAAGCGCGAGGTCCTGTTCGACCCGCAGCACGGGCTCCAGCAGGGATTCCTCGACGCCGTAGCCGCCGCCCCGGCCGATGCGACGCCGCTCGAGACCGTCGCGTCGGCCCTCGCCACCGCAGCCGGCTTCTTCGACGACGAGCGGCGGTCGTGGTCGCGCCGCCGCCAGTCCGTCATCGCCGCGAACCCGGCACTGCAGGAGCGGGAGCTGCTGAAGATGGCAGCGCTGGAGACGTCGGTGGCACAGGCGCTGCGTGCACGCGGTGTCGAGGAACGGGCCGCGGCGCTCGCGGCCGGGGCGTGCATCACCGTCTTCGGTGTGGCGTTCCTCCAGTGGATCGCGGACGGCGAGGAGCGATCGCTCGCCGACATCCAGCGCGAGGTGATGGGCGAGCTCGGATCGGTCGCGGCCGGTCTCGCCGACGTCGTCGCCGCTCAGCGGGGCTGACCCGCGCCGGAGGCAAGAGTTGGTTCCCTGTTCGGCAACCCGCCAACCGGGCGACCCGAGCGGGGTCCGCGCGTGGGGGACCGTCACGTCGTGCGCGTCGCGATCGTCTCGGAATGCTTCCTGCCCGTGGTCAACGGCGTCACCAACTCGGTGCTGCGCGTCGTCGAGCACCTGACCGCCGGTGGCCACGAGGCGATGGTCGTCGCGCCCGGGATGGACGGGCCGGCGGAGTACCGGGGGGCGCCGGTCGTGCGGATCCCGTCGGTGGACCTGCCCGTCGTCTCGTCGATGCCGGTGGGCGTGCCCAGCCGCCGGGTGCTGACCGCGCTGCGCGGGTTCCGGCCGGAAGTCGTGCACCTGGCGGCGCCGTTCGTCGTCGGCTACCGGGGGCTGCTCGCCGCGCGCCGACTCGGTGTGCCGACCGTCGCGATCTACCAGACCGACGTGGCCGGCTTCGCCTCGTCGTACGGGCTCGGGCTGACCGCGCGGGCCGCGTGGCGGTGGACGTGCCGGCTGCACGCGCAGGCCGACCGCACGCTGGCGCCGTCGACGTGGGCGACCGAGGCGCTGCGCACCCGCGGCGTGCCGCGCGTGCACCAGTGGGCGCGCGGCGTCGACACGCGGCGCTTCACCCCGTCCAAGCGCGACGCGGAGCTGCGCGCACGGCTGGCGCCGAACGGGGAGCTGCTCGTCGGGTACGTGGGCCGGCTCGCGCCGGAGAAGCAGGTGGAGCGGCTGACCGCGCTGCGCGGGCTGCCCGGGGTGCGGCTGGTCGTCGTCGGCGACGGGCCGAGCCGGCCGGGCCTGGAGGCCGCGCTGCCGGACGCGCACTTCCTCGGGTTCCGCGACGGCGACGAGCTGGCGAAGGTGTACGCGTCGTTGGACGTGTTCGTGCACACCGGCCCGTCCGAGACGTTCTGCCAGGCCGTGCAGGAGGCGCTGGCGTCCGGTCTGCCGGTGGTGGCGCCGGACGCCGGTGGCCCCCGGGACCTGGTGCTCCCCGGCCGCACCGGCTACCTGGTGCCGCCGCGGCCGGAGGGCGTCGAGCCGCCGGACGCCACCGCTGTCGCCGCCGACGCGAAGCTGCGCGCGGCCGTCGCCGCACTGACCGATCCCGCGTTGCGCCGCCGGTTCGGTGCCGCCGCGCGGCAGTCGGTGCTGCGGCGCACGTGGTCGGCGGTGTGCGACGAGCTCGTCGTGCACTACGCGGAGGTGGTCGGACAGCAGGCGATCGCCCGGCGGGCCGCCTGACGTGCGGATCGTCCAGCTCGCCAACTTCTACGGGCCGCGCTCGGGCGGGCTGCGCACGGCGCTGCACCACCTCGGCGCCGGGTACGCCGCGCGCGGGCACCAGGTGGTGCTGGTCGTGCCCGGGCCGCGCGCCAGGCGTGAGCGGCTGCCCGGCGGGATCCACCGGATCACGGTGCCCGCGCCGCTGCTGCCGGGCACCGGGGGCTACCGCGCGGTCGACCCGTGGCGGGTGCAACGGCTGCTGGAACGGTTGCGGCCGGACGCGATCGAGGTCTCCGACCGGCTCACCCTGCGCGGGCTCGGCGCGTGGGCGGGCCGGCGCGGCGTGCCGAGCGTCGTGATCTCGCACGAGCGGCTCGACCGGTTGCTGGCCCAGTTCCTGCTGCCGGAGTGGGCGGCGCGCGCGGTCGCCGACCGCGCCAACGCGCGCATGGCCGCCGCCTACGACACGGTCGTCGCGACCACGTCGTTCGCGCGGGCCGAGTTCGACCGCATCGGCGCCGGCAACGTCGTCCAGGTGCCGCTGGGCGTCGACCTCGCCGCGTTCTCCCCGCGCCACCGCGACCCCGCCCTGCGCGCCGACCTCGCCGACGGGGCCGAGGCCCTGCTCGTGCACTGCGGGCGGCTCTCGCCGGAGAAGCACCCCGAACGCAGCGTCGACACCGTCGCCGCGCTGACCGGAGCGGGGCACCGCGTGCGGCTCGTCGTCGCCGGGGACGGGCCGCGGCGACCTGCGCTCGAACGCCGCGCGGCCGGGCTGCCCGTCACGTTCCTCGGGTTCGTGCCGGAGCGGCCGCGGCTCGCCGCGCTGCTCGCGTCCGCCGACGTGTCGCTCGCTCCTGGCCCGCACGAGACGTTCGGGCTCTCCGCCCTGGAGGCGCTGGCCAGCGGCACCCCGGTGGTGGTGTCGGCGTCGTCGGCGCTGCCGGAGATCGTCGGCCCGGCCCTGTCCGCGCTCGACTCGCCCGACGCGTTCGCCGCCGGCGTGACCAGCGTGCTCGCCGCGGAGGAGGCCGTGCGCCGCGCGGCCGCGAGGGCACGCGCCGAACGCTACGACTGGCCGTCCGCGGTCAGCGGCATGCTGACCACGCTCGGAGCTGCGTAGGAGCACGGATGGTGGAGCGGCCGAGCCCCGGCACGCTGGCCGCGTGCGGAATCCCTTCTCCCACGAGCCGACGGGCGAGCACGCCGAGATCGACGTCGCCGGCCAGGCCGAGACGATCGCCGCGCTGCACGGACCCGATCCGGCCGCAGCCGTCGAGGCCGTGCTGGCGGCCCCGCAGCGCCACACCCCACCCGTCCTCTGCGCGCTGGCGGCGGCCCTGTTCGCCGGCGGACGCCACGAGGAGGGCGCCACCTGGTTCTACGCGGCGCAGCTGCGCGCCCGCTTCGACGTGATGCGCTGCGCCGACCCGACCGTCGGGGGCGCCGTCGCCATCCTGCGCGAGCGCTACGGCGAGCCGATCAACCGCTGGGCGTTCACCGAGGCCAGGGCCCGGCTGAAGGTGATCGTCGAACGCGCGGTGGCGTGGGACCGCGCCACCCCGCACGACTACGACCACCGCTGGATCAACCTCCACGGCATGGGCGCCTTCGGCGTGGACCCCGGCGCACCCCTGAGCCGTCCGGAGGAGGAGTGGCCGGCGATCGCGGAACAGGTCCGCGCGGACTACCTGAGAGGCCTGCACGAGGTCCTGACCGACCTCGACTGACCGCGAGTTGCCCGCCTCGGGTCGGCGAGTTGCCCGGCTCGGGACGGCGAGTTGCCCGGCTCGGGACCGCGAGTTGCCCGTCTCGGGACGGCGAGTTGGCCGGTCCAGCCGTCGCGGCTGCCTCTCGATCGGGCCAACTCACCCTGCTGAGATGGCCAACTCGCGGTCCCGCGGCGGGCAACTCGCCGTCCTGATCGGGGCAACTCGCGGGGACGTAGGGTCGTCTCGTGAGCCGGGCCGAGCTGGACAAGGATCCGCACGCCGTCGCCACCATGTTCGACGGGGTGGCGCAGCGGTACGACCTGACCAACACCGTGCTGACGGGCGGGCTGGACCGCCGGTGGCGCGCGTTGACGCGGGAGGCGCTGCGGATCGGTCCCGGCGACCGGGTGCTGGACCTCGCGGCCGGCACCTCCGTGTCGACGGTGGAGCTGCAGCGCTCGGGCGCGTGGTGCGTGGCCGCGGACTTCTCCCTCGGGATGCTCCGCGCCGGCGCGTACCGCGAGGTGCCGCGGGTGGCCGGCGACGCGCTCCACCTCCCGTTCGCGGACGCCGTGTTCGACGCGGCGACCGTCCAGTTCGGGATCCGCAACTTCGCCGACACCGACCGCGCCCTGCGCGAGCTGGCGCGGGTGACGAAGCCGGGCGGGCGGCTGGTGGTGTGCGAGTTCTCCCGCCCGACGTGGGCGCCGTTCCGCGCCGCGTACTACCTGGGCCTGGAGCGGATCCTGCCGGCGGTGGCCGACGCCGTGTCGAGCAACCCGGAGGCCTACCGGTACCTGGGCGAGTCGATCCGGGACTGGCCGGCCCAGCCGCAGCTCGCGGCCAAGATCGCCGCCGCCGGGTGGGGCGAGGTGGCCTGGCGGGACCTGGTCGGGGGAGCAGTCGCGCTGCACCGCGCGGTCCGCACCGGGTAGACGAGGCCCGTACCTCGGTGTTTAGACTCACGGCGGACTTCGTGAATTCCTTCACAAGGAGCCGCTGTGGCGCTACCCGTACCCACCACGTCCGACGGGGAGGCCGACGTCATCGTCGTCGGTGCCGGCCCTGCCGGGTCGACCGCTGCCGCCTACCTGGCGCGCGCCGGCCTGGACGTCCTGCTGCTGGAGAAGTCGACGTTCCCGCGCCCGAAGGTCTGCGGTGACGGCTTCACGCCGCGCGGGATGAAGCAGATCATCGACCTGGGCATCGACTGCTCGGAGAAGAACGGCTGGCTGCACAACAAGGGCCTGCGCGTCGTCGGCGGCGGGGTGACCCTGGAGCTGGACTGGCCGACGCTGGCGAGCTTCCCGAACTTCGGCGCGGTCCGCCCGCGCCAGGACTTCGACGAGCTGCTGGTGCGCAACGCCGAGAAGGCGGGCGCACGGCTGCACGAGGACACCACCGTCTCGGAGGCGATCCTCGACGACGCCGGCCGCGTCATCGGCGTCTCGGGCCACGTGGGCAAGGGCAAGGACAAGCAGCCCGTGAGCTACCGCGCCCCGCTCACCCTCGCCTGCGACGGCGTGAGCGCCCGGCTGGCCCTCTCCCTCGGCATGGTGAAGCGCGACGACCGCCCGATGGGTGTCGCGGTGCGCCGGTACTACACCAGCCCGCGCACGCACGACGACTTCCTGGAGAGCCACCTCGAGCTCTGGGACCGCTCGGACCCGGCGAACCCGAAGCTGCTGCCCGGCTACGGCTGGATCTTCGGCATGGGCGACGGCACGTCGAACGTGGGCCTGGGCATCCTCTCGACGTCGAAGGCGTACGGCACGACCGACTACCGGGCGCTGCTGAAGTCGTGGCTCGACGGCACGCCCGACGAGTGGGGCTACCGCGACGAGAACGCCGTCGGCACGGTCGGCGGCGCCGCTCTGCCGATGGGCTTCAACCGCACCCCGCACTACCGGCCGGGCCTGCTGCTGGTCGGCGACGCCGGCGGCATGGTCAACCCGTTCAACGGTGAGGGCATCGCCTACGCGATGGAGTCCGCGGCGATCGCGTCGCGGGTGGCGGTGCAGGCGCTGGCCCGCTCGGGCGCGTCGGCGGAGGCGGCACTGGCCGGCTACCCGGCGGCGATGAGCGACGCGCTGGGCAGCTACTACCGCATCGGCAACCTGTTCTCGAAGCTGATCGGCAACCCGACGATCATGGCCACGGCCACGAAGTACGGGCTGCCGCGCGAGACGCTGATGCGGTTCATCCTCAAGCTGCTCGCGAACCTGTACGACCCCCGCGACGGGTCGGTCAGCGACCGCATCATCGTCGCGATGACGAAGCTGACGCCGAGTCTCAAGTAAGGGTTGCCTGACTCGGCTGCGGTCGTAGTCGCTATTTAGGGTCGGAACCGCTGGTCGGCATATCGAAGAAGAGGTGCCTGGATTGCTCGACTCCTACCTGCCTCTGGTGTTCCTGTTCGCGCTGGCCGGGGCATTCGCGCTGTTCTCCGTGACGGCCGCGCCGTACGTCGGTCCGCGCCGGTACAACCGCGCCAAGCTGGATTCCTACGAGTGCGGCATCGAGCCCTCGCCGGACCCGGTGGTCGGCGGCGGGCGCATGCCGGTGGCGTACTACCTGACCGCGATGTTGTTCATCCTGTTCGACATCGAGATGGTCTTCCTCTACCCGTTCGCGGTGAGCGCGGACCGGCTCGGCCTGTTCGGCCTCGTGGAGATCGTGCTCTTCATCGTCACCGTCGGTTTCGCCTACGTCTACGTGTGGCGCCGCGGCGGGCTCGACTGGAACTAGGTAACTCACATGGGACTCGAGGAACACCTGCCCAACGGCGTTCTGCTGACCAGCGTCGAGAAGCTGGTCAACTGGACGCGGAAGTCGTCGTTGTGGCCGGCCACGTTCGGCCTGGCGTGCTGCGCGATCGAGATGATGACGACCGGTGCCCCGCGCTACGACCTCGCGCGCTTCGGCATGGAGGTCTTCCGGGCCTCACCGCGCCAGGCCGACCTGATGATCGTCGCCGGCCGGGTCAGCAACAAGATGGCGCCGGTGCTGCGCCAGATCTACGACCAGATGCCTGAGCCGCGCTGGGTGCTGGCGATGGGCGTGTGCGCCTCGTCGGGCGGCATGTTCAACAACTACGCGATCGTGCAGGGCGTCGACCACGTCGTGCCCGTCGACATGTACCTGCCGGGCTGCCCGCCGCGGCCGGAGATGCTGATCGACGCGATCCTCAAGATCCACGCCAAGATCATGGACGAGCCGCTGGGCGCGAAGCGCGCCGCGGCGCTGGCGGAGTCGGGCCACAAGACCGAGCTGGTGCCGTCGTCGGTCAAGTTCGCGCCCAAGGGTCAGGTCGACGAGAAGCGCCGGGCCGCGTTGCTGCCGCCGCTGGAGGGGGAGAAGTGACCGACACGGGGGGCACGTCGAAGGAGTCGGCCGAGCCGACCGGCGGTGCCCAGTCCTCGGCCGAGGCGAGCGGCGCCGACACGGCCGCCCAGCGGGCCGCGGGTGGCGAGGCGCCGGAGGCCGGCCAGGTCGAGCAGGCCGCGCCCACCGAGGGCGGCACCCGCGTGCCCGCCCCGCCCGCGCGCAGCCGCCAGGGCATGTTCGGTGTCACGGGCACCGGCGACACGTCCGGTTTCGGCGGTCTGCAGCTGCCCGGCTACGCGCCGGCGCCCGCGGAGCGCCCGTTCGGTGGCTGGTTCGACGAGTTCGCCGACGACTTCGCCTCCGCGCTCGACGAGCGCGGCATCGGCCGCTCGGCCATCCAGCAGATCACCGTCGACCGCGGCGAGATCACCTTCTACGTGCGCCGCGAGTCGATCGTCGAGATCTGCCGCACCCTGCGCGACGACCAGTACCTGCGGTTCGAGCTGTGCTCGTCGATCTCCGGCGTCGACTACGGGGTGGACGTGCCGCAGCGGCTGCACGTCGTCTACCACCTGCTGTCGATGACGCACCGCCGCCGGATCCGGCTGGAGGTCGCGGTAGACGTCGACGACGCCCACGTCCCGTCGGTCGTGGAGGTCTACCCGACGGCCGACTGGCACGAGCGCGAGACCTGGGACATGTTCGGCGTCGTCTTCGACGGCCACCCGGCCCTCACCCGCATCCTCATGCCGGACGACTGGGACGGGCACCCGCAGCGCAAGGACTACCCCCTCGGCGGCATCCCCGTCGAGTACAAGGGCGCGGAGATCCCGCCGCCGGACGAAAGGCGTGCGTACTCATGAGCACTGAGAACGACGTCTACGCCGCCCAGGAGACCGAGACCACCGAGGGCACCGTCTACACGGTCACCGGTGGCGACTGGGACACGTTGATCGACGAGGAGCACGACGACCGCATCGTCATCAACATGGGTCCGCAGCACCCGTCGACGCACGGGGTGCTGCGCCTGGTGCTGGAGCTGGAGGGGGAGACCGTCCAGCAGGCCCGCTCGGTGATCGGGTACCTCCACACCGGCATCGAGAAGAACTGCGAGTACCGCAACTGGACCCAGGGCGTCACGTTCGTGACGCGCATGGACTACCTGTCGCCGATCTTCAACGAGGTCGGCTACTGCCTCGCGGTGGAGAAGCTGCTCGGGATCGAGCCGCCGAAGCGCGCCACGATCGGCCGCGTCCTGCTGATGGAGATCAACCGGATCGGCTCGCACCTGGTGTGCCTGGCCACCGGCGGCATGGAGCTGGGCGCGCTCACCGGCATGACGGCCGGGTTCCGCGAGCGCGAGGAGGTGCTGCACCTCCTGGAGTTCCTCACCGGGCTGCGCATGAACCACGCGTTCGTGCGGCCGGGCGGGCTCGCGCAGGACCTCCCCGATGGCTGGTTCGAGCGGGTCACCGACTTCGTCGCGCTCATGCGGGAGCGGCTGCCGCAGTACGACAAGCTGCTCACCGGCCAGACGATCTGGCGGCAGCGGCTGGAGAACGTCGGCTACCTGCCCGTCGACGGGTGCCTGGCGCTGGGCGCCACCGGCCCGATCCTGCGCTCGGCCGGCCTGCCGTGGGACCTGCGCAAGACGGAGCCGTACTGCGGCTACGAGGAGTACGACTTCGAGGTTCCGGTGGCTGCCGAGGGCGACTGCTACGCCCGCTACCGGGTGCGCCTCGCGGAGATCCACGAGTCGCTCAAGATCATCGAGCAGGCCGCGGCGAAGCTGCAGGAGAACCCCGGCCCGGTGATGGTGGAGGACCGCAAGGTCGCCTGGCCCGCGCAGCTGTCCATCGGCGGCGACGGAATGGGCAACTCGCTCGAGCACGTCCGCAAGATCATGGGTCAGTCGATGGAGTCGCTGATCCACCACTTCAAGCTGGTCACCGAAGGCTTCCACGTGCCGCCGGGGCAGGCGTACTCGGTCGTCGAGTCGCCGCGCGGCGAGCTGGGCTTCCACCTGGTGTCCGACGGCGGCACCCGCCCGCTGCGCGTCCACGTGCGCGAACCCAGCTTCGTGAACCTGCAGACGATGCCCGCGATGAGCGAGGGCGGCATGGTCGCCGACGTCATCGCCGCGGTCGCGTCGATCGACCCCGTCATGGGAGGTGTGGACCGGTGACGCTCCCTGAAGGCAACCCGGAGATCAACGCGCCGCGGGCCGTGGCCCCGGAGGAGGTCGTGTTCACCGGCCCGGCCGACCAGCCGATCGTCTCCCCGGTGTTCGACGAGGTCACGCGCCAGCGCACCAAGGAGATCATCGCGCGGTACCCGCAGTCGCGGTCGGCGCTGCTGCCGCTGCTGCACCTCGTGCAGTCGGTGGAGGGGCACGTCAGCCAGGACGGGATCCGCTACTGCGCGGACGCGCTGGAGCTGACCACCGCCGAGGTGTCCGCGGTCGCGACGTTCTACACGATGTACAAGCGCACGCCGTGCGGCGAGCACCTGGTCAGCGTCTGCACCAACACGCTGTGCGCGGCTCTCGGTGGCGACGCGATCTACGAGCGCATCTCCGAGAAGCTCGGCGTCGGGCACGAGGAGACGGCCGGCGAACCCGGTACCCCCGGCTCGATCACGATCGAGAAGGCCGAGTGCCTGGCGGCGTGCGACTTCGCGCCGATGCTGCAGGTCAACTACGAGTTCTTCGACAACCAGACCGTCGAGTCGGCGGAGGCGCTGGTCGACGCGCTGCAGCGCGGCGAGAAGCCGGCGCCCACCCGGGGCGCTCCGCTCACCGACTTCCGCACGGTCGAGCTGGAGCTGGCCGGGATCTTCCCGGACCTCGCGAACAGCGTCACGGGCCCGTCCGCGGCGCCCGAGACGCTGCGCGGCGTCGAGCTGGCCGCCGAGCGCGGCTGGACGGCCCCGGCGCAGCCCGACGAGATGCCCGCGTTCCCGGCGCTCCCGGAGAAGAAGTCATGAGTGATCCACTGGTCCCGGTGCTCACCCGCAACTGGGGAGCCGAGCGTTCCTGGTCGATGGCGGCGTACGAGGAGGCCGGTGGCTACCAGCCGCTGCGCCACGCGCTCACCGCGCACCCCGACCAGCTGATCGCGCTGGTGAAGGACTCCGGTCTGCGCGGCCGCGGCGGCGCGGGCTTCCCGACGGGCATGAAGTGGAGCTTCATCCCGCAGGGTCCCGACGGTGCCGGCGCCAAGCCCAAGTACCTCGTGATCAACGCCGACGAGGGCGAGCCGGGCACCTGCAAGGACATCCCGACGATGATGGCCGACCCGCACTCGCTGGTCGAAGGCTGCATCATCACCAGCTACGCGATCCGCGCGAACTTCTGCGCGATCTACGTCCGCGGTGAGGCGCTGCACTGCATCCGCCGGGTGCGCAACGCCGTCGAGGAGGCCTACGCCAAGGGCTACCTGGGCAAGGACATCCTCGGCTCAGGGTTCGACCTCGACATCGTGGTGCACGCCGGTGCTGGCGCGTACATCTGCGGCGAGGAGACGGCACTCCTCGACTCGCTGGAGGGCCGGCGCGGCCAGCCGCGGCTCAAGCCGCCGTTCCCGGCCACGTCCGGCCTGTACGCGTCGCCCACCGTCGTGAACAACGTCGAGACGATCGCGTCCGTTCCCTTCATCGTGGCCGGCGGCAGTGACTGGTTCCGGTCGATGGGCACCGAGAAGAGCCCCGGCCCGAAGATCTACTCGCTGTCCGGCCACGTCGAGCGGCCCGGCCAGTACGAGGCCCCGCTGGGCGTCACGCTCCGGCAGCTGCTGGAGATGGCCGGCGGCATGAAGGACGGCATCCCGCTGAAGTTCTGGACGCCGGGTGGCTCGTCCACGCCGCTGTTCACGGCGGAGCACCTCGACGTGCCGCTGGACTTCGAGGGCGCGGCGGCGGCCGGCTCGATGCTGGGCACCACCGCGGTGCAGATCTTCAACGAGACCGTCAGCGTGCCGTGGGCGGTCATGAAGTGGACCGAGTTCTACAAGCACGAGAGCTGCGGCAAGTGCACGCCGTGCCGGGAGGGCACCTACTGGCTGGTGCAGATCCTGGAGCGGATGGTGCACGGCGAGGGCACGGAGTCCGACATCGACACGATGGTCGACATCTGCGACAACATCCTCGGCCGCTCGTTCTGCGCGCTCGGTGACGGTGCGACGAGCCCGATCACCAGCGCGGTCAAGTACTTCCGCCAGGAGTTCCTGGACCTGATCGCGGCGCAGCCCGCGGTCGCGCGCCCGGAGCAGCTGGCCGAGCTGTCGGGAGCATCGGCATGACCCCCCGGTTGACGCGACGAGAACGACGTTGTCGTGATCGAAAGGCCCTGTTGATCACCGCAACGTCGTTCTCGACGGGGGTGCGGGCATGACTCTCGCGCCCGAGGAGAAGAAGGCACCCGTCCCGGACGGGTACGTGCGGCTGACGATCGACGGCCGCGAGGTCGACGCGCCCAAGGGCGAGATCCTGATCCGCACGTGCGAGCGGCTCGGGATCATCGTGCCGCGGTTCTGCGACCACCCACTGCTCGACCCGGCCGGCGCGTGTCGCCAGTGCCTGGTCGAGGTGGAGATGGGTGGCCGGCCGATGCCGAAGCCGCAGGCCAGCTGCACGATGACGGTGGCCGACGGCATGGTCGTCAAGACCCAGCACACCTCGCCCGTCGCCGACAAGGCGCAGCAGGGCGTGATGGAACTGCTGCTGATCAACCACCCGCTCGACTGCCCGATCTGCGACAAGGGCGGCGAGTGCCCCCTGCAGAACCAGGCGATGACGAGCGGGCGCACCGACTCGCGGTTCGTCGACACGAAGCGGACGTTCCCGAAGCCGCTTCCGATCTCCACGCAGGTGCTGCTGGACCGCGAGCGCTGCGTGCTCTGCCAGCGCTGCACGCGGTTCTCCGAGGAGATCGCCGGCGACCCGTTCATCGAGCTGCTCGAACGGGGCGCGAAGCAGCAGATCGGCGTCGCGGCCGACAAGCCGTTCCAGAGCTACTTCTCCGGCAACACGATCCAGATCTGCCCGGTCGGCGCGCTCACCAGCGCGGCCTACCGGTTCCGGTCGCGGCCGTTCGACCTCAAGTCCACCCCGGGCATCAGCGAGTTCGACTCCAGCGGCTCCGCGATCCGCGTCGACACCCGCCGCGGCACCGTGATGCGGCGCCTCGCGGGCAACGACCCCGAGGTCAACGAGGAGTGGCTGGACGACCGGTCGCGCTTCGCGTTCCGCTACCTGCAGTCCGCCGGCCGGATCACCCGGCCGATGGTCCGCCGTGCGGACGGGCAGCTGGCCGAGACCTCCTGGACCGAGGCGCTCACGGTCGCCGCCGAGGGCCTTGCCGCGGCGAAGCCCGGCGGCATCGGGGTGCTGGCCGGCGGCCGGCTCACCGTCGAGGACGCCTACGCGTACGCCAAGTTCGCCCGCGTCGCCGCCGGCACCAACGACGTCGACTTCCGGGCCCGGCCGCACTCGGCGGAGGAGCTGGACTTCCTCGCCGCGCACGTCGTGGGCACGACGCCCGACCACCTCAGCTTCACCGCCCTGGAGGCCGCCCCGGCGGTGCTGCTGGTGGCGCTGGAGCCGGAGGAGGAGGCGCCGATCGTCTACCTGCGGCTGCGCAAGGCGGCCCGCAAGCACGGCCAGCGCGTCTACCACCTGGGCCAGTGGACCACGCCGGCCGTGGAGCGCACGTCGCTCTCCACGGGTGCGGCTGCGCCGGCGGCCAAGGACAACCTGGTGCCGTCGGTGCCGGGCGCGGAGGCGGCGGTGCTCGCCGACCTCCCCGAGCACGTCACGGCGGCGCTCGGCGAGCCGGGTGCGGTGATCCTCGTCGGCGAGCGCGCCGCCGAGGTCTCCGGCCTGTACTCGGCGGTGTCGGCGCTGGCCGGTCGCACGGGCGCCAAGGTCGGCTGGGTGCCGCGCCGCGCCGGTGAGCGCGGGGCGCTCGAGGCCGGTGCCGCGCCGAACCTGCTGCCCGGTGGCCGCTCCGTCACCGACGCCGCGGCCCGCGCCGAGATCGAGCAGGCCTGGCGCGTCCCGGCCGGCACGATCCCCGCGACGGTCGGCCGCGACACCGACGAGATCCTCGCCGCGGCCGCGATCGGCGACCTCGCCGCCCTCGTCGTCGGCGGGCTGGACCCGAACGACCTGGCCGACCCGGCCGCCGCCCTCGACGGGCTGCGCGAGGTCGGCTTCCTGGTCAGCCTGGAGCTGCACACCTCCGCGGTCACCGAGCTCGCCGACGTGGTGCTCCCGGTGGCGCCGGACGCGCAGCGCGCCGGCAGCTACATCTCGTGGGAGGGCCGCCGTCGCGAGTGGGCGCCGGCCCTGGACGCGAGCGGCGTGCTGCCCGACTGCCGCGTGCTCGACACGCTGGCCGTCGAGATGGACGCCGACCTCTTCACGCAGACCCCGGCCGCGGCCGCGGGCGAGCTGGCCCGGCTCGGCGGTGTCGCGCGCAGCGGGGCGGCCCCGACGATCGAGGCCTCGTCGCCCGCGGTGCCCGGCTTCGGGCAGGCGGTGCTGGCGACCTGGCGCCAGCTGATCGACGCCTCGACGCTGTCGGTGGACGAGCCCGCGCTGGCCGGCACGGCCCGGCCCGCGGTCGTCCGCGTCAACGCCGCGACGGCCGAGCGGCTGGGCCTCACCGAGGGCGAGCCGGCCACGGTGCGCACCGAGCGCGGCGCGATCACGCTGCCGGTGGCCTTCGCCGACCTCCCGGACGGCGTGGTGTGGCTACCGGCCAACGCCGAGAACTCCCGCGTCCGCGCCACCCTCGGCGCCGGCCACGGTGACCTGGTGGGGGTGAGCGCGTGAACGCGACCCAGTGGCTGGCGCAGGCGCCGGTCGACGGGATCAGCGAGACCCAGCGGCTGCTGGCCGACGACCCGCTGTGGCTGATCCTGCTGAAGGTCGTCGCGCTGTTCGCCATCGGCGTGCTGCTGACGCTCTTCATGATCAACCTGGAACGCAAGGTGGTCGGCCGGATGCAGCAGCGTCCCGGCCCGAACCGGGTGGGCCCTGGCGGCTGGCTGCAGAGCCTCGCCGATGGGCTGAAGCTCGCGTTCAAGGAAGACATCATGCCGGTGATGGCCGACAAGCGCGTGTTCTTCATCGCGCCGGTCATCTCCACGATCCCGGCGTTCGTGGCGTTCTCGGTGATCCCGTTCGGTGGCAAGGTCTCGATCTTCGGCGAGGAGACGGTCCTCCAGCTGGTGGACCTGCCGGTCGGTGTGCTGGTGGTGCTGGCCTGCAGCTCGATCGGCGTGTACGGGATCGTGCTGGGCGGCTGGGCCTCCGGTTCCCCGTACCCGTTGCTGGCCGCGCTGCGCAGCGCCGCGCAGGTGATCTCCTACGAGATCGCGCTGGGCCTGTCGATCGTCGGGGTCATCCTGTACTCCGGGTCGCTGTCCACGGCCGACATCGTGGCCGGGCAGGCGTCCGGCTGGAACGCGCTGCTCCTCGCCCCGAGCTTCGTCGTGTTCGTCATCTCGATGGTCGGCGAGACGAACCGGGCACCGTTCGACCTGCCGGAGGCGGAGTCGGAGCTGGTGGGTGGGTTCCACACCGAGTACAGCTCGTTGAAGTTCGCGCTGTTCTTCCTGGCCGAGTACGTGAACATGGTGACGGTGTCGGCGATGGCCACCACGCTGTTCCTGGGTGGCGGGCAGATCCCGTGGTTGCCGTTGCTGTGGGACGGGTTCAACTCGGGCTGGTTCCAGTTCCTGGCGTTCCTGGTCAAGACGTTCGTGTTCTTGTTCGTGTTCATCTGGTTGCGCGGCACCCTGCCCCGGTTGCGCTACGACCAGTTCATGCGCCTGGGCTGGAAGGTGCTGGTGCCGGGCAGCTTGTTGTGGATCCTGGCGATCTTCGCGATCCGCACGATGCGCCAGTCCGGGTTCGGCGTCACCGGCGTTCTGATCACGGTTGGGATCGCGTTGGTGATCGTGCTGGCGATCGCGTTCGCGGTGCCGGACCGGCAGGTCGACGCGGAGCCGGTGATCGAGCTCGCCTCGGACTTCCCGGTGCCCCCGATCGACCTCTCGGTGCCCGACCGCAAGAAGCGCAAGCCGCGCGTCACGGCCGTCGACGCCGCGGCGCCGGAACCCGCCGCCGTCGGCGCATCCGCGAAGGAGAACGACGATGTTTGAGTTCTTCAAGGGCTTCGGCGTCACCTTCTCGACGATGTTCAAGAAGGTCGTCACCGAGGAGTACCCGGAGAACTTCCCGCCGGCCGCACCGCGCTACCACGGTCGCCACCAGCTCAACCGGCACCCGGACGGGCTGGAGAAGTGCGTCGGCTGCGAGCTGTGCGCCTGGGCCTGCCCGGCCGACGCGATCTACGTCGAGGGCGGCGACAACACCGAGGAGGCGCGCTACTCCCCGGGTGAGCGCTACGGCGCGATCTACCAGATCAACTACCTGCGCTGCATCGGCTGCGGCCTGTGCATCGAGGCCTGCCCGACCCGGTCGCTCACGATGACCAACTTCTACGAGCTGGCCGACGACAACCGGCAGGACCTGATCTACACCAAGGAACAGCTGATGGCGCCGCTGCTGCCGGGCATGGAGCAGCCGCCGCACCCGATGCGGCTCGGCGACAGCGAGCAGGACTACTACGTGCAGGGTCCGCAGCTCGCCAAGGCCGGGCACAAGTCCGATCCGGTGGGGGAGCAGGTCAAGTGAATCCCATCCTGGCCCAGGCCGCCGGCGAGACCATCGGCCTCGGCGAGACCATCACCTTCTGGATCATGGGCGCGCTGGCGCTGCTCGGTGCGCTGGGCATGGTGTTCGCCCGCAACGCCATCCACTCGGCGCTCTGCCTGGCCGGCACGATGCTCTCGCTCGCCGTGCTCTACATGATCCAGAACGCGCCGTTCCTCGGGTTCGTGCAGATCATCGTCTACACGGGCGCCGTGATGATGCTGTTCCTGTTCGTGCTCATGCTCGTGGGCCGGGACAGCTCCGACTCGGTCGTCGAGGTCCTGCGCGGGCAGAAGCTCGCCGCGCTCGTCGTCGGGCTCGCATTCGCGGTGGTGCTGGTGGGTGCGATCGGCGGGGCGCTGTTCACCGCGCCGTCGGCCGGGCTGCCCGCCGACGCCGGCGCGGGCGGCAACGTCACGGGCCTGGGCGCGCTGATCTTCACCCAGTACCTGTTCGCGTTCGAGCTCACCTCGGCGCTGCTGATCACGGCGGCGCTCGGCGCGATGGTGCTGGCGTTCGCGCAGACGAAGGGCCGCAACAAGCGCGGCCAGCGCGCCACCGTGATCGCGCGGCTGCGCGGCGAGCACGACCGCATCTCCCCGCTGCCCGGCCCCGGCGTCTTCGCCACCGGCAACTCGGTGGCCGTGCCGGCCCTGCTGCCGGACGGGTCGATCGCGCCGGAGTCCATCTCGTCGATCATCGACGCCACGCCGATCGAGCCGTTCGACGAGCAGCTGCCCGACGCGCACGCCCTGACCGGCCGTAAGGAGGTCGAGCAGTGAGTCACGCGAACTACCTGCTGCTCTCGGCGCTGCTGTTCTCCATCGGCGCCGTCGGCGTGCTGGTGCGCCGAAACGCGATCGTCGTGTTCATGTGCATCGAGCTGATGCTGAACGCGGTGAACCTGACCCTGGTCACCTTCTCCCGCATGAACGGCGGCCTCGACGGCCAGGTCATGGCCTTCTTCGTGATGGTGGTGGCCGCCGCCGAGGTCGTGGTCGGCCTGGCGATCATCATGTCGATCTTCCGTACGCGTCGGTCCTCGTCGATCGACGACGCGAACCTCCTGAAGTACTAAGGACGATCCGGTGCACAGCTCCCCGATGTTGCGGCGATCAAGGGCAAATGGTCGTCCGTGGAGATCGACTAGCGACGTTTTGCCCTTGATCAACGAACTGGGGGTGGCCCGTGCCGCCGACTGAGCTTCCCGAGATCGGCGCCGCGACAGGCGTCGCCTCGCTGGCCTGGCTGCTGTTCGTGCTGCCGGCGCTGGGCGCGCTGGTGCTGTTCGTCCTCGGCCGGCGGGCCGACCGCTGGGGCCACTGGCTGGGCGTGCTGACGGTCGTCGCATCGTTCGTCGTCGGCCTGCTGATCTTCCTGGAGACCACCGGCCTGCCGGAGGCGCAGCGCAGCCGTGAGCTGTCGCTCTTCCAGTGGATCGGCGTGGCCGGGCTGCACGTCGACTTCGGCCTACGGCTCGACCCGCTGTCGCTGACGTTCGTGCTGCTCATCACCGGTGTCGGATCCCTGATCCACATCTACTCCACCGGTTACATGGGCCACGACCCCGGCCGGCGGCGGTTCTTCGCGCAGCTGAACCTGTTCGTCGCGGCGATGCTCGTGCTCGTCCTCGGCAACAACTTCGTGATGCTCTACCTCGGCTGGGAGGGCGTCGGTCTGGCGTCGTACCTGCTGATCGGCTTCTACCAGGACCGCCCCTCGGCCGCCACGGCCGCGAAGAAGGCGTTCATCATGAACCGCGTCGGCGACGTGGGCCTGGCGATCGCGATCTTCCTGCTGTGGACGAACCTCGGCACCGTCCAGTACACCGAGGTCTTCGCCCGCGCCGGTGAACTGAGCCCCGGCGTGATCGTCGCGATCGCGGTGATGCTGCTGCTCGGCGCGTGCGGCAAGTCGGGCCAGTTCCCGCTGCAGGCCTGGCTCCCGGACGCCATGGAGGGCCCGACCCCGGTCTCCGCGCTCATCCACGCGGCGACGATGGTCACCGCCGGCGTCTACCTGATCGCGCGGGCCAACCCGATCTACAACCTCACCGAGACCGGACGGCTGGTCGTCGCGCTGATCGGCGTGATCACCCTGCTGATCGGGGCGATCATCGGCTGCGCCTACGACGACATCAAGAAGGTGCTCGCGTACTCCACGGTCAGCCAGATCGGCTACATGATCCTGGCGGTGGGTCTCGGCCCGGCCGGCTACGCGCTGGGCATCGTGCACCTGCTCACGCACGGCTTCTTCAAGGCGGGGCTGTTCCTCGGCGCCGGTTCGGTCATGCACGCCATGAACGACAACGTCGACATGCGCCACTACGGCGGGCTCTTCAAGCACATGAAGATCACGTCGATCACGTTCCTGCTGGGCTACCTGGCGCTGATCGGCTTCCCGTTCCTGTCCGGCTACTTCTCCAAGGACGCGATCATCGAGGCCGCGTTCGACACGGGCAGCTGGCAGGGCTGGGTGTTCGGCGGCGCCGCCACTCTGGCCGCCGGCCTGACCGCGTTCTACATGACGCGCCTCGTGCTCATGACGTTCTTCGGCGAGGAGCGCTGGAAGGACCTCAAGAGCCCGGACGGTCACGACTACCACCCGCACGAGTCGCCGGCGTCGATGACGGTGCCGATGATCCTGCTGGCGGTCGGCTCGGTGTTCGCCGGCTTCGTGCTCACCAACGGCGAGCTGCTCGCGCACTGGCTGACGCCGTCGCTCGGTGAGCTGCAGGAACCGGAGGCGAGCGCCGGCACGCTGCCGCACACGATCGTCCCGTGGGTCGTCGTCGGGTTCTCCGCGCTCGGCGCGCTGATCGCCTACCTGGTCGTCGGGCGCCGCCCGACCCCGGTCGAGCGGCCCGCGACGGTGTCGTGGCCGGTGCGCGCGGCGCGCCGGGACCTCTACGCCAACGCCATCAACGAGGCGCTGTTCGAGAAGCCGGGGCTCGCCCTCACCGCCGGGTTCGTCGCCACCGACGACCGCGGCGTCGACGGGCTGGTCAACGGCACCGGGTCGGTGCTGACCGGCAGCTCCGGGGTGCTGCGCAAGCTGCAGACCGGGTTCGTCCGCTCCTACGCGCTGTCGATGCTCGGGGGCTCGCTCCTCGTCGTCGTGGCGCTCTTGGCGGTGCGGTTCGCATGAACGGAGGCATCGTGCTCCTGATCCTGCTGCTGCTCCCCCTGGTGGGGGCGGCGGTGGTGGCGTCGATGGCGGGCAACCAGCGCGCCGCGAAGCTCACCGCGTTCGCCTTCGCGATCGTCGAGCTGGTCCTGACGGCCGTCGCGTGGTTCTCCTACTCGGTGGGCGCCGCCGCGTCCGGCACCCGGTTCCAGCTGCAGCTGGCCGTCGACTGGATCCCCGCGTTCGGCACCCGCTTCGCCCTGGGCGTCGACGGCATCGCGCTGGTGATGCTCGCGCTGATCGCGGTGCTCGTGCCGATCGTGCTCGGTTTCTCGTGGGAGGAGAAGCTCCCCGAGGGCCGCACGGTGTCGGGCCTGATGGCCCTGATCCTGGCCACCCAGGGCCTGCTCGTCGGGGTGTTCGCCGCCACGGACGTCTTCCTGTTCTACGTGTTCTTCGAGGCCATGCTGATCCCGATGTACTTCCTCATCGGGCGCTTCGGCGGGCCGCGCCGGCAGTACGCGGCGATCAAGTTCTTCCTGTACTCGCTGCTCGGCGGGCTGATCATGCTCGCGTCGGTGATCGGGCTGTTCGTCGTGAGCGGGCAGAGCCTCGGCAAGGGCACGTTCACCTGGACCGAGCTGCAGCAGCTGGCCGCGAGCCTGCCGGAGTCCACGCAGATCTGGCTGTTCCTCGGCTTCTTCGTCGCCTTCGCGATCAAGGCGCCGCTGGTGCCGTTCCACACCTGGCTGCCCGACGCCGGTGAGCAGGCCCCCGTCGGCGCCGGTGTGCTGCTGGTGGGCGTGCTCGACAAGGTCGGCACGTTCGGCTTCCTGCGCTACTGCCTGCCGCTCTTCCCGCTGGCCTCGCAGCGGCTCGCGCCGCTGGTGCTCGTCCTCGCGGTGATCGGCATCATCTACGCGGGATTGCTGGCGGTCGGCCAGAAGGACATGAAGCGGTTCGTGCCGTACACGTCGATCGCCCACTTCGGGTACATCGCGCTGGGCATCTTCGCGTTCTCCACGCAGGCCTTCGCCGGCTCGACGCTCTACATGGTCAACCACGGCATCTCGACGGGCATGCTGTTCATCGTCATCGGCCTGCTCATCGCGCGCGGCGGCTCCACGCTGGTCGCCGACTACGGCGGCGTGCACAAGGTGGCGCCGCTGCTCGCCGGTACGTTCCTCGTGGCCGTGCTCGCGTCGCTGGCACTGCCGGGCACCAACTCGTTCGTCAGCGAGTTCCTGGTGCTGATCGGCTCGTTCCCGCGCGAGCCCGTGTTCGCGATCATCGCGACCGTCGGCATCATCGTCGCCGCCCTGTACGTGCTGTGGCTCTACCAGCGCACGATGCAGGGACCATTCCTACCCACCCCGCCGGCTCCGCAAGCTCCGCCGGCTTCCATCCCCCGGGACCAGGCAGATGGCCGAGTTTCGGTGCTCGGCCCGGTCGCCGCCGAGAAGGGCTCCGCGTTCACCGATCTCGGCAAGCGCGAGATCGCCGTCCTGACCCCGCTGATCGCGCTGATCCTGCTGCTCGGGTTCTTCCCCGGCCCGGTGCTGGACGTGATCACCCCGTCCGTGCAGTCCACGCTGACCGAAGTGGGTCTGGTCGACCCGGTGGGAGCCACCCGATGACGCCGCTCACCGCGCCCGCGATCAACTACGGGGCGCTGCTGCCGATCCTGATCATCCTCGGCGCGGCCTGCGCCGCGGTGCTGGTGGAGGCGTTCCTGCCGCGCCACCAGCGCTGGCCCGTGCAGGTGGCGCTGTCGGTCGTCGCGATCGCCGTCGCCGGGGTCGCGCTCGGCGTGCACGCGAGCACCGCCACCGCGGACGGGCTCACCGCCGTCGGCGACACCAACGCGGTCACGATCGGCGGCGCGCTGTCGGTCGACCGGCCGACGATGTTCCTGTGGGGCACCCTGCTGGCGCTCGGCCTGGGCAGCATCCTGCTCATCGCCGACCGCTCGGTGGAGCCCGGCGGCGCGTTCGTGGCGTCCGCGATGGAGCGGGCCGCGGCCGGTGGCCGGGCCATCAGCGCCGCCTCCGGCGATGCGGAGGACCACGGCTACGGCTCGCCCGACCAGGCGCCGACGATGCAGACCGAGGTCTTCCCGTTCGTGCTGTTCGCGCTCGGCGGCATGATGACGTTCGTCGCGGCCAACGACCTGCTGACGATGTTCATCGCGCTCGAGGTGCTGTCGTTGCCGCTGTACCTGATGTGCGGGCTCGCGCGGCGCCGCCGGCTGCTGTCGCAGGAGGCGGCGGTCAAGTACTTCCTGCTCGGCGCGTTCGCCTCGGCGTTCTTCCTCTACGGCCTCGCGCTGATCTACGGCTACGCGGGCTCGGTGCGGTTCGGCGAGATCGGCGCCGCGCTCGCCACCTCGCCGCGCTCGGACGCGCTGCTGTTCGGCGGGCTGGCCCTGCTGGTGGTGGGCCTGCTGTTCAAGGGCTCGGTCGCCCCGTTCCACACCTGGACGCCCGACGTCTACCAGGGCGCGCCCACGCCCGTCACGGCGTTCATGGCGGCGTGCACGAAGGTGGCGGCGTTCGGTGGGATCGCGCGCGTGCTGTTCGTCGCGTTCGGCGACGCGCGGTGGGACTGGCGGCCGGTGCTCTGGGCCGTCGCGATCGTCTCGATGGTGGTCGGTGCCGTGCTCGGGCTCACCCAGTCCGACGTCAAGCGGATGATCGCGTACTCGTCGATCGCGCACGCCGGCTTCCTGCTCCTCGGTGCGATGTCCATCACAGCCGAGGGCACGTCGAGCACGCTGTTCTACCTGCTCGCCTACGGCTTCACCACCGTCGCGGTGTTCGGCGTGATCAGCCTGGTGCGCGACGCCGACGGCGAGGCCACCACCATGGCGTCGTGGGCGGGGCTCGCGAAGCGCTCGCCCGTCGTTGCCGGGGTGATGACGTTCCTCCTGCTCGCCCTCGCCGGCATCCCGCTGACCAGCGGTTTCACCGCCAAGTTCGCGGTGTTCGCCGCTGCGCTGGGCGACGGCATGTCGGTGCTGGTGGTCATCGCGCTGGTGGCCAGCGCCATCGCGGCGTTCTTCTACCTGCGGCTCGTGGTGCTCATGTACTTCAGCGAACCGCTGGAGGACGGGCCGGCCGTGGTGGTGCCGGGAGCGTTCACGACGGCCGCCATCACCCTCGGCGTGCTCGTCACGCTGGTGCTGGGGATCCTGCCCACACTGGCCTTGGGCTGGGCAGGCGCCGGCGGGTTTGTAGGTTAGACGGTGTGAACAGCGCAGTGGCAGGAGTCGAGCTCGGCGATCCTCAGCTCGCCGCGGCCGTCGGGGCCGGGATGACGGCGGTGGAGGACCTGATGCACCGCGAGGTGCACGCCGGGTACGACTTCGTCACCGAGACGTCGCTGCACCTCATCGACGCGGGCGGGAAGCGGTTCCGGCCACTGTTCACGCTGCTCGCCGCGCACGTCGGCCCGCGGGCCGCGTCGCCGGACGTCATCACGGCCGCCGCCGCGGTGGAGATGGTGCACCTGGCCACGCTCTACCACGACGACGTCATGGACTCCGCCACGATGCGGCGCGGCGCGCAGAGCGCCAACCAGCGCTGGGACAACAGCGTCGCCATCCTGACCGGCGACTTCCTGTTCGCCCACGCGTCGCGGCTGCTCGCCGACCTCGGCCCGGACGCGGTGCGGATCATCGCCGAGACGTTCGCCGAGCTCGTCACCGGGCAGATGCGGGAGACCCGCGGCCCGAAGCCCGACGACGATCCCATCGCGCACTACCTCGCCGTCATCGCGGAGAAGACGGGCTCGCTGATCGCCACGTCCGGCCGGTTCGGCGGCATGTTCTCCGGCGCAACGGCCGAGCAGATCGACTCGCTGCAGCGGTTCGGCGCGATCATCGGCACCGCGTTCCAGATCTCCGACGACATCATCGACATCGCCTCGCCCTCCGACAGCTCGGGCAAGACCCCCGGCACGGACCTGCGCGAGGGCGTGCACACGCTGCCGATCCTGTACGGGCTGCGCGGCACCGACGCGGGCGCCGAGCGGCTGCGTGAGCTGCTGGTGCAGCCGCTGACGGACGACGCCGAGGTCGAGGAGGCCCTGACGATCCTCCGCACGGGCACCGGCATCGAGCAGGCCCGGGAGACGCTCGCCGACGAGGCCACCGCGGCCCGCGCGGAGCTCGGCAAGCTCCCCGCCTGCCCCGCGGTGGATGCGATGTCGGCGCTCACGACGTACATGGTCGACCGCACCGGCTGAGACCACCGCACACAGCGCGCGGCCCCCTCACACATGTTCTGACGTGTGAGGGGGCCGCGCGCTGTGTGACGTCGGTCAGCCGACGACCGTCCAGGTGTCGCGGCCGTTGAGCAGCGCCTGGAGGTCGGCCGGGCGGGTGTCGCGTTCGTGCTGGACCTGGGCGCGTGCGGCGTCGTCGTAGGTGGAGCGGACGACGTTGCGGAAGATGCCCGTGACGGTGTGGTTCAGGTCCTGGTCGGACAGCCGGGAGAGCGCGAAGGCCAGGTTGTGGTCGGTCTGGTCGTGGACGACGATGTCGGCCTCGTCGACCTCGTCGACCTTGGCGATGCCCAGCCCGAAGCCCTCGCGGACGACGGCGTACGAGCCCAGGCCGTCGTCGAGCGCAGGGCCGAAGCGGATCGGCTCGCCGTGGGTGACGGGGATGAGCCGCTGCTCCTTGGTCTCCGGCTTGCGGAGCAGGTCGAAGCTGCCGTCGTTGAAGATCGGGCAGTCCTGGAAGATCTCGACGAGGGCGGTGCCGCGGTGCTCGGCGGCGGCCTGCAGCACGGCGGTGAGGCTCTTGCGGTCGGAGTCGAGCGCACGGCCCACGAACGTCGCCTCGGCACCGAGCGCCAGCGAGATCGGGTTGAACGGGTGGTCCACCGACCCGTACGGCGTCGACTTGGTGACCTTGCCCTCCTCGGAGGTGGGCGAGTACTGGCCCTTGGTGAGGCCGTAGATCCGGTTGTTGAACAGCAGGATCTTGAGGTTCACGTTGCGGCGCAGCGCGTGGATCAGGTGGTTGCCGCCGATGGAGAGCGCGTCGCCGTCACCGGTGACGACCCACACCGACAGGTCGGGCCGGGTGACCGCGAGACCCGTCGCGATGGCCGGGGCGCGACCGTGGATGGAGTGCATCCCGTACGTGTTGAGGTAGTACGGGAACCGCGAGCTGCACCCGATGCCGGAGACGAAGACGGTGTTCTCCCGCTTGATCCCCAGGGTGGGCAGGAACTGGCGCACGGCGGCGAGAACGGCGTAGTCGCCGCAGCCCGGGCACCAGCGCACCTCCTGGTCGGAGGTGAAGTCCTTGGCGGTCTGCTTCTCGTCGGTGGTCGGGACGCCGTCGAGACCCCCGATGGACGGGATCCCGAGATCCAGCGCGGTCATGCGTGCACTCCTGCCAGGTGGTCCAGGAACAGGTCCTGGAGTTCCTCGGCCTTGAACGGCAGGCCGGAGACCTTGGTGTAGCTCTTGACGTCGACCAGGTGGTGCCCGCGCAGCAGCAGCGCCAGCTGGCCGAGGTTCATCTCCGGGACCAGTACCCGCCGATAGCGCCCGAGAACCTCGCCGAGGTTGGCCGGCATCGGGTTGAGGTTGCGCAGGTGGGCCTGGGCGATCGAATGACCCAGCGCGCGGACGCGGCGGCAGCCGGCGCCGATCGGCCCGTACGTGGAGCCCCAGCCGAGGACGAGCAGCTCGGCGTCGCCGTCGGGGTCGTCCACCTCGAGATCCGGCACCGGGATGCCGTCGATCTTGGCGGCGCGCAGCCGGACCATGCGGTCGTGGTTGTCGGGGTCATAGGAGATCGCGCCGCGCCCGTCGGCCTTCTCCAGCCCGCCCACGCGGTGCTCCAGACCGGGGGTGCCCGGCACCGCCCACGGACGGGCGAGGGTGTCGTCGTCACGCAGGTAGGGCCAGAACTCGCCGGACCCGTCGGGAGCGTTGGGCTCGGTGGCGAACTTCGGGTCGACGCTCGGCAGCGTGTGGACCTCGGGCACCTTCCACGGCTCGGACCCGTTGGCCAGCGAGCCGTCGGACAGGACGATCACCGGCGTGCGGTAGGTGACGGCCATCGTCGCGGCCTCGATGGCGGCGCTGAAGCAGTCGCCGGGGGTGGCCGGGGCGATGATCGGCAGCGGGGCCTCGCCGTTGCGGCCGAACATGGCCTGCAGCAGGTCGGCCTGCTCGGTCTTGGTGGGCAGCCCGGTGGACGGGCCACCGCGCTGCACGTCGATGACCAGCAGCGGCAGCTCCAGCGCCACCGCGAGGCCGATCGTCTCCGACTTCAGCGAGATGCCCGGGCCCGACGTGGTGGTGACGCCCAGCGCGCCGCCGAACGCGGCGCCCAGCGCCGAGCCGACGCCCGCGATCTCGTCCTCGGCCTGGAACGTGGTGACGCCGAAGTTCTTGTGCTTGGACAGCTCGTGCAGGATGTCCGACGCCGGCGTGATCGGGTACGAGCCGAGGAACACCGGCAGGCCGGTGACCTGTCCGGCCGCGACGAGGCCGTACGCGAGTGCGGTGTTGCCGGTGATCTGGCGGTAGGTGCCGGGGTCGAGCTTGGCCGGCGCCACCTCGTACGTGACGGCGAACGCCTCGGTGGTCTCGCCGTACGCGTGCCCTGCCCGGAAGGCGAGGATGTTCGCCTCGGCGATCTCGGGCTTCTTCGCGAACTTCTCCCGCAGGAACCGCTCGGTGCCCTCCGACGGGCGGTGGAACATCCAGGACAGCAGGCCGAGGGCGAACATGTTCTTCGCCCGCTCCGCGTCCTTCTTGGACAGGCCGGTCTCCTCCAGCGCGCCGCGCGTGAGCGTGGCCATCGCGACCGGGTGGACCTGGTAGGCCTCCTCCAGCGAGCCGTCCTCGAGCGGGTTCGTCTCGTACCCGACCTTCGTCAGGTTGCGCTTGGTGAACTCGTCGGTGTTGACGATCAGCACGCCGCCGTGCGGCAGGTCGGCGATGTTGGCCTTCAACGCCGCCGGGTTCATCGCGACGAGCACGTCCGGGCGGTCGCCAGGGGTCAGGATGTCGTAGTTCGCGAAGTGCAGCTGGAACGACGACACCCCCGGCAGCGTGCCGGCAGGCGCCCGGATCTCGGCGGGGAAGTTCGGCAGCGTCGACAGGTCGTTGCCGAACGCGGCGGTCTCCGAGGTGAAGCGGTCACCGGTCAGCTGCATGCCGTCGCCGGAGTCGCCGGCGAACCGGATGACCACGCGGTCGCGCTGGAGCACCTCGGTTCCGTCGCTCCCGGGGGAGGCGGGATCGACGGCGGTGTCAGATGTCATTCGAGGTCGTCCTGGGGTCGAGGGCGGACGTGCTTCGTGCGGCCTTCGACATCGAGGTTAGCTCGCACACACCCGCAGTGTCCGCTGGGCTCGGTGGAGGTCACAGCCACGTGTTCGCGGACGCGCAACGCGATCGTTACCGCGCGCCGGCCTTGCTGATGCGGGCCCGCAGCGATGCGATCAGCTCCTGCGCCTGCGGCGACCGCAGCGACTCCGCCTGGCGGGCCACCTCGATCTCCAGCACCTCCTGCTGGGTGTCCAGCACCGCTGCCGAGCGGAGGGTGGCCTTGGTGGCGATCGTCAGCTCCTTCGGTGCTGCGGCAGCCTTCGCGGCCATCGCGACCGCCGCGTCCAGCACGTCGTCGACGACGCGGTGGACGAGCCCGATCCGCTCCGCCTCCGCCGCGTCCGCCGACTCGCCGAACAGTGACATCGCCGCCGCGCGCTGCACGCCGACCGCGCGCGTGAGCATCCACGTGTAGCCGCCGCCAGGGTGCAGGCCGATCTGCAGGAAGCGCGAGTCGAACTTCGCCGTTGGACCGGCGAGGCGGACGTCGCAGGCCAGGGCCAGGTTCATCCCGGCGCCGACGGCCGCACCGTTCACCGCCGCGATCGTCGGCAGCGGGCACTGCGCGACGGCGACGAACCCGCCGTACACGGCGCGCAGGGTGTCCGGGTCGGCCGCCGCCAGCTCGGCCAGGTCGGCGCCGGCGCAGAACGCCGGATCCTCCCCGGTGACGACGATCGCGCCGACCCCGTCGTCCGCCACGGCGGCGTCGACGGCGGCGACGAGCTTCGCGGCGATGTCGAGGTTCATCGCGTTGCGGCGGGCCGGGTCGGAGACGGTGAGGACGGCGACCCGGTCGCGGATCTCGGTGCGGACGTCTGCGCTGACGGAGCTGGCCATGCCCAGATCCTGCCCGGTCGCCGGCCGGGATGGGGCCGGAGCCACGTCACACACCCCTGGGCCCGTTCACACACGTCCGGACGTGTGTGAACGGGCCCAGCGGTGTGTGACGTCGTCAGCCCGTGTGCGCCGCCGCGTACTGCAACGCTGCTCTCGCCGCCGCCACCTGCGCCGCGGTGCACTGCTCCGGGGTGGCCCGCGGGCTGTCCGGGTACACCTCGGTCGTCGTGGTGAAGCGGGCGCCGGTGATGCCGGCGCAGAGGCCGAGCTTCGCGAAGTCGTACTCGATCACGCCGGGCGCGACGACGGGGGAGCCGATGATCTCGCCGTGCTCGTCGGCGGGCGCGATGTGGGTGACCTCCGCGACGGCGGCGATGATCGCCTGCTGGAACGCCGGCTGCGGGTTCGCGCTGTCGTCGACGAGGTAGAAGCCGTCGGGGATGTGGCCGGGCACGAACGCGACCCCGTCGCGCGCGGCGAGTGCCGGCCGGAACTCCGACTCGTCGGTGTCGGTGGTCTCGTGCAGGTCGACGTGCACGAGCCACGGCACGTCGAGCTCGTCGACGAGTGCCGTCAGCGCGGCGGCCTCGGGGGTCGGGCTCGCGGTGCGGAAGGAGCGGTTGGGGTCGACGGCGTCGGCGTTCCAGCGCTGCACGCGCTCGTGCGCCCACGGGCTGACGCAGGGCGCGACGAGGAGGTTCGGGCGGCCGGCCTCCTCCTCCGCGAACCGCAGCGCGCCTAGCACGCCGCTGGTCTCGTAGCCGTGCACACCGCCCGTGACGAGCGCGGCGGGCTCGTCGGCGCGCCAGTCGCGGCTGCGCAGGGCGCGGAGCGGGTGGCCGCCGGCGGTGCCGTACTGCAGGACGTCGTAACGCGTGCCGAGCCGCTCGACGGCGGTGAGCACGTCCGCCGCGTAGCTGCGCACGGGCGCCTGCAGCGCGCGCCAGGAGTCGACGTCCGCCGAGGTCCAGGGGCGGCCGGGGGTGCCGATCGGGTACATGCGATCCCCTCGAAGTTGGTCACTTGACAAAGTCGGGCGGGCGCCGCACTCTCGCCTGAGCCCGAGCGAGGGAGTGCGATGAGCTGGCGGAACTGGGCGGGTAACCAGCGCACCGATCCGGTGCGCACGATCGTCGCACGCGACGCGGCCGAGGTGGCCGACGCCGTCAAGGCCGCGGCCCGCGACGGGCTGCGGGTGAAGGCCCTGGGCTCGGGGCACTCGTTCACCGCGATCGGCGTGGCCGACGGCGCGGCCGTCGTGGCGCCGGGCGACCCGCGCTCGGTGCGCGTCGACGCCGCGACCCGGCTGGTGACGGTGCCGGCCGGCCTCACGCTGCGCCGCCTCAACCCGCTGCTGTGGGAGCACGGCCTGGCGCTGCCGAACCTCGGGGACATCGACGCGCAGACGGTCGCCGGCGCGATCGCCACCGGCACGCACGGCACCGGTGCCGGCTACCAGTGCATCGCCGCGCAGGTCCGCGCCCTGGACATCGTGCTGGCCGACGGCTCGATCGTGCACTGCTCGCCGACCGAGCGGCCGGAGCTGTTCTCCGCGGCGCGGGTCGGGCTGGGCGCGCTCGGCGTCGTCGTGAGCGTGACGCTGGAGGCGGTGCCGGCGTTCCGGCTGCGGGCGGTGGAGCAGACCCTGCCGCTGGACGCGGTGCTGGGCGACCTCGCCTCGCACGTCTCCGGCAACGAGCACTTCGAGTTCTACTGGTTCCCGCACACGGACGTCGCGACCACCAAGTGCAACAACCGCACCGAGGCCACCGGGCCCGAACGCGGCCGCGCCGCGCGCCTGATCGGTGACGAGCTCCTCGGCAACGCCGGGTTCGCGCTGGCCTGCCAGCTGGGCGAGACCGCGCCGCGGCTGGTCCCGCGGATCAACCGGCTCGTGGCGTCGCAGATGGCCGCGGGGGAGTACGTCGACCGCTCGTACGGCGTGTTCTGCAGCCCGCGCCGGGTGCGGTTCCTCGAGATGGAGTACGCGGTGCCCCGTGCCGCCATCCACGAGGCCATGGCCGGGCTGCGGGCCGCCGCGCAGCGACACGGGCAGGCCGTGACGTTCCCCGTCGAGGTGCGCTTCCTCGGCGCCGACGACATCCCGCTGTCCACGTCGTCCGGCCGCGACACCGCCTACATCGCCGTCCACGTCCACCGCGGGCAGCCGCACGAGGCGTACTTCGGTGCCGTCGAGTCGGTGATGACGGCGCTGTCCGGGCGCCCGCACTGGGGCAAGCTGCACACCCGCACCGCGGAGCAGCTGCGCACCGTCTACCCCGCGTTCGACGACTTCGTGGCGCTGCGCGACCGGCTCGACCCCGAACGCCGGTTCACCAACCCCTACCTGGAACGAGTGCTCGGATGAAGGTGCACGACCTGACCACCCCGGCGCTGCTCGTCGACGCCGCCGACCTCACGGCCAACCTCGCCGACATGGCAGCCGCGCTGCCCGGCCCGCGCTGCCGCCCGCACGTCAAGGCGCACAAGACCACCGCACTGGCGAAGCTGCAGGCCGCGCACCACCCCGGGTTCACGGTCGCGACGATCCGCGAGGCCGAGGGCATGGTCGCTGCCGGCCTCGGCGACGACATCCTGCTGGCCAACGAGGTGCTCGACGCGCGCCGACTCGGCGCACTGCTTGATTCAGGCGACGCGCGGATCACCCTCGCGATCGACTCGGACGAGACCCTCGCCGCGGCTGTCGCGGGCGGGATCCGCGAAGTGGTCGTCGACGTCAACGTGGGCCTCCCGCGCTGCGGAGTCGCGCCGGAGAAGGCCGGGGCGCTGGCCGACCGGGCGCGGGCGGCGGGGCTCACGGTGCGCGGCGTGATGGGTTACGAGGGGCACCTCATGCTGTTCCCGGACGAGGCCGAGCGCGCCAAGCACACCGAGGAGTGCATGGCGAAGCTGCTGGCCGCGCACGCCGACGTCGGCGGCGAGCTGATCTCCGGCGGCGGCACCGGCACGTACGCCGTCAACACCTGGGTGAACGAGGTGCAGGCCGGCTCGTACGCGCTGATGGACACCGCGTACACCGCGGCAGGGCTCCCGTTCCGGCAGGCGCTCACCGTGCTCGCCACCGTGATCTCGGTGAGCGACGGGTGGGCGGCGGCCGACGTCGGCCTGAAGTCGCTCGGCATGGACCACGGCAACCCGACCGTTCCAGGCGGGCAGGTGTGGTTCTGCTCCGACGAGCACACGACGTTCGCGCCGGCCGAGCCCGTCTCCGTGGGCGACCGCATCCGGGTGCTGCCCGCGCACGTCGACCCCACGGTGGCGCTGCACGAGCGCATGCAGGTGGTCGAGGGCGAGGAGGTCGTCGACACCTGGGCGGTGGACCTGCGCGGCTGGTGACCCCACCTACGTGACGTCGGCGGCCGGGCGCCGGTACGTGATCTGGAGGGCATCGCGGCGGTACGCACCCTCGTTGCGGGTGCCCGAGTGCCACAGGTGCGCGTTGAACACCAGCGCCGAGCCCGCCGTCAGCGCGATGCGCCGCTCGCCGGGGTGGACGCGGTCGTGGGTGTTCGCGGGCGCGCGCTTGCGCCAGGTGTGCGTGCCCGGCACCACCCGCGTCGCGCCGCCCCGCTCGGTGACGTCGACGAGCGCCACGATCGCCACCACGGCCTGCGGCTGCTCCGATGGCAGCCCGGCGAGGTCCGCGTGCAGCGCCTGGCCGCCGTAGCCGGGGTTGGGCGCCCGCACGGCGACGCCCGCGCACTCCGCACCGGCCCCGAGGACGTGCTCGACGGCGGCCCGCAGCCGCGGCGCCGCGACCAGCGCGTCGATCGCCGGACCGGTCGGCATGCCGTGGCCGGTGCCGGTGGGCCCGTCGTCGGCCGCCGCCCGCAGCGCGGTGATCGCCGCGGCGTGCACGGCGGCCAGCTCGCCCGCGTCGAGGAGCGCGTCGAGCACGACGAACCCGTCGCGGTCGAGCGCGGTGATCATGCTGGTCATGGGCCCATCGTCGTGGTTGACGCCACGTCGACCACAAGCCGTTTACGGAACACCGCCCGGCCGTCGCTCGTTTTCTGACCGGAACGAGAGGGAGAGGTCGGGATCGGCGTGCACTCGCAGATGAACGGGCTGAAGACGGCTCTGCTGCTGGGCGGGATGAGCGCCCTGGTGCTGCTGTTCGGGTCGCTGTTCGGCCGCAACGGCCTGCTGATCGCAGCGGTCGTCGCCATCGGGATGAACGGCTACGCGTACTTCCGGTCCGACACGATCGCACTGCGCGCCATGCACGCCCGGCCCGTCACCGAGGCCGAGGCGCCGGCCATGTACCGGGCCGTGCGCGAGCTGGCTCAGACCGCGCACCAGCCCATGCCGCGGCTGTACATCAGCCCGACCGACGCGCCCAACGCCTTCGCCACGGGCCGCAACCCCCGGCACGCGGCCGTCTGCGCCACGACCGGCCTGCTCGCCATCCTGAACGAGCGCGAGCTGCGGGCCGTGCTCGGCCACGAGCTGTCGCACGTCTACAACCGCGACATCCTGATCTCGTCGGTCGCCGGCGCGATGGCGTCGATGATCGGGCTGCTGGCCAACCTGGCGATGTTCGCCGGTCTGTTCGGCGGCAGCGACGACGACCGGCCCAACCCGATCGCCGCGCTGCTCATCGCGTTCCTCGGCCCGATCGCCGCCGGCGTCGTCCAGATGGCGGTGAGCCGGTCGCGCGAGTACCAGGCCGACGCGAGCGGTGCCGAGCTCACCCACGACCCGCTCGCGCTCGCCTCCGCGCTGCGCAAGCTGGAGCGCGGCACCCAGCTCGCGCCGTTGCCGCCCGACCCGCAGCTGGCCAGCCAGTCGCACCTGATGATCGCCAACCCGTTCCGGGCCGGGGAGCAGCTGACCCGCCTGTTCTCCACGCACCCGCCGATCGAGGACCGCATCCGGCGGCTCGAGGAGATGGCCCGCCGCCCGCGCTCCTAACCGTTCCCCGGGTCCCAGTCCCCGCGCCCGGACGGCAGCAGGTCCAGCGCGTTCCACACCGGGCTGAGCAGGTCCATGCCGCGCCAGGTGCCGTCGGGGAAGTCCGCCGCGACCGTGACGACGTGGCGGAGGCCCGCGTCGTCACGGGCGTGCACGCTGACCGCGGGGAACAGCGCGCCCCGCGAGCCGGCCAGCCCCAGCTCCTCGACGAACCCGGTGCCGTGCGCCGACACCAGCCGCACGCCGGCCCAGCCGCGCCGCCGCCCCCACGCCGCGAGCGTCGCGATCGGGGCCGGCGCGACGACCGCGAACCCGCAGTGCTGCGCGAGGTGCGGCAGCACGCCGCGCAGGCCGTCGACGAACATCGAGCAGGCCGCGCACGCGTCGGTGTCCTCGGGGTGCAGCATCAGGTGGTAGAGCAGCAGCTGGTCGTGGCCGTCGAAGAGCTCCGCGAAGGTGACCGGTCCGTCCTCGCCGACGAACGTGCGGTCCGGCTCGGCGGCACCGCGAGGCAGCTCACGGCGCAGCTGGGCCACGGCCTCCACCTGGTCGCGCAGGGCCTGCTCGGCGCGCAGCAGCTCGGTGCGTGCCGCCCGGTACTCCGCCGACGCAGTGGGCGGCCACAGCCGCGGCGACTCGCCCGCGACCTGCAGCGTGATGCTCTTCAGACCGGCCCACCATGGCTCGCTCACGTCCGCGCCGGTTGCGGGAACAGACCGTCCAGCCAGCCCTGCCAGGCGGCGGTCACGGCGGCGCGGTCGATGGGCGCACCGTAGAAGTAGTGGTAGGCGCTGACCCCGCAGCCGTCGTCGCCCTCGGCGCCGATGCGGTGCAGCGCCTCGGCGGAGCGCACACCGAGGAACTCCGGCGTGGTTACGTCGACGACGCCGGTGACCGGCTGGGGACCGGCCAGCGTGACCTCGTCGCCGAGCGCCGGCATCCCGGCCAGCCCGAGCGCTCTCAGCAGCGGCGGCCAGGCCTCGTCCCGCGAGCCCGCGGTGGAGACGACCGCGACGACGGTCTGCGCCGGCCGGCTGGGGAAGTGCGCCAGCGCGCTGCGCAGGTTGCCGAGGAACAGGTCCCAGCCCTTGTCGAAGCCGTCGTACTCGCCGTCCCAGTCGGCGCCGTCGAGGAAGCCGCTCTGCACGAACGTCAGCACCGTCGAGCCGCCGTCGCGCCCTTCGACGAGGAACTCGAACGCGTACCGCGGGCCGTCGGTCTCCGGCCCTTCGTAGGCGAACCGGCGTCCGGGTTCGTAGGCGGTGACGGTGCCGGTGGCGGTCAGCTGTCCGCCGAACTCCTGGGCGACCGTGCCGCCGACGTGGGGCTCGACCGCGCTCGGCACGAACCAGGTGGCGATGCCGGGACCCGTCGCGACGGCCTCCCACACCTGCTCCGGCGTGGCATCCAGCTCGATCTGCTTGCGCAACTCGCGGCCCATCAGGGCTCCTCTCGGTGGGGGGTGGGGTGGATGGCGAGCACGACCCGGTGCGGGCGGCCCGCGGGTGCGCTCTCGTCGTGGTAGCGCCCGACCAGCGCCGTGACGGCCGCGGCGAGCTCCTCGGCGAACGCGGCGCGATCGGCTGCGCTGGCGAAGCGGACCTCGGTGGTCGCGGTGAACGTCGCCAGTCGCTTGCCCGCGGCGGCCGCGCCGGCGAGCAGCTCGCCGACCTCGCGGACGGTGCGGGCGGCGACCGCGACGAGCCAGCGCGCGGAGAGCCGGTCTGGGGCCCGGTCGGGGTCGGGCGCCACGCCGGGCAGCGTGCCGGGGGAGATCACGTAGGTGGCCGCCGTGGCCTCCAGGACGCGTTCGGTGAGGCCGCCCCGGCGGCGTTCCTCGACAAGGCGAACGAGCCCGTGCTCCTCCAGCTGACGCAGGTGGTAGTTGATCTTCTGGCGGGGGATGCCGAGCGCCCGGGCCAGGCTCGACGCCGAGCCCGGCGCGCTCGCCAGCTCGGCGAGGATCCGCGCCCGGACGGGGTCGAGCGAGATCCCGGCGGCTGCCGGATCGGTGATGACGTCGAGGTCGAGCACCGTTCGACGGTCGCATTGACAAGAAAATTTGTCAACAGGTTCCGTCGGTGCCGCGCGGCATGATGGGGCCGTGGCCGACCCCGAACTCAGCACGATGAGCGAGTACGGCGTGCTCGGCGTTCGCGATGTCGACTTCACGCTCGACCGCGTGCCGCCCGCCCCGCCGCTCGCCACGCTCGTCGAGCACTTCTGGCGGGTCACGTGGGACGTGCCGGCGGGCCGCAGCGCCGACGTCGTCCTGCTGCCCAACCCCAGCGTCAACGTGGTGCTCGACCAGGGCCGGCTCACCGTCTACGGCGTCACGCACGACCGGTTCACCTACACCTACCGCGGCCGCGGACGCGTCTTCGGCATCAAGTTCCGGCCCGGCGGGTTCCTGCCGTTCCTCGGTGCGCCGATCGCCGACCTGTTCGGGCGCGCGTTGCCGGCCGAACGGCTCTGGGGTCCCGACGCGGCGGAGCTGGCCGTGGCGCTGGATGCCGAACCGGCGCTCGACGGCCTGGTCGCGCTGGCGGAGGCGTTCCTCGCGGCGCGGTGGCCGGCGCCCGACCCGCAGGTCGAGCTCGTCCAGCGGATCGTGCGCTCGCTGCTGGTCGACCGCGAGGTCACCCGCGTCGAGGAGGTCGCCGAGCGCTTCGGCATCCCGATGCGCAGCCTGCAGCGGCTGTTCGCGCGCTACGTCGGGGTCAGCCCGAAGTGGGTGCTGCGCCGCTACCGCCTGCACGAGGCGGCCGCGCGGCTCGCGGAGGACCACGACCGGCCGTGGGCCGAGGTCGCCGCCGAGCTCGGCTACTTCGACCAGTCGCACTTCATCCGCGACTTCACCCGCGCCATCGGCCTCACCCCGGTCGCCTACGCGCAGGCGTGCCGGCGGAAGGTGGCGCCGATGAGTGCCTGATCAGTCGGTCACATCGATACCGAGCGCGTCGAGCAGCACCACACCCACCGGCAACTGCTGGTCGGGGCCGATCACGCAGCCGCGCAGCGCGAGCGCGCCGCGCACGTCGGCGATCGTCGAGCGGTGCAGGCGGGTGCCGGTGAGCTTGGCGTTGTCGAGCACGGCCCCCGTGAGGTCGCAGCCGAGGAACGCGCAGTTCTGCGCGGTCAGCTCGTAGAGGTCCACGCCGCGCAGGTTCGACTCCTCCACCACCAGCGAGGACGCGTCCGCCATGCGCAGGTTCAGCAGGTCGGCCCGGCAGTCGGCGATCAGCACGTCCGTCAGGCGCGTGCCGGAGAGCACGGTGCCGGTGAGCCGGCACCCGGTGAACGCCACCCGCTCCAGGCCCGCCCCGTCGAGCACGGCGCCGGAGAGGTCGCAGCGCACCAGCTCGGTGTCGCGCATCACCAGCCCGCTCAGCCGCCGTCCGGCCAGGTCGACGCCCACCAGCCGGCTCTCCTGCACCCGCCATCCGGGCACGTGCTCGGGCACGACCAGGTCCGGGCCGGCCTCGACGCAGTCCCAGAAGGCGCCCGACTCCACCTCCGCGGGCGCGGGGTCGAACTCCTCGGGGCCCAGCGGCGGATCCGGTCGCAGCTTCGGTGCCTTGCGGGAACTGGTGCGCCGGGCCATGCCCGTCAGCGTTCCCTACTCGGGGAGGGCCCGGCAGTTGAGGGTCCGGGATCTCGGCGCCCAGGCTGGTCTGCGCTGCGGGCGGCGCCTGCCCTACCCCTCCGTCGGCTGCCATCCCGGAGGCGAGGAACCACCTCAGCTGCCGGACCCGCTCAGCGGCAGCACCGCGATCGGGTCCCAGCTGAAGATCCCGCGCTCCGGTTCCTGGCGCACGGCCAGCAGGTGCACCTCGCGAACGTCCAGCACGAACGGGCCCGGCGCCGGCACCGCGGCGAGCGGGGCGCGCAGCACCTCGCCGTCACCCTCGGCGACGCCGTAGCCGACGCTGACGTGCGGCGCGTAGGGCCGGTTCGGCATCTCCCGGCCCGGGTCGAGGCGCGCCGGGATCGCCCGCACGCCGTCGACCAGCGCGTCCCACTGCGGGGGCGGCGGCGCGTCGACCACCACCCCGTACTCGGTGATCCCCGGACCGCTCAGCTCCACCGTGAACGGGGCATGGCTCGACGCCACGTCGGCCACCGCCGCCGTGACGTCCGCGATCGCCGGGATCGTCGGATCGTCCAGGAACCAGGGGAAGCGGGTGATGGTCGCGTGCAGGAACTCCGGCGGCTGCGGCGCGCAGAACCCCGTCGCGGCGATCGGCTCGTGGAACGGTTCCAGCGCGGCCTGCAACCGCTCGCCCGGCAGCGCGTAGACGTGCAGGGCGCCGTGCGGCCACGGCCACGTCATCCGCGCGAAGATGCTCCGCACGTCAGACCGGGGCCTGGAACCCGGCCAGTCGCCCGGAGCCGTCGCAGACGCGGCACTCCTGCATCTGCGCGGTCGGGATCGCCTCGCCGTCCGCCATGCCCATGCGCGGCATCAGCACGGCACCCTTGCCCTCGCACGCGTGGCACCACGTGGACGTGCCGCGCGGGACGTTCGTCGACCACTGCCACGGACCGTCCGTCATGCGCTGCTTTCTACCCGACACCCGGCGCGGCCCAGCTCGTGGCTGCCGGCCGGGCACGCCTCAGCGGTAATTCGTGAACTGCAGCGCGATGCCGAAGTCGCGGCTCTTGAGCAGCGCGATCACCGCCTGCAGGTCGTCCTTCTTCTTCCCGGACACGCGCAGCTGGTCGCCCTGGATCTGCGCCTGCACGCCCTTCAGCTTCTCGTCGCGGATGGCCTTGGAGATCTCCTTGGCCTTCTCCGACGAGATGCCCTGCACCAGCGACCCGGTGACCTTGTACGTCTTGCCCGACAGCGCCGGCTCGCCGACCTCGAACGCCTTCAACGAGATGCCGCGCTTGATCAGCTTCTCCTTGAAGACGTCGATCGCGGCTTTCGCGCGCTCCTCGGTGTCCGACGAGATCGTGATCGCCTCCTCGCCGCTCCACTCGATGCCGCTGCCCGTGTTGCGGAAGTCGAACCGCGTCGCCAGCTCCTTGCCGGCCTGGTTGAGCGCGTTGTCGACCTCCTGTCGGTCGACCTTGCTCACCACGTCGAACGACGGATCCGCCATGCCTGCCTCCCTGCCGGTGGGGGTGTTGCAAAACCCCCTCGACCGGCTGTCGTATGCTCGCTCCCGCGCCCACGGCGCACCCGGCGGGTTGCCCGAGCGGCCAATGGGAGCGGACTGTAAATCCGTCGCGAAAGCTACAGAGGTTCGAATCCTCTACCCGCCACCACCTCCGAGATCGGCCCCTGACCAGCGCGAAGCTGGGCAGGGGTCGATCTCGTGTGGTGTGCCGACTCCCGCCGTGAGACCTGGCGTGGAGCGTCGGCGTGTCGATCTTCCTGTTTCTGGCGGGCACGTCGCCCGTCAGCGGCCCGAGCGGTCTCTGGTGGATCGGCCCGGTGCTCGTCGTCGTGGCGGCAGCGGCGGTCGCGTCGTTCCGCCTGGCCGCGCAGGTGGACATGTTCCCGGGCGAGGTCTACGCCGGTCTCGCGTGGTTGTCGACCGTCGTCTCGTCGCTCGGCATCGTCGCCGTCGTCCTGCTGGTCGATCCGCGGGACCTGGCCGGGTACGCGGTCCTCTGCCCGTCCTGATCGCGCCGCTGGTCTGGGCGATCTGGCACTCGGTCACGACGACGCCGCGCACGTGAAGCGCATGGCCACTGCGGAGAGCCTGGGGTTCGGTGTCGTCGGCATCTGCCTGGGCGCCTACGCCCTCGTCCGCCTCGTGGCCCACCTCACCTCGTGAGCGTCGGCCGCAGCTGTCCGTCCGGCCGGCGTCACGCTGTGTGACGCCGATCGCGGGACGCGGCGCCGCGGCCCGTCCAGGGCAAATTCCCGGTAAAAGCCTGCCGCTGAGCGGCCGTACCGGCCTTAGCGCAGGGCACGCTGTCGCGGAGATCGCCCCCCGCGGTCTCGCGCGGCGGTCGAGAGTGGGCACGGGATGGCGGACGGTTCCGCGGTTGTGGCGGTGGAGCGCCAGTTCTACGGCGGCGCTGTGTTGCCGTCGCCGCACGACCGCCTGCCCGCGTGGCCGCCCTTCCTCGTGCTGCTGGTGGCCCTGATCGGACGCAAGCGGTGGCTCCTGGGTGTCGCAGTGCTCGTGGCCGTGCTGTGGCGGCCGTTGGCGGAGGCCTACCGGGAACACCGCTACGACCGGCGCTGGCGGCAGCAGCCACTGGGCTGGTGACGGCGTCAGACCTCGATCGCTCCGCCGACGGCGCGCAGGTGGTCGCGCAGCGTCCAGCCGGGGTCGGTGCGGCGCCGTTCCAGGAACTCGGCGAACCGGACCTGGTCGCGCAGGGTGTCGCCGGCGCGGATGCGCTCGGCCTGCCGGCGCTCGGTGTCGCGGATCGTCTCGGCCAGGCCCAGCACCTCGTCGAGCCGGGCGAGCGGGACGAACAGCACCCCGTCCTCGTCGCCGATGACGACGTCGTCGCGCGTCACCGTCCAATCCCCGACCTGAGCCTGCACGAGCGCGCCGTCCGGGCGCGGATCGAGCCGCAACGGGCCGGTGGGCAGCGCACCGAGGCTGAAGACGGGCAGGCCGATGGCGCGCACGTCGGCGGTGTCGCGGTGCAGCCCCCAGACCACCAGGCCGCTCAGCCCGGCCGCCTGCGCCTCCAGCACGGCGAGGTCGCCGACGCAGCTCTCGTCCAACCGGCCGGCGTTGTCGACGACGAGCACGTCACCCGGTCCGGCCAGCTCGTACGCCTCCAGGAACACGTCGACGCTGCCCGCGTGCCGAGCAGGCGCGGCCCGCGACCCGGTGGCCGGGTACGACCGCGTGCAGGCCGGCCGGGCCGCACCGGACGGGCACGCCGGCCCGGACGCAGCCGTCGGCGACGTGCGCCGTGGTGAGGGCGGCGACGCGCTCCAGCATCAGATCTCCTTCTCGAACCAGTGGTGCGCGTACGGCTCGCCCCGTGCGGCGTCGCCACCAGCAACGAACCGGCCGGAGTGGAGGGCGCCGACTCGCTGGGGGACCGTGCGGTCGAACCGTCGGCCCGGCGCCACGGCGTCGATCATTCCTTGACTCTAGTCAGCGATCTACGTGCCGGGGAGTGCCATCGGGGTGAGCACGGCGATCCGCAGGTCCGCACCCTCCTCGACGAGCTGGTAGCAGAAGCGTTCCTGCGCGCGGCCGCCGTGGGTCCAGGTGACGTCGACCCAGGTGCTTCCGGGCGCCTCCGCCATGACCGCGATCGTGGGCTCGGCGTCGTCGACGCCGTCGTACTGCTTCCACGCCGAGGCGAAGAAGTCCGCCGTCTGCTGTGCGTCGGTCACCGCGATCGAGTTGCCCGGGAAGACGATCAGTGCAGGTACCGCGTACATCCCGGTCACGGCCCGGGTGTCCCTGTCCAGCAGTGCTTTCCGGTAGGCGCTGAAGAACTCGGTGACGGTGTCGTCGTTCATGGGAGCGACGCTATGGCGCAACCCTGCCACGCCGGTGACGTGTTTGATGACGGGATGAACGCGCGCACCGACCTGGCCGCGAGCTCCCGCGACGGCCATCTCGCCCTGCGCCGGGTGGAGCGTCAGCAGGTGCTCATCGAGCGGTTGCACGCCGCGCACGGGCGGCTGCTGCCGGCCGGGGCCCTCGCCGAGCAGCTCGGGGTGTCGGAGCGGACGGTCGCGCGCGACGTGGAGCGGTTGCGGCTCTCCGGCGTCCCGCTGGAGGTCCGGCCGGGACGCGGCGGCGGGGTGCGGCTCGCTCACGGAACCCGACCGGTTCCGGTGCACCTGGATCTGCCCGAGATCGCGGCGCTGATGTCCAGCCTCGCCGTGCTCGGGCCGTCGGTCAGCGACAGCGCGGCCTCGGCGATGCGGAAGCTGGCTCTGGCGATCGCCGGAGGCTGACGCCCCTCAGTCGTCGCCCGCCACCCGCGAGGTGGCGGCGTGCGCCATGGCCGCGCAGCCGAGCGCGTCGAGGCCGCGGCGGGCGTCGCCGTGCGCGGCGAAGGCGTGCACGCCCATCTTCGGCGCGTCACCGTGCTGCAGGTACTCGGCGGCCGCGCGGCAGTGCGCGGCGGCCCGCTCCAGCGCCGTGGCCGCCAGCTCGAGGTCGCGGATCACGGCGTCCCGGTTCGACATGGCTGAACGATAGAGCCCCCGCTACCCGTCCGACGGCACGATCGTGGCGTGCGCGGCGACGAGCCGCCAGCCCGCGTCCCCGTGGGCCCAGGTGCGCGTGTAGCGCAGCCGCGCCGCGAACGGCGCGCCGCCGAGGGTGCCGGTGAGGTCGCCGAGGAACCACGTGACGCCGGTGGACCCGGCCAGGCGAACCCGCAGGTCCACCTCCTCGACGCGCTCCAGCTGCTGCTGTCCGCCCCGGTGGGCGGCGAGGTCGTCGGCCTTGGTGTGCTGGCTCCCGTCCGGCCCGGTGAACAGCAGCTCGTCGTCGATCAGCTCGTCGAGCACGTCGACGTCGGACGCGAGCTGGGCGGCCTGCAGCCGGCGCTCCGCCGCGCGGAGGCTCTCGACGAGCCCGTCATCGGTCATGATCGCGACGATACGTGCCACACTGGTGCTCCGGACGCCCCCTGCGGAGACACCATGAGCCTCTTCCAGAGTCGCCTGAGCCCGATCGACTCCCAGGCCCGCGCCGACGTGTGGCTGCGGGTCGGCACGCTCGGCCTGGTGGCCGTCGTGGCGGCGGTGGCGCTGGTGCTGCGCACCCGGGAGCCGGTGCTGGCGGCCGTGCTGACGTGCGTGGTGATCGGTCAGGTCGTCATCTGCCTCGCCGATGTGGTGGCCCGGCACCTGCCGGCCCGCCGCCGGTAGCCGTCAGCTCCAGCGGTCGACGATCCACCCGGCGAGCTCCTGCTCGCCGAGGTCGGGTCGCTCCTCGGCCAGCGCGCGCAGCAGGTTGGTCGCCTCGTAGAGGTAGAGCCCGCGGTCGGTGGCGGCCTCGAGGTACGCGCCCTGCGAGACGAGCGGGAACACCTCCTCGGTGCGGCGCGGCAGGCGGGCGCGCCAGTCGAGGATCTCGGGCAGCCGTTCGGGCGCCCAGCCGGGGTCGCCGTCGATGTCGACGTCGGGTTCGGGGAACGCGTGCGGGCTGCCGGCGGGGTAGCGCTTCCGCCAGGTCGCGACGGCTTCGGGGTGCACGCCGAACGCCTCGGCGAGGGCAGGTGAGCCGAGGAAGTGGTACGCGGTCATCGCAACCTCCGCAACGTTGTCTCTATCGTGGACAAGGATAGCGGGTGCTTGACTGGATCGGTGATCGATCACCTCGTCTACGGCACGCCCGAGCTCGCCGGCACCGTCGCCAGGCTCTCCGCGCTCGGCGTCGCGCTCTCGCCCGGCGGCCGGCACGTCGGCCTCGGCACCCGCAACCACCTGGCTGATCTCGGTGGCGGCGCCTACCTCGAGGTGATCGGACCTGATCTCGAGCAACCCGTTCCCGAGGGGCCACGGCCCTTCGGCATCGACACGCTGACCAGCGAGCGGCTGCTCACCTGGGCGGTCCGCGTCGACGGGATCGACGCCGCGATCGCCGCGGCGCGCGCAGCCGGCCACGATCCCGGGCCGGCGCACGAGATGCATCGCGACCGGCCCGACGGCGTCCGGCTCGCGTGGCGGCTCACCGCGCCGCCCGCCCCCGAGCTGGACGGGCTGGTGCCGTTCCTCATCGACTGGGCCGACACCCCGCACCCGGCGGCGTCCGCGGCGCCGGGTGCGCGGCTCGTCGACCTGCGCGCCACTCATCCCGACCCCGCCGCCGTCGCCTCGTGGCTGGACGCGCTCGGTGTGCGCGCCGACCTGACGGTGGCGGCCGGCCCGCGCACGTTCACCGCGGTGCTGGAGACCCCGACGGGACCGGTGGAGCTGCACTGACCTCACCGATGCGCTCCAGCGCGTCGACGACGAGGTCCCAGAAGCGGTCGCGGTCCAGCCCGATGCCCACCTGCGTGGTGCAGCCGGCCGGGGCCGGACCGCGGAGGTCGGCAACGGTCATGCCCGTGGTGAGCCGGCCGGAGAGCTCTATGTCGAGCGGCGCGAACCGCGTCGTGACGACCGCGGGGTCGATCACGCGCGCCACCGCGCACGGATCGTGCACGGGCGGGTGCGTGAAACCCTGCTCTGCGAGGTAGGTGGCGGCGAAGAAGTCCAGCACCTCGCCGACGAACCGGGCCGGCGCCGTGCCGATCGCGGCGATGCGTTCGCGCACGTCCGGGGTGGCCAGTGCCTGATGGGTGACGTCGAGACCGATCATCGTGACCGGCCAGGGCTCGTGCACGACGATGTGCGCGGCCTCGGGGTCGGTGACGATGTTGAACTCGGCGGTGGCGCTCCAGTTGCCGCCGGCGAGTGCCCCGCCCATGAGCACCACCTCGCGCACCCGCTCGACGATGCGCGGCTCGCGCCGGGCGGCCATGGCGATGTTGGTCAGTGCCGCCGTCGGCACGATCGTCACCGTGCCGGCGGGCTCGCGCATGACCGTCTCGATGATGAGGTCGACGGCGTGCCGCGGGTCGAGCGGGACGGTCGGTTCGGGCAGGACGGGCCCGTCGAGGCCGGAATCGCCGTGGATCGACTCCGCCACCTCCAGCTCGCGGACCAGCGGCCGCGCGTTGCCGGCGGCGATCGGCACGCCCGTCATCCCGGCGATCGTGGCGACGACGCGCGCGTTGCGCGTGACCTTCGGCAGCGTCTGGTTGCCCATCACGGTGGTCACCGCGAGGAGCTCGATCTCGGGGTTGCCGTGGGCCAGCAGGATCGCGATGGCGTCGTCGTGTCCGGGATCGCAGTCGATGACGACCTTCTTCGGCATGGGCTCAGCGTTGCACGCCCGGTCAGGCGCGCCGGCGAGCCCGTGTGACGATCGCGACGTGGACCTGATCCTGCGCCCGGCCGTGCCGTCCGATGTCGCGACCCTGCACCGGTTCGTCGTGGAGCTCGCGGCGACCGAGGAGTTCCCGGGCGAGGTGACCGCCCGCCCGGACGGCCTGACCGCGGCCCTGTTCGGCCCGGCTGCGGTGGCCGAGGCGGTCGTCGCCGAGGTCGGTGGCGTTCCGGCGGGGTTCGCGCTGCACTACCCGACGTACTCGACGATCGTCGGACGGCCGGGCATCCACCTCGAGGACCTGTACGTGGCCGAGGAGTTCCGCGGCGCCGGCATCGGGCTGGCGCTGCTGCGCCACCTCGCCGAGCTGACGGTGGCCCGTGGCGGTGGCCGGCTGGAGTGGTGGGTGCTGCGCACCAACGAGCCGGCGCTGCGCTTCTACCGCCGCCTCGCCGCCCGCGGGCTGGACGAGATCGAGGTCATGCGCCTCGACGGGGACGCGCTGACCCGGCTCGTCGCGGCGCCGTGAGTCAGGCGCCCTGCTCGTCGGCGAGGCGCTGCAGGTAGCCCGCGAACCGGTCCCGATCGGCCGGCTCCCATCCGGCGGTGAGCTCGGCGAAGGCCGCGCGCTGCCAGTCGAGCGCCGCGTCGAGCAGGGCGGTGCCCTCCGCCGTGGGCGCGACGGCGGCCCGGCGGCGGTCGGGGTCGGCCGCACGCCGTTCCAGCAGGCCGGCCTCCACCGCGTCGCGGACGAACCGGCCGGCTCCCGACCGGTCGATCCCGAGCTGTCGGGCGACGGCGCCGATGGTCGGCTGCGGACCCGCGGCCGTGACGGCGGCGAGCACCTCCACGTGGCGGACGCGCTCGTCGGCCAGCGACGGCGGCGTCGACCAGCGGCGGGACCAGAAGCGGACCAGGCGGAACAGGGCGGGGCCGCCGTCGGGACGAGACACGACGCGAGCCTATCGCGTGCGGATCGCATGTATATTGGGTGCGAAACGCACGCAAAGGAGCTGTCATGGCCATCGCCCTCGACCACGCGATCGTGCGCACGACCGACCGGCACGCCGGCGCGGCCTTCCTCGCCGAGCTGCTGGGGTTGATCGCCGGCGAGCCCACCGGTCCGTTCGTCCCGGTCGACGTGAACGCCGACACCACGCTCGACTTCGACGACCGGGTCCCGGTCGGTGCTCCGGGGCACTGGGCGTTCCGCGTCGACGACGCCGTCCTCGACGCGGCGCTCGCGCTCCTGGCCGAGCGCCCGGGCATCCCGTTCGGACGCGGGCCCGGCTTCGGGTGGGACGGGCAGGTCGACACCGCCGACGGCGCCCGGCGGCTCTACGTGCAGGACCCCGACGGGCACGTCTACGAGCTGTTCCCGGCCCGCGTACCCTGACCCGGTGCTTCTCGTCGCGATCGAGCCCGGCGCCGGCCCGTGGGCCGCGACCACCGTGCTCGTCCCTGCGCAGAACCCGGAGCCGCCGCCCGGCAAGGGCGAGGAGTTCGGCAAGGCCTCGCCCGTCGCGCTGGTGGTGATCCTGCTGCTCGCGGTGGCCACCGTGTTCCTGATCCGGGGCATGACGAAGCGGATCAAGCGGCTGCCGGAGAGCTTCGACCCGCCGGAGAAGGGCGAGTCCGCCGAGGATGCCGAGCACAAGGGCTCCTGAGAGGCTGGTGGCATGCCGAACCGGCTGGCCACCGCCACGAGCCCGTACCTGCTCCAGCACGCCGACAACCCCGTCGACTGGTGGGAGTGGTCGGACGAGGCGTTCGCCGAGGCGGCGCGTCGGGACGTGCCGGTGCTGCTCTCCGTCGGGTACGCGGCCTGCCACTGGTGCCACGTCATGGCGCACGAGTCGTTCGAGGACGCCGAGACCGCCCGGCTGGTGAACGCCGGCTTCGTCGCGATCAAGGTGGACCGCGAGGAGCGGCCCGACATCGACGCCGTCTACATGGCCGCCACCCAGGCCATGACCGGCCAGGGCGGCTGGCCGATGACCTGCTTCCTCACCCCCGCGGGCGAGCCGTTCCACTGCGGCACCTACTACCCGCCGCAGCCGCGGCACGGGATGCCGAGCTTCCGGCAGGTGCTCGACGCGATCGCGCGGGCCTGGCGGGAGGACGGTGCGCGCGTGCGCGGCGCCGCCGGCCAGATCGCCGGCCGGCTCGCCGACAACGCCGGCGCCGCGCTGCCACCGACGCCCGTCGACGAGAACGCCGTCGCCACCGCCGTCGAGACGCTGGCCGGCGAGTTCGACCACGCGGCGGCCGGGTTCGGCGGTGCGCCCAAGTTCCCGCCGTCGATGACGTGCGAGTTCCTGCTGCGCCACCACGAGCGCACCGGATCCGAACCGGCGCTGCACATGGCCTCCGCCACCCTGGGCGCGATGGCCCGCGGCGGCATGTACGACCAGCTCGCCGGCGGGTTCGCCCGCTACAGCGTCGACGCCGGCTGGGTGGTGCCGCACTTCGAGAAGATGCTCTACGACAACGCGCTGCTGCTGCGCGCGTACGCGCACCGGGCGCGGCTGGACGGCGACCCGCTCGCTCTGCGCGTCGCCGACGAGACGGCGGCGTTCCTGCTCGCCGACCTGCGCACGGCCGAGGGCGGGTTCGCCTCCGCGCTCGACGCCGACGCCGACGGCGTCGAGGGCCTGACCTACGCGTGGACGCCCGCCCAGCTGCGCGAGGTGCTCGGCACCGCCGACGGTGACTGGGCCGCGGAGCTGCTCTCCGTCACGGAGGCGGGCACGTTCGAGCACGGCTCGTCGACGCTGCAGCTGCGCACCGACCCCGACGATCCGGCACGCTGGCAGCGGGTGCGGGCCGCGCTGCTGGACGCGCGGTCACGGCGTCCGCAGCCGGCGCGCGACGACAAGGTCGTCACCGCGTGGAACGCGCTGGCCGTGCTGGCGCTGGCCGAGGGAGGCGCGGCGCTGGAGCGCCCGGCGTGGGTCGCGGCGGCCGTCGAGGCGGCGGAGCTGCTATTGCGGTTGCACCTGGTGGACGGGCGGTTGCGGCGCTCGTCGCGGCAGGGCCGGGTCGGCACCGCGGCGGGCGTCCTGGAGGACCACGCGTGCCTGGCCGACGCGCTGCTCGCGCTGCACCAGGCCACCGGCGAGCGGCGCTGGCTGGCCGCTGCCACCGACCTGCTGGACGTCACCCTCGCGCGGTTCGCCGATCCCGACGTGCCGGGCGGGTTCTTCGACACCGCCGACGACGCCGAGGAGCTGCTGCACCGGCCCCGCGAGATCACCGACAACGCCACCCCGTGCGGCAGCTCGGCGCTGGCGTCCGCGCTGCTCACCGCGTCGGTGCTGGTGCACGACGGCGGGCACTACCGCGATCGGGCCGAGGCGGCGCTGCGCGGTGCCGGGGCGATCCTCGGGCGGCACCCGCGGTTCGCGGGGCACTGGCTGACGGTGGCGGAAGCGCTGCTGCGGGGGCCGCTGCAGGTCGCCGTGGTCGGGGCGGGCCCGGACCTGGTGGCCGCGGCGCGGCGGGCGGCGCCGGGCGGCAGCGTCGTCGTCGCGGGTGACCCCGACGAGCCGGGGGTGCCGCTGCTCGCCGGGCGCCCGCTCGTGGACGGCGTGGCGGCGGCGTACGTGTGCCGCGGGTTCGTGTGCGACCGGCCCGTGACGACCGCGGCCGAGGTGGCGGAGGCTCTGGTTCGCCTGCGGTGAACGGGGCCCCGTTACGCGTGCATCTGTGTAATCTCGTAATCACGCGATACGGGAGGCGTGGAGATGACGGGACGGATGCACAGGGGCTGGCACGGACACGGGCGCGGCGGACGCGGTCCCGGCCGCGGCGGATGGCAGCAGGCCGACCTGCCCGGCACGGAGGACGTCGAGGCGTGGTTCGCCGGGCGGCTCCCCGACGGGTGGTTCACCTCGGCGCCCGAGGTCACGATCGACCGCGAGGAGATCCTGATCGTCGGTGAGCTGGCGCCCGTCGAGGGCGAGTACGCCGACACCGACACCGGACGCGCCGAACGAGCAGCGGCCGCGGCCGGCCGCATCTCCCGCTTCCGCGAGTCCACCCGCGACGAGCGCATCGAGATCGCCCGCCAGGCCGAGCACCGCTACGGCCGCAAGGTCGCCTGGGGCGCGCGGATCGGCGACGTCGAGGAGCTGTTCACGGTGGCCTCGGTGCCGGTCATGACCCGGCTGCGCCAGCCGGAGCGGATCGTCCTCGACACCCTCGTCGACGCCGGTGTGGCCCGGTCCCGCTCCGACGCGCTCGCCTGGGCCGTCCGGCTCGTCGGCCAGCACGCCGACGAGTGGCTCACGGAGCTGCGCGAGGCCATGGCCAAGGTCGACGAGCTGCGGAGCAAGGGCCCGACCGGGGACTCCGACCCGCAGTAGCCAGGGTTTGCCGCTCCGCCCGACGGGTATCGCCGTCACGAGGTGGGGGAGCCGTGGCTGTGGATCGGCGCACGTCCGAGGCGCGGGTCACGGCGCTGCGCGAGCAGCGGGCCCGGCGATGGCACCGGATCACGGTGCGCGCGACGTGGGCGACGGCGGGGATGTTCTTCCTCACCGGCTTCGGCTACGGCACCTGGGCGAGCCGCGTCCCGGCGGTGAAGACCGATCTCGGCCTGACCGTCGCCCAGCTCGCGGTGGCGTTCGTCCTGCTGGAGATCGGCGCGGTCCTCGGGCTGCAGCTCGGTGGGCGGCTCGTGCCCAGGAGCGGCAGCCGCGCCGCGTTGCGCTGGTCGATGCCGCTGTTCGGCGGCACGCTCGCCCTGCTCGGGCTGGCACCCGACCTGCTCCTGCTCGCCGCAGCGGTCGTCCCGTTCGCCGTGGTCAACAGCGTCGTCGACATCGCGATCAACTCGTCGGGAGTGGCCGCGCAGCGCGCGCTGCGCCGGCCACTGCTCTCCCGGCTGCACGCCATGCACAGCGTCGGCGGCATCGCGGGTTCCGCGGTGGGCGTGGGGGCCGCTGCCCTCGACGTCGGGCGCACCGCCCACCTGATGGGCGCCGGCGCGGCGATCGTCGTCGCCGGGCTGCTGACCGCTCGCGTCCTCCTGCCCCCGGTGCTCGAGTCGGACGCCGGCCCGGGCCTGACGACGCCCGATGCGCAGCGGCCGTCGCGGACGGCTGCGCAACCCGCCCCGTCCGGTTGGCGGCACGGGTGGACCCGGCCGCTGCTCCTGCTCGGCGTCGCGGCGTTCTGCCTCACGTTCGCCGAGGCTGCCGCCGGCAACTGGAGTGCGGTCTACCTGCGCGACGAGCTCGGCTCGCCCAACGCCGTCGCTTCCGCCGTGATCACCGTCTTCCTGGCCGCCGTGGCCGCCGGCCGGCTGCTCGGCGACCACCTGAGCGATCGACTCGGCGAGCAGCGGCTCTTCGCGGTCAGCGCCGTCGTCGGCGGATCGGGCCTGATCGGCGCGCTGCTCGTCGACGACGTGGCGGCCGGATTCGTCGGGTTCGGCCTGCTCGGGCTCGGGTTGTCGACCATGCTGCCGCTGGCGATCGGCGCGGCGGGCCATCAGCCGGGTGTCGGGACGGGTGTGGCGGTGGCCCGGGTGACGACCCTCGGCTACCTCGGCAGCTTCGTCGCACCCGCGGTCATCGGCGGCGCCGTCGGCTTCGTCGGCCTGACCGGCGCACTGTTCATCCCGGCGGTGCTGATGCTGGCGACGGCGGTGCTCTCCCGCGCCGTCCGACGCTCCTAGCGGAACAGCACCAGCCAGATCGCGACGTGGTGGCAGATGGCCGCCACGACGGTCGCGGCGTGGAAGAACTCGTGGTAGCCGAAGACGCGCGGCCACGGGTCCGGCCAGCGGGTGGCGTAGAAGATCCCGCCGGCGGTGTAGGCCAGCCCGCCGACCAGGATCAGCACGAGGGCCGCCACCCCGCCGTGGGTGAGGATGTCGGGCAGCACGAACACCGCCACCCACCCGAGCGCGATGTAGACGGGAACGGCGAACCACGATGGCGCGTGCGGCCACAGGAGTTTCAGCACCACGCCGGCGAGCGCGCCGATCCACACGACCATCAGCACCCAGCGGGCCGTCGCGGGTGCCATGGCCAGCGCGGCGATCGGGGTGTAGGTGCCCGCGATGAACAGGAAGATCATCGAGTGGTCGAGGCGCTTCATCACGAAGCGCCCGCGTTCGGTGCGCCACGTCCGGCGGTGGTAGACCGCACTGATCCCGAACAGGCCCAGGATCGTGGTGCTGTAGACGGCCGTCGCGAGCGCTGCGCCCCCGCCGACGAGCGAGGCGGCGAGCGATATCAGCGTTGCGCTGGCGGCGATGGAGACGGCGAAGGACCACAGGTGCAGCCAGCCGCGCAGCCGCGGCTTGACCAGCACCGGGGTCCCGGTGTCGATGGTCCCGCTGGTCACCCCTGCGAGGGTAGTGCGCCGCGCCTGGGTTGCCCACGGGTGTGACCGGACCTACCTCCGACGATCCGCGCGTCCGCGCTCCGGGAACCCACCGACTAGTGTGGTCCACCGTGGCGGCGCGGGACCTGCTCTACTCGCTCTACGAGCGTCGACTCGGACGGGAGCTGCGCACCGTCGCCGAGCGACCCCGGCACGTCGCGGTCATGCTCGACGGCAACCGCCGCTGGGCCCGCGACGCCGGGCTGCTGGACGTCAACGACGGCCATCGCGCCGGCGCGGCGAAGATCGCGGACCTGCTCGCGTGGTGCGAGGAGGCGCGCGTCGAGGTCGTAACGCTGTGGCTGCTCTCGACCGACAACCTCAACCGGCCGGACGAGGAGCTGCAGCCGCTCCTGGAGATCATCGGCGACGTCGTCGACGAGCTCGCGGGCCCGAACGGGCGGTGGCGACTGCGCGTCGTCGGTGCGCTGGACCTGCTGCCGCGGCCGATGGCCGAGCGGCTGTCCGCCGCGGCGGAGCGCACTGCCGGTCGCGTCGGCCTGGAGCTGAACGTGGCCGTCGGCTACGGCGGGCGCCAGGAGATCGCCGACGCCGTGCGCAAGCTGCTGCTGCAGCACGCGGAGAGCGGCACGTCGATCGAGGAGCTCGCCGAGGTGCTCGACGTCGACCACATCGCGGCCAACCTCTACACCTCCGGCCAGCCCGACCCCGACCTCGTCATCCGCACGTCGGGGGAGCAGCGGCTCTCCGGCTTCCTCATGTGGCAGTCGGCGCACTCGGAGTTCTGGTTCTGCGACGCCTACTGGCCGGCGTTCCGCAAGGTGGACTTCCTGCGGGCCCTGCGCGACTACGCGGCCCGGCACCGGCGCTTCGGTTCCTGACCCCGCACACGCGAAAGGGGCGCCCGACCTGGTGGTCGGGCGCCCCTTTCAGGCGATCAGCTGATGATCAGCCGACGTCCTGGGTGGCGTCGTCGCCCGCGTCGGCGGTGTTGTCGCCGCACTCACGCGAGTTGTCGGTGTCCTGGTCGGTCACCGCGGTGCCGGAGCCGAAGATGCCCAGCGCGCCGCTCAGTGCACCGGTGATCTCCTTGACCGGGACCTGGCCCTGGAGAACGCCGCCCTGGATCGGGACGTCGTTGTTGCAGACCTGGCCGGCGAACGCGCCGTTGTTGTCCGACACGTTGAACAGGCCGCTGGAGTTGGACCCGTTGTTGTTGGTGTCGGCGTCGTGGGCGAACGCCAGCGGGCTCACGGCGAGCAGCGCTGCCGCCGCGGTGGCCACGACGATTCCAGCCTTCTTCAGCACGGTTATCTCCTGTTGAGTCAAGCGGACCCGGCCGTGGCCGGATTCCTTTCGGGATCGACGCTCGAGTGGGGAGCCCGCGTCGACCGCAAAGAACGTAACGGCTCTCTCAATGCCGTTCCAAGTTCATTACCACCTTCGTGTGAAGGAAATACTTTCCGTGCGGATGCGCCTTCGTTCGGGCGGTCCCGGACGAGGGTGGCGGCGCCCGATCACGGGTGGATCCTCGACAGTGCGTGATCGATGGGTCCCCCAAGGAGACCAGGAGAACCCCCGATCGGCCCCGGCGTGTCGCGTACCCCGACGCCGTCCGGCCGGATATGTCTTCGCCATTGGTCGGAACACACGAAAAAGGGCGCCGGATCCGAGGATCCGGCGCCCTTCTTCAGGCGTGGCGGGAGGTCAGTCGACGTCCTGGTCGAAGTTGTCGCCGGCCGTGCCCGTGTTGTCGCCGCACTCACGCGAGTTGTCGGTCGTCTGGACGACGTCCGAGTCCGCGGTGCCGAAGAGCGCCAGTGCGCCGCTCAGCGCGCCCGTGACCTCCTTGACCGGCACCTGGAGCTGGCCGAGCCCGCCCTGGATCGGGACGTCGTTGTTGCACGCCTGGATCGGCACGACCAACTGGTTGTCCGAGACGTTGAGCAGGCCGCCCTTCGAGGACTTGCCGTTGTTGTTGGTGGCCGAGCTGCTGTGGTGGTGACCGTGGTGGTCGTCACCGCCCTTGTCGCCAGCGAAGGCGAGCGGGCTCACCGCGAGCAGCGTGGCGGCGGCGCCGGCCACGACGATTCCAGCCTTCTTCAGCACGTTATCTCCTGTTGGGTCGAGCGGATCCGACCGCGGTCGTTTCCTTCACGATCAGCGCAACTGGGGGGAGCCGGCGCTGACGGTAGGAAAAGCTAGCTCTGTGATCTCGGTGAGACAATCTTCGTACCACCATCGGGTGTGTCGAATACGTTGGGTTCGGTTACTACCACCTTGAGGCGACAACGAATCGGCGCCATTCAATGGCGGAGGCGCGGGTATTGACCGTGCGTAGCCGACAACCACCCGATCGAGCCGTAACCTCTGCGGGTGGTGCCCGGTGCGGCCCAGCGGGCGACCGTGCGACGACTGCTCCGTGTGGCTCAGCGCATGCGTCCATGCGGCAGACGGGCGACAGGTTGGGCGGTTGGCCTAGCGCGACGAACGGACGAACCGCGGGTTAATTCGCGGTTTCCGATCATGACCGTCCACCGAGTTGCAGTTGACCGCACCCGGGTGACCGCCGGTAGCGTTCTCCTCGGCGGCCCGTCCCGATCGGACCGCCCGGGGAGGCCCTGGTCGTGGTGTTAGCACCCGAGGGGGCCGGCACCCGGCCCTCGCGGGCGTCATCGGCGGCGAGCTCCAGGTCGTCGATCACGTCCCGCCAGGGCCGGCCGGCCCACCAGAGAGTGGGCGCGGTGTCGCGCCCACGAGGGAGCCCACGTGACTGATCGTCGTAACGCCCCCGCCTCGGAAGTCCGCTGCTACGTGCTGGACACCTCGGTCCTGCTCGCCGACCCGTGGTCACTGACCCGGTTCGACGAGCACGAAGTGGTCCTCCCGCTCGTGGTCATCTCCGAGTTGGAGGGCAAGCGCCACCACCCCGAACTGGGTTGGTTCGCGCGAACGGCGTTGCGCATGCTCGACGAGCTGCGCGTCCAGCACGGCCGTCTCGACCGCCCGATCCCGATCGGCACTGCCGGCGGCACCTTGCACGTGGAGCTCAACCACACCGATCCGAACGTCCTACCAGCAGGTTTCCGCACCGAAGCGAACGACAGCCGGATACTGGCCTGCGCGCTCAACCTCGCGGCCGAGCGGTGCGCCGACGGCCGCGGCGAGGTCGTCCTCGTCACCAAGGACGTGCCGCTGCGGGTCAAGGCCGCATCCGTCGGCCTGACCGCCGACGAGTACCACGCGCTGGACGTCGTGCCGTCCGGCTGGACCGGCATGGCCGACGTCGAGGTCATGGCGTCCGACATCGACGCGCTCTTCCGCGACGGCGTCGTCGACCTGCCGGCGGCCGGCGAGCTGCCGACCAACACCGGGCTGCGGCTCACCGGCGGCGGCTCGGCCGCGTTGGGCCGGGTCGGGTCGGACAAGCGGGTGCGGCTGGTGCGCGGCGACCGGGAGGCGTTCGGCCTGCACGGGCGCTCCGCCGAGCAGCGGGTGGCGCTCGACCTGCTGCTCGATCCCGAGGTCGGCATCGTGTCGCTCGGCGGCCGGGCCGGCACCGGCAAGTCGGCGCTCGCGCTGTGCGCCGGACTGGAGGCGGTGATGGAGCGCCAGCAGCACCGCAAGGTCGTCGTGTTCCGGCCGCTCTACGCCGTCGGCGGGCAGGAGCTCGGCTACCTGCCGGGCAGCGAGAGCGAGAAGATGGCGCCCTGGGCGCAGGCCGTCTTCGACACCCTCGGCGCGCTGGTGAGCGAGCAGGTCCTCGAGGAGGTCATCGCCCGCGGCATGCTCGAGGTGCTGCCGCTGACCCACATCCGCGGCCGCTCGCTGCACGACGCGTTCGTCATCGTCGACGAGGCGCAGAGCCTGGAGCGCAACGTCCTGCTCACCGTGCTCTCCCGGCTCGGCACGGCCAGCCGCGTCGTGCTCACCCACGACGTGGCGCAGCGCGACAACCTGCGCGTCGGCCGGCACGACGGCATCGCGGCGGTGATCGAGGCACTGAAGGGCCACCCGTTGTTCGCCCACGTGACGCTGACGCGGAGCGAGCGGAGCCCGATCGCGGCGCTGGTGACGGAGATGCTGGAGGGCCCCGAAAGCTGACGTCACACACCGGCGGGCCCCTTCACACACGTCCGGACGTGTGTGAAGGGGCCCGCCGCTGTGTGAGGTGTCATCGTCGCGGTGCGGCGCCGGCGAGCAGCGCGTCCACCGCGAACCGGAACCGCGCTTCGTCCGACGTTCCGACGCCCATCAGCGCTGCCTGTCTGAGCAGGGGAAGGTCGGCGTAGTCCGCGGCAGGGGCGTCGCTGATCGCGGCCTCCGCGATGGTGTGTCCGACGACCAGCACCGTGAGCGCGTTCAGCAGGTCGAGCGCGCGGCCGATCTCGAACCCGGACGTGGTGAGCAGGTGCAGCCCGCGCTCGACCAGTGCGAGGGCCTCGGGCGTCGTCGCGGGACGCGACAACGCCAGCGGCAGAACGCCGGGGTGTGCCAGCAAGGCCGCGCGCAGGGACACGGCGTAGGTGCGCAGCGCGCCGGACCACTCGTCGCCCTCGATCTCGCCGGCGCCGGCCAGCACCCGTTCGACGAGGCCGTCGAGGACCGCCTCCTTGCCGGGGACGTGGTGGTAGACCGTCATCGCCTCCACGCCCAGCTCCGTGCCGAGGCGGCGCATCGAGAGCGCCGCCAGTCCGTCGCGATCGACGATGGCGAGTGCGGCGTCGATGACGCGGGCGCGGGTGAGACCGACGCGCTCGCCGCGGGTACGTCGAGGAGCCACTTGTCGAAACTTACGCCGTAAGAGTAATCGTCCGCAACAACACTTACGCTGTAAGAGAGGTGGCCGTGAGCCAGGAGAACAAGCAGCTCGTCCGGGATCTCCTCACCGCCCTCTCCGAGCGGAGGGTCGCCGACCTGCCGCGCTACCTGGCCGCCGATGTGATCGACCACAACAGGTCATTCACGGCGAGCCCGACGTGCCCGGGGCCGCGTTCGACGCCTTCCGCGCCCAGCTGGCCGCCTTCGGCGAGTGCACACTCCGGCCCGTCCAGCTGATCGCGGAAGGCGACACGGTGGTCGCCCGACTGATCGTGCGCGGCCGCCACACCGGGGCGCACCCGCGCATGCCCCGCCCCACCGGGCGCGTGTTCGAGGTGGAGCAGATCTGGATCTGCACGGTGCGCGACGGCCGGATCGTCGAGCTCCGGGCCGTCAGCGACCGGCTCGGGATGTTCCTGCAGCTGGGCTGGGACTGGCCCACGACCGATTGACTACAGGCCGTGCGGGGTGCCCTCGGTGAACCCGGCCGTGGTCTGCACGCCCACCACCGCGCGCTCGTGCAGCTCCGACAGCGTGCGGGCGCCGGTGTACGTGCAGGCGCTGCGCACGCCCGCGCAGATCCCGTCCAGCACGTCCTCGACGCCGGGGCGCTGCGGGTCGAGCAGCTGCCGCGACGCCGAGATGCCCTCCTCGAACAGCGCCTTGCGGGCCCGGTCGAACCCGCCGTCGCCGCGGGTGCGGGCCGACACCGCCCGCTTCGACGCCATCCCGAACGACTCCTTGTACGGGCGGCCGGCCTCGTCGCGCAGCAGGTCACCGGGCGACTCGTAGGTGCCGGCCAGCCACGACCCGATCATGACGGCGGACGCGCCCGCGGCGACGGCCAGCGCCACGTCGCGGGGGTGCCGCACCCCGCCGTCGGCCCAGACGGCCACCCCCAGCTCGCGCGCGGCGGCCGCGCACTCCAGGACGGCCGAGAACTGCGGGCGCCCGACCCCGGTCATCATGCGGGTGGTGCACATCGCGCCCGGCCCCACCCCGACCTTGACGATGTCGGCGCCGGCCGCGGCCAGGTCACGCACGCCCTCGGCCGTCACGACGTTGCCCGCAGCCACCGGCACCGCCGCGCCGGAGTCGGTGACGACCTGGCGCACCGTGCGCAGCGCCTCCAGCATCTTCGCCTGGTGGCCGTGCGCGGTGTCGACCACCAGCACGTCCACCCCGGCGTCGAGCAGGGCCTTCGCCTTCACCGCGACGTCACCGTTGATGCCGATCGCCGCCGAGGTGCGCAGCCGGCCCTCGGCGTCGAGCGTGGGCTGGTAGATGCCGGCGCGCAGCGCGCCGAGCGCGGTGAGCAGGCCGGCCAGCCGCCCGTCTGCGTCGACGCCGAGCGCGACGCCGCGCCCGCCGAGCGCGTCGAACACCTCCCGCGGCGGCGTGTTCAGCGGCAACGCCACACCGACGGGGTCGAGCACCTCGGAGAGGCGGGTGAAGCGGTCCACCCCGGTGCACGCCGCCTCGTCGACGGTGCCGATCGGGCGCCCGCCGTCGTCGACCACGACGACCGTGTGGTGCGCCCGCTTCGGCAGCAGCGACAGCGCCTCGGCGACCGCGTCACCCGGGCCGAGGGTGAGCGGGGTGTCCCACACCGGGTGCCGCTGCTTGATCCACGCGACGATCTCGGCGACCGCGTCCGTGGCGACGTCCTGCGGCAGCACCGTCAGCGCGCCGCGGCGGGCCAGCGTCTCCGCCATCCGCCGCCCCGCCACCGCCGTCATGTTCGCCGCGACCACCGGCACGGTGGCGCCCGAACCGTCGGGAGCGGTGAGGTCGACGTCGAACCGCGAGGTCACGTCGGAACGGCACGGAACCAGGAAGACGTCGTCGTACGTCAGATCCTGGGAGGGGTCCTGCCCGTCGAGGTAGCGCACGGAAAGAGAACTGTACGCGTGCGCGGCCCGTTCATGCAGGCCGCGACCCGTCGACGTCAGCGAGGTCACGCGGCGACGACCGGACCTCCCGCACCCTGCCCACGATGCGACCGTCGCGCTCCAGCTCAGCGACGCGGCCGGCGGCTGGAACGACCACAGCAGGCTCATCGCCCTCCCGCGCCGGCGCTCGGTCGGAGCTGCGCGCGCTCGCTCATTCCCGCAGCAGCTCCCGCACCGCGTCGATCGTGTCGGCCTCCGCCGGGGTCTTGTCGGGCCGGTAGCGCACGACCCGCGCGAAGCGCAGCGCCACCCCGCCCGGGTAGCGGGTGCTGCGCTGGGCGCCGTCGAGCGCGATCTCGACGACGAGCTCAGGACGCAGCATCACGGTGTGCCGGTCCTCGCTGCGCGCCAGCCCGGGGAACGTGGCCGTCTGCCAGGCCAGCAGCTCGTCGGTCATGCCCTTGAACGTCTTGCCCACCATGATCGGCTCGCCGCCGTCGGGGTCGCGGGCGCCGAGGTGGATGTTGGAGAGGCTGCCCGTGCGCCGCCCGTAGCCCCACTCCGCACCGAGCACCACCAGGTCGAGCGTGTGCACCGGCTTGACCTTCTGCCACGCCTTGCCGCGCCGCCCCGCTGCGTACGGGGCGGCGAGCGACTTCACCATGACGCCCTCGTGGCCGGCGTCGAGCGCCCGGTCGAGCAGGGCCGCCGCCTCCTCCGCAGACGGCCGCCGCACGCCGGCCATGACGTGCTCGCCGGCCACCCGCTCCAGCGCGGCCAGGCGCGCTTCGAGCGGCTCGTCGAGCAGGTCGGTGCCGTCGAGGTGCAGGCAGTCGAAGAACCACGGCCGCAGCAGCAGCTCGTGCACCTCCGAGCCGAACCTGCTCATCGTCTCCTGGAACGGGCGCGGGCGCCCGTCGTCGGCGAGCGCGAGCGTCTCCCCGTCGAGCACCACCTGCTCGCACGGCAGCCCGCGCACCACATCGACCAGCTCCGGCACGTGCTCGGTGATCTCGCGCAGCGTGCGCGTCCACACGTGCACCTCGTCGCCGGCGCGGTGCACCTGGATCCGCGCGCCGTCGAGCTTGTACTCGACGCTCACCTCGGTGCCCAGCTCGCCCAGAGCCCCGTCGAGCGACGACGCCGGTGAGGCCAGCATCGGGCGCACCGGCCGGCCGATCTCCAACCGGACCGCCTCCAGTGCCGCAGCGCCGCCCTCCAGCGCGAGCCGCGCCGTGGCCGGCAGCCGGCCGGAGAGCATGAACGCGCGGCGCACGACGGCGGGCGGCACGCCGGACGCCGCCGCGACGGCCTCCAGCATCACCCCCTCCAGCGCGCCCTGCCGCATCTCGCCGGTGAGCAGCCTGCGCAGGAACTGCTGCTCGGCCGCGGTGGCGGCGTCGAACAGCCCGCCGAGCAGCTCGGCGCGCCGCGCGGTCGACCCGGCGCCGGACGTGCCGGCCAGCGCGGTGAACGCCGCGTCGACCGCGGCCACCGTGAGCGAGGGTTCCGCGGCCGCCCGGCCACCCTGCGCGGCCAGCGTGCGCCAACCCGTGCCCAGCCGGCCCTGCAGCGTCTCGCCCGACAGCCACGCGGTGGCCGGCTCCACCTCCTCCGGCGCAGCCGCGCGCAGCACCTCGGCCAACGCGGCGGCCTTCGCCGTGCGCGCACGGGTGGCCCCCACGGCGGCGGACGCCGCGACGACGTCGGCGAGCAACATGGCGCCATCCTGGCAGGCCACCCCGACAGTTCGAGCTGGACGGGAGGAGCCTGGGAGGGTGGAGTCCGGCCGTTCGGCCGCCATCCGCGTCCGGTTGTCGCCAGAATGAGGCACCCGTCTGCCGACCGAAGGACGTCATGATCAACTTCATCCCCAACGACCCGGCCGTGGGGGAGCTCCCCCTGCGCGAGGTGGCCGCGGTACCCGACCGCCCGGCTGGCACTGCAGCGTTCACGGTCGCGGGCGGCGCGGCGGAGGGGGTGTACCCGCCGGGCACGGCCGGGTTCCTGCGCTGGCAGACGCGGCAGGCCGCGATCCTCGCCGTCCAGGCGTGGGAGGCGGCGCTCGGCCGGCCGATCGCGTCCTGGGCATCCGCTGTGAAGGGTCCGCTGCAGGTGCGGCCGGACGCCGGCGTCGACCTGAACGCCTTCTACGATCGCACCGGCATCTCGTTCTTCCACCAGCAGACCGGCGACCACGTCACGTACTCCGGCGCCAGCACCGACGTCGTCGCGCACGAGACCGGGCACGCCCTCCTCGACGCGCTGCGCCCCGACCTGTGGGACACCAACCTGATCGAGGTCGGCGGCGCGCACGAGGCGTTCGGCGACATCACGGCCGTGCTGACGGCGCTGTCCGACCGGGAGACCCGGGAGGAGCTGCTGTCCGTGAGCCCCGATCTGGGCACGGCCAACTTCGTCGAGGCCACGGCGGAGGACCTCTCGGCCGGTGTCGCGATCGTGCTGGGCTCGAAGCACCCCGCCGCGAAGCCGCGGCGGGCGCTCAACACGTTCCGGTGGCAGCTGCCGGAGACCCTGCCTGCCGACGGCGGCCCCGACGTGCTCATCAGTGAGGTGCACAGCATCGCGCGGATCCTGTCCGGGTGCTTCTACGACCTGGTCAGGGGGCTGTTCACGGCCGGAGCCGACCGCGGCGAGTCCGGTCTGCTGGCCGCGGCCCGGCAGGCGGCCGCGCTGTTCTGGGCCGGCGCGGCCGAGGCGCCGGAGGTGCCGCGGTTCTTCCGGTCGATCGGGCGTCAGATGGTCATCGCGGCGGGCCCGTCCACGCCGGCTGGTGCGGCGATCGGGCGGGCCTTCGCGGGGCACGGCCTGGCGCTGGGCTCGCGCGGGTTGGTCGCGCCGGAGCTGGCGCTGGCCGGGGAACCGCCGCGGATCGTGGCCGCACAGGGCCCCGGCCGCGGCGTCGAGGTCGCCGACGACACCATCGCCGACCTGCGTCGCCGCCTCGACACCGGCGCCGACGCCCCGGTGTCGGTGAGCGTCGTCGACCTCGGCGGCACGCAGGTGGCGAAGGTCAGCTTCCAGGTCGAGGTCCCGCTCGACGACGTCGACGACCGCCTGCGCGGCGTGAGCTGCCCGGCGACGGTGCCGGCGCTGGTGGGCGAGTCGGGCGCCACGGCCGCGCTGCTGCACGCGCCGCGGGCGGGCGTGGCGCCGGAGGAGGCGCAGCGGTTCGTCCGCACGCTGATCGACCACGGGCAGCTGGCCCTCGACGCCACCACGGCCGCCGAGGTGCGGCCCACGCACGCCGTCGTCGACCGGGACGGGCGGCGCGAGGTGCGGCGGGTGGCGTTCGCCTAGTGCCGACCGTCCTGTGCGAGGTGCACTAGATGGAGCGGAAGCGGTCGCGGCGGATCCTGCCCTCGTCGTCGACGCTGTGCGTCGCATCCGGGGCGTCCGCGCCCGGCTCCGCGAGCTGGCCGTGGGTGCGCAGCGACCGGACGAACGTGGCCTGCTCCACCCCGTCCGGGTCGACGAGGCGGGCGACGACGGCGGGTACGCCGGACCAGTCCGGCACGTCCACGCCCAGGCACACCACCGGCAGCCCAGCCGCGCGTGACTCCGCGGCCCGCTCGGCCACGGCCGTGATGGCGAGCGCGTCGGCGGGTTCGGCGCCGAACGCGGCCAGCGCGGCCTCGAAGCCGGCCGACGGGGCCGTCTCGACGTAGCGGCGCAGCCCGGCGTCGTCGACGACGGACGCGGTCTGCGGGTCGCCGAGCACCGCGACGCGCAAGGGCTCGCCGTCGGCGGCGTCGAGCTCGGCCAGCACGGCGAGCGCGTCGGTGGCGGCGGGCGCGGGCGCGCCGTCCACCACCAGTGTGTCGACCAGGTCGACCAGCACCACCCTCAGCACCGCGCCGACAGTACGGGAACCGCAGGTGCCGGGCTCAGGCCACCGAGCCGGCGTCGGCCTCGGTGTACATGCCGGTGGCGACCTGCATGAGGTCGTCGACGCGGACGACGCCGGCGCAGCAGAGCGAGCCGTCGAGCAGCACCAGGTCGTCCCAGGCGCGGGAGCGATCGGCCAGGCAGTACTCCAGCGCGGCCGCGAGGTCGGTGGTGGGCCCTACGGTGCGCGGCGGATCGGCCAGCGAGTCGGCCCGCCTGCGGCCGTACAGCGCGTGCCCGTACGGGCCGGAGATGGCCATCATGAAGCGGTTGCGGTCGATGAAGCCGGTGGGGCGGCGGGCCGAGTCGGTGAGCAGCACGCTCCCCGCGTGCGGGTGCGCAGCGAACGCGGCTCGCACGACGTCGGCGGTGACCGTGTCGGGCAGGGAGAGCGCCGGCTTCGCCATCGACGCGACCGACGGCAGCACCGTCCGCAGCGGGGCGGCCTCGCGAGCGGCCTGCACCCGCGGGATCAGCTCGACGGGGATGGCGAGCCCGGCCACGCCGGGGTGCTGCTGCATGGCGGCGAGGAGCGGGCCCTGGGCGCGGGTGATGCCGTGGTCGCGCAAGGCGGCCAGCTCGTCACGGTGGGTGACGCCCACGGCGGAGACGGTGATGCCGCAGGCGCGGGCCACGTCGCAGATCGCGGCGACCACGGCGTCGGCGGCCGGATCCACGCCCAGCCGGGCGACCAGCTCGGCGTCGATCTTGACGGAATGCGGGAGCAGCTCCGCGACGAGGTCCAGGCCGAACCCGCGCCCCACCCCGTCGAACGCGATGGCGAAACCGGCCGCGCGGAGCTCGGCGACGCCCTCGGCGAAGGCGGGCGCCGGAGCCGCCGAGACGGCCGGGCCGATCTCCAGCACGATCGGCGGGATCGGCATCCCGTCCATCCGTTCCCGCAGGACACCGGGCAGCTGGACGATGCGCGGGCGCGCGGCGACGACCGCGTCGGCGCAGATGTCCACGTGCAGCGGCACCGTCGAGTCGTACCTGGGGTCGTGCAGCACCGAGGTGATCGCGATGCCGGCGTCGAACTCCGCGATCTGCCTGGTGCCCCAGACCACCCGCGGTGCGAGGAGCGCCGTGCGGTCGCGGTCGCGGCGGCGCAGCACCTCGACACCGGCCGGGCGCCCGTCGATGACGTCGAGAAGCGGCTCGTAGGCGAAGCGCCCGTCCTCGCTCATCGTCACCCTCCCGCTGGTCGGCCGCGCCCATTGGACCATGCGCGAGCGGGTTTTCATGATCGACTACGAGGATTGGTGACGCTTCGGAGCGAAATTGGTCTGAAGGGGTGATGCGTGCAGCTGCACGTACATCTGCGCGTTCAGTTGCTCGTTAGGCCCGAACGTCGCGGCCGCGACCGCCCGGTTCGCCGACGTTCCACGTCACGATCCGCCGGGGGCGCACGCGCAGCACATCACGGGTGAAGCCGGAGATCAACGGTTCCGGCAGCCGGACGACCTCGACGGTCCCGCGGATCTCGATGCCGCGTCCGCGCTGCCCGCCCGGCCCCACCGGCTCGGGGGCGTTGTCGTCGACCACCAGCGACACCCGCGGATCGGCCACGACGTTGCGGTACTTCTGCGACGAGGTGAGGGCCGGTCCGCCGATGTCGACGGTGCCGTCGTCGTTGAGCCAGAACGCGACCGGCTGGTTGTGCGGCGCCCCGGTCGGGCCGACGGTGGCGAGGCGCGCGAGATCGCGCGCGGCGAGGTAGGAGCGTTCGGCGTCGGTGAAGACCATGGACCCGACCCTGCTCGTTCGAGCCGGGTTCAGGTCAAGCCGTCAGCGCTTGCCGCCCCTGGCCATCGCGAGCACGTCGAGCGCCTCGTCCAGCTGCTGCTCGGTGAGCTTGCCCGGCACGTGCCCGCGTTCGAGGACGACCTCGCGGATCGTCTTGCGCTCCTTCAACGACTGCTTCGCGATCGACGCCGCCTCCTCGTACCCGATGTAGCGGTTGAGCGGGGTGACGATCGAGGGCGACGACTCGGCGAACTCGCGGGTGCGCTCGCGATCGGCCTCTGCACCGTCCACGACCTTGTCGGCGAGCAGCCGGGCGGCGTTGGCCAGCAGGCGCGCCGACTCCAGCACGTTGCGCGCCATCACCGGCATCATCACGTTGAGCTGCAGGTTGCCCTGGCTGCCGGAGAACGCGACGGTGGCGTCGTTGCCGATCACCTGCGCCGCCACCATCATCGTGGCCTCGCAGATCACCGGGTTGACCTTGCCCGGCATGATCGAGCTGCCCGGCTGCAGGTCCGGCAGGTGCAGCTCGGCCAGCCCCGTGCGCGGGCCGGAGCCGAGCCAACGGATGTCGTTGGCGATCTTGTAGAGGCTCACGGCGACGGTGCGCAGCGCGCCGGACGCCTCCACCAGGCCGTCCCGGGCGCCCTGCGCCTCGATGTGGTCGGCCGCCTCGGACAGCACGTCCAGGCCGGTGGCCGCGCGCAGCTCGTCGACGACGCCCGCACCGAACCCGTCCGGCGCGTTCAGACCGGTACCGACGGCGGTGCCACCGATCGGCAGCTGGCCCAGCCGCGGCAGCGTGTCCGTGACGCGCGCGGCGCCGTACTCGACCTGCGTCGCCCAGCCGCCCGCCTCCTGCCCGAGCGTGACGGGCACGGCGTCCATCAGGTGGGTGCGCCCGGCGGTGACGACGTCCGCCCAGTCGACGGCGCGCCTCCGCAGCGCCGCCGCCAGGTGCTCCAGCGCCGGGACGACATCCGTGGCCAGCGCCTCCGTGGCGGCCAGGTGGATGGTCGTCGGGAACACGTCGTTGGAGGACTGCGAGGCATTGACGTGGTCGTTCGGGTGCACGTCGGTGCCCGCCTGCTTCGCCAGGGTGGCGATCACCTCGTTGGCGTTCATGTTGGAGCTGGTGCCGGAGCCGGTCTGGAAGACGTCGATCGGGAACTGGTCGTCCACCTCGCCCGCGGCGACCCGGTCCGCGGCTGCGGCGATCGCCTCGGCGAGCGCCCCGTCCAGCACGCCGATCCGCCCGTTGACGCGCGCGGCGGCACCCTTGACCAGGCCGAGCGCGCGGATCTGTGCCCGCTCCAGGCCGCGGCCGGAGATCGGGAAGTTCTCGACGGCCCGCTGGGTCTGCGCGCGCCACAGCGCGTCGGCGGGGACCCGGACCTCGCCCATCGTGTCGTGCTCGATGCGGAAGGCAGCCTCGTCGCTCATGGTTCCCAGTCTCGTCCTGCTCGGGGCAGAACTGTCGGTGGGTCCCACCACAGTGCGACCATGACAGCCATGACGGCCGACGTCGCACCCCACCGCATCACCGCGGACGAGTTCCTCGCGGGCGACTTCCCGACGGGCTCCGAACTCGTCGAGGGAGTGGTGCACGTGATGGACCCGGCGTTCGACCACCAGGAGGTGTGTGCGCGCCTGCTGGCTGCGCTTCGCGATTGGGCACTCGGCCGTGCCCTCGGCCGCGCCGGGTTCGGGGGCAACTGGGTGCTGTCCGACCGCAACGTCTACAAGCCCGACGTGTGGTGGACGAGTCACCCGCCGCGCGGCTCCCGGCATGCCGGGCCGCCGGAACTGGCGATCGAGGTGCGCTCGCCGAGCACGTGGGCGCTCGACGTGGGCCCCAAGCTGCGCCGCTACGAGGCGTCCGGCACTCGTGAGCTGTGGCTGGTCGACCTGCCGTCCAGCACGGTGCTGGTGTTCCGCCGCGGCGCCGACGGCGCCGCGTTCGACGACGGCGTCGATGTGGGCCCCGGCGACACGCTCGCCAGCCCCCTCCTCCCCGGCTTCGCCCTCTTGATCGACGAGCTGTTCGCCGACCTGGGTCGACGTCGACGGGTCAGGGCACCACCTGCACGATGTCGCCGCGCTGCAGCGTGCCGAAGTACTGCCGCGCCGCGGCCGGCGAGAGGTGGATGCAGCCGTGCGACGGCACCCGCAGGCTGCCCTGGTGGAAGGCGATGCCGCCGTTGAAGAACACCGAGAACGGCATCGGGGCGTCGTCGAAGATCGTGCTCTTGTGGTTGATGCTCTTGAACGCGACGCGGAAGGTGCCGGGTGGGGTGCGCCAGCCGGGGCGGCCGTGGGTGATCGGCACCGGTCCGTAGACCACCTTGCCGCCGGAGATCAGCCACGACCGGTTGGCGGAGAGGTCGATGCACGCCCTGGCCGTGCTCAGGCATGGGGTGCCGGGCACGACGGCGGGGAACCGCTCGACGACGTCGGCCACCGGGGCCAGCGCGGCGTTGATCGTGGCGCCGAGATCGGGCGCGATCTCCGCGATCGGCCGCGCCGCACCCCCGACGGTGGCCGGGCGTGTGCCCGGCCCGCTGACCAGCGCCGCGACCACGCCGACGACGACCACCAGCAGCAGCACCCGCATCGCGCGCATGACGACCCCCCGAACCCCGGATGTCGAGGATCGCGGCACCGCGGCCGCACCGCAACAGGGCGCGCGGTCAGGGCAGGGGCGGGATGTCCGCGGCGAGCTGCTCGTCGGAGAGGTCGAAGTCGATCGTGGCGTACTCGCGCAGCTTCGTGAGCCGGTGGTAGCCGTCGATCATGCGGACGGTGCCCGACTTGGACCGCATCACGATCGACTGCGTGGTGCAGCCGCCGGCCCGGTAGTGCACGCCCTTCAGCAGCTCGCCGTCGGTGATGCCGGTGGCGCAGAAGAACACGTTGTCGCCGCGGACCAGCTCGTCCTGGTCGAGCACCCGGTCGAGGTCGTGTCCGGCGTCGAGGGCCTTCTTGCGCTCGTCGTCGTCACGGGGCCAGAGCCTGCCCTGCATCGCCCCGCCCATGCACTTCATGGCGGCCGCGGCGATGATGCCCTCCGGCGTGCCGCCGATCCCGTACAGCAGGTCGATGCCGGTGCCCGGACGGGCCGCCGAGATCGCGCCGGCCACGTCGCCGTCGGAGATGAAGTGGATGCGCGCGCCGGTGCGGCGGATCTCCTTGACGAGGTCGGCGTGCCGCGGCCGGTCCAGCACGCAGACGGTGACGTCGTTGACGTCGGTGTGCTTGGCTGCGGCGACCCGCCGGATGTTCTCCGCGACCGGCTCGCGGATGTCGATGACGCCGGCCGCCTCCGGGCCGGTGACCAGCTTCTCCATGTAGAAGACCGCGGACGGGTCGAACATGGCGCCGCGCTCGGCCACCGCCAGCACCGCGACGGATCCCGGCATGCCCTTCGCCATCAGCGTGGTGCCGTCGATGGGGTCGACGGCGACGTCGCACCAGGCACCCTCGCCGTTGCCGACCTCCTCGCCGTTGAACAGCATCGGGGCCTCGTCCTTCTCGCCCTCCCCGATGACGACGATCCCGCGCATCGACACGGTGCCGATCAGCTGGCGCATCGCGTCCACGGCCGCGCCGTCTCCGCCGTTCTTGTCGCCGCGCCCGACCCAGCGGCCCGCGGCCATGGCCGCCGCCTCCGTGACGCGGACGAGCTCCATGGCCAGGTTGCGGTCGGGCGCCTCACGGCGCCGCTGCGAGCCGGGGGTCATGGTCCGATCCTCGCAGATTGTCGGCCTGACACACTTGAACTGTGAGTATGTCCAAACCTCCGCGGAGCGCGCTGTCGGTGCGGGACATGGCGGCCGCGGTCGGGGTGCTGGTCGTGCTGGCGCTGGTCGTCGCCGGGTTGGGCCGGTCGTGCGCGTTCGCGCCGGGCGGCCCGCAGGTCGACCAGGACAAGCTGCCCACCGTCGACGCGCCGGCCGATCTCGCGCGGTACGCCAAGGAGGTGCCGTTCGCGGTGCGGGTGCCGGCGGTGCCGGCGGGCTGGCGCGCGAACTCGTCCGGCGTCGACCCGGTCGGCGGCGGTAGCACCGCACGCGTGGTGCGCGTCGGGTACCTGACGTCCGGGCACCGCTTCGTCCGCCTGCTGCAGGGCGACGTGCCGGAGGAGCAGATGCTGCGCGTCCAGGTCGGGACGAAGGCGGTGGGTGCCCGCGGCCCCGTCGACGTCGGCGGCACCCGCTGGGTCGTCTACGGCGGGACGGGCGACACCGAGCCCATCTGGGTCGCCGACACCGGCCCCACCCGCCTCCTGATCACCGGGAGCGCGGAGGAGGCGGACTTCCGCGCTCTGGCCGCAGCCGCTCTGGCGGCCCCGGTCGCCCCCCGGTGATCCGTCGAGAACGAACTTGTGGTGATCAACAAGCCCTGTTGATCACGACAAGTTCGTTCTCGACGCGTCGTCGAGCACCTTCTGGACGCGCTCCCTCGCCCCGGCCAGCTGCTCCTCACAGCGGCGGGCCAGTGCCTCGCCGCGCTCCCACAGCGCCACCGACTCGTCGAGGCCGAGCCCGCCCGCCTCCAGCGCGCGGACGACCTCGGTGAGCTCGTCGCGGGCCGCCTCGTAGCCCAGCTCCTCCACCGGTTTCACGCGTCCATCCTCTCGACGCGCGCGGCGACGGCGCCGTCGGCCACCCGGATGCGCACCTGGTCGCCCTCGGCGACCTCGCCGACCGAGCGCAGGACGTGCCGTTCCTCGCCGTCGATCCGCTGGACGATCGCGTAGCCGCGGGCGAGCGTGGCGGCCGGGCCGAGCGTGGCCAGCCGGGCGCGGACGTGCTCGAGGTCGTGGTCCCGACGGTCCAGCCCGCGCAGCACGGCGGCGCGCGCGGCCGCCGTCATCCGCTCGATCTCGTCGTGGTGACGAGAAAGGCGTTGCAGGGGGTCCGCGAGCACCGGACGGGCGCGCAGCGCCTGCAGCAACCGCAGCTCCCGGTCCACCCACCCGGCCAGCGCGCGGTGGGCGCGTCCGCGCAGGTCGGTGATGCGCGCGGTCTCCTCGCGCACGTCCGGCACGATGCGCCGCCCGGCCTCGGTGGGCGTGGAGCAGCGCAGATCGGCGACGTGGTCGACGAGCGGGGTGTCGGGTTCGTGCCCGATCGCCGACACCACCGGGGTGCGGCAGTCGGCGACCGCCCGGCACAGCGTCTCGTCGGAGAACGGCAGCAGGTCCTCGACGCTGCCCCCGCCGCGGGCCAGCACGATCACGTCGATGGACGGGTCGCGGTCGAGCACGCCCAGCGCGTCGACGATCTGCGGGACGGCCAGCGCGCCCTGCACGGCCACGTGCTCGATGCGGAACCGGACGGCCGGCCAGCGGGACTGCGCGTTGGTGACGACGTCGTGCTCCGCCGCCGACGCGCGCCCGGTGACCAGCCCGATCCCTGCCGGAAGGAACGGCAGCCTGCGCTTGCGCGCGGCGTCGAACAGCCCTTCGGCGGCGAGCAGCCGGCGCAGCCGCTCGATGCGGGCGAGCAGCTCACCGATGCCGACCGCGCGGATCTCGGTGACCCGCAGCGACAGCGTGCCGCGGCCGAGGAAGAAGCTCGGCTTCCCGTGCACGACCACCCGGTTGCCCTCGGCCACCGCGGGCCCGCCCTCGCGGATCAGCGCGACCGGCGCGGTGAGCTGCAACGACACGTCGGCAGCCGGGTCGCGCAACGTGAGGAATGCGGTGCCGGTGCCGGGCCGCGCGACGACCTGCGCGAGCTGTCCCTCCACCCACACCGCGCCCAGCCGGTCGACCCACTCGGCGATCTTGCGGGCCACCGTGCGGACCGGCCACGGCTGCTCCGGGGTGGACGGAGAGCTCACCCGCCCTCGACGACCGTGGTGATCCGGTTCTGCAGCATCGTGACGTACGGCGGACGCGCACCGTTCGCCTGTTCCCACGCCAGCAGCGACCGCAGGTCGTTCAGCGTGAGGAAGCGCAGCCGCCCGCGCAGCTGCGGAATCGAGAGCTGCGGGTACTCCGCCAGCGCCGGCGGACCGGCGGGCGGGGTGGCCGGCGCGGCGCCGCCTTCCTCGTCCTCGGCGTCCTCGATCAGCGCGAGTGCCTCGGCGTCGTCGAGCGAGTCCAGGTCGTCGACGGCGTCGATCCGGTCGACGGGCTCCGGCGCCGGCGGCGGGGTGGTCTCGCGGGCGACGTCGATCGGCGTGACCGTGCGCGGCCGAGACGGGGCGGCCCCGTTGCGGGCGAACTCCTCGGTGGCGGCGTCGGACGGGTCGGTGCCGTAGGACTCGGCCGAATCGACATCGAGGTCGTCGTCGAACGTCGCCCAGCTCGGCTTCTCCTCGACCGGCTGCAGCACCGACAGCGCGCGATCACCCTTGATGGCCAGCTCGGTGACCTTCTGCTGCACCCGCATCCCGGCCTGCAGCGTCTGGCTCACGGCGGTGATCGGCAGCTCGGCCAGCTGACGGGGCAGGTCGCGCGCCTGTTCGACGGCGGTCGCGACGAGACCGGCGGCGACCCGGATGGGCAGCGGAAGCGGCGTCATGGCCCTCAGTGTTCCACTCCGCACACCGTCGGGCCTGCCGACGGGGCGGTCCGTACGCTGGGACCCATGTCCGGATCGAGCAGCAAGCGCGTCCTGCTGGCCAAACCGCGCGGCTACTGCGCCGGCGTCGACCGGGCCGTGGAGGCCGTCGAGCGGGCGCTGGAGAAGCACGGCGCCCCCGTCTACGTGCGCAAGCAGATCGTGCACAACGTCCACGTCGTGGAGACCCTCGCCGCCCGTGGCGCGATCTTCGTCGACGACACGGCCGACGTGCCCGAGGGCGCGATCGTGGTGTTCTCCGCCCACGGCGTGTCGCCGGCCGTGCGCGCGCAGGCCGACGAGCGCAACCTGCACACCATCGACGCCACCTGCCCACTGGTCACGAAGGTCCACCAGGAGGCGAAGCGGTTCGCCCGCGAGGACTTCGACATCCTGCTCGTCGGCCACGCCGGCCACGAGGAGGTCGAGGGCACCTCGGGCGAGGCGCCGCAGCACATCCAGCTCGTCGAGTCCGCGGCCGACGTCGACACCGTCACGGTGCGCGACCCGGAGAAGGTCGTCTGGCTGTCGCAGACCACGCTCTCCGTCGACGAGACCATGGACACCGTCCGTGCGCTGCGCGAACGCTTCCCCACGCTGCAGGACCCGCCCAGCGACGACATCTGCTACGCCACGCAGAACCGGCAGGTCGCGGTGAAGGCGATGGCTCCGCAGTGCGACCTCGTGCTCGTGGTGGGCTCGCGGAACTCGTCGAACTCGGTGCGGCTGGTCGAGGTCGCGCTTCAGAACGGCGCCGGCGCGTCCCACCTCATCGACTACGCGCGCGACGTGCGTCCCGAGTGGCTCGACGGGGTCACCACCGTCGGCGTCACGAGCGGCGCGTCGGTGCCGGAGGTGCTGGTGCGGGGCGTGCTCGACCTGCTCGCCGAGCAGGGCTGGGACGAGGTCGAGGAGTTCACGACCGCCGAGGAGACGTTGACCTTCTCGCTGCCCCGCGAGCTGCGGCCGGCTCGCGCTTAGCGGGTTCGCGCGCCGGCTTCTTGTCGAGCGACGGGGTGCGGCGCAGCTTCTGCGTCGCCATCCGGAACACGCCCACCACCAGCACGAACGCGGTGGTGCCCGCCATGATCGGGAACGAGTTGACCAGCGGCGCCCCGATCTGCAGCGCGCGCTCCGCCATGCCGGTGCCGGGTTTCGGGTCGCCCGCGATCAGCACCACCGCCGGCACGGCGACGGCGAGCAGCAGCGGCGGCGCCACGAGCGGGCCGAACAGCCCGTCCCGGCGCACCCACGCGATCGCGAGCACGCAGCCTGCGATGTAGAGCACGGTGAAGACGAAGCCGAGCGTGCCCTGCCGCATCAGGTCGACGAGCACGCCGAGCAGCGTCAGAGCGGCCGCGATCGCCACCGCGACCAGTGACGACAGCCCGAGCACGGACGGGACGATCGAGCGTTCGCCCACGGTCCACGGGTCGCTGCTGCTGGGTGCCACCGGTGCACGATAGTTCCTGGACGGGGCCTGCCGCGCTGCCGACGCGGCGCGCGTCACTCCACGGCGCGATCAGCCGTGCGTGCCGTCGGCGATCCCGTGGAGGTCGATCAGCGACTCGGACGCGGACGCGATCAGCTCGGGCGCCGACAGCCGGCGCGGCGACCGCTCCACCTGGGCGAGCTCGGGCAGCTCCTCGTCGGAGACGTGCAGCTCGGTGAGCTTGCGCGCGGTGACCAGCACGCGCGCCTCCAGCGACGACACCGTGCGGTTGTAGGACTCGACGGCCGCGTCGAGGCCCCGGCCCAGCTTCGCGACGTGCGTGCCCATCGTGGCGAGCCGCCCGTGCAGCTCCTTGCCGAGCTGGTGCACCTGCGCGGCGTTGCGGGCCAGCGCCTCCTGCCGCCACGTGTACGCGACCGTGCGCAGCAGCGCGATCAACGTGGTGGGCGTGGCGATCACGACGTTCTGCGTGAACGCGTGCTCCAGCAGGGACGGGTCGGCCTGCAGCGCCGCCTCGAGGAACGGGTCGCCCGGCACGAAGAGGACCACGAACTCCGGCGACGGCGAGAACGCCGCCCAGTACTCCTTGGCCGCCAGCTGGTCGACGTGCTGGCGGAGCTGCCGGGCGTGCGCGGTGAGGCGCTCGGTGTGCACCTTGTGGTCGCCCGCCTCGACGGCCTCCAGGTACGCCGCGAACGGCACCTTCGCGTCGACCACGACCTGCTTGCCGCCGGCCAGGTGCACCACGAGGTCGGGCCGCACACCGCCGTCGGCGGTCTGCGCGACGACCTGCGTGGAGAAGTCGCAGTGCTCCACCATGCCGGCCAGCTGCACGATGCGCTCCAGCTGCAGCTCGCCCCAGCGACCCCGCACCTGCGGTGCGCGCAGGGCGTTGACCAGCTGCTTCGTCTCGCTCTTGAGCTGGTCCGAGCTCAGGCGCATCGCGCTGACCTGCTCGCGCAGGCCCGCGTACGCCGACTCGCGCTCCTTCTCCACCGCCCGCAGCTGCCCCTCGACGCGGGCCAGCGTGGCCGCCACCGGGTCGAGCAGCTTGCCGACGGCGTGCGTCTTCTCCGCGTCGTCCGCGGTGGCCTTCGCCGTGAGCGCGGTGGTGGCCTCCTTGATGCGGGCCTCGGCGAGCGCGACGAACTGCTCGTTGTTGCGGGCCAGCGCGTCGGCGGAGAGCGCGGCGAACGCCTCCTTCAACTCGCTGTCGCGGCGCGCCAGCAGCTCCTCGCGCCGCGCACCCGCCTCCCGCTCGGCGCGCAGCGCCGCCTGCGCCGCGGCCGCCTCGGACTCGGCCCGGCGCAGCCGCTCGGCGGCCCGGTCGTGCGCCTCGCCGAGCTCGTCGAGCCGCTCCAGCAGGCTGGTGCGCTCGGCGCGCAGCCCCGCCGCGTCGGCCCGCAGGATCGCGTTGCCCTCCGCGACCGCTCGCGCGGACTCGGCAGCGGCCGTCCGGTTGCGGGCGGCCAACACGAGGAACGCGCCGGCGCAGCCGAGCGCCAGCCCGATCAGCAGGCCGACCAGCAGTGCGGCGATGTCCATGGCAGCCAGCGTGCACAGCCGGACCGACGGTTCCGATCAGGCGCGCCGCGGAACGTGCCCCGATGCGGTGAACGGTCGAACAGCGGTTCGAGCGGTCGTTGCGGCACGTGACCCGTGGTCGGGACCGTCGAACGAACGGATGCGCACACCCGCCGGAGATCACCCGGCCGGGCTAGCTCCGAGGAGGTCCCACCGGTTGCCGGCGACGTCGAGGAAGACGACGACCTGCCCGTACGGCTCGGTCCTCGGCTCGGCGAGGAACGTGACGCCGGCCGCGCGCATGCGCTCGTAGGCGGCCGCGAAGTCGTCGACCCGGAGGAAGAACCCGACGCGTCCGGCGTGCTGCTGGCCGACCGCGGCCGCCTGCCGCTCCCCGTCGGCCCGGGCGAGCAGGATCCCCGTCTCGGCGCCCGCCGGCCGGACGACCACCCAGCGCTTGGGCCGGCCGTCGTTGGTGAGCGACGGGGAGTCCTCGACCAGCTCGAAGCCCAGCGCGTCGGTGAAGAAGGCGATCGCCTCGTCGTAGTCGTCGACGACGATCGTGGTGAGGGTGAGGTGGGCCATGGCCCAACCATGGCCCACCGACCCCTCAGGCCTGCGCCTCGTGGGCCAGGAGGGCCCGCTTGACGTCCGTGCCCCAGCGGAAGCCGCGCATGGTGCCGTCGGTGCCCAGCACCCGGTGGCACGGGACGAACAGCGCCACCGCGTTCTTCGCGCAGGCGGACGCCGCCGCGCGGATCGCCGCCGGTCGCCCGGCCTTCGCCGCGAACTCCGTGTACGTGACGGGTGCGCCGGCCGGCACCGTCCGCAGCACGTCCCACGCGTGCTCGAGGAACGGCCCCGAGCGTTGCCGCACGGGCACGGCGTCGATGGCCGAGAGGTCGCCGTCGTGGTAGCGGACGATCGCGTCGGCGACCGGGCCGATGTCCCCTTCGACGACCTCCGCGGGCCGCAGCGCCGGGTGGATCACCGGCAGCAGCGCGTCGACGTCGGCCGTCCAGCCGGCCGCGATCACGGCGCCGTCGTCGTCGACGATGGCGGTGAAGGGGGCGATGGCGGTCTGGATGGTCGCGTGGGTACTCATGCAGGGACTCCTTCGAGGTACGTGCGCCAGAGGTGGTTGGCGGCGTAGGACCGCCACGGTGCCCAGCGCTGTGCGTGGGCGACGAGCGCCGCCTGATCCGACGGCAGGCCGAGCAGGCCGGCGCCGCGCCGGACGGCGAGATCGGAGGCCAGCAGCTCGTCGGGGTCACCGAGCAGCCGCATGGCCACGCAACCGGCCGTCCACGGCCCGATGCCGGGCAGTGCGACCAGCTGTCTGCGCAGCTCACCGGCGTCGCAGCCGGGATCGAGCACGAGCCGGCCTTCCGCCAGCTCGGTGGCGAGGCCGAGCACCGTCGCGATCCGCCGCGTCGGCCCGTACAGGACCTCCGCACCGCGTTCGGCGATCGTCTCGGCGGTGGGGAAGAGCAGGTCGGGCCCGTCGGCGGCGAGGGCGGGCGGCAGCCGCTCGCCCAGTGCCTCCACCAGCCGCGCGGACGCGGTGCGTGCCGCCGCCGTGGAGATCTGCTGGCCGATGACGATGCGCAGCGCCGTCTCCGGCCCGTCCACGGCGCCCGGGATGCGGATGCCCGGCGCGGCCGCGACCGCGGGGGCCAGCAGCGGGTCGGCGGACAGCGCCTCGTCGACGGCGACTGGGTCGGCGTCCAGGTCGAGCAGCCGGCGCAGCCGCGCCACGGCGGGCCCGAGGTCGCGCGGGTCGGCCAGCCGCAGCGTGGCGACGACGTGCCCGTCGCGCGGCTCCAACGCCACCGTCGCGGCACCGTGCGGCAGCCGCATGGTGCGGCGGAACACGCCGTCGACCAGCGACTCCACGCCGGGCACCGCGGTGGCGGTGAAGAACGCGAACAGGCCGCCGACGTCGAACGGCGGCCGGTAGGGCAGCCGCAGCACGACCGTGCCGGCGACAGCCGCGATCGCGCCGCGGCGGCGTTCGGCCTCCGAACGCAGCACCGTGGGTGGGACGCCGTAGACCTCGCGAACCGTGTCGTTGAACTGCCGCACGCTCGCGAACCCGGCCGCGAACGCGATGTCGGCCATCGCCAGCGGCGTCGTCTCGACGAGCAGCCGGGCGGTGTGCGCGCGGTGCGCGCGGGCCAGCGCGAGCGGGCCGGCGCCGAGCTCGGCGGTGAGCACCCGGTTCAGCTGGCGCTCGGAGTACCCGAGCCGGCTCGCCAGCCCCGGCACGCCCTCGCGCTCCACGACCCCGTCGGCGATGAGCCGCATGGCGCGGGCGGCCAGGTCGGCGCGCACGTTCCACTCCGGCGAGCCGGGGACGGCGTCGGGCAGGCACCGCCGGCACGCGCGGTAACCGCGCTGCTGCGCGGCCCCCGCGGTCGGCAGGAACTCCACGTTCGCGCGCTTCGGTGTCGTCGCCGGGCAGGACGGGCGGCAGTAGATGCCCGTCGTCTTCACGGCGGTGATGAACTGCCCGTCGAAGCGGGCGTCGCGCGAGGCGACGGCCCGGTAGCAACGGTCGGTGTCGAGTACCACGCAGAAGACTCTGCCACCGTGAACACCCGCAGACTGGCGGTATTCGGACATGGCTGCGGCGGCCGTCCTCACCTGTCCGCAGGAACCATGACCCCCACATGCGGCGCGGTTGAGGTGTGAAATCGGCGTATCGGGGGAACATGCCGGGGTGACCGCGACGGAGCAGCCGCCGGATGCCGCCGAGCCCGTCGCGGGCCGGTACGAGCTGGGCGGGGTGCTGGGTCGAGGTTCGTCCGCCGAGGTGCGCCGCGCCCGTGACCTGCGCGACGGCGACCTGGTCGCGATCAAGCTGTTCAACGCGGAGTGCTCGCGGCAGGACCGCACCCGGCAGCGTCGCGAGCTTGAACTGCTCGCGCGGCTGCGCCACCCGGGGCTGGTCGGGATGCGCGACGGCGGTGCGTACGGCGACCAGACGTTCGTCGTCACCGACCTGGTGGAGGGGCCGACGCTGGCCCGGCGCATCCGCGACGGGGCTCTCGACCCGGCCGAGGTGCGCCGGATCGGCGCGCAGCTGGCCGCCGGGCTCGCGCACGTCCACGCGGCCGGTGTGGTGCACCGGGACGTCAAGCCGGCGAACGTGCTGCTCGGTGACGGGACGCACGCGCGGCTCGCCGACTTCGGCATCGCCGTCGCCATCGACGGCACCGTCGCGACCGACACCGGGTGCATCGTCGGGACCGTCGCCTACCTGTCGCCGGAGCAGGCGCGCGGCGAGGTGGTCGGCCCGCCGACGGACGTGTGGTCGCTGGGTCTGGTCCTGCTGGAGGCGTTGACCGGCCGGCGGGAGTACCCGGGAACCGCCGTGGAGGCGGCGGTGGCGCGGCTGCACCGGCGCCCGCAGCTGCCCGCCGACCTGCCGGCCGACCTCGCCGCCGTGCTGCGCGGGATGACGGAGCCCGATCCGGACGCGCGCCCGTCCGCGGCGACGGTGGCCCGCCAGCTCGCCGGTGCCGCGCGCGGCGGCCGGCGCGGTGCGCACCGGCGCGCCGCCCGGCACCGCCGCGACAGCGGGCCGCGCAAGCTGCTGCTCGCCGTCGCGTCCGCCGTGCTGGCCGGGGTGACGGGTGCGGCGCTGATCACGCTCATCCCGCCGCAGTCGGGGCCGCCCGTCGCCGTCGTGGACGTGCCCGCGCCCGGTCACTGAGCGCACCGGTCGGGCCGACTACCCTGGAGCCTCGTGTCACTCACCCTCGGGATCGTCGGGCTGCCCAACGTCGGCAAGTCGACGCTGTTCAACGCGCTCACCCGCAACGACGTGCTGGCCGCGAACTACCCGTTCGCCACCATCGAGCCCAACGTCGGCGTGGTGCCGCTGCCCGATCCCCGGCTGGACAAGCTGGCCGAGATGTTCTCCTCGGCGAAGATCGTGCCGGCCGTCGTGTCGTTCGTCGACATCGCGGGCATCGTCCGCGGCGCCTCCGAGGGGCAGGGGCTGGGCAACAAGTTCCTCGCCAACATCCGCGAGTCCGACGCGATCTGCCAGGTCGTGCGCGTCTTCTCCGATCCCGACGTCGTCCACGTCGACGACCGGGTGGATCCCGCCGCCGACATCGAGACGATCTCCACCGAGCTGATCCTCGCCGACCTGCAGACCCTGGAGAAGGCGGTGCCGCGCCTGCAGAAGGAGGCGCGGATGCAGAAGGACCGCCGCCCGCTGCTGGAGGCGGCCGAACAGGCCGTCGCCACCCTCGACGGCGGGAAGACGCTGTTCCAGGCCGGTGCCGACCGGGAGTTGCTGCGCGAGCTGTCGCTGCTCACCACCAAGCCGTTCCTGTACGTGTTCAACGCCGACGAAGCCGTCCTCACCGACGACGCGCGGCGCAAGGAGCTGTCCGAGCTCGTGGCGCCGGCCGACGCGGTGTTCCTCGACGCGAAGGTCGAGTCCGAGCTGCTCGAGCTGGACGAGGAGTCGGCCACCGAACTGCTGGAGTCGATCGGGCAGCCGGAGCCCGGCCTGCGCGCACTGGCCCGTGCCGGCTTCCACACGCTCGGCCTGCAGACCTACCTCACCGCCGGCCCGAAGGAGTCCCGCGCCTGGACGATCAAGCGCGGCGCCACCGCCCCGCAGGCCGCCGGCGTGATCCACACCGACTTCGAGCGCGGCTTCATCAAGGCCGAGATCGTCTCGTTCGACGACCTCGTCGAGGCCGGCTCCATGAACGCGGCCAAGGCCGCGGGCAAGGTGCGCATGGAGGGCAAGGACTACGTCATGGCCGACGGGGACGTGGTGGAGTTCCGCTTCAACGTCTGAGCTCTCCGAGCGACGGGGTGTTCGGTGTTCGGTATTGACCGAACACCGAATGGCCGTGATCCTGCTGGCATGAGTACCCGTCCGAGAGACCAGGGTGCGGCGGACGCGCTTGTCGATGCGGTGTCGTCGGTGGGACTCCAGGCGCGCGTCGAACCCCACGTCGAGGCTGACCGCAGGGATGACATCGTCGTCGTCCTTCCGACCGGCGAGATGATCGCCGTCCAGGTCAAGTCGGCGTCGATCGTGACCTCCGACAGCGCGCCCGGCCAACGGCGGCGTTGGTCGGAAGGTCTGGCCGGAGATGTGGTCGGCGTCGTCGTTGCGGACCGGATCACGGCCGGCGGGCGGGACGATCTCAATCAGGCGGGATGGAGTTGGCTGGATCTGCGGGGCCATCTCCGGCTGACGGGACCTGGCGTCTTCGTCGACACGGACGTCCCTGCGCTGACAGGTCCGGGTCCGGATCGTCAGGGTCTCGACGGACGGGTCGGGGTCGAGCTTGCCGCACTGCTTCTGCTCGATCCGACCCGGAGGATCGGGGTTCGTGCCGCGGCGGCGATCCTGTCGCGCGCGCCGAGTTCGATCTCCGAAACGTTCACGGCCATGCTGACCGCCGGCCTGGTCGACTCGGAACGCAAGCCTGTGGTGCCGGATCTCTTCTGGGCGCTCGCTGAGCGTTGGCGACCGGTCGGCCACGACCTGGCGAGCATCCCTGGTCCTGGCCCTGGGCGTGACAACGATGCGCTTCGCCTGGGGCTCGACGACGTCGAGTCGACTCTTGGATGGGCCTTGACCGACACGGTCGCTGCATCGGTCTACGGCGCGCCGGTCTCGATGCGATCTGGTCACCCGCCTGACTTCTACGTTCCTGACCAGACGACGGCTCGCCGAGCCCTACACCTGCTGGGGCCGGCGGTATCGGCGTCGTCGCGTGCCTGCCGAGTGCGCGTGGCTCCGGTCCCGCTGGTCTGTGACCGCCGAGTGGACGCGACCTCGTGGGCGCGGGAGCCCTGGCCGTTGGCGAACCCGCTGTTCGTCGCGCTCGACCTGGCCCAGGATCCGGGGCGCGGTCGGGAGATCCTGCAAGCGTGGACGCCGGCGAGGCCGTGGAACCGTGTCTGGTGAGCCTCGGGGCGTTTCCCTTGCCGGAGACGCGATGGCCAGGCTGGTGGGTGCGATTCCGGTGATCACCGAGCAGACGGGCCGCGCGGTCGTGCTGGTGGGCGGACTCGCCGTCATGTGTCGGCTGTCGATCCCGTACCGGGTCACGACCGATCTCGACATGGTGAACCGCAGGCGAACCACGGAGGTCCCCCAGCTCGAACTGCTTGTATCGGCCGGTGCCGTGCCGAGCGGCCCATCCGGAGTCCTCGTGAGCACCCCGCGGGGTGATGTCCAGGTCGACGTCCTCGAGGTGACCGATGCTGAGCTCGACGATCTTCCGGATGACCCGACAGACCGATTGCACGTTCAATCTCATGCTTGGGCTGCGGCGACAGCCTCCGATCTGACCATCAGCGTGGATGGCATCGATCCGCTCGGCGTCCGCGTTGCCGAGCCGGGTCCGATCATCGCGATGAAGCTGCAGTCGATCATGAATCGCGGAGCGGCGAAGGAAGCCACCGACCTCCTGGACATCCTCCGGATCACGCTCGATCGTGACTGTGGACCGCTGTCGAGAGACCAGCTCGAGTCGGCCGAAGCGCAGCTTCGCGCGGATGCGCTCCTCCACGCTCGGCGGTGGTTCGATGAGACGGCCGACCGATCATTGATGAAGATCCGGGCTGTGCCGGAAGGGCGGGACGTGAACGTCGACGACGTGCGGCTGGTCGGTGATCTGCTCGTTGCGGCGCTCGCCGCCTGATGGGCAGCAGCAGGTGGTGTTGATCGATCACGCGACGTGGTGGAGTTCCACTTCAACGGGTAGCTGCATCAGAGCTGATGCGCGTACGATGCAGACGTGCGTACCACCGTCGACCTGCCTCCGACCGTGCATAAGCGCGCCGTGGAGATCGCCAAGCGCACCGGCCGGTCGCTGTCGGCCGTCATCGCCGACCTCACTGTCCGCGGTCTGGCGCAGCTCAATCAACCGGTCGTGATCGGCACGGACGAGCGATCCGGCTTCCCGGTCATCTCGATCGGTCGTCGGGTCACCTCGGAACAGGTCGCGGCTGCGCTGGACGAGGAGTGACGACCTACCTCCTTGACGCGAACGTGCTGATCGCCCTCACTGTCGCCGATCACGAGCACCATGCGCGGGCATCCGTGTGGGCGTCGGGGATCACGAGGTTCGCGATCTGTCCCGTGGTCGAGGGCGCGCTGGTTCGTTTCCTGGTCCGTGTGGGGGAGAGCGCCGGCGTCGCGCGACAGGTGCTCGGCGCAGTTCAGGCGCTCCCGTCGTGCGAGTTCTGGCCGGACTCGCTGTCGTACGCAGCTGCGGACCTGGATCACGTTCGCGGGCATCGGCAGATCACCGACGCCTACCTCGTGAGCCTGGCCGCGGGTCGACCCGACGCGCGGTTGGCGACGCTGGACGAGGGGCTGGTGCAGGCGCTGCCTGAACGGACGCTCCTCGTCCCTGCTCTTGCCTGACGTTGTTCGGCTGCGCACCTTGGTGGAGTTCCGCTTCAACGTCTGAGCTCTCCGAGCGACGAGCTGATGAACGAGCGTGCTGCCGAGGTCGGCACCGAGGCGCGTCGGTGGTGGGACGGGATCCACCGCGGGGATGCCGGGGGCGCGACGTGCTGCACCTGCAGTGTCACATCGGCACCGACACGATCTGCCTGCCGGCTGGCTGCCTGAGCTGCTGGGGTGGATCGTCGAGAACGACGTTGTGGTGATCGAAAAGCCTTGTTGATCACCACAACGTCGTTCTCGACGAGTGGGTGGGCGGGCGGTCGCCTCAGCTGAGCCCGGCCAGCACCCCGTTGAACGTGGCGCTGGGGCGCATGACCTCGTCGGCCTTGGCCCGGTCGACGAGGTAGTAGCCGCCCAGGTCGACCGGCTCGCCCTGCACCGCCGCCAGTTCGGCGACGATCTGCTCCTCCGCGGCCGCGAGCTGCTCGGCGACGGGCGCGAAGACTCCGGCCAGCTCGGCGTCGTCGGTCTGCTCGGCGAGCGCCTGGGCCCAGTAGAGGGCGAGGTAGAAGTGGCTGCCGCGGTTGTCGATCTCGCCGACCTTGCGCGACGGCGACTTGCCGTTCTCCAGCAGCGCGCCGGTGGCCGCGTCCAGGGTCTGGCCGAGCAGCTTGGCCCGCGGGTTGTCGGTGGCGTCGGCCAGGAACTCGAGCGAGACGGCCAGCGCGAGGAACTCGCCCAGCGAGTCCCACCGCAGGTGGTTCTCCTTGACCAGCTGCTGCACGTGCTTGGGCGCCGAACCGCCGGCGCCCGTCTCGAAGAGGCCGCCGCCGTTCATCAGCGGGACGATCGACAGCATCTTGGCGCTCGTGCCCAGCTCCATGATCGGGAACAGGTCGGTGAGGTAGTCGCGCAGCACGTTGCCGGTGACGGAGATGGTGTCCTCACCGCGCCGGGCCCGCTCCAGCGTGTAGCGGGTAGCGGCGGCGACGTCGAGGATCTCGATGGTCAGCCCGTCGGTGTCCAGCGAGTCGAGCTGGGCGCGCACCTTCTTGAGCAGCTCGGCGTCGTGCGCGCGCGTCTCGTCCAGCCAGAAGACGGCGGGGGCGCCGGTGGCGCGGGCGCGGCCCACGGCGAGCTCTACCCAGTTGCGGATCGGGGCGTCCTTGGTCTGGCAGGCGCGCCAGATGTCGCCGTCGCCGACCTCGTGCTCCAGCAGGACGGTCTCGCCGTCGAGCACCCGGACGGTGCCGGCGGTGACCTCGAAGGTCTTGTCGTGGCTGCCGTACTCCTCGGCCTTCTGCGCCATCAGCCCGACGTTGGGCGTGGTGCCCATGGTCGACGGGTCGAACGCGCCGTGCTCGCGGCAGTGCGCGACGGTCTCGGCGTAGAGCGCCGCGTACGACGAGTCCGGGATGACGTACTTGGTGTCCTGCAGCTTCCCGGCGGCGTTCCACATCTGCCCCGACGAGCGGATGGCCGCAGGCATCGACGCGTCGATGATCACGTCGCTGGGGACGTGCAGGTTGGTGATGCCGCGGTCGGAGTCGACCATCGCCAGCGCCGGGCCGCTCTCGTAGCCGGCGTTGATCGCGTCGGTGATGGCCTGCTTCTTGTCGGCGGGCAGCTGCTCGATCGCGGTGAGGACGCTCGCGAGGCCGTCGCGCGGGTTCGCGCCGACGCTGGCCAGGTCGTCGCCGTACTGCGCGAAGACGTCGGCGAAGTAGGTGGTGACGGCGTGCCCGAACAGGATCGGGTCGGACACCTTCATCATCGTCGCCTTGAGGTGCACCGAGAACAGCACGCCCTTGTCCTTGGCGTCGGCGACCTGCTCGGCCAGGAACGCGCGCAGGGCGGACGTGCGCATGACGGCGGCGTCGACGACCTCGCCCTCCCGCACCTGCAACCCGTCCTTCAGCACGGTCTCCGTGCCGTCGGCCGCGGTGTGCACGATGCGCAGGGTGGTGGCGGCGGGGATGGTGACCGACTTCTCGGAGTGCCGGAAGTCGCCGTCGCTCATCGTCGAGACGTGGGAGGCGGAGTCGCTCGACCACGCGCCCATCGAGTGCGGGTGCTTCTTCGCGTAGTTCTTCACCGACGCGGGCGCGCGACGGTCGGAGTTGCCCTCGCGCAGCACGGGGTTGACCGCGCTGCCCTTGACGGCGTCGTAGGCGGCGCGCGCCTTCTTCTCCTCGTCGGTCTGCGGGTTCTCCGGGTAGTTCGGCACGGCGTGACCGGCCGCCTGCAGCTCCGCGATCGCGGCCTTGAGCTGCGGGATCGACGCGCTGATGTTGGGCAGCTTGATGATGTTGGCCTCGGGCGTGGTGGCGAGGTCGCCCAGCTCGCCCAGTGCGTCGGGTACGAGGTCGAAGGCGGCGAGGATGCGGCCGGCGAGGGAGATGTCGCGGGTCTCGACATCGATCCCGGCCTTGCCCGCGAACGCCTCGATCACCGGCAGGAACGAGTGCGTCGCCAACGCGGGCGCTTCGTCGGTGTAGGTGTAGATGACCTTCATTGCTCTGCCTGCTCCAAGATCGACCGGGGAAACGCGCTCGTGGGACACGCTATCCCCTCGCAGTGGGGACCTGGTCCGCTACGGTGGATGCTCCATCTCGCATCGGGGGCGCCCGCGGTGGCCAAGCTCAGCATCAAGATCAAGAAGCCGACCAGCTCCACGTTCAAGAGCTGGTTCTTCGTGCTGGTCGCAGGCCTGGTGCTGGCGGCGATCGCGATCCTGGACAGCGGGCGGCTGGCGCCGACTCCGCTGGTGCCCGCCGCCGACGGCTCCACCGGGTGCCAGTTCAAGGTCACCACGTCGGGGTCCCTGAACGTCCGCGCCACACCCGAGGCCAACGGGACGATCCGCGGCACCCTCGCCGACGGCACCGTTGTCGACACCGTCGGCCGACCGACCAACGGCTTCCGTCAGCTCAGAGGCGGGTACTGGGCCTCCGCCGACCACCTGACCCTCGTGTCGGGCACCGACTGCGGCTGAGAGATCCTCACAGGATGCACCCGGCTGCTCCGACCCGCGTGATCGGCGGCCGCTACGTCGTGCTGGCCGAGCTGGGCCGCGGCGGCATGGGGATCGTGTGGCGGGCCGAGGACCGGGTGATGAACCGGCAGGTCGCGGTCAAGGAGCTGCACCTGCCCGCGGGCCTGCCCGCCGAGGAGCGGCGGCTGTTCCGGGACCGGTTGCTGCGCGAGGCGCGCACGGCCGGCCGCCTCTCGGACGCCGGCATCGTCACCGTCCACGACGTCGTCACCGACGGCGGCGTCGACCACATCGTCATGGAGCTCGTCGACGCGCCGACGCTCGCCGACGTCGTCGCCCGGTCGGGACCGCTCGACGAGCAGGCGGCGCTGTCGGTGGCCGCCCAGCTCGTGTCGGCGCTGCGCGCCGCGCACGACAACGGCGTGGTGCACCGCGACGTCAAGCCGAGCAACGTGCTCGTCCGCGCCGACGGCCGGGTCAAGCTCACCGACTTCGGCATCGCCCAGGCCGCCGACGATCCCCGGCTCACCACCACCGGGTCGATCATCGGGTCGCCCGCGTACCTCTCCCCGGAACGGCTCGACGGGGAACCGGCCACCCCCGCCTCCGACATGTGGGCGCTCGGCGCCACCCTGCACCACGCGCTGTCCGGCAGAGCCCCGTTCGACCGCGAGACCACGCCCGCCACGATCGCCGCCGTGCTGCACGGCCCGATCCCGCCGCTGCGCACCCGCAGCGTCCTCGGCGCCGTGGTCGGCGGGCTGCTGCAGCGGTCGCCGCAGGCCCGGCTCACCGGGCCGCAGGCCGCGGCGATGCTGACCGTCGACCAGCAGCCCGGCTACGGCCCCACCAGCACGATCACGAAGCCGACGGCCGCGCGGCGGCGATGGGGCCGCGCCTTCGGTCTCCTCGCGGCCGGCGCCGCGCTGGGTGCGGTGCTCACCTTCGGGGTGCTGGCGGCGCTCGGGCTCGACCGCGCACCCGCGCACTTCACCTACGGCACGGGCGGCCAGATCCCCGAGTTCGAGTCGACCAGCACGGGCTGCGTGCAGGGCCGGATCGCCAGTGGTCGCGCCTTCCCGTCGTCGGCGTCGGTCAGCTGCGACCAGCCGCACGACGCCGAGGTCTTCGCAGCGCTGTCCCCGTTCGACACCTCCACCACCCTCCCGTACCCGGGCGAGGACCCGCTGTCCGACTACGGCGAGCGCGCCTGCCAGCTGTACTTCGGCTCCGCGCTCGTCGGCGGCGCCGACAAGGCCAAGCTCGACGTCGTCGTGCTCGTCCCGAGCGACCAGCAGTTCAGCACCCCGTCGTCCGGCGGGTCCTTCAACGGCCGCACCGTGATCTGCCTGCTCCAGGCGCACGACGGCGGCCAGCTGACGGGCGCTCGGCTGGTCTCCTGAGAGGCCGGCAGAATCCGGGGCATGACCACTGCCGTCCATCCGAACGTCGCCCGCGTGACCGCCGCCCTCACCGACGGTGGCGCCGATCCCGCCCGGGTCGCCCGCCTGCAGGTGCTCCCGGAGGGCGTGCACACGGCTGCGGCAGCCGCGGAGGCACTGGGTGTGGAGGTCGGCCAGATCGCGAACTCGCTGGTCTTCGAGGCCGTCACGGGCGAGGCCGTGACGCCGCTGCTGGTGCTGACCTCCGGCGCGCACCGGGTCGACCCGGTCGTGGTGGCCGCCGTGATCGGTGCCGACGAGATCCGCCGCGCCAAGCCGGCGTTCGTGAAGGAGGCCACGGGTCAGGTCATCGGCGGCGTCGCGCCGGTCGGGCACCCGGCACTGCTGCGCACGCTGGTCGACCGCGCCCTCGCCGCGTACGACGAGGTGTGGGCGGCCGGCGGCATCCCGGCCGCGGTGTTCCCGACGACCTTCGACGAGCTCGTCGCCGTGACGGGCGGGCAAGCGGCGGACGTCGCTTAACAGGCTGGAGCGGCGGGATATTCCCGTTCGCGGTGGGTTCGTCGATCCTCCCCGCCGAGCCTCGACCTGCTTGCTTTTGCCGACCTACTGTGCAGTCGTGCCCGACCCCGAGATCATCTCCCCATCCGCCCTGCGCCGCGCGCTGCGCCGGGTCCGCGATGGCGCCACGCTCGACGTCACCGAAGCGGCCGTGCTGCTCGCGGCTCGCGGGGACCAGCTCGACGAACTGCTGACGGCCGCCTCGCGCGTGCGCGACGCGGGCTTGGTCGCCGCCGGGCGGCCCGGCGTGGTCACGTACTCGAAGAACGTGTTCATCCCGCTGACGCGGCTGTGTCGCGACCGCTGCCACTACTGCACGTTCGCGACGGTGCCCCACCGCCTGCCGGCCGCGTACCTGGAGCGCGACGAGGTGCTCGACATCGCCCGCAAGGGCGCGGCGGCGGGCTGCAAGGAGGCCCTGTTCACCCTGGGCGACCGGCCGGAGGACCGCTGGCCGCAGGCCCGCGAGTGGCTGGAGGCCCGCGGGTACTCCTCGACGATCGACTACGTGCGTGCGTCCGCGATCGCCGTGCTGGAGGAGACGGGGCTGCTGCCGCACCTCAACCCCGGCGTGCTGAGCTGGGAGGAGCTGACGCGGCTCAAGCCCGTCGCCGCCAGCATGGGGATGATGCTGGAGACCACGGCCGAGCGGCTGTGGAGCGAGAAGGGCGGCGCTCACTACGGCAGCCCCGACAAGGAGCCGGCGGTTCGCCTGCGCGCGATCACCGACGCCGGCCGCGTCGGCGTCCCGTACACGACGGGGATCCTGATCGGCATCGGCGAGAACCGCACCGAGCGCGCCGAGTCGATCTTCGCGATGCGCAGCGCGTCCCGCGCGCACGGGCACATCCAGGAGATCATCGTCCAGAACTTCCGGGCCAAGCCCGACACGGCGATGGCGAACGACCCCGACGCCGACCTCGACGACCTCGCCGCCACCATCGCCGTCACGCGGCTGGTGATGGGCCCGAAGATGCGCGTGCAGGCCCCACCCAACCTCGTCGGCGACGAGTACGCGCTGATGCTGCGCGCCGGAATCGACGACTGGGGCGGCGTCTCGCCCGTCACGCTCGACCACGTGAGCCCGGAGATGCCCTGGCCCGCGATCGACGAGCTGGCCGCGCACACCGCGGCCGCCGGCTTCACCATGCGCGAGCGGCTCACCGCCTACCCGCCGTACGTGCTGGCCGGCTCGCCGTGGATCGACACCCGGCTGCACGGGCACGTCGCCGCCCTCGCCGACCCGGAGACCGGGCTGGCGCGGGAGGACGCACCGGTAGTCGGCCGGCCGTGGCAGGAGCCCGACGGCGGGTTCGCCAGCTCCGGCCGCACCGATCTGAACTCCACGATCGACACCACGGGCCGCACCGACGACCGGCGCAGCGACTTCTCCGAGGTCTACGGCGACTGGGACGAGCTGAAGGAGGAGCTGGCCCGCCAGCAGCAGTCGGCGCCGGAGCGTCTCGACTCCGACGTGCGCGCCGGCCTCGACATCGCCGCCTCCGACCCGGCCGCGCTGCTCGACCCGGCCAACCACGCCGCCGCGATGGCCGTCCTGACCAGCGACGGGGCCGCGCTCGACGAGCTCGCCCGGCTCGCCGACGCGGTGCGTCGCGACGTGGTCGGCGACGACGTCACCTACGTGGTCAACCGCAACATCAACTTCTCGAACGTCTGCTACGTCGGCTGCCGGTTCTGCGCGTTCGCGCAGCGCGAGCGCGACACCGACGCGTTCCGGCTCTCGCTCGACGAGATCGCCGAGCGCGCGGTGGAGGCGGCGCAGGCCGGCGCCACCGAGGTGTGCGTGCAGGGCGGCATCGACCCGCAGCTGCCCACGTCGTTCTACGCCGACCTGGTGCGGGCCGTGCGCGAGGCGGTGCCTGGCATGCACGTCCACGCGTTCTCCCCGATGGAGATCGTGTCGGCGGCGGCGAAGGCCGGCGTGTCGATCGAGGACTGGCTCACCGAGCTGAAGGAGGCCGGGCTCGGCTCGATCCCCGGCACCGCCGCGGAGATCCTCGACGACGAGGTGCGCTGGGTCCTCACCAAGGGCAAGCTGCCGGCCGCGCAGTGGATCGAGGTCGTGTCGACGGCGCACCGGCTCGGCATCCCGTCCTCGTCCACGATGATGTACGGGCACGTCGACGAGCCGCGGCACTGGCTCGGCCACCTGCGCACCCTCGCGTCCGTGCAGGACGAGACCGGTGGGTTCACCGAGTTCGTACCGCTGCCGTTCGTGCACACCAACGCGCCGATCTACCTGGCCGGCCTCGCCCGGCCGGGCCCCACGCGGCGCGACAACATCGCCGTCCACGCGTTCGCGCGGCTGGCGCTGCACGGGCGCATCGACCACGTCCAGTGCTCGTGGGTGAAGCTCGGCGACGACCTGTCCGCGCGGATCCTGCAGGGGGGTGCCGACGACATGGGCGGCACGCTCATGGAGGAGACGATCAGCCGCATGGCCGGTTCGGAGAACGGGTCGGCGCGCACGGTCGCGGAGCTGACGGCCATCGCGACCGCGGCCGGCCGCCCGGTGCGCCAGCGCAGCACCACCTACCGCGAGCCGGTCGCGCGACTCGAGCCGGCCCTGCGGTCCACACCCCGGCTGCTGCCGTTGACGCCTGCTTGACCCGGCGCGTCAGATGGCGTTGATCATGGGCAGAACGTCGCTCTCCAAGATCGAACTACGACGTTCTGCCCATGATCAACGCGGGAGCCCGGCCGCGGGAGCTCGGTGATCCCCCGGATCACGTCGACGATCGCGCCGGCCTGACCCAGCAGAGCTCGAAGCGCTCGAACACGCAGTCCAGCGCCCACAGGTCGACGCCGTCGAGCGGGATCCCCATGGCGGGCAGCGCGCGCCGGAAGTACCGCTCGTGCGCCGCTCGCCACCACTCCAGCGAGCGGTCACCCTCGCCCTCGTCGTGCGCGAACGCGGCGTCGACGCTGCCCAGCGGCGCCACCTGCACCTGCGTGGTTCGCAGCACGCACCGCGGCCGCCCGGCACCGTCGAGCACCACCGAGAGCGTGCCGGCCTCCGGCAGCGGGTCCCCGGCCCGCTCGTACTCGACGACCAGGCCGGCGGTGGCCCGCTTCGGCCCGTTCAGCACCAGCTCGAGCAGCTCGTCGGACAGGGCGGGGGAGTCGCCGAACGCGTAGACGTCGTGCCGGGTCGCCGGATCCGTCCCGGACACCGCGCAGAACTCCCGCCAGAACTCCTCGACCCCGTCCCCCACGCGCGTAGCCTCGCAAGCATGGGCGTCCTCGGCGAGCTGTTTCCCGGCCGGAAGATCCAGGACACGTCGAGCGAGGCAGGCGACGGCCAGCCCTTCCGCCTGGGCGAGATCGACCTGGAGAACAACGTCGTGCAGGTGCACCGGCGACCGCCCGCCGCCCCGGACGAGGACACGGACGCGAACGACTGACCCGCGAGTTGGCCGTCTCGACAGGGTGAGTCGGCCCGTTCGGCAGGCGACCACTCGTGCGGGCCGGCCGACTCGCGGTCCCGATCCGGGCAACTCGCCGTGCCGATCCGGGCAACTCGCGGTCCCGATCCGGGCAACTCGCGCGGTGAACGGGCCGACCGCGCGTTTCAGCGCTTCGTGTGCAGGTGGGCGGCTGCTGCCAGGACCGAGCCGTACTGCACCGCCACCAGCGAGCGCAGCGGCAGCGTGACCGCCGACGTGCCCGCGGCTGCGGCGCACCACGCCGAGTGCAGGGCGGCGAGCTCGCGGCGCACCGTGCGCACCGGGGGACGGACGTTGCCGCCCGCCACCTCCGCGTCGAGCGCGCGCAGCAGCATGCCGCCGTAGCGCAGCCGGAACATGTGCACGGTGTCGGCCATCGACGCCAGCTCCGCCACGGTCGCCTTGCGGGCTGCTGCCGACGCCTTCGCCGCCCGCCGGGCGGTCGCGCTCGCCTGCTCACCGATGACCGGGGCGTAGTAGCGGCTGGCGCGCAGGAACGGGGTCTCCAGCTGCATGTGCGGGCTGATCGTGGCCAGCGAGCGGTTGAGGATGTCGCTGAGGGTGCGCAGCTCGTCGGCGTTGGCCCGGAGGGCGTCGGCGTACCCGACGTCGGACGGGGTGGTGTCGAGCGCCTCCGGGTGGGTCCAGTACGGCAGCTCGCAGACGAGGGTGAGGGTGCCGTGCCGGCTCGCGTACGCGCCCGTGGAGTTGCCGCCCGAGAACGCCTGCAGCGCGCCGACCTCCTCCAGGTGGTCGTAGGCGTCGCGCACGTCGATCAGCGGGAAGATGCTGTCGTCGATCGCGGGCATCCACGGGGCCTCCGGCTCGCCGCGGTCCAGCTCGATGCCCATCCGGCCGGGGATCGCCTGCAGCACCGGATGCAGGCCGGGTTCTGGCCGGCTGAGGTAGTAGTAGGCGCCCCCGACCTCGCTGTTGTGCAGCGACGCGAGCAGGGCCGGCCGGTGCTCGTCGATCAGCCGCATCAACGCGAACGTCTCCGGCAGCACCGCGTCGAACCACACCTCCTTGTACTCCAGCGGGAACGACCACTCGATCTGCTCGGGTCCGGCCTGCCGGTAGAAGTGCCGGGCGTAGTGCTCGCGGGTGTAGGGCCCCTTCAACCAGCCCTCGTTGAGCCGCAGCCCGTCGGGATCGATGCACGCGACGATGTGCCAGCGGTGTCCGAGCCGGGCCCGCAGCTCCGGGTCGCCGGCGAGCCGTCGGGCCAGGTGCAGCGCGGTGAGCGCGCCGATCGGCTCGTTCGGGTGCGGCAGCCCGACGACGAGCGCGTCCGGCGCCGATCTGCCGGGCTCGATCGTGAGGCAGGTCAGCTGCTCACCCTGCGCCGACGTGCCCACCCGGCGCAGGGAGACGACGTCGGGGTGCTGGGCCGCGATCCGGCACGTCATCTCGGCGATCTCGTCGACCGTCGCGAACGTGTCGAACTGCGGCACCGCCTCCAGCTCGCGACGCAGCCACGGCGGGACCGCCCGCCCCTCCCCCGACGACGGCGGCACATCTTTCCGTACCCGGGCCGGCACGGTCGAGCCAGCGGGCCGGATCAGGGGAGCCGTCGCGGCGTTCGGTCGCATCACCGCGACGCCAGCTGATCTGCCCGTACCCACGTGGCGTGGAACCCCACCGGGACGCGCTGCGGCAACCGGACGCGCGCGACCGGGCCGGCGGCGATGTCGGCGGCGTCGAGGATCTCCACCTCGGAACGATCGTCCCGGGCGTCCGTGACGAAGCTGACCAGGTAACCGTCGGCGTCGCCGGTACTGCCGTCGCGCGGTGCGAAGGGGGCCTCGCTGCCGAACCGGCCGGGCCCGAAGTCGTGCCGGGTGCGCTCACCGGTCTGCCGGTCGTAGCGCACCAGCCCGTCGAAGAGCACCGTCTCGGCGTCGGCGATGCTCGCCGCGTAGGCGTAGCGGCCGCCCGTTCCGGTGCGGCGGCTGTCGATGGTGGGGAACTCGACGTTCGCGTCGTCGAGGGGTGTCTCGGTGCAGGTGCCGGTGGCGAGGTCGAAGACGTACCGGTGCAGCCGCGCGTCCAGTCGCAGGTAGCCCAGCAGCTTGCCGAGCGGCCCGGGCCGGGTGGGGCGCGGCTCCGGCCGGGTCATCCGGCAGACGTCCATGACGATCGTCGAGCCGTCCTCCCATGCGTCGACGACGTGGTAGATGTAGCACGGGTCGGCCTCGAACCAGCGCACCTGAGCGGCGTCGCCGCGCCGCGGCAGCACCGCGAACCGCGACGGCGTCTCCCGGTCGAACGTGATCTTGTAGCGGCCCTGCCGGGCGGCGTCGCGGTCCTGCACCAGAGGCAGGTCCATCAGCACCGACCAGTTCGGCGTGATCGCCATGTCGTGCGGCAGCCGCGGCCCCGGCAGGTCGATCGCCACCTCGTGCTCCACCTGCCCGGAGCGGCCGACCACCCCGTAGCGCAGCAGCGGGTCCCGGGCGCCGTAGTCGAACCACATGAGCTCGCCGGTCCGCTCGTCGGCCTTCGGGTGGGCCATCATGTCGCCGCGCAGGGTGCCCAGGAACGTCTCCGCGCCCAGCGTCTCCAGCGACAGCGGATCGAGCGCCACCGGTTGCCCGCACAGGTACCAGGTGGCGAGCACCCTGCCGGCGTGGTGGACGAGGTCGGTGTTGGCGCTGTCCTTGAACGGCAGGCCGCGCGCCGTGCCGATCGGGTTGCCGTGCGGCGGCTCCATGACACCCGTCCACAGCGCGTGCCCGGCCACGGCCTCGCGCTCGAAGGCGGCGGTGCGGATCCAGCGGTTCCGGTAGCGCGCCCGACCGTCCTCGAAGGAGATCGCGTGCACCATGCCGTCGCCGTCGAACCAGTGGTAGCGGCCCTCGGCCGCGAACCGCCGGTTCGGCCCGTTGCGGAGGTAGACGCCGTTGAGGTCGAGCGGGATCTCGCCGATCACGTCCAGCTCGTCGGCCGCGATCTCGGTGTCGACCGGAGCGAAGATCCCCAGCAGGTACGGGTTCTCCTCCGCGCCGGCGGATCCTGGTTCGGATCCGAGCTGCTCGGCGACCGCGATCGGCTGATCGAGCGGCATCGGCACCCTTTCGTCGGCACACTCGACGGAAGTGCCGGAGATCCGGCACCGACGGTGACGGTACCGGCGCAGCGCGGAACCGGGGATGCCTCAGGACGGAGTCATCCGGAAGTGGGCCCTTACGGGGTAACTCACCCTGTGTAACCATCTCGACACAAACCTCTGACCTGCGGAAACGTGGCAAGAAGCGGGTTTACACATGAGCGTGCATCTGCACGAGCAGCACGGAGGGCGATCCCCGACGCGACACCGCGGCCCGTTCGCGGGAGGATCGGCGCCCGATCGAGCCGAATGCGGGGGGTGAGGGCGTGACGAGTTCCGGGACGACCGCCGAGACGGCGGCGGACGCGCCGCCGTCGTGGTTCCAGCGACTGCGGGACCGCCATCTGTGGCTCGACCACATGGTCCGCGCCGGTGAGCGCTACACCGAACGGCACGGTGACCACTACGCCGGAGCGATCACCTACTTCAGCGTGCTGGCCCTGTTCCCGTTGATCCTGGTGGCCGTCTCGGGCCTCGGGTACGCGCTGTTCCTGCAGCCCGACCTGCTCGACCAGCTCAAGACCGGCATCAAGAACAACGTCCCACCCGGGCTGGACGCGCTGCTGCTGCCGATCGTGGACAACGCGATCGAGAACCGGAGCTCGATCGGGATCATCGGTCTGCTCGGCGCGATCTACTCCGGGGTCGGCTGGATGTCGAGCCTCCGCGAGGCGCTGTCGGAGCAGTGGGGCCAGGTCCCGCAGGCCCCGCCGATCTACAAGCGGCTCGTCTTCGACCTGCTGACCCTGCTCGGCCTGGGCGTCGCCATGGTCGGCTCGTTCGCGATCACGGGCCTCGCCGGTGGCTTCGCGAGCTCAGTGCTGGACGCCGTCGGGATCGGTGAGCAGACCTGGGCGGTGGTCCTGCTGCAGGTGCTCGGCGTCGTGCTGGGACTCGTCGCCAACTGGCTGATCTTCCTGTGGGTGATCGCGCGCCTGCCGCGGGAGCACGCCACGTTCCGCAGCGCCGCGCGAGCCGCGGTTCTCGGCGCGGTCGGGTTCGAGGTCCTCAAGAACGTCATCACGATCTACCTGCGCATCGTCGTCGACTCCCCGACCGGCCGGCTCATCGGTCCGTTCGTCGGTCTGCTCGTGTTCGCGTTCTTCGTGTCGCGGCTCATCCTGTTCGTGACGGCCTGGGCGGCGACCGCGCGGGAGAACGAGGCCCGCTTCCCCGTCCCGGTGCCCGGACCAGCGGTGATCAGGTCGGAGATCGTCGTGCACGACGGGCCGAGCAGCCGGGCCGCGGCCGGGCTGCTCGGCGCCGGCGCCGTGGCGGGCCTGCTGGGTGGGCTGGCCTTGCTCGGCCGCCGCCGGGACTGACTACCGGCAGGTACGCTCCCGCAGACCCGGACTGCGGCGGAGGCGCTCGATGGAGATCGTCGTGCTGGTGGTGCTCGTCCTCGAGCTCGTCGTGGGCGTGCTGCTGGTGATGAGCGTCCGGCGGGTGCGTGCCCGCATGCGGGCCGTCGAGGCGGCCCAGCAGGAGCTGGAGGCGGAGCTCGCCGGCATCCCGTCCGGCGGTGCGCTGAACCCGCTGCTGTCCGTCGAGATCCTCAACGCGGCCGAGCTCGCCGCCCGCGAGTCCTGGGCGGCGCGCCGGTTCGGGGCGCTCGTGCCGCGGCTCGTCGTCCGTGAGGTGGCCGCCCGCGCAGCCACCCAGATGAGCCGCCAGCTCGGCGCGCAGGGCGTCGAGGCGGAGGTCAAGGTCGTCGCGCCGGTGCTGCCCGCGAAGCCCCAGTGACATGACGGTCCTGCTCGCCGTCGCGGTGCTCGGGTTGCTGCTGGCAGTCGCGGCACTGGTGGTCGTCCGAGACGTGGACGCGCGGCTCGCCGCGGTCCTGGACCGCTGCGCGGCCGCGCCAGAACGGCTCGAGCACCTGCGTGAACGCGCGGTCCACGCCGCCGAGGCCGAGGCGCAACTGGCCGAGGAGCTGGCCGCGGTGCTCGACGTCGGCACCACCGGCGTCCGCGACGTGCACCGCGCGATCTCCGACATCCCGTTCGACATCCTGGGCTCGTTCGGCGCCACGCGGGAGTCGTCCGAGCGGGTGCGCGAGGTGCACGACCGCACCGCCGACGGCGTCTACGACGCCATCAGCGCCGTCAACAAGGCCGCCACCAGCGTCTACCGGGCCTGGTTCAAGCGGAGCTAGTGTCCTGCGCCGGAAATAGGACCCTCCTAGGAGACTGCTGAAGAAGGCGGGTTCGGTGGGCAGGGCGCCTCGGCAGTCAGGCTGCGAGGGTCAGCACCCGTGGGTGCGACAAGAGGTCACTCCGCCCGGTGGGCAGCGTGGTGGTGTGGGTGGTGACCGTCAAGGCGGGTTTAGGTGATCGCCCATCCGGTGGTGGTGCGGTGCAGGCCCAGGGCGAGGAGTCGGCGCAGGTTGAGCGCGGCCGCGCGGTGGGACAGCCAGAGGTCGTTGGCTCGGGTGCCGCGGAAGCGCAGGCGGCGGTTGCCGCGGGTGAGCCAGGCGATGCTGCGTTCGACCATGGGTCGGTGCCGCCGGTATATCTCACCGAAATCGGCAGCAGCGGCGTGGGCGCGGTGCGCGCGGTGCAGTGCGTCGTGCGGGTGCAGCCGCAACGTTCGTCCGGTGGCCGAGGTGGTGCAGCGCGAGGCGAGGGGGCAGCCGCGGCAGCGGCGGCCGAAGGTGACGTTGCGGGTTCGGGTGATGTGAGCGGTCATCCCATTGGGGCAGGTCACCAGGCCGGTGGTCTCATCGATGGTGAAGTCGTCGATGGTGAACCCGCCGGGAACCGGGGGGCGCAGCGGCCAGGGTTTGATCACCGCGCGGTGCCCGGCATTGGCCAGCGCGGCGAGCATGTCCCCCGTGCCGTAGGCAGAGTCAGCCAGCACCTCCACCGCGTCGGGCGTGGTCTCGGGTGTTGTTGGGGACTGGTCGAGGTCGCGGTGGAGGAGGTCGATCCCGACGGTGGCGTCGGAGTTGTCTGGGCCGGACGCGGGGGTCAGGGCGGTGGCGGTGATGATCCCGGTGTCGGGTTCGACCACGAGGTGGGCTTTGTAGCCGTCCTGGCGCCGGTTGCGGGTCTTGTGGGCATGGCGGGCGTCGGGGTCGACGGTGGAGATGACGCGGTCCGCGGCGGTGCGCCGGGCGATGCGCCAGCGCCCGTCAGTGCCGTCTGAGCCCTGCGCGGGTTCGACGTCTTGACCCGCGACCAGCGCCAGCAACCCGACCGCCTCTGCCGCAGCGGGGCCCAGTTCCTGGTCAGGCAGATGTCCCAGGACCCGGTGGGCGTCACCGATCAGAGCGTCGACCAGCTCGGCCCGCGCTTGCTCGTCGTCCCAGGCGATGCGGGGCTTCCCGGGCTGGGTGTAGTCGTGTCCGCGAGCCTGGGTGGCGATCACGTGCGCGGCGTCGGGGACTTCCCGGGCGACGCGGCGGATCGCGGCGATGATCTGGGTGACCGTGTCCTGGGTGGCCACCGCGTCGTCGAGGATCGTGGAGTCCAACGCGCGCCGGTGCTTACCGGCCAGCGCGCCGGTCGCATCCACGACCGCGCGGACCGCGTCGAAGATCCGTTCCGGGTGCTGTGAGGCGCTCAGGCGGCGCCGCCAATAGGTCAGCGTGGTCGGGTGGAAACCCGTGTCGGTGATCGCGAGTCCGCACGCGGCCTTCCACCGCAGATCGAAGGTGAGTGCCTCGATCGCTTCCCGGTCCGACAGCCCATGCAGGGTCTGCAACACCAACACCGAGGCGACGTGCTCGACCGGCACCGATGGACGCCCCCGGCCGCTCGCGAACAGATCCGCGAACAGCTCGTCCGGGAACAGCTCGTGGCGGTGCGCGGCCAGGAACGCGAACACCCCGCCCGGCGGCAGCAGATGACCGGCTACGGACTCGACATCGAGCAGCTCACGCTGCGGATCAAACCGACCCTGCACACACCAGATCGTCCCAGCCCGCCGAGATCAACAACCGAACCGACATCCGCGATTTTCAGCAGTCTCCTAGGGATCGACCAGCCGGCCGATCCCCGGCCCGGGTGGCTGGGCGAAACCCCAGTCCAGCAGCGCCGCCGCCTGCTGCCACATCGCGACCGGACGCTGCTCACCCCGCATCAGCGCCACCACCAGCCGGCGCCCGCCGTGCTCGGCGAACCCGACCAGCGTGTGCCGCGCGGCGTCGGTGAACCCGGACTTCGACCCCAGCGCGCCCGGGTAGCGCAGCAGCAGGCGTTCGGTGGTGGAGAGCGTGAAGCCCGGGTGGTCGCCGTAGCCGGGGAACGGCACGGCGCGCAGCCCGATCGTCTCGGCGACCAGCGGCTCGCGCAGCGCGTCCCGGAACAGGAGGGCGAGGTCGTAGGCGGACATCGCCATGCCGGGCCCGTCGAGCCCGGACGGGGTGGCCGCACGGGTGTCGTGGGCGCCGAGCTCGGCCGCGACGTCGCACATCGCCGCGACCGTCGCCTCCGTGCCGCCCATCGCCCTGGCCAGCACCTGCGCGGCATCGTTGCCCGAGTTGAGCAGGAGGCCGGCCATCAGCTGCCGGACCGTGTAGCGCCCGCCGGGCCCGATACCGGCCTTGCTGCCGTCGACGCGCAGCTCGTCGGCGGTGCCCTCGACGACGTCGTCCGGGCCGAGAGCGCGGGCGGCGAGGAGGGCCAGCAGCATCTTCAGCGTCGACGCCGGCCGGTGCCGCGCGTGCGGGGCCCGCGCGGCCAGCACCGTGCCGTCGTCGAGGTCGGCGACGACGTAGGCGGCGGCTCCCACCGGCGGGACGCCCGGTGGTCCGAGATCGCCGCAGCCCCCGAGCCCGGGCCCGCCGACGGGTTCCGCCGGCCAGGGGAGCGGCGCCACCGCGACCGTCTCCTCGACGGCCGGCGGCCCGGGCGGTGACTCCTGACCGGGGCAGGTGGGAGTGGTGGCGGCCACGACAGCCGGAGGGGGTGCGGTGGGTGCGGCGGCGTCGAGCCGGACGGCGCGCGCGTCGGCGCACAGGAGGACGAGCGCGCCCACCGCGGCGCCCACCGCCGCCCGCCCCGTGCGCACGGCGGAACAGTAGCCCCGTCACCGCAGGGGACTTCGGTGATCAAGGGCGAAAGGTCGTTCCCGGATCGGTTCAGAACGACGGTTTGCCCTTGATCGACGACCAGCGGCGCCGAGCGGCCGGGGCGCCCGCGGGTGCAGCCGGCCGTGGCCGTCGCCCTGCCGGGTTGCGGTGATCATGGGCAGAACGTCGTTGCGGGATCGATCCAGAACCGCGGTTTGCCCATGATCGACGGGCGGGTCCGGGCCGCGAGGCAGAGAGGCGGCCCGCTGCGAGGTGGGGCCGGGTGGTACGGCGACCGGGGCGTTCCGCGATCAAGGGCAGAATGTTGTTGCGGAATCGGTCCAGAACGACGTTCTGCCCTTGATCAACGACACTCCCCGGCCCCGCCCGCCGCACCCGCCGGCGCCTGAGCCCCGCGATCATGGGCAGAACGTCGCTCCTGGACCGATCCGGCGCAACGTTCTGCCCATGATCAACGCGACCCCGAGCGGCCAGGCCTACGCCGCCGCCGCCCCTTCCAGGTACGCCTTGACCGCGCCCAACGTGCGGTGCATGCCGTCCACCATCAGCCGCTCGCGGTCGCGCCCGATGATGCCGCTGCGCTGCACGGCCTTGATCAGCACGTTGGTGGAGCGGGTCTGGTCCCGCCACTCCGTCACCGAGGTGCCGCCGTCGACCGGCTCGAGGCGCCACCCCCACGTCATTCCGCTCTCTGCGACCTGGAACGCGAAGCGGTGCGGCTCGTCGCACTCCACGACCGTGCAGCGGGTGGCCCACCAGACGAGGCCGTGCCGGTTGAACCCGACGAACCGGGCGCCGACCGCCGGCCCGCGTGCCCCGCCGAACCAGCGGGCGCCGCGGGCTTCCGGGCTCCACCTGCCCATTCGGGTGACGTCGGTGACCAGCTCCCAGATCGCCGGCGCGGGTGCGTCGATCACCACGGTTGCCTCGTCCACGTCCTGGCCGTCCTCTCGTCTGTGTCCTCACCGTATGCGAGCGGTCACGTGCTGCTCACCGACCGAAGTCCACGATTCGGTCACGCCGTCATGTCGACAGTGTGATCGGCCCCGATCCTGGACTACGGTTCCCCGGTCGTGCCGGACGGTCGGCGACCCGGGTCGTCCCGGTGACAACGAAGGGCAATCATCAGTGCGGATCAGACGAGGTTACGTGGTGGGGGCCGCGCTGCTGACCAGCGCGTTGGTGGTCACCGGGTGTGCGCGCGACACCGGCGCGGGCGGCGGCGGCGCGCCCTCCGGCGGTGGCGCGGCGGCCTGCGCGACGGGCACCGCACCGGGCGGCGGGGGTGCCGCTGCTCCGACGAGCGCGGCGGCCACGAAGCCGAACGCGGCTTCGCTGAAGGTCGGTGTCGCCTACGACATCGGTGGCCGCGGCGACCAGTCGTTCAACGACGCCGCCTACGCCGGTGTCGAGAAGGCCGTGTCGGACTTCGGCCTGCCCCAGGCCAACGTCAAGGAGCTCACCGCTTCGCCGAACGAGCCGGAGGACGCTGCCGCCACGCGGCTGCGCCAGCTCGCCAACGACGGCTACAACCCCGTCATCGCGGTCGGCTTCAAGTACGCCACCCCGCTGGGCAAGGTCGCCGCCGAGCTGCCGAACACCAAGTTCGCGATCGTCGACGACAACTCGATCACCCTGCCGAACGTCACGTCGCTGGTGTTCGCCGAGGAGCAGGGCTCCTACCTGGTGGGCGTCGCGGCGGCGCTGAAGTCGAAGGCCTGCCACATCGGCTTCGTCGGCGGCGTGGACGTGCCGCTGATCCAGAAGTTCGAGGCCGGCTACACGCAGGGCGCGAAGGCCGTCGCCCCGAACATCAAGATCGAGAGCAAGTACATCACCCCGGCCGGTGACTTCACCGGGTTCCAGGACCCGGCGAAGGGCAACGTCGTCGCCACCGGTGAGCTCGACGCCGGCGCCGACGTCGTCTACGCCGCGGCCGGTGCCTCGGGTGCCGGTGTGTTCAACGCGGTCAAGGCCAAGAGCACCGCCGACGCGCCGAAGTACGCGATCGGTGTCGACTCCGACCAGTACAAGACGGCCGACCCGGCGGTCCGCGACGTGATCATCACCTCGATGCTCAAGCGCGTCGACGTGGCCGTGTACGACTACATCGGGGCCACCGCGGCCGGCAACCTGTCGACGCTGCCGAAGGTCTTCGACCTCAAGGTCGACGGTGTCGGCTACGCCACCAGCGGTGGGAAGGTCGACGACATCAAGGCCAAGCTCGACGGCTACAAGGCCGGCATCATCTCCGGCGCCATCACGGTGAAGGCGACGAAGTAGCAGGTCAGTAGGGTTCGGGCGCGGGCGCGCCGGTCACTTCGGTGATCGGCGCGCCCTCGCACATCCAGGAGGTGGAACTCCGTGACCGACACCGCCGCACCAGCGCAGCCGTACGCGGTGGAACTGGCCGGCATCACGAAGCGGTTCCCGGGCGTCGTCGCCAACCGCGACATCGACCTGAGGGTGCGCCAGGGGGAGGTGCACGCGCTGTGCGGGGAGAACGGCGCGGGCAAGTCGACCCTCATGAAAATCCTCTACGGCCAGCAGCGACCCGACGAGGGCACGATCTCGGTCAACGGTGAGCAGGTCACCTTCCGCTCGCCGTCCGACGCGATCAAGGTCGGCATCGGCATGGTGCACCAGCACTTCATGCTGGCCGACAACCTGACGATCGCCGAGAACGTGCTGCTCGGCGCGGAGGCGCAGCTCGGCATCGGCGCGAAGGCGAAGGCCCGCATCGCCGAGCTCGCCACCACCGTCGGGCTCGACGACGATCCCGACACGCTGGTGGAGAGCCTCGGCGTGGCCGACCGGCAGCGCTGCGAGATCATCAAGGTGCTCTACCGCGGCGCGAAGATCGTGATCCTGGACGAGCCGACCGCCGTGCTCGTGCCGCAGGAGGTGGACGACCTGTTCGCCACCATCCGCGGCATGCAGGCCGACGGGTACACGTTCCTGTTCATCTCCCACAAGCTCGACGAGGTGCGCGCCATCGCCGACTCGATCACGGTGATCCGCCGCGGGACCTACGTCGGCACGGCCGACCCGCGGCAGGTCACGACCCGCAAGCTGGCCGAGATGATGGTCGGCAGCGAGCTGCCCAGCCCGGAGACCCGCGACTCCACCGTCACCGACCGCGAGGTCCTGCGCGTCGAAGGGCTGCGCCTGCTGGCCCCCGGCGGCGCCGCGCTGCTCGACGGGATCGACCTCGTCGTGCACGAGGGCGAGGTCCTCGGCATCGCCGGCGTCGAGGGCAACGGGCAGACCGAGCTCGTCGAGACGATCATGGGGATGCGCCGGGCCGACGGCGGCGCGGTCAAGCTCGGCAACTCCGCCACCGCGCGCGACATCACCAAGGCTAGCACGCTGGAGCGCCGGGAGGCCGGCATCGGTTACATCCCCGAGGACCGCACGCGGCACGCGCTGCTCGCCACCCAGCCGCTGTGGGCCAACCGGGTGCTCGGCTACCAGACCCGTCCGCCGGTGGCCCGCCGTGGCCTCATCGGCCTGATCAACCGGGCAGCCGCGCGCCGCGACACCGAGCGGATCGTCGAGGAGTTCGACGTGCGCACCCCGGGCGTCGACGTGCCGGCGGCCGCGCTGTCGGGCGGCAACCAGCAGAAGCTCGTCATCGGCCGTGAGCTCTCCGGCAACCCGAAGCTGCTCATCGCCTCGCACCCGACCCGGGGCGTCGACGTCGGCGCGCAGGCCGGGATCTGGGACGAGCTGCGCGCGGCCAGGGCCCGCGGGCTCGCGGTGCTGCTGATCAGCGCCGACCTCGACGAGCTGATCGGCCTGTCCGACACGATCAAGGTGATGCTGCGCGGCCGCCTGGTTGCGGACGCCGACCCGGCCACGGTGACGCCGGAGCAACTGGGCGCCGCGATGACCGGGGCCGACTCATGAGCCCGCGCACAGCGTCATGTGCCGACGCACACGTCCGGACATGTGCGTGGCCGCACGAACGTGTGCGTGAGCGGAAGGAGGGGGGCTCGTGAGCCGCCTGCGTACGGCGATCGTGCCGCCGCTGCTCGCCGTCGTCTTCGCTGCACTGCTGAGCTCGATCGCGCTGCTGATCTCCGGCGACAACCCGGGCGCCGCGCTCGCCGTGATGGTCACCCAGCTCGGCACCGGCACCACCGCCGTCGACGTGCTCAACACCGGCGCCGTCTACTACATCGCGGGTCTCGCCGTGGCCGTCGGCTTCAAGATGAAGCTGTTCAACATCGGCGTCGAGGGCCAGTTCCGCATCGCGGCGTGCGTCGCGGCGATCGTCGGCGGGCTGCTGCCGCTGCCGCCGGTGCTGCACGTGATCGTGATCCTGGTGACCGGTGCGGTCGTCGGCATGCTGTGGGCGCTCGTCCCGGCGCTGCTGAAGGCCTACCGGGGCGTCAGCGAGGTCATTTCGACGATCATGCTGAACGCCGTCGCCACCGGCGCGATCGCGTTCCTCATCAGCCCGGACGCGTTCGGCGTCGTGCAGGGCAACAACATCTCGACGCCGCCGATCGCCCCGAGCGGCTGGTTCCCGGGGATCAGCCTCGGCTCCGGGGGCACGATCTTCGGCATGGTCGTCGTGGCCGCGGCGCTCGGTCTCGGCTACTGGTTCCTGCTGGGCCGCACCCGGTTCGGGTTCGAGCTCACCGCCTCCGGGGAGTCGCCGACGGCGGCCACGGCGGGCGGCGTCGACGCGCGCCGCATGGTGCTGATCGCGATGCTGATGTCGGGCGCGGTGGCGGGCCTGATCGGGCTGCCCGAGGTGCTCGGCCGCGAGCACGTGTACACGATCGTCGCCCCGCAGGGGTACGGGTTCACCGGCATCGCGATCGCGCTGCTGGGCCGCAACCACCCCGGCGGCATCGCGATCGGTGCGCTGCTGTGGGCGTTCCTCGACAAGTCGGCGCTGGCGCTGGACAACATCGGGGTGCCGCGCGAGATCGTGCTGATCATGCAAGGGGTGATCGTGCTGTCGGTGGTCGTGGCGTACGAGATCGTGCGCCGCTACTCGTTGGCCGCCGAGCAGCGCCGGGTCGCCGCCGAGCTGCGGGCGCAGAACGCGCCGGTGGCGGAGGGGGCGGCGTCGTGACGACCCTGGAGAAGGCGCCCGCCCGCCGCCGGCTGCCGAGCTGGGCGGTCTCGATGCTCGTCGTGTTCGTCGGGCTGCTCGTCCTGTCGATCGTGGCGACGCTGACCGGGCAGCTGCAGCTCACCTCGGCCGGCACCGCGCAGGCCGCGCTGCAGCTGCTGCTGCCGATCCTGTTCGCCGGCCTCGGCGGCCTGTGGGCCGAGCGCTCCGGCGTGATCAACCTGGGGCTCGAGGGCATGATGATCCTCGGCACCTGGGGCGCCGCCTGGGCCGGCTACCAGTGGGGGCCATGGGCGGCTCTGCTCGTCGGGGCCCTGCTCGGGGCGCTGGGCGGCCTGCTGCACGCTGTGGCGACGGTGTCGTTCGGCGTCAACCACATCGTCTCCGGCGTCGCGATCACCCTGCTCGGGGCGGGTGTCACGAAGTACCTCTCGACGCTGGTGTTCCTGCCGATCTCGGCCAACCCGCGGCAGTCGCCACCGCTCAAGGGGTTCGACGCGTTCACGATCACCCCGCTCACCGACGCGCTGGACGGGCTCGTGAAGAGCAACACCGTCTTCGTCACCGACGTGGCCGGGATCCTGCAGGGCCTGCTCTCCGGCCTGACGCCGACGGTGCTGCTCGGCGTGCTCGCCGTGCCGGTCACGTACCTGGTGCTGTGGCGCACGGCGTTCGGGCTGCGCGTGCGCGCCTGCGGGGAGAACCCGGTGGCGGCCGAGTCGCTCGGCGTCTCGGTGTACGCGCACAAGTACGCCGCGGTCGTCGTGTCGGGCCTGCTGGCCGGGCTCGGCGGTGCCGCGCTCGTGCTCAACCCGGGCCAGCTGGGCTACCTGGAGGGTCAGACCGGCGGGCGCGGCTACATCGGCCTCGCTGCGATGATCTTCGGCAACTGGCGACCCGGTGGGTTGCTGGCCGGCTCGGCGCTCTTCGGCTACGTCGACGGCCTGCAGCTGCGGGCCGGCGGCGATGCCGTGCACGCCCTGCTCTACGGCGGCACGATCGTCGCCGTGCTGGTGGCGGTCCTGTGGTTCGTGCAGCGCAACTGGCTCGCCGCGGTCGCCGCGCTGGCCGCCGGCCTGGTCGTCTACCTCGTGTACTTCTTCGTCGACACGATCCCCAGCCAGTTCGCCGCGTTCGCGCCGCAGATCGTGACGCTGCTGGTGCTGGCCGTGGCGTCGCAACGGCTGCGACCACCCGAGGCCGACGGGATGGAGTACCGGAGAGGTGAGGGTGACTGACGTCGACTGGCCCGCGCTGCGGGCCGCCGCGGTGGAGGCCGCCGGCTCGGCGTACGCCCCGTACTCGCACCTGAACGTGGGCGCGGCTGCGATCTGTGACGACGGGCGCGTGGTGCGCGGCTGCAACGTCGAGAACGCGTCGTACGGGCTCGGGGTGTGCGCCGAGGTCACGATGGCCGGGCAGCTGCGGCTGACCGGCGGCGGCCGGTTCGTGGCCGTCGCGTGCCGCTCGGGCACGGGCGAGCTGCTGATGCCGTGCGGACGCTGCCGGCAGGTGATCTACGAGTTCGGCGGCCCGGACTGCCTGGTGGACTCCCCGCGCGGGCCCATCCCGATGTCGGAGGTGCTGCCGGAGGCGTTCGGCCCGGAGCACCTGCCGGGCTGAGCCGCCCGGACGACCAGTTCGGCGAGCGCCTCGCCCTCGGCGTCGTCGAGCGGGGCGTGGCCGACGAGCAGCCGGTACCACAGGACGCCGAACACGACGTCGACGAGCAGCTCGGGGTCGACGTCGGGATCGAGCGCGGCGCGGTCCAGCACGGCCCGCAGCGCGGTCCGGCGGGCCGTGATGAACCGTTCGCGGAAGGCCGCGGCGAAATCCGGGTCCAGCACGGCTTGTGCCATCAGACCGCTCAGGATCTCGCGCTGCGGCGGACCCTGCCGGAAGGTGGCGGTGACGAACTCGCGCAGGTCACCGGCCAGCGTGCCGGTGGCCGGGTCGGGGATCAGGTCGGCGGCCCGTTCCAGCATCGCGTCCAGCACGACGTCGGCGAGCGACGGCCACCACCGGTAGATCGTCTGCTTGCCGGAGCCGGCGCGGGCGGCGATGCCCTCGATCGTGAGCCCGGCGTACCCGCGTTCGGTGAGCTCGTCGAGCGCGGCGGCGAGGATCGCGTGCCGAGTCTCCTCGCTGCGTCGCCTGCCCATGCGCGCCACTTTACAAGACGCCGCGTCTCGGTTAATTTCGAGACGTAGCGTCTTAGTAAGGAGAAGTCATGCGCGTGATCGTCATGGGTGGCACGTCCGGGATCGGACTGGCCACGGCCGAACTGCTGGCCGCGGGCGGCGCCGAGGTGATCGTCACCGGGCGGGACCCGGAGAAGCTCGCCGCCGTCAAGGACCGCGTCACGAGCGCCGAGCAGGTCGACGGCACCGACGAGGAGCAGGTCGCGGCCTTCCTGGAGCGCACCGGGCCGGTGGATCACCTGGTCCTCGCGTTCAGCGGCGGAGCGGGTGCGCTCGGACCGCTGCGCGGGCTCTCCGCCGACGCGGTGCGCGAGGCCTTCACGGGCAAGGTGATCGGGTACCTGACGGCGCTCCGGTACGCGCAGGTCACCGGCTCGGTCACGCTCGTGTCGGCGGCCAGCGCGCGGGCCGCGCTGCCCGGCACCGCCGTCCTCGCGGCCGCGAACGGCGCCGTCGAGCGGATGGTCGGCCCGCTGGCCGTGGAGCTGGCGCCGGTGCGCGTCAACGCCGTCTCGCCGGGCGTCGTCGACACGCCGTGGTGGTCGTTCCTGCCGCCGGAGCAGCGCGAGCAGCAGTTCGAGGCGATCGCCGGCCAGCTGCCGACGGGCAGGATCGCGGCGGCCACCGATGTGGCGGCGGCGATCGCCTACCTGGTCGGCGCGACCCAGGTGACGGGCACCGTCCTCCCGGTGGACGGCGGCGCAACGGCCGCATCCTGACGCGCCCCGGCCCGACTTCGCAGAGGTTGGGCCGACCTCGCAGAGGTTCGAACCTCTGCGACGTGTGTTCAAGGTCTGCGAGGTCGGCGCGCTACCGTCGTCCGGTGAGCTTCAGTGCCCGTGACGTGATCATGGCCAAGCGCGATCGCGCCCGTCTCTCCGACGAGCAGATCGACTGGGTGATCGCCGCGTACACCCGCGGCGACGTCGCCGACGAGCAGATGTCCGCGCTGGCCATGGCCATCCTGCTCAACGGCATGGACGCGGCCGAGATCGCGCGCTGGACGCAGGCGATGATCGACTCCGGTGAGGTGCTGGAGTTCGGCGACCTCGGGCGTCCGCTCGTGGACAAGCACTCCACCGGTGGCGTCGGCGACAAGATCACGTTGCCGCTGGCGCCGCTGGTCGCCGCGTGCGGGGCGGCGGTGCCGCAGCTGTCCGGCCGCGGGCTCGGCCACACCGGCGGCACCCTCGACAAGCTGGAGGCGATCCCGGGCTGGCGGGCGTCGCTGTCGCTGGAGGAGATCACCGCCCAGCTCGCCGACGTCGGCGCCGTCATCTGCGCGACCACCCCGACGCTCGCCCCGGCCGACCGCAAGCTCTACGCGCTGCGCGACGTCACGGGCACCGTCGAGGCCATCCCGCTGATCGCCAGCTCGATCATGAGCAAGAAGATCGCGGAGGGCACGAGCGGGCTGGTGCTGGACGTGAAGGTCGGCTCGGGCGCGTTCATGAAGACCGAGGAGTCGGCGCGCGAGCTGGCCGCCACCATGGTCGAGCTGGGCGGCGCCCACGGCCTCGCGACCACCGCCCTGCTCACCGACATGACGGTGCCGCTCGGGCGTGCGGTCGGCAACGCGCTGGAGGTCGAGGAGTCGGTCGAGGTGCTGCGCGGCGGCGGGCCTGCCGACGTCGTCGAGCTGACGGTGGCGCTGGCCCGCGAGATGCTCGCGCTGGCGAAGATCGACGCGGATCCGGCCGCCGTGCTCGCCTCCGGTGAGGCCTACGCCGTGTGGGAGCGGATGATCGCGGCGCAGGGCGGCGACCCGGCGGCGCCGCTGCCCGTCGCGACGCACGTCGAGGACCTGGTGGCGGACCGCTCCGGGTACGCCGCGTTCGACGCGCTCGCCGTCGGCGTGGCGGCGTGGCGGCTGGGCGCCGGCCGCGCCCGCAAGGAGGACGCCGTGCAGGCCGGGGCCGGCGTGCGGCTCCTCGTGGAGCACGGGGCGCCGGTCGAGGCCGGCCAGCCGCTGCTGCAGCTGCACACCGACACCCCCGACGCGGTCGCGGGCGCCCGCGCGCTGCTCACCGATGTGGTCACGGACGCCCCGCCGGCAGCGCGTCGCCTGGTGCACGACACCCTCCACTGACGACGTCACACAGGTTGCGGCCGCCTCACACAGGTTGCGCGGTGTGTGCGGTGGCCGCGCGCTGTGTGACGTCGGGGCCGGCGAGCAGGAGCGAGGCGACCGCATCCGGAGCTTCCTTCATCGCGTCGTGGCCCGTCGGGAGGTCGTGCACCTGCCAGCCCGGGTCTTGCACCAGGCGCGCGCGGACCTCGGTGAACGGGCTGCCGTCCCAGCCCGAGCAGAAGACGAACTCGCGACGCGGCACCCGCTCGGCAACGCCCGTGAGCCGGACCGCCTGCACGAACGACGCCAGCGGGTGCGGGCGGGTGCGCGGGTCGGAGCCGGCCGGCGGCTGCACGGAGAAGCCGGTGGCTGCCGCGCCGGCGATGAACCGCTGCCGGTAGCGCTCGGTCGTCGCCGACCAGCACGACTCGCCGTCGCGCGGCACGTAGGCGTCGAGGTGGACGAGGCGCGACACCCGTCCGCCGGCACGGTCGGCCGCCGCCGCGATCACCATCCCGCCGTAGCTGTGCCCGACCAGCGTCGCGTCGGTGATCTGCGCGCGGTCGAGGAGCCGCAGCACGTCGTCGGCGTGCGTGTCGAGGTTGGCGGCAGCGACCGTCGCGACGTCGTCGTCGGGTCGCAGCCCGGTCGGGGTCAGCGCGTGCACGGTGTGCCCGGCCTGCTCCAGCAAGGGAGTCACCGCCTCGAACGACCAGCCACCGCGCCAACCACCGGGAACGAGCACGAACGTCGTCATGCCGTCAGCTTGACCGGCCTGCCGAGTGGCCGACCACCGATAGAATGCCAACCGATGCCCGCTCGCCGCCACGCTCCCGACGGCGTGGCGTCGTCCGTGTGGCCGTCGGGTGGGCGGCACCTGTGGCCGTCCGGCGGGGTCGGCTCGGAGCAGGCGCACGCGCGCGGCCACCTCGTCTACGCCGCGCGCGGCGTGCTGGCGGTGCACACCGAGCGCGGCACGTCGATCGTGCCAGCCGACCAGGTCGCGTGGACGCCCGCCGGGTTCGCCCACCGCCACCGCGCCCACGGCGACACCGACATGCGGATCGTCTTCCTCCCGCCCTCGCTGGCCCGGCTGCTGCCGGACCGTCCGGCCGTGTTCCTGGTGTCCGACCTCGCCCGCGAGGTGCTGCTCGCCCTCACCGGCCCCGCCGGAGCCGGCTACCGCCGGTCCGCACGTTCACGCCTGCAGCGGGTGCTCGTCGACGAGGTGCACGAGGCCGACCAACGTCCGTTGCACCTGCCCGAACCTCGCGACGACCGGCTGCGGGCCATCGCCCGCATCCTGTCCGCGAACCCCGCCGACACCGCGTCGCTGGCGGAGCTCGGGCGGGCCGTCGGCGCCAGCACCCGCACGCTCAGCCGGCTCTTCCGCAGCGAGCTCGGCATGACGTTCTACGAGTGGCGCACCCAGCTGCGCATCTACCACGCGCTCGTCCTGCTCGCGGACGGCCACGACACCACCCGCACCGCCGCCGCCTGCGGATGGGCCAACCCGAGCGGGTTCATCGCGGCGTTCACCGCGGTCGTCGGCACGACGCCGGGCCGCTACCGGACGCGTGGCAGCCGCTCACCCGCGGACGTCACACACCGCGCGGCCACTTCACACACCGCCCAACCTGTGTGACGTGGCCGCGCGCTGTGTGACGCCGGAACGACGAAGGCCGGACCCGTGGGCCCGGCCTTCGTGGTGACTACGACGGATCAGTCGTCGGGATCGTCGACGATCGTGTCGGCGGCGCTCGCGCCGTTGGAGCTCTTCACCGCGACCTTGCGCGACCGGCGGGCGGCCGGGCGGGGCGGGGGCGGCGGCTGCTGCACGCCCGGGCCGCGGCCCAGGATGAGCTCCGCGAACGTGGCCATGGCCTCGTCGAGCTGGCCGGCGGTGCGCCGCTCGCTCTCCTCGTTGGCGCGCGCCACCAGCGACTTGATCGACGGGGTGTCGGGACGAGCCTCGAGCGAGGAGTCGATGCTGCCGAGCCGCTTCTCCAGGTCCTGCTCGATCGCGTCGAGCCGGCCGGCGAGCGTCTCCAGCTTGGCGGTGATCGAGTTCAACGGCTCGGTCGGGTCGACGGCCGGGCGGGCCGCCAGCTCCTCGAGGCGCCGGTGCAGACCCACCGAGGTGTCGCCCAGCAGGTTGCGCAGGCCCTCGCCCGTCTCGTCGACGGACGACGCGGTGGCCGCGAGCTGCTCCCGCACGAAGCGCTCGACCTGCTCGATGCGCTCCTTGATGGGCGTGCCGACCGAGGTGGGCATGGCGTCGAGCCGCATCTCGTGGCGGTCGAGCCGGTTGTCCAGGTCGTCGAGGCGCTTGTGCAGGCCGCCGAGGCGGTCGTCCAGCCCGTCCATGCGGCCGGAGATGCCCTCCATGCGCCCGGCCATGCCGTCGAGGCGGCCGTCGAGCTGGGCGAACGACTTGGCCAGCTTGTCGGGCAGCGCCTCGATCGCGCGGCCGATCGACGCGACCGCGGCGTCCTGTGCGTCGAGCTTGGCGACGGTCTCGTCGAGCCGCTCGGCGAGCACGCTGACCTCGGTGCGGTCCGGCAGCTCGGACAGCCGCTTGCGCATCGTGCCGAGCGCGTCGAGCGCCGCGAGCCGGGCGTGGATCTCGTCGAGCGAGTCGAAGATCTGCTGCTGCTCGCTGTCGCGGATCTCCGCGGCACGCATCAACATGCCGCGCATGCGGTCGAAGGAGACTGCGTCGTTGCTCATGGGCGGGGGAGCTTCCTCTGAGCCGGGGGTTGCACCAGTCGTGCGACACAAAGCGTATCGAGCACCGCAGAGCGTTCGCAGGCACCCCCATTCGAGTGGCCATTACGCCGATCGGAGCACGCCCGATCGGCCTGCTCTCCGCCCGGTTGCGTGATGTCCTAGCGTGGCCGATTGTGGCTGTTCCGCTGACCACGGACACGATCCGTGATGCGCCGAAGGTACTTCTGCACGATCACCTGGATGGCGGGTTACGGCCCTCCACGGTGATCGAACTCGCCGACCGTTTCGGTTACACGCAGTTGCCCCCGGGTGACTCGAACGTGCTGGGCGAATGGTTCCACGCCGCCGCCCACTCCGGCTCGCTGGTGCGCTACCTCGAGACGTTCAGCCACACCGTCGGCGTCATGCAGCACGCCGATGCGCTGGTCCGCGTCGCCGCCGAATGCGCGGAGGACCTCGCCGACGACGGCGTCGTCTACGCCGAGGTCCGCTTCGCCCCCGAACTGCACACCGAGCAGGGTCTCGCGCTCGACGCCGTCGTCGAGGCGGTGCTGGAGGGGTTCCGGCAGGGCACCGCCAACGCGCGGGCCCGCGGGCGGCGCATCCGTGTCGGGTGCCTGCTCACGGCCATGCGGCACGCGGCCCGCTCGCTGGAGATCGCGGAGCTGGCCGTGCGCTACCGCGACACCGGCGTCGTCGGGTTCGACATCGCCGGCGCCGAGGCCGGGTTCCCGCCCACCCGTCACCTCGACGCGTTCGAGTACATGCGCCAGCAGAACGCGCACTTCACCATCCACGCCGGCGAGGCCTTCGGGCTGCCGTCGATCTGGGAGGCGCTGCAGTGGTGCGGCGCCGACCGGCTCGGCCACGGCGTGCGCATCGTCGACGACATCACCGTCGACGACGACGGCAACGCGCAGCTCGGCCGGCTCGCCGCCTACGTGCGCGACATGCGGATCCCGCTCGAGATGTGCCCGACGTCCAACATCGACACCGGCGCGGCCAAGTCGATCGCCGAGCACCCCATCGGGCTGCTGGCGAAGCTGAAGTTCCGGGTCACCGTCAACACGGACAACCGGCTCATGTCCGGGGTCTCGATGACCAGCGAGCTCGCCGCGCTCGTCGAGACGTTCGGGTACGACTGGGCCGACCTGCAGTGGTTCACGGTCAACGCGATGAAGTCGGCGTTCCTGCGCTTCGACGAGCGTCTGGCCCTGATCAACGACGTGATCAAGCCGGGGTACGCGGCGCTGCAGGCGTAGGCCCGCCTACCGGGTGCGGAGGCCCGGCCACCACTGCCCCCACGAGCCGCTGCGTTCGCTGCACCGCCACACCTGCAGGCCGTCCCCGGGCAGTTCGGCGCACGACCCGAAGTGCTCGGTCAGCGCCGGCGGGGGTGCGTCGAGACCGAGCCAGAGCACGTCCGTGGCGGAGTCCGGGGGCGGGGCGAAGTAGCCGTAGCCGCGGTGCGGGCTCCACGTCGGCACGCCCCGGCTCTCGACGGCCGCGGCGAGCGGGTAGATCTGGGCCAGCACGACGGTGTGCGCGCGGTCGGTGGCCGGCACCGTCGCCCAGGCGGCCGCGCCGGCGGCGGCGGCGGGCAGCATCGACCGCTCGCCCTCCTGCATCCCGTGCGCGGGGAGGCCGGGGGCCGCCTCGATCACGGACTGCGGCAGCACCGGCACCGTGACGAGCACCCCGGCCGCGGAGACGACCGCCGCCACGCACCCGACGACGCGGGCGACGCCGGTCCAGCGGCGGACCGTCACCGCACCCAGCGCGGCGAGCGCCGGCACCAGCGACAGCACGTAGTAGGAGCGGCCGTGCAGCGCGAGGACCGCGACGATCACCAGCGCCCCGGTGACGGCGAGCCACGCGTGCGGGCGCGGCGGACGCACCAGCCCGAGCACGGCGAGCCCCAGGCCCGGCAACCCGAAAGCCAGCGCAGCGCCGGCGGCGAAGCCCACCGGCCCCTCGAACTCGGCCCGCACCACCTCACCCATCTGCAGGTACGGCCAGCCGTGGGCGGCCTGCCAGAGCAGCGTCGGCACGGCCATCGCGACCGCGACCAGCCCGCCGACCCACAGCGCCGGCCGCCGCAGCAGCTCCCGCGGCCCGCACAGCGCCACCGCGACGACGACGGCCGCCCACAGCGCCGGAACGAGGAACTTCGTGTTCAACGACAGGCCGGTCACGACGCCGGCGACCAGCAGCAGCCGGTCGTCGCGCACGCGCACCCAGCGCGCCACGAGCCAGAGGATCACCGTCCACCACAGGGGGTCGAGAGTGTAGGTCCCGAGCCAGTGGCTGAAGATCGACACCTCCGACACCGCGACGGCGACGGCCGCCCACACCTGCGCGCTCCGGCTGCCGCCGAGCTCCCCGGCGATGGCCGCCGCCAGCACCACCATCGCGGCGGCGCCGAGCGTGACGGGCAGCCGGAACACCAGCAGCGAACCCGGCGCCAGCCGGTCGAGGGCCGCGGCGAGGGCGGGCACCAGGGGTGGCTGGTCGAAGTACCCCCACGCCAGGTGCTCCCGCCCGGCCATCAGGAAGTACAGCTCGTCGAAGAAGTACGTGCCGCGGGTGCTGGCCACGGCCAGCACGGCACCGACGGCTGTGGCGATCGCGAGGACCGGGCCGCGGGCGAACGTCGTCATGATCCCGATGCAACCGTTCTGACCTGCTCCGATGGCAGCACTGCCAGTCGGGCGGGGGTACGACGGAAGTAGGTGTCGACCCCCTCCCGAGGTCGTGCCCGGACCGCGGTGGCCGGGCTACCGTGATGATCGTGCGGAACTGGCGGCGGATCGCGGTGGGCGTCCTCGTCGTGCTGTACGCATCGCTCCTCGCCGCCGTCGACCTCCTGGTCTACGTCCTGGGCTCGCGGACGACCGGCCCATGGGGGCCGGAAGCCGGGCTGGCGCTGCGGCTCGCGCTCGACATCGCGCTCCTCGCCGTCCCGCGCTTCCCGTTCGTCGTGGCCGGGCTGGTGGTCGCCGGTTCGGTGCTCATCCAGGTGTCCGAGCTGGTCTCGCCGGGGGTGCTCGTGCCGACGCCGGTGCTGACCGGCGACCCGCTCACGCTGGGCACGGTCGGCGCGCTGATCTACACCCTGTGGAGCCGGTTCCCGCGACGCCGCGCCACGTGGGCGGTGACGGCGGCGCTGGTGCTGCTGGCGACCCGGCCGTGGACGCCGGCGTGGGACACGATCCCCCTCGGCCTGCTCTACACCGTGGTGCCGGCGCTGCTCGCCCGCTACTTCGCCGCGCGCGCCGAGCTGCTCGCCGAACTGCGCGAGAAGGCTGCGCGGGCCGCGGAGGAGGGGCGCGCGGAGGAGCGGGCCCGGCTCGCCGCCGAGATGCACGACGTCGTCACCCACCGGGTGAGCCTGATGGTGCTGCAGGCGGGCGCGCTGGAGGTCACCGCGCGCGACCCGGCCACCCGCGCAGCCGCGGCGGGGCTGCGCGAGGCCGGCCGCCAGGCCCTCGACGAGCTGCGCGGCATCGTCGGGGTGTTCGGCGGCGAGCGCGAGGGCGCCTCACCCGCCGTCGGGCCGGCGGCGCCCCGCACCGACCTGGCGGAGCTCGTCGACGCCTCCGTCGCCGCCGGGGTGGAGGTGCGCCTGCACCGCAGCGGCGACGCCGACGGCGTACCGGTCGCGGTGGCCCGCACCGCGCACCGCGTGGTCCAGGAGGCGCTGACGAACGTGCACAAGCACGCGCCGGGAGGAGAGGTGTGCGTGGACGTCCGCTACGCGCCGGACGCGGTGACGGTGCTCGTGGAGAACACCGCGCCCACCGCGGCGGCCGATCCAGCGCTGGCCGGCTCCGGTTCCGGCCGGGGCCTGCACGGCCTGCGCGAACGCGTCGAGCTGCTGGGCGGGGAGCTGCACGCCGGCCCGCGCAGCGGCGGCGGGTTCGCGGTGCGGGCGCAGCTGCCGGTGGTGCCGGCATGACCGTGTCCGTGCTCGTCGTCGACGACGAGCCGATGGTGTGCGCGCACCTCTCCACCATCCTGGGCGCCGCCGACGGCATCGAGGTGGTGGCCACGGCGTCCGACGGTGCCGAAGCCGTGGAGGCGGTGCTGCGGTTCCGTCCCGACCTGGTGCTGATGGACCTGCGCATGCCCGGCGTCGACGGCATCACCGCCACCTCGCGGATCACCGGCCGGCCGGACGCGCCGCCCGTCGTGGCGCTGACGACGTTCGACGGCGACGAGCACGTCCACCGCGCGCTGCGCGCCGGGGCGGCCGGCTACCTGCTCAAGTCCACGCCGCCGGACGAGCTCGTCGGCCTGGTGCGGGTGGCGGCGCAGGGGCACACCGTGCTGTCGCGGTCGGCGGCCCAGAAGCTCGTCGGGCGCTCGGCGTCGCAGGCGTCGGCGCGGCGGCGGGCGTTGGCCCGTCTGGAGGCCCTGACCGACCGCGAGCGCGAGGTCGTGGCCCTGCTCGGCGAGGGCTGCTCCAACGCGGAGGTCGGCAAGCGGCTGTTCCTCACCGAGGCAACGGTGAAGGGGTACGTCTCGCGCGCGCTGGACAAGGTCGGCGCGAGCAACCGCACCCAGCTGGGGTTGCTGGCCCGGGAGGCGGGGCTCACGCCGTAGCCGGCCGGGCGAGGTGGCCGTGATCAAGGGCAGAATGTCGTTCCGGCATCGATCAAGAACGACCTTCTGCCCTTGATCACCGCAAACCCCGAGCCGCTCAGTGCGGGCGCAGCCGGGCCACCAGGTCGTCGGTCAGCTCGCGGAACCGCTTCGACTCCGCCGTGAACGGTGGGCTCGGCGCCAGCCGCGTCGGGTCGGGCCGCACCAGGAACGACACCAGCCAGCCCAGCGGCTGCGATTCCGCGAGCGCCCGGCGGGCCTCGTCGTCGCCCACCCAGTCGCCGACGTCGACGAGCAGCTCGCACGCCAGCTCCAGCTGGGTGGCGTCCACGTCGAGCGTGCCGGCGGCGATGTCGGACGCGAGCCCGACGAGGGAGTAGGAGTTCATGTCCTCGACGGTGACGTCGAGATCGCCGGACGTGGCCGCGTCGACGACCTCCGGCCAGGTCGACGCGACGGCGAGCGCGTTCGCCTCGTCGGACTCCTCCACGATCCAGCGCAGCAGCGCACGCCCGTTCGGGAAGACGTCGATCCTGCCGCCGCTGCCGAGGAAGACCGCCTTGTCGTTGAGGTAGCAGCGCAGCGACACGTACTCGGCGGTGTCGGTGGCGATCCGGATCGGGTCGATGCCGACCTCCTCCCAGAACGTGGGCGTGCGCTCACCCGCCGGCTCCGCGTCGTCGTCGAGCTCGTCCTCGTCGTCGGAGGCGTCGACCGCCGCTGTCGCCGGGTCGGCGTCGGCGACCGCGACCTGCTGCGCGGCGAGCTCCTTCTCCGCTGCCGCCAGCGCCGCCGCGTCCACGGACGGTGTGCGCACCAGCCCGTCCAGCGCATCGACGACCTCGTCCCAGCGCTTGGCCACGACATCCACGAGCTGGGCCCACAGCCGCGCGCCCTCACGGCCCGCGAACGGCAGCGTGCCCTGGTGCAGCATCCCGAACGCCGGTGCGGCGCCGAGCACCTCGTCGACGGCGTCGAGCTCGCAGACCTCCGCGATCGAGCGCAGCATGTCGGTGATCTCCGACAGCTCCCCGATCGTCCACGTGTCGGGGTCCTCGGCGACCACCTCCGGCACACCGATGATGTCGTAGCTGCGGGTGTCGTCGGGGATCAGCTCGTCGACGCCCAGCTGCGGCACCACCGACCACGACGGGTGGTCGAGCAGGTCGTGCCCCGTAGCGGTGCGCACGAAGGCCGCGAGCTGGGTGACCTCGGGAAAGGCGAAGAGGTTGTCGTCGTCACCGAGGAACGCCTCCCACTCCTCGCCGTCCTCGCGCCACCGCGGCGCCCACAGGGTGACGAGGTCCCCGTCGGTGAGGGAGAGCTGGATCGGGACGATGTCGCTGGCCACGGCGGACCAGCGTAGTAGGCCCCGTTCAGCGCCCGACCGGGTGCCAGACCGTCTTGATCTCGCAGTACGTGCGCAGCCGCGCGAGCGACGGCACGGCGGTGGGATCCGGCTCGGTCGCCGGGCGGGGCAGCACCCGCTTCACCGACGCGGCGGCCGCCTCCTCCAGCGTCGCCGCAGCGTCCTCCGGCGCGCCGACCAGGTCGATCGCGGCGACGTCCTCGTGCGCCGCGAGCCACGGACCCAGCTCGGCCGCGCTCCCGGTGAGCAGGTTCGCGACGCCGCCGGGCACGTCGGACGTCGCGAGCACCTCGGCCAGCCCGATCGCCGGCAGCGGCCGCTCCCACGACGACACCACCACGGCCGTGCAGCCGGCGGCCAGCACCGGCGCGAGCACGTCCACCAGGCCGAGCAGCGCCGACTCCTGCGGAGCCAGCACCGCCACCACGCCCGTCGGCTCCGGGGTGGAGAAGTTGACGAACGGGCCGGCCACCGAGTTCACCGAACCGAGCACGCTCGCCAGCTTGTCCGTCCAGCCCGCGTACCAGACCCAGCGGTCGATCGCGGCGTCGACGAGCGACGTCGCCCTGCGCCGGCTCACGCCCTCCGCCGCGACGACGTCGTCGGCGAACTGGTCGTGCCGCGCCTGCATCATCTCCGCGACCCGGTAGAGCACCTGCCCGCGGTTGTAGCCCGTCGCCCCCGCCCAGCCCCTGCCCGCGGCCACCGCGGCGGCGACGGCGTCGCGCACGTCCTTGCGGGACGCCTGCGCGGCATGCGCGAGCAACGCCCCCTTCGTGCTGTGCACCGGGTAGCTGCGGCCCGACTCGGAGCGGGGGAACGCGCCGCCCACGTAGAGCTTGTACGTCTTCGCGACGGGCACGCGGGCGTCGGTGGGGGTGCTCACGGGGCGAGGCTACCCGCGGTTGGTCAGTCCGCCACCAGCGCGTACGCCTCGATCTCCAGCAGGAACTCCGGCCGGACCAGCCCGGCGACGATCACCGCCGAGCTGGCCGGCGGCCGCTCGACGTCGATCACCGCGTCGCGGGCCGCGCGCACCGCGGGCAGCTGTGCGCGGTCGGTGAGGAAGAACGTCAGCTTGACGACGTCGGCGAACGTGGCGTCGGCGGCGGCGAGGCAGCGACCGATGTTGGCGAACACCTGGGTCGCTTGGGCGGCCGGGTCGTCCGCGCCCACCAGCTCGCCGTCTTCGTCCAGGGCCACCTGGCCGGAGATCGCGACGAGCCGCCCGCGGCCGCTCACCACATGGCTGTAGCCGGTGCCCGGCGCGACCCCGGCCGGGTGGACGACGTGCTGGAGATCGGTCATCCGTCCATCCTGGACGCGCGGGTCACGGAACGACATCGGGCCCGGCGATCTTCGGCCGGCGGCCTCATCCTGGTGCTCCCGCACCTGTGAAGGAGCCTCCCGTGACCGCTCTGATCGCCGCCGTCCTGTTCGGCATCGCGCTGATCTTCCAGTTGTTCTCGATCAGCCTGTCCGTCATCACGGCACAGGTGCTGATCACGGCCGGGTTGCTGTGCGTCGCCCTGTACCTGGCGGGCGTGGGCAGCGCGCGCCGCTCCTACCGGCGCCGCTGAGCGTCAGGCCTTCAGGTAGGCCGCGAGCCCGGCCCGGCCACCCTCGCGGCCGAACCCGGACTCGCGGTACCCGCCGAACGGGCTCGCCGGGTCGAACCGGTTGAACGTGTTGGTCCACACCACGCCGGCACGCAGCCGCTGCGCCGTCCAGAGCGCCTTGGCGCCCTTCTCGGTCCAGACGCCCGCCGAGAGCCCGTACGGCGTGTTGTTGGCCTTCGCCACGGCCTCCTCCGGCGTGCGGAAGGTCAGCACCGACAGCACCGGCCCGAAGATCTCCTCACGGGCGATGCGCATGGTCTGCTCGACGCCCTCGAACACCGTCGGCGGGAAGAACAGGCCGCGCTCGGGCAGCGGGCAGGAGCTGGTCCAGCGCTGGGCGCCCTCGTCGTCGCCGGACGCGGCGAGGTCGACGATCCGGTCCAGCTGGGCGCGCGAGTTGATGGCGCCGACGTCGGTGTTCTTGTCCAGCGGGTCGCCGACGCGCAGCGTCTCGATCCGGGCGTGCAGCAGCTCGGCGAACTCCTCGGCGATCGACTCCTGCACCAGCAGCCGCGACCCCGCGCAGCACACGTGACCCTGGTTGAAGAAGATCCCGTCGACGACGCCGTCGACGGCCTGGTCGAGCGCCGCGTCGGCGTACACGACGTTGGCGGCCTTGCCGCCCAGTTCCAGCGTGAGCCGGCGACCGGTGCCGGCGAGGCGCCGCTGGATCTCCCGGCCGACCTCGGTGGAGCCGGTGAAGGCGACCTTGTCCACCTCTGCCCCGACGACGGCGGCGCCGATGTCGCCTGCGCCCGGCAGCACGTTGAGGACCCCCGGCGGCAGCCCGGCCTCGGCGGCGATCTCGGCCAGCACGAGCGCGGTGAGCGGGGTCGTCTCGGCCGGCTTCAGCACGATGGTGTTGCCGCACGCCAGCGCCGGCGCGACCTTCCACGCGGCCATGAGCAGCGGGAAGTTCCACGGGATCACCGCGCCGACGACACCGACGGGCTTCGGCGCCGGCCCCAGCCCCGCGTACTCGAGCTTGTCGGCCCAGCCGGCGTGGTGGAACAGGTGCGCCGACGCCGTCGGCACGTCGACGTCGCGGGACTCGCGGATCGGCTTGCCGTTGTCGAGCGTCTCCAGCACGGCCAGCTCGCGCGAGCGCTCGGCCATGATCCGGGCGATCCGGTACACGTACTTGGCCCGTTCGGCGCCCGGCATCGGGCCCCACACCTGCTCGTAGGCGCGGCGGGCGGCGGCGGTGGCCCGCTCGACGTCGGCCGTCGATGCGCTGCCGACCTCGGCCAGCACCTCCTCGGTGGCCGGGTTGATCGTCTTGAGCGGCTCGCCGCCCCCGTCGACGAACTCGCCGTCGATGAACGGGCGGTAGGTCGGCTGCAGGTTGGCGATCGCGGCGTTCTCCAGGGCCGGTGCGTAGGTCCAGTCCATCACGCGCTCCCGATGTGGTCGGCGCCCACGTAGTGGCCGGTGAGCTGGAAGCGACGCTGCCGCAGCAGGTCGTTGAGCAGGGAGGAGGCGCCGAACCGGAAGAGGTCGGGGGTGAGCCAGGCCGGCCCGGCGACCTCGTTGACGGCGACGAGGTGGCGGATCGCGTCCTTGGCGGCACGGATGCCGCCTGCCGCCTTCACCCCGCGGTACTCGCCGGTGAGGCGGTGCCAGTCGCGCACCGCCTGCAGCATCACCTGCACGACGGGCAGGGTGGCGGCCGGGCTGATCTTGCCGGTGGACGTCTTGATGACGTCGCCGCCGGCGAGCAGCGCGAGCCAGGAGGCGCGGCGCACGTCGTCGTAGCCGGCGAGCTCGCCGGTCTCGAGGATCACCTTCAGGTGGGCGCTGCCGCACGCCTCCTTCACCGCGACGATCTCCTCGTACACCTCGGCGTAGCGGCCGGTGAGGAACGCGCCGCGGTCGATCACCATGTCGATCTCGGTGGCGCCGGCCTCGACGGCGAGCCGGGTGTCGGCGAGCTTGACCTCCCGCGACGACCGCCCCGACGGGAACGCCGTGGCCACCGCGGCGACCTTCACCCCGCTGCCGGCCAGTCGCTGCACGGCGAACCCGGCCAGGTCGGGGTAGACGCAGACGGCGGCGACCGGCGGCACGTCCGGGTACTCGGGGTCGGGGCGGCGGGCCTGCGCGCACAGCGCGGCGACCTTGCCGCGGGTGTCGGCGCCTTCGAGCGTGGTCAGGTCGATCATGGAGATCGCCAGGTCGATGGCCTGGCGCTTGCTCGCCTGCTTGATGCTGCGGGTGGCCAGCGTGGCCGACCGGCGCTCAAGTCCCACCTGGTCGACGCCCGGCAGTCCGTGCAGGAACCGCCGCAGGGAACGCTCGTCGGTGCCGACCTCGACGCCGCCGCTTCGCGGCACGGCGTCAGCGGTGGGCCGGGGAGCAGGAACGGTGCTCGTCACGGGGAGCGAGTCTAGGCCGAGCGTGCCACCCGCGGGGTTGCCTCAGCCGCGCGGGAGCTTGTGGACGGCGAGGCGTGGCGTCCGAGCGTTGGTCGCGCGCCCCCGGTGGGGGAGTCGTGTTCCGGGGAGGTCTCGACCGCGCCCCCGGAGGGGAGTCGCGTTCCGGGAGGTGTCGCCCGCACCCCGGGAGGGGGAGTCGGGTTCCGCGGAGGTTTCGCCCCGCACCGCCCGGTGGGGAGTCGCGTTCCGGGAGGTCTCGCCCGCACCCCCGGGAGGGGGAGTCGCGTCCCGGGGAGGTCTCACCCGCACCCCGAAAGTTGTGGGAGCGGAGCGAGCACAACTTTCGGGCCGCCGGAGCGGAGCGGAGGCAATTAAGCAGAGTGCAGCCGGACGACCCCCACGGTCACGTCTTCCAGTCCACCGCGGTCGAAGTCGCGGCGCAGTTGATCAGCTTTGATGGTGGCGGTGAGCCCGTCGAAGGGCCCGTGTGCGTCGACCTCGCCGGTCTGTGGGTCTACGGCGAGAACGACGTATCCGTCGCATTGCGTGAGCTTCTCCGCCGCGGCAACGAGCGTCGCCTCGTCGGATGTCGAGTTCTCCGGCACCGGATCACCTCCTGGTCATGTAGTACAGCGTCGGCGGGCCCTCCGGCGTCACAGTGTTTGGTCCAGACCACCCGTTCGGGTCAGGGTGAAAGATCTCAGCGGTCACCTGGCGTGCTCGATGCCGGACGTTGCGTTCTGCATCGACGCGTTCGTGCGAGTTCTGTGGTGATGTCAGTACTCATCGTGATCAACCGGGTGATCGGTTCGTGAGCCGCTCGGACGGCCCGCCGGTCCTTCGCGAGCGGTCCTGGCGGCGTGGTCCGGCCGCGTGTCGCTGCGGTCGCACTGATCGCGGTAGGTGATCAACCCGCGGTGCGCGGCCGGGCTGGGAGGATCGACCGATGCGCATCCTCCGCACCCCCGACGAGCGATTCGCCGATCTCCCGGACTTCCCCTGGGCGCCGCAGTACGCCGAGGTCCCCGATCCCGACGGGGGCACCCTGCGCATGGCGTGGGTGGCAGACGGGCCCGACGACGGACCGCCGGTGCTGCTGTTGCACGGCGAACCGACCTGGTCGTTCCTGTACCGGACGATGCTGCCGGTGCTCGCGGCGGCCGGGCTGCGCGCGATCGCGCCCGACCTCGTCGGGTTCGGCCGCTCCGACAAGCCTGCGGATCGCGGGGACCACAGCTACGCGCGGCACGTCGAGTGGGTGCGTGCCCTCGCGTTCGACGTGCTGGACCTGCAGGGCGTGACCGTCGTCGGGCAGGACTGGGGCGGGCTGATCGGGTTGCGCCTGCTCGCCGAGCACCCCGAGCGGTTCGCGGCGTGCGTCGCCGCGAACACGGGCCTGCCGACCGGCGACCGGGACATGCCCGAGGTGTGGTGGCGGTTCCGGCGGGCCGTCGAGACGGCGGAGGTGCTCGACGTCGCCCGGCTCGTGCGCTCGGGCTGCAGGACGCCGCTGTCCGCGGCCACGTTGGCCGCCTACGACGCGCCGTTCCCGGACGAGACGTTCAAGGCCGGGCCGCGGGCGATGCCGACGATCCTGCCGACGCGGCCCGACGACCCCGCCACCGTCCCGAACCGGGCGGCGTGGGACGTCCTGCGCGAGCTCGACGTGCCGCTGCTCTGCGCGTTCAGCGACGGCGACCCGATCACCGCGCCCATGCTCCCGCTGCTGCAGGCCCTGCCCGGCGCCGCCGGTCGGGAGCACCCGACCATCACCGGCGCCGGACACTTCCTCCAGGAGGACGCCGGCCCGGCGCTGGCCGCGGAGATCGTCCGGTTCGTGCGGTAGGGGAAGGCTCAGGCCGGTGCGGGTACTCGGCGCCGGATACCGCTCGCCACCACCACCGCGCCGAGCACTGCGCCGGCGATCGCCACCCAGAGGCCCGCGCGCAGGGCCTCGACCGTGAGCGTCGCGTCGGCGGCCACCACGACGGCCGTCACGACGGCGAGGCCGATCGCGGTGCCGAACTGGAACGACATCGTGAGCAGCGCGCTGGCCAGCCCTTCCTCGCTCTCGGCGGCGCCGTCCGTCGCGGCGATCGACAGTGGTCCGTAGGCGAGGGTGAACGCGATGCCGAGCAGCACCATCGACGGGAGGACGTCGACGAACCCCCAGTCCGGTCGCAGCGGGGTGAACGCCAGGTAGGAGCCGACGGCCGAGGTGAGCCCCGCGGCGGCCACCGGCAGCACGCCGAACCGGCGGACGAGCAGCGGCGTCAGCGTCGGCGCGAGCACCGCGTCGATGCCGGCGACGGCCAGGGCGAGCCCCGTCTCGACGGACGTCCAGCCGCGCAGTTCCTGCAGGTACAGCACGACCACGAACTGGAACCCCATCATCGGCCCGACCAGCGCCGCCGCGCCGAGGTTGGCGCGCACCAGCGCCGCGCTGCGCAGGATGCCCAGCCGCATCAGCGGCGTCCGCGACCGGCGCTCGACGAGCACGAACGCGGTCAGCAGTGCGGCGGCGACGGCGAGCGTGCCGATGGTGACGAGGGGCGACACATCCGGCGCGTGCACGATGCCGAGCACGAGCGCGAGCATCCCGGTGGTCAGGGTGGCGGCGCCGGCCAGGTCGAGGTCGCGCAGCCGTGTGGGCGCCGCGCCGTCGCGGGGGAGCAGCACGGCCGACGCGCCCAGCAGCGCCGCTGCGAGCAGCACCGGAGCGAAGAACACCCATCGCCAACCCAGCGCGGTCAGCAACCCGCCGGCCACCATGCCGAGCGAGAAGCCGCCGGCCCCGACGCCCGCGTAGACGAGCATCGCGCGGTTGCGCTCGGCGCCCTGCGCGAACAGCGTCAGGATGATCGAGAGGCCGGCGGGGGTGAGGAACGCGGCGGCCACGCCCGTCGCGAACCTGGCCACGATCAGCATCCAGGGTTCCGTGGCGAGCCCGCCCAGGCCGGAGAACGCCACGAACACCACCAACCAGGCGAGGAACATCCGCCGCCTGCCTAGCAAGTCGGCGGCCCGCCCGCCGAGCAGCACGAACCCGCCGTAGCCGAGCACGTAACCGCTCACCACCCACTGCAGCTCCGCCGTGCCGAGCCCCAGCTCGGCGCGCATCGCGGGCAGCGCAACTCCCATCATCGAGACGTCGATCCCCTCGAGGAAGATCGCTCCACACAGCACCGCCAGCACAGCCCACCTGCGCAGGCTCTGCTCGGCCACGGACACCGCCACTGCATCCCCCTTGGTTCCTTCTGGTAACTGACCACATGATCTGTCACCATCAACCGTCGTGGAAGAAGGCACTTCCGAGGAACCCGGTTCCTGCGCGGTGACCGAGCCGTGGGACCCGCACCAGTGGGACACCCGCGAGGACTGCCAGGTCCGCCAGATCCTCGACCGCATCGCCGACAAGTGGTCGCTGCTCGTGATCGCGCTGCTGGAGTCGCGGTCGATGCGGTTCACCGAGCTGCGCCGCGCCATCGACGGGGTCAGCCAGCGGATGCTCACCGTCACCCTGCGGCAGCTGGAGCGCGACGGGCTCGTCCGCCGGACCGTCCACCCCGTCGTCCCACCCCGGGTCGACTACGCCCTCACCCCGATGGGCGCGACGCTGCACCGCACCGTCCAGGCACTCGTCGTGTGGACGGAGGAGCACCAGATCCAGATCGCCGAGGCCCGCGCGGCGTACGACGACCGGGAGCGCGCAGCCGTCGGCTGACACGTCCGGACGGCGGCCGGCTGGTTCTGACGACGTCGGCGGCGACCATCGCTGGGACGTCGACCAGGTGCGCGAGCAGCTGTCCGCCGGCAACGCGCGGCCGCGCGACCGATAGCGGGTCGCTGGGCGCCGCTTCGCGGCCGTATCGGGCGCGCGTGGACCGGGCTGCGCCGATCATGGGCAAACTGTTGCTGGCGGAGATCGTTTGACCGCGGTTTGCCCATGATCGCGGGCCAGGGCCGCGGCCGCCGCGGTCACCCGCCCCCGCAGGGACGGTGATCAAGGGCAAAAGGTCGTTCGGGGCGCCCGGCGAGCGACCTTTTGCCCTTGATCGGCGCGCGTGGGCCGGGGTCGGGGCCGGCCGGTCGCCGCGCCGCCCGCCGCCGCGCCCCCCGCCGCCGCGCCGCCCGCCGCGGCGCACGCGAGCCACACCACCCCCAGCCTTCGCCGATCATGGGCTAACCGTTCCCAAGAAGATCGTTCGCCCACGTTCTGCCCATGATCAGCAAACTGAACCCCCGAGAGCACGGAACCTTTCGCCCATGCCCGAAACGATCGGGCCGACCCCGGCGCGCAGTGGGGTGGACACCGCCATGGACGCCTTCGACGCGCGCCGCTACGGCGAGGGCTGGGCCGACGTCTTCGACGAGCTGGGCCGCAGTTCGTCGCGTTCAACTCGATCTTCGCGCTGGGTTCGCAGGACGACCAGGTGCGGTTGTTCGCCGACGCGGCCACCCATCTGCGCCCCGGCGGCCGGCTCGCGCTGGAGACCGTGGTGCCGCGGGAGCCGCTGCCCGGGCCGTCCGCCGTCGGCGGCGGTGACCAGCCCACGACGCAACCCCTGAGTTCACGGGAATCCTTCCGGTCCGCCTACCGCGGCCGACGCCGCGTGGCGGTCCTCTACGGTTCGCGTCATGGACGTCCGCGTCGTCGATCATCCGCTCGCCAAGGCCCGCCTGTCCACGATGCGCGACGCGCGCACGGACAACGCCACCTTCCGCGCCGCCCTGCGCGACCTCACCCTGATGCTGATCTACGAGGCCACCGCCGACGCGCCGGTGGCGACCGCGCCGCTGCACACCCCGGTGGCCCGCACCACGGGCTACCGGCTGGCGAACCCGCCGCTGCTGGTGCCGGTGCTGCGCGCCGGTCTCGGCATGGTGGACGCGGCGCAGGCGCTGATGCCGGAGGCGCAGATGGGGTTCGTCGGGCTGGCCCGCGACGAGGAGACCCACCAGCCGACGCCGTACATGGAGTCGCTGCCGGAGACGCTCGCCGGCCGCCCGGTGTTCGTGCTGGACCCGATGCTCGCGACCGGCGGCTCGATGGTGCACACCATCAAGCTGCTCACCGACCGCGGCGCCACCGACGTCACGTCGATCTGCGTGCTGGCGGCCCCGGAGGGCATCGCGCACCTGGAGAAGAGCGGGCTGCCCGTCCGTGTCGTGACGGCGAGCGTCGACGAGCGCCTCAACGACTCGGCGTACATCGTCCCCGGGCTGGGCGACGCGGGGGACCGCCAGTTCGGCGCCGTGTGACGGGTCAGTCCTGGATCCGCCGCCACGGCCGCTCGGCCTCCAGCGCGTAGGCCAGCTCCAGCAGCGTCCGCTCGTCGCCGTGCGCGACGGACAGGTGCACGCCGATGGGCAGCCCACCCGTCGACGTCCCGACGGGCAGCGACATCGCGGGTGCCCCGGCCACGTTGTTGAGCGGGGTGAACGCGACGTAGTCGGTGAGGCGGCGGAGCAGCTGGTCGAACGGCACGGTCGGGCTGAGCCAGCCCAGCTCCGGGGTGACGTGCGCGAGCACCGGCGAGAGCAGCACGTCGTGGCGGGTGAACAGGGCGGCGTAGTCGTACCGGACCCTGGCCAGCCGGCGCAGGAACGCCGGCGTGCGCGGCGCCACCCGCTTGTAGCGGGCGATCAGCCCCCGCGTGAACGGGTCGAGCCCGGCGACCTGGAAGGTGGTGCCGAAGGCGAACCGGCCGCCGAGGGCGATGGTGGCCGCCAGCATGCTCCAGTAGTCGACGAAGTCGGTGACGAACCGGCGGTCGATGGCGATCGTGGTCGGTTCGACCTCGTGGCCGAGCTTCTCCAGTGCCCGCGCCGTGTCCTCGACGGTGGCGCGCGTGTCGGCGTCCACGGTGGCGCCGGTCGGCGAGTCGAGCACGATGCCGATGCGCAGCCGGCGCGCGGCCGGGCCCTCGACGAGCCCGAGCGGCGGGTGCCCGGGATCGCGGCGGTGCCGGTCGGCTGCCGCGAGGAACACCGCGGTGTCGCGCACCGAGCGGCTCACCACGCCGTCGGTGACGAGGTTGATCGGCATCCGCGCGCCGTTGGCGTTGGGGGCCATCCGGCCGCGCCCCGGCTTGAGCCCGACGAGCCCGCAGGCCGCAGCAGGGATGCGGATCGAGCCGCCCCCGTCGTTGGCGTGCGCGATCGGCACCACCCCGGCCGCGACGAGCGCGGCGGCGCCACCGGACGAGGCGCCGCAGGAGTACCGCGGATCCCACGGGTTGACGGTCGGCTCCGCGCCCGTGAACTCGGTGCTCGCGTTGAGCCCGAACTCCGGCATGCGCGACTTGCCGAGCGCGTCCAGGCCGGTGGCCAGGATCTGCCTCGTCACAGGGGCGTGCGCGGGCGCCGGCCGCGGGACGTAGGCGGCCGAGCCGTTGCCGGTCGGCCAGCCCTGGACGTCTGTGTTGTCCTTGACGAACGTCGGCACCCCGGCGAGCGGGCCGTCCGCGGCGCCGGTGACGGGGTCGGCGAGGCGGTCCACCTGGATGCCGCGCAGCGTCGGCTCCACGGCGGCCGCGCGGGCCGCCACGGCGGCACGCACCTCGGCGACCGACACGGCGCCGCGGCGCAGCTCACCGGCGAGCCCGACGGCGTCGTGGTCGCCCAGCGCATCGTCGGTGAATGCGTGCACCCGGGTCATGGGGTCCTCCTCATCGCGCCCGCCATCCCTCCAGCACCGCCCGCAGCGCGGACTCCAACCGCCCGTCCGCGCCCGGCGGAAGATAACCGCGCAGCTGCAGCGCCGCCCAGCCGTGCACCGTGGTCCACAGCGTGAGCGACGCCGTCGCGGGATCGGTGTCGGCGCGGAGCAGCCGCTCGTCGACGGCCCGTTGCACCGCCATCCGCAACGGGCCCAGGGCGGTGCCCGTCGCGGTGCGCGCGGCCGCCGCGACCGGCAGCCCGGGGCGGCTGCCGAACATCAGCGCGAACAGGTGCGGCTCGGTGAGCGCGCTGGCCCGGTAGGCGAGCCCGACCCGCACCAGGTCCTCCAGCGCGTCCACGCCGCGCGGCACCGCGTCGAGGTGTCGCGCCAGCCGGGCGAACGCCTCGTCGAACAGCGCCGTCACCAGGCCGTCCTTCCCGCCGAACAGCGCGTAGACGGCGGTGGTGGACGTCTCGCAGGCGCGGGCGAGCGTGCGCAGCGAGAGCGCCTCGATGCCGCTGGCCGACACCACCTCGCCGGCGCGGCGCAGGAGGCGGTCCCGAAGTGCACCGTCGTGGACCTTGGGCCGGGCCATCACCGCACCCTACGGGTTGGGTCCGGGCTCCTCCCGAGTGCGGGGATCAGCCGGGCAACGCCGGTGCCGCGGGTGCGGCCGGGGTGGCGAGCGTCGGGACGGTCGGCGCCGCGATGGACGGCGGCCGGGGCAGCGTCGTGCCGGCCGGCAACCGGTCCGCGCACGCGGCGACGGCATCGCGGTAGGTGGCCGAGATCGGGTCGATCCGGCCACCCGACTTCAGCTGCAGCGCCCCGTCCGAGGTGACGGTCACGCCCGGGAACTCGGGGACGCCGTGCGTGCGCACGCAGGCGGTGAAGTCCTCGGCGGGGGTGTCGGCCGCGGCGACGGTCGGCGAGGCCAGCGCCAGTCCGGCGAGCAGGGTCATGCCGACGGCCGTGGTGATCAGTCGCATCGTGGTCCTCCTGTGGTGTCGTGGGTCGGTACGCCGACGAGTGCACCGGAGGAGTGGTTGCAGCAGCGGAACGATCGCTGTTACCTCGCCGCAACCCGGTGCCTGTGAAGCTGGGCGGATGCGGGTGCTGATCGTCGAGGACCATCGCGAGCTCGCCGAGACCCTCGCGGTCGGTCTGCGCCGCGAGACCATGGCCGTCGACGTCGTCGGCGACGGCGCGTCCGCGGTCGAACGGATCACCGTGAACCACTACGACGTCGTGGTGCTCGACCGCGACCTGCCCGGCCTGCACGGCGACGACGTGTGCCGCGCGGTCGTCGCGTCCGGCGTCGGGTCCCGGGTGCTGATGCTGACCGCCGCCGCGACGATCGAGGACCGCGTCGACGGGTTGACCTCCGGTGCCGACGACTACCTGCCGAAGCCGTTCGCGTTCGCCGAGCTCGTCGCGCGGATCAGGGCGCTGGCCCGCCGTGCCCAACCCGCGGTCCCGCCGGTGCTGGTGCGCGGCGACCTGCGCCTGGACGTCGGACAACGGGTCGCCAGCCGGGCGGGCCGGCGGCTCGACCTCAGCCCGAAGGAGTTCGCGGTGCTGGAGCTGTTGCTCGGCGCGGATGGTCGCGTGGTGTCGGCGGAGGAGCTGCTCGAACGGGCGTGGGACGAGGCGGCGGACCCGTTCACCGCCGCGGTGAAGGTGACCGTCAGCAGGTTGCGGCGCAAGCTCGGCGACCCGCCCACGGTCGAGACCGTGCCGCAGGCCGGGTACCGGATCCCGTGAGCGTCGCGCGCTGGAGCTTCCGAGCGCGGCTGACGGCCGGGTTCGGCGTGCTGTTCCTGGTCGCCGGTGCGGCGCTGCTGCTCGTCACGTACGTGCTGGTCGCGCACGCGCTGCCCGGACTCGGGATCGAGCCGCCCGCGCGACCGCCCGTCCCGGCGCTGCCGGGCATGGACCTGCCGGACGTGCCGGACATCGAGGTGCAGGTCAGGGCGGACGACCTGTGGCTGCTGCGGGTGGCGTCGGTGATCGGGCTGCTGCTGATGGCCGTCGTCTCGGCCGGGCTGGCCTGGCTGATCGCAGGACGGGTGCTGCGCCCGCTGCGGACGATGACGTCCGCGGTCACGGCGATCACGTCGGGGAACCTCCACGCGCGGCTGGCGATGGCCGGCCCGCGGGACGAGATCGCGGATCTCGCCGACACGTTCGACGGGCTCCTCGGCCGGTTGGAGGCCGCGTTCGAGGCGCAGCGGCGCTTCGTCGCCAACGCGTCCCACGAGCTGCGCAGCCCGTTGACGTTCGAGCGCAGCCTGCTGGAGGTGACTCTCGCCGACCCCGATCCCGCTGCCGCGCGGGCAGCGTGCGTCCGGCTGCTGGAGAACAACCACCACCAGGAGACGATCATCGAGGCGCTGCTCACGCTGGCCCGCAGCCAGCGCGGTCTCCAGCGACGCGAACCCGTCGACCTGACCGCGTTGACCGCACGGCTGATCGACGAAGCGGAACCGGCGGACGTGCGGGTGCGGGCCGAGCTCCGACCCGCCGTCGTCGCCGGGGATGCTGCGCTGCTCGAGCGCCTGGTCAGGAACCTGCTCGACAACGCGGTCCGGCACAACGACCCCGGCGGGCAGGTGCAGGTCCAGGTCGACGGGTCCGGTCTCCGTGTCCGCAACACGGGTCCGGTCGTGCCGCCCGGCCAGGTCGAGTACCTCGTCCAGCCCTTCCGCAGGCTCGACGACGCGCGGATGCAGGGAAGGGCCGGCGTCGGCCTCGGCCTGTCGATCGTCGCCGCGGTCGCCGACGCCCACGACGCCGCGCTGACCGTGACCGCCAACCCCGGCGGCGGGTTGACCGTCGCGGTGCGCTTCCCCGCCTGCGATCAGCCGGCCACCGTCGCCGCGACGGTGGCGCCGAGCTCATAGCAGCGCTCGCGCGCCTCCCGGTCGGGCTCCCCGACGACCTCGACGGTCGCGGCCACCTGGTTCCAGCCCAGCGCGGCGGTGATCGTGCCGACCGAGTCGACGGCTCCGCGGACGTCGAGGTTGCCGTGCACCCACAGGCCGAACGGCAGCCCGCGCGTGTCGTCGGCGACCACGTAGAAGACGGTGTCGAACCAGTGCTTCAACGCCCCCGACATGTAGCCGATGTTCGCCGGGGTGCCCAACACCACGCCGTCCGCGGCCAGCAGATCGGCGGCGGTGGAAACGAGAGCCGCTCGGCGGACGATCTCAACAGCGGGGATGTCGGGGTCGCTCGCTCCGCGCACCACGGCGTCGAGCAGGTCGGCCGTCGCGGGGGAGGGCGTGTGGTGCACGATCAGGAGGCGGGCCACGCCGCTGAGCATGCCAGGCGGCCCCGGCTGCGCTGGGCCGTGCGCGCGCTCGTCTGGACGGCGTGCGCCGGCGTTCTGATGGCCGGCTGGATGGCGGACGAACCGATGCGGCCGGCGCCGGTGCCGCTGGCTGCGCAGGCCGGGATGCCGGGCGGGCCCCCGTTGAAGATCATGCCGCTGGGCGCGTCCAGCACCGTCGGCGCGCGCAGCCCGGAGACCGGCGGCTACCGCGGCTACCTCGAGAACCTGCTCAACGACGACGGCGTCCCGTTCGACTTCGTGGGCTCCCAGCAGCAGGGCCCGGCGTGGATGCCGGACCGCGACCACGAAGGTCACGGCGGCACGATCATCCCGGAGATCCTCCCGTCGACCCCGGGCTGGATCGCCGCCACCCACCCGGACGTCGTGCTCCTCCACGTGGGCACGAACGACCTGATCCGCGGCGCGAGCGGGGCCGAGGTCGCGGCGCGGCTGCAGAAGCTCCTCACGGCGATCTGGAACGCCGAGGACGGGCGGCCCGACCCGTACGTCGTCGTCGCGGGCGTGTGGGCCCCCATGGCCACCAAGCAGGCGGCGAAGGCCGATTTCACAATGCGCGCGGCCGCGCTGGTGAGTGCGTTGCGCGCGCAGGGCCGCCCGGTCACGTTCGTCGACACGTCGAGCCTGCTGGCCACGGACGACGTCGCCGACGGGCTGCACCCCAACTCCGCGGGGTACGAGCTGGTCGCGCGCATGTTCGACCGGGAGATCGGCCGGTACCTGGCGGCGCGCCACTAGCCCGTGGGCAGGCCCAGGCGGCGTCGTTCGAGGTCGGCGCGCAGGCTGTGGAGAGCCAGAGCTAGCGCCTGCAACTGGCCAGGGGTGACGGACCCGACGAGGAGCTCCTGGATCGCCGCCTGCCAGACGGGCTCGGCCCGGGACACGACCGCTTCGCCCGCGGACGTCAGCGCGAGCAGGGACGAGCGGCGGTTCGCCGGGTTCGGCCGGCGCTGCACCCAGCCCTCCTTCTCCTGCCGGTCGACGATCTTGCTCGTCGCCCCGACGCCGACGGCGAACGCGGCGGCCAGGTCGGCGACCCGAGCGTCCGGGTGGTCGCGGACGTAGCGCAGCATCTCGAAGTGCCCGGCTCCGATGCCGGTCTCCGCCTTCAGTCGCTCGCCGACCGCGTTGTAGAGCCGCGTCTCGACCCGGACGAGGTCGGTGAAGACCGTGTCGAGAGCCACAGGATCTTCCGCAGCATTACATGCCATGGCATGTACTGTAGCGGCATGTCCAGGATTCAGCGCGACCGCCTCGACACCCAGCTGCGCGGCGCCGCCACCCTCTCCGGATCGTCCGTCGGCGAGACCCGCGCGGACTTCGCGACGATGATGAGCCAGATGCCCGTGCCCGGCGGTGTCCGCGTGGAGGACACCGCGCTGGGCGGACGCCCCGCGCTGCGCGTCAGTCCGGACGCCCCGACCGGCTCCGGAACGCTGCTCTACCTCCACGGCGGGTCGCACGTGTTCGGATCGCCCGGCACGGCGCTCGGCCTCACCGCGGGGCTGGTCGTCCGGACCGGGATCCCCGGCATCTCGCTGGACTACCGGTTGGCACCGGAGCACCCGTTCCCGGCGGACGTGCAGGACGTCGTCGCCGCCTATCGGGAACTCCTCGAACGGGGACACGCACCCGAGTCCGTCGCCTTCGTCGGGGACTCCGCAGGCGGTGGGCTGACGATCGCCGGCGCGCTCGCCGCGCGCGACGCCGGGCTCCCGGTGCCGGCGGCGATCGTCGCGTTCTCGTCGGGCGTGGACGCGACCCGGAGCAGCGAGACCTTGGTGACCAAGGCGGACGCGGACCCGCTGCTCGACCGGGCCGCGCTCGACCACTGGAGCGCCCTCTACGTCGGCGACCACGACCGGCGCGACCCCCTGCTCAGCCCCGCCGTCACCGCCGACCTGACCGGCCTGCCGCTCGTCCTCGTGCAGGTCGGCACCAACGAGATCCTCCTCGACGACGCCCGCCGCTTCGCCCTCCGCGCCTCCGACGCGGAGGTCGACGTCGTCCTCGACGTCACCGCGAACGTGCCGCACGTGTTCCAGTCGTTCTCCCACGTGCTGGACGAGGCCGGCGAGGCGCTCGACCGGGCGGCGCTCTTCCTCCGTCAGCGCGTCCGCGGCTGACGCGGTCAGCGCGCTCCTGGGTCGTCGTGCGGGGCGAACCGGAGTGCCGCCAGCGCGCGGACGGCGACGTCGGCGAAGGGCTCGTCGCCGCGCTGGTCGAGCCAGTGGACCAGCGCGGCCCTGGCTGCCCCGACCGCCGCGGCGGCCACGGCGGCAGCCGCGAGCCCATGGTCCTCCGCGGTGCCGAGCCGCTCGGAGACGGCGGCGGCGAGCGGCCCTTCGATCGTGCCGAGCGCCTTCAGGAACTCACCGCGGAGCATCGGGTCCCCGCTGATGAGCCGGTACGCGACGCGGTCCGGCTCCGGGCCGAGGAACTCGGCCGCGAGCGCCTGCGTGAGCGCGTCGTGCAGCCCTTCGTCGGCAGGACGGGCGCGCAGTGCGGCCGCGATCCGGTCGGCCCGGTCGGCGTGCAGCGCGCAGATCGCCTCCTCCCTGCTGCTGAAGTAGCCGTTGTAGGTGCGGGGAGCGACGCCGGCGCGATCGGCGATGTCGCCGACGCGGACGTTCGCCGGCCCGACCTCCAGTGCCAGTGACCTCGCGGCGCGCGCGAGCGCGTCCCTCGTCTCGCGCCGCTTCCGCGCTCGCAGTCCGGACATGACGCGATTCTAGCGTGCCACGCATACTTGCGCGGCACGCAGTTTTCGCTAGCGTGGCTGCATGGATCACACAGTCGTCGTGCCCGGCGCCCGCCTCCGCGTCCGCACGAGCGGTTCCGGTCCCGTGCTCCTCCTGCTCGGCGGGGCGGCGGACGGCGGCGGGCTCGGGGAGCTCCGCACGCTGCTCGAGGACTCGTTCACCGTGGTGACCTACGACCGGCGCGGTCTCGGAGGCAGCCCGGCCGACGACCCGGAGGCGGCCGTCGAGGTCGGGACGGACGCCGACGACGCCGCAGCCGTCCTCGCCGCCGTGGCCGCCGGCCCCGCGCTGGTCGCGGGAACGAGCAACGGCGCCGTCCAGGGACTGGAGCTGGCGATCCGCCACCCGCAGCGGGTGCGGCTGCTGGTGGCCCACGAGCCGCCGCTGCCGGCGCTCCTCCCAGCAGCGGTCGGCGATGCCGTCGCCGCGGCCCAGCGCGGCATCGACGACCGCATCCGCGCGGGGCGCATCACCGAGGCCGTCGACCTCCTCGGCGACCTGACCGGCACCGGCGACCCCGCGCGGCGCCGGCCACCACCTGCGGGACTCGACGCGGCACGTGCGGCGTTCCTCGCCCGGGTGGCCCTGCCGTTGCACCGCTACCGGCCCGATCGCGCCGCGCTCGCGGCCTGCCCCGTCGGGATCGTGCCGGCCGCCGGTGAGGTCGGCGCGGAACTCGTCGGACCCCGCAGCGCGGCCGAGCTCGCCCGGATCCGCGGTACGTCGGTCGTAACGTTCCCCGGCGGGCACGCGGGGTTCGTCGAGCATCCGAGCGCCTTCGCCGCACGGCTGCGCGACGTCCTCGTCCAGGCAGTCGCGTGAAGGATCAGCCCTGCAGCAACCGCTCCACCTCGGCGCGGAGGGCGGCCAGGCGCTCGGTCGCCGTCGCGCGTGCGGCCGCCAGCCCCGCCGCGTCCGGCACCGGCTCGACGACCTGCAGGTACGCCTTCAGCTTCGGCTCGGTCCCGGACGGGCGGATCACCAGCCGCTCCCCGGGACGGCGCAGCCGCAGCACGTCCGGTGCCGGGCGCTCGACCGTCCATCCCTCCGGCGGCGCCGACTGCAGCCGAGCGACTGCCGCATCGCGGGCAGCGGGTTCCATCCGCAGCGACACCCCGGCGGTGAGGTGCACGCCGTGGGCCGTGGCGAGCTCGTCGAGGCGGTCCTGCAGGCCGCGGCCCGCCGCCTTCAGCCCGGCGGCCAGGTCGCACGCGACGACGGCGGCGGCCATCCCGTCCTTGTCCCGGACGGTGTCGGGGTCGACGCAGTAGCCCAGCGCCTCCTCGTACCCGTACACCAGCCCCGGTCCGCCGCGCACGATCCACTTGAAGCCGGTGAGCGTCTCGGCGTAGCGGGCACCGTGGCTCGCCGCGATCGGCTGCAGCATCGACGAGGAGACCACCGTCGTCGCGACCAGCGGATCGGTGTACGTGCCGGTGCGCAGGAGGTGGTCGCCGAGCAGCGCGCCGGTCTCGTCGCCGGAGAGCATCCGCCAGCCCTCGGGTGTCGGCACGCCCAGCGCGCACCGATCCGCGTCCGGGTCGAGCGCGACGGCCAGGTCGGCGTCGACGCGCGCGGCGAGCGCCAGCAGCTCGTCGGTGGCGCCCGGCTCCTCCGGGTTCGGGAACGCGACCGTGGGGAAGTCCGGGTCGGGCGCGGCCTGGCTCGCCACGACGTGCACGTCGGTGAACCCGGCACGGGCGAGCGCGAGCACGGCGGTCTCCCCGCCCACCCCGTGCATGGGGGTGAGCGCGACCCGGAGCGTGCGCGCGGTGCCGCGCGGGAGCCGGGCCACCCGGTCCAAGTAGGCCTCGGTGACGTCGACGGGCGTCGCGCCGGCGGCGACCGGCACCGACACCGCGGCCGGGGCGGCGGCGATGGCCGCCTCGATCTCGGCGTCGGACGGCGGCGCCAGCTGAGCGCCGTCGGACAGGTAGACCTTGTAGCCGTTGTCGGCGGGCGGGTTGTGCGATGCCGTCACCTGCACGCCCGCCACCGCACGCAGCTCCTGCACCGCGAACGCCAGCAGGGGAGTGGGCAGCGGACCGGGCAGCACCCGCACCGTGAACCCGGCTGCGGTCAGCACCCCGGCCGCGGCCTCGGCGAACGCCGCCGAGCCGTGCCGGGCATCGCGCCCGACGACGACCGTACCGCGCTCGCCACCGCGGGCCAGCCATGCGGCCAGCCCGGCCGTCGCCCGGCGCACGACGGCGACGTTCATGCCGGCCGGACCGGCGCGCACCACACCGCGCAGCCCCGCCGTGCCGAACCGCAGCTGGCCGGCCATCCGCTCGGCCAGCTCCTCCTCGGCGCCCGGGGTGCGGCCCATCGCGGCCGCCAGCACCTGCATCAGCTCGTCGCGGGTGGCCGGATCGGGATCGTCGGCGATCCAGCGCATCGCGGCGTCGCGCAGCGCGGGGGCGAGCGTCATGACCGGGCGACCAGCTCGCGCAGCAGCTCGCCCATCCGACCGGCCGCTGCGGCACCCGCCTCCAGCACCTCCTGGTGGTTCAGCGGCTCCCCCGTCATGCCGGCCGCAAGGTTCGTGACCAGCGACAACCCCAGCACCTCCACGCCCTCGGCGCGCGCCGCGATCGCCTCCAGCACGGTCGACATGCCCACCAGGTCGGCGCCCATCGTGCGCAGCATGCGGATCTCCGCCGGCGTCTCGAAGTGCGGGCCGGGCAGCCCCGCGTAGACGCCCTCGGCGAGCGACGGGTCGATCTCCTGCGCCGTCTTCCGCAGCGCGGGCGAGTACAGGTCGGTCAGGTCGGTGAACCGCGGCCCCACCAGCGGCGACGACGCCGTCAGGTTCAGGTGGTCGGAGATCAGCACCGGGTCGCCGACGGCCATGCCCTCGCGCAGCCCGCCCGCCGCGTTCGTCAGGACGATGGTGCCGCAACCGGCCGCGGCCGCCGTGCGCACGCCGTGCACCACCGCGTCGATCCCGCGGCCCTCGTAGAGGTGCGTGCGGCCGAGCAGGATCAGCACCGCACGGTCCCCGACCAGCACCGACCGGATCGTGCCGCCGTGGCCGGCGACGATCGGCGGGAGGAAACCGGGCAGGTCGGCCATCGCGAGCTCGTGCTCGGCGGTGCCGATCATGTCGGCCGCCGGCCGCCAGCCGGAACCCAGCACGACGGCCACGTCGTGACGGTCGCGTCCGGTGGCCTCGGCGATGGCGGCCGCGGCCGCCCGGGCGTCCGCAGCGGGGTCGGGAGCGTTCATGCGGCGCAGCCTATGTGGTGCGGGCCGGCCGCCCCTGCGTCACGGCTGCCGCGGAGGCACGAACCCGTCGGCGAGCCGGTCGAACAGGTCGCGCGACGCCGGTCCGGCGGCGGCCTTGGGCACGGTCAGGGTGATCGTCCAGAACGCGCGCGGGGCCTGGCCGGGGCCGGCCGGCACGACGCGCCGCCACGACGTGCGCGCGTCCGCTGTCCAGGTGAGCTCCGACGCTCCTCCGTCGACCGGGGTGACCTGCGCGTTCTCCGCGCCCGGCGCGGCGACCGCCGTGCTCGTGTCGGGGGCCGGCTTGATGCTGAGCGCCTCGGTGCCGTCCGGTGAGACGAACGTGATCGTGGGCGGGAGATCCGCCGGTTCGTCCCGGTACTGCGTCCACCCGGTGGGCACGCGGATGGCGAACCCGTACTGGTCGCGGTGCTCGATCGTCGGCGCCGAGACGTGGGTGACGTTCAGCGTGGTGAGCGGCGACTGGCCGCCCGCCGCCCGCACGGCCGTCCAGCCGCCGGCGATCCCCACCAGCACGACCAGCGCCCCGACCAGCACCAGCCCGATCGTCCGGCCGGCCGACGACTCCGGCTCCGGGCTCGCCGCCGTGAGCAGCTTGCGCGGGGTGCCGCCGGTGCCGAACCCGCCGGGCAGCGGGCCCGGATCGGGCGACAGCGACCCCGAGAGCGCCGCCGGCAGCGGGCCGGGCGCGGCCGACAGCGGCGCCGAGGACGCGGCCGCCAGCGGGGCAGCCTGCGAGGCCGTCACCGCGCGCGGTGCCGGGCGGCCGGCCTGCGCCGGCAGCGTGATCGCCGACGCGATCGTCGGCGCGTCCGCGGAGGCGGGGTAGGACGGGTCGTCCGGGTCGTCCAGCAGCGGTCGCAGCCGCAGCCGCACCTGCTCCAGCGGCATGCGGGCGTCCGGGTCCTTCACCATCAGCGCCGCGATGACGTCCTGGAGCGGACCGGAGCCGTGCGGGCGCGGCACCTCTCCGTCGACCACCTCGGTGATCGTGGACACCGGGTCGCCGTGCACGTCGTAGGGCGGGCGGCCCTCCACGGCGGCGAACAGCGTTGCGCCCAGCCCCCACAGGTCGGCGGCCGGTGTGACCGCCTGCCCGGCCGCCACCTCCGGGGCGATGTACGCGGGGGAGCCGAGCACCAGTCCCGCGCTGGTCATGGGGGCGTCGGCGACGTTGCGGGCGATGCCGAAGTCGGTGAGCTTGATGCGGCCGTCGTCGCCGATCAGGACGTTGCCGGGCTTCACGTCGCGGTGGGTGATGCCGGCCCGGTGCGCAGCGCGCAGCCCGCCCGCCGTCGCGAACCCCACGACCGCAGCCTGCTGCACGTCCAACGCGCCGGTCTGGCCGATGAGCTCGGCCAGGTTCCGCGACGGCACCAGCTCCATCACCACGAGCGGCTCGCCGTCGACGTCGACGACGTCGAACACGGTGATGACGTTCGGGTGCGACAGCCCGCCCAGCGCCCGCGCCTCGCGCATGATGCGCTCGCGCATGTCGAGCGCCTCCTGCGTGGGCACGCCCGGGGGCACCTTCAGCTCCTTGACCGCGACCCGGCGCTGCAGGACCTCGTCGTAGCCCGCCCAGACCGTGCCCATGGCGCCGCTGCCGAGCTGAGCGGACAGGCGGTAGCGACCACCGATCCGCCGCTGCGGCTCGTCATGGGCTCCGGCCTTGGACACGCCACCCATTCTGACCAGCCACCGATCACCCAACGCTCTTGACCCCCCGGTTGCCCGCTCGTGCGCGACGAACGGTCGGTGACGCCGAACGTGTGACGCCGCTCCACCGCTCGTCGCGGCGGGTGGGCCCGCCCGCAGCAGATCAGCCACCCCTTGGCGCCAAGACCCCCGAGAGAGCCTCTTTCCGGTTGGTACACCGCCGTCCGGGTGAGCACCATTGGGAGATGCACGACAGCACAGCAGTGCCCGCCGCGGGGGGTAGGAAGCGGTGACCTTGCTAGAAGCGCACACCGATCTCGTCGCGTCCGGTGCCGCGACGGTCGTCGACATGGGCGCAGGCAGCGGTCCCGCCTGGCTCGACTCGTGGCTGTCCGCGCACCGCAGCGACGTCGTCGCCTGGCGGCGGACCCTGCACGCGCACCCCGAGCTCGGCCGCGCCGAGCACCGCACCACGGCGCTCGTCGCCCGCGAGCTCATGGCCGTCGGGCTCGAGCCGCGCACCCTGCCCGGCGGCACCGGCCTCGTCTGCGACGTCGGCTACGGCGACCGCTGCGTCGCCCTGCGCGCCGACCTCGACGCGTTGCCGCTGCAGGAGGACACCAACCTGCCGTACGCGTCCACCGTGCCCGACGTCATGCACGCCTGCGGCCACGACGCGCACACCGCCATGCTGCTCGGCGCCGGCCTCGCGCTCGCGTCGGCGCCCGCGCTGCCCGGCCGCGTCCGGCTGATCTTCCAGCCGGCGGAGGAGGTGCAGCCCGGCGGCGCCATCGACATGGTCGCCGACGGCGCGCTCGAAGGCGTCCAGCGCATCTTCGCGCTGCACTGCGACCCGCGGCTGGAGGTCGGCAAGCTCGGCACCCGCGTCGGGCCCATCACCTCGGCGTGCGACATCGTCGAGGTCAAGCTCACCTCGCCCGGCGGCCACACGGCCCGCCCGCACCTCACCGCCGACCTCGTCGAGGCCATCGGGGTGCTGATCAGCCAGCTACCGCTGCTGCTCACCCGCCAGGTCGACCCGCGCTCGGGCACCGTGCTGGTGTGGGGCGCCGTGCAGGCCGGCGAGGCCGCCAACGCCATCCCGCAGCACGGCGTCCTGCGCGGCACCCTGCGCACCGCCGACCGGCACACCTGGGGCGAGCTCGAAGAGCGCGTCAAGGCGATCGTCGAGTCCGTCCTCGCCCCGTTCGGCGTCGGGTACGAGCTGATCTACACGCGCGGCGTCCCGCCCGTCGTCAACGACGAGACGAGCTCGCGCATGCTCGCCGACTCCGCCGCGTCCATCCTCGGCCCCGACGCCAGCGCCGGCACCGAGCAGTCCAGCGGCGGCGAGGACTTCGCCTGGTACCTGGAGCAGGTCCCGGGTGCCATGGCCCGCCTCGGCGTGTGGGCAGGCGAGGGCGCCCCGATGAAGGACATCCACCAGCCCACGTTCGACTTGGACGAGCGCGCCCTCCCCTTCGGCGTCCGCATCCTGACGAACGCGGCCCTGACGGCCCTGACCGACTAGCGACTCCCTCCGCGAGTCGCGCGTTCCGCGGGGCGAGTCTTGCGTTCCGCGGGGCGAGTCTTGCGTTCCGCGGGGCGAGTCTTGCGTTCCGCGGGGCGAGTCGCGCGTTCCGCGGGGCGAGTCGCGCGTTCCGCGGGGCGAGTCTTGCGTTCCGCGGGGCGAGTCTTGCGTTCCGCGGCGCGAGTCGCGCGTTTCGCGGCGCGAGTCGCGCGCTTCGCGGGGCGAGCCCTGCGGTCGGCCGCGCATCGTACCGACCGGACCGACCGGAACTCGTGTGCTGCGGGGAGTTGTCCACATTTCCCGCCGCTATCCACATGTTGATCTCCGCGGCCCCATGACGTGCTGATCTGCGGGACAGTTCCGGCATGGGTGAGAGTCCGGCTGACCAGCATGGTGCGTACCTCAGGTCCGATCTCGTGGCCGCTCGCGGCCGGGCATGGCTCGACAACGGCCTCGCCACCGGGTCCTTGCGACCGCTGTGGCGAGGTGTCGTCGTCGAGTCCGCCCGATTCACCGACATCTGGACGAGAGCCGCGGCCGCACTGCTGACCACCGACCCGCGAGCCGTCGTCACACTCGAGACGGCTGCCGTCCTGCACGGGTGCAGGTCGGTCCGCTCCTCTCGGACGCACATCCTGCTGCCGTACGGGTGCGGGACGCGCAGCCGGAACGGTCTGGTCGTCCACCACGGTGGGTTCCTGCGCGGCGACGTCGTGGAGCTCCGCGGACTGCGGGTCGTCAATGTGGAGCGAGCCACGGCCGACCTGCTCTGCTCGTCCAGACCGCAGGACGGGATCGCCGTCGCGGACGAAGTGCTGCGGATGGCTGGCAAACACCATGAACGGGCCAGGCGCGCGATCGCACGGCGGATCGCAGCGCGAGCCGATCCCCGTGGAACGGTTCGGGCGATGCGGTTGCTCGTCCTGGCGTCACCCCGCGCCGAGTCTCCGCCTGAGAGCCGGCTCCGCCTCGTGCTGGTCGAAGAGGGATTCCCGGTTCCGGAGGTCAACCACTGGGTGCACGATCTCGACGGCCGGCGACTCTGGCGGGTGGACCTGGCATGGCCGGACCTGCGGATCGCGATCGAGTACGACGGCTACGAGGCACACGTGGGCCGCGCGGAGGAGGACGAGGCGCGCGCTGCGGACCTACGGCAGCGAGGATGGATCGTCATCCGAGTGGACAAGCACGACATTCGCGCCCTCTACCGCGTCCTGCGCGAACTCGAGGCCGCCTTCGCCCTCCGCGGCTACCCGTCGATCCGCCGCCCGATCGCCGGCTGATCGCAGACCACCGGCATCCGGCGGAACGCGGGACTCGCCCGGCGGAACGCGGGACTCGCCCGGTGGAACGCAAGACTCGCCCGGTGGAACGCAAGACTCGCCCGGCGGAACGCGGGACTCGCCCGGCGGAACGCGGGACTCGCGGGGCGGGGTGGGTCAGCCGCTCGGGCGGTTGCGCAGTGCCTGGACGTAGTCGTCTGGGGCGCCGGCCTGTTCTGCTGCGTCCGCCAGTACGCCCAGGTAGCGGGGGCTCGGGAGGCCGCCTTCGTAGTCGTCCAGGACGTAGATCCAGGCCAGGACGTCGCCTTCGAGGGTGTGCACGCGCAGGCGGAGCTTCTTGTGCAGGCCGAGCTCGCCGCCTTCCCAGCGGTCGAGCTGGGCGGCGTCGGCGTCGGTGACGTCGTAGAGGACGACGAAGACCTGCGAGTCCGGGTCCTCGACGACGGTGGAGAGGGCGCCTTCCCAGGCGAAGTCGGCGCCCCCGAAGGTCAGCCGCCAGCCGACGAGCCAGCCCGTACCCGCCATCGGCGAGTGCGGGGCTCGTTCCTTCATCTGCGCCGGGTCCATGTTCGACCCGTAGGCGGCGTAGAGCGGCACCGGGACAGGGTACGGCGCTGCCTGATGCGTACGGTATGTGGGTGACCCGCATCGTGATCATGGGCGGCGGCCCGGCCGGCTACGAGGCGGCGCTGGTGGCCGCGCAGCACGGCAGTGACGTCACCGTCGTCGAACGCGACGGCATGGGCGGCGCGTGCGTGCTGGACGACTGCGTGCCGTCGAAGACGTTGATCTCCTCCGCCGGGGTGCGCGTGGACCTGCACCGCGCCCCGGATCTGGGACTCACCGCCGACCGGCAGGCGATCGCCGTTGATCTCCCGGTCGTCAACGAGCGCGTGAAGGGGCTGGCCCGGGCGCAGTCGGCGGACGTGCGGACGCGCGTCGAGCGGGAGGGCGTGCGCATCCTGCGCGGCACGGCGGCGTTCAGCGACGAGACGTCGAGCCGGGCACCGCACACGGTCGTGGCGCAGCTGACCGACGGCGCCCGCGAGGAGCTGCCTGCCGACGTCGTGCTGATCGCGACGGGCGCCACGCCGCGGATCCTCGACGACGCGAAGCCGGACGGCGAGCGCATCCTCACCTGGCGCCAGCTCTACGACCTGCAGGAGCTGCCCGAGCACCTCGTCGTGGTGGGTTCCGGGGTGACCGGCGCGGAGTTCGTGTCCGCCTACGTGGAGATGGGCTCCCGGGTCACGCTGGTGTCCAGCCGTGACCGGGTCCTGCCCGGCGAGGACGCCGACGCGGCCGCAGTGCTGGAGGACGTGTTCGCCTCGCGCGGTGTGGAGATCCTGGCGCAGGCGCGCGCGGAGTCGGTGCGCCGCGAGGGCGACGGCGTGGTCGTGACGCTGGCCGACGGCCGGCAGGTGAGCGGTTCGCACGCGCTGATGACGGTCGGGTCGGTGCCGAACACGTCCGATCTCGGGCTGGAGTCGGTGGGCATCGAGACGGGCCGTGGCGGGTTCATCCCGGTCGACCGGGTCTCCCGCACGAGCGTGCCCGGCATCTACGCCGCCGGCGACTGCACCGGCGTGCTCATGCTCGCCTCGGTCGCGGCCATGCAGGGCCGGATCGCGATGTGGCACGCGCTCGGCGAGGGCGTGGCGCCGATCAAGCTGAAGACCGTGGCCGCGGCGGTGTTCACCCGCCCGGAGATCGCGACGGTGGGCATCAGCCAGCGCGCGATCGACGCGGGCGAGGTGCCGGCACGCACGATCATGATGCCGCTCTCGACAAACCCGCGCGCCAAGATGCAGGGCCTGCGCCGCGGGTTCGTGAAGCTGTTCTGCCGCCCGGCCACGGGTGTGGTGATCGGCGGCGTGGTGGTGGCGCCGGTGGCGAGCGAGCTGATCCTGCCGATCGCGCTCGCCGTGCAGAACGGGCTGACCGTCGACGACCTCGCCTACACGTTCTCCGTTTACCCGTCGCTCTCCGGTTCGATCACCGAGGCCGGGCGCCAGCTCATGCGCCACGGCGACCTGGACTAGGACCTGGACTAACGGGTCAGGATCCCCTTCGCCCGCGCGGCGGCGAGCCAGCGCGGGAACTCGGCCAGCAGGAGGTCGTAGAAGCGGCCGTCGGGGATCCGGTCGGGTTCGCGGACGGCGGCGAACCCGCAGTTGTCGACCTTGCGCAGCCACATCCGGTCGAGCTTCTCGAACCGCGTGAAGTCGGCCGGGCCGAGCCCGACGAACTGCCAGAACACCGGTTTCGCTGCGGCCGCGCGCAGCAGCGCGCTGGTCCGGGTGCTGCGCCGCACGTCACCGTCGGCGAAGAAGAGCACGAGCGTCGGGTCGGTCTGCGCGCCGACGTGCTCCAGCACGGCCTCGATGGCTGCCGGCTCGTCGTTCTGCAGCCCGACGCCGTGGTAGTCCAGCCCGCCGAGCCAGTTGGCGAGCTGGTCGACGTGCAGGTCGGGCAGGCGCGCGGCCGTGTCGGCGAACTTCCACACGGACAGCACACCGATGTCCAGCTGCGCCGCGATCGGCGCGACCCGCTCCACGATCCTGGCCACCACCCCGTCGAGGTAGGCGACGGACATCGACCCCGACGCGTCGAGCACGAGCACGACCCGCGCCCGCGCGTCCGGGGCACCGTTGCGCGCCAGCGTGGCCGCGACCAGCGCCTTCCGTCCCTCCAGCCGTGGGTCGACCGGCGCCTCCTGCTGGGCGAACGGGAGCGGCGCGAGGTGGGCGGGCCACTCCGAGAAGTCCGGAGCGGTGGGCGGCGGCGGTCCGGCAGGTGAGGGTGGCGCGGCAGGTTCCGGAGGCGCCGCAGGTGGAGGCGGCGCGGCGGGTGGAGGCGGCGCGGCAGGTGGGGGTGGAGCGGCAGGCGGAGGAGCGGCAGGTGGGGGTGATGCGGCAGGTGGGGGTGGCGCGGCAGGTTCCGATGGCGCGGCCGGTGAGGGCGGTGTGGCGGGTGCCGGTGGTGCGGCGGGTGGTGGTGCGGGCTCCTCGTCGACCGCGATGCCGAAGTCAGTGGCGAGCCCGGCGAGCCCGGAGTCGTAGCCCTGCCCGACCGCGCGGAACTTCCAGCCGTCGCCCCGCCGGTACAGCTCCCCGGCGATGAGCGCGGTCTCGGTGGTCGCGCTCATCCCGAACTCGGCGAGGGGGGCGCCGTCAAGGCCGGTGAGCTGCAGGACGAGCCCCTCGACCTGCCCGAACGTGCCCTCGTCCGCGGAGGCGGCCAGCACGATCCGCTCGATCTCCGGCTCGACGCCGGCCAGGTCGACCTCGATCTCCCCGCCGTCGAGCCGGACGGCCCCGGACAGGTGCCGGGGCTGGTTGTAGAACACGAGGTCGGCGTCGTCGCGAACAGTCCCGGACGCGCCGAGCAGCAGCGCCGACACGTCGATGTCGGGCCCTGCCCCACGGCTCAGCACGGCGCGCACCGGGACCGTCGGGACGGGCAGGTTGGCGCCGGGCGTCAGCCGCATGCGGGTCAGTCTCGCAGCCGCAGGTACCGGGTGGGCGGCGCGCCCAGCTGCGCCCGGAACATGGCGGTGAACGCGCTGGGCGTGGCGTAGCCGACCGCCGCGGCGACCTCGGTGACGGGCACGCCGGCGCCGAGCATCTCCAGCGCGTGGACCAGTCGGAGCCGTTGCCGCCACTGCGCGATGCCGACGCCGGTCTCGGCGGCGAAGATCCGCTCCATCGTGCGCAGGCTCGCCCCGGCCGCCTCGGCGAGCCGGTCGAGCGAGCGGTCCGCACCGGGGTCGGCGGCGAGCGCGTCGGCGAGCCGCGCGGCGCGCGGGTCACGCGGTCGCGGGAGCCCGACGGGGGCCTCCGGCGCGACGGCGAGCAGGTCGCCGATCATGTCGACGATCCGTCGGTGGGCCGGTTCTGCGCTCTCCAACGGGCAGAGCCGTACGGCGTGCAGGATCAGCTCGTGCAGCAGGGGTGAGACCTCCAGCGCGACCGGCCCGGGAGTGAACGCGTCGGTCGCGCGCAGGTACAGCGTGCGGACGGCGACCCGGCCCTGCATGACGATCCGCGGCCGCGCGCCGTCGTGCAGCCACAACGCGCGGTCGGGCGGCACGACCCACACGTTGCCGCCGTCCTCGACCCGCATCACCCCGCTGGACGCGTGCAGCAGCTGATCCCAGCCCCACGCACCCGGCAGCACCACGGCGCCCGGCGGGTGGGTGACGGCGTAGCTGCGGGCCACGAGGTCGTCGTCCGTCAGCTGTCGCATCTGCGACAGTCTGCGCCGGACCAGCGACAGCGCGCCAGTGCCAGACCGGCCATCCTGAGCACCATGCCCGCCGAGCTGCGCCACTTCGCGATCAACGCCACCGACCTCGACGCCGCCCGCCGCTTCTACGGCGCCGTGTTCGACCTGCACTGCACGCCGTGGGGGCCGCCGGGGTTCTTCCACCTCGACTCCGGCCCCGACGGCGTGCAGGGTGCGCTGCAGCAGGGGCGCGACCTCGGCGACGGACCGTCCCGCGGGTTCGAGTGCACGTTCGCCGTCGACGACGTGCGCGCGGCGATGCGGTCGGCCGTCGTCGCCGGTGGTCGCGTGCTGATGCAGCCGACGGCGATCGAGGGCGTCGGCACGCTGGTGTGGCTCGCCGACCCCGACGGCAACGCCGTCGGCGCGATGCAGTACCAGGGGTCCGGTCCGGGGCAACCCTGAGGTCGCGGTGCCTGCGGCGGCGCATGCTCGGGGCATGACGATCCAGCCCGCCCCTTCCCGCACGCCTGCGACCCAGGTGCCCGCCGTTCCGGTGCTCGTCGCCGGGGTCGGGGCGCAGGTCGTCGCCGTCCTCCTCCCGTTCACCTGGGTCCTCGCGCCGCTGCTGACCGCCGGCGTCGCCCGCTACGTGAGCCGCAACTCCAGTGGCGCGGCGATCGCCCGCACCGGCCTCGCGGTCGGCGTCACATCGGCCGTCGTCGGCCTGCTGATCGGGGGGCTGGGCGTCGTGTCGATCCTGCTGGCCGGCCTGACGATCGTCGCGGGCGTGGCCGGCGCGGTGGCCGGCCGCGGGATCACCGCCCCGAAGGGCTGACGGTCAACCGGTAGTCGCCCGTGGCCTCGTCCAACGTCATCGTGACGAGGCCGCGGGCCTGTGCCGCCTTCGCGAACGCCGAGAACGTGTTGTAGCCGTACCGCTTCTCGCTGAACCCGGGGGAGCGCTTGCGCAGCTGGTCCTTGAGCCCCGAGAGCTGGGTGCCGCCGAGGTCGCGCACCACGTCGACGAGCAGCCGGAACGCCTCGTCCTCGCCGCTGTCGGCGGGGAACGACACTTCGGGATCGCCGTGGCCGGTGCCCGTGCTGAGCGCGACGATGTGCTGCTCGGCGAGGTGCCGCAGCAGCTCGCCGAACGCGCGGAAGCCGTGGTCGGCCTCGTCGAACGTGGGGTCCTTGCGCAGGATCGCGCGCTTGAGCCGCGACGCGAGCACGGGCCCGTCGGCGTGCCGGGACAGTCCGGCCAGGGTGGACGCGACGAGCTTGCCCACATCGCCCTCCGGCGCCTCGACGGGTGCGGCAGTGGCGGGCTGCTCCACCGGTGCGCGCTCGACACCGGGCAGCCGGTCGTAGAACAGGAACTCGTCGCACGCGGGCGGTAGCAGCTGCGACGTCGACGACTGCACGCCGATCCCGATCACCCGCTTGTCCAGCTCGCGCAGCTTGTGCACGAGCGGGGTGAAGTCGGAGTCGCCGGTACCGATCGCGAACGTGGTGACGAACGAGCGCTCGAAGGCCATCTCGATCGCGTCGACCGCCATCTTGATGTCGGCGGCGTTCTTGCGGGAGACGCCGAGGCGCTGCGGGATCTCGATCAGCTCGACCTGGGCGCGGGCGAGCAGCCGCCGGTCGGGGTCGAACGCCGACCAGTCCGCGTAGGCGCGGCGCGCCACGACGCGACCGCGTTCGGCGAGCGCGTCGGCGACCGGCCCGAAGTCGAACGGGCTCACGCCGAGCCCGTCGCGCGCGCCGATGGCGAGGTTCTCGTAGTCGAGGAAGAGGGCGATCCGCTCGTCGTCGGAGATCACGCGCAGATGGTGGCACGACGACGGCCGGCGCGCGGGTGGCGCGCCGGCCGTCGAGTCGCGTCCCTAACCGGTGCCGGCCAGTGCCGGCGCCTGCTGAGGAAGCCTGCAGCCGCCGAGCGGGCAGAGCCCGGTGGGGACGAGCGTGCCTGCTGGTGCCTCGGTGCTCGTGCGGGCGTAGGGCCAGTGCCCGGCGAAGCGCTGGAGGTACCAGCGGAGGAACAGGTAGTCGGGTTCGTCGGGGTCGGTGACGAAGACCTTCTCCCCGGGCAGATCGGAGATCCATCCGGCGTAGGCGGTCATCGCCTGGGCGGGTGGGCGGCTGCCGCGGCGGGTGCAGAGCCAGTCGTCGGCCCGTCGCCTCCAGGCTCGGAGGGCGTCGGGGTGCAGGCTGGCACCGGGCAGCTCCCGTACGTTCGTGGAGAACGTACCGATCGGGTCGCCGTCCGCCGTGTGCGCGACGGAGGTGACGGTGAGCAGGGAATGTGGGCCGGGGATCGGCCCGTCGACGTGGATGTGGCTGGTCACGTACGACGTGGTTGTTGCCTGAGATACTGCGGGGGGCATGACGGATCCTGGTCGCCGATGGTGATGGGGACGTGTTCACGGCGCGGCTGATGCCTGCGTGGTGAACGGATCCGCGGCGCGGTCCATGCGATGACTGCCGCGTGGCGGAGCGCCGGGCCCCGTGGACGAACACACACGGGTGGTTCACTGCTTGTCCGCTATGTACTTGTTCAGCACGGCGCGGGCTTCAGCGGAAACCCTGGCCCGGAAACCATAGTTGTCACCCTGAGGGTCGTCAACGGCCGTTCGGCGCAGCATGACCTCGGCCACTTTGTTGAGCGTTCACATCCGATCGCCGGTTTGCTGGGTCGCGTACCTGCTCCCCAGACCGGAGGTTGCCCATGTCCTTCACCCCCTCGCCCGCAGTTCGGGACGCCGCGTTGCTCCTCGCGCGCGTCGTGCTCGGCGTCGTCCTGATCGCGCACGGACTGCAGAAGTTCGTGCAGAACGGGATCGCCGGCACCGCCGCGGCGTTCGAGCACATGGGCATCCCGGGCGCGCCGGCGGCCGCGCTCTACGCCGCCGTCGTCGAGCTGGGCGGTGGCGCGCTGCTCCTCCTCGGCGCCGTGACGTCGATCGTCGCCGTGCTCGTCGCCCTCGACATGGTCGGGGCACTCCTGTTCGTGCACGCCGGCAACGGTGTCTTCGTCGCCGGCGGCGGCTGGGAGCTCGTCGGGCTGATCCTCGCGCTCGCCCTGGTGCTCGGTGCGGTCGGCGCCGGTCGGTTCAGCGTCGACGCGCTCCTCGAGCGGCGCTCCCCGGTCGCGGCCCGCAGCTGACGCTCACTCGCCGGCCATCCACGCCGCGACGCGCGGCAGTGCCTCGGGTCCCGACGTGCGCGCGACGTCGGCGGCGAGGTCGGCGATCGTGACGCCGCGCAGCGACGCCCGCCACGCCCGGTCGCCCTCGATCATCACGCGGGCGATCGGGCACGGCGCGGTGCACTGCTCGGGCGGGGTGGCCAGCGGCCCCCGCTGGCGGATCTCCGTGCAGGTGAACGTGGCGCTCGTGCCGTCGACGGCCTCCACGACGTCCAGGACCGTGATCGACGCGGGCGCGCGGGTGAGCGTGTAGCCGCCGGCCTTGCCCTGTGCCGACCGGATCAGCCCGGCCCGGGAGAGGGCCTGGAGCTGCTTCGCCAGGTAGGTCGGCGAGACGTCGTGCAGCTCGGCGAGCCGGGCGGCCGGAACGGGTTCGGCCGCCACGGTGAGCACGACGCAGCAGTGCAGTGCCCACTCCACGCCGCCCGAGAGCTTCATCGGCACATCCTACTTGACTCGGACAGAAGTCATCCGGGTATTGTCTCGGACACAAGTTGTCCGAGTCTGAGGAGTGGTCGGGATGAAGGTCGTCGTCGTCGGAGGTACCGGGCTGGTCGGTCGCGGGCTCGTGGACGGGCTGCGCGCCGCCGGGCACGAGGCGGTTGCGGCGGCCCCGTCCACGGGGGTCGACACGCTCACCGGGGCCGGGCTGGCCGAGGTGCTGGAGGGGGCGCAGGCGGTCGTCGACGTGACGAACTCGCCCTCGTTCGCGCCTGACGACGTGCTGCGGTTCTTCACGACGTCGACGGAGAACCAGGTGGCCGCGGAGCGCGCCGCCGGCGTCGGGCACCACGTCATCGTGTCGATCGTCGGTGCCGACGGGCTGCCCGACTCGGGCTACCTGCGCGCGAAGGTCGCCCAGGAACAGCTGGTGCGCGAGTCCGGCGTGCCGTTCACGATCCTGCGGGCGACGCAGTTCTTCGAGTTCCTCGGGCCGATCGCCGACACGGCCACCGACGGCGACACCGTCACGCTGCCGGAGACGCTGCTGCAGCCGGTCGCCGCCGCGGACCTGTCCGCGGCGCTGGTCGAGATCGCCACGTCGGCGCCCGTGAACGGAACGCTGGAGATCGCCGGCCCCGACCGCCGGCCGATGGCCGAGCTGGTGGAGGCGACCCTGGCCGCCCGCGGCGACAGCCGTACCGTCGTGACCAGCGCCGATGCGCAGTACTTCGGGACACTTGTGGCGGCGGCGTCGCTCGTGCCGGCCGGCGAGCCGGACATCACGACGGCGACCGGCTTCGAGGCCTGGCTGAAGAGCTGACGCTCCGTCGGGCAAGCTCGGGTGCGTGCCTGCTGCCCGCTTCGCCCTGCCCGACACCCGACCGGCCGCGCCGGCCGCGTCCGTCCTCGCCGGCGACCACTGGCGGATCACCGTGCTCCTCGACGGACTGCTGCGCCTGGAGTGGAGCCCCGACGGCGGCTTCGAGGACCGCGCGTCCACGTTCGCCGTGCACCGCGACCTGCCCACGCCGGAGTTCGAGGTCAACCGCTCGGACTCCCGGCTGGAGATCGTCACCGAGCGCCTGCACCTGACGTGGGACCTGCAGCCGTTCAGCGCGGCCGGGCTGACGGTGCAGGTCAGGGGTCGGGTCACCGACCACCGCTCGACGTGGCGGTGGGGGACGACCCCGGAGACGCTGGGCGGGACCGGCCGCACCCTCGACGGGGCCGACGGTGCCATCCCGCTCGAACCCGGGGTGGTGTCCCGCGACGGGATCGCCGTGGTGGACGACTCGGCGTCGTTCCTGTTCACCGAGGACGGCTGGATCGGCACTCGGGTCCAGGACCGCGCCGACGTCTACGTGTTCGCCTACGGGCACGACTACCCGGCCGCGATCCGCGCGCTGTATGCGGTGTCCGGGGCACAGCCGGTGCTGCCGCGGTGGGCGCTCGGGAACTGGTGGAGCCGCTACCACGCCTACAGCGCGGACGAGTACCTGGAGCTGATGGACCGGTTCGCCGCCGAGGGCGTCCCGTTCTCGGTCGGCGTGCTCGACATGGACTGGCACCGCGTGGCGTCGGTGCCGGAGCGCTACGGCACCGGCTGGACCGGCTACACCTGGGAGCCGACGCTCTTCCCCGACCCGGAGGGCTTCCTGCGCGAGCTGCACCGGCGGGGCCTGCGCGTCACGCTCAACGTGCACCCGCACGAGGGCGTGCAGCCCTTCGAGGACGCCTACCCGGACATGTGCAAGGCGATGGGCGTCGATCCGGCCGCTGATCTCGGCGTCCCCTTCGACATCGCCGACGAGGGGTTCGCGGAGGCGTACTTCGACGTCCTGCACCACCCGCTGGAGGCGCAGGGCGTCGACTTCTGGTGGGTGGACTGGCAGCAGGGCCACCTCTCGTCGGTGCCCGGCGTCGACCCGCTGTGGATGCTGAACCACCTGCACTTCCTCGACTCGGGCCGGGACGGGCGCCGCGGCCTGACCTTCTCCCGGTTTGCCGGCCCGGGCAGCCACCGCTACCCGGTCGGGTTCTCCGGTGACACGTTCATCACGTGGGACTCGCTGCGGTTCCAGCCGGAGTTCACCGCGACCGCGGCCAACATCGGGTACGGCTGGTGGAGCCACGACGTCGGCGGGCACGTGTTCGGGGAGCGCGACGACCGGCTGACCACCCGCTGGATGCAGCTCGGCGTGTTCTCGCCGATCAACCGGCTGCACTCGTCGTCGAACCCGTTCCTGCAGAAGGAGCCGTGGGCCTATCCGCGGCAGGCCCGCGACGTGATCGGCGAGGCGCTGCGCTTCCGCCACCGGCTGGTGCCCTACCTGCACTCCATGAACCACCGGGCGGCGCACGGCGACCCGCTGGTGCGCCCGATGTACCACGACCACCCCGAGCTTCCCGTCGCCTACGACGTGCCGCGCCAGTTCCTCTTCGGCGACTCGCTGCTCGTCGCGCCGATCACCGACCCCGACGACCCGGTCACGCTGATGGGCGCGACCCGCGCGTGGCTGCCCGAGGGGACGTGGGGCGACATCGCCACGGGCGTGGTCTACCGCGCCCGGTCGGGCGGCGAGCAACTCACCCTGCACCGCGACGAACGGTCGATCCCGGCGCTGCTCAGGGCGGGCGCGGTGCTGCCGCTGACCAGGTCGGCCGACACCCGTACGGACACCAACCCCGACGCGCTGGAGCTGCTCCTGCTCCCCGGCGCGGACGGGCACCGCGAGCTCGTCGAGGACGACGGCACCGGCACCACCGTGCGCGACATCCCGACCTCCCGCACCGCTCTGACCTGGGACGACGCCGCCGACGTGCTGACGATCGGGCCGGCGTCGAACCCCGCCGTCGTGCCCGCCCGGCGGAGCTGGACGGTCACGTTCCTCGGTCTCTCGGCACTGGACTCGGTGAGCGTCGTCGGTGGGGGGAGCGGCGCGGTGATCGAGCGCACCGGGCTCGGCTGGCAGGTCACGGTCGAGGACGTCCCGAGCGACGCCGAGCTCCGGCTCACCGTCCGCGCCACCCGTCGCTCGGCCACCGCGGACCGGACCCGCCGGCTGCACGCCGTGCTCTCCACCGCGCAGTGGGACCACGAGCTGAAGTGGCGGGCGTGGGGGGCGCTGGAGTCGAGCGCGGACGAGGTCGGGAAGCTGGCCGAGCTGCAGGCGATCGGCGTGCCCCCGGGCCTGCTCAGCGCCTTGTCCGAGATCCTCGTGAGCAGCTGAGACCGATGCTCACCGAGGAGGCGCTGCGCGCTGCGGCGGGCGATCGGGTCTTCCGGCACGGGGAGGATGCCGTCGCGCGGGTCCACGGGTTGCACGTCGTCGGCTCGACCGCACAGGGCAGCGTCCAGGCGCGGCGGGTCCACGTCGCAGAGCTGGACTGGTCGGGCACCGAGTTGTCCGGCCGATGCACCTGCTCGGCGGGCGAGCTCTGCCGGCACGCCGTCGCCGTCGGGCTGGCGGCGATCGCCGAGCTCGCCGGCCGGGAGGCGATCCCGGTCGAGGCACAGCTCGCCCGGCTGAGCGTGGAGGATCTGCGCGACATCGTGGCCGAGCTCGCAGCCCGTGACCCGGCCGTCGCGCGGATGGTCGCCGTCCGCGCCGGCGGAGGTGCGGGCGAGACCGTGGACGCACTCGTGGCCGCCGTCGACACTGCGCTGAGCACGCGCGGGTTCGTCGACCACCGCCGGTCCTTCGACGTCGCCCACGACGCCCAGGACCTCCTCGACGAGCTGGAGGGCCACCTCGACGGCGGCGCGGCCGACGCCGTCCGTCCGGCGCTGCGGCACGCCCTCGCCGAGCTGGTGCAGATCGTCGAGCAGGCCGACGACTCCTCCGGCGTGCTCCAGGCCGCCGGCCAGCGCGCCGCCGACCTGTACGCGCGCTCCTGCAGGGAGGGACACCCGGACGCGGTACAGCTCGCGCGCTGGCTCGTCGAGTTCCGCGCTGCTGGGCACGCCTGGCTGCAGACCCCGCTCGCCGACTTCGCCGCAGCGTTCGACGCCGAGGCGCTCGCCGTCTACGAGGCCGGGGTCGAGCAGCTCACCGGTGCCGACCGGCGCCGGGACGTCGACCGGATGCGCGTCGAGCTGGCCGATCATCGGGGCGACGTCGACGGTGCCATCGCGATCCTCGCCGCCGACGATCCGCCGGCGTACGCGGCGGTGGTGCGCCGGCTGCGGGAGGCCGGCCGGGACGACGAGGTGCTCGACTGGATGGAACGGGCCGCGCGTGCCGGACGGGTCTCGGGACGGCTGCGCAGCGACCACGTCCTCGACGCCATGGACGTCGCGACCACGCTGGCGGACGCGGGCCGCGGTCGCGCCGCGCTCGACGTACTCCGCGCCCAGTTCCGCGACTCGCCCGGCCACACCACGTACGACGCGCTGGTGCGGATGGCCGACCGGTTCGGACTCCGCGACGACGAGCGGGCGTGGGCACTCGCGGCGGCCGATGCAGCACTGCCCTGGTTCCGGGGTCCGGCGCGCATCGAGATCGCGCTGGGCGAGGGCGACCTGGCCGCGGCGTGGGCCGCGGCCGAGCAGCACGGGGCCGGCCACCGGTGGCGCCAGCTGGCCGAGGCGTCAGCGGAGACGATGCCGCGGGAGGCCGCCGACCTGTACCGCAGGGTCGTCGACGAGGACCTGCGGATCGCCGACACCAAGCGCTACCCCGGCATCGCCGCCATGCTCGCTCAGGTGCGGGACCTGTACGCCGCAGCCGGCGCGGGCGCCGAGTTCGCGGAGTACCTGGCCGAGATCCGCACCCGCTTCGGCCGGCGCACCTCACTGATGGCGCAGCTGGACCGGCGCGGTCTCTAGTCCTTGATCTCGCAGAAGACGGTGCCCTGGGAGACCGAGGCACCCTGCTCCGCCGTCAGGCCGGTGACGGTGCCGGCCTTGTGCGCGGTGACCGGGTTCTCCATCTTCATCGCCTCGAGCACGACGATGAGCTGACCGGCCTCGACGGTGTCGCCGTCGGACACCGCGACCTTGATCACGGTGCCCTGCATGGGTGCGGTGACCGCGTCCCCGGACACCGCGCCGCCGCCCCGGCTGCCGCCGCGCTTGCGCGGCTTCTTCGCCGCGGGCGCGGCCCTGCCACCACCGAGGGCGAGGTCACCGGGCAGCGACACCTCCAGCCGGCGGCCACCGACCTCGACGACCACGGTCTGCCGCGCCGCCGGCTCTTCGTCGACGTCGCCGGGGTTGGTGAACGGCTCGACGGTGTTGTCCCACTCGGTCTCGATCCACCGCGTGTGCACGGTGAACGCGTCGCCATCGGTCGCGGCGAACGCCGGGTCGGAGACGACGAGCCGGTGGAACGGCAGCACCGTGGCCATGCCCTCGACCTGGAACTCCGCCAGTGCCCGGCGCGAGCGCTCCAGCGCCTGGGCCCGGTCGGAGCCGGTGACGATCAGCTTGGCCAGCAGCGAGTCGAACTGGCCGCCCACCACCGATCCGGCCTCGACCCCGGCATCCACCCGCACGCCGGGCCCGGCCGGGAACTCGATGGCGGACACGGTGCCGGGGGCGGGCAGGAACCCGCGGCCGGCGTCCTCGCCGTTGATGCGGAACTCGATCGAGTGCCCCCGCGGAGTGGGGTCGTCGAGCACGTTGAGCGTCTGGCCCTCGGCGATGCGGAACATCTCCCGCACCAGGTCGAGGCCGGAGGTCTCCTCCGAGACGGGGTGCTCCACCTGCAGCCGGGTGTTCACCTCGAGGAAGGTGATCAGCCCGTCCTGCCCGATCAGGAACTCGACGGTGCCGGCGCCGTAGTAGCCGGCCTCCTTCACGATCGCCTTCGACGCCGTGTAGAGCGTGTCGCGCTGCTCGTCGGTGAGGAACGGGGCCGGCGCCTCCTCGACCAGCTTCTGGAACCGGCGCTGCAGCGAGCAGTCCCGCGTGCCCACCACGATCACGTTGCCGTGCTGGTCGGCCAGCACCTGCGTCTCGACGTGGCGCGGCTTGTCCAGGTACCGCTCGACGAAGCACTCGCCGCGCCCGAACGCCGCCGTCGCCTCGCGCACCGCCGACTCGTACAGCTCGACGATGTCCTTCTCCTCGCGGGCCACCTTCATCCCGCGCCCGCCACCGCCGAACGCGGCCTTGATCGCCACCGGCAGCCCGTGCTCCTTCGCGAAGGCCACCACCTCGTCCGCGCCCGACACCGGGTCCGGGGTGCCGGGCACCAGCGGTGCGCCCGCGCGCATCGCGATGTGCCGGGCGGTCACCTTGTCACCGAGGTCGCGGATCGACTGCGGCGACGGGCCGATCCAGGTGATCCCGGCGTCGATGACGGCTTGGGCGAAGTCGGCGTTCTCCGAGAGGAACCCGTAGCCGGGGTGGATGCCGTCGGCGCCGGCGCGCTTGGCCGTGTCCACGACCTTGGCGATGTTCAGGTAGGTCTCCGCCGCGGTCGTCCCGTCCAGCGCGAACGCCTCGTCGGCGAGCCGGACGAAGGGCGCGTCCCGATCCGGGTCCGCGTAGACGGCGACGCTGGTCAGTCCGGCGTCGCGACAGGCCCGGATGACCCGCACGGCGATCTCTCCCCGGTTCGCGACCAGGATCTTCGTCAAGCGCGCCACAGCAGTCGGCCTCCCCGTGATCAGCCCCAGCCGGCCCGGGGCCCGCTGCCCCGGCGCATGGTTACCGGGAGTTTAGGCACGACCGGACCGGAACACCCGGCGGCGTAACCGACGCCACCGCCGCGGGGTCGGCGAGCTGGTCCCGTCATAGCGCAGCTCGGCCTCCCGCGCGGCCAGCTCCGCGGCGGCCTCGGGGGTGAGCCGGCCGTCGGCGCGCAGGGCGAGCGCCACGTCCCAGCCGTCGCGGAGAGCACCGACGGGCGCGTGGCCCGATCGCAGCGATGCGAACAGGACGGGCCACTCGTGGCCGAGCGACCTCGCGAGCATCGGCCACGCCTGGCCGGCCTCGCCGGCGCGTTTGCGCAGCAGCGCGCGGCGCGTGGCGGCGAGTCGGGCCGGATCGAAGCCGGCCGGGTCCGGTGCCCCTGCGACGAGACTGGCCACCAGCTCGGCCTGCCGCGCGGCCAGCGCGGCCCGCGAGCGACGGTCCTCGGGCGGCTCGGCGGCGGGTCGGCGCGCGCTCACCGTGCCGTCGCGGTCAGGCGGGCCGCAGCGGCGATGCCGTCGAGCTCTGCCGACAGCTCCGCGGCCGGGGGGTAGCGCCCGTCCCGTTCGAGCATGACCGGCGGAGCCCCGCCGACGCGGTCCACCAGTTCGGTGAGCAGCGCGAGCACCGGCGCGGGAACGGGATCGACGTGCGTGTCGTGGTAGATGCCCGGGTCGTCGACGTGCTCGGCGCCGCCTGCGACGTGGACGTAGGCGATCCGCGAGAGCGGCATCCGGTCCAGCGCGGTCCGCGGGTCGCGGCCGCGGTTGATCGCGTTCGCGTACACGTTCGCGACGTCGAGCAGGAGGAGGGCGCCGGTCCGCTCGACCAGCTCGGTGAGGAAGTCGGCCTCGGTGAACTCGTCGTCGGGCCAGTCCAGGAACGCCGCGATCGGTTCCAGCGCCAGCGGGACGTCCAGCTCGGCCTGGGTGCGGTGCACGTTCGCGGCCAGCACGTCCAGCGCGGCGCGGGTGCGCGGTACGGGCAGCATGTGCCCGGAGTAGACACCGCCGGCCGAGCAGAACGCGATGTGCTCGCTCGCCACCGGTGCCTGCAGCGCCGCGGCGCAGGCCGCGAGGTGCGTGACCTTCGCGGGGTCGAGCGGGTCGGTGCCGCCGAGCGAGAGCCGGATGCCGTGCGGGACCGCGGCGACGCCGCGCTCCCGCAGTTCCACCACCCCTCGAGGTGGAACTGCGGGAGCGAGAGATTCCGCGATGACCTCGCAGAACCCCAGCCCGGGTCGGTCGGCGACCCACCCGGACACCTCGGGCCGCCAGCCGACTCCCAGGCCGGCCAGTTCGGGAACGGCGCCCACGATCGGGACCATCAGCCGCCGCAACCTCCGCCGCCGCAGCCGCCGCCCCCACCGCAGCTGCTGCCTCCTCCGCTGTCCCCGCCGCCGCAGCTGCTGCCGCTCGACGACGATCCGCTCGCCGCCCGCTGCACCGCGAACTCCTCGGCCATGGCCGGGTCGGACGCCCACAGCGCGCTGGCACCGAACAGCCCCACGCCGAGCGCGGCGGCCTCCGGCCCGTACACGGTCCAGTTGGGCCGCTGCGCCGGCGCGTACCGGTCGTACTCGCCGCGCAGCGCGGCGAGGGCCCGGTCGCCCGACCGGGACCGGCGCGGCGCGCGGACCAGCTGCACCACGGCGACCACCGCGACCACCAGCAGCTCCACGACGAGGAACCCGACGGGCTTCGCGCCCGCGATCCCGGCGAGCAGCCGCAGGAGGCCGAGGCCGGCCACCGCGACCATCCACAGGCCGACCCGGCGGACCCGGTTGCGCTGCTCGTCGGACAGGAGCAGACCCTCCGCCACGAGCCGGCGCTCGATGCCGTCGAGCGCCGAGCGGACCGGGCGCTGCCAGGAGATCCGCGACCGCGGCGTCGGCGACGTCGTCACGAAGGCGATGGCGCGCTCGAGCTCGTCGCTGCCCTGACCACTGCCCGGAGCCGGGCGGCCGACGGCGGTGATCGTGCCCTTGCGGGCACTCACGAGGCCCTGAAGGCGCAGCCGCGAGAGCGCCGAGCAGACGGCGAGGTCGGCGCCGCCGTTGAGGTAGGCGATGTCGTTGTGCCGACCGGTCAGGTCGGGAGCGGGGCGCTTGTGGGTCGGATCGGTCAGCGACCGTCGCGCGACCTGCGCCGCGACGAACACCGCGATCGCGAGGACCGCGTAGCCGCCGAGGAAGGTCGTGCCGTCGATGCCCCAGGTGTCGCCTGCAGCCGCGAGTGCCATGCCCTCCACCCCCTTGCATCGAGCCGTATGAGCTGATTCACAGTCTTGGCTCAGTGCGGGGTGGGACGGAACGTTCTTCACACAGACTTGAGGTTGGCGTTCAGGTGGTCGTGGCCCTGCGGACCTGGTTCTTGATCCGCGCGAGCATCGCCGCCATGCCCCGCAGCCGCAGCGGGCTCACCGCCTGCCCGAGGCCCAGTGCGGTGTAGAAGTCGTCCGGCACGTCGAGCACGGCCTGCGCCGGCTCGCCGTCCAGGCCCGTGTGCATGATCGAGGCGAACCCGCGCGTGGTCGGGGCCTCCGGTGGCGCCGAGAAGAACAGGTGCACGAGGCGGTCGCCGTCGGGCTCGACCTCGACGGCAAGGAAGAGCGGCGACTGGCACTCGTGCACCTGCTCCATGGAGTCGGCCGCGTCGGCGTAGCGCTCAGGCAGGTCGGGCAGCTCCATCGACAGCTCCAGCAGCAGCTGCAGCCGGTCCTTCGGGCCGACGTCGGCGAAGTCCTCCACCAGCTCGGCGAGCTGGGGCGGCAGGCTCATGCACTGCCTCGCTCGGCGCCCTGCACGATCGGCACGCGCACCGAGTTGCCCCACTCCGTCCAGCTGCCGTCGTAGTTGCGGACGCGGGAGAACCCGAGCAGGTGGGTGAGCACGAACCAGGTGTGGCTGGAGCGCTCGCCGATGCGGCAGTACGCGATCACGTCGTCGTCCGGGCTCAGGCCCTGTTCCTGCAGGTAGATGGCCTCCAGCTCGGCCCGCGGCTTGAACGTGGCGTCCTCGGCGGCCGCGCGGGCCCAGGGCACGCTCGCGGCGCCCGGGATGTGCCCGCCGCGGACCGCGCCCTCCTGCGGGTAGTCGGGCATGTGCAGCAGCTCGCCCGAGTACTCGCCCGGCGAGCGGACGTCGACCAGGGGCTTGCCCAGGTGGGCGAGCACGTCGTCCTTGAACGCGCGGATCGTCGCGTCGTCCCGCTCGACGACCGGGTACTCGACCGGGGTCGGCTTCGGCTGGTCCGTGGTCAGCTCGCGGCCCTCGGCCAGCCACTTGGCGCGGCCGCCGTCCAGGATCCGCACGTCCTGGTGCCCGAACAGGCTGAACACCCACAGCGCGTAGGTGGCCCACCAGTTGTTGCGGTCGCCGTAGAAGACGACGGTGGTGTCGCGGCCGATGCCGCGCTCCCCGCAGATCTCGGCGAAGCGGGCGCCGTCGACGTAGTCGCGGGTGACCGGGTCGTTCAGCTCGGTGTGCCAGTCGACCTTCACCGCGCCCGGGATGTGGCCGGTGTCGTAGAGGAGCACGTCCTCGTCCGACTCGACGACGACCAGGTTCGCGTCGTCGAGGTGCTCGGCGAGCCACGCGGTGTCGACCAGGGCGTCCGGGTGGGCGTAGTCGGCGAACTTCGCATCCATGCCCGCCACCCTATGCCCGCCAGAGGTCCGTGACGGTGATCCCGACCCGGGTCAGCAACCTCCGGGTGAGCGGCAGCGACAACCCGATCACGTTGGACGGATCGCCGTCCAGGCCCTCGACGAACCAGCCGCCCAGCCCGTCGATCGTGAACGAGCCGGCCACCGCGAGCGGCTCGCCGGTGGCGAGGTAGGCGTCCAGCTCCTGCGGTGTCGGCACCGCGAACCGGACGCGCGTGACGGCGTGCTCGACGGCCGACGCCGCGACCGTCCCGTCGGCGAGGCGGAGCACGGCGTGCCCCGTGTACAGCTCGCCCGTACCGCCGGCCATCTCGGCCCAGCGCTTCCGCGCGACCTCCGCGGTGTGCGGCTTGCCGACGAGGGCGCCGTCGATCAGCAGCATCGAGTCGCAGCCGATGACGACCGCGTCGGGCCGGTCCGCCGCGATCCGCTCGGCCACCGCCGTGGCCTTCGCCGCGGCGAGCGCCGAGACCTTCTCGCCGGCGTCGGCGTCCGGCATGGCTGCGAGCAGCGCGTCCTCGTCGAGATCGGCGACCTCGACGGCCGGGTCGATGCCGGCGGCGCGCAGCACGGACAGGCGGGCGGGGGAGGCGGAGGCGAGCACCACGAGCACGCGCCGACCCTACGGAAGGGGGCAGGAGCGCCCTGAACGACTGGGACCTACTGCGCGACTGCCCCAGTCGTTCAGGACCCTCCTACGCGAGCCCGTGCCGATAGGCGTAGCCGACGGCCTGCGCGCGGTCGCGCAACGCGGCCTTGGCGAACACGTGGTTGATGTGCGTCTTCACCGTGGCCTCGCTGACCACCAGCTTCCGCGCGATCTCGCCGTTGGACAGCCCCTCCGCGATCAGCCCCAACACCTCGGCCTCGCGCGCGGTCAGCCCGTCGGGCAGCTGGGCCGGCGGTCCGGCGGCCGGAGTGACGAGCCTGGCCAGCGCCGCCGAGTCGATCGTGGAGTGCCCGTCGGCGGCCGAGCGCAGCGCCCGCCCGATCGCCTCGGCGTCGGCGTCCTTGGAGAGCCAGCCGACCGCGCCCGCGCGCAGTGCGCCCACGACCGCGCCGTCGTCGGCGTACGTGGTGAGGACGACGACGGCGGTGCCCGGATGGTCGGCCCGCACCCGGCGGGTCACCTCGACCCCGTCGACGCCGGGCATGCGCAGGTCGGTGAGCAGCACGTCCGGCGCCTGCTCGGCCACCAGCGCGACGGCCTGTGCCCCGTCGGCCGCGGCGCCCACCACCGTGATGCCCGGCAGCAGGCCGAGCAGGGTCACCAGCCCGTCGCGGACGATCCGCTGGTCGTCGACGAGCACGACGCGCAGCTCGCGCCGTGCCCCTGCCCCGCTCGCGAGCTCGTTCACCGGCTCACCTCGTCGGGCAGCACCAGCCGCACCCGCCACCCGTCCGCGACGGGGCCGGCGTCGAGCGTGGCACCCGCCAGCGCCGCCCGCTCCTGCATCCCGACCAGCCCCCATCCCGACGGATCGCGCGGCGCCGGCGCGCCGGCGAGGTCGTGGACCTCGAGCGACGTGGCTCCGTCGGCATGGTGGAGGCGGACCGCCACCGGCGCCCCCGCGGCGTGCTTGCGCACGTTCGACAGCGCCTCCTGGGCGGTGCGCAGGACGGTCTCGCGGGCCTGCGCGGACAGCGGCGGGGTCGGCGAGTCGATCTCCAGGGACGCGTGCGGGGTGTCGGCCACCAGTGCGCGCAGCCCGTCGGCGAGGTCGGGCGGTTCGCTGCGCAGCGCCGTCACCGCGCGCCGCGCCTCCGCGAGGCCGTCCTGCGCCAGCCGTTGCGCCCGTTCCACCTGGGCGCGGGTGTCGGCGGGCGCGCCGTCGCGCTCCAGCATCAGCCGGGCCCCCTGGAGCTGGACGGCCAGCGCGGACAGCGAGTGGGCGAGCACGTCGTGCACGTCGCGCGCGATCCGGGTGCGTTCGGCCAGCGCGGCGGCCCGGGCGTGCTCCTCGTTCGCCCGCGCCGCGGAGGCCAGTGTCAGCTCCTGCTGCTCGGCCCGCTCGCGGCTCTGGCGTCGCCCCAGCCCGAGCAGGAACCCGGCGGCCAGCGCCGTGCCGGCCAGCGCGAGCTCGACGGGCTCGGTCGGGTCGAGCGCCAGCAGGGCCAGCCACAGGCCCCCGGTCAGTGTCGCGAGCGTCACCAGCGCCGACCACGTCGGCAGTCGCACCGCCGCCACGACGACGGCGTACAGGCAGAACGACATCGGGGTCGACCAGTGCCCGACCGCCACGGTCGCGGCGACGCCCGCCGCCCCGACCGCCGCCACGCACGCGACGGTCAGCCACGGCGGCCCGTCGCGCCGGACGGCCAGCACGATCCAGCCGATCGACGCGACGGCGCAGGCGGCGATCGTCGCCGGCACGTGCGCGATCGAGGGCCCGTCGACCGCCGTGCCGAGCAGCACGAGCGGCAGCCAAACCAGGTTCGCCGCCGTGCGGAGCGGGCCGGGATCGACGGTCACCCGGAGAGTGTGCTCGGCGCCCGCTCGGCGCGTCGACCCACGCCGGGGTGGACCGGGCGGCCGTCGGCACGCACCCGCGCCAGCAGAACCAGCGCCTGGACGCCGAGGCTGATCCCGAACGTGAGCAGCAGCGACGCCTCGACCGCCGGCCCCGCCGACGTGCCGTGCGCCAGCACGGCGACGAGCACCCTGGCGCCGATCGAGAGCAGCCACAGCAGGAGCGTCGGGACACCGCCGCGCTGGTAGAGGTAGCCGTCGCGCAGCGTGAGCGTGGTCGCGCAGCCGCGTACGGCACCCAGCACAACGGTGACCGCCGTGTCGATCGCGATCCAGGCTAGCGCCGCCGCCGTCCACTCCACGTGCGCCTGCGCGACCGTGACCGCGCCGAACACACCCAGCACGACGGGCAGCGTGAGGGACCGCCGGGTCGAGACGAACCGGCCGACGAACTGGCGCCGCATCACCCAGACGAGGACGGCGAGGGTGAGGAGGAGGCTCAACGGGCTCATGCACGGATCGTCGGCCGCGCAGCCCTCCGGCACGTCGGCCCGGAGCGGGATCGCGGGTGGAGATCAGCGCTCAACCCACGGGTGGAGGGCGGACGCGCCGGAGCTCAGTCCTCGTCGTCGACGATGGTGCGGCGACCGTGGTCACTGCCGAAGACGGCGACCGTCAACACCGCGGCCAGCACGAACACGACGCCGACGGCGACGAGCAGCCCCACCAGCGTGAGCATCAGTCGGCCCGCCCGCGACTGCTGGAGTGATCGACCCGAGGCTGCAGCTCGACGCTCAGCACGACCCGCCGCCGCCACCGCCGCCGCAGCTCCCGCCACCGTCGCCCCCGCTGCCACCCCAGCCGCCACCCCAGTCGGCGCTGCCCGAGCTCGTCGCAGCGCCGAGCCAGAGGGACCCGTGGTGCGTGGAGCCGTGGCGGGGTGCGGCGTCGGCGCTGCGCGCGAGGGCGCGGAACACGACGAGACCCCCTACGGCCGCTGCAGCGATGATCATGAGGATCGCGATGCCCATGACGTCATTCCCCCCGGTGGACTGAGCGAGCAGTTCGTTCGCGAACCGAGTGTGCGGGCGGTCACGTCGCACCGTCGAGCTTCTTCACGATGACTTGAGGTTGCCCGCCCACCTCCCCGTCGAGAACGAACCTGTGGTGATCAACAAGCCTTGTCGATCACCACAGGTTCGTTCTCGACGCGTACCTAGCGGGGCCAGTACGTGGTGCGCCAGGCCCCCGGGCCCGGCACGAGCGGGACCCGGTGCTGCACCGACGGGTCCGACCACCGGTCAGGGGCGGCCGCTGCGGGCTCCTCGCCGGACGCGCTCGCCGCAGCCGCCAGCACCACCGCGACCGCCGCCAGCTCCTCGTCGGACGGGCCGCCGCGGACGACCCGGAAGAGGGCGCGCCGCTCCTCGGGGGTGGCCTCCTCGAGGCTCATAGCGGGATGTTCCCGTGCTTGCGCGGCGGCACGGCCTCGCGCTTGGTGGCCAGCAGGCGCAGCGCGCGGCCCACGTAGCCGCGGGTGTGCGAGGGCGGGATGACGCCGTCGATGTAGCCGCGGTCGGCGGCGATGTACGGGTTGGCGAGCGTGTCCTCGTACTCCTGCTGCAGCTCCGCCCGGCGCGCGGCGAGCTCGTCGCCCTCCAGGCCCTGCAGCTCCTTGCGGTAGAGGATGCTGACCGCGCCCGCCGCGCCGGTGACGGCGATCTGCGCGGTCGGCCACGCAACGTTGATGTCGGCGCCCAGGTGCTTGGAGCCCATCACGTCGTACGCGCCGCCGTACGCCTTGCGCGTGATCACGGTGACCTTCGGGACGGTCGCCTCCGCGTACGCGTAGATCAGCTTGGCGCCGCGGCGGATGATGCCGTTCCACTCCTGCTCGGTGCCCGGCAGGAAGCCCGGCACGTCGACGAACGTGAGCACGGGGATGTTGAACGCGTCGCAGGTGCGCACGAACCGCGCGGCCTTCTCCGACGCATCGATGTCGAGGCAGCCGGCGAACTGCGTGGGCTGGTTCGCCACGACCCCGACCGAGCGACCCTCCACCCGCGCGTAGCCGACCACGATGTTGGGCGCGAACAGCTCGTGGACCTCGAGGAACTCGCCGTCGTCGACGACCCGGGTGATCACCTCGCGGATGTCGTACGGGGTGTTCGGCGAGTCCGGGATGATCGAGTCGAGCTCGAGGTCGGAGTCGGTGAGCCCGTCCACGATGCCGCCCTCGACGGGCTCGGGAGCGGGGTAGACCGGCGGCTCGGACAGGTTGTTCGACGGAAGGTAGCCCAACAGCTCCTTGACGTAGGTGAACGCGTCGGCCTCGTCGTCGGCCAAGTAGTGCGCCACCCCGGACTTCGTGTTGTGCGCCCGGCCGCCGCCGAGCTCCTCGAAGTCGACCTCCTCGCCCGTGACGGTCTTGATGATGTCCGGGCCGGTGATGAACATGTGGCTGGTCTGGTCGACCATCACCGTGAAGTCGGTGATCGCGGGGGAGTACACCGCGCCGCCCGCGCACGCGCCCATGATCAGCGAGATCTGCGGGACCACACCGGAGCTGCGCACGTTGCGGATGAAGATGTCGCCGTAGAGGCCGAGCGCGACCACGCCCTCCTGGATGCGGGCACCGCCGCCGTCGTTGATGCCGATGACCGGGCAGCCGATCTTCACGGCCAGGTCCATCACCTTGACGATCTTCTCGCCGTAGACCTCGCCGAGCGCGCCGCCGAACACGGTGGCGTCCTGGCTGAACACGGCCACCGGTCGGCCGTCGATCGTGCCGGTGCCGGTGACCACGCCGTCGCCGAACGGGCGCTTGGCGTCCATCCCGAAGTTGGTGGAACGGTGCCGGGTCAGCGCGTCGAGCTCCACGAACGACCCCGGGTCCAGGAGCTGGTCGATGCGCTCCCGGGCGGTCTGCCGCCCCCGGGCGTGCTGCCGCTCCACCGCGGCCTCGCTGCCGGCGTGGATCGCGCCGTCGATGCGCCGGTACAGGTCGGCGAGCTTGCCGGCCGTGGTGTGGACGTCAGGTTCGTCAGCGGCTGCTCCGGACACGTCGGCGGCCGGCTCCAGGGCGGAACTCATGGGCGGACCCTAACTTGCTCCGACCGGCGCAGCGCCGTGGAACGGGCCACATCACCGGCCGTGCGCGGCTCTGCCGGATCCCGGGGCGGACAGGGTGACCCCCGCCGCGGCCAGCCCGAACCGGATCGGCAGCACCGCCAGCAGCAGCAGCCACGCGGCCGAGCCGGTCACCTGCCAGGCCACGACCGCGGCGGGCTGCCCGACGGCGCCGAGCAGCGCGACACCGGGCGACACCTGCGGTGCGGCCTCCTCGTAGGCGTAGAAGAGCGCGGCTCCGGCGAGGCAGCCGCCGACGATCCACACGATGGTCAGCGCGCCGAACAGCAGCAACGCGAACGCGCGCGCCGTGGCGCCCTGCGGCACCGCGAGCTCCACGAGCCACACCGACAGCGCCCAGAGCCCCACGCCGGCGAAGGCGACGGCGTCGGGCACCACGCAGGTCGGGACGATCTGGGCGGCGAAGCGTGCCCAGCCGGGTCGTGGTGCGGCGCTGCGGTCCACGACGAACCTCCCGCTCGTCGACGGCGGTGTCCGACGGGAAAAGTATGCGCGCCTGCAACAACATCGGCAGGGTGAGCGGGGCGGCCGATCAGGTGGCGGGCAGGACGTGCTCGCTCGTCCGGTCGGTGGACAGGCACAGCGAGCAGACGACGGCGTCGTGGGCGGTGCACGCGGTGACGTCGGGCCGCTCGTACTCCTGGTCGCAGACGTGGCAGTGCAGCACCGCGCCGGACGGGTTGCCCAGCTCGTCGTCCATGGGCAGGTCCAGACCGTCGTCGGTCCGGCGCAGGTACCAGCGCCCGCGCGTCGCGAGGGCGAGGACGGGTGGCAGCACGAACGCGAGCACGATCGCGACCAGCGGCGAGAACGGCTGCAGCCCGGCGCCGAACGCGCCGAAGAACACCGCGATCGACACCCCCGCCGAGACGAGCATCGAGCCGAACCCGACCGGGTTGACCGCGTAGAGCATCCCGCGGCGGAACTCCGGGCGCAGCGGCGACAGCTTCAGCAGGTACTTGTTCACCGCGATGTCGGTGGCCACCACGACCACCCAGGACATGCCGCAGTTGGCGTAGAAGCCGAGGATCGTGTTGAGGAAGTCGAACATGTTCGCCTCCATCAGCACGAGCGCGATGGCCAGGTTGACGCCGAGGAACACCAGGCGGCCGGGGTAGGTCTTCGTCACGCGCGTGAACGAGTTCGTCCAGGCCAGCGAACCGGAGTACGCGTTCGTCACGTTGATCTTGATCTGGCTGATGACGACGAGCACGACGGCGAGCGTCATGGCGAGCCACGGCGGCAGCAGGTCGCGGTAGATCTCCAGGAACTGGTGCACCGGCTGGTTCGCGATCGCGGCGCCGTCGGCGACGTGCGCGATGATGTAGACCGCCAGGAACAGCCCGACCACCTGCTTGACCGCGCCGAAGATCACCCAGCCGGGCCCGGCGAGCAGCACGGACGTCCACCAGCGGCGGGCGTTCTCCGGCGTCTTCGGCGGCATGAACCGCAGGTAGTCGATCTGCTCGGCGATCTGCGCGATGAGCGACAGGCACACCCCGGCGGCCAGCATCACCGCGCCCAGGTTGGGTGCGCCCTGCCCGTTCTCGCCCTGGTAGGCGAAGAACGCCGACACCGAGTCGGGGTGGCTGATCAGCAGGTACGCGAACGGCGCGACCATCAGGACCAGCCACAGCGGCGTGGTCCACAGCTGCAGCTTCGACAGCAGCGTCATCCCGTAGACGACGAGCGGGAAGATGATCAGCGTCGAGGCGGCGTACCCGAGCCACAGCGGGATGCCCAGCCCCAGCTGGAGCCCCTGCGCCATGATCGAGCCCTCGAGCGCGAAGAAGATGAACGTGAACGTCGCGAAGATGACGTTCGTGACCACCGAGCCGTAGTAGCCGAACCCGCTGCCCCGGGTGATCAGGTCGAGGTCGAGGTTGTAGCGGGCGGCGTAGTAGGCGACCGGCAGCCCGGTCAGCACGATGACCACGGCGAAGACGAGGATCCCCCAGAGGGCGTTCGTCGTGCCGTAGGAGATGCCGATGTTCGCGCCGATCGCGAAGTCGGCCAGGTAGGCGATGCCGCCGAGCGCGGTCACGCCGACCACTCCCGGTGACCACTTCCGGTAGCTGCGCGGTGCGAACCGGAGCGTGTAGTCCTCGAGCGTCTCGCGCGTGGCGGCCGAGGTCGCCTGCGTGGTGGCGGATTCCCGGGTCATCTCCTGGGTCATGGCTGGCATCGTCCGTCGGCGGCGGGGGCGGTCGGGTTTCGTGCGCGTCAACCCTGCGTGACGGCCGACGGGCCCGGCCGGCTGATGGCGCCCGAGCGGAAGCGGCTGTTCTTCCGGCGCCCTGCCCGGCCGGGGCCATGCGGCGGACGGCACCGCGCCGACGGTGGACGGATGCTCGATGCAGTCCGGCGCGGACCTTCAGCCGTCCGGCGGAGATGCCGCGGTTCGCCCGGCAGGGGACGGATGCCGCCGGTAGCGTCCACCGGCATGAACCGGACAGCGGCGCACCTCGACGGCGACGCGATCCGGGCCGCGCTCGCCGGGGCGTGGCCACACGTCGAGATCGTCGAGCGCACCGGCTCGACCAATGCCGACCTGGTCGCGGCGGCCGCCGCCGGCGCCCCCGACCGCAGCGTGCTCGTCGCGGAGCACCAGGAGGCCGGCCGGGGCCGGCTGGCCCGCTCGTGGGTGTCGCCGCCCGGCGCGGGCCTCACCGTGAGCGTGCTGCTGCGCCCCACGGCGGTGCCGGCCTCGCGCTACGGCTGGCTGCCGTTGCTGGCCGGGCTCGCCGTGCTCGACACCGTGCGGGAACTGACCGACGTGCCCGCCGGCCTGAAGTGGCCCAACGACCTGCTCGCCGGGGCGGAGCCGCGCAAGGTCGCCGGCATCCTGGCCGAGGCCACCGGCAACGCCGTCGTCATCGGGATCGGGCTGAACGTGGGCGCGGCCCCCGAGGGTCAGCCGGCCGCCACGTCGCTGGCGGCGGAGGGCGCCGACCTCGACCGCTCGACCGTCCTGCTCACGCTCCTGCGCAAGCTCGGCGAGCGCGAGGAGCGGTGGCGCGCCCAGCGCGGCGACCCCGAGGTGCTTCGCGGCGACTACCGCGCCGCCTGCACCAGCCTCGGCTCACCCGTCCGGGTGGAGCTGCCCGGCGGCGCCGTGCTCACCGGCATCGCCGAGGACGTCGACGTCGACGGCCGGCTGCTGATCCTGGACGACTCCGGCACCCGCCGCGCCGTCGCCGCCGGCGACGTGGTGCACCTGCGCCCGAGCGCGTAACCGCTCGGGGGAGCGGGGCTAAGGTCGGCGGCGTGGCCTATCCCGACGAGCTCCTCGTCGACGGCGAGCAGGTCGTCATGCACAAGCACCCGCACTGGAAGATGCTGGTCGGGCCCGTGCTGGCGTTCCTGCTGATCGTCGCGGCGGCGAGCTTCCTCGCGGCGCTGGTGAGCGCGCAGACCTGGGCGTTGTGGGCGTGGATCGCGATCGCGGCGGTCGCGCTCGGCCTGATCGGGTGGCTCACGGTGAAGCCGCTGATCCGCTGGCGCACCACGCACTTCGTCGTCACCACCCGCCGGGTGCTCGTGCGCGAGGGGCTGATCGCCCGGCACGGCCTCGACATCCCGATGAGCCGCATCAACAGCGTCCAGTTCCGCCACACCGTCCTCGAACGGCTGCTGGGCTGCGGCACGTTGATCATCGAGTCGGCGTCGGACGAGCCGCTGGAGTTCACCGACGTCCCCGGGGTCGAGCGGGTGCACGCGCTGCTCTACCAGGAGGTCGCCGATGAGCACGACTAGAAGCCTGCCGATGCACGTGCCCGCGGACGGGCTCCCGGAACGCGTCACGATCTACGAGGTCGGCGCCCGCGACGGGCTGCAGAACGAGCAGACGATCGTGCCGGTCGAGGTGAAGGTCGAGTTCCTCGACCGGCTCGCCGATGCCGGTCTGACCACCCTGGAGGCCACCAGCTTCGTGCACCCGAAGTGGGTGCCCCAGCTGGCGGACGCGGAGGAGCTGGTCGCCGGCCTGCGCCGCCGCGACGGCGTCGACTACCCGGTGCTCGTGCCCAACGAGCGGGGGCTCGACCGCGCGATCGCGGCCGGCCTCTCGCACGTCGCGGTGTTCGCCAGCGCCACCGAGACGTTCGCGCAGCGCAACCTCAACCGCACGCTCGACTCCCAGTTCGAGATGTTCACCCCGGTGCTGGACCGGGCGCGCGACGCGGGCCTGACGGTCCGCGGCTACGTGTCGATGTGCTGGGGCGACCCGTGGGAGGGCGCCGTCGCGCCGGCGCAGGTCGCGTCGGTCGCGGCGCGGCTCGTCGAGGGAGGCTGCGCCCAGATCTCCCTCGGCGACACCATCGGCACCGGCACGGCCGGGCACGTCGACGCGGTCCTGGACGCGTGCGTCGCTGCCGGCATCGGCGTGGAGCAGCTGGCCGTGCACTTCCACGACACCTACGGCCAGGCGCTCGCCAACACCCTCGCCGCGTTGCGCCGCGGCGTCACCACCGTCGACGCGTCGGCCGGCGGGCTGGGCGGCTGCCCCTACGCCGAGTCGGCCACCGGCAACCTCGCCACCGAGGACCTCGTCTGGATGCTCGACGGCCTCGGCATCGCGCACGGCGTCGACCTCGACGCGCTCGTCGCCACCAGCACGTGGATGGCCGAGCAGCTCGGCCGCCCGTCGCCGTCACGGGTGGTGCGGGCGCTCGGCGGCGGGTGAGCTGAGCGGTTCTGCCCCGAACCGTCGGTGTCGTGCGGCACACTCTCCGCATGGCCATGCCCCTGCACGGAGCGCTGATGACTCTCGAGGAGTACGACGCGCTGCCCGAGGACAGCTCGGCCCGTTACGAGCTGCAGGAGGGCGTTCTCGTGATGTCACCGCGACCGAACATGACGCATCAGGAAGTGCTGGTCGAGCTGGCCTACCATCTTCGGCGCCAGTTACCTCGCGACTGGAGGTGCGTCGCCGATTTCGAGGTCGTGGTCCGCGCGGAAGGTCCACCGATCGTTCGCGCCCCGGACATCGTCGTGGTGCCGGCGGACACCTCGAAGAAGCGAGCTGCCGCCGCCGACGTGCGACTGGCCATCGAGATCATCTCGCCCGGCACCCGCAACGTCGACCTGGTCCTCAAGGCCTACGAGTACGCCGAGGCCGGGATCCCGCACTACTGGGTGGTCGACATCGAGCCGCCCGCCCCGTCGATCACCGTGTTCGGGCTCGGCGCGCCGGGCGACGGCTACCGGGAGAGTCAGACCGCCACCGGCGAGCTGGCGGTGAGCGAGCCGTTTCCGCTGCGCATCGACATCGACGCGTTGGTCGATCCCGAGTACTGAGCTAGTGCGTCAGCAGCGCCAGGAACTCGGTCACCGCCCGGCTCCGGTAGCCGCCGGCCCGCCGGACGGCGACGACGGGGATGCGCGCGTCCAGGCCGTCCACGTCGATCACGCGCAGGCTGCCGATCCGCAGCTCCTCCCGGATGTTGGCCACCGGCATGAGCGCGACGCCGAACCCGGCTTCGATGAGCCGCTTCTGCGCGGTGAGGCTGTCGACCGTCGTGATCGCCGGGTTCGCCATGCCGGCTGCCGCCAGCTGCCGTTCGAGGATGCCGCGGAAGGACCCGGACTGCCCGCGCTCGGCCGGGAAGCCGAGCCACTGCTCGTCGTGCAGCGGCCCCAGGTCCGGTAGCCGGTCCGCGGTGATGCGGTGGCCGGCCGGTACCACGACGTAGAGCTTCTCCTCGCCGAGCGGGATCGACTCGAGCTTGGGGTCGGGGTCGGGGTGGTAGCGCAGGCCGAGGTCGGCCTCGCCGGACCGGACGAGCGCGCTCACCTCGCGGCTGGGCGCCGTGCGCAGGTCGACCGAGACGTCGGCAGATCGCGCGGTGAACTCGCGCAGCAGGTCCACGATGTGCGAGTCGGCAAGGGTCCCGACGATCGCCAGGCGGAAACGCGTCGGGCCACGGCCTGCCCGGTCGCGGACCGCGCTCTCGCCGTCGCGCACCGCGGCCAGGGCCGCCTCCGCGTACGGGAGCAGCGCGCGTCCCGCGTCCGTGAGCGTCGCTCGACGGCCGGTTCGATCGAACAGCGGCGCACCCAGGCGGTGCTCCAGCTCGTGGATCCGCCGGCTGACGGCGGGCTGCGAGCGGTGCAGCCGTCGCGCCGCCTCGGTGAAGCCCCCCACTTCGGCGATGCAGACGAACGTCTCGACCTCGTCGAAAGTCACTCGATCAGTATTCCTGATGAGTCGGTGTCAGATCTATGCATTGGACGTATGTCCTGGCTGCGGGCACGGTGGAGGCATGACGACCGACCAGGCGACGAAGGCTGCGCGGTTCCGTGAGCTGCACGAGCGGCCCGAGCCGCTGCTGCTCCCGAACCCGTGGGACGCCGGGACGGCCCGGCTCCTGGCTGCACTCGGCTTCGAGGCACTGGCGACGACCAGCCTCGGCGTGGCCAACACGGCCGGTCGCGTCCGCGCGTCGCGCCAGGAGATCCTGGACAACTGCGCGGAGCTCGACCGGGCGACCGCGTTACCGGTGAACGCGGACCTCGAGAACGGCTTCGCCGACGATCCCGCCGAGGCGGCGACGATGATCGAGGCGGCGGCACGGGCGGGCGCGGTCGGCGCGTCCATCGAGGACGCCACCGGGGACCGTCGCGATCCGATCTACGGGTTCGGCCTGGCCGTGGACCGGATCCGGGCGGCCGTCGAGACCGCGCACGGCCTGCCGATCCCCGTCGTGCTCACGGCGCGGGCCGAGAGCTTGTTCTACGGCCTCGGTGACCTCGACGGGACGATCAAGCGCCTGCAGGCGTTCGAGGAAGCCGGCGCGGACGTGCTGTACGCGCCCGGCCTGCGCACCTTGGACGAGATGCGGGCCGTGGTCTCGTCGGTGGGCAGGCCCGTCAACGTCGTGATGGGCTTCGCCGATCCGTCGATCACGCTGGAGCAGCTGGGCGAGATCGGGGTGCGCCGGGTCAGCATCGGCGGCGCGCTCTCCCGGCTCGCGCTGAAGGCCTTCATGGACGGGGCGCGCCAGATGCGCGCGGGCCGGTTCGGGTTCGTCGCGGACCTGCCGCCGATCTCGGCGCTGCACGAGGTCTTCGGGCCTTCCTAGTCCCGAGTGCTGAACATCCCGACGAACCGGCCGCGGTAGACGTCGGTGTCGCCGCGGCGGGCCAGCGCGCGCAGGGTGACCAGGCCCATCGTCGGGCGGCTCTTCGAGCGCCGGGCGTCCTCGATCACGAGCGAGAAGGCGAGCTCGTCGCCGGCGAAGACGGGCGCGGGCCACGCCACCTCGTCACCGCCGGGCGAGCCGAGCGACGCCGCGCGCGACAGCACGTGGTCGACGTAGGCGCGCATCCACAGGCTGGACGTGTACCAGCCCGAGGCCGCCAGCTGACCGAAGATCGACTCCTTGCCGGCCTGCTCGTCGACGTGGAACGGCTGGGGATCGAACCGCTGCGCGAACGCGATCATCTCGTCGCGGTCGACGGTGACGGTGCCGAGATCGAACTCCCGGCCGATCGTGAGGTCCTCGAAGTACAGATCAGGCACGGATGCACCGTAACCCGGCGGCAATTGAGGACAGGAAGTGGCCGCTGTGCCTCATAGGCTCGTCCCATGACACAGCCCGAGCAGTACACGACCGTCGCCCCGTGGATCGTCACCGACGACACCGCCGCGCTCCTCGACTTCATCACCAGCGCCTTCGACGGGAAGGAGCTCATGCGCGTCCCGCTGCAGGACGGGTCGATCGGGCACGCGGAGATCCGCATCGGCGACACGGTCGTGCTGGCGTTCGACCGCAAGGAGGGCTGGCCGGCGCTGCCGTCGCTGCTGCGGGTGTGGGTGCCCGACGCCGACGCAGCCATGGCGCGCGCCGTCGAGCTGGGCGGGCGGATCGTCACGGAGCTGTCGGACAGCGCCTTCGGTCAGCGCGGCGGACGGGTGCGCGACCCGTTCGGCAACATCTGGTGGGTCGTGGCACAGGTGGAGGACGTGGCCCCCGAGGTGGGGATGGCGCGACTCGCGGAGCCGCAGTACGCGGCGTCGATGCGCGACGCGCAGGAGACGCTGGACCGCGAGCTCGGCGGCCGCGAGGGCATCAGCCCGCCGGTCACGGAGTGAGCGCGGCGACCACGGCGTCGTGCAGAGCGCCGTTGGTCGCCACCCCGTTGCCGCCGGCGAACCCGTCGGATCCCGCCAGGTCGGTCAGCCGGCCGCCCGCCTCGGTCACGATCGGGACGAGCGCGGCGAGGTCCCACGGGTTCGCCACGGCGTCGACGGCGATGTCCAGCACCCCCTCGGCGAGCAGGCAGTACATCCAGAAGTCGCCGAACGCGCGGGTCTCCCACACCGACTCGCCGAGCTCCTGCCACTGCCGGTCCTTGCCGATGTCCGCGAACGAGCGGGCGTCGGTGGTGGTCAGGTAGGCGTCGGCGAGCTCGGTGATCCGCGAGACGGCGATGCGCCGGGGCGCGCCCCCCGCGTCGTCGGTCCACGCGCCCTCGCCGCGCGCGGCCCACCAGCGGCGGCCCAGCGCAGGCGCGCTCGCCACGCCGACCGTCGCCTCGCCGTCGACGGTCAGGCCGATCAGCGTGGCCCAGACCGGCACGCCGCGGGAGAAGTTCTTGGTGCCGTCGATCGGGTCGATCACCCAGCCGCGGCCACGGATCGCCACCGAACCGCCCTCCTCCTCACCGAGGATGACGTCGTCCGGTCGCTCGGCGGCGAGCAGCGCGCGCAGCTGCGCCTCCGTGGCCGTGTCGGCATCGGTGACGGGCGTGCGGTCGGGCTTGCTCGTCACCTGGAGGTCGGCCGCGCGGAAGCGGTCGAGCGTGACGGCGTCGGCGGCGTCGGCCAGCCGGAGGGCCAGGTCCAGATCGGGGCTCACACCGATCATCTTCCCCGGGCATAGAGTTCGGTGCGTGACGACGGTGCTGCTCGCGGAGGACGACGCCGCGATCGCGGAACCCCTCTCGCGCGCGCTGCAGCGGGAGGGCTACCAGGTCGACGTCGCCGTCGACGGGAACACGGCACTGGGCCGGGTGCGCGACGGCGGCATCGACCTGCTGCTGCTCGACCTCGGCCTGCCCGGCATGGACGGGCTCGAGGTGTGCCGCCGCGTGCGGCTCGACTTCCCCGACCTCCCGGTGCTCATGCTCACCGCCCGCACCGACGAGGTCGACTTCGTCGTCGGCCTCGACGCCGGCGCGGACGACTACGTCGGCAAGCCGTTCCGGCTCGCCGAGCTGCTCGCCAGGGTGCGCGCGCTGCTGCGCCGGCTCACCCCCGAGACCGTGGACGTCGGCGGGGTGCGGATGGAGCTGTCCGGGCGGCGGGTGCTCGTCGACGGCGCCGAGGTCAACCTCGCCAACAAGGAGTTCGAGCTGCTGCGCGTGCTCATGCTGCGCGCCGGGCAGGTCGTCACGCGCGACGAGATCCTCCGCGAGGTGTGGCACGACCCCGACCTCAAGACGTCCAAGACACTCGACATGCACATGTCGTGGCTGCGCCGCAAGATCGGCGGCGAGCAGCGCATCGCCACCGTGCGCGGGGTCGGTTTCCGGTTCAACCACGACTGATCCATGCGCCGCCGGATCCTGCAGTCGACCCTGATCGTGGTCACGATCATGGGTCTGGTGCTGGGTGTGCCGCTCGCGTTCACGACCTGGCGGCTCGTCGAGGACGTCGCGCGCGCAGAGCTCACCGGCACGCTCGAGCAGATCGCCGGCAGGCTCGACGACCCCGGCGCCATCGCGGCGCTCGAACCGTCCCAGGTGGAGCTGGCGCTGCCCGCCGGCGGGCGGCTCGTCGTCGAGCTGGACGGGCGGCAGGTGCTGGCCGTCGGGCCGGAACGCGATCCGCGCACGTCGGTCGTCGAGACGCTGCCGTTCGCGCCGGGTGGGCTGCTCACCATCTCCGAGCCGAACTCGACGCTGCGCACCCAGCAGCTGCAGGTGACGCTCATCGTCGTGCTGCTGGTGGTGCTGTCGGTCGCCGCCGGCACGAGCGTCGCGATCTGGACGGCTCGCCGGCTCGCCGAGCCGCTCTCCGACGTCGCCGACCGGGCCGCGCGGCTCGGCGCAGGCGACTTCCGCGCCGCCCCGCACCGGCACGGGATCCCCGAGCTGGACCGCGTCTCCGACGTGCTGGACACCTCGGCCGGGGCGCTCGCCGACCTGCTGCGTCGCGAACGTGACCTCGTCGGCGACGTCTCCCACCAGCTCCGTAGCCGGCTCACCGCGTTGCAGCTCCGGCTCGACGAGCTGGCCACCCACCCCGACGAGAGCGCCCGGCGCGAGGCACTGGCTGCGCTGGAGCAGACCGAGAAGCTCACCGAGGTGCTCGACGAGCTGCTCGAGGCCGCCCGTGCCGCCCGTTCCGCCGGGGCGGAGGTGCAGGACCTGCGGACCTTGCTGACCACCGTCGCCGACGAGTGGCGATCTGCACTGCGCGCCGCCGGGCGGTCACTGCGGGTGCGGCTCCCGGACGGCCTGCTGGCCAGGGTCACGCCGGCGCGGCTGCGCGAGGCCGTCGGCGCGCTCGTCGACAACGCCATCCAGCACGGCGACGGCACCGTCCTGCTCGCGGCGCGCGCCACCGAGAACTCCATCGTCATCGAGGTCTCCGACGGCGGGCACGGCGTGCCGGAGGAGCTGGTGCCGCACGTGTTCGACCGGGGCGTGTCCGTCGGGTCGTCGACCGGGCTCGGGCTGGCGCTGGCCCGGGCGCTCGTCGAGGCCGACGGGGGCCGGCTGGAGCTCTCCCGCGCCCGCCCCGCGATGTTCTCCGTGTTCCTGCCGGCGGCCAGGGCCGACGACCTCGTCGGCGCCCCCCGCCCGGCCAGCCCCCGCTGACGGCGAGTTGCGGTTCCCGCGTGCGCGAGTCGCGGGTCTGGTGTCCGCGAGTCGCGGATCTCGCGTCGGCGAGTCGCGGGATTCGTCCTCGCGAGTTGCCCGGTTCTGGACCGCGAGTTGCCCGGTGCAGCAGCGCGAGTTGGCCGGTTCGACAGGGCGACTCGGCCGACAGATCCTGCCGAGAGGGCCAACTCGCCCTGTCGGAATGGCGAACTCGCGGTGCGTGGGTGCGGGTCAGTCCGGGGGGAACTGGCGGCGCACGTTCTCGTCCGGGAAGACGAAGCGGCGGAACGCCCACCAGCGGAACGCCATGCCGAGCAGGACGCCGAGGATCTGGCCGCTGACGAAGTCGGCGACCTCCTGCGTGAACAGGGAGACGGCGGGCACCTGCAGGTCCAGCACGTAGCGGGACACGGCCAGCGGTGCGGTGTAGACGGCGACGCCGATGCCGCTGATCAGGAAGAACAGCGCGGCCTCGTGGTGGCGTTCGCGGCCGCCGCGGGTGCGGAAGGACCACTCGCGGTTGAACACGTAGGAGGCGATGGTGGCGACGAGCACCGCGAAGATCTTCGCGGTGAGCGGCTTCTCGACCAGGACGGTGTTCTTGAGCAGCAGGAACACCGTGGTGTCGATGATCCAGGTGGCGCCGCCGACGAAGGCGAACTTGATCAGCTCTCGATGCTGGATCGCCACATCCCGGTACGGCTGCGGGATGCGGTAGAGCACCGCTTCGACCATCGTCATCCCTGACATTGTGCCGAAGGACCGAGATCACAGCCGGACGGGGGCGCTCCCGTAAGGTCTCCTGACCGTGGACGATGCACCGGAGCTGCCGGTCGTGGGCATGATCGGCGGCGGTCAGTTGGCACGGATGACGCACCAGGCCGCGATCGCGCTGGGGCAGTCGCTGCGGGTGCTGGCCGCGAAGCCGGACGACCCGGCGGCGCTGGTCTGCCGCGACGTCGCGTACGGCACGGATCTGGCGGCGATGCGGTCGTTCGCGGCCGGTACGGCCGTGGTGACGTTCGACCACGAGGGCGTGCCGCAGGCGGACCTGCGGGCGCTGGTCGCGGCCGGCGTCACGGTTCGGCCGGGCCCGGACGCGCTGCGGTACGCGCAGGACAAGCTGGTGATGCGCCGCCGGTTGGCGGATTTGGGGGTTGCGGTGCCGCCGTTCGCCGAGATCACGTCGCCGGCCGGGTTCGCGGAGTTCGTCGAGCGGCACGGCGCGGCCGTGCTGAAGGCCGTCCGCGGCGGTTACGACGGGCGCGGCGTGTGGCTCGACGCCACCCCGGCGCTGGTGGCGGAGCTGCTGGCGGCGGGCACCCCACTGATGGCGGAGCAGCGCGTGTCGATGCGCCGCGAGCTGGCCGCACTGGTGGCGCGCTCGCCGTTCGGGCAGGCGGCGGCGTGGCCCGTCGTCGAGACGGTGCAGGAGGCCGGGCAGTGCGTGCAGGTGCTCGCACCGGCCCCCGGCCTGGACCCGGACGTGGCCGCGGCGGCCCAGGCGACGGCGCTGCGGATCGCCACCGAGCTGGACGTGACCGGGCTGCTGGCCGTGGAGCTGTTCGAGACCGCCTCGGGTGCGATGGTCGTCAACGAGCTGGCGATGCGGCCGCACAACTCGGGCCACTGGACGATCGAGGGCGCGCGCACGTCGCAGTTCGAGCAGCACCTGCGCGCGGTGCTCGACTACCCGCTGGGTGCCACGACGATGACCGCGCCTGCGGTGGTGATGGCGAACGTGCTGGGCGCGGACGTCGAGCCGGTGATGTCCATGGACGAGCGCTGCCATCACCTGTTCGCGCGGTTCCCGGACGTCAAGATCCACCTTTACGGCAAGGCCGCCCGCCCGGCGCGCAAGATCGGGCACGTCACGGCGCTGGGCGACGATCCGGTGGTCGTGCGGGAGCGGGCGGCGCTGGCCGCCGCGTGGCTGTCCACCGCGGAGTGGGCGGACGGCTGGTCGATCCACGGTGTCGGGAAGGAGGCCGCGCATGCCTGACGCGGTCGTGGGCGTGATCATGGGCAGCGACTCGGACTGGTCGGTCATGGAGGCCGCGGCCGAGGCGCTCGCCGAGTTCGAGGTGCCCTACGAGGTGGGCGTGTACTCCGCGCACCGCACGCCCCAGCGGATGCTCGACTACGCGGCGTCGGCGGCGGACCGCGGCATCCAGGTGATCATCGCCGGTGCGGGTGGTGCGGCCCATCTGCCCGGCATGGTCGCGTCCGCGACGACGTTGCCCGTCATCGGCGTGCCGGTGCCGTTGCGGACGCTCGATGGGATGGACTCGCTGCTGTCGATCGCGCAGATGCCGGCGGGGGTGCCGGTGGGCACGATGGCGATCGGCGGCGCGCGCAACGCGGGCCTGTACGCGGTGCGGATCCTGGCTGCCGGCGACCCCGAGCTCCGCGCGAAGGTGGCCCTCTTCCAGGCGGGGTTGGAGCAGTCCGTGCTGGCCAAGGACGCTGCGCTGCGGGAGCGCGTGAACAGCTCGTAAAAATCATGGCGAGATCGCCGGTTCCGGTCGTAGCCTGGCGCTACACAGGAGAGGAGGTGGTCCAGCGTTGATTAGCTGCAGGACTTGTGAGGTGGCTGTCCGCTAGCACCACAGGACATGTCTCCGACGGTTTGTGGAAGCCGGGTGTGGTGCCGGCCAATCCCAGACAGTCACCCGTGATCCCCGGGTCCGAGCCCGTCCAGCTCGGTGACGCACCAGCCGGTGCGGCCCGGGGATCACGCATGTCCAGGGACGTCACACATCCCGCGGCCACCGCGCACAGGTTGCAACGTGTGTGCCGTGGCCGTGCGCTGTGTGACGTCGCTCAGGGGAACCGCATGGCCGTGGCGACCATCGCCGGGTCGAGCGGCGCGCCGGGCAACGGGGTGGCCGAGCCGGCCCGGAGCCCGTCGAGGAGCACGCAGACGTGGCGGCGCCAGGCGTCGGGGAGCACCTCGCGCAAGCCCTCCGTGGCGCGGACGACGCCCCACAGGAGCAGGCCGACGTCGGCCGGGCCGACGTCCGTTCGCAGCACCCCGGCTTCGTGTGCGCGGGCGATGAGCTGCAGGTAGCGGGTGTGGCCGCGGGCCTTGGCCCGTTCGGTGGCCGAGTCGGCCGGGAGGGTGCGCACGCAGACCTCGGTGAACCCGCGGTCGCTCGCCTGCCACTCGGCGAGCGTGGTGAGGTGATCCACCAGCCCCTGCCACGGATCGGGGTTCGCCAGCGCGCGCTCGGTGAGCTCGACCGACGCCTCGACCTGGGGAGCGACGGCCGCGTCGACGAGCGTCGCCCGGTTGCCGAAGTGGTGGTACAGCGTGCCGACGCGCACGCCGGCGCGGCGGGCGATCTCCTCCAGCGACGCGTCGAGCCCGGACTCGGCGAAGACCTCCCGCGCTGCGCTGAGGAGCCGCTCGCGGTTGCGGCGCGCGTCCGCGCGGAGCGTGCTCGAGGGCATCCGTCGAGTCTACTTGTTGAGGGTCACCTCAAGTTACGGTAGAACTTGAGGCATGGCTCAAGATAAGTCGATCGTCGTCTTCGGTGCCGGGCCCGCGCTCGGCCTGTCCACCGCCCGCCGGTTCGCCCGCGAAGGGCACGCCGTCACCCTGGTCGGCCGCAACGCCACCACCGTCGACCCGCTCGTGGCCGCGCTGCGCGCGGACGGGGTCACGGCCGACCGGCTGCTCGCCGACCTCGCCGATCCGGCAGCGGCGCGGGCGGCCGCCGAGCAGGTCGGGACGCCGGACGTGGTGGTCTACGCGCCCGGCGGCACCGAGCGCCTGCCCGTCGCCGTCTCCGCCCTGGACGCCGCGACGCTCGCCACCTGGCTGCCGCTGAACCTGCTCTCGCCGGTGGACATCGCGCACGTGATCGTTCCCGGGATGGTGGCGCGCGGCTCGGGCGCGTTCCTGGTGGCGCAGGGCGTCGCGGTGCGCGAGCCGATGCCCGAGCTGGGCAGCGTGAGCGTCGGGCAGGGTGCGCTGCTCACCTACCTGCGGGCGCTCGCGCGCGACGTGGAGGCCAGCGGGGTGCGGGTGGCGAGCCTGCAGATCGGCCGGCTGATCAGGGGTAGCGCGGCCGAGGCGCTCGTCGAGCAGGGCTACTACGACGAGGTGCAGAGCGGCCCGATGCCGCGCGTCGACCCGGACGAGCTCGCCGAGCGGCTGTGGGAGCTCGCGCAGCCCGCGGCTCCGGTGGAGCTGGTGGCCTGAGCCGGGCGGGGGGGTGAGTTGATCAAGGGCAAAATGTTGCTTGTCGATCTTCGACAGCGACATTCTGCCCTTGATCAGCGAGCGACCCCCGGCTGCTGCTCCAGCCGGACGACCGCTGCTTCCAGGCGTTCCGTCACCTGCGCCAGCGCCGGCTGCTCGACGGGGAGCATGGTGGACACCGCGCGGTAGCGCGCCACCATCGCCGCGATCCCGCCGGCCGGCGCGCCGGCGGCGAGCCAGGTGCGCAGGGCGAGGTTGTGCGCGGCCACCACGGCCGAGCCGATGACGGCGGCCCGCAGATCGCCGTCCGGGTCGGTGGCGAGGCGCGTGCGCAGGTGGCGGGTGAAGAGCCGGCGGTAGTGGTCGACGCTGGCCGACTCGCGGTCGCGCAGCGCCGGCACGTCGTGCGTGATCCGGTAGCGCGCCACGGAGAGGGCGGGGTCGTCGGTGTAGAGGTCGAAGACCGTCTCGCCGGCGCGCAGGGCGAGCGCGGCCGGCGACTCGGTGGGGTGGGCGGACTCGAAGACCTCGCCGACGCGGGCCAGCGCGGACGCGTGGTCGGGGGAGACCGCCTCCTCCTTGGCGCGGAAGTAGCGGAAGAACGTCCGCCGTCCGACACCGGCGGCTGCCGCGATGTCGTCGACGGTGGTGGCGTCGTAGCCCTGGTCGGCGAACAGCGCGACCGCGGCGGCGACGAGGTCGCGCCGCACTTCGGCCCGGCCGGCCTCGGACCGCCCCCTGCGCGCCACCGTCATGGCACGCAGGGTAGCAACGATCCTTGCTCGTGGCACTGCGTGCCGTTACGCTGGACGGCATGGACCCTGCCTTCGACGCCTACCAGCTCAGCGAGGAGCACACCGCGCTGCGCGAGGCCGTCCGCGATCTCGCCACCAAGGAGATCGCCCCCCACGCCGCCGAGGTCGACGAGGAGGGGCGTTACCCGATAGAGGCGCAGAACGCCCTGACCAAGGCCGGGTTCCACGCGGTGATCATCCCGGAGGAGTACGGCGGGGAGGGCGCCGACGAGCTGGCCGGGTGCATCGTGATCGAGGAGGTCGCCCGGGCCTGCGCGTCGTCGTCGCTGATCCCGGCCGTCAACGGGCTGGGCATGACGCCGATCCTGCTGTCGGCGTCGCACGAGCTGAAGAAGCAGGTGCTGCCGTCGATCGCGGCCGGCGACGCGATGATCAGCTACGCGCTGTCGGAGCGCGAGGCCGGTTCCGACGCCGCGTCGATGAAGACCCGGGCCCGCCGCGACGGCGACGACTGGGTGCTTAACGGCACGAAGTGCTGGATCACCAACGCCGGCGTCTCCACGTGGTACACGGTCATGGCCGTCACCGACCCGGAGAAGAAGGCGAACGGCATCTCGGCGTTCGTGGTGCACAAGGACGACCCGGGCTTCGTCGTCGGCTCGAAGGAGCGCAAGCTCGGCATCAACGGCTCGCCGACGCGCGAGATCCACTTCGAGAACTGCCGCATCCCCGGCGACCGGATCATCGGCGCCGAGGGCACCGGCTTCAAGACCGCACTGGCCACCCTGGACCACACCCGTCCCACCATCGGCGCGCAGGCCGTCGGCATCGCGCAAGGTGCGCTCGACGTCGCGATCTCCTACGTGAAGGAGCGCCGCCAGTTCGGTCGGGCCATCGCCGAGTTCCAGGGCCTGCAGTTCATGCTCGCCGACATGGCGATGCGCGTGGAGGCGGCCCGCCAGCTGGTGTACGTCGCGACGTCGCGGGCCGAGCGCGGCGAGCCCAACCTCGGGTTCATCTCCAGCGCCGCGAAGACCTTCGCGTCCGACACGGCCATGTCGGTCACCACCGACGCCGTGCAGCTGCTGGGCGGCGCCGGCTACACCAAGGACTTCCCGGTCGAGCGCATGATGCGCGACGCGAAGATCACGCAGATCTACGAGGGCACGAACCAGATCCAGCGCATGGTGATGGCGCGGGCGCTGCTGAAGTAGGCCGGCGCGTTCCCCGGTAGGCGCGAAGGTGAGGCGCGGCCGGGGGTGTCGGTGATCAAGGGCAGATCGTCGCTTGTCGATCTCTGCGAACGGCATTTCGCCCTTGATCACCGCAAACCCCGCACCACCTCGACCGGGCCGCGGCCCATGACGGCGGCGCCGCTGCTGACGAGCGGAAGTGGCACGCGGCCGTCAGCCCTCCTCCGCGAGGAACGACTCGACCAGCGGGAGGAGGATGGCGGTGCGGCGCATCAGGCCGGTGTGGGTGGCCCCGGGGACGACCGCCAGCCGGGCGCCCGGGATCAGGTCCCGCATCGCGCCCGCGTGGTCGAGCCGGACGAAGTCGTTGTCGGCGACCACCAGGAGGGTGCGCGCGGTGATCCCCCGCAGCTCGTCCTCCGTCCAGCCGTCGACGTCGTCGGGTGCCGGCGTGGCCTTCGCGGCCAGCGCGAAGAACTGGTCCGGGTCCGGGGCGACCCGCTCGTAGGACTCCTGCCACTGCTGGAACTCCTCGGCGGTCGGCATCCGGCCGGCGGTGTCGGGTGCGCCGTCGCGGATGCCCGAGTGGTAGCCGGAGCTGCGGAAGTGGGTGGCGGCGGCCACCAGCCGACGAACCCGGTCGGGATGCAGCATGGCCACCCGCAGGGCGGTGAGCCCGCCGAGGCTGAAGCCGAACAGGTCGACCTGCTCGATGCCGAGCTCGTCGAGCAGGGCGACGACGTCGGCTGCGAGGCCGTCCAGCGTGATGGCGCGGTCGATGTCGGCGGTGTGCCCGTGGGCCTGCAGCTCGACGGCGATCACCTGCCGGTTCGCCGCCAGCTCCGGGAGGACGGCACCGAACGTGGTGTCGATCGTCATGACGCCGCCGTGCAGCAGCACCAGCGGAGTTCCGCCGCTGCCGTGGACCTCGTAGTACATGCGCAGGCCGTTGACGTTGGCGTAGCCGGCGGTGGAGATGTCTGTGGTGTTCATGGCGCTGTTCATGGCACTGAGGATGGGGTGGTCGTCACCGGCCATCAACGGCCGACTTCGCACGGCACCCATTAGTCGAGCTACTCGATCGGTACGCTGTCGGTATGGAGATGAGGGAGCTGGAGATCTTCCTCGTGCTCGCCGAGGAGCTGCACTTCGGACGCACCGCCGAGCGGCTCTACCTCACCCAGTCCCGCATCAGCCAGACGATCAGGGCACTCGAGGACCGCATCGGCGGCAAGCTCTTCGACCGCACCAGCCGGCGGGTCGAGCTGACGCCGCTCGGCGAGCACCTGCGCGACGAGCTGCGCCCGGGCTACGAGCAGATCCAGCGGGCCGTGGCCAGCGCCGCCGACCGGGCAAAGGGGGTTACCGGGGTCCTGCGACTGTGCGTGCCCACCTACTCGATGGCCGGGCCGTCGTTCACCGAGATCACCCGGGTGTTCCAGGCGCGGTACCCGGCGTGCCGACTGGTCGTCGCCGAGGAGTTCCCCGGCGACTTCGGCCGGCTGCGCCAGGGCGCCTACGACCTGATGTGCCAGCGGCAGCCCATCTCCGAGCCGGACCTGACGATCGGCCCGCGCCTGAGCCTGGAGGAGCGCATCCTGCTCGTGCACGTCGGCCACTCGCTCGCCGAACGCGGCCACGCCACGCTCGAGGACCTCGGCGACTGGACCGTCATCTCCCGGGCCGGGATCCCGGCCCGGCTGTACGACGACTTCTTCCCGGCCACCACCCCGAGCGGGCGACCCGTGCGGCGCGGCCCCGCGATCACGATGAGCAGCGACGTCCTGCACCTCGTCGCCCGCGGCGACATCGTGCATCCGACCGTCGCGTCGTTCACCACGTACTACCGCCACCCCGACGTGACGCACGTCCCGTTCCTCGACACGCCGCCGACGGAGAGCGTGCTGGTGTGGCGCACGGACCGGGAGAACGCCGCCATCCGGGCTTTCGCCGAGGTGGCGAGGGAGGTCGTTGCGGCAGCGGGATGAGCTGCGTCAGCCCAGCCGGACGGTGACCTTCTCGGACGACGCCTTGCGGTCCAGCCGGTCGGGGTCGGCGTTGCGCACCTGCACCAGCGACGCGCCCGCGGCCAGCGGGGCGAGCAGGCCGTCGACCAGGCCTTCTGCCGTCCAGTCCAGGGTGGAGAGGACGCGGTCGCCGGCGCCGATGCCGAGTGCCTCGGCGCGGATGCGGGACAGGTCGAGCACCCGGTCGACGGTCTCGCCGCGCAGTGCGAGCGCCGAACCGGGCACCGGCTCCCACGGCACGAAGTCGTCACCGTGCAGCCGCACCTCGGTCGCGAAGTCGACGACCCCGCCGGGCAACCCGGCCACCCCCTTGCCGAACGCGTCGAGCGAGAGCGCGACCACCCGACCGGCGTCGGCGCCGAGCGCCAGGTCGAGTCGCTCGGCGTCGCACGCCACCACGTCGGCGCCGGCCGGATCGGCCACCACCTCCGCCCCGCACGACCACGCGGCGAGCAGCACCGCCGCCGTCTGCCAGTGCGCCGGCAGCAGCACCGCCACGCGGCCGCCGGGTTCGACGTCGCACTCGTCGCGCAGCAGGTTGGCGGCCTTGGCGGCCCAGTTGGCCGTGGTCACCCCGGACAGCTCGATCCGTTCCCCCGTCGCGTCGTCGTAGAACGTGACGAGGGGGCGGGCGGATCCGGGACCGCGCAGGACGGGCCCGAGCAGGGCGTCGGTCAAGCTCACGGACCCACCGTAGCGATCACCCCGGGGGCGTCAGTCGATGCAGGGCACCCCGTCGGCCGTGATCGGTGCGGTGGGGGGTGGCGGCGCCGCCGTAGTGCGCGGGGCCGGGGTGGGCAGCACTGAACGGTCGAAGTCCGAGCCCAGGATGACGAGGAGGTGCCCCGCGACCGTCTCGTCGCTCGCCTCCACCGGCAGCCCGCCGAGCTGCTCGGCCACCTGCAGGGCTGCGCCGCGGTCGGCGCCGGTGTAGCGCACCACCGACTCCTCGGTGGGCTCGAAGTTGTCGGTGCTGCCGCGGAGGAACCCGAGGTCGCGCATGCGGTCGACGACGGTCACGGCCAGCCCTTTGACGGACGAGCCGTTGCGCACGTCCACCGCGTACCGGCTCGGGATGATCGTCAGCGGGCCGGGCGCCGCAGGTGGCGGCGTGGCCTTCGCGGCCTCCTCCGCCTTGGCCGCCTGGTCGGCGATCGTGCGGTCGACGAAGTCGTGCACCTGGAACGGGTCCACCTTCACCACGCTGCCGACGTCGATCGTCTGCGTGCCGAGGGTCGGGATGGTCACGAACTCCAGGTTGCCGCGCGCGATCCCGGCCGCCTGCTGCGCGAAGCCGAGCAGGTCCCAGCCGGAGTCGATGACCAGGGTGTCCTGCGCGACCCCGACCAGCGCGGACAGCTTCGCCGGGTCGGTGAGCGTGCCGGCGGAGAGGATCTTGTGCGCGACCGCGGCGAGGAACACCTGCTGGCGGCGGATCCGCGACAGGTCGCCCTGCGGGAGGCCGTGCCGCTGCCGGACGAACGACAGTGCGTCCGCGCCGCTGAGCGTCTGCGGCCCGGCCCGGAAGTCCGCGCCGGACAGCTCGTCGGACGTGGCGGCGCGCAGGCACACGTCCACGCCACCGACGGCCTGGGTGAGGTTCGCGAAGCCGAGCAGGTTGATCTCCGCGTAGTGGTCGACGGAGACCCCGGTCAGCTCCTCGACGGCCTTGACCAGCGCCGTCCGCCCGGCCTGCCGCGCCAGCGCGTCGATCTCCTGGCGAGGGTGCCCGCCCTCGGCGACCAGCTTCTCCGCCGTCAACGCCGTCACCGCCGGGTACGCGGCGTTGATCTTGTCGGTGCGGTACCCGGGGATGTCGACGTAGCTGTCGCGCGGGATGGAGAACGCCGCGGCCGCGCCGCCGCCGTCCGGCACGTGCAGCAGGATGATCGTGTCGGAGTTCAGCACGCCGGTGTCGGGGCCGGCGTGCAGCCGGCGCAGCACCTCGTCGGGCAGCGGGTTGCCCTTGGTGTCGGTGCGGCTGTCCACGCCGACGAGCAGGACGTTCTGCGCGCCGTCCGACGAGTCGCCCGACACGACGTCGGTCGTCACGATGCCCGCCGTGACGTCGCGGTAGAGGCTCCACGCCGTGCCGGCCGCGGCCAGCACCAGCACGTGCGCGACGACGAGCGCGATGCGGATCCGGCGCCGCCACGTCCGCTTCGGCGGCGGCGGTGGCGGCGGCACGCCGGGGCGGCGGACCGTCGCCGTGCCCCGGGTGCTCACCGGTCTAGGGTGCAACTTCTGCGGGAGTCCCACCGGACGTGTTCCGCGTGTCGCCGAAGGACTACTCAGAAGGAGTGCCGTGCTCTCGGTGCTGCTGCCCGTCTGGGCCGGGGACGACGCCGACCACCTCGCGACGGCGTTCCACTCGGTGACCGACGAGCAGACGCGCCGCCCTGACCAGGTCGTGATCGTCCGGGACGGGCCGGTGCCCGCCGCATTGCAGACCCGCATCGACGAGCTGGCCGCCGCCGCGTCCGTGCCGGTCGACGTCGTGGCGCTGGAGCGCAACGGCGGGCTCGGGCCCGCCCTCGACGCCGGGTTGGCCGCGTGCCGGCACGAGTTCGTCGCCCGCATGGACGCCGACGACGTCTCCCTGCCGCACCGCTTCGCCACGCAGCTGCCGATCATGGAGTCCGGGGTCGACCTGCTGGGATCGGGGTTGCTGGAGTTCGGCGTCGAGGTCGACGACGTGGTCGGCAGCCGCACCCCGCCCGTCACGGCGGCGGACATCCGGGCACGCTCGCGGTTCGCGTCCCCGTTCAACCACCCGACCGTCGTCTACCGGCGCGAGCTCGTGCAGGCCGTCGGCGGGTACGGGGACTTCGCGCTGATGGAGGACTACCTGCTCTGGGCGAAGCTGATCATGGTGGGCGCGCGGGTCGCGAACGTCGCGGAGCCCCTGGTGGCCTACCGGGTGGGCGCCGGCGCGTACGCCCGGCGGGGTGGTTGGCCGCAGCTGCGCGCCGAGCTGGCGCTGCAGTGGCGATTCCGCGGGCTCGGGTTCACCACGCCGGCGCAGTTCCTGCGCAACGTCGCCGTCCGTGGCGGGTACCGGCTCGTGCCCGAACGGCTGCGGCGCACCGCGTACCGGAGGGTTATCGCGACCTACCCAGCGGGTAACCCACAGGGGTGACGGTGAGTACGACGCGCACTGACGAAGCGATCGCGTTGTTGCGCGCCGGGCGCAACCGGGAAGCGGTGGACGTGCTGCGCAGCGCCGTCGCAGCCGGCGAACCCGACGCGGAGGACCTCCTCGTCCGCGCCTACCTCGACAGCGGGAGCTGGCATGCCGCCGTCGACTGGCTCGCCCCGCGCGTCGCGGCCGGGCACACCGAGTTCGCCGGACGGCTCGGCGTCGCGCTGGCCGGTGTGGGCGACGTCGACGCGGCCGAGGACGCGTACCGGCTCGCCGTCTCCTCCGGCGACGTCGCGGCGGCCAACGACCTGGCGATCCTGCTGCGCGACCGCGGCCGCCCCGCCGAGGCCCAGTTCGTCCTCGAGCAGGCTGCGGCAGCGGGGGATCCCGTCGCGCCCGCGAACCTCGTCGAGCTGCACCTGGAGTCGGGGAACCTGCGTGCCGCCGTGGACACCGCAGAGCGCTACGTCGACGAGGCCAACCCGGACACGCTGGTCGCGCTCGGCGACGTCCGCGTCGCGCAGGAGCGCGACACCGAGGCCGAGCGGCTGTACCTGCAGGCCGCGCAGCTCGGCGCCGTCCGCGCGCACACCGCCTACGGCACCTTCCTGGTCAACATCGGGGCACTCGAGGCCGCCGAGCGGGAGTTCCGCGCGGCCGTCGACGCGGACGAGCCGCGGTGGGCGGTCACCATGGGCCGCTTCCTGCTCGACACCGGCCGCCCCGACGAGGCCCGCGGCTACCTGCAGGCCGGGGCCGACGCCGGCGACGTCGAGGCTGCGGAGCTGCTGGACGAGCTCGACGGCATCGACGCGACCGACGACTGAGCGCGCTTCCCGTCCGGTGAGGAAAACCTGACCGGCCGGTGGGCTGATCCGTCCCCGGCGGGGATGCCGCGGGTGGGGTCGTGGAGCGCACCGTGTCCGCATGGACGACCACACCGACGGTCTCGCGCTCGCCCGGCACGTCGCCGCGCGCGTGCGCGCGGTGGGCAGCGCCGCGCTGCCCGCGTCGTTCCTGGCCGAGCTGGACGCGCTGCGCGACCGCGGCACCGGCCCGCACCTGCGGGCATTCCTCGACAGCGTGCTCGCGCGCCGCGACGGCCGGTTCGTCAACCGGCACTACCTGGCGCTGCCGTTGCTGGAGCTGGTCGGGCTGGATCCGGACCGGCTCGCGGCCCTCCTGATGGCCGACGTCGTCCGGCACGAGCTGCACAACGCCGGATCCCCCGACTCGCCCGCCCCGGACGTCCTGCGCAAGCGGGTGCGGCACGCGCGCCGGTTCGTCGGTCGCTGCCTGGGCGAGACGGTCGAACCGGCCTGCCCGCTCGACGGGCTGCCCGACGCCCCCGCCGCGGGCTGGCTCGACCTGACCGTGCTGCCGGTGTCGACCCGCCACGACGAGCACTTCTTCATCCGCTCGCTGCAGTGCCACGAGCTGACGTTCACCGTGCTGGTCGCGGACGTCCGGGCCGCCACCGCGGCCCTGCGTGCCGGCGACGTCGACGGGGCGGTCGCGCACCTCGACCACGCCGGCACCGTGTTCGAACGCGCTCAGCTGCTGTTCCGCATCGTCGCGACGATGTCAGCGGACGCGTTCGCCGACTTCCGCACGCACACCGAGGGCGCGAGCGCCGTGCAGTCCGACCAGTACAAGCGGTTCGAGGTGGCGTGCGGGCGGCCGAGGGCCGAGCGGCTCGCGTCGATGGCGTTCGACGGCGTCCCGGCGGTGCGCGCGGAGGCGCTGGCGGGCGGCGACGACCTGTCTCGCGCCCTGCTCGACGTGCCCCCGACCGAGCGGCTGACCGCCGCTGTGCGCCGGCTGGAGGCGGCCCACCAGCGCTGGAAGGCCACCCACCGCTCGCTGGCCGCCCGGATGCTGGGCGACCGGCCCGGCTCGGGGTACAGCTCGGGCGTGCCCTACCTCGGCGAGTGCCTGCGCAACCGCCTGTTCTGGCGGGTGGGCGGCGTGGACGGTGCCGCCTCCTAGACTGCCCGGGTGCTGGACGATGTCGAGGCCGTGGTCCTGGTGGGCGGCAAGGGGACGCGGTTGCGGCCGCTGACGCTCGCGGCGGCGAAGCCGATGCTGCCGACGGCGGGCGTGCCGTTCCTCGCGCACCTGCTGTCGCGGATCCGGGCGGCGGGGGTGCGGCGGGTCGTGCTCGGCACCAGCTACCTCGCGGAGACGTTCGAGGCGGGCTTCGGCGACGGCGCCGCCCTGGACCTGGAGCTGATCTACGTCACCGAGGAGCAGCCGCTCGGGACGGGTGGCGGCATCCGCAACGTCGCCGATCACCTGACCGCGGAGACGGTCATGGTCTTCAACGGCGACGTCCTCGCCGGCACCGATCTCACCGCGGTCGTCGACACGCACCGGCGCACCGACGCGGACGTCACCCTGCACCTGGTGCGGGTGCAGAACCCGCGCGCGTTCGGCTGCGTGCCCACCGATGCCGAGGGCCGGGTGCAGGCGTTCCTGGAGAAGACCGAGGATCCGCCGACCGACCAGATCAACGCCGGCTGCTACGTGTTCCGCCGCAAGGTGATCGACCAGATCCCGGCCGGACGGGTGGTGTCGGTGGAGCGCGACACGTTCCCCGGGCTGCTCGCCGAGGGCGCGCGCGTGTGGGGGCACGTCGACGCCGCGTACTGGCGCGACCTGGGCACCCCCGGTGACCTGGTGCACGGCTCCGCCGACCTCGTGCGCGGCATCGCGCCGTCGGCTGCGCTGCCGGGGCCGGTCGGGGACCGGCTCGTGCTGGAGGGCGCCGAGCTCGCCCCCGACGCGCTCGTGTTCGGGGGCACCACGGTCGGCCGTGGCGTTCGCATCGGACCGGGTGCGCGCGTCGAGGGCGCCATGCTGTTCGACGGGGCCGTCGTCGGGGCGGGCGCGCTGGTCCGGCACTCGATCGTCGGGTTCGGGGCCCAGGTGCACGAGGGCGCGGTGCTGGTCGACAGCGTCGTGGGCGACCGCGCGGTCGTCGGCGCGCAGTGCGAGCTGCGACACGGCGCCCGGGTGTGGCCGGGCGTGACGCTGCCGCCGCACGGGGTGCGCTTCTCGCCCGATGTCTGACGGCCTGGTCCGGGAGTGGCGGCCGGACTACCCGCTCGACCTGGCCGGCGTGCTCGCCCCGCTGCGCCGCGGCGCCGGCGATCCCGCGTTCGTCACCGCCGGGCACGGGGCGCCGGTGTGGCGGGCGTCGACGAGCCCGGCCGGCCCCGTCACCACGCGGATGCACCGCCGCGCGGACGGCACCGTCGTCACGACCGCATGGGGGCCGGGCGCCGACTGGGCGCTCGACGGGGTGCCCGCGCTGCTCGGTGTGCACGACCGTCCCGACGAGTTCGTCGCCCACCACCCGTTGATCGCCGACGCGGCCCGGCTCCGACCCGGGCTGCGGTTCGGCGCCAGCATGCGGGTGTGGGACGTGCTGGTGCCGTCGGTGCTGGAGCAGAAGGTCACCGGCATCGAGGCCCGCCGCTCGTGGCGGGAGCTGTGCCGCCGCTTCGGCGAGCCCGCGCCCGGCCCCGCACCGGACGGGTTGCGCGTGCCGCCCACGCCCGAGCAGATCCGGGCCGTGCCCGAGTGGGCGTGGCACCGCGCCGGCGTCGACTTCTCGCGCCGCCGCGCGATCCTCGCCTGCGCGTCCGTCGCGCGGCGGCTGGAACGGGCCGCCGAGCTCGGCGGCGTCGAGGGCCGCACGCTGCTGCGCAACGTGCCCGGCATCGGGGTGTGGACGGCGGCCGAGGTGGCCCAGCGGGTCTGGGGCGACGCCGACGCCGTCAGCTACGGCGACTTCCACATCCCCACGCTCGTCGGCTGGGCCCTGCTCGGCCGGCCGATCGACGACACGGAGATGGCCGAGGTGCTCGCGCCCTACGCGCCGCAGCGCGGGCGGGCGGTGCGGCTGGTGGAGGTGTCGGGGTTCAAGCGGCCGCGGTTCGGGCCGCGGTTCTCCCCGCGCGACTACCGCGCCATCTGAGCATCACTGCTTGGTGTACTGCATCCCCTGGGCGTCGTGCAGCTGCCCGGACGCCGGGTCGTAGGTGTACAGCGCGGTGAACGACGCGCTGCCGGTGCCTCCGTTGCTGCAGGTCAGCTCCCAGTTCGCGGCCATCGAGTCGTCCACGGGGCTGCCGCTGGCCTTGCCGGTGAGGTTGTCGCTGCCGCCGCACTCCGCCGCCCCGGTGATCGTGATCGCCAGGTCGAAGGACCCGGCGCTCGCGTCCGCGGACGTGATGCTGAGGGAGATCTCTCGGGCGGCGCCCGGAACGGTCTGCCAGCTCCCGACGAACGCCGCCGGGTCGACCGTCGTGGACGGGTCGACGGCCGACGCAGTGACTGGTCCTGTGGTCGGCTCGCTCGTGGCGGTCGGTGCGTCCGTGGCCGTGATCGTCGGGGTGCGCGAGCTCAGGCTGGCCCCGATGATCACCGCGATGACGACCAGGGCGAGGAACGCGCCGATCAGCGCCACGGCGAGCAGCCCGCGGCGGGTGCGCGGCGGTGGCGCCGGGGCCGGCATCGGCTGGGGCGGCGGGGTGTACGCGTGGGCCCGGACGGGCTGTCGCGGCGTGATGCGGTGCGTGCGGCCGCCGTCGATCACCTGGGTGCGCGCCGTTCCGACGTCGACCGCGGAGCGGGTCGCGTCCGGCAGGGTGTGCTCGGGCAGCATGGCCCGCACCGGCGGGGGCAGCCAGCCGTCCGAGGACGTGCCGTCGGAGAGCGCGTCGAGCAGCTGGGCGGGGGTCGGGCGGTGCGCCGGGTCCTTCTCCAGCGCAGCCGCCACCACCGGGACCAGCGGCGGCGGCACGGCGTCCAGCCGCGGCGGCTTCAGGAGGATGGCCCCGACGACCGTTGCCGGGCTCCCGTCGCCGAACGGGTGCGCGCCGGCCGCGTGGCAGAGCACGCAGCCCCATGCGAACACGTCGGCGGCGCCGGTGATCGGCTCGCCCCCGAACTGCTCCGGCGCCATGAAGCGGGGTGTACCGACCGACGCTCCGGTGGCGGTGATGCCGCCGGCGTCGGGCCCGTCCAGCGCGCGGGCGATCCCGAAGTCGATCACGCGCGGGCCGTCCTCGGCGAGCAGGATGTTCGCCGGTTTGAGGTCACGGTGCACCAGTCCGGCCGCGTGCACGGCCTCGAGCGCCTCGGCGAGACCGGCGCCCAGCACGCGCAGCGTCGGGACGTCGAAGCGCCCGACGCGCTTGATGGCGGCGGCGAGTGAGGGGCCTGCCACATAGGCCGTGACCAGCCACGGCGGGTCGCCGTCGGGATCGGCGTCGACGACGGGGGCGGTGTGGAACCCGCCGACGCGCCGCGCGGCCTCGACCTCCTGGGCGAACCGGCGGCGGAAGTCCGACCGGCCGGCGAGGTGCGGGTGCACCACCTTGATCGCGACGGGCCGGCCGCTCGGCGAGCGCCCCCAGTACACCTGGCCCATGCCGCCGCTACCGAGCCGCCCGCCCAGGCGGTAGCGGCCCACGGCGACCGGGTCGCCCGGCTGAAGCGGCTGCATCGAACCCCCTCCGGCCGATCGGGCCCAGTCTAGGCAGGCCGACCTCACACACCCGGTGCGGTCCGCACACATGCAGCAACGTGTGTGAGGACCGCACCCGGTGTGACGTCGCGGCTCCGGCCCGGCGACGTAGGCTCGGTACCGTGAAGGTGACGGTGCTGGTGGGGGGTGTCGGCGGGGCGCGGTTCCTGCTCGGCGTCAAGGAGCTTCTCGGGGCGGACGCCGACGTCACGGCCGTGGTCAACGTCGGCGACGACATCTGGCTGCACGGGCTGCGGATCTGTCCCGATCTGGACACGTGCATGTACACGCTCGGCGGCGGGATCGATCCCGAGCGCGGGTGGGGTCGCCAGGGCGAGACCTGGGTGGTGCGCGACGAGCTGGCCGGCTACGGCGCCGACCCGACGTGGTTCGGGCTGGGCGACAAGGACATGGCCACGCACCTGGTGCGCACCAGGATGCTGCGCGCCGGCTACGCGCTCTCCGACGTCACGGCGGCGCTGTGCCACCGCTGGCAGCCCGGGGTGACGCTGCTGCCGGCGTCGGACGACCGGGTGGAGACGCACGTCGTCGTCGACGACCCCGCGAACGGGGAGAAGGCGCGCAAGGCGATCCACTTCCAGGAGTGGTGGGTGCGGCACAAGGGCGAGCTGCCGGTGCACCGGTTCGCCGCGATCGGCGCCGACGAGGCCACGCTGCTGCCGGCGGCGAAGGACGCCATCGCCGGGGCCGACATCGTGCTGCTCGCGCCGTCCAACCCGGTGGTGAGCATCGGCTCGATCCTGGAGATCCCCGGCGCGCGCGACGCGCTGCGCGACACCCCGGCGAAGATCGTCGGGATCTCGCCGATCGTCGCCGACCGGCCGCTGCGCGGCATGGCCGACCGCTGCCTGACCGCGATCGGCGTGGAGACCTCGGCGGAGGCCGTCGGCCGGCACTACGGCGCGCGGGCCGACGGTGGGCTGCTCGACGGCTGGCTGGTGCACACGGGCGACACGGCGGACGTGCCCGGCGTGGCCACCCGCCCGGTGCCGCTGCTGATGACCGACCCGGCGACGACGGCCCAGATGGTGGCCGACGCGTTCGACCTCGTCGGGGTGGCTCGGTGATCAAGGGCAAAACGTCGTCCGACGAGCCCGGCGAGCGACCTTCTGCCCTTGATCACGGCAACCCGGCCGGCATCCAGGTGCTGCCGGTGCCCGGGCTGCCCGAGTTCCGGCCCGGCGACGACGTCGCCACCGCGCTCGTCGCCGCCGCGCCGTGGCTCGCCGACGGCGACGTCGTGGTGATCACGTCGAAGGTGTTCTCGAAGGTCGAGGGCCGGTTGGTGCCGGCCCCGACCGATCCCGAGGAGCGCGACGCGCTGCGCCGCCGGCTCGTCGACGGCGAGACCGAGCGGGTGGTGGCCCGTCGCGGGCGCACGACGATCGTCGCCGGCAAGCTCGGCGTCGTGCAGGCCGCCGCCGGCGTCGACGGGTCGAACGTGCGCGCCGACGAGCTGGCCCTGCTGCCCGCCGACCCCGACGCCAGCGCTGCCCGGCTGCGCGCCGACCTCGCCCGGCTGGCCGGCGTGGACGTCGCCGTCGTCGTCACCGACACGATGGGTCGGGCCTGGCGGGTCGGGCAGATCGACCTGGCCATCGGCGCGGCCGGCCTCGCCGTGCTGCACGGCTACGCCGGCCAGCACGACGCGCAGGGCAACGAGCTGGTCGTCACCGAGATCGCGGTGGCCGACGAGCTGGCCGCCGCCGCGGACCTCGTCAAGGGCAAGTTGGGCGGCACCCCGGTCGCCGTGGTGCGCGGGCTCGCCCCCGTCGACGACGGTTCGTCCGCGCGCGACCTCGTCCGACCCATCGAGGGCGACATGTTCCGCCTCGGCACCGACGAGGCACTCGCCGAGGGCCGGCGTGAGGCCGTGCTGCTGCGGCGCAGCACCCGCGACTTCACCGACGAGCCCGTCGACGTCGATGTGGTGCGCCGGGCCGTCGCCGTCGCGCTGACCGCGCCCGCGCCGCACCACAGCACGCCGATCCGGTTCGGGCTGGTCCGCGAGAAGCGCACCGCGCTGCTGGACGCCATGGCCGTGCGCTGGCAGGAGCACCTGGAGGCCGACGGGCGGCCCGCCGACGAGGTGGCCCGCCGCATGCGCCGCGGCGACCTGCTGCGCCGCGCCCCCGAGCTGGTGCTGGCCTTCCGCACCGGCGACGGCATGCACGTCTACCGCGACGAGGCGCGGCGGCTCGGCGAGCGCACGATGTTCACCGTCGCCGGCGGCGCCGCCGTGCAGTCGCTGCTCATCGCGTTGGCCGCGGAGGGGCTGGCGTCGTGCTGGGTGGGGTCGACGATCTTCGCCGCCGACGTCGTCCGCGACGTGCTGGACCTGCCCGCCGACTGGCAGCCGCTCGGTGCGATCGCCGTCGGCCATCCCGTGCAACCCCTGGCGCCGCGCGCGCCGCGCGACCCGGAAGGGGCGTTCCTGCAGTGGTAGCCACCGCCGTCGCCGCCGACGAGCTGCGCGCCTGGGAGCCGGACGACCACGGCCAGCAGTCGCTGCGGGAGGCGCTGCTCGCCTACCTCGCCGCCCGTCCCGACGACGCGTGCGACCGCTCCTGCGTGCCCGGCCACCTGACGGCGTCGGCGCTCGTCGTCGACGATGCGGGGGAGCGCACCCTGCTCACCCTGCACCGCAGGCTGGGCGAGTGGCTGCAGCTGGGCGGGCACTGCGAGCCCGGCGACGCGTCACTCCGCGCGGCGGCATTGCGCGAGGCGGAGGAGGAGTCGGGCATCGACGGCCTGACGATCTCCGAGACGCCGTGGCACGTCGCCGTCCACCCGCTCACGTGCTCGCTGGGCGTGCCGACGCGCCACCTCGACGTCCGCTACCTCGTGCGGGCGCCGGCGGGCGCGGTGCCGCGGATCAGCGACGAGTCGGCCGACCTGCGCTGGTGGCCGCTCGACGCGCTGCCCGACGACCCGGGCGTGCGCGAGATGGCGGCCGCCTACCAGCGCGCCCAGTCCCAGAACCGCATCTCGTTGTAGCCGGCGCGGTAGAGCCGCAGGTCGCCGCCGAACAGGTCGTAGATCCACGCCGCGCCCGCCCACAGGGCGTTCAGCAGCGGAGGCACGGCCAGCAGCAGCACGAAGAAGACCAGCGGGCCCCAGCTGCGCACCTGCGGGTTGATGCCGCGCGGGGCGACGTACGGCTCGATCACGCCCCACCCGTCGAGGCCGGGAACGGGCAGGATGTTGAGCAGGAACGCCAGCAGCTGGAAGAACGCCAGCGTGGACAGGCCCGCCGTGAGGCCCAGCGGCATCGCCACGTTCACCGCCACAAGCAGCAGCAGGATGCCGAGCACCAGGTTGATCACCGGGCCGGCGAGCGAGACGAGGCTGCGCATCGCCCGGGACCGGATCGCCCCGTGGTCGATCCACACCGCGCCGCCGGGCAGCGCGATCCCGCCGAGGAGCAGGAACAGCACCGGCAGCACGAGGCTGAGCCCGACGTCGGCGTACTTGCGGACGTCGAGCGACAGGTAGCCCTTGTCGCGGACCGATCCGTCGCCGCCCTGCAGCGCCACGAACGCGTGACCGAACTCGTGCAGGCACAGCGACATCGTCCAGCCGCCCACGACGAGCAGCAGCAGGCCGGCCGACAGCAGGAACGAGTGGTCCTTGCCGGCCAGATCCGCGGTGCCCGGCACGGTGAGCACGCCACCCACGACCGTGGCGGCCGTCAGCACGAGGAACCACGGACTGAGTCGGGTCTGCACGGTTCGACCTAACCATTGGGCCGGCCGGGGGACCGACCGGGTGTACCTCGTCACCCGGTTGGCAGGTTCAACTTGCGATCGACGCACGACATCGCTGTACTTACATCGCTGTCATTCGGGGACGGCAGCCATTCGCCGGGTGCGGGGAGGTTGGGCGGGTGAACGTGATCACGGATTCGTTGTCGCTGGTCGAGACGGCCGGCGGCATGCCGGTGCAAGTTGGTGGGGCGATCGAGGCGGTCTCCTACGAGGAGTCTCCACTGCGCAGCCTGATGCTGCTGGACGGTGGGGCCGAGGAGCCGGACTGGCAGGAGCGCGCGCTCTGCGCGCAGACCGATCCGGAGGCGTTCTTCCCGGAGAAGGGCGGCTCCACGCGCGAGGCCAAGCGCATCTGCTCGGGCTGCGAGGTCCGTGCCGAGTGCCTGGAGTACGCGCTGGCGCACGACGAGCGGTTCGGCATCTGGGGCGGGCTCTCGGAGCGGGAGCGTCGCCGGCTGCGGCGGGCGGTCATCTGACGCGCAGCCCTTGCAGGAAAGCCACTTCCCCACCATTCGGTGGCAGGAAAGTGGCTTTCCTGCTATTTGGACAAATGACCGGAATTCGGAACGGTCAGGAACCGCCGTCGACCGCGTCCGGTTCGATGTTCAGATAGTCGGCCACCTGCTCGACCAGCACCTCGTGCAACAGATCGGCCAACTCTGCGGCCCCCTTCGCGCGCGCCTCGATCGGCCGCCGGTACAGCACGATCCGGGCCCGCGACGGCATGCCCTGCGGATCGACCCCCGCCGGCACCAGCTGGGCCAGCGGCACACCCGTGTCGGCCAGCACACCCGTGTCCCACACCACGCGGTCTGGGGAGGTCTCCGTGACCTCCGGGACCTCGTCCACCGCCAGATCCAGCTCCGCGAGCTCCGAACCCCACCGCAGCTCGATCGGCTCCAGCGCCTCCAGCACCAGCGCGTCGAACCGCTCCGCACGCGTACGCGAGGCCGGCGTCGACGCGGGGTAGAGGAGACCACGCAACCCGCGCCCGCGCCGATCGCGGCGGCGGGGCGCCCTCCGGAGGGTGCGTCGCGCTGTGGTCACCACCCCGATTCTAGCTGCCGGGCCGGCCGGCAAGACACGTGCGCGTCGTGGTGACCGTGCGGTGCCCGCAGGCGCTATGGTCGGCAGGTGCTGAGCGTGCGGAGGTGTTCGCGGACCGGGTGCACCGAGCTCGCGGTGGCCACGCTCACCTACGTGTACGCCGACTCCACCGCCGTGGTGGGTCCCCTCGCCACGCAGGCGGAGCCGCACACCTACGACCTGTGCACCACCCACGCGCACAAGCTCACCGCCCCGCGCGGGTGGGAGCTCGTGCGGTTCGAAGGCGAGTTCGCGCCGCCACAGCCGACTTCGGACGACCTCACGGCTCTTGCCGAGGCCGTTCGGGAGGCTGGGCGGGTGGATCGGCCGGTTGAGGCTGTTGTTCCGGCTCCCGGGGTGCAGAAGGGGCGGCGGGGGCATCTCCGGGTTCTTCCGGGGTCGGAGGAGGAGTAGCGGGTTCCGGTTCTTTCCGGGCTTGCGGTTCCTGCTTCCGGGGCGCTGCCCCGGGCCCCGCCCCTCCCTCCGGTGGAGCTGTTTACCGCCGCCCCAGCGTCGGTCGGTCGCCCTCCGGGATGCCACACCGGTGCTCGGGTGTCAAACGAACCGCGTGTTTGACACCCGAGCACCGGTGCGGCCTTGCTGTGCACGCCCGACCGACGGTGGAGCCTCTTTCGCGGGGATCCGGTGACTTCGCAGAGGTTCGGTGGTCCTCGCAGGAGTTCGAACCTCTGCGAGGACACTTCAACTTCTGCGAGGACCGGGGGTCGATCCCCCGCTGGCGTTGAACGGTGTCTGACCTGCGATAGTCGGCGCTCGTTCGAACCTGTGTTCGGGTATCATTGGGGGCATGACCGAGAACCCGCTCGCGCAGGCCGTGAGCCTGATCGAGCAGGCGTTCGCGCTCATCGACACCCACTCCGACCACCTCGCCGCACTCCTCGTGGCCGAGGGCGTGGCACGCCGGGCCGATCGGGCGAAGGTCAACCAGATCGCCGCCGTCGACCGCGACGGCACCCTGGCCGAGAAGGGTTACCGCACCACTCTCGCCGGGTTGAAGGATCTGCTCGGATGGGACCACGACACCGCCCGCCGGCACGTCACCGTCGCCCAGCAGGTCGAGCCGCGCACCACGCTGGATGGCGAGCCTCTGGAGCCGGTGCTGCCTGCCACCGCGGCCGCGTTCGCCGACGGCGCCGCGACCTTGCGGCACGTGGAGACCATCGCCGCGCTGATGAACTCCCGCCCGGCCTCCCGGATCAACCTGGCGGACCGGATCGCGATCGAGGCCAGCCTCGGTGAGGCCGCGCGTACCTTCACCCCGCACGAAGTGCGGATCATGGGGCTGGAGCTGTTGGCCGCCGCTGATCTGGACGGGCCGGAACCGGATGAACCGCCCGGTCGCAACGAACTGCAGATGGGCGCCAACGCTGATGGCAGCGGTTGGCTGCGGGGGCAGTTCGAGGACCCGCTCGCCTTCGCCGCGATCCGCACCGCGATCGAGGCCCGCACCCGACCCACACCCGAGAACCGGGGCACCACCAGCGCGGAGCGCAACGCCGCCGCGCTGGCGGAGATCTGCGGGTTCGCGCTGGACTTCGACGACTCCGGTGAGGTGGCCGGGGAACGGCCCCGGCTGGTGGTCACCATCAGCCTGACCGACCTGGAAGACCGGGTCCGCTCGGCCATGCTCGACACTGGTGGCCAGCTCACCCCCGGTCAACTGCGCCGCTTGGCCTGCGACGCCCAGCTCATCCCGGTACTGCTGGACGAGCGCAGCGAACCGGTCGACATCGGCCGGGCCAGCCGCACCATCGGCACCCGCCTGCGCCGCGCGGTGGCCGCCCGCGACGGTGGTTGCGCCCACCCCGGCTGCGACCGACCACCGAGCTGGTGCGAGGTCCACCACGTGATCGAGTGGCAACACGGCGGACCGACCGACCTACGCAACCTGGTCATGCTCTGCTGCCAGCATCATGATCAAATTCACTCCACCGAGTGGCGCATCGACATGTCGTCCGGGAAACCGGAGTTCATCCCGCCACCCTGGATGACCGACCTCTGGACCCAGGCATGAGCGCGGCACCACTGTGCCCAGCGCGCAGTCTTCAGGCTCCACCGTCGATCGGGCGTGCGCAGCAACGCCGCGCCGGTGGTCGGGGTGCAAACACGTCGTTTCGTTTGCGGCCCGGCCGCCGGTGTGGCATCCCGTCAGGGCGACCGATCGACGGTGGAGCCGACCCGCTCGTTCCCGCTCCACCGGAGAGAGGGCCGGGGTTCGGGGCGGAGCCCCGGGCGGTCACCGCGTTGTGGAAGGGCGACTGGTCAACCGCGGAACCCGCGCGGGGCGGAGCCCCGACAGGTCGCTGCGTTCGTGCGCACCCGCCCCACCGGCCCGGTTCCGGTTCGCACTAGGCTCGGCTGACGTGGACCTCTCGGCGATCGTGAAGGCCTACGACATCCGCGGTGTCGTCGGTGACGGGCTCGACGAGACGGTCGTGCGCGATCTCGGGGCGGCTCTTGCTCGGCTCTTGCGCGCGGAGGATGCGGGCACTGCGGCGGTCGTCGTCGGGCACGACATGCGGGCCAGTTCGCCGGGGTTGGTGGACGCGTTCGCCGACGGGGTGACCGGTCAGGGGCTCGACGTCGTGTCCATCGGTCTGGCGAGCACCGACATGCTGTACTTCGCCTCGGGCACGCTCGGGTTGCCGGGTGCCATGTTCACGGCTAGCCACAACCCGGCGCATTACAACGGCATCAAACTCTGCCGGGCCGGCGCCACGCCCATCGGGGACGACACGGGGTTGCGGTCCATCCGCGAGGCCGTCGAGGCCGGGGTGCCGGCCGGGCCCGGGGGCGGTGTGCGGTCTCGGCAGGAGCTGCTCGCCGGGTACGCCGCGTACCTGCACGGGCTGGTCGACCTGTCCGGTGCGCGGCCGCTGCGCGTCGTCGTCGACGCCGGCAACGGCATGGGCGGGTACACGGTGCCGGCGGTGTTCGGCGACCTCCCGTTCGAGGTCGTGCCCCTGTACTTCGAGCTCGACGGCACGTTCCCCAACCACGAGGCCAACCCGCTCGACCCGGCCAACCTCGTCGACCTGCAGAAGCGCGTCCTCGCGGAAGGGGCCGACGTCGGACTCGCGTTCGACGGCGACGCCGACCGCTGCTTCGTGGTCGACGAGCGCGGCGAGCCGGTGAGCCCCAGCGCGATCACGGCGCTCGTCGCCGTCCGCGAGCTGGCGAAGGCGCCCGGATCGGCGATCATCCACAACCTGATCACGTCGCGGGCGGTGCCGGAGATCGTCGCCGAGCACGGTGGGCGGCCGGTGCGCACGCGGGTCGGGCACTCGTTCATCAAGCAGCAGATGGCCGAGTCCGACGCCGTCTTCGGCGGCGAGCACTCGGCGCACTACTACTTCCGCGACTTCTGGCGGGCCGACTCCGGCATGCTGGCCGCGCTGCACGTGCTGGCGGCGCTGGCCGAGTCCGACGGGCCGCTGTCGGCGCTCATGGAGCGCTACGACCGCTACCCGGCCTCCGGCGAGATCAACTCGACGGTCACCGACGTGCCCGGCCGGATCGCGGCCGTGCGCGCCGCCTACGCCGACAGGCCCGGCGTCCGCATCGACCTGCTCGACGGGCTCACCGTCGACCTGCCCGACGGCTCGTGGTTCAACCTGCGCCCGTCCAACACGGAACCGCTGCTGCGGCTCAACGTGGAGGCGCCGGACCGGGCGTCCCTCGCCGCGCTCCGCGACGCCGTGCTGGCGATCGTTCGCGGGTAGTCCGAATTCGCCCGGGAGAGTGACTCCGGGCACTAGCATCGATCCGATACGTCCCGGGAACCAGCGCGAGGAGAGTCGGCGTGGCCGTACAGCTCGACGATCAGCTCATGGACATCCTGGCCTGCCCGGCCGACCACGCCCCGCTGCGGGTCGGCACGGTCGCCGACCCCGGCGCCGACGTGCTGACCTGCACGTCGTGCGGGCTGCGCTACCCCGTCGTCGACGGCATCCCGGTCCTGCTGGCCGACGAGGCGCTGCCCGCCCTGCCCGCAGACGGCGCCTGACGGGCCGTGATCGTGCTCGACGACACTGTGCTGGGCGACCCGGCCGCGCTGGCCTCGCTCGACTCGGCCGGCATCCTGCGCTCCGCCGCGACGGCCGGCGCCCAGGTCCGCTCCACGGCCCACGCCGCGACCGAGGCCGGGATCGGGCAGCTCGCCGGCAGCCGGCCGCGGGCGCTCGTGCTGGTCGCGCGGCCGGGGGTGTCGGCGTCCGCCGCCGGCATCCTGTCTGCCGTGCTGGGGCCGGCGTGCCCCGTTCCCGTGGTGGTGTCGGAGCTGGTGCCGACGTGGGTGGGCGCGCTCGACGTCGTCCTCGCCCACACCGGCGACGGCACCGACTACGAGCTCGCCGACGCCATCGGCCGGGCCGCGCGCCGCGGCGCCGAGGTGGTGCTGTCGGCACCGGCCGAGGGTCCGGTCGCGTCCGCGGGCGCCGGGCGGGTGCGGCTGGTGGAGCCGCGGGTGCCCGTGCCGGCCGGCCTGGAGCTGCCGCGCGCGCTCGCACTGGGCCTCGTCACGCTCGCCGAGCTGGGGCTGCTCGGCGCCGATCCCGGTCTGGGCGAGGACCTGGGTCCCGTCGCCGACGTGCTCGACGCCGAGGCGGAACGCAACCAACCCGGCCACGAACCGTTCATGAACCCCGCCAAGGCGCTCGCGCTGCGGCTGGCCGACCGCACGCCGCTGCTGTGGGGCACCGACGCCGTCGCGGCTGCGGTGGCCGCGCACGGGGTGCGCGCGCTCGCCACGCACGCCGGGCAGGTCGCGCACGGCGCCGACGCCGCCGACGGCGTCACCGCGTCCGGGCTGCTGCGGGCGCTGGCCACCGGGACCACCGACATCTTCCACGACCCGTTCGCCGACGGCGGCGACGGCGAGGTCGCAGCGCCGCCGCCACGAGTCGTGCTCTTGGGCACCGAGGAGGAGGATCCGGTCCGTGCGCTGCTGCGTCGCACGGGACGCGACCTGCCGTCGCCGGATGTCGTCCACCCTGTCGAGGAGGTCGCCAGGGGCACCCGTCACGCCGCGTTGCTGCGGGCCGCCCTGCTCGCGTCCCGGCTCGACGTGGCCGCCGTGTACCTGGGGCTGGCCACCCGCATGATCGCGCCGGCCTGACCGGCCAGAGACGACAGGAGCATCGCGGCGTGGAGCTGCTGGACAACCCGATCCGTCCCTACGCGTGGGGGTCGCGGACGGTGCTCGCCGAGCTGCTCGGCCACGAGTCACCGGCCCCCCACCCGCAGGCGGAGATGTGGCTCGGCGCCCACCCCGGTGACCCGTCGCGGCTGCAGAGCGGCGGCACCCTCCTCGACGCCCTGCGCGCCGACCCCGACGGCCTCCTCGGCGCCGACCGCGCCCGCAAGTGGGACGGCACGCTGCCGTTCCTGCTCAAGGTGCTCGCCGCGGACGAGCCACTGTCGCTGCAGGCGCACCCGAGCCTCGACCAGGCGCGCGTCGGGTTCGAGCGGGAGGAACGCGCCGGGCTCGCCCGGGACGCCGCAGACCGCAACTACCGGGACCCCAACCACAAGCCCGAGCTGATCTGCGCGCTCACCGAGTTCCACGCGCTCGTCGGTTTCCGCAGCCCCGACGCCACCGTCGAGTTCCTGCGCGAGCTGGCCGTGCCCGAGCTGGACGTGTACGTGCAGCTGCTGGCCGGCCAGCCCGACGCCGACGGCCTGCGCGCGCTCTTCACCACCTGGATCACGCTGCCGCAGGCGCTGCTCGACACGCTGGTGCCCGCGCTGCAGGCCGGGTGCGTGCGCGTGGCCGCCGCCGACGGCCCGTTCCGTACGGAGGCCCGTACGGTGCTGGAGCTGTCGGAGCGCTACCCCGGCGACGCCGGCGTGCTCGCCGCGCTGCTGCTCAACCGGATCACGCTCGCCCCCGGTGAGGCCGTCTACCTGCCCGCCGGCAACCTCCACGCCTACCTGGAGGGCGCCGGCATCGAGGTCATGGCCAGCTCCGACAACGTGTTGCGCGGCGGCCTCACCCCCAAGCACGTCGACGTCCCGGAGCTGCTGCGCGTCCTCGACTTCGCCGCCGCCCCGCCGCCCGTGCTCACCGGAACCCCGGACGGGGCGTGGCTGCGCTACGAGACGCCGTTCGAGGAGTTCCTGCTGCGCCGCCTGCAGGCCGCACCAGCCGACGACCCCGTCGAGGTGCCGGACGGCGGCCCGCGCATCCTGCTGTGCACCGCCGGCGCAGCGTGCCTGCGCGGTCGTGACGGCCGGCTGGAGCTGCGCCGCGGCGCGTCCGCGTGGCTGGGGGCGGAGGACACCGGCCTGACGCTGGAGGCGCAGGAGGAGGGCACGCAGCTGTTCCTGGCCGGCGACGCCCTGGGTTGATCCCTGGGCGCTTCGTCCCGTTATCGTGCGGTCCGTGTCCTCGCATGGTGGAACCCGCGCGATCATCGCTGCGCTCCTCGCCAACGCCGGTATCGCGCTGGCGAAGTTCATCGGCTACCTGGTGACCGGGTCGTCGTCGATGCTGGCCGAGGCGGTGCACTCCGTCGCGGACACGTCCAACCAGGGGTTGCTGCTGCTCGGCGGCAAGCGCGCGCAGCGGGCGGCCACGCCCGAGCACCCGTTCGGCTACGGCCGGGACCGCTACTTCTACTCGTTCATCGTGGCGCTGCTGCTGTTCACGCTCGGCTCGGTGTTCGCGCTGTACGAGGGCTTCCACAAGCTGGAGTCGCACGAGCCGCTGTCGACGCCGCTGGTCGCCGTGATCATCCTGGTGGTGGCGATCGGGCTGGAGGGTTTCTCGTTCCGGACGGCGATCGTCGAGTCGCGCCCGTTGAAGGGCGGCGGCACGTGGTGGCAGTTCATCCGGCAGTCGAAGGTGCCGGAGCTGCCGGTCGTGCTGCTGGAGGACTTCGGCGCGCTGATCGGGCTGGTGCTGGCGCTGCTGGGCGTCGGCCTGACCGTGCTCACCGGCAACCCCGTGTTCGACGCGCTGGGCACGATCGCGATCGGCCTGCTGCTCGGCGTCATCGCGATCATCCTGATCGTCGAGATGAAGAGCCTGCTGGTCGGCGAGGGCGCGACCGCGCCGGTGCTGCAGCAGATCGTCGACGGGCTGACGGCCGAGCAGGTGCAGCGGGTCATCCACATCCGCACCGAGTACATCGGGCCGGAGGAGCTGCTGGTCGCGGCGAAGATCGCGTTGACGCCGGGGCTGCCGGTCGAGCAGGTCGCCGCGGCCATCGACGCCGCGGAGGCCCGCGTGCGGGCCGCGGTGCCCGTCGCGCGGATGATCTACCTGGAACCGGACCTCGACCGGTCCACGGCTGCCGCCTGAGCCGGCGGCTCCGTCACCCCGAGGTGGCGCAGCAGGTTCGCGGCGAAGCGCTCGCCCATGCGCCGGATCGTCGCCTGCATGACGGGCGTGACGGCCGGTGCGGAGAGCCGCGGCAGCGGCAGCTCGACGGCCAGCTCGACGTGGATCCGCAGCCGGGTGCCGCCGGGCACGTCGGAGAGCAGGTAGAGGCCCTCGGCCGCGGTGGTCTCGCGGGCGCCGGCCGGTGGCTCGTGCGTGTAGTCGATGCGGACGCCGCCGCCGTCGTCGTCGGTCGTGAAGCGCATGCGTTCGGTGAAGACGGGACTGATGCCCACGCCGAGCACCGACAGCCCGACCATCTGCCACGTCCACAGGTCCGGGTCGTGCGGTGCGACGTCGATGCGCCGCAGCAGCGGCGTGAGCTGCGGCAGGACGACGGGATCGGTGAGGACCGCCCAGATCTCCTGGCGGGGGGCGGCCACGACCGCCTCGGACGAGTTGACGGCGGAGAACCGGGCCATGCTGGGAGTGTTCCCGTGAGCGGCCGGGCCTGAACACCCCCGGACGAGTCGCGCCATCCGCTCGGCACGTTTACGTTCGCCGGCATGCGACCTTCAGAGACGTCCCGAGGATCCGGGATACATCGGACGAAGTCGGTCGAGCAGTCCATCCGCGACACCGACGAGCCGGACACCAAGCTGCGCAAGGACCTGGGCACCTGGGACCTGATCGTCTTCGGCGTCGCGGTCGTCATCGGCGCGGGCATCTTCACACTGGCGGCGAGCACGGCCGGCAACATCGCCGGCCCGTCGGTGTCGCTGGCGTTCGTGATCGCCGCGGTCGCGTGCGGGCTCGCCGCGCTGTGCTACGCCGAGTTCGCCTCCACCGTGCCGGTCGCCGGCAGCGCCTACACCTTCTCCTACGCGACGGCCGGGGAGTTCGTCGCGTGGATCATCGGGTGGGACCTGGTGCTCGAGTTCGCGGTCGGCAGCGCCGTGGTGGCGAAGGGCTGGTCGCAGTACCTGGGGCAGGTGCTGAGCCTGGGTGGCGGCGACGTCTCGACCTCGGTGTCGCTCGGCTTCTTCTCCTTCGACTGGGGCGCGCTGCTGCTGGTGGCCGCGCTGACGACGCTGCTCTACCTCGGCACGAAGCTGTCGAGCCGGGTCAGCTTCGTGATCACCGCGATCAAGGTCGCGATCGTCCTGCTGGTGGTGGTCGTCGGCCTGTTCTACGTACGGGCGGCGAACTACACCCCGTTCATCCCGCCGGCAGCGCCGGCGAGCTCCGGGGGCAGCGTCCTCACGCAGTCGCTGTTGTCGTTCCTCGGCGGAGGCGCGAGCAGCACGTTCGGGATCTACGGGCTGCTGGCCGCGGCGTCGCTGGTGTTCTTCGCGTTCATCGGCTTCGACGTCGTCGCGACGACCGCGGAGGAGACGCGCAACCCGCAGAAGTCGCTTCCGCGCGGGATCATCGGCTCGCTCGTCATCGTGACGGTGCTCTACGTGGCGGTCTCGCTGGTCCTGACCGGCATGGTGCCCTACACCGAGCTCGCGACCGTCGGCGAGAAGAAGGCCACGCTGGCCACCGCGTTCACGTCGTTGGGTGTGGACTGGGCGGCCGCGGTGATCTCCGTCGGGGCCCTCGCCGGCCTCACGACCGTCGTCATGGTGCTGATGCTGGGCCAGACCCGGGTGCTGTTCGCGATGTCGCGCGACGGGCTGCTGCCGCACGGACTGTCGCGCACCGGCAAGCACGGCACGCCGGAGCGGGCCACGCTGCTCGTCGGCGGGGCGGTCGGGGTGGCGGCCACCTTCTTCCCGGCCGGGGCGCTGGAGGAGATGGTCAACATCGGCACGCTGTTCGCGTTCGTGCTGGTGTCGATCGGCGTGGTGATCCTGCGGCGGACCCGGCCCGATCTCCCGCGCGCGTTCCGCACGCCGCTGGTGCCGCTGGTGCCGATCCTCTCCGTGCTCGCCTGCCTGTGGCTGATGCTGAACCTGACCGTCGAGACGTGGCTGCGGTTCGTCGTGTGGATGGTGATCGGGCTGGTCGTGTACTTCGCGTACGGGCGCGCGCACTCGCGACTCGGCATCGAGAGCTGAACATGCCATTGCGGTTATATAGCCAGAGCGGTATGTTCGGCGGGTGACGTTCGAGGTCCTCGCCGAGCCCGTCCGGCGGCGCATCCTCGACCTGCTGCGGGAACGCCCGCGGCTGGTCGGGGAGCTCACCGCCGAGCTGGGCCTCTCCCAACCCGGCACCTCCAAGCACCTGCGCGTGCTGCGCGAGGCCGGGCTGGTGCGCGTGCGCTCCGACGCCCAGCGGCGCTGGTACGAGCTCGACCCGGCGCCGCTGGTCGAGGTCGACGAATGGCTCGCGCCCTATCGCTGGATGTGGTCGCAGCGGCTCGACCTGCTCGAACGTCACCTCGACGAGCAGAAGGGACGCGAAGGATGACCACCCTGGAGAACGTGGACGGACGGTCGGTGCTGCGGATGCAACGCCGGCTCGCCCATCCCGTCGACCGCGTGTGGCAGGCCGTCACCGAGCCTGCCGGCCTGGCCGCGTGGTTCCCGTCGACCGTGGAGATCGACCTGCGCGTGGGCGGCGCCGTGACGTTCGGGTTCGGCCCCGACGGCACGGTCACCGACCTCGATCCGCCGCGCGTCGTGGCCTTCACCTGGGGCGACGACCACCTGCGGTTCGAGCTGGCGCCCGACGGTCCCGGCACCGTGCTGCACCTCGTGCACACCTTCGACGACCACGCCGGCGCGGCGAGCTTCGCCGCCGGCTGGGACACCTGCCTGGCCGCGCTGGACCTGGACCTCGACGGCAAGCCCGTCGACGAGCACGCCCTGGACCACGAGGCCCTGCACGAGCGCTACCTCGCCGAGTTCGGCCTGGACGAGCCCGCGGTGCGCGCGGTCCCGGACGGCTGGCAGGTGCGCGTGGAGCGCCAGCTCGTCCGGCCCGCCGAGGTGGTGGAGCCGCTGCTGCCGGCGGGCGCCGACGGCGTCGAGTGGCGGTTGGGGGAGGGCACCGGGCACGGCGCCCGGCTCGTCGTGACGTGGACGGGCAGCGATCCCGCGGCGCGCGACGCCGCCCGCGCGGACCTCCCGCGGCAGGTGCGGGAGCTGGCCGCGACGCTCGCGGGGTGATCTTCGCCCGGCACGCGTCGAGAACGAACTTGTGGTGATCAACAAGCCCTGTGGATCACCACAACTTCGTTCTCGACGCGTCGACCGGGCAGGCCGCGCTTCGGGGCAGTGCGGCTCACGGCCAGTCGCTGACCTCGCGGGACCAGTCCCGCAACCCGTCCACGACGTGCGTGCAGCGCTCGCGGGTGCCCTCGCGCGCGTAGTGCGCCTCCTCCTGGGCGGCCCAGCGATCCCACTGGTCGCGGAACGTGTCGCCGTCGCGGTCGATGGCCCGCCGGTACCGGTCGTCGTCGGGTGCCTCCACCCAGAACGACACCATCGCGAAGTGCTCGACGGCCCGGGCGCACGCCCCGACGCCCTCGACGACCAGCACCTCCGGCACGCCGAGCTCGGTGTCCTCGTCGCTCCACCGGTCGTGGTGCCAGTCCCAGCGCCGGTACCGCACGGGCGTGGCCACGGAGAGTGGCAGCAGCACGTTCTGCAGCAGGACGTCCACGGCGGTCTCCAGGCCGTCCCAGCCGGGGGTCAGGTCGTCCATGTGCACGACCGGTGCATCGCCGAAGGCGTCGGCCAGCATGGCCGCGAAGTAGCTCTTCCCGGCGCCGGAGCGGCCGTCCACGGCGAGCACGCGGGACGCCCCGCACCGCGACAGCGGCTGCTCCATGACGCGGGCGGCCAGCGCCGCGAGCGGGTCGCTCCCGGGTCCGTCACGCCGCGTCACGGACTCCAGGATGCCTCACCGGCGCCCCGACCGGTACGAACGCTCACGTCGTGTCGGATCCGATGGGGCGTCGCATCAGCAGGACGGGCAGCTCGACGCCGCCCGGCCCGACCTCCAGCTTGCTCGTGCCGTCGAACGACCAGCCGGCCCGCTCGTAGAAGCGGATGGCCCGCTCGTTGCCGCGGAGCACCCACAACGTGGCGCTGTGGACGCCCGCCGCGTGCATCCGGTCGACCATCGCCGCGTGCAGTGGACGTCCGGCTCCGCGGCCCCACTGCGCCGGGTCGAGGTACATCGCCCAGAGGTGCCGCTCGCCGGGTGCGCCCTCCGGCCGCGTCCCGAACGCCGCGAAACCGATGACACCCTCGTCCTCCACCACCAGGATGTGGGCCCCCGGTTGCGTGCCGGCCAGCCGTTCCGCCCAGTTCTGCGTGGACTCGGCGACGGACAGGCCGTCCAGCACGGCGTCGGGGAGCAGCCCGCGGTAGGCGGCCTGCCACGACGCGACGTGGACTCGCGCGATGGCGTCGGCGTCGGCGACGGTGGCGTCCCGGATCTGCATCAACCGTCGTGCGTCGCGGGTCCCGCCACCTGGTAGCCGCCGAACTTCTCGCGCAGCGTCTTCTTCGAGAACTTCCCGACGCTCGTCTTCGGCACCTCGTCGATGAACTCGACGGCGTCGGGCAGCCACCACTTCGCCACCCGCGGCGTGAGGAACTCGATGACCTCCTCCGCGGTGAGCGTCTCGCCCTCCTTGACGACGACGCAGGCGAGCGGCCGCTCCACCCACTTCTCGTGCGGCACCGCGATGACGGCGGCCTCGGCCACCTTCGGGTGCGCCATGATCTCGTTCTCCAGCTCGACGGAGCCGATCCACTCGCCGCCCGACTTGATCAGGTCCTTCGTGCGGTCCACCAGCCGGAACGAGCCGTACCGGTCGACGGAGGCGACGTCGCCGGTGCGCAGCCAGCCGTCCTCGGTGAACTGCGCGCCGCCGCCCTCGCCGCGGTAGTACTCCTTCGCGATCCACGGCCCGGCGGCCTGCACCTCGCCCGTGGCGACGTCGTCCCACGGCTGCGGTTCACCGGTCTCCGGGTCGACGATGCGCAGCTCGACGAGCGGCGCCGGGAAGCCCTGGCGGGCGCGGACGTCGTCGCGCTCGTCCTCGGTCAGGTCGTCGTGGTGGGACCGGGTCCCGGCGATCGTGGCGATCGGGCTGGTCTCGGTCATGCCCCACGCGTGCATCATCGGTACGCCGATCGCCTCGCGGTAGGCCTCCGACAGCGCCTTCGGCACGGCGGAGCCGCCGCAGAGGATGGCGCGCAGGTGCGAGAGGTCGTGGTCGGCGAGCATCGGCTGGATGCCCATCCAGATGGTGGGCACCCCGCCGGTGACGGTGACCCGGTGCCGTTCCAGCATCGACACGATGGCCTGCGGCGTCATGTTGGGACCGGGCATGACCAGCGACGATCCGGCCATCAGCACACCGTAGGGCAGGCCCCAGGCGTTGGCGTGGAACATCGGGACCACCGGCAGCACCACGTCCCGCTCGGACAGCGCCGGCCCGTCGGCGAACAGGGTGGCGAGCGAGTGCAGCACCGCCGAGCGGTGGCTGTACACCACGCCCTTCGGGTTGCCCGTCGTGCCGGACGTGTAGCACATCGCGGCCGCCGAGTTCTCGTCCGCGATCGTGAACTCGCCCGCGAACGGCTCCGCCGCGGCCAGCAGCTGCTCGTAGTCGCGCACGCGCGGGTCGTCCGGGATCGGCACGTCGGCGCCGTCGTCGATCACGACGAACGTGCGGACGGTCGTCAGCTTGTCGGCGAGCGGCCACAGCAGCGGCAGCAGCGAACGGTCGACGAAGACGATCTCGTCCTCGGCGTGCTCGGCGATGTACACCAACTGCTCGGGGAACAGCCGGATGTTGAGGGTGTGCAGCACGCGGCCCGTGCACGGCGCGGCCAGGTACAGCTCGAGGTGGCGGGCGGTGTTCCAGCAGAACGTGCCGACGCGGCCGTCGGCGCTGACGCCGAGGTCGTCCAGCACGGTGGCGAGCCGCCGCACGCGCGCGCACAGCTCGCCGTAGGTGGTGGTCGTCTCGACCGCCCCCGCGCCGGCCGTGACCACGGTCTTGTGCGCGAACAGCTGCTCGGCGCGGTGGAAGACGTGCGTCAGAACGAGCGGGCGATCCTGCATCAGTCCGAGCATCTGCGCTCCAGGGGTCTCGCGGGTCACCGAAATTACCTGGAGAAGGGGCCAGTTGCCATGCTGGTGTCGCGTGAGGGAACGTCGGTGCGCAGATCGGTGGATCCGGGCGTCGGCTGGCAAGGCGCCGGTCCGTGACTCGTACCTGGCGTACTCGAGCGGATCGGCAACGCCGCCAGGCGGCGTCCGGGCCGCCGAGGTGCGTCGCCGACGTTCCCTCACGCGGCGCCAGTGCCTACGCTCGCTGCGTGGCACCCCGTGCACGGATCGCAGCGGTCTGCCTGGACGTGGGCTCCACGTGGACGAAGGCGGCCCTCGTCCAGCACGACGGTGGGCTGGCCGGGTTCGCCGAGCACCCCACCACCGCCGGCGACGTGCTGGCCGGCATGGACGCCGCCGTGCGCGCGGTCTCGGCCGCCGACGGGGCCGGCGCGCCCGGGCCCGAGCTGCTGGCCTGCTCGTCCGCCGGGGGCGGGCTGCGGCTGGCCGCGGTCGGCACGGAGACCCTGGCCACCACCGAGGCCGGGCACCGGGTCGCGCTGTCGGCGGGCGCGCACGTCGTCCACGTGCACGCCGGGCCGCTCGAACCGGCCGACGTGCGGGCACTGCGCGCCGCCCGCCCGGGCGTGGTGCTGCTCATGGGCGGTGCCGACGGCGACGACCCGAGCGTCCTGCTGCACAACGCGGGACGGCTCGCGGCCTCGCGCATCCGCTACCCGATCGTGCTGGCCGGCAACGTCGCCGCCCGCACCGACGCCGTGGCCGTGCTGCGCGGCACCGGGCGCACCGTCGTGGCCTGCGACAACGTCAGCCCGCGGCTGGGGGAGATCGTGCCGGAGCCGGCGCGGGCCGCGCTGGCGCAGCTCTACCGGCGGCACAGCCTCGGCGGTCGGGGCCCGGCCACGGCGCCGCGCTTCCGCCGGATCGTGCGCGCCGCTACGTCCGACGTGGTCGCGCACGCGGCCGCGGAGCTGGCCCGCATCCGCCGGACCCGGGTGCTGCTCGTCGACGTCGGGTGCGCCACCACCGACGTGCACTCCGCGCAGCCCGGAGCCGGCCCCGCGGTGCACACCGTCGAAGGTGATCTCGGGGTGCGCGCCGCCGCGGCCGGGGTGCTGCTCGGCGCGCAGGCCGAAGGGCTCGTCGACCCCGTCGAGGCCGACCTGCTCACCGGCACCGTCACGCGCATGACCAGCGAGACCGGGTACGTGCCGCGCGACGCGGGCAGCGCCGCGGAGGACCGGCGCATCGCGGCGCTGGCCGCCGTCGTCGCCGTCCGCCGGCACGTGCGCGCCCACCCCGACGCGGCCCGCGACGTCGGGCTCGTCGTGCTCACGGGCGGGGTGTTCCGGCAGCGCGCCGCGGCCGGGCTGACCGCCGTCGAGCGCACCCTGCGCGCCGACTCCGAGCTCGCGCCCGCGTTCGGGGACGCCCCGGTCGCCGTCGACGCCGACTTCGCCGTCGCCCCGGCCGGGCTGCTCGCCGCCAACGGCCGGGCGGACGCCGCCGCGTCACTGCTGCGGGACCACCTGCTGGGGTGAGCCTGCCGGGGCGCGCGGGGCCACCACGGGTTCCCTCGTCGCGGGGCCGGGCGGCTGCGGCCGGGTGGTCAACGGGGGCAGTGACGGCGCAGGCGCGTCCGGCCCGGTGGACGGCGCCGGAGACGGCACGGCGGACGACGTCACCGGCGCTGGGGCGCCACCCGGGCCGGCCGGGAGCACCGGAGTGGCCGGCCCGACCCCGCGCACGAGCAGCCCGGTACCGCCCAGCACGAGGACGACGGCGGCCACCGCCGCGGCGACGGTCACGGTGCGGCGCCGACGCTGGATGGCGCGCCGCCGCGCCTGGACGCCGGCGAGCAGCGCCTCCCGCGATACCGCGGTGTCGAGCGCCGGGTCGGCGAAGGCGGCCCGCAGCTCGGCGTGCGGATCGTCGTGGTCGGTCATCGGGCCCTCCTCCCGGTGGTCAGGCGTGGGTCGGGGCGCAGCGCGGCGAGCGCTCGCCGCGCGTGCGAGCGGACGGTGGACTCGCGGCAGCCCATGGTGGCGGCGATGGCCGCGTCGGGCAGGTCGAGGTGGTAGCGCAGGACGAGCACGGCGCGCTGCGCCGGCGGGAGGCCGGCGAGCGCGTCGCGGAACGCGGTGTCCGCCAGCACGTCGTCGTCGGGGCCCGGGACCGCGGAACGGTCGCCGACGTCGGCGGCGGGCCGCTCGCCCCACCACCGCCTGCGGCGCCACGACAGGAACTCGTTGACGACGGCCTGGTAGGCGTAGGCGCGCAGGTCGTGCGCCCGCGACACCGACGTCCACGACGTGCCGAACCGGGCGAGCACCTCCTGGACGAGGTCCTCGCCGCGGTGGTGGTCGAGGGTGAGCCGCCGCGCGAACCGCACCAGCTCCGGGCCCGTGGCCAGCACGAACGCCTCGAACGCCGCCTCGTCCTCGGGTGTCACCCGGCCCCCTCGGGCACGGCGGAAGCGTAGACGACCACGTTGTCGAGGTAGCTGCGCCGGCCGCGGTCGAAGGCGCCTCCGCAGGTGATCAGCCGCAGGCCGGCGTGGTCGATGTTCCCGTAGACGGCCGCGGTGGGGAACCGGGCCTTCGGGTACTGCGCGACGTCGTCGACGCGGAACCGGACCGTCGATCCGTCGGCCCGGCGCACGGCGATGCCGTCGCCGGGGCGCAACCGCGAGAGGTCGTGGAACACGGATGGCCCGGTGGCCGCCGCGTCCACGTGGCCGAGCAGCACGGCCGGCCCGAGGTCGCCCGGCGGGGGAGAGTAGGAGTACCAGCCGACGTCGGGCGAGCCGAGCGGCGGCACCTCGACGGTGCGGTCGGGGGCGAGCCCGAGCCGGATCACGTCGGCGTGCACGCCGATGGCGTCGACGTCGAGGTGGACGGGCTCGTGGCCGGTCGGCGCCGCCACCGCGGTGCCGGTCAGCACCACCGGCTCTGCGGCCGGCGCGCACGCCGCCGACACCCCGCAGAGGAGCAGGGCGAGCAGCACCGACCGGAGCGTCACGGGCGACGCCGGACCGCGACCGTCACGGCGCCCGCCGCGACCGCGACGACGAGCGCGCCGGCCCCGACCAGCGCGGCGACGGGCACCGGATCAGCCGGGCCGCCGCCGGTCTCCGGCGCCCCCTCCGGCACGGCGGTCACCTGCGGTGCCGGCGCACCGGGCAGCGCCGTGCCGGGTGCGCCCGACGGCCGCGGTGCGGGCGCCGCGGGCCGGGCGGGCAGCTGCGTGCCGGGCGCGCCGCCCGGGGCGGCCTGCGGGATGGCCGTGCCGGGCGGGCCGGGCGCCGGGGTCTGCTCCTGGGCGAGCGCGGTGCCCGCGCCGCCGAGCAGGAGGACGCCGGCGGCCGCGGCGCCGCAGGCGATCCGGGTGAACTGGGTCGAGATCCTCATGCCCGTGCGATGCGGTGGCGAGCGGCCGGCGTTGCAGCTGCGGCTGTGACCCGCGCCACGCGTGCGGCGTTCTCGCCGTCACCCGGGCGTGACCGAGCGGTCGCGCCGGGGCTATCCTGGGAACGGGTCGAGGGGCGCTGCGACGGGTCCGGCAGGGTCCGCCACGCTCGGCCTGTTCGCTTCACGTACAAGGGCGCCTCCGCTGTCGAGGAGGCCCTTGCGTGCTCCTCGTCGGCGTCGTAGTCGCTCACAGACACGTCGACCAGGGAGTTCCCACCCCATGACCGTTGAGACAGCCGTCGCGGACAAGCTGCAGACGCGCAACGGGATCGATTTCGCCATCGCCGACCTCGGGCTCGCCGAGTTCGGCCGCAAGGAGATCCGCCTCGCGGAGAACGAGATGCCCGGCCTGATGGAGCTGCGCCGCGAGTACGCGGAGGCCCGTCCGCTGCACGGCGCGCGGATCGCCGGCTCGCTGCACATGACCGTGCAGACCGCGGTGCTCATCGAGACGCTCGTCAGCCTCGGCGCCGACGTGCGCTGGGTGTCGTGCAACATCTTCTCCACGCAGGACCACGCGGCGGCCGCCACGGTCGTCGGCCCGCACGGCACCGCGGAGGAGCCGCAGGGCGTGCCCGTCTTCGCCTGGAAGGGCGAGACGCTGGAGGACTACTGGTGGTGCACGGAGCAGCTGTTCAAGTTCCGTGACGAGGCCGGCAACGTCGTGGGCCCGAACATGATCCTCGACGACGGCGGCGACGCCACCCTGCTCGTGCACAAGGGCGTCGAGTTCGAGAAGACGGGCGTCGTGCCGACCGTGGACGACGACGACATCACCGTCGCCGACGAGTACCGGATCATCCTCGACACGCTGCGCCGCTCGCTGGCCGAGGACGGCAAGCGGTGGACGACGGTCGCGTCCGACATCCGCGGCGTCACCGAGGAGACCACCACCGGCGTGCACCGGCTCTACCAGCTCGCCGAGCAGGGCCTGCTGCTGTTCCCCGCGATCAACGTCAACGACTCGGTCACCAAGTCGAAGTTCGACAACAAGTACGGCATCCGACACTCGCTGATCGACGGCCTCAACCGGGCCACCGACGTGCTGATCGGCGGCAAGGTGGCCGTGGTGTGCGGCTTCGGCGACGTCGGCAAGGGCTCCGCGGAGGCGCTGGCCGGGCAGGGCGCCCGCGTCATCGTCAGCGAGGTCGACCCGATCTGCGCGCTGCAGGCCCTGCTGGAGGGCTACCAGGTCGCCACGCTGGACAAGGTGATCGAGCAGGCCGACATCGTCATCACGACGACCGGCAACAAGGACATCATCACCACCGACCTGATGAAGCGCATGAAGCACCAGGCGATCCTGGGCAACGTCGGCCACTTCGACAACGAGATCGACATGGCCGGCCTGGGCCGCATCCCGGGCATCATCCGCATCAACATCAAGCCGCAGGTCGACGAGTGGGTGTTCCCGGACGGGCACTCGATCATCGTGCTGTCCGAGGGCCGCCTCATGAACCTGGGCAACGCCACCGGCCACCCGTCGTTCGTGATGAGCAACAGCTTCTCCAACCAGGTGATCGCCCAGATCGAGCTGTTCACCAAGCACGAGGAGTACAACAACGACGTCTACCGCCTGCCGAAGATCCTCGACGAGAAGGTCGCGAAGATCCACGTGCTGGCGCTGGGCGGCGAGCTGACCAAGCTCACCAAGGACCAGGCCGAGTACATCGGCGTGGACGTCGAGGGCCCGTTCAAGCCGGAGCACTACCGCTACTGATCCGTGGCGCTGGTCACGCAGAGCGAACTTGCGGCGGGCGGCTGCCGGTGTGCGAACACCGGTGGTCGCCCGCTGACATGTGCAGCGGCCGCACGACGGCCACCACTCGCCGTCACCGGATCGTGGAGTTCTCGACACTCCCCCGGCCCCCGCACTTAGTGTGAACGGTTGTGAAACGGAAGCCGACCCTTCGGTCGTCGGGTGGCGATCTGAGACCGATCCTGATCGGCATCGTGATCGCGGCCGTCGCCGCCGTGATCGTGACCGCGCTGGCCTCGTTCTACGCCGATCTCCTCGGCATCGAGTTCCGCGACCTGAGCCGCGAACCGGTGACGGTCGTCGGCGCGCCCAACTACTCCGGGTCCTACGCCAACCTCACGATCACGCTGTGGCAGGTGCCCGCCAGCTGCGCGCTCCTCGCCAGCGGCCTGCTGCGCCGCCTCGGCGGCCACCGCTCCGACGCCGCGATGCTGCTGTACCTGGGCCTGATCACCGCGGTGATGGCGATCGACGACGGCTTCCTGCTGCACGAGACGATCCGCGCGCAGTTCGGGATCTCGCAGAAGATCCCGCCCGTCCTCTACACGGTGGCGATCCTCGCGGTGCTGTGGGTGTACCGGCACCGGTTGCGCTGGACGATCCTCGCGTTCGTCGCGGCCATGGGGTTCTGGGGCGTCTCCGCGATCTCCGACGCGCTCGACTCCGTGGGCGTCGACATGCCGTTGCTCATGGAGGACGGCGCGAAGATGGTCGGCACGGCCGTCTGGACCTACGCGACGATCCGCGTGGTCGCGCAGGTGCTCCTGCCGCTGATGCGCGCCCGCGCCGCCAAGCCCGTCCCGGCGGACGGCGGCGACTCCGGCGAGCACCGGCGCACCGCTGACCTGCGCCGTCCCGTCCTCGACGACGAGCGCTCCGACGTGCCGCCGCGCCGCACCCGTCCGCGGTTGGCCGCGGGCGCGCCGGTCGCCATGCCGAGCTCCCCGGCCGACGACGTGGCCACCGGCCCGATCGCCGTGGTGCCGCCGCGGCGGGCGCGCGACGACACCCCGCTGCCCGCGCACCGGCGCCCCGCCCGCCAGCCGCAGGCCCGCGTGGACGACGCGACCGCCGTCCACCGCGCCCGCCGTCCCGAGGCGATCGACTCGGAGACCGTCGCTGTCCGTAGGCGCCGCCGGCCCGACGGGCCCCCGCCCCGCAACGGCATCGAGCACACGCCGCCGCCGATGAACGGGCACGCCCAGCGGCCCGTCAACGGGCACCGCCGCAACGGGCACCGCTACCGCGACGGGGAGTGATGGTCGCCGGGAGCGGTGGATCACCCGTCGGTGTGCCGAGTCGCCGTGCCGATGAGCGGGGCGCACGGGCACCATGGGGTCGATGCCTGTGACCGCCAAACCGTTCCGCGACGTGCGCTCGCTCCTGATCGGCGTCGGCGCCGTCCTCGTGCTGACGGCGGTGGCGGTCGTCGCCACGATCGGCCTCGCCGGGGCGTTCGACGTCCGCTTCGACGCGCTCAGCCGTGATCCGACGTCCGTCTACAAGGGCCCGGTGTACGCGGGGTGGTTCTCCAACCTCGTGGTGCTGCTGTGGCCGGTGGCTGCCACCGCCGCGCTGCTCGCGGCCGCGGTGCTGCGGGCGACCCGGCGCCCGGGCGCCGGGATGTTCCTCACCGCGGGTCTGATCAGCGCCGTCATCGGCGCCGACGACCTGTTCCTGCTCCACGAGTTCCTCGCCGAGGCCGTCCGCCTGCCCGACCTGGTGCTCCCCGTCGTCTACGGCATCGCGGTGGTGGCGTTCGCCGTCGTGTTCCGGCGCGGGCTGGACAACGGTCTCGTGCTCGTCGGGCTCGCCCTGCTGTGCTGGATCGCCGCGATCGGGCTGACCTTCTCGACGGGGCAGCACGGGCAGATCGCGGTCAGCGCGGCCAAGCTCGCCGGGGCGGGGTTCTGGGCGGTGGTGATCGGCTGGCTCGCCTTCGCGGTGCTGCGCGAGGCGGTGGTCGCACCCGGCGACGCCGACGAGGACGAGGACGGCGAGGACGACGAACCTGCCGTCGTGGAGGCGCCACCCGAGCCGAAGCCGGCGAAGAAGCCCGCGAAGAAGCCCGCCAGGAAGAGCGCCGGGAAGGCCGAGCCGGAGACCGTCGTCGCGCCGGTGCCCGAGGAGGAGCCGGAGGACGAGGAGGCGGCCGACGAGGACGTCGAGCCGGAGGAGGAACCGGCTGCCGAGCCGCCCGCCGCGCAGCCCGTCGCGGCGGCCGAACAGGCACCGGCGGACGCGGCGCCGGTCGAACCGGCGACGGAGATGCAGCGCGCCGTGCCGCCCCGGCCGGAACCTGCGGCGGAGCCCGCGACCGTGCCCATGCCGGTCGTGCGGGCACCTGCCGGCCCGCAGCCGGCTGCCCGGCCGCCGGTGGGGCGGCCGCCGGATCCTCGGCTGCGCCCGCCCGTCGGGCCGGGCCCGGCCCAGCGGTGGTCCGGCCCGCCGCCGCGGCCACCTCACGGCCCTCCGCCCGGCCCGCCGCCGGGCCCGCCGCCGGCGCCAGCGCCGGCACCCGTGCTGGCGCCTGCGCTCGTCATGCCGCCGCTGGGACCGCTGACCCCACCCCAGGCCGTGGAACCGGTCGAGCCGGTGACCGACCTGCAGCCGGTGGTGCCGCCGTTGCCTCCGCCCGCGCACACGCCGCGCCCCGAACCGGACGCGTCACCGCCGGCCACTCCGCCGCCGGACGAGGACGCGCCGCGGCACCGGCGGAGCTGATCAGCGGGTGTCGTAACCTCCGCGCATGGGCCGACTCATCGTCGTCGAGGGCATCGACGGCGCCGGGAAGCGCACGCTGACCGACGGGCTGACCGCCGAGCTGGCCGGCCGCGGCCGCCGGGTCGCCCGGTTCGCGTTCCCCCGCTACGACGTCGACGAGCACGCCCACCTCGTCCGCGAAGGGCTGTACGGGCGGCTGACCGCGGTGCAGCGATCGGTGCCGGCGATGACGCTGCTCTACGCGCTGGACCGGCGCGCCGCCGCCCCTGAGCTGGAGAAGGCGCTGACCGAGCACGACGTGGTGCTCGTGGACCGCTTCACCGCCTCCAGCGCCGCGTACGGGGCCGCCCGCCTGCACGAGGACGCCGACGGCGAGTTCGCGGCGTGGGTGGGCGAGCTGGAGGACGAGCTCGGCGTGCCGCGGCCCGACCACCAGCTGCTGCTGGCCGTGCCGGGGTCCGTCGCGGGGGCCCGCGCGGAGGCCCGTGCCGCAGCCGATCCTGGCCGCGCCCGCGACACGTACGAGGCCGACGACGGGCTGCAGGCGCGCGCCGGACAGGTCTACCGCGGCCTCGCCGCGGCCGGTTGGCGGTCGCCGTGGACGGTCGTCGACGGTGCCGCGAACCTCGACATCGAGGCGCTCGCGAACCGCATCGGGGAGCCCTGAGCAGGCGTGTCGCGCCGTGATGGGATGCTGACGGGATGAAGTCGCGCGTTCTGGTGGTTGACGACGACCCGGCGTTGGCCGAGATGCTCACCATCGTGCTGCGGGGAGAGGGTTTCGACACCGCGGTGGTCGGCGACGGCACCCGTGCGCTGCCCGCGGTGCGCGAGCTGCGTCCCGACGTGGTGCTGCTGGACCTGATGCTGCCCGGCATGAACGGCATCGACGTGTGCCGCGCGATCCGCTCCGAGTCCGGGGTGCCGATCGTGATGCTCACCGCGAAGAGCGACACGGTCGACATCGTGCTGGGCCTGGAGTCCGGCGCCGACGACTACGTCGTGAAGCCGTTCAAGCCGAAGGAGCTCGTGGCGCGGATCCGCGCCCGGGTGCGGCGCACCGAGGCCGAGCCGGCCGAGCAGCTCGCCATCGGCGACGTGTCGATCGACGTGCCCGCCCACCAGGTGGAGCGGGCCGGCGTGCCGATCGCGCTGACCCCGCTGGAGTTCGACCTGCTGGTGGCGCTGGCCCGCAAGCCGCGCCAGGTCTTCACCCGCGAGGTGCTGCTGGAGCAGGTGTGGGGCTACCGGCACGCCGCCGACACCCGCCTGGTCAACGTGCACGTGCAGCGGCTGCGGTCGAAGGTCGAGCGCGACCCGGAGCACCCCGAGGTGGTGCTGACGGTCCGCGGGGTCGGGTACAAGGCCGGCCCCCCGTGATCAGCACCGTGAGCTGCGCCCGACCGTGAGCCTGCGCGGCCGGCTCGTCCGAGCGTTCGACCAGGTGCGGCGGCTGGGCAACGAGGTCTCCGACGCGTTCAACGCGGTCTGGCGCCGGTCGCTGCAGGTCCGCGTGGTGATCTCGACGCTGGCGCTGTCGACGGCGGTCGTCGTGGTGCTGGGGTTGACGCTGCAGACGCAGATCGCGTCCCAGACGCTGGCCGCGAAGGAAGCCGACACGCTCAACCGCGCGGACTCGGCGCGCAGCCTGCTGGAGCGCGAGCTCGCCGGGGTCGACCCGGACCGTGAGGGCGCCGCAGGCGACCTGAACAAGGCGCTGGACCGGCTCACCACGGTGAGCACGTCGGACGAGCCGGCGTCGCCGGGCGCAGGCGAGTTCCGTGCGGCCCTGACGACCGGACCGCGGGTGACCGGGCCCGGGGTGTCGGCGGGGCCGATCGAGGACGTGCCGGCCGACCTGCGCGCGTACGTCGCCCGCGGCACGCTGTCGCGCAAGTACGTCACCATCGACGACGCGGGCACCCCCGTCCCGACGCTGGTGATCGGGCAGCCGGTGCGCACCGCCAACGGCGAGCTCGAGTTCTACCTGCTGTTCCCGCTGGTGGACGAGCAGCGCACGCTGGGGCTGGTGCAGAGCACGCTCATCGTGAGCGGCCTGATCCTGCTGCTGCTCCTCGCCGGCATCGCGAGCATCGTCACGCGGCAGGTGGTGCGGCCGATCCGGCAGGCGGCGGAGATCGCCGAGCGCTTCGCCGAAGGCCACCTCGACGAGCGCATGCCCGTCATCGGCGAGGACGAGGTGGCCCGGCTCGGCGAGTCGTACAACGAGATGGCGGGCAGCATCCAGACGCAGTTCCGGCAGCTGGAGGAGTTCGGCGCGCTGCAGCGCCGGTTCACCTCCGACGTCAGCCACGAGCTGCGCACGCCGCTGACCACGGTGCGGATGGCCGCCGACGTGCTCTACGCGTCCCGCGCGGAGCTGCTGCCGGCGCTGCGGCGCAGCTCGGAGCTGCTGGTGGCGGAGCTGGACCGGTTCGAGGCGCTGCTCGCCGACCTCCTGGAGATCAGCCGCCTCGACGCCGGCGTGGCCGAGCTGGGCGCCGAACGGGTCGACATGCGCGGCGTCGTGGAGCGCGCGGTCGAGCTGGTCCGCGGCATCGCCGAGGAGGCCGAGACCCCGCTCGAACTGGACCTGCCCGCCGGCATCTACGCCGAGGTCGACCCGCGACGCGTCGAGCGGATCGTGCGCAACCTCGTCGCCAACGCGATCGACCACGGTGAGGGCCGGCCCGTCGAGATCACGCTGCGCGCCGACGACCACGCCGTCGCGGTGCTGGTGCGCGACCACGGCGTCGGGCTGCGGCCGGGCGAGGCGAACCTCGTGTTCAACCGGTTCTGGCGGGCCGAGGAGTCGCGGGCGCGGCGCAGCGGCGGCAGCGGGCTCGGCCTGTCCATCGCCGTCGAGGACGCGCGGCTGCACGGCGGGTGGCTGCAGGCGTGGGGTGAGCCGGGGGAGGGTGCGGCGTTCCGGTTGACGCTGCCGCGCGATCCCGGCTCGATGCTCGTCTCCAGCCCGCTGCCGCTGGCCCCGGACCGCGGCGACCAACCGGCCGGGCCGCGCACGTCGGTGCCCACCCCGCCGCTGGGGTGGCCGGTCGTCGTGGAACCGGACGAGGTGGAGTCGGGGGTGGAGCGGACGTGAGGCGCCTGGTCACGGCTGCGGTGGGCGCGGTGCTGCTCGCCGGTGCGTCCGCGTGCGCCGGCGTGCCCGCCAACCTTCCGGTGCAGGTGGTGCGCCAGGTCGGCGCCGGCGACGAGGTGGCTCCGCCGCCCGCACCGGTGGCCGGCGCGAACGTGCTCGACATCGCCCGCGGCTTCGTCACCGCCGCGTCGTCCAGCTCGGACCGGCACGGTGCGGCCCGCCGCTTCCTCACGCCTGAGGCCGCGCAGGACTGGAACGACGGCGAGGCCCTGACCGTGCTGGAGGGGCAGATCGACACCGTGCCCGTCACCGTCGAGGACCAGCCGGCGGGCACCGCGACCGTCCGCATCCGCGGCACCCGGGTCGGCCGGCTCGTCCCGCAGACCGGGGCGTTCGAGTCCGACGTCGGACAGTACTCGGTCGACCTCCAGATGGTGCAGCGCGACGGCCAGTGGCGGATCGCCCGGCTGCCCGCCGGTGTGGTCGTCGGGCTCGACGACTTCCGCGGCAACTACAAGGCCGTACCCGTCTGGTTCGTGGACCCGGCGCGCCGCCTCGCCGTCTCCGACCTGCGGTACCTGCCGGCCGTGCCGTCGCGCACGCAACCGGCCCGCGTCGTCGACATGCTGATCGGCGGGCCGTCCTCGTCGCTGCGCGGGGCCGCGGCCACCCTGCTGTCCGGCGCCGAGCTGCGCGCCAACGTCGCGGCCGGCGCCGACAGCGCCGTCGTCGTCGACCTGACCCGGATCGCCCCGCCCGACGACGCCGCCCGCCGGCTCATCGCGGCCCAGATCGTGCTGTCGCTATCCGAGCTGAACGTGCTGCGCGTGCGGATCCTGATCGACGGCGAACCGCTGGTCGCCGACCGGGCGGAATGGAGCCGCGAGGACGTCACCGACCTCGTCGGCGACATCGCGGCCGCGCCCGGCTCGCCCGCGCTGATCACCACCGGCGGGCGGATCGGCACCCTCTCCGGGCCGGTGCCGGCGGCGCCGATCCCCGGGCCCGCCGGCAACGGTGGGATGGCCGTCGAGTCCGCCGCGATCGGCCTGGACGGGCAGCGGCTGGCCGTCGTCGCCCGCGTAGGTGGTGCGGTGCGGCTGGAGCTCGGCCAGCTCGCCGACGGCGTCGTCAACCCGGTGGAGGTCACCGGTGGCAGCCTCACCCGCCCCACCTGGACACCGGGCTCCGACGAGGTCTGGACCGTCGCGGACGGGCGGCACCTGCTGCGCGTGCGGCTGCAGCAGGACGGCTCCCCGAAGGCCGCCGAAGTGGACGCCGAGGACCTGACCGGCCTGGGCCCCGTCACCACCCTGCGGCTCTCACGGGACGGGGTGCGGGTGCTCGCCGTCGTCGACGGCGGCCTGTACGTCGGCGCCGTCGCCCGCGGCCTCGACGGCACCGTCGCGATCACCGAGGTGCGGCAGCTGCGCGGCCAGTCGCTGGGCTCCGTCGTGTCGGCGGACTGGCGCACCACCGACTCCATCGTCGCGATCACCCGCAACCCGGACCGGTTGATCGCCCAGGTCGGCGTCGACGGCCTGGCCCTGTCGGACGTGCCGTCCACCAACCTCACCCAGCCGCTCACCGCCCTCGCCGTCAGCTCGGAACGCCCCCTGCTCGTCACCGACCAGACCGGTGTGTGGACGTTCGAGCGGGGTCTGCAGGACGCGTGGCGGCAGCAATTGTCCGGCGCGGCCGGCGCGGTCCCGTCCTACCCGGGCTGAGGCCCTTCGACCTCACACACCGCTGGGCCCGTTCACACATGTTCGGACGTGTGTGAGGGGGCCCAACGGTGTGTGACGTGCGGTTTTGTCGGTGCGTCGCGGGATGCTCCGCCCATGGGTGCACTCGTGGATCTCCTGCTTCCCGGTGGCTGCGCGGGGTGTCGGGCGGGCACGTCGCCGTGGTGTGCGACGTGTGCGGCGGCGCTCGGGCCACCCACCGTGCCGGTGCTGGCGCACGGGCCGCCGGTCCTGGCCGTCGGCCGCTACCGCGGGCCGCTGCGGCACGCGCTGCTGCGCTACAAGGAGCGCAACCGCCGCGACCTCGCGGCGGCGCTGGCCGGGCTGCTCGGTGCCGCCATCGACCGGCTCCCACCCGTGCCGGACGGGTGGTGGCTGGTGCCCGCCCCGTCGCGTCAGGCGGTGGCGCGGTCCCGCGGCGGCGACCACACGGCCCGGCTGTGCCGTCAGGTGGCCGCGACCCGTCCGGGCGTGCACGTCGCTGCGGCGCTGCGCCTGGATCGGCGGGCACAGGAGTCGGTCGGTCTGGACGCGGAGCAGCGCGCGGCCAACCTCGCCGGCCGGGTCCTCGTTCGCCCGGAGCGGCTGCCGCCGCCGGGCGCGGTGGTCTTGCTCGTCGACGACGTCGTCACCACCGGCGCCACGCTGCAGGCGTGCAGCTCGGCACTCGCCGAGGCGGGCACCGCCGTGAGCGCCGCCCTGGTGCTCTGCGACGCCACTCCGCGCCGCCGGACCGCCCCGGACCCGGCGTGAACAGGGGGAGAAATCGTACCTTCGGACGGACCAACGTCAAATGTCGTTCGGCGCATCCACTCTCCCCGGGATTAGTTCGGGCGATGCCCTGTTGCCGAACCGTGATGCGCGTTACCGTGCTGCGCATCACCGAGTCCCCCTACGAGTCCCGACAGGAGGATCGCTCGTCGAGCGCTCGGGGATCTGCCCCCGGGCGCGGTCTGCCAGCGAAGCAACCCGACGCCGAAAGCGAGGGAAGTCTGCGTGGAGATCGTCGTCACCGGCCGGAACGTCGAGGTGCCGGATCATTTCCGGGTACACGTCAACGAGAAGGTCGCCCGCCTGGAACGGTACGACCACCGGATCGTGGGATTGGAGGTGGAGCTCTTCCACGAGCCCAACCGTCGCCAGTCCAAGAGCTGTCAGCGCGTGGAGATCACCGGACGCGGCCGGCGGGCAGTGGCCCGTGCCGAGGCGTGCGCCCCGGACTTCTACACCGCGCTCGACACCGCCGTCGCCAAGCTGGAAGGGCGGCTGCGCCGCTCGCACGACCGTCGCCGCGTGACCGGACGCCGGGCGCGCGTCTCCGCCACCCGCGGCGGCACGATGCTCCTCGACGAGCTGCAGACCACCGAGGTCACCGCCGCAGTTCCCGAGGCAGAGCCCGAGCCGGAGACCGATGCGTACGTCCCGGCACCGCGTGACCACGACGAGTACCTGGCCGACGGGGAACCCGTACCCGGCCGGGTGGTGCGCCGCAAGGTCCACACCTGCGAACCGATGAGCGTCGACGACGCCCTGTCCCAGATGGAGCTGGTGGGTCACGACTTCTACCTGTTCGCCGACCAGGAGAGCGGCGAACCCAGCGTGGTCTACCGCCGCAAGGGCTACGACTACGGCGTGATCCGCCTGGGCACGTAGACATCCACATCCCCGTCCCCCGGAAGGGCGGCGGCCGGACCCACGGGGAACGGCCGCCGCCCTTCCGCCGTTGTGCGTAAAGGCGCAGGTTGGCTTTCGCTACCCTGGAGCCGGATGTCTCCGCACCGCACCGTGAATGAGGTCGACCTGTGGCACTGCTGACCCGACTGCTCCGTGCCGGTGAGGCGAAGCTGGTGAAGCGCCTGGCGCGCGCCGCCGACCACATCGACTCGATCGAGGACGACTACATCGACCTCACCGACGCGGAGCTGCGCGCCAAGACCGACGAGTTCCGCGCGCGGTACGCCGACGGCGAGTCGCTGGACGACCTGCTGCCGGAGGCGTTCGCCGTGGTCCGCGAGGCGGCGAAGCGCACCTTGGGGCAGCGCCCGTTCCCCGTCCAGCTCATGGGTGGTGCAGCGCTGCACCTGGGCAACGTGGCGGAGATGAAGACCGGTGAGGGCAAGACCCTCACCTCGGTCGCGCCGGTGTACCTGAACGCGATCTCCGGTCTCGGCGTGCACGTCGTCACGACGAACGACTACCTGGCCAAGCGCGACTCGGAGAACATGGGCCGGGTCCACCGGTTCCTGGGCCTCACCGTCGGCGTGATCCTCGCCGAGATGCCGCCCGCCACGCGCCGCGAGCAGTACGCCTGCGACATCACCTACGGCACCAACAACGAGTTCGGCTTCGACTACCTGCGCGACAACATGGCCTGGAACGCCGCCGACATGGTGCAGCGCGGCCACAACTTCGCGATCGTCGACGAGGCCGACTCCATCCTCATCGACGAGGCGCGCACCCCGCTGATCATCTCCGGGCCGGCCGAGCAGAGCGGCCGGTGGTACCAGGAGTTCGCGCGGATGGCGCCGATGCTCAAGAAGGACATCCACTACGAGGTCGACGAGCGCAAGCGCGCCGTCGGCGTCACCGAGGACGGGGTGGCGCTGGTCGAGGACCAGCTCGGCATCGACAACCTGTACGAGGCCGCGAACACCCCGCTCGTCGGGTACCTGAACAACGCTCTGAAGGCCAAGGAGCTGTTCAAGAAGGACAAGGACTACATCGTCCGCGACGGCCAGGTGCTGATCGTCGACGAGTTCACCGGCCGCGTGCTGGCCGGCCGCCGCTACAACGAGGGCATGCACCAGGCCATCGAGGCCAAGGAGGGGGTGGAGGTCCAGGCGGAGAACCAGACGCTGGCCACCATCACCCTGCAGAACTACTTCCGGCTCTACACGAAGCTCTCCGGCATGACCGGTACTGCGCAGACCGAGGCCGCGGAGCTGGCGCAGATCTACAAGCTCGGCGTGGTCACGATCCCCACGAACCGGCCCATGCAGCGCGTCGACCAGAAGGACCTGATCTACAAGACGGAGGAGGCGAAGTTCGCCGCCGTCGCCGCCGACATCGCCGAGCACTACCAGAACGGCCAGCCGGTGCTGGTCGGCACCACGAGCGTGGAGAAGTCGGAGTACCTGTCCAAGCTGCTGCAGCGGCTGCGGGTGCCGCACGAGGTGCTCAACGCGAAGCACCACGAGCGCGAGGCCGCGATCGTCGCGCAGGCCGGGCACGCCGGCGCCGTCACCGTCGCCACCAACATGGCCGGCCGCGGTACCGACATCATGCTGGGCGGCAACCCCGAGTTCCTCGCCGACCTCGAGCTGCGCGAGCGGGGGCTCGACCCCGTCGAGACCCGCGAGGAGTACGAGGCGGCGTGGGACGACACCGTCGAGCGGTTGAAGAAGCAGGTCGCGGCGGAGGCCGAGGAGGTGCGCGCCGCCGGCGGGCTCTACGTGCTGGGCACCGAGCGGCACGAGTCGCGGCGCATCGACAACCAGCTGCGCGGCCGCTCCGGCCGGCAGGGCGACCCGGGCGAGTCGCGGTTCTACCTCTCCCTCGGTGACGAGCTCATGCGCCGGTTCAACGGCCAGGTCGTCGAGTCGATCATGAACCGGTTCAACCTGCCGGACGACCTCCCGATCGACTCCGGCATGGTCACCAAGGCCATCCGCAGCGCGCAGACCCAGGTCGAGCAGCAGAACTTCGAGATCCGCAAGAACGTCCTCAAGTACGACGAGGTGCTCAACCAGCAGCGCACCGTCATCTACGACGAGCGGCGGCGCGTGCTCAACGGCGAGAACATCAAGGAACAGATCGAGCACATGCTCGAGGACGTCATCACCGAGTACGTCAACGGTGCGACGGCCGAGGGCTACGCCGAGGACTGGGACCTCGACAAGCTGTGGACAGCGGTGGGGATGCTCTACCCGCCGTCGATCCGCTGGCAGGACCTCGCCGAGAGCGAGGAGCACGACGACATCACCAAGGACGTGCTGCTCTCCGAGCTGCTGGCCGACGCCAAGGACCACTACGCGGCCCGCGAGCGGGAGATCGACGAGATCATCGGCGCGCAGGGCGGCATGCGGGAGCTGGAGCGGCAGGTGCTGCTGCAGGTGCTCGACCGCAAGTGGCGCGAGCACCTCTACGAGATGGACTACCTCAAGGAGGGCATCGGCCTGCGCGCGATGGCCCAGCGGGACCCGCTCATCGAGTACCGCAACGAGGGCTTCGAGATGTTCAACCGGATGCTCGAGGGCATCAAGGAGGAGACCCTCGCGCACCTGTTCAACGTCCGGGTGCAGCCCGCCGAGGAGGAACCCGCGGCCGACACCCCGGCCGAGGCGCCCGCCGCCGACGCCGAGCCCACCACCGCGCCGCAGCCGGTCGTCCGCGCGCCGCAGCAGGCACCTGCACCTGCGCCGACGCGACCGCGGGGCCGCCACGCCGCGCCGGACGAGCCCACCACCGTGCTGCCCACGGCGTTCGGTGGTCGCGGCGGCCCGGCGCCCGACGCGCTGAGCTACAGCGGGCCGTCCGAGGACGGGCAGGCCGTGCGCTCCGGGCCCCGCCCCGGCCGGCGCTCGGAGGGGCGGCAGGAGCCGTCCCGCAACCAGCCGTGCCCGTGCGGGTCGGGACGCAAGTACAAGCAGTGCCACGGCTCCCCCTCGGTCGCGCGGCCGTAGCTCGCCAGGACTGAGCCCGGACGGTCGCTCCAAGGGCCCGGTTCCGCGCGCCCGCAGGACGGTTCCTGTGGGGTGTCGCGGCTCGGCGCGTGCACACCCGGCCGGGCGAGTTGCCCGTCCTGGTACGGCGAGTTGCCCGTCTCGGTACGGCGAGCTGCCCGTCCTGGTACGGCGAGTCGGACGTTTCGGCAGGATGAGTTGGCCGATCCGGCGTCGGCGGGCGGCGAGTCCCGCGTTCCGAAGGCCGGCCGACCGGTAATCCGCCGCCGACGGCGAGGCTCGTCCTGTCGACCGGGCCGACTCGCTCTGCTGAACCGGCCAACTCGCAGTACCAGGAGGGGCAACTCGCCGTACCGAAGTGGGCAACTCGCCGTACCAGGACGGGCAACTCGCCGTACCGGAGCGGGCAACTCGCCCTGCTGAGACGGGCAACTCGCCGTGCTGAAAGGGGCAACTCGCCGTACTGAACCGGCGAACTCGCCGTCCTGAGACGGGCGACTCGCGGCGGCTACAGCAGGCGGATGTCCGTGCAGCGCCACACCCGGTCGGGGCCGCGTTCGAAGCGGGCGGGGAGGGCCCGGTAGCGGCCGCTGAAGTTGACCAGTGCGACGAGTTCGGCGACGTTCGCCTGCGGGCGGTCCATCCGTATCCGGGTGATCCGGGGCGGGGTGGCGGTGCGCGCGTGCGTGACGGTGGCGGCCCGCCAGTACCGCAGCGCGCGCCGGGTGAACCCGGAGCTGAGCTGGGTCGGTGGGCGGCGGCCGTCGAGCACTTCCAGGGCGGTGCGCAGGATGTCGCCGAGCTGGTTCTCCAGGACCTTGTCCGAGGTCCGGCCCAGCGCGGCCGGGCGGCGGACGTCGGGTGCGGGTGCGGGGATCGGGTGGTCGCCGGGGTCGGGCTCGTAGTGCATGCGGTGCAGTCGCGGCGCCCACGACGGCGGTGCGGAGCGGGACATGTGGGCGATGATGCGGGCCGAGCTGCCCGGTCCGACGCGGTTCGGCGACGCCTGACGCCGTACCGTTCGACGTCGACGGATCCGGTCACACGTTGACCAGGACGATGCCGACCGCGACGACCGCAGCAGCGATCACCCGGCGGCGCCCGAACCGCTCGCCGAGGAACACCGTGCCGATCAGCGCGCCGACGATGATGCTGGTCTCGCGCAGCGCCGCGACGGCGGCGGTGGCTCCGCTGGTCTGGGCCACCAGCACGAGCCCGTACGCCGCGACCGAGACGACCCCGCCGCCCAGTCCGGCGAGCACCGCGGACCGGGGTTGCGCGAAGAGCGCCCGCTTCCGCCGGGCCAGCGCGATCGCCGGCATGGCCGCGCCCTGCAGCAGGAACAACCAGGACGCGTAGACGGGCACCGGCGTGGTGGCGACCGCGGCGGCGTCGACGACGGTGTAGCCGGCGATGCAGATCCCGGTGGCCACGGCGGCGCCGAGCGCAGGCAGCGTCGAACGGGCGACCCGGCCGCCGTCGACGGCGAGGCTGAGCAGCCCGATCGAGATCACGGCGACGCCGACGAGCTGCGCGGCCGGGAGGGTGCGGCCGAGTGCCAGCTCGATCACGGCGACCACCCACGGCGCCGTGCCGCGCGCGACGGGGTAGACCTGGCTGAACTCGCCGAGCTGGTAGCCGGCCCACAGCAGAAGGTTGTAGACCACGTGCAGGGCGGCCGACCCGAGGACGTACGGCCACGCCGCGGCCGGTGGCGGGCCCAGCAGCAGCGCCCCGATCCCGCCGACGACCGCACAGGACGTGCCGATCATCGCGAACCCGACGAGCCGGTCGGGCACCGCGTGGGCGACGGCGTTCCAGACGGCGTGCAGCAGCGCGGCCAGCAGGGTGAGCGCGACCGCCTCGGCGGGCAGGGCGGTGGTGATCACCCGTACGGACCCTACCCGGCGTGGAGCTCGCGTCCGGTGGCTTCGGCCGCGGCCAGCACGTTGACGTAGTCGCGCAGGTGGACGATCTGCCCGCCGCGCGCGGTGAACACCATGATGTTCGGCAGCGCCACGTCGCCGGCGGGGCCGCCGGTGGTGAGCGACTCCTGCTCGACGATGATCGTGTCGGGTGCCGTTGTGGGGTGCAGGGCGAGCGTGCGGAAGCCGGTGAACCGCAGCGGGCTGGACGCCCACAGCGCGGCGATCCAGTCGACGATCGCGTCCCGGCCCTCCAGCCGGGTCGGCACGCCGGGGAAGGCGAAGGGGAACTCCTGCACCGCGTCGGCGGCGTAGACCTCGCGCAGGCCCTCGACGGACTGCTCCAGGACGACGGTGCGGAAGCGGTCGAGGACCTCGCGCGGGCCGGCGCCGGTGCGGCCGCCGAGCGGGGTCCGGCGGGCCCGGATCGTGCGCCGGGTGATCCGCCAGCCGTCGGCCCCGCGTGCGACGTCGTCGTCGTACGTGGCGCTGCCGGCTGTCCCGTCCGCGTGGACTCCCAGGCTCTTGGACCGGACCCGCGCGGAGTGGTCGTCGATCCCCGTGATGACGATGTTGGTGACGTGGTGGCCCACCGGGTTGGCCGGGCCCATCGCGAGCGATGCCTCGCGGATCGCGTCGAGGCCGGTCAGCGTGCCGAGGCCGAAGTCGTGCACGTCGAGAACGATGTCGGACGTGAACAGTTCGTCCATGCGCTCGAGCTCGCCGGCGTCGCAGAGGTGGCCGTGCCGACTGATCAGATCGGTGATGTCGAGCCGGTCCTGTGCGGACAGTGCCATGGCTTCCCCACTAACATGAGAGATGGTCCGGTTACGCGGGGACCGTAACGGACTGTGTCCCCGGTTAGCAAGGAGGTTGTCCTGTGGCCGAGCGGCCGCGGCGCGCGGATGCGCGTCGCAACTACGACGAGCTCGTCGAGCAGGCGCGGATCGTCTTCGCCGAGTCGGGCGTCGACGCGTCGTTGGACGAGATCGCGCGCCGGGCCGGGGTGGCCAGCGGCACGCTGTACCGCCACTTCCCGACCCGGATCGACCTGGTCGAGGTGGTGCTCGCCGGGCAGATCGAGGAGCTGGTCGCGCTCGGTCGGCGGTTGCTCGTGGCCGACGACGAGTTCGAGGCGCTGGTCACCTGGCTGCGCGCGACGATGGTGCACGGCCTGACCTACCGCGGGCTCTCCGCCGCGATGCTGAGCTCGGCACTCGATCGCGACACGGCCACGGTGGCGCGCTGGCACGCCGAACTGTTCGAGGTGGGTTCCGAGTTGCTCGCGAGGGCGGCCCGGGCGGGCGTCGTCGACCCTGACGTCCCGGCGGCGGACGTGCTGAAACTGGTCAGCGCCGTCTCGGCGGCCGCGCAGGAGGCCCCGGACGACGCCGAGCGACTGCTGGCTCTCGTGCTCAACGGGCTGCGGCGGCGTTGAACGTTCGGGAGCCCCGGAACCGGCGGTTCCGGGGCTCCAGTGGGGAGGGGGACGGGTCAGTGCGGAGGCGGGGGCGGGGGCGGCGCCTCACCCTCCGGGGCCGGCGGCGGTGCGGCGGTGGTGTCGCCCTGCCCCGTCATGCGCTTCAGGTGCTCGGCCCCTTGGTTGATCTGGTCCTGATGGCCCCATTTCTGCCCGGCAGCTTCACCGAGCTTGTCGATGCCCTGGTCGACCTTGTCGTCGTGCTGTCCGAGGAGTTCCTTGGCCTTGTCCATCAATCCCATGGACCCACCGTGCACCCATCCCGCGGGACGCGCAGCGCGGAACGTCACCCATTAGGACGAATTCGTACGTGCTCGGGGCGCAGCTCGTCGACGCTGTTCAGCCCCATGAGCTGCAGCGTTCGGGTCATCTCTCCGGTAAGGATGCTGATCGCTTTGCTCACGCCGGCCTCGCCGCCGGCCATCAACCCGTACAGGTAGGCGCGGCCGACGAGCGCGGCGTCGGCGCCGAGCGCGACCGCGGCCAGGACGTCAGCGCCGTGCATGATGCCGGTGTCGACGAGCACCTCCGCGCGATCGCCGAGGGCCTCGCGCACCGGCGCCACCAGCTCGATCGGCACGGGGGCGCGGTCGAGCTGGCGCCCGCCGTGGTTGGACAGCAGCACCGCGTCGGCGCCGGCATCGGTGACGCGCACGGCGTCGTCGACGCTCTGGATGCCCTTGACGACGAGCTTGCCCGGCCAGGTGCCGCGCAGCCACTCGACGTCGGCCATGGTGAGCGCGGGATCGAAGACGCGGTTGATCAGGTCGGCGACGGTGCCGCCGGAGGACTGCAGGCTCGCGAACACCAGCGGCTCGGTGGTGAGCAGGTCGAACCACCAGTTCGGGTGCAGTGCGCCGTCGAGGAACGTGCGCAGCGACAGCGCCGGCGGCACCGTGAGGCCGTTGCGGACGTCGCGCAGCCGGTTCCCGCCCACCGGGGTGTCGACGGTGAGCATGAGCGTGTCGTAGCCGGCGTCGGCGGCGCGCTGGACCAGGTCCTTGCCGAACGCGCGGTCGCGCCACAGGTAGAGCTGGAACCAGCGGCGGGCGTTCGGGGCGGCCGCCGCCACGTCCTCGATGGTGGTGGTGCCCACCGTCGAGAGCGTGTACGGGATGCCGGCCTTCTCGGCCGCCGCGACGACGGCCCGCTCGCCCGCCGTGTGCATCATGCGCGTGAAGCCGGTGGGGGCGAGCGCGAGCGGCAGCGTCGAGCGCTTCCCGAGGATCGTGCGGCTCAGGTCGACCTGCCTGACGTCGTGCAGCACCGCCGGGGTGAACTCGACCCGCGCGAACGCCGCCCGCGCCCGGTTCAGCGACAGCTCGCCGTCGGCGGCGCCGTCGGTGTAGTCGAAGACCGCCCGGGGCGTGCGGCGGCGGGCGATCGCGCGCAGGTCGCCGATGCTGGCGGCGCGGCGCAGCCGCCGCTCCGTCGCGTCGCGGACGAACGGGGCGGGCCGCAGCAGCTCGCGCAGCTCGGCGGGACGGGGGAGACGACGCTGGACCATGCGCTCAGGCTAGGCGAGGGGTACGGGCGAGTCGAGATCGCGGTTGAAACGATTCATCAGGGCACGTCGATGTGCCGACCGCACCTTTTTGTGCCGTCTTCCCCGGTCAGGACGTGCCCCGCACCATGCAGGCATGACGATTTCGCCCACCAAGTTCGCCCACGTGGTGCTGCAGACCAATCGCACCGCGGAGATGCGCGACTTCTACGTCCAATTGCTCGGCGCACGGGTCCAGGCGGAATTCGGGCCGATGTGTCTGCTCACCTACGACGATGAGCACCACCGCGTCGCGCTGCTCAACGCGCAGGACTACGAGGAGCGTCCCCCGAACACCGTCGGAATGCACCACATGGCCTTCACCTACGGTTCACTCGAGGTGCTCCTGGGCAACTACCGGCGGCTCAAGGCGGCCGGCATGGACCCGTGGTGGTGCGTCAACCACGGGCCGACGGTGTCGCTGTACTACCGCGACCCCGACGGCAACAACGTCGAGCTGCAGGTCGACGTCTTCGACGACAACGACGACGTCAACGCGTTCCTCGCGACCCTCACGACGCGCGCCCAGCCGCTCGGGATCGACTTCGACCCCGACGCGATGCTGGCCCGGCTGGAGTCCGGGGTGCCGGCGCAGCAGCTGATGGCGATCGACGGATGAAGCTCGTCAGCTTCGGCCCGGTGGGCGCAGAGCAGCCCGGCCTGCTGCGGGACGAGGAGACGATCGTCCCGCTCGGTCCGCTGCTCGCCGCGCACGGAGTGGCCGCGCCCGACATGAACGCCGTGCTGGGGCTCCTGCCGGCGCTCGCAGGTCGTCCGCACGCGCGGGTCCCGGACGGCCCGGCGACGGTGCCGCTCGCCGCCACCCGGCTCGGCCCGCCGGTGCCGCGACCGGGAGCCGTGATCGCCGTCGGCGGCAACTACCGTGACCACCTCGCGCAGTTCGGCGAGTCGACGGCGCCGACCAGGCCCGTGCTGTTCCCGAAGCCGGGCACGTCCGTCACCGGACCGCGCGACGACATCGTCGTGCCGCACGAGACCGCGATGCTGGACTACGAGTGCGAGCTGGGCGTCGTCATCGGTCGCGGTGGCCGGCGGATCCCGCGGGCGGAAGCGCTGGACCACGTCGGCGGATACCTGATCGCCAACGATGTGACCGCGCGGGACGTGTTCCTCGGGGAGAGCGCGATCAGCCCGCTGTACATGCAGGTCCTGCGGGGAAAGGGCTACGACTCGTTCTGCCCGACCGGTCCGTGGCTGGTGACCCCCGACGAGTTCGGCGATCCCGCCGCGGCCCGCCTCCGTACGTGGGTCAACGGCGAGCTCCGCCAGGACGGATCGGCGGCGGACATGATCTTCGCCGTCGCGGATCTGATCGCGTCGGTCAGCGAGTTCTGCACACTCCGGCCGGGCGACATCATCCTCACCGGCTCGCCCGCCGGAATCGGGTTCACGATGCAGCCGCCGCAGTTCCTCGTCGACGGCGACGAGGTCCGCATGGAGATCACAGGGATCGGTGAGATCGTGAACACGATACGCGCCGAGAAATGACGAAGGAGTCGTGATGGCGATCCTCGCCGAGATCGGACCGGATCCGCATCCGAACGTGCGGTTCGTGGTGGATTCGCACGAGAAACTCGGACAGGGCGACGTCCGCGCGATCAGAGAAGCCTGGACGCCGGGGATCGTCTGGCACGAGTGGGGCCAGTCCGATCTCTCCGGCACCTACGTCGGCGTCGACGCCGTGCTGGAGTTCTGGAAGGTGTTCTTCGCCGCCGCCGGACCGCACTTCACCCAGGACATCACGGCGATCACGGCGAACGACACGTACGTCACGTCGCTCGTGCGGATCAGCGGCCGGAAGGGTGCGCGCACGTTCGGCCAGACCGTGGTCGACGTGATGCGCATGGAGGAGGGCCGGCTGGCCGAGTTCTGGCGCTACTACGCCGACGTGACCGCGGCCCACGGATTCTTCACCGCGTGATCGTCGGGCCGCGCGTCGAAGCGACGGCGGCTGGCGTCGAGGTACTCGCGGTTGCGCTCGGCCCAGCTGATCAACCCGGCGACCTCGATCGAGAGGGTCGTCCCGACGTCGGTGAGGGTGTAGTGGACCTGCGGCGGCGTGCTCGGGGTGACGGTGCGGGTGACCAGCCCGTCCCGTTCCAGCCCGCGCAGGGTGTGGGTGAGCATGCGCTGGGAGATGCCGTCGATCCCGCGCTGCAGCTCGGAGTGCCGCCGCGATCCGTCCCGCAGCAGCTGCATGACCAGTGCGCTCCACTTGTCGCCCACCCGGTCGAGCACGCCGCGCAGCGCGCACATCGGATCGTCGGCGGTCACGGGTAGCGCGTCCACGTCCCTCATGGTTGCAGTGTCACCGATCCGGCTCGCTCATCCCAGGCCGTGCCTTCGCCTCGCCAGCTCGAAGGCCGCCACCGCGCCCGCGCTCGCCACGCCCAGCGACTCCACCTCCCCGGGCATCGGGATGGCCAGCACCCCGTGCAGCAGCTCGCGGACGGTCTCGGAGAGCCCGTTGGTCTCGTTGCCCAGCACCAGCGCGACGCGGTCGGGCAGCTCGGCCGTGAGCAGCGACTCGCCGCCCGCGTCGAGCCCGTAGACGACGAACCCGGCGTCGGCGAGCGTCGCGCACCCGTCCTCGACGGTGCCGCAGCGCACGACGGGTGCCCGGAACGCCACCCCGGCCGACGCCTTGATCATCAACGGGTCGATGGACGGGAGCCCGCGCCGGGGCAGCACCACGCCGTCGAGGCCCGCGGCGGTGGCGGTGCGCAGGATCATCCCGACGTTGGACGGGTTGGTGAGCCGGTCGAGCACGAGCAGCGCGGCGGGCCCGTCGCCGAGCGCGTCGAGGAAGTCCTCGACCGGCGCCATGCGCGGGGCGACGACGTCGGCGATGACCCCCTGGTCGTGCTTGCCGTTGCCGGCGAGCACCTTCACGCGCTGGGCGGTGGCGCGCTGCACGGGCACGCCGCGGCGCCGGGCGGCGGCGAGGATGGCGCGGACGGGGTCGCCCTGGGCGTTGTCGGCCACGATGATCTTGTCGATGGCCAGGGACTGATCGTCCAGCGCCTCGAGCACGGGCTTGCGCCCGTACACGGTGATGAACGTGTCCTTCGGCGAACGCATAGGATTCAACCTATGCCGCCCCGGCTGTCGGCCCTGGACGCGTCCTTCCTCTACCTCGAGGCCCCTACCACCCCGATGCACGTCGGTGCGGTCGCGTTGTTCGAGCAGACGGACGCCGGTTTCACCTACGAGCGCCTGGTCGAGCTGGTCGAGCAGCGGATCGCGATGGTGCCGCGCTACCGGCAGAAGGTGCGGCACGTGCCGGGCAACCTGGCCCGTCCGGTGTGGATCGACGACGTCGACTTCGACGTCGCGTACCACGTGCGCCGCTCGGCGCTGCCGAAGCCGGGCTCGGACGCCCAGCTCACCGAGCTGGTGGCGCGTCTGATGTCGCGCCCGCTCGACCACACCCGCCCGCTGTGGGAGATGTACCTGGTCGAGGGGTTGGACGGCGGCCGGGTCGCGGTGCTCACGAAGACCCACCAGGCGATGGTCGACGGGATCAGCGCGTTCGACATCGGCCAGGTCATCCTCGACGTCTCGGCCGAGCAGCGGCCGATCGCCGAGGAGCTGTGGATGCCGCGCAACGAGCCGACCGACTCGCAGCTGGTGCTCGACGCGCTCGCCGAGTCGGTGGCGCGGCCGGGCGCGATCGTGGAGAACCTGCGCTCGGCGGCGGGCGACGCGGTGGCCACCGTCGGCAAGGTGGCCGGGGCCGCCGGGCAGCTGGTGTCGATGGCGTGGGCGGCGAGCCGGCGCGCGCCCGGCACCCCGTTGAACGTGCCGATCTCCACCCAGCGCCGCTTCGCGATCGCGCGGAACTCGCTGGAGGACTACCGCCGCATCCGCGCGGCGCACGGCTGCACCGTCAACGACGTGGTGCTCACCGTCATCTCCGGGGCGCTGCGGAACTGGTTGATGACACGCGGCGAGCCGGTCACGTCGAGCGCGTCGGTGCGCGCGATGGTGCCGCTGTCGGTGCGCGGCGAACCGGACGTGCCGACGTCGTCGGGGTCCCTGGGCAACCGCGTCTCGTCGTTCCTGGTGGACCTGCCCGTCGGGGAGCCGAGCCCGGTGGTGCGGCTGCACCACGTCACGCACGCCATGCTGGAGCACACGTCGGGCGGCCAGTCGGTGAGCGCCGACGCGCTGGTGCGGATCGGCGGGTTCGCCCCGCCCACCCTGCACGCCCTGGGCGCGCGGGCGGCCAGCGGGATCTCGCGACGGATCTTCAACCTGGTCGTCACGAACGTGCCGGGCCCGCAGTTCCCGCTGTACGCGGCGGGGGCGAGGATGCAGGAGATGTTCCCCGTCGTGCCGCTCGCGAAGGGGCAGGCGCTGGCCATCGGGCTGACGTCGTACGACGGTGGGGTGTACTACGGGTTCAACGGCGACCGCGACGCGATGTCCGACGTCGACGTGCTGGCCGGCATGGTGGACGAGTCGCTGGAGGAACTGTTGGGCACGGTCGCATGAGGGTCTACGTCCCGGCCACGTGGCCGATGCTGCGTTCCCTCGTCAAGAACGGGGTGCTCGACCCGATCGGGGGCACCGCGTTCGCGCTCACGCCACGCCTGCGCGAGGCCTACACCAGCGGCGACGACGAGGAGCTGGAGTACGCCGCGATGAACGAGGCCGCGCGCGCGTCGCTGCGGTTGCTCGCCGTCGAGTTCGGGCTGGGTGAGGACACCACCCCGGCCCGACGGGTCGTGGTGTCGGCCGACCTGGACGACGTCACGCTGCGCCCCGACCTCGACGACGGCGCCGTGCGGATCAGCGGCTCGGTGCCGTTCGAGAAGGTCGCTGCGGTGCACGTCGACGCCGAGGACGCGGAGTACGCGGTGCGGCAGGCCGCCGCGGCCGTCGACCAGGCCGACCTGGGCGACCTCGACGCCGAGTTCCTCGTCGGCGAGGCGGAGGACCATGAGCTGGCCTGGTACGACCCGTCCGAGGTGGCGTTCCTGGTGGAGCTGCGTTAGAGCCAGCCGTTCTCCCTGGCGAGCTGGTGCGCCTCCGCCCGTGAGCCGGCGCCGAGCTTGGCCGTCGCCGCCGTGAGGTAGTTGCGGACGGTGCCGGGGGAGAGGAAGAGCGTCCGCGCGACCTCCCCGACCGGCCGGTCCGCCCCGGCGGCCGCGAGCACCTGCGCCTCCCGCGGCGTCAACGGTGACGGCGGGGCGGTGAGCGCGTCGGCGGCGAGCATCGGGTCGACGTAGCGCTTTCCCTCGTGGACGCGCCGGACGACGTCGGCCAGTGCCGAGCCCGGCGCGCCCTTGGCGAGGAAGCCGCGGGCGCCGCTGGACAGGGCCTGGCGCAGCAGGTGCGGCCGGCCGTGCCCGGTGAGGATCACGCCCGCGCAGCCGGGCAGATGGCGCCCCAGCTCGGCGATGACGCCGATCCCGTCGAGGCCGGGCATCTGCAGGTCGACGACGGCGACGTCGGGCCGGGTGGCGAGTGCGCGCTCGACGGCCTGCCGCCCGTCGGCCGCGGTGGCGACGACCTCGATGTCGGGTTCCCGGTCCAGCAGCCCGACCAGCGCCTCGCGGATCAGGTCCTCGTCGTCGGCCAGCAGCACCCGGATCACGGGGCGAGCTCCACCCTGACCTCGAACCGCCCGCCGTCCACCGGACCCGCCACGAGCCGCGCACCCGCGGCCGCGCACCGGGCGGCCAGGGAGGCGAGCCCGGTGCCGGACATCGTGGGGTCGCCCTGCGCGCCGTCGTTCACGATCCTCAGTGTGGGGTGCGCGTAGGTGATCGACACGGTCTGCGCGGCGCTGTGTCGCAGCACGTTCGTCACCGCCTCCCGGACGACGGCCGCCAGCAGGCGCGACGTACCGACGGGCAGTGCGGACGCGTCGACATCCACTGCGGTGTCGATCCCCGCCGACCCGAGCACCAGCTCGGCCGACGCGAGCTGCGTGGCCAGGTCGGCGACCGTCTCGCCGTGCACGGCCCGGCGGGCCTCGGCGAGGGTGGTGGCCGCCAGCTCGCGGATCTGCTCGTTCTCCGCAGCGGCGCGGGCCGGGTCGCTGGTGACGAGGTCGCCGGCCAGCTCGGCCTTGAGCGCGATGATCCCCAGCCGGTGTCCCAGCACGTCGTGCAGCTCGCGGCTGACCCGCAGCCGTTCCTGGGCGATCGCGAGGTCCGCCTCGGCGGCGCGGCCTGCCTCGGCCTCGGCGAGCAGCCGCAGCAACCACACCAGCACGAGCCCGGCGAGCCACAGCGCGACGGCGATGCCCAGCACGACGGCGACGTTCACCGGCAGCGAGCCGCCGAAGACGGCGGCGCCGACCGCCGCCGCGGCCGCCAGCCCGATCGCCGTCCCGGCGCCCGCCGCCGGATGGGCGAGCACGGCCGCGCCGGCCGCGAACCCGGCGAGCCACGCCCACGGCGTGCGGTCCGGCTCGGCCCACGCGAACGCCGGCCACCACAGCGCGAGCGCCACGACCACCAGCCCGGAGATCGCGCGCAGCCGGGTCCGCCTGGGCTGATCGAGGCTGACGGCCGCGCGCAGCACCACCGCCTGCGCCGCGACGAACAGCACCAGGCCGGCGCCGTACACGACGGTCAGCGCCGGCGTGGGCGGCCGGGTGAGCCGCACCGGGAACACCAGCACCCACGCGAAGCTGGACGCCAGCACGGCCAGCACGACCAGCCGGGGACTGAGGTAGCGGCTCATCACCGGACATTCTGGCGTGCCCGCTGTCATGGTCGATCCATGACAGCCGCACGTACCGTCCGGACGTCCGGCGCGCGCACGCTCAGTGCATGACGACGCAGACCTCCGAACTGCCGTTCACCCGCCGCACGCCGTGGCAGGGCAAGGCGACCACGACCGACCTGATGCTGGTGGCGGCCGTCGTCGCCGTCGTCGGGATCGGCATGGCCATCCGCCCGCTGAAGCCGTTCCTGCTGGCCACGCAGCCGGTGCTGCTGGAGTTCCTCACCGGCGACAAGATCGCGATCGGCGCGGCGGCGGCGATCGCCCGGATCGGCGACGTCCCGCTGTGGCTGGTCGTCGTCGCCGGCGCGGTCGGCATGGTGAAGTTCGACTGGATCACCTGGTGGGCCGGCCGGCAGTGGGGCGCCGGCATCGTCGGCATGTTCGCGACGAGCGAGCGGGTGCGCCGCCGCGCAGCTGAGCTGAACCCGTGGACGGTCCGGGTCGCGATCGTGCTCGCCGGGCTGCCCGGCATCCCCAGCGCCGTGGTGTTCGCTGTCGCCGGGTGGACCGGTGTCCGGCTCCGCACGTTCCTGCTGCTCGACCTCGTCGGTGCCGTGCTGACCACCGCCGCGGTCGCGGGGCTCGGCTACGCGCTGGGTCAGGACGCCGTCGACGCGGTGCTGCTCGTCGACAAGTACGCGATGTACGTGAGCCTGGCCATGGTCGCCACGGGCATCGCGTTGCCGCTCGTCAGGCGGTGGCTGCGGCGCTAACGGCGCCGATCCCGGCGCCTGTCGTCGCGGTCGTGGTGGCCGCCGTACACCAGCGCGCCGATGGCGGGGATGAGCAGGAAGAACCACCAGTGGCCGGTGATGAAGAACAGCGCCAGCGCCACGATCGGGGTGACGGCGACGACGCGTCCGCCCCACGTCTCGAGGAGGTTCGGCGATCGGTGCGCCACGGTGCCGGCGTCCCGGGTGGCCGGCGCTGCCGCAGGTTTGACGAGGTCGACCGTGCCGCCGAGGTCGGGGTGCGGGGCGGGCAGGTCGGTGAACAGCGCCTGCAGCTCCGACGCCACGGTCGCGCCGGCGGCGGCCGCAGTGCGGTCGGCGTACTCCTCGACGCCGAGCCGCCCGGCGTTCAGGTGCTCGTCGAGCGCCTTCATGGCGGCGTTGCGTTCCGCGTTGCCGATGCGCATCGGGACCGCGTCCGCGGGCCCGGTCCCCTCCGTCATGCCGTCAGCTTTCCACTGCGGCCGGGGTCAGCGCACCTGCGCCTTCGGCGGCGCCTCGATGTCGACGGGACGGCCCCAGTCGCGGTAGCTGCCCATGATCGACAACGTGCCGATGCCGGGCAGGTCCTGCCGCACGACGGTGCGCACCGGGCGGGAGTCGCGATCGACCCACAGGTTGCTGGTGAGCGTGGTCAGCCCGGCCGCGACCTGCTGCTGCAGCTGCTTGCGCGCCTCCGCGTCGGGCTGGGTGGCCGCGGCCTTCGCCAGGTCGACGACGATCGTGTAGCGCACGGCCGGATCGCCCTCGATGACGTCGTCGGCGGTGTCGCTGATGCTCGTGGCGTCGGCGTAGCGGGAGAGGGTGCGGGCCGGGTCGGCGCTGTCCACGAGGGTCGAGGAGAGCGCGAGCAGGCGCTGGTCGTCCGGGTCGGTGGAGGTGCGGTCCACCTTGGTCCACGGCTTGGCCGCCTTCTGCCGGCCGGGCTGCAGCAGGTACAGCGCGTCGGGCAGCACCACGAAGCCCGTCTCCTGCGGGTCGGCGCCACGCTGCGTGACGACCTGCGTGAACTTCACCGACACGTCGTTGCCGCTGCCGCGCAGCACGCCCTCACCGGTGAACTGCAGGGTGGACTGGCCGCCGGTGATCTCGCCGCGCAGGCTGATCCGCGCCGACTGCTCGGTGCGCTGGCGCTCGGCGACGCCGTTGACCAGCTCGGACAGCGAGCCGTAGCGCGGCAGGTGCACCGGGGCCGCGTCGACGGCGGACGAACAACCGGCCAGCAGCAGCACCGCGAGTCCGACCACGAGCGTGCGCATGTCGGCAGCCTCCGCTCACCGTCACCCGACGGTGTCCTGCGCACTCAACGACCGTGGGACCGGGCAGGTAACGGCCCGGTCTCAGCGCAGCGCCACCAGCACGCGACGCAGGGCCTCGAGGCGGCGGGGGCGCAGCTCCCCGGCCGCGACGAGAGCGTCCAGAGCGCACTCGGGGTCCGCGGGTGGGCCGAGGTGGCCGCAGCCGCGCGGGCAGTCCTTGCTCGCCTCGGCGAGGTCGTCGAACGCGTCGATGACGTCGTCGGGGGAGACGTGGGCGAGTCCGAACGAGCGCACGCCCGGGGTGTCGATCACCCAGCCGCTGTCGGGCCCGTCGAGCGGCAGCGCGACGGCAGCGACGGTGGTGTGCCGGCCCTTGCCGACGCCGGAGACGGTGCCCGTGCGCTGCTCTGCGTCCGGCAGGAGCGCGTTGACCAGCGTCGACTTGCCCACCCCCGAGTGCCCGACGAGCGCGGACACCCGGCCGGCGAGCAGCCCGGCCAGCTCGTCGGGGGCCTGGTCGCGGCGGGTGCGCAGCACCGGGATGTCGAGGTCGCGGTAGTGCGCGGCGAACGGCTCGGGATCGGCCAGGTCGGTCTTGGTCAGGCACAGCACCGGCGCGAGCCCACCCGCGTAGGCCGCGACCAGGCAGCGGTCGACGAAGCCGGTGCGCGGCTCCGGGTCGGCCACCGCCGTGACGACGACGAGCTGCTCGGCGTTGGCGACGACGAGCCGTTCCGTGGCGTCGGTGTCGTCGACGGTGCGCAGCAGGGACGTGCTGCGGTCGGCGACGCGGACGATGCGCGCGAGCGTGTCGGGTGCCCCGGACAGGTCGCCGACCAGCCCGACCCGGTCGCCCACGACGATCGGGGTGCGGCCCAGCTCGCGGGCCCGCATGGCGGTGACCGGCCGGCCGGGGTCACCGCCGAGGGCGCAGCGCCAGCGGCCGCGGTCGACCACCGTGACCATGGCTTCGGTGGCGTCGGCGTGCTGCGGCCGGCGCTTGCTGCGCGGCCGGGTACCCCGGCCGGGGCGCACGCGGACGTCGGACTCGTCGACGTCCGTTCGCCTGCTCAACTGCTCAGTTCACCAGCTCGGCCCACTGCGCGGGGAAGTCCGGGAACGTCTTCGTGGTGGCGTCGATGCCGTCGACGACGACGCCGGGCACGGCCAGCCCGACCAGCGCGCCCGCCGTCGCCATGCGGTGGTCCGCGTAGGCCTGCCACGGCCGCTCCGGGTGCGCGCGCAGCGGTGCGGGGTGGATCTCCAGCCCGTCCGGCGTCTCCTGGGCCAGCCCACCGAGGGCGGTTAGCTCGGCGACGAGCGCGGCGATGCGGTCGGTCTCGTGGCCGCGGATGTGCCCGACCCCGCGGATGCGCGAGACGCCGTCGGCGAGCGCGGCGACGGCCGCGACCGTGGGGGTGAGCTCGCTGGCGTCGTGCAGGTCGACGTCGATCGGCGCGAGCACGTCCGGCCCGTGGACGGTCATGCCGTCGGGGCCGGGCTCGATCCTGGCGCCGGCCTGCGCGAGCACCGCGAGGATCTCCGTGCCGGGCTGCGTGGACTCCTCCGGCCAGCCCGCCACCGTGACGCTGCCGCCGGTGATCGCGGCGGCGGCGAGGAACACCGCGGCGTTGGACAGGTCGGGTTCCACCGTCCAGTCGCGGGCCGCGATGGGGGCCGGCGCGATCCGCCAGGTGTTGGGCTCGCCCTCGTCGACGGCCACCCCGGCCAGGCGCAGCATGTCGACGGTCATCTCGATGTGCGGCAGCGACGGCACGGGCTTGCCGTCGTGGTGCACCACCAGGCCCTTCTCGAACCGGGCCCCCGACAGCAGCAGACCCGACACGAACTGCGACGACGCCGACGCGTCCACCACGACCTCGCCACCGGGCAACCCGCCGGTGCCGCGCACCGTGAACGGCAGTGCCGAGCCGTCGACGTCGGCGCCGAGGGCGCGCAGCGCGTCGAGCACGACGGCCATCGGCCGCTCCCGTGCCCGCGGGTCGCCGTCGAAGACGACCGGGCCGGACGCGAGCGTGGCCGCCGGCGGCACGAACCGCATCACCGTGCCCGCCAGCCCGCAGTCGACGGCGCCGGCGCGGAAGCCGTCGTGGGCGCCGATCGCGACGCGCTGCCCGTCGACCTCCACGGGCACGCCGAGCGCGCGCAGCGCCCCGACCATCAGCGCGGTGTCGCGCGAGGCCGGCGCCCCGGAGACGGTGGCCGGGCCGCCGGACAGCGCCCCGAGCAGCAGTGCGCGGCTCGTCACCGACTTCGATCCGGGGACCTCGACGCGGCCGGACACGGGGCCGTCGGCCGCGGGGGCCTGCCAGTGCTCGCTCACGGTGCCCATGTTCCCACGTGGCCTCGGAGTGGCGTTGATCATGGGCAAAACGTGGTCCTGGATCAATTCGGAAGCGACGGTTTGCCCATGATCAACGGACGCCGAGCCGCTCACCGCGCGTACCTCGCGCAGGCCTCGGCCACCACCCGCACCCCGGGACGCCGGTCCGCCGAGCGCCACAGCACCGCCAGCTCGCTGGGCGGCAGCCCGCGCACAGGCCGCGTCACGACACCGGGGCGGGTGTAGGTGACGGCGTTCGTCGCGGAGAGCAGCACGACACCCGTACCGGCCGCGACCGCGGCGAACATCTCCTCCGCCGACCGGGCCTCCGTGGCGATCTTCGCGGGGGTGGTGCGCTGCTCGGTGCCGAGCCAGAACTCGCGCATCGGACCCGCCGTCACGGGCAGCGCCACGAACGGCTCGTCGACGAGCGCGGTGAACTCGACCTCCGCCGCCCCGGCCAGCCGATGCGCCGCCGGCAGCGCCACCCAGCGGTCCTCGCGGGCGACGATGCGGGCCGAGAGACCCTGCCCGTCGGGCACCGGGAGCCACGCGATCGCCAGATCGACCAGCTCGCCCAGCAGGCCCGTCGCCGGGTCGTCCCACGTGACCTGCCGGAACTCGACACGCCACCCGGGCAACCGCTCGTCGACGACGCGGGCGACCGCCGTCGGCAGCCCCGGCGCGGTGCGGGCGTGCAGCCCGACGGTGAGGGTGCGCAGCGCCGCCTCCGCGGCCGCGGTGACCGCGGTCAGCGCCTCCTCCCACCCGGCGAGGAGCTCGCGCGCCCTGGGCAGCAGCGCCTCGCCGGCCGCCGTCAACGTCACGGCCCGGGCGCCGCGGGTGAACAGCTCGACCCGCAGCCGGCTCTCCAGCTGCCGGATCTGCTTCGACAGGGCCGGCTGCGACACGAACAACCGGTCTGCGGCGGCGCGCGTGAAGCTGCCCTCCTCGGCGACCGTGACGAAGTACCGCAGGTCGCGGAGGTGCACGTCACCCATCACCGCACCGTAGGGCGCGTTCGGCGCCGGACCGGGGAGACAGGGCCGCCACGATCGGCGGGTCAACGGGGCCTGCTGGCACCTCGCAGAGGTAGGGGCGACCTCGCAGGAGATCGAACCTCTGCGACGACACCTCAACCTTTGCGAGGACCCCCCTCCGCCACGCACAAGCAGGCCGCGTCCGCCACCACCGTGACGGCCGTGCGGGTGTCGGTGCGCCGCCACAGCACCGCCAGCTCGGCGGGTGGCAGGTCGGGGACCGGCCGGCACACGACGTCGTCGCGGCGGTAGAGGGCGGCGTTGCCGGCGGCGACGAGCGCCACCCCGGACCCGGCCGCGACGGCCTCGAACGCCTCCTCGGCCGTGGCGGCCTCGGCGCCGACCCGGGCAGGCGTGGCGCGCTGGTCCGCGGCCAGCCAGAACTCGCGCATCGGCCCCGACGAGGCGGGCAGCGCGACGAACGGCTCGGCGAGCAGGTGCGCGAACGGCACCTCGAGGTGCGCGGCCAGCGGGTGTGCCGCCGGCAGGGCGACCCAGCGCTCCTCCGTGGCAGCCACGCGGTGCGCGTACGCGTCGCCGGGCACCGGCAGCCACGCGATGGCGACGTCGACGGTGCCGTCGCCGAGCCCGACCGTCGGATCACCCCACGGGACCTGCCGGAACTGCAGCCGCCACCCGGGGAGCCGTTCCTCCATCGCCGCGGTGATCGCGGGCACCAGTCCGCGGGCGATGCGCGTGTGGAAGCCGACGGTCAGCGTGTGCCCGGCCGCCCGCAGCCCCGCCACGGCCGTGGCCCACTCGTCGACGATCCGCCGGGCGTGGGGCACGAGCGCCGCGCCTGCGGGCGTCAGCGCGATGCTGCGGTGCCCGCGGGTGAACAGTTCGGTGCCGAGCCCCGTCTCCAGCGCCCGGACCCGTTTCGACAGCGCCGGCTGCGCCAGGAACAGCGCGGCCGCGGCGCGCGTGAAGCTCAGCTCGTCGGCGACGGTGAGGAAGTAGCGCAGGTCGCGCAGGTGCGCGCCCTCGGCGTCGGGCATTCCGAAAGGGTATGCGAACGGGTCTTGGACACCACGCGTCAGCGCGTCGACCGTGATCACCATGCAGGCACTCGTCCACGACCCGCAAGCGCCGGCCGCGCTGCGCCGGGTCGAACTCCCCGATCCCGTCCCGGCGCCCGACCAGGTGCTGATCGACGTGCACGCGGTCGCGCTCAACCGGCTCGACCTCGACTACCCCGATTCCGTCTACGGCCCTGGTGGGGTACCGGGTGTGGACGCCGCCGGAACGGTCGTCGTCCCGGCGGCGGACGGATCCGGTCCCGCCGTCGGATCGCGGGTGGCGACGTTCGCCATCGGCGGCGCGTTCGCGACGCAGCGGGCGGTCCCGGCCAGGGACGTCGGCGTGCTGCCGGGTGGGGTGACGTTCGTCGGCGGCGCTGCGCTGCCCGGCGCGGGCGTGACCGCGCTGCAGGCGCTGCGCCGGTTCGGCACGCTGCTCGGGCGGCGGCTGCTCGTGACCGGTGCGGCCGGCGGTGTCGGCCGGTTCGCCGTGCAGCTCGGCGCGCTCGCCGGGGCGCACGTCGTCGCGCAGGTGGGGGCGCCGGAGCGGGCGGCCGGGCTGGTCGAGCTCGGAGCCGCCGAGATCGTCCACGACCTGGACGGTCTCGAACCGGTGCACGCCGTCGTCGACAACGTCGGCGGGCCGATGCTCGCCGCCGCCGTCTCGGCGCTCGCCGTCGACGGGCTGGCGCTGGCCGTCGGGCAGGCCGGCGGGGAGCCCACGACGTTCGACTTCGAGGCCGAGCGGATCCGCGGCGGCCGACGGGCCGTCGAGGTGTTCACCGTCGGGACGTTCACCGACGGCGTCGGGCCCGACATCGAGGCGCTCGCCCGGCTCGTCGCGGCGGGCCGGCTGGATCCGCAGATCGGGTGGCAGGGCCCATGGGACCGGGCCGCGGAGGCCGCGACGGCGCTGCGCGAGCGCCGCGTCGCCGGCAAGGCCGTGCTGGAGGTGGCGTGATGCGACGGGGAGTGCAGGGTCTCAACTCGGCGCCGGTGGGCGCCGTCACGGAACTGGCGAAGCACGCCGAGGACGCCGGGTACGAGTCGTGGTGGGCGCACGACCACGTGGTGCTGCCGACCGGGCCGGATGCGCCCATGGACGCCACCACCCCGATCGTCGACCCGCTCGTGCACCTGGCGCACGTCGCCGCCGTGACGAGCCGGATCACGCTCGGCACCGCGATCGTCATCCTGCCGCAGCGCAACCCGCTGGTGCTGGCCAAGCAGTCCGCCAGCCTGGACGCGGTGTCCGGTGGGCGGTTCGTCCTCGGCGTCGGCGCGGGGTGGCTGGCGGCCGAGATGAACGCCGTCGGCGTGCCGATGGCCGACCGGGGCGCGCGCACCGACGAGTACCTCGACGCCATGACGGCGCTGTGGGACGCGCCGGAGCCCGCGTTCGACGGCCGGTTCGTCACCTTCGCCGCCGTGGACGCGCACCCCCGCCCGTCCGGGATCCGGGTGGTGGTGGGCGGGCGCAGCCCCGGCGCCTACCGGCGGGCGGTGCAGCGCGCCCACGGCTTCTACGGCAACGGGACGCCTGCGGACCTCGCCGGCGACCTCGCCGGCCTGGCGAAGGCCGCGGCGGAGGTGGAGCGCCCGGCCCGGCTGGGGGAGCTCGAGATCACGGCCATGCCGCTGACGGAGGCGGACGCCCGTGCGCCCGAGCTGTACGCCGAGCTGGGCGTGCACCGGCTGGCGCTGCGTCCGGCGCAGTTCACGGACGTCGCCCAGCTGCACAGGTGGCTGGACGAGCACGCCCCGGCCTGAACCGCGCCCCGGCGAACTGTCGGGCCTCGGTGGGAAGATGGAGCCATGTGCGGCCGGTACGCGTCCATCAAGGCACCCACCGATCTCGCCGACGAGTTCCACGCCGTCGACGCGACCGACGGGCAGGTGCAGGCCGACTACAACGTCGCGCCCACGAAGAACATCGTCGCCGTCGTCGAGAGGCACCCGCGCGACGCCGAGGGCACGCCCGATCCCGACACCACCGAGCGGAGCCTGCGGGTGGTGCGGTGGGGGTTCGTGCCGTTCTTCGCGAAGGACCCGAAGGGCGGCGCCCGGATGATCAACGCGCGGTCGGAGTCGGCGGCGGAGAAGCCGGCGTTCCGGCGCGCGATGGCGTCGCGGCGCTGCCTGATCCCGGCCGACGGCTGGTTCGAGTGGCAGCGCGGTGCAGGGTCGAACTCTGGGCACAAGCAGCCGTACTACACGCACTACCGCGACGGGTCGTCGCTCGCGATGGCCGGGCTGTGGGAGTTCTGGAAGCCGAAGGACGACCCCGACAACGAGTACCCCGAAGGCCTCGTCACGGCCACCGTGCTGACGACGGCCGCGGTGGGCGTGCTGTCGCAGGTGCACGACCGGATGCCGCTGGTGCTGCCGCCGTCGGCGTGGGACACGTGGCTCGATCCCGACCTGTCCGCGAAGGACGACGCGGTGGCCGCACTGCTCGCCCCGCCGTCCGACGAGGTGATCGCGGCGCTGGAGCTGCGGCCGGTGTCGCCGCTGGTCAACAGCGTGCGCAACAACGGCCCGGAGCTGCTGGCCGAGCTGCCGCCGGAGGACGTCCGGGAGCCGTTGCAGCTCGACCTCCTCGGCGGACCGAACCCGGCATGACCGCCACCGTCGCGCCGGTCGAGGTCGCCACGCCGCACGGGCCCGCCCGCGTCACCCGGCACGAGGCGGCCGATCCGCGCGCGCTGCTGCTGCTCGGCCACGGTGCAGGCGGCGGGATCACCGCACCGGACCTCCAGGCCGCCACCCGGGTCGCCCTCGACGCCGGCGTGTCGGTCGGGCTGGTCGAGCAGCCGTACCGGGTCGCCGGTCGGCGCGCCCCCGCGCCCGCCGCGCAGCTGGACGCGGCGTGGCTCGCCGTCGTCGAGGCGCAGCGCGGCGAGCTGCCGGTGCTGTTCGGTGGCCGCAGCTCTGGTGCCCGGGTGGCCTGCCGCACGGCGACGGAGGGCGGCGCGGTCGGCGTGCTCTGCCTCGCGTTCCCCGAGCACCCGCCGGGCCGGCCCGAGAAGTCGCGTCTGCCCGAGCTGGAGGAGCCGATCGTGCCGATCCTCGTCGTGCAGGGCGCGAACGACCCGTTCGGCGTGCCCGAGCCCGTCGGCAACCGCGCGGTGGTGGTGCTGCGCGGCGACCACTCGTTGAAGTCGGACATGCCCGGCCTCCGCGCCGCCGTCGCGGCGTGGCTGCCGCTGGTGCTGGGATGATCACGAGCATCGCGGAGCAGCGCGCCATCCGTGCCCTGCGTGCCGGTCAGATGATCAACCAGTTCCTCGGCTACGTCCCGTCCGGGCCGCCGGGGATCGCCTTCGTGGCAGTGGGGCCATGGCTCCCCCCGGACGAGCCCCATGGGCTGATGGTCACCGTGTTCGAGGTCGTCGAGACCTACGACGAGTTCTCGCGGCCGTGCCTCGAGGACATGCCGCACCTCAACAAGAACGAGAGGTTCGGGTTCGGCCGCGACGTCGGCCTTCGGACCACTCCGCGCGCGGCGCTGGAGTTCGCGGAGTCGGAGCTCGGCGCGAGCCGGGATCGCTGGGTGAACCAGTACAAGCTCGAGGACCAGTACGAGGAGTGGATCAGCGCGGGCCGCCCGCCGCTGCGCTGAGCCGCGGCACGCGCCGGCGGCGGCCAGTGCGGTCATGCCGACGGTCACCCCGAACGCGGCCGTGAACCCGCTGCCGGCGAGGGCGAGTTGCGCGTTATGCCGGGCGAGTCGTGCGTTCCGCGGGGCGAGTTGCGCGTTCCGCGGGGCGAGTCGTGCGTTCCGTCGGGCGAGTTGCGCGTTCCGCGGGGCGAGTCGTGCGTTCCGTCCGGGCGAGTTGCGCGTTCGGCCGGGCGAGTTGCGGATCTCGGTCCGGCGAGTCGTGGGTTCCACGTCGGCGAGCTGCGGTTCCGGCGACGGCGCCGCCGGGTTCCGGCTCCACGAGTCGTGGTTCGCGGCCGGGCGAGTCGTCGGTCTCGGACCGCGGGCTGCCAACCGCTGTGCGGCGGCGCGACGGGTGCGTCGCGTCGTCGGCCGGCTCGTCGTGCCCGAACTCGTCGGGTTCGCTGTCCGTAATCGCATCTCGCCGTCACGAGATCCGCGACTCGCCGGGCCCGGAACGCACAACTCGCCCGGCGGAACGCACAACTCGCCGAGTCGGAACGCGCGACTCGCCCGGCGGAATGCGCGACTCGCCGGTGGGCGGGGCGCGCGCTACGGCAGGACCAGCACCCTGCCCGGGCCGGTGACGAGCTGCAGCACGGCCGTGCACAGGGCGTCGAGGCTGATCGGGACGGGGGCGGCGGCGCGTTCGTCGGGGGTCATGGCGGCGAGTTCGGCTTCGGCTCGTTCGGTACGGATCCAGCCCGGTACGAGACAGCTGACGCGCGGGTCGGCGAGCGAGGTGGTGAAGCGGATCAGGCCGGCCTTGGCGGCCGCGTACTCCGGCGACGGGTGCGGTTCGGCGCCGAGCCCCGCCATCGACGCGACGTTGACGACGGCTCCGGCGCCGCACCGCAGCGCGACCTGCGTGGCGAGCATCGGCGCGCGCAGGTTGAGGTCCAGCCAACCGCTCCACTCGGCGACGGACGCGTCCGGGTAGTGCGGCAGGACGTGCCCGCCGCCTCCCGCGTTGTTGATCAGGATGTCGGGCCGGACGTCTTCGAGTGCGGCGACGAGCGCGGCGTCGTCGGTGACGTCGAGGCGGATCCCGGCGTCCGGCGTGAGGTCGGCGCCGACGACGCGGGCACCGGCGGACTCCAGCGCGCCGGCGATCGCGCGCCCGGCCCCTGCCGCGGCCCCGGTGACGAGCGCGGTCCGTCCGTTGATCTCCATCACCGCACCCTGCGCCGGCGCAGGGAGCGGGTCAAACGGTGGCGTGGACGAGGAATCCCAGCTCGTCACCGCGGAGGCCGGCCTCCCGACCCAGCTCGGCCGTGTACGTCGCGAACCCACGGACCTCGCACGTCCACCCGCGCTCGACGAGCATCGGCGCCGGGTCGTCGGTGGCGAAGATCCACGGGCTGCCCTGCGCCGCCATCGCGGCGAGCAGCGGGGCGGCGGACGGGTCGCGCAGCAGCGTCGCGCCGACGACATCGAGCAGCAGGTGGCTGCCGGCTGCCGACCGGGCGGTGACGGCGTCGAGGAGGTCCAGCAGAGCGCGTTCCGGCAGGTACTGGGTGAGGCCTTCGACGACCCAGCACGTGGGCCGGTCGGGGTCGTGACCGGCGGCGTGCAGGGCGGTGGACCAGTCGCCGGTCAGATCGGCCCCGACGGGCACGCGCGCGGCACGCGTCGCGGCACCGGCGAGGAGGTGGGCCTTGAGGTCGAGGACGGCGGGCCGGTCCATCTCGTAGACGGTGCTGCCGGCGGGCAGGTCGAGCCGCCAGGCGCGGGTGTCCATACCGGCCGCGACCAGCACGAGCTGGGGCGCGCTCGCCGAGAGCACCCCGTCGTCGATGAAGTGGGTGCGGACGGCGATGGTGTCGCCGGCACCCATGCGTGCGGCGAGTTCGCGGCCGGCGTCGCCGGCCAGGGTGGCGGCGAACGGGTCGCTGAAGAGCCGGTCGGGACGGTCGGACTCGACGGCCCGCATCGCGGCGGTGACGCGGGAGGTGGTCGCGACGGGGTCCAAGGTGACGATCATGGGCCCACCGTGCGACGGCCGCCGGCGCCACCGCCATCGGTCGTGGCATCCGTGCAGGTTCGCGACACGGATCTACGCTTCGCCGGTGGAACCCGTCACCCTCGACGCACTGGATCGGCGGCTGGTGCACGCCCTCCAGATAGACGCCCGCGCGTCGTTCGGGCGGATCGCCGAGGTGCTGGGCAGCACCGACCGCACGCTCGCCCGCCGCTACCACCGCCTGCGAGCCGCGGGGCTCCTGCGGGTGGTCGGGGTGCCTGCGGCCCGCGCGTTGGGACAGTCGGAGTGGCTGGTGCGCCTGCGGTGCCTCCCGGCGGCGGCCACCCGGATCGCCGAGGTGCTCGCTGCCCGCGCGGACACGACGTGGGTCGCGATCGTGTCCGGTGGCGCCGAGCTGACCTGCCTGACCCGTTCCGCCGACGAGCTCGTCCTCGCCACGATGCCGCGGTCCCCGCGGATCATGGAGGTCACGGCGCAGCGGTTGCTGCGGGCCGTCGCGGGCGTGGACGGTTGGCCGCGCCGGCTGGCCGCGCTGACCGACGACGAGGTGGCGGCGCTGCGCCCCGGAGCGCCGCAGGTCGGCGCAGCGGAACCGACCGTCCTCTCCGCGCCCGATCGGCGCGTCCTCGAACTGCTCGCCCGCGACGGGCGCGTCGGCTGGTCCGCGCTGGCCGCTGCCACGGGGTGGTCGCCGACGACGGTGGCGCGCCGCGTCACCGAGCTGCGCGAACGCGGCACGCTGCTGTTCGATGTGGACGTCGAGCCGCGGCTGTTCGGCGCGTCGACGGAGGCGATCATGTGGCTCACCGTCGCCCCGGAGTCGCTGGAGCGGGCGGCCGCCGCGCTGGCGCGGCACCCCGATGTCGCCTATGCCGCCGTCGCCACCGGCCCGACCAACCTCGTCGCCTACCTCGCCTGCACCGACGACGACGCGCTCTACGAGGGCGTGCTCCTGCCGGTGGGGCGGATCGGCGGCGTGCGGCACGTCGACCTCGCGCCGATCGCGCGGCAGGTCACACGGAGCAGCCCTGCCGCGGCGAGGTGGCGGTGATCAAGGGCAGAATGTCGCTGGTTGATCTTCGTCGGCGACCTTTTGCCCTTGATCACCGCAACCTGGCCGCCGCTACTCCGTCGCGATCCGGGCGAACCGGGCCCCGGTGAGCGCGGCCAGGTCGGCCGGCGCCAGCTCCACCTCCAGGCCGCGCCGCCCGGCGCTGCAGTACATCGACGGCAGCGTCTCCGCCGAGGCGTCGATCACCGTGCGCAACCGCTTCTTCTGCCCCAGCGGCGAGATGCCACCGGCGACGTAGCCGGTGGCGCGTTCCGCAGCGGCGACGTCGGCCATCTTGGCCCGCTTCCCGCCGACGGCGGCGGCGAGCGCTTTGAGGTCCAGCATCGCCGAGACCGGCACGACGCCCACGGTGAGCGTGCCGTCGACCTCGGCCACGAGCGTCTTGAACACGTGGGCGGGGTCGAGGCCGAGCACCTCCGCGGCCTCCGGCCCGTACGCGGCGTCGCTGCCGTGCTCGTAGGAGTGCAGCGTGTGCGCGATCTTCGCCCTGGTCAGCGCGGCGGTCGCCGGGGTGCCCTTTCCTGCCACGTGCGCAGAGTATTGGCGCGACCCGCACGGAAGGGAACCGCCCATGATCAACCGCTCTGCTCCTCCTCCGACGATCGTTCCCGTGCTCGTGTATCCCGACGTCCGCGCCGCCGTCGACTGGCTCGCCGACGCGTTCGGGTTCGTCGAGCGCGTACGGGTCGGTGTCGACCACCGTTCGCAGCTGCAGGTCGGCGACGACGGGGCGGTGATCGTCGCGGATGCCAGCGGCGAGCGGCAGCCTCCCGATGGCGCCGTCACGCATGAGATCAAGGTGCGGGTCGCGGACGTCGACGCCGCCTTCGAGCGTGCCCGCGCGTACGGCGCGCAGGTGCTGGAGGCCCCCGTCGACCGCGAGTACGGCGAGCGCGAGTGCACGGTCGTCGACCTGGCCGGCCACCGATGGCAGTTCACCCGGACCATTCGCGACGTCGCCCCGGCCGAGTGGGGCGGCGGCGGGCCCGGCTGGGGCTGACGGTCACTCCGTCGCACGCAGCACGAGCGTGGCGATGCGGCACGGCCAGCGCGGCGCGATACGGACGGCCGACCGGCAGCCGACGCACCGCCCGTCCGGCCCGGCGACGTGCTCGGCCCGCAGCCGCTCGCACAGCTTCGGGGCGCGGGCGAGCTCGGCGGCGATGGGATCCATGGGCGTCTCCTCTTCCGGGGGACACCCACGGTGACGAGCCGTGGGTCAGTTCCGTCCGGGCAGAAGTGACTCAGTCACTTCGGCCGCGGTCATGTCACCATGCGTCCGTGATCGGTGACGGGGGGCACGGGTGACTGGCGGCACGGTCAGGCAGCGGATCCTCGGGCGGCGGCTGCGGCGGATGCGGGAGGAGGCGGGGCTCTCGATCGAGGTGGCGGCGCCGGCGCTGGACTGCTCGGTGAGCAAGCTGACCCGCATCGAGGGCGCCCGGCAGGGCCTCGACTCGCACCTGGCACGCAGCATGCTCGATCTCTACGACGTCGGCGGCGCCCGCTGGGCGGAGACGCTCGAGCTGGTCAAGGAGGCGCGGGAGAAGCCGTGGTGGAAGCAGTACGGGCTGGGTGACAAGTTCAACTACGTGCAGTTCGAGACCGACGCCGCGCTGGTGCAGGACTTCGCCCCGAGCTACGTGCCGGGACTGCTGCAGACCCGTGAGTACGCCCGGGCGCTGTTCTCCTCGAACCAGCAGAGCTGGTCGGCCGGCAAACTCGAGGCTGCGCTCGAAGTGCGGATGATCCGCCAGCAACGGCTCACCGACACCGAACGGCGGCTGCGACTCGTGGCCGTGGCCGGCGAGGCGGCGCTGCGCAACCCGGTCGGCGATCCCGACGTGATGGACGCCCAGTTGGCTCACATCGCCGAGGCCGCCACCCTGCCGGCGGTGACGCTGCAGGTGCTGCCCGCCCATCCCGGTCCGCACGCCGCGCTGGCGTCGGGCTTCACCGTGCTGAGCTTCGGAGAGCTCGACGAGCCGGACATGGTCTTCGTCGAGCACGCGCTCGGCGCCGCCTTCGTGGAGGACGAAAGGGGAGTCGCCATGGCGAGGAGGAAGTTCGACCAGCTGCGTACCCTGGCCTTGAACCCGGCGGACTCGCTGGACCTCCTGCGGGACATCGCCGCAGCGACCTGAGGGGGAAGGGACGGCAGCCATGCACGTCGAGCGGCTCGCCTGGCGGAAGAGCAGCTTCAGCGGTGACGGCGAGGACGGCAACGGATGCGTCGAGGTCGCTCCGGTGGCCACCGGCGTCGCCGTCCGCGACACGAAGGACCGCACCCTCACCCCGCACGTCTACTCGGGGCCGGCCTGGCACGCGCTGCTCGCCGCAGTGCGCGCGGGCGAGCTGTGACCGCTCGCGTGCCCGACGGCGTCGTGTGGCAGCGCACCGGCGACGCCCCCGACGCGATCGAGGTCGCCCGCCTCCCCGACGGTGGGGCGGCGATCCGCCCGGCCGACGACCCGTCCGTCGAGCCGCACGTCTACACGGCGGCCGAGTGGGATGCGTTCGTGAAGGGCGTGCACGCAGGGGAGTTCGACCTCGAACAGCTCGGCAAGCCGCTGACCTGAGGCGATCCAGGGAATCACCCGACCCGGTCGTTTGTTGACGGGTTCGTGACGCATGCAGTGATGGAGGCGCCTCCCGCGGGCCGCGTCCGGGCAAGGCGCGTAGGCTCTCAGCAGGACGTGGCCGGGGCGTTCGCCGCGGTCAGGCGCGAGAGGAGCACGTTGCCGGGCACCGAGCAGACCGCCGAGATCGAGCCTCAGGAGCAGGCTGTCGAGAGCACGGAGACGGCGGAGGAGCGGGCGGCGCGCTTCGAGCGCGACGCCATGCCCCTCCTCGACCAGCTCTACGGGGCCGCGCTGCGGATGACGCGCAACCCCTCCGACGCCGAGGACCTGGTCCAGGAGACCTACCTGAAGGCGTACTCGGCGTTCCGCACGTTCCGTGAGGGCACCAACCTCAAGGCGTGGCTGTACCGCATCCTCACCAACACCTACATCAACGGCTACCGCAAGCGGCAGCGCCAGCCGCAGCAGTCGCCCACCGACGAGATCACCGACTGGCAGATCGCCCAGGCCGGGGAGCACACGTCGCAGGGGCTGCCGTCGGCCGAGATGGAGGCGCTGGACCGGCTCCCCGACAACGACGTGAAGGCTGCGCTGCAGCAGCTGCCCGACGACTTCCGCATGGCGGTCTACCTCGCCGACGTCGAGGGGTTCGCCTACAAGGAGATCGCCGACATCATGGGCACCCCCATCGGCACCGTGATGTCGAGGTTGCATCGCGGTCGGCGCCAGTTGCGTGACATGCTGACCGACACCGCGCGGGAGCGCGGGTTCCTCCGAGGCGAGCAGGAGGTCGGGTCATGAGTTGCGGCGATCATCACGACACGGACTGCTCCGAAGTGCTCGCCGAGGTGTGGCTGTTCCTCGACAACGAGTGCGACCAGGAACGCCGCGCCCTCCTCGCCCAGCACCTGGACGAGTGCGCCCCCTGCCTGGGCGAGTACGGCATCGACGAGAAGCTGAAGGAGCTGCTCGGCAAGAAGTGCGGCGGCGAGCACGCCCCCGAGAGCCTGCGCGACCGCCTGCGCCAGCAGATCCGCACCGCGGTGCTGGAGCAGGCCGAGGTCACCGTTGAGCAGACGGCCACGGGCACGACGGTCGAGGTCCGCGCCACGCGGGTGGAGCGCCAGAGCTTCTGAGGCCGCGCCCGGTCGGGAGACGGGGCGCTCGGACGCCGGGCCGTCGGCTGTGCGGGGTTCGGGCCGGTATCGGCGGCGGGGACGCGAACGCCGACCTCACACACGGTTGGGCCCGTTCACACACGTTCGAACGTGTGTGAACGGGCCCAACGGTGTGTGACGTCCGCGTCGAGTGCCGCCGGCTACGCCGTTCGCTCACCCGCTGTCGCGGCCGCCAGCTTCCCCTTCACCGAGAACCCAGCCCGGCCCGCTCCGGCCCCGACACGACGAACGGCACCCCTGCGAGCAGGAGTGCCGTTCGGAGGCTGTGCGCGACTCAGGTGTTGGGCCGCTTGCCGTGGCTCGCGGCGTTCTTCTTGCGGTCGCGGCGCTTGCGGGCACGCTTCGACATGGTGACTCCTCTCCTGAGTGATCTGCGTCCATCCTCCCACGTGGTTGGATGACGGCGATGACCACCTTGAGCGAGCTGCTCGCCGAGCACACCGAACTCCCCGGCGCCGTGGTGGACCACCTGCAGCGGGTGGTGGCCGAGTGGCAGCTGATGGCGGACATGGCGTTCGCCGACTTCCTGCTGTGGATCCCGCTCCCCGCGACGCCCGGCACGTACCTGTGCGTGGCGCAGGCCCGTCCGACGACGGCGCCGACGGCGCACCCCGAGGACATGGTCGGGGCGAAGTCCAGCGGCGAGGACAACCCGCAGCTGCACCGGGCGGTGGTCGAGGGGCGGATCTGCCGGGACGAGAACCCGCGCTGGCACCTGGAGGTGCCGGTGCGGTCGGAGACGATCCCGGTCCGGCTGGCGGGCAAGGTGGTGGCGGTGCTGTCGCGCGACACCAACCTGGCGATGCCGCGGGTGCCGAGCCCGCTGGAGATCGCGTACCTGGGGAGCGCGTCGGACCTCTGCCAGATGGTCGCCGACGGCACGTTCCCGCCGAAGACGTCGGGCGTCGGCACGAACACGAGCCCGCGCGCCGGCGACGGCCTGATCCGCCTCGACGCGTTGGGGCTCGTCGCCTACGCCAGCCCCAACGCGCTCTCGGCGTACCACCGCATGGGGCACGCGAGCGACCTGGTGGGCCTGTCGCTGGGGCACGCCACGCGCGCCCTCGTCCAGGACCCGTTCGACGCCGCCGAGGTGGCCTCGCGCATCGGGGCAGCGCTCGACGGGCGGTACTCGCAGCGCATGGAGATCCGGGCCCGCGGAGCGGTGATGCTCGTGCGCGCGCTGCCGCTGCGTCCGCGGGGTGACGCGGCCGGCGCGCTCGTGCTCGTCCGCGACGTCACCGACCTGCGCCGCCGCGACGAGGCGCTGCTGTCGAAGGACGCGACGATCCGCGAGATCCACCACCGCGTCAAGAACAACCTGCAGACGGTCGCGGCGCTGCTGCGCCTGCAGGCCCGCCGCACGGCCGGCATCCCGGAGGCCCGCCGCGCGCTGGAGGAGAGCGTGCGGCGGGTGAACTCGATCGCGCTGGTGCACGAGTCGCTGTCGGCGTCGGTGGCCGAGATGGTCGACTTCGACGAGCTGATCGACCGCGTGCTGCCGGCGATCGGTGACGGCGCCACCGCGGACGTCCGCGCGAAGGTGCGCCGCGACGGCAGCTTCGGCACCCTGCCCGCCGAGATGGCCACGCCCCTGGTGCTCGTGCTCACCGAGCTGGTGCACAACGCGCTCGCGCACGCGTACGACCCGGGGGTGGCGGGGGAGGTCGTGGTGTCGGCGCGCCGCTCGGGAGCGGCGCTCGACGTGGTCGTCGCCGACGACGGGCACGGGCTGCCGGAGGGCTTCGACGTCGAGGCGTCGACCGGTCTGGGCCTCCAGATAGTCCGAACGCTGCTGGATTCGGAGCTGGGCTCTCCGCTGCAGGTCCGGCCACGTGCGGGCGGCGGAACCGAGGCCGTCATCAGGCTCTCGATGCGGGGTCGGTAACCTTCTCCAGTGACCGCAGGCCCGCGGTCGCAGAAATATGGCGGGTCTTCGGTCCCCGCGGGAGCCCCCTCGTGCCCCCGAGGAACGACTGCGGGCCCGGAACCGGGTGGTGTCCGGTTTCGGGCCCGCAGTGGGGAGTCTGTCTCTTCGTGCAGTGTTCGATACTGCGTGAGTTCAGTTGGTTGTGCTACCGAGCGGTCGAGCTGGGCGCTGCTCAGGCCGTGCGGGCCCGGGTACGCGAGTTGCGGCGCTTCAGCGTGCGGCGCTCGTCCTCGCTCATCCCACCCCAGACGCCTGCGTCCTGGCCGCTCTCGAGAGCCCAGGCGAGGCAGTCACTGACCACGGGGCAGCGTCGGCAGACCGTCTTGGCTTCAGCGATCTGCAGCAGGGCCGGGCCGCTCGTCCCCACGGGGAAGAACAGCTCCGGGTCCTCGTCGCGGCAGATAGCGCGGTGACGCCAGTCCATGTTGCTTAGCTCCTCGTACTTGCGCGATCGGGGTCGCGCCGATCGTCTGTCCATCACGGTGTTTCCGCGCTTGTGAATGATTTCACGAGCGCCCTCGATCTTCAAGGGCCAGAGCATCGGTGGTGGGTGAAGACACTCACCTGCTCTTCGCAACGACATGCGACACGATCGGTTACTGCAACGTGCCGCCGTTATCACGATGAGCGATCGAGCCCCGTCCCGCCAACCGGATTCCCGCTTGCGGGTTCCCGATCGACCGTGCAGGAAACCTCCCCGCACCCGAACTCTTGCGCAGGCACCACCTTGGGGCACTGTTTGCCCAGGTGCGACCCCCGGTGGGCTCGACGGTCCACGTGCATCGGTGAATGGCGGTCGACATCACCCGCAGGGGTGACGCCTGCCGCTGTACCTGCGACGAGCGGCCTCCCTGGACGACGACACGTTGCCGTCTGTGTCATTGCCGATCACGCATTGAATCCGGACTGGCCACTCTCGATCCGACGCTCGGCGCAACGCAGGACGCCGGACGGATCCGCCGCTCGTACCCCGCCAGGCGCACCTCGGCGCGGGCCTATCCTCGGCTCCGTGGACGCGATCGGGACTCCTCGTCAGGTGCGCCTCGCCGGGGCGGGAGTGGCAGCCGAGGCGCTGGCGGGCCTGATCGCCACCGTGGTGCTGCTGACCGGCAGCGGCACGGCCGATCTGCCCGTCGGCTCCGTCGTCGGCGAGGCAGCGCTGTTCGTGCTCGGTGCGGCCGCGCTCGGGTTCGTCGCCTGGGGGCTCGTGACGGGCCGGCGCTGGGCCCGCACCCCCGCGATCGTGATCCAGCTCCTGCTGCTGCCGGTGGTCTACTCGCTGATCGGGCCGTCGCGGGAGCTGGTCCTGGGGGTGGTCACCGGGCTCGTGGTGGCCGGCACGTTCCTGCTGCTGCTCAGCGAGCCGGCGCGGACGTGGTCGATGGATCTGCCGCAGGACTAGAGCCGAGGGCGGCGAGGGCGTCGCCGGCCAGCCGGAAGGTCGTCCACTCGTCCATCCCGACCGCGCCCAACGACCGGTAGAACCCGATCGACGGCTCGTTCCAGTCCAGCACCGACCACTCGAGCCGCCCGTAGCCCCGTTCGACGCAGAGGGCGGCCAGCGCCGCCAGCAGGGCGCGACCCAGGCCCGATCCGCGGTGCTCGGGCAGGACGAACAGGTCCTCCAGGTAGATGCCGTGCACGCCGGTCCAGGTCGAGAAGTTCAGGAACCACAGCGCGCAGCCGACCACCTGCCCGTCCGCCTCGGCGACGTGCCCGAACAGGGCCGGTGCCGGCGCGAACAGCGCCGCCTGCAGCTGCTCCTCGGTGAGGTGGCAGGCGTCGGGCTCGCGCTCGTAGCGGGCAAGCGCGTACACGAGCTCGACGACGGCGGGCACGTCGCGCGGCTCGACCCGGCGCACACTCATCTCGGAACTCCCAGGTTCACCCGCTTCAGGCTCGGCACGCCGCGCTCGTCGCCCAGCACCGACCAGGACGCCGGGTCCATCGTCACGCGCACGCCCTCCGCGGCGGGCAGGCCGATCCAGCGGGCCATCAGCACGCGGCTGAAGTGCCCGTGACCGACGAGCACGACATCGCCGTCGGCGCTGCGGACCTCCGCGATCACGTCGTCGGCGCGTGCCCCGACCTGCTCGGCCGTCTCCCCGCCGGGGCAGGGGTGCGTCCACACCGTCCAGTCGGGCACCGACTCGCGGATCTGCGGCGTGGTGAGGCCCTCGTAGTCGCCGTAGTCCCATTCGACCAGCCGCTCGTCGTAGCTGTCGACCTTGAGCCCGGCCAGCTCCGCGGTGTCGCGGGCGCGGGCGCGGGGGCTCGACAGCACGCGCACCGGGGACGCGTCGTGGTGCAGGGTGCGCCACAGGTTGCCCGCGTCGACGGCGAGCTTGCGACCGCGCTCGGTCAGCGGGATGTCGGTGCGGCCGGTGTGCTGGCCGGACAGCGACCACTCGGTCTCGCCGTGGCGCAGCAGGAACACGTGGGGCACCGACCGACCCTAAGGCGCGGGTTCGCGGTCGTCGAGGAGCAGCGGCGGCCCGTCGGGGTGGTCGGGGAGCCCGTCGAGCAGTTCGGGCAACCGGGCGGGGTAGAAGACCTCCGACGTGGCCCGCAGCTCGGCCGCGCTCCACCAGCGGTGCTCGACGACCGTGCGCGCCTCCAGCTCGGTGAACCCGCTGGTGTCGACGGGGCCGGTGGCCGTCGCGGTGAAGAACCACTCCTCGGCCTCGTACCGGCGCCCGTCGAAGGAGAAGTTCGCCAGGCGCCGCCAGACGGGCCCGCGCAGCTCGGCGAGGTCGAGACCGGTCTCCTCGCGCGCTTCCCGCAGCGCAGCGGCGCGCAGGTCCTCCCCGGGCTCCACGCCGCCGCCGACGGTGAACCACCACGTCGCGCCCGGCCGGGCCGGGTCGAACCCGCGGAACAGCAGTACCCGGCCGGCGGGATCGACCAGCACCACCCGAGCCGCCACGCGCACACGTCGACAGTACGGCTGGGACAACCCGCGTGCGTGCGGCCGCCGCGGGTGCTGTGCTGGACGGGTGGTGGCCACGCAACGGACCTCGACCGCGCTCGACGGGCGGGCGGTGGCCGCCGCCGTCACCGCGTACGCGATGTGGGGGCTGTTCCCCGCGTTCTGGGCGCTCATGGCCCCGTCCGCGCCGGTGGAGGTGCTGGCGCACCGCATCGCGTGGACGGCGGTGCTGATGGTCGTGGTGCTGTCGGTTGTGCGCGGCTGGCGCGACGTGCGGGCGATGTCGGCCCGCAGCTGGGCCATGACGAGCGCGGCCGGCCTGCTGATCGCGGTGAACTGGGGCCTGTACATCTACGCGGTCTTCGTCGGGCACGTCGTGGAGGCCGCACTCGGCTACTTCATGAGTCCGTTGGTGAACGTGCTGCTCGGCGTCGTGGTGCTGCACGAGCGGCTGCGGCCGGTGCAGTGGGCTGCGGTGGCGCTGGCACTGGTCGCGGTCACCGTGATCGCGGTGGAGAACGGGGCGCCACCGTGGATCGCGCTGGGGCTGGCCACGTCGTTCGGCGTGTACGGCCTGGTCAAGCGGACGGTGCCGATGGACGCCGTGCCGGGGTTCACCGCCGAGTCGCTGGCGCTGGCGCCGATCGCGGTGGCGGTGGCGGTCGGGTTCGAGGTCTCGGGCGCCGGCACGTTCACGGCGCTCGGCGTCGGGCACGCGCTGCTGCTCGTGGTGGGCGGGCCCGTGACGGCGGTCCCGCTGCTGCTGTACGCGGCGGCGGCCCGCCGGGTGCCGCTCACCGTGCTGGGCGTGCTGCTCTACATCAACCCGATCCTGCAGTTCCTGTGGGGCGTGCTGGTGATGGGCGAGGTGATGCCGCCCGGGCGCTGGGTCGGCTTCGTGCTGGTGTGGGTGGCGCTTGCCGTGTTCACCGTCGACCTGCTGCGGGGCGCTCGCCGACCTCGCTGAGTCACAGCGCCTCCAGCGCGCTGGCCGTGCCGTCGATGATGACCCGCAAGCCGTGGTCGAAGGTGTGCGCGCCGAACGGGTCGCCGCCCTCGCGGATCGCGGTCAGCAGCGTGTCGGTCGGCTCCGCCCGCAGCACCTCGGCCAGCGTGCCGAGCCCGCCCTCCGGCACGTCGTCCCGCTGCGTCTGCTCCTGGAGCACGAAGCCGGTGACGTACTGGGCGACGGTCGTGATCGTGCGGAGCGCCAGCACCGGCGTGAACCCGAGCGCGACCATGGCGGACAGCTCCCGCTCCAGCATGCGGACGGTGTCCGGGCCCATCCGGGCGTTCGCGACGATGCGCGCCCCGTCGCGGTGGGCCGAGAGAGCCGCGCGGTAGGCCCGGCCGCGGCGCAGCAGCCAGTCCGACCAGGTCTCGTCCGCGAGCGGCGCCCCCATGCCCGCGGAGCGCACGATCGCGTCGGCGACGGCGTCGAGCAGGTCGCGCTTGTCGCGGAAGTGCCAGTACAGCGCCGGGTTCTGCACGCCCAGCTCGGCTGCGCAGCGGCGCACCGTCAGACCGTCGAGCCCGACGGTGTCGAGCAGGCGCACGGCCGCGTCGACGATGACCTCCCGGTTCAGCCGCTCCTTCACACCTGGACTCTAGCGATGCTAAATTGCCTTAGCGCCGCTAAAGGAGGTCCGGTATGGCTCGACCGTTCGTCACAGGGGCCGACGTGCGGGCCCTCGACCAGGGCGCCGGCCCGGCCGTGCTCGTCGTCCACGGCGGGCTCGACGACGGAGCCACCTGGCAACGCGTCGCCGACGCCCTCGAAGCGCGCCATCGCGTGGTCCGGCTGCACCGCCGCCAGTACCGCGACGACCTCGCCGGCCCGTGCACCGTCGCCCAGGAGGCCGCGGACGTCGTCGCACTGGCGGAGGCGATCGGCGAGCCGGTGCTGCTGGTCGGGCACTCGTCCGGCGGCGTCGTCGCGCTGGAGGCACTCGTCGCCTCGCCGGCCCGGTTCGCCGGCGCCGCCCTCTACGAGCCGGTCGTGCACACCCGCCCGGGTGAGTGGGACACGCCGCTCGCCCGGGCCAGGGCCGCCCGCACCACGGTGGGCGCGATGGCGGTCTTCCTGCGCGACATCGTCCGCGTGCCGGCCTGGCAGGCCTACGGTGCGGCACTCGCGATCGCCGCCGTCCCGCGGATGCGCCGGTTCGCCCCGCACCAGCTCGACGACGCCCGCGCCGTCGCCGACCTGGGCGTGCGGCTCGACGCGTACGCGGGCATCGCGCAGCCCGTGGTCCTGATCGGGGGCAGCCGCAGCCCGGCGCACCTCGGTGCGCGGATCCGCGCGCTGGAGGCGGTCCTGCCCCGCGCGCGGACCGTCGTGCTCGACGGGCAGGGCCACGGCGCGCACCTCGGTGCGCCGCAGCGGCTCGCCGCGGTGATCGGCGAGCACGCGGCCGCCGTCCTGCACGAGCCGCGCGGGTGACGAGAACCTCCGGGCGGTCGACCGTCCCACCCGTTAGGATGGGCCGGGTACCCGACAGCCGAACCTCGGCCGGTGCCCGCGACATCCCGCGGAGCCGCCGAGTGGCCGTCCGGCACCGCGACGATGCCGCCTCACCCTGCGGGCTCCGGTGCCCGGAGAGTGCGCCCCGCGCGCACCCACCACCGCACTGAGGATCCTGCAATGACCACGCTGCCCGACCGCACCGTCTCCGCGCCCACCCACGACGAGATCTTCACCGCCCACGAGGGCGGCAAGCTCGGCACGGCGCTCACCTCCCCGCTGCGCGACGCGCGCGACCTCGCCGTGGCCTACACGCCGGGCGTGGCCGAGGTGAGCCGCGCGATCGCCGCCGAGCCCGCGCTCGCCGCCCGCTACACGTGGACGAGCCGGCTGGTGGCCGTCGTGAGCGACGGCACTGCCGTGCTGGGCCTCGGCGACATCGGGCCACGCGCCGCCCTTCCCGTGATGGAGGGCAAGTCGGCGCTGTTCAAGACGTTCGGCGGGCTCGACTCGATCCCGCTGGTGCTCGACACCACCGACGTCGACGAGATCGTCGAGACGCTGGTGCGGCTGCGGCCCAGCTTCGGCGCGGTCAACCTGGAGGACGTCGCGGCGCCGCGCTGCTTCGAGCTGGAGCGGCGGCTGATCGAGGCGCTCGACTGCCCCGTCATGCACGACGACCAGCACGGCACCGCGATCGTGCTGCTCGCGGCCCTGCGCGGGGCCGCGGCGGTGCAGGGGCGCGCGCTGGCGTCGTTGCGCGTCGTGATCTCGGGCGCGGGCGCCGCCGGGGTGGCGTGCGCGCGGATCCTGCGCGCGGCCGGCGTCGTCGACGTCACGGTGCTCGACTCGCGCGGCATCGTCGTGGCCGGTCGGGCCGGCGTCACGGGGGAGAAGGCGCTGCTGGCCGCCGAGACCAACCCGCGAGGGCTCACCGGTGGCCCGGCCGAGGCGCTGGCCGGCGCGGACGTGTTCGTCGGTCTGTCGTGCGCGAAGCTGCCCGAGGAGCTCCTGTCGACGATGGCGCCGGAGGCCATGGTGTTCGCGCTGTCCAACCCCGACCCCGAGGTGCACCCGGACGTGGCCGCCCGCTACGCGGCGATCGTCGCGACGGGCCGTAGCGACTTCCCGAACCAGATCAACAACGTGCTGGCGTTCCCCGGCGTGTTCCGCGGTGCACTCGACGCGGGCGCGCGCCGCATCACGGAGGCGATGAAGCTGGCCGCCGCGGAGGCCATCTTCGCGGTCGCGAGCGAGGACCTGGCGGCCGACCGGATCGTGCCCAGCCCGTTCGATCCGCGTGTCGCGCCCGCCGTGTCGCGGGCGGTCGCCGAGGCGGCTGTCACCGAACACTGACGGAGCGTCACGTGTTACCGGGCGGTTTCCTGGACACTTGTCCACGGCCGAGTGGTTACTGTCACGTAGCGTGCTGACCAGGGGATTCGCTCACTCCCGGCGGCGTAGGCCGATCGGGAAGTGACCGGATCGTGACTCGTTCGGGGTCGTTGAAGGGTGTGACGCACGACGCCCCACCCTCTGGAGATTCGCGTGAACGAGCTCGGTCAGCGCAGCGGAGACGGCCAGGGCGACGAGCCCGCCACCGACCCCTGCGGGGCTGAGCCCGTCCTCCCCGAGACCGCGCGGTTCACCGAGTACCGCCGGGCCCGGAACGCGGCACTCGGCGGCGGGAGCGGGCAGCCGGCGTCGATCTTCGCGAGCCGGCTCGCCAAGGCCGTCGCCGAGGCCGGCCGGGCCAACTCGGCCCGTGCTGCCGAGGGGCCGCGCTCGGGGTCGCTGCCCGTGCTGCGCGAAGCGGTCTTCGGTGACGGCCCGATCGCGGAGACGCTGGAGCTGCCCGAACCGCCCAGTGCGGTCTGCGACGCGTTCGGGCGGATCGTGCGGGCCAACCCGGCGCTGGTGGCGCTCGTGGGCGACCGCGTCGACCTGTTCGGCATGCGGCTGGACATGCTCGCCATCGGCCCCGACACCGACGCGCTCGTGGTGCGCGCCGACGAGGGCACCGCGCGCGTCCGGGTCGTGCGGGTGCCGCTGCCCGACACGGAGCTGACGATCGTCGTGCTCGTCGAGCGCACCGCTCGCGATGCACGTCCCGATGCCCGCACCGACGGCTGGATCGCCGAGCTGGAGCGGCTGGCGAAGGTGGGGATGTGGAGCATGGAGCTGTCGGCCGGCGAGTTGAACCGCAGTGCGTCGCTGGAGGAGCTCTACCGCTCGTCCGGGGTCGACCTGCTGGCCGGTGTGCCGGCGCTCGAGGACGACCTGATCGCCGCGCTGTACCAGGAGCTGCGCGACGGCGAGCGCGGCGGCGACCGGTACGCCGAGCTGCGGCTGCCCGGCGACCGCGTGCTGTCCTGCCGGGCCGAGGTGGAGTACACGCCGGACGGGGCGCCGGTGCGGCTGGTCGGGGTGGTGCGCGACGTGTCGACCCACCGGCTGTCCGACGCGCGCGTGCAGCAGGCGGCGCGCCGGTTCGCCGACCTCATGGCGCTCGTGCCCGGTGGCGTCGCGGTGATCGACTCGGGCGGGGTCGTGGTGGACGCGAGCACCGAGCTCGCCACGTTGCTCGGTCGCCCGCTCGACCAGCTGCGCGGGCTCGTCGCCGCCGAGCTCACGGCCGAACCGCAGGCCGAGCCGCTCGCCGGGAGCCTCCCTAGCTGGCTGCGGCCGGTGCCGCCCGGTGCGCGCTACGGCTACCGCGTGGAGGAGGTGCCGCTGCGGCGCGGCGACGGCACGACGGTGTGGTGCGAGCTGGCCGTCTCCACGACGGCGAGCGACGACGGCGGCTGGTTCTGGCTGATGGTGTGCACCGACACGAGCGAGCGCCGCCAGGCCGCGCAGGCCGCGGAGCAGCTGCGACGCGTCGGCACGGTCGACGAGCTGACCCGGCTGCCCAACCGTGCCGCGATCCTCGCCCTGCTCGACCGGCACCTCGCCGGGCCCGGGCGCGACCGGGTCGCGGTGGTGTGCGGCAACCTCGACGACTTCCAGCGCGTCAACTCCTCCCTCGGCCACGACGCCGGCGACGGCCTGCTGGTGCAGCTCGCCGGGCGGCTGCAGCGGGAGCTGCCCGCAGGATGCACGGCCGCCCGGCTGGGCGGCGACGAGTTCGTCGTCGTCTGCGCCGACCACCTGGCCGTCGGCGGCGTCGACCAGTTCGCGAAGCTGGTGTCCGACCTGCTGCGCACCACGATCACCGTGCACGAGCGACCGGTCGTGGTCACGGCGTCGGTGGGCGTGGCGACGCCCGTCCCGTCCGGTGACGTGCGGGCCGCCGACCTGCTGCGGTTCGCCGAGGTCGCGATGCACGACGCGAAGCGGCGGCAGGAGCGCGGCGCCATCGGCACCGCCACCGACGGCGTCGTCGACTCGGCCATGCGCGCACTGGAGCTGGAGGCCGAGCTGCGGGCGGCCATCGCCGACGACGGGCTGACGCTGGAGTACCAGCCGGTCGTGGCGCCGGACGGCACCGTCCGGTCCGCGGAGGCGCTGGTGCGCTGGCCGCACTCGGAGCGCGGCATGGTGTCGCCCGCCGACTTCCTGCCCGTCGCCCAGCGCAGCGGGCTGCTGCGCGAGCTGGACCTGTGGGTGCTGCGCAGCGCCGCGCAGGAGGCGGCCCGCTGGCCCGTGGGCGTCGACGGGCGCCCGCCCGCGGTCGCCGTCAACCTGGCCGGGCTGCTCCCCGGCGACCCCGACTTCCTCTCGACCGTCACCGACATCGTCGACGAGACCGGTCTCGCCTGGGACCGGCTCATGCTGGAGCTGGTCGAGACGAGCCTGGTGGCGCTCGCGCCGCACGCGCTGGCCGCGATGGGCGAGCTCGCCGCGCGCGGGGTGCGGTTCGCCGTCGACGACTTCGGCACCGGCTACTCGTCCCTCGCGCGGCTCAAGACCCTGCCCGCGCAGGTCGTGAAGGTCGACCGCGCGTTCGTCACGGGCATCGCCGACGACCCCGCCGACTTCGCGGTGGCCCGCGCGGTGGTCGACATGGCCAAGGCGATGAACCGCACCACGGTCGCCGAGGGCGTGGAGACCGCCGAGCAGTTCCACGTGCTCCGCGGGATCGGGGTCGACGCGTACCAGGGCTGGCTGTTCTCCCGCTCCCTGCCGCCCGCCGACCTGCGCGTCGTGCTGGCCGGGGGGCGCCTCGCCACCCCCGCCTCGGCGCTGCTGGTCTAGCCCGGACGTTCGAGTCTCCCGTCCCGCCACTCTTGACCAGCCTGCGCTTAAACGCTTAACTGAAGCGCATCACTGAATCGCTTAAACTTCGAGGGAGGCGCTCGATGACCGTCGACGAGCTGCGCGCGTGCGCGGAGGAGCTGGCCGCTCAGCCCGAGGAGTGGCAGCACCTCGTCGACCTCACCCCCGGCCGCCGGCACTACGTCAACCTGCGCCGCGACGACGACGTCGACGTGTGGCTGCTCTGCTGGAACGAGACCGACGACACGGGCTGGCACGACCACGGCGACTCGTCGGGCGCGGTCACGGTCGTGTCCGGGGTCGTCCGCGAGACCACCCCGCGCCTCGGCGGCACCCCGGCCGCCCGCGACTACCGGGTCGGGGAGAGCTTCACGTTCGGTCCCGACCGCATCCACCGCATGTCCGGCACCGACACGCAGGCCGTGTCGATCCACGCCTACTCGCCGCCGCTGGACCGCGTCGGCCAGTACTCGGTCGACGACGACGGCGTGCTGAGCCGCGTGTCGGTCAGCTACACCGAGGAGCTGCGCCCGCTCGGCGTCTGAACGGGCGCCGTCGAGGCCCTGGCCACCAGCTCGGGCCGGAACACCTGGGTGCGGTGCTCGCCCGAGCCGTCGATGGCGGCCACCAGCTGGGCGACGGCCGCCGCGACGATGCCGTCCGCATCCCACCGGAACGTGGTGAGCGCCGGCACCACCAGTTCCGCCGTCTCGTGGTCGTCGTAGCCGAGGACGGAGACGTCGCGCGGCACGTCGAGGCCGAGCCGGTGCGCGGCGAGGTAGCCGCCGTAGGCCATCGAGTCGGACAGGCAGAACAGCGCGGTCGGCGCGTCGTCGGCGCGCAGCACCGGCTCGACGGCCGCCGCCGCCCCGGCCACCGACGCCGGCGACGACACGACGACCACGTCCAGGCCCAGCTCGGCGCCGCGCTGGAGCGCGAACGCGTCGGCGGGCCGGTCGGGGGTGGTGGGAAGCGCGGCGTGCCGCAGCAGCGCGACCCGGCGGTGCCCGAGATCGGCGAGGTGCCCGAGCGCGGTAGCGACGCCGTACCGGTTGTCGAACAGCACGCAGCCGGCCTTCGGCGCGGCCGGCATGGCGTCGCCGATCGTGACGACGGGGATCTCGGCGGAGATGTCGCCCCAGAACTCGGCGGTCGGGTCGAGCGGGGACGCGAGGACGCCGTCGACCTGCTGGTCGCGCAGCCGCAGCGCGAGCATGCGTTCGCGGCCGGGGTCGCCGGCGGAGTCGGCGATGATCGCGTGCCGGTCGTGCTCCATCAGCCCGCGCGACAGCGCCGCGGCGAGGCTCTGCTGCCACAGGTCGTCCAGCGAGCCGCACAGCACGCCGACGGTCCCCGTGCGGCCGCTGGCCAGCGCCCGTGCGATCGGGTTGGCCTCGTAGCCGAGCTCGCGGGCCGCGGCCCGCACCCGTTCCTGCGTCTCGACGGGGACCTGCAGGCCGCGCAGGGCGTACGAGACGGCGGCCGTCGAGAGCCCGGTGGCGGCCGCGACGTCCTTCAACGTCGCCCGGCGTCGGCGCTCCACGGGTCCAGCCTAGGCCGCCGCGGCCGACGTCACACACGGACAGGCCCGTTCACACACGTCCGAACGTGTGTGAACGGGCCACGGGATGTGTGGGGTCGCGGGTTGGACGGCGGCACGCTGCCCTCGGCACGCCCGCTTCACCGGCGTGGCGCTCTTGCGCGGACGTCACACAGCGCGCGGCCACCGCACACAGGTTGGGCCTTGTGTGAGGTGGCCACTACCTGTGTGAGGTCACCCGGCGCGCGCCTTCACACCTCAGCGGAGGGTGCCCAAGCCGTCCAGCAGGACCCCGGCCGCGGCCAGGTCGGCCGTCAGCGGGCGGTCGCGCGTGTCGTCGCTCAACGCCGTCCTGGCCTGCTCGTACGCCGTGGTGAGCGCGTGCCCGGACGGGAGCCCGCCGGCCATCCCGATCGCGCGGATGGCCGCGACCAGCTCGGTGGCGAGCACCGTGCGCAGCGCCGGCACGCACACGGTGGCGAGGCGGGCGGCGTGCGGCGAGTAGCTGGCGTGGTCCTCCAGGCCGCGGGAGATGACGGCGCTGCCGAGCGTCGCGGGCAGGGTGGTGTGCCGCAGCGACGCCACGCCGTCCTGCGCGACGTACTCCAGCGCCATGACCCCGGAGCTGCCGGGCGGCCCGTCGGCGAGGAACGCCGCGAGGCCGGTGAACTCGGGGTCCACGAGGTCGCCGAGTCGCGCCGCCGACAGCTCGGCCACCGGGTAGACGGCCGCGCGCGCCGAGTCGAGGGCGTGCGCGAGGTAGCCGGTGTGGAAGTTGGCGTTGTGCCAGGCGTCGCCGGTGGCCGCGTCGATCAGCGGGTTCTCGGCGCGCGCGTTCAACTCGACGTCGAGCACCACGCCGAGCCGCTCGACGGCGTCGACGGCGGTGCCGTGCACCTGCGGCACCGCGCGCAGGCTGAACGGGTCCTGCAGCCGGCGCCCCGCCCGTGACGTGGGGCTGAACCCGAGGAGCCGCCGCATCCGCGTCGCGACGAGCAGCTGGCCGGGGTGTGCCCGCGCGTTCTGCACGGGTGAGCCGTACGCCTCGGCGGCCCCGCCCAGCGCCACGAACGACAGCGCCGCGACGACCTCGCTGGCCCGCAGCAGCGCGTCGAGGTCGGCCTGGGCGAGCACCGACTCGCCGATCGTCGCCGCGTTGGACGAGATGAACGCGAGCGCGTCCGCGCTGGTCAACGGCACGACGGGAGCCGAGCCGACGGGCCACGGCCGGTCGCCGCACAACGCGAGCGCGAGCTCCGCGAGCGCGGTGAGGTCGCCGGTGCCGATGGCACCGAGCTGGTGGACGGTCGGCACGGCGCCCGCGTCGAGGGCGTCCGCGAGCGCGTCGAGCACCTGCGGGTCGACGCCTGCGCCACCGGCGGCGAGCTGGTTGAGCCGCACGAGCATCATCGCCCGGACCCGCTCGACGGGCTCCCGCTCACCGGCCCCGCTGGCGTGGCTGCGCAGGATGCGCAGGCCGTGCTCGGTGTCGTCGGGGGCGACGACCTCGACGCGGTTGGCCCCGACCCCGGTCGACCGCCCGTAGATCGGACGGGCGACGGCGAGCCGGGCACCGAGCTCGGCCGCGTCCCGCGCGCGGGCGCGCCCGCCGGGGTGCAGGTGGACCGGTGGACGGTTGCGCGCGACGGCCACGACCTCGGATCGGCGCAGATGCCGGCCGTCTACAACAACCGGCTCCAGGAGATCGTTCGTGCCCATCGCCCGATTGTGAACGACGTCTCGTGCTGAGTCGCGGATCAGTCACGGACGTCGCACTTTGTCGGTGCGGGAGGCTAGCCTGCCCGTCACACGACGCCCGGCGAATGGTCGTCGACGATCCTGGAGGCAGCTCTCGAGTGATCGAGTTCCTGGGCGTGACGAAGCAGTACCCGGACGGCACGGTGGCCGTCGACTCGCTCGATCTGAAGGTCGACGCGGGCAAGGTCACGGTGTTCGTGGGGCCGTCGGGCTGCGGCAAGACCACGTCGCTGCGCATGATCAACCGGATGATCGACGCCACGGCGGGCACCATCCAGGTGGACGGGAAGGACATCACGTCCACCGATCCGGCGGAGCTGCGCCGCGGCATCGGCTACGTGATCCAGAACGCCGGCCTGTTCCCGCACCGCACGATCGTCGACAACATCGCGACCGTCCCGATGCTCCTGGGCTGGTCGAAGGCGAAGGCCCGGGATCGGGCCACCGAGCTGATGGAGACCGTCGGGCTCGACGCGAGCATGGCCAGGCGCTATCCCGCCCAGCTGTCCGGTGGCCAGCAGCAGCGCGTCGGCGTGGCGCGGGCGCTGGCCGCCGACCCCCCGATCCTGTTGATGGACGAGCCGTTCTCCGCGGTCGACCCGGTGGTGCGGGAGAGCCTGCAGGACGAGCTGCTGCGGCTGCAGTCGGAGCTGGGCAAGACCATCGTGTTCGTCACCCACGACATCGACGAGGCGATCAAGCTCGGCGACAAGGTCGCGGTGTTCCGGGTGGGCGGCAAGCTCGCCCAGTACGACGAGCCGGGCACCCTGCTCGCGCGCCCGGCCGACCGGTTCGTCGACGGGTTCGTCGGCCGCGACCGCGGCTACCGCGGGCTCGGCTTCACCTCGGCGGAGGTGCCGCTGGGCGAGCTGCGCACCGTCGAGCTGGGTGCGGCGGCCGCGGAGGGCTGGCGGCTCGTCGTCGACTCCGAGCAGAGGCCGAACGGCTGGTTGCCGGGCGGTCTCGCCGCCGAGGCCGCCAACGTCGTGCCGGGCGGCTCGTTGCACGACACCTCATCCGGCACGCTGCGCAGCGCGCTCGACGCGGCGCTCTCGTCGCCCTCCGGCCAGGGCGTGGCGGTCGACGGGGAGGGCCGCGTCGCCGGCGCGATCTCCGCCGACGACGTGCTGCAGGCGCTGGAGCGCCAGCGCGCGGCGACGTCCGTGGACGCGGCGGGCTGAGGCCTCGATGCTCTGGGACTGGATACCGCGCAACGCCGGGTTGATCCTCGGCCTGCTGCGTGACCACATCGTGCTGGCGGTCGTCCCCGTGGTCGTGGCGCTCGTGCTGGCGATCCCGCTGGGCTGGCTGGCCAGCCGCAACGCGGCTGCGCGTGCGGTGCTCGTACCGGCCGCCGGTCTGCTCTACACGATCCCGTCGCTGGCGCTGATCATCGTGCTGCCGTCGATCCTCGGCACCAAGACCCTCGACCCGATCAACATCATGGTGGCGCTCGCCATCTACACGGTCGCGCTGCTGGTGCGCTCGGTGGCCGACTCGCTCGCCGCGGTGCCGCCGGTCGTCGTGGCCGCGGCCACCGCCATGGGCTACCGGCCGGGCAAGCGGTTCTTCTCCGTGGAACTGCCGCTCGCGATCCCGGTGCTCGTCGCCGGGCTGCGGGTAGCCACGGTGTCCAACATCAGCCTGGTGAGCGTGGGTGCGCTGATCGGGGTGGGTGGGCTCGGCGGCCTGTTCACCGACGGGTACCAGCGCAACTTCCCCACCGAGATCATCACCGGCATCGTGACGACGGTGGTGCTGGCGCTGGTCGCGGACCTCGCGCTGCTGGCCCTCGGCAGGCTCGCCGCTCCCTGGGATCGGGCGACGCGATGAACGAGGTGCTCGAGTTCCTCACCGACTCCTACAACTGGCGCGGGTCGGGTGGCATCCCCACCCGGCTGCTGCAGCACCTGGGGTACAGCGGCCTGGCGCTGCTCGTCGCGATCGTGATCGCGGTCCCGATCGGGGCCTGGGTCGGGCACACGGGCCGCGGCGGGTTCCTGATCGTCGGCGGTGCCAACGGACTGCGCGCGCTGCCCGAGCTGGGCCTGCTGACGCTGCTCGTGCTCGCCGTCGGCATCGGGCTCCTCCCCGTGGTGGTGGCGCTGGCGGTGCTGGGCATCCCGCCGCTGCTGGCCGGCACCTACGCGGGCATCCGCAACGTCGACCGCTCGGTCGTCGACGCCGCCCGCGGCATGGGGATGCGCGAGTCGCAGGTGCTCGTCAAGGTCGAGCTGCCCAACGCCCTGCCGCTGATCATGGGCGGGTTGCGCGCAGCCGCCCTGCAGGTCATCGCCACCGCCGTCGTCGCGGCGTACGTCAGCTTCGGCGGTTTCGGCCGCTACCTGATCGACGGCCTCAAGTCCGGCGACAACGGCAAGGCCGTCGCCGGTGCGGTGCTCATCGTCGTGCTCGCGCTCGTCGTCGAAGGCGTGCTCGCGCTCGCGCAGCGCTACGTCGTGTCCCCCGGCCTGCGCAGCCGCGGAGGATCCCGGCGCAGCCCGGTCGCCGAGATCCCCACCACCGACAGCCGCCTGCAGGCCGCTGTCGCCCCCACCGACTCCACCCCCGACACCGTTGGAGCAGAACGATGAAGACACGAACCATCATCGCGGCCGGAGTGGCTGCCATCAGCGCATTCGCTCTCACCGCGTGCGGTGGGGGTGGCTCGGCGCCGGCCGCCGGCGGCGGTGGCGGCCCCGCCTGCGAGCAGCTCGTGTTCGGCGGTCCGCCGGAGTTCGAGGGGCGCGCCGACGGGCTCAAGGGCATCAGCGAGACCTACGGCTGCGACTTCAAGGAGTTCAAGGCTCTCGACACCGGTGGCCCGCTCACCGTGAAGGCGCTGGAGGACGGCACGGTCCAGGCCGCCGACCTGTTCACCACCGACCCGACGATCAAGGAGAAGGGTTTCGTCGTCCTCGAGGACCCGAAGAACAACTTCGCGGCCCAGAACGTCGTCCCGCTCATCAACAAGGCGAAGGCGACCCCGGACGTGTCCGCGGCGCTCAACGCGGTGTCGGCCAAGCTCACCACCGACGGCCTGATCGGGCTCAACGCCAAGCTGGGCGGAGCGGACAAGCCGGACGTCGGGCCGGTGGCCAAGGACTGGCTCACCTCGAACGGCCTGGCCGGCGGCGCCCCGGCGGCCGGCGGTGGTGGCTCGATCATCATCGGCTCCGCCGACTTCCCGGAGAGCCGCGTCCTCGCCGAGATCTACGCGCAGACGCTGGAGGCCAAGGGCTTCACGGTGAACCGCAAGTTCGGCATCGGTAGCCGTGAGGTCTACTTCCCCAGCCTCAAGGACGGCTCGATCGACCTGATCCCCGAGTACACCGGCACCGCGCTGCAGTACATCGACAAGAAGGCGCCGCAGAAGTCCGCCGAGGAGGTCTACACCGCCCTCAAGGCAGCCGTGCCGGCCGGGCTGACCGTGCTCGAGAAGTCGGCCGCCGAGGACAAGGACGCCGTCGTCGTCACGAAGGCGACCGCCGACAAGTACGGCAAGTCGCTCGCCGACTACGGCACCAAGAAGTAGCAGCGACCGAACGGCACCTCCTCCCGAGATCGTCGGGGGAGGTGCCGTTCGTGCGTGCCGGCCACATCTGGCAGACCAGGTTCAGGCGACGGCGATGCGCAGGGTGCGTACGGCGATGACGACGGACACGACGAGCACGGCCGTGCTGGCCGCGTAGGCCACGAGTGCCGGCCCCGGTGCGGCGACCGCGGCGCCCACGGCGTGGCCGCCGACGACGTTCATCACCGCCGACAGCCCGGCGGTGACCAGCGCGCCGAGCCCGGCGGCGGCGCCGACGAGCCCGGTGAGCAGGCGGGTGGGGGCGGCGCGGAGGAAGGTGAGCGCGAACATGACGGCGGCGGCCGCTGCGGTGGTCAACGAGGTGGTGTCGACGATCGTGGACAGCGTGCGGACGATCGCCAGCTCGGCCGGCCCGGGCTCCCGGTCCCAGCTGACGCCCGCGCGCCACAACAGGTCCCAGGCCAGCACCATTCCGGGGAAGACCAGCATCACGAACAGCGCCGTGGCGCGTCCCCGGCGCACGGTGAGCTCGGCCTGGTAGAGCTCGGCCAGCTCGTCGACGGTGCCGAACTCGGCCACCGCCCGTGCCTGCGCGGCGCCAGGGTCGAGGCCGCCGGCCACGTGGGCCTCCGCGGCGTCGGTGAGGCCCTCGCGGACCTCACGCAGGATGCTGCGGCGGACCCGCACCGGACCGTGCACCGCACGACCGAGCCGCGCGACGTAGGCGTCGAGCACCGGCGCGGTCATGACGCCACTGCTCCACGAGGCCGCAGCACGGCCTCGACGACGGCGGCGAACTCGGTCCACTCGTCGCGCTGACGCGCCAGCGCGTGCCGGCCGGCCCGGGTGAGCGTGTACGTGCGCCGCTCCCGCCCGCCGACGGTGCTCCAGCTGCCGGAGAGCAGCGCGGCGCGCTCCAGCCGGCGCAGGGCGGGGTAGACCGTGCCGGTGGGCAGGTCGAGCGCGCCGCCGCTGCGCGCCTGCAGCGCCTCGATGATCGCGTAGCCGTGGAGCGGGCCGCCCTCCAGCACGGAGAGGATCAGCCCGTCGAGGTGGCCGCGGACGGAGTCGGGTCGCACGAGTAGGGATTCTACCTATGTTGCCGGGGTCCAACATCCGGGTCGAGCAGGGGATGTCCCCGGTTCATAAGTAGGCCGTCTACATATAACGTCATGGATCGTGGAAACCTTGACCCCACCCGTGGTGCGTCGCCCGCGGGTCACGCTGTGGTTGCTGCGCGCCGTCGTGACGGTGCACGTGGTGGCTGTGCTCAGCCAGCCGATCTGGGCAGGCATGTTCCTCACCGGCGACATCGATGCGATCACCGTGCACGGCACGATCGGCAGCGTCCTGGCCGCCTGGGACATGCTGGTGATCGGCGCCGCGATCGCCTACGCGATCGCCGCGCGCGGCCGGCTCTGGGTGCCGCTCGGGGCCGTCGCGCTGTTCCTGCTCATCGGGTTCCAGATCGGCTTCGGCTACGCCCGCGAGCTGCAGTTCCACGTCCCGCTCGGCGTCGCGATCGTGACGCTCTCCCTGCTCTCCGGCTTCCTGGTGTGGACGCCCGCGGCGGCGCGGGGGCGGTCGTGAGGGGCGTGTCGCGGCGCGGGTTCCTCGGCCTGCTCGGGGGCGCCGCCGCCGGTGCCGGACTCGTCGCGTGCGGAGGACCGCGCGGATGGAACACCGGGCGGCAGGTCGCCGGTGCGGCACGGCTGCCGGCCCCGTTCAGCGTGCCGCTGCCGATCCCGCCCGTCGCGCGACCCGTCGGCACGGAGGGCGGCGCCGACCTCTACCGCATCACCCAGCGCGTCGCCGACCTGGAGATCCTTCCCGGGCTGCGCACCCCGGTGCTCGGCTACGACGGGATCTTCCCCGGCCCCACGTTCGAGACGCGCAGCGGCCGCCCGATCGTCGTGCGGTACCGCAACGAGCTGCCCGTCCCGTCCGTCACCCACCTGCACGGCGGGCACACCCCCGCCGACAGCGACGGCTGGCCGCTCGACCTCACCCTGCCCGTCGGGGACCACGGGATCGGCTGGATGCACCACGAGATGCCCGGCGACCCGGTGCCCGACGAGCGGGCGCACCACTACCCGATGACGCAGCGCGCGGCTCAGCTCTGGTACCACGACCACCGCATGGACTTCACCGGTCCGGCCGTCTACCGCGGGCTCGCCGGCATGCACATCGTCCGCGACGACGTCGAGGACGCCCTGCCGTTGCCGCGCGGCGACCGCGAGCTGCCGCTGATGATCTGCGACCGCTCGTTCAACGCCGACGGCTCGTTCGCCTACCCGGGCCTCGACCAGGCCATGCGGCGGCTGCCGGGAGTCACCGACCAGTGGATGGAGGGCGTGCTCGGCGACGTCGTGCTCGTCAACGGGGCACCGTGGCCGGAGCACGAGGTGGACGCCGCCCGGTACCGGCTGCGGGTGCTCAACGCGTCGAACGCGCGGCGCTACCGGCTCGCGCTGACCGTCCCCGGATCGCCCGACCTGCCGATCGTGCAGATCGGGTCGGACGGCGGGCTGCTCGCGGCGCCCGTCGAGCACACCTACCTCGACGTCGCGCCGGGGGAGCGGTTCGACGTGGTCGTCGACTTCTCGGTGCTGCCGGTCGGCACCACCGTCACGGTGACCAACGCGGCCGGCGTCGGCCCGACCACCGACGTCATGCGGTTCCGGGTCGTGCGCACCGCGCGCGACGACAGCACGGTGCCGGCCACCCTCTCCGCGGTCGAACCGCTGGTGCCGGCGGCCGGCGCGACCGTGCGGCAGTTCACCTTCACCCGCGGTTCCGTCGGCTCGCACGCCGGCTGGGCGATCAACGGGCACACCTTCGACCCGGACGCCTCCATCGCCGACATCCCGCTCGGCGAGACCGAGATCTGGCGGTTCGTCACCGATGTCCACCACCCCGTCCACGTCCACCTCGACGCCTTCCAGGTGCTGCGCCGTGGACCCCGTGGGCCGGGGGAGTTCGACGAGGGCTGGAAGGACACGGTCGATCTGCGGCCGGGCGAGGTGGTGGAGGTGGCGGTGCGGTTCACCGACCACCGCGGCCGGTTCGTCTTCCACTGCCACAACCTCGAACACGAGGACATGGCCATGATGGCGACGATCAGGACGGTGTGATCAGTCCTTCACGGGGATCACGGTCAGTGCGCGTTCCAGGTGGCGGAAGTCATCGGGGTTGCGGGTGGCGAGGGACAAGCCATGGCGAACTGCAGTTGCCGCGATGAGCAGGTCGAACCGGCGGGCGTGTGGGTGTCGAGCAGGAGACCTCCGAGGGAGGAGCTCACTGCTGGTTCCGCCGCTCCTCCTGCTGTCGCTGGGCGCGTTCCCACGGATCGTCCCAGTCGTCTTCGGCGAAGGTCTCCGCCTCGGCTCGTTCCATGTCCTGCCGCCACAGGACGGGATCGGGGTTGTCCATGGCCAGCAGCGCGTTGATCTCTGCGAGCGGGACGAATCGGCGTTTCGGCTGTTCCCGCTGATGTGGCACCAGGTCGGCTACCGCTCGCCCGTGCACGGTGACCGTGAAGGACTCGCCCGCCGCGACCCGACGCAGGATCGCAGCAGTGTTCCTGCGCAGGTCGGACTGCCGGATCGTCTCGCCCACGGATACAGGATGCGTAACGCCGCTACCGGATTGCGGTCAGCCGCGCGAGTACGACGGCAGCGCTGCGTCGTGGGTGTCGACGATGCGGGTGCCGAGCGGGATCAGGGCCACGACCGCCAGCCGGATCGACGCGATGCCGAACGGGATGCCGATGATCGTGAGCATCAGCAGCAGGCCGGCGAACAGGTGCCCGAGGAACAGGCCCCAGCCGAACAGGGCGATCCAGATGACGTTGCCGATCAGGGAGAACACCCCGGCGTTGCCCGAGATGACGATCGTTCGGCCGAACGGCCACAGCGCGTACCCCGCGATGCGGAACGACGCGATGCCGAACGGGATCGTGATGATCAGGATGCAGGCCAGCACCCCGGCGAGGGCGTACAGGAGCGCGAGCCACCAGCCCGCGAGCACCAGCCACAGGACGTTGCCGATCGTGCGCATGTCTCCATGCTGCCGCACAACGTCACAGCGCGAACGGCAGCGGAAGCCGCGAGGTGCCGAGCACCGCTCGCAGGGCCGGGCAGCGCGCCAGTGCGGCCGCCGGCTGTTCCGCGACGGCGGTGAGCGCGGCCTGCAGGCCTGCGGCGATGGCGTCGGCCAGGTCGGCGTGGACCCGGGTGAAGCGCACGTCGACCGGGCGGCCGTCGCGGACGGTGACGGCGACCCCCGCCGTCTCGACGGTGACCGGCACCGCGCGCAGCTCGGCGAGCCGGCGCCGGAACACGGCCAGCTCGCGGTGCGCGTCCCGCAAGGTGGCGAACTGCTCGGCCGCCGGCTCGTCGTACGGCACCGGCGCGGGCAGCGAGCTCTCCATCGCCCACGCCGACATCCGCACCACCACCGCGTCGCTGTACGCCGCGACCACCGCCGCGCCCACGTCCTCGGGACCGGGCGCCCCCTCGGCGAGCGTGACGCGCACGCCGCGCCCCGGTCCGTCCAGCTCGACGCGGACGAGCCCGGACGGGTCGTGGCCGGCGTGCCAGGTGTCCGCAGCCAGCGCGGGGGCGATCCTCAAGGTGCGCACGGGGGCCTCCGCGGTCGGGTCGTCGGCTTGGGCTCCGCGACGCTAACAACGTGGGCGGCCTCTTCGTGGGCGTTCCGGAGAACTCGCGGACGCCGCCGGCCAGGCTGCTGTTGATCATGGGCAAAACGTCGTTGTTCGATCTTGCTCGGCAACGTTCTGCCCATGATCGACGCGCCGCTCGGGGCGTGCGGAGCGGTCGGTGCGGGCCGAGCCGCGCCGACGGTTGGTGATCAAGGGCAAAACGTCGCTTGTCGATCTTCCTGAACGACCTTTTGCCCTTGATCACCGCCGACTGTGCCGGCGTCGACCGTGCCACCGCCGACCGTGCCACCGCCGACCGTGCCACCGCCGACCGTGCCACCGCCGACCGTGCCACCGCCGACCGCGCCACCGCCGACCGTGCCCTACACCCCCGGGATCACCGACCTGCCGTACGCCTCGATCGTCTCCTCGCGCGCGTCGTGCATGGCGTAGACGGCGAACTGGTCGACGCCCAGCTCGGCCAGCTCGGCCAGCCGCTCCAGCTGTGCAGCGGGCGGCCCGAGCAGGCAGAAGCGGTCCACCACCTCGTCGGGGACGAAGCTGGTGGAGGCGTTGTCGGCGCGGCCGTGGTGGCTGTAGTCGTAGCCGTCGCGGCCCTTGATGTAGCCGGTCAGCTCGGCCGGCACCGCGCCCGACTCGCCGTACCGCGTCACGAGGTCGGCGACGTGGTTGCCGACCATGCCGCCGAACCAGCGGCACTGGTCGCGGGCGTGCTCCAGATCGTCGCTCACGTAAGCAGGCGCCGCGACGCAGATCGTCGGCGACGGGCGGCCCGCGGCGGCCGCGGCTGCCCGCACGGTCTTCACCGTCCACTCGACGAGGTACGGGTCGGCGAGCTGCAGGATGAACCCGTCGGCGCACCGCCCGACGAGGTCCAGCGCCTTCGGCCCGTAGCCGGCCATCCAGACCGGCAGGTGCGCGCCGGCCGGCACCCACGGGATCTGCACCTGCGTCCCGCCGAGGTCGACGGCCCGGCCCTCGGCCAGCTCACGGATGACGTGCATCGACTCCTCGAGCCGCGCGAGCGTGGTCGGTGGCCGGCCCTGCACGCGCATGGCGGAGTCGCCGCGGCCGATGCCGCAGATCGTCCGGTTGCCGAACATGTCGTTCAGCGTGGCGTGGAGGGACGCGATGACCGTCCAGTCGCGGGTGCCGGGGTTGGTCACCATCGGCCCGACGACCATCCGCGACGTGCGTTCCAGGATCCGCGGGTAGATCACGTACGGCTCCTGCCAGAGCACGTGCGAGTCGAACGTCCAGCCGTGGCTGAACCCCAACGCCTCCCCGCGCACCATCAGGTCGACGACGGTCTGGGCGGGTGGATCGGTCTGCAGCACCAACCCGATGTCCATGGGGCCCTCCTGGATCATGCTGTGCATCGTCGACGGGAGCTGTTTCGTGCGGGTGTCACAGCGCTGTCAGCGCAGGTACTGGCAGGTGTCCCGCTTCAGGTACCGGCCGTCGCCCTTGGCGCCGTGGTACTGCCCGTCGCCGATGATCACCTTCCCGCGCGAGAGCACGGTCTCGACGCGGCCGGTGGTCTCGCGGCCCTCGTAGCACGAGTAGTCGACGTTCATGTGGTGCGTCGACGCCGAGTGCACCTGCTTCGCCGACGGGTCGTAGACCACGATGTCGGCGTCCGAGCCGGGCGCGATCGTGCCCTTGCGCGGGTAGAGCCCGAACATCTTCGCCGGCGTGGCGCAGGCGATCTCGATCCAGCGCTTGCGCGAGATGTGCCCTTCGACGACGCCCTGGTGCAGCAGGTCCATCCGCGTCTCGACGCCGGGCAGCCCGTTCGGGATCTTCGAGAAGTCGCCGACGCCCATCTCCTTCTGCCCCTTGAAGCAGAACGGGCAGTGGTCGGTGGAGACCACGGAGAGGTCGTCGGTGCGCAGCCCGCGCCACAGCGCCGCCTGGTGCTCCGCCGGCCGCAGCGGGGTCGAGCAGACGTACTTGGCACCCTCGAAGCCCGGCTTCGCCAGGTCGTCGGTGGAGAGGAACAGGTACTGCGGGCAGGTCTCGGCGAACGCGTTGAACCCCTCGTCGCGCGCGGCCTGCACCTGCGCCAACGCCTGCGCCGCGGACAGGTGGACGATGTAGATCGGCGCGCCCGCCACCTGCGCGAGCTTGATCGCGCGGTGCGTGGCCTCGGCCTCGAGCAGCGCGTGCCGCACCTCGCCGTGGTAGCGCGGGTCGGTGTTGCCGCGGGCGAGCGCCTGCTCGATCAGCACGTCGATCGCGATGCCGTTCTCGGCGTGCATCATGATCAATCCGCCGGTCTCGGCGCCCTTCTGCAGCGCCCGCAGGATCTTCCCGTCGTCGCTGTAGAACACGCCCGGGTAGGCCATGAACAGCTTGAAGCTGGTCACGCCCTCGCCGACGAGCGCCTCCATCTCCTTCAGCGACGCGTCGTTCACGTCCGCGACGATCATGTGGAACGCGTAGTCGATGGCGCAGTTGCCCTCGGCCTTCGCGTGCCAGGCGTCCAGGCCCTCGCGCAGCGACGACCCCATCGACTGCACGGCGAAGTCGACGATCGTCGTCGTACCGCCCCAGGCCGCGGCCCGGGTGCCGGTCTCGAACGTGTCGGAGGCGAACGTGCCGCCGAACGGCAGCTCCATGTGCGTGTGCGCGTCGACGCCGCCGGGCACCACGTACTTGCCGGACGCGTCGATCGTGGTGTCGGCGGTCCAGTTCTGCCCGGTCCCGAGCGCGACGACCTTCTCGTCCTCGACCAGCACGTCGACGGCCAGCTCGTCGGACGCGGTGATGACCAGCCCGTTCGTGATCAGTGTGCGGCTCATGGGGTCACTTCCTCGATCGATGCCACCAACGCCTGAAGCCCCTCCGCGGCCTCGTCGGCGGTCAGGGTGAGCGGCGGCGCGATGCGCAGGACGTTGCCGTGCAGGCCGCCCTTGCCGATCAGCACGCCGTGCCGCTTGGCCGCCTCCAGCACGGCGGTGGCCGCGGCCGCGTCGGGCTCGGTGGTGCCGGGTCGCACGATGTCGACGCCGATCATCAGGCCCTTGCCGCGCACCTCGCCGATGATCGGGCTGCCGATCGCGCGCAGGCCCTCGAACAGCGGCGGGCCCTGCCGGGCCGCGTTGGCCTGCAGCCGGTGGTCCAGCATGTACCGCAGGTTCGCCAGCGCGCCCGCCGACGTGATCGGCGAGCCGCCGAACGTCGAGATCGAGTTGGCGCCCAGCGAGTCCATGATCTCGGCCGGCGCGATCACCCCACCCATCGACAGGCCGTTCCCGACGCCCTTCGCGAACGTGACGATGTCGGGGGTCGCGCCGTGCGCCTGCCAGCCCCAGAAGTGGTCGCCGGTGCGGCCCCAGCCGGTCTGCACCTCGTCGGCGATCCACAGGATGCCGCGCTCGCGCAGCACCTCCGCGAACGCTCCGTAGAGCCCGTCGGGCGGGCTCGTGAACCCGCCGACGCCCTGGATCGGCTCGGCGATCAGCGCGGCGACGTCGCCGGTCTGGTCGAGCACCTCCTTGAGGTCCGCGACGCACGCGGCGATGAACTCGCCGTCGGGCAGGTGCGCGAACGGCGAGCGGTAGCGCTGCCCTCCGTGCACGTAGAAGACCTGGAACGGGGAGAGCGTGGTCGGCGTCCACGACCGGTTGCCGGTGATCGCGACCGTCGAGAACGAGCGCCCGTGGTAGCTGTTGCGCATCGCCAGGATCTGGTTCGACCGGCGCAGCGAGCTGGCCAGCAGCAACGCCGTGTCGTTGGCCTCCGTGCCCGACGTCGTCAGGAAGACCTTGGCGTCCGGGATGTCCGACACCGTGGCGATCTGCTCGGCCAGCTCCACCATCGGCGTGTTCAGGTAGAGCGTCGAGCTGTGGATGATCCGGCCGGCCTGCTCCGCGATGGCCTTCGTGACCTCGGGCAGGGCGTGCTCGGTCATCGTGGTGAGGATGCCGCCGAAGAAGTCCAGGTAGGACTGGCCGTCGGTGTCCCAGACGCGGCGGCCCTCGCCGCGCTCGATCTCGATCGGGTCCTCGTAGTAGATCGCGAGCCAGGACGGCAGCACCGCCCGCGTGCGCGCGAGGAGATCCTTGGACATCAGGCCTCCGTCAACGGGCCGTACGCGTCCGGACGGCGGTCGCGGTAGAACGCCCACTGCTGGCGCACCTCGTCGATCATGCCGAGGTCCAGGTCGCGGACGACCAGCTCCTCGTCGTGGCTGCTCGCGACGTCGCCGACGAACTGGCCGCGCGGGTCGACGAAGTAGCTGGTGCCGTAGAAGTCGTTGTCGCCGTACTCCTCGATGCCCACGCGGTTGATCGCGGCCACGAAGTACTCGTTCGCGACGGCCGCGGCGGGCTGCTCCAGCTTCCACAGGTACGACGAGAGCCCGCGGTGGGTGGCGCTGGGGTTGTAGACGATCTGCGCGCCGGCCAGGCCGAGCGCACGCCACCCCTCGGGGAAGTGCCGGTCGTAGCAGATGTAGACCCCGACCTTGCCCACCGCGGTGTCGAAGACCGGCCAGCCGAGGTTGCCCGGCTTGAAGTAGAACTTCTCCCAGAAGCCCTTGACCTGCGGGATGTGGTGCTTGCGGTACTTGCCGAGGACGGTGCCGTCGGCGTCGATCACGGCGGCTGTGTTGTAGTAGAAGCCGGAGCTCTCCACCTCGTAGACAGGCACCACGAGCACGATGCCCAGCTCCTTGGCGAGCGCCGCCATCCGCTGGGTGGTGGGCCCGTCCGGCACCGGCTCGGCCCACTTGTAGTGCTCAGCCTCCTGCACCTGGCAGAAGTAGGGCGCGTTGAAGACCTCCTGGAAGCCCATGATCTGCGCACCCTGCTGTGCTGCCTCGCGGGCGTACTTCTCGTGCACGTCGATCATGGACGCGGTGTCGCCCGTCCACTTGGTCTGCACCAGCGCCGCCCGTACCACTTGCGCCATCGCCGTTCGCCTTCCTCGTGGGGAAGAGGACACCTTCGAACGAGCGGGGCCTGCGGGGCAAGACCCATTCACACCCCGTTGCTCAGCACCAGCTTCGTGGCCGGGGTCAGCCACGCCTGCGCGGCGTCGGCGAACGGGACGACGGTCGGTTCGATCACGCCGGGGTCGAACCGACCCGCCGACACCAGCCGCAGCACCGCGGCGAGGTGGCGGCGCGAGTCCGCGCGGCCGACCTCCAGCGTGACCCCGCGGGTGTACATCGCGAGCAGCGGCAGCGGCACCGGCTGGAACTGCACGGCGGTGAGCGTGCAGACGCCGTAGTCGTCGGTCGAGCGCAGCGCGCACTCCAGGCCGGCCGGGTCGGCGGAGTTGGCGACCGTGATCGCGGCGCGTCCGAACCGGGCCGGCCACTCGTCCGGCTGAGGGACGGCCTCGGCGCCGAGCCGGGCGGCCACGGCGAGCCGGGCCGGGTCCCGGTCGACGTAGCGGACGTGACCCGCGCCGAGCGCGACCGCCCACGCCACGGCGTACAGCCCGATCGACGGTGCGTCCCCGCCGACGACGGTGACGTCGGCGCCCGGCCGGTCGGCGAGCGGTGGGCTGACCGCGCGGTAGGCGTCCAGCGCGTTGTCCGGCAGCGTGCACAGCGCGACGGGATCAACGCCGTCCGGTGCGGGGTGCAGCAGGTGGTCGGCGCCGGGCACGAGCAGCCGGTCGGCCACCGCGCCGCCGTGCCCGCCGCCGGCAGGCCCGAACCCGAAGGCGGCACCGGCCTTCGCCCGGTGCGTGGCGCACGCGGCGAACCGCCCGTCCCGGCAGGGTCCGCACGCCCCGCAGCTGACCTGGAACGGCACGACCACGCGGTCGCCGGGCCGGTGCCGGCCCACGGCGTCGCCGACCGTGAGCACCTCGCCGACCACCTCGTGGCCCACCGGGTACGGGCCGGCGAAGAGCGGGAACGCCGCCATCGGCAGGTCGAGGTCGCAGCGGGCCACGGCCAGCGGCGCGACGACGGCGTCGGTCGGCCCGCAGACCGGGTCGGGCGCCTCCTGCCACTCGAGCTGCCCGTCGCCCACCCGCACGAGATGCCGCATGGGTGACGATCCTGCCGCAGATTGCTACCCCTGGACCGTATGGCTGAGTCACCGCTCGTCGACTTATCGTCACGAGGTGGCGTGGTTCGCGGGGGCGGCGGCGATCGGTTGCCTGGTCGTGGGCCTGCTGCACCTGCACCGGTTGGTCACCGTGCCCGCCGGACGCGCCGGGGAGGCGTCGTCGGCGGCGGCCGCGACCGGGATGGCCGCGATGTTCTCCCCGCTCGGCGACCCGGTGCCGCTGGCCGTGTGGATCGCGGTGTTCGGTGGTTGCGCCGCCTGGACCTTCCTGCTGGCGGCCCGCGACGAAGACGTCACCCATCACCTCCTGTGCAGCGGCGCGATGCTGTTCATGCTGGTCGGGCACAATGCGCACGGCAGCGGGTTGGTCATGGTGTCGGTCGTCGCGCTCGTCGCCGCCGGCTACTTCGCCTGGCACGGGCTGCGCTGCGTCGACCGCTTCCGCATCGCCTGCACCGGGCACCCGCGCACGGTCGCCGGCGCTCAGCTCGTGAGCGCCGTGGCGATGTCGGGGATGCTCGTCGCGATGATCTAGTGCCGCGGCGCGGGGGGACGGCTGCGCGAGTAGATTTCGTCCGGAACGCACTGCACGATCCCACTCGGGAGCCAGCACACATGAGCGACAGCAGCATCGGCGACGCGGCCGCCGGGATCCGCGGCTCCAACGACACCGCGCAGGACGCCAACGGCATCCTGCAGCAGGCCGTCGCCCAGCTGGAACAGGCGCGCGGCCAGCTGCAAGCCGCCTGCGCGGGCACGCCGCAGGCCGACGCGTCGGAGGCGCTCGGCGTCTACGGCCAGGCGATGGAGGCCGTCCGCGACGCGCAGCGCGCCGTGCAGGCCGCGATCACCGCCGCAGAAGGCGTCGCGGCCCGGCTGTGACCAGGTAGTGCGTGGCCGCAACCGGCGGCAGCAGGAGATCGCCGCCGCCTTCGACAACCTGTGCGCCGCGGTCGGGCGCGCGCTCGGTGCTGCCGAGGGCGCGCAGGACGCCGCCGAGCACGCCCGTATGAGCGCGCTCGCCGAGCTGTGGCTGCGCGACTCCGGCTTGTCCGCTGCGCGCGCCGACCCCGCCATGGCCCGGCTGCTCGCGCCCGGTCACCGGCGCCTCGCCGACGTCGTCAAGCGCGTCGCGGCGGACGAGGACGCCGTGCTCGGCACCTGGCTCGCGCACGGCCCGCGCGAGCTCGACGAGATCGTCGCCGACGCGGCGCCCGGCTCGGCGGGGCGCCCACCGGCCGAGTGGCTCGGCCAGTTCGGCAAGGCTGACGCCCTCGGCACCGTCCCCGGGCTGTGGCGCATCGGCACCGGACGCATCGGCGGCAGCGGCACCCCGTTCGACGTCGCCGTCCCGCTGCTCGACGAGGGGCACGTGCGGATCAGCGCCGACCCCGACCGGCGCCGCGAGGCCGAGGCGCTCGTCGAGACCCTGCTCATGCGGGTGCTGTCGCACTTCCGGCCCGGGCTCGTCGCGGTGCACGTGTGGGACACCGGCCAGCTCGCCGGCGCGCTGCCCGGGCTCTACCCGCTCACCCGCACCGAGCTGCTGACCGTCCACCACCCGGGCCGGCTCGCCCCGCTGCTGGACCAGCTCTCCGACCGCATCCGGCGCATCCACACCCGTCTGCTCGTCGACGGGTACCCGTCACTGCAGGCCCTCGGCGCCGCGACGGGTGTGCGGCACGAGCCGTGGATCGTCGCCGTGCTGATGGGCGACGGCCGCGCCCTGCCCGACGAGGAGTACGCCCAGCTGCAGCGCATCGCCCGCGGCGGGCCGGCCTGCGGGGTGCACCTCGTGCTCGTCGACGTGCCGACGCAGGCCAACCCGGGCACGGAGACCGTCCACCTCCGCGGCGGCACCACGCGCACGTCGATGACGGGTGAGCACGTCGCCGTCGAGCTGGACCCGGCACTGCCCGCCCGCGACGTCTCCGCCGCCTGCCAGGTGATCAGCGAGGAGCACGAGCGGTGGCGACACCGGGTCAGCGCGTTCCGCGACCTGCTGCCGCCCGACCAGCACGACTGGGGCACCGCGTCGTCGAAGGCGGGGCTGCGCGCGCCCGTCGGGTTCGCTGACGTGCTGCCCGTCGACCTCGCGCTCGCCGACGCGTCCCCGCACGCGCTGATCGGCGGGCCCAGCGGCACCGGGAAGACCAACCTGCTGCTCACCATGATCGGCTCGCTCGCCGCCCGCTACGGCCCCGACGAGCTCGAGTTCTACCTCCTCGACTTCAAGGAGGGCGTCTCCTTCGCCCAGTTCGCGCCCGGCCGCAAGGACCGAACCTGGCTGCCGCACGCCCGGCTCGTCGGCGTCAACATCAACACCGACCGCGAGTTCGGGCTCGCCCTGCTGCAGTTCCTCGCCGACGAGATGCGGCGGCGGTCCGAGGTCGCGAAGGCGCACGAGGTCACCAAGCTGGAGGAGCTGCGCGAGGCCGACCCGGACGGGCGGTGGCCGCGGATCGTCGCCGTCATCGACGAGTTCCAGTACCTGTTCAACGAGCGCGACGCCGTCACCCGGGCCGCGCTGCAGCTGCTGGAGGACGTCGCCCGGCGCGGCCGCTCGCAAGGGATCCACCTCGTGCTGGCCAGCCAGGACGTGTCCGGCATCGAGGCGTTCTGGGGGCGCTCGGCGATCTTCGAGCAGTTCGTGCTGCGCATCGCGCTGCCGCGGGCGCGGAAGGTGCTGGCCGAGCTCAACGACGTCGCGCTCGACCTGCCGCGCTGGCACGCCGTGATCAACCACGAGTCCGGCATCCGGCCCGGCAACGAGATCGTCCGCATCCCCGACGCCACTGGCCGGGGCTCCGTCGACGAGGTGCAACGGGTGCTGCACGCCGCGTACGGTGCCGGGCGGCCCGAACCGCGGCTGTTCGACGGCAGCCGATCCCCGCAGGTCGGTGACCTGCTGGCCGATCTACCCGCCGGCGACGTCCCGCAGGCGCTCGTCGGGCAGTACATCGACGTCGAGGGCAGCCCGGCCGCCGCGCCGCTGCCGGACGCGCCCGGCCGCAACCTCGGGGTGCTCGGCACCGACCCGCGCGACGCGCTGCGCGTCGTCGGGGCGGCCACGGCGTCCGTGCTGCGGGGGCGGGCGCCCGGCAGCCTCGACCTGATCGTCGCCCCGCTCGTCGACCCGAGCAGTGCCGACCGACTCGTCGAGGACGCGGCCGGACACGCCGTCGAGGTCGTCGAACTGGCCGGGATCGCCGACCGCATCGCCGCGCTCGCCGCGTCCGTCACCGATCGGCAGCAGGGCGCCGAGCGGCGCACCACGTTCGTCGTCCTGCACGGGGCCGACGCCGCCGACGCACTGCTCGGCCGCAGCGGAACCGAGGCGCTGCAACGCGTGCTGCGGTTCGGGCCCGAGGTCGGCATCCACGTCATCGGGTGGTGGCGCAGCGTCGCCCGGCTGCGCAGCCTGCTCAGCCTCGGCGCGAGCCCCGACGACCTCGGCGCCTGGGTCGCCCTCGACGTCCAGGGCAACGACCTCGGCACCCTCGCACCCACGTTCGGCGTCGACTGGTCGTCGCGGCCGGGGCGCGGACTCTTCTTCGACCGCAGCCAGCACTCCGCACCCCGCGTCGTCATCGTCCCGGAGCTGCCATGACCGCCGCGGAGGACTACCGACGCGTCATCGCCGAGCTCGACGCCGTCGCCGACGACCTGCGCGTCCGCGACGCCGAACGCGCCACCGCCCTGCGCGCCCAGCTCGTCGACCTCGAGCGGGCCGTCGCCGACGCCGGGGTGCGCGCCGCCCTCACCCGCTTCGTCGTCGACCTGCACTGGGAGATAGCGCTGGAGGCGCTCTGGCCCGAGTCGTGGATGAAGCTGCGGCCCAAACCCGGCCCCGACCCCCGCGCCCGCGGCGCCGACCTCGACGCGCACGACGCGGCCGTCTCCGAGGCCCTGGACACCCTCCTGGCGGCGGTGCGCCGCCGCTTCAGACTCCCCGGCCGCTGACGCTGACCCCGCGAGTTGGCCGCCTTGACAGGGCGAGTTGGCCGTTTCAACAGGGCGAGTTGGCCCTCTCAGAAGGGTGAGGCGGACAGCTCGTCCTGTCGAACGGGCTGACTCGCCCTGTTGAGATGGCCAACTCGCGGAGCGGGGTGGGGCGCTACGCGACCAGGCGGGACAGCGTTGTCATTGCCTCGTGGATCGCTGCCGTCGGGGTGCTGGCGTAGCCCAGGACCAGGCCGGGGTCGCGGGGTTCCTGGCAGTGCCAGGACAGCGGCTGCACCTTGATGCCCTCGTCAAGGGCCGCCAGCGCGATGTCGACGTCGGGGCGCGGGCAGTGCGGGAACGTCACCGTCAGGTGCAGGCCGGCGGCGGCGCCGTGGACGACGGCGTCGGGGAGGTGCGTGCGGAGCGCGGCGATCATCGCGTCGCGCCGGCGGCGGTGTCGGGTGCGGGCGAAGCGGAGGCTGCGGTCCAGCTCGCCGGAGTCCATGAGCTGCGCCAATGCGAGCTGGGCGAGGGCCGGGCTGCCGAGGTCGGCCCGCCGGCGAGCCGCGACCACGGCACCGTGCAGCCGCCGTGGCACCACCAGCCAGCCCAGCCGCATGGCCGGCGCGAGGAGCTTGGAGACGCTGCCGGTGTAGCAGACCTGGTCGGGCAGCATCCCGGCGAGCGCACCGACCGGGGAGCGGTCGTAGCGGTGCTCGGCGTCGTAGTCGTCCTCGACGACGAGCCCGCCGTCGGCCGCCCACGCCAGCAGCGCGCGCCGGCGTTCCCCGTCCAGGACGACGCCGGTGGGGAACTGGTGGGCCGGGGTGAGCAGCACGGCCGGCGCGTCGAGCGCGTGCAGGGCATCGATCCGCGCGCCCCGCTCGTCGACGGGGACGGGCGGCGTCGCGATCCCCCACGACTGCAGCTGCTGCCGGGTGCCGAGCGAGCCCGGGTCCTCGACGGCGATGGTGTCGATTCCGGTCCCGCGCAGCACCTGGGCCAGCAGCGCGAGCGCCTGCGCCACCCCGGCCACGACGACGACGTCACCGGCGTCGACGCGGACGCCGCGCGTCCTGGCCAGCCGTTCCGCGACCGCGCGGCGCAGCGCGGGGCTGCCGGACGGGTCGCCGTAGCCGAGGTCGGCCGGGCCGAGCGCGTCCAGCGCGGCCCGCTCGGCGCGCAGCCACGCGGCCCGCGGGAAGGCGGCGAGGTCCGGGACGCCGGGGGAGAGGTCGATCCGGGCGGGTGCGGCGCGCATCTCGTCGAAGATCGCGTCGTGGGGTGCCGCGACGGACGGCCGTGCCGGAACGGCGGGCGCGACCCGGGGTGCCGCCACCGGCGCGGCGACGACGACGGTGCCGGCCCGCCCGCGGCCCTCGATGTGCCCGTCGTCGACGAGGCGCTGGTAGGCCTCGGTGACGGTGCCGCGCGAGACCTGCAGCTCCGCGGCCAGCACCCGCGTCGGCGGCAGCCGGGATCCGAGCGGCAGGCTGCCGTCGGAGATGGCGGCCCGGAGCGCGGCGGCCAGCCACTCGGCGCGGCCGCCGGGTGGGGCGGCGGCGACGTCGAGCCCGAGGAAGTCGGATCCGGTCAGTCGTCGAACCCGTCGTCACGGGCGAGGAAGCTGGCGAGCCGCTCGACCGAGTCCTCGAACGCGGGGTTGGCGTCGACGAAGGCGCGCAACCGGTCGGCGAGCCACTCGATCGTCACTTCCTCCTCGCCCCGGCGGGCGACCAGCTCCTCGATGCCGCGGTCGGTGAAGTACACGAGGACAGGCTAGTGCGGTCCGCCGATGAGGATCGGGCCGCCGCCGGGTCATCCCGTCATGAGGAACGACCCGATCGCCCGACCGTGGGGCGTGACGCTCGACTGCCCGGACCCGCTCCAGCTCGCCGAGTTCTACCAGCGCATCGGCGGCGGCCGCATCGTCTCCGCCACTGCAGTGTTCGCCCACCTCCAGCTCGACGGGATGAGCGTCGGCTTCCAGATGGATCCCGACCACCGACCACCCACGTGGCCCGATCCCGCCGTCCCTCAGCAGTGCCACCTCGACTTCAGCACGCCCGACCTGGACACCGCCCAGGCCAGGGCCGTCGCAGCGGGCGCGGTGCTCTCCCCCCACCAGCCGGAGCCGGACGTCTTCCGCGTGTTGATCGACCCGGCCGGCCACCCGTTCTGCCTGAGCACGTGGGGCACGGAGGCCGGGCCGCAAACGCCAGCAAGGCCACCTTCAGGGCGGAATCCGTCCTGAAGGTGGCCTTGCTGTCCTACCCGGCGGAACCTCAGCTGTGCGGGCGCGCGTGCTTCGGGAGCAGGAAGCCCACCGCGAAGGCCACCACCAGCAGCGTCACCGCGCCGAACGCCGTGACCGTGCCGGCGTGCAGGGCCGCCTCGGGCGTCGGGATCGGGCCCAGCGTCAGGAAGAACACCGTGCCGAGGACGGCGACGCCCATCGTGGTGCCGATCTGGTCGATCGACTTCAGCACCCCGGTGGCCGAACCGAGCTCGGTCGCGTCGACGCCGGCCAGGATGATGTCGTACAGCGGGACGAAGATCATGCCCATGCCGAACCCGCCGACGGTGACGGCCGGGAGCAGGTCGAGGAAGCCCAGGTCGGTGCCGGCGAGCTGGTAGACCGCGGTCAGGCCGAGGATGCCGGTGGCCATCAGCGCGAGGCCGACGTGCAGCAGCTTCCGCCCGTGCTTCGCCATCAGCGTGCCGCTGACCCCGGAGCCGATCGCCGCGCCCAGCGCCCACGGCGCCATCACCAGGCAGGCGGTCAGCGGGCTGAAGCCGAGGCCGATCTGCAGCATCACACCGATCGTGAACAGCGCACCCATGGCGGCGAGGAAGCAGACCGCGAAGCCGGCGCCGGCGACGTAGGCGCGGTGGCGGAAGACGCTCGGCTGCACCAGCGGGGTACGACCGGCGCGGACCAGGCGGACCTGACGGCGACCGAAGACGGCGAAGAGCGCGACCGCAACGACCAGCATCGGCACGGTGTAGGCGGGCCAGCCGTGCTCGGCACCCTGCACCAGCGGGAAGATCAGCAGCGCGGCACCGGCAGCGGCGATCAGGGCGCCGATGACGTCGATGCGGGCACCGGAGGCGGTCGGCGCGACGGCGGGGATGTGGCGGCGGGCGACGGCGAGCGCGGCCAGCCCGATCGGGACGTTGATCAGGAAGATCGCGCGCCATCCGGTGCCGAACAGGTCGGCCTCCACCAGCACGCCGCCGACCACGGGGCCGAGCAGCGCGCCGATCCCCATCACCGGACCGAGCGCCGCGAGAGCCTTGGGCACGTCGGCCGGCGGGAACAGGTCGCGGATGAGCCCGAACGCCTGCGGGATCATCAGCGCACCCGCCGCGCCCTGCAGGAGCCGCCCGACCAGCAGCACGTCCGGCGTCCAGGCGAGCGCGCACAGCAGCGACGCCGCGGTGAACCCGGTGACGCCGATCTGCATCATGCGCCGCCGCCCCACCACGTCGCCGAGGCGGCCGCCGACCAGCAGCAGCGCCGCCATGGCCAGCGTGTAGCCGACCGACAGCCACTGCATCAGCGAGTACGTGCCGCCGAGGTCCTCGCGGATGGTCGGCGCTGCGACCGAGACGACCGTGGAGTCGAGCAGCTCCATGACCGACATCGCGAGGACGGCGGAGAAGCCGAGGGTCCGGTTGGCGGCGCGCGGCGCCCGGGTGATCGTGGGCGTCTCGACTGTCAGGGTCATCTCGGCTCCTTGGAACGGAATGAACTGTTCTGCAATCAAGTTAGCGGAACAGAACGTTCCGGTCAAGTGCTAGACTCAGGAACATGGCCCAGCCGATGAACGGGCGCCGCGCACAGGCCGCCCGCAACGACTCACTGATCCTGGAAGCCGCTCGCGCGGTGTTCGTCGCCGATCCCGAGGCGCCGATCGCAGCGGTGGCCGAGCGCGCGGGCGTGGGCATCAGCGCCCTCTACCGCCGGCACGGCAGCAAGGAGGACCTGCTGCGCCGGCTCTGCCACGACGGCCTGCTCACCTACATCGACGTCGCCGAGAAGGCGCTCGCGGTCGACGACGCGTGGGAGGCGTTCGCGCAGTTCGTGGCCGGCATCGTCGAGGCCGACACGCACGCGCTGACCATCTCGCTCGCCGGCACCTTCACCCCCACGGAGGAGATGGGCGCGCTCGCCCGTCGCTCGGGCGAGCTGGTCACCGCGCTGCTGCAGCGCGCGCAGGACGCCGGGGTGCTGCGGACCGACCTCGTCCCTGAGGACATGGGGGTGCTGTTCGAAGAGCTCGCCACCGTCCGCGGCCGCGACGAGGCGCGCACGGCGGAGCTGCGGGAGCGCTACATCGCGATGATGCTCGACGGGCTGCGCTCACCCGCCGCGCACCGTCCGCTGCCGGGCCCGGCGCCGCAGCCGGGCGAGTTCGCGGGGCGCTGGCAGAAGCGCTGACCGCACTTGGTGGGCCAGCGGGTCTGCTACCCGGCGAGCCCCGTGCGGGAGTCCTCGTCAGTGGCGCATCCGCCGCGGCTGAGGAAGGATTGCGCCGGGGTCCTGCGGTTCACCGCAGGTTGGTGGGGGGGACGATGGACGCGGGCGATGCGTGGATCGCGCGGATCATCATGCTGGCCGTGATCGCCGGTGGGATCGCGCTGCTCGTGCTCGTCGGGACGCCCCTCGGCATCGGCGGCGTGTTCATCGGTCTGGTCGGCCTGCTGTTCGTGGCGTTCGAACGTGGACCAACCCTTGCACGGCCCAGGCCCGGGTCCGCCGAGGCGGGCTGGAGTCGAGCGCGCCAACGGCTGGACCTGGTCAGCACCCAGTACGCCGCGTACGAGTGCGATCCGCAGGAAGTGCTGCGCCTGCCGGCCCTCGCCGACGTCACCGTGCCCAGCACCGCCACGTTCGTCGCCGCCTTCGCGCACGCCCAGGCCCTCAGGACCGACGCGCCGCCCCGATCCCGCGACGCGACCGACTTCATCGCCGCCGTCGAGAAGACCGAACGAGCCTGGCGGGAAGCCCGGGACGCCGCTCACCGCATCGACCTCGACGCGCTCTCCCTGCCGGACCGAGCTGCGGTCACCCGGATCAGGGAACTGCTCACCGCTGCGCTCGACCGCGACAGCGAACCCGAGCGGCGCGCCGCGTACGTCCTCGCCCGCGCCGAGCTGCGGGCGTTGACCGAAGCCGGTCGGATCCGGGTCCCCGAGCCGGCTCAGGCCGCGCTGGACGCCGCTGCACGAGGCGAGCTGGCCTCGTGACCCCCAGACCGCCGACCAGGACAGAAGCCGCGCTGCTGCTGGCGTTCGTGACAGTGCTCAGCTTCGTCACCACGGCGGTAGCTCTGGTCGTGCTCGTCGTGAAGCCCGGCAACTTCCTGTCGGTGCTGCCTCTGCTCATCGCCTTCTACGGCGTCACGGCCATCTTGTTCTTCACACGAAGGGAAGCGATCGGTGGTCAGGATCCGGCCCCACCCGTCGTCATGGGGCCGGCCGACCTGGCGAAGGCGCACGGCGCCGCGCGGCGGCGCCTCGCCACCCTACGGGCCGAGTACGCGGCCTTCGAGAGCGACGCCGTCCAGGTACTGCGTCTGCCCGCGCTCGTGGACGTCTCCGTGCCCAGCACCGCGCGGTTCGTCGAGGACCTCGCCGCGGCACTCGTCCTCGACGCCGCAACGCCTAGGTCGGTAGCCGCCCTCCGCGAGTACACCAGCGCCGTCGACCGAGCCCGGCGCAGCTGGGTCGCCGCCCGCGAGGCCGCACGGCGCATCCGCGACACCACGCTCGCACCCGGCGAGCACGCCGCCGTCCGCCGGGTCCTGCGACTGCTCGACCTCGCGGCCGACAACGACAACGAGGCGGAACGCCGACTCGCCTACACCCGCGCCCTGGACGAGCTGACCAAGCTGTCGGGTAGCGGCACTCTCAACGTTCCACCCGCCGCCATGGCCACCCTCGCCGCACGGGCGCAGGGCGAGTCGCGCTGACGCGGCCACGCCGCCGCGCAGAGGTACGAGAACTCCTCCCGCGATCGACGCGGGAGGAGTTCACTCGATGCGACGTCTACTCCGCGCGCTCGAAGGCCGCGTCGATGAGGGCCGCCTGCTCCACCTCGTGCACCTTCGACGAGCCGGGGGCCGGGGCGGCCATGCGACGCCGCGAGACGCGCTTCATCCCGACGAGCCGGGGCAGCTTCTCCGGCAGCTCCAGGCCCAGGAACGGCCAGGCGCCCTGGTTGGCCGGCTCCTCCTGCACCCAGCGGAAGTCCTCCGCGTTGGGGTACCGGTCGAGGACGGCCGCGATCTGCCGGTCGGCGATCGGGTAGAGCTGCTCCAGACGCACGAGCGCGACGCCGTCGAGCTCCTTCTTCTCCCGGGCGGTGGCCAGCTCGTAGTAGATCTTGCCGCTGCACAGGAGCACGGTGTGGACGTCGCGGGCGGGCGAGTCGAGGTCGCGGTAGCGCGGGTCGTCGATGACGTGCCGGAACCGGCCGCCGGTGAAGTCCGCCAGCGGGCTGACGACCTGCTTGGCCCGCAGCATCCACTTGGGCGTGAACACGACGAGCGGGCGCTGGATGCCGTCGAGGGCGTGCCGGCGCAGCAGGTGGAAGTAGTTGGCCGGTTCGGTGGGCAGCGCGACCGTCATCGAGCCCTCGGCGCAGAGCTGCAGGAACCGCTCGATGCGGCCCGAGCTGTGGTCGGGGCCCTGGCCTTCGAGGCCGTGCGGCAGCAGCAGGGCGACGTCGGAGGTCTGGCCCCACTTCGCCTCACCGGACGAGATGAACTCGTCGATGATCGACTGGGCGCCGTTGACGAAGTCGCCGAACTGCGCCTCCCACGCCACGAACGCGTTGGGGTTGGCCACCGAGTAGCCGTACTCGAACCCGAGCGCGGCGAACTCCGAGAGCGCCGAGTCGTAGGGCAGGAACCGCTCCTGCTCCGGCGACAGGTTGCGCAGCGGGAAGTACTCCTCGCCGGTCTTCCGGTCGATGATCACCGAGTGGCGCTGCACGAACGTGCCGCGCCGGGTGTCCTGCCCGGAGATGCGCACGAGCTTGCCGTCCATCGCCAGCGAGCCGAGCGCGATCAGCTCGGCGAACGCCCAGTCGACGTTGCCCTCGCGCGACGCGGTGTGGCGGCGCTGCAGCACCGGCTTGACCCGCTGGTGGACGGTGAAGCCCTCCGGCAGCTCGACGTGCGCGTCGCCGATGCGGTGGATGGTCTCGATCGACACCGACGTGTCGAGGTCGGCCGGGATCGACTGCTCCTGCTCCACCGAGGGGCTGGGCCGCGGCGGGGTCTTCTCCAGCTCGCGGACCTCGTTGAACACGTGCTCGAGCTGGTTGGAGAAGTCGCGCAGCGCGTGCTCGGCCTCCTCCATGGAGATGTCGCCACGGCCGATCAGCGACTCGGTGTAGATCTTCCGGACGCTGCGCTTGGCGTCGATGATGTCGTACATCGACGGCTGCGTCATCGACGGGTCGTCGCCCTCGTTGTGGCCGCGACGGCGGTAGCAGACCATGTCGATGACGACGTCGTTGTGCCACTTCTCGCGGTACTCGACGGCGAGCTTGGCCACCCAGACGCACGCCTCGGGGTCGTCGCCGTTCACGTGGAAGACCGGCGCGTCGATCATCTTCGCGACGTCGGTGGAGTACTGCGACGAGCGCGAGTTCTCCGGCGCGGTGGTGAACCCGACCTGGTTGTTGACCACGACGTGGACGGTGCCGCCGGTGCGGTAGCCGCGCAGCTTCGCGAGGTTCAGCGTCTCCGCGACCACGCCCTGCCCGGCGAACGCGGCGTCGCCGTGCATCATCAGCGGAAGGACGGTGAAGCCGCCGTCGCCCTTGTTGAGCAGGTCCTGCTTGGCCCGCACGATGCCCTCGAGCACCGGGTCGACGGCCTCCAGGTGCGACGGGTTGGACGCCAGCGACACCACGGTCTCGCCGTCGCCGAACATGCGGAAGTACTTGCCCTCCGCGCCCAGGTGGTACTTCACGTCGCCGGAGCCGTGCGCCTGGCCCGGGTCGAGGTTGCCCTCGAACTCGCGGAAGATCTGGCTGATCGGCTTGCCCACGATGTTGGCCAGCACGTTCAGCCGGCCGCGGTGCGGCATGCCGATGACGACCTCGTCGAGCTCGTGCGCAGCCGCGGTGTCGAGCACGGCGTCGAGCAGCGGGATGACGGTCTCGCCGCCCTCCAGCGAGAAGCGCTTCTGCCCGACGTACTTGGTCTGCAGGAACGTCTCGAACGCCTCGGCGGCGTTGAGCTTCGACAGGATGTACTTCTGCTCGGCCTGGTTGGGCTTCTGGTGCGGCACCTCGATCCGCTCCTGCAGCCAGGCGCGCTGCTGCGGGTCGGCGATGTGCATGTACTCGATGCCGACGGTGCGGCAGTACGAGTCGCGCAGCACGCCGAGCACGTCGCGCAGCTTCATCCGCTGCTGGCCGGCGAACCCGCCGACGGCGAACTCGCGGTCGAGGTCCCACAGCGTGAGGCCGTGCGAGAGCACGTCGAGGTCGGGGTGGCGGCGCTGGCGGTAGTTCAGCGGGTCGGTGTCGGCCATCAGGTGGCCGCGGGTGCGGTGGGCGTCGATCAGCTCCAGCACGCGCGCGGTCTTGTCGACCGGGCCCTCCGGGATGTCCTGCACCCAGCGGATCGGCTCGTACGGGACGCGCAGCGAGCGGAAGATCTCGTCGTAGAAGCCGTCCTCGCCGAGCAGCAGCGCGTGCACGCGGCGCAGGAAGTCGCCGGACTCGGCGCCCTGGATGATCCGGTGGTCGTACGTGGACGTCAACGTGATGATCTTGCTGATGCCCATGTCGGCCAGGCGCTCGGCACTCGCGCCCTGGAACTCGGCCGGGTACTCCATCGCCCCGACGCCGACGATCGTGCCCTGGCCCGTCATCAGCCGCGGCACCGAGTGGTTGGTGCCCAGCGTGCCGGGATTGGTGAGGCTGATCGTGGTGCCGGCGAAGTCCTCCGCGGTCAGGCTGCCCGCGCGGGCCTTGCGGACGATGTCCTCGTACGCCGCCCAGAACTGTGCGAACGTCATCGTCTCGCAGGCCTTGATCGAGACGACGACGAGCGAGCGCTGCCCGTTCTTGCCGGGCAGGTCGATGGCCAGGCCCAGGTTGACGTGCTCGGGCTGGACGACGGTCGGCTTGCCGTCGACCTCGGTGTAGTGCCGGTTCATCACCGGGAACTGGGCGAGCGCCCGCACAACGGCGAAGCCGATGAGGTGGGTGAACGAGAGCTTGCCGCCACGGGTGCGCTTGAGCTGGTTGTTGATGACGACGCGGTTGTCGGCGAGGAGCTTCGCCGGCACCGCGCGCACGCTGGTGGCGGTGGGCACCGTCAGCGACGCGTTCATGTTCTTGACGACGGCACCGGCGGCGCCGCGCAGCGGGGTGCTGGTGCCCGTGGAGTCGGCGGCGGCCGGCTTCGCGGCCTGCGAGGTGGAGCCGGCGGCCGGCTTGGCGGCGCTCGGCGCCGACGGCGTGGCCGGGCGGGGCCGCTCCGGCGCCTTCTGCTCGACCTTCGGGGCGGCGGCCGGAGCTGCGGCGGCACCGTTGCTCGACGGCTCTACGGCGGGCTTGGCGGTGGCCGTGCCGTTCTGCGCGGGTTCGTCGGACTCGGGGCGGTAGTCGGCGAAGAACTCGTGCCAGGCCGGGTCGACGGTCTCGGGGTCGTCGAGGAAGCGCTGGTACATCTCCTCGACGAGCCACTCGTTGGTGCCGAACTGGCCCCCCGAGCCGTAGGTACTCGCGGCTTCGCCGCCGGTTGCCGGACCGGATGAGGTACTACTGGTGGACACGCTGAGGACCGCCTTGATCGGATCGCATCGTCGTTCGCCGAGGACTGCACCCCAGGTTAGCCCTCGCCGGAATCGCCCGGTACCGCGCCGCGGCGGGGTGTGACCCACGGGTCACGAGTGCGGCAGCTCGCCCAGCCCGTCCACCGTCGAGGTGCGGACGGCGGTGGTGCTGATCACGGTGCCGGCGGGCAGACCGAACCGTGAATCCGTGCGCAGCGTGTCGCGCTCCCCGGCGAACTGGCCGTCCTCCGGCGCGATGAGCAGCTCGGTGCAGGTGCGTCCGGCGTCGTGCACGACGGCGATGCACGGGCGCCCGTCGACGTCGCAGACGCCGTCCCGGCGGGTGACGTCCGGCAGGCCGAGCAGCGCGCCGTAGAGGGCGGTGCGCAGCGAAGCCGGCACGAGCGCGGTGCGCAGCACGTTCACCGCGGCGGCGAACGGGCCGAACCAGTTGCCGGGGTTCTCGTCGACGAGCCGGGCCCGCAGCTCGTCGGGGTCGCGGGGCAGGTCGGCGAAGAACGCCGGCGTCGGAGCCTGCCAGCTGCCCCGACGCGGCGGGGGCGGGGCGCACGGCGGCTCGCCGAACTCGTCGGCGGCACCGTCCAGCTCGAAGCGGCCGTGCCGTGCGACGAACCGCCCGACCGGACCGACGTCGCGCAGCTCGAACCCGTCGTCGGCCGCCTCCTCGGCGGAGCCGATCAGCCACCGCTGCGCGCCAGTCAGCTCGCGGACCAGCAGCCACTCCCGGTCGGTGCGGGCCGGGACCCACTGGCGCAGCCGGTGCTCGGTGAGGTGGGTGTGCCGGCCGAACGTTCCCATCCACCAGGCGTGGGTCTCGACGTAGGTGTACTGGTCCGACCGCAGCGGTCGATCGGACGCCTCGATGGCGAGGTCGGGCAACACACGCTCCACTTCGGTGCGGACACTTCCGTGTCGGACGCAGTCCACTGCAGAGTGTGACTGGATGCGGAGCGTGGTTGCGCGTGACCCCTTCGTCACCGGTTGGGAGTCAGGAGATCCACTCCTTCGCCCGCCCGAGCAACCGCGGTTGATCTGCGGTGATCGGGTTGACGTGCAGATGGGTCACGCCGGCCTCCTTGAGTGCGGCGATCCGCTCCTTCACGTGACCCTCCGGGCCGATCAGGCTGACGCCGTCGATGAACGCGTCCGGGAGCGCGGCCGCCGCCTCGTCCTTCTTGCCGTCGAGGTAGAGGTCCTGGACGAGCTTCGCCTCGTCCGCGAAGCCCTGCCGGGCGAAGATCGTGTTGTAGAAGTTGCGGCCGCGCGCGCCCATCCCGCCGATGTAGAGGGCGAACATGGCGCGGGCGAGCTGGCGGGCCGGCTCGAACATCTCCTCCTCGGTGGCCAGGATGCCGCCACCGGTGATCTGCAGCTGCCCGAGCTCTGGCGCCCGCTTGGCCAGGCCGCGCGCGAGTGCCTCGCCGAACACGTCCTGCAGCTTCTCGGGCATGAGCACGTGCGGCAGCCAGCCGTTGGCCAGTTCCGCGGTCATCTCGACGTTCTTGTCGCCCAGCGACGCCACCCAGATCGGGATCTCGGCGCGCTTGGGGTGGTTGATCAGCTTGAGCGGCTTGCCCAGGCCGGTGCCCTGGTCGGGTGGCAGCGGGATCGGGTAGAGCCCCTGGTTCTCCACGCGCTCGCGGCGCCAGACCTTGCGGCAGATCTCGATGATCTCGCGCGTGCGCGCGATCGGCTTGTCGTAGGGCACGCCGTGGAAGCCCTCGATGACCTGCGGGCCCGAGGCGCCGAGGCCGAGGATCGCGCGGCCGCCGGACAGCGCGTCGACGCCGGCGGCCGACATGGCCGTGAGCGTGGGGGTGCGCGTGTAGATCGGCAGGATGCCCGCGCCGATCTGCACCGTCTCGGTCTTCGCGGCCAGGTAGCCCATCAAGGAGACCGCGTCGAAGCTGTACGCCTCGGCGACCCAGACGACGTCGAGACCGGCCTTCTCCCACTCGACGACGGTGTTCGCGTTGCGCACCGGGTCGTCGCCGTACTGCAGGATCGTCGAGAGCAGCATGTGCTGTCTCTATCCCCAAGTTACTCGCGAGTCAACCTTCAGAAACCTTGCTAAAGGTTCCTTGAGCAAGATACCTTGAGTACATGCCGGAGCCGAAGGGCCTGATCACCGAGCCGCAGCGCCTGCGCGCGATGTCGCACCCCACGCGGCTGGCCATCCTGGAGCTGCTGGCCATCGACGAGACGGCCACGGCCACCAGGTGCGCCGAGCTCACCGGGGAGAGCGTCGCCAGCTGCTCGTACCACCTGGGGATGCTCGCCAAGTACGGGTTCATCGAGGCGGTGGAGGGGCCAGGCCGGGAGAAGCCGTGGCGGCTGCTGCAGCGAGAGCAGAGCTGGACCACCCGCAGCCTGGACCCGGAGGGCGCGTTGGCCGCCGAGGCGCTCACCGAGACGTTCATCGACCACGTCGCGGAGCAGATGAAGGCGGCGTTCCGCCGGAGCGGCCTGGAACCGGAGGAGTGGCGCGAGGCGAACGGCTCCAGCGGGGCCGCCGTCTACCTCACCCCCGACGAACTGCGTGCGCTCAAGGAGGAGCTGCTCGCCATCGCCGGGCGGTACGAGCCGCGCAACACCGACCCGTCCTTGCGGCCGCCGGGGTCGCGCCCGGTGCGGCTGTTCATGGCCCGCTGGCTGGCCCGCCCGTACGACGGTCCCGCACACGACGAGGAGTCATCATGATCGACCCGTACGGACACCTGGCCTACCTGCGCGCCGAGGAGCTGCGGCGCACCGCCGAGGAGCACCGCCGGCACGTCGTCGCGGAACGGGCGGCCCGCCCGTCGCTGCTGCTGCGCCTGTACGCGCGGGCGTGGTGGGCGTCGCGCCCGAGGGCGGAGCGGTGGACGCCGGCGCTGCTGGAGAGCTGGCCGATGCCCGCGTCGAGAACGACGTTGTGGTGATCAACAGGGCTTTTTGATCACCACAACGTCGTTCTCGACGGCAAGACCTCACCCGTCGAGGTGCTCGTGCAGGAACGCGATCGTCCTCGGCCATGCCTGCGCCGCGGCTGCCTCGTTGTACAGGGTCGGGGCGTCCCAGTTGGAGAACGCGTGGCCGGCGGCGTAGTGCTCGAACCGCGCGTCCTTGTCGGCCATCGCCGCCTCCACGGCGGCCACCTGGTCGGCCGGGATGTACGGGTCCTCGTCGCCGTAGTGGAAGAGCATCGGGCACTCGATGCTCGACGCGCGGTCGAGCAGCTGGCCGATCGCCGAGCCGTAGTACGACACCATCGCGTCCGGGCCCTTGCCGTCGACGCGGCAGCCCGCCGCGCAGAGGAACGCGAGCGTGCCGCCCAGGCAGAAGCCGACCCCGCCGACCTTCCCGCTGCATCCGGGGAGCGCGAGCAGGTGTGCCATCGTCGCCGTCAGGTCCGACTCGACCTGCGCGAAGTCCAGCTGCTGGACGTGCGCCATGCCCTCGGCCATGCCCGACTCGTCGGCCCGCTCGAACCGCGGCTCGATCCGCCAGAACACGTCCGGTGCCAGCGCCAGGAACCCGGCCTCGGCGAGCCGGTCGCACAGGCCGCGGATGTTGTCGTTGATGCCGAAGATCTCCTGGAAAACCAGTACACCGGGGCCTGATTCGCCGGCCCGGTAGGCGTCGAAGGTGCCGCCGTCGGCGGCGGTGATCTTCTCGTAGCTGCCGGTGCTCATGGGCGCACGATAGGGCAGGCGGGGGTTCTGGTCGCTCCGGTCGTGGCCCACGGGTTGCGCGTGCTCGACGCGCTGCGTCATCGTGTGTCGCCCGCGATCGTCGCGGACGGGGTCCCGGCTGCGATATCTCATGTGTGAGATATGCTCCGCCGCATGGTCGACACCGTGGAACCGTCGCTCCAGTACCTCACCCGGATCGGCCGGCTGGTGCGCGACGCGCGCAAGCACCGCGGGCTCACCCAGGCCCAGCTCGGCGCGGCCATCGGCACCAGCCAGAGCGCGATCAACCGGATCGAGCAGGGCAACCAGAACCTCGGGCTCGAGCTGCTCGGGCGCATCGGTGCCGCGCTGGACTCCGAGATCGTCTCGCTCGGCCACTCCGGGCCCATGCACCTGCGCGTGGTCGGCGGGCAGCCGCTCGCCGGCGAGATCACCGTCAAGACGAGCAAGAACGCGGGCGTGGCGCTGCTGTGCGCATCGCTGCTCAACAAGGGCCGCACCGTGCTGCGCCGCGTCGCGCGGATCGAAGAGGTCAACCGCATCCTCGAGGTGCTCGGCAGCATCGGGGTCCGTTGGCGCTGGTTGAACGCCGACAACGACCTCGAGATCGTGCCGCCGGCCCGGCTCGACCTCACCCACCTCGACGTCGAGGCGGCTCGGCGCACCCGCAGCGTCGTCATGTTCTTCGGTCCGCTGATGCGCGAGCACGACGTGTTCGCCCTGCCCTACGCCGGCGGCTGCGCGCTCGGCACCCGCACCGTCGAGCCGCACATGACGGCGCTGCGCCCGTTCGGGCTAGCCGTCACCGCCACCGACGGGAGCTACCACGCCCGGGTCGACCGGACCGTCGGGCCGGTCCCGCCGATCGTGCTCACCGAGCGCGGCGACACCGTCACCGAGAACGCGCTGCTCGCCGCCGCCCGGCACGACGGCGTGACCGTGATCCGCAACGCCAGCCCCAACTACATGGTGCAGGACCTGTGCTTCTTCCTGGAGGAGCTGGGCGTGCGCATCGACGGCGTCGGCACCACCACCCTGACCGTCCACGGGGTGCCCGACATCAAGCGTGACGTCGACTACTCGCCGTCCGAGGACCCAATCGAAGCGATGAGCCTGGTCACGGCCGCGATCGTCACCTCGTCGGAGATCACCGTGCGGCGGGTGCCGATCGAGTTCATGGAGATCGAGCTGGCCGTGCTCGCCGGCATGGGCCTGCGCTACGACACGTCGGCGGAGTACACCGCCGACAACGGCCGGACCCGGCTCGTCGACCTCGTCGTGCACCCCGCGCCGCTGCACGCGCCGATCGACAAGATCCACCCGATGCCGTTCCCCGGCCTCAACATCGACAACCTGCCGTTCTTCGCCCTCATCGCGGCCACCGCCACCGGCTCGACGCTGATCCACGACTGGGTCTACGAGAACCGCGCCCTCTACCTCACCGAGCTGACGAAGCTCGGCGCGAAGGTGACGCTGCTCGACCCGCACCGCGTCTACGTCGAAGGGCCCACGCGCTGGTCGGGCGCCGAGGTGATGTGCCCGGCCGCCCTGCGTCCCGCGGTGGTCGTGCTGCTGGCGATGCTCGCGGCCAAGGGCACGTCGGTGCTGCGCAACGTGTACGTGATCAACCGCGGGTACGAGCAGCTGGCCGACCGGCTGAACCAACTGGGCGCAAGGATCGAGACGTTCCGCGACCTCTGACGGGCGACGTCACACACGGCTGGGCCCGTTCACACACGTCCGGACGTGTGTGAAGGGGCCCGCGGGTGTGTGACGTCGCGTCAGCGGCGGCGCAACCGCAGGCGGAGGCGGTGTGCTACCGGCGCGAACGCGTCCAGCTCGGCCCAGGTCCAGCGCACCACGGCGAGGCCCTGGTCGCGGATGACGTCCTCGCGGCGCTTCTCCTCGAACACCACGTCGCCGGGGTCCTGCCCGGTGCGCAGCAGGCGCCCGTACTTGACGCGCCCGTCGAACTCGCCGACGGTCCGCTGCTCGTACCAGACGAAGTCGGTCTCGTAGGGCGTGCCGGGAACCGGCCACTGCAGCCCCGGCGTGGGCAGGCCGGCCGCGGCGATCAGGACCCGGCTGCGCGACTCGCCGACCCCGCCACTGCGCCCGTCGGCGAACTCCAGTACGCGTCTGGCCGACGGCACACCCGGCCACCTGCGCATGGCCGCGAGCAGGCCCCACGCCCGCTCCCGGTCGGTCCCGGCACGGGCGAACGCGCCGTCGGCGACGACCACGGCCTGCATGAACGGGAAGGCGCGGGCGATGTCGAGCACCGTCCGCTCGACCGAGGTCACGGCGATGCCGTCGAGGTCGACGACCTCGCCCGGATCGAGGGAGTTCGTGCGCACGTGGACCAGCTCGCCGCGGCGGCCGCCCCGGCACCGCCCCGGCCGGGTGATCTGGACCCGGTCGAGGGGGAGCTTCCAGATCGGCAACCCGTGCAGCACCGCGGCGGAGACGTGGCTCACCACGGCTTCGCTCGACAGCAGCTCGACGGCCGCGCGCACGCGGAGCGCGTGCTGCTCCAGCGCGTCGGGCGGCAGCGGCCCGTGCACGTAGGTGCCACGGCGGATCGCGTCCAGGTGGCCGCCGCCGCGCAACCGGCGGAGCTCCTTGAGCGAGTAGCCCTGGTCGACCAGGGCGTTGCGACGGTGCAGGTCCACCCGCGCAGACTGCCCGGCCAACGCCGGTCACGTGGTCGTTTCGGCAAACCCACCCGACCTCACACACCGCTGGGCCCGTTCACACACGTTCTGACGTGTGTGAACGGGCCCAGCGGTGTGTGACGTGCCTACACCACCTGGCGCTCCCGACCCTCCCAGTACGGCTTGCGCAGGTCCTTCTTCAGCACCTTCCCCGACGGGTTGCGCGGCAGCTCGTCGATGACGTCGACGGACTTGGGGCACTTGAACGACGCCAGCTGCTCACGGCACCACGCGAGGAGCGCCTCCGGGTCGACGGTCTGCCCCGGCGCGGGGACGACGATCGCCTTCGGCACCTCGCCCCACTTCTCGTCGGGCACGCCGATCACGGTGACGTCGCCGACGGTCGGGTGCTCGGCCAGCACGCGCTCGATCTCGGCGGGGTAGATGTTCTCGCCGCCGCTGATGATCATGTCCTTGATCCGGTCGGTGACGTAGAAGTAGCCGTCCTCGTCGACGTACCCGCCGTCGCCGCTGCGCAGCCAGCCGTCGGCAGTGATGGCGGCCTCGGTGGCCTCGGGCTTCTGCCAGTAGCCGGCCATCAGCTGCTCGGTGCGCACCCACAGCTCGCCCGCCGTGCCGACGGGCACCGGCTCCCCGGTGGCGGGGTCGCGGATCTCGATCTCGACGCCGTGGATGGGCTTGCCAGCGGACGTCAGGCGGTGCGCGACCGCGGGGCTCTCGTCGTGGTCCTCCGGGCCGAGCGAGCTGACGACGCCGCAGGCCTCGGTCATGCCGTAGACCTGGTGCATCACGCCGGGGAACAGCTTCAGGCACGCCCGCATCACCGGCAGCGGCATCGGCGACGCGCCGTAGGAGAGCGCCTTCAGCGCGCTCACGTCCCGCTCGGCCGCGCCGGGCACCTGCGCCATCACGGCGAGCAGCGCCGGCACCAGGAACGTGTGGGTGATCCGCTCGCGCTCCAGCATGTCCCACACGGCGTTCGGGTCGGGCATGCGCAGCATCGAGATCCTGGCGCCGCGGGCCATCGCGAGCAGCGCGTAGCTGGTGCCGCCGACGTGGAACAGCGGCATCGCCACCTGCACCACCGAGCCCGGGTCCAGCGCGAAGTCGGCGGCGACGTTGCTGGCGTGCGCGAGCATCCCGCGGTGGGTGAGCAGCGCGCCCTTGGGGAAGCCGGTGGTGCCGGACGTGTAGAGCTGCACGAAGCAGTCGTCGGGGGAGGCGTCGTAGTGGTCGGTGTCCGGCTCCTGGGCGGCGAGCCACGCCTCGTACTCGTCGCCGTCGCCCCCGACGTGCACCACCTGCTCGACGGTCGGGAGCTTCTCGCGGATCTGCGCCACCGCGCCGGCGAACTCGGGGCCGATGAAGAGGATCTTCGCGCCCGCGTCGTTGATCACGTAGATGATCTCGGGCGGGGCGAGCCGGAAGTTGACGACGGCGTTGACCGTGCCCACCTGGGCGCACGCGAGCGTCGTCTCCAGGCAGGACGGGTGGTTGAGGTCGAGCACCGCCACCCGGTCGCCTGGGCGCAGCCCGGCGGCGCGCTGGGCTGCGGCGTTGCGGCGGATCCTGTCGACGAACTGCGCCCACGTCCAGGTGGTCCCGGCGAAGCTCAGGGCGATGTCGTCCGGGCGCTGCCGGGCGGTCTCGGCGACGATCGCGGCGAAGTCGGTCTGGTCCGTCATGCGTCTCCCCTGGGGGTGCGGCGGCGTTGCTGCAGCAGAGCGGCTGGCGGATGGTAACGGACAATCCGCCCTCCGCATCAGTCCTTCAGGCCGTCACCGGGAGGTGCAGCGTGGGGCGGTAGACCAGCTCCTGGATGTTGCCGTCCAGCGTCCGCTGCTCGAGCAGCTCGAGGTCGAAGTCGGCCGCGCCGCCCAGCACCGGGTCCGTCCCGGTGCGGCCCGAGATCACGGGAAAGATCGTCACCTGGAGGCGGTCGACCAGGCCGGCGGCCATGAGCGCCCAGTTCAGCGACAGGCTGCCGTGCGAGCGCAACGGCACGTCCGACTCCTCCTTGAGCCGCGTGACCACCTCGACGGCGTCGCCGCGCACGACCGTCGCGTCCGGCCAGTCGAGCGGCCCGTCCAACGTCGACGACACGATGGTGGCCGGCATGCTCCGCATCCGGGTCACCCACGGGTCGCGCACATCCGAGTCCGCGGTGCTCTCCGCCAGCATCTGCACGAACTGGCGGAACGTCCTGGCGCCGAACACCATCCGCTGCTCGGTCCCGAACGAGGCCAGGCGGTGCGCCAGCAGCTCGGGGCCCTGCTTGCCCCAGTAGCCGCCCCAGTCGCCGTCGCCGCCGTAGGAGCCGTAGCCGTCGAGGGTCGTGAAGACGTCGAACGTGTAGGTGGCCGTCATCGGAAACCTCCGGTGCACGGACCGGCCGGGTGCCGGTCTCACCCCGTCCACGAACGCGGTCAGCGGTTTTCGACACTCACGGCGTACACGCGGTGGGTGCCGCGCAGCCCCTTCAGCTCGACGTCGCGCCCGTCGTCGTAGCCGGCGTCCGGCACCGCGTCCCGCACCGCCTCGCTGACCAGCACCTCACCGCCCTGGGCGAGTGCGGCCACGCGGGCGGCGAGGGCGACGTTGCGGCCGAACAGGTCGTCCCCGCGACGGACGGACGTGCCCTCGTGGATGCCGATGCGCACCCGGATCCCGTCGGAGCGTTCGCGCAGCGCCTGCTGCAGCTCGACCGCGCAGCGCACGGCCTCGTCAGGCGACGCGAACGCGATCATGAAGCCGTCGCCCTGGCTCTTCACGACGTGCCCGCCGTGCCGGCGCACGAGCTTCTGCACGAGCGCGGCGTGCCGCTCGATCAGCCGCACCCACTCCCGGTCACCGACCTCCTCGTTGCGCGCCGTCGAGCCCTCGATGTCGGAGAACAGGATCGCCACCCGCCCGTTGACGGCCAGCCGCGCGAGGTCCGGCCGCTCCACCAGCGCCCACCCGGCCAGCTCCTCGACCGACGACCGCACCGCCGCGCCGAAGCCCTCGCGGCGCAGCACGTCGGCGGTCTGCCACACCGTGCGCACCGCCTCCCGCCCGCCGGCGAGCAGCGCCCGGCGCGCGCTGAGCCGGCGCGTCAGCTCGACGGTCTCCGCCCGCGCGCGGGCGAGCCGGCGCGCCACCACGAGCAGCGCGCCGCCCTCGATCACGACGACGGCGGCGAGCGCGTAGATCGCGATCAGCACGGCGACAGTCTCCCGCGGTCCGGACGACGTCACACACTGCCGGGCCCGTTCACACACGTCCGAACGTGTGTGAACGGGCCCGACCGTGTGTGGCGTCGATCAGCCGGGCCAGGCCGCCACCTCCGCCGCACGCTCCACCACCAGCACGTCGACGCCGGCCGGCCGTCTCCGTCCGCGATCTCTGTCGGGGTCACCGATTAACGTGGAGGTCGTGCCTCGTCCCGACACCGAGCTCGGCTGGATCCGCCGGCTCCTGCGCGCCTGCCTGCGGCATCGCGGGGTGATGTTCGGTGCGCTCGCCGCGTCCGTGCTCGGGGTGGGGCTCGACGCCGTCGGGCCGCTGCTCACGCGCGTGGCCGTCGACGACGCGGTGGCCGGCTCCACGGCCGTGCTCGGCAGCGTGGTGCTCGCGTTCGCGGTGCTCGCCGCCGTCCGGTTCGGGGCCGCGTTCCTGCGCCGCTACCTGGGCGGACGCCTCGCGCTGGACGTGCAGCACGACATGCGCCAGGAGGTGTTCACCGCCGTCGCCCGGCTCGACGGCGAGAAGCAGGACGCGCTGCGCACCGGCCAGGTGGTCTCGCGCGCCAACACCGACATCCAGCTCGTCCAGGGGCTGTTGATGATCACGCCGATCTCGCTCGGCTCGCTGGTGCTGGCGGTCGTGTCGGTGGCGGCGATGCTGTGGCTCTCCCCGCTCCTCACGCTGTTCACGGTGGTGCTGTTCCCGCTGGCCGGCTGGCTGGTCGTGCGGGCGCGGCGGCGGCTGTTCCCGGCCACGTGGTCGGCGCAGCAGCGGGCCGCCGACATCGCCCAGCACGTCGAGGAGACGGTCACGGGCGTGCGGGTGGTGAAGGGCTTCGGGCAGGAGGTGCGCGAGGTCGTCGCGCTGGAGGGCCGCGCCCGCCGGCTCTACGCCGAGCGCATGCGCGCCGCCTGGATGACCGCCCGGCTCAACCCCACGCTGCAGCTGCTGCCGATGCTGGGGCAGGTCGGCGTGATCGGCATCGGTGGCCTGCTGGCGCTGCGCGGCGAGATCAGCATCGGCACGTTCCTGGCGTTCGTCACCTACGTCGCCCAGCTCGCCGGGCCGGCCCGCCTCCTCGGCTCGCTCGTGGTCAGCGCGCAGCTCACGCGCGCAGCCGCCGAGCGCGTGTACGAGCTGCGCGACTCCCAGCCCGAGGTCGTCGACCCGGCCGACCCGGTGGCGTTGCCCGCGGGGCCGCTCGCCGTGGAGCTCGACGGCGTCACGTTCGGCTACAGCCGCCGCGAGCCCGTCCTGTCCGACGTGTCGTTGCGCGTCGAGCCGGGGGAGACGCTGGCGCTCGTGGGTCCGGCGGGGTCGGGCAAGTCGACGGTGGCGCTGCTGCTGCCGCGCTTCTACGACCCGCAGCAGGGCGAGCTGCGCCTCGGCGGTGTGCCGCTGCCGCAGCTTCGCCTGCAGGAGCTGCGCCGCCACCTCGGCATCGTGTTCGAGGAGGCCTTCCTGTTCTCCGACACGATCCGCGCCAACATCGCCTACGGCCGCCCCGACGCCACCGACGACGAGGTGCGCGCGGCCGCCGCCGCGGCCCGCGTCGACACGTTCGTCGACGGGCTGCCCGACGGCTACGACACGCTCGTCGGCGAGCGCGGGCTCACGCTCTCCGGCGGGCAGCGGCAGCGGATCGCGCTGGCCAGGGCGGTGCTCACCGACCCGCGGGTCCTGCTGCTCGACGACGCCACGTCCGCGGTCGACACCGCCACCGAGGCCGCCATCCTGGAGACGCTGCGCGGCCTCACCGCCGAGCGCACGACGATCCTCGTCGCGCACCGGCGCTCCACGCTGGCGCTGGCCGACCGCATCGCCGTGCTCGACGGCGGCCGCGTCGTCGACGTCGGCACCGAGGCGGAGCTGACGGCCCGCAACGCGCTCTTCCGCGAGCTGATGGGCATCGCCGAGAGCACGTCGGACGCGGCGGTGTCCGTCGCGGACGGGGCCACGCCCGAGCTGTGGCCCGAGGTCGCGAGCCCGAGCGGTGGCCCGCAGCGTCCCGCCGCGCCGGCGCTCGGCGGCGGACCCGGCATCGCAGCGGCGGCCATGTCGATGCCGGCCTCGCCGGAGCTGTTGCGCAGGGTGGCGGAGCTGCCACCGGCCACCGAGGTGCCGCCGCTGCGCGGGATCGATCCCACGGCGCCGGACCCGCGGTTCCGGCTTGCCCGCCTGCTGCGCCCGGTGCGGTTCGTCTTCGGCGCCGCGCTGGCCATGGTGGCCCTCGACGCGCTGGCCGGACTCGCGTTCCCGACGGTCGCCCGGTTCGCCGTCGACGGCGGGATCACGGCGCGGTCCGAGCAGGTGCTGCTGGTCGCCGCGCTGCTGGCGGTGGCCGTGGTGGCCGCCGACTGGTTCTTCGTCGCGGCGCAGACCGTGCTGGCGTCGCGGGCTGGGGAGAGCCTGCTCTACCTGCTGCGCGTGCGCAGCTACGCGCACCTGCAGCGGCTCGGGCTCGACTACTACGAGCGCGAGCTCTCCGGCCGGATCATGACCCGGATGACCACCGACGTCGACGCGCTGTCGACGTTCCTCCAGACCGGGCTCGCGCAGGCCGTGGTGAGCCTGATGACCGTCGTCGGGGTGGCGGTGGCACTGCTCGTCACCGATGTGGAGCTGGCGCTGGTGGCGCTGGCCACCGTGCCCGTGCTGGTCGTCGCGACGCTGCTGTTCCGCCGCTCCGCATCGCGCGCCTACGCGGAGGCGCGCGAACGCGTCAGCGTCGTCAACGCCGACATGCAGGAGAACGTCACCGGCGTCCGCATCGCGCAGGCGTACGTCCACGAGGAGCGCTCGGCCGACCGGTTCGCCCGCCGCAGCGACGCCTACCGCCGCTCCCGCATCCGCGCGCAGCGGCTCATCGCCACCTACTTCCCGTTCGTGGCGCTGCTGTCCGACGTCGCCCAGCTGTCCGTGCTGGCCGTCGGCGCGGCGCGGGTGGCAGGCGGCGAGCTGTCGCCCGGCGTGCTCACCGCGTTCCTGCTGTACCTCGCCATGTTCTTCGCGCCCGTCCAGCAGCTGTCGCAGGTGTTCGACGGCTACCAGCAGGCGCGCATCGGGCTCACCCGGATCGGCGACCTGCTGCGCACGCCCACGTCCGTGCCTGAGGTGCCCGACGGTGCCGCCGTGCCCGTGCCGGAGCGGTTGCGGGGCGCGGTCGAGCTGCGCGGCGTCACGTTCGCCTACGCCCCGGGCAGCCCGCCCGCCCTCGACGACGTGTCGCTCACCGTTTCTCCCGGCGAGACGGTGGCGCTGGTCGGTGCCACCGGGGCCGGCAAGTCGACGCTGGTGAAGCTGCTGGCCCGCTTCTACGACGTCGGCGCCGGCGCCGTGCTCGTCGACGGGGTGGACGTGCGGCAGCACCGGCTCTCCGAGTACCGCCACCGGCTGGGCGTCGTGCCGCAGGAACCGCACCTGTTCACCGGCGACGTCGCCACCAACATCGCCTACGCCCGGCCCGACGCGTCCCCCGCCGAGATCGAGGCGGCCGCGCGCGCGGTCGGCGCGCTCGACCTGGTGCGCAGCCTCCCGCACGGCTTCCGCCAGCCCGTCGGGGAGCGCGGGCAGGGCTTGTCGTCGGGGCAGCGGCAGCTGATCGCGCTGGCCCGCGCCGAGCTTGCCGACCCCGACATCCTGCTGTTCGACGAGGCCACGGCCGCGCTCGACCCGGCCACCGAGGCCGCGGTGCTGGCGGCCGGTGACCGGGTGCTGGCCCGGCGCACCGCGTTCGTCGTCGCGCACCGGCTGGCCACCGCGGCCCGCGCCGACCGCATCGCCGTGCTCGACGGCGGGCGGATCGTCGAGCTGGGCACGCACGACGAGCTGCTCGCGGCGGGCGGGACGTACGCGCAGTTGTGGGTGGCGGGCAACCTGGAGCCGGAGGCGGCCTGATCGGGCGGTGATCTGGCCGCCGAGCAAGCCTTTCCTCACCGAGGAGCAACTGCCGGGTCGACCCTCGTGCCCACACCCTGAGTGCCCCTGTGACGGCGTCGGCCGACGCCTCGGGAGCCCTGGGAGGAACCATGAGGAAGCTGCCTGCACCTCGGCTGCTGGCGACCGCGGCACTGACGGCCGCGCTGGTCGTCGGCGGCGCGCTGATGCCCGCGACCGCGCTCGCCGCAGCCCCGGCCGCCGTCGTGACGGAAGGCGACTGTCCGGGGCCGAAGTACCCCGACGGGTCGTGCGTGCCGCTGTTCGGGCCTCAGCCCGCACCGCCGCCCGCACCGTCGCCGAAGCCGATCAAGCGGCTGGGCCGGGCGCCGGACCCGCTGCTCGTCGCGGTGAACGACGCGCGGTTGCACCCGGAGAAGTACCCGCCGCACGGTGACACGTCGGGGGCCACCATGGCGGCGTGCCCGGCGCCGTTCGCCCGGTCGAGCGCGCTGGGACGCGTCGCCCTCGAGCACACGAAGTACCTCGCCGGTCAGCCGATCGACGTGGTGAACACCTTCCCGAACATGCACAAGGACCCGAACGGATCCCTGGCCTGGGAGGACGGCGGCCACATCGCCGCTGCCGGCTACAACGCCGGCCGGGGCGAGATCGTGGCCACCGGGTTCCCCACCGCCGAAGCGGCCGTGCGGTTCTGGATGCAGGACGACGCGCCGTTCAACTGGGGGCACCGCAACCTCATCCTGAACTGCAGCCTGGCGGAGGCCGGTGCCGGCCACGTCGCCGGTGGCTCCGGAGGGCACTACTGGACCGTCGACATGGGCACCCGCTGACGTCAGCCGCCGAGCGCGGCGAGACGTTCGAGCTGGTCGGTGAGGTGCTCGGGCGGGAACAGCCACAGGCCCAGCGAGTCGGCCCCGGCGGCGCGCAGCTCCGCGAGCCGCGCCGCCACGGTGTCGGCCGTGCCGGCGACGGCGAACTCGTCGACCCAGGCGTCCTCGACGACCAGCGGCTCGTCGGCGGCGAGCCGCGCGACCCGCTCGCGGATCGTGGCACCGTGCGCCGACCGCCCGACGAGCGCGGTGTGCGCCTCGGCCCGCAGGAAGAACCCGACCGCGTCGCGCACGGCGTCGCGGGCGGTGCGGTCGTCGTCCGCGACGGAGGCGAGTACGAACGCGGTGAGCGGGCGCGGGGCGGCGACCTGCTGCTTGGCCCAGCGCACGTAGGTGGGGCCGGCGAGCACCGACAGCAGCACCCCGTCCGCCCGCGGACCTGCCGCGCGGAGCGCGCGCTCGTTGACGGCGCCGATCCACAGCTCCGGCGGCTGCGCGGGCGGGAACTCCAGCCTGATGTCGTGGAGCTCGTGGGTGCTGGTGCTGCGGTCGACGGTGGCGCCGTCGAGCAGCTCGCGCAGCACGTCGAACGTCTCGGTGACCGCGGTGAGGGGCCGGTCCGGCAGCAGCCCGAGCTGCCGCAGCCAGTGGCTGTTGCCGAGCCCGACGGCGGCGCGCACGCGGCCGGGGTGCATGCGGGTCAGCCCGGCGAGTTCCATGGCGAGGATCGCGGGATGCCTGGTCATGACGCTGGCGAGGCCGAGCCCGCACGGCACCGACCGCGTCGCCGCGAGGAGCTGGGTGAGCCCGGACAGGCCGCCGGTGAAGAAGCAGTCCTCGGAGAACCAGAGCTCACCGAAGCCGAGCTGCTCCGCGAGGGCGGCGCCTTCCGCCAGCTGCTCCGGCGGGGTGAGGCTGCCGAAGACGATCCCGATCCTGTTCATGTCCATGCCGAGAGGTAAGTGGACATGGCGTCCATTTATTCCGCAGACGCCGATGCGGCCGCGTTGGCTGCCTTCGCCCGGCGGTAGACGGCCTGGTCAGGCGGCCGCGGGCGCCCGCCAGGCCTTCCCGCCGGTGGCGAGCCGCCACGGGGTGAGGCGCAGGAGCAGGACGCCCTCGTCGTCGACGTCGGTGACACCCATGATCCGCGGGTCGAACCCGATGGGCTCGGGCAGGCCGGTGACCAGGTCCCACACGTGCCGGCGGGTCGCAGGGTCGCCGGTGAGCTCGGCCGCGCACTCGGCGACGGCCACCTCGTGCTGCGGGTCCCAGTACGAGCAGGACGCGTAGGGCGTGCGTCGTAGATGGCCGATCTTGGGCGTCGTGGGCCGGGTGTAGAGCCAGCCGGTGAGGCCGTCGCCCGCGCGCTCCCACACGGGGTGGACGACGCGCGAGCGCGGTCGGCCCGCCGCGTCGACGGTCGCGAGGGTGCACCAGACGATGCGGTGTGCGACGTGGACGAACTCGTCCCTGAGTTCAACAACCATGGTTGTGGATTATAGTCACCAGCGGCCGTGGTGCACCACATCGGCCTTGTCGCGGCGGCGGATCCGCGACGGCGAGGTCACGACGGGGTCCGGCGCCGGGTGCCCGATCGCGACGGCACCGATCGGCTCGTGGTCGTCGGGCACGCCGAACTCCGCGCGGAACGGCGCGACGGCGTCCGGGGCGAGGCCGAAGTACAGCGCGCCCAGCCCTTCGTCGACGACGGTCTGCAGGATGAGCAGCGTGGCCATGCCGGTGTCGATGTGCCAGAACGGCACCGGCCAGCGGGACTCGTCGCGGTCGGTCCAACCCTTGTCCGGCCGGGCGTAGCGGTCCAGGTACGCGCGCTTGCACGAGAGCGGGACGATCACCAGCGGGGCGGCCCGTACGGTCGGCGCGGCCATGTGGCCGGCCACGGCCCAGAAGCGGGCGAGCGGCTCCCCGTCGAGCACGAGGAAGGCCTGGCCCTGGGAGAAGCCGGCGGACGGGCCGCGGACGGCGTTGCCCAGGATGCGGGCGAGGCTCTCCGCGGAGACCGGCTCCGAGGTGTAGGTGCGGATCATGCGGCGGCGACGGACCACGTCCTGGAACTCCATGACGCCGACCTAACCAGATCTGTGCCCGATTTCGGGCAGGAAATTGGCGTTTCGTGGCCGGAGGGTGCAGAGTCGTCGCGTGCCACGCGGTCCGTACGCCGATCTCGTCGACCACCTGACGCGCACCACCCCGCTCAGCTCGAGCGAGGCGGCCCGCGTCGTCGACGAGGTCGTGGCGTACTTCGCGGAGCCGGTGCGCGAGTTCGTCAAGCGCCGGCACACCGAGCTCCAGCGCGGCGGCCACACCAACGACCAGATCTTCACCGTGCTCGGCGCCGAGCTCGCGAGCCGGCGGTTCGCCCCGCCGGAGCTGTCGCCTCGCCAGCTGCGTCGCATGGTGTACGGCTGATCTCGCTCCCCATCGAGAGGAAGACCCATGTGCGGCATCGTCGGATACGTCGGCCCGCAGGACGCGGCCCCGATCCTGATCGAGGGCCTCGGCCGGCTCGAGTACCGCGGCTACGACTCGGCCGGCGTCGCCGTCAGCACCCGCAGCGGGCTGAAGGTGCGCAAGGTGTCGGGTCGCGTCGCCGACCTCGCCGCCGACCTACCGGCCCGGTTCAAGGGGGCGCCCGGCATCGGGCACACCCGGTGGGCCACCCACGGCGAGCCGACGCCGGAGAACGCGCACCCGCACGTCGACATGGCCGGCCGCATCGCGGTCGTGCACAACGGCATCATCGAGAACGCCGACGAGCTGCGCGCCAAGCTCGTCGCCGACGGCGTCGAGTTCACGTCGCAGACCGACACCGAGACCGTCGCGCACCTGGTCGCGGCCGCCTTCAAGGCCGGTGCCGAGGACCTCGAGCAGGCGGTGCGGCAGGCGCTGCGCCAGGTCGTCGGCGCGTACGGGCTCGCCGTGCTCGACGCCGAGCACCCCGACCGCATCGTCGTCGCCCGCAACGGCAGCCCGGTGCTGCTCGGCGTCGGCGAGAAGGAGATGTTCGTCGCGTCCGACGTGGCGGCGCTCGTCGGCTACACGCGCCAGGTCGTCTACCTCGACGACGGCGAGCTGGCCACGATCACCGCGACCGGCTACCGCACCTTCACCATCGACGACCGCTCCACCGCCAAGTCGCCGTCCACCATCGACTGGGACGTCGTCGGCGCCGAGATCGGCGACAACGCACACTTCCTGATCAAGGAGATCAACGAGCAGCCACGCACCATCGCCCGCGCGCTCTCCGGCCGCCTCGACGAGCGCTTCGACACCGCGCACCTCGGCGGGCTCAACCTCACCGTGCGAGAGGCGCGCGAGATCAAGCGCGTGAAGATCCTCGGCTGCGGCACCGCCTGCTACGCGGGCGAGCTCGGCGCGCAGCTCATCGAGGACCTCGCGCGGGTGCCGGCGAACGCCGAGCCCGCGTCGGAGTTCCGCTACCGCAACCCCGTCGTCGAGCCCGACACGCTGTACGTGGCGGTGAGCCAGAGCGGCGAGACCATCGACACCCTCGCCGCCGTGCAGGAGCTGCAGCGCAAGGGCGGGCGGGTCATCGGGATCATCAACGTCGTCGGCTCGACGATCGCCCGGCAGGTCGACGGCGGCATCTACCTGCACGCCGGGCCGGAGATGTCGGTGGCGGCCACGAAGTCGTTCACGTCGACGGTGACGGCGTTCGTGCTGCTCGCGCTGCACCTCGGCCGCATGCGCGACCTCTCGCCCAGCGACGGCAGGCGGATCATCGCCGGCCTGCAGCGGCTGCCCGAGCAGATCACCGAGATCCTGCAGACCGAGGGCCACATCGCCGACGTCGCCAAGGGCGTCGCGCAGGCGGCGAGCGTGATGTTCGTGGGTCGCCGTCGCGGCTGGCCGGTGGCGCGGGAAGGCGCGCAGAAGCTGAAGGAGGTCTCCTACGTGCACGCGGAGGCCTACCCGTCGGCCGAGCTGAAGCACGGCCCGCTCGCGCTGATCAGCCCCGAGATGCCGACCGTCGCGATCGTCCCCGACGACGACCTGCTCGACAAGAACACCTCGACCCTGTCCGAGATCAAGGCACGCAAGGGCCCGGTGATCGCGCTGGCGCACCGCGAGCTGCCCGTCGAGATCGCCGACCGCACCATCGTCGTGCCGCGCAACGAGCCCGAGCTCGACCCGATCCTGCTGTCGATCCCGCTGCAGCTGCTGGCCTACCACGCCGCGGTCGTGCTCGACCGCGACGTGGACAAGCCCCGCAACCTCGCCAAGAGCGTCACGGTGGAGTAGCCGCGGCTACGGGCAGAGGTTGTACGAGGTGGTTGTCGACCCCGGGTGGCAATGCCTTGCCGACCCCGGGGGCGACAGTCGCATGCAGCTTCCAGCAGGTCTCGGCGCTGCCGGAGTACAGGTACAGCGTGGCCGTCGGGCCGGTACCGGTGCGCGCGTTCTTGATCGACGAGGCGCGCTTGTCCCGGCCGACGGAGCTCAGGTCGATCCCGCCCGCCCACTTCGGCTCCACGGCGTACGACTCGCCGGTGCCGTCCACCGCCCCGGTCATCACACGTGCCCGTCGCGTTCCGTCCGTCGAGTGATCAACTCGACGCCGGGCTGCGCGGTCATGACCCGGTGAGTCCCGCCTGCAGGTGCTCGTAGACCACGGACGTGCGCACGTCGGCGACCTCGCGGCGCTGGGTGAGCCGGTCGATGACGAACGCGTAGAGGCGTTCGTTGTCGGCCACTGCCACGTGCACGAGGAAGTCCTCCGTGCCCGTCGTCACGAAGACCCCGAGCACCTCGGGCAGCTGCGACACCCAGTTGCGGAACCCCTCGATGACGGGCCGGGACGGCGGCCGGATCCGCACCGCCACCAGCGCCTGCACCGGCCGCCCGATCGCGGCGAGATCGACCACAAGCCGGGCGCCGCGGATCACCCCGCGCTCACGCAGCGCGCGGGTGCGGTCCAGGGCGGTGGTGGGCGCCACCCCGACGGCGGCGGCGACGTCGCGGTTGGTGCGCCGTGCGTCGCGCTGCAGCTCGCGCAGGATGGCCGTATCAAGTTCGTCCAGAGGGGTCATGGCGGCACGCTATCCGTACTTCGTACGGATCTCGCCTTCCTCGCCCGTCTTCATGATTAGCGTTGCGGCCATGAGCCGCACGGTCTACGCCAGCTACCCGGGATTCGACACCGACGAGATCCGCACCGACCAGCCGGCCGAACACGCCCGACTCGCCTGGGTGATCGTCGTCGACGAGACGCTGCCGCCGGCGTCGGCCGCCACCGCGGCGGCGTTGGTCGCGGCCGCCACGTCGCCGCGCGTCGCCGGACTCCTCGGACCCGACGCGACGGACGCCGGCGGTTCCGTCCACCCTGGGCTGCCGTGGGGCGGTTGTTCGGTGCGCGCTGCCTCGGGGGCCTCGCTCGTCGCGATGCGGGACGTGGCTGTCGCTACCGAGGAAGTGCTTGTCGTCGACGTTCCCGCGGCGGTTTCGCGGGCCCGGGTCTATGACGAGTACCTGGCGGAGGTGCGGCGGGGGGAGTTGCGGTATCTCGCGGTCGGGGTCGTTGGGCCTCGGGGGGTGGTGGAGGGGTTACTTGGTGGGGCTTCACCGGTCTCGGCCGTGGTCTCGGGTGCGGCCTTCGGTGGTTGAGGTTCTGTCCGGGGCTCTGCCCCGGGCCCCGGTGCCTCCCTCCGGTGGAGCTGTTTCGGGCCGGCTCCACCGTCGGTCGGTCGCCCTTCGGGATGCCACATCGCCGGTGGGGAGGCAAGCGATACCGCGTGCTTGCCTCCCCACCGGCGCTGCGGCCTTGCTGTGCACGCCCGACCGACGGTGGAGCCTCTTTCGCGGGGATCCGGTGAGTTCGCAGAGGTTCGGTGGTCCTCGCAGGAGTTCGAACCTCTGCGACGACGCCTCAGCTTCTGCGAGGATCCCCGATGCCGACGGCGTGCTTCGCGCCCAGCGCCAAACGGCGTTTGACCTGCGATAATCGGCCATCGTTCGAACCTGTGTTCGAGTAGAATCAGGGGTATGACCGAGAACCCGCTCGCCCAGGCCACGAGCCTGATCGAGCAGGCGTTCACGGCCCTCTCCGACAGCCCCGACCCCCTCGCCGCGCTCCTCGTTCTGGAGGGCGTGTCACGGCAGGTCGACCGGGCCAAGGTCGCCGCCATCGCGGCTGTCGAACGCGACGGCTCCCTGGCGGAGAAGGGTTACCGCACCACCGTCGCGGGGTTGAAGGATCTGCTCGGCTGGGACCACGACACCGCCCGGCGGCATGTCACGGTCGCCGAACACGTTGGGCCGCGGGTCGCCCTGGACGGCGCTCCGTTGGAGCCGGTGCTGCCCGCGACCGCGGCGGCGTTCACCGATGGTGCGGCCACGATGCGGCACGTCGAGACCATCGCCGCGTTGATGAACTCCCGCCCCGCCTCCCGGATCAGCCTCGCCGACCGGATCGCGATCGAGGCCAGCCTCGGCGAAGCGGCCCGCAGCTTCACCCCGCACGACGTCCGCATCATGGGCCAAGAGCTGCTCGCCGCCGCTGACCTGGACGGGCCCGAACCCGATGAGCGGCCCGGCCGCAACGAACTCCACATGGGCGCCAACCCCGACGGGTCGGGGTGGCTGCGCGGGCAGTTCGAGGACCCGCTGGCGTTCACCGCGATCCGTACCGCGATCGAGGCCCGCACCCGCCCCACACCCGACAACCGCGGCACCACCAGCGCGGAGCGCAACGCCGCCGCTCTGGCGGAGATCTGCGGGTTCGTCCTCGACCACGGCGCCTCCGGCGAGGTCGGTGGGGAACGCCCCCGGGTCACCGTCACCATCCGGCTCGACGATCTGGAAGACCGGGCCCGCACAGCGATGCTGGACACCGGGGGACAACTGACCCCCGGACAGTTGCGGCGCCTGTTGTGCGATGCCCACCTCGTCCCGGTCGTGCTCGACGGCGACAGCCAACCCCTCGACGTCGGCCGCACCCACCGCCTGGTCCCGCCCTGGTTGCGCCGGGCGGTTGCCCTGCGCGACCACGGCTGCGCCCACCCCGGGTGTGATCGACCACCATCGTGGTGCGAAGTCCATCATGTGATCGAGTGGCAACACGGCGGCGCCACCGCCTTGGACAACCTGGTCATGCTCTGCTGCCAACACCATGATCAAATCCATTCGACCGAGTGGCGAATAGACATGTCGTCCGGGAAACCGGAGTTCATCCCGCCACCCTGGATGACCGACCTCTGGGCCGCGCCATGACCGGAGCACCGCTGTGCCCACGGCACGGTGTGACGCTCCACCGTCGATCGGGCGTGCGCAGCAACGCCGCAGGGCTGGGGCTGTGGCATCCCGTCAGGGCGACCGATCGGCGGTGGAGCCGACCCGCTCGTTCCCCGCTCCACCAGAGGAGGGCCGGGGTTCGGGGCGGAGCCCCGAGGACTAGTCGGTCAGCTCTCCGCCTGCAGGGAGCGGCAGCGGCACTCCAGCTGGGAGCGGCGGGGGTCGTCGGGAGCGAGGAGTTGCAGTGCCAGCTCGTGGGCTTCGAGGTCGTCGCGGCCTGCGGCGTGGGTGCAGTACTCGGCGAGGGTGTCGGGGTCGTCCGAGGTGAGGGCGGCGCGGCGGAGGTTGACGTCCAGCTCGTCGCGCAGCTCGCGGATCTCGGGGGCGTCGGAGCGGGGCAGGAGCGAGCCGGCGCCGGCGCGCAGCGCCTCCAGCGGTTGGCCGGCGCGCAGGGCGCGGCGCACGGCGTCGAAGTCGGAGTCGACGGTGGCGTCGAGCCGGTACGGGCGGGTGCGCAGCACGTTCGCGCCGATCAGCCCGCGCAGGCGCAGCACCTCGCCGCGCACCGTCGTCGGGTTGCCGTCCTCGCCGTACAGGGCCAGCGCGAGCCGCTCCGCGGTCAGGCCGTCCGGGTGCAGCGCGAGCACGGTGAGCAGCTCCGCCGGGCGCAGCGTGAGCGGCACGACCTCGCCGTCGAGGATCAGCCGCGGCGCCTGCTCGCCCATGAACCGCAGCGACAACGCCGAACGGTGCCGGGACGGCGCCGCCGTGCGCGGCGCGTGCAGCAGGTAGCCCTCCGCGAGCCGCTCGATCAGCATCTCGCGGCCGTCCGCGAGCTGGACGGTGTCGGCGTCCGGCCGGATCGTCACCCGCGCCGGCCAGCCCCCGTACGGCTCGCCGGCGATGACCCGCCCACTGGGGCTGAGCAGCGCCCCCGACCGGCCCAGCAGGCTGCGCAGGTGCGGCATGTTGCGCACCCGCAGCCGCTCGTCGGCGATCGCCAGGCGCACCCGCAGCTGGTTCTCCGCGAGCTGGGCCGTGGCGGCCACCAGCTGCATCATCGCCGGGTGCACCGTGTGCAGCGGCCCGGTGATGTCGATCGCGCCGAGGATCGCGCCCGTATCGGGGTCGTGCACCGGAGCTGCCGCGCACGTCCAGCGGTGGAAGGTGCGGACCAGGTGCTCCGCGGAGTGGATGGACACCGGCGCGTCGACGGCGAGCGTGGTGCCCATCGCGTTCGTGCCGATCGCCTCCTCCGCCACGCTGAACCCGGGCACCAGGCCGGAGTCGTCGGCCACCCGCAGCAGCGACGCGGCTCCTTCCCGCCACAGGATGGTGCCGTCGGCGTCGGTCACCAGCATGACGTGCATGGCCTCGTCGGCGATGCTCACCAGCGTGTTGCGCAGCAGCGGCATCACCTCGTTGAGCGGATGCGTCTTCCGCAGCTCAGGAACGTCGGTCTCGGGGATCGCGATCGGCGGCAGGTGCTTGTCGGGGTCGACGTGCGCGGCGAGGCTGCGCTCCCACGACGCCGAGATCAGCGGCCTGGGCGGGCGCGCAGCCCGATCACCTGCGAGAACGGCCTCGAAAGTGCTGCTCAGGGCGCGTGCGCGCGCGAACGGGTCCCGCTCACCGTCATCGGTCATGAAGGGTGCTCCGAGGTTGCGTGGCCCCGCGACCGGCCCATCTTCACCCAGCCGGACCTGCGGGGCAACCTCACGTGCGGTCGGTGCAACGTGTGCGCAACGTGGGCCGACCTACGCTCCCGCCAGCACTGGTGCTCCGGGACCTGGGAGGCTGCATGAGTTCGGACGTCGCTCTCGGCAACCGGATCACCGTCCTGGACCGCTCGGCCGCCGAGGCGCCGCGCCGCGCCGCCCGCGTGCTCGTCGTCGACGACTCGCCCATCGTGCGCTACGGCCTGCGCCAGCTGTTCGCCGCGGACCCGCTGCTCTCCGTCGTCGGAGAGGCCGCCAGCCCCCGCGACGCGCTCGTCGTCGCCGACCGGGTCCCGCCGGACCTGCTCATCGTCGACCTCGACCTCGGCCGCGACGCCGCCGGCATCGACCTGGCCCGGCTCATGCTGGAACGCCACCGCGGCGTGCGCGTGCTGCTGCTCACCGCCCGCCGCGACCGGGCCGTGACGATGCGGGCGATGCGCGCCGGCGTGCACGGCTACCTGCGCAAGACCGCCGACACCGCCGAGATCCAGCGCGCCGCGCACGCCCTGCTGCGCGGCGAGAGCGTGTTCGACGCGCCGGCGGGCACGAGCGCGCCGGTCACCGAGCTGTTCCGCGGCGCCGACCCGCGGACCGCCGACGCGCCGCGCAGCCTCGGCAGCGCCACGCTCACCGAGCGGGAGAACCAGGTGCTCCGCCTGCTCGCGGTCGGCATGTCCAACCGCGAGATCGGCCGCCGGCTCGTCATCAGCGAGGCCACGGTGAAGTTCCACGTGCGCAACCTCCGCGACAAGCTCGAGGTGCGCCGCCGCACCGAGATCGTCTACACCGCGACGCGGCAGGGGATCGTCTAGCGGTTCGCCAGTTCCGCGACGCCGGGGCCATCGAGCTGCGCGTGCCCCGCTGGGCGGCCGGTCATCGTCAGGAGCAGGGCGAGGGCGGGCCCACGCACCTCGACCGGGCCCGCGCCGCCGGTCCAGCCGGTGTCGGTGGCGACCAGCCGCAGGCCTTGCAGCCGTCGCCGCGCGTGGAACGGCCAGCCCATCGCCCACACCCGGTCCAGCGCCGCGGTGGTGACCGGTTCGGGCACCGCGTGCTCGATCCCGAACGGCATCGCCACGTCCTGGACGTGCACGACCGTGTCGAACAGCAGGTTGTCCATCGTGGTGACGAACGGCTTGCGGTGGACGTCGGCGTAGCGGCGCAGCTGGTCGACCAGCTGCTGCGGGGTGCGTTCCTGCGCGAACCCGATCGCCATGTCGCGGTTCATCGCGTTGAACGCGAACCGGTGCCGGACGGCCGCCGTCAGCATGTCCCACGGACCAGGCGGCTGCGGCGTCCACGCCACGTGCGCGACGACGTCGCGGATGCGCCACTCGCTGCACAGGGACGGCCGATCCCAGTCGGTGACGCTCAGGCCGTCGAGGACGTCGGCGAGGTACCGGCGCTCGGTGGCGACGGTCGCCCAGATCGTGTCGGCGTCCATGTCCCGCTCCAACAAGTCAGAGAATCTGACCAAATTAAGACAGTCTCTCGTACTATCGTCAAGGGGTGGACCTCAACACCGGGCTCCTGCTGTTCATCCCGTACCGCGCGTTCGAGCAGCGCGTGTTCGCCGCGCTCGCCACCGCCGGCTACGCGATCACCCCGGCGCAGGCCCGTGTCTTCCAGCGCATCGCCCCTGGTGGAAGTCGCACCACCGACCTCGCCGAGCAGGCCGGCGTCACCAAGCAGACCGCCGGATTCCTCGTCGAGCAGCTCGAACGGCAGGGCTACGTCCAGCGCGTTCCGGACCCCGCCGACGGCCGCGCCCGGCTGGTCCGCGTCGCCGCCCGTGGAGCCGAAGCCGTCGCGCACACCTCGCACGTGGTCGCCGAGATCGAGGCCGAGTGGCGGGCTCACCTGGGTGACGCGCGCATGGACGAGATGCGCAGCGCGCTCACCGCGCTGCGCGAGATCACCGATCCGTGGGCCTGAGCGGCGCTAACCTGGCCGCGTGGGGATGGAGCTGTTGCCTGCCGTGCTCGCCAGCGGGTGGGCGAGCGGGGTCAACGCGTACCTGTGCGTGATCATCCTCGGGCTGCTCGGCCGCTTCGGCGGCTTCGAGATGGTGCCCGAGGCGTTCACCCGCTGGGACGTGCTGATCGTCGCTGCCGTGCTCTACCTGCTCGAGTTCGTCACGGACAAGATCCCGTACGTCGACTCGCTGTGGGACGCGATCTCCACCGCGATCCGCCCCACGGTCGGCGTGGTCATCGGGTTGCTCGCCGTGCCCGACGCGCCCACCCTCACCCAGGCCGTCCTCGCCGCGAGCGGCGGCGCGGCCGCGCTGGTCAGCCACTTGGTCAAGGGCGGGTTGCGGCTCATCGTCAACACCTCGCCGGAACCCGTCACCAACATCGGGGTGAGCATCGGTGAGGACGTCGCCGTCGCCGGCGTGACGACCGCGGCCGTGCTGGCGCCGCAGGTCGCGATCGTCGTCGCAGGCGTGCTGCTCGTGCTGGGGATCGTGCTGCTCGTGCTGCTGTGGACCCGGGTGCGCCGAGGCTACCGCCGCTACCAGGCGTGGCGGGAGAAGCGGTCGGCCCCGGCCACCCCCTAGGAGCGCGCTGAAAAGCTCGGGCCTACTGCGCGACGCCCAGGCGGCGCCCTCGCCGCGTTGCGCGAATGCGTCGATACAACAGCGGTATCGCCGCATCCGCGCGCCTTGCGATGACACCACCTGGACGCCGCTCGCTACGGCCGGAGCTTTTCAGCACCCTCCTAACCGAAGAAGACCTCGGCCTCGCTGTACAGGCTCGGGTCCACGGTCTTGAGCTGCTTGGTCGCCTCCGCCAGCGGCACCATGACGATGTCGGTGCCGCGCAGCGCGGTCATGTGGCCCCACTTGCCCTGCGACACCGCGTCGATCGCGTGCAGGCCGAAGCGGGTGGCGAGCCAGCGGTCGCGGGCGGTCGGCGTGCCGCCGCGCTGGACGTGCCCGAGCACCGTGGTGCGGGCCTCCTTGCCGGTGCGCGCCTCGATCTCCTTGGCCAGGTAGTCGCCCACCCCGCCGAGCCGGACGTGCCCGAACGCGTCCTTCTCGCCGCTGACCAGCACGTCGGTGCCCTCCTTGGGCTGCGCGCCCTCGGCGACGACGATGATCGGCGCGTAGTCGAGCCGGAAGCGGGCCTCGACCCACTTGCAGACCTGCTCGATGTCGAACCGGACCTCCGGGATCAGGATCGCGTTGGCGCCGCCCGCCATGCCGGCGTGCAGCGCGATCCAGCCGGCGTGGCGGCCCATCACCTCGACGATGAGCGCGCGGTGGTGCGACTCGGCCGTGCTGTGCAGCCGGTCGATCGCCTCCATCGCGATGTTCACCGCGGTGTCGAACCCGAACGTGTAGTCGGTGCCCGACAGGTCGTTGTCGATCGTCTTGGGCACGCCGATGACGTTGACGCCGAGCTCGTGCAGCTTCGTGGCGACGCCCAGGGTGTCCTCGCCGCCGATGGCGATCAGCGCGTCGACGCCGAGGTTCTGCAGGTTCGCCTTGATCCGCTCGACGCCGTCCTCGATGGCGAACGGGTTGGTGCGCGACGAGCCGAGGATGGTCCCGCCGCGGGGCAGCAGGCCGCGCACGGCGGGGATGTCGAGGGTCTTCGTCAGGGCTTCGAGCGGGCCTCGCCAGCCGTCGCGGAAACCGACGAACTGGTAGCCGTACTCGGGGACGCCCTTGCGGACGATCGCCCGGATGACCGCGTTGAGACCGGGGCAGTCCCCGCCCCCGGTGAGCACGCCGACGCGCATGGATTCTCCATCGATGCAGAAGCTCGTGACCGGGCTCACGGTAGCGGCTGCTGCGTGACGGCGCGGCGGCTACCCGACCTCGCGTCCGACATGATCGACCAGGCCGTGGGCCTGCGCCTGCGCCGCGGTGAACCAGCGGCCCTCGTCGAGGTCGGCGGACAGATCGGCGACCGGTCGTCCGGCGTCGCCGGCCGCCAGTGCCGTCAGCTGCGCGCGCAGCTCGTCGTGGATGCCCGCGGAGCCCCCGAGCGCAGGCCTGCGCAGCTGGATGCGCGCCTGCGGCTGCGCGTAACGCTTGCCGGGGGTGCCGGCGGTCAGCAGCACCTGCACGGCCCCGGACACGATGCCGACGGCCCACGTGGCCACGTCGGCGCGGACGTGGCCGAGCACGTCCCGCACGGCCAGCGCCGCGGCCGTCGTGCCGCCGGCGCCGGTGAGGTGCAGCGTGATGTCGCGGCGCGCGTCTATGGCGTCCAGCAGCAGGAGCCGCGAGACCAGCCGGTGCGCGGCGGTGTCGTCGAGCTCGCCGGCGACGACGACGATGCGCTCGGCCAGCAGCTGATCGCTGACGGCGGCGTCCGCCGCGTCGGGGTCGGACCACCAGCGGCGGTCGCCGACGTGCAGCAGGGCCGGGGGCGGGGTGTGCTCGGAGAGGTGCATGCCGCCCGACGCTAGGCAGGCACGGGCCGGCGCGGGCGGCGGTTCACCGGCGGCGTGCGGCGTTCACCCTGAGCAGACGGTGGGGTCCGGGGTGCCGGTGCCCGGGCGGGGTTCGAACGACACGTGGACGTGGTCGAAGTGGTTCTCCGTGATGCTGCCGCGGTCCTCCATGGGCTCCCAGCCCTGGCCATAGTTGATCCGCTGCTTCCAGATCACGTACGAGACGCCGAGCTCCTCCTGGTTCCTGAGGACGCAGCGGGCGATGCGGTCGCCGTCCTCGCCGCGGGTCATGAAGTCGACGGCGAGGCCGCGCGGGTGGTCCGAGACGCGTCCGCGGCCGCCGATGCCGAGCACGTCGTGCTCGTCGAAGAGGCAGGCGATGAACTGGGCGGCCTCCTTCGCCCACGGCTTGACCAGGCCGAGCTGCGGCAGGCGGACCGCGCAGTGCACCGCCTCCTCCGCCTTCTGGGCGGCGTCGTCGAGCCCGGCGGCCTTGATCAGGGACGAGACGGTGGCCTGCTCCGGCTCGACATCGGGCGCGGTGACCGGGGCGATGCTGGCCAGCACGCGCCGGCCGAGCTCGTCGCGGATCGGGGGGAGCGGCACGTCGCGGCGGTCGTCGGAGGCGAGGGCGAGCGACGTGCTCGCGTCGGCGGCGTCGCCGCCGATGGCGGTGCCGACCAGCATCGTCGGCGCGATGGCCGCGAGTACACCCCCCGCTGCCGCGGCACCCATCCCGTGCTGCACCGCGGACGCAGCACGGTGCCGGGGCGCGCTGCGGGTGCGCCGGGTCGCGATGTCGACCGGGTCGTGACCCTCGACCGGCCGGCCCGCGCCCCGGTGGCGCCCGCCGGGGGAGCGGTGCCGGGACACGACGTGCCTCTTCTCTGCGCACGACCCGTGCGGACGACCGGTGGGGAGAACCGGCGGGCCAGGTGGCCCGGTGTCCGGCGGGGAGCCGGGTCGATGCGCAGGGACGATAGCGAAACCGTCACGTTATGCGCACGTATCAACACGCAGTGTGAGACAAGTGCTCGGCGCGTTGCGCCGAACGGCCGCAGTCAGCCCCGAAGATCAGCCGCAGCCCTGCAGGGAGGTCCCGCTCGCCCCGTTGCCGAAGGAGACGTGGACGTGGTCGTAGTGGTTCGCGGTGACGCCGCCGCGGTCCTCCATGCCCTGCCAGCCCTGGCCGAAGTTGATCCGCTGCCGCCAGATCACGTACGTGATGCCGAGCGCGGCCTTGTTCTTGAGCGCGCAGGCGGCGAGCGCGTCGCCGGTGGACCGGTTGACCATGAAGTCGACGGCCTTGCCGCCCGGGTGGTCGGACACGCCGCCGCGACCCGCGACGCCGTACATCGTCGGCTTGCCGAACTTGCAGCCCAGCAACTGCGCTGCGGTGCGCACGAACGGCTTGACGGGCCCGAGCCCGGCCTCGCTGACGCCGCAGTTGCGCTGGGTGGCGACGGCCGCCTCGGCCTTCGCCTTCTCAGCGGCCGCCGCGCGCTCGGCCTCGGCCTTCTGGCGCGCCACCTCCAGGCCGGCCTCCGCGGCCGTGATCTGGTCGGTGACCTGCTGGTGGGCCTGCGCCACGGCTGCGGCGATCCCGCCGGGGTCGGCGACGGGCGGCAGCGCGTCGGTCGCGGCGCCCGTTGTGCTCGCCTCTGCGGAGTCGGTCGACGCGTCGGCGGTCAGCGCCGCCGCGCCGTAGCCGGCGAACGCGTCGACGGGCACGGTGGCCGTCAGGATCGACAGCGCGCCGCCCGCGATCGCCACCGCGGTGGTGCCGAGCCGGCGGCCGCGGCGCTGCTGCTCGGGTGCTTCGTCCGGCGGCGCAGCGGGCTCGAACAGCCCGGCGGGCGTCGGGCCGGGCGCCGACGGCTCGGCGAACATCGCCTCCAGCTCGCCGGTGGTGACGTCGATGAACTCGCCGGGGAACTCGTCCACCGGCTCCGGGGCCGGCAGGCGCACGATGCCGGCACCGGCGCGCGGTGCGGGGATCCGGGGTGCGGAGCTCTCCGGCTCGTCGCTGTCGGGGCGGTCCAGGACCGCCACTGCGGATGCCGAGCGGAGCAGTTCGGCGACCGACTGGCGCGTACCGTCGTCCAGCGAGTGGCGGCCGATGACGGACGCCGTCGGGACGGGGTACGTGCCTCGGCCACCTGGGGAGCGATGCCGAGCCACGTCCTGCCTTCCGGATCGACGGCGCGGTTGGACGCCCGGTTCGGGGGTACCGGCGGGGCTGGGGAGTGCCCCGTGTCCATTCCGTGACCGTGCCGTCATGGATCCGAGAGGGAACGCTAGGCAACCCGCCGGCGAGATGCCCGTCTACGGCCGGTTCGATCGGCCGACCGTGGCGCGTCGCGCGACGAACGGCCGGTGGACTGCTCCACTCGGTGTAATCGTTCCGAGATCAGCCGGCAGCGATCTCGAACGCGTCGAACTCGTTGCCCTGCGGGTCGGCGAGCGTGGTCCACGGAGTGTCGTGAGTTCGCTCACGCAGCACGGTCGCACCCCGCTCGACCAGCGCCGCAAGCCCACCGTCCGGCTCCACCACCACGTCGATGTGGACCCGGTTCTTGATCGTCTTCGGCTCGGGGACGGCACCCACGACGAGGTACTCGAACGGTGCGCCCGGGACCTTGCCGAGGCCGACCGAGTCGGCGTCCTCCTCGACCTCGCCCGCGCCGAGCACCTCGGCCCACCAACGGCCGAGCGGGACCGGGTCGGTCGAGTCGAGCACGAGCTCGTACAGGCGCTGCTGCGGCGGCTCGGCCCGGACGAACGCGCAGAACTCGCCGCCCTCGGGGTCGGCCATGATCGTCCAGCGCGGCAGCTCCCGCACCACCGTCGCGCCCAGCGCCACCAGCTCGTCGATCGAGGCGCAGTGCACGTCCAGGTGCATCCGCTTCACCGTGTGCGGGTCGGGCACCGGGTTCACCCACACCGCGTGCTGGGGAGTGGGCCCGGTGAGGAGCCATGGGCCACCCTTGTCGCCGGCCAGGTCCAGCCCGAGCGCGGCGGCCCAGAACCGGGCCGTGCGGGGTGCGTCCCCGGCGTCGATGCAGAGGTCCTTGTACCGCGCGAGCGCCGCCACCTCCGCGACCGTAGACGCTCGATGATGGCCGTGCGAGCGATATCCATTCCGCGCCGCTGCCCGGTTCGCCAGGCTCGTGCCATGGCCCTCGCGCAGATCCTCGCCCTCGTCGCCGCCATCGGCTCCGGCCTGATCGGCGGCATCTTCCTGATCTTCTCCACGACGATCGTCGCCTCGCTCGAGCAGCTGCCGATCGAGCAGACGGTCGCGGGGATGCAGGCGATCAACCGGGTGATCCAGAGGCCGATCTTCCTGCTGGTGTTCGTGGGTACGGCGCTCGTCAGCGTCGCGGTGGTCGTGACGACGCCGGCTGCGCCGCTCGCGTGGATCGGTGCGGTGCTCTACGTGCTCGCCACGTTCGGGCTGACGATGGTCGTCAACGTCCCGCTCAACAACGCGCTCGACCGGGCGCGCGGCGGCGGAGCCGAGGCGTGGCGGGCGTTCCGACCGCGGTGGATGGTGGCCAACCACGTCCGCACGGTCGCGTCGATCGGCGCGGCGGTCGCGTTCACGCTGCTCGGGTAGCGTCGGGCCGGAGGGGCCACCGCGCAGCCGCGCACCGGCCCGTTCGACCCGGAGGCCCGAGTGCCCGACCTGCGCGTCACCGCCCTGTACAGCTATACCGTGAAGGGCGCGGCGGGCATCGCGCACGAGGCGGCGGACGTCGGGCCGGCCGGTCTCGCCGGCGACCGCCAGTTCCTGGTGACCGATACGGACGGCGTCTACCGCACGCAGCGCGCCGATCCCCGGCTGGCGCTGATCCGGCCGGCATGGGCGGACGACGGCGTGCTCGCGCTCGCCGCGCCGGACGTCGAGCCGATCGCCGTCAGCGTCGACCGTGCCGGGCCGCGCCGGCCGATCGTGCTCTTCAAGCACCACCTCACCGGCATCGACCAGGGCGACGCCGTCGCGGAGTGGGTGAGCGCGGTGCTCGGCCGCCCGAGCCGGCTCGTGGCCGCGCCGCCCGAGCACGACCGCGTCACCGACGGGGCGATCCCCGGCACCGCCGGGTACGCCGACTCCAGCGCCGTGCACCTGATCGCCGAGGAGAGCCTCGCCGACCTCAACGCGCGGCTGGACGCGCCGCTCCCGATGGCCCGCTTCCGTCCCAACATCGTCGTCGCCGGCGCACCCGCGTACGCCGAGGACGCGCTGCGCCGCCTGCGCGTCGGCGATGTCGAGCTGGGCTGGACCAAGCTCGCCGCCCGGTGCGCGGTCACCCTCGTCGACCCGGCGACGGGCCGCCGGGCAGGCCCGGAGCCGCTGCGGGCGTTCGCGCGCTACCGGCGCGACCCCACGGGCGGTGTCGTGTTCGGCACCAAGTTCGCGGTGCTGCGCTCCGGGAGGGTCCGGGTCGGCGACCCGGTCAGCGGCGCAGCAGCTTCCCCAGCAACCGCAGCACCGGCCGCGTCACCGCCCGCAACGCCCGCCGCGGCGGGCTGACCAGCGTCAACCAGTCGAACGTGTTGCGCAGTAGCGTGCGGGTCCGCCCGTCCGCGGCCTTGCGGTAGGCCACCAGCCCGTAGCCGAGGTCGGCGACCGGCACGAACCCCGCCCGCTGCAGGTCGTAGCGGGCCCGCAGGTCGTCGTCGTACAGGTGCCAGACCGTCTCGCGGCTCGGTTCGCGGATGTCGAAGTTCGCGATCAGGTAGCCGCCGCGACCCAGCGCGGCGTGCAGCTGCCGCGCCGTCCCGTACAGGTCGGGGACGTGGGCGAGGGTGTCGATGGCGGTGATCGCGTCGTACTCGCCGGCCGGCAGCCCGCTCTCCGCGAGGTCGATGTACTCGGCCTTCTGGCCGCGGCGCTGCAGCCGGAACTGGGCGAAGTCCAGCAGCGTCGAGGACAAATCGGCGGCCGTCGTCTTCCAGCCGCCCTCCTCGAACAGCTGGCTGGTGACGCCCACACCGGAGCCGAAGTCCAGGTGCCGGCGACCCGGTGAGTACTGCTGCAGCCAGCGGTAGGCCAGCACGCTCGCGGGGTCCGCGTAGCCCTCCGACTGCAGGTAGGCCCACCACAGCAGGTCGAAGCCCCACGACTGCTGGGTGCGGTAGAACGCGACACGGGCCTCGTCGGACGCCGAACCGTTGACGGCCTCCCACTCCTCGACGCTCTCCTCCTCCCAGTGCAGGGCGCGCAGACGCGCTTCCTCGGTGGAGATGTCGTGGTAGGTGGCGAGGTCGTCCAGCACGGAGTCGCGGACGCTGCGGTCGTCGAGCTGCAGCACACGCCGGAACATCCGCATCTCCGGCGTGGACCGCAGCACCGAACCGGTCTGCTGCGGCAGCTCGTCGGGCGCCGCGGTGACCGGGTCGATGTGCACCCCGGACTCGGCGTTCGGGTTGGCGTTCTCGACCGCGGTGCGCAGGCCCCTCTTGAGGGCCCGGGTGATCGGGTTGACAGGTGTGGAGGTCATGGAGGGTCCCGGAAGGGCGAGGCGCCGACGGGCGCCTGGTGGACGAGGGGCCGCCGTCAGGCGGCGAGGCACACCCGTCCGGCCGGTGGCGCCCGGCTGCTCCACGGTCCTTGCTCCCACGCGCTCGTCCACGTCCGCTGGGCGGCGCGGACGACGAGGCGCCGGACCGGCCGGATCGTCCGGAACGGCGTCACGGCCTGGCGGCGTGCCCGCTCGACGAAGACCGCCCACAGCACCGGGGACGCCGCACCGATCGCCGCGTGCACGAGCGACCCGATGACCAGGAGCGCCGCCGGCGGCGCCTCGTGCATGCCGGCCAGGAACTCGGCGAACTCGACCCCGACGAACACCGCAGGTGCCAGCGCACCCTGCACAACGCTCTGCCATCCGGCGACCCGCGCCGGCGGGTGCCGCAGCGCGCTGCCCACCGCCACCAGCGACGTGACGGCGAGCATCAGCACCGCGATCGCGAGCGGGCCGGCCCAGCCGTGGTAGTGCACGACGAAGCCGGGGTGGATGTGCGCGAAGCCGATCAGCGTGGCGACGTGGGCGATGCTCCAGGTCAGCAGGCCGAACCCGATCCCGGAGGCAGTGCCGGAGAGCGCAGCGGGAAAGCGACGCATCGAGCACCCCCTCGCCGGTCACGGTCTCCTGTGTCTGGTTCCGACGGTACGGAACGACCGGTAAGACCGGCAGCCCCTGCAGGCAAGCGGAGGGTTAAACCTGGCGGGATCGGGCCAGCGCGGGGTAGTCGCGCAGCTCCACGGCCGTGGCGAAGCGGTCGGTGATCCACAGCGTCAGCCGCATCATCCAGGCCGTGCGCAGCATCAGGTTGCGCGCCCGGATGCCCATCCGCGTGCGCGGCGCGAGCACTGCCCCTGGCCGGCCCTTCTCGCCCACCCCGGCGTACGAGCGGAAGACCTCCTCGTACCGGCGGAACGCGACGACGTGGTCGCCGTCGGCCGCCAGCAGCTCCCCGGCCAGCACGTACGCGCCCACGACGGCCAGCCCGGAACCGAACCCGGCCAGCGTCGACCCGTACCCGGCGTCGCCGAGCAGCACGACCCGGCCCGACGACCAGCGGTCCATCGAGACCCGGCTGATCGAGTCCACGTACACCGACGCCGCCTCGGGTAGCCGGTCCAGCAGCTCCGGGATCCGCCACCGGCCGCCCGCGTACGCCTCCCGCAGCACCTGCTTCTGCTGCTCGGCGTCGTAGCGGTCGTAGCTCAGCTGCGGCGAGGCGAACACGAAGAACGCGGGCGCCTTGGAGCCGCCGATCGCGACCATGCGGCCCGGCTCGTTGTACATGAGGTGGTCGCCGGCCACACCCAGGTCGGCCAGCGCGTAGTACCAGCCGGAGTAGGTCACGAACTGCTCCTCCGGCCCGAACGCCAGCCGCCGCACCGCCGAGTGAATCCCGTCCGCGCCCACCACCAGGTCGAACGTGCGTGCCGCCCCCTTCGCGAACGTGACGTGCACGCCGTCGGCGGTCTCGGTCAGCGAGGTGATCTCGTCGCCGAACACGTACTCGCAGGTCTCGCGCGTCGCCTCGTAGAGGATCTCCGCGAGGTCGCCGCGGCGGATCTCCAGCTCCCCGCCGGTGACGTCGCCCGGCAGCACCGCGAGGGCCCGCCCGTCGGCGTCGACGACGGTCTGGTCCTGACCGCCGGTCTGCCGGGCCGCGATCGCGTCCCACAGACCCATGGCCTCGAGCACCTGGCGGTGCACCGCCCCCTTGAAGTCGATCGCCTGCCCGCCCGGGCGCAGGGCCGGCGCGCGTTCCACCACGGTCACCGTCGCGCCGTAGCGCTCCAGCCAGAAGGCCAGCGACGGCCCGGCGATGCTGGCGCCGGAGATGAGCACGGTCTGGTTCAGCAGCTTGGTCATGAGCAGAGGTTGGAACCGGCCGCTGACAGTGCACTGACAGCGATTTCAGGACAGGAGGTCGGCAACCAGGCGGTCGGCTGCCGCCCGGTCCAGCGCTGCGCCGCGGGCGTAGGCCTCGGCGAAGCCCTCCTCGCCCAGCTCGGCTCGGGTCGTTGCGGTGGTGGCCGCCACGTAGGGGTCCCCGGCGATGGCGAGCCCGCGCATGGTCGCCGCTGCGCCGAGGAGCTCCGCTGCGCGTGCCCCACTCGCCATCCCGCCCGCCGCGCCCTCGACGGCGTCGGCGAGGTCGGAGCGCAGCGGTGACGCGATCCCGTCCGCCAGCGCCTGCCGGAACTGCTCGGGGTCGGCGGTGAGGCGGCCCAGAGCCACCGCGACGCGGACGCCGTACCGGACGTCGGGCCCGTCGGACGGCAGTTCCGCGAGCAGCGCGGCGGCGTCGGCGGGCCGGCCGCGGCGCACGGTCACCTCGGCCAGGCCCAGCCGCGCCTCGGCCGAGGGAGCGGCCCGCCCGGCGCGGCGCAGCAGGTCCTCGGCCGCACGGAGGTCTGCCTCGGCGGCGTCCGTGTCGCCGTGACGCAACAGCGCTTCGGCGCGGTGGCACAGCAGCTGCGCGCACTCGTCGACCGCGCCCAGCTCGCCCTGCAGCACCAGCGCCTCGCTCCAGCGCGCGTACGCCGACGCCCAGCGGCCGCGCCACCCGTCGACGACGGCGAGCCAGTCCAGCGCCTGCGCTGTGCCCCAGCGGTCGCCGAGCCTACGGAACGTGGCGAGCGCGGACTCCATCTCGCGTTCGCCGTCGGCCGGGCTCCCGCGCAGCACGCCCAGCAACACCTGCGACAGGTGCATGAGCGCGTCGTTCCACGGGTCGGCCCCGAGCCGCACGGTGTAGTTCTCGGTGCCCTCCTCCGGCGGACCCGCGGTCATCCCCCACAGCGCGGCGGCGAACGGGTACCGCAGCGGGTGGTCGAGCGTGGCCAGCACCTCGCGGGCGCGCGTCCAGTGCTCGGCGCCTGCCCGCGGCGCCGCCTGCATGACGCAGGAGACGTACTCCTCGTCGACCCCGTCGGGCACCGGCCCGGCGATCAACGCGGCCGCCGCGGCGGCGCCCCGGGTGGCCCGTCCCGACAGCCACCAGTACGCCGACAGTGCCGCGACCAGCCGGAACGCCGTCGGCCGGTCGTGCTCGACCGCCCAGGCCAGCGCCGCGTCGAGGTTCGCCTCCTCCGCGGTCAGCCGGGCCAGCCAGTCCAGCTGCTCGGCCCGGCGCAGGTGCGGGTCGGCCTCCTGCGCGAGTCGCAGGTGGTACGCGGCGTGTGCAGCCCGCAGCTGTGGCTCCGCACCGGATTCGGCCAGCCGGTCTGCGCAGAACCGCCGGATCGGTTCCAGCATCCGGTAGCGCTGCCCGTCGGTCGTCACGAGGCTGTGGTCGACGAGCATCGCCAGCTCGTCGATCCGCTGCCCGCAGACGCCCTCGACGGCGTCGAGGGTCGCGCCGCCGGAGAACACGGCGAAGGCCGCCGCGAGCTGCTGCTCGGCCGGGCTGAGCAGCGCCCAGCTCCACTCGACGACGGCGGCGAGGCTGCGGTGCCGTTCGGCGACGGTCGGGTCGCCGCGTCCGAGCAGGCCGAACGGGTCGACGGCCAGCCGCTGTGCCACCGCCCCGACCGGCAGCTGCCGCAGCCGGGCGGCCGCCAGCTCGATCGCGAGCGGGAGCCCGTCGAGGGCGGCGCAGATCGCGTCGACGTCGGCAGTGCGGGCGAACCCGGGGCGCACCGCCGCGGCGCGCTGGACGAACAGCTCGACGGCGCCGTCGTCGACCGGGAGCGGCGTCAGCGGCAGCAACGTCTCGCCGGTGACACCGAGCGGTGCCCGGCTGGTCGCCACGACGCGGGCGTCCGGCGCGGCGCCGAGGACCGCCCTCGCCAGGCCGGCTGCGCCGGCGAGCACGTGCTCGCAGTTGTCCAGCACCAGCACCGCCGGATCGGCGGCGAGCGCCGTGCCGATCAGCCCGACCGGGTCGGCAGGCGCACCGAACCCCGGCTCGCGCAGGCCGAGCGCGACCAGCGCCGCCGCGGGCACCTGCGCGGAGTCGGTGAGGGGCGCGAGGTCGACGAAGCAGGCGGTGCGCGGCGCCCACTCCGTGACGAGCCGGGTCTTGCCGGTGCCGCCCGGCCCCAGCACGGTGACCAGCCGCGCACCGGCGGCGAGGTCGGCGAGCCGGGCCAGCTCGGCGGTGCGTCCGACGAACGTGCTGACGGCGGCGGGTACCCGACGGCGCGGTCCGGCCGCCGGTCGGTCGGCCTGCAGCAGGGCGCGGTGCACGGCCGCCAGCTCCGGCGACGGGTCGGTGCCCAGCTCGGCGCGCAGCAGCCGGCGGACCCGCTCGTACTCGGCGAGGGCCTCGGCCTGCCGGCCCGCGGCGTGCAGCGCCCGGACCAGCAGTCCGCGCAGCCGTTCCCGCAGCGGGTGCGCGGCCACCAGCTCCCGCAGCTCGGCGATCGATGGCTCGCCCGGGAGCGCGAGCTCGGCCTCGGCGAGGTCCTCGGCCGCGCCGACGCGCAGCTCGGCGAGACCGGCGACCGCAGCGGCCGTGGCCGGGGAATCCGGCAGGTCGGACAGCGGGTCGCCCCGCCAGAGCGCCAGCGCGGCGCGCAGCAGACGGGCCGCGTCCGCGGGCCGTCCGGCGGCCAGCGCCGCCCGCCCGTCCGCGGCGAGCCGGGCGAACCGTGCCACGTCCACGTCGTCGGGATCGACGGCGAGCCGGTAGCCACCCGGGCCGAACTCGACCGCGTCGCCGCCGAGCGCGCGGCGCAGCCGCGACACGTGCGCCTGCACCGCGTTGGCGGCCCCGGCGGGCGGGTGCTCGCCGTACTGGCCGTCGACGATCCGGTCGACGCCCACGGTGCGTCCGGCCGCCATCGCGAGCAGCACCAGCAGAGCGCGCGGGCGGGGTCCGCCGACCGTGATCGGCGCGCCGTCGTCCCCGGTGACCGCGAGCGGGCCGAGGATCGCGAACTGCACGTCGGAGATCGTGGCACGCCTGTGCTGCGCAGGTCATCCGGTCCGTACCCTGATCTTCCTATGGCTCGCGACGAGATCCCCCAGGGTGTCGGCCGGTCCGCGCAGCTGGCGTCGCTGCCGCTGTCGATCGCTGGCCGGGCCGTTGCCGGCTGGGGTCGCTCGCTGGTCCGCGGACCGGACGAGGACGCCTCCGCGGCCGCTGCCGCGCGCACCGCCGAGCAGCTGTTCGCCGTGCTGGGCACGCTCAAGGGCGGCGCGATGAAGCTGGGCCAGGCGCTGTCCGTGTACGACGCGATGGTGCCCGCCGAGCTCGCCGGGCCCTACCACGACGCGCTGGCGAAGCTGCAGACCGCGGGCCCGCCCATGCCCGTCCGCGACGTGCACCGGATGCTCGCCGAGCAGCTGGGCAGCGGCTGGCGGGGGCGGTTCGCCGAGTTCGCCGACGAGCCCGTCGCGGCGGCCAGCATCGGGCAGGTGCACCGCGCCGTGTGGCGCGGGCGCGACGGGCGGCCCGACCGCGACGTCGCCGTCAAGGTGCAGTACCCGGGCGCCGACGTCGCGCTCGACGCCGACCTGCGCCAGCTGCAGCGGTTCTCCCGCCTGGTCGGCGCGGTGTTCTCGGGGCTCGACGCGAAGGCCCTGATCGCGGAGCTGCGCGCGCGGATGCTGGAGGAGGTCGACTACCGGCTGGAGGCCGACCGGCAACGCGCGTTCGCGGCCGCGTTCGCCGCCGACCCGGCCGTCTCGGTGCCGGCGGTGGTGGCGTCGGCGCCGAAGGTGCTGGTCACGGGGTGGGTGGAGGGCGAGCCACTGGGGCGTTCCATCGGCCGTCCGGCGGCGGACGCCGCGGAGCAGGCCCGTCGCGACGGCTGGGCGCACACGATCATCGAGACCATGTTCTCCACGCCGAGCCGGCTGGGCCTGCTGCACGCCGACCCGCACCCCGGCAACTTCATGGTGCAACCCGACGGGCGGCTCGCCATGGTCGACTTCGGGGCGGTCGCGCAGCTGCCCGACGGCATCCCGCCGGTGCTCGTGGAGATCCTCCGGCACACCGCGCGCAGCGAGTCGGAGCAGCTCATGGCGTTGCTGCGGCGGGAGGGCTTCGTGGCACCCAGCGCGCAGGAGGCGGACGTGCTGCGCTGGATCGGGGCGCTCGCCGACCCGTTGCGCGTGCCCGCGTTCCACTTCACGCGGGCCTGGATGGCGCGCCAGGGCGCGCGCGTGGCCAACCCCACCAACCGCGCGTTCACCCAGACCGCCCGCGCCCTCAACCTGCCCGCCGAGCACGTGCTGGTGCTGCGGGTGCTGGGCGGCTGGATGAACATCCTCGCCCAGCTCGACGTCACCGTCGCCGCGCGCGCGATCGTCGAGCGGTGGGTGCCGGGTTTCGCCTGATCAGACCAGCCATGTCCCGTCGCGCATGAGGGTGCGGCCGGGGTGCTCGTCGACCTCCCGCCAGGCCTGGATCCGTTCCGGGCGCAGGACGAAGAGGACGTTCAGGTGGGACCGTGGATCCCACCCGGCGACGGCGGCGTAGCGCTCGGCCAGCTCGCCGGCCGCGTCGATGCTGCGTTCCACGACGGCGTCGATCATGGCGACGTCGCGGGTGGGGCCGATGCCGAGCCGGGCCACGCCGTTGTCGGTGAGGTTGCGGGCGGTGCGGGAGCTCGGTGCCATCGCGAGCACGATCCGCTCGTCGAGCCAGGCGAGGGTGAGCGGCACGAGGTGCGGGCCGTCGGTGCCCGCGGTGGCCACCCAGCAGTCCGTGACGGGGTGGGCGAGCGCGCCCAGCACGTTCGCGCGCCGCTCCGGGCCGCTGCGTGGGGGCATAGGGGGACTCTCCTCTGATTGGTTAGGCTGGCCTTGCTTGGATCTCCTGGGAGAGGATCTCGATGTCCCGATCTTGCCTGCGGACCGCGTTCGCCGCGGTGGCCGCCGCCGCTGCGCTGCTGGTGGCCGGATGTGGCGGGGCGGCCGCGCCGCCGGCTGCGTCGCCGTCCGCGGGCGGGACGTTCCCGGTGACCGTGCAGCACAAGTTCGGCAGCACCACGATCCCGGCCAAGCCGGTCCGGGTGGTCACCCTCGGCTACACCGACCAGGACGCCGTGCTCGCGCTCGGCACGGTGCCCGTCGCGACGTCGGAGTGGTACGGCGAGAAGCCCGGTGCCCTCTTCCCGTGGGCGGCGGCGAAGCTGAACGGGGCTCCGCTGCCGGCGGTGATCCCGAGCTCGCAGACCGTCCAGTTCGAGAAGGTCGCCTCGTACCGTCCCGACCTGATCCTGGACCTGTACGGCGGCCTCGAGCAGGGCGACTACGACAAGCTCAGCGCCATCGCCCCGACCATCGCCCAACCGGCGGGCGTGCCGAACTACGCGATCCCGTGGGACGTCCAGACCGAGGTGATCGGCCAGGCCCTCGGCAAGCCGGCCGAGGCCGCGGCGCTGGTCAAGGGCGTCAAGGACAAGATCGCCCAGGTGAAGGCGGTGCACCCGCAGTACGCCGGCAGGACCGCGCTCACCGCGGGCTGGTTCTCCGACAAGTGGTACGGCTACGCCACCAAGGACCAGCGCGGCCGCCTGCTCACCGACCTCGGCCTCACCGTCAACCCGGAGATCGACAAGCTCTCCGGCGACGACTTCGGCGCCTACGTGAGCTTCGAACGCCCCGACCTGATCGACGCCGACGCCCTGATCTGGGTCATGTTCGAACCCGGCCAGGAAGCGAAGATCAAGGCCAGCCCCAGCTACGCCACCACCAGAGCCGCGACCCAGGGCCGCGCCATCTACATCGACGCGACCGGCGACTCCGCCCTCGACGCGATGGGCGGCTTCATCACGGTCCTGAGCCTCCCCGGCCTCCTCGACGCCCTGCCCCCGAAGCTGGACGCGCTGCTGGACGGCGACCCAGCCACCAACTAGCCCCTGAACTTGCGGGATGCCGTGGTGTCTCGGGGCTCCGCCCCGAACCCCGGCCCTCCTCTGGTGGAGCGGGAAACCTGCGGTCGGCTCCACCGCCGATCGGTCGCCCTGACGGGATGCCACACCGGCGGCCGGGCCGCAAACGAAACGACGTGTTTGCACCCCGACCACCGGCGCGGCGTTGCTGCGCACGCCCGATCGACGGTGGAGCCTCAGACCGTGCGCTGGGCACAGTGCTGCCCTGGTCATGGCGCGGCCCAGAGGTCGGTCATCCAGGGTGGCGGGATGAACCTCGGTTTCCCGGACGACATGTCGATGCGCCACTCGGTGGAGTGGATTTGGTCATGGTGTTGGCAGCAGAGCATGACCAGGTTGCGTAGGTCGGTCGGTCCGCCGTGTTGCCACTCGATCACGTGGTGGACTTCGCACCAGGAGGGTGGTCGGTCGCAGCCGGGGTGGGCGCAGCCGCCGTCGCGGGCGGCAACTGCACGGCGCAGGCGGGGGCTGATGGTGCGGCTGGCCCGGCCGATGTCGACCGGTTCACTGCGCTCGTCCAGCAGCACCGGGAGGATGCCGGCGTCGCAGGCCAGGCGGCGCAGTTGGCCGGGGGTGAGCTGGCCGCCGGTGTCGAGCATGGCGGAGCGGGCCCGGTTCTCCAGGTCGGTCAGGTTGATGGTGACCACCAGGCGAGGCCGTTCTCCGGCGACTTCGCCGGTGTCGTCGAAGTCGAGGGCGAACCCGCAGATCTCCGCCAGGGCCGCCGCGTTGCGCTCCGCCGCGGTCGTGCCCCGGTTCTCGGGAGTCGGCCGGGTGCGGGCCTCGATCGCGGTGCGGATCGCCGCGAACGCCAACGGGTCCTCGAACTGCCCACGCAGCCAACCGCTGCCATCAGCGTTGGCACCCATCTGCAGTTCGTTGCGGCCGGGCCGCTCATCCGGCTCCGGCCCGTCCACGTCGGCGGCGGCGAGCAGCTCCAGTCCCATGATCCGGACTTCCCGCGGGGTGAAGGTGCGGGCGGCCTCACCGAGGCTGGCCTCGATGGAGATCCGGTCGGCGAGACTGATCCGCGACGCGGGCCGGGAGTTCATCAGCGCGGCGATGGTGTCCACATGCCGCATCGTGGCCGCATCATCGGTGAACGCGGCCGCGGTCGCCGGGAGCACCGGCTCCAACGGCTCGCCATCCAACGCGACCCGCGGCCCGACGTGTTCGGCGACGGTGACATGCCGGCGGGCGGTGTCGTGGTCCCAGCCGAGCAGATCCTTCAACCCGGCAAGGGTGGTGCGGTAGCCCTTCTCCGCCAACACGCCGTCGCGCTCCACGGCAGCGATAGCGGCGACCTTCGCCCGGTCGACCTGGCGCGCCACACCCTCCAGAACGAGGAGCGCGGCGAGGGGATCGGGGCTGTCGGAAATGGCCGTGAACGCCTGCTCGATCAGGCTCGCGGCCTGGGCGAGTGGGTTCTCGGTCATGCCTTGATTCTACCCGAACACAGGTTCGAACTGCTGCCGATTATCGCAGGTCAGACACCATTTAGCCCCGGGCGACAAGCACGCCGCCGGCATCGGGGATCCTCGCAGAAGCTGAGGCGTCGTCGCAGAGGTTCGAACTGCTGCGAGGACCACCGAACCTCTGCGAAGTCACCGGATCCCCGCGAATGAGGCTCCACCGTCGGTCGGGCGTGCACAGCAAGGCCGCAGCGCCGGTGGGGAGGCAAGCCCGCGGTATCGCTTGCCTCCCCACCGGCGATGTGGCATCCCGAAGGGCGACCGAGCGACGGTGGAGCCGGCACGTAAAAGCTCCACCGGAGGGAGGCGCCGGGGCCCGGGGCAGAGCCCCGGAAACCAGACCGAACGACCGCAACCACCTACCCTCACCCCCATGCCCATCCCAGCCCGAGTAGCCGAGTTCTGCGCCCGCTACGACCTGCGGCTGCCCATCCTCACCGCCCCGATGGCCGGCGCGTGCCCGCCGGAGCTGTCGATCGCAGTGGCCGAGGCAGGCGGGATGGGCGCGAACGGCGTGCTGCTGGACGGCCCCGACAAGATCGCGGACTGGATGCGCCGCTTCCGCGCGGGAACGGAGGGCCCCGTCCAGCTGAACAACTGGATCCCCGACGACCCCAGCGACGAGGGCGTCGCCGACGCCGCCCGCTTCCTCGCGACTCTCGGCGACCCGGGTCCCGAGCCACCTGCGGCTCCCGACTTCACAGACCAGTGCGAGGCGATGCTCGAGGCCCGTCCGACGGTGGTCTCGTCGATCATGGGCAGGTTCGACGCGGACTACGTGCGGCGCGTGCACGACGCGGGCATCGCCTGGTTCGCCGTCGCCACCACCCTCGACGACGCGCTCGCGGCCGAGGATGCCGGCGCCGACGCCGTGGTGGCGCAGGGCATGGAGGCCGGCGGGCACCGCGGAACCGTCGATCCGGCCGACGCCGAACGCACCGTCGTCGGCCTGTTCGCGCTGGTGCCGAGGCTGGCCGACCGGTTGCGGGTGCCAGTGATCGCCGCGGGTGGCATCGCGAACGGGCGCGGGGTCGCGGCGGCGCTGCTCCTCGGCGCGAGTGCGGTGCAGGTGGGTACGGCGTTGCTGCGCAGTCCGGAGGCGGGGATCGACGAGCGGTGGTCGGCCGCGTTGGCCGACCTCGCGCCGGAGGGCACGGTGCCGACGCGCGCCTACTCGGGGCGGCTGGGCCGGGCGGTCCGCACCCCGTACGTCGCCGCGTGGGAGGCGCCGGACGCCCCGCCACCCGCGCCGTACCCGCACCAGCGGCGGCTGGTGGCGCAGTGGCGGGCGGGCACGCCACGCGACGTCGACCGCGTCAACTTCTGGTCCGGGCAGAGCGCGGCGCTCGCCAAGGTGGCGCCGGCCGGCGAGATCGTGACGACGATGTGGCAGGACGCCACGGCGCTGCTGGGTCCCTGATCAGCGCGACTGCAGCGCGTCGAGCGCCACCGCCATGGCTGCGGCGAGCCGGAAGTCGACGCGCGGGTCGGGGACGGTGACGTCGTAGCGGTCGCGGATGGTCTTCTTCCGCTCGCTGCTGAGGACGGGCCGACCGGTCGCCTTGTCGGTGAAGTCGAAGTGGAAGACGAACGGCACCCAGATGTCGCCGAGGTAGGGGATGAAGTCCCACACGCGACGGAGGATCGCGATCGCCGGTCGCCGTTCCTGTCCGACGGCGTCGAAGCCAGGCCCGGACAGGTGCCAGGTGGAGCGCAGCAGGCTCTTCCCGAAGTCCTTCTTGAACCAGCCGATGGGGGTGCCGTGCTCGTCGCGGACGTCGTGCTCTGCGCGCACGTCGAGGCGCTGCCGGGCCTTGAAGGAGAACACGGGCCGGGTCTTGGCGGTGTCGGCGAAGAAGACGACCTCCTCCTTCAGCTTCATCCGCTTCTGCTCGGCGAACGCGAGCAGGGCGCCCTCGCTCCCGTCCGGGTTCGCAGCGGTGATCTCGTACCGGTTCACCATCAGGGTGATGCGCTGGCGGACGAAGAAGCGCGGCACGTGCATGGGCGCGGTCATGAGCTCGAGCCTGCCACCCTCTCCCTTCGGGTGTTGTGGACGCGGGCAACCCCGTCAACGCTGGGGCACTTCAGCCAACGTCGGCAGGAGGGCCACCGTGCGGATCGGCGTCACCGGGCACTCGAACCTCACCGCGGACAGTGAACCGGTCGTCGCCTCGGCCATCCGCTCCGTGCTCGACGGGATCGACCGCCCGGTGCTCGGCATGACCTGCCTGGCTCGCGGGGCCGACCGGGTGTTCGCCCGCACCGTCCTCGACGCCGGCGGCGAGATCGAGGTGGTGCTGCCGGCCGCCGACTACCGCGCCGAACGCGTCGCCGCGCACGAGCGGCCGGGTTTCGACGCGCTCGTCGCGGCCGCCCGCTCGATCGTGACGATGCCGTTCGCGGCGTCGTGCCGGGCCGCCTACGAGGCCGCGAACGATCATGTGCTGGCGCACGTGCAGCGGCTCGTCGCCGTCTGGGACGGCTCCCCTCCTGACGGGCGCGGCGGCACCGCCGACGCCGTGCGGCGGGCTCGGGAGGCCGGGATGGACGTCGTCGTGGTGTGGCCGGCCGGCGCCGCCCGCGAGCGCTGAGCAGGAAAATCGCACGTCACAGGCTGTGCTGCGACGCTAACCTGCCGCCACCATGGACGCAGACGAGTACGACCACGCCGCCATCGAGACGCAAGCGCGCCTCCTGTGGGAGGAGCGCGGCATCTACCGCTTCGACCCCACCGGCACCGGTCCCGTATTCAGCGTCGACACGCCGCCGCCGTACGTCTCGGCGTCGCACCTGCACGTCGGGCACGCGATGAGCTACTCGCAGCCCGACTTCGTCGTCCGCTACCGGCGGATGCGTGGCGAGCGGATCTTCTACCCGATGGGCTTCGACGACAACGGGCTGCCGACCGAGCGCTACGTCGAGCAGAAGTACGGCATCAAGGCCGCCGACACGCCCCGCGCGGAGTTCGTGCAGCTCTGCCTGGCGGAGACCCGGACGACCGCGGCACGGTACGAGGACCTGTGGCGGCGGGTCGGCCTGTCGGTCGACTGGTCGCTGCTCTACTCGACGATCGGCGAGCGCAGCCGGCGCACCGCGCAGACCGGCTTCGTCACCCTGCACGAGGCCGGGCTGGTCCGCCGCCGCAACGACCCGATCATCTGGTGCCCCGAGTGCCGCACCTCCCTCGCGCAGGCCGACGTGGAGGACCACGAGCGCAAGGGCCGCATGTACCGGGTCGCGTTCGGGGAGGGGCTCGTCATCGCCACCACCCGCCCGGAGCTGCTGCCCGGCTGCGTCGCGCTCTACTGCCACCCCTCCGACGAGCGCCACCGCGACCTCGTCGGCGGCACGGCCCGGGTGCCGATCTTCGGTCACGAGGTGCCGATCCGGGCCGACGAGTCGGTCGACCCGGCGTTCGGCACCGGCCTCATGATGGTCTGCACGTTCGGCGACGCGGAGGACGTCGCCAAGTGGCGTCGCGACCAGCTCGACCTGCGCATCGTCCTCGAACCCGACGGGCGGCTGAACGAGCTGGCCGGCCCGCTCGCCGGCCGCTCGGTCCTGGACGCGCGCAGCGTCGTCGTCGAGCTGCTGAAGGACGCGGGCGCGCTGGGGGAGAGCACGTCGTTGCGGCAGGTCGTCGGCGTCCACGAGCGCTGCCTCACGCCCGTCGAGTTCCAGATCCGCCCGCAGTGGTTCGTCGCCGTCCAGGAGCACCGCGACCGGTTCCGCGCCCGCGCCGACGAGCTGACGTGGATCCCGCCGTTCATGAAGCGCAGGCTGGAGGACTGGATCGACGGGCTGAAGTGGGACTGGAACATCAGCCGGCAGCGGCACTACGGCGTCCCGTTCCCGGTCTGGTACTGCGGCAGCTGTGCCGAGGTCGTCCTGGCGGAGCGGGAGCAGCTGCCGGTCGACCCGCTGACCGACGCCCCGGCCGCGTGCCCGCACTGCGGCGGCACCGACCTGGAGCCGGAGCGCGACGTCATGGACACCTGGATGACGTCGTCGCTGTCACCGCAGATCAACGACGGGTGGGCGACCGGGGAGCCGGATCCTGCGCTTGCGCCGATGAGCCTGCGCGTCCAGGCGTTCGAGATCATCCGTACCTGGCTGTTCTACTCGGTCGTCCAGTCGGAGTTCCTGTTCGGCCGCGTGCCGTGGCGCACGGTCATGATCTCCGGCTGGGGCCTGAACGAGCAGGGCAAGAAGATCGCCAAGCGGGACCTGGAGAAGTCCACGACCGCCGACGGCTTCAACCGCTACGTGCCCGACCAGGTCATCGACCGCTACGGCGCCGACGCGCTGCGCCTGTGGGCCACCTCGGCGCGGATCGGCCACGACCTGCGCTATTCGGAGAAGGACGTGCGGGCCGGCCGCAAGCTGGCGGTCAAGCTGTGGAACGTCGGGCGCTTCGTCCAGCTCAACCTGGACGGGGTCGAGCCGGCGAGCCTGCCGGTGGCGGAGTGCACCGCCGTCGACCGGTGGCTGCTCTCGCACCTCGCCGAGACCGTCGAGCAGGTCACGGCGGCGTTCGACGGGTTCGACGTCACCGGTGCCTACAAGGCGGCGTCCCGGTTCTTCTGGTCGATCCTGTGCGACCGGTACATCGAGATGGTGAAGGACCGGTTCGTCGATGCGGAACGGCACACCGATGCCGATCGCGCCAGCGCCCGGTGGACGCTCTGGACGGCCTACCGCGTGGTGCTCGGCCTGTTCGCGCCCTTCGCGCCGTTCGTCACCGAGCACCTCTACCAGCGGTTCTACGCCGAGACGGAGGGTGTCGCGAGCATCCACGTGTCGGACTGGCCGCAGCCGGACCCGGCGTGGGTGGGGGACCGCAGCGCGATCGAGCAGATGGTCACGATGCTGGACGCGGTGCGCGTGCTGCGCTCCCGCGAGCGGCTCTCGGCCAACGCGCGGATCGCGACGCTGGTGCTCGACGCCCCGGCCGACCCGGCCCGGACGCTGGCCGCGGAGGTCGCCGAGGCGCTGCGCGCGGCCGCCCGCGCCGACCAGGTCGTGTTCGGGCCCGCCGAGCACGACAGCGGGGTCGCCGGGATCGCGCTGGCCGTCATCGTCTGACGGTCACGGCGACGAGCCCGGCGACGGCGAGCCACGCCACCGCGCCGACGACGGCGAGCACGTGCAACCCCTGGACGAACTGCGGGGCCGGCGCGGTGGCGGCGGCGACCGCGCCGAACACGGCGACTCCTAGTGCTGTGCCGGCCTGGCGGGCGGTGTTGGTGATGCCGCTGGCCAGGCCGGACCGGTCCGGGGGCACGGCGGAGACGGCCGCCGACACCACCGGCGCGGTGAACAGCCCTGCGCCGATCCCGAGCCCGAGCAGCGCAGGCAGCAGGACCGCGTAGCCGCTGCCGGGATCGACCCGGACGAACCACGCGGCCCCGGCGGCGGCGACCAGCGCGCCGACGACCAGCGGCGGCCGGGCGCCCCACCGCGCGGTCGCCCGTCCCGCGACGGGCGCGAGCACCGCGAGCGGGACGAACATGGGCAGGAGCGCGATCCCGGCGGCGAGCGGGTCGGCGTGCAGGACGTGCTGCAGGAACAGGGTCGTGACGAAGAGGAACCCGTTGAGCACCAGGTTCATCGTTCCGGCGGCGACGTTCGGACCGGCGAAGGACGGGCGGCGCAGGACCCCGAGCGGCACCATCGGGTCGTCCGCCCGGCCCTCGCGCAGCACGAACCCGGTCGCGCAGCCCAGTGCCACGATCAGCGCCGTGATCCCGGCGGCCTGGAACCCGTGGTGCCCGACGTCGATGACGGCGAACACGGCGGCACCCAGCCCGGCCGCGGCGAGGGCGGTCCCCGGCAGGTCGGCGCGCCGCTCGGGGCGGCGCTTCCCGGTCGGCACGAGCCGCAGCACCGCGACCACGGCGGCGGCCACCACCGGGAGGTTCACCAGGAACACCCAGCGCCACCCGGCCGCGCTGACCAGCCCGCCGCCGAGCAGCGGCCCGGCGGGCAGCGCGAGCGACGACACCCCGGCCCAGATCCCCAGCGCACGGGCGCGCGCGCCGCGGTCGGGGAACGTGTCGGTGACGACGGCGAGCGTGCCCGGCAGCAGCAGCGCCGCACCCACACCCTGGGCGGCCCTGGCCGCGATCAGCACGCCCGTCGACGGGGCGAGCCCGCACGCGGCGGACGCCGCGCCGAACACGACCAGCCCCGCGACGACGACGCGGCGGTGGCCGACCCGGTCGCCGAGCGTGCCGGAGGCGAGCAGCAGAGCCGCGATGGCCACGGCGTAGGCGTCGACGATCCACTGGGTCGCGGCGGCATCGGCGCCGACGTCGGTGCCGATGGACGGCAGCGCCACGTTGACGACGGTGACGTCGAGGAGCACCAGGAACATGCCAGCGCACATCACGACGAGGATCGCTGTCGGACGGTTCTGCATCGTTCGAGTCTGGCCCGCGGACAGTTCAGCCGCGGCCGAAGCGTCGGCGCGGGACACTCGACGGCATGACCGACCACGACGTCGCCGCGGTCGCCCGGATGTTCGCCGAGCCGGCGCGGGCCCGCATCCTCGCGGCGCTGGCCGACGGGCGGTCGCTCGCCGCCTCGGTGCTCGCCGACGAGGCAGGCGTCTCGCCGTCATCGGCCAGCGCGCACCTGGCCCAGCTCCACGACGCCGGGCTCGTCGAGGTCGAGCGCTCCGGCCGCTACCGCTACCACCGGCTCGCCAACCGGCAGGTCGCCGCGGCCCTCGAGGCGCTCATGGCGCTGGCACCGCAGCGGCCGGTCCGGTCGCTGCGCGAACACAACCACGCAGCCGCGCTGCGGCACGCCCGGAGCTGCTACGATCACCTCGCCGGTCGCGCCGGTGTCGCCGTCACCGCGGCGCTCGTCGAGCGGGGCGCCCTCGAACCGACCGACGACGTGCCCGACACGCGTCGCCGACCCGACGACCCGATCTCCGCGCCCCTGCGCACGCATCCGTACCGGCTCGGGCCTGCGGCCGGTCCCGTCCTCGCCGGGCTGGGCGTCGACGTCGACGCGCTGCGCAACGACGGCGCCCGCCGGCCGCTGCTGCGCTTCTGCCTCGACTGGAGCGAGCAGCGCCACCACCTCGGCGGCCGCCTCGGCGCCACGCTGCTCAGCGCGCTGATCGATCAGGGCTGGCTCGCGCCGACGCGCCGCCGCAGGGCCCTCGCCGTCACCGACGACGGGCGCCGGATGCTCGCCGAGCGGCTCGGGATCGCGGACGTCTGAGCCTGCAGGTGTCGGACGCACGCCGCCCGCGGCGGCGAGCGTCGCGGCCGCGCGCCCAGGCCTGCGGTGACTCGGGAGCGGTGCATGCCCGCACCGGTCACATCGGCGCAGGTCCGGGCCTCCGCGCGCGGGGGAGCGGCATCCCGAGCTCGGAGGACGGATGTGATCCGGCTCACATTCTTGAGCTGTCCCCTGCCGCGACGACCGCTCGTCCCCCTGGTGAATCGACCCCCACGGAGGAGGACACCATGCCCAAGGTCATCGTCGGCGAGTTCGTCACGCTCGACGGGGTCACCGAGGACCCCGACGGTTCCAACGGCACCCCGCACGGGGGCTGGATGTTCCGCTACGGGCCCGACGCCGTCGCCGGCGACAAGTTCCGGCTGGGCACCGTGCTGCAGACCGGGGTGAAGGTGCTCGGCCGCGCCACCTGGGAGCTGCTGGGCGGGATCTTCGCCAGCCGCGAGGACGACTTCGCCCGCGCACTCGCCGCCATGGAGAAGATCGTCGTCTCCCGCACGCTCACCGACGTCAGCGCCTGGGCCAACTCGACCCTGCTCGACGGGGATCTCCTCGACGTCGTGCGGGAGCGGGCCCGCCACCAGGACGTGGTCGTGGTCGGCAGCGGTAGCGTCGTCGACCAGCTGGTCGCGCACGATCTCGTCGACGAGTTCCGGCTGGTCGTGTTCCCGCTGGTGGTCGGCAAGGGGCACCGGATCTTCGATGCCGCCACCGCGCCCATCGACCTGGAGCTGGTGTCGAGCGAGGAAGCGGGCGGGGGTGCGCTGCGCCAGGTCTACGCGCGAAAGGGCGGCCGATGAGGTACGCACTCCTGATCAACGAGCGCCCCGGCGCCTACGACGGCCTCGACGACGCCCAGCGGGCGGCGATCACCGCCGAGTACCTGGCGGTGCGCGACGACGGGCGCGTCCAGCACGGGGAGCGCTTGCAGCCGGCCGCCACGGCCACGACGATGCGCGCCGGCGGGCTGCTGACCGACGGGCCCTTCGCCGACACCAAGGAGGTGTTCGGCGGGTTCTTCCTCATCGAGGCACCCGACCTGGACTCGGCGCTCGAACTGGCGTCCCGCATCCCGGCCGTCCGCATGGGCGGCTCCGTGGAGGTCCGGCCGCTGGCCGAGCACTACCGGTGATCGAGCAGGTCTTCCGCGAGGAGTGGTCGCGGATCGTCGCGACCCTCGTCGGGTTCTGCGGCGACCTGCACGTCGCCGAGGACGCGGCGCAGGAGGCGTTCGCGATCGCGGCGCGGCGGTGGCCCGTCGACGGTGTGCCGGACGTGCCGCGCGCCTGGCTGGTCACGACCGCGCGCAACCGGGCCATCGACCTGCTGCGCCGCGAGCGGCGGCACGCCGAGAAGCTGCGACTCCTGGATCCGCCGGAAGCCGTCGAGCACGAGCCGGAGGAGGTAGGGATGATCACCGACGAGCGCCTCGAGCTGGTGTTCCTCTGCTGCCACCCGGCGCTGGCCCCCGAGGCGCGGGTGGCGCTCACCCTGCGCGCGGTGGGCGGGCTGGACACGGACGAGATCGCCCGGGCATTCCTCGTCGCCGAGGAGACGATGAAGCGGCGGCTCACCCGCGCCCGCACCAAGATCCGCGACGCCGGCATCCCGTTCCGGGTGCCCGACGAGGCGGTGCTGCCCGGGCGGCTCGACACCGTCCTCGCCGTCCTCTACCTGATCTTCAACCAGGGCTGGGGCGACGGCCGGGCCGATCTGGCCGCCGAGGCCATCCGGCTGGCCGGCCTGCTCGACGAGCTCCTGCCGGCGCAACCGCAGGTCACCGCGCTGCGGGCGCTCATGCTGCTGCACGACTCCCGGCGCGCGGCACGCGTCCGCGACGGCGCGATCGTGCCGCTCGCCGAGCAGGACCGCGCCTTGTGGAACCGGGCGCAGCTCGGCGCGGGACGGGAGCTGCTCGACCTGGCGCTGGCTCGCGGTGCCCGCGGCCCGTACGCGCTGCAGGCCGCGATCGCCGAGCTGCAGACCGAGGACCCGATCGACTGGTCCGAGGTCCGCCGCCTCTACGACACCCTCCTGGCGGAGACCGGGTCGGCGGTGGTCGCGCTCAACCGCGCCGTCGCGATCGCGGAGACCGACGGGCCTGCCGCGGCTCTCGCCGTCGTCGACGCGCTGGACCTGGGGAATTACCGCTACCTGCACTCCACCCGGGCCGAGCTGCTGCGCCGCCTCGGCGACGCGTCCGCTGCCCGGGCCGCGTACGACCGGGCGATCGAGCTCACCACCACCGATGCCGAGCGGCGTTTCCTCGAGCAGCGTCGGGACGGCCTCAGCTCGCCTCGGTGAAGACGTCCAGGGCGACGTCGGGCGCGTAGGCGGCGACGATCCGGATCCCCGTGCGCTGCATCGCCGCGACGGCGTGGGCCCGGCAGAACGGCAGGGGTCGGTCGCCGAGATCCGTGCCCCACAGCTCCACGAGCGGCTCGGACGTGCACGCGGCCGAGGTGCAGGCCCGATGTGGATCGAGCGACGGCGTCGCGTGACTGGTGGCGGCGTAGGCGTCGGCCGTCATCGCGGCGAGCAGCCCGTTGGCCCGCTCTGCTGCGGGATCGCCAGGGACGGTGCTCATCGCCGCCGCGTGGGCGTCGACCAGGGCCATGTCGAACGCGTCCATCCGCTGAGCCGGGTCGGCGTGCTCGATGTCGGCGAGCCGTTCCCGCAGCAGCGCGTGCCGCGGCCCGTCCGACGCCAGCACCGCCCGGGCGCTCTCCCTGAACTCGGCGCCGTGGCGCTGCCACCAGGCGATCTTGCGCTGGCGCACGTCGCTGAGGCCGGCCAGTCCCGGCCACTTGCGACGGGCGCCCTGCCGCGTCATGCCCGCCGCGTCGCCGATGGCGGGGTAGTCGGCGCCGCGCTCGGCGGCGGACAGCGCTGCCGAACCGGCCAGCAGGTCCGCGCTGTCGCGGATGGCCAGCAGCGCGGTGACCGCGGCGAGCCACCGGCTCCGCAGCTCGGCGTCCGGAAGGTCGACGTCCGGGCCGGCGTCCGGAGGGAGGTCGAGCGTCGTGCGCACCGTCGTCCACGCCAGCTGCTCGACGGCGGCGGTCAGTTCGGCGCGTTGCGCATCGGGCAGGCCTCGCACGGCGGCTCCTTGACAACACTTGTTTACGGCCTCCACCATGGTCGCCTCGACAACAAGTGTTGTCAAGAATGGGGACTGGCATGCGCGCGCTGATCATCGGTGGGACGTCGTTCGTGGGGCGCGCGACCGTGCGCGAAGCCCTCGACCGGGGGCACGACGTCACGACCTTCAACCGCGGCGTGACCGGCCCCGACGCGGACGGCGTCGAGGCGCTGCGCGGGGACAGGTCACGCGACGACGGCCTCGCGCAGCTCGCCGGCCGCACCTTCGACGCCGTCGTCGACCCCGGGTGGGGTCGTGCCGAGGCACGTCCTGCGCACGGCTCGCGCGCTCGCCGACGCGACCCCCACCTACGCGTTCGTCTCCACGACGGCCGTCTACCGGAGCTGGGAGGCGCCGGGACAGGACGAGTCGGCGCCGACCTGGCCAGGGCGGGCGGACCAGGAGGGCGATGCGAGCGACCTCGCGAAGCTCGCCGTCCACAAACGGGGCTGCGAGCTGGCCGTCGAGCAGGTGTTCGGGGACGCCGCCCTGGTGGCGCGGGCCGGGTCGATCGTCGGGCCGCACGACAACCTCGGCCAGCTGCCCGCCTGGCTCGCCCGCGCTGCCGCCGGCGGACGGATGGTGGCCCCGGGTGATCCCGGCCGCGGCCTGCAGCTGATCGACGCGCGGGACCTCGCGGCGTTCGTGCTGGACCAGGTCGAGGCGAAGGCGGGCGGCCTGCACAACGCCGTCGCCGACGGGCCGAACACGACGATGGGCGGGCTGGTCGACGCGTGCGTGCAGGCCACCGGGGCTTCCGCCGATCCGGTGTGGATCGACGAGGCGTTCCTGCTGTCGCACGGCGCGGCGCCCTGGACGGAGCTCCCGTTCTGGATTCCGGACGCGCCGACCACGGCGGGTTTCTGGGCGGTGTCGGGCGCGCAGGCGCGTGCCGCCGGCCTGCGCACCCGCCCGTTCGCGGAGACCGTGCAGGACACGTGGGAGTGGCTGCGGAGCGGCGGCGAGGTCCGCCCCGCGCCCGGCAGCCCGTCCTTCGGTCTCCCGGCGGAGAAGGAGCGCCGGCTGCTGGACGAGTGGGCGGCCGCCGCTGAGCTTCGGTGATCACGGCAAGAGGTCGCTCGACAGGATCGAGTGGCAACCGTCTGCCCTGATCGCCGAACCGCTGCCGCAGCGGGCCTGTCGACCGTGGTGCCCCCGGTAGGATCTGATCATTTCCTGTCGCAGCCCTGAATGATCAGGTTTGACATTCTCGTTTGATTCTTGATCTTCGAGATCTCCTGGATGATGAAAGGGCTCGACTGGCGTAGTGACTTTGATCATTCCTAGCGTTGATGCTTGACCTGTGGCGGGCGGGGTCAAGTACTGCGAAGGCATCACCCAGGACGGCAATCGATGTAGAAACCCTGTGTCGAGCGCGAGGCGGGCACGGTTCTGTCACCATCATCGGGGCCAGTCGGGGCGAGGACGTTCGTCCGTACGGGCGCGGGTGATGGCGCCACCTCCGTCGGCTCCGGGGTGGTCGGATCTTTCGCGACGTATTCCTTCGCAGCGTCGCTCTGCCGATATTGGGACCTCAGCAGGTTCTTCGATTGGGCGTAGGCGATCTGGTGGTCGCGATGTCGGCCGGCACTCCTCTGGATCAATGCCGCCCGGCCGGGATGGAAGCGGACGAGAACTCAGGCGGAAGATCTTCGATGCGGCCTTCGATGTTGGCGAGAAGGCGGTTGAAGACGGTTGGTCGGCGGCTGTCGCGGATCAGCTGGCCGAAGTCCTCAACGAGCGGTTGTGGGAGGAACTTCAGCGACGAAGAGGGGACCGCCGGTTCTGTGAGCGCCTCTCGACTACTGCTGCCTATCTTGACCAGGCGGCTGACGGGCCGAAAACTCTCCTCGGCAAGGCGGCCGCCTTCGTCGCAAAACTGATGGGTCGCTCCAGTCTTGAGCAGAGGCTGGCGAAGGCTTTAGCCGGGCAGGTGGCCGACAAGGTCGCTGCGGTCGCAGGGTGGCCGACATACAAGTTCAAACTGACGGCTCGTCTCCTTCGAATATGCGGGGTGTGGGTCTGCGTTGACGCAGGTCTCACGCTGCGCGACTGCGAGTGCTTCAAGGACCTGGCGTCCGACTCGACTAAGGAGTACATCAAGGGTGTGCTCGAGGAGAAAATTGACATCCTTGTTGTCGGAGCTGGGCCGAAATAAGCTTGCACTCGGGTCTGCTGCAATACGAGGCCCGATATTTGTCTCCCGACAATGGTTCGACGGTCACGGGTGACCTCGATCAGGCCGGCTTCTTTAGGCGAGATAGAGGGCGGTGAGCTGTCCCGACGGCCACCGCATTCGCGATGGCAATCTCGGCAACTGGCGGGAGCAGGTCACGGGTCTCAGTTCACCGGAGGAGATCTGTTCACGCAGTACGTCCGCGATTGACTCGTATGGACCACGAGGGCGAGCTGGTGCCGGAACTGGCTTCGGCACGATCGTCGCCATTGCGACGGCCGCACGCCGGTCTGCCACGTTCACCCATGCCGCGTAGACCTTGATGGTCGTCGCCCCGCCGCTGCCGTGCCCGAGTCGGCCGGCGACGGTGCGGATGTCGACGCCGGCGGCGACGAGCTCGGTCGCGCTGTAGTGCCGCAGCGAGTGCAGGCGGGTGCTCCGCAGCTCCAGGCGGATCGCAAGCCGGCGGTACCGCTGGCTGATCGCGCCGGGGGAGATACGGCTCGCGGCCGTCGACCGCGGGGGAGAAGACGTAGGCATCGGGGCTGAGCGCGACGCCGAGCTCGGCGCAGCGCGACTCGAACAACTGCCGATGCGTCGCCAGCAGCGAGACCGTGTGCTCGTCGATGGCGATCTTGCGTGCCTGGTGGGTCTTGGTGCCCTTCCCCTTGAGGCCGGCCTTCGGCTGCGCGTTGGAGTGGTGGATGTGGAGCACGTCGCGGTCGAGGTCGAGGTGGCGCCAACGCAGCGCTGAGACCTCGCCTCGGCGCGGGCCGGTGAGCATGGTCAGCCAGAGCCATCGCGGCCTTGTCGACGCCAAGATGCTGCCAGCGAACGGCCCGTTCGAGCGCGCCGCGGATGATGTAGTGGCACTTCCGGGTCGTGCTGGTGCTGAGCGGCGGCAGCTGTGGCCGCGCGGTGGCCGGCCGCCGCACATCTGCCGGCAGCGATGGAGCCACGCGTAGAAGTGCTCCAGCGGCTCTGCATCGAGCTTCGCGGCCTGGAGGTCGCCGAACGTCGGGAGGACGTAGAGCCGGATCAGGTCCTCGTAGCGCTCGGGGTGGTGTCCTCCAGCTCGACGACCTCCATCCAGCGCTCGACCGCCTGCCGCACGGTGATGTTGGACTTCGGGTGCCGATCCTCGTCGACCTGGACCTGCAGGCGGGTGAGCTCCTTTTCGGCCTCGTCGTACGTCGCGACGACCGAGCGAAGGTAGCGGGGCCGGCGGGTCAGCGGGTACCCGCGTAGACGACAGCGCGATGCGACCCGCTCGGGAGGGTCTCGATGTGGCCACGCCGGCGGCGCTTGCGAGAAGGCATGGGGCGAAGCTAAGAGCCAGCTATCCCACGATCCATCCCACGCGGCGTGTCCCCGCGCGATATCGCGCGGGGAACCCGCAGGTCAACGGATGGTGCCCCCGGTAGGATTCGAACCTACGCTCCCGCCTCCGGAGGGCGGTGCTCTATCCCCTGAGCTACGGGGGCGGTACCTGGATCAGCCTAGCGCACGCCGCTAGTCAGTTCGGCAGCGGTGTCCCGCCGTGTTGGGCGAGGAGTTGGCGCAGGTAGTCGGCTTCCGAGGCCTGGGCGGAGAGCATCTGGGCGGCGAGGTTGCGCACCTGGGGGAGCTGGGCGTGGTCGGCGGCGTAGGCGAGCATCGACGCGCCGCCTTCGTGGTGGCGGAGCATGAGTTGCAGCCAGATGACGTCCATCTCGGTGCCGGTGCTCTTGCGCAGCCGGTTGAGGTCGTCCGAGGTCGCCATGCCGGGCATGCGGGTGACTCCGGGCCCGGAGGATCCGGCTTCCATGTGGTCGTGGCCGGGTGCGTCGGCCATCCACGTCATGTACCGCCCGGTGGGCAGGGCGGCGGCGCCCCACAGGTCGAGCCAGCCCTGCATGCGGCCGACCTGGCCGTGCTGGGTGTCCTCGATGTCGGTGGCGAGCAGCTTGAGCTGGGGGTCGGTGGTGTGGTCGCGTTCCCAGGACGCCATCTGCACGGCCTGGGTGTGGTGCACCGACATGTCCTGCGCGAACCCGACGTCGACGGAGTCGGCGCCGGGCGGGGGCTGCGGTTGCCCTGGCAGACGCAGCAGCACGCCTGCCACGACGCCGACGAGCAGCACCGTCAGCAGGACGGCCGCGCCGATCACGATCTTCTGCACGCGGGACGGGCCGGTCCGGGGACCGGCCTCGACGGTCTGCCGCACCTCGGTCTGCGTCACTTCGTCGGCTGCGTGGTCGGCTGCCCGACCGGCGCGTCGGGAGCGACGCCTGCGCCCTGCTCGACCTCGGCGCGCGTGCCCGGGGTGCCCGGCGCGGGGGCCGGCTCGTAGGGCGGAGGCGAGTCCTGGTTGAACGCCTGCGGCTGCTCCTGGCAGGTGGCGTTGGGCTCGGGGAAGGTGTTGGCGTTCAGGCGCAGGGCGGTGATGAACTGGTCGATGCGCGGGTCGTTCGCGTCGGCCAGCTTGAGCTGGTGGCCCCACGACTGCAGCGAGATCGGCTGGTCGAGCCCGGGGTAGGGCGACATGACCGTGTAGGGGACGGCGACCTTGGCCTTCAGCGTGTCGAGCGCGGCGCCGCTGACCTTCGTCGGGTCGTACGCGATCCACACCGCGCCGTGCTCCAGCGAGTGCACCATGTTCTCGTTGCGGACCGGTGTGTTGTAGACGACGCCGTTGCAGGCCGCCCACACCTGGTCGTGCGTGCCGCCGAACGGCGGGCTGTTGGTGTAGGCGACCTTCTCGGTGGGCCCGACGTGCACCCCGCCCCCGTACTCCTTGATCACGATGCCCGGGATGGCCTTCGAGGGGTCCGGGTTGGCAGCCGACGGCGTGAACGGGGCGAGCGCGGCGGCGGTGGCCTTCTGCTCGCCCTGCCGCATGACCACGTACGTGCCGATGACGGCGACCATGGCGACCAGCACCGTGACGGCCGTGACGACGCCCCACGGGAAGTTCCGCTTCGCGAGCGGTGGTGGGGTGGTGCGGCGCGCCGCTTTGGATGTCTTGCCGCTGGCCATGAACCGTCCCGTCTGCAAGCCGTCACCCGGACGGCGCTTGCCGATCCCGCGGCGATTCTAGGAACGCAACCTGAGAACGGTGTGAAGGGTGCCCGTCCGCCTCGCTCCCGCATCACACGACGGACGAGGTGGCGTCGGGTCGGCGCTTGCGGGACGAGCCGGCACAGCGTGCCGAGGGTCACACAGGTGCCACCTTCTAGACTCGGGCGGTGACCCCCGCCCTGCTCGCCGACCTGGTCCGGGCCGCCGCAACCGACGTCCTCACCGCGCGCGGGCTCGACCTCTCCGCCCTGCCCGCCGACGTCGGCATCGAGCGACCGCGCAACCCCGACCACGGCGACTACGCTACGAACGTCGCGCTGCGCACCGCGAAGAAGGCCGGGGTGGCGCCGCGCGACCTCGCGCAGTGGCTGGCCGACGACCTCGCCGCCCGCGACGGCATCGCCGCCGCCGACGTGGCCGGGCCCGGCTTCATCAACCTGCGCCTGGCCGCCGAGGCGCAGGGCGGCATCGTCGCCGACGCGCTGGCCGCCGGTGCCGCGTTCGGCACGGGAGCGGAGCTGGCCGACCGCGTGGTGAACCTGGAGTTCGTCTCCGCCAACCCGACGGGCCCGCTGCACCTGGGCGGCACCCGCTGGGCGGCGGTGGGTGATGCGCTGGGCCGGGTGCTCTCCGCACGCGGCGCGAAGGTGACCCGCGAGTACTACTTCAACGACGCCGGCGGCCAGATCGATCGGTTCGTGGATTCGTTGATCGCGGCCGCGCAGGGCGAGCCGACCCCGGAGAACGGGTACGGCGGCGCCTACATCGGCGAGATCGCCGCGCAGGTGGTGGCGGCGGCACCGGGGGTGCTCGACCAGCCCGACGGGCAGCGCCGCGAGACGTTCCGCACGGTCGGGGTCGGGCTGATGTTCGACGAGATCAAGCGCGACCTGCACGCCTTCCGCACCGATTTCGACGTGTGGTTCCACGAGAAGTCGCTGCACGACTCGGGTGCGGTGGAGCGCGCGGTCGAGCGGCTCAAGGCGTCGGGCAACCTGTACTTCGCCGACGGCGCGTGGTGGCTGCGGTCCACCGACGAGGGCGACGACAAGGACCGGCCTGTCATCAAGTCCGACGGCACGCCCGCCTACATCGCCGGCGACCTCGCGTACTACCTCGACAAGCGGGCCCGCGGCTTCGACCTGCTCATCTACATGCTGGGCGCCGACCACCACGGCTACATCGCGCGGCTGCGCGCGGCTGCCGCGGCGTTCGGCGACGACCCCGGCACCGTCGAGGTGCTGATCGGGCAGATGGTCAACCTCGTCAAGGACGGGCAGCCGGTGCGGATGAGCAAGCGCGCGGGCACCGTCGTCACGATGAACGACCTGGTCGACGCGGTCGGCGTGGACGCAGCGCGGTACTCGTTGATCCGCTCGTCGGTCGACTCGACCCTCGACGTGGACCTGGACCTGCTGGCCCGGCGCACCAACGACAACCCCGTCTTCTACGTCCAGTACGCGCACGCGCGGCTGGCGTCGCTCCAGCGCAACGCAGCGGACGTCGGGCTGACCGCCGGCACGGAGTACGGGCTGCTCACGCACCCGCGCGAGGGCGACCTGATCCGCACGATCGGCGAGTTCCCCGAGGTCGTGGCCTCGGCGGCGGAGCTGCGCGAGCCGCACCGTGTCGCCCGCTACCTGGAGTCGCTGGCCAGCGCGTACCACAAGTTCTACGACTCGTGCCGCGTGCTGCCGATGGGCGACGAGGAGATCACCGAGCTGCACCGGGCGCGGCTGGCGCTGTGCGCCGCGGCCCGCCAGGTGCTGGCGAACGGGTTGGAACTGCTCGGTGTGAGCGCTCCGGAGCGGATGTGACCAGGGCGCACCCGGCCGGGCCGCTGCACGCCGGGATCCAGGCCCCGCCGGAGACGGCCGGCCCGCGGCCGGTCGACGCCGCCGGGCTCGACGAGCTGGCCCCGTCGGTGTGGCCGCGCAACGCGGCGCGCGGCAGCGACGGCGTGCTGCGGATCGCCGGTGTCGACGTCCGCGACCTGGTGGAGACCTACGGCACCCCGCTGTTCGTGGTCGACGAGGCGGACTTCCGCTCCCGCGCTGCCGAGTTCGCGGCAGCGTTCGGCGCCGATTCGGTGCACTACGCCGCCAAGGCGTTCCTCAGCACGGAGATCGCCCGCTGGGTCGCCGCCGAGGGCCTGTCGATGGACGTGTGCAGCGGCGGCGAGCTGGCCGTTGCGCTGCGGGCGGGGTTCCCGCCGGAGCGGATCGCGCTGCACGGCAACAACAAGTCGACCGAGGAGCTCGCCGCGGCCGTCGACGCGCGGGTGGGTCGGGTGGTGCTCGACTCGTTCGCCGAGATCGTCCGGCTGGACGCGGTCGCCCGCGAGCGCGGTGTGGTCACCCCGGTGATGGTGCGGCTCACCGTGGGCGTCGAGGCGCACACGCACGAGTTCATCGCCACCGCGCACGAGGACCAGAAGTTCGGCTTCTCCATCGCCGGCGGCGAGGCGAGCGACGCCGCGGAGGCCGTGCGGCGGGTGCTCGCCGCCGACGGGTTGGAGCTGGTGGGGCTGCACAGCCACATCGGCAGCCAGATCTTCGACACCGAGGGCTTCGAGGTGGCTGCGCACCGCGTCGTGCGCTTCCTCGCGCAGCTGCACAAGGAGCACGGCTCCGACGCGCTCGTCGCGCTCACCACGCTCGACCTGGGCGGCGGCTTCGGCATCGCCTACCGCGCGAGTGAGACCCCGCTCGACGTGGTGCCGCTCGCGGAGGAGCTCCGGGCGATCGTCAAGCGCGAGTGCGCGGCCGCGGACCTCCAGGCGCCTGCGGTCGCCGTCGAGCCGGGGCGCGCGATCGCCGGTCCGGGCGGCGTCACGCTGTACACCGTCGGCACGCTCAAGGACGTGCCGCTGTCGAACGGCAGCCGCCGCTACGTCAGCGTCGACGGCGGGATGAGCGACAACATCCGCACCGCCCTCTACGACGCCGTGTACGACTGCCGGCTGGTGTCGCGCTCCTCGGAGCTGGACGGGTCCGGCGAGGCGGTGCTGTCGCGCGTGGTGGGCAAGCACTGCGAGAGCGGCGACGTGGTGGTGCGCGACTGCTGGCTGCCCGCCGACCTGGCCCCGGGCGACGTCGTGGCGCTGGCCGGCACCGGTGCGTACTGCTACGCGATGGCGAGCTCGTACAACCGGCTGCCGCGACCGGCGGTGGTGGCCGTGCGCGACGGGGAGGCCCGGGTGCTGCTGCGCCGGGAGACGATCGAGGACCAGTTCCGGCTGGAGGTGGACTCGTGAGCCCCGAACCGATCCGGGTGGCGATGCTGGGCTGCGGCACCGTCGGCGCCGAGGTGGTGCGGCTGCTGCGCTGGCAGGCCGACGAGCTGGCCGCCCGCATCGGCGCACCCGTCGAGCTGGCCGGGGTGGCGGTGCGCCGCCCGCACAAGCACCCCGAGCTGGGCGAGCTGCTCACCACCGACGCGCAGGGCCTGGTCACGCGCGACGACGTCGACGTGGTGGTCGAGGTGATCGGCGGCATCGAGCCGGCGCGCACGCTGCTGCTGGAGGCGTTGAAGGCGGGCAAGTCGGTCGTCTCGGCGAACAAGGCGCTGCTGGCCGAGGACGGTGCGGCGCTGGCCGAGGCCGCGGACGCGTCGGGCGCCGACCTGTACTACGAGGCCGCGGTCGCGGGGGCGATCCCGCTGCTGCGGCCGCTGCGCGAGTCGCTGGTGGGCGACCGGATCTCCCGCGTCGCGGGCATCGTCAACGGCACCACCAACTTCATCCTCTCCGCGATGACGGCGTCGGGGTCGAGCTACGCCGATGCGCTGGAGGAGGCCACCCGGCTCGGCTACGCCGAGGCCGACCCGAGCGCCGACGTCGACGGCTACGACGCCGCGTCGAAGGCCGCCATCCTCGCCTCTCTGGCGTTCCACACGCGCGTGACCTCGGCGGACGTGTACTGCGAGGGCATCCGGCACGTCACGGCGGCCGACATCGCCGCGGCCCGCGGCATGGGCTGCGTGATCAAGCTGCTGGCGATCTGCGAGCGGGTCGAGACGGGCGGGGTGGAGGCCGTCTCGGCGCGCGTGTACCCGGCGATGATCCCGGCGGCGCACCCGCTGGCGTCGGTCGACGACGCGTTCAACGCCGTGTTCGTCGAGGCGGAGGCGGCCGGCCAGCTGATGTTCTACGGGCAGGGTGCCGGCGGTGCCCCCACGGCGAGCGCCGTGCTCGGCGACCTGGTGGCGGTGGCCCGCAACCAGGTCGTCGGGGGCCGCGGATCGCGCGACTCGGCCTACGCGAGCCTTCCGGTGCAGCCGATCGGCGCCGTGCCGACGCGCTACCACGTGAGCCTCGACGTCGCCGACCGCGCCGGCGTGCTGGCCGCGATCGCCGGCGAGTTCGCCCGGCACGGCGTGAGCATCGCCGCCGTCCGCCAGACCGGCGACGGCAGCACGGTGGACGGCTCGGCGCGGCTGGTCGTGGTCACCCACGCCGCCCCCGAGGAGGCGCTCGCCACCACGGTGGAGCGGTTGGCCGGCCTCGACTCCGTCCGCGGGGTGGAGAGCGTGCTGCGGGTCGAGGACCTGGGCAGGAAAGGTGCAGGCGCATGACCAGCACGAATGTGGCTTCTGCCCGATGGCCGGGGGTCATCGAGGCCTACCGCTCCCGCATGCCCGTCGAGGACGGGTGGGAGATCGTCACGCTAGGTGAGGGCGGCACGCCGCTGCTGCCGGCGCCGCACCTGTCGGAGCGCACGGGCTGCGAGGTGTTCCTGAAGGTCGACGGCGCCAACCCGACCGGTTCGTTCAAGGACCGCGGGATGACGATGGCGGTCACCGCGGCGCTGGCCGACGGTGCGCAGGGCGTCATCTGCGCGTCCACGGGCAACACGTCGGCGTCGGCGGCGGCGTACGCGGCGCGGGCCGGCATGACGTGCGCCGTGCTCGTCCCCGAGGGCAAGATCGCGCTCGGCAAGCTGGCCCAGGCCGTCGCGCACGGCGCGCGGATCGTGCAGGTCCAGGGCAACTTCGACGACTGCCTGGAGCTGGCCCGCAAGACCTCGGCGGAGTACCCGGTGGCCGCGCTGGTCAACTCGGTGAACCCCACCCGCATCGCGGGCCAGGCCAGCGCCGCCTACGAGATATGCGACGTGCTGGGCCGCGCGCCCGACGTGCACTGCCTGCCCGTCGGCAACGCCGGCAACATCACGGCGTACTGGGCCGGCTACCGCGGCTACCTCGCCGACGGCCTGATCGCCGCCGCCCCGCGCATGTTCGGCTACCAGGCGGCCGGCGCCGCCCCGCTGGTGCACGGCGCCCCGGTGCGGCACCCGGAGACGATCGCGACGGCCATCCGCATCGGCGACCCGGCGTCCTGGCACGGCGCGGTGACCGCCCGCGACGAGTCGAACGGCCAGTTCAAGGCCGTCACCGACGACGAGATCCTGGACGCGTACCGGCTGCTGTCGGCGCGCGAGGCGGTGTTCGTGGAGCCGGCGTCGGCGGCGAGCGTGGCCGGGCTGCTGCAGTCCGCGGCCGACGGGACGCTGCCGCGCGGCTCGCTCGTCGTGTGCACGGTCACGGGCCACGGCCTCAAGGACCCCGACACCGCGCTGCTCGCGGCCGGCGAGCCGCACGTCGTGCCGATCGACCCGGCCGCGGTCGCGGCGGCGCTGGACCTCGCCTGATGGGCACCCCGCGCGAGGTGCTGGTGCGGGTGCCGGCGTCGTCGGCGAACCTCGGACCGGGCTTCGACTCGCTCGGGCTCGCCCTCGGCCTGTACGACGAGGTCGAGGTCAGCGCGCTCGACACCGCCGACGTCCGCGTCGAGGTGACGGGGGAGGGCGCCGGCGCCGTCCCGTGCGACGAGCGGCACCTCGTCGTCCGCGCGATGCGCACCGCCTGGAACATGAGCGGCGCCACCGACGACGGCAGCATGCCCGCCGGGATCGCGCTGCGCTGCCGCAACGCGGTCCCGCACTCGCGCGGGCTGGGCAGCTCGGCCGCCGCCGCGGTGGCCGGTGCGGTCGCCGCGATCGTGCTCTCTGGGCGTGATCCCGAGGCGGAGCGCGACACGTTGCTGCAGGTCACCGCCGGTATGGAAGGGCACGCCGACAACGCGGCGGCGAGCCTGTACGGCGGGTTCGTGGTCGCCTGGGAGACCCCTGGGAATACCGCGGAGCGCTTTCACGCTGTATCCCTCGAGGTCCACCGCGACATCCGTCCGGTGGCTCTCGTCGCGGGGGTCGAGTCGCTCACGTCCACTACGCGCGGGTTGCTGCCCGAGCGGGTGCCGCTGGTCGACGCGGCCTTCACCGGCAGCCGCACCGCACTCGCCGTGCTCGCCTTCACGCAGCGTCCCGCGCTGCTGATGGCGGCCACCGAGGACCGGTTGCACCAGGGCTACCGCCGCCCCGCCTACCCGGAATCGGCCGATCTCGTCGACGCGCTGCGCGCAGCCGGCGTGCCCGCCGCCATCTCCGGCGCGGGCCCGACGGTGCTGGCGCTCACCAGTGACGCGACGGTGCCCGACGGCATCGACATCGGCGGCTTCACCGCCCTGCCGCTGCCCGTCGACAACACCGGCGTCGTCGTGGAAACCGGCTGATCACCAGACTCCGGGGGGTCTTGTTGCCCTCCACGGGACGGGCCGTCTACCCTCACAGGCGCAACGGCGATCCACGCGTCTCCTGCGTGGCCACTCGAGCCGGGCTCGAATCAACCGGGGTATCGCACGCACCACCTGTGGTGTGCGCGATCGGGCATTCGGTCCGAGCGGCCTTCTCCCGTCGGACGTCGCAGTGATCGCCGGCCAGCGCCGGTGCGGCCGCATCTCCCGCGATCCGTTGACCGGCACCGCCTGGGCACACCGCCCGGGCGAAGTGTGAGATCCGCTGACCCGGGCCGACGCCCGGTAGGTCAGGAAGGACAATCGTTGAGCGAGACCGATCTCGTCAGCACCGAGGCACCTGCAGCACCCAAGAAGCGGGGTGGCCTCACCGGAATGGTGCTGGCCGAGCTCCGGGCGCTGGCCGGAGAGCTGAACATCCCCGACATCGCGGGCATGCGGAAGGGCGACCTGATCGCCGCGATCAAGGAGCGCCAGGCCGGCGCCCCGGCCGTCAAGGCGCCGAAGGCCGCGAAGCCGGCGAAGGCTGCGGCAGCGGAGCCGTCCGGGCAGCTGTCGCTGGCCGACCCGACGCCCGCCACCAGCGAGAACGCCGCTGCGCCCGCCGCTGCGCCCGCCGCTGCGGCAGAGGCGCCCGCCGAGCGCCCGACCCGCCGCCGGCGCGTCGCGTCGCGCCCCGCAGGCGCACCCGACCCGACGCCGGCCGCCGAGCCGAGCACGAACGGGTCCGCGCCCGCCGCCGAGGCACCGGCCGTCGAGGCTCCTGCCGCCGCGCCCGTCGAGGCCCCGGCGGAGACGCCGGCCGAGCAGGGCGAGCAGCCCGCCGACGGCCAGAGCCGCCGCCAGCGCCGCCGCCGCGCCGAATCCGTCGCCGACGCGGGCGAGGCCCCGTCCGTCGCCCCGGAGAAGGAGAAGGCGCCGGAGCAGGGCGACCGCCAGCAGGGCGGCCGCGGCGAGAACCGCGACGGTCGCAACCGCAACAACCAGGGCAACCAGCAGGGCGGCAACCAGCCGCAGGCCGGCGGCCAGAACGACAACCGCGGGCCGCGCGACAACCGCCCCGGCGATGACGACGACGAGGACGGCGACGGCCGCGGTCGCCGCGGGCGGCGCTTCCGCGACCGCAGGCGGGGCCGCGACCGCGAGCGCCCCGGCGGCGCCGGCGGCCAGAACACCGTCGACACCGAGGTGCGCGACGGCGACGTGCTGCTGCCCGTCGCCGGCATCGTCGACATCCTCGACAACTACGCCTTCGTGCGGACTACCGGCTACCTGTCCGGCCCGACCGACGTGTACGTGTCGCTGTCGATGGTCCGCAAGTACGGGCTGCGCCGCGGCGACGCGATCACCGGCACGGTGCGCGAGCCGCGCGAGGGCGAGCAGAGCCGGCAGAAGTTCAACCCGCTCGTCCGCGTCGACTCGATCAACGGGCAGGACCCCGAGCAGGCGCGCAACCGGCCGGAGTTCACCAAGCTCACCCCGCTCTACCCGAACGAGCGGCTGCGCCTGGAGACCGAGCCGCACAAGCTCACCACCCGCGTGATCGACCTGGTCATGCCGGTCGGCAAGGGCCAGCGGGCGCTGATCGTGTCGCCGCCGAAGGCGGGCAAGACCACGATCATGCAGAACATCGCGAACGCGATCACCACGAACAACCCCGAATGCCACCTCATGGTCGTGCTCGTCGACGAGCGCCCCGAGGAGGTCACCGACATGCAGCGGTCGGTGAAGGGCGAGGTCATCGCGTCCACGTTCGACCGGCCGCCGACGGACCACACCACGGTCGCCGAGCTGTCGATCGAGCGCGCGAAGCGCCTGGTCGAGATGGGCCACGACGTGGTCGTGCTGCTCGACAACATCACCCGGCTGGGCCGCGCCTACAACCTGGCGGCGCCGGCGTCGGGCCGGATCCTGTCCGGTGGTGTCGACTCGACGGCGCTGTACCCGCCGAAGCGGTTCCTCGGCGCGGCCCGCAACATCGAGGACGGCGGCTCGCTGACGATCTTCGCGACGGCGCTCGTCGAGACCGGGTCGACGATGGACACGGTGATCTTCGAGGAGTTCAAGGGCACCGGCAACGCCGAGCTCAAGCTCGACCGCAAGATCGCCGACAAGCGCATCTTCCCGGCCATCGACGTCGGCGACTCCAGCACCCGCAAGGACGAGCTGCTGATGTCGCCCGACGAGTACGCCGTGATGGTGAAGCTGCGTCGCGTGCTCTCGGCGCTGGACGACCAGCAGGCCATCGACCTGCTGCTCACCCAGCTGAAGAAGACCCGCACCAACATCGAGTTCCTCATGCAGGTGGCGAAGAACGCGCCTGGCAGCGAGCTCGACTGACCGCCTCCCGCCCGCCCCTGTGGAATTCGGGGGCGGGCGCGGTGGTTCAATGAACCGAACACGTACCGGCTCCGGTTCACCCTGCTCAGGGACCCGGCGGCCACATCGAGAGGACCCATCGTGCGCTCCGGTATCCACCCCGACTACGTCGAGACGCAGGTCACCTGCAACTGCGGCAACCAGTTCACCACGCGCAGCACCAAGCGCAGCGGCAACATCACCGTCGAGATCTGCTCGGCCTGCCACCCGTTCTACACCGGCAAGCAGAAGATCCTCGACGCCGGTGGCCGCGTGGCCCGCTTCGAGGCCCGCTACGGCAAGCGCGCCGCGAAGAAGTAGCTCCGACCACGGCGCCCACCGATCATCGGTGGGCGCCGTCGTCGTGTTCGGGTACGGAGAGGAGGCGCGCAATGACCACCGGAACCGCTGGTGAGCGTTCGGTCGACGCGCTGCTCATGGAGCACGCGGAGATCGAGGAGCAGCTCGCCGATCCCGCCATCCACGCCGATCCCGGACGTGCCCGCAAGCTGGGTCGGCGCTACGCGGAGCTGGGCCAGGTCGTGGCCGCTGCCCGCGCGCTGGCCGCTGCCCGCGACGACCTCGCGGCGGCCCGCGAGCTGGCCGCGGAGGACTCCGCCTTCGCCGCCGAGGCCGATGAGCTGGCCGCCCGCATCCCCGCGTTGGAGACGAAGCTCGCCGAGCTGATGCGCCCGCGCGACCCGCACGACGGCGACGACCTCGTCATGGAGGTCAAGTCGGGGGAGGGCGGCGAGGAGTCGGCGCTGTTCGCCGGCGACCTCGTGCGCATGTACACGCGCTACGCCGAGGCCCGCGGCTGGAAGGTGGAGGTGCTCGACGCCGTCACGTCCGACCTGGGCGGGGTGAAGGACACCACCCTGATCATCCGGTCGCGCGACGACGACCCCGAGGGTGTGTGGGCCACGCTCAAGTTCGAGGGCGGGGTGCACCGCGTGCAGCGGGTGCCCGTCACCGAGTCGCAGGGCCGCATCCACACGTCCGCGGCCGGGGTGCTCGTCTACCCCGACACCGGCGACGACTCCCCGCTGGAGATCGACGAGAACGACCTCCGCGTCGACGTGTTCCGGGCGTCCGGGCACGGCGGGCAGGGCGTCAACACCACCGACTCCGCCGTGCGGATCACGCACCTGCCCACCGGCACCGTCGTGACCTGCCAGAAGGAGCGCTCGCAGATCCAGAACCGGGCGCGCGCCATGGAGGTGCTGAAGTCGCGGCTGCAGGCGCTGGCCGAGGCCGAGGCCGCCGCGACGGCGGCGGAGGGGCGGAAGGCGCAGGTGCGCACCGTCGACCGTTCCGAGCGCATCCGCACGTACAACTTCCCGGAGAACCGCATCTCCGACCACCGCATCGGCTACAAGGCCTACAACCTCTCGACGGTTCTGGACGGGGAGCTGTCGGGCGTGCTGGAGGCACTGGCGGCGGCGGACCGCGCGGAGGCCATGCAGTGACGTCACACATCGGCGGGCCCCTTCACACACGTTCGAACGTGTGTGAACGGGCCCGGAGGTGTGTGACGTGACTCGGCAGCCGCTGCGGCTGGCCATCGCCGAGGCCGAGAAGGTGCTCGCCGCGGCCGGGATCGACTCGCCGCGCGTCGACGCCGAGCTGCTCGCCGCCTACGTCGTCGGCGCCGAGCGGACGAAGCTGATGCTGACGCCGCTGGTCGACCACGCCACCGCGGAGCAGCTGCGCCACCTCGCCGAACGCCGGGCCACCCGCGAGCCGCTGCAGCACATCATGGGCACCGCGCCGTTCGGGCCGATCACGCTCGACGTCGGGCCGGGTGTGTTCGTGCCCCGCCCGGAGACCGAGCTGCTGCTCGAGTGGGGGCTCGCGCGCATCGCCGACGTGCCGTCGCCGCTGGTCGTGGACCTGTGCACGGGCACCGGCGCGCTCGCGCTCGCCGTCGCAGCCGCCCGTCCGGACGCGGTGGTGCACGCCGTGGAGGCCGACGCGACCGCGTTGACGTGGGCGCGGCGCAACGCCGCCGCCCAGGTCGCGGCGGGTGCCACCTCGATCACGCTGCACGCCGCCGACGTGCGCTGGCCAGACCTGCTGGTGGAGCTGGAGGCGCGGGTCGACCTGGTGCTGTCCAACCCGCCGTACGTGCCCGACGGCACCGCGGTCGCCCCGGAGGTGGCGTGGGACCCGCCGTCCGCCGTCTTCGGCGGCCCGGACGGGCTGGAGATCGTGCGCGCGGTGATCACGGCCGCCGCCGGCCTGCTGCGGCACGGCGGCCACCTGGGCATCGAGCACGACGACACGCACGGCGAGGCCGTCCCAGCTCTGCTGCGCAGGCGCAAGGTGTTGACGGACGTGGAGGACCACGCGGACATGACGGGTCGCCCCCGCTTCGCCACGGCCCGCCGCACCCCTCTGCCGAGCTGAGGCCGGCCCAACCATTCGTCGAGAACGACGTTGTCGTGATCAACAAGCCCTGTTGATCACGACAACGTCGTTCTCGACGGGGGGTGTGGGGGTGCGGGTGGGCCGGTTCTAGGCTCCCGGCCATGGCCGAGACGTTCGACTGCGCCGTCCCCGACTCCCGGGTGGCGGGCCTCGCTGCCGCTGCCCGCGCCGTCCGCGCGGGACGGCTCGTGGTGCTGCCCACCGACACCGTGTACGGGATCGGCTGCGACGCGTTCTCCACATCCGGAGTGGCTGCGCTGCTGGCGGCGAAGCGGCGCGGGCCGGACATGCCGGTGCCCGTGCTCGTCGGCTCCTGGACGACGATCGACGGCCTGGTCGGCCGGGTGCCGCAGGAGGCGCGGGACCTGATCGAGGCGTTCTGGCCCGGGCCGCTGTCGGTGGTGCTGCCGCACGCGGCGTCGCTGTCGTGGGACCTCGGCCGCACCAAGGGCACGGTGATGCTGCGGATGCCGCTGCACCCGGTGGCTCTCGAACTGCTGCGCGACGTCGGCCCCATGGCCGTGAGCAGCGCGAACGTGTCCGGGCAGCCGCCGGCGGCGGACGCGGCGAACGCCCGCGAGCAGCTCGGCGACCTCGTCGACGTCTACCTGGACGGCGGCCCCTCCGGCGAGCCGGTCGCGTCGACGATCGTGGACCTCACCGCCGACGTTCCGCGCCTGCTGCGCACCGGCGACGTCTCCGCGGAGCAGGTGGCCGAGGTGATCGGCCGCGAGGTGGCGCCCGCCTAAGCGAGGCCGACGAGTGCGGCGAGGCGGTCGGTGGTCACGGCGAAGTAGCGGTCACGGTCCTCGACGACGTTGGTGAACTGGCCGAACAGCTCGAACGTGATCGTCCCGATCAGCGAGCTCCACACGAGCACGGCGCGCGAGCCGAGGGAGGAGTCGTCCGTCTCGGGCAGTCCGAGCTCGGTGTTCAGGCCGGTGCGCAGGGTGGTGTCGCTGCCCTCGCCGGGGTCGGTGATCGTGCCGGCGGCGAGCGCCTCCCGGATGATCCCGACGAACACCAGCGGCAGCCGCGCCGCCGACGCGACGGTGGTCTGCGGCGCGGAGTAGCCGGGCACGGGGGAGCCGTAGACCAGTGCCCACTCGTGCGGGTGCGCCAGGCCCCAGGCGCGCAGGGCGGTGCAGGCCGCGCGCCAGCGGTCCATGAGGTCGGGGCCCGCCGCCCGGTCCGCGGCCTCCACCGCCTCGCCGATGGCGTCGTAGGCGTCGACGATGAGGGTGGTGAGCAGGTCGTCGCGGCTCGGGAAGTAGCGGTAGACGGCCGACGACGCCATGCCCAGCTCGCGCGCGACGGCCCGCAGCGACAGGCCGACGGCCCCGGACTCGGCGAGGTGCCGCCGCGCGACATCGGCGATCTCCTTGGTCAGCTCGGCGCGCACCCGCGCCCGGACTCCGCTGGCGGTCATCGGCCGAGCGTATACGGATCGGTGACAAGTATCGAGAGCAGTGCTCCGAAAGGTAATGCGGCGTCCTGCACCGCCAACCTGTGTGAGGTGGGCGCAACCTGTGTGACGTCCTGTGGGGCCCGACGCGTACCGTTGGGCCGTGACCGCCGACGCCACTCCCTTCTGGGGCCCCGACTTCGACGCACTCCAGCAGCAGGACCCCGAGATCGCCGAGGTCGTGCTCGACGAGCTGGACCGCCTCCGCGGCGGACTCCAGCTCATCGCCAGCGAGAACCTGACGAGCCCCGCGGTGCTGGCGGCGCTCGGGTCGACGCTGTCGAACAAGTACGCCGAGGGATACCCGGGACGGCGCTACTACGGCGGCTGCGAGGTCGTCGACCGCGCCGAGGAGATCGGCATCGCGCGCGCCAAGGAGCTGTTCGGCGCGGAGCACGCGAACCTGCAGCCGCACTCGGGCGCGTCGGCCAACTTCGCCGCCTACGCGGCGTTCACGCAGCCCGGCGACACCGTGCTGGCGATGGACCTCAAGCAGGGCGGGCACCTCACGCACGGCTCGAAGGTCAGCTTCTCCGGCAAGTGGTTCAACGCTGTCAGCTACACCGTCCGCGAGGACGACGAGCTCATCGACTACGACCAGGTCCGCGACCTGGCCCGCCAGCACAGCCCCAAGATGATCATCGCCGGCGCCACCGCTTACCCGCGCCTGATCGACTTCGCCGCCTTCCGCGAGATCGCGGACGAGGTCGGCGCGAAGCTGATGGTCGACGCCGCGCACTTCATCGGGCTGGTGGCCGGCCAGGCCATCCCGTCGCCGGTCCCGTTCGCCGACGTCGTCACGGCCACCACGCACAAGGTGCTGCGCGGCCCGCGCGGCGGCATGCTGCTGGCCCGCGCCGAGCACGCGCAGGCGCTGGACAAGGCGGTCTTCCCGTTCTCGCAGGGCGGCCCGCTGATGCACGCCGTCGCGGCGAAGGCGGTCGCGCTCAAGGAGGCGGCGCAGCCGTCGTACAAGGCGTACGCCACGCAGGTCATCGCGAACTCGCAGGCGCTGGCCAAGTCGCTGGAGGCCGAGGGCATGCGCGCGGTGTCCGGCGGCACCGACACCCACCTGTCGCTGATCGACCTGCGCCCCATCGGCATCACCGGTGACCAGGCGGAGAGCCGCTGCGACGCCGCCCGCATCACGCTCAACAAGAACGCGATCCCGTACGACCCGGCGCCGCCGATGAAGCCGTCGGGTCTGCGGGTGGGCTCGCCGAGCGTCACCACGCAGGGCATGGTCGAGAGCGACATGGCCGAGATCGGCTCGCTGCTGGCCCGCGCGGTGAAGGCCGAGCAGGGCACCCCGGCCGGCGACGCGGAGCTCGCGAAGGTGGCCGACGAGGTGTCCGCGCTCGTGAGCCGCGCGCCCGCGTACCCGCGCGGCTGAGTCGGCCGGTAGCCCCGCCATGGGCCTCCCGATCAAGGAGTACCTCCTCAAGGAGTACCTCCTGGCGGGGCTCACCGCTGCCGTCATCACGTTCCTGCTGGTCGGGGTCGTGCGCCTGCTGGCGATCAAGGCGGGTGCCGTGGCATGGCCGCGGGGTCGCGACGTGCACACCACGCCGACGCCGCGCTGGGGCGGCATCGCGATGCTCGGCGGCGTGCTCGCCGGCGTCGCGATCGCCTACCAGCTGCCGGCGCTGCGGCTGGCGTTCGACACCAACACCGAGGAAGTGCTCGGCGCGGTCCTCGCCGCCGTCGTGCTGTGCGTCGTCGGCATCATCGACGACCGCTACGAGCTGGATGCGCTGACGAAGTTCGCCGGCCAGATCACCGCCACCGGCACGCTGCTGTTCTTCGGCGTGCAGTGGACCGTGGTGTGGGTGCCGTGGGGCGGCCCGGAGGGGCAGTACGTGAGTCTGGGCCAGGAGCAGGGCGCCCTGCTGACGGTGCTGCTCACGGTCGCGCTGGTCAACGCCATGAACTTCATCGACGGGCTCGACGGGCTCGCCGCGGGAGTGGGCGCGATCGCCGCGACCGCCACCGGCCTCTTCGCGCTGGGTCTGGTCACCGTGGCCGGCAACGACCCGTCGGTCTACTCGCCGGCGCTCATCGCGTTCCTGCTGGCCGGCGCCTGCCTCGGGTTCCTGCCGCACAACTTCAACCCGGCCCGGATCTTCATGGGTGACTCGGGCTCGATGCTGATCGGCGTGATGCTCGCCGCGGCCACGACGATCGCGTCGGGCAAGCAGAGCCCGTCCGGCTCCGGCAGCTCCATCAACCTGCTGGCGCTGCTCTCCCCACTGATCGTGCTGGCAGCGGTGGTGTTCGTGCCGTTCCTGGACCTGCTGCTCGCGGTGGTGCGGCGCACGCGCAAGGGCCTGTCGCCGTTCGCGCCGGACAAGATGCACCTGCACCACCGGCTGCTGGAGATCGGCCACAGCCAGCGCCGCGCGGTGCTGCTGATCTACCTGTGGGCCGGGTTGCTCGCGTTCGGCTCCGTCGCGCTCACCCTGATCGGCGACCCCGTGCTCGTACTGGTGACCCTCGGCATCGGGATGATCTTCGCCGTGCTCGCCACGGCCATCCCCCGGCTGCGCCGCCTTGCTCCGAACGCGCGCCCCGTTCACCCGACCGGGTCAATGCCGACGGTGCCCATCCGAACCGGACACGCGGGACGGAGTGACCTGGCCGACAGTGGTTTGTCGCAGGTCAGGGGGCGAAGGGCAGCACGCTGACGCTGTGATAGCGTCCCCTTCGCGGGCCGGTGTACGGCCATCACGCGTGCTGGCACCGGTTCACACGGCGTCACCGCGAGCATGGCCCTGACGGGCCCCGTGGACAAGCCCCTTCCAGACTTACGCAGAGAGGCGAGGAGCTTCTGGTGATCACTCACTCCCCGGCCGGCACGATGTACCGGTCGTCGGTCTGAGCATCGGTCCTAGGTGGCTACAGGCGATGGCCCACAGCTGGGTGACCTGCTCGCGATGGGCGGCGGAATGGCCGCGTGCGTCGTGGCGGGTTTCGGACTCGGCTGGCTCGTCGACTCGTTCCTCCACTCCTTCCCCGGCTTCGCACTCGTCGGCCTCGGCCTCGGGATCGTCGCTGCCTGCTGGTACGTCTGGTCGATCCTGAAGAGGTTCTCGTGAGTCGGAACGAGGTGAGCGCGTGGTGGTGATGGAAACGCCGTACACGCCGCCCGTCACGCGGGCGACGGTGCGCCGTTCGGCGGTCATCGCAGCGGTCGTGGCCGTGATCGCGTTCGCGGTCTGCATCCCCATGGGCTACGGCCTGTACGCGCTGTTCGGCGTGGTCGGCCTCGCGCTCGGCCTGCTCAACTCGTTCATGGTGATGCGCGCGGTGGTGAACTTCGCCGCCACCAAGCCCTCGCGCGGCCGGTTCACCGGGTCGGTCCTGGGTCGGCTCGCGGTGATCACCGTGCTCGCCTTCGCGGTCGCGCTGCTCTTCCGGCCGCAGGGTGTCGCGGTGTTCGCGGGCATCGCGATCTACCAGTTCGTCGCCGTCATGAGCTCGATGGTGCCGTTGATCAAGGAGATCAAGAAGAGATGACGACTGCCATCCTGGCGGCCGAAGAGGGCATCCAACCAGGCGTGCACTGGACCGTGGTGATCGCCGGTCTGAAGTTCAACATGGACACGATCATCATGACGTTCGTCGCGGCGGCGATCGTCACCGGCGCGGGCCTGTACATGGCCCGCCGCGCCACGAAGGGCCGCCCCTCCGGCCTGCAGATCGCGTTCGAGGCGCTCACCTCCTGGGTGCAGGGCCAGGTGCGCGACGGCATGGGCCTGCGCACGCCGAAGGGCGTGGTCGCGCTCGCCGTCACCTCGTTCGCGTTCATCCTGGTCGCCAACTCGCTGGCGATCCTGCCGATCCACCACTACCTGCCGCCGCCCACGGCCGACGTGAACCTCGTCTACGCGATGGTGCTGTTCGTGATCGTGTGGGTGTGGGTGGCGGGGCTGCGGGCCAAGGGCCCGGCCAAGTGGTTCGGCCACCTCGCCCACGGCGGCGTCGCGATGGTCCCGATCGAGGTCATCACCGTCTTCGGCAGCCGGCCGATCTCGCTCGCCCTGCGGCTGTGGGGCAACATCTTCGCCGGCGGGATCATGGTCTCGATCATCGGCCTGATCCCGTGGTGGCTCAACTGGGCGCCGACGGCGCTCTGGAAGCTCTTCGACCTGGGCATCGGGGTCATCCAGGCGCTGATCTTCACGCTGCTCACGATCATCTACTTCAGTGACTCGGTCGGAAGTGACGACCACGCCGAGGCCCACTAGGGCCTACGGGCTCCCCCACCAACGTAGGACGGAACGCCGCGCCCGGTCTGTCGGTCGCGACGAGAAGGAACGAGGAGAGACATGAGCGCAACGATGGTGCTGGCGCAGGCTGCGGCCGACGAGGCCGGCGCGCGGGCCACGCTGCTGGGTCTGGCCATGGTCGGTGGTGGTCTTGCTCTCGGCGGTGGCGCCCTGGGCGCGGCCGTCGGTGACGGTCTGGTCGGCGCGTCGATGATCCAGGGTGTGGCGCGTCAGCCCGAGGCCGCCGGCCGGCTGAACACCACGATGTTCCTGATCATCGGCCTCTGCGAGGGCATGTACTTCATCAACCTGGCCTTCATGGCGCTCTTCGTGTTCGTCACGGGCGCCAGCCTCCCCGGGTGAGAACGATGACGTTGGCAGCCGAGGGTGGCACGAACGACATCTTCCTGCTGCCCAACTCCACGTTCGTCGTCTGCCTGCTGATCTTCGTCGTGATGCTGTGGATCTTCAACAGGTTCATCGTGCCGCCGCTGGCCAAGGCCATGCAGGAGCGCGAGGAGATGCTGAAGAAGCAGGCCGAGGACCGGGCCCAGGCCGCCAAGCGGCTGGAACAGGCCAAGGAGCGCTACGAGTCCTCCCTCGCCGAGGCCCGTGCCGAGTCCACCCGGATCAAGGACGAGGCGCGCGCCGAGGCGGAGAAGATCCGCCAGCAGCTGCGCGCCGAGACCGATGAGGAGATTGCCCGGATCCGGGCGGAGGGCCTCGCGCAGCTCGAGGAGCAGCGTGCGGCCGCCGTCGGCAGCCTGCGCAGCGAGATCGGTGGCCTGTCCACCGACCTGGCCGGGCGCATCCTGGGCACGCCGATCGCGGCCGACGGCGCACGGAAGTCGACCATCGAGAGCTACCTCGCCGAGCTCGCGAGCGCCGACTCCGGCAAGCAGTCGGTGGGAGGGACGAGCTGATGCTCAACCAGATCGCCGAGATCGTCGCGTTCGTCATCATCGCCTGGGCGCTGTGGAAGTACGTCCGGCCGATGCTGGCGAAGATGGTCGCCGACCGGCAGGACGTCGTCCAGAAGCAGGTCGAGGACAGCGAAGAGGCCGAGCGCCTCAACGCCGAGGCGCAGCGCCGCTACGACGCCGCTGTCGACGAGGCGAAGCAGGAGGCCGCCCGGCTGCGCGACGACGCCCGCGCCGACGCCACTCGCATCAAGGAAGAGCTGATCGAGCAGGCCAAGGCCGAGGTCGAGCGCATGAAGCAGCGCGGGGCCGACCAGCTCGTCGCCGAGCGCGACCAGCTGGTGCGTGCTCTGCGCGGCCAGATCGGCGGGCAGTCCATGGAGCTGGCCGAGCGCCTGGTGCGCGAGGAGCTCGCCGCCGACAGCAGGAAGTCGGCTTCGGTCGACGCGTTCCTCGCACAGCTGGGTGATCTCACGCAGCGCGGGTCGAAGGCCGAGTCTTCGGCATCAACCACCGGGGGAGGGGCCTGATGGCAGCCGGAGGCAACCTGACTGCCATGCAGTCCGCCAGCCGGGAGTCGCTGGCCGAGGCCACCAAGCGCCTCGACGCGCTCGTCGACCGCGCGACGGCGGCCGACCTGGCCACCCTCGGCGACGACCTGTTCGCCGTGCTGCGCCTGGTCGTGTCCGAGCCGGCGCTGCGTCGGCACCTGGCCGACCCGTCGGTTCCGGCTGCGGCCCGCAGCCATCTGGCCGACCAGCTCTTCTCCGGCAAGATCGGGCGCACCGCGCTCGACGTGCTCTCCGACATCGTGTCGGCGCGGTGGTCGCGCACGTCCGATCTGGAGGACGCGCTGGAGGCGCTGGCCCGCCGCGCGGTGCTCGGGGTGGCGGAGAAGGACGGCACCCTCGACGACGTCGAGGACCAGCTGTTCCGCTTCGGACGCATCCTCGACCGCGAGCCCCAGCTGGGGCAGCTGCTGGGCGACCGCACCCAGCCCGTCGAGGGTCGGGTCGGGCTGTTGAAGAAGGTGCTGGGCGGCGAGAAGAGCAAGGTGTCCGCCGTCACCGCGACGCTGCTGGAGCAGGCGGTGCGCATCCCGCAGGGGCGCACCCTGGACCGGCAGGCCGAGCAGCTCTCCGAGCTCGCCGCGGCCCGGCGCGACCGCTACGTCGCCCACGTCCGCACCCCGGTGCGGCTCTCGGCCGCGCAGGAGCAGCAGCTCGCCGAGTCGCTCACGCGCGTGTACGGCCGGCCGATCTCCCTGCAGGTCGAGCTCGACGAGTCGATCCTCGGCGGTCTGGTCGTCAAGGTCGGCGACGAGCTGATCGACGGCAGTGTGGCCAGCCGGATCGCCGCGGCGCGCCGCACCCTGCCCAGCTGAGCCTCGCGGCCGGCACCCGCCCACGAACTTTCTGTTCCGCGAAGAGAAGGAAAGACGGACAGCCATGACAGAGCTGACGATCTCCCCGGAGGAGATCCGGAGTGCGATCTCCAGCTACGTCTCGTCGCTGGAGACGGACACCTCCCGCGAGGAGGTCGGCACCATCGCCGACACCGGTGACGGCATCGCGCACGTCGCCGGCCTGCCCTCGGCGATGACCAACGAGCTCCTGGAGTTCGAGGACGGCGTGCTCGGCGTGGCGCTGAACCTCGAGCAGCGCGAGATCGGTGCGGTCATCCTGGGTGACTACGCCGGACTGGAGGAGGGCCAGCAGGTCCGCCGCACCGGCGAGATCCTCTCGGTGCCCGTCGGCGACGGCTTCCTCGGCCGGGTCATCGACCCGCTGGGTGCCCCGATCGACGGCCTCGGCGACATCGAGTCCGAGGAGCGGCGCGTCCTGGAGCTGCAGGCCGCGTCCGTGATGGAGCGGCAGTCGGTGAGCGAGCCGCTGCAGACCGGCATCAAGGCCATCGACGCCATGACGCCGATCGGGCGCGGCCAGCGCCAGCTGATCATCGGCGACCGCAAGACCGGCAAGACCGCGGTCTGCGTCGACACGATCATCAACCAGAAGGAGAACTGGGCGAGCGGCGACCCGAAGAAGCAGGTCCGCTGCATCTACGTCGCCATCGGCCAGAAGGGCTCCACGATCGCGGGTGTCCGCCAGTCGCTGGAGGACGCCGGCGCGCTGGAGTACACGACGATCGTCGCGGCGCCCGCCTCCGACCCGGCCGGCTTCAAGTGGCTGGCCCCGTACACCGGTTCGGCCATCGGCCAGCACTGGATGTACCAGGGCAAGCACGTCCTGATCATCTTCGACGACCTCTCGAAGCAGGCCGAGGCGTACCGCGCGATCTCGCTGCTGCTGCGCCGCCCGCCGGGCCGCGAGGCCTACCCGGGCGACGTCTTCTACTTGCACTCCCGGCTGCTCGAGCGCTGCGCGAAGCTGTCCGACGACCTGGGCGCCGGCTCGATGACCGGCCTCCCGATCATCGAGACCAAGGCCAACGACGTGTCGGCGTACATCCCGACCAACGTCATCTCGATCACCGACGGCCAGGTGTTCCTCGAGTCGGACCTGTTCAACCAGGGTGTCCGCCCGGCCATCAACGTCGGTATCTCGGTCTCCCGCGTGGGTGGTTCGGCGCAGGTGCGCGCGATGCGGACGGTCTCCGGCTCGCTGCGTCTTGACCTGTCGCAGTACCGCGAGCTGGAGGCGTTCGCTGCCTTCGGTTCCGACCTCGACGACGCCTCGGCCCGCGCGCTGAGCCGCGGCAGCCGCCTGGTCGAGCTGCTCAAGCAGCCGCAGTACCAGCCGCTCGCCGTGGAGGAGCAGGTCGTCTCGATCTGGCTCGGCACCACGGGCAAGCTCGACTCGGTGCCGGTCGCCGATGTGGGGCGGTTCGAGAAGGAGTTCCTCGAGCACGTCCGCCGCAACGAGGAGGGCGCGTTCGCGGAGATCCGCGACACCGGCAAGCTCTCCGACGAGAACGTGGAGCGCCTGACCCGCACGGTCGACGAGTTCAAGAAGGGCTTCACCGCCTCCGACGGCTCCTCCGTGGTGCCGAGGGAAGCGAAGGAGAAGGCCCTCGACGAGGACGAGGTCGACCAGGAGAAGGTCAAGGTCAACAAGCCCGCTCCGGCCAAGAGCTGAGGTAGAAGACTCATGGCGGCACAGATTCGCGTGCTGCGGCGGCGGATCAAGTCGACGCAGAACATCAAGAAGATCACGCGGGCGATGGAGCTCATCGCCACGTCGAAGATCGCGAAGGCGCGCGCCCGCGTCGAGGAGTCGCGGCCCTACGCCGAGCAGATCACCACGGTGCTCTCGGAGCTGGCCGCCAACTCCGCGCTCGACCACCCGCTGCTCGTCGAGCGGGAGGAGCCGAAGAAGGCTGCGGTTCTGGTCGTCACCAGCGACCGCGGCCAGTGCGGTGGCTACAACGCCAACGTGCTCAAGGAGGCCGAGCAGCTCCAGCAGCTCCTGCGCGAGCAGGGCAAGGAGCCGGTGCTCTACGTGATCGGGCGCAAGGGTGTGAACTTCTACCGGTTCCGTCGGCGCAAGGTCGAGGCGTCGTGGACGGGCTTCTCCGAGGAGCCCCGCTACGAGAACGCGGCCGAGGCGGCGCGCACGCTCGTCGCGGCGTTCATGGCCGACCAGGAGGACGAGAGCAGCGTCGACGAGCTGCACCTCGTGTACACGACCTTCAAGAACATGGTCACCCAGGTGCCGCAGGCGCGGCGCATGGCGCCCATGGAGATCGAGTACACCGATCCCGGTGAGCCCGGCCCCACCCGCGAAGAGGCGGAGTCGAACCAGCCGCGAGCGCTGTACACGTTCGAGCCGGACGCCGACAACCTGTTCGACGCACTGCTGCCGAAGTACGTGGGCGCGCGCCTGTTCGCCGCCCTGCTCGAGTCGGCGGCGTCGGAATCGGCCAACCGGCAGCGGGCCATGAAGGCCGCGACCGACAACGCGAACGAGTTGATCCGTACCCTGACACTGGAGTCCAACCAGGCCCGTCAGGCACAGATCACCCAGGAGATCAGTGAGATCGTCGGTGGCGCCGACGCTCTCGTCAGCACAGGGAGTGAGTGATGACCGCCACCGCCGAGACCGGCACGAGCACCACCACCGGGCGCGTCGTCCGCGTCACCGGCCCCGTCGTCGACGTGGAGTTCCCGCGTGACGCCGTGCCGGACCTCTACAACGCCCTCACCGTCGAGGTCACCTTCGGCCAGCTGGCCAAGAAGCTGACCCTCGAGGTCGCCCAGCACCTGGGCGACAACGTCGTCCGGGCCATCTCCATGCAGCCCACCGACGGCGTGGTGCGCGGCCAGGAGGTCACCGACCTCGGCCGGCCGATCTCCGTGCCGGTCGGCGACCAGGTCAAGGGCCACGTGTTCAACGCGCTGGGCGACTGCCTGGACAAGCCCGACCTGGAGATCACCGGCGACCTGTGGGGCATCCACCGCAAGGCCCCGAACTTCGCCGACCTCGAGGGCAAGACCGAGATGCTGGAGACCGGCATCAAGGTCATCGACCTGCTCACCCCGTACGTGCAGGGTGGGAAGATCGGCCTGTTCGGCGGCGCCGGCGTCGGCAAGACGGTGCTCATCCAGGAGATGATCACCCGCGTCGCCAAGAACTTCGGTGGCACCTCGGTGTTCGCCGGTGTCGGTGAGCGCACCCGTGAGGGCAACGACCTCATCACCGAGATGACCGAGTCGGGCGTCATCAACGACACCGCGCTGGTGTTCGGGCAGATGGACGAGCCGCCGGGCACCCGCATGCGCGTGGCCCTGTCGGCGCTGACGATGGCGGAGTACTTCCGCGACGAGCAGAACCAGGACGTGCTGCTCTTCATCGACAACATCTTCCGGTTCACCCAGGCCGGTTCCGAGGTGTCCACGCTGCTGGGCCGCATGCCGTCGGCCGTGGGCTACCAGCCCACGCTGGCCGACGAGATGGGCGAGCTGCAGGAGCGCATCACCTCGACCCGTGGCCGCTCGATCACCTCGATGCAGGCGATCTACGTGCCCGCCGACGACTACACCGACCCGGCGCCGGCCACCACGTTCGCCCACCTGGACGCGACGACCGAGCTCTCCCGCCCGATCTCGCAGAAGGGCATCTACCCGGCGGTGGACCCGCTGACGTCGACCTCCCGGATCCTCGACCCGCAGTACATCGGCGAGGAGCACTTCCGGGTCGCCAACGAGGTCAAGCGGATCCTGCAGAAGTACTCCGACCTGCAGGACATCATCGCCATCCTCGGCATCGACGAGCTCTCCGAGGAGGACCGCCAGACGGTCGCCCGGGCCCGTCGCATCGAGCGCTTCCTGTCGCAGAACCTGCTGGTCGCCGAGCAGTTCACCGGCCAGCCGGGCTCGACGGTGCCGCTGAAGGAGACCATCGAGGCGTTCGACAAGATCGCCAAGGGCGACTTCGACGACGTCCCCGAGCAGGCGTTCTTCCTCTGCGGCGGCCTCGAGGACCTCGACAAGAACCGCAAGAAGCTCGAGGAGAGCTGAGCGGATGGCAGACATGAAGGTCGAGCTCGTCGCCGTTGAGCGGCGGGTGTGGTCGGGCGAGGCGACCTTCGTCTTCGCCCGCACCACGGTCGGCGAGATCGGCGTCCTCCCGGGGCACGAGCCCACGCTCGCGCAGCTGGAGGATGCCGGGATCGTGCGGATCGACGGCACGGACGGCAACTCCACCACGGTGGCGGTGCACGGCGGGTTCCTGCACATCACGCCCGAGGGCGTGACGATCCTGGCCGAGTCGGCCGAGATCGGCGGCGAGATCGACGTCGACCGCGCCCGGGCGGCGCTGGACCGCGCCGACACCTCCGAGGACGAAGGGGCCGCCGCGGCGGCCCGCGCCCAGGCCCGGCTCAAGGCCGCGGGCGTCGAGTAGGAGATCGGGAGCCGAGGTTGGGCCCAACGGCGATCGTCGTCAGCATTGCGCTGCTGCTCGCCTGTGTGTGCCTCGGATACCTCGCCTACCGGCGAGTACGTCTCATGCGGGGCGGTGGTGTGGACGCGTGTCTGCGCCGCCGCCCCGCCGGCGTTCGGCAGGACCTCGGCGCCGGCTGGCACTTCGGGGTCGGCCGCTACCGGGGTGACGAGCTGGCCTGGTACCGGCTGACGTCGCTTCGCCCCGGCCCGTCCGTGGTGCTGGACCGCACCGCGCTGGAGATCGTGGACCGGCGCCCACCCCTCGACGGCGAGGCCTACGCCATCCCGGAGGCGGCGTCGGTGCTGCACTGCCGCATCGACGGCCACGACATCGAGCTCGCCATGGCCCCCGGCGTTCTCACCGGGTTCCTGTCGTGGCTGGAGTCGGCGCCGCCCGGGCGCACCGCGTTCTACCGGCGGGCGGGGTAGGGGTCGGTCCGCCTGGATTGCGTTGATCAAGGGCAGAACGTCGTCCGGGAAGATCGACCAGCAACATTCTGCCCTTGATCAACGGGATGCTCGGCGCACTCCTCGGCCGGCCCGGGCCTGGCCAACCCGCGAACCGTCGTTGTGGGCGGCGCGCTTGCCGCTTCCTCGGCTACCCGAGATGTGACGGTCCGCGCGGCCGAGGCGCACAGCCTGCCCCAGTCGTGGGCCACGCTGCGCCTGGCCCGGTTCGCCGATGAGCACCGCTTCGCCGCCGACAGGGCACCCGCCGCGGCGCGCGTCACGGCGGGATAGGCGCCGGTCGCCTGGTTCGCTACAAGGGCCGGTGTCTCGACGAGACACCGTGATCAAGGGCAAAAGGTCGCCCGCGAAGATCAACCAGCAACCTTTTGCCCTTGATCAACGAAACCTCGGCCGGGTTCGCGGCCAGCTCACTCACCGCCCGGCCGCCACAGCACGTCGCCGCCCGGGTTGGCGACGCGGCCGAGGATGAACAGCAGGTCCGACAGCCGGTTGAGGTACTTCGCCGTGAGCGGGTTGGTGCGCTCGGCGTCGGTCTCCAGCAGCGCCCAGACACTCCGCTCCGCCCGTCGCGTGACGGTGCGCGCGACGTGCAGGTACGCCGCGCCTGGCGTGCCGCCGGGCAGGATGAACGAGCTGAGCTTGGGCAGTCGCTCGTTGAACTCGTCGCACCAGCCCTCCAGCCGCGTCACGTACTCCTCGGTGACGCGCAGGGGCGGGTACTGCGGGTTCTCGACGATCGGCGCGCACAGGTCCGCGCCCACGTCGAACAGGTCGTTCTGCACCTGCCGCAGCGGCACCAGCACCTCGTCGGCCAGGCCGCCGACGGTCACCGCCACCCCGACGGCCGCGTTCGCCTCGTCGGTGTCGGCGTAGGCGGCCAGCCGCACGTCGGTCTTGCGGACGCGGGAGAAGTCGCCCAGCGCGGTGGTGCCGTCGTCGCCGGTCTTCGTGTAGATCCTGGTCAGGTGCACGGCCATGGGGCGAGCCTATGCGGGCGACCGGTCAGGTGCCGCCGCCCGGCGGCGGTTGCGGATGCGAGCCCGACCCGCCGTTGCGGTGATCAAGGGCCAAAGGTTGCCATTCGATCTTCGGAAAACGACCTTTTGCCCTTGATCACGGTCACCTGCGGCGCGGCGGTGCCACGTCGTGACCGCTGTCGGCGGCCGCCTGCTGGCCGAGGGTTGCCGGATGGTCTGTACGGCCCGGCCTCAGGCGTTCGCCCCCGCATCGACGAGCACCCCGGTGCCGGTGATGGTGGCCCCGCCCGGCCCGGCCAGGTGGGCGACGGTCGCGGCGACCTCCTCCGCCCGCTGGAAGCGGCCCAACGCCGTGCGTACGCGCTGGTCGCCCGCCGACGGGCCGTCGGCCGGGTTCATGTCGGTGTCGGTCGAGCCGGGGTGCACGACCGTGACGGCGATGCCGCGCGGGCCGAGGTCGCGGGCGAGGCCGCGGGTGAGGCCGGTCAGCGCGGACTTCGTCATCGCGTAGAGCGCCACGCCCGGGTGGGAGACGTGGTCGGCGAGGTTGCTGCCGATGGTGATGATCCGCCCGCCCTCGCCGAGGTGCGCCGATGCGGCTTGCGCTGCGACGAACGCGGCGCGCACGTGCACGGCGATGACGTGGTCGAGCTCGGCTGCGCTGACGTCCTCGAACGGCCCGAACGGGAAGACGCCCGCGTTGTTGACGAGCACGTCGAGCCGGCCCAGCTGGGCGGCGGCACGGTCGACGGCGCCCCGTACCTGGGTGGGGTCGGCGCTGTCCGCGCGCAGTGCGACGCCGCGCACGCCGTGTGCCGTCACGTCGCGCACGACCTGGTCGGCCTGGTCCGCGGCGGCGACGTAGGTGATCGCGACGTCGGCGCCCTCGCGGGCCAGCCGGCGGGCGATCGCCGCGCCGATCCCGCGACTGCCGCCCGTGACGAGCGCCGCGCGCCCGGTCAGGTTCCCCATGGTCATCCCTTTCTTTAGCGGTCGCTAAAGACCGTAGCTGATATCCTTAGCGAGTGCTACAGAAGGGACGTCCGCGGGGCTTCGACCGCGACGCGGCGCTCCAGCTCGCCATGGAGATGTTCTGGGAGCACGGCTACGAGGCCACCTCGGTCGCCGACCTGACCGCCGCCATCGGCATCCGCCCGCCGAGCCTCTACGCCGCCTTCGGCAGCAAGGAGCAGCTGTTCCGCGAGGCGGTCGCGCGCTACGAGGAGATCGAGGGTGGGCCGGCGTTCGCCGCGCTGGCCGGCGGTCCCACCGCGCTGGCCGCCGTCGAGGCGATGCTGCGCGCCAACGCCGTCAGCTACACCGCGCCCGGCAACCCGCCGGGGTGCCTGATCGTGCTGGGCGCGATCACCTACACGCCCAGCTCGCAGGGCATCCACGACTTCCTCGCGGAGGCCCGTCGGGCCACGACGGAGGCCGTGCGCGAGCGGTTCGCCCGCGGCATCGCCGATGGCGACCTCCCGCCCGACGCCGACCCCGCAGCGCTCGCCACGTACGTCACGACCGTGCAGTACGGGATGTCGTTGCAGGCGCGCGACGGGGCGGACCGTGCGACGCTGTTCGCGGTGGTCGAGCGGGCGATGCGGGGGATCGGCTGACCGCAGGTCAGTCCGCGGCCACGCCGAAGGTCTTCGCGACGTCGTCGAGGATCGCGCCGGCGCCCTGCAGGCCGACGGCGGTGAGCCAGGTGAGGTCCTGGACGTCGGTCTTCTCGCCGGTGAGCCGGTTCCACAGCGGGTTCGCCGCGCTGGCGGCCTTCTGCGCCGCGGACGCGCCGTTCTCGTCGCGCGCGGTGGAGAGGAAGAGGTGGTCGGCGTCGAGCTGGAGGAGGTTCTCCTGGCTGACGTCGGCGGAGATCTTGCCGGCGGGCACCGCCGACGCGGTCGCGTTCAGGGCGAAGCCGGCGTCGGTCAGGACGGTGCCGGGGAACGACGTTTTCGAATACAGCCGCACGGTCGGCTCGCCGGCGAAGCGGACCAGCGAGACCGTGGGGTTGCGGCCCAGCTTGGCGCGCACCGCGTCGCCGATGCGCTTGGCGCGCTGCTCGTAGGCGGCGATCTTCTGGTCGGCGAGCGCCGACTTGCCCAGCGCCTTGCCGAGCAGCCGGATGTTCTCCTTCCAGGTGGGGCCGGTGGACTCGCTGAACACGGTCGGCGCGATCCCGACGAGCCGTTCGTGCTGGTCGCCGTGGCGCACCTTGGCGGAGACGATGAGGTCGGGCTGCGCGGCGGCGATCATCTCCAGGTTCGGCGCGGACAGGGTGCCCACCGACTTCGCGCCGGCCGCGTACTTCGCGACGTCGGCGCCGAGGTAGGCGGGCAGCTCGTCGCCGACGCCGCGGTAGCTGGTGAACGCGACGACCGGGGTCTCCAGCGCGATCGTGGCGTCGACGTAGCTCTGGTCGAGCGCCGCCACCCGCACCGGCTGCTTCGGGACGGTGACCTGCCCGTAGACGTCGGTCAGCGTGACGGGGAACCCGGCGGCGGCCGGCTGGCCGGCGCCGGACGGCGCGGCCCCGCAGGCGGCGAGGGCGGCGGTGAGCGCGGCGGCGACCGCGACCCGGGAGAACCTGTACGAACGACGCATGAGGTGAGCCTAACCTCTGCAGTTCAGGGCACGGCCGGGCACCGGCACATGCGGCCGGGGGGATACCGTCGGCACCCGTGGTCGAGCATTTCGCGATCCGTGGCGGCGCCCGCCTCGTCGGCGCCGTCGACGTGGTCGGAGCGAAGAACAGCGTGCTGAAGCTGATGGCGGCGGCGCTGCTGGCCGAAGGCACCACGACGATCACGAACTGCCCCGAGATCCTCGACGTGCCGCTCATGGCCGACGTGCTGCGCAGCCTCGGCTGCACCGTGACGGTCGACGGCGACACCGTCACCATCGACGTGCCCGCGGAGCTGGGTGCCGAGGCCGACTACCGGTCGGTGTCGCGGCTGCGGGCCTCGGTCTGCGTGCTGGGCCCGCTGGTGGCGCGCTGCCGGCGCGCGGTCGTGCCCCTGCCCGGCGGTGACGCGATCGGGCAGCGGCCCCTCGACATGCACCAGGCCGGCCTGCGCAAGCTCGGCGCCACCACCGAGATCAAGCACGGGCGCGTCGTCGCGGAGGCCGAGCACCTGGCCGGCGCGCAGATCTGGCTCGACTTCCCGAGCGTCGGTGCCACCGAGAACATCCTGATGGCGGCCGTGCTGTCGGACGGCACGACCGTCATCGACAACGCCGCCCGCGAGCCGGAGATCGTCGACCTCTGCACGATGCTCGCCGAGATGGGCGCGAAGATCGACGGCATCGGCTCGTCGACCCTGACGGTGCACGGGGTCAGCGTGCTGGCGCCGACCCGGCACCGCGTGATCGGCGACCGGATCGTCGGGGCCACCTGGGCGTTCGCCGCCGCGATGACCCGCGGCGAGGTCACCGTCCGCGGCGTGGACCCGCACCACCTCGACCTCGTGCTGGACAAGCTGCGCTCGGCCGGCGCGACCACCGACATCCTCGGTGCCCAGGAGTTCCGGGTGGCGATGCCGGGCCGGCCGCGCGCCGTCGACTTCGTGACGCTGCCCTACCCGGGTTTCGCCACCGACCTGCAGCCCATGGCGATCGCGCTGTCCGCCGTCGCCGAGGGCACGTCCATGATCACCGAGAACGTGTTCGAGTCGCGCTTCCGGTTCGTCGACGAGATGGTGCGCCTGGGCGCCGACGCCCGCACCGACGGCCACCACGCCGTGGTGCGCGGCGTGCCGCGGCTGTCCAGCGCGCCGGTCTGGGCGAGCGACATCCGCGCCGGCGCCGGGCTCGCGCTCGCCGCACTGTGCGCCGACGGCGTCACCCAGCTCTGGGACGTCGACCACATCGACCGCGGCTACCCCCGGTTCGTGGAGAACCTGCGCTCCCTCGGTGCCGACATCGCCCGGGTGGAGGGCGAGCCGACGCCCTGAGGGTAGGTTCACCTTCCGTGCGGAAACTCGTGGTCATGGCCGTGGTCCTGCTCGGCCTGGCGGCCTGCGCGGGCCCGCCGCCCGACCCGGGCACCGGCAACGCCGACGTCGCGACCGGCGGCCGCCTGTTCGCGACGGCCGATTCCGAGACGGCCAAGTTCAAGGCCGACGTCGGGCCGGGCGTGTTCCCCCGGACGGTCACGCACGCGCGCGGCACCACGACCATCCCGGCCGCGCCGCAGCGGGTCGCGGTGCTCGACAGCGGCGAGCTCGACGGCGTGCTGTCGCTCGGCGTCACGCCCGTGGCGATCGCCGTGCCCAACCGGACGGTGCCGTCCTACCTGGCCGACAAGGTCAAGGGCGTGCCGATCGTCGGTGACGTCGGCACGGTCGACCTCGAGGCCGTCGCGGCCGCCAAGCCGGACCTCATCCTGGGCAGCAAGCTGCGCGTCGACCAGCTCTACGACAAGCTGTCGGCCATCGCGCCCACCGTGCTCAGCATCCGGCCGGGTTTCCCGTGGAAGGAGGACTTCCTGCTCGTCGGCACGGCACTGGGCAAGGAGGACGCCGCCGTCGGGGCACTGAACGACTACCAGCGCCGCGTCGACGCGGTGAAGGCGGCGATCGGCCCGAACCCGCCGACGATCTCGCTGGTGCGCTTCCAGCCCGGTCGCATCCGGCTGTACGGGAACCTGTCGATGCTCGGCGTCGTGCTTCGCGATGTCGGGCTGCGGCGCCCGCCGGCCCAGGACTTCCCGGAGCTCGCGATCGAGGTGTCGGAGGAACGCATCGACACCGCCGACGCGGACTGGATCTTCTACTCCAGCTACGGGCCGCCGGCCAACACGGCACAGGGCGCCGTCGTCAACGGGCAGCTGTGGGCGCGGTTGGGTGCGGTCAAGGCCGGGCACGCCCAGCAGGTCGACGACGAGGTGTGGTTCCTCGGCCTCGGCCCGACGGGCGTCGGGAAGGTGCTCGACGACCTGCCGAAGCTCCTCGCGTCCTGACGGGGGATTCCCCCACCTCGTTCAGGGCGATCACCGGATGTCCGGCACGGGCCCGCCCGGCGAGGCTCGACGCATGGACTCCTGGTTCGCCTCCTTCTTCGCCATGCTCGACGCCATCCCCACCTGGCAGCTGTTCGCCGTCGTCGGCGTGCTGCTCGTGCTGGAGACGACGGCGCTGGTCGGGCTGGTCACGCCCGGCGAGGTGGTGCTGCTCGCGGCCGCGACGACGGTCGGCAGCGGGTGGGAGTTCGCCGCGCTGGCCGCCGTCGCGACGGTCGGGACGATCGTCGGGCAGACCGGGGGCTACCTGATCGGCCGCCGCACCGGGCCGTGGCTGCGCGAGTCGCGGGCCGGCCGGTGGATCGGGGAGCCGAACTGGCAGCGGGCGGAGGACCTCGTCGCGAGCGGCGCGTCGCGCGCGATCGTCGGGGCCCGGTTCCTGGCCGTCGCCCACTCGCTGGTGCCGGTGATCGCGGGCAGCCTGCGGATGGACGTCGGCCGGTTCCTCCGCTGCACCGTCGTCGGGGCCGCCGCCTGGGCGCTCGTCTACGTGGGGTTGGGCAGCGCGGCGTCGGCCGCGATCCGGCACGTCGCGCACCTGGTCGGGCCGACGGCGACGGGCCTCGTCGTCGCGGCGGTGGTCGGGGTCCTGGTGGTGCGGGCGGTCCGCCGGCGCCGCGCCGAGCGCGTGCCGGCCGAGGTGGGTTGACCTCACACACCGAGTGCGGTCCTCACCCATGCTGCGACGTGTGTGCGGACCGCACTGGGTGTGTGACGTGGTTGAGCCGGACGGCGCAGTACCGCGTGCGGGGTCCGCACGGTCGTGCCACCGTGCTGGTGGGAGGTCCGATGACTGCGGCGGACGAGGCGGACGAGGTCGACCGGGTGGACCGGGCCGACGGGGGCGGCGAGAACGATGCTGCCGAGGAGGTCGACGAGGTCGTCGACAGCGCGCCGGTCCGCCTCGGGGCGCGGGTCGGGATCGGCGCCTACGGCGTCACGCACCTGGTGGTCGCGGTGCTCGCCATCCAGCTCGCGTTCGGCAACACCAGCGAGCGCACCGACCAGTCCGGCGCGTTCGAGGCGCTGGCGCACCAACCGCTCGGACTGGTCCTGCTGTGGGTGCTGGTGATCGGGTTCGCCGCGGCCACCCTCTGGCGGGTCTACGAGGCGGTGCGCGGCTTCTCCTGGGTGCAGGAACGGCGCGCCACGCTGATGCGCCGGGCGCAGACCGGCGGGCAGGCGATCGTGTCGGGCACGCTGGCGGTGCTCGGCGTGACGACGCTGGTCGGCGGCAGTGGCGGCGGCACCGAGAAGGCGACGGCCGGTGTGCTCGGGCTGCCGGGCGGTCAGGTGCTCGTCGCGCTGGTCGGCGTGGGCACGGCCGTCGTCGGCGGCTGGACGGTGTGGAGCGGCTGGACGCGCCGATTCATGGAGAACCTCGCGCTGCCCCCATCGCTGCGGGTGCACCGGTTCGCCGACCGCACCGGGTTGATCGGCTTCGTCGCGAAGGGCCTCACGCTGGTGCTGGTGGGCGTGCTGATCGTGGTCGCGGCGATCCGCTTCGACCCCCAGCAGGCGAACGGGCTCGACGCGGCGTTGAAGGGGCTCGCCGGACAGCCGTACGGCCCGTACCTGCTGGTCGCGCTGGCGCTGGGCCTGATCGCGTACGGCGTGTACGGCATCGTCGACGCCCGCTACCACCGGATCAGCTGAGCTGGATCGATCTCGGGTGTGACGGACGTCGTCCGGGGCGGCCGGACGGGTTACCAGACAGTACGATAAGTATCCCGACCAACGGCGGAAGGTGCCCTCGTGCCGTACCCGAGCGACCACGAACGCGACCGGCCGTGGGTGATCCGCACCTACGCGGGGCACTCGTCCGCGGAGAAGTCGAACGCGCTCTACCGGCGCAACCTCGCCAAGGGCCAGACGGGCCTGTCCGTGGCGTTCGACCTGCCGACGCAGACCGGCTACGACCCCGACGACGAGCTGGCCAAGGGTGAGGTCGGCAAGGTGGGTGTGCCGGTGAGCCACATCGGGGACATGCGCACGCTCTTCGACGGCATCCCGATGGCCGAGGCCAACACCTCGATGACCATCAACGCGCCCGCGATGTGGCTGCTCGCGCTGTACGTCGCCGTCGCCGACGAGCATGGTGCCCCGCGCGCGACGCTGGCCGGCACCACGCAGAACGACATCGTCAAGGAGTACCTGTCGCGGGGCACCTACGTGTTCCCGCCGGCACCGAGCATGCGGCTGATCACCGACACGATCGCCTGGTCGGTGGCCAACATCCCGAAGTGGAACCCGATCAACATCTGCAGCTACCACCTGCAGGAGGCCGGGGCCACGCCGGCGCAGGAGCTGGCCTACGCCCTGTCCACGGCGATCGGCGTGCTCGACTCGGTGCGCGACTCGGGCCAGGTGCCTGCCGAGGAGTTCGGCGACGTCGTCGCCCGCATCTCCTTCTTCGTCAACGCCGGGCTGCGGTTCGTCGAGGAGATGTGCAAGATGCGCGCGTTCGCCCGGCTCTGGGACGAGATCACCCGCGAGCGCTACGGCGTCGAGAACCCCAAGCAGCGACGGCTGCGCTACGGCGTGCAGGTCAACTCACTGGGGCTGACCGAGGCGCAGCCGGAGAACAACGTGCAGCGCATCGTGCTGGAGATGCTCGCCGTCACCCTCTCGCGCGACGCCCGCGCCCGCGCCGTGCAGCTCCCGGCCTGGAACGAGGCGCTCGGGCTGCCGCGGCCGTGGGACCAACAGTGGGCGCTGCGCATGCAGCAGGTGCTCGCCTACGAGACCGACCTGCTCGAGTACGAGGACATCTTCGACGGCAGCCGCGTCGTCGAGGCCAAGGTGGCGGAGCTCGTGGAGAACGCGCGGGCCGAGATCGACCGCGTGCAGGAGATGGGTGGCGCGGTCGCCGCCGTCGAGTCCGGGTACATGAAGGGCCAGCTGGTGGCCGCGCTGTCGGAGCGGCGGCGGAAGATGGAGTCCGGCGAGCTGGTCGTCGTCGGGGTGAACAAGTTCGACACCACCGAGCCCAGCCCGCTGCAGGCGGAGGGTGCTGCGGCCATCGAGACCGTCGACCCGCAGGTCGAGGTCGACGCGATCGCCGCGATCCGGCAGTGGCGGGCCGGTCGCGACGCCGCGCAGGTGCAGGAGTCGCTCGCCGCACTGCGCGACGCGGCGAAGACCGACACCAACCTGATGGAGGCCTCGATCGCCTGCGCCAAGGCCGGGGTGACGACGGGGGAGTGGGCCGGTGCGCTGCGCGAGGTGTTCGGCGAGTTCCGCGCCCCCACAGGTGTGTCGGCGGCCGCGGTGAGCGGCGAGGCGGCCACCGAGATCGCCGCCGTCCGTGAACGGGTCCGCGCCGCGGGCGACGACCTCGGCACCCGGCTGCGCATGCTCGTCGGCAAGCCCGGGCTGGACGGGCACTCCAACGGCGCCGAGCAGGTGGCGGTGCGTGCCCGCGACGTCGGCTTCGAGGTGATCTACCAGGGCATCCGGCTCACCCCGGCGCAGATCGTCGCGGCCGCCGTGCAGGAGGGCGTGCACGTCGTCGGGCTGTCCGTGCTCTCCGGGTCCCACCTGGAGGTCGTCCCCGCCGTCGTCGACGGGCTGCGCGCGGCCGGTGCCGACGACGTGCCGGTCGTCGTCGGCGGGATCATCCCGCCGGAGGACGCCGAGGCGCTGCGGGCCAAGGGCGTCGCGCAGGTCTTCACGCCCAAGGACTACAAGCTCACCGAGATGATGGACGAGATCGTCACGCTGGTGCGGGCGGCGCACGGTTTGCCGTGACTGCATACTCCAGTATGCAGTAGTCTGGTGTCGTGGAGCTGGATCGCATCACCGTGACGATGGACGCCGAGTTGGGCGCCGCTGTGCGGGCAGCGGCGGAGGCCGCCAAGTCCAGCGTGTCCGGATGGGTGGCTGGGGCGGTCGCCGACAAGCTGCGCAATCAGCTGCTCATGGAGGCTCTCGACGAGTGGCAGGCCGAGGACGGTGCCTTCACGGAATCGGAGCACGCCGCCGCGAGGGCTCTTCTCGAGAGTGATGACGCGGCCGGCACGGCCGCGTGAGGCTCCTGCTAGATGCGGGAGCGTTCGTCGCGCTCGAGCGTGCCGACCGGGTGCTCGGCGCCCTCCTGGTGGATGCCGCGCAGCAGCAGGTCCCGGTGCTGACCAGCGCCGGAGCCGTGGCGCAGGTCTGGCGGGGCGGCCCGCGGCAGGCGCGTCTCGCTCGTTTGCTCGCGGGCGTGGAGTCCATCGGCATTGCGCCGGACGACGCCCGTCCGCTCGGTGAGCTGCTGGGCAGAAGCGGCACTGTGGACGTGGTCGACGCGCACATCGCATTGCTCGCCCGTCCTGGCGACGTGATCCTCACCAGTGACCCGAAGGATCTGGCGCACCTGATGGCGGTTCGCGAGGTTCGGGTTCGGATTCGCCGGGTCTGAGCCCGACCGGTCAGCCGTTCCCCGGCCGCGGTTCCTCCCGGCGCAGCCAGCCCCGGAACCCCGGCACCGACGCCAGCGCGTTGCGCACGTCCGTGACCAGCGAGATCAGCTCGCGCAGGTCCGGCCCGACGTGGTCGAGCGTGCCGAGGAGTGGCAGCACGTCCTGCTCCAAGTGCGCGGTGAGCCGCGGGATCGTGTCGACCATGCGGATGGCGGCGTGCAGCTCCTCGGTCGAGAACTCCTCGACGAACTGCCGGGCCATCGGCGCCGCCTTCTCCGCGATCGGCTGGTACAGCGCCAGCACCCCGGTGGCCTCCGCAGCCGCCCGGGCGGCCTGTGCGATCGCCTCGTCGGCCTGCCGCACCGACTCCGTGGTCTGGGCGATCACCGACTCCGCCCCCGCCGTGACCGCCGTCGCCGTCGACACGACCTGCTCGGCGCTCGCGGCCACGTGCTCGACGCGCTCGGCGAGCCGGCGCATCTCCCCGAGCAACGCCTCCGCCTCGCCGAGCAGGCGGTCGACTCGCGCCGGCAGGTCCGCGACCAGCTCCACCGCGTCGTCGGTCCAGCCCACGAGGGCGCGGATGCCGCTCGCGACGTCCGAGGGGCTGAGGAGGACCGGGACACCGCCGATGCGCAACGCCATGACCCCGATGATGGCGCAAGGCCGCGGCACGTGCCGCGACCATGACCTCAGTGTCGTCGGCTGGACGAGGATCGGTCGGTGGGTCGCCAACCGTGGGAACGCGCCCCATACGATGGTCGGCACCGTGAACGGTTCGGCGCCCGCCATCAGGTTCGCGAACCACGCACGGACGACCTCGTGATGCGGATGATCGTCGACGTCCGGAAGGAACTCAGTGCAGCTCGTAGAGGGCGCGGTTCGAGGTCAGGTCAACACCCGGCACGAGACCGCCCCGACCTCTGATGACCGGAATCGGAGGACGCTCGGAACCCGGCCCATCACGCGCGTCAATGCTGGTCGCCGGTGAGTGATCAGCGCGAACGCCTCGCCCGTGGCGAGTGGTACCTGCTCGACGACGACCTCGCCGCGAGCCTGCGGCAGTGCTGGCGGACGCTCGACCGGTACAACGCCACGACCGCCGATCAGGACGCCGAGCGGCGCCGCATCCTGGAGGAGCTGCTCGGCGCGGCCGGTCCCGACGCCCTCGTGCTGCCGCCGTTCCGCTGCAGCTACGGCAGCCACGTCCGGCTCGGATCCCGCGCCTTCGTGAACCACAACTGCCTGTTCATGGACGATGCACCGATCACGATCGGCGACGACGTGCGGATCGGGCCGGGCAGCCAGCTCCTCACCGCGATCCACCCGATGGAGGACCACGACCGCCGCCGGGACGGCTGGGAACGGGCCCTGCCGATCACGATCGGCGCCAACGCCTGGCTCGGCGCCGGGGTGCTCGTCTGCCCCGGGGTCACCATCGGCGCGGACGCGGTGGTCGGCGCGGGCAGCGTGGTGCTGCGCGACGTGCCGGACCGGACGTTCGTGGCGGGCAAACCGGCGCGCGTGATCCGCGAGCTCTGAGCGCTACGCCCGGCAGAGCTCGTCGGTCGTGAGCGACGCGGGGGGAACGTTGTCCGGGCCTAGCCCGAACGGCGCCACGACGCGCAGCCATTCGTCCCCTGCGTGCAGAGCGTCGAGCTCGCGGTCGAACGCGGCCCGCAGGTCGAGGTCGGCCGGCCGCATGGCGAACCCGCCTGCGGGCGGCACGGAGCTCTGCGCCGTGATCGGCGGCGTCACCTCCAGCCCGGTGCCCGGGTTGCGCCGCAGCTCGTCGGCCAGGGAGATCGCGGTCATCACGCCGGCGCGCGCCCGGCCGCCGGTGATGGCCTCGAGCAGCTCGCGCTGGTCGTCGACGACCACCAGCCGGTCCTCGCGCACACCCGCCGCCCGCGACCGGTCCAGCTCGACGGACCCGACCAGCACCGCGACCCGGATCCCGCGGCGCGCGGCGTCGTCGAAGGTGCGCAGGCGCTGCGGGTTGCCGGCCGGTACGAGGAACGCCGGCGGCGAGACGAAGTCGGGCCGCGAGAACGCCACCTGCGCGCACCGCTGCGGGGTGATCGTCATGCCGGCTGCGACGAGGTCGCACTGCCCGGCCAGCAACGTCGGGACGAGCCGGTCGAACCGCACCTGGACGGCCTCGATGCCGCCGATCCCCAGCCTGCGCAGCACGAGCCGCGCGACCTCCGGCTGGGCGCCGGTCACGTGCCCGTCGGTGTCGGTGTAGCCGAAGGGACGCTCGCCGGAGATCCCGATCCGCAGCGCGCCGTCGCGGCGTGCCCGCTCCAGCGTCGAGCCGGACGCAGCCGGGGCGCAGGCGCCGAGCAGCGGCGCGACCAGCGCCGCGGCGAGGAAGGTCCGCCGGTCGGTCATCGCGCGACAGACTAGCGATCCCTGATCACTACGCTGGTCCTGTGGGCGCGCATGCGAGGTTGGTCGCCGTCGGCGAGGAGATGGTGCGGGTCCATCGCTGGTTGCGCGGCGAGCTGGCGGCGCTGTCCGCCGACCTGGACGCGGACCTGGCCGAGCGGCCGCGGCAGCTGGCCGCGCACTGCCTGTCGTTCTGCTCGGCGGTCGGGCGCCATCACCGCGGCGAGGACGCCGGCGCCTTCCCGGCGCTGCGCGCGGAGTTCCCCGAGCTCGCGCCGATCGTGACGAAGCTGGAGGAGGACCACGAGCTGGTCGCGGGGCTGTTGCAGCAGCTCGCCGCCCTGGTGGAAGGCATCCCCGCCGAGCCGACGGACGCCGACGCGCGCCGCATCCGCGCCGAGCTCGGCGGCCTGGCCGCGATCCTGGAGTCGCACTTCACCTTCGAGGAGCGGCGGATCGTCGACGCGTTGAACGCGCTGCCACCCGCTGCCGGCTCCGCGCAGGACCTGCTCGGGGTCACGGCGCCGGACTGATGGTCAGTCCGTCCACACGGCCGGTCGCTTCTCCAGGAACGACGCCATGCCTTCGCGGGCGCCGGGGGTCTGCGACATGGCCGCCATGACCTCGACGGCGACGGCGTAGGCCGCGTCCTCCGGCCGGTCGAGGTGCGCGTAGAGCGTCTGCTTGCCGACGCCCTTGCCGTAGCGGCTGCCGCGGGTGGCGCGGGCGAGCAGCTCGTCGACGTGCTTGTCGAGCTCGGCGTCGGGCACCGCGTAGTTGACCAGACCCCAGTCCGCGGCGGTGGCGGCGTCGATGGGGTCGCCGGTGAGCGCGAGCTCCATGAGCCGCTTGCGGCCGACGCTGCGGGCCACCGGCACGGCGGGCGTGTGGCAGAACCAGCCGCCCTTCCCGCCGGGCAGCGCGAAGCGGGCGGACTCGGCGGCCACGGCCAGGTCGCAGGAGGCCACGAGCTGGCAGCCGGCGGCCGTCGCGATCGCGTGCACCCGGGCGATCACCACCTGCGGCACCTCGTGGATCGTCTGCATGAGCCGCGTGCACAGCCGCAGCAGCTCCCGCACGCCGGCCAGGTCGCGGGCCGCGACGTCGGCGAAGTCGTGGCCGGCGGAGAACGCCGGGCCGGCGCCGGCCAGGACGATCCCGGTGGCGTCACTGCGGCCGGCGGCCTCGAACGCGTCGAGCAGCTCGCGCAGGTGGGGCTCGGAGAGCGCGTTGCGGCGGTCGGGGCGGTTCATCGTGATGCGGACGACCGCGCCGTCGCGCTCGACCGTGATGTGCTCGTGGTCGGCCATGCCTGCGACGGTAGCTCTGCGGATGCAGAAGGTCGACGGGACGATCGGGTCGCGCTAGTCTGACTTCGTGACCGAATCTGCGTTTCTGGTCAACGAGTCGGGCTCGGGGCGAGCGGAGCGACTCCTCGACTCCGCCGCCGAGCTGCTGCTGCGGTGGGGCTACCAGCGCGTGACGATCGACGACGTCGCGAAGCACGCCGGCATCGGCAAGGGCACGGTCTACCTGCACTTCCGCACGAAGGACGCGCTGTTCCTGACCGTGCTCCTGCGTTCTCACCGGCGGCTGTCCGCAGCTCTGATCGAGCGGATCGAGGCCGACCCGCTCGAGATGCTCCCGTCGCGGATGCTGCGTGGGTCGTACCTCGACGTCGCCGCCGACCCCGTCGCCCGCGTGCTGTACCTCGGTGACGCGGAGGTGCTCGGCCGGCTCGTCCACGAGGCCGGCGAGACCCTCGGCGCGATCGCCGCCCGACGCACCGAGGTGCAGCGCGGCTACCTGACCCGGCTCCGCGAGGTCGGGGCCCTGCGCACCGACCTGAGCGTCGACGGTCAGCTGGCCGTGCTCACGGCCGTCGGCGTCGGCTTCTTCATGAGCGCCGACGCCGGCACCGATCCGGCCGTCCAGGCCGACCTGCTGGCGCACACCGTCGCGGCGGCACTGGAGACCGCCGACCCGTCCCCGGCCGCGCTGTCCGCCGGGAGTGCGGGGGTCGTCGCCGGCCTGCAGTCCTTCGTCGCGCTGATCGACGAGGAATGGCGTCGCCGCGTCCGGTGATCCCGGACCGAACGAAGGAGAGATCCATGAACGCGCCTGCCACCACCCCTGCCGGCTCTGCTGCCGGCTCTGCTGTCGTCGCCATGACCGATCCGCAGCTCGTCGCGGACCCGTACGCGGGTTACGACCGGATCCGCGAGGAGGGGCCCGTCCGCCGCGCGATCGCCCTCGACGGCAACCCCGTCTGGCTCGTGACCCGGCAGGCCGACGTGCGCGAGGTCATGGCGGATCCCCGCGTCCGCGTCGACCCGACGGGGATCCCGGGCGCGGCTCAGGACGCTCGTGCCTCCCAGCTGCGCCAGATCGGCATGCCCGAGGACGCGATCGGCTACCTCACCGGCTCGATCATCGACCACGACGGCGCCGACCACACCCGGCTCCGCAAGCTCGTCTCCCGCGCGTTCACGGTGCGCCGGGTCGGCGAGCTGCGACCCCGCGTGGAGGAGATCGCCGCCGATCTGCTCGATCGGCTGCCCGACCCAGCCGAGCGCAGCTTGTCGGATCGAGCAGATGACACCGACCTGCTCGAGCAGTACACCTACCCGCTGCCGATCACCGTGATCTGCGAGCTGGTGGGAGTGCCCGAGGCCGACCGGCCCAACTGGCGCCGCTGGGGTGCGACGCTCGTCTCGATGAACCCCGAGGCGGTCCCGGCCGCGGCCACCGAGATGATCGCCCACTGCCACGAGCTCACCGACCGCCGGCGGGCGGAACCGCAGGACGACCTGCTCAGCGCGCTCGTCGTCGCCACCGACGAGCACGGCGACCGGCTCACCGACGTCGAGATCGTCACGATGCTCCTGACGCTCGTGTTCGCCGGCCACGAGACCACCGCCCACCTGCTGGCCAACAGCGCGTACGCCTTGATGACGAGCGAGCGCCCGCAGCTGGAGCGGCTGCTGGCCGACCCGTCCGGCTGGACCACCGCGGTCGGCGAGCTCATGCGCACCAGCGGTCCCGTGCAGATCGCCCGCGTGCGGTACGCGGCCGAGGACCTCCAGATCGGTGGCGTCACCATCCCGCAGGGCGACGCCATCCAGCCCGTGCTCGTGGCGGCCAACCGCGACCCGCGCGCCTACGACGACCCCACCCGCCTCGACGTCACCCGCCACCCGGCCGGACGCGGCGACGGCCACGTCGGGTTCGGGCACGGGCCGCACTACTGCCTCGGGGCGGCGCTGGCGCGGCAGGAGGGCGAGGTGGGCCTGCGGATGCTGTTCGAGCGCTACCCGCGGATCAGCTTCGCGGGGGAGGCACCGCAGTGGCTCCCGCTTCCGGGCGTGCGCCGGCTGACGGCGCTCCCCGTGCGTCTGGGGTAGCCGGCTCGTCCGCAACCGCCGTTCAGTACGACTTCGGCAGTCCCAGCGAGTGCTGCGCCACGAAGTTGAGGATCATCTCCCGGCTCACCGGGGCGATGCGTGCGGTGCGGACGGCGCCGATCAGCGTGCCCACCCCGTACTCGACGGACATGCCGTTGCCGCCGTGCGCCTGCACGGCCGCGTCGACGGCGTTGATGGCGGCTTCGGCGGCGGCGTACTTGGCGATGTTGGCGGCCTCGCCGGCGGCGGCGTGGTCGCCCGCGTCGTAGAACCAGGCGGCGCGGGTGGTGGCCATGCGGGCCAGCTCGACCTCGATGTGCGCCTTGGCCAGCGGATGCGCGATCGCCTGGTGGGCGCCGATCGGGGTCTTCCAGACGGTGCGGTCCTTCGCGTAGGCGATGCCGCGGTCGAGGGCGTAGCGGGCGAGGCCGTTGGAGTAGGCGGCGACGGTGATGCGCTCCGGGTTGAGGCCCGCGAACAGGGCTGCCAGGCCGGCCTCCTCGCCGCCGACCAGCGCGTCGTCGGGCAGGTGCACGTCGTCGAAGAAGACGGTGAACTGCTTCTCGGCGGCCGTGAACGCCATGTCGATCTGCTGGTAGGTCATGCCGGGCGAGTCGGTCGGCACGATGAACATGGCCGGCCGCAGCGTGCCCTGCGCGCCCTCCAGCCGCGCGACGACGAGCGTCGCGTCGGTCTCGTCGACGCCGGAGATGTAGTACTTGCGGCCGGAGAGCCGCCAGCCGCCCGCCGGGTCGCGTCGAGCCGTCGTGGTGATCTTGTGCGAGTTGGAGCCGGCGTCGGGCTCGGTGATCGCGAACGACATCTTGACGGTGCCGTCGGCGAACCCCGGCAGCCACCGCTCCTTCTGGTCCGTGGTGCCGCTGGTAGCGATGACGGTCGCGGCGATCGCCGGCGACACCACGATGAGCAGCAGCGGGCAGCCGGCCGCCGCGATCTCCTCGGCGACGATCGCCAGCTCGACCATGCCGGCCCCGCCGCCCCCGTACTCGGCCGGGACGGCGACGCCGAGGTAGCCGGCCTCGCCGGCGTCGCGCCACAGCTCGGTGGTCTTCCCGCCGGTGCGCGCCTTCTCCTGCAGGTAGTCGTGGCCGTACTTGGCGGCCATGGCGGCGACGGAGGAGCGCAGCAGCCGCTGCTCGTCGGTCTCTCGCAGGTCCATCAGGGCCGTCCTCCCAGGCGGGTGTCGAGTTGGCGGGCCCAGTCGTCCAGCATCGCGGAGCGTCGGGCGGAGTCGTCGGTGAGCAGGGCGGAGATGCCCAGGCCGCGCACCATGTCGAGGGTCTGCTGGATCGCCGCGCGGACGCCGGGGCGTGTCTCGTCGGCTCCCAGCAGCTCGACGGTCAGGCGGTGCGTGTCGCGCCCGACCTCGGCCTCCAACGGCACGACGACGGCCCGCAGGTCGGGATCGGAGCGGGCGGCGACCCACAGTTCCAGCGCGGCGCGGAAGAGCGGGCCGGTGTGCAGCTCGGCGAGCATGTCGAGCACCGCGCGGGTGCGCTCCGGCCCGAAGGGCAGCGCGGCGGCCGCGGCGCGGGCCTCGGCGAAGCGGGCGGCGCCGAGGTGCTCGACGGCGGCGACGACGAGGTCCGTGCGGGTCGGGTAGTGGTGGAGCTGGGCGCCGCGGGAGACACCGGCACGCTGGGCGACGATCGTGGTCGTGGTGCCCGACCAGCCCAGCTCGACCAGGCAGTCGACGGTGGCGTCCATCAGGCGGGCACGCGTGGTCTCGCTGCGTTCCTTCTGCCGGGTCGCCACCTGCGGAGCGTCCCTCAGTGAAAACAAACAGTCAAGACTGCTTGTTTATGAGGGCGGCGAACGCCGCATCGACGACGTCCGCGAGCGGTTGCGCGTCGGTGTCGTCGGCCCACGCCCACAGCGCCGTGAGCAGGGCTGCCTGCGCTGCCGCGGCCAGCACCGACAACCGCAGGCCGGGCTCCGGGAGGCCGGCGCGCTGCGCCAGCGCCGCGGCGATGTGCTGCTGGGCGCGGTACTCGTTCTCCCAGATCCGGTTGCGCAGCGCCGGTGTGTCCTTGACCAGCCGGGTGCGGGCTGCGACGGCTTCCATCTCGGCCGGCCCGAACCCGCGCATCGCCCCGACGAGCGCGCGCCGCACCGCCTCGAGCGGTGGTTCCGCGGCCGGGCGCGCGAGGATCGCTGCCTCGAGCATCGCGTCGTAGTCGTCGGCGAAGACGACCGCCTCCTTCGTCGGGAAGTGCCGGAAGAACGTCATGTGCGAGACGCCGGCCGCGGCCGCGATGCGCTCGACGGTCGCGGCCTCGTAGCCCTCGGTCAGGAACATGCGCAGGGCGTGGCGGCGCAGGTTCTCCCGGGTGCGGGCGCGGCGCTCGGCGTGTCGATCGGGTCGGGTCACGCGGCGGATGCTCCGACCCGCGGCGCCACGGCCGGTCCGAGTGCGCGTGTCAGCCACTCCGCGATGCCGCGGGGTTCGCGGCCGCGCCACGCCAGGTGCCCGTCGGGGCGGACGAGCAGGGCGTCGCGCCCTGAGCCGCGCAGGACGGCGACGGGGAGGCGCTCGGCAACGGCCGCTCGGATGTCGTCGAGGCCTGCGGGGCAGAGCAGCGCCCAGGTGTCGCCCAGCTCGGCGTGCAGCCGCGTCGGCGTGCCGTCGGTGCGCGTGCAGCGCAGGTCCGGCACGCGGTCGCCCGCTCGCAGTCCGCGGCCGAACCGCCGGCCGAGCGGCCCGTGCCGGTAGGAGATCCGCAGCTGGGAGGCGCGCTCCAGGAGGGCGCGCTGCACGACGTCGTGATCGAGCAGCGGGACGGCGAGCCGGCGCAGCGCCCGCGCGGGGGCGCTGTCGCCCAGTGCCACCCCGGTCGCCGCACTGGTCGCGGCCAACACCTCGGCCGCGACGGGCCGCCGCTCCGCCTGATAGGTGTCGAGCAGCTGCTCGCCGGCCAGGCCGGAGGCGACCAGCGCGAGCTTCCAGGCGAGGTTCTCCGCGTCCCCGATCCCGGTGTTGAGCCCCTGCCCGCCGAACGGGCTGTGCACGTGCGCGGCGTCGCCGGCCAGCAGGACCCGGCCGGCCCGGTAGGTGTCCGCGAGCCGGCGGTGGATGGCGAAGACAGAGGTCCACTCGGCCGCGCCCACCGCGGCGCGGGGGATCCCCGCGTCGGACTCGAGGAGTGCGGCGAGCGCGTCGCGCACGTCGGCAGCGGCGAGGTGCCCGCCCGCGGGCCGCCGGTCGGGCGCCATCAGCCGCCACAGGTCGGCGCCGGGCAGTGGGAAGACCGCGAGCATCCGGTCGCCCTCGAGCCACACGGTGACGGAGTCGCGGTCGATCGGCAGGTCGGCGTGGACGTCGGCGAGCAGGAAGCGCTCGTTCAGCGGCACGCCGGGGAAGCCGATGCCGGCGGCCTCGCGCACCGCGCTGTGCGCGCCGTCGCAGCCGACGACCCACGCCGCGCGGACCGTGCTGCCGTCGGCGAGCGCGACGTCGACGCCGGTGGCGTCCTGGTGCAGGCCGGTCGCGCCGGCGGCCCAGCGGATCGTGCCGCCCAGCTCGGCGAACCGGGCGCGCAGCCGGGACTCGATCTCGGTCTGCGACACGATCAGCGCCCGCCGGCGGACGAGCGGTCCGGCGCCGGCGAACCGCAGGTCGGCGAACTGCCGGCCGCCGACCAGCACCACGGTGTGCTCGATCGCCCGCCCGTGCTCGGGCAGGTCGCCGAGCGCGCCGATCCGGTCGAGCACCTCGATCCCGCGCGGCTGCAGGCCCAGCGCGCGGGACGTGGTGGCCGGCCCGGTCGCCCGGTCGACGACCTCCACGGGCACGTCGGCCGCGGCGAGTGCGCAGGCCAGGGCGAGGCCGGTGGGGCCGGCGCCGACGACGAGCACGGATGTGTTCATGGCCATCTCCCTGTGTTAGTCGCTAACATGTTAGCGACTAACATGAGAGATCACCAGTCATGCACGCTGCCGTCGTGGAGCCGGTTCACCGGCAGGTAGGCGCGGCGATACGGGTAGGCAGCCGCCGCGTCGAGGTCGAGCGTGACGCCGAGGCCGGGCGCCTCCCCGGGGTGCAGGTGCCCGTCGCGGAAGGTGTAGCCGCCCCGGAACACCTCGGCGGCCGCCGGCGGGTGGCCGGTGAACTCCTGGATGCCGAAGTTGTGCACGGCCAGGTCGAGGTGCACCGCTGCCGCCATGCCGACGGGGGAGATGTCCGCCGGGCCGTGCAGCCCGCTGCGAATGCCGTAGACGGCGGCGAGGTCGAGGAGCTTCTTCACCGCGGTGATCCCGCCGAAGTGCGTGACGGGGGAGCGCACGAAGTCGATCAGTCGCTCGGTGATCAGCGTCTGGTAGTCGAAGACGGTGTTGAAGACCTCGCCGATCGCCAGCGGCACCGTGGTGTGCTGCCGGACCAGCCGCAGCGCCGACTGGTCCTCGGCCGGGGTGACGTCCTCCAGCCAGAACAGGTCGTACGGCTCCAGATCCCGGCCGAGCCGCGCCGCCTGCTGCGGGCTGAGCCGGTGATGCACGTCGTGCAGCAGCGGCAGGTCGGGGCCGAACTCGTTCCGCACCGACTCGAACACGCCGGGGAGGTGCCGCAGGTAGGCGGCACTGTCCCAGTCCTCGACGACGGGCAGCACGGTGTCGGCGTCGGGCTGCGCGACCGCGTAGACGCGCTGCAGCCCCGGCACCCCGGTCTGGACGCGGACCGCCGGGTAGCCCTCGGCCAGGCGGGCCCGGATGCTGTCGAAGAGCTCGGGCAGATCGCGCCCCGACGCGTGCCCGTACGTCGCGACGCGGTCGCGGCTCGCGCCACCCAGCAGCTGGTAGAGCGGCAGGCCGGCGACCTGGGCCTTGATGTCCCACAACGCGACGTCGACGGCGGCGATCGCGGCCATCGTGACCGGCCCGCGCCGCCAGTACGCGCCGCGGTAGAGCGACTGCCAGGTGTGCTCGATCGCGTGCGCGTCCGTGCCGATCAGGAGCGGCACGACGTGCTCGCTCAGGTACGCGGCCACGGCGAGCTCGCGGCCGTTGAGTGTGGCGTCGCCGAGGCCGGTCAGGCCCGCGTCGGTGCGGAGCTGCAGCGTGACGAAGTTGCGGCCGGGGCTCGTCACGACGACGGCCGCGTCGACGATCCTCATCGCCGCAGCAGGTTCTCGACGTGCTGCGGGATGCTCACCGGGAGCAGCCCGCGCGTCGCGGACAGGGACACGCGGCAGACGCTACGCACCGCGCGGCCGCCGCGCGTCCTCGGTCAGGCCTGAGCGGCGGCGCGGAACGCCGCCAATGCCGCCACCGTCGCCGCGTCCGGGGTGCGCCGGTGCACCGCGGCCACGGTGGTGGTCGGCGCGCCGTCCAGCCGCTTGTGCACCACCCCGGCCCTGGTGATCGACGCCGCCGTGCTCGCGGTGACGAGCGTGCAGCCCAGCCCGCCCGCGACCAGGGCCAGCAACGCCGTCGTGTCCCTGGTCTCGGCGACGATCTGCAGCGGGAAGCCGTGCCGGCGGAACCACTGATCGCTGATCGCGTCGTGCAGGCCGGCGGCTATCGCGCGTGGCCAGAAGACGATCGGCTCGGCGCGCAGCAGCGCTCCCTGTACGGGCTCGGGCGCCGTCGCCAGCGGATGGTCCACCGGCACCGACAGCACCAGCTCGTCGTCGTGCAGCGGCACCACGACCAGCGCGGTCGTCACCACCTCGGCCGGCAGCCGCAGCAGTGCCAGGTCGATGCGGCGCTGCCGCAGCGCCGCCACCTGCTCGTCGACGGAGAGGTGGGCGAGGTCCAGCGTGATGCCGCGCTCGCGGGCCGCGCGCACCGCCGCGGGCAGGATCCCGTTGGCCACGCCGAGGACGTACCCGACGCGGACCTCACCGCCCGTCTCGCCGCGCGCGGCGGCCAGCGCGCGGTCGGCCGCGGCGATCGCGGCCCGCCAGTCGTCGATCGCGGCGCGCAGCGCGCCCGTCGGCTCGACGCTGCGGGTGGTGCGGTCGAACAGGACCACGCCGTGCGCGTCCTCGAAGGCCCGGACGGCACGGGAGAGGGTGGGCTGCGCGATGCCGAGACGGCGAGCGGCCCGGCCGAAGCTCAGCTCGTCGGCCACCGCGACGACGTACCGCAGCGGGCGCACCGGATCCATAGCTGGAGAGCATAAGTCTCAGAGCGTTGGTGCGGGACTGCTCTCGATCGCGCCGCCGTTGCGCTGGCCATGAGCGAATCGATGCTGGTGATGGAAACGGTCCGACCCGGTGGCCCCGAGGTGCTGCAGCCCGCGCGACGGCCGGTGCCCGAGCCCGAGCCGATTGAGATCCTGGTGCGGGTACGGGCGGCTGCCCTCAACCCCGTCGACTGGAAGACCCGCGCAGGCGGCGGGGTCGGCGGCCTGCTCGGCCCGGCGCCGTGGGTGCTCGGCTGGGACGTCGCCGGCGAGGTCGTCGCACTGGGCGGCGGTGTCACCCGGTTCGCCGTCGGCGACCGCGTGCTCGGCATGCCGCGCTTCCCGCACGAGGGCGGTGGCTACGGCGAGTACGTGACGGCGCCGTCGCGGCAGTTCGCCCGCATCCCCGACGGGCTCGACGTCGTCGAGGCGGCGGGGCTGCCGCTCGCCGGGCTGACGGCACTGCAGTCCCTCGCGGCCGCCGGCCTGGAGAAGGGGCAGCGGGTGCTCGTGCACGCCGGCGCCGGTGGCGTCGGGCACCTCGCGGTGCAGCTGGCCGCGGCCCGTGGCGCCCACGTCGTGGCGACCGCGTCGGCCGGCAAGCACGCGTTCGTGCGGTCACTGGGCGCGGAGCAGGTCGTCGACTACCGGGACCGGCCGTTCGAGGAGCAGGTCGAGGACGTCGACGTCGTGTTCGACGCCGTCGGCGGCGAGGTCGCCGACCGCTCCCTCGCCGTCCTGCGCGACGGCGGGGTGCTGGTGACGATCCTCGGCGGCGAGCTGCCGTCGAAGCCGGGCGTGCGGGTGATCTGGCCGCTCGTCGAGCCGGACGGAGCCGGCCTCGACGAGCTGACGGCACTGGTCGCAACGGGTGCCCTGCGCGTCGAGGTGGCGCAGACGGCCCCACTGACGGAGGTGGGGAGGTTGCACGAGGTGGGGGAGCTGGGCCGGACGGTGGGCAAGCTGGTGCTGACGGTCTGAGCCCCTAAGCCCGGCGCAACCTCAGCAAGAGGTAGGCCGCCAGCGTCTGCGCGTCCACCAGTTCACCGCCACGGATCATCGCCTCGAACTCCGCCACGGTGAACCACGCGGTGCGCATGTCCTGCTCCGTGTGCTCGCGGCGGGCGGGCCCGGACGTCAGCTCCGTCGCGAGGAAGACGTGCTCGCGCTGGCTCGACATGCCGGGCGCGATGTCGAGGTCGCCGAGCAGCTCCATGCGGCCCGCCACGAGCCCGGTCTCCTCGGCGAGCTCGCGCGCGGCCAGCTCGGCCGGGTCCTGCTCGGCGCGGTCGGGCGCGGTGCCCATCGGGAACTCCCAGCGCCGCTGCCCGACGGGGTAGCGGAACTGCTCCACCAGGTGCAGCCGCTCTCCGTCGAACGGGATGACGACGGCCGCCGTCGGCTTGTCGACGACGCCGAAGATGCCATCGGAGCCGTCGGGTCGACGGATGGCGTCCTCGCGGACGGTCATCCAGGCGTTGGCGTAGACCTGCCGGCTGCTGATCGTCTCCACACGCGGGAGTATTGACGCCGTGCGCGCGTCCCGGCTGATGACCCTGCTGTTCACGCTGCAGCGCCTGCGCAGCGCGACGGCCGCTCAGCTGGCGCGCGAGCTGGAGGTGTCCGAGCGCACGGTCTACCGCGACATCGCCGCGCTCACCGAGGCCGGCGTGCCGGTGTGGACCGAGCCGGGCCGCGGTGGCGGCATCCGGCTCGTCGACGGCTGGCGCACCCGCCTCGACGGCATGACCGCGCAGGAGGCGGCCGCGCTCTTCGCCGTCGGCGCCCCGCAGGCGCTGGCCGAGCTGGGGATGAGCGCAGCGCTGGCCGGTGCCCAGGCGAAGCTGCTGGCCACGCTGCCCGCCGACCTGCGCGAGCACGCCCGCACCGTCGCCGAGCGTTTCCACCTGGACGCGCCCGGCTGGTTCCACGGCTCGCGCGCGGCCCCGGAGCTGACCACGGTCGCGGAGGCGGTGTGGGAGCAGCAGCGGCTGCGGATCGGCTACCGGCGGAATTCTCGTCAGGGTGACGATGTGGTGGAGCGCCTGATCGAGCCGCTCGGCCTGGTCGCGAAGGCCGGGGTCTGGTACGTCGTCGCGCGCAGCGTCGGCGGTCGCGCGCCGGTGATCCTGACCTACCGGGTCGACCGGATCACGACCGCCGAGGGCACCGCCGAGCACTTCGAACGGCCGGACGGGTTCGACCTCGCCGAGCACTGGGCGGAGGCGGCGGCCCGCTTCGAGGCCCAGATGCTGCGCGCCACCGTGCGGTTGCGGGTGGGGCCGCGCGGGCTCAAGTGGCTCGTCCACGTCACCGACGCGGACGCGGCCGTCCGCGCCATCGCGACGGCCGGTCCCGCCGATGCCGATGGCTGGCGCGAGCTGCAGCTCGACGTCGAGACCGTGGAGATCGCCGGCCACGAGCTCGTCGCGCTCGGAGACCAGGTCGAGGCACTGGAGCCGCCGGAGCTGCGTGCGGCGCTCGCTGCGCACGGCGCGGCACTGGTGGCGCGCAACACGCCGTGATCAGCGGATCCGCTGCCCGCCGACGAGCACCGCGACGGGCGTCAGCAGTGCGGTGATGTCGCTGATCGGGTCGCCTTCGACGGCCAGTACGTCGGCGTCGCAGCCCGGCGCGACCCGACCCTTCGCGGGCAGCCCGAGTGCCTCCGCCGCGACGGACGTGTTGGCCCGGAGCACGGCGGCCGGGTCGAGGCCGGCGCCCACCATGTCGACGAGCGCATACGGCAGCACCCCGTGCGGCTTCTGCGGGGCGATGCCGGCGTCCGGACCGGCCATGACGCGGCCGCCGCGGCGGAAGAGCGCGGCCATCGCCGCCTGCATCGCGCCCATGTTCCGCTGCACCACCGGCGGGGGCGGCGGGGCACCTTCGATCGGTCGCTGACCCAGCGGGGACGTGACCGGGACCTGCCGCTCGACCAGCTCCCTGACGACGTCCTCGGCGGCGTGGACGCCATCCGCCGTCAGGAACGAGCAGTGCTCGATCCCGTCCACGCCGGCGGCCAGCGCGTTGCGGATGGCCTCCAGCGCGTGGGCGTGCACGGTGACGGGCAGCCCGACCCGATGTGCCTCGTCCACGGCGGCGGCCAGCTCGGCGCAGGTGAACTGAGGCATGTGCATCTGCGTCGACGGGGTCATCCCGCCGCCACTGGCCATGATCTTGACGACGTCCGCACCGCGGTCGGCGCGCTCGCGCACGGCCGACCGCAGCGCGGTCTCGCCGGCCACCACGGTGCCGAACGCTGCGCAGTGGCCGTCCGGGCAGGTGATCGGCGGGCCGGCCGCGAGGATCGTCGGGAGCGCGGTGGCGCCCGCCTCCCGCAGCCGGACTGCCAGGTAGTCGCGGTCGCCGAGGTCGCGCACGGTCGTGACGCCGGCGGCGAGCTGCGCGGCAGCTGCAACGGTCATCGTCTCCAGCACCTCGGCGTCGCTGCGGGCGACCAGCCGGTCGATCGGACCGGGCGCGGCGTCGAAACCGAGGTGGACGTGCGGGTCGATCAGCCCGGGCAGCAGGGTGGCGCCGGTCAGGTCGAGCAGCTCGGCGTCCGGCGGCGGGGTGGCGCCGTGCTGCACGGAGGTGATCCGGCCGTCCTCGACGAGCACCATCGGGTCCGACGCGCAGGTCACGCCGTCGAACAGCCGGGCCGCCCGGATCGCCAGTCTGCGCATCCGGCGAGTGTGGCCCAGGACACAAGGTGGGGGAACGGGCAGTCGGTCACCGGCTCGCCGCTAGGCTCTCGCGGGTGCGTCTCGTCATCGCTCGGTGCCAGGTCGACTACGTGGGGCGACTGACCGCTCATCTGCCGATGGCGCCGCGGTTGCTGCTCGTCAAGGCGGACGGGTCGGTGAGCATCCACGCCGACGACCGCGCCTACAAGCCGCTCAACTGGATGAGCCCGCCGTGCTGGCTGGAGGAGCAGCCGGGCGTGTGGACGGTGCGCAACAAGGCCGACGAGTCGCTGGTGATCACCATCGACGAGGTGCTGCACGACTCCAGCCACGAGCTGGGCGTCGACCCCGGCCTGGTGAAGGACGGCGTGGAGGCGCACCTCCAGGAGCTGCTCGCCGCCCACCCCGGCACCCTCGGCGACGGGTACACGCTGGTCCGCCGCGAGTACATGACGGCGATCGGGCCCGTCGACCTGCTGTGCCGCGACTCCACCGGCGGCTCGGTGGCGGTCGAGGTGAAGCGCCGCGGCGAGATCGACGGCGTCGAGCAGCTCACGCGCTACCTCGAGCTCATGAACCGCGACCCGCTGCTCGCTCCCGTCCAGGGTGTGTACGCGGCCCAGCAGATCAAGCCGCAGGCGCGCACCCTCGCCGAGGACCGCGGCATCCGCTGCGTCGTCGTCGACTACGACGCCCTTCGCGGCGTGGAGAGCACCGACCTGCGGCTGTTCTGAGCCGGCCGCACGGGATTCCCCGTCAGGATCTAGGACGACTCCGGGCCGCGCAGCTCCTGCAGGATCCGTTCGAACGCCTCGGCGTTGCCGAGCGCGTCGTGCACGGGGTTGTGGTCGTGCGCGGTCCGCCGCCAGTCCTTCCAGCTCTGGCGGGCGAAGAAGTCGCGTCGGGTCCCGGCCCAGAAGTCGCCGATGCGGCGCGCGCTGTGCCCGAACGGGTTGCCGATCCCGCCGCGGTCGAACAGCGCGGCGATCCACTGCCAGTCGAACGCCGGGTTGTCGCTGACGAACGCGACCCGCTCGCCCCCGGCGACGTCCTGGAGCCAGTCGGCGAAGGCGCGCGCCACGTCGGCGTCCTCGGCGACCCGTGCCCCGACGACCGGCACGGCCGGGTTCGCCGGATCCGGCGTGCACTCGAACAGCCGCCCGTGGAACGTCCGCCGGGTGCCGTAGTGGACGGCGCCGAACTCGGCGAGCACCCCGGAGACCACGCTGGGGCCGGCGGCCTCGCAGTCGACGAAGATCAGGTTGCGCACGTCAGGCTGGTCCCGGCTGTGGGTTCTGCGCGGCGCTCTCCACCCCGTCGAACCACACGTAGTACGAGCCGTACTCGGGGTGTCCGTGCACGTGGTCGAAGTCGGCGAAGTCGGCCCACACCTCGGTGCCGGCATGGTCGCCGATCCACCGCGTGACGCAGGTGCCGTCGCTGAAGACGACACCCTCGGTGTGCGGCTGGTCGGGCGGAGGACCCGGGTAGTGCCCTTCGGGCAGCGTCGGACGGTAGACGCGGAACGTGCGCACGGAGCCCACCGTAACGGCCCGGACGGGCCGCGATCGGCCCTTCCGGGACGCCGCGGAACGGTTACCCTGCGGTAATGACCGTCACCGACTCGCCGGTTGCTGCGCCCGCGACGTTCACGTCGCTCGACCCCCGCACGGGAGACGTCGTCGGGACCTACCCCGAACACGACGCCGCGGCCGTCGAGGCGGCCGTCACCAGAGCTGTCGACGCCGCGCAGTGGTGGACCGAGCTCGGCTTCGCCGGTCGCCGCGCGCGCCTGGTGGAGTGGCGCAAGGCGCTGGTGCGCCGGCTCGACGACATCGCCGAGGTCGTGCGCGCCGAGACGGGCAAGCCGCTCGACGACGCCAAGCTCGAGCTGGTGCTCGCCATCGACCACCTCGACTGGGCCACCAAGCACGCGGAGAAGGTGCTCGGGCGGCGCAAGGTGTCGTCCGGGATGCTGATGGCCAACCAGGCGGCGACGCTGCGCTACGTCCCGCTCGGCGTGGTCGGCGTGATCGGCCCCTGGAACTACCCGGTCTTCACGCCGATGGGCTCCATCGCCTACGCGCTCGCGGCCGGCAACGCCGTCGTGTTCAAGCCCAGCGAGCTCACCCCCGGCGTCGGTGTGGCGCTGGCCGACTCGCTCGCCGAGATCGTCGACGGGCGGCCGCTGTTCCAGGTGGTCACCGGGCACGGGGCCACCGGTGCGGCGCTCTGCAGGGCGCCCGGCATCGCGAAGATCGCGTTCACCGGCTCGGCGGCGACCGGCCGGAAGATCATGGCGGCGTGCGCCGAACGGCTCACCCCGGTGCTCATGGAGTGCGGCGGCAAGGACGCGCTGATCGTCGCGGCCGACGCCGACCTCGAAGCCGCCGCCGACGCGGCCGTCTGGGGCGGCATGTCCAACGCCGGGCAGACCTGCGTCGGCGTCGAGCGCGTGTACGTGGTGAAGGACGTGGCCGAGGAGTTCACCCGGCGCGTGGTGGCCAAGGCCGAGAAGCTGCGGCCCGGCGGTGATCCGGGCGCGGCGTTCGGGCCGATGACGATGGGCTCGCAGGTCGAGGTCGTGCGCCGGCACGTCGAGGACGCGCTCGCCAAGGGTGGGAAGGCGGTCGTCGGCGGGGCCGAGTCGGTGCGGGCACCGTTCATCGACCCCGTCGTGATCGTCGACGTTCCGGAGGACAGCTGCGCCGTCACCGAGGAGACGTTCGGACCGCTGCTCGTCGTCAACACGGTCGACGACGTCGACGACGCCGTCACCCGCGCCAACGCCACCAGCTACGGGCTGGGCGCCACCGTGTTCTCGAGGTCCGGCGGCGAGGCGATCGCGTCGCGGCTGCGCAGCGGCATGGTCGCGATCAACAGCGTCATCTCCTTCGCCGGCATCCCGAGCCTGCCCTTCGGCGGCGTCGGCGAGTCCGGGTTCGGCCGTATCCACGGCGAGGACGGACTGCGCGAGTTCACGCGCGCGCAGTCGGTGGCGCGGCAGCGGTTCGCCCTGCCGATCGCCGTCACCAGCTTCGCGCGCACCAGCAAGGGCTTCGGTCTGCTGCTCCGCACGGTGAAGCTGCTGCGCGGCCGCTGAGCCGGGAGGCCGGCATCACACGTTCGGCATACCAAGCACTGAGGATGGGATGATGTCCGCCGAATCGTCCCCCAACGGCGGAGGTAGACGCGTGGCACGCGAGTTCCGGACGGTCGGCGTGGTCGGCCTGGGCACCATGGGCGCGGGCATCGTCGAGGTGTTCGCCCGCAAGGGCCTGCAGGTGATCGCCGTGGAGGTCGACGAGCGGGCGGTGGCGGCCGGTCGCCAACACCTCGACACGTCCACCAGCCGGGCCGTCGGCCGCGGCAAGCTCAGCCAGGACGATGCCGACGCCCTGCTCGGTCGCATCACGACCACCACGTCGCTCGCCGACCTGGCCGATGCCGACCTCGTCGTCGAGGCCGTGCCGGAGAGCCTCGAGCTCAAGGCCCAGATCCTCGCCGAGCTGGACAAGGTCTGCCGCCCCGAGGTCGTGCTGGCCTCCAACACCTCGTCGCTGTCGGTCACCGAGCTGGCCGTGCGCACCGGCCGGCCCGGCAAAGTCGTCGGGATGCACTTCTTCAACCCGGCACCGGTGCAGAAGCTCGTCGAGGTCGTCCGCACGGTCGTCACCGAGCCCGACGTCATCGACGACATCAAGGCCTTCGCGGCCACGCTGGACAAGGTGCCCGTCGTGATCGGCGACCGCGCCGGGTTCATCGCCAACGCGCTGCTCTTCGGCTACCTCAACCACGCCGCGAAGATGTACGCCGAGCGCTACGCCAGCCGCGAGGACCTCGACGCCGCCATGCGCTACGGCTGCGGCTACCCGATGGGGCCGCTGGCCCTGCTCGACCTGATCGGCCTCGACACCGCCTACGAGATCCTCGAGACGATGTACGCCGAGTCGCGCAACCTCATGCACGCGCCCAACCCCGTCTTCAAGCAGATGATCACGGCCGGGTTGCTCGGTCGGAAGAGCGGCCGCGGCTTCTACACCTACGAGGCCCCGCACTCCCCGAAGGTCGTCGACGACGCGCTCACCCCGTCCGGCACCGTGGCCGAGGACGCCACCGTGCGCGACATCGCCCGCGTCGGCGTCGTCGGCACCGGCACCATGGCGTCCGGCATCGTCCAGGTCTTCGCCGCCGCCGGGTTCGACGTCGTCGTCCGTGGCCGCAGCGAGTCCAAGGTCGAGGGCGCGATCGCGGGCATCCGCAAGTCACTCGACAAGGCCGTCGTCCGCGGCAAGCTCACCGAGGACGAGCGCGACGTGACCCTGGGCCGCATCAGCGGCACCACCCGGCTCGAGGACTTCTCCGACGTCGACCTGGTCGTGGAGGCCATCGCGGAGGAACTCGACGTCAAGCGCGCCGTGTTCGCCGCCCTCGACGAGATCTGCAAGCCCGGCGCCATCCTCGCCACCACCACCTCGTCGCTGCCGGTCGTCGAGTGCGCTGCAGCCACCTCGCGCCCCGGCGACGTCATCGGCATGCACTTCTTCAACCCCGCGCCGGTGATGAAGCTCGTCGAGGTCGTCTCGCCGATCACCACATCGCCGGACGTCGCCGCGACCGTCCTCGCGATCTGCCAGCGCATCGGGAAGGTGCCGGTGAGCTGCGGCGACCGCGCCGGCTTCATCGTCAACGCGCTGCTCTTCCCGTACCTCAACGACGCCGTACGGATGCTCGAGGCGCACTACGCGACGGCCGACGACATCGACGCCGCCATGAAGACCGGCTGCGCGCTGCCCATGGGCCCGTTCGAGCTGCTCGACGTCGTCGGCCTCGACGTCTCGCTGGCCATCGAGCGCTCGCTCTACCGCGAGTTCCGGGTGTCCGGGTTCGCCCCGGCCCCGCTGCTCGAGCACCTGGTCACCGCTGGCCGGCTGGGCCGCAAGACCGGGCACGGCTTCCGGGACTACGCCGCGCGCTGATGGTGCGTCGCCGACCCGAGCGGGGCCACCACGTCCCGCTGCGGTCGGCTGCGTTCACCCGCGTCGAGTCCGGCCCGGACGGCGACTGGTACGTCCGCACCGTCACCGGCACCGCCGCGGCCAAGGACTACCGATGCCCCGGCTGCGACCAGGTGATCGCCCGCGGCATCGCCCACGTCGTCGTGTGGTCGGCCGAGGAGCACGGCTCCCTGGCTGACCGCCGGCACTGGCACAGCCCGTGCTGGGCCGCACGGCTGCGCCGTCGCCCCGGGCGGCACTGACCGCGCCGAGGCGGCCGGGTGCCACGAGCTGGCGACGAGCCGTTGCAGGCATCCGGGGCCGCGCCGGGAGGCACTTACATGCGACCCGGCGCACGCCGGTCGCTCGCGCTTCGGCATCGCAGCGCGAGAGCGAGCCCCGAGAGTGGGATCAAAGAGCTTCGGCCAGTCTGATCTCCCCCGTGCGGGTGCCGCCGCGGGCCTGGCACGCGCGCCCCGTGGACGGGTGCGGGCGGAGCAGCGGTGCCGGGCAGGCAGCAGAGCCAGGTGCCTCACAGCCGATCGGCGTCAGTGGGCACTGTCGCTCGCGTCGGCCAGCGCCGGTCAGTGTCGATCGGCGTCGACCAACACCGTGCAGGTGTCAGCGGTGCGCTGCCTGGGGCCGCAGTGGCCGTCGGGTCGGGGACGGCCGTCGCGCGGCCGACGGCTCCTCGCTCTCCGCGCCCGCCTTCTCCGGGGAGGCGCTCGGCGCCGGGAACTCGACCGGCGTGCCCGACGAGCGCTCCTCCGGCAGCGGACCCAGTGCGGCGATCGACTGGTCGAGCTCCGCCCCGACCTGTCCCAACTGCCGGGCGATGCGCTGGCGCAGGGCGGTCAGACCCTCCAGCGACCTTCGAGCCTCCGCGACGATCTCGGCTGCTTCCTGACGCGCTGCCGCGACCGTCACCTCGGCCTCCGCCGCTGCGACGCTGCGCAGCTGCGCCGCCTCGCCGCGGGCGTCGCTGACCTGCGTGCCGAGTGCGGCGATAGCCTCCTTGCGCCGCTGATCCATCGCGATCTTGAAGTCCTCCTCCACCATCGCGCGGCGGTACTCCGAATCGGCCCACGCGCTGCTGCGGCGCGCCTCGGCCTCGATCGCCGCCGCCGCGATGGCCGACTCGGCCGCCGCCCGGCGCTCGGCGATCTCCGCCGTCACACGCTCCTGCTCGCTCGCGAGCTCCGCCCGGATCCGCTCGGCGTCGGCGGTGGCCGCAGCCCGCAGCTCCGCCGCCTCGCGTTCCGCGGCGCTGCGCAACTCGGCTGCTTCGCGCTCGGCAGCACTGCGCAGCTCGGCCGCCTCGCGTTCCGCCGAGCCGCGGAGCTGAGCGACCTCGGCGAGCATCCGTTCGCGCTCGTCGGCGATCCCGGCCGAGGTCTCCTCGTGCTGCACGGCGGCAGCCCGACGCTCCTCGGTGAGCTCGTCGCGCGCGCGGTGGTGTCCGGCGATGGCGGCGTCGACGTCGGCCTGGGCGGCTGCCCGCACGGCGTCCGCGTCCGCTTCGGCCGCTGCGATGATGCCGCGGGCGGCCTGTTCGGCGGCCGCGATGCGCTGCCCGGCCTGCGCCTCGGCGCGGGCCAGCATCTCGTCGACCTCGTCCTCGGCGAGCCGCAGCATCGAGCGCATCCGCTCGCTCATGTGCCGCACCGTGGAGGGCTGACTGGTGAGGTTCTGCAGGTGCGTGCGCAACCGCTCGGCGCGGGCTCTCGCCGCCTCCAGCTCGCGCTGCATCCCCTCGGCCTGTGCCACCGCAGCGGCCCGGTCCGTGTGCAGGATCTTGATCTCGGCGTCGAGCCGGCGCATGTGTGCGTCGACTTGGCCCTGGTCGTAGCCCCGCCGGACGATCGCGAAGCCGGCCTCGTCGGACAGCTCGTGTGGATCTGCGGACATGGCGGTCACCGTACCGGTCAACAACCGCCCGTGAGCGGACGCCCGCTCACCGTGGTGTTGTTCGTCACTCAATCAGGTGCGCGTTGATCAGACGCCTCGGAAGCGGTTGATGGCGTCGATGTGCCGGGCGCGGAACTCGGGGTCTGTCACGCCCAGACCTTCCTCGGGCGCGAGCGCGAGCACGCCGACCTTGCCCTGATGGCTGTTGGTGTGCACGTCCAGCGCCGCTTGGCCGGTCTCCTCCAGCGGATAGACCTTCGAGACGGTCGGGTGGATCTGGCCCTTCGCGATGAGCCGGTTCGCCTCCCACGACTCGCGGTAGTTCGCGAAGTGCGAGCCGATGATCCGCTTGAGGTTCATCCACAGGTAGCGGTTGTCGTAGGAGTGCTCGTACCCCGACGTCGACGCGCAGGTGACGATCGTGCCGCCCTTGCGCGCGACGTAGACGCTGGCGCCGAACGTCTCGCGACCGGGGTGCTCGAACACGATGTCAGGGTCGTCGCCTCCGGTCAGCTCGCGGATCCGCGCGCCGAACCGCTTCCACTCCTTGGGGTCCTGGGTGTGCTCGTCCTTCCAGAACCGGTAGCCCTCGGCGCTCCGGTCGATGATCAGCTCGGCGCCCATCTTCCGGCAGATCTCCGCCTTGGCGGGGGAGGAGACGACGCAGACCGGTGTGGCGCCACCGTTGAGCGCGAACTGGGTGGCGTAGGAGCCGAGCCCGCCCGAGGCACCCCAGATGAGCACGGTGTCGCCCTGCTTCATGCCGGCCCCGTTGCCCGAGACGAGCTGGCGGTACGCGGTCGAGTTGACCAGGCCGGGACTCGCCGCCTCCTCCCAGCTCAGGTGGGCCGGCTTCGGCATCAGCTGGTTGGCCTTCACCAGCGCCAGCTCGGCAAGGCCGCCGAAGTTGGTCTCGAAGCCCCAGATCCGCTGCTCCGGGTCCATCATCGTGTCGTTGTGGCCGTCGGGGGCCTCCAGCTCCACCGAGAGGCAGTGCGCGACGACGCGGTCGCCCGGCTTCCACCGGTTCACACCAGGTCCGGTGCGCAGCACGACGCCGGCCAGGTCGGAGCCGACGACGTGGTAGGGCAGGTCATGGCGCTTGGTCAGCTCGGACACGCGGCCGTAGCGCTTGAGGAACCCGAACGTCGACACCGGCTCGAAGATCGACGTCCAGACGGTGTTGTAGTTGATGGCGCTCGCCATCACTGCAACGATCGCCTCGCCCGGCCCGAGCTCCGGGGTGGGCACGTCGTCGACGTGCAGGCTCTTGCGCGGGTCCTTGTCGCGGGACGGGATGCCCGCGAACATCTCGGCCTCGTCGGCGTGCACGGTGACGCCCCGGTAGTGGTCGGGCACGGGCAGACCGCCCACGGCGTCGAACTGCCCGGCGAGGATGGCGTCGCGGATCTCCTGCACGGCTCGGCCTCCGATGGCTCAGTCGTTGCTTGGCATCCCAAATGCTACCGCGCAGTATAGTAACCGCTCCGGTGCCGTTCTGCTGTGGTGGTCGCCACGTCAGTGCGCGGTGGCCCCCGCGGCGGGCTCCACCAGCTCCACGAGCACCCCGCCCGCGTCCTTCGGGTGGACGAAGTTGATCCGCGAATCCGCGGTGCCCCGCCGCGGCTCGTCGTAGAGCAGGCGCACACCCTTCTCCCGCAGCTCCGCGCTGGTGGCGTCGATGTCGGCCACCCGATACGCCATCTGCTGGATGCCGGGCCCGCTCCGATCGAGGAACTTGCCGATGGGGGAGTCCGCGCGCAGTGGGGCGAGCAGCTGGATCTGGGTGTCGCCGCCGTGTTCGGGGGACAACATCGCCTCCCGGACGCCCTGCTCCTCGTTCTCCTCGACGTGCGTGGCCACCAGGCCGAACGTGGAGGCGTACCAGGCGATCGCCGCGTCCAGGTCAGGCACAGCGATGCCGACGTGGTCGACCGCGAGCACGCCGTGTCGGGCAAGGGTTTCAGACATGGGCGGACACTAACCCGCAACGGCGCGAGCTGCGGGGTTGTGCGCCTCGTCACCGCGGCAAGGGCTCCTACCCGCGGGTATCGTCGCTTCACCTGGCCGTCGGAGTCGCAGGAGGAAACGTGTCCGGAACCGTGATCGTCAATGGGGCCCGCACGCCGATGGGTCGGCTGCTCGGCAACCTGAAGGACTTCACCGGCGCGCAGCTCGGCGGCTTCGCGATCAAGGGTGCGCTGGAGAAGGCCGGCGTGCGGCCCGACCAGGTCGACTACGTGATCATGGGGCAGGTGCTCACCGCCGGCGCCGGCCAGATCCCTGCTCGGCAGGCCGCCGTCGCCGCCGGCATCGGCATGGCCGTGCCAGCGCTCACGATCAACAAGGTGTGCCTCTCGGGACTCAACGCCATCGCCCTCGCCGACCAGCTCATCCGTGCCGGTGCGGCCGAGATCGTGGTCGCCGGTGGACAGGAGTCGATGACGCAGGCCCCGCACCTGCTCGGCAAGTCCCGCTCGGGCTTCAAGTACGGCGACGTCACCATGCTCGACCACATGGCGTACGACGGCCTGCACGACTCGTTCGACCAGGTCTCGATGGGCGCCTCCACCGAGAAGCACAACGCCCGGTACGGCATCTCCCGCGAGGATCAGGACGCCTTCGCCGCCGCGTCGCACCAGCGGGCCGGAAAGGCGATCGCCGACGGTCTGTTCGCCCAGGAGATCACTCCGGTCTCGGTGCCGCAGCGCAAGGGCGACCCGATCGTGATCGACACCGACGAGGGCGTGCGACCCGACACCACTGCCGAGGGGCTCGCCAAGCTGCGTCCGGCGTTCGCCGCCGACGGCACCATCACGGCCGGCTCGTCGTCGCCGATCTCCGACGGAGCTGCCGCCGTCGTCGTCATGAGCAAGGCCAAGGCCGAAGAACTGGGCCTGGCCTGGATCGCCGAGATCGGCGCCCAGGGGATGGTGGCCGGGCCGGACGACTCCAGCCTCCATGAGCAGCCGGCCAACGCGATCATCGCCGCCTGCGCCAAGGAGGGCATCTCGCCGGCCGACCTCGACGTCATCGAGATCAACGAGGCCTTCGCCTCCGTCGGCATCGTCTCCACCCGCAAGCTCGAGGTCGACCCCGAGAAGGTCAACCCGAACGGCGGGGCGATCGCGCTCGGGCACCCCATCGGGGCCTCGGGTGCGCGGCTGGCCCTCCACCTCGCGTTGGAGCTGGGACGCCGTGGCGGTGGTGTCGGGGCGGCCGCGCTCTGCGGCGGGGGCGGCCAGGGCGACGCGCTGATCCTGCGCGTGCCGGCCGCGAGCTGATCCCACCGGGATGGGGAGCGGCCCGGACCTGCCCGAGCTCGTCCGACGAGCTCGGAAGGGCGAGCCGCTCGCCGTCTCCCGGTTGATCTCGCTCGTCGACACCGACCGCGGCGGCCGGCACGATCGGCTGCGCGAGGTGGCGGCGGCGCTCGCCCCGCACACGGGGCACGCGCACGTCGTCGGGCTGACCGGCCCGCCCGGTGTCGGCAAGTCCACCACGACGTCGGCGCTGGTGGCGGCGTTGCGCAAGCAGAACCGGACCGTCGGCGTGCTGGCGGTGGACCCCTCCTCGCCCTTCTCCGGCGGGGCGCTGCTCGGCGACCGCGTGCGCATGTCCGAGCACGCCACCGACGACGGGGTCTTCATCCGCTCGATGGCCACCCGCGGCCATCTCGGCGGGCTCGCGTGGGCCACCCCGCAGGCGCTGCGTGTGCTCGATGCCGCGGGCTTCGACGTGGTGCTCGTGGAGACCGTCGGGGTCGGCCAGTCGGAGATCGACGTGGTGGCGCTGGCCGACACCACCGTCGTGATGCTGGCGCCGGGCATGGGCGACGGGATCCAGGCCGCGAAGGCCGGCATCCTCGAGATCGGTGACCTGTTCGTGGTGAACAAGGCTGATCGCGACGGTGCCGCCCAGACCGTGCGCGACCTGCGGCACATGCTGTCGCTCGGTCGCGAGGACGGCAACCCGGAGGATCCCGGCGCCGGCGGCGGCTGGCGGCCCGCCGTGGTGCGGACCGTCGCCTCCCGTGGCGACGGTGTCGACCAGCTCGTCGCCGAGCTCGACCGCCACCGCACCTGGATCGACGAGCACGGCGTGCGGGAGCGGCGTCGCCGCGATCGCGCTGCTGCTGAGATCGAGGCCATCGCGCTGGAGCGGGTGCGGGTGCGGTTCGGCGATCTGCGCGGTCGCGGCGCGTTGCCCGACCTCGCTGCCCGGGTGGCTGGCCGGGAACTCGATCCGTACGCGGCGGCGGACGAGCTCGAGCAGGCCGCGGGCGCCGCCCTCCGCTGATGCTGGGCCGGCGAGGACGTCGTCGCTCCGGACATGGGTCACCGTGCCCGTAGCCGCGCCGCGATGCGGGTGGAACCGATCCGCGTGGCCAGCTCGTCGGCGGCGCGGGCGTGCTCGGCCGAGCTCTCGGGTGCACTGGTGGCGAGGCTGAGGGCCAGGTCCGCGTGGATGCCGGCACGGGCGCGAACGGTCGGCGGACCCGCGTCGAGTGCGCGCTGCAGCGGGGTGACCGCTTCGTCGTCGCCCATCGCGAGCAGGGCGTGGCCCCAGCAGAAGTCCACCGTGACCTGAGCCGCCGGATGCACCTGGTCGACCGCCCCGGCCAGCGTGCGGGCGCGGCGGAACGCGCGTTCAGATGCCGGGCGGTCGCCGCTCGCCGCAGCGGCGAGGCCGCGCGCCACCGCCAGGTGGACCGACGTCCCGTCGCTCGGTTCGGGCTCCTCCGCGATGAGCTCCAGAGCCGCGGCCGGCTCACCGACGTCCACGAGGACGGCGGCCAACCCCGCAGCGGCACGCGCTCTGGTGGCGGTCGCTGCTTCGACGGCCGCCGCGTGCGACGTGCGCAGCGTGGTCCATGCGGTGTCGGTGTCGCCGGTGTCGAGCGCCTGCTCACCTGCGAGGGCGGCCGCGTCGGCCAGCACGGCCGCGACCGGCCGCCGGTGCGCCGCGGTGGTGCGGTGCATCAGGACGCCATCGAGGTGCGCCACCAGCGCCTGCAGCGGACCGGCCGATCCGGCTGCGCCGAGCTGTGCGTCGAGCCGCTCGGTGAGCGCGAGCTGCTCGCGCCAGACCGCGATCGCCGCCTCGTCGACGGCCGCCGCCGCGGCGAGGCGCGCTCTCAGCCCGCCCTCCGGTGGCGGATCAGCGGGTGCCAGGCCCAGCTCGGCGACGCTGCGGCCGTACAGCTCGGCGAGCAGCTCGCGGTAGTGCGGCTCGGGCAGCGCGTGGCCGTTCTCCCAGCGGGACAGCTGGGTCTTGAGGCTGACGGCGCCGGCCACCGGTGCTCCGCGCGCCTGCGCGAGTGCGACGAGCTCTCGGGCGGCGGCCGACTGCGACAGCCCGGCCGCGGTCCGCGCCGCGCGCAGCGGGGTCGTTCGATCGGCGCGCATCGCGAACCCCCGCGTGGACTCGGTCGGCGCTCCCGGAGCGGCGGCGGATTCGATCGTCTGTTCGGTCATGCCGTCAAGAATGTCGGGGGTCGCGGCTACTGTCAACGACGTTGACGCAACAGTGCGTCAACAGGTCGTGAGGAGGCGGTCGTGGATCTCCTGGGTTGCAACGTGTGCACGCTGGTGGGGTCGGGAGGTGTGGCGGTGGTCGGGTACCTGGCCGGGCGGTGCAGCACGCATCGTGGCGGCCGGCGGGCCGCGGACCGGCGCAGCAGGGGGCGCACGATGCGCAGCTGGCCCGGCGGGCAGTCGCACGGAGGCCGCCGCGGCGGCCCCTCGCGGGCCGCGCCGGGCGATGGCGACGACGGCACGGCCGGTGGTGAGCCGTGAGCCCGGCGGTGCGACTGTCAGCCGAAGTCGCCGGCCGACCTGCGCACCTTCGCGAGGAGATCGGTGAGTGTGGTCTCCTCCTCGGCGGAGAGACCGGTGAGGCCGAAGTCGATCCCCGTCACCGCCGCCGTCGCGCTCTCGAGCCGGGCGCTGCCCGCCTCGGTGATCTCCACCAGGGTGGCGCGCCGGTCGGTCGGGTGCGGGGTCCGCCGGGCCAGGCCGTCGGCCTGGAGGCGGTCCACGATGTTGGTCACGCTCGTCGGGTGCAGCTGGAGCCGCTCACCCATCACGCGCATGGGGAGCTTCCCCGTTCGCGCGAACGTGAGCAGCACCAGCGCCTCGTAGCGGGCGAACGTGAGCCCGTGCGGCCGCAGCGCGGTGTCCACGGCGCTCAGCAGGATCTGCTGGGCGCGCATCACGCTGGTCACGGCGGCCATCGTCCGGGAGGGGCCGATCCGCTTCTCCCACAGCTCGGCGGCTCGCATGATCGGGTCGAACGGCAGGGGATCGCGCGGGGCCACGACCAGCGACATTAGCAGTGTCGATGTTCGTGGACCCCGATCGTCGGGCAGGCTGGCTGCATGCTCTTCGCATTCAGCATCGCGCCGGCCGACGGCGCTCAGGCAGGGGTCAGCGAGGCGGTGGCCGAGGCCGTCCGCGTCGTGCGCGAGTCCGGGCTGCCGAACGAGACCACCTCGATGTTCACGACGATCGAGGCGGAGACCTGGGACGAGGGGATGGAGGTGGTGAAGCGCGCCGTCGAGGCCGTTCAGGCGCGGTCGTCGCGGGTCAGCCTGGTGTTGAAGGCCGACATCCGGCCGGGCTGGACGGGCCAGCTCACGGCCAAGGTCGACCGGGTGGAGGAGGCGTTGCGCCGCAACGACTCCTGACCGGGCGCGGCGAGCCCGGGTGCCAGCGTCGGGCTCGCCGCGGTCGCGCGGTCGGCAGCCGTCGTCAGCTGCGGGCGATGTTGAGCGTGAAGAAGAAGACGCCCACCAGGATGGCGAGCACGCCGAGGGTGATCGCGATCTTCGCGAGCTGCGCGGTCGCCGGGCGGTTCACGGCGGAGATCCCGGTGCCCACCGCGGCCAGGCCGAGCACCCAGCCGACGATCGAGATCGGGCTGCCGAGCAGGGCCAGCGCGCCGAGGGCCACGGCGACCTTGCCCACGGTCGAGCTCTCCTGGCGCGCGGTCTTCCGGCGGGCCTCGCTGAGGAGTCGGTCGGTGACGGAGTTGTCGGGGCTCATCGTGGGTCGTCCTCCGGGACGTGGGCGCCGTGCGACGCCAGACGGTCATGTACGCAGAGCGATCGTGCGGTCACTCTCGTATGGAGAACGAACCGGTCGGGGCCTGCGGTGCTCGGCTATACCGGTGATCCACCTGCGGTCCGGTGACGGCGTGTCGCGCACGCTGCGTGGATCTTCCGCCGGTTGCGTCGACCGGATCGGGTGACGCAGGCGAGGCCGTCGATCCGCGTCCTAGGCTTCGTCCCGTGCACAACGACGTGGGCGACCAGCGACAACTCCGCGCGCGGCGGATGTGGCGGGCATTGGAACCGATACATGCCGTGACCTACTTCGAACCGGAGCCGCTGCAGTACTGCACGGCGCTGGGCACGAAGGGTTTCTGGATGAGCTACTTCGCCCAGCGGGCGGCCCCGCTGGGCGCGGTGGGGCCGGACGTGGTCGGGGCGTTGTTCTACGGGTTCGCCCCCGGCCGGGTGGCCCGGGCAGTGCCGGATGCCTGGGCGGTGGCGTCGCCGGAGCGGTTCGTCGCAGCCCGGCTGGCCGCGGTCGACGTGGCGCTGCGTCGTCTACTCGGAGCCGACGTGATCGCCTCCGGCGGGCTCGCCGAGGCCGCGGAGATCGCCACGGCCGCCGCGGCCGCAGCGCCGACCGCGGGTCGGGCACTGGCTGCCGCCAACGCCGCCCTGCCGGTGCCCGAGGAACCGCACCTGGCGCTGTGGCACGCGCAGACCGTGCTGCGCGAGCAGCGCGGCGACGGGCACGTGGCCGCGCTCCTGACGGCGGGGATCGACCCCGTCGAGTCACTGGTGCTGGTGGCGGCCGCCGCACCGGCGGAACGTGCAGCGGTGCGCGATCCGGCGAACTGGCGCACCTGGCGCGGGTGGACGGAGGAGGAATGGGTGGCCGGGGCGGTCCGGTTGGCCGGCCGCGGTCTGGTCGAACCGGGTGGTGCCGCCGTCACCGCCGCCGGTGCACAACTGCGCCGCGAGATCGAGGCGCGCACGGACGAGCTCGCGAGTCCGCCGTGGGACGCGGTCGGTGAAGCTGCGGCGGAGCGGCTCCTCGAGCTCGCCCTGCCCCTGCGGACGGCGGTGCTGGCCGGTGCGTTCCCCGCGGTCGACCCGATCGGTCTGGCAGGCGACGGGTAGCCGCTGTCCGCCGGTGAGCCCCGGAGCACCCATCGACGGGGCGTGCCAGGATGAAGCTGTGACCGAGCTCGTGACTGCACCGTTCAGCACAGCACCGCCGGGCACGGCGCCGACCAGCGTCAGCGAGGAGGCGTCGTGACCCGACCTGACCCGCGAGCACGCGCCGCGCAGTCGGCGGCTCTCTCGTCGGCCATGGCCGGCGCGGTGGACCTGTCCGCGCTCAAGGCGCGATCCGAAGCGACGGCGCGCGCCGCGCAGCAGGGGCCGCCCGCCGCGGGTGGTCCGCCGGCCGCCGGTGGCAGCGCGTTCGTCGTGGACGTCACCGAGCAGACCTTCCAGACCGAGGTGGTGGAGCGGTCACTGCAGGTGCCGGTCATCGTCGACCTGTGGGCCGACTGGTGCGGGCCGTGCAAGCAGCTCTCGCCCGTGCTGGAACGGCTCGCCGCTGCGGCCAACGGAGCGTGGATCCTCGCCAAGGTCGACGTGGACGCCAACCAGCGCATCGCGCAGTTGTTCGGCGCCCAGTCCATCCCGATGGTCGTCGCGGTTGCCGGCGGGCAACCCCTCGACGCGTTCACCGGTGCGCTGCCCGAGCCCCAGGTCCGGCAGTGGATCAGCGCGCTGCTCGACGCCCTCCGCGACCGCATGCCGGCCATTGCCGAGGCCGAGCGCGGCGCAGGCGCGGCCGAGCCCGTCGAGGAGCCGGAGGACCCCCGGTTCACCGCGGCCGAGGACGCGATCGAGCGAGGCGACTACGCAGCGGCCGAGCAGGCCTACCAGAAGATCCTCGACAGCGAGCCGGCCAACGAGGACGCCGCCGCAGCACTGCTGCAGGTGCGGTTCCTCGCTCGCGCGGAGCAGGCCGACCCGTCGGCCGTCGCGAAGGCCGACGCGGCGCCGGACGACGTCGACGCCCAGCTCGCCGCCGCCGACACCGAGGTGGCCACCGACCGGGTGGACGCTGCCTTCGCCCGGCTGCTCGGGCTGGTCCAGCGCACGGTGGGGGACGAGCGGGAACGCGCCCGCCAACACCTCGTCGAGCTGTTCGAGCTGTTCCCTGCCGACGATCCGCGGGTCACGAAGGCGCGGCGCGGGCTGGCCCGCGCGCTCTTCTGAGCCGACGCCGACGCCGACGCCGACGGCGGCCGGAAGTGCGTCAGTCCGTCATGCACGCCTGCGGGCCGCCCTGCGCGCCCTCGCGGAAGACGGCGATGCGGTCGAAGCCGTGGGCGGCCGGGTCGGCGGCGCCTGCGGCGTCGCGGCCGGCCCAGGTGTCGGCGACGAGGGCCTGCACGGCTTCGTCGAGATCGCCGGGGGACAGGGAGAACGAGCCGGTGGCGTCGATCAAGCGAGCGGTGTACGCCCCGGACAGGCACAGCGCGGCCCGACCGGCGGCCGGCCCGGTCGGGGCGCCTCCGTGCGCGACCCAGAGGGCGAGCGCGTAGCGGCTGGCCACGACGACACCGGCGGCGTAGTCGCCGATCGACCGGTGGACCGTGGCGACGGCGTCCGGGTCGATCGCCACGCCCCCGTCGGCCCGGCAGAAGCTCGCCGGCCCCTGCGCGCGCACGTCCTCGGCGGGGCAGGCCGTGCTCGCCTGGGGTTGCAGCGGCGGCGGCACCCACGACGGGGCGTACGTCGGCGCGAGCGAGCCGAACCAGGCGCGGGCGTCGGTGTCGACGGCGGTCAACAGCTTGCGCAGCGGCAGGTCACCGCGACGGGCGGCGTCCTCGGCCGACCCGAACCGCCGCTGGGTGAAGGCGCGGTTCTCCAGCGTCATGCCTGCGCATGTCTGCGCGGAGCCCAGGTAGCCGTCCTGGAACGCGGAGACCCGGTCGAACGCGTTGCCGTGTGCTCGCCGGTCTCCGGGTGACACGCCCACCGGGTCGCGGAACCCGATCATGGCGAGGAGCGCGGCGTCCCGTTCGGCGGGGCCGATGCGGGTGCCGGCGACGGGTCGGTCGGTGAAGGAGGCGAGCGCGACGCCGGCGTAGCAGTCGGCCTGTGCCTCGAGCAGGATCGTCGGGTACCGCTGCGGGTCGGCGCGGGCCGCAGCGCTCACGCCCAACCGGTTCTGCACCGCGTGCCCGATCTCGTGCGCGATCACGACGACGACGCCGGGTGCTCCGAAGTCGCCGTCGAGCTTCGGGATCAGGTGGTCGGCGTCCCAGATGACGGCGTCGGCCTGCGGGCAGTAGAAGGCCTGCGACTCGACCTCGCGCAGGGCGTCGACGCACGGCGGCCGCTGCTCGGACGGGTTGCCGGGGTGCACGGGCCGGACGATGGCGAGGTCTCGCCATGGCGTGCCGAACGCCTGCGGGAACGCCGTGCGCCAGTACCCCTGGACCTGCTCGGCGATCGCGCTGCTGAGCTGGTCGACGTCGCCGGGCATGAGCGGGACCGGCGTGGGCACGGTGCCGGCGGGGCCGTCCACGGCCACGGCACGGCCCGCGACGACCTGGGCGCACCCCGCCGTCAGCAGCACGACGGCCAGCGCCGCGATCGCCGCCACGAGCCGCGGCACCCGATGCATGCGCCCATCATGGCGGGCCACGGCCGGGTCCGGTGCCGCGGCGCTGGCACGACCGGGATACCGTCGAACACCGTGCCGCAGGAATCTCCGTCCCAGGATCGCCGGCCTACTGCTGTGCTGCCGCCGGTCGTGGGCCAGGTGAGTGCCGGAGTGGTGGTGCTGGCCTCGCTCGTCACCGCGGTCGTGCTGACGGTGCGGCACCCCGATGCGCTGGTGACGATGCTGCCGCTGCCCGACATGCGTGATCTGCACGTCGACTTCGACACCTTCTGGCACTCCGCGGTTGCCCTCACCCAGGGCGGCGACATCTACGTGACGGGCGCGAAGCTGCGCAACCTCAACCCGCCGCTGCTGTCGGTGCTGCTCACGCCGTTCGCGGCGCTCGACGCGCTCACCGCGTACCGCATCTGGATGGTGCTGACGCTGCTGATGGTGGTCGGGGCCATCTGGGCGGTGGCGCGGGAGCTGCGCCTGCACCCGGCGGCGACGGCGTTGGTGCTCGTGGCCGTGGTCGCGTCGTCGCCGGTGCACGGCACGCTCGTGCTCGGGCAGATCTATCCGTTGTTGCTGGTCGGGCTGGTCGCCGGCTGGATCGCGCAGCGGCACGACCGGCCGTTGCTGGGGGCGGTGCTGCTCGGCGCGACGGTGGCGTTGAAGCCGTCACTGGCGCCGATCCTGCTGTTGCCGGCGGTCCTGCGGCGCTGGCCGGAGTTCCGAGCCGGCATCTACGGGGCCGCCGGCGCGAGCCTCCTCGGGGTGGCGGTCGCCGGCCCGGCGAGCGCGTGGGGATGGCTGCGGATCGCGTTCACCGAGGGCGTCCCGAACACGGTGGACAACGCGTCGCTGCCCGGCCTCGCCGTCCGCTTCGCCTACGCTGCTGGGTTCTCGCCCGCGCTCACCGCCGTCGCCGGCATGCTGCTCGGCGCGGTCGTGCTGATCGGCACCCTCGCCTGGCTGGGGCGCCGACGCGCCGACGTCGACCCGACGGGCTCGGCCATGTGGGCGGTGATCGCCGCCAGCCTGCTGTTCTCCCCGATCGCCTGGCACAACTACCTGATGCTGCTGTGGCCCGGCATGCTGATCCTGCTGGCCAGGGGCCGGACGGCGCTCGTGGCGGTCGCGTTCGCGGTCGCACTGATCCCCGTCTCGTGGAACGCCGAGTGGCCGCCGGACGGGATCGGTCCGGCGGTCGCCCGCTCGCTCTACTGCGTGATCCTGCTCGGCTACTGGTGGTCGCTGTCGCGGTCGGCCGTCTCGGCCGAACCCAGCAGCTCCGCACCGGCCGAACCCGCGGTGTCGACGTCGTCCGCCGGGGCCGCCGAAGCCTGACCGGAGGCCTCGTCCGTCGTCGTCCCGGCATCCGGGTCGACGCGCGCCGGGGCGTCGCTCGGCGGGACCTCGTCGGCCACGTCGTCCGGGTCGGCGGGCTCCACCGCCGGGGCCGCCGCCACCTCGCTGCGCCGCACGTTCCCGGTGTAGGGCTCCGGCACCAGCCACAGCACACCGGACGGCGGCAGCTGCAGCACGGCCGAGGCCGGTCGTCCGTGCCACACCCGTGCTTCCGCGTCGACGGCACCGAGGTTGCCCACGCCCGAGCCGCCGTAGCTGACGGCGTCGGTGTTGAGCACCTCCCGCCAGCGTCCGCCGAACGGCAGCCCGATCCGGTAGTCGGGCTTCGGGGTGCCGGAGAAGTTGGCGATGCACGCGAGCACGACCGGACGCCCGTCCGCGTCGGTGCCCTGACGCAGGAACGACAGCACGTTGCCGCCGCTGTCGTTGGCGTCGATCCAGGAGAAGCCCTCCGGCGAGCCGTCCATCGTCCACAGCGCTGGGGCGTCGCGGTAGGCCCGGTTCAGGTCGCCGACGAGCGACTTGATGCCGGAGTGCAGCGGGTCCTCGAGCAGGTGCCAGTCCAGCGACCGCTGCTCCGACCACTCCCGCTGCTGCCCGAACTCACCGCCCATGAAGAGCAGCTGCTTGCCCGGGTGCGCCCACATGTACGCGAGCAGCGCGCGGATGCCGGCCGCCTTGTTCCACGCGTCGCCGGGCATGCGCTCCCACAGCGAGCCCTTGCCGTGGACGACCTCGTCGTGGCTGATCGGGAGCACGAAGTTCTCGCTGAACGCGTACATCAGCGAGAACGTCATCTGGTTGTGGTGGTAGCCCCGGTAGATGGGGTCGCGCCCGATGTAGTCGAGCGTGTCGTGCATCCACCCCATGTTCCACTTGAACCCGAACCCGAGCCCGCCCAGGTGCGTGGGACGGGTGACGCCCGGCCACGCCGTGGACTCCTCGGCGATCGTCACGACGCCGGGGTGGTTCTTGTAGACGGTCGCGTTCATCTCCTGCAGGAACGCCACGGCATCGAGGTTCTCGCGGCCGCCGTGGATGTTGGGCAGCCACTGCCCGTCCTTGCGGGAGTAGTCGAGGTAGAGCATCGACGCCACCGCGTCGACGCGCAGGCCGTCGACGTGGAAGCTCTCCAGCCAGTACAGGGCGTTGGCGACGAGGAAGTTGCGGACCTCGCGGCGGCCGAAGTCGAACACGAGGGTGCCCCAGTCGGGCTGCTCGCCGCGCCGCGGATCGGCGTGCTCGTACAGCGCGGAGCCGTCGAACTTCGCCAGCGCCCACTCGTCGCGCGGGAAGTGCGCCGGCACCCAGTCGACGATGACGCCGTATCCGTGCTGATGGAGGTGGTCGACGAAGTACCGGAAGTCGTCGGGAGTGCCGAACCGCGCGGTCGGGGCGTAGTACGAGGTGACCTGGTAGCCCCACGACCCGCCGAACGGGTGCTCGGCCACCGGCAGCAGCTCGACGTGCGTGAACCCGGTCTCGGCCAGGTAGTCGACGAGCTGGTGCGCGACGTCCCGGTAGGACAGGCCCTGCCGCCACGAGCCCAGGTGCAGCTCGTAGACGCTCATCGGCCCGGCGTGCGGCTGCCGCTGCGCGCGGGCCGCCATCCACTCGCCGTCGCCCCACTCGTGCGCGGCCGCGTCGACGATGGACGCCGTGGCCGGGGGGATCTCGGTGCGGAACGCCATCGGGTCGGCCTTGTCGCGCCACTGCCCGTCACGCCCGAGGACGCGGAACTTGTAGCGGGTGCCCACGTCGATCCCGGGCACGAACAGCTCCCACACGCCGGCGGAGCCGAGCACGCGCATCGGGTGCGCCCAGCCGCTCCAGCCGTCGAAGTCGCCGGTGACGCGGACGCCCTGCGCGTTCGGCGCCCACACCGCGAAGCTGGTGCCGGTGACCGGCCCCGCCGGGGTGTCGTAGGTGCGCACGTGCGCACCCAGCACGTCCCACAGGCGCTCGTGGCGGCCCTCACCGATCAGGTGGAGGTCCATGTCGCCGAGCGTGGGCAGCCAGCGGTACGGGTCGTCGACGATGTCGACGCGCTCGCCGTAGCGCACGGCCAGCCGGTAGTCCGCCGGTGGGCCCGGCACGACGCCGGAGAACAGTCCCGCGTCGTGGACGCGGACGAGCGGATGACCCTCCCCGCCCTCGCGCACCACGTGCACCTCGTCGGCGTGCGGGCGCAGCACCCGCACGACCGTGCCGTCCGGGTGCGGGTGCGCGCCGAGCACCGAGTGCGGATCGTGGTGCGCTCCGCCGAGCACCTTGTCGACGGTGCCGGGGTCGGGCGGACACGGGTCGATGGTCGGGGTCCGGGTCTCCTCGCCAGCCACCGGACAACCCTAGTGCTCCCCGGCACACCCTGCCCGGTCGGGCGGGTGATCCACCCGGCCGGCCCAGGGACCTGGACCGACCGGGTTTCGCGGGAGGCTGCTACCTGCTGGCGACCCGTGCGGGGAACGGCGTGGCGAAGCCGCCGACGCCGACGGTGACCGACTTCTGGTCCGGCGGGACGGGCCCGAAGACCGCCCACTGGACCAACGTGCCGCCCGCCGGGATGCGGTCGGCGCCGCTGCCGTTCTCCAGCACGCCCCACCATGACGGGGTGAAGAGGCAGCCACGCAGCTGCGAGCCGGAGGTGAGGTTGATGCTCAGCTCGCCACCGGTGTCGGCGCGGATGCCGTTCACGCCGTTGCGGTTGGGGTCGTTCAGGTAGCCGAGGTCCTTCGCGGCGCTGCCGCCGTTGGTGATCGCCACCTGGGCCACCGTGTACCCGGCGAGCGCCGTGACGCTCTGCACCTTCGGCTGCAGCCCCGAGCCGTCGAGGGAGACGTCGGGCTCGTCCCGGGCCGGCGGCGGTTCCGGCGCGGCCGCGGCCGCGGCGTCGACCGTGATCTCGACGCGCCGGTTCTGCGCGCGCCCGTCGGGGTCGTCGCTGCCGTCCGGCTTCGTGTTGGGCGCGACCGGCCTGGTCTCGCCGAAGCCGACCGTCCTGTAGGTGAAACCGGAGCCGAGCTTGTCCGCCAGTGCCTTCTGCGCCGCCGCCGCGCGGGCCTCGGAGAGCTTCTGGTTCTCGGCGTCGCCGCCGATCGAGTCGGTGTGGCCCTCGATCGTCACGGTGCCGGACTTCGCGGTGACCTGCTTGGCGAGCGCGTCGATCGCGCCGCTGGCGGCGGGGCTGAGGTCGGCCTTGCCGAACGCGAACAGCGCGTCGCTGGGCAGCCGGAACGAGGACGGTCCCACCGGGCCGGACGGCTTCGCCGCGCCCTCCACGGGGCAGACCAGCGGCTGCACGGGCTGGAACAGGTCGTCGAACGGCACGTTCGACTGGTGCAGCACCGGATCGTCCTTGAGCGACGGCGAACCGGCCGGCTGCACGGGCACCTCGGTCGGGACGAACCCGTCGACGAGCACCAGCATCGACGCCGTCTCGGCGGGCGGGGCCGGGTAGACCAGCGTGACCGTGCTCGAACCGCCGCCCGGCACGTCCTTCGTCGTGCTGGCGCTCGCGCGGGCCTGCTCGGGCTTGGAGAAGTCGATGTCCGGGTTCGCCTGCGTGCTCCGCTGCACCGCGTAGCCGGTGCCGCGCGGCAGGTCGACCAGGAACGCGATCACGTGCGTCGACGGGTCCATCCCGAGTGATGACGGGGTGACCGCGTCGGTGCCGGTGTTGACGAACTCGAACTGCAGCGCGATGTCGGCGTTGCCCGACCGCACCAGCCGCAGGTTGTCCGCGCGCACCTTGGTGCTGGTCGCGACCGCGTTCGCGGTGCCGGACCCGGACTTCGCGGACGGCGCGGCGGTGCCCGGCGCGGCGAGCGCGCCGGCCGACGTGGCGCGGCCCTGCTCGCCCCGCCCGCACGCCGGTAGGGCCAGCAGCGCCAGCGCCGCGACCGCGGCCACTATGCGTCGCCCGTCGATCATGATCTTGTCCCCCGCCTGGAAAACGATGGTCATCCTGTCGGCGACAGTCTGGCGATCCAGATTTCACGGAGCTTGCACGGAGCGCTCACCAGGCACGATGGCGGCGGCGATGGCTACGGGGTCGAACGATCGGACCAACTCGTCACCCGTCCCGGACGGGACGGCCGCCGGACGGTCGACGGGTCCGTCCAGGGGGTCGAGCCAGCGCACGCCCGCACCGGTGAGTGCGCGCAGCGTCGACGACCACACCGGGTGCCCCCACAGCCGGTCGTTGACCATCGCGACCGCGAACACGGGCACACCGGCGCCGAGCGCGTCGCACAAGGCACCGCAGGTCCGGGTGTCCATGATGCCGGCGGCCACCTTGTTGGCCGAGTTGAACGTCAGCGGCAGCGCGAGGACGGTCGCCGGACGCGGCGTGCGGGCGGCCACAGGTGGAGCGGACCGCCACTGGAGAGCCGACGGCGAGACGACGGTCGTGACGCTCCACCCACGGTCGGCGAGGGCGGTCGCCACCTCTGCCGAACGCGCCGCCAGCGGGGCACCGCAGACGACGAGGGTGAGCGCGGGCCTCACACGGAGAAGGCCGTGATCACCGGGCGCCGACGAGGCGGGCGATCGACCCCAGCGGGATCGGGACCCACGACGGCCGGTTGCGGGTCTCGTACACCGTCTCGTAGACGGCCTTGTCCAGCTCGAACGCGTTGAGGAGGGCGCCATCGGCGCGCGGGTCGGTGCCGGCGCGGAGGGCGTAGCCGTCGCAGAACGCCGCGCGGTTGCGGGCGGCCCACTCGCCGGCGTGCCAGACGAGCTGCTGGTCGGGTTCGGCGTCGGTGGCGAACGAGTGGAAGGCCGCGTAGTCGAACGAGCGCAGCATGCCGGCGACGTCGCGCAGGGCCGAGTCCGGCCGGGTGCGTTCGACGAGCGGGGACGCCGGCTCGCCCTCGAAGTCGAGCACCAGCCAGCCCTTCGGCGTGCGCAGGGTCTGGCCGAGGTGCAGGTCGCCGTGCATCCGCTGGGTCGCGACGGTGCCCGTCACCTCGGCGTAGACGGCGCGGATCGCGTCGGCGTGCGGCGCCAGCGCCGGGACCTCGGCGACGGCGTCGTCGAGCCGCCGGTTCCAGCCCGCCACCAGCTCCGCGGCCTCGCGCGAGCTCTCCCCCAGCGCGGCGCGCAGCTCGGCGTGCACGACGGCGATCGTCTCGCCGAGCCGGGCGGACTCGCCGGCGAAGTCGCCGCCCACCTCGTCGGCGCGCAGGTCGGCCTCGGCGAGCAGGTCGCGCACGCTGGCGAGCGCCATCGACCAGCCGTCGGCGGAGTTGGCCGCGAAGTCCTGCAGCATCCCGAGCGTGACGGGTTCGCCGTGCAGCACGCCCTCCACCGCGCCCTGCAGCGCCGCGACGTCGATGCTGCCGACCGACCGCAGCGCCCGGTGCATCTCCAGGTCCGGGTTCACGCCCGGCTGCACCAGCCGGAACGTCTTGAGGATGGAGCGGTCCCCCCACGACACGGACGTGTTCGACTGCTCCACGCCGAGCACCCGACCGGGGCCGGGCTCGGCGATGTCCGCGCCCGGCTCGGCGACGAAGCGCAGGTCCCCGACGACCAGCCCGTCGCGGAGCGCACCGATCAGCCACTCCGTCACCCGCGGGTCCCACAGCCCGTCGTACGCGATGCATCCGCCGACCGGCCCGATCGCCACGTGCTCCAGCTCGCCGCTCGGCGCCTCGTCCCGGGCGACGTAGAGCTGGTAGTGCTGGACGGTCCCGCCGTCGTCGAACGTGACCGCGACCAGCACGTGGTCGAGCAGCGGCGCATCCCCGGTCCGCAGCGGGACGGCCGCGACGACCGACACCGACGTGATCGCGCGGCCCTTCGCTGCGAACCACCGCTGGGTGGGCAGCCAGTCGGGCAGCAGGCGCGGCAGCGCCTCGTCGAGGGTCGGGTCCGGACTCACGCAGTGTCCTCCGCAGGCTTGATCGAGAACCAGTAGAAGCCGTGGCCGGGCAGGGTGAGCAGGTAGGGCAGCTCGCCGATGCGAGGGAACGGCACCCCTCCGGTCAGCTCGTGTGGAGCGCCACCCTTCCACGGCGACAGGTCGAGTTCCACCGGTTGGGGGAACCGAGACATGTTGTTGACGCAGAGCACGACGTCGTCGCCGTGCGCCCGCACGTACGCGAGGACCGACGGGTTGGACCCACCCAGCTCGGTGTACGTGCCCAGGCCGAACGCCTGGTGCCGCTTGCGGATCTCGATCATGTGCCGCGTCCAGTGCAGCAGCGACGTGGTGGAGTTGAGCTGCGCCTCCACGTTCACGGCCTGGTACCCGTAGAGCGGGTCCATGATCGGCGGCAGGTACAGCCGGCCGGGATCGCTGGTGGAGAACCCGGCGTTGCGGTCGGGCGTCCACTGCATCGGGCTGCGCACGGCGTCGCGGTCGCCGAGCCAGATGTTGTCGCCCATGCCGATCTCGTCGCCGTAGTAGAGGACGGGAGAGCCGGGCAGCGACAGCAGCAGCGCGGTGAACAGCTCCAGCTGGTTGCGGTCGTTCTCCAGCAGCGGCGCGAGGCGACGGCGGATGCCGATGTTGGCCTTCATCCGCGGGTCCTTGGCGTACTCCGCGTACATGTAGTCGCGCTCTTCGTCGGTGACCATCTCGAGCGTCAGCTCGTCGTGGTTCCGCAGGAAGATGCCCCACTGGCAGCCGGACGGGATCGGCGGCGTCTGCGCCAGGATCTCCGAGATCGGGAAGCGGTTCTCCCGCCGCACCGCCATGAAGATGCGCGGCATCAGCGGGAAGTGGAACGCCATCTGGCACTCGTCGCCGCCGACCTCCGGGTCCCCGAAGTACTCGACGACGTCGGCGGGCCACTGGTTGGCCTCCGCGAGCATGACCCGGCCCGGGTACTCGTCCTCCATCACCTTGCGGGTGCGCTTGAGGAACGCGTGGGTCTCCGGCAGGTTCTCGCAGTTCGTGCCGTCCCGGGCGTACAGGTAGGGGACGGCGTCGAGCCGGAACCCGTCGATGCCGAGGTCGAGCCAGAACCGCAGGACGTCGAGCATCGCGTCCTGCACGGCCTCGCAGTCGTAGTTCAGGTCGGGCTGGTGGGAGAAGAACCGGTGCCAGTAGAACTGGCCGCGCACCGGGTCGTAGGTCCAGTTGGACGCCTCGGTGTCGACGAAGATGATCCGCGCGTCGGGGTAGCGGGAGTCGTCGTCCTCCCACATGTAGAAGTCGCCGTAGGGACCGTCGGGATTGCGCCGCGACTCCTCGAACCACTGGTGGGTGTCCGAGGTGTGGTTCATGACCAGGTCGGTGATGACGCGGATGCCGCGCTTGTGCGCCTCGTCGAGCAGGGTGACGAAGTCGTCGACGGTGCCGAACTCGGGCAGCACCGCGCGGAAGTCGCGGATGTCGTAGCCGCCGTCGCGCAGCGGCGAGTCGTAGAACGGCGGCAGCCAGATGCAGTCGACGCCCAGCCACTGGATGTAGTCGAGCTTCTCCGTCAGGCCACGCAGGTCGCCGGTGCCGTCGCGGTTGGAGTCGAAGAACGCCCTGACGAGCACCTCGTAGAAGACGGCCTTCTTGAACCACTCGGGTTCGACGTCGAGAGCTCGGGCGTGGCCGAAGTCGTCGGAGGAGGTCTCGACCAGCTGCTCGTTCACGGCGTGGTCGGGGCTTGCTGGCGCGTTGTCGATCGACATGGAGGTATCGCGATTCCTACCGGGCGGGGATGGACGGCGGCACCCTTACCGTCCTACCGCGGGGAGGCGTGTCGCGCAGCACGAGGCGGGTGTCCGGCGAGGGTAGCGCGCGGGTCAGCCGGCTCACCGGTCGAGCAGTGCGGGCTCCGGGACACGATCGGCTGGCACCTCGAACGTCGCCAGGTAGTACTCGGGCAGGAAGCAGGCGACGCCGTCACCGCCCACCGGCTCCGCCGCCATCCCACCGGGCCTGACCAGCAGCTCGGCGCTCGTGTCGCGGCATCCGCTCAGCACGAACGCGAACGCGCGAGCGCCTGCGGGCACCGGACGGTCGAGCAGGGCTCGGGCCTGCGCGTCGTCCCGCACCTGCGCGGCGAGCGCCGCCGCCGCGGGGCCGAGCTCGACGGCCGCCTGCGGCCCGGCCGGTAGCCGGACGAACCCGGTCAGGACGCCCGGACCCGTCGCCGCGACCGGTGGCCGTCCGTCGACCGTCCGCACCCCGGCGACGGCGGCCGTCGGCACGGACAGGAGCGCCACCGGCCCGAACGGGCGCGTGCACGTCTGGCTCGCCGTGCCGCCGGTGAAGTCGACGCGCAGGTCGTCGCCGACGCGGTGCAGCGCCACCCCGGTGGCGAGCCGGCACCCGGTGTCGCCCGCGACGGCCAGCAGCGTGCGACCCGGGTCGGGGACGACGCGGTCGCCGCCCGGTTCGGCGCGGCCGTACCAGCCGGCGAAGACCGACAGCCGCACGGGTTCGGTGGTGAGCGCGGCGTACCCGGGCCGGCCGTACTCCTGCGGATCGAACTCCACCACCTCGGCCGGCACCGGCGTGTCCGTCGCGGCCCGGACCTGCCCGCACCCGAGCAGGGAGAGGGCTGCCATGACCAGCGCTGCGATGCGGAGGTGCGCCATGCCGGGAGGACGGTGCCGGCCGCCCTTCCGGTTGCAGGGTGGGACGCTGGCGCGATGGTGGCTCGTCGAACGGTGCTCGCTGCGCTGCTGGGGGCCGCCGGTTGCGCCGCCGCACCCGTGGTGCCGCCCGCGCCGTCGGCTGCTCCCGAACCGGTCACGATCGAGCGGCGTGCCTCGGCCGCGCGGCGGCGCGACGTCGACGTGGTGACCGTGCGGCCGGCCGGACAGGGCGGCGACCTGCCCGTCTGCCTCCTGCTGCACGGGCGGGGGAGCACCGCGCACAGCATGGTCGGGCTGGGTATCCCGCAGTTCCTCACCTCCGCGGTGGCAGCCGGGGTGCCGCCGTTCGCCGCCGTCGCGGTCGACTGCGGCGCCGGGTACTTCACCGCGCACCCGGACGACGACGCGCTGCGCATGCTGACCGACGAGCTGCCCGGGTGGATCGGACGTGCACCGTTCGCGGCGCTGGGCATCTCGATGGGCGGGTTCGGCGCGCTGCGGCTCGCGCGGGTGCGGGGCGACCTGCGGGCGGTGGCGCTGCTCAGCCCGGCGATGTTCCTGAGCTGGCCCGACGCGCGTTCCCGCAACGCCTTCGCCGACGAGGCGGAATGGGCGGCCGATGAACCGCTGCGGCACCTGCCGGACGTCGCCGGCACGCCGATGGGCCTGTGGATCGGGCAGGGGGACCCGTTCCTGGCGGCAGCGCGCCGGCTCATCGCCGGGGTCCGGCCCGATCCGGCCGTCGTCGGCCCTGGTGGGCACGACGACGCGTTCTGGCGGCGGGTGCTGCCGGACGCGTTGGCGTTCGTGGGCCGGCACGCGGCGTAACGATCCGCAGGCGAACGGCGAGCTTCTGACCGTCCGCCGGAGATCGTCAGGGGTATGGGTGTGGGTCCTCTCGCCACGGGCGCCCTCGTCGGTGACTTCGAGATCGCGGGGCTGCTCGGCCGTGGCGGCATGGGCGTGGTCTACCGCGCCCGGCAGCGGCGCATGGACCGCTTCGTGGCGCTCAAGGTGCTCTCCGACGAGATGGCGGAGGAGCCAGAGGTCGTCGCCCGGTTCCTGCGCGAGGCCGCGATCATGCGCGACCTGGAGCACCCCGGCATCGTGCCGATCCACGACGCCGGCACGGCCGATGACGGCCGGCCGTACCTCGCCATGCGGCTGCTGCAGACGCGCACGCTGCGCGACGTCCTCGCCGACGGGCCGCTGGCGCCCGACCGCGCGCTGCGGCTGCTGACGGCGCTGGCGGACGCGCTCGACCACGCGCACGCCCACGGCGTCGTGCACCGCGACGTGAAGCCGGCGAACGTGCTGCTGGACGCCGCGGAACGGCCCTACCTCGCCGACTTCGGCATCGCGAAGGCGCTCGCCGACGTCACGTCGTTGACGTTGGGTCCCGAGGTGCGCGGCACACCGCTCTACATGGCGCCCGAGCAGCGCGACGGCCGCGCCGGGCACCGCAGCGACCTGTACTCGCTGGCCTGCGTGGCGTTCGAGATGCTGACGGGCGCGCCGCCGTTCCCGAAGGGCGGGCGCACGACCGTCGGCAACGCCCACGCGCTGACACCGCCGCCGGCCGCGAGCGAGCGCCGTCCCGAGCTGCCCGGGCCGGTGGACGCCGTGTTCGAGCGAGCGCTGGCCAAGCGCCCGGTCGACCGGTACGGCTCCGGTCACGAGTTCGTCGCCGCGCTGGAGGGGGCGCTCGGTGCCGCCGACCCCGGGGCGACGACGACGGTTCCCGCGTCCCGCGCGCCCGGTGCGCGTTCCCGCGGAATGCGGTCGGCGTGGCTGGTCGCTGCCGTGGTCGTCGTGCTGCTCGTGGGCGGCGGGGTCCTGCTGCGGAACGGCACGACGGATCCGTCGCCGCCGCCGGCCGCTGCCGCGCCACCGATCCCGACCGCGACTGCGACCCCGTCGACGACCACGTCCGCCGCGCCCGCGGCGCGCACACCGCCCGTCGCGGTCGGCGAGCCCCTCCACACCGCGTCGTTCGACACGGCGGGCACCGGCTTCGTCGACTCGCCCGGCACGGCCATGGACCTGACGTCGTCCAAGCTCAGCCACGACGAGGGGGCGCTGCGCCTGGAAGCCACCGCACCCGGCGGCTACGTCTACGCGCAGGTCGACATGCGGGCGCGCCTGATGACGTACGTCGTGGACCTGGAGCTGTCCGTCCGGCCCGGCTCGGACGTGCGGCAGTGCCTCAGCCTGCGCTGGGCCAAGCCCGGCCGGCTGGCCTGGTACTGGTGCCTGCGCACCGCGACCGGCACGGCCACGTTCGCCCGCTACGAGGACGGCTACTCCACCGACCTCACACCGGCCGTGCCCGTCCCCGACCTGCAGTCGGGACGCACGGTGGCGATCACCATCCAGGTCGACCGGACGCAGCTGACCATGTACGTCGACGGCGTGCAGGTCGCCACCGTCACCGACGACCGCGTGCCCACCGCGCCGACGATCCCCGGACTGGAGCTCAGCGCCGACGACGGAACCGGGCAGGTGTCGGTGACCGGTCTGCGGTACTGGCGGCTGCCCGCCCCCGGAGGTTCGTGATGGCCGCGTTCCTGCAGCTGCGGCGGGGCGGGCGAACCGAGATGGTGCCGCTCGACGGCGACCGGCTGACGGTCGGCCGGCACCCCGAGTGCGACCTGACGGTCGACGCGGGCGAGAAGTCGGTGTCGCGGCGGCACGCGCGCTTCGAGCGGATCGCGGGCGCGTGGGGCGTCCAGGACCTCGGCAGCACCGTCGGCACGACCGTGGCCGGGCAGCCCGTGATCGGCCTGCGCGTGCTGCGGGACGGGGACGAGGTGCGACTCGGTGACTGCGCGCTCGTGTTCCGCTCGTACGAGCCCGTCGAGCCCGAGTCGGCGGCGACGCAGGCCGGGCCGGAGCCGCCCACCCTCACCCCGCGCGAGCGGGACGTGCTGGTGGCGCTCTGCCGGCCGGTGATCACCAGTGGCAGCCCGTTCACCGAGCCGGCGTCGCAGAAGGCGATCGCCGAGGAGCTCGTCGTCGGGGAGGCGGCCGTCAAGCAGCACCTGCTGCGGCTCTACGACAAGTTCGGGCTGCGGTCCGACGAGGGTGGCCGCCGCCGCGTCCAGCTCGCCAACGAGGCGATCCGCCGCGGCTCCGTGAGCGTGGCCGACCTGTCCTGACCATTACCGCCAGGGTGACAGAAGTGTCACCCCCAGCGGTCACGCAACCCTCGCCGGCACGGGCATTACCGGCCGCCTCCGGGGAGAACAAGCTGGTCACAGCACCGGATGACCCTGGAAGGACCCAGACGATGATCACCACCCTCGCTCGCGCCGCCGTCGCGCTGATCGTCGGAGCTGCCGTTGCGCTGGCCGGAGCGGGCGTCGCCGACGCGGCGCCGGCGAGCAGCACCGCAGCCCGCACGTCGTTCACGCTCACCCCGACGGCGATCTCCGAGTTCACCTGGGTCGCTGGCCAGGAGTCGTGGAAGCAGGCGTCGTACGCGCGGCTGGGCCGCACGGTCTTCGTCGTCGGCGCGGACGGCTCGTTCAGCATGCGCCAGCCCGACGGCTTCCCGACGCTGACGGGCCGGATCGACGACGACGGCGCGTTCGAGGCGTCATGGGGGTCGCGCACCGGCTACACGGGCACGCAGAACGCCGAGGTGTCGGGGCAGATGCAGGTCGACGGGCAGGCCGTGACCATGCGGATCACCTACACGTCCGGCATGGCGATGGCCGCCGCCGTGAACGGTCAGCAGTTCGGCACGAACTCGTCGAAGGCGTTCCGGGCGACGCTCACACTCGGCGTGGCGTAGGGGTCATTAATAAACTGATTGGTCAGTCGAAGAATCTGCTACGCTGCCGACGTGGCCCGCCGCGTCGACCCCGAGCGCACCGCGGCCCGCCGTGCCGCGATCGTGGCCGCTGCGGGCGAGCTGTTCGCCACCCGCGGGTTCGACGGCACCACCGCCGCCGACATAGGGCGTGCGGCGGGCATCAGCGCGGCCAGCGTCTTCTACTACTTCCCGGACAAGCAGTCGATCTTCCGGGCGATCTTCGCGGCCGACCTGCCGGCCGCGGAGGAGCAGGTCCGCCGGCACGCCGACAGCCCGTCCGCGCTCGCCGGCATCCTCGCGACCGTCGAGGAGATGGCGGCCGAGGCGCGGTGGTCCGGGGCGGCGGGGCTGATGGTCGAGCTCCTGCGCGTGATCAACCGCGACGAGCAGCTCCAGGAGATCGTCGGGACCGTCGCAGCCGTCCAGGCGGCCGGGCTGGCTGCGCTGATCCGCCGCGCGGGCGATGCCGGGGAGATTGCCCCCGACCTGGCTGGGGAGCAGGCCGACGAGACGGCGGCGTGGATCCAGGGGTGCGTCGACGCCGCGTTCCTGACGGCTGAGCCCGGCCGCGATCCCGTCCCGCACGTGCGTCGGATCGTCCGCGGCTACCTGATCACACCGCCCGAGGGGGAGCAGTGATGAACACCGTCCGCCTGCCGGCGGCTGTGCCCTGGGGGCTCGCCGCACTCGTGACGGCCGTGGGGGTTGGTGGCGGGTTCGTCGTGGCACCTGTCGTGCGCTGGCTGCTGCGCACCGTCGACAGCGCGCCCGGGCCACTGCGGCTGCTCGCCACCCTGCCCACCGGCTGGGCAGTGCTGGTGACCGGCCTGCTCGGCCTCGTCGCCGGCGTCGTGCTGGCCGGGATCGCGCACGCGGAGAGCCCGGAGGTCACCGTCGACGGTGACCACGTCCAGCTCTCCGAGAAGGGCCGGCCGGCCCGGTGGATCGGCCGCGCCGAGATCCGCGGCGTGCTGCGCGACGGCCGCGACCTCGTCCTCCTCGACCACCGCGGCACCGAGCTCGACCGCGTCAAGGTCTCCGACCTGCCCGCCGCCCGCCTCCGCGCCGCCTTCACCGACCACGGCTACCCGTGGCGCGACGACCCGGACTACGGCGCAGGCTTCGCCATCTGGGTCGACGGGCGCCCGGACGTGCCCGCCGAGGCGCACGCGCTGCTGCGCGAGCGCGGCCGGGCGCTGGAGCGGAAGGAGCTCGCCGCAGCGGCCGACCTGCGGGCGGACCTGCGGGGGTACGGCGTCGCCGTCCGGGACCGGGACGGGAAGCAGGAGATCCGCGCGGCCGGCTGAGGCGCGTCGGGTATGCTGACATACATGAAGCGGACGACGGTGAAGCTGCCCGACGACCTCGACCGGGCCATCCGCGACGAGGCCGCCCGGCGCGGCCTGACACTGTCGGACTGGACGCGCGAGGCGCTCGAGGCCCACCTGCCACACCAGAGGGGCCGGCGGAAGCTCAACGCTGTGGCGGCAGGGAACAGCGGGCACACCGATACGTCGGAGCGGTTCGAGGAGATCCTCGCCGAGCTGCTCAACGCCGACCGCGAGCGCGGCCAGGCATCGGGTGCCTGACCGGATCGTCGTTGTCGACGCCGGTCCCCTCTTCGCGTACGTCGATGCCGACGACGATCATCACGGGCCGTGCCGGGCGTTCATCGAGAATCATCCGGGCCCGCTCGTCGTGCCGCAGCTCGTCATCGCAGAGGTCACGTACATGATCGGACAGCGGCTCGGCGCGCGGGCTGAGATCCTGTTTCTGTCAGACCTCGTTTCAGGGGCCTTCACCACGGAGCCTGTCGCGCCCGGTGACTGGCAGCGCATCTCCGAACTGGTGGCTCGCTACCGCGACTTTCCCCTCGGCACGACCGACGCGTCGGTGATCGCCTGCGCCGAACGCCTCGGCGTCACCACCGTGGCCACGACCGACCGGCGGCACTTCGGCGCCGTCCGGCCCCGGCACGCCGAGACGCTCGACCTGGTGCCCTGAGCTACTTCTCGATGCGCAGGATGTGGGCCACGTGCGCCCACGGCTCGAGCCGGATGTAGTTGAACTGGCCCCACTCGAACGAGTTGCCGGTGACCTCGTCGTGGACGGTGAACCGGTCGTTCCAGTCCAGCCCGAGCTCGGGCAGGTCGAGCGAGGTGGTGCCCTCGACGACGTTGTGGGAGTCGAGCGAGCAGATCACCAGCACGACGTCGCCCGTCGCGGGGTCCTTCCGCGAGTAGGCGATGATCTGCGCGTTGTCCACGTGGTGGAACGCGATCTCGCGCAGCTGCTGCAGGGCGGGGTGCCGGCGGCGGATCTCGTTGAGCTGGGTGATGTAGGGCTCCAGCGAGTTGCCGGACGCCGCGGCGCCGGCGAAGTCGCGCGGGCGCAGCTCGTACTTCTCCGAGTTGAGGTACTCCTCGCTGCCCGGCTTCACCGGGGTGCCCTCGTACAGCTCGAACCCGGAGTAGACGCCCCACGTCGGCGACATGGTGGCCGCGAGCGTGGCGCGGATGGCGAACATCGCCGGGCCGCCGTGCTGCAGCGACTCGTGGAGGATGTCCGGGGTGTTGACGAAGAGGTTGGGTCGGCACTCGTCGGCGCGCTCGGCGTGCATGAGCGCGAACTCCTCGAGCTCGTGCTTCTCCGTGCGCCACGTGAAGTACGTGTACGACTGCGTGAACCCGAGCCGGGCCAGCCCGAACAGCCGGGCCGGGCGGGTGAACGCCTCGGCGAGGAACAGCACGTCCGGGTAGCGGGCCTTGACCTGCCAGATCAGCCAGTGCCAGAAGTTCGGCGGCTTGGTGTGCGGGTTGTCCACGCGGAAGATCCGCACGCCGTGCTCGACCCAGTGCAGCACCACCCGCAGCGACTCGGCGTAGATGCCGGCCGGGTCGTTGTCGAAGTTGATCGGGTAGATGTCCTGGTACTTCTTCGGCGGGTTCTCCGCGTAGGCGATCGAGCCGTCCGGCCGCACGGTGAACCACTCCGGGTGCGCCTCGACCCACGGGTGGTCGGGCGCGCACTGCAGCGCGAAGTCGAGCGCGATCTCCAGGCCGAGGTCGCGCGCGCGGGCGACGAACGCGTCGAAGTCGTCGATCGTGCCCAGCTCGGGCTCGATCGCGTCGTGCCCGCCCGCGGCCGACCCGATCGCCCACGGCGAGCCGACGTCGCCCGGCCCCGCGTTGACGTTGTTGTTGCGGCCCTTGCGGTGCACCGTGCCGATCGGGTGGATCGGCGGCAGGTACACGACGTCGAACTTCATCTCGGCGATGCGGTCGAGCTCCTTCGCCGCCGTGACGAACGAGCCGTGCACGGCGCGACCCTGCTCGTCGCGGCCGCCGGTGGAGCGCGGGAAGAACTCGTACCAGGAGCCGAAGAGGGCGCGCTCGCGGTCGACGTAGACCTGTTGCGGGCGCCCGCGGGTGATCAGCTCGCGCACGGGCCGTTCGGTCATGATCGCGTCGACGGCGGGGAACATCGCCGGCGCCACGCGGCCGTGCAGCGGCAGCGCGGTGTCGCGCAGCGCGTTGGCCGCCCCCAGCAGCACGTCGCGGTGCTCGCGCTCGGCGGGCCTGCGGCCCACCTTGTGCAGCAGCCGGGCGCCGACCTCCAGGTCGTTGGCCAGCTCGTCGGCGCTCTGGCCGGCCTTCAGCTTGGCGTTGACGGTGTGCCGCCACGTGGCCCACGGATCGCTCCACGCGTCGACGCGGAGGCTCCACAGCCCCGGCTCGTCGGCGACCACGACGGCGTCGAACCGGTCGGTGCCCGGTCCGGCGTGGACCATCCGCACGTGCTCGGCCGCACCCCGGGCGCCGACCCGCTTCCACACCACGTTGGCGGCGACCGCGTCGTGGCCCTCGCGCCACACGGTGGCCGTCACGGGGATCACCTCGCCGACCACGGCCTTGCTCGGGTGCCGGCCGTCGCCGACCGCGGGGCGGACATCGTCGATACCCAGGCGTCCGGTCACCGGGTTACCCCCTGCATGGCAGTGCGTGCTGTGGCCAACAACCTACCCATCCGCCCGCGACCCGATCGAGTGGCCCACCAGGTCGGTTGCCTGGGAGAAGGACGCCCGCGGAGGGCACACCACCACGGTATCCCGATCGGTCAAGACGCGCTGGCCCGAACGCGGTGGATCATGCCCGGCGGCGGTGCGCGCGGAAGCGCAGCGAGTGCCGGGAAAGATCCACTTCAGGGTCGGTGAACCCCGCCGCGGTGAGTCGCTCGGGCAGCGTCGCCGGGTCGACGACGACCATCGTGTCAGCGATGTGCAGCAGCCGGAAGAGGAGCGACACCCGGCTGTCGCTGCCGGCGAGAACACCACCCGGACGCAGCACCCTGGCCGCCTCCCGCAGCAGCGCGTCCTGCTGCGCGGGCGACGGCACGTGGTGCAGCATCGTGAAGCAGACGACCGCCGAGAACCGCCCGTCCGGGAACGGCATCGCGCCGCCGTCGCCCTCCACGACGTCGACGGTGTCGCCGAACTCGGCCCTCAGCCCGCTGGCGGACGCCGGGTCGACCTCCAGCGCCGTGAGCGCCGGCGTGGCGCGGGCCAGCACACGGGTGGTGGCCCCGAACCCCGGCCCGATCTCCAGCACGTCGTCACCCAGGTCGACACCGCGCAGCGCCCACGGCAGCAGCTCCCGTTCGACGCGATCGGCCCAGGTGACTGAGCTGCACAGGCGGCGGTGGACGAGGTTCATCGGCATGCCGGCGACGCTAGGTCGGGCCGCCGGTGGCCGGAACAGAGCAGGACGACAGATGATGTCGCGATCCGGCCAGGGTCGCTAAGGTCGTCGGGCATGACCCGCACCCCGCCGGCTCCGATCGGGCCGGCGGACGTGATCGTCGTGGGCAGGCTGGCACTGGCCGCGGGGCAGTGGTACCCCGCGCACAGCCACGGCGAGCACCAGCTGGTGTGGGCTGCCCGCGGCGCGGTGGGCGTGCGCACCGGCGACGGCACGTTCGTGCTGCCGACGTCGCTGGCGCTGTGGGTGCCGGCCGGCGTCGAGCACGCCACCGGCGCCGTGGACGCGCTGGACCTGCGCGGGATCTACCTCGCGCCGGAGCGCTGCCCGGTGACGTGGACGGAGCCGACGGTCGTCGCGGTCTCGCCGCTCCTGCGCGAGCTGCTGGAACACCTCGCGTCCCCCGGCGCCGCCGGACGGGCGGAGGCAGAGGCGCTGGCCGTGCAGCTGCTCGAGCCGGTGAGGACCGCCACCGTGCGGGTGCCGTGGCCGCGTGACGACCGCGCCCGCGCCGTCGCGGACGCGCTGGACGCCGATCCGGCCGACCAGCGGACGCTCGCGGCCTGGGGGCGCACCGTCGGCGCGAGCGCCCGCACCCTGGCCAGGATCTGGCTCGCCGAGACCGGCACCAGCTTCGCCCGGTGGCGCACCCAGCTGCGCCTGCAGGCCGCGCTGCCCCGGCTCGTGGCCGGCGTGCCGGTGGCGGTCGTCGCGCGCGCCGTCGGCTACGAGACGCCCAGCGCGTTCGTCGCCGCCTTCCGGCGCACGACGGGGGTGACGCCGGGCAGCTACTTCGCCCGTTCCTGACCTCGGGGTCAGCCGAGGGAGCGGACCAGCCCGACCAGGTCGTCGGCGATGCCGTGCATGCCGGGGAGTCGGGTGGCCCGCACCAGCTTCTCCACCAGCGGGGCAGCTCGCCGGACGAGGGTGCGGGTGCGGGTGCGGCCGGGGCTCGCGTCGTGCACCCAGAACAGAACGACGCCCATGTGCGCGAGCCACAGCAGCTCGGGCAGCTCGGCGAGGACGCCCGGGGCCGCCTTGATGCCCGAGCCCGTCACCACCTCGCGGTAGATCGCGGCGCTCGCCGCACGCGCCGGCCCGGACTCCGGGCTGAACGGGGAGAGCGGGCTGGTCGGCTCGGCCGCGTGCCGGAAGAACGCGCCCGCGAACTCGTGGTAGGGCTCGGCGAGGTCGACGAACACCTCCTCGACCCCTGCCAGCCGCTGCGCGAACCCGGTCTCGCGCGCCAGGACGTCGACGGCCGCCGCGGCGTGCTCCTCCTGGAGCCGGTCGTAGAACGCCAGGATCAGGTGTTCCTTCGACGGCACGTAGTAGTAGGCGTTGCCGAGCGAGACACCCGCGGCATCGGCGACCGCGCGCATGGTCGTGCCCTCGTAGCCGCGTTCACGGAACAGCGCGAGCGCCGCGGTCACGATCGAGGCGCGGGTCTGCTCGCCGCGGGCGGAGCGGGGCCGCACGTAGGGCACGGTAGCTGCCGATCACCGCGGTGTCGGGTCCGGCATCGGGGCCGGAGGCATCAGTGGCCCGCGCTGAACGGCCGCGGCCTCCCGGCGGCTGCGGTTCCGCAGTGCCGTGAACACCCGCACGTTGATCAGGTGCAGGACGCCGAGGGCGAGCAGCACAATCCCCAGCTTGACGCTGAGCGTCTCGATGACGCCGCGGACGTCGAGCACGTCGGCGTCGATGCGCAGGAAGAGCGCCACGAACCCGAGGTTCACCAGGTAGAAGCCGACGACGAGCAGCTGGTTGACCGAGGCGGCGAGCTCGGGGTCGCCGAAGACGTCGACGAGGAACCGCAGCCCGTTGCGGCGCAGCGTGCTCGCCACCCAGACGGTCAGCGGCACGGCGATCCCCAGGTAGACGAGGTACGTGACGACGGTGTGGTCCATGGCCCGCTCCTTCTTGAACGCGTTCAAGTCGGACGGTACGGCAATTGTTGAACGCGTTCAAGTGACCCGGGTGACGGTCGGTCTGGACCGATTCCCGGACCGATTCACTACAGTCGCCACGTGCGCGCCCTCCGACGCTTCACCGTCCGTGCCCAGCTCCCGACCGCGCTGGCCCCGCTGCAACAGCTCGCGACCAACCTGCGCTGGAGCTGGCACCAGCCGACCCAGGACCTCTTCGCGGGACTCGATCCCCGCGCGTGGGAACGGGCCGGACACGATCCCGTCCGCCTGCTCGGCGAGCTGTCCACCGCGCGGATCGCCGAGCTCGCCGCGGACGAGTCGGTCGTGGCGACCGTCCGCGAGCTGGCCGACGACCTCGCCGGCTACCTCGCCGAGCCGCGCTGGTACCAGCAGGCCCGGGAGGAGGACGCCACGCTGCCGGCGGCGGTCGGCTACTTCTCCATGGAGTTCGGCGTCAGCGAGGTGCTGCCGAACTACTCCGGCGGCCTCGGCGTGCTCGCCGGCGACCACCTCAAGGCGGCGTCGGACCTCGGCGTGCCGCTGATCGGGGTCGGGCTGCTGTACCGCTCCGGCTACTTCCGCCAGACCCTCTCCCTCGACGGCTGGCAGCTCGAGCACTACCCGGTGCTCGACCCGCAGGGCCTGCCGCTGCACCTGCTCACGACGGCGGACGGGGAGACCGCGTTCGTCGAGGTCGCGATGCCGGGCGGGCACGTCCTCAAGGCGCGGATCTGGCAGGCGGCCGTCGGCCGGGTGCCGCTGCTGCTGCTCGACTCCGACATCGAGGAGAACGAGCCCGAGCTGCGCACCATCACCGACCGGCTCTACGGCGGCGACCAGGACCACCGCATCCGCCAGGAGATCCTCGTCGGCATCGGTGGCGTCCGGGCCGTCCGCGCCTTCTGCGCGCTCACCGGCCACCCGGCACCCGAGGTGTTCCACACCAACGAGGGCCACGCCGGGTTCCTCGGCCTCGAGCGCATCCGCGAGCTGCACGAAGGGCCCGGCCTGTCGTTCGACGACGCGCTCGCGACCGTGCGCGCCGGCACCGTGTTCACCACGCACACCCCGGTGCCCGCCGGCATCGACCGGTTCCCACTCGAGATGGTGAAGCACTACTTCGCTCCTGAGCTGTTGCCGGGCGTGCCCACCGACCGGGTGCTGGCGCTGGGTCGCGAGGACAACCCGGCCATGTTCAACATGGCGCACATGGGGCTGCGGCTCGCCCAGCGCGCCAACGGCGTGTCCCAGCTGCACGGCGCGGTCTCGCGCGGCATGTTCGGCGGCCTGTGGGACGGCTTCGACGCCGACGAGGTGCCGATCGGGTCGGTCACGAACGGCGTCCACGGCGCCACCTGGGAGGCCCGGGAGGTCACCGAGCTGATCGGCGAGCCCGGCGCCGAGGTGGCGGACGTCGCCGACGACCAGCTGTGGCAGCTGCGCAACGCGCTGCGGGCGCGGCTCGTCGCCGAGGTGCGCCGGCGCGTCCGCGAGGCGTGGCTGGTGCGCGGCGCGTCCACCCCGGAGCTGGGCTGGACCGACCACGTCTTCGACGAAGGCGTGCTGACCGTCGGGTTCGCGCGCCGGGTGCCCACCTACAAGCGGCTCACGCTGATGCTGCGCGACAAGGACCGGCTGCGCGAGCTGCTGCTCGACCCGCAGCGGCCCGTCCAGCTCGTCGTGGCCGGCAAGAGCCACCCCGCCGACGACGGCGGCAAGGCGCTGATCCAGGAGATCGTCCGGTTCGCCGACGACCCGGCCGTGCGGCACCGGATCGTGTTCCTGCCCGACTACGACATGTCGATGGCGCGGTTCCTGTACTGGGGCTGCGACGTGTGGTTGAACAACCCGCTGCGGCCGCTGGAGGCCTGCGGCACGTCGGGCATGAAGTCGGCGCTCAACGGCGGGCTCAACCTCTCCATCCGTGACGGCTGGTGGGACGAGTTCTACGACGGCCGCAACGGCTGGGCGATCCCCACCGCCGACGGCATCGACGACCCGCACCGCCGCGACGACCTCGAGGCCAACGCGCTGTACGAGCTGCTCTCCACGCAGGTCGCGCCGGCGTTCTACGACCGCGAGGCCGGCGTGCCGACGCGCTGGGTGGAGCTGGTGCGACACACCCTCACCACGCTGCGCCCGAAGGTGCAGGCCACCCGCATGGTCACGGAGTACGCGCAGGGCCTGTACGCGCCGGCGGCGCGGGCCGCGGCCGAGGTCGTCGCGGACGGGTACGCAGGTGCCAAGGAGATCGCCGCCTACCGGGCCCGGCTCAACGCGGCCTGGCCGCAGGTGGAGATCGTCGGCGTCGACGCCTCCGGCCTGCCGGACACGCCCGTCGTCGGCGCCCCGATGACCGTGCGCGCCGGCGTGGCGCTCGCCGGCCTCGACCCGTCCGACGTCACCGTGCAGGCCGTCGTCGGCCAGGTCGACGACACCGACGACCTCACCGCCGCCGAGACGGTCGCGATGACCCACGTCGAGTCGGTGGACGGGGTGGACCGCTTCGAGGCGGTCGTCGCGTTGCCGTCGGCCGGGCTCACCGGGTACACCGTGCGCGTCCTGCCGCACAACGCACTGCTCGCCTCGCCGGCCGAGCTGGGCAAGGTCGTCCTGCCGCAGACGGCCAGCTAGATCTTCGCTTCGACCACCGAGGTGCGGCCGCCGAGCCGCGACCGCACCTCGGTGACGAAGTCGTCGGCGAGCGGCCACCAGTTGGAGAACCGCACGGCGGGTGCGCCGACCGCGATGCCGAACCGGCCGTCGGCCCACTCGCCGAGGGGTGCAGCGCGACCGCAGCTCGCGCACGTCATTGCGGGCTCGGTCGCGGCGACCCAGCGACCCGCGTGGTCGACGTACTCGTCCTCGTCGCCGGCGCTGCCGCACCCTGGGCAGCGCGGGGGCACCAGGTTCCGGCTGGGCGTGTGCGCCTCGCGGTCGACCAGCACGTCCATCCCGGTGGCGGAGACCTCCGGCCCGAAGCGATCGCCTGCCTGTGCGAACGTCGTCCACCACCGCGGGCCGGGCCGGAAGGCGCACGGCTCCCACACGGGATCGACGGCTCGGTTCACCACCACGATGCGGGCGTCCTGCAGCCAGCCCGCGAGCGCGGTCCCCAACGCCGCCGCCGTGGCGGGTGGGACCGGGTCGATCCGGACGATCGTGCAGCGGTGCTCAGCCACGGCTCGGCAGGCCCCTTCACGTGCGGTTACGCAGAACGGCGCTCCGTCCCGTCGGGGCGGAGCGCCGGTCGCGCCTGGTCAGCTCACTGCACGTAGCTGTTCGGCGACCACAGGACCGCCCCGTCGCCGTTGTACAGCACGATGTTGCGGTCGTCCTGCATCACCAGACGGGCGTTCTGGCCCGACGTGTTGGACGCCCAGCGCACGCTGCCGTCCGGGCGGTACAGCACCAGGTTGCCGTCCTCCTGGACGTCGAGGCGCGAGCCAGGGGCGTCGTGGATGTCCGCGTCCCACTCGGCCCCGTCCGGCCCACCGACGGCGAGGTTGCCGTCCGGCAGGACGCCGAAGTGGTACTGGCCGTTGGCCGAGTCGATGCGCTGGTCACCCGACAGGCTGCCGGGGGCCTGGATCGTGTCGCCCATGCGATGTCCCCTCGTTTCGGCCGGCGCTCACCGGGCCCCGTGCTGGGCCCGGCCGTTCCGGCGGCCCGGAGACTATTGGAACCGGTGGTAACCCCGCAGCGCCGGCCCCACGATCCGTGCACGACGTTCACCCCACCGTGACCGGCGCGCGACGGTCCCGTCAGCGGCCGCCGCAGCACCCGCCGCCGCAGCAGCCGCCCGACGGCGCCGGTGCGCGCCCGCCGACGGCGACGGTGGACAGCAGTCGCACCGTGTCGGCGTGGCCGTCGGGGCACTCGGCGGGGTCGCCGGAGCGGCTCATCGGGCGGTCCACCTCGAACGTCTGCGCGCACTCGCGGCAGCGGAACTCGTAGCGCGGCACGGCTGGAGGATAACCCGCGGACCAAACATCGTGATCGACGATCGACTCGATCGCGATCAATCGCTTTTCACGATGCGCTCACGAACCTAGCGTCCTCGGCATGACGACGCACACCGCTCCGGCCCCGGTCCGGCCGGCCAGCCGCTCGACCCTGGTGCGGGCCCTCACCGCGACCCAGTTCGTGAGCCGGGCCGGTGGCGTGGCGCGGCCGTTCCTGGTGCTCTTCCTGACCCAGGAGCACGGTCTCGCGCCGACGACGGCCGGCGCCGTGCTCGCCGCGGTCGGCGCCGGCGACGTCGCGTCGCAACTACTGGGCGGCTGGCTCGGCGACCGGATCGGCCGGCGCACCACGATGCTCGCCGGGTTCCTCGGCACCGCCGTCGCGCTCGTCGCGCTCGGCGCGGCGCAGACGCTCCCCGCGCTCGTCGCCGCGGCCTTCGCGGTCGGTCTGACGACGGAGCTGTTCCGCCCGGTCGCCTCGGCCGCGGTGGCGGACCTGCCCGCCGACCAGCGGGTTCGCGCCTTCGGGATGCTCTTCTGGGCGGCGAACGTCGGCTTCACGGTCTCGACGGTGGCCGCCGGCGCGCTGGTCCAGCACGGGTACGGCGTCCTGTTCTGGATCAACGCGGCGGCGTCGGTCGGCGCGGCGCTGATCGTGTGGCGGCACGTCCCCGAGACCCGGCCCGCGCCGTCGGACGCGCCGCGCCGGGCCCTGCTGCCGGTGCTGCTGCGCGACCGGCTGATGCTCGCGATGATCGCGATCCACGTCGTCTACTTCACGATGTTCCTGCAGCTGTTCGCGACGCTGCCGCTCGTCATGGCCGCCGACGGCCACGTGCCGGCCGTCTACGGCGGCCTGCTCGCCCTCAACGGCATCGTGATCGTCGTCGCGCAGCCGGTCGCGGTGCGCCTGCTCGACGGCCGCCCGACGGCGCCGGTGCTGGCCGCATCGATGCTCCTGGTCGGCCTCGGCGGGGGCGCTGCGATCGTCGTGCAAGGCGTCCCGGCCGTGGCCGCTGCGGTCCTGGTCTGGACCCTCGGCCAGATCGGTGTCTCCGTCGTGTTCGGTGCGACCTTCGCCGGCCTCGCGCCGGCCGACCTGCGCGGCCGGTACATGGGCATCGCCTCCACGACGTGGAGCGTCGGTTCGGTGCTCGCCCCGCTCGCCGGCACCGCGCTGCTCGACCTCGGCGGGCGCGGCGCGGTGTGGGCCGCGGCCACCGCGATCGGGTTCGCGCTGTTCGCGGCTCAGCGGGCGCTCGCGCCGGCGCTGCGCCGCCGCTCCTGACCCCTTTCAAACCATCCCGGAGGAACGAGATGAACACCGACGAGCGCCTCGTCCAGGTCAACGGCGTGCAGCTGTGCGTCCGGACGTCAGGCGACCCGGCCGACCCGACCGTTCTGCTGATCCACGGCGCCGGCCACTCCCTCCTCGCCTGGGACGACGAGCTCGTCGCCCGGCTGGCCGCAGGCGGACGCCACGTGATCCGCTACGACAGCCGGGACGCCGGCCGGTCCACCACCGCTCCCGCCGGCGCCCCCGCGCACGGCCTCCGTGACCTGGTCGCCGACGCTGCCGCGCTGCTCGACGCGCTCGGCGTCGCGGCCGCGCACGTCGTGGGGATGTCGCAGGGTGCGGCCGTCGCCCAGCTGCTGGCGCTCGACCACCCGGGCCGGGTGGCCTCCCTGACAGTGGCGTCGTCGGCCCCCGGCGGGCCCGGTCACCACCACGCCGACCTGCCGGGCCCGGAGCAGGCGATCCGGGAGCTGTTCACGGTCGAGCCCGTCGAGCCGGACTGGGCCGACCGCGCCGCGGTGATCGAGTACCTCGTCGAGGCCGAACGGCCCTTCGCCGCGCACTCCCGGCCCTTCGACGAGGTGGGGCAACGCGCCGCGGCGGCGCGCATCGTCGACCGGGCCGCCGACATCGCCGCGCAGCTGACCAACCCGTTCATGATCGACGCGGGCGCGCCGTGGCGGGCCCGGCTCGGGCAGGTCGGCGCGCCGACGCTGGTGCTGCACGGCACCGAGGACCCGATGTTCCCGATCGAGCACGGGCACGCGCTCGCCGCGGAGATCCCCGGCGCGCGGTTCCTCCCGATGTCGCAGACCGGGCACGAGGTGTTTCCACGGCACCTGTGGGACGTCGTCGTCCCGGCGATCCTGGACCACACCGTGAAAGGCCCGTGAGACCGGCTCCCGGCAGGATCGACGCCGTGATCGATCTCGACTACGCCGCCGACCTGCCGTTGAACCTGGTCGTCGAGCCCGGCGCCGACCGGCCGGGCGTCGTGCTGGCCGGGTGCCGTTTCGACAACGTCGAGGGCGAGCCGGTGACCGGCTGGCTGGCCCAGCCGAGCGGGCCGCGGACGGAAGCGCCGGCCGGGGTGGTGTACCAGCACTCCACCGGCGGACGCGGTGCGTTCGTCGCCGAGGCGGTGGCGGTGGCCGCGGCCGGCGGTGTGGCGCTGTCGATCGGCACCGTCCAGTCGCTGGACCCCGTCGCGGACGGGCGCCGGTCGATCCTCGCGATCCGCCGCGCCGCCGACGTGCTCCAGCGCGAGTACGGTGCCGGCCGGCTCGGCTGCGTCGGGCACAGCGCCGGCGCGATGTACGCCGGCACCGTCAGCGGGATCGACCGCCGGTTCGCCTGCTTCGTGTTCGAGTCGGGGCTCTCCGGGCTGAGCTTCCACTTCCGGGACAGCCCCGTGCACGAGCAGCTGCGCGCCACGACTCCGCCGGACCTCTTCGCCGCCACGATCGCGGCGATGAGCCCGTACGACGCCGTGCACTTCGTCGCTGACGCCGCGCCGGCCGCTCTGCTGTTCCAGTCGGCCCGCTTCGACGTCGGCGTGACGGCGGCGGAGTCGGAGGCGTTCTTCGCGGCGGCGAGCGAGCCCAAGGAACTGCGCTGGTACGACTGCGGCCACGTGCTCACCGACCCCGCGGCGTTCGTCGACCGGGCGCGGTTCCTCGGGGAGCACCTGGATCTGGAGCTGGGCTGAGTCAGGCCTGTCCGAGCGACCGGCGCCAGGTCGGGTGGGCAGGCGTCCAGCCCAGGTCGCTGCGAGCGTGGTGGTTGTCCGCGCCGCGCGCCCAGCCTGCCCGGGGTGACTCGGTCACCGGGGGCGGTGGCGCCCCGAGCACCTGCGCGAAGACCGGCACCCACTCGTGGCCGGCGGCCGGTTCGTCGTCGCACACGTTGACCGGTCCCGACGGCCAGGTCAGCGCGGCGACCGCGGCCTGCGCAGCGTCGTCGACGTGCACGAAGCTCTTGACGTCACGGTCGGCGGGCAGCCGCCCGCTCCGGGCGGCCGCGGCGATCGCGCCGTCCGGGGCGTACCAGGTACCCGGGCCGTAGAAGAGGCCGTAGCGCAGCACGACCCATTCCGGGGCCTGGCCGACGGCCTTCTCCAGTGCGGCGACGGCGCGCACGGTCTGCCCCCGCGGCTCGGGTGCCTGCAGGTCGAGCGGCTCGTCCTCGCGGGCGGCCGGCTCGCCGTCCACGTACGCCCAGCAGATGCTCTGCGCGACGATCCGCCGTGCGCCGGCGGCGAGCGCGGCCTCGACGAGGTTCGTGGTGCCGGTCTCGCGGATGGCGGCGTTGGCGCCGAGGTCCCGGTCGGCGAGGTCGGTCAGCTGGTGCACGACGGCGTCGGGGTGCGCTGCCGCGACCGCTGCGGAGATCGCGGGCAGGTCGAACACGTCGGCGACCACGGGCTCGGCGCCCGCGGCGTGCAGCGCGGGGGCGCGGTCCGGGTGGCGGGTGAGCGCGGTGACGTGGTGACCGGCGGCGAGCAGGCGCGGCACGAGCCGCCGCCCGACGACGCCGGTCGCTCCGGCCAGGAAGACGCGCATCGTGATCCACTCTACTGATAGTCTGATCAAACTAATCGGATCGGACTGACCGAGGTGCGCATGCGTTCCCCCACCGTCCTGGGTCTGGCCGTGCTGCGGCTGCTGGCCGTCGCGCCCCAGCACCCGTACGAGCTGCGCCGCCAGATGCGGGACCAGGGGCTCGACACCATCCTCAAGGTCACCCACGGCGCGCTCTACTACACGGTCGAGTCGCTGGCCAAGGCCGCGCTCATCGAACCCGCCGAGACCAGCCGGCAGGGCAACCGGCCGGAGCGCACCGTCTACGCGATCACGCCCGCGGGCCGGGAGGTCGCCCGCGAACGGCTGCGGGAGCTGCTGGCGACACCCGAACCCGACCGGTCGACCTACTGCGCGGCGCTCGCGTTGCTCTCGCTCCTGCCGCCGGCGGAGGCCGCCGAGCGGCTGGCACTGCGATCGGTGCTGCTGGAGGGCGAGCTGGCCGCCGCGCAGGCACGCCACGCGGCGCTGATCGACGCCGGCACACCGCCGGTCGCGCTCGTCGAGATGCGCCACATGCAGGCCCACCTGCGGGCCGACGTCGAGCTGACGCGCGCGCTGCGCGAGGACATCGCCAGCGGAGCGCTGAACTGGGAAACGGAGGAACGATGACGGTCTGGTTCGTGACGGGCACGTCGAGCGGGTTCGGTCTGGAGATCGCCCGCCAGGCGCTGGGACGGGGCGACGCGGTGGTGGCGACGGCCCGCCGACCGCAGCTGGCCCTGGACGCGTTGGGCGGCGAGCACGAGCGGCTGCTGGTGGCGCCGCTCGACGTGCGATCGGAGGAGGAGAGCCGGGCGGCGGTCGACGCCGCGGTGGCGCGGTTCGGTCGCATCGACGTCCTGGTGAACAACGCCGGACGCGGGCTGTTCGGGGCCGTCGAGCAGACGACGCCGGCCGACGCCGGCGCGCTGTTCGACACGAACGTCCTCGGCGTGCTGGCCGTGACCAGGGCCGCCCTGCCCGTGATGCGCGCGCAGCGCAGCGGCCGGATCGTGCTGATGAGCTCGATGGGCGGCTTCGCGTCGGGCGCCGGTTTCGGGGTCTACGCGGCCAGCAAGGCTGCGGTGGAGGCCATGGGCGAGGCGCTGGCCGAGGAGCTCGCGCCGTTCGGGATCGCGGTCACCATCGTGCAGCCCGGGGTGTTCGGCACCGGGTTCGCGGTGTCGAGCTCGGAGATGGCGAGCGACGTGATCGACGACTACGTCGTCGCCGCCGAGGCGGTCGACCGGTACGACGACGGCGAGCCGCCGGGCGACCCGGCCGACCTGGCCGCGGCCGTCATCGGGCTGGCCGACGCGCCGGAACCGCCGCTGCGGCTGCCGGTCGGGGCCGACGCCGTGGGCCGGATCCGGGCGAAGGCGGAGGCCGTCCTGGCGGGCCTGCGCGCCTGAGACCGCCGCTCACGCACAGCCTGATGTGCCCACGCACACGTCCCAGCATGTGCGTGGGCACCCGACGGTGTGCGTGAGCCGCGCCCTACCGCGGCTGGTCCTGCAGCAGGATCAGGCTGCGGGGCGGGAGGGTGATCGTCGTGCCGCCGGGCAGCGGCCGGACCGAGATCGGTGACCCGTCGTTGCGGGTGCTGTCGAGCACCGGCGTGTAGGGGCCGGTGGCCGGCAGGGTGCACGCGATCGCGGCCGGTCCGGCGTGCAGCAGGAGCAGCCACTCCGCGCGCTGCACGCCGAGGCTGTGCAGGGTGCCGTCGTGCCAGTCGTGGCCGGCCAGCGGCCGTCCGTCGGGGTGCCACCACAGCACCTCCCCGTCGCGGTAGAACGTGTCGCGGTGCAGCGCGGGGGAGCTGCGCCGGATGGCGGCGACGCGCTCGGCGAACGCGGTCATGGCGCGGGTGGTGTCGTCGTCGGTCCAGTCGATCCAGGACGTCTCGTCGTCGAGGCAGTAGGCGTTGTTGTTGCCCTGCTGGGTGCGCCAGCGCTCGTCCCCGCCGAGCACCATCGGGGTGCCGGTGGCGAGCAGCAGGGTGCCGTAGAGCGCCCGCGCGGTGGCCGCCCGCCGGCACTGGACGCCGGGCGGTGCCGGGTCGCCCTCGACGCCGAAGTTCTGCGACCGGTTGTCGTCGGTGCCGTCGCGGCCCTGCTCGCCGTTGGCCTCGTTGTGCTTGCGCTCGTAGGAGACCAGGTCGCGCAGGGTGAACCCGTCGTGCGCCGTGACGAAGTTGATCGACGCCCACGGCCGGCGTCCGGAGAGCGCGTACAGGTCGGAGCTGCCCGTCAGCCGGGACGCGAGCTCGCCGATGCCGCCCCGCCCGCGCCAGAAGTCGCGGGCGGCGTCGCGGAAGCGGCCGTTCCACTCCGACCACGCCACCCCGAAACCGCCGACGCGGTAGCCCTCGCCGGTGGCGTCCCACGGCTCCGCGATCAGCTTCACCGTGGACAGGATCGGGTCGGTGGCGATGGCGGTGAGCAGCGCCGAGCTGGCGTCGAACGGGCCGGCGTGCGGGCGGCCCAGCACGCTCGCGAGGTCGACGCGGAAGCCGTCGACGCCGAAGTTCACCACCCAGTGCCGCATCGCGTCGCAGACCAGCCGGATCACGGTGGGAGAGCCGGAGTCGAGCGTGTTGCCGGTGCCGGTGATGTCGGCGTCGTGGCCGTTCCCGCCGAGGCTGTAGTACGCGGGGGCGTCCAGGCCGCGGTAGGAGAGCGTGGTGCCGCCGACGCCGCCCTCGGCGGTGTGGTTGGGCACGATGTCGAGGATCACCTCGATGCCGGCCGCGTGCAGGCCGGCCACCATCGCCCGGAACTCCTCGATCTCCGCGCCCGGCTGACTCGCGTACCGCGCGGTCGGGGCGAGGAAGGCCAGCGTCGCGTAGCCCCAGTAGTTGGTGCCGCCGCGCGCCAGCAGCGACGGCTCGTCGGCCATCGCCATCACGGGCAGCAGCTCGACCGCGGTGACGCCGATGCGCTTCAGGTGGTCGACAAACGCGGGGTGGGCGAGCCCGAGGTAGGTGCCGCGGAGCTCGACCGGCACGAACGGGTGCAGCATCGTCGCCCCGCGCACGTGCAGCTCGGTGATCACCGTCTCCGACCACGGCACGTCCGGCCGGGCGCGGGTCACCGGCTCGTCCGGCTCCGTGATCACCGACAGCGGGACGTGCCCGAGCGAGTCGATCTCGCTGCGCACCCCCGACATCGGGTCGTGCAACCAGCCCCGCGCCGCGTCCAGATCGGTGACGGAGCCGACGATCCGCCGCGCGTACGGGTCGACGAGGATCTTCGCCGGGTTGGCCCGGACGCCGTCCCACGGACGGTACGGGCCGTGCACGCGGTAGCCGTAGCGCTGCCCCGGCCGCACACCGTCGATCCGCCCGTGCCACACGCCGAACGTCTGCTCGGGCAGGGTGAAGCGGCGCTCGGTGAGCGCCCCGGCAGGGCCGTCGATCAGGCACACCTCGACCAGCTCCGCGCTGGTGGAGGCGACGGCGAACCGAACCCCGTCGTGATCGGCATGGGCACCCAACGGGAAGACCGGCACGATCGGACAGGATAGGCACGTGGAGCCCGACCTGACCGACCTCGTCGTGCACATGAACGGTGTCGCGGTGCGCCGCGGCCACGCGGCTCTCGTCCACGACGTCGACTGGGACGTCGAGCTGGACGAGCGCTGGGTGGTCCTCGGGCCCAACGGCGCCGGCAAGACGACGCTGCTGCGGCTCGCCGCCGCCGAGCTGCATCCCACCACCGGCACCGTCGACGTGCTGGGCGAGCGGATGGGCCGGGTGAACGTGTTCGAGCTGCGCACCCGCATCGGGTTGTGCACCGGCACGCTGGCCGAGCGGGTGCCCGGCGACGAGAAGGTGAGCGACGTCGTCATGAGCGCCGGCTACGGCGTGCTCGGGCGGTGGCGCGAGGAGTACGAGAAGACCGACGACGCGCGGGCGGAGTACCTGCTCGCCGCGCTCGGCGTGGGGCACCTGGCCGACCGCGAGTTCCGCACGCTGTCCGACGGCGAGCGCAAGCGCACCATGATCGCCCGCGCGCTCATGACCGACCCGGAGCTGCTGCTGCTGGACGAGCCGGCGGCCGGGCTCGACCTCGGCGGGCGCGAGGACCTGCTGGCCCGGCTCACCGCGCTGGCCGCCGACGCCGACGCGCCCGCGTCGGTGCTGGTGACCCACCACGTCGAGGAGATCCCGATCGGCTACAGCCACGGCATCCTGCTCCGCGAGGGCGGGGTGGTGGCGGCCGGGCTGCTCGACGACGTGCTCACCGACGAGAACCTGACGGCCACGTTCGGCCTGCCGCTCGCCGTGCAGCGCCGCCGCGGGCGCTACACGGCCTGGCTCAAGTAGCGAACGGGACGGGCCGCGGGAACGCCCGCACGAACCGTTCCGCAGCCGTCCGGTCGCCGGTCACGTCGAGCTCGGCGAGCGGCGCCCCACCGAACACGACCCCGCGCAGTGCGGCGACCGGTCCGGTCAGGACGGCATCGGGCCGATCCGGCGCGCCGCGGGCGACGTCGACCTGCCCGTCCGTGATGGTCACGCCGATGACGTCGTCGTCGATCCGCAGCTCGATCCGGGAGTCGGGTGCGCCGGCGAAGGTCGTCAGGAGGGCGATCGCGAACGCGTCGGGGGAGAGCTCGCCGCTCGTGCCTGCGGCGATCCGGCCGCCCCAGCGGCCAAGCTCCACCACCACCGGCCGCAGCGCCCGCCCGCGCTCGGTGAGCTCGTAGACCTGCGCGCTGACCGGCGGTCCGAGCCTGCGCCGGCCCACCACCTGCGCGTCGACGAGGTCGCGCAGCCGCTGCGACAGCACGTTCTGGCTGGTGCCGGGCAGGCCGCGGACGAGGTCGGAGAAGCGCTTCGGGCCGAGCAGCAGCTCGCGAACGACGAGCAGGGCCCACCGCTCGCCGATGACGTCGAGGGCGCGGGCGATGCCACAGGGGTCGTCGTAACTGCGCCGTTCAGGCATTGCCACATAGTAGCAATCACTCCTAGATTAGGAGTATGACGTCCTTCGTTCTGGTTCCGGGGGCAGGCGGGCAGGCGTGGTACTGGCACCGGGTCGTGCCGCTGCTTCAGCGACACGGTCACACCGCCGTCGCCGTCGAGCTGCCGGCCACCGACGAGACGGCCGGCCTGGCCGAGTACGCCGACGCGATCGTCGAAGCCTCCCCGGAGGGCGAGGTCGTGGTGGTGGCGCAGTCGATGGCCGGGTTCTCCGCCCCGCTGGTGGCCGATCGGCTGCCCGTCACGCAGTTCGTGCTGGTCAACGCCATGGTTCCGGTGCCGGGGGAGACACTGGGGCAGTGGTGGGAGTCCGTGGACCAGTCCGGTGCTGCGCGCGCCTTCGCCCTCGCCGAGGGCCGCGATCCCGACGCGCCGTTCGATCCGTGGGAGACGTTCTTCCACGACGTGCCCGCCGACGTCACCGCGGCCGCGCAGGCCGGCCCGCCACCGGAGCAGGCCGACCGGCCGTTCGGGGACCCGTGGCCGCTCCCTGCGTGGCCCAATGTGCGCACCCGGTTCCTCGCGGGCCAACTCGATCGGCTCTTCCCGCTGGCCCTCCAGCAGCGGGTGGTGCCGGAGCGGCTGGGGATCGCGGTCGAGGAGCTCCCGGGCGGGCACCTCGTCGCGCTCTCGGAACCGGACGCATTGGTCGATCGGTTGCTACTGTCCCGCGGGTGACGGAGTTCGTGAAGCTCGAGGTCGACGGCGGCGTGGGCACGATCCGGCTGGACCGGCCCCCGATGAACGCGTTCAGCCGCCAGGTGCAGGAGGAGCTCAAGGCCTGCGCCGAGGAGGCCACCCGCCGCGCCGACGTCCGCGCCGTGATCGTCTACGGCGGCGAGAAGGTTTTCGCCGCCGGGGCGGACGTCAAGGAGATGGCGGAGATGTCGTACGCCGACATGGCGCCTGTCGCGCGGCGGCTCTCGGCGTGCTTCGGTGCGCTCTCCGAGGTCCCCAAGCCCACGGTGGCCGCGATCACCGGGTACGCGCTCGGCGGCGGCATGGAGGTCGCGCTGGGCTGCGACCGGCGCATCTGCGGCGACAACGCCAAGCTCGGTCAGCCGGAGATCCTGCTCGGCATCATCCCGGGCGGTGGTGGCACGCAGCGCATGGCGCGGCTCATCGGCCCGTCCCGCACGAAGGACATCATCTACACCGGTCGCATGGTGAAGGCCGACGAGGCGCTCGCGATCGGGCTGGTGGACGAGGTCGTCGCCCCCGACGACGTCTACGCCGCCGCGCGGCGCTGGGCCGAGCAGTTCGTGAGCGGGCCGGCGATGGCGCTCGCCGCCGCGAAGAAGGCCATCGACGGCGGGCTGGACGCCGACCTGCGCACCGGACTCGACCTGGAGGCTGAGCTGTTCGCCGCCCTCTTCTCCACCGAGGACGGCCGCGCCGGCTTGACGAGCTTCGTCGAGAACGGTCCGGGGAAGGCGCAGTTCACCGGCCGCTGACGTGCCACGCCACACACCGCCGGGCCCGTTCACACACGTCCGGACCTGTGTGAGGGGGCCCAGCGCTGTGTGAGGTCGCGCGAGGACTGGCCGGGCCGCCGGCTCACGGCCCATCTCGCCACCCCCACACTGTGTGACGTGGGGTTTCCGGCCGGCGGCCGGGTAAAGGAATTCCCAGGTCAGGGGTGGTAGTACGGTCGCGGCGTGACTGTCGAGGGGCCGGGCGTGCGACGCCGGGCCGTGCTGTTCGCGGCGCCCGCGCTGGTCGCCGCGTGTGCGGCCCCGTCACCGGTCCCGGCCGCCCTGCCGCCGGCGACGACCGCCCCGCCGACGACCGCCCCGCCGACGACGTCCGCGCCGCCGACCGGACCCGCGCAGGAGCTGGTGACGGCGAGCACGGGGCGGGCCGAGGTGGCGCTCACGTTCCACGGCGCCGGTGACCCGGAGCTGGCCGGGCGGGTGCTGGCCGGCCTCGCCGACCGGGGGGCCGCGGCCACCGTCCTCGCGGTCGGTACCTGGCTGCAGAGCTATCCCGATGTGGCCAGGATGACCGTCGACCACGGTCACGAGCTGGGCAACCACACCTGGTCCCACCCCACCCTCACCACGCTCGACGAGGCCGGGGTGCGGGCGGAGATCGAGCGCTGCCGCGACCGGCTCGTCGCGCTGACCGGCGGGCCCGGCGCGTTCTTCCGCCCGTCGGCGGCTCAGCACGCCACCAAGCAGGTGCGTGAGCTGGCCGGGGCGGCGGGCTACCCGCGGGTGCTGTCCTACGACGTCGACTCCCGCGACTTCACCGATCCCGGCGCCGCCGCGATCCGCCGCAACGTCGCCGCCGCCCGCGCCGGGAGCGTGGTCAGCCTGCACCTCGGCCATCCGGGCACGCTCGCCGCGCTGCCCGGCCTGCTCGACGACCTGGCCGCCCGCGGCCTCAGCCCGGTCACCGCGACCCGGCTGTTCACCTGAGAGGCCTGACGAACCGCTGTGTCCCCGATCGTCCGACCCGTGCTGGTCGCCGCCCTGCTCGCCGTCGTGACGGCCTGCGCCGCCCCCGCCCCTGCCCCGGTCCCGGCGCCCGCCCCGGCACCGTCCCCCGCACCGGTCGCCGTCGCGGCCCTGCCCGGCATGCCGCCCGTCACCGATCCGCACAACGTGTACGCGGCAGCCGGCGCGGGCGCGCTCTCCCCTGAGGCCGCAGCAGCGAAACCGCTGGTGTACGTGCCGCACACGAAGTCGGGCGAGGTGTGGACGATCGACCCGGCCACGTTCGCCGTCGTCGGGAAGTACCAGCTCGGCGGTGAGCTGCAGCACGTCGTGCCGTCGTGGGACATGAAGACCCTCTACGCGAGCGACGACACCGGGGACCACCTCACCCCGTTCGACCCCCGCACCGGGCTGCCGGGGAAGACGTTCCCCGTGGTCGACCCGTACAACATGTACTTCACCCCGGACGGCCGCTCGGCGATCTCGGTGGCCGAGCGCAAGAAGCAGCTCGTGTTCTACGACCCGCACACGTGGGCGGTGCAGACCACGCTGAACACGCCCGACTGCGCCGGCATCGACCACGCCGACTTCACCCCCGACGGCCGCACGGCCGTGTTCACCTGCGAGTTCGCCGGTCGCGTCGCCGTCGTCGACGTGGCGGAGCACACGCTCCTTCGCATGATCGACCTGCCCACGCGGAACACGGAGATGGGCCCGCAGGACATCAAGCTGGCCCCGGACGGCTCGGTCTTCTACATCGCCGACTCCGACCAGAACGGCGTGTGGGTGCTCGACGGCGCCGCCACCAAGGTGCTGCGCGAGATCCCCACCGGCCACGGCGCGCACGGGCTCTACCTCTCCCGCGACGCCACCAAGCTGTACGTCACCAACCGGCACGCCGGCACCGTCTCCGTGCTCGACGCCTACACCGGCGCGATCACGGCGACCTGGACGATCGGGGACGGCGCCAGCCCGGACATGGGCAACGTCAGCGCCGACGGCACCCAGCTGTGGCTCTCCGGGCGCTACGACCGCGCCGTGTACGTGCTCTCCACCGCCGACGGCCACCTGATCAAGCAGATCCCGGTGGGGAACGGCCCGCACGGGCTGTGCGTGTGGCCGCAACCGGGGCGCTACTCGCTCGGGCACACCGGCATCACGCGGTGATCAGGCGAACACCTCGTCGATCGGGAGCGCGAATCCGGGCAGCAGCGGCGAGGTGAGGACCTCGCCCGGCCCGACCTCCGTCGCGTCGTCGAGGTCCTCGTCCTTGCGGTAGACCAAGACGGTGTTGGCCGGGGTGTCCACCAGCCACAGCTCGCCGACCCCTGACCTCAAGTACTCGTTGCGCTTGCGGCCGATGTCGAGCATCCACGTCTTCGGTGACCGCACCTCGACCGCGATGTCCGGTGGGCCGTCATGGCGGGTCCCGTCCGGCGGGTGAGCCGCCCACCACACGTCAGGTTTGTAGACGTTGCCGGCGGAGAGCACCCAGTTGCCGCCCCATCCGGCCTCGCCATGGCCGTTCGGCGAGCTCGCCCAGTCGTCCAATGCGCGGAGGATGCGCCGGCAGAGCCGGTTGTGCCGGAAGCTCGCGTCGTTCACGTGGACCACCCCGTCGATCAGCTCGGAGCCGATCGGGTAGTCCTGCGTCAAGAAATCCTCGGCGGAGATCCGCGGGTCCTGCGCCTGCACCGCCATGGCTGTCATGGTGACAGGGTGGCGGGTGCCACCGACAGTTCTGCAATGCTGCTACCCATGAGTAGCGAGGGCGATCCGGCACCCAACCCGCACGCCACGGCGGAGGAGGTCGAGGCGGCGCGCCACGACCGCAAGCTGGCCAACGTGCTCTACCACGACTGGGAGTCCCAGTCGTACGACGACAAGTGGTCGATCAGCTACGACGAGCGCTGCATCGAGTACGCGGCCGAGCGGTTCCGCTACGTCGCGGGCGACCGGGAGTGGCCGTACGAGCGGGCGCTGGAGCTGGGCAGCGGCACCGGGTTCTTCCTGCTCAACCTCATGCAGGCCGGGTTGGCGAAGAAGGGCTCGGTCACCGACCTGTCGCCGGGCATGGTGGCGGCGGCCCTGCGCAACGCCGAGCACCTCGGCCTCGACGTGGACGGCCGGGTGGCCGACGCCGAGCGCATCCCGTTCGACGACGACACGTTCGACGTGGTCGTCGGGCACGCGGTGCTGCACCACATCCCGGACGTCGAGCTGGCGCTGCGCGAGGTGCTGCGGGTGCTGAAGCCGGGTGGCCGGTTCGTGTTCGCGGGCGAGCCGACGAAGATCGGTGACTGGTACGCCCGCCGCCTCGGCGCGCTGACCTGGAAGGCCACCACCACGGTCACGCGGCTCGGCCCGTTGCAGGGGTGGCGGCGTCCGCAGCAGGAGCTGGACGAGTCGTCGCGGGCGGCCGCGCTGGAGGCGCTGGTCGACATCCACGTGTTCGACCCGGCCGACCTGGAGCGCTACGCCACCGCGGCCGGGGCGTCCGGTGTGCGGGTGGCCACCGAGGAGTTCACCGCGGCCATGCTGGGCTGGCCGGTGCGCACGTTCGAGGCGGCGGTGCCGCCGGGCAAGCTGGGCATGCGCTGGGCGATGTTCGCCTACCACAGCTGGATGCGGCTGTCCCGGCTCGACCGCGAGCTGTCCCGGATCGTGCCGCGCGCCTGGTTCTACAACGCGTTGGTGACGGGCACGAAGCCGCGCGGCAGGTAGTACTACCGATCCGTCGGGCGCACGGGTCGGTGACGCTGGCCCGATGTCTCTGACCTGCACAGGTAGTGTTGCGCCGGTGCCGGCACCGGGTTCCACGACCACCATGATCGGCGCCACGGAGACCGATCTGGGCCGGCCGCTGGAGCCGCTGTGGCGAGGGTTGCTGGTGTACCGGGTGCTCACGGTGGTGGGCGCGGTCGGGGTGGTGCTGGCCCGGCTCGACGAGTACGCGCAGCCGGTCGCGGCGGTCGTGGTGTGCGGCGCCATGGTCGTCTGGACGGGCGTGACGGGTCTCGCCTACCTGGGCACCGGGGCTCCGCGCCGGCGCGGGTGGGTCGCGCCCGTCGACGTCGCGGTGACGATCGCGATCATGGCCACGACGCCGTTCGTGCAGACCGCCGCCCAGCTGCAGGCCGACGAGCCGATCATGGGCTCGTTCTGGACGTCGTGCGCGGTGCTGGCGTGCGCGTTGGTCTACGGGGTGCGCGGCGGGATCGGTTCCGCGCTCGCGATCTCGGTGACGTTGCTGCTGACGCAGGCGAGCATCGCCAACGAGCTCGGCGACGTCGAGCTGCTGGTCGTGGCCGGGGTGACCGTCGGCTACGCCGCGACGGTGCTGCGCCGCTCCGCGCAGCGGGTGCGCGAGGCGGCCGCTGCGGAGGCCGCTGCGGCGGAGCGCGAGCGGCTGGCCCGCGCCGTCCACGACGGGGTGCTGCAGGTGCTGGGGTACGTGAAGCGGCGGGCCGCCGAGCTGGACGGGCAGGCCCGGGAGCTGGGCGTGCTGGCCGGTGAGCAGGAGGTGGCGCTGCGCACGCTGCTGGTGACCGGACCGTCGTCGGTGGACGCGAACGGCGACCGTGATCTGGCCGCCGCGCTGCGGCTGCTGGGCACGTCCCGGGTGAGCGTGTCGGCGCCTGCGGACCCGGTGCTGCTGCCTGCCCGCACCGTCGACGAGCTGGTGGCGGTGGTGGGGGCGGCGCTCGCGAACGTCGCCGTGCACGTCGGCCCGGACGCGCCCGCGTGGGTGCTGCTGGAAGATCTCGGTGACGGGGTGGAGATCAGCGTGCGCGACGCTGGGCCGGGCATCCCGCCCGGGCGGCTGGCCGCCGCCGAGCAGGAGGGCCGGATGGGGGTGGTCCGGTCGATGCGCGGCCGGGTGCTCGACCTGGGCGGTTCCATCGAGTGCGAGACGGGCCCGGACCAGGGCACGGAGTGGATCATCAAGGTAGGAGGGTCCGGCAGGTGAGGGTTCGTGCGGCTTTCGGTGTCCAGGTGGTTCCTCGCAAGGCGCCGCCCGCAGCTCAGACCGGGCGTCTTTGCAAGGGCGGCAACGCCGCGAGGGGCCGCCTGGGCGCCGAAAGCCCGGACCCTCACCTGCCGGGCCCTCCAACGGGGAGAGGGCAGCACGGATCATGAGCGAAGAGGACGCGGACATCACCGTGATGGTCGTCGACGACCATCCGATCTGGCGGGAAGGGGTGGCGCGCGACCTCACCGAGCGCGGCCTGAAGGTCGTCGCCACCGCCCCGGACGCCGACGCGGCCGTGCGGATCGCCAACGCCACCCGTCCACAGGTCGTGCTGATGGACCTCAACCTGGGCGCCACGTCGGGGGTCACGGCGATCGAGGGGATCCTCGCGAAGCACCCGGACACGCGGATCCTGGTGCTGTCGGCCAGCGGCGAGCACGCCGACGTGCTGGCGGCGGTGAAGGCCGGCGCCTCCGGGTACCTGGTGAAGTCGGCCGGCGCCGAGGAGCTGCTGCAAGCGGTGCGGCGCACCGCGGCCGGGTACCCCGTGTTCACGCCGGGCCTGGCCGGGCTCGTGCTGGGCGAGTACCGGCGGCTGGCCGACGAACCGGCCCCGCGCGACGGCTCGCCCGCCGTCCCGGCGCTCACCGACCGCGAGACCGAGGTGCTGCGCCTGGTCGCGAAGGGGCTCACGGCCAAGCAGATCGGCGACCGGCTCGTCGTGTCGCACCGCACGGTGGAGAGCCACGTGCAGAACACCCTCCGCAAGCTGCAGCTGCACAACCGGGCCCAGCTGGTGCGGTACGCCATCGAGCAGGGGTTGGCGGATTGAGCGGTTCGATCACGGTCGTGGCGGTCTGCGCGGCCGACTCCGGCGCCGCGACCGCACTGGCGGCCGCGGAGATCGACCTGCTCGTCCGCACCGCCGACGTGGACGAGGCCGCCGCCGCGGCGGCGGCGAAGGAACCGCAGGTCGTGGTCGTCGACATGGCAACGCCCGGCCTCGACGCGCTGGACGCGATCGGCCGGCTCGCCGACGCACCGGTGCTGTCGGTGTCGGGCAGCGCCGAGCACGGCACGGTCCTCGCGGCCGTCCGGGCCGGGGCGGCCGGCTACCTCGTCGGGCCGGTGAGCATGCTGCGCCTCACCGACGCCGTGCGCCGGCTGGCGGCCGGCGAGGCCGTGTACAGCCCCGGCCTGGCCGAGCTGGTGCTGGAGGAGCACGGCCGCGCGGGCTCGGTGGTCGAGCGGCTCACCGAGCGGGAGGCCGACGTGCTGCGGCTGGTGGTCGAGGGGCTCACCGGCAAGCAGGTCGCGGCGCGGCTGGTGCTCTCGCCGCGCACCGTCGAGAACCACGTGCAGAACACGCTGCGCAAGCTGGGCCTGCCGAACCGGGCCGCCCTCGTGCGGTACGCGATCGAGCACGGCCTCGCTTAGGAGAACCGGGGAGCCCGTTCGTCGTCATGGCAGGAGGATCTGCCACCCAGGAAGGATGACGACATGCACTACATGGCTCTGCTGTACGGCCGCGAGGACGCGTCGCCCGTCGAGCCCGGCACCCCGGAGTTCGACGCGGAGCTGGCCCGGTACGCGGCGTTCGAGGCGGCAGCAGGCGAAGCGATCGCAGGCGGCGCCGCGCTGTACCCGTCCAGCACGGCGGTGCACGTCCGGGACGGCGTGGTCACCGACGGTCCGTTCGTGGAGCAGGCCGAGGTGGTCGGTGGCTTCACCGTGTTCGAGAACGATCACCTCGACGACTGCCTGCAGCTGGCGAAGGGCCTGCCCGCGGCCGAGGACGGCTACGTCGAGGTGTGGCCGATGGCGGAGTTCTCGCAGGTCGCCGAGTCCGGCCCGGACTGGTGGATGGCGCTGCTGCTCGAGCCGCCCGGCGACGTCGTCGCGCCCGGCACGCCCGAGTGGGAGGCGGGCGTCGCGCGGCACATGGCGTTCGGCGCGAAGGTCGCCGACGCGATCCGCGGCGGCGGTGCGCTGCTCGCTGCCTCGTCGGTGACGACGGTGCGGGTGCGCGACGGCCAGGCCCTGCTCACCGACGGCCCGTTCACCGAGGCCGCGGAGGTGGCGAACGGGTACTACCTCTTCGCCGCGCCCGACGAGGCCGCCGCGACGGCGATCGCGGTGCAGATCCCGCTCGGTGCGAAGGGCCGCCTGGAGCTGCGCCGGGTCGTGCACCTCGGCGGGTGACGTGACGGACCTCGCGGCGCTGTACCGCGTCGAGTTCGGCCGGGCGCTCGCCACCGTGGCGCGGCTCGTCGGGGACATCGGGCTGGCCGAGGACGCGGTGCAGGAGGCGTTCGCCGACGCGCTGCGCAGCTGGCCCGAGCGCGGGACACCGCGCAACCCCGGCGCGTGGATCACCACGGTGGCGCGCAACCGGGCGTTGGACCGGCTGCGCCGCGAGTCCGCCCGCGAGGGCAAGGAGTCCGACGCGGTGCTCCTCGCCCCGCCCGTCGAGGAGCCCGAGATGACCCCCGTCGCCGACGACCAGCTGCGGATGATCTTCACCTGCTGCCACCCGGCGCTCGCGCCCGAGTCGCGGGTGGCGCTCACCCTGCGGCTGGTCTGCGGGCTGCGCACCGCGGAGATCGCGCGCGCGTTCCTGCAGCCCGAGCACACCGTCGCCAACCGGTTGACCCGGGCCAAGGCGAAGATCCGGCAGGCGAACATCCCGCTGCGGGTGCCGCCGGCGCACCTGCTGCCCGAACGCACCCCGGCCGTGCTCGCCTGCATCTACCTGGTGTTCGCGGAGGGCTACTTCGCCACGGACGGGCCGGAGGCCGTGCGCGACGAGCTGTGCGACGAGGCGATCCGGCTCGGCCGGCTGCTCGTGGCGCTGCTCCCCGACGAGCCGGAGGCGGCGGCCCTGCTCGCGCTCATGCTGCTCGACGACAGCCGGCGGGCGCAGCGCCGCACCCCGTCCGGCGAGCTGGTGCCGCTGGAGGAGCAGGACCGCTCCGCCTGGAACCGCGCGGCGATCCGGGAGGGGCTGCAGTACCTCGTGTCGGCGGCGGAGCGGGGGCGCGGCCCGTACCTCGCGCAGGCCCGGATCGCCGGGGCGCACGCGGTCGCTCCGAGCTGGGAGGCCACCGACTGGGCCGCGGTCGTCGACGCCTACGACGAGCTCGCCACCTGGTCGAGGTCGCCGGCGGTGCTGGTCAACCGCGCGCTGGCCGTCGGGTTCCGGGACGGGTTCGCCGCCGGGCTGGCCGCGCTCGACGAGGTCGCCGACCACCCGCGGCTGGCCGGATCGAACCAGGTCACGGCCACCCGCGCCGACCTCCTGCGCCGCGCCGGCCGCACCGCGGAGGCGGAGATCGCCTACCGCGCCGCGGTGGCGGGCGCGGCCAACGAGCAGGCGCGCGCGTTCCTGCAGCGACGGCTGGACGAGGTGATCACCGGCCGCTGATTAGGCTCGCGGCATGACGACGATGTGGGGCGCGTCGATGTGGAGCCGCTACCGGCGGGGGGCCAGGCGCGATCCCGAGCAGGCCCGTTTCGTCACGCTCGCGTCGCTGCGCTGGATCGTGCGCAACCGCGCGTGGACCCCCTGGTACCTGGTGCGCTACTGGCGGCTGCTGCGGTTCCGCATGGCCAACCCGCACGTCGTCCTGCGCGGCATGGTGTTCCTCGGCAAGCGCGTGGAGCTGCACGCCCGCCCCGGCTACGGGCGGCTGGAGATCGGCCGCTGGGTGCACATCGGCGACGGCAACTCGCTGCGCTGCCACGAGGGCTCGCTGCGCATCGGCGACAAGGTGGTGTTCGGCAAGGACAACACCGTGAACTGCTACCTGGACATCGAGATCGGGGCCACCACGATCGTCGCCGACTGGGTGTACATCACGGACTTCGACCACCGCATCGCCGACGTCACCATCCCGATCAAGGACCAGGGCATCGTCAAGACGCCGGTGCGGGTGGGGCCCGACTGCTGGATCGGCACCAAGGTGAGCGTGCTGCGCGGCACCCGGGTCGGGCGCGGCAGCGTGCTCGGCGCGCACGCCGTGGTGCGCGGGGACATCCCGGAGTACTCGATCGCCGTCGGGGCGCCGGCACGGGTGGTGCGCAACCGGCTCGCCGACTACGAGGCGGCCGCGGAGCAACGCGCTGCGCTGGCCGACATCGCCCGCAAGACCGCCGCGTCGGTGCAGCAGCGGCTGCAGCGCACGGAGTCCGTGGGGCCCTGAAGTGTGAATTGTGTCCCCTGCTGAATCAAATCCGTGGTCTCGTTCGTCTAACGGGTGCAGGGTTTCTTCGGGGGAGGAATGGACCGATGAAGGACGACACGGTGCGCCGGCTCGAAGCGCTGGTGCTGGAGATCGACGAGCTCGACACCTCGATCGAGCCGACGCAGGTGGAGCAGGAGCGGGCGGAAGGGCACACCGCCGCCGCCTGACGAGGTAACGCGGGTGCCGTCGGGCACGACGGCTGAGGTGATCCACTCGGCGTCACCGATCGGAGTACTCGTGCCCGCCAGGACCGACGCGCCTGCACCCGAGGCGCCGCTGCGCCCGCGCGAGCCCGCCGAGCCGGAGTCGAACCCGCTGGTCATCGCCGTGGCGGTGCTGGTCGTGCCGTTCGTCGCCGGCTGGCAGCTGCTGCGTTCCACCGCTCGCGCGGCGATCGCCGCCGGCCGGCGGCTCGTCCGCTGGGCGGCTCCGTTCTTCCGGTGGCTGGGCCGCGGGTTCGCCGCCGTCGGCCGCTGGATCTGGCGGGTGCTGGTTCGGGTCGCACGCGGGATCGGCGCCATGGTGCGGTGGCTGGGTCGCGGCCTGCGCTGGATCTCCGTCCGGTTGCGGACGGTCCTGGCGCCGGTCGGTCGGGCGCTGCTCGCCGTGGCACGTGGGATCGACCGGGTCCTGTCCGGCCTCGTCGCCGGCGTGGTGTGGTCGATCCGGCTGGCCGGGCAGGCACTGCGCGCCCTCGGCGCCGGCGTCGCGTGGCTGTGGCGCGCCGCGTACGGGCCGGAGGTCCTGAGGTTGATCGGCCGGGCGTTCGCCGCAGCGGGACGTGGCGTGGCCTGGTTCGTCCGGCTGGTCGGGCGGGTGCTGCGGGCCGTCGGCGCCGGCATCGCGTGGCTGTGGCGGGCCGCGTACGGGCCGGAGGTGCTGCGGATCGCCGCGCGGTTCCTGCGGTGGCTCTGGCGCGGTGTGAGCGCGCCGCTGCGGTGGGCCGGGCGGGGCGTCGCGGCTGCGGGCCGGCTGGGTCGCCGCTGCGGGCAGGCGGTGCGCCGGCAGTGGCAGGCCGTGCGCCGGTCGTTCTGAGCGCGTCAGTCGGCGACCGGGGCCGCGCTGGCGACGATCTGCGCGATGCGCTGCAGGCTGGTCTCCATGTTGGCGTGCAGGTCGTCGTGCAGGTCGCGCACGCCGAGCAGCACGCGCAGCACGACGTGCAGGCCCACGGGAACGGGCTGCAGCACGTCGTAGCGCAGCGCCACCTCGGTGCCGGTGCCGTCCGGGCTGAGCAGGTAGGTCCAGCGGATGCTGCCGCCGCCCGGCTCCGTGCGGGTGACGGCGAACTCGCGGGGTGCATCGGCGACGTCGACGACCGGCTTGTTGGACCAGCGGAACCAGCGCTTCTTGTTGGTCGCGCGGAACCGGGCGCCGACGGCCGGCCCGGTGGCGCCGTCGAGCCAGGTGCAGCGGACCACCTCGGGGCTCCACTCGGGGATCCGCGTCACGTCCGAGACGAGCTGGTACACGCGCTCCGGCGGCGCGGGTACGTGGGCGCGTACTTCGTCGCTGGTCAACCGGCGCATGGCCCCTCCTCGGTTGTGGGTCGTCGCAAAAGTTACGACCATTAACCAAAGTTGTCAACCGGAACCGATCGGGTAGCGTAGCGCCGTGCCCCCCGCTGCCGCGCCGACCGACCGCCGCGCCCGGCGCCGCCAGGAGACCATCGAGGAGATCCTGCGGCTCGCCGTCGACGTGATGGCGGAGGAGGGCGTCGGCGGGCTCAGCCTCGCCGCCGTCGCCCGCCGGCTCGGCGTGCAGCCGCCGGCGCTCTACAAGTACTTCCCCTCGCTCAGCGCGATCTACGACGCCCTGTTCCGGCGCGGCCAGCAGGAGCACCTGGGGGTGGTCGCCGCCGCGATGGACGCCGCACCGGCGGGGATGGCGGCCGTCCGGGCCGGGATGGATGCCGCCGGTCGCTGGTCGGTGGCGAACGGCCCGCTCGCGCAGCTGCTGTTCTGGCGGCCCATCGCCGGCTTCGAACCGCAACCGGACGCGTTCGCACCCAGCGTGGAGATGGTGGCGCGGTTCGCCGCTGCGCTGGACGACGCGGCCGCGCAGGGCGAGATCGGTCCCGCCGGCGCGTCCGACGACGGGGTGCGGCTGATCGGGGTGCTGCTCACCGGCGCGCTCAGCCAGCACATGGCCAACGAGCCGCACCTCTCGTTCGAGGACGGCGTGTTCACGAGCATGCTGCCGCAGCTGGCCGACGTGTTCGTGCGCGCCTACCCGCCGGCGTGACTCAGGTGCGGCCGAACACGTTGCCCGTCGGGATCTTCGGGCGCGGCAGCTCCTGCGGACCGCCCGTCGGCGCTCCGGCGTAGACGTCGGCGGTGGCGGCGGCGATCCGCTGCCAGTCGAAGTCGGTGGCCAGCCGCGCACGGGCCGCGGTGGCCCGCTGCGCGGCGGCGGCCGGGTCGTCCAGGACGGTGCGCACGGCGTTCGCGAGACCGGTGACGTCGCCAGGCGCGAACGAGACGCCCGTGCACCCGTCCTCGACGAGCTCGCCCAACCCGCCCGCGGTGGACGTGACCAGCGGCGCGCCGGCAGCGGCCGCCTCCAGCGCGACGATGCCGAACGGTTCGTAGCGGCTCGGGAGCACCACCGCGTCGGCGGCGGCGACGGCCGCGGGCAGCTCCCCGTCGGGCAGGTGGCCGAGGAACGCGACGCTGCGCCGGACCCGGTGCGTGCGGGCGTTGGCCACGAGCATGTCGGTGGCGGTGCCCGTGCCGGCGACGGCGAGCCGCGTGCCGGGGTGGGTGCGCCGGATCCGGGGCAGCGCCGCGATCAGGTCCTGCACGCCCTTCTCGTACTCCAGGCGGCCGAAGTACAGCAGCAGCGGCGCGCCCCCTGGGGCGAGCCGGCGCCGCGTGGCCGCGACCCGGCTCGCAGGCACCGCCCACGCCTGCGGGGCGATGCCGTTGTGCAGCACGGTGACGGTCGCCGGGTCGACGTCGAAGAGCTCGACGGCCTCCTGCCGCATCGCGGCCGAGCAGGTGATCAGGGCGTCGGCGCGGCGGGCCAGCCACCACTCCACGGAGTGCACCTGACGGGAGAGCGCGCCGGAGAGCCAGCCGGCGTGCCGTCCGGCCTCGGTGGCGTGCACGGTGGCGACGAGCGGCACCCCGAGGGTGTCGGCGAGCGTGACGGCGGGGTGGGCGACCAGCCAGTCGTGGGCGTGCACGACGTCGGGCCGCCAGCCGTCGAGGCGGGTGAGGGCCGCGCGCAGCAGCGCGTGGCCCATGGCGAGCGTCCAGGCGACGAGGTCACGCTCGAACTCCAGGTGCGCCGGGTCCTCGGCCGCGGCGATCACCCGCACCCCGTCGACGATGTCGTCGGTGGTGGGGTGGGTCTCGGCGTCGGTGCCGGCCGGGCGGCGGGAGACCACGACGACGTCGTGCCCGGCGGCGGCGAGGTGCGTGGCCAGCGCGTGGACGTGCCGCCCCAGCCCGCCGATCACGACCGGGGGGTACTCCCACGACAGCATCAGCACCCGCATCGCCACAACTTACCCGCGGTAGCAAACGCACCCGATGGTGACGTCACACAACGCGCGGCCACGTCACACAGGTTGTGCGCTGTGTGAGGTGGCCGCACGGTGTGTGACGTCGCCGGGGTCAGAGGGCGCGCTCCACCTTGCGGATGAACGCGACGGCGTCCTCGCCTGCGAGGGCGCGGCTGCGCAGTGCCGCCAGCGCGGCGGTGAAGCGGCCCACGATGGCGGGATCGGTGAGGTGCCGCGCGCCCTCGGTGTCCTCGAGAACGACTCGGTCGTCGAGGATTCGGAAGCCGCGCATCGTGGCCATCGCTGCGTGTGCCGGCTCGACCAGCAGCGTGACGGTGGGCAGTTCGGCCAGTACCTGGAGATGCCCCAGCTGCTGTCGCTGGACGGAGGGATCGCCATGGCTGTTGCGGAGACCTGCCTCCCCGATCGCGATCACTACGTCGTGTCCGGGCTGGTAGAGGATCGCTTGCCGGGCGATACGAGCGTTGATCACGCCTTCGACGTCGACGCTCGCCAGAACCTCCGGTCGATCGGCCTGGGTGAGCCAGCTGCGTGCATAACTTGCGGTCTGGGCGAGACCGGGCACCATGTGGGGCTGGTACTCGGCCACGAGGGTTGAGCGTCGTTCGAGATCGGCGAGATCGACCTGGACACCGGGCACGCCCGCGGCGCTGCGCGCTGCGGCGCGAATTGACACCGTCTGCACATGCGCGTCGTCGAGGAGCTGGTGCAGCTCCTCGCTGTCGGCGCCGACGGCTGCGATCCACTGGTCGAGGTCCTCGCGGGACGGCAGTTGCTGGCCAAGCTCTATGCGGGACACCTTGCTCTGCTGCCATCCGAGATGGCGTGCGAGTGCCGATCCGGAGCGGAACCGGGGTGCGCGGACAGCACGCAGCCGCTCGGCGAGACGTATCCGCGCCGGATGGGTCATGAGCGTCCGCCCGCGATCAGCCTGTCATGTCGACGACCTGGCGCAGCGGCGTGCTCTTCGCGAGGGCCTCGTCCTTGCGTGCCACACATGCCCGGACGGTAGCGGTCGACGCCGAGACGTCCTCCACTCCCACCAGGACGCCGGCCTCGTCGTAATGCATCAGCCAGACGCACTCGTCGTCGAACATCCAGAAGTCGGGACCAGGCCAGGGCTCGGGTGCCGTGATGATCCGGATGTCCTCGCCCGCCTCCACGTTGGGCGGGTACGACTGGGTCAGTTCGAAGCGGATGTAGTCCGTCCATGGCTCGGTCACGACGTGCACCCGCTGCATCGGGACGCCCCGATCCACGATCCGGCGGACTCGATCCACCCAGTGCTGCTTGGAGTCGGTGGCCTCCCAGGCCTCCCCGGCCAGGAAACGATCGAAGCCGGGGTCGGCGTCGTAGTACTGCAGCGTCTCCAGCCGGAAGATCGTCCGTTGGGCTGATTCAAAGGCTGCCTGGAACTCGGGCGTACCGATCACAGCCACCCCAACGCGTGCGCGGCGTCGCGCACGATCTCCTCGTCGAGCTCGACGGCCAGCTCGCCGGGCAGCGCGTTGGGTAGGTACTTCATATCGACGCCAGGGCCTTGGAAGACGAGTCGCCCGGTGTCCTCGTTCCGATGGACTGACTTGCACCCCTCGGTGCCGCTGTTCTTGTCCTTAGCGAGGGTCGTAAGTCGCATGATGTTCCTTCCATGCTGAATCAGTCCGAGATGGCGATTCTGCAAGGTTGGGAGGCTTCTGTCTAGCGCTGCTTGATATCTGCATAGAACTCGCATAGTTTGTGCCGTGGCCGCAGAGGACCGCGGCTACAGGTGAGGCCCCGGCGGGTTGCGGCCGCCGAGGCCTCGGTGACCCGAACTGAGGAGTCCCAGGTCGATGGAGAGCGTACGTGAGGTGCCGGTGCAGGCCGGCACGATGACCCCGCTGGTGACGTTGATCGTCTCCCAACCGGGGATGGCCGGCCGGTTGATCGCGCAGCACCGCGACGACGGGACGGGTCGCTGCACCGCGTGCCAGCTCGGTGCGCAGGCCGGCCGCAGCCGGTGGCCCTGCTCCATCTACGCCGCGGCCGCCGCAGCGGAGGAGGTGCGTGCGGATGGTGCCGAAGCCAGGTAGCCGCCCGCCGTGCGACGTGTGCCTGCGACCGGTCCGGTTCGACGTGCTGACCAGGGAGTTCGTCCACCTCGAACCGACCTGGTGCAGCGGGATCGACGGGGTGATCCTCGACGTCTCCTACCGCGACTGGGTCACGCGGGACCAGCGGCGGTCCCCGCCGACGTGACGTCGTCAGGGGCGGGCCAGTGCGCGGGCGTCGACGTGGCCGAACGGGGCCGGAGCCCAGTCCGCGACGAGCCGGTGCGCCGCGTCGCGCCGGCCCGCCTGCAGCAGTTCGGCCAGCTCGCCGACCCGGCCGGCGTGCCCGTACGCGCGGTCGCGGGCGTAGCCGGCGGCGGAGTCCTTGCTCACCATGAACGCCCAGTCGCTGGACAGCGCTAGCAGTGCCTCCTCGGCCAGCCGGTTCGCCAGCCCGTCGGCCACCAGGGTGTCGGACACGGTCTGGACCAGCGTCTTCTGCACCCGGTCACCGGCCTCGACGAGGTCGGTGACCTGCTCGCCCGCCCACACCCGCCAGTCCTTGCCCGAGCCCCACGACGACGCCGGCAGCTCCACCGGCTCGCCGACGAACCCCGCGTCCGCGGCGCCGCGCAGCGTCGTGACCTGCACCCCTGCCTCGGGGAGGGCCCGCAGCACGGCCTCCAGCCAGGCCGGGCCCTCGTGCCACCAGTGCCCGTACAGCTCGGTGTCGAACGCCGCGACGACGAGCGGAGGGCGTCCGTGCCGCGCGTGCAGCTCGGTGAGCCGGTCACGCACGACGTCGACGAACTCTGCGGCGTCGCGGGCCACGGCGGCGGCGGCCCGTTCCGGGTCGTAGGGCCGCTTGTCGTGCGGCTCGACGTGCCGGCCGGTGACCCGCGCCGGTTTGAGGCCGGACTCGTGGTCGTAGGTGTGGAAGTCGCGGTAGTCGCGCCCGCCGGGGTAGCCGGACCTCGGCGACCACACCCGGTAGGTGACGTCGAGGTCGCGGCCGAACGCGAGCACGTCCGAGCCGCCGACGGGCCGGGCGAGCGCGGTGTCGCCGTGCAGCGACGGGCCGTCGACGAGGAACCGCTGCACGCCGGCCGCGGCGTACCCGGTCTCCATGCCGGGCGCGTAGCCGCACTCGGGCGCCCAGATCCCGGCCGGACGGGACCCGAGCCGACGCGACGTGTCGGCCAGGCCCGCGGCCAGCGCGAACGCGCGCACCTCCGGCAGCAGCAACGGGCCGAACGGGTGCGTGGCCGGGCCACCGAGCAGCTCGATCACGCCGCCGTCGACGAGCGGCCGCAGCACCGGCGACGCGCCGTGCCGCCACCGGGTCTCGAACAGCTCCAGCGCCCGTGCGGCCGCCCGGTGCTCGTGCACGGCCAGCTCCGGCAGCCGCGGTGCGACGCCGTGCGCGCGCAGCTGCCAGTCACCCAGCCAGTGGTGCATCCCGCGCAGGCAGTGCGGGTCGTCCAGCTGCGCCGCCAGTACGGGCGTGACGCCGAGGGTGAGCACGTCGCGCTGCCCGTCGGCGGCCAGCCGCTCCAGCACGTCGACGACGGGCAGGTAGGCGTGCGCCCAGCTCTGGTACAGCCACTCCTCGCCGACGGGCCAGCGCCCGTGATGCGCGAGCCACGGCAGGTGGCTGTGCAGCACCAGGCAGAACGCGCCGGGGATCACGGGCGCACCGCCGTGACCAGCAGGTCCAGGCTGGCGTCGAGATCGTCGGCCGTGAGGTCGAAGTCCGCGCACGCCACCGACTCGACGTCGGCGAGCAGCTGCGGCGGCCACTCGCCGCTGCCCAGCACCACCGCCGTCTGCGCGTCGACGATCGACCCGCCGTGCGCGGCGTCGAGCTGCCGCAGGCGGGGGCCGTGGTGCAGACCCAGCAGCTCGACCTGCGTGAACCCGGCGTCGGCGACGAGCCCGGCGAGCTCGGCCGGGGCGAGCTCGCGGGTGTGGAACGGGTTGAGCGGGGTGTCGCGGCCGGGGGAGAAGGTGATCCGGTTCGGCGTGGAGACCAGCAGCTGACCCCCGGGCGCGAGCACGCGCCGGCACTCGCGCAGGAACCGTTCCTGCTCCCACAGGTGCTCGATGACCTGCAGCGACACGACCGCACCCATCGACGAGTCGCGCACCGGGAGCGCGACGAGGTTGGTGCGCAGCACGTCCAGCCGCGGGTAGCGCCGCGCCACGTGCGCCGTCGTGACCGCGTCGTAGTCCAGCGCGAGCACCCGGCGCGCCATCCCGGCCAGCAGGTCGGCGCCGTAGCCCTCGCCGCAGCCCGCCTCCAGCACGTCGAGGTCCCGGCAGCGCGGCAGCAGGGCTTCGTAGACCACCTCGTGCCGGCGGAACCAGTAGTTCTCCTCGGCGATGCCGGGCACCGTGCGTTCGCCGGTGAGCGGCAGCTCAGCCACGTGACCAGCGACGATGCCGTCGTCGCTCATGCTGTGCCGCCCTCCGCCGGTTCCGCACAGCGCTCGTCGGCGACGAGACCATCAGGGAGGAATCTTCCGATGGACGAGCTTCTCGAGCTGGCCGAGGAGTGGGATCTCACGCTGGGTACGGTCTCAGAAGAGACGAGAGAGGTGTACGTCCGGGCCTTCCGCCAGTTCCGCGCGCCCGACCCGCCGCGGCCGGAGGTCCTACCTTCCTTTGCTCGGCAGCAGCGGAGATGCCGCTCAGGCGGGAGGGCGCGCGGCGGCGAGTGATCGGCTGATGCCGCGGGCGGCGGCCATGAGCACCGGCACGCGGGCCTCCGCGTGGCCGTCGTTGGGGACGATCACCGACAGCGCTGCCACCACCTCGTTGAGGGCACCCCGCACCGGCACGGCGACCCCGGTCGCGTCCTCGTGGACGTGGCCCGCTGTGAGGGCGTAGCCGCGGCGGCGCACCTCGGCCAACGCGGCCCGCAGCGCTTCGGGAGTGGTGATCGTGGCGGCGGTGTAGCGCTGCAGCGGTCCCTGCAGGACGCGTTCCTGCAGCTCGGGTGGGCCATGGGCGAGCAGCACCTGCCCGGACGAGGAGAGGTGCAGCGGTAGGCGGCCGGCGATCCGGGTGTAGTTGATCACCGCGTCGCGTGCCGACAGCCGTTCGAGGAACAACACGTCCGCGCCGTCCAGCACGCCGAGCTGGGCGTGGTGGCCGACCACGGCGTGCACGTCCTCCAGGTAGGGCAGGGCCGCGTCGCGCAACGACAGGGTCGGCGACGCCCGGGCCGCGAGCTCCCACAGCCGGACCCCGATGCGGACCTCCCGGTCGGGTCCCCGGTCGAGCAGCCCGTGCGCGGTGAGCTCGGCGACCAGCCGGGACGCCGTCGCGATGTGCAGGCCGGTCCGGCGGGCGATCTCGGACACCCGCAGGGAGGTCTCCTCGGGCGTGAACGCGGCGATGATGCGGACGGCGCGCGCGAGGGACGACTCCCCGGTGGCGGTGCGCGGCACGGAGGCAGTGTCGCAGGTCTCTCGTCCATTGAGAACGGGCTTGGTCGCCCGGGCGGGGTGCCCGACCCTTCGGGCAACGACGAGGAGGTCGAGTGATCCACACGTTGACGGGTGTGATCGGCAGCGAGAAGGGCGCCGTCTCCGCCGATGTCGCCACGCTGCGCGTCACCGCCAAGGAGCTCGTGGCCGAGGACGTGGTGGTGCTGGAGCTGACTTCGCCGTCGGGTCTGCGGCTGCGGGACTGGGCGCCCGGCGCCCACATCGATCTCCTGCTGCCGAACGGGATGACCCGCCAGTACTCCCTGTGCGGTGACCGCTGGGACCCGTTCACCTACCGGGTCGGGGTGCTGCGCGAGCAGGCCGGCGGCGGTGGGTCCGCCTACGTGCACGACGAGCTCGCGGTCGGGGACCCGGTCGGGGTGGGCGGTCCGCGGAACAACTTCGCGCTGGTGCCGTCGGAGCAGTACCTGTTCCTGGCGGGAGGAATCGGCATCACGCCGCTGCTGCCGATGGTGCGGCAGGCCGACATGTTGGGCACCGACTGGCGCCTGCTCTACGGCGGCCGTCGGCGGGCGTCGATGGCGTTCCTCGACGAGTTGGCGGGCTACGGCGACCGGGTCCGGGTCGTTCCGCAGGACGAGTTCGGCCTGCTGGACGTGCCCGGCTTCCTCGGCGCACCCCGTCCGGGCGTCAAGATCTACGCCTGCGGGCCCGCCCCGCTGCTGGCGGCCACGGCAGCCGCCTGCGCCGGGTGGAGCCCGCACACCCTGCGCACCGAACGGTTCGTGAGCGACGAACCCGCTGCCGCCGCCCGGCGGGCCCCGTTCGAGGTGGAGCTGGCCCGCACCGGGGTCACGGTGACCGTTCCACCCGGGATGACGGTCCTCGAAGCCGTCGGCAAGGTCGGGGTGGAGGTCCTTTCCTCCTGTCGCCAGGGCATCTGCGGAACCTGCGAGACCACGGTGCTGGCCGGCGAGCCCGACCATCGCGACGCGCTGCTGGAGGACCACGAGCGCCAGGCGAACGACTGCATGTTCATCTGCGTGTCCCGTGCCCGCAGTGACTGTCTCGTCCTCGATCTCTGACCACGGAGGGGTTGCTGTGACCGCGATCATGGGTTCTGGCACCACATTGCCGACGAATGACACCGATCCGTTCAGCCACGACGTGCTGGAGAACCCGCTGCCGCTGCACGCGGCGCTGCGCGACGCCGGACCGGTGGTGCACCTCTCGACCTACGACGTGTACGCGTTCGCCCGCTACGAGCAGGTGCACGCCGCACTGGTCGACTGGCAGGACTTCCAGTCGGCGGCCGGCGTGGGTCTGTCCAACTTCCGGTACGAGAAGCCGTGGCGCCCGCCCAGCCTGCTGCTCGAGGCCGACCCTCCGCGGCACGACGCGCCGCGTCGCGTGCTCAGCAAGATCATCGGTCCGCGGTCGCTGCGCCGGCTGCGCGAGCAGTGGTTCACCGACGCCGAGCACCTCGTCGAGCAGGTCCTGGCCGGCGGCGCCGAGTTCGACGTGGTCGCGTCGCTGGCGACGGTGTTCCCCCTGCGGGTTTTCCCCGACGCCGTCGGCATCGGGAAGGAGGGGCGGGAGAACCTGCTGCCCTACGGTGACTTCGCGTTCAACGCCTTCGGTCCCCACAACGACCTGGTCGCGCAGGGCGCGCCCCGGATCGCGGAACTGTCCGCGTGGCTCAACGCCCAGTGCGCCCGCGAGGCACTCACCGACGGCGGGTTCGGCGCGCAGATCTGGGCAGCGGCCGACCGCGGCGACATCACCCCCGAGCAGGCACCCCTCATCGTCCGTTCGCTCCTGACCGCGGGCGTGGACACGACCGTGCACGGCCTGTCCGCAGCGCTCTACGGATTCGCGACCCACCCCGAGCAGTGGCAGCGGCTGCGCGAGCAGCCGCCGCTGGCGCGCGTCGCCTTCGACGAGGCGGTGCGCTGGGAGTCACCGGTGCAGACCTTCTTCCGCACGGCCACCGTCGACGTCCGGGTGGGGGACCACGTCGTCCCGGAGGGCAAGAAGATCCTCATGTTCCTCGGGGCAGCCAACCGCGACCCGCGGCGCTGGGACGACCCCGACGCGTTCGACCTGTCCCGCGACCCCTCCGGCCACGTCGGGTTCGGCATGGGGCTCCACCAGTGCGTCGGCCAGCACGTCGCGCGACTCGAGGCCGAGGCGCTGCTCACAGCACTGGCCCGAAGGGTGCGCACCATCGAGCTCGCCGGCCCGACCGCGCGGCACCACAACAACACCCTGCGAGCCTGGGAGAGCATCCCCGTCCGCGTCCGAGTTGGTTGAGGAGTGCAGTCGTCGCGGTCCGGTGGGGGAGCCCTGCGGTGGCGCGGACCTGCGCGACCACGTGATCGAGCACCTCGGCGAGGCAGACGCCGCGCTGGTCAGGTCCAGCAGACGCTCGCGGTGCCACAAGAAGCCCGAGGCCCCGGCGCAGGCCGTCCGCGACGGGTGGTTCCACACCGGCGACCTGGCCTACCGCGACGAGGACGGCTACTTCTTCGTCGTGGACCGGTGCACGGCGCGCCGAAGCCGTGGCTGACTCCGCGCATCCCGGCGCCGAGTGTCGTCCAGGTACTGCTCGAGCCGGTGATCCGATGGACGACCTCACGCTGGGTACGTCTCAGAGGAGACGAGCGAGGTGCATCCCGGCCTACCCGCGGCCCATCCCGATCCAGGTGAAGCCGGCGCGGCGGAGGATGTCGGCGTCGAGGAGGTTGCGGGTGTCGATCACGACGGGGGTGGTGGTGACCCCGGCCAGGGCGGCCCAGTCGAGGGTGCGGAACTGGGGCCATTCGGTGAGCACCACGAGCGCGTCCGCCTCCTTCGCCATGGTCAGCGGGTCGTCGACGACGGTGACGTCGTCGGTGACGCCGGGGACGCCGGCCGGGTGGGCGGGGTCGTAGCCGGTGAGGTGGGCGCCTTCGGCGCGGAGCAGGGCGGCGACGGCGAGGGCGGGGGAGTCGCGCAGGTCGTCGGTGCCGGCTTTGAAGGTGAGTCCGAGCAGCCCGATGCGCTTGTCGGTGAGGGTGCCGCCGACGGCGGTGCGGATCTTGTCGACGACGAGGGCGCGGGTCTTGGTGTTGACGGCGAGGCTGGCGCGGACGAGGTCGAAGTCCATGCCGGCGGCCTCGGCGATCTGGAGCAGGGCGTGGGTGTCCTTGGGGAAGCAGGAGCCGCCCCAGCCGGGTCCGGGGGAGAGGAAGGTCTGGCCGATGCGGCGGTCGTGGCCCATGCCTTCGGTGACCTCGACGACGTCGGCGCCGAGGCGCTCGCACAGGTCGGCCAACGAGTTGACGAACGACAGCTTCATGGCCAGGAAGCAGTTGGCGGCGTACTTGACCATCTCCGCGCTGGCGGCGTCGGTGAGCAGGGTGGGAGCGCCCAACCGGGAGTACAGCGCGGCGACGCGTTCGGCGGCTTCCTGGGAGGCGCTGCCGACGACGATGCGGTCGGGGTGCAGGAAGTCGTGCACGGCGCTGCCCTCGCGCAGAAACTCCGGGTTGGACACGACGGCGACGTCCGTGCGGCGGAGGATCTGCAGGGTGGTGGCGGCGGTGCCGACCGGCACCGTCGACTTGTTGACCACGACGCAGCCCGGTGGCAGCAGATCGCGCACCTCGTCGGCCACGGCGCGCACGGCCGCGAGGTCGGCGGCGCCACCCTCGCCCATGGGGGTGGGGACGCACAGGTAGACGATCTCGGCGGGCAGTTCCGCACCCCGGTCGTCGCCGGTCACCGCGGCGCTGGCGCCGACGACGAACCGCAGCCGACCCGCCGCGATGCCTTCGCCGACCAGCTCGGCCAGGCCGGGTTCGAGGATGTCCACCCGCCCGGCGCGCAGGCGTTCGATCTTGGTGGGGTCGATGTCGGCGCACACCACGTGGTGGCCGAGTGAGGCCAGGCAGGCTCCGGTGGTGAGCCCGACGTAACCGGTCCCGATGACGGCGATCCGTCGTGCGAACAACTCTCAGCTCCTCGGTAGGTGTGGCGGGACGCGCAGGGATCTCACCTGCAGCGCCCGCGGGAGATCCCCTTCGCGGCACCGACGGCGGCGTTGTCGCAGGTGACGGTGTTGCGGTCGGCGTTGCGGGTGACGTTGACGACGTACCCGTCGGCGGCGACCGAGGCGGTGTTGGCGGAGAAGGTGTTGTCCACACCCCAGCCGTCGGTGATCTCGTGGACCTGGAAGCCGTCGGTGGGGGCTGCGGTGCCGCGGTTGCCGGTGATGGTCCAGCCGTTGCCCTTGACGTCGACCCAGGCGTCGGCGGCGCTCATCCCGGCGCCGTCGAAGGTGTTGCCGCGCACCACACCGCCCGTGGTGCCCTCCTTGACGTCGACGGACTCGGCGGTGGTCTCGGAGATCGTGTTGTCCTCGACGACGTTGCGGTCGCTGCGATCGGGTCGGCAGTCGGTGAGCTCGCACCAGTTGCTCTCCGCGGACCCGATGTAGATGCCTTCGCCGAACTTCGCCTGGCGCAGCCCGGTGTCGCGCACGGTCAGGCCGCGCACCACGTTGTCGGTGCTGTTGCGGCGCAGGTGCACGCCTTCGTCGCCGGTGCCGGTGACCAGCAGCCCGTCCAGCACCACGTGCTGGGCGCCGTCGAGCATCACGCCCTTCTGCCCGCCCCGGACGGTGAACCCGCGCAGCGTCCAGTACCGCGCATCCTCGACGTGCACCGTGTAGCCGTCCGTGGTCGAACCCCCGTCGACGACGGCGTCGCGCGGCCCGCACAGCGTGATCGGGGCGTCGGCACTGCCCGCACTCGCCACCTCCACAGCGCCGTAGGTGCCGGGGGCCAGCGCGATCACCGACCCGGGCCGGGCCGCGGCGATCGCCGCCGTCAGCGCCGCGGTGTCGCGCACCACGGAGACGCCCGTGGTGCCGCAGTCGGCGACGGTCGCGACGGGCGGCGTCGGGCCCGCCCGATCCGGCGGCCGCGTCGCGGCCGGGGGTGGCCCGGCGCAGCCGGCGAGAGTGGCGGCGAGCAGGACGGCAACCCCGAACGAGCGGGGCCTCAACGGTCCGGCTCCGACACGATCGTCACGCGCGTGACCGGCATGGCGAAGGTCGCCTCCGTGTCCCGCCGCCGCACCACGGGAAGGGGCGTGGTCCGCATCGGGTCCTCGGGTTCGTCCTCGTCGGCGACGGCGGCGGGCACCTGCCGCCTGCGCCGGGTCCAGAGGCCGGCCGCGACCGGCACGACCAGGATCAGCAACCACAGCAGCAGCAGCGGGTGGTCGGCGACGTAGGCCAGGTACCGGCCGGTCTCGTCCCGGTCGACCACCCAGCCGGAGTCGTCGTTCGGGCCGACCTGGACGGCAGTGCCGGACCTGACCCTGACGGTGTCGATCGCAGCTGGTCCGCGGCCACCGAGCCGGTTGCCGCTCACGGTGGAGCCGCCGGAGCTGCCGGTCAGCGACACCGCGTACCGGTGGGCGGCGCCGACCACGTTCTGGCGCAGGTCGGCGCGGGCGTCGGACACCTGCAGCGCGATCGTGGCGGTGCGCACGGTGTTGCCGGTGAGCTGCGCCTCGGTGGCTCCGTTCCGCACGGCGATGCCGAAGCCGCGGGCCTCGACGGTGTTGCCGCGCACCTCCTGGCGTGCGGCGGCGCCGCTGACGACGATGCCGTCCGGGCTGCCGACGACGTTGTTGTCCACCAGCGTCAGCTCGGCGGCAGCGTTGGCGACGATGCCGGACTCGCCGTTGCCGTCCAGCACGCTGCGTTCCACGGTGAACGCGTGCCCGGGAGCGGCGTTCGGGTCTGCGCCGGCGGGATCCGTCCGCGGTGTCCCGTCGATGCGGATGCCGTCGACGGCGTTGTCGTGCACGGTGATCCCGCTGAGCGTCACCTGGCTCGCTCCAGCGGCGACGGTGACCCCGTTGCGGCCGTTGTGCACCATCTCGGTGCCCCGCACCGTGATCCCGTTGGAGCGACGGTGCACCAGCAGCCCGTCGAGCTCGTTGTCGCGCAGCGACCCGCTGTCGATCACGAGGCCGTCGGTGCGGGCGGCGAACATCCCGAAGTGGCTGCGCTGGACGGCGGTCCGCAGCGCGGTGCCGGTGCTGGGTTGGCTGTTGCTGCCGGTCCACGAGATCCCGCCGGTGCGGCCGCTCCAGAATCCCAGCGACGACGCCGAGACGTCGGTGAGGTCGAGGCGGCCACCCGCGGTGCGCAGGTAGGCGCGGCCGTCGGTGGTGTCCTCGTCGGCGTGGCCGGACACCGGGTCCCAGCTGGTGACCTCCAGGGGGCGACCCTGCTCGCCCACCATCTCGAGGGTGCCCTTCACCGCGACGATCGAGGTGAAGCCCGCGGGACCGCTGACCATGCGCAGCTGCGTGCCGGGCGCCTCGACGTGCAGGGTGGCGCCGCGCTCGACCACGACCGACATCAGCAGGTCCCAGCCGCCGTCGGCACGGCGGGTGGCGGCGCCCAGGTTCGCGAGGCTCTCCAGCCGGTAGGGGAGCGGGCGGGCGGTGAGCACCACGGTCGAGATCGTCGAGGGTGCGACGGCGGGCGCGACGTAGGCGGGGTGGTCGCCGGGCTCCAGCGCCGAGACGGCGTAGATCCGCTTCTCCTCGGCCGTCACGAGCTGGGCCGACCGCTCCTGCGCGCGATCACCGGCGACCGGGTCGACCTCGGCCTGCGTGCCGGACGCGGCCGGGCCCGCTCCCGTCGCCGGCGCGCCACCGGACGTGCACGCGGCGGCGCCGGTCAGAACCGCGAGCGCGGCGGTCGTGGCCAGGAGCCGCGCGCGGCGATCACGACGTGGCCGCATCGGCCTGTCCGACGGTCAGGCTGGCTTCGTCCTGTCCTTCGCCGCCGATCTGGTCGGCGTGGCGGGTGAGCCAGCCTTGTTTGTTCATGGTGAGGAAGGCCCAGGTCTTGATGGGCAGGGCGACCATCATGATCACGGCGGTGACCAGGGGGAGGATGAGCAGGTCGGCCGGGCGGCGGCGCAGGTGGGAGAAGGAGCGGATGGCCCGCCCGACGAGCAGCCAGGCGCCGCCCAGGGCCAGCGCGAGCCCGGGGTGGGGGTTCCAGGCGGCGGCGACGAGGAACCAGACGGTGGCGAACATGGTGACCGGGGTGAACAGGATCTGGAACACGGTGAGTTGGGAGATGAGGGGTTGGCGCCAGAGCCAGCCGTTGGTGATGGCGGTGAGGTAGCAGCGGTAGGAGTTGCGGCTCCAGCGGACGCGTTGTTTGCAGAAGGCTTTGAAGGTGGCGGGGAACATGGACAGGGCGCGGGCGGAGTCCTGGTGTTCGGTGCGGTAGCCCTGGGCGAGGACGAGCCAGGTCAGCCGGCCGTCGTCGCCGGCGACGCAGCGGCGGCCGCGGAAGTACTCGTGTTCGAGGTCGTCGAGGACGGGCAGGACGGCCGAGCGGCGGTAGGCGGCGGTGCGCCCGGAGAGGCAGACCACGCCGCCGCGTCGGGCGGTGGCGGGGACGTAGTCGAGGTAGCGCAGGTCGATGATCCAGTCGGCGACGCGGCGCCAGATGCTGGTGTGGGGGTGGTAGACGTTCTGGCGGGTGCCGACGCCGCCGACGCGGGGGTCGGCGAAGGGCATCTGCACCGCGGCGAGCAGGCCGGGTTGCCAGGCGGTGTCGGAGTCGGTGAGCACGAGGATGTCGTGTTTCGCCGCGCGGATGCCGACGCCGAGGGCGGAGCGTTTGCCGGCGTGGGCGAACATCATGACGTGGATGCGTCGGTCGGCGCGGGCGATGAGGCGGTCGCGGGCTTCGATGTCGGCGACGTCGAGCACGATGATGACTTCGGTGGGGTTCTCGGCCAGCCAGGTGTCGAGGCAGCGGGCGATGACGTCGGGGTCTTCGTGGAAGGAGGGCACGACCACGCTGGTGGTGGTGCGGAAGTCGTTGACCAGGGGGCGGTAGCCCATCGACATCAGCTTGCGGACCAGCCACACCGCCCAGCTGATGACGCCGATGACCCCGAGCGGCAGGAACAGCTGCCAGTGCTCGGCGAGTCCGGCAAGAAACTGCATACGACATGCCCCCACAGCAGGTCCAGCGACGCATCCGCGCCGGCACGTGACGTCGATGGCGCGAGGCCGGCGAGCAACCGCCGGCAATCACCCTTGGTGACAACGAGGATCAGCCGTTTGGGGTACGAGTCGGGTCGTCGGGGTGGGCCTCCTCACGCACGGTGGCATCGGCCGTGTGGACGCAGCGCCTGAGACCGCTTCGCGAGTTGCGTCTGGCGGGAACAATAAATCTATACTGTTCGTTGTAGATAACGGCTGCGGGCGCAGCAGATCGTGGCGGCTCCGCCAGCAGCTCACCCCCTGATCAGAACCGATGGAGAACGCACTGGGAGGTAGAGATGGCGCTTCCGATCCTGCGCCGTGACCACCGACCCGGCCGCAATGCCGCACGGTCGGGTTCGGCGCCGGCCACCCGTCCTGGCCGCTCGCCGTGGGCGGAGTTCACCGAGCTGCACGACCAGATGGGCCGGCTGCTCGAGGAGGCGTTCGGCCCGATCGGCGCAGGCGGCGTGTTCGGCTCCGGCTGGCTGCCGGCGGCCGACGTCGAGGAGACCGGGGACGCCTACGTCGTCGAGGTGGAGCTGCCCGGCGTGCAGCGGGAGGACGTCTCGGTCGAGTTCGGCGGCGGCGAGCTGGCAGTGACGGGCGAGGTCAAGGAACGCGAACGTGTGGGCTTCCTGCGGAAGCGGACCCGGCCGGTGGGCCGGTTCGACTTCCGGGTGGCCCTGCCGGCCGAGGTCCAGGAGGAGCAGGTCACGGCGTCGCTCACCGACGGCGTGCTGACCGTGCGCGTCCCGAAGGCCGAGCACGCCCGGCAGCGCAGGATCCCCATCAGCAGCTGACGTCCGGGTAGGCGGGAGCCGATGGCGCCGCCGCTGGCTACGGTGGCGGCGTGATCGTCCACGTCCTCGACGCGCCGTCCAACCTCGGGCTGCGGATGCCGGCTCCCGGGGTCGTCCCCGGCTGCTACAAGCTGGCCGGGGCGCTGCGCGACCAGCGGCTGGTTGCGCGGCTGGGGGCCCGCGACGCCGGCGTCGTGGTGCCGCCCCGCTACGACACGTCGGGCTGGGCGCCCGGTGACGGGGTGTTCAACGCCGCTGCGCTGGCTCGGTACACCCGCCGTCTCGCCGACCGGGTCGCCGCGCTGCGGGCGCCGGGCGATCTGACGGTGCTGCTCGGCGGTGACTGCAGCATCCTGCTCGGCGCGGTGCTGGCCCTGCGTCGCAGCGGCCGGGTCGGTCTGGTCTACGTCGACGGGCACTCCGACTTCCGGCACGCCGGGAACTCGCCGCACGTCGGCGCCGCAGCGGGCGAGGGACTGGCCATCGTCACCGGCCGTGGCCAGCCCGACATCGCCGACATCGACGGGCTCGGCCCCTACGTCGACGGAGCGGACGTGGCTGCGCTCGGCATGCACGAACCCGGGGACGAGCTGCTGCCCGAGGCGCGCGCCGCGGTGGGCAGCCTCCACGACGTCGGCGAGATGCGCGCGGTCGGCATGGCGGCCGCGGCGCGGACCGCGCTCGCCGGGATCGGCGCCGACACCGTGTGGGTGCACCTGGACGTCGACGTCCTGGATCCGTCGGTCATGCCGGCCGTCGACAGCCCCGATCCGGGCGGGTTGGATCCCGCAGAGCTCGTCGAGGTGCTCGTGCCGCTGCTCGCCGATCCGCGGACGGTCGGGATCGACGTCGCGATCTACGACCCGGACCTGGACGAGGACGGCGTCGGCGCCGCGCTCATCGCCGACGTCCTGACGGAGGCCATGACGGCGGCCGGCCGGTGCGGCACGTGAGGCGGCGACCGGAGCACCTGGACGAGCCGTCCGCTGTGCGGGGTGCGTGCACGACCTGTCCTCGGTCCCGATGCGCAGGGGTGGCCTCGTGATCGCGCGCCTGTGGCGGGCCCGGATCGACCCGGCGCGCGGCGCGGAGTACGACACCTTCGCGCGGGAACGGTCGCTGCCCACCTTCGCCGCCCACGCCGGTTTCCGCGGCTGCGCCTTCCTCGGTGACGGGGCCGATCGCAGCGTCCTGACCCTGTGGGAGAGCGCGGCCGATGCCGATCGGCTCGACACCTCGCCGCGCTACCGCGCCACCGTGGCGGCGATCATGGCGGCGGGGTTCGTGCTCTCGGCGGAACCCGTGGTGGTCGCCGACGTCTCCGGTTACGGACGCCCCGACCGGTAGCCGCGTGGCTCGGTTGGCCGGTCGCTGCTCACCACCGGTGGCGCGAACCGCACCGTCTCCGAGGTGTACTCGTGCTCGCGCACCTCGATCGGGCCGAGCGCCCGCAGGGCCGCGACGACGCCGTCGACGAGGTGCGGGGGTGCCGATGCGCCTGCGGTGAGACCGACGACGCCGACCCCGCGGAGCCACTGCGGGTCGATCGCGTCGGCGTCCTCGACGAGGTGCGCCGGGGTGCCGAGCCGCCGCGCCAGCTCGGCGAGGCGCTGGGAGTTCGAGGAGTTGGGCGAGCCGACGACGAGCACGACGTCGGCGTCGGCGGCGATCGCCGCGAGCGCACGTTGCCGGTTGGTGGTGGCGTAGCAGATGTCGTCGGCGCCGGGCCCGCGCGCGTCCGGGAACCGGGCGCGCAGCGCCGCGATGATCTCGCTGGTCTCGTCCTCGGCGAGGGTGGTCTGGGCGATGTAGGAGATGCGGGTGGGATCGGGCGGGGCGAGCGCCGCGACGTCCTGCGCGGTCTGGACGAGGGTGATCCGGTCGGGAGCCTCGCCGAGGGTGCCTTCGGTCTCGTCGTGGCCGGGATGTCCGATGAGGACGACGGTGTCGCCGCGGGCGGCGAACCGGCGGGCCTCGCTGTGCACCTTCGCGACGAGCGGGCAGGTCGCGTCCACGACGTCGAGCCGCCGGTCCGCGGCGTCCGCGCGGACCTGGGGTGCGACACCGTGGGCGGAGAAGACGACGGTGGCGCCGTCCGGGACGGTGTCGAGCTCGTCGACGAACACGGCGCCCCTGGCTTCGAGGTCGGCGACGACGTGGGTGTTGTGGACGATCTGCCGGCGGACGTAGATCGGGCCGCCGCGGTCGCGGAGCAGGTCCTCGACGACGGCGATGGCCCGTTCGACACCGGCGCAGAACGAGCGGGGCGCGGCGAGCAGGACGGTCCGTACCTCGTCGGTGGCCATCACGGTTCCCCTTTCAGCGTCCGAGCTCGACGTTCTCGAGGACGCCGAGCGCGTCCGGGAGCAGCACCGCCGCCGAGAAGTAGGCGCTGACCTGGTAGGTCGTGACGGCCGAGCCGTCGATGCCGGTCCTGCGGACGCTCACGCCGGGACGGACCTGGTCGGGTACGGACCCCGGGCGCAGGCCGACGACGCCGCTGGACGCCTCGCCGGTGCGCATGGCGAGGATGGAGCTGGTGCCCGCCCGGCTGATGGGGATCTTGTCGCAGGGCAGGATCGGGACGCCGCGCCATGCCGCGCGGGGTCGGCCGTCGTCGTCGACCGGGTCGGGGTGGACGCCGCGCCGCGTGCATTCGCGGTGGAAGGCGGCGATGGCGCGCGGGTGGGCGAGGAAGAACCTCGTGCTGCGCCGCCTGGTCAGCAGATCGTCGAGGTCGTCGGGGGTGGGTGGGCCGGTGCGGGTCTGCACGCGCTGGTTGAACGCGACGTTGTTGAGCAGCCCGAAGTCGCGGTGGTGGAGCAGCTCGTGCTCCTGGTGCTCCAGCAGCTCGTCGATGGCCAGCCGCAGCTGTTGCTCGGTCTGGTCCATGGGTTCGTCGTAGAGGTCCGCGACGCGCGTGTGCACCCGCACCATGGTCTGCGCGACGGACATGGGGTACTCGCGCGGCGCGAGGTCGTAGTCGACGAACGTCGGGGTCAGGGCGGGCTCGCCGGTGTGGCCTGCGGCGATGTGCACCGCCGCCTCACCGTGGCGGGTCTGCGGCGGCGTCGGGGCTGCGGCCAGCCGTTCCAGGTGGGTCCGCAGTCGAGGGGTCGCGTCGAGGAACTCCTGCAGGTCCGCGCGGGTGAGGACGAGCAGGACGCACGGGGTGGCGGTGACGAGGGTGGCGTCCCAGGTCGCGGCCGGCTCGGTCAGCAGCCGCCCGCCGAGGTGGTCGCCGTCGCCGACGGTGCCGAGGACGGCCGGGTCGCCGTAGGACCCTGCCCGCCGCCCCGTGATCTTGCCGTGGGCGAGGACGAGGATCTCCTCGACGGCGCGGCCGGCCTCGGCGAGCACCTCGCCCGCGCCGGCGTGGCGCGTGGTGAACCGGGCGGCGAGGGCGAGGCGGACCGCGCCGTCGGGGTCGTCGAACGATCCGAGACCGGGCAGCTCGGCCAGTTCCGCCGGAACCAGCGCGACCTCCTGACCGGTCTGGACGACGGCGAGCCTGCCGTCGCCGCGCGCGTAGGTCAGCCGCCGGTTCACCCGGTAGGTGCCGGCGTCGACGTCGACCCAGGCGAGCTTGCGCAGCAGATGGCGCGGTGTGGTGCCGCGCATCTGCGGGGTCGACTTCGTCGTCGTCGCCAGCTGCCGGGCGGCGGCGGTCGCGAGACTGGTCGGCGCGGGTGGTTCGTCGAGTTCGGGTTCGTCGATGGCGGTCATCGGCTCACTCCTCGCGCCCGGTCTCCACGTTCTCGAGGATCGCGAGCGCGTCGGGGACCATCACCGCCGCCGAGTAGTAGGCGCTCACCAGGTAGGACATGACGGCCTTGTCGTCGATGCCCATGAAGCGGACGTTGAGGCCGGGCTGGTACTCGTCCGGCAGACCGGTCTGGTGCAGGCCGATGACGCCCTGGCGCTGCTCGCCGGTCCGCATGAGCAGCACCGAGCTCGTCCGGTCGTCGCTCATGGGGATCTTGCCGCACGGCAGCACGGGGATGCCGCGCCACGACGGCACCTGGTGCCCGTGCACGACCGTGGCCTGCGGGTAGATGCCCCGCCTGGTGCACTCCCGCCCGAACGCGGCGATGGTCCTGGGGTGGGCCAGGAAGAAGTCCGGCTCCTTCCAGACGATCGACAGCAGCTCGTCGAAGTCGTCGGGGGTCGGCGCGCCGGTCCGAGCGGTGATCCGGTTGCCGAAGTCGGCGTTGTGCAGCAACCCGAAGTCGCGGTTGTTGAGCATCTCGTGCTCCTGGCGCTCCCGCAGCTCCTCCACCGTCAGCCGGAGCTGCTGCTCCAGCTGGTTCATCGGCTTGTTGTAGAGGTCGGCCACCCGGGTGTGGACGCGCAGCACGGTCTGGCCGACGCTGAGCTCGTACTCACGCGGGCTGATGTCGTAGTCGACGAACGTCTGCGGGAGCGGCACCTCCCCCTCGTGCCCGGCCGCGACCTCGACGGCGGCCTCGCCGGCGGTGTTCTGCGGCCGGTCGGCGGCGCTGAGCCGGTGCTGGATGTGCTCGCGCAGCCCGCCGGCGTCGCCGTTGAGCGACTCGAAGGCCTGCCGGCTCAGGGTGAGGACCGTGCAGGCGGTGACGGCGGTGTAGGTCACGTCCCAGCGCCCGTTCGCGTCGGCCAGCACCTGCCCGCCGAAGTGGTCGCCGTCGGCGAGGACGCCCAGCGCGACCTCGTCGCCGTAGGGGCCGCGACCGGTCTGGTTGATCTTGCCGTGGGCGATGAGGAAGACCTGGTCGGCGGTCTGGCCGGCTTCGGCGAGGACCTGGCCGGGCTCGTACTCCCGCTGGACGAAGCGGTCGGCCAGCGCGGTGAGCACGGCCTCGTCGTCGTAGCCGCGCAGCAGGCTCAGCTCGCCGAGCTCGCGGGGGATCACCCGGACGTCGGCGCCGGTGCTGATGAACTCGACCCGGCCGTCACCGACGGTGTAGCTCAACCGCCGGTTGACCCGGTACACACCACCATCGGCCTGCACCCATGGCAGCATCCGCAGGAGCCACCGCGAGGTGATCCCCTGCATCTGGGGAACCGATTTGGTCGTGGTGGCCAGGTTCCGCGCCGCGGCTGTGCTGAGGCTCGTGAGCGCGGCATCTCCCTCCGCGACGGACTCGGCCGGATCGGTGACGGTCACAGCACAAACACCATCCTCAGGTGAATTCCGGTTGAGCGGTCAGGTTTGTTTGATCTGATCGTTTCGCGGGCCGGTCGATGGCCCGTTCGGTGCAATTCTCGCTGGCGCGTGACCAGTGCGCGACACCCTGCGCCCTAAACGTTGGTAGTGGTGCCGGAGCGGACGTGTACAGAGTGCGCGAGACTTATTCACACCATCGAGTGAACGATCCCGCGCGGTTTCTTGATCCTCTGTTAACGTGCACACGTCGCTATTCGTCCGGCGCGGTCGTGGTGCCCCCGGGAATTGCGGAAAGTGATCATTTCAAATTGCTACCGGCGCGTCGACGCGTTCGACCCTTGGGCCGGTGGATGTCGTCCTGGCGTGCCGAAACGATGTGAGGAGTAGTGCTGATGACTGCGACCGAGGGTGCGATCCGACCGGCTCACGTCGGCGCCGAGCCGGTCCTGCGCACCGACTACCAGCGGTCCATCGCCTCGTACTGGAACGCCGAGCGGGCCCCGGTCAACATCCGGCTCGGCGAGGTGGACGGCCTGTACCACCACCACTACGGCATCGGCGACTACGACCCGGCGGTGCTGGAGACCCGGGCCGACCTGCGGGACGAGGCGATGATCGTCGAGATGCACCGGTTGGAGACGGCGCAGGCCGACGTCCTGCTGGACCACCTGGGCGACATCGGGCCGAACGACCGGCTCCTCGACGGCGGGTCCGGCCGCGGTGGCACCAGCTTCATGGCCCACCAGCGCTTTGGCTGCCGCGTCGACGGCGTCACCATCTCCGAATCCCAGGTCGCATTCGCGAACGCGCAGGCCGTTGAACGCGGTGTGGCCGATTCGGTGCGATTCCACTTCGCCAACATGCTCGACACGGGATTCGAGAGCGGCGCCATTCGAGGAATATGGACCAATGAGACGACCATGTACGTCGATCTCCACGAGCTCTACGCGGAGTTCGGGCGACTGCTCACCCGCGGTGGCCGGTACGTCTGCATCACGGGCTGCTACAACGACGTGACCGGCGGCCGTTCCCGGGCCGTGAGCCAGATCGATCAGCACTACATCTGCAACATCCACCCACGCAGCGCGTACTTCAAGGCGATGGCGGCGAACGGGCTGGTCCCGATCAACGTCGTCGACCTCACCGCCGCCACGATCCCCTACTGGGAGTTGCGGGCACGGTCATCGGTCGCGAGCGGCATCGAGGACGCGTTCCTCACCGCCTACCGCGAGGGCAGCTTCCACTACCTGCTCATCGCCGCCGACCGGGCGTGACCGCGGTGGCCACGGGCGTGACCACCGCGGACGGTTGTCGCGCGCCGGCGCCGGTCGTGGGCGCCCGGGCACAGGTCGCCGCACCTCAGCCGTCCCTTCCCCGCCATCCGACCGGCGTGGGCACGGCAGCGGCCCGGCTGGTCGCCGACCTCGCCGCCGCCACCGGACCCGACCCCGCCTACGTGCTGACCGAGTGGGGTGACGGGACGGCGTCGCCGCTGTACTGCCCGGTGCTGGAACGCGACGACGAGGCGTTGGGGCAGGAGGTCGACGACCGGCTCGTCGCCTGGGCCGAGGGCTGCGGCTTCGCCGAGGACGTGCGCGAGCAGATCCGGGCGACGGGCTTCGGCCGCCAGGCCATGCTCGTCCACCCCGACACCGACGACCCGGACCGGTTGCTGATCGCGGCGCAGATGAACGCGGCCTGGTGGGCCGCCGACGACCTCTACGCCGACGACACCGAGCTGGGGGCCGTCCCGTCCGAGCTGCCGCCGCGGCTCGCGCTCGTCACGGCGGCCATGGACCCGGTCGCGCCGGCCGGCGAGTTCTCGGAGCCGCTCGAGGAGGCGATCCGCGCGGATCGCGTCCTCGTGGCGCTGCGCTCGGGCATGTCGCACATGGCCCGGCACGCCGGCCCGGCCCAGCTGCAGCGGGTCTGCTACGCGACGTCGTCGATGTTCGTCATCTGGAACACCTACGCGGCCTGGCGGCACACCGGTGTCTACCCGCCGGCGTGGGAGTACCTGGCCGCTCGCCAGCACGACAGCTTCTACACCTCGATGACGCTCATCGATGTCGTCGGCGGCTACGAGCTCGACGCCGCGCTCTTCTACCAGCCGGACGTGCGTCGCGCGCTGATGCAGGCCGGCACGGCTGCCGTCATGGTCAACGACCTCTACTCGGTGGCGAAGGACGCCGCCGACGAGAACCCGGTCTGCAACATGGTCCTGCAGATCGCGGCCGACCGGGACTGCTCGATCCGCGAGGCCACCGAGGCGACCGTCGAGCTGCACAACGACCTCGTCCGCGACTTCGCCCGCAGCCACGCGGCCCTGCGCGCCGCCCCGTCACTCGAGCTGCAGCGCTTCCTGCGCGGTGTGCGGGGCTGGATGGCGGGCGGGTTCGCGTGGCACTCCACGAACCCGCGCTACCGCAGCTGATCAGGCCTGCTCGACGACACGGAGCGGTATGACGTCGTCCAGCGATGCGATGTCGAGCACGCGCGCCACGATGCCGTCCCGGACGACGACGACCTCGGTGATGCGATCGGCGAACTCGAACAGCACGCGGATCCCGGAGCTGTCGAAGAAGCCCGTCGCGGTGAGGTCGACCACCACGTGCGGCTGGTCCGTGACCGCGGCGATGGCGGCGCGGAGCTCATCCGCGGAGGCCATGTCCACGTCGCCGCGGACGGCGATCGTGGCGGTGACGTCAGCCACCGTCGTGATCAAGGACAGGTCCGGCACCGGGGCAGGGTAGCGCCGCCGGCCCAGTGTCCACGATGGTCGCGAGCCGGGAGACTGGTCACCGTGACCCGCGTCGAGTCGATGACGTTCGCGTTCCAGCACGCACATGTCCTGCGGGCGCTGGCGACGGCGGTGGAGTTCGACCCGCACCTGCACAGCACGTACTCCGTCGTCGTGGTGACGAACGGGAGCGCGGACATCCGGTCCGGCCGGTGGAGCAGGACCGTCCACGCCGGCGAGGTGTTCTTCTTCAACCCGTTCGAGGTGCACGCCGGCAGCGGCGCGGGTGGGTCTGCCCGGTACCACGTCCTCTACCCGTCCGACGCGTTCCTCGACAGCTGCCTCGGAGCGAGCCCGCCGGGCGAGGACCGCACCGTACGGACGGACGTGCTGCCGCGGAGCCGAACCGCTCGCGAGCTGGTCGACGCGTTGTCGGCACCGGTCGTCGAGCACGCGTCGGTGGAGGAGGCCCTCCGCAGGGTCGTGCAGGAATGCACCTTCGCCGTCGAGCCCGTCGCGGCGACGCCCGCGTCGGTCGCGCAGGCGGTGTGTCGGCGGCTCAGGCGCGGCGGCACGGGCTCGACCCGCACCGCCGACCTCGCGCGTGAGCTCGGAGTCCATCCGAGCCACCTCGTCCGGTCCTTCACCACGGCGATCGGCATCCCGCCGCAGACCTACGTCCGGCAGCTGCGGGTCGCGCGGGCCAGGGAGCTCATCTGCGCCGGGTTCGCACTGGACGACGTGGCGCAGATGGCGAACTTCAGCGACCAGCCGCACCTCACGCGCGAGTTCAAGAAGGTGTTCGGCGTGCCGCCCGGTGCGCTGTCACGCAGCGTCCCTGCTCGGTAGGCGAACGCACATCCTGTTCAAGACGTCGGGTTCGACCGCCCGGAAGGTGGTCGTCATGCCGAACACCAGCCGCTTCCCCGACGCCGCCGGCTACTACGGGGACTTCGGCGGCAACCACTGGCCGGCGCACCTGGCGCCCGCGCTGCACGAGCTCGCCGTCGCGTACGAGGAGCTGCGGGCGTCACCGGACTTCCGACGCGAACTCGACGCGGTGCGGAGCGGGCTGCAGGGCCGACCCACACCCGTGCACCACCTGAGGAACACCTCGGACCAGCTGGGTGGCGCAGCCATCTACGTCAAGCGGGAGGACCTCAACCACACCGGGGCACACAAGATCAACCACTGCGTGGGGTTCGCGCTGCTGGCCAGGAGGATGGGCAAGCGGAAACTGATCGCGGAGACCGGCGCCGGCCAGCACGGCGTCGCCCTCGCCACCGCGGCCGCCTGCTTCGGGCTCGAGTGCGAGGTGCACATCGGGGCGGTCGACCTCGCCAAGGTCGACGTCAACGTGCGCCTCATGCGCCTTCTGGGCGCGCAGGTCGTCGCGGTGACGGCGGGGCAGTCGACGTTGAAGGAGGCCAGCGACTCGGCGTTCGACGCCTACAGCGAGCAGCACGACCACGCTCTCTACGCGATCGGCTCGGCCATCGGCCCACACCCGTTCCCGATGATCGTCCGGGACTTCCAGTCGGTCGTCGGGCAGGAGGCGCGGACGCAGTTCCGCGCCGTCACCGGCGGGGCCTTGCCCGACCACGTCGTCGCCTGCATCGCCGGTGGTTCCAACGCACTCGGGGTGTACTCCGGGTTCCTGGGCGACCCCCAGGTCTCCCTGCACGCCGTCGAACCGCTGGGCACGGGTGCCCGACCCGGGCAGCACGCGGCCTCGCTCACGTTCGGCCGGCCCGGGATCCTGCACGGAGCCCGGTCCGTCGTCCTGCAGGACGACGACGGCGCCCCCGCCCCGGTGACGTCGATCGCCTCCGGGCTGGCGTATCCGGGGGTAGGCCCTGAGGTGGCCATGCTGCGCGCCTCCGGCCGACTGTCCGTCAGCACCGTTCCCGACGGCGAAGCGGTCGCCACGTTCCTCCGCATCGCCCGATCCGAGGGGATCATCCCGGCACTCGAGAGCGCACACGCCCTCGCGTTCGCGCTGCGCCTGGCGGCGCAGCGGCCACCCACCGAACGGATACTCGTCAACCTGTCGGGGCGGGGGGACAAGGACGTCGAGTTCGTGCTGGCCGACCAGGCCGGCGGAGGCGGAGCGGTCCCGGCAGTGTCTGCTGGCGCGCAAGCCGGCGTCACACAGCGTACGGCCACGTCACAGAGGTTGTGACGTGTGTGAGGGGGCCGAGCGCTGTGTGAGGTCTGCGGCCTCGCGCCGCGGACGCTCACGCCTAGGGCTTGCGGGCGACCCCGCCCCACTGGTCGACGGGCGTCGTCATGGCCAGCGCGCGCACGTTGCCCGTGGCATCGACGGGCGCGACGGGGGCGCGCCACAGCGACACCGAGGCGAACCCCGGCTCGACCCACTCCAGCCCGTCGAAGAACGTGACGATGTCCTGCGGGTCGCGGGCGTGGTAGTGGACGCCGTCCCGGTTGGCGTAGGTCTCCTCGGCCTTGCGCCGCTCCTCGGTCATGATCGCGTCGCAGATCGCGACGTAGCTGCCCGACGACACGCGCGACACGATGTCCGCGACCAGCGCCCTGGCCTCGTCGGCGTCGTGGATGTGGCCGAGAACGCCCAGCATGAGCACGGCGATCGGCTGGGAGAAGTCGAGGATCTCCGCGGCGCGCGCCATCAGCTCGTCGACGTCGCGGATGTCGGAGTGCAGGTAGGTGGTGGTGCCTTCCGGCGCACCGGTGAGCAGCGCGCGGGCGTGCGCGAGGACCAGCGGGTCGTTGTCGGCGTACACGACCTTCGCCTCCGGCGCGATGGCCTGGGCGACCTCGTGGGTGTTGCCCGCGGTGGGCAGGCCGGTGCCGATGTCGAGGAACTGCCGGATGCCGGCCTCCGCGGTCAGGAACGTGACCACCCGACCCAGGAACTTGCGGGACTCGCGCGCGTTCGTCTTGATCTGCGGGTACACCTCGATCACGGCGTCGCCGGTCTCGCGGTCGACGGCGTAGTTGTCCTTGCCGCCCAACCAGTAGTTCCAGACGCGCGCCGAGTGCGGAACGGTGGTGTCGATCCCGGTGTTGGCGTCGGGGTTCGTCGTCGCGTCGGTCACGGAACCCATACTTGCGCGCCCGCCCGGCGCCGGCCACCTCGGGGGGCCGTGATCGAATCGCTACGGCTTGCGGGCGACCCCGCCCCACTGGCCGACGGGCGTCGGCGCGGTGTGCGGCAGCACGTTGTCCGGCTGGACGGCGGACGCGATGTCGGGTCGCCACAGCGAGACCGAGGTGAACCCCGGCTCGACCCACTCCAGCCCGGCGAAGAACGACTCGAGGTCCTTCGGGTCGCGCGCGTGGTAGTGCACGCCGCCGGTGTCGGCGATGGCCTCCTCGGCCTTGCGCCGCTCCTCGGTCAGGACAGCGTCGCTCATCGCGACGTAGCTGCCCGACGAGAGCCGGGACACGATGTCGGCGACCAGCGCCCGCGCCTCGTCCGCGTCGTGGACGTGCCCGAGCACCCCGAGCATCAGCACGGCGATCGGCTGGGAGAAGTCGAGGGTCTCCGCTGCCCGCGCCATCAGGTCGTCGACCTCGCGGATGTCGGAGTGCAGGTAGGTGGTGGTCCCGGCGCCCGTGAGCAGCGCCCGCGCGTGCGCGAGGACCAGCGGGTCGTTGTCGGCGTAGACGACCTTCGCCTCGGGCGCGACGGCCTGGGCGACCTCGTGGGTGTTGCCGGCCGTCGGCAGGCCGGTGCCGATGTCGAGGAACTGCCGGATGCCGGCCTCGCGCGTCAGGAAGGTGACGACCCGGCCGAGGTACTTGCGGGACTCGCGCGCGTTCGTCCTGATCTGCGGGAAGACGGCGATCACGGCGTCGCCCGTCTCCCGGTCGACGGCGTAGTTGTCCTTGCCGCCCAACCAGTAGTTCCAGACCCGCGCCGAGTGCGGAACGGTCGTGTCGATCCCGGTGTTGGCGTCGGGGTCCGGCATGGCGTCGGTCACGGACGCATCCTTGCGCGTCCGCCCATCCGGCTCCACGCGGGTATCCACGATCGGTACATTCATGATCTCTGCCGGTAACTGCAAGGAGCGCCGCCACGTGAGACGTACGACCGTCCTGCGTACCACCACCCTCGCAACGTCCATCGCGGCGGCGCTCGTGCTCACTGCGTGTGGTGGCGGCGGCACCGCCCCGTCCGCGCCGCAGGCGACGGCGACGGCGGCTCCGGCCGACAGCCCGCTCAACCTCGCCGGCGCCTGCCCGGCCACCGTCGTCGTGCAGGAGGACTGGCAGCCGGAGGCCGAGCACGGCAGCGCGTACAGCCTGGTCGGGCCGGACCGGACCATCGACACCAACGCCAAGAAGGTGCGCGGGTCGCTCGTCGCGCAGGGCGTCGACACCGGCGTCGACATCGAGGTGCGCACCGGCGGCCCCAACGTCGGGTTCCAGCCGGTCCCGGCGCTGATGAAGCTGGACGAGAGCATCACGCTCGGCACCGTCTACTCCGACGTCGCCATCTCGAGCTCGGACGACCAGCCGGTGGTCGGCGTCGTCGCGCAGCTGACGACCAGCCCGGTGATCCTCATGTGGGACCCCGCGTCGCACCCCGGCGCGACGACGGTCAAGGACGTCGCCGCGAGCGGCGTGCCGGTGCTGACGTCCGACCCGGTGGTCTCGGCGCTGCTGGAGTCGAAGGGCATCGTCGCGAAGGCCCAGGTCGACGCCAGCTACGACGGCTCCCCGGCCCGGTTCGTGGCCGACCCGAAGATCCTGCAGCAGGGCTACATCACCAGCGAGCCCTACCTGTACGAGAACGAGATCGCGCAGTGGAAGAAGCCGGTGGCGAGCCAGAAGCTCGTCGACCTCGGCTACACCGTCTACCCGTCGTCGCTGTCGGTGCGCGCGGACAAGCTCGAGCAGCTGCGCCCGTGCCTCGCGAAGCTCGTCCCGATCCTGCAGCGGGCGCAGCTGGACTACCTGGCGAACCCGGCCCCCACCAACGCCCTGATCGTGCAGCTGGTCGAGGCGTACCAGACGGGGTGGAGCTACTCGCCGGGCGTCGCGGACAACGCGGTGAAGGTGCTGCGGGACCAGAAGCTCGTCACCAACGACCCGGCCTCCGGCGTGTTCGGGCAGTTCGACCCGGCGCGCGTGCAGCAGATCGTGTCCACGTTCGCGCCGATCCTGCAGGCCCAGGGCGCGATCAAGGACGTCCCGGCCCCGCAGACGCTCTACACCAACGACTTCATCGACAAGAACATCAAGATGAGCTGACCGGACCCGTCGACGTCCGCACCACGAGCTCGGTGGGCAGCACGACCCGGCGTTCGGTGAACTCGGGGTCGAGCAGCATCCGGCCGAGCACGTGGCCGCGCTCGTGGATGGGCTGGTGCACCGTGGTGAGCCCGGCGGCCGCGGCCTCCGGGATGTCGTCGAACCCGGTGACGGAGACGTCGACGCCGGGTTCGAGGCCGCGGTCGCGGATCGCGCGCACGGCGGCGATGCCCTGCACGTCGGCGATCGTGAGGATCGCGGTGGGCCGGGGATCGAGGTCGAGGGCCAGGTTGGCGGCCGCGTAGCCGAGCTCGTCGGTGTTGCCGCCGCTCGCGATGGTGGTGGCCCGCACATCGGTGCCCAGCCCACGGGAGAACCCGGAGATGCGCTGCAGCTCCAGCAGGTTCAGTTGCTCGGGCACCCGCTCCGGCGGGACGATCTCGGGTCCCGCTCCCGGCCGGGACGGGGTCTCCACCAGCACGGCGACGTTCCGGTGACCCAGGTCGCGGATGAGCCTGCCGACCGGCTCCGCGGCCGCCGCCTCGTCGATCAGGACCATCCCGTGGTCGGGCTCGCCCAGGTCGAAGTTGGTGACGACGGGCAGGTCGCGCCGGCGCAGGACCTCGCGGGCGGGGTGGTCGGTGTCGACGCAGTAGATGAGGATCCCGTCGACGACCGCCTGCTGCACGGCGAGCACCGACTGCTCGATCGCCGCGGCACCGTCGCCGTCGCGGCCCTTGGTGGACGCGATCGGGATGACGGTGATCGCGGTCTGCGACTGCTCGGCGACCTCGGCGAGCCCGGCGAGCATCCGCACGGTGTACGGGTCGCTGAACGCGTAGGTGAGGCCTTCGGTGACGAGCACGCCGATGGCGCCCGCACGCTTGCCGCGCAGGGTGCGGGCGGCGGTGTCCGGGCCGCCGTAGCCCTGCTCGGAGGCGATGCGCAGGATGCGCTCGCGGACCTCGTCGGACAGCTGGCCCGGCCGGTTGTAGGCGTTCGACACCGACGACACCGACACCCCGGCGGCCGCGGCGACCGTCTTCAGGCTCGGCTTGCCCCGCATCGCACCTCCCGCGCTTCCGTGTCCAGGATCCCACGGGAGCGCGGGAGGTGCGCTCGATGCCGTCACGGGTCGCTCACGCGGTGGCGGAGCGGCGGGAGCAGGCAGGCTCCACGCGGTCGGCGAGCCGTCGGATCCCACTGGCTGCGCTGCGCAGCGTCGCCGCGACCGCGACGCGCACCGCGCCGGGCCGGCGCTCCGGCTCCTCCACGACGGGCGCGTTCGGCAGGGCCGAGGTGGCGAGCGCGTGGCCAGGGTTGGTGAGCAGCGTGCCGAGACCGTCCATGATCCTCATCTCCTCTAGTAGAACGTTCTAGTAGAACCATACACTAGAACGTTCTACTGGCAAGAGGTCTTCCCCGGATCGCCGGCCGGATCGATCCGGTCGTAGCCTCCGGGCATGCCCGCCGTCGACGCGCTCGCGCTCACCAGCGTCGCGAACCGGCGGGTCAAGGACCTCGTGCGCCTGCGCACCCGGCGCGCCCGCGACGAGCTCGGCGTCACCCTCGTCGAAGGCCACGACGAGCTGCGGCTCGCCCTTCGCGCCGGGGTGGTGCCGCGCACGCTCTACTGGGCGCCCGGCCTCGTCTCGGCCGAGCGGCGCGGCGTCGTCGACGAGCTGGCCGACGCCGGCGTGCCCGTCGTCGGGGTCAGCGACGCGGTGTTCGCGAAGATCGCCTACCGCGAGTCGCCCGACGGCCTCCTCGCCGTCGCCGACGCGCCGGGGAGACCCCTCGCGGGGCTGGACCTGCCGCCCGACGCGGTCGTGCTCGTCGGAGAGGGCATCGAGAAGCCAGGCAACCTCGGCGCGATGCTGCGCACCGCGGAGGCCTTCGGCGTCGCCGCCGTCGTCGCCGCATCGCCCGTCACCGACTTCGGCAACCCCAACGTGGTGCGAGCCAGCAAGGGCACCGTGTTCGCCGTGCCGGTGGCCGCGGCGCCGAGCGCGGACGTGCTCGCGTGGCTGCGCGCGCACCGGCTCGCCGTCGTCGTCACCACCCCGCAGGGCGACGCGCCGATCGGCGCCACCGATCTGACGGGACCGGTCGCGATCGTCGTCGGCGCGGAGAGCAGCGGGGTCACCGACCTGTGGCTCGACGCAGCCGACGCGCGCGTCGTGATCCCGATGCGCGGCCGGGTCAACTCGCTCAACGCCGCCACGGCCGCCGCGCTGGCGCTGTACGAGGCAGAGCGGCAACGGTCCTAACCGGATTTTCGCCGCCCTGCCAACGCCCCGATCGGGTGGTCCGAATGGTCCCCGTCGGGTGGCGTTGGTCCGTTAGGTGAGACCTTCGGCCACCTAAGGTTAGAAATCGGCAAGAAGGGTCCCGCCTGCGGATCCTGTTCCGTACCGTCGGTGTCACCGGGGGAACGGAAGGTGGTGTGGCGGTGAACTGGATGCAGTGGACAGGGGTCGTGCTCGGGTCCTGGCTGCTCCTCAGCCTGCCGGCCGCGCTGCTGCTGGGTCGCCTGCTCCGCTCCCGCGACCCGCTGGCCGCCATCCCGGTGATCGACGACGCCGACCGGCGGCCGCTGCCGCCGTCGCTGCGCGTCACGGAGGCTCCCTCCGTCAGCTCCTGAGGACGACCTCGCCTCTGCGACGTCAGCCTCTTTCCGCCAGCAGCAGGTCCAGGACCCGCTGCGATTCCGGGTGCCAGCGCGTGCTCCCCGGGTCGGCGAGCGTGATCAACGCCTTCCAGAGCGCCCAGCCGCGCGCCCGCGCCCACATCGCCTCGTCCGCCGGCATCGCCGCCCGGAACGCCGCCCGCGCCGGCCCGTCCAGCAGCGTCCACGCGACGACGAGGTCGCACGCGGGGTCGCCCACGCCCGACGTGCCGAAGTCGATCACGGCGGTCAACCGGCCCGCGTCGTCGACCAGCAGGTTCCCGAACGCGACGTCGCCGTGGAACCAGACGGGGTCACCGGTCCAGGTCGCGTCCAGCGCCGCCTCCCAGATCGCGGTCGCCGCGGCCGTGTCGATCCGGCCGGCCAGCTCGCGCAGGGCCGCGCGGGTCTCCCCGTCGTAGAACGCGGGCGGGCCGCCGCGGTGGAAGTTGTGCGGACCCGCGGCCGGCCCGCCGGTCGGGTCGACGCGCATGAGCGCGTTCAGGAACCCGGCCAGGTCCTGCGCGAACGCCGTCAGATCGGCGATCCGGGACGCCTCGGCCGGCCGCCCGGCGATCCACCGGCGCACCGACCACGGCCACGGGTAGCCCGCCCCCGGCGCGCCGAGCGCCACCGGCTCCGGGATCCGCACCGGCAGCTGCGGGGCCAGCCGCGGCAGCCACTCGTGCTCCTTCGCGACGCTCGCCACGTACGCCTCCGCCGACGGCAGCCGCACCAGCAGCTCGTCGCCGAGGCGGAAGGTGCGGTTGTCCCAGCCGGAGAGCTGCACCGGCTCCACCGGCAGCTCCGCCCATTCGGGGAACTGCTCGGCGACGAGCTTCGCGGCGAGCGTGGCGTCGATGTCGTCCCGGTGCACGTGCTACATCCATCCTTGCTCGGTCGCGATGCGGACGGCGTCGACGCGGTTGCGCGCGTCCAGCTTCACCATCGCCGCCGCCAGGTAGTTGCGGACGGTACCCACGGTCAGGTGCAGTTCGCGGGCGATGTCGGGCGGCGAACCACCCGCGGCGAAGCTGCGCAGGACGTCCACCTCGCGGGCGGTCAGCGGGTTGTCCCGGCTCTGCAGCGCCGCCACGGCCAGGTCGTGGTCCACCACCTGCTCGCCGGCAGCCACCCGGCGCACCGCGGCCATCAGCTCGGCCGCGGGAGTGTCCTTGCCGAGGAACCCGGTGGCGCCGGCGGCCAGCGCCGTGCGCAGGTGCCCGGGCCGCGCGAACGCCGTCAGGATCAGCACCCGGCAGCAGGGGACCTCGGCGCGCAGCTGGGCGGTCGCCGTCAGCCCGTCGACGACGGGCAGGTCGATGTCCACGATGGCGACGTCGGGCCGGTGCCGCCGCGCCTCCGGCACGATCGCGTCGCCCTTCGCGACCTGCGCCACCACCTCGAGGTCGGGCTGCAGGTCGAACACGGCGACGAGGGTGTCGCGCAGGATGCCGGTGTCCTCCGCGACCAGTACGCGGATCACGAGGCGGCCACCGCCCGCGTGGCCGGGATCAGTGCCCGCAGCTCGAACAGGTCGCCGTCCTGCCCGGCGGCGAAGGTGCCGCCGGCGTCGCGGACGCGGTCCTCCAGGTTCGCCAATCCGCGGCCTGGCCGGCCCGGCCGGCCGGCGCCGTCGTTGCGCACGGTGAGCGCGTCCGTCGTGATGAGCACGTCGACGCGGCGGGCGGAACTGTGCCGCAGGACGTTGGTGACGGCCTCGCGCAGCACGGTCGCCATTATCCCGTCCACCTCGGCGGGCAGCCCGGCCGGACCACCCTCGACGTGGACGTCCATCCCGGCCGCGCCCAGCACGTCGGACGCGATCCGCAGCTCGGTGGCGAGGTCCGGTCGCAACGAGCCGTCGGTGACGGAGCGTGCATCCGCGCGCGCGGCGGCGGCCACGCGCAGCAGCTCCTCGATCTCCCTGCCGGCTCTGGCCGGGTCGACCTCGACGAGCGCGGCCGCGAGGTCGGTCTTCAACGCGACGGCGGAGAGTCCGAGACCGAGCAGGTCGTGGGTGTCGCGGGCCATCCTCAGCCGTTCGCGCACCGCCGCCAGCTCGGCGAGCTCCGTGCCGGCGACCGCGAGCTGGGCCGCGACGACGGCGAGGCGGGAGAGCCCGAACACGGCGATCCCGCTGGCCGCGACCACGGCGGTGGCGTAGATCGTCCACGACACGGTGGGGTGCTCCAGCGGCGGCGGCGCGAAGATCGAGGTGAACGGGACATATGCGACGGCGGCGGCGAACGCTGCCCAGCGCAGCGGGTGCCGGATCAGCAGCAGCGCCGAGCCGCCGAGGAACCCGGCGAAGATCGCGCCGCGGGTCGAGTCGAACAAGTACGGTCCGCACGTGGCCACCGCCTGGGCGGCGAGCGTCCACTGCCAGCCGCGCGGTCGCCGACCACCCGTGTAGAGGCCGGTGTGCCACAGCACGAGCGCGAGGACGACGGGGATCGTGAGCAGCACGACCACCGAGCCGGCCGTGTCGAGCAGGTTGGTCCCGGTCGGCGCCAGCGCGTTGAGCAGCGCCTGCACTCCGAACAAGACGATCACGAGCGCGACGATGCCGCGGGCGATCTGCGGTGCGACCACTTCCTCACCCGCACCCGCGGCGGTCGACTCGGCCGGCGAACCGGCGACGATCCGTCGCGCGTCGGCCGCCGCGAGCCGGGCCACCTCGCCGGCCTCCGCGAGCGCGGACCGTGCCCGGTCGGGCGCGGCGGCGAGGGTCGCGAGTGCCGTGGCACCGCGCCGGACGACGTCGTCGAGGCGGCTGTCCACCACGGCGCGCAACCGGTCGGCGGTCGCCAGACGCTGCCGGGTAACCGCAGCGTCGGCGAGTTCGGACCGGGCCGCGTCCAGGCGGGCCACCATGTCGCCGAGCCGGGCCAGCCCGAAGATCATCAAACCGCTGTTGAGGTAGGTGATGATCACCCAGCCGGCACCGGTCACCGGCGGGTCGACCGGCAGCCCCACCCGCAACCGCAGCCCCAGCTCCGCCGCGCCGATCGCGGCGAACAGCAACCACGACCACGGCGCCCGCACCGCGAGCAGCACCAGACTGCCGAGCAGGTAGGACAACCCGCCGGGCGCAGCCGGCCCGAACAGGGCGAACAGGAGCACGAGGAGCAGCGCCTGCGTCCCCAGCAGCCACCACCGGTGCTGCTGCCACACCTGCCGCGCGATGCCCGAGCCGTACCAGGCCGGCAGCAGGAACAGCGCGACCACGAACGGCACGTACGACAGGTCCGAGTGCGGCACGGCGTCGGCCGAGCGAGCGACCACGGACAGCGCGAGGAAGGCCAGCACCGGCCCGCGCAGCCGCATCGCCCCCAGTCGCACGAACGCACGGTACGCGGGCCCGCTGCGCAGCTGAACTGCGGAATGTGCGGAACGCACACGGCCGGGGTGCGGAACTCACGGCGAACCGGTTTCGCCGGCAGTGTCGAGAACCCGGGTCCGGCTCCGACCCTGGGGTGTCCACGAAGAACGCACCGAAGCACGGAGCTGATCACGATGAGCAACGCCACCCGCGTCACCGCCGACCTCTGCGTCTCCCTCGACGGGATCGCCGCGGGCCACGACCAGTCCGTCGAGCACCCGTTCGGCAGCCGGATCGGGTTCCGGCTGCACACCTGGATCATGGAGCACGCCGAGGACCACCCCGAGGAGCTCGCGGCCCTGAACGCCGCGAGCGCCTACGTCATGGGCCGCAACATGTTCGGTCCCGACCGCGGCGACTGGGACCTCGACTGGACCGGCTGGTGGGGACCGGAGCCCGACTACCACGCCCCGGTGTTCGTGCTCGGGCACCGCCCGCGCCCGACGGTCGAGCTGGCCGGCGGGACCTCCTTCACCTTCGTCACCGACGGCATCGAGGCCGCGCTGAAGCTCGCGCGCGAGGCGGCCGGCGACGGCACCGTGTCGATCGCCGGCGGCCCCAGCACCCTCAACGCGTACCTGCGCGCGGGGCTCGTCGACGAGCTGCGCCTGCACGTCGTGCCGATCGTCATCGGCGAGGGCATCCGGGTGTTCGACGGCGTCGAGGACGGCACCTGGACGCCCGTCTCGTCGCGCACCACCCCCGAGGTCACGCACGTCACCTGGCGGGCGGTCCGGGGATGATCTCGCCGGCAGTGGCGCCGGAACGGCTCGTCACCGGCCCGTTCGTGCTCCGCATGGTGACGGTGGCGGCGTCGTCGATCGGCTTCTTCCTGCCCTTCGCGGCGCTGCCCGCGATCGTGGAGGGGATCGGCGGCACAGGCCTGGCCGGGGCCACCACCGCCGCGCTGCTGGTCGCCACGGTCGTCGCCGAGCTGGGCGCGCCCCGGCTGCTGGCCCGCTGCGGCTACCGCACCGGGCTGGCCGTCGGGCTCGCCGGCATGGGGCTGCCGACGCTCCTGCTGCTCGGCCCGCCCGACGCCGCCCTCGTGCTGGCGGTCAGCGCCGTCCGCGGGGCCGCGTTCGGGATCACCGTCGTGGCCGGCGGCGCCCTCACCGCAGCACTGCTGCCCGCGTCCCGGCGCGGGGAGGGGCTCGCGATCGTCGGGCTGGTCAGCGGCGTGCCCGCGCTGCTCGCCCTCCCGGCCGGCACGCTGGTCACGCAGCTGTGGGGCGCCGGCGCGATGCTGCTGCTCACGGCGCTGGTGCCGGCCGCCGCGATCGTGACGGTGCCCCTGCTGCCGGAGAACGCGGCCCTGCGCGGTCCCGGCGGGGGCATCGTGGCCGGGCTCCGCTCCGCAGCGCTGATGCGGCCCGCCACCGGCTTCGCGGCCTCGGCCGCCGGCGCCGGAGTGGTCGCCACCTTCGTGCCGATCGCGCTGCCGCAGGCTGGTACCGCGGCGTGGGCGGTACCGGCCGCCCTGCTCGCGCAGTCCGCGGCTGCGACGGGCGCCAAGCTCGTCGCCGGCCGGCTCGGCGACCGCCGCGGCCACGCCACCCTGCTCGTCCCGGCACTCCTGGTCGCCGCGGCCGGCACCGCGGCGCTCGCCGCCACCGGATCCGCCCCGCTGGTCGTCGCCGGTGCCGCGGTCTTCGGCGCCGGGTTCGGCGTGCTGCAGAACGCCAGCCTCACCGTCATGTACGCCGGCGCCGACCCGTCCGCGTACGGGGCCGTCGCCGCCATCTGGAACGCCGCCTACGACGGCGGCATGGCCGCCGGCGCCTTCGCCGTCGGCCTGCTCGTCCCGCTCACCGGCTTCCCGCCGGCCTTCCTCGTCACGGCGGCGCTGATGGCGCTCGCGCTGCTCGCGATCCGCCCGACCGTCCGCCCGTCCCACACCTTGGAGTCGTCATGATCGCCTCGCCACCGACGGCCCGTCGCGGCCACCGGTACCTCGCCCTCGCCGCGCTGGCGCTGCCCACGCTGCTCATCGCCGTCGACATCTCCGTGATGACGGTGGCGCTGCCCTCGATCGCCCGGGCGCTCGAACCCAGCGCCGCCGGGCTGCTGTGGATCGCCGACAGCTACAACTACCTGGTCGCCTGCGCCATGCTCACCATGGGTGCGGTGGCCGACCGCTACGGCCGCCGCCGCACGATCATCGTCTGCGCCGCGGTGTTCGCCGTGGCGTCGGCCGCCGGGGCGTTCGCGCCGACCGTGGCGATGCTGATCGTCGCCAGGGCCGTGATGGGCGTGGCCGGCTCGGCGATCATGCCCGCGTCGATGGCGCTGATCGGGGAGCTGTTCACCGAGGAGAAGGCCCGCGTGCAGGCCATGGGCGGGTACATGACGGTCTTCCTCTGCGGCATGGCGGTGGCGCCGTTCATCGGCGGGCTGCTGCTGGAGCACTTCTGGTGGGGCTCGGTGTTCCTCGTCGGGGTGCCCGTGATGGTCGTGACCATGATCGCGGTGCCGCTGCTGCTCCCCGAGGGTCGCACCGCCGGCTCCACGGCCCGGATCGACCTGGTCAGCGCGGGGCAGAGCATCGGAGCGGTGCTCGGGATCGTGCACGGGCTCAAGACCGCGGTGAACGACGGTGTCGGCCCGACGGTGTGGGTCGCGCTCGTCGCCGGGGTCGTGCTCGCCGTCCTGTTCGTGCGCCGGCAGCGCCGGCTCGCCGACCCGCTCGTCGACCTGGCGCTGCTGGCCAAGCCGCAGGTCGGGCGCAGCCTGGCCGCGCTGTTCCTCACCGCGCTCGTGATGGGCGGCACGTCGCTGTTCTTCGGTCTCTACCTGCAGGAGGTGCAGGGCCTCACCCCGCTGGAGGCGGCGTGGTGGACGCTGCCGCAGATCCTGCTGATGATCGCCGCGTCGAACGTCGGCCCGCTGCTGTACCGGCGGTACGCGTCAGGGCCCGTCGTGACGGTGATGCTGCTGATCATGGCGTCCGGCATGGTGCTCTACGTGCTCGCGCCCGTCTCGGCGATCGGGCGGCCGCTCGTCGCCGCCGGTGCCGCGCTCGCCACGTTCGGCATCGGGGCGGCGTTCCCGCTGCTCATGGACGCCGTCATCCGCACCTCGCCGCCGGAGCGGGCCGGTGCCGGAGCGGCGCTCGCCCAGGTGTCGAACGAGCTGGGCATCGCGCTCGGCCTCACCCTCCTGGGGTCCCTCGGCACGGTGGTCTACCGGGCCGTGCTCGGGCTCGACGGCCCGGCTGCCGCGGACGTCGTGAGCGGCGTGGAGCGGGCGCACGCGGCCGGCGACGGCGTGCTGCTCGACGCCGTGCGCTCGGCGTTCACCAGCGCCTACAACGTGGTCGGGGTGGTCGGGGTCGCCCTCGTGCTGGTGTCGCTGTGGCTGCTGCGGAGCAGGCTCAACGCTGGGGTCAACGCGGCCCGTTCGTGACCGTGAGGACGCCACCCACGGAGTGCCGCAGCCAGCCCAGCACCGTCCGGTCGTCCAGGGCGAGCGGCACGTGCGGGCCACCGAGCACCAGCTGGGCGGTGCGGTGGTTCGCCAGAGCGTCGCGCAGGCTGGCGGCCAGCTCCGGGGTGGCGGCCACGGTCACGTTCTGGTGCGAGACGCGCTGCGATCCCGGTGCTGCCGTCGCGAGGTCCGGCCCGGTGCTGAGCACGTAACCACAGCCGAAACGGTCGTCGTACCCGGTCACGACCATGGTCGGCGGCTCCGATGAGGTGGGGGCTGGAACGAGACAGACGACGAACTCTATCCGGCCCCACGACGGCCGTCGTGAGCAGTTTCACCCTGCGGTTTCGGTTGCTGGGCGCTTACTCGCTGGTAACAATTGCGAGCAGGTGCAGGCCCCGTCGCGACCCCGGACGCCGGCGGTGGCACAGTCCGATCCAGCGTCGCTCGGCAGAGCGTCACCGGCAGGAGGTCGAACAGATCCGATGAACATCGTGGTGCTGGTCAAGCAGGTGCCCGACACCTACTCGGAACGCAAACTGAACGCATCCGACGGGATCCTCGACCGGGATGCGACCGACGCGGTCCTCGACGAGATCAACGAGCGCGCGGTCGAAGCGGCGCTGCAGCTCAAGGAAGCCAACGACGGGTCCGAGGTCACCGTCCTCACGATGGGCCCGGACCGCGCGACCGACGCGATCCGCAAGGCGCTGTCGATGGGCGCGGACAAGGCCGTCCACCTGTCGGACGAGGCGCTGGCCGGCACCGACTACGTCGGCACGGCGAAGGCGCTGGCCAAGGCGCTGGGCACCGTCGAGTACGACGTGGTCTTCGCCGGCAACGAGGCGTCGGACGGTCGCGGTGGCGCGGTCCCGGCGATGGTGGCCGAGGTGCTGGGCATCCCGGCGCTGACCCACGCGCAGGAGGTGTCCATCGAGGGCACCACGGTGAACGTCACCCGCGCCACCGACGACGGCATCACCAAGCTGACCGCCGAGCTGCCGGCCGTGATCAGCGTCGGCGAGAAGATCAACGAGCCGCGCTACCCGTCGTTCAAGGGGATCATGGCGGCGAAGAAGAAGCCGGTCGCCACCCTCTCGATCGCCGACGCGGGCATCGACGCGTCCGAGGTCGGCCTGGCCAACGCGCTCTCGACGGTCACCTCGGCCGCGCCGAAGCCGCCGAAGAGCGCGGGCGAGAAGGTCGAGGACGAGGGCGACGGCGGCGCGAAGGTCGCCGCGTTCCTGGTCGCGCAGAAGCTCATCTGAGACGTCTCGACGAGAAGAGGAGAACTCCCATGGCAGAGGTCCTGGTCCTCGTCGACCACGTCGACGGCGAGGCGAAGAAGTCCACCTACGAGCTGCTCACCGCGGCCCGCGCGCTCGGTGAGCCGGCCGCGGTCGTCGTCGGCCCCGCCGGCACCGCCGGCAAGCTGGCCGACGGGCTCAAGGCGCACGGTGCCGAGAAGATCTACGTCGCCGAGAGCGACTCGACCGACTTCCTGACCCCCGAGGTCGACGCGCTGGCGTCGCTGGTGGCGGCGAAGAACCCGGCCGCGGTGCTGATCGGCGTGTCCGCCGACGGCAAGGAGATCGCCGGCCGGCTCGCGATCCGCACCAACTCGGCGCTGCTCGGCGACGTCGTCGCGGTGTCGGAGTCGGGCACCACGCACTCGGTGTTCGGCGGCGCGTTCACCGCCGAGGCGTCCTGGAAGGGCGAGCACCCCGTCATCACGCTGCGCCCGGGCTCGGTCGAGGTCGAGCAGTCCGCCGGTGCGGGCACCGAGGAGACCGTCTCCGTCGAGGCGTCCGGCGCGAAGTCGGCCACGGTCACCAGCCGGGAGCCGATCACGGGCGGCGACCGCCCGGAGCTCACCGAGGCGTCCGTCGTGGTGTCCGGTGGCCGCGGCGTCGGGTCGGCCGAGGACTTCTCGGTCGTCGAGGCGCTCGCCGACTCCCTCGGCGCCGCCGTCGGTGCCTCCCGCGCCGCCGTCGACTCCGGCTACTACCCGCACCAGTTCCAGGTCGGGCAGACCGGCAAGACGGTGTCCCCGCAGCTCTACATCGCGCTCGGCATCTCCGGCGCCATCCAGCACCGCGCCGGCATGCAGACGTCGAAGACGATCGTCGCGGTCAACAAGGACCCCGAGGCCCCGATCTTCGAGATCGCCGACTTCGGCGTCGTGGGCGACCTGTTCAAGGTCGCGCCGCAGCTGCAGGAGGAGATCCAGAAGCGCAAGGGCTGAGCCCGCGCAGGACCTGTTCACCCGGCCGCCATCGACCCTTCGGGGCCGGTGGGGCCGGGTGTTCGTCTTTCCGGCGTACGAAACGCGTGTGACCTCGTCGCAGGTACTCGTCCAGAGCCCGTCGACCACGTCCGAGCGGTACTCGCTGCTGCTGTCGACCGAACCCGCGGTGGTGGACGCCGCGCAGCGGTTGCGGCACCGCGTCTTCGCGGGCGAGCTCGGCGCCACCCTGCCCCATCCCTTCCTCGACCGGGACCGGTTCGACGCCCACTGCGACCACCTGGTGGTGCGCGAGGACGCGACCGGCGAGATCGTCGGCACCTACCGGATGCTGCCGCCCGAACGGGCCGCGGCCGCAGGATCGCTGTACTGCGAGAGCGAGTTCGCGATCGACGCGCTCGCGCCGCTGCGCCCGTCGATGGTGGAGACGGGGCGGTCGTGCGTGCATCCCGACCACCGCAACGGTGCCGTCATCGGGCTGGTGTGGGCGGGTCTGGCCCGCTACATGCTGCTGACCGGCAACCGCTGGCTCGTCGGCTGCGCGTCGGTGCCGCTCGCCGACGGAGGTGGGCTCGCCGCGGAGGTGTGGCGGCAGGTGCAGGGCCGCCACCTCGGTCCCGTCGAGCGCCGGGTCGTGCCGCGCAAGCCGTGGCAGCCGGTCGCGCCCGTCAAGCAGGCGCTGCCGCCGCTGCTGCGCGGCTACCTGCGGCTGGGCGCCACGGTCTGCGGGGCGCCGGCGTTCGACCCCGACTTCGACTGCGCCGACTTCCTCGTCCTGCTCGACGTGGAGCAGCTCGACCAGCGCTACCTGAGGTTCTTCCTGGGGGCCCGGTGACGGACCACGCGGTCGGGCTCACCGGATGGGCGCCCACCTCCCCGTGCACGCCCGACTGCCTGCCCGCACGGACCGGCTCCGGCGGCGGTTGGCGGCTCGCCGCCATGGCCGCGCTGCTCGCCGTGACGGCAGGGGCGGCGTTCGTGCTGCCCCGGCGGCCGCGCGAGTGGGTGCTGGTGCGCGGTGCGCGGCTGCTCCTCGCGCTGGCCGGGGTGCGGCTCGTCGTGCACGGGGAGCAGTACGCGCCGCGCGGGCAGGGCGTCCTCGTCGTCGCCAACCACCTGTCGTGGATCGACGTCGTCGCGCTCGGTGCGGTGTCGCCGGTGCGGCTCCTCGCCAAGCGCGAGGTGCGCGGGTGGCCGGTGATCGGCGGGCTCGCCGCCCGCACCGGCGCGCTCTTCGTCGACCGGGCCGGCCTGCGCGCGCTGCCCGTCACGGTCGCCGAGACGGCGGCGGCGCTGCGCGCCGGCGCCACCGTCGGCGTGTTCCCCGAGGGCACGACGTGGTGCGGGGCCGCGGCGGGCACGTTCCGGCGTGCCCCGTTCCAGGCCGCGATCGACGCCGCCGTGCCCGTCCGGCCGGTGGCGATCGCGCTGCGCACTGGCGACGGCGCACACGTGCCGGATGCGACGTTCGTCGGCGACCAGACGCTGCTCGACTCCATGCGCCGGGTCGTGGAGCTGCGCGGGCTCGTGTGCGAGCTGACGCTGCTGCCGCTGATCCCCGTCGACGTGGACGGCTCGCGGCGCGCGCTGGCCGCGCGGGCGGCGGAGGCCGTCGGTGCGGCGACCGGGGTGCCGCACGGGGTGGTTCCGGCGCGGGTGCCCGCCGCGGCGTAGCCGGGTCTGCCGCCGCGGTGTGGCGGTGATCAAGGGCAGAATGTCGTTCGTTGATCTTGCCCAGCGACATTTTGCCCTTGATCATCGAACCCCCGGCTAGGCCCAGCGGAGGTTGATCATGGGCAAACCGTTGCTCGCCGATCTTGGAAAGCCGCGTTCTGCCCATGATCAACGCCGTCGGGGCTGCACCGGGCCAGGCTGCCGACCCCGGCGTCTACCCTGGGGAACGACTGCACCGCACCCCCGGACCGAGTGAGCCAGTGACCACCACCTACCTCGACCACGCCGCCACCACCCCGATGCTCGACGCCGTCGTGGCCGAGATGGCCGCGGCGATGCGCCGCACCGGCAACGCGTCGTCCCTGCACGGCTCGGGTCGCCGGGCCCGGCGCGCGGTGGAGGAGGCCAGGGAGCGGATCGCGGCGGTGCTGGGCGCCCGCCCGTCCGAGGTCGTGTTCACGACGGGCGGCACGGAGGGCGACAACCTCGCCCTGAAGGGCCTGTACTGGTCGCGCCGCGCGGAGGACCCGGCCCGCACCCGCGTGCTGGTGTCGGCGACCGAGCACCACGCCGTCCTCGACGCCGCGGAGTGGCTGGGCGCGCACGAGGGCGCCGAGGTGGAGCTGCTGCCCGTCGACGCGGTGGGCCGCGTGCTGCCGGAGGTGCTCGCGGAGGCGATCGGGCGCGCCCCGGAACGGGTCGCGCTGGCGTCGGTGATGTGGGCCAACAACGAGGTCGGCACGGTGAACCCGGTGCGCGAGCTGGCCGCCGTCGCGCACGCGGCCGGCATCCCGTTCCACACCGACGCCGTGCAGGCCGCGGGCCTCCTGCCGGTCGACTTCGCCGCGTCGGGCGCCGACGCGCTGGTGATGACGGGCCACAAGCTCGGCGGCCCGTACGGCGTGGGCGCGCTGCTGCTGGGCCGTTCCGTCGAGCTGACGCCGCTGCTGCACGGCGGTGGCCAGGAGCGCGACGTGCGCTCGGGCACCCTCGACACCCCCGGTGTCGTCGGGCTCGCCACGGCCGTCGAGATGGCCGTGGCCGACGCGCGCCGGCGCTGCGAGCAGCTCACCGCGCTGCGCACCGACCTGGTCGACCGCGTCCTGGCCACGGTGCCCGGCGCGCACCTCAACGGCGATCCCGGCACCGGCGAGATCGACGGCGGTCCGTCGCGGCTGCCCGGCAACGCGCACCTGTCGTTCCCCGGCTGCGAGGGTGACAGCCTGCTCATGCTGCTCGACGCGCAGGGCATCGAGTGCTCGACGGGTTCGGCGTGCACTGCCGGCGTCGCGCAGCCCAGCCACGTGCTGCTCGCGATGGGTGCCGACGAGGCCGTGGCCCGCGGCTCGCTGCGGTTCTCGCTCGGGCACACGTCCACGCAGGCCGACGTCGACGCCGTCGTGGCGGTGATCGGGCAGGTCGTCGAGCGCGCCCGGCGGGCCGGGGTGACGCTCTGATGCGGGTGTTGGCCGCCATGAGCGGTGGGGTCGACTCGGCGGTGGCGGCGGCGCGGGCGGTCGACGCCGGCCACGACGTCGTCGGTGTGCACCTGGCGCTGTCGGAGATGCCCGCGACGCTGCGCAGCGGGGCCCGCGGCTGCTGCTCCAAGGAGGACGCCGGCGACGCCCGCCGCGCCGCCGACGTCCTGGGCATCCCGTTCTACGTGTGGGACTTCGCCGCCCGGTTCGCCGAGGACGTCATCGACGAGTTCGTCGCCGCCTACGCGGCCGGGCAGACGCCGAACCCGTGCCTCAACTGCAACCAGAAGATCAAGTTCGCGGCGCTGCTGGACCGGGCGCTCGCGCTGGGCTTCGACGCCGTCTGCACCGGCCACTACGCCCGGCTGCAGGCCGGCGAGCTGCGCCGCGCCGTCGACGCCGACAAGGACCAGTCCTACGTGCTCTCCGTCCTGGGCCGCCACCAGCTCGCGCACGCGATGTTCCCGATCGGCGACACGCCCAAGCCGCAGGTCCGGGCCGAGGCGGCCGAGCGCGGGCTGCGCGTGGCCGACAAGCCCGACAGCCACGACATCTGCTTCATCCCCTCCGGCGACACCCGCCGCTTCCTCACCGAGCGCATCGGCGTGCGCCCCGGCGCGATCGTCGACGGCGCGAGCGGCGAGCGCCTGGCCGGCCACGACGGCGTGCACGGGTTCACGGTCGGGCAGCGCAAGGGGCTGGGCGTCGGCGCCCCGGCCGCCGACGGCCGTCCCCGCTACGTCACCGCGATCGAGCCGGCGACGGGCACCGTGACGGTCGGGCCGGCCACCGACCTGGACGTGCGGCGGATCGACGGCGTCGCCCCCGTCTGGGCGGCCGGCGCGGCACCGGCCGGGCCGTTCGCGTGCACCGTCCAGGTGCGTGCGCACGGCGGCCTCGCGCCCGCCACCGTGCACGAGGACGGGGACACCGTGACGATCGAGCTGGGGGAGGCCCTGCGCGGCGTGGCCCCCGGCCAGACGGCGGCGTTCTACCGCGACGACGTGGTGCTGGGCAGCGCGCGCATCGCCGCGACCCACGCCTGACGTGCAGCCCGACGTCACACATCGCCGGGCCCGTTCACACACGTTCGGACGTGTGTGAAGGGGCCCAGCGGTGTGTGAGGTCGCCGGCGCGACTCCTGCGGCGCCCCCTTGGCCGCGGTGCTGGTAGACACGCGGCATGCCCGATCCCGACGACCTCATCGCCAAGGCCCTCGCGGAGGCCGGGCTCTCGACGGAGCTCCCCGGCGGCGGCACCGACGACCCGCTGGCGCGCGCCTTCGCGGCCGCCGGGCTGACGGTGCCCGAGCCGGAGCCGACCACGGAGGACCAGGTCGAGGAGGCGCTCGCTGATCTCGCGGCCCGGCGCCCGGCCGTCGTCACCGAACGGGTCGCGACCGACGACGGGACGGTCCCCGTGCCGCGCTGGCCCGCCGGCACCGCGACCGGCGTCGGGTCCATGCCGGGCACGGATCCGCGGGAAGCGGCCGCGATCGTCGCCGGCGAGGTGCCGGGCATGCCCGCCCTGCCCGAGCTGCCCGCCCGCGGCGCCGGCGCGGACATGATCGGCCGCACGGCCGCCCTGCTCGTCGACATCCCGGTGGAGCTGAAGGCCGCCCGCTGGACCGTGGCGTCCCGGCCGGGTGCCGATCGCCGCCGCGCGGTCGACCTCCTGCGTGGCGACATGGACGCGTTCGACGAGGCGTGCGACCCCGTCCAGCCCGGCTTCGTCAAGATCGCCGCGACCGGCCCGTGGACGCTCGCGGCCGCCGTCGAGCTCACCAGCGGGCACCGGGTGCTCACCGACCGCGGCGCCGTCCGCGAGTTCGCCGAGAGCCTCACCGAAGGCCTGCGCCAGCACGTCGCCGAGGTGGCCGCCCGCACCGGCGCGGCCGTCGTCGTCCAGCTCGACGAGCCGGGGCTGCCCGCCGTGCTGGCCGGGACGCTGCCCACCCCGTCGAAGCTGGGGACCGTGGCGGCCGTGCCCGAGCCGGAGGCGCAGGAACTGCTGCGCGGCGTCATCGGGGCGCTGACGAAGCTCGGTTCGCCCGTCGTCGTGCACTGCTGCGCCGACCGCCCGCCGCTCGCCCTCCTGCGCGACACCGGCGCCACCGCGCTCGGGATCGACGCCACCCTGCCCTCGCTCACCGGCCCGTCCGCCCAGGTCACGGCGCTCGACGCGGTCGGGGAGGTCTGGGACGCCGGGATGCCGCTGCTGCTGGGCCTCGTCCCCAACAAGGACCCGCGACGGCCCGTCACCTCGCGCCGGCTCGCCGACACCGCGTTCGAGCTGGCCGGCCGCCTCGGCTTCGCGCGCGAACGGCTGGCCGAGCTCGCCGTCCCGACCCCGGCGTGCGGCCTGGCCGGCGCCGACCCCACCTGGGCACGGCAGGCGCTGAAGCTCGCCCGCGAGATCGGCGAGGGCTTCGTCGACCCACCGGACACCGACGAGGCGTGACGCCCACGTGCGCAACAGCATTCCCCCGGCGGGCACCGGCGAGCACCCGGAGGTCCACGCCCGGACCCGGCTCGACGACATCGTCATCCATCCCGCCGCATGACCGAACCGGGATGGCACGATCGACCCTCATCGCCGCAGCTCAGGCCTTCATGATCGTGGCCGGCGGAACGCGACGCGATGACCTGCACTTGTCGTGCCTCTCACCGTGCGTAACGATCGTTCGCGAAATCCCGAGCCCCGAGGCGAGCTGAGACATTCAGGGTCCCTAAGGAGCAATCGGGTGAACCGACCCCCGTACGTGACGGTCATCGGCGCCGCGATCATCGCGCTGCTCGTTGCCGGAGGCGGCACGACCGTTCCCCAGACGCCCACGGACGTGCGGGGCGTTGCGTCGACATCCGCGATGGCCGCGCCGTCGAGCAGCGGTTCGGGTCGGACCTCCACCACGAACTCCAGCAGCGGCACGAACTGGGATCGCTACATCCACGGAATCTGGCTGATGAAGGAGTCGGGCCGGCCTGGCGAGGAGTTCTACAGCTTCAACTCGAAGCTGGGCACGGTGAACACGCAGTACTGGCCGCGCGGATACAAGCTCAACGACCCACTGGACAACGGCGTGGCCGCACCACTGCGCAGCAACAGCTACACCGTGAGTGGAACCACGATCAACATCGGTGTGCTGGGGCGACACAGCTTCACCAACCTCGCGAAGTCGGGGAGCAAGTGCTTCACCGCCCGACGTGACGGCAGAACTGCGGTGAAGTTCTGCCGCATGTGAACGTTCGAGCTCGCGCGTTTAGCGCGTTCTGTCACCGTCGGTGGCGGTCGTTGGTTCCGGGTCTCGTTGTCGAGTAGCAGCAGCCAGTTCGGCCTACGCGCGTCCGAGGTTCCGTCCACGACGCGATCCTCGTGCGCACTGTTCAGCAGGATTGCGCCACTGATGCCCGCTGAGCAGACAGCCGGCCCTGTTCCAGGAGCCGCAACCCGAGCCGGTGCCGCCGCTACGTCGACGGGCGGCCGAACTCGCCGATGGGGTCACTCGCGACGCCGTGCCGCGCCCGGATGCGGTCGGGCAGGTGGGCACCGATCGGTGTCCCGGCCAATAGGCGCGCGGTGAGGTAGGGGTCGAACTCGGCGTAGTAGCCCAGGAGCCAGTCGACGAACTGGCCGTTCGCCTCGAAGTAGGGGACCACCTCGCCCTCGGTCACCACCATCCGCACCTCGGGACGTCCACCGGACGCGATCCGGTCCGCGTCGGCCGGGCAGACCGGCACCGGTCGAGGACGGCCACCCGACGGCGTCCAGCTCACCGTCGTGCTCGACGGTCCGTGGGCAGGGTCGAGGATGCACGGGGGCGCGAGGTCCGGCGGGGCCGTTCCCGCCGCCGAGGCTTCTGCGGCGGCCAACTCGCGGGCCGCAGCCGCGAGCGCCATGGTGCTCGCGGCGATCTCGGCCGAGTGCGTCCTGCCGTCGGCGGCCGCCGCGGTCACCGCGTGGTGGGCCGCCGTGTCGTGGTGATCGCGGGCCTTCCCCAGCGCTGCTGCCGTGACGGACGTGTCCGCGGCCGCCGCCAGGGCCGCGCGCATCCGCTCCAGGTCCTCGGCGAGCACCGCGCCGACCTCCGACTTGTGCTCCTCGAACTGCCGCGCAGCCTGCGCGAGGAACCGCTGCGGCGCGCGGATCGCCGTGACCGCGACCGGCACACCGATCACGACCGCCGCCGCCACGCAGAGAAGGACGACCACCCATGTCTCCACAGCGGATTCGATCCTGCCGGGCTGCCGATGTCAACGGCGGTGGAGAAGACGCCGACGGAGATCGTTCGGACCGAGGCTCAGTTCAGCCGCCAGAGCCGCGCACAGCGCCCGGGTCCGTCGCCGGGATGGTGCTCGACCTGGCCGAGGTTCCCGGTGATCAGATCGAGCTGGTCGGCGGTAAGGCTGCCGGGCCGGCGAGGCTGATCGCGGCCGGGTGCATCACCACCACCGCCCACGAGCTCGTGACGGCGAGCTCGGGTGAGATCCCGCCGGTGCTGCGGGGGGAGATCGTGCGCGCCTACGAGCGGCTCGGCTCTCGCCGCGGACCGTCGAGAACCACGTGCAGGACACCCTGCGCAAGGGCCGACGCGGTCAAGGTCGAGGTCCCGGTGTCAGACGGTCTGGTCGGGGTCGCACCACGTGCGACGCGCGCGAGCCCCGCGGCGCGCCCCGGCGCCACCGACAGGAGTCTGGCGCAGCGCGTACGCGGAGCATCGGTCGTCGGCGGGTCGTCACCGGCTCATCAGGTCGGTCCCAGCCGCAATCGCGGCGATGACGATCAGCACGACGTTGAGCCAGATGTCGGAGGTCTCGCGACGGGACAGGTGGAACGCCGCCGCGAGGACCTGCAGCACGAGCAGGCCTGTCGCGGCCGCGAGGGTCAGCACGGGTGCGATGCCGGTCAGCCGCGGCAGGACGAGGCCGAGCGCGCCGAGCACCTCGACGACGCCCAGTGCGCGGACTCCTGCCATGGGAACTGTGTCGACCCAGCCCATCATCGGTTCAAGCTGCTCGCGGCTGCGCACCAGCTTCATGGCGCCTGCGTACAGGAAGAACAGCGCGAGCGGTCCTGCGGCGATCCAGTAGCCGATGCTCACGGTGCGTACTCGTTGCTGTGAACGGTGTCGTACTTGGCCCGCAGTTCCAGCATCCGCGCCGGATCGATGTCGCGAGCCTCGCGGAAGAAATCGACGTAGCCCGACGGCGTGAACGCGGTCAGCATCCGCGCGGGATCGCCGGTCAGGTTGGCGAAGGTGTGCGGTGCACCCGGCGGCACCATCACCAGTGTCCCTGGCTCGGCGTCGACGTCCTTGGGGCCGACGGAGAACCGAATCACGCCGGAGAGCACGTAGAAGGCCTCGTCGTGGGACCCGTGGCGGTGCTGCGGCGGGCCGTCGGTCCACGGAGCGAGCGTGCTCTCGGTGAGGCCGAGGCGATGGTCGGTGGTGCCGCCGTCCTCGAGCACGCGCATCACCACCCCCGCTCCGAGCTCGAGGATCTCCCCGTCGGTCGGCATGACGATCGCTACCTCTTTCATGCCTCACACGCTCCGCCGCCGCGCATCCGACGTCCAAGACCGCCGCCGCCACGTCGATGTCGGCTGCCTATCATCGCTGGTCGTGGAGCTACGACTGCTGCGCTACTTCGTCGCGATCGCCGACGAGCGCCATTTCGGTCGAGCCGCGGAGCGGCTACGGATCGCGCAGCCCTCGCTCAGCCGCGCCGTCCAACGACTCGAGCGCGAGCTCGGCGCCACACTGCTCCTCCGTTCCGCGGCCGGGGTGAGCATGACCCCGGCAGGTGCCGCGCTCTACGACGAGGCCCGCACGGTGCTCGACCAGGTCGAGCACGCCACCGAGCGCGTGGCCGCAGCGGCATCCGGCCCGTCGACGCTGACGGTCGGTAGCCTCGCCGGCGTCCTCGGCGATGCCGGCTCCTTGCTGATGGAGGCCTTCCGCGAGAGCCATCCCGACGTCGAGGTGCGGGTGCGCGAGAGCGATTTCACCGACCCGAGCTGCGGGTTGCGCGCCGGCCTCGTCGACGTCTCGATCACGATGGCCCCGTTCGACGCCTCCGGGCTGCGCGTCCACGAGCTGCGGTCCGACGCCGTCGCGGTCGTGATGCGCGCCGATGACCCGCTCGCCACCCGCGCAGAGTTGACCGGCGCGGAGCTCGCCGACCGCCAGTGGTTCCGCTTCCCACCCGCCACCGACCCGGTGTGGAGCGCGTTCTGGACCGGGCAGCGCACCGGCCCGACCGTGCGCACCGCCCACGAGTGCCTTCAGGCGGTGCTGTGGAACCGCAGCGTCGGGCTCATCCCGGGAACCCACCAGGTTCCCAACGGTCTCACCACCGTCCCGCTCATCGACCACCCGCCCTGTCGTCTCGTGGTGGCTTGGAAAGACGTCGACGCCGACCCGCTGATCCGGTCGTTCGTCACGGCCGCCGCGCAGTTGCGCTGGTGATCCGCCAGCAGCTCCGTCGCTCAGGAAAGCTCCTGTAAGGCCTCTGCCATGCGGTCATTGATCATGGCCGGGTGGGACCTCCCCGCGGCGGAACGCGCGACTCGCCGTCGGAAACGCGGGGTCGACCTGTCGGTGGGGCTGGATAGTCTGCGCAGGTGACCGAACCGACGCCGGGGATCAAGGAGCGCTACGCCGCGCTCTCGACCGAGGTGGCCGATCACCTCTTCCGCTACCACGTGCTCGACGCGCCGATCATCACCGACGGCGAGTTCGACGCGCTGTGGCGGGAGCTGCTGGCGATCGAGGAGGCGCACCCGGAGCTGGTCACGCCGGATTCGCCGACGCAGAAGGTCGGCGGGCGCTTCGCCACGGAGTTCGCCGCGTACGACCACCTCGAGCGCATGCTGAGCCTCGACAACGCCTTCTCCGCCGACGACCTGCGCGGCTGGGCGGAGCGGGTCGCGCGTGATCTCGGCAGCGGCGTCGAGCCCGGCGCGGTGCACTACCTGTGCGAGCTGAAGATCGACGGCCTCGCCGTCAACCTGCTGTACGAGAACGGCCGGCTCACGCGCGCGCTCACCCGCGGCGACGGCCGCACCGGCGAGGACATCACGCTCAACATGCGCACCCTCAAGGAGGTGCCCGAGCAGCTCACGGGCACCGCCGAGTTCCCCGTGCCGGCGCTGGTCGAGGTGCGCGGCGAGGTCTACTTCCGGCTCGAGGACTTCGAGGCGCTCAACGCCCAGATGGTGGAGGCGGGCAAGCCCGTCTACGCCAACCCGCGCAACACCGCGGCCGGTTCGCTGCGGCAGAAGGATCCGCGGATCACGGCGTCCCGCAACCTGCGGCTCATCTGCCACGGGTTCGGCAAGCGCGAGGGCTTCGCCCTGGAGCGGCAGTCGCAGGGCTACGACGCGCTGCGCGCCTGGGGCCTGCCCGTCTCGGAGCGCAGCGTGGTGCTCACCGGCATCGACGAGGTCATCGCGCACACCGCGTACTGGGGCGAGCACCGCCACGACATCGAGCACGAGATCGACGGCATCGTCGTCAAGGTCGACGAGGTGGCGCTGCAGCGGCGCCTTGGCTCCACGTCGCGGGCGCCGCGCTGGGCGATCGCGTTCAAGTACCCGCCCGAGGAGGCCACCACCACGCTGCTCGACATCCAGGTCAACGTCGGGCGCACCGGCCGCGTCACCCCGTTCGCGGTGATGGAGCCCGTCGTCGTCGCCGGGTCGACGGTCGCGATGGCCACGCTGCACAACGCCAGCGAGGTCAAGCGCAAGGGCGTGCTGATCGGCGACCGCGTGGTGATCCGCAAGGCCGGCGACGTCATCCCCGAGGTGCTGGGCCCGGTGATCGAGGTGCGACCGCCCGACGCGCGCGAGTTCGTCATGCCCACCCACTGCCCGGAGTGCGGCACCGCGCTGGCGCAGCAGAAGGCCGGCGACGTCGACCTGCGCTGCCCCAACTCGCGCTCCTGCCCGGCGCAGCTGCGGGAGCGGCTCTTCCACGTCGCCGGGCGCGGCGCGTTCGACATCGAGGGCATGGGCTACGAGGCCGCCACCGCGCTGCTCGCGTCCGGGGTGATCCGCGACGAGGGCGACGTCTTCGGGCTCACCGAGGAGCAGTTGCTGCAGGTGCCGCTGTTCTGCAAGAAGGACGGCACCCTGTCGGCCAACGGCCAGCGGCTGCTCGACAACCTGCAGGCCGCGAAGGACCGGCCGCTGTGGCGGGTGCTCGTCGGGTTGTCGGTGCGGCACGTCGGGCCGACGGCGGCGCAGGCGCTGGCCCGCGAGTTCCGTTCCATGGAGGCGATCGAGGAGGCGGCGGAGCGGGTCCGGGTGGCCACCGAGGCGGCCGGTCTCGCGATCACGTCCGACGGGTCGGACGATGCGGACGACCCCCTCGGTGAGCAGGTGGAGGCGGCTGCCGCCGAGGCGGGCGAGGAGGCGGCCGAAGCCGCCGAGGGCACTGCCGAGGAGCGCGCGGCCGCGGCCGACAAGGCCGCCCGCGCCGCCGCCCGCGCCCAGGCGAAGGCGCTGCGGGAGGCGCTCGGCCCGCTCGCCGACGTCGAAGGCGTCGGGCCCACGATCGCGGCGGCATTGCGCGACTGGCTCTCGGTCGACTGGCACCGGGAGGTCCTCGAGAAGTGGCGGGCCGCGGGCGTGCGCATGGTCGACGAGGTCGACGAGTCCGTGCCGCGCACGCTGGAGGGTCTCTCGATCGTCGTCACCGGATCGATGGACTCCTTCTCCCGCGACGAGGCCAAGGAGGCCATCACGTCGCGTGGCGGCCGCGCGGCGAGCTCGGTGTCGAAGAAGACCGCATTCGTGGTGGCCGGCGAGGCACCCGGTTCGAAGTACGACAAGGCGCTGGAGATCGGGGTGCCGGTGCTCGACGAGAACGGCTTCCGGGTGCTGCTGGAGAAGGGTCCGGAAGCGGCGCGGGAGGTCGCCACCGTCGAGGGCTGAATACCGCGCGGTATGATCTTGGCGGGTCGGTACCCCTGCCGTGACGGCGCTGCTCAGGCACCGACTAGTCTCGCCGGTCATGGGGGTGACCCGATGCTCCAAGCAGTCCTGAACGGGTCGCGTCCGGCCGACGCGCACCCGGCCCTTCCGGTGCTGGCGCGACACCTCGCGCGCGACGCCCGCGACGTCGCCCGCCTCGGCATCTCGTCGGTGCACGTGCACCCGCGCGACCCGCACCAGCAGGAGACGCTCGACCCGATGTACGTCGGCGACGTCGTCGCCGCGATCCGCGCCGAGGTGCCCGGCATGGAGATCGGGGTCACCACCGGCCGCTGGATCGAGCCCGACCCGGCCCGCCGCGTGCAGGCGGTGCAGGCGTGGGGCCACCTCGGTGTCGGCAAGCCCGACGTGTGCTCGGTGAACGTGCACGAGCGCGGCTGGGTGGAGGTCTGCAAGGCCGCGACGTCCGTCGGCATCGGCGTCGAGCTCGGTGTCTGGACGATGGGCGACGCCGTCACCTTGCGCAACAACGGCGTGCCACCGGGCACCACCCGCGTGCTGGCCGAGTCCACCGTGTCGGATCCCGAGACGGCCACGGCAGAGGCCGTCCGGATCATGCGGGCGCTCGGACCCGTCGAGGTGCCGATCCTGCTGCACGGCGAGGAGGACGGCTGCTGGCCCGTCCTCGAGTACGCGCTGCGCCACCACCTCGACACCCGCATCGGGTTCGAGGACGTGCTCGTCCGCCCCACCGGCTGGCTCGCCACCGGCAACGACGACCTCGTCCGCGAGGCGTTGCGGATCAAGAAGGAGCTCGGCGCCGAGCGGCGTTAGACCTTCCTTGTTGGTTCCGCAACAGATTTTCCCGGTGGACCGTGGCCGAGGCCGTGGCCGGTTGTGGGATGTGCGCAATACCGTTGGGAGCCATGGGTGTCCTGGCTGCTCTTGGCCGCCGCGCGCGCGACGCTGCCGGCTGGCTCACCACCCCGATGCTCCCCGACGATCTGCTCGGCACGGTCAACCCGCTGTGGTCGCGCAGCGAGCCGCACGCCCGCGTGGTGGCGCTGCGCCGCGAGACCGCCGACACCACGACGCTGGTGCTGCGCACCGGGCGGGTGCACCCCCGGCACCTGCCCGGGCAGTTCGTCGGCATCGGGCTGCGCGTCGACGGCGTCTGGCAGTGGCGCACGTACTCGGTCACGTCGCGACCCGATGACCCGCTCCTCGCGGTGACGGTCACGGCGGTGCCCGGCGGCGTCGTGTCCGGCCGCCTGGCGCACGCCACGCCCGTCGGCACGGTGCTGCGCATCGGGCCGCCCGCCGGCGAGTTCGTGCTGGCCGAACCGCCGCCGGAGAAGCTCCTCATGGTGGGCGCCGGCAGCGGCATCACCCCGATCATGGGCATCGTGCGGGAGCTCGCCGCCCGCCGGCCCGACGCGCTGGACGGGTCCGTGCTCGTGCACGCCGACCGCACCAGCGCCGACCTCGTCTTCGGCGCCGAGCTGCGCCGCATCTCCGCCGCGACCGGCATGCGGCTCGTGCCGTGGCTCTCCGGCACCGCCGGGCGGCTCACCGCGGACGGGCTCACCGACGTCGTGCCCGACTGGGCGGCCCGCGAGGCCTACGCCTGCGGGCCGGCCGGCCTGCTCGACACGCTCACGGCGCTGTGGGACCGCTCCGGTGATCCCGACAGTCTGCGCATCGAACGGTTCGTCCCGCCGCCCGTCGCCGCGGAGGGCGTGCCCGGTGGCCGGGTGCGGTTCACCGCCAGCGGCCTCACGGCTGTGGCCGCCCCGGGGCAGGGACTCATGGAGGCCGGCGAGGCCGCGGGGGCGTTGCTGCCCAGCGGCTGCCGCATGGGCATCTGCCACACCTGCGTCGGCACCCTGCGCTCCGGTGCCGTGCGCGACCTGCGCACCGGCGACCTGCGCGACACCCCTGGCCAGTCCGTCCAGACCTGCGTCTCCGGCGCGGTGGGCGACATCGAGATCGACCTTTAGGGAAACACCATGACCGTGACCCCCCTGGCCCTCGTAGGCCCTGCCGACACCACCCGCATGAGCTCCGCCGCCCACCTCACCCCCGAGCAGGTGGAGGCCATCGGCGTCGAGCTCGACGCCATCCGTGCCGAGGTCATGGACTCCCTCGGCGAGGCCGACGCCCGCTACATCCGCCGGGTCATCGCCGTGCAGCGCGGCCTCGAGGTCGGCGGCCGCGCGGCGCTGCTGTTCTCGCGGTTCCCCCCGGCGTGGCTGCTCGGCACCGCCGCGCTGTCGATCGCGAAGATCCTCGACAACATGGAGATCGGGCACAACGTCCTGCACGGGCAGTGGGACTGGATGCGCGACCCGAAGATCCACTCGACGACGTGGGAGTGGGACCACGCGACGCCCGCGAAGGCGTGGCAGAAGACCCACAACTACGAGCACCACACGTTCACCAACATCCGCGGCAAGGACCGCGACCTCGGCTACACGGTCCTGCGCATCACCCCCGAGCAGGAGTGGAAGCCGATCGCGCTGATCCAGCCGCTCACCAACCTCGGGCTGTCGTTGATCTTCGAGTGGGGCATCGCGCTCTACGACCTCGAGTGGGACCGCCGCGCCTCCGGTGACATGCCGGAGGCCGAGGCGAAGGCGCAGATGAAGGCCTTCCGCAAGAAGGCCATCCGCCAGTTCTCCAAGGACTTCGTGCTGTTCCCGGCCCTGTCGGCCGTGCAGGGCCCGCGCGGGTTCCTCGCCACGGCCGCGGCCAACCTCGTCGCGAACCTCGTGCGCAACGTGTGGTCGCACGCCGTCATCTTCTGCGGGCACTTCCCCGAGCCGACCGAGACGTTCGAGGAGGAGCGGCTCGAGGGCGAGACCCGCGGCGAGTGGTACGTGCGCCAGATGCTGGGCTCGGCGAACCTCTCCGGCGGCCCGATCTTCCACATCATGACCGGCAACCTGTCGCACCAGATCGAGCACCACTGCTTCCCGGACATGCCGAGCAACCGCTACCGCAAGATCGCCCCGAAGGTGCGGGAGATCTGCGAGCGCAACGGCCTGCACTACACCACCGGGCCCCTGCCCAAGCAGTACTTCAAGGTGCTGCGCAAGATCGCCCGCCTCGCCCTCCCCGGCGGGCGGTGACCGTCAGCGCCGCCTGGGTTCCAGCCGGCGCAGCAGCAGACCCGTGAGGACGACGAAGAGCACCGCCACGGCGCCGAGCGCGGCCAGGTCGAACAGCCAGGTCTCGGCGTCGTGGTCCCACAGCGGGTCGTTGTCGCTGTACGGGACGAACTCCGGCCCGGTGGGGATCGCCATGGTCGATGCGCCCATGGCGAACCCCCACCTGGCGGGGATCAGCCACGACAGCTGACCCAGCCCGGGCACGGTCTGCACCTGGATGATCGCGCTCGACAGCATGAACTGCAGCATCGCGAGCAGCACCAGCAGCGGCATGCCGCGGTCCTCGTTGGAGATCGCCGCCGACACCAGCAGACCCAGCGTCATGCTCGCGACCGTCATCGCGATCATCGCGAGCACGATCTCCGCCATCGGCTGCTGGAGGAGCAGCGGATCGTCGGGGCCGGGGCGGCCGAGGTTGCCGAGCACGCTCAGCGCTACCGCCTGCGCCCCGGTGATGATCCCGAGGACCACGACCTTCGACGCCAGGTACGCCGCCCGGGACATGCCGATCGCCCGTTCCCGCCGGTAGATCTCGCGTTCCTTGACCAGCTCCCGGATCGACGAGTTCGTGCCCATCAGCGCCCCGCCCACGATCAGCACGAGCAGCAGCAGGTTGGGCTGGCCCTTCACGCCGGACAGCTGCTCGCGCAGCGACAACCCGGCGTCACCGGGTAGTGCGTGCATGAGCAGCGTGAGGACCAGCGGCAGCCCGGCCATGAACAGCACGAACTGCCGGTCGGCGGCGATCACGGCGAGGTAGCGCCGGCAGAGGATGGCGAACTGCGACAGCCCCGACTGGCGCCGCGGAGCAGGCGCGGGCGGCGCCGGTGGACGCCGCGCGGGTGTGGCCGCGCGGCCCAGGTAGCGCGCGTACTGCGGCGAGCGGCGGAACCGCTCCGCCCAGTCGGTCTGCCGGTCGCGTTCGAGCAGCAGGAACAGGTCGGCGAAGTCGCGCTGGCCGAAGTAGGTCAGCGCCTCCGCCGGCGGTCCGAAGTAGGCCACCGTGCCGCCGGGTGCGAGCAGCAGCAGCCGGTCGCAGACGTCGAGGTGGGCGACGCTGTGCGTCACCACGACGACCGTGCGGCTGTCGTCGGCCAGCCGGCGCAGGGTCTGCATCACCGACTTGTCGAGGCCGGGGTCCAACCCCGACGTCGGCTCGTCGAGGAACAGCAGCGACGGGCGCGTGAGCAGCTCCAACGCCACGCTGGTGCGCTTGCGCTGGCCGCCGGAGAGGGTGGAGATCCGCTGGTTGCGCTGCTGCTCCAGCCCGAGCTCGTGCAGCACCTGGTCGATGCGCCGGTTGCGGTCGGCCCGGCTCACGTCGGACGAGAACCGGAGCCGGGCCGCGTACCCGAGCGCGCGGCGCACGGTGAGCTCCTTGTGCAGGATGTCGTCCTGCGGCACCAGCCCGATCCGCGCGCGCAGCTCGTCGTACTCGGCGTAGAGGTCGCGGTCGGCGTAGCTCACGCGGCCCTCGTCGGCCGGCCGGAACCCGGTGAGCGCGCGCAGCAGCGTCGACTTGCCGGCGCCGCTGGGCCCCACCACTGCGAGCAGGCTGCGCTCCTCCAGCGCGAACCCGACGTCGCGGAGCAGCACCTTGTCGCCGGCGCGCACCGTCAGGCCCTCGGCCCGGAAGTTGATCTCGCCGACGTCCGCGTACTCGACGAGGCGGTCGCCGTCGAGCTGCAGCAGCGCGTGCCCGATGCCGATCACGTCACCGGGCCCGATCGGGGCCTGCGAGACCGGGCGGCCGTTGACGAACGTGCCGTTGCGCCGCCCGATGTCGACCAGCTGCCAGCCCTGCGGCCCACGGCGCAGCTCGGCGTGGTAGCGCGAGACCAGCAGGTCGTCGATGACGACGTCGTTGTCCGGTGCGCGCCCGATGCGCAGGCGACCCACCGGCCCGCCGACGTCGTGCAGCCCGGTCAGCACGCCCTGGGCGAGCGGCTTCGTCGGCGCCGGGCGCAGCGGTGGCTGCCCGCCCGGTGCCCGGATCACGACGTGCGGCGCCTGCGGCCCGGAACCGAGCGTGAGCGACAGCTCGCCGGCCACCGGCATCGACGTGATGCGCCGGCCGGCGACGAAGGTGCCGTTGCGGCTGGTGTCGTGCAGCTCCCAGCCGGACCCGACCGGGATCACGGCGATGTGGCGCCGCGACACGTCGGGATCGTCGATCTGCAGCTGCGCCTCCGGTGCCCGGCCGATGACGAACGGCTGGCCGGCGCGGGCGTCGTGCCACCGGCCTGCCCACAACACCTGAAGCGGCGGTGCCGGTGCGTTCCGTCTGTCCATGCCCCCACCGCTCGGGTCGTCCGATCATGCCGTGACTCGCGATCCGCCGCGGATCGTTACGGTCGCGGTTCAGCCGGGTCGTACCGCCGTGCCCTGATCCGACCGCACCGTCCGGCGGAACGGCGGGCGCCGCGGCGGCAGCAGATAACCTGCGGCGACGAGCACGTGCAGGTAGTCCGGGTTGGTCAGCGTCGTCGGGCTCGGCAGGCCCAACCGCAACGCCTTCTCCATCGCGCTGCGCAGCCGGTCCTGCACGCCCGACAGGCTCTTGCCCGATCGCGTCGCCACCTGCTTGAGCTGCTGCGCCTGCGGGGGAGTGGTCGGCGGGGGCCAGGCGAGGAAATCGCGGAACGTGAGCTGCAGCATCTGCCGCTCCGCCGGCGCGAGCGGCGGCGGCGGGTTGCTGAGCCGCGTGATGACCGTCCCGCCCTCGGTCGAACCGTCCTCGTTCGCGTACTCGTCGTTCTCCAGCAGCAGCAGGTGCTGCTGGTCCGGTCGCGTCCCGGTGATCCGCACCGCCACCAGCGGCCACCGCACGGTCTGGGTCGCCAGTGCGCGCTGCGGCGCCAGCCCCCACGGGTGCAGCACCGCGCCGTTGCGGTTGCCGACGTCGATCGTCCACCCGCTGGGGCGCGCGGTCAGCGTGACGGCGATGCGCGAGATGCCCTCGTCCACCAGGTGGACCCCGACCGGCACCGTCCCGCTGCGGCCGGCCGTCACCGGTTCCGACCCCGCCGGGACACCGGCTGGGACCAGCGAGAACGTGGGTCCGCTCTCCCGCACGAGCACCCAGGCACCGGATCCGGCCATACCTACGGTGCTCCTCTCTCGGGTCCGCGACCGCGACATCGTAGAGCCGATCCGGCGCACCGCTGATACGACTGATGCCCGCCTCCCTGGCCGGGAGGCGGGCATCAGGTGTCGAGCTCGGGCTCAGTGGTCGCCGAGCAGCAGCGTGTAGTACGCGGGGTTGCGGTTCACGTCGTCGCCCCCGTACGCCATCTGCACACCGGAGAACGTGGTGTACGACGGGTCGAGCAGGGCGTCACGCGAGTGGGACGTCCAGAAGTCGAACGCGGCCTGCCACTTCGCGGCCTCCACGTTCTTGGCGAAGTAGGCGACCTCGTAGATCCGGCCCTCGTAGCCGGAGCAGTACTTCACGCGCGCCGGCACGTCCATGCCGCGGCTGTCGAGGTGGCCGGCGCCGATCGGGCCGTCGCCGCGGTTGAAGTCGTCCAGGCTCGCCCACATCGCCGGGCGGGCCAGCTGGCGGGAGTAGGTCAGCTCCGCCACGCCGTTGTCCCTGCGGAACTTGTTGATCGCGGTGGTGAGCTCCTGCTCCCAGTCACGCACGTCGAGCGCGAGCCCGTCGACGTAGGAGCCGTAGCCGCCGCGGCCCTGCGGGTTGTAGGCGCAGTCGGCCTCGTTCACGGCCGGCTTCTGCGGGTTCGCGGGAGTGGTCTGGTCGGCACCCGGGTACGGCAGCTGGCCCTGGTAGTTGCCCGGCGGGGCGTACCGGCAGGCCGTGACGGCGCCGAAGTCGCCCGTCGCGGTGCCGCACCCGACCTTCGTGGTGTTCTGCCAGACGACCTGTGTCCAGTGCCCGAAGCCCTTGGCCGCGGGGTTGGTCTGGGAGTTGTAGTCGGTCTTGTTCGCAGCGGCGGCGTAGTTGGGCCGCTCGGCGATCCAGCTGTCGACCGCGGCCGACGGGTCCGATCCGGCATCCGAGTTCCAGTAGAGGTTCTCGCCCTGGCCGGTGCCCTGCGCGTGCTGGAGCTTGCCGCCGAGGTCGCGGCCCAGGTGGTCGGCCCACGCCTGCGCGTCGGCGGCGAGACCCGCGTCCCACGCCAGCGCCGCGACGCCGACGTCCGCGCGGGCCGCGTTGTGCTTCGCGAGCATCTCCTGCTGCTGGGTGGCGTCCAGGGCCGGGACGAGCCCGGGCGTCGCCGCGAGGGCGGGGCCGCCCAGGGCGAGCAGGGCGACACCGGCGATGGCGGAGGCGGCGATCCCGCGGACCGCGACTCCGGCGGACCGTCGAACGAATGTGCTGGTCATCATGGCTCCTTGGGGGCTGGGCGATTGCCGCTCGGTGCGGCTGCGCTGCCATAAGGAGACCGTCGGAAGAGGTGCCCGTCAGCCCTGCCGTGTGGCAGGTGCCGAGGTGGTAAGGCCAGGCCGGAGCGCCCGGATCAGGCCTCTTGCCGTTGCGGTATCGCCGATCGGCGGCGGGCTCAGCGGCCGACGACGACCGTCTGCAGGCGCTCCAGCGGCTGGGCGTACGGGCCGACGCTGTTGGTGCCCGACACCTGGCAGCCGGCGGTCATCCGACCCGCCACCTGCTCCCCGCTCGTCAGCGTGACCGACACTGCGAACTCACGCGCCTCGGGTTCGGTGACGTCGATCCGGCTGATCTGCGAGGTCGGCACCTGCTGACCGGTCGTGAGCGTCAGCCCGTCGGAGGTGCAGATCTCGAGGGAGGCGGTCTGCAGCTGGACCTCGTTGCCGTTCAGATCGGTCACGGTCGTCGTGCCCGCGGGGACACCGACCGGCGCGGCGCCCCCGGTGTCGCTCGACGCGGCGGACGGTGCCCTCGCGGGCGGCGTCACGTCAGCGCTGGTACCCGTGGTGCCCAGCCCGGTCACCGTTCCGGTCCGCTGGTTGAGCAGCACCGCGGCGGTGATGCCGCCGATGACGAGCATGGCGGCCAGCACGAGGTAGATGGTGCGGCGTCCACCGGTCCGTCGCTCGGGAGCCTGCTGCGGTTCGTGGTGCGCGGTCGATGTGCCAGGGCCGGCGGGGAACGCGATCCGGGTGTTGGCGGGCTGCGGCGGTCGCGCGGTCGGCGGCCCACCGGTGGTCCACCCGACGCCCGCTGTGGCGGTGCGAGGCGGCGCCGAGTGGCCCTGGGGAGGCGAGATCCGGGTCGGCGGCGGGGCGGCCGTCGGCGGCCGGACCTGCGTCGCGGGACGCCCGTCGAGGGCGCGTTGCGCGGCGGTCGCGAGGTCGGTGACGGTCGGGTACCGGTGCCCGGGGTCCTTGGCCATCGCGATCGCGACGACCTCGTCCAACGCGGGCGGGATGCCGGGCCGGCTCTGCGACGGCCGCGGCGGCTGCGTGTAGATGTGCGCGAACATCTTCGCCGCCGCCCCGGAGACGGGGAACGGTTTGGCCGCGGTCAGAGCCTCGTAGAGCACGCAGCCCAGCGCGTACACGTCCACGCGGTGGTCGCACTCGCCGTGCTCGATCCGCTCGGGCGCCATGTAGTCGATCGTCCCGACGGTGGTGCCGGTGACGGTGAGCCCGGTCGCGTTCTCGTCGCGGGCGATCCCGAAGTCCACGAGGTGGACGAAGTCCTCGCCTCGGTCGTTGACGCTGATCAGCACGTTGGACGGCTTGACGTCACGGTGGACCAGGCCCTCGGCGTGCGCCGCGGCCAGCGCGCTGGCCACCTGCCCCACGATCCCCACCGCCCGCCGGGGCGGCAGCGGGCCTTCCTTCGCGAGCACGTCGGCGAGGTCGGTGCCGGCGATCAGCCGCATGTCGATGTAGAGCTGGCCGTCGATCTCGCCGTAGTCGTGGATCGGGATGATGTGCGGCTCGGTCAGGCGCGCCGCGATCTCGGCCTCGCGGCGGAAGCGCGCCTGGTAGTCGGCGTCGCCGGCGAGGTTGCGCGGTAGCCGCTTGAGCGCCACCGTGCGCTTGCGGACGGTGTCGTAGGCGCGGAACACCTCGCCCATGCCGCCGCGGCCCAGCAGCGAGCGCAGCTCGTACGGGCCGAACATCTCCGCGGTGGCGTCCTGGGTCATGACCTGGTCCCCGTCGTCGGACCCGGCGCCACGCGCGCCGACCGGTGCATGCTGCCACACCACTCCCACCCCCGGTGCCGGTACGCCGAACACCCCGAGCCGGGCAAGGCCCGCGCTCGGGGTGCTCCCCTCTCGGTCAGCGCTTGACCTCCACCGTCTTCACCTCGGAGGACATCAGCTTGATCTGCCCGCCACCCGGAGCGTCGCCGGTGAACTCGATGTAGTCGCCGATGGCCCCGGTGACCTGCTTGCCGTTCGCCAAGGTGATCTGCAGCTCGGTGCCGGTGGTCGGATGCGTCGTCTCGATCTTGGCGATCCGCTGCAGCGACACCTGCTGGCCGGTGTCGAGGCGGATCTCCTCGCCGCCCAGCACCCGGAAGCTCGGGCCGGTCACCGTCTTCGACGTGCCGTCCTCGGCGGCGATCGTGACCTTCGCGGCCGTCCACGGGCCCAGCTTCGGGTCCGGTGTCGTGACGAACGGGTGGTCACGCTGGAACTCGACCTTCGTGATGTTCACCCAGGGCAGCTCGTACTTGCCGGCGTCGGAGTCGCCGGAGACGGTGACGTAGCTGCCCGTCGGCCCGGTGACCTTGGTGCCGTCGGCGAGGGTGATGACGAGCGAGGTACCGGTCGACGTCTTCGTCGCGTCGACCGTCGCGATGGTGCGCAGCGGCACCGACTGGCCCGAATCGAGGTCGATCTTCTCGCCGCCCAGCACCCGCGTCGACGAGTTGCGCAGGACGACGGTACGGCCCTTGTCGTCGGTGACGGTGACCGACGAGTCGCCGCGCGTGGTGCTGGCGCCGGTGCCGGAGGAGGGTGCGGTGCTGCCGGCCTGCTGCGGAGCCGGCGCGGCCGGGAGGGCGCCGCTCTGGCCGGAGAGCGCCGTGGACACGGCGGTCAGGATGCGGAACAGCACCGCAGGGTCCACGGGACCCTTCGAGTCCAGCTTGAGCTGGAACTGCCGGCCGTCGACGGTGAACCGCACCTCCTGCGGGCCGACGATCGTGACGGTCCCGGCACCCGGCACCGCCGTCGTCTCGGCGTCCTTCTCCGGGCGCTGGTCCGCCACCTGGGTGAGCGTGACGCTCGTCCCGGACTGCGAGTCCGTCCAGGTGCAGGTGGTGCCGCCCGCAGCCGGGGCGACCGAGTGGACGCCGGCCTGCTCCAGCGCCTTGCTGACGGGCTCGGTCACGATCGCGCAGAGGCTGCGCCCCTGACCTGCGTTCTGGGCGGCGGACGCGCCGCCGATCTGCTGCGTGCAGCCGGTGAGGGCGAACAGGAATGTCGCGCCGGCGGCGACGCTCCAGGTGATTCGGCGAGACATGGGCTCGGCCCTTCTGTGATGGGAAGCATGGTGGAAGCGCCGGGATGGCCGGCGCCGACGCTGTCACGTGCGGAAATGGCGGTCATGCGTAGTTGGCTACGCGTTCTCGGTCTGGCAGGAGCAAGAACATCAGCGCTGACGTCGAACGTCAGCCCTGCCGCGTAACAGGTGTCCGTCGGGCAAGGTGAGCGTGTGCGCGCACGGCGGATCGGCTCCTGCCCGAACGGAGCAGCAGCCGGTCACTCGCCGTCATGGTTCCCGCATCTCGCCGTCGCGGTCTCCGCGGTTCGCGGGCGCCGGCGGGCGGGTCACTGCTCGGGCGGTTGCTCTCCGGGGAACCTCAGGGCGAGCGCCAGCTCCAACCTGCGGACCGGATCGTCCATCGCCTCGCCGAGGAGGTCGCGCAGGCCGGCGAGGCGGTAGCGCACGGTCTGCGGGTGGACGTGCAGGAGGCCGGCGGTGGCGGTGACGTCGCCGTGCGCGTCGAGCCACGCCCGCAGCGTCTCCTCGGCGCGGGCCGAGCCGCCGGCGGGCAGGTCGCGGAGCTTGCCGAGGGCACGTTCGCGCAGGTCGTCGGCGATCTCCGGTTCGCCGTGGACGAGCAGCGCGAGCAGGTGTTCCTCGGCGTGCACGATGAGCGCGTCGGGTTCGACGAGGTCGGCGCGGTGCAGCGCCCACACCGCGCGGGCACGGGCGATGGAGCGGTGCGCCTCGGCCGGTTCGACAGCCGGTCCGAGCACGGCGGAGCGGCCGCGGAGCCCGACGGTGATGCGGTCCATCCCGGCCTCGTCGGGGGCGGCGACCACGACGATCCCGGACGGGCCGAGGTCGGCTCCGACGGCGCCGGGCAGCCGGCCGGCGACGGCCACGGCGTCCTCGACGACGAGTGCGACGATCTTCGCCGGCACGTGCCAGCCGGCGTCGGCGGCGGCCGCCTCGATCTCGGCGACGGACGCCTGCGCGGGTGGCCGCCGGGCGAGCACCTCGACGAGTGCGCGCCGGCGTGCCTGCACGGAGCCCACGCGTCCGGTCTCCTCGGCGGCCCACCCCTCGGCGGACGCCGCGGAGACCGCCTCGATGTAGGTGAACAGCGCCTCCGCGAGCCGGAAGATCACTTCAGGAGGCAGGGTGCGGGCGGTGTCGCTCGCGGCGAGCCGGCGCCACAGCGTGCGGCTGGAGACCTGGTAGGTGGCCTGCAGAGCGGCGAGCGTGCGGCCCTCGCCGTGCTCGAGCTGGCCGAGGGACCGGTAGATGCGCACGTCGGTGAGGGGTACGTCGCGGCCGAGGAGGTCGAGGAACTGGTTGAGCGCCACCGTGACGCCCTCGGTGATGCGCATGCCGAAGCGGCCCGTCATGGGCCGCGCGAAGTCGGGCACCTCGGCGCGCACGGCCGCGATGATCTCGTCGGACGCGCCGTCGAGCTCCGGGCGCAGCGCCCCGGCCACCCAGGAGGGGACCCGGGCCCACGGCCGGTCCAATCCGTCGGCAGCGGTCTTCGCCGTCACGTCACCTCCTCGCTGGCGCTCGTCGGCGTCATGACGGGCCGTGCTGTGCTGAATGGTGACCTCGCAAGCTCGGTCACGTCGCCAGTATCGTCGTGACGATCCCGGCGAGGTGTGCGAGACGGGCCACTTCGGACGGACGGAACGCCGGCCCGCCGACCCGGCCGGCGACGAGCGCCTGCGGTGCGCCGCCCATGGGAGCGGCGGCGAGCTCGGTGTCCAGGTCCGTCCACGGCTCGGGCACCCAGTGCTTCGCCGGGTCGATGACGGTGGCGCGCTCCAGCGGCAGCCAGGGGAGGTCGCCGGCCCGCGTCTCCGGCGCGGCGTTGCTCTCCGCGAGCCGGTAGGAGCGCGTGCCCTCGCGGACGGCGACGAGCGCCCAGCCGGCGCGGAAGATGCGCGGCACGCCGTCGGCGAGCAGCTTCAACCCGTTGCCGGGGTCGGCCGCGACGGCCTCGATGAGCTCGAGCTCGCGGTGGGTCTCGAGGTGCCCCGAGTGCGGCCGCACCGACTCCACCTGCACGCCGGGCACCGACTCCGCGGCCGTGATGAGCACGTCGGGTGGTCGCTCGGGGGGCAGTTCGACCGCGAGGTCGTCGACGGCGTGACCGCCGGACCGCTCCACCACGTCCACGCCGAGGATGTCGGCTCCGGCAACGCCGAGGGCGGTGGCCACCGCACCCAGGCTGCCGGGCTGGTCCGGGAGTACCACCCGGAGCAGGAACGACACGCCGCCCGTCCTTCCACCGCTGCTCGTCGGAGAGGCTGCTCGTAGCGGCCGCGCCGCTGCAGCCGGCGTCCACGGGCACGCCGACCCGTGATTCTGTCAGGCCGCGGCCGAACCGGCATGCTGCGCCGCAGAATCTCTCGACCGGCCGGTGTCACGCTCTCTACGCTGCGCAGTCGTGCGGGTCGATCCCCTCCCCGGCCGGGAGGACGTGATGGACCGGCTCTCCGGCGCTCTGACCGGCGCGGATGCCGGCCCTGCGGTCGTGGTGTCAGGCGCACCGGGGATCGGCAAGTCGGCGGTGCTCGCGGCGCTCGCCGCGGACGCGGCGACGCGGGGCTTCCGGGTGGTGGCCGGGGCGGCGACCCAGTACGACGGGGCCCCGCTCGGCCCGCTGGTCACTGTCACCGCCGGTCTCACGGACGCGTTGAGCGCCGCCGAACGGGCCGAGCTCGGGTCGGACGCGCTCGGCGTGGACCTCGGGTCGCTGGGTGACGAGCGCTACCGCACGGCCCGCGCCGTCGCCCGGATCGCAGCCCGGATCGCGGCGCGCGAGCCGTTGCTCGTCGTCGTCGACGACGTGCACTGGGCCGACCCGGCCACGGCGGAGGTGCTCGCGCACCTCCTGCGCCACCGGGTACCGGGCATGGTGCTGGCCGTCGGCCACCGCACCGGTCGGCTCGCACCGCTGCTGCGGCGGGCGCTCGTGCCCATCGACGGCGACGTCCACGTCCGGCTCGGACCGCTACCGGCGGACGTGGCGGCCGCCCTGCTCGTCGGCGTGCCCGCCAACCGCCGGGCCGAGCTCGTCGCGTCCAGTGGAGGGAACCCGTTCTACCTGCGTGAACTGGCTCGACACCGCGGGGGATCGGTGCCCACGTCGGTGCTCGCCGCGCTCCGGGCGGAGTTCGCCGCGCTGTCCGAGCCGGTCCGGCTGGCCGCCCAGGGGGCCGCGGTGACGGGGGAACCGTTCGATCCGGTGCTCGCCGCCGCGGCCGCCGGGCTGGACGTCGACGAGGCGCTCGACGCGGTCGACGAACTGGTCGGCGTCGATCTCGTCACGGTGACCCCCGACCCGCGCCGGTTCCGGTTCCGACACCCGCTCGTCCGTGAAGCGGTCCACGAACTCGCCGGGACGCGCTGGCGACGCGCGGCGCACGCGCGGCTCGCAGCCACGCTCGCGGCGCAGGGCGCGGCGCCCGCTGAGCGGGCCCCGCACGTGCTGGCTGCGGCCCGACCGGGTGACCGGGACGCGATCGCGCTGCTCACGGCCGCTGCCGCCGAGGTGACCGGCCGCTCACCCGCGACCGCGGCACGCTGGTTGCGCGGGGCCGTGGACCTCGTCGGGTCCGACGCGGCCGAAAGAGCCGGACTCCTGCGCAAGCTCGCGAAGGTGCTCGGCACGGCCGGCCGGTTGCCCGCTGCCCGGGAGGCGCTGACCGAGCTGACGGCGCTGGTGCCACCCGGCAGCGAGCGCGCCGACGTCGTCGTCCTCGCCGCGAACCTCGACCTCCAGCTGGGCCACCACGACGCGGCCAGGGCGCTGCTCGACGACGCGCTCGCCGGCCAGGCCGACCCGCGGTCACCAGCGGCGGCCCGGCTGCAGGTCGCCCTCGCGGCCGTGGGCATGCACGCGGGCGACTACCGCGCGATGCGAGCCGCGGCTGCGGAGGCCATGGCGAGCGCCCGCACCGGCGGGGATCCGGGCCTCCGTGCGCTGGCCGCGGCCACCCTGGCCGTCGCCGAGTACCACGTCGGTGACGTCCCGGCGGCCCGTGCGTGCGCCGCGGAGGCCGGGCTGCTCGCCGCCGGGTTCGACGAGGCGCAGGTGGCCCGCCGCATCGGGGTGATCGCCTGGCTCGGCTGGGCGCAGTGGTTCACCGAGGACTACGCGGCGGCCGAGGCCACGTTCACGCTGGGCTGCGAGGTCACCCGGCGCCGCGGGCTCGGCTTCGTCCTGGCCGAGCTGCAGGCAGGGCTCGCGTGCACGCTGCTGTCCCGCGGGCGGATCGCCGACGCGGCGCGGGAGGCCGAGGACGCCGGAGACGCCGCGGAGCTGACCGGCGCGCGCCTGGCACTCGGCATGGCGACCATGACCCGCGCCGAAGCCGCGCTCCTGCGCGGTGACACAGACGTCGCGCTCGCGCTCAGCAGCAGGACCTCTGCCGAGCTCGCGCCGTCCGACGTGGCCGGCCGGGTGGTCTGCGGGCCGGTGCTCGCCGAGGCGCACCTCGCAGCGGGCGGAGCGCGCGCGGCCGCGGCGACGCTGCTCGACATCGGCGGTGGTGCCGACCTCGTGCACGTCGAGCCGACGTGGCAGCCACGCTGGTACGAGATCCTCACCCACGCCGCGCTGGCCCGCGCCGAGCACGCGGCCGCCGCCGACTGGGCCGACCGCGCCGCCCGGGCTGCCGCCGGCCTCGGCCTCGCCGGCCGGACCGCCGCCGCAGCCCGAGCCCGCGGTGCGGTGCTGCTGGCCGGCGCCGACCCGGTCCGGGCGGTCGAGGCGCTGGCCGAGGCGGTCGAGCTGTTCGGCGTCGCAGGGTGCCCGCTCGAGGTGGCGCGCAGCCGCGTACTCGCGGGGCAGGCGTTGGCGGCGTGCGGCCGCAGCGACGGCGCGGTCCGCGAGCTGCGGGCGGCCGAGTCGGCTGCGGCCGCGGCCGGGGCGGAGAGCGTGCGGAAACCCGCGGTTGAGGCATTGCGCGCGTTGGGCAGGCGCCCCCGTCGCGGCGCAGCGGGCCTGTCGGCCCGGGAGAAGGAGGTCGCCGCGCTGGCCGCGGCCGGGCTCTCCGACCGCGAGATCGCCGCCCGGCTGGTCGTCAGCCAACGGACGGTCGCCGGCCACCTCGCCCGCGCCCGCAGCAAGCTCGGCGCCCGCACCCGGACCGGCCTGGTCGAGGCCCTCACCACCGGGGAGTAGCCCGCGAGTCGTGGTTCTCGGTCCGGCGAGTCGTGGTTCTCGGTCCGGCGAGTTGCCCGGATCGGTCCGGCGAGTTGCCCCGGATGGGGCCCGGCGAGTTGCCCGAATAGGGCCCGCGAGTTGCCCGGATGGGGCCCGCGAGTTGCCCGGGTCAGGACCGCGAGTTGCCCGGATCAGGACGCCGAGTTGGCTGCCCTCGGAACCGATCGCCGTCGCGGATTCCTCATCTCGCCGTCCCGAAATCCGCGACTCGCCGTCCCGAAATCCGCGACTCGCCGTTCCGAAATCCGCGACTCGCGGGCCTGAGAGCCACGACTCGCCGGCGCGTGAGCCGCACTCGCCGCCCCGATCCGGGCAACTCGCGGTCCCGATCTGGGCAACTCGCGGGCCGGACCGGGCAACTCGCGGTCCCGATCTGGGCAACTCGCGGGCCGAGGCTGGGCGACTCGCGGTCCTGGTCCGGGTCACGTCCACGGGAGTGGTGGATGGAGACGGTCCACCTCGTGTCCTTCGTGGGTGCAGGTTAGGCGCTGATCGCGGTCGGTGTCACCACTTCTTCTGGCGGTGGTGGTGCGGGTTGGCGGGTTTGGCGGGCTTTGGCGAGGACTTCCACGCCCATGTAGCGGCGTTGCTCGGCCCATTCGTCGGTCTGCTCGGCCAGCACGGCCCCGACCAGGCGGATGACCGCGGCCCGGTCGGGGAAGATCCCGACCACGTCGGTGCGGCGGCGGATCTCCTTGTTCAACCGTTCCTGGGGGTTGTTCGACCAGATCTGGCGCCAGATCACCCGCGGGAACGGGGTGAACGCCAACAGGTCGGCCCGCGCGGAGTCCAGATGCTCGGCTGCGGCGGGGAACTTCGCCTCCAGGCCCTCGACGACCCGATCGAACTGGGCGTGGACCTCGTCGGCATCGGGTTGGTCGAAGATGGTGCGCAACAGCGTCAGCACCCACGGCTGCGCCGATTTCGGCACCTTGGTGGCCAAGTTACGGGCGTAGTGGGTGCGACACCGTTGCCAACTGGCCCCGCTCAAGGTGGCGCCGATGGCCTCGACCAGCCCGGCATGGGCATCTGAGACCACCAACGCCACCCCGGACAAGCCCCGGGCCACCAACGAACGCAGGAACGCCAACCAGCCGGCCCCGTCCTCGCCCGAGGCCACGTCCACACCAAGCACCTCGCGTTGCCCACCCTCGGTGATCCCCACCGCGACCAGCGCGTGCACCAACACCGTGCACCCGCCTTCGCGCACCTTCTGAGTCAGCGCGTCCAGCCACAAGAACGTGTAGGGGCCGGCGTCAAGTGGCCGGGACCGGAACGCCTCGACCTGGGCATCAAGGCTCTTGGCCATCTCCGACACCTGCGACTTCGACAACGCCTCGATCCCCAGCTGAGCGACCAACTTCTCCACCCGCCGGGTGGAAACCCCGAGCAGATACGACGTGGCCACCACCGACACCAACGCCTGCTCGGCGCGGCGACGCCGCTGCAACAACCAGTCGGGGAAGTAACTGCCCGAGCGCAACTTCGGGATCGACAACTCGATGCTGCCCGCCCGGGTGTCCCAGTCCCGGTGCCGATACCCGTTGCGCGAGTTCACCCGCGCAACGCTGCGTTCGCGATACCCCGCCCCGCACACCGCGTCAGCCTCCGCAGCCATCAACGCCTCAGCGAACTGCTTGACCATCGCCCGCAACAGATCCGGGCCCGCCCCGGCGAGCCGGTCATCAAGCCAGCCCGCGACATCGTCCACACTGTCCAACGCGGCCATCGCGTCTCCTCCCTCGAGAACCTGAGCACTCGAAGGATCACGCGATGGCCGTCTCACACCCCGACACCACGCCGCTGATCAGCGACGAAGTCGTACACCACCTCCGTGGACGTGACCCTGGTCTCCGGGCAACTCGCGGTCCTGACCCGGGCAACTCGCGGTCCCCATCCGGGCAACTCGCGCGTGGTAGGTCAGGGGCGGCGGAGGTGGGCGGCGACGGCGGTGCGGCTGCGGACGCCGAGCTTGCGGAACACCGCGGCGAGGTGGGTCTCCACGGTCTTCTCCGACAGGAACAGGGCGGCGGCGATCTCCCGGTTGGTGAGCTGCGCGCCGACGAGCTCGGCGACCTGACGTTCCCTGCGGCTCAACGGGTCTCCGCCGGTCTTCGCGGCGGTTCGCGGGCCGGTCGGGCGCGCACCGACGGAGCGCAGCAGGTGCGCGCAGGCGTCGGCCGCGCTGCCGGCTAGCAGCGGGCGGGCCGCTTCCCACGCCTCCTTGGCTGCTGCCGGATCACCGGCCGCGGCCAGTGCCCTGCCGAGGAGCAGGCCGGACAGTCCGGCGTCGGCCGGCAGGTGCGCGCAGGCGGCCAGCGCCGCGCGGGCATCGGCGACGGCGTCGGCGACCCGGCCGGTGCTCAGGTGCAGCTCGGCCCGGGCCCGCAGCACCTGCGCCTGACGCCCCGGCAGGTCGACGCCCCGCGCGGCCAGCTCCGCACGCGCGACCCATTCCGGGGCGCGGTCGGGGTCGGCCGCGGCGAGCAGCGCGTACGCGCGGGGCCGGTCGATGCGCGCGAGCCCGGGCAGCCCCGGCCCGTCGACGAGCAACGCCGCCGCCCGCTCGGGTCGGGCGGCGGCCAGTTCCAGCGCCACCCGCGGCGGGCACGGGCCGGCGTCCAGCTCGGCGATGCGGGCGTCGGTGGATGCCCGGTCACCCGTCGCGACGGCCACGCGCAGCGCCACCGCGGTGGTCCGCGCGACGTCGCGCGCCGGCGGCGGGTGCACGCCGGCCAGCGCGACCCGGGCGGCGTCCGCGGCGGCGCGGGCCTCGGCGAGCCGGCCGGAGCGCAGCAGACACGTCGCCAACGTGGCGTGCACGCGGGCAGCGGCCAGTGGCTGCCCGGTCCGCTCGGCAGCAGCCACGCCGCACCGCGCGTGCCGCGTCGCCTCGGCGAGCCGCTCGGCACCGAGCTCCAGCCTGCTGAGCCGTTCCAGCAGCTCGACGGTGTCATCGACGGGGCCGTCGACGACCGGTGTGCGGCCACACGCCAGCTCCGCCGCCGCGACCGCGACGCGGGCCTCCGCTGCGACCCGGGCATCACCACCGACCAGCGCCTCGACGGCGTGGTGCAGCGCCGCGGCGTGGTCAGCGGGGCCGGCCCACGCGTCGGACAGCCTGTCCGCCCGGACGAGGTGCAGGCCCGGCGAGCCGGTGCCGTGATCGGGTCCGCCCAGTAGCCGGTCGAGCTCGGCCAGCATCCGCACGGCGTCGGCGTCGGTCGATCCGGCCGACCGCAGCGCCTGCCGCGCCTCCCCGAGCCGGCCGGACCGGCCGATCGCGATCGCGTGCGCGACGACCGCGGCGGAACGCTGCGGCGTCTCGTCGGGCAGCAACCGCACCGCGGCTGCGTACCAGCGGGCTGCGGTCGTGACGACCGGCTCCGCGGCGCCCGCCTCCACCAGGACGGCGGCGGCGTCGACGTCGCCCGCTCGCGCGCTCAGCTCCAGGTGCGGCGCCACCCGGGCGGCCGACGCGCCTCGTGCCTGCAGCGCGCCGGCGACCCGCTCGTGCGCGGCCAGCCGCCACGCCGGACCGGTCCCGGCGTAGACGGCCTCCCCGACGACGGGACGCCGGAACCGCAGCCCGGCCGCGTCGGCGACCAGCAGCCCGTGCCCAGCCGGGTCGAGGCCGCCTTCCGCCACCGCGTCGAGGAGATCGGGATCGACGGGTTCGCCGATGACGGCCGCCGTGCGGACCCACCTCCGTGCCGTCGGCGGCAACGACTCGACCTCGGCCCGGATCTCCTCCACGACGGCGGCGGGCACGCCGTCGTCGGCTGCGGCGGCGAGGTGCGTCAGCAGGAACGGGTTCCCGCCCGCCCGCCGGTGGACGGCGGCCGCCCGTTCCGGCGGCAGCCCGGCGAGCAGGGGCGCGGCCTCGGCAACGCTGAGCGGCGGGAGCGTCCAGCGCTCGTCCACACCGTCCGCCCAGGCCACGCGCGCCGACGGGGACCGGCGGCTGAGCACGACGAGCACCCCCGGCACGCGCGGTGCGGCCACGAGACCGGCGAGCAGGTGGTGGGTGGCGGCATCGGCCCACTGCAGGTCGTCGAGGAGCAGGACGAGCGGGCGCCGATCGGATCGGCCGGCCAGCAGCGCCGGCACCGTCGCGTCGCCCAGCGCGGCAGCGAGCTCCGCACCGGACGCGTCCGGCCCGGCGGCCGCCCCGCGCCGCACGGCTGCCCGCGCGCCGGCCTCGGCGGCGATCGCGTCGAGGAGGTGGGTGCGCCCGATGCCCGGCTCGCCGGTCAGCTCGACGACGAGGCCGGCGCCGGCGAACACGCGCGCCAACGCCGAGCGGGCCGCGGCGAGCGTCACCTGCCGAGTGTCGTCAGCGGCGCCGGTTTCGGTCAATTCCCCCGATACCGGCCGCCGGCCCGCCGCTCGACGCTGGTTGCCCCGTCCGACCAGCGAAGGAGTGCTCCATGACCGTGACGACCACCCGTCCCGCGTCCCGGCTCACCGGTCTCGAGATCGACCTCGACACCGACGCCGGCGCGCCCACGTTGCCCGGCGTGCGCCGCGCCGAGCAGGACCGGGTCACCGCCCGCCTCCGCGCACACCTGGAACGCGACCCCCGGGCGCGCGCCGCGTTCCTGCGCGACCCGGAGGCCGTGCTCCGCGCCGCCGTGCCCGATGCCGCGCCTGCCCTGCTGGCCGCCGTCGCCGCCAGCCGGCGGAGCGCGCCCGCCCTGCCGGCCGGCCTGGCGCTCGACCGCCTGCCGGTCACGGTCGGCCGACCGCGCCCGATCCGGCCGGTGGCGCAGCCGGCCGCGGCGCCGGCCACGCACCCGCTCGGCGGGTTCGACGCCTGCCTCGCCGTCGGCGGCGACCAGCTCGGCAGCATCCTCGCCGACCTGCTCGGCCCGTTCCTGTCCGAGGCGCTCGCCGACCTCGGGCCCACCGACGGCGTGGGCTCCCTCGGTCTCGTCGACGTCGTCGTTGCACCGACGGCGGCCATCGACGCGGTACAGGGCCGGGTCCGGCTGCAGGTGACGGCCGGCGTCGTGCTGATCGTGCTCGGCTCGGACGCGCCGGTGCCGGGGCTGACGGTCGAGATCACGCTCGACGTCGCGTTCGGCACGACGGGCACCGGCACCGACCGGGAGATGGTGATCGACCGGGCGAGCGTCGAGGTCACCCTGCTCGGCCTGCCCCTGCCGCTGGTCCCGCTGCTGCTCGATCCGGTGGTGGAGCTGATCGCCGACGCCGTGGGCGGGATCTTCCCCCGCCCGTTCCCGTTCGATCTGCCCGGCGGGAGCCCCGACACCTGCGACATCGGGATGCGTGATCTCGCCGTCGCCCTCCTCGCTGCGCAGGACGACACGCAGGCCTGCCTCGCCGTGCTCACCAGCCTGCTCGCCGACGCCGAGGGTGATGTCGCCGCGGTGCGCTCGCCGCTGCCGGCGGACCGCACCGCCGGCCTGTTCCTCGACAACGTGTTCCTGCTGCGCTCGATCGCCTGCGAGGTGCAGCACGCGGAGCAGCTGGCCGGGTTGCCCGCGCCGACGCACGAGGCACAGCGCACGGATCCCGTCCCGTTCGTCGAGTGGGCGGGGCTGTCGCTGGAGCAGGAGGCCGACGGGCGGACGATCGTGATCCACGAGCTGAAGGTGGCCATCGACGGCGCCGACCCGCTCGCCAAGTCGTTCGTCGTCACGGCCGAGCTGACGGTCGTGCATCCCCTGTTCAGGGCGGACGTGTCGCTGCGCGTGCCGTTCACGCTGCGCCCGCAGGACGGCGCGCTGCACGTCGACGTGGGGGAGGTGACGCATTCCGTGCACGTGCGGCTGAGGCTGCTCGGCATCCTGCTCGGCGGCGTGCTCGCGATCGTGGCCGGTGTGATCGCCTGGCTGATCGGTGGCGTGATCGCCGGCGGGGCTGTGGGTGTCGGCGTTCTCGCCGCGCTGATCGCTGCGCTCGTCATCGCGGTGCGCCGCAAGATCGGGGCCGCGATCACGGCGGCCACGTCCAAGCCGATCGAGCCGGTGCAGGTGATCCCGAGGCCGCTCGTGGAGCTGTTCGGTGCGCTCGCCGTGGACGCGGTGGTGCTCGACGACCTGGAGGTCTACGGCACGCTGGTGGCGACCCCGCGGCGGGTGCGTCTCGTCCAGCAGGTGCTCGACCACAGCAGCGAGCAGGCCGGGACGACCGCCGCCGGGACGGTCTTCCACCTCGCGACCACCGTCCGGTTCCGGGCCGTGCCGACGCGGCTGGAGGCACCGGTCACCTACGAGTGGCGGATCGGCGGGAAGCTGACCGGCCGGCCCGACCTGCCGGCGCCCGTCGTCGGGATCGCGGCGACGACGATCACCGGCCCGACGTGCGTCGTGCGCAGCGTGTCCGGCGCGGACGTCGACACGACGGTGCAGGTCACGGCCACCGACCGGCTCGGTGTCACCCGTACCGCTTCGGCACCGCTGCGGCTGTCCGGTGAGCTCGTCGTGCCTGCTGACGAGCTGCCCGGTGGCAAGCCCGATCCGCGGATGCCGATCGAGCCCTGAGCGGGGCTGGCGGCCCGGGCCGCCACGGAACCCTGTGGTGCCCGGGCCTAGACTGGCTGTGACGACGGCGGATCCGGCGCTGCAGCCTCCGCCGCAACCCCCCTGCCGTGCAGATCCCCTTGGAGGGACATGTCCGCCGATCCCGGAGCCGCGGGCCCGACGCTGGGGCGCGACGACGTCGCGCACCTGGCGCGGCTGGCCCGGCTAGCCGTCACCGAGGACGAGCTCGACCTGTTCGCCGGCCAGCTCGACACGATCATCGAGTGGGTCGCGAAGGTGGGCGAGATCGCCGCGGTCGACGTGCCGCCCACGTCGCACGCCGTGCCGCTGGAGAACGTGTTCCGGCCCGACGAGCTGCGTCCGGGCCTGACCCAGGAGCAGGCGCTGGCCGGTGCGCCGGCGAGCCAGGACGGCCGGTTCCGGGTCCCGCGGATCCTGGGCGAGGAGCAGTGATGTCGGAGCTCATCCGCAGGACCGCGGCCGAGCTGGCCGAGCTGATCCGCACCAAGGAGGTCTCGGCCGTCGAGGTCGCGCAGGCGCACCTGGACCGGATCGCCGAGGTCGACGGTGCCGTGCACGCGTTCCTGCACGTCGCGGGCGAGGCGGCGCTGGAGTCGGCCGCGCTCGTCGACGCCGCGGCCGAGCCGGTGTCGCCGCTGGCCGGGGTGCCGCTGGCGCTGAAGGACGTCTTCACGACGACGGACATGCCGACCACCGCCGGCTCGAAGATCCTCGAGGGCTGGCGCCCGCCGTACGACGCGACGGTCACGGCGCGGCTGCGCGCGGCCGGGATCACGATCCTCGGCAAGACCAACATGGACGAGTTCGCCATGGGCTCCTCCACCGAGCACTCGGCGTACGGCGTCACCCGCAACCCGTGGGACCTCGACCGCGTGCCCGGCGGCTCCGGCGGTGGCTCGGCGGCGGCGCTGGCCGCGTTCGAGGCGCCGCTCGCGATCGGCACCGACACCGGCGGCTCGATCCGCCAGCCGGCCGCGTTCACCGGCACCGTCGGCGTCAAGCCGACCTACGGCGGGGTGTCGCGCTACGGGCTGATCGCCTGCGCGTCGTCGCTCGACCAGGCGGGGCCGTGCGCGCGCACCGTGCTGGACGCGGCGCTGCTGCACGAGGTGATCGGCGGCCACGACCCGCTCGACTCCACCTCGATCGACCGGCCGGTGCCCGACGTCGTCGCCGCGGCGAAGCAGGGCGCGTCCGGCGACCTGTCCGGGCTGCGCGTCGGCGTCGTCCGCGAGCTGACGGGCGAGGGCTACCAGGCGGGTGTGCAGTCGACGTTCGACGCGGCCGTGCAGCAGCTGGAGAAGCTCGGCGCCGACGTCGTCGAGGTGAGCTGCCCGCACTTCACCACGGGCATCTCGGCCTACTACCTGATCCTGCCGAGCGAGGTGTCGTCGAACCTCGCGCGGTTCGACGCCATGCGCTACGGCCTGCGCGTCAACCAGGGTGCCTCCGCCGAGGAGGTCATGGCGGCCACCCGCGAGTCCGGCTTCGGGCCGGAGGTGAAGCGGCGCATCATGCTCGGCACGTACGCGCTCTCTGCCGGGTACTACGACGCCTACTACGGGCAGGCGCAGAAGGTGCGCACGCTCATCGCGCGCGACTTCGCGGCCGCGTTCGAGCAGGTCGACGTGTTGGTGTCGCCGACGACGCCCACCACGGCGTTCCCGATCGGCGACAAGATCGACGACCCGGTCGCGATGTACCTCAACGACCTGGCCACGATCCCGACGAACCTGGCCGGCACCGCGGCGTTGTCGGTGCCGTGCGGCCTGGCCGACGGCCTGCCGACCGGCCTGCAGGTGATGGCGCCCGCGCTGGGCGAGGCCGTGATGTACCGGGTCGCGGCGGCCTATGAGGCCGCGCGCGGGCCCGCGCCGATGCCGGAGGTGAAGGCATGACCGCGCCGACCTACGACATGGTCGACTTCGACGAGGTCGTCGAGAAGTTCGACCCGGTGCTCGGGCTCGAGGTGCACGTCGAGCTGTCGACGCGGACCAAGATGTTCTGCGGCTGCTCCACCGAGTTCGGCGCCGAGCCGAACACCCAGGTGTGCCCCACCTGCCTGGGCCTGCCGGGCTCGCTGCCGGTGGTGAACCGCAGCGCCGTCGAGGCGGCGATCCGCATCGGGCTGGCGCTGAACTGCTCGATCGCGCCGTGGTGCCGGTTCGCCCGGAAGAACTACTTCTACCCGGACATGCCGAAGAACTTCCAGACGTCGCAGTACGACGAGCCGATCGCGTTCGACGGCTACCTCGACGTCGTGCTCGACGACGGCGAGACGTTCCGCGTCGGCATCGAGCGGGCGCACATGGAGGAGGACACCGGCAAGTCGCTGCACGTCGGCGGCGCGACCGGGCGCATCCACGGGGCCGAGTACTCGCTGCTCGACTACAACCGGGCGGGCGTGCCGCTGATCGAGATCGTCACGAAGATGATCCCGGGCACCCGCGAGCGGGCGCCGGAGATCGCGCGGGCGTACGTCACCGCGCTGCGCGACCTGGTGAAGTCGCTCGGCGTCTCCGACGTGCGGATGGACCAGGGTTCGATGCGCTGCGACGTGAACCTGTCGCTGTCGCCGCGGGACTCCGGGATCCTCGGCACGCGCAGCGAGACGAAGAACGTCAACTCGCTGCGGTCGGTGGAGCGCGCGGTGCGCCACGAGATGTCGCGGCAGGCCGGCGTGCTGCTCGGCGGTGGCACCGTGGTGCAGGAGACCCGGCACTTCCTGGAGGACACGGCGAGCACCCGTCCCGGGCGGCGCAAGGAGACCTCCGAGGACTACCGCTACTTCCCCGAGCCCGACCTCGTCCCGATCGCCCCGCCCGCGGAGTGGGTGGAGGAGCTGCGCGGCACCATGCCGGAGCTCCCGTGGGCGCGGCGGGCGCGGCTGCAGCAGGAGTGGCAGCTCTCCGACGCCGAGCTGCGCGACCTCGTCAACGCGGGGGCGCTCGACCTCATCGAGCAGACCGTGGCCGCCGGCGCGCCGGCCGGTGACGCCCGCGGCTGGTGGGTCGCGTACCTGACCCAGCAGGCCAACGCCCGCGAGGTCGCCCTCGACGAGCTGCCGATCACCCCGGCCCAGGTGGCGCGGGTGATCGCGCTGGTCGGCTCCGGCGAGCTGACGAACAAGCTGGCCCGGGAGGCCGTCGACGGCGTGCTCGCCGGCGAGGGCGGTCCTGGTCCTGATGGAGTGGACGCGGTCGTGGCTGCCCGCGGGCTGGCGGTCGTGTCGGACGAGGGCGAGCTCGTCGCCGCCGTCGACGCGGCGCTGGCCGCGCAGCCCGACGTCGCCGACAAGATCCGCGGCGGCAAGGTGGCGGCCGCCGGCGCGATCGTCGGCGCGGTCATGAAGGCGACCGGGGGCAAGGCCGACGCCAAGCGGGTCCGCGAGCTGGTCATCGAGCGCTGCAGCTAGGTGTCCCGCGGGACACTGGACCTCACACACGGCTGGGCCCGTTCACACACGTCCGAACGTGTGTGAACGGGCCCAGCGGTGTGTGAGGTGAGCGGACGGTCACGACGTCGTGCAGGACCACGTGCCGTTGATGTGGGCGGTCAGGCCGTCGTTGCTCAGGTCGGTGTCGATCGAGCCGGTCAGCTCGCCCTTGTCGATGGTGAAGGTGCCGCTGCTGGCGCCGTTCGTGACGACCTGGACCTGGTCGGTCTGCAGTGTGACCAGGCCGCCGTCGTCGTCGGTGATGCCGGTGGCGTTGTAGGTGTGGGCGCCCTTGAAGAAGGCGGTGTCGAACGTCAGGGTGACCGGGGCCCCGTTGACCAGGCCCTTGAGCTCGAAGCCGTAGGCGCCGTTGCCGAAGTCGTGGCAGGTCGCGGAGGCGTCGGTGATCGGGCCCGTGATGTCGCCGGTGATGGTCAGGTCGGCGTCGGCCGCAGCGACCGGGGCGACCGGGGCGTCCGGCGGGGCGTCGGCGTAGGCGGTGCCGGTGGCGGCCATCGCCGCGGCGGCGATGACGAGGCCGAGTGCGCCCTGGGCGGTGCGGCGGGCGATGCGGGCGGCGGTGCTGGTGGCGGCGATGCGGGACATGGCGGGTGCTCCTCGGGTGGCTGTGTGCCGGTCGCTGCTGCTTCCGGCCTGGCACCAGACAACCGGGTGTCGACCCCCGCGTCAGCCCTGCTCCGTGGCAGGGTCGCCGCCCTCACCATCCGGCAACGCCCCCCGCTGGGAACCCTCACCGCGCGCACAGGCTCCCCACAGGTACCGCGGGCACCCTGGGGTCATGACGATCCTCGACCACCCGCGGCGGCTGCTCTTCGGATCGGCGACGCGGCAGGGGTTGCGGACGGTGGCCGCCGACGCGGTCGCGGTGCGCGACGGCGTCGCCGCGGTGGCCGACGGGATCGGTGACACGGCGGCAGCGGCGCTGGCCGCGCAGGGCGCGGTCGACGTCGCGGTGCACGTCGCGGCGTCCGGCCGCGGGCCGTTGGCCGCGGTGCTGGCCGCGGCCGCGGCGGTGCGTGCGGCACCGGCCGCGGGTGACGCGGTGCTGGTCGTCGCCGCGGCCCGGCCGGACGGTTGGGACGTCGCGTGGGTGGGCGACGCCGCCGCGCTGCTGCACGACGGGCGGGTGGTGCGGCCCGTGACCCACGAGCACACGGTGGCTGCGCAGCTGCGCGCGCAGGGCGTGCGCGTGGCCCGGCGCTGGGAGAACGTGGTGACGACGAGCCTGCGCACCGTCCGCCCGGACGCGGTCGGCACGGCGTCGAGCCCGGCGGGCACGTTGCTGCTGCTCTCGGACGGCGTGCACCGGACGCTGGAGCCGGGTGAGATCGCCCGGATCGTCTCGGGTTCGGCGGATCCGCAGCGCGCGGCACAGTGGCTGGTGGACGCGGCGCTGGCCGCCGGAGCGCGGGACAACGCCACGGCGGCGGTGCTCGCCGGCTAGAGCGACGTCACACACCGTGTGTGGACCTCACACATGCTGGAACGTGTGTGCGGTCCCTGCTCGATGTGTGACGTCAGGCGTACTGGACCATCGCGAGCGCCTGCGCCAGCGGCATCCCCGGGTACTGCTTGCGCAGGCTGCGCGCCGCGGCGAACTTCCCGCGGGTGTCGCGTTCCTCGCGGATCGCCGCCACCTGCTCCGGGGTGAGCCGCACAGTGAACGGGGGCGGCTTCGGCAGCACGATCGGCACCACGGCCAGCAGGAACCCGATGCCGAAGAGCACCAACCCGGGCAGCTGGAGGCCGGCGAGCACCAGCGCGAGCCCGACCACGGCGAACACGAACTGGGCGGCCATGGCCGCAGTGCGGATGGTGCGAGTGTTCATGGTGAGCGGATCCTCTCAGGCCTTGCTCGCCCCGCCGGACGGCGGCTGGATGTGGATCACGCGGTCGTCGGTCTTGCCGGGGCTGCCGCCGGCCTTGTTGACGGTGCCGAGCCAGAGCAGGCCGTCGTGGCTGGGTGCCGCGGCGGACAGCCGTCCGTAGGTGTTGACCAGCAGCGTCTCCGGGTCGCCGGTGAAGCCGCCGGTCGGCCCGGGTCGCAGCACGAAGAGCGCGGCGCCCTGCGTCTGCGCGACGGCGAGCACGCCGGGCACGGCCATGCAGCCGGCGACGCCGGGCCGGTTCGGCCACGTCCACGCCGGCGCGGGCAGCGCCCCTGGCTGGACGCGGTGCAGGACGTCCTGGCTGCCGGCGTGGTCGGTGACCCACACGACCTGCGTCTGCGGCTCGACGCAGATCCCGCCCGGGTCGGTGAGCCCCGACGAGAGCACCGGCGACGCGGCGTCGGGGTTGCCCTCGCCGGGCTTGCCGAGGGTGTCGATGCGCAGCACCTTCCCGGCGAGCGAGCGCGGATCGGCCCCGCCGGCGTCCCCGGTGGCGGCGAGCAGCATCCCGTCCACGTCGACGACGAGCGCACCCGCGTTGTGCACGCTCCCGCGCGGGATGCCGGCGAGGACGGGCTTGGCCGGCTCGCCCCGTGCGATGCGGACCACGCGGTTGTCGGTGCGGGTGGTGACGTAGGCGTAGAGCAGCTGGTCCTCGTCGTAGCCGGGGGAGAGCACCAGTCCGGTGAGGCCGCCGCCGCCGACCGGGTCGACGTCGAGCGTCGTGATCAGCTCGGGGTCGCGGCCCTTCTGCACCTTGAGGACGCGGCCCGTCGTGCGTTCGCCGACGATCGCGGTGTCGGGTTCGGGGAGCGGCGCGACGGCGCCGACGGGTTCGAGGCAGGTCGCGACGACCTGGGGGTCCGGGTCGGGGCAGCGCACCGGCGGGGGCGCCTGCCCGCTCTGGCCCGGCCGGCCGGGCTGCCCGGGGATCGTCGACGGGGGCTGCGCGGGGTCGGGGATGGTGGGCGGCCCGCCGAGCTCGCCCTGGTCCTCGACCTTCTCGTGCCACTCGCGGGGGCCGTTGTCGGGGAACGTCGCGCAGCCGGTGACGAGGAGCGTGAGCGCCAGCGCGGCAATGGCGCGTCGCATACGTCCCACTCGGCCGAGCGTAGGACCGGCGAGGTAAGCGGCGGGTGAGGGGCGATCCGGCTACCCTCCCCGGCATGACGGACCCCACGACCACGATCCCCGATTTCAGCAAGGGGTTCGGTGCCTCGGACTCCACGCCGTCGCGGGACAACCGCCGCAAGCTGGCGTGGAACCCGGCGGCCGACCTCGGCCTGCTGCTGCTGCGGTTCGGGGTCGGCGGGATCGTGTTCGCGCACGGGGTGCAGAAGGTGTTCGGGATGTGGGGCTACCCGGGCATCGGGGAGTTCACGCGGTCCGTGCAGGCGGCCGGCTACCAGCAGGCCTCGGCGCTGGCGTGGGCCACGGGCGTCGCGGAGGTGGTCGCGGGCGCGTTCGTGGTGCTCGGCGTGATCACACCGCTGGCCGCGGCCGCGATCCTGGCCGTCAAGATCAACACGGTGACGCTCGCGCTGACGACGGGCGCGGCGCTGCTGGCGCAGACCGCGCCCGTCACCGTCGAGGGCGACGTGGTGCTGGGGCTCGCCGCGGCCGCGCTCGTGCTGACCGGGCCCGGGCACATCGCGCTCGACAACGGGCGCACGTGGCACCGCCGGCCCGCGCCGTGGGGCGTGCTCGCGCTGATCCTCGGCGTCGCGGTCGGGGTGCTGGTCTACGTGCTGCTGCGCCGTCCTGCCGTGTGACCGAGCTTGCGAGGGCACCATTCAGCGCAGCATCGCCGGGCACGGCGCCGACGAGCGCCAGCGAGGAGGTGGTGTGACCGAGCTTGCGAGGGCACCATTCAGCGCAGCACCGCCGGGCACGGCGCCGACGAGCGCCAGCGAGGAGGTGCTGTGACCTGGTCGGACGCCCTCGCCCGGCGGTGGGACGCGCGGGTGGAGGTGCTCGACCGCCGGCCGCTGGCCGGTGGGTACGTGGCGTCCAGCGTGGAGCGGGTCGAGCTCGACGTCGACGGCAGACCGCGCACGGTCGTGCTCAAGCGCACCGGACCGGCCGAGGTCGCGGCGATGCGGGCGCTGGCGGTGGTCCGCGGGATCCGGCGTGGGCAGGCGCTCGCCGTCGGGGCCGACTGGATCGTGCTGGAGCACGTCGACGGCGTCGCGCTGACGCCTGCGGACCCGATCCCCGACGAGATCTGGGCCGTGCTCGCCCGCGTGCACGCCCATTGGTGGCGCCGCCGCCCGCGCGGGCTGCCCGTCGTCGATGCGCGGTGGTGGCGCGGCCTCGTCGACCACACGCTCGTCGCGGTGCGGGGTGGCGCCGAGCGCACCGGCGAGCCGGAGTACCGGGCCGCGGCCGCCGTGCTCGACGGGTGGCACGCCGATCCCGCGATCACGGCCGCGCTGGCCCTGCTGCCGCGCACGCTCACCCACTCCGACGCGCACCGCGGCAACGTCCTCGTCGACGACGACGGGCCGGTGCTCATCGACTGGGGCAACGCGCGAGTCGCACCCGCCGGCGTCGACGTTGCCGTGCCCGTCGCGGAGGGCGAGTGCTCGCCGGACGCGTACGAGCGGGAGTTCGCGCAGCTCACCGACCATGCGGACCGGTTGCGGGCGATCGAGGAGCCGTGGGCGCAGCTGCACGTCCACGTGCAGTACCTGGGCTTCGCCGCCGACCACCTCGGCGCGGCCAGGGTCGCCGAGATGATCGAGACGGCGAGGTCGGCGCACTTCCGGTTGCGCCAGGCTCTGACGTGATGCGGGCGCTGTCCGCCGCCCGGGCCAGCACCGCGACCGCGACGACGAACGCGGCGGCGGCGAGCATCCCGGTGGCGAGCGCCGACGGGAGGGCGAGCCCGGCGCGGCCGGCCGCGGCGTACACCCCGACCAGCACGGCGACCCCCAGCGCGGTGCCGGTGTACTGGGTGACCTGCAGCGTCCCGGACGCCGCACCCGCCTGCTCCGGCGGCACCGCGGCCAGGATCGTGCGGGTCAGCGGCACGAAGACCAGGCCGCCACCGATCCCGATGAGCAGCATCGGCCCGACCAGCCCGCCGGCGTACGTCGACGACGCGTCGAGCCGGGAGAGCCACAGCGCAGCCGCTCCCGCGAGCGCCGCGCCCGTCGGAACGAGCACGCGGGGGCGCCACCGGGCGAGCAGCCGCGGCACCAGCCGCACGGTGACCAGCTGGGGCAGCATGAGCGCCAGGAAGCCGAGCCCGGCGGCGAGCGCGTCGAAGCCGAGCACCTCCTGCAGGAACTGGGTGAGCAGGAAGAACGTGCCGAACATCGCGGCCGCCGCGAGCATCGACGCCAGGTAGCCGGCCGACCGGCCGCGGTCGCGCAGCAGCTCCGGCGGCAGCACGGGCCGGGCGGCGCGCTGCTCGATCACGGCGAACGCCGCGAGCAGGACGACGGCCGCGACGAGCCCGCCGACCGCGTCCGGTGCCGTCCAGCCGTGCTCGGCCGCGCGGGTCAGGCCGAACACGAGCGCGCCGAGGCCGAGGGCCGAGGTCGCGACACCGGGCAGGTCCAGCGCGCCGGACGTGCGGGGCGTCTCGGGCAGCACGCGCGGCGCCAGCAGCGCGACGGCGAGGCCGATCGGCAGGTTGATCAGCAGCCCCCACCGCCAGCTGGCCGACGAGGTGAGCACGCCGCCGACCACGAGGCCGACCACGGCGCCGGAGCTCAGCACGGCGGACATGATCGAGAGGGCGCGGTCGCGCGCCGGGCCGGTGGGGAAGCTCAGCATGAGCAGCGCCATGGCGTTCGGTCCGATGACTGCGGCGCCGGCGCCCTGCAGCGCGCGGGCGGCGACGAGCCACGGCCCGGCGTCGGCGAGCCCGCCGAGCGCGGACGCCGCCGTGAACAGCAGGATGCCGCCGACGAGCGCGCGGCGGCGGCCCAGCACATCGCCGAGACGGCCGCCGAGCAGCAGCAACCCGCCGAACGCGACGACGTAGGCGGTCTGGATCCAGGACTGGTCGACGACGTCGAGGCCGAGCTCGGCGCCGATGGTGGGCATCGCGACGACCACGACCGTGGCGTCGATGCCGAGCATGAGCTGCGCGATCACGATGACCGCGAGCACGACGGGCATGGTGGGTCCCCCTCGACAAGAAACGGAGGTAGTCTCCGTTCAACGCCAGAGACCATACGGAGACAGTCTCCGTTTGTGCAAGGGGGTACCGGTGCGCGCCGACGCACGCCGCAACAGAGACCGGCTCGTCGCCGTCGCCCAGGAGGTGTTCGCCGAGCAGGGCGCCGGCGCGTCCCTCGACGACATCGCAAAACGGGCGGGGGTCGGCCCAGGCACGCTCTACCGGCACTTCCCCACCCGGGAGGCGCTGCAGGAGGCCGCCTACCGCGACGCCGTCGCCGAGCTCGCGCAGCGCGGGCGGAAGCTCGCCGACGAGCTGCCGCCCGGGCCGGCGCTGGAGGGCTGGGTGGCGCTCGTCGTCGCGCACATGCGCGAGCGCAGCGCGCTGGCCGGCGCGCTCGTGGAGTCGCTCGGCAAGGAGGGCGAGGTGTTCGTCGACTGCCACCGGCTGATGCACGAGACGGGCGCCCTGCTCGTCGACGCCGCCCGCGCCGCCGGCGCCGTCCGCGACGACATCCAGGAGCGGGACCTGCTGTGGATGGCGCACGGCGTCGCGCAGTCCGCGGCGGGGGAGGGCGGCGACGAGCGCGCCACGCGGCTGCAGGAGGTGCTGCTGCGCGGACTGCGCCCGTAGTCTCAGGCGAGCTCGTCGGCCAGCCGCAGCAGCTCCGCGCGGCCCTCCACACCATCGACGAGCGCCGGTGGCAGCGCCGCCTCGCCGTGCTCGGCGCCGAGGATGTTGCCGCAGATCGCGCCCGTCGAGTCGCTGTCGCCGGAGTGGGTGACCGCGAGCGCCAGCGCGTCGAGCACCGCGTCGGGGCCCGGGTGGCACAGCGCCGCGTACACGGCGATCGCCAGTGCCTCCTCGGCGATCCAGCCGCCACCGATGGTCTCGACGGCGCCGGGGCCGGGTACGTCGCGGGCTGCGGACCGGCGCGCCAGGGCCAGCGCCGCGACGGTCTCGCCGCTGTCGGGGCGTTCGGCGAGCAGCGCGTCGACGGTGTCCAGCGCGGTGTGCAGCTCGGCGCCGTCGACGAGGTGCCTGACCAGCACCGCGAGCGCACCGGACGCGACCTGACCGGTCGGGTGGCCATGCGTGTAGCCGGCGAACGTGCAGGCGGTGTCGAAGACCCACCCGTCGTCGGCGTCCTTCAGCAGCCCGACCGGGGCCACCCGCATGACGCCGCCGCAGCCCTTCGAGTCGTTGACGGCGGCGGCGCCGAACCGGCCGTCCCTGCGTCGGGCGGTCAGCGCGTCGAGGCAGGTCGTGCCGGGTGCGCGGCGCGCGTAGAGCCACGGCAGGGCGGCCAGCCGGCCGTCGGGGTCGGCCGGCGGTCCGGGAAGGAGCTGCGTGTCCAGCCACCGGTCGTACGCGCGGTGGACGTCCCCGCTGATCAGCCCTTCTGCGGTGAACATCGTCATCTGGGTGTCGTCGGTGACCGTGCCGGGCGGCCAGCCCGCCCCGCCGTCGACGAACGTCCGCACGCCGTCGGGGTGCTCGGCGAGGATCTGCGCGGTCGAGTGGAACTCGACGGGCCCGCCGAGGGCGTCCCCGACCGCGCCGCCGAGCAGGCACCCGCGCACCCGGGACCTGCGCGGATCAGTCAACTCCGACCTCCGTGCGGTAGTCCTCGCCCCAGCTGCGCAGCTGGGCGATGATCGGCGCCAGGCTCGCGCCGCGCTCGCTGAGCGCGTACTCGACCCGGGGCGGCACCTCGGCGTGGACGGTGCGCGTGACGAGCCCGTCGGACTCCAGCTCGCGCAGTTGGCGGGTCAGCATCCGGGCGGTGATGCCCGGCAGGGACCGCTGCAGCTGGCCGAACCGGAGCGTGCCGGACCCGAGGTGCTCCAGGATGACGATCTTCCACTTGCCGCCCACGACCTCCATCGCGAGCTCGGTGGGGCAGCTCTGCGCGGCCTTGCGGACGGTGTCGCGCACACCCGCGACCCTACCCCCGCGCCACCAGCCCGACGGCCTCGATCTCGATCAGCCAGTCGGGCCGAGCGAGCGCGACGACCTGGGCGATCGTGTCGGCCGGGTACGGCTCGGTGAAGAACTCGCGGCTCAGCGCGATCACCTGGTCGATCACGGACATGTCGGTGACGAGGATCGTCACCTTGACCACGTGCTCCAGCCCGGACCCGGCGGCGCGCAGCACCCGGTCGAGGTTGGCGAAGGCCTGCCGGGCCTGCCCGTCGAAGTCGGTCGCCACCGTCGCGCCGTGCTCGTCGATGCCGGCCTGCCCGGAGACGTGCACGACGTCGCCGACGCGGATCGCCTGCGAGATCGCGTGGGGCTCGTACCAGTCGGGATCGGTGCTGATCTGCTCACGTACTGCGGAGTCGTTCACCACCGCAGCGTCGGCCGGCAGGTGCGGGACCGGCAAGTACGGTCTTCTTCCTGCGTAAGGACACCTGCGTATAGCGAGCAGGTCAGGGGACCCGGCGCACCGCGCCCTTGTCCGCGCTCGTGGTGAGCGCCGCGTACGCGCGCAGGGCCTTGCTGACCGGGCGGTCGCGGTCCTTCGGCTGCCACGGCCGCTCGCTCGCCTCCATCTTGGCGCGGCGCTCGGCGAGGACCTCGTCGGGCACGTCGACCTTCAGCGTGCGGCTCGCGACGTCGATGACGACGTGGTCGCCGTCCTCGATCAGGCCGATCACGCCGCCGGCCGCGGCCTCGGGGGAGATGTGCCCCACCGAGATGCCGGACGAGCCGCCCGAGAACCGGCCGTCTGTGATCAGCGCGCACACCTTGCCCAGGCCCGCGCCCTTGAGGAACGCGGTGGGGTGCAGCATCTCCTGCATGCCCGGCCCGCCCGACGGGCCCTCGTAGCGCACGACGATCACGTCGCCGGGCTTGACCTTCTTGGTGAGGACGACCGAGACGGCCTCCTCCTGCGACTCCACGACCAGCGCCGGGCCCTCGAAGTGCCACAGCTCCTCGGGGATGCCGGCCGTCTTGATCACGGCGCCGTCGGGGGAGATGTTGCCGCGCAGCACGGCGAGGCCGCCGTCCTTGGTGTAGGCGTGCGCGACGTCGCGGATGCACCCGCCCTCGGCGTCGGTGTCGAGCGACGACCAGCGGTTCTCCGTGGAGAACGCCTGCGTGGTGCGCACCCCGCCGGGCGCGGCGTGGAACAGCTCGACGGCCTGCTCGGAGGGCGACTCGGCGCGGATGTCCCACGTGTCGAGCCACTCCGCCATCGTCGGCGAGTGCACCGTGTGCACGTCCTCGTGCAGCAACCCGGCCCGGCGCAGCTCGCCGAGGATCGCGGGGATGCCACCGGCCCGGTGCACGTCCTCCATGTGGTAGTCCGAGTTGGGCGACACCTTCGCCAGACACGGCACCCGGCGGGAGACGGCGTCGATGGCGGCCAGGTCGAAGTCGACCTCGCCCTCCTGCGCGGCGGCGAGGATGTGCAGCACCGTGTTGGTGGATCCGCCCATCGCGACGTCGAGCGCCATCGCGTTCTCGAACGCATCGCGCGTGGCGATGTTGCGCGGCAGCGCCGACGCGTCGTCGTCGCGGTACCAGCGCGTCGCCAGGTCCATCACGGTGCGCCCGGCCTGCTCGAACAGGGCCCGCCGCGCGGCGTGCGTGGCCAGCGTGGAGCCGTTGCCGGGCAGCGCGAGGCCAAGTGCCTCGGTGAGGCAGTTCATCGAGTTCGCGGTGAACATGCCGGAGCACGAGCCGCAGGTCGGGCACGCCGAGCGCTCGACGAGCGCCAGCCCGTCGTCGTCCACCTGGCTCGACGCGGACGCGGAGATCGCGGTGATCAGGTCGGTGGGCGCGTGCGCGACCCCGTCGACGACGACGGCCTTGCCGGCCTCCATCGGCCCGCCGGAGACGAACACCGTGGGGATGTTGAGCCGCATCGCGGCGTTGAGCATGCCCGGGGTGATCTTGTCGCAGTTGGAGATGCACACCAGCGCGTCGGCGGCGTGCCCGTTCACCATGTACTCGACGGCGTCGGCGATCACCTCGCGCGACGGCAGCGAGTACAGCATGCCGCCGTGGCCCATCGCGATGCCGTCGTCGACGGCGATCGTGTTGAACTCCTTCGCCACCCCACCTGCGGCGCGGATCGACTCCGCCACGATGTCGCCGAGGTCCTTGAGGTGCACGTGCCCGGGCACGAACTGCGTGTAGGAGTTCGCGATCGCGACGATCGGCTTGCCGAAGTCGTCGTCGGTCATGCCGGTGGCGCGCCACAGGGAGCGGGCGCCGGCAGCGTTGCGGCCGTGGGTGGTGACGCGGGAACGGAGGGCCGGCATCGGCTCTGCCTCCAGAGGTGGCGGGATCGTTGCCCGTCCACGCTACGCCGGGGCAGTGTCCAGCGGGCCACGGACCGACGTCACACACGGCTGGGCCCCTTCACACACGTTCGGACGTGTGTGAACGGGCCCCCCGGTGTGTGAGGTCGCGGCGGGCGGAGCCCGCCCGAACAGCCCGCCGCAGGCGTCCAGGCCCACACCACCACCTCACACACAGTTGGGCCGCCTCACACACGTTCGGACGTGTGTGAACGGGCCCGGCGATGTGTGACGTCGTCAGCCCGACGGGTTGGGCAGGCGGCCGCCGCTCGCCGCCGCCAGCGCCGGGAGGTTGCGGACGTGCACGGCCGGGAGCGTGAACTCGTCGCCGCCGGACAGGACCGCGCGCACCCGGGTGCGCTTGGTGAGCCGCAGCGAGGCGATCTCCGACCACGGCACGGTGCGCCCGCCCAGCACGCGCCGCACGGTCAGCGCGTCCGGGTCGACGACGGTGCGGGTGCGCACCGCCCACACGATCATCCCGACCGGGATCAGGTAGATCAGCCAGAACAGCGGCGCCCCGAACGCGAACGGGGTGGCGCAGAACGCGAAGGCGAACGCGACCAGCACGACCAGGGGTGACGGACGGAACACCGCGTGCGGCGCCTCGCTGCTCTCTTCCCTGCTCACGTCACCAGCATGGCATCCGGCGCGAGCCAGGTCCCGCCCGCCCGCACGTCCCACGATCTGGTACCGCCCTCCCAGAGAATTGACGGCCGCGGACGACTGCGGCTACCGTCCGGCGCATGCGTTCGTTCATCGGCCTCGTACTTCTCCGGCGCGTCGCCGCCTGAGCAAGTCCCCGCCGACGACGCGCCGACCCTCGTTCCGCCAGCGTGCGGCGAGGGTTTTTTCATGCCCAGGCCACCCATGACGCCACGAGCCGAACCCAGCGAGGCTGACCGCAGATGACCACCGCCAACCAACGGTCCGCGCCCAAGCCGGCGCCGCCGCCCCGCCCGGGGCCGCCCCCGGCGCGCACCGAGCAGACCCACCGCGTCGAGCCGGCGCAGAAGCGCTTCGACCGGGTGCCGATGACCGGCGCCCAGTCGCTCGTGCGGTCGCTCGAGGAGATCGGGTGCGAGGTGGTCTTCGGCATCCCCGGCGGCACGATCCTCCCGGCGTACGACCCGCTGCTGGACTCGACGCGCGTCCGGCACGTGCTCGTCCGCCACGAGCAGGGCGCCGGGCACGCGGCCACCGGGTATGCGCAGGCCACGGGCAAGGTCGGGGTCTGCATGGCCACCTCGGGTCCGGGCGCCACCAACCTCGTCACCCCCATCGCCGACGCCTACATGGACTCGATCCCGATCGTCGCCGTCACCGGGCAGCAATCCCGCCCGCTGATCGGCACGGATGCCTTCCAGGAAGCCGACATCACCGGCATCACGATGCCCGTCACCAAGCACAACATGCTGGTGACCCGGGCGGAGGACATCCCGCGCGCCATCACCGAGGCCTTCCACCTGGCGAGCACCGGCCGGCCCGGCCCCGTGCTCGTCGACATCCCGAAGGACGTGCTGCAGGAGCAGACGACCTTCACCTGGCCCGCCGAGATGGAGCTGCCCGGTTACCGGCCGACGACCCGGCCGCACGGGAAGCAGATCAGGGAGGCCGCGAAGCTGATGACCTCGGCGGCGCAGCCCGTCCTGTACGTCGGCGGCGGCGTGCTCAAGGCCGAGGCGTCGGCCGAGCTGAAGGAGCTGGCCGAGCTCACCGGGATCCCGGTGGTCACCACGCTCATGGCGCGCGGCGCGTTCCCGGACAGCCACCCGCTGCACCTGGGCATGCCCGGCATGCACGGCACCGTGGCGGCCGTCGGGTCGATGCAGAAGGCGGACCTGCTCGTGGCGCTGGGTGCGCGCTTCGACGACCGGGTCACCGGCCAGCTCGCGAGCTTCGCGCCCAACGCGAAGATCGTGCACGCCGACATCGACCCGGCGGAGATCTCCAAGAACCGCCGCGCCGACGTCCCGATCGTCGGCGACTGCAAGGACGTCATCACCGAGCTGATCGACGCGGTGCGCGCGGAGATCGAGAACGGGCGCGCCGACATCTCCGAGTGGTGGTCCTACCTCGACGACCTGCGCTCCACCTTCCCGCTGGGCTACGACTGGCCGGCCGACGGATCGCTCTCGCCCGAGTACGTGATCGAGCGGATCGGCGCCATCGCCGGCCCCGACGCCGTCTACACCGCGGGCGTCGGGCAGCACCAGATGTGGGCCGCGCAGTTCATCAAGTACGAGAAGCCGCGCTCGTGGCTCAACTCGGGCGGCCTGGGCACCATGGGCTTCGCGGTGCCCGCCGCGATGGGCGCCAAGATGGCCCGCCCCGACGACGTCGTGTGGTGCATCGACGGCGACGGCTGCTTCCAGATGACCAACCAGGAGCTCGCCACCTGCGCGATCGAGGGCATCCCGATCAAGGTCGCCATCATCAACAACGGCAACCTGGGCATGGTCCGGCAGTGGCAGAACCTCTTCTACTCGGAGCGGTACTCCAACACCGACCTCGGCACGCACAAGCACCGCATCCCCGACTTCAAGCTGCTCGCCGAGGCGATGGGCTGCGTCGGGCTGCGCGCCGAGTCGAAGGACGACGTCGACCGCGTGATCAAGCAGGCCATGGAGATCAACGACCAGCCGGTCGTCATCGACTTCGTGGTCGGCGCGGACGCGCAGGTCTGGCCCATGGTCGCCGCCGGCACCAGCAACGACGAGATCATGGCGGCCCGGCACATCCGGCCGCTGTTCGACGGTGACGAGCCGGTGATCAAGGGGACGGTCACGGACGAGGCCAAGGTCTCCACCGTCACCGCGGAACTGCTGAACGACGAGGCGGAGTCATGATCGAGCGCCACACCCTCTCCGTCCTCGTCGAGGACAAGCCCGGCGTGCTCGCCCGCGTCGCGGGCCTGTTCTCCCGGCGCGGGTTCAACATCGAGTCGCTCGCCGTCGGGCCGACCGAGCACCCGGCCGTCTCCCGCATGACGATCGTCGTCGCCGTCGACGACTTCCCGCTCGAACAGGTCACCAAGCAGCTCAACAAGCTCGTCCACGTCATCAAGATCGTGGAGCTGGAGCCGGCCGCGTCGGTGCAGCGGGAGCTGCTGCTGGTGAAGGTGCGCGCCGACCCGACCGTGCGCAGTCAGGTGCTGGAGATCGTCAACCTGTTCCGCGCCAAGGCCGTCGACGTGGCGCCCGAGGCCGTCACGATCGAGGCCACCGGCACCACCGAGAAGCTCGCCGCGCTGCTCAAGAACCTGGAGCCGTACGGTATCCGCGAGATGGTCCAGTCCGGGATGGTCGCGGTCGGCCGCGGTCCCCGCTCGATCACCGCCGCCGCGATCCGCCCGTAGGAAAGGAACCACCGGAACCGTCATGAGTGTGAACATCTACTACGACGCCGACGCCGACCTGTCGATCATCCAGGGACGCAAGGTCGCCGTGATCGGCTATGGCAGCCAGGGCCACGCCCACTCGCTGTCGCTGCGCGACTCGGGCGTCGACGTGCGGATCGGGCTGCCGGAGGGCTCGAAGAGCCGGCAGAAGGCGACCGACGAGGGCCTCACGGTGGGCACACCCGCCGAGGTGTCCGAGTGGGCCGACGTGATCATGATCCTGGCGCCGGACACGAAGCAGCGCTTCATCTACGCCGAGGACATCGCGCCCAACCTGAAGAGCGGCGACGCGATCTTCTTCGGCCACGGCTTCAACATCCGCTACGAGCTGATCAAGCCGCCGGCCGACGTCGACGTCGCGATGGTGGCGCCGAAGGGCCCCGGCCACCTCGTGCGCCGCCAGTTCGTCGACGGCAAGGGCGTACCGGCGCTCATCGCCGTCGAGCAGGACGCGTCCGGCAACGCCAAGGCGCTCGCCCTCTCCTACGCGGCGGCGATCGGTGGTGCCCGCGCGGGCGTCATCGAGACCACGTTCAAGGAGGAGACCGAGACCGACCTGTTCGGCGAGCAGGCGGTGCTCTGCGGTGGCGCCGCTGCGCTGGTGCAGACCGGGTTCGAGGTGCTCACCGAGGCCGGCTACGCCCCGGAGATCGCGTACTTCGAGTGCCTGCACGAGCTCAAGCTGATCGTCGACCTCATGTACGAGGGCGGCATCGCCAACGAGCGGTTCTCCATCTCCGACACCGCGGAGTACGGCGACCTCACCCGCGGCCCGCGCGTCATCACGCCGGCGGTCAAGGACGAGATGCGCAAGATCCTCGCCGAGATCCAGGACGGCCGCTTCGCCGCCGAGTGGGTCGCGGAGGACGAGGCCGGGCGCCCCAACTTCACCAAGCTGCAGCAGGAGGGTGCCGCGCACCCGATCGAGCAGGTCGGGGAGAAGCTGCGCGGCCTCATGAGCTGGGTGGGCACGAAGGCCACCTGAGCCGCCGCACCCGTGCCGGCAAGGCCACCTTCACGACCGGATCGGTCCTGGAGGTGGCCTTGCCCGCATTCGGGCATGATCGAGACCATGGTCGTGCGGCACGGGGAGTACGGGATCGATGCGCCGGCCGTGCCGGCCACGTTCGTCGGGCTAGGTGCGGCAGCGCTCGTGCCGGCGGTCACCGGCTATCCGGTGCGGGCGCTGCGCCCGCTGTGGGTCGCGTTGGCTGCTCTCCTCGGCGGCTCCGCCGCGTCGTACCTGTACGCGACGCGCAGCGGCAAGTTCGCCGCCTGGGCGGACGTGCTGGACGAGCTGGGGCTGCGCGGGGACGAGCGCGTGCTCGACATGGGGTGCGGCCGCGGCGCGGTGCTGCTGGCGGCCGCCCGCCGCCTCGGGGACGGTGGGCAGGCGGTGGGCGTCGACCTGTGGCGCAGCGTCGACCAGTCCGGCAACGCCGAGGCGACCACCCTCGCCAACGCCCGCGCCGAGGGCGTCGCCGACCGGGTGGAGCTGCGCACCGCCGACATGACCGACCTGCCGTTCCCCGACGGCTCGTTCGACCTGGTGCTGTCGAGCCTGGCGATCCACAACATCCCGACCCCCGAGGGGCGCGCGGCGGCGATCAGCGAGGCCGTGCGGGTGCTGCGGCCCGGCGGCCGGCTCGCCGTCGCCGACATCCAGCACACCTCCGCCTACGCCGAGCGGCTGCGTGGGCTCGGCCTGGAACCGCAGGTGCGCGACCTGGGCCCGCGGTTCTGGTTCGGCGGGCCGTGGGTGCGCACGTCGCTCGTGACGGCCACCCGGCCCGGCTGAGGGGTCGGCCGCCCGGGGTTGCGTTGATCAAGGGCAAAGTGTCGTTCTGGACCGATTCCGCAACGACAATTAGCCCTTGATCGCCGGCGCCTCGGCGTCCGCGGTGGGCGGGCGGCTGGGGTGTTGATCATGGGCAAACCGTGGTGCTGGATCGATCCCGCAACGACGTTCTGCCCATGATCAACGCAACCTCGGCGGCGACCCTCAACCCCCGCGCCGACCGGCCGAACGCTGATCGCCGCCCGGCGGGGGAACTCCCCCCGGCTTCCCCGCGCCGGGACGGCGCAGGCAGTCTCCGTCCGGCAAGGTGTCCGGCGGCAGGTGCGGAAGGCGCCCGGTTCGACAGGACGGTCACGGAAGGGTCACGGCGCCGGGAGCGTGTCCAGCACCTGGGCGAGCAGCCGCAGCCCCGGCTCGATGCGGTCCAGCGCGGTGGCGCCGTAGCCCAGCAGCATCCCGGGCCCGTTCCCGACGACGGCGGGCAGCGGGTGCAGCGCGATGCCGTGCTCCAGCGCGGCCGCGGCGACGGCGTCCGGGTCGCGCGGTCGGTGGAACACCGTCGCGATGTGCAGCCCGGCGTGCGACGGCACCGCCGCGACGTGGCCGGCCAGGTGCTCGGCCACCGCGGCCCGCACCGCGTGGTGGCGCCGCGCGTAGATCGTCCGCATCCTGCGCACGTGCCGGGCGAAGCGCCCGTCCTGCAGGAACTGCGCGGCCGCGGCCTGCAGCGGCACCTCGGTGTGCCAGTCGGTGACGTGCTTCGCCCGGCGCATCGCCGGCACCAGCGAGGGCGGCAGCACGGCGAACCCGAGCCGCAGCGTCGGCAGCAGCACCTTCGACAGCGAGCCGACGTAGATCACGTGCCCGTCCTGGTCGAGCGCGTGCAGCGGCTCCAGCGGCCGCCCGCCGTAGCGGAACTCGCTGTCGTAGTCGTCCTCGATCACGGCGGCACCCGTGCGGCGGGCCCACGCCAGCAGCGCGGCCCGTCGTCGCCGCGACATCACCGGACCCATCGGGAACTGGTGCGACGGGGTCACCACCACGGCCACGGCGGCGTCCGGCAGGGCGTCGACGACCAGGCCCTCGCCGTCGACCGGCACCGCGACGAGGTCCGCTCCGGCCGCGATGAACGCCTGCCGGGAGATGCGGTAGCCCGGACTCTCCACGGCCACCACAGCCCCGGGCTCGACCAGCAACCGGGCGAGCAGGTCCATCGCCTGCTGGCTGCCGTTGGTCACCACGACGTCCTCCGGCGCGGCGCGGACCGAGCGGGACACCCCGACGTGCCGGGCGAGCGCTGCGCGCAGCTCGGGCAGCCCGGCCGGGTCGATGTGTCCGCCGTTGCCCATCGGGCCCGGCCGCAGTTGCTGGGCGACGAGCGACCGCCACGCGGCGAACGGGAACTCGGTCACGTCGACCATGCCGAGCCGGAAGTCGTACGGCACGTCGAGCACCGCGAGCACCGGCGGCTCGGCCACGAGGTCCCACACCGGCCGGGCCCGCAGCGGCGAGCAGCCGGCCGCCGAGCGGGCGGCCACCTCGTGCGGGACCTCGACGTACGTGCCCGCGCCGCCACGCGTGCGCACGTGGCCCTCGCTCGCGAGCCGCTCGTAGGCCGTGCCGACGGTGGTGCGGGAGATACCGAGCGTCGACGCCAGCCGGCGCACCGACGGCAGCGGGTCGCCGTCGCGCAGCCGCCCGTCGAGCACCGCGGCGCGGATCTGCCGGTACACCTGGCCCGTGAGGTCGGTGCGACCCGATAGGCTCACGTGCAGCTCCACGGCGGCGACAGTAGCCACGGGCCCCGGTCCTACGATCGCGGGACCAGTCCGTCGACCCGGGAGCGCACACCGCCGTGAGCACCGCCTCCACACCCCCTGTCGTCCTGCTCGCCGAGAAGCTCGCCCCGTCCGCGGTGGCCCAGCTCGGGACCGGGGTCGAGATCCGCCACGTCGACGGCACCGACCGGCCGGCACTGCTCGCCGCCGTCGCCGGCGCGGACGCGCTGCTGGTGCGCTCCGCCACCCTCGTCGACGCCGAGGTGCTCGCCGCGGGGCCTCGCCTCAAGGTGGTCGGCCGGGCCGGTGTCGGCCTCGACAACGTCGACGTCCAGGCCGCCACCGCGCGCGGCGTCATGGTGGTCAACGCACCGACGTCCAACATCGTGAGCGCCGCCGAGCATGCCGTCGCACTGCTGCTCGCCGCTGCCCGGAACATCCCGGCCGCCGACGCGAGCCTGCGTGCCGGGAAGTGGGCGCGCAGCGCGTTCACCGGTACTGAGATCAACGGCAAGGTCGCCGGCATCGTCGGGCTGGGCAAGATCGGGCAGCTGGTGGCGCAGCGGCTCGCCGCGTTCGGCACGTCGCTGATCGCCTACGACCCGTACGTCGCGCCGGCCCGTGCCGCGCAGCTCGGCATCGAGCTGGTCGAGCTGGACGAGCTGCTGAGCCGCGCCGACCTCATCTCCATCCACCTGCCGAAGACACCGGAGACCCTCGGGCTCATCGGCAAGGACCAGCTCGCGCTCACCCGGCCCGGCGTGATCATCGTCAACGCCGCCCGCGGCGGGCTCGTCGACGAGGACGCGCTGGCCGAGGCGGTGCGGTCCGGGCACGTCGGCGGTGCCGGCATCGACGTCTACGTCACCGAGCCGGCCACCGCCAGCCCGCTGTTCGAGCTGCCGCAGATCGTCGTCACCCCGCACCTGGGCGCCTCGACGGCGGAGGCGCAGGACCGTGCCGGCACCGACGTCGCGCGGTCGGTGCAGCTGGCGCTGGCCGGCGAGTTCGTGCCCGACGCGGTGAACGTGCAGGTCGGGGGCGTGGTCGGCGAGGAGGTCCGGCCGTGGCTGGCTCTGGTGCAGAAGCTCGGCATCGTGCTGCACGCGGTCGCCGGCGGCGTGCCCAGCACCGTCACCGTCGACGTGGCCGGCGAGCTCGCCGCCGAGGACGTCTCGGTGCTGCGGCTCGCGGCGCTGCGCGGTGTGTTCACCCACGTCGTCGAGGACCAGGTCACGTTCGTCAACGTGCCTGCGCTCGCCGCCGAGCGGGGCGTGTCCGCGAACCTCACCACCGCTGCGGAGAGCACCAACTTCCGCAGCGTCGTGCAGCTGCGCGGCGCGATGCCCGATGGCACCGCCGTCACCGTCTCGGGCACCCTCAGCGGGCGCAACCAGGTGCAGAAGCTCGTCGAGATCAACGGGCGGCACTTCGACCTGCGCGCAGAGGGCGAGGTGCTGCTCCTGGAGTACGCCGACCGGCCGGGCGTGATGGGCCGGGTCGGCTCCCTGCTCGGCGAGGCCGCCGTCAACATCGAGGCCGCGCAGATCAGCCAGACCACCGACGGCACCGACGCGCTCATGCTGCTGCGCGTCGACCGCCCCGTCGACCCGGCGGTGCTGGAACCGATCGGCGCATCGGTGGGCGCGGCGACGACCCGGCTGATCTCGTTCGACGAGTAGTGCGGCCGACCGGGGTTGCGTTGATCATGGGCAAAACGTTGCTGATCAAGATCGACTGACGACGTTTTGCCCATGATCAACGCGCCGGAACCCCGGCGGGTGAACCGCGCCACCCGATGCGGGGTCTGCGCGGCCTCGCCTGCCGGGCGGCCGTCCCCGGCGTCCCTAGCGTTCTCCCGCGGCCGCACGTGGGGCGCGGCGAGGGGGAGCAGTGGTGCGTCGGGGCGTGTTCGTGCTGGCCGTCGTGCTGGCCGGCACCGTGGTAGCCCCCACACCGCCGGCGCGCGCCGCTTCCCCGCCCGTCACCCTGTTCGTCCAGTTCGACCAGCCCTCGGCCTACCAGGCCTACCGCGCCAAGGCGCAGCAGGACCGCGACGCCGCCCGGCGCGCCGCCGCCGACGCCAAGGCGGCGATCAGGGCGAAGACCGACGCCCTGCTGGCCCGGTTCCGCGGCGGCGAGATCAGCGACGTCGTGTTCCGCACCGCCAACGCCGTGCCCGGGGTCGCCGTGCACGCCACTGCGGCCACCGCCCGCGAGCTGGCCCGCGAGCCGGGGGTGCGGTCCGTCCGCCGGCTCGCGACGGTCCGTCCGGGCAACGCGAGCGCCGACCAGCTCGGCCGCGCGGTCAACGCCTGGCAGCAGACCGGCCGGCTGGGCACCGGGGTGCGCATCGGCATCGTCGACACCGGCATCGACTACACCCACGCCGACCTCGGCGGCCCCGGCACCCCCGCCGCCTACGCCGCGATCGACCCGACGGAGACCGACCCGAGGACGTTCCCCACGGCGAAGGTGCTGGGCGGCGTCGACCTCGCCGGCAACGACTACGACGCCGACTCCACCGACCCCGCCCGCACCGTCCCGCAGCCCGACGACAACCCGCTGGACTGCGAGGGCCACGGCACCCACGTCGCCGGCACCGCCGCCGGGCTGGGGGAGAGCCCGGACGGCAGCACGTTCCGCGGCGACCACCGCACCCTCACGCCGGCCGACCTCGACCGCATGCGCATCGGACCCGGCGCGGCACCCGGCGCATCCCTCTACGCGATCAAGGTGTTCGGCTGCACCGGCGGCACCGCGCTGGCCGCGGAAGGCCTCGACCGGGCACTCGACCCGAACGGCGACGGCGACTTCAGCGACCGCGTCGACGTCGTCAACCTCTCGTTGGGCGCCCCGCACGGCGCCGTCGACGACCCGGTGAACGACTTCGTCGGCGCGCTCACCGAGAACGGTGTCCTCGTCGTCGCGTCGGCCGGCAACACCGGCGACGTCTACGACTCCGGCGGGGCCCCCGGCACCAGCCCGGACGCGATCGCGGTCGCGAGCGTCCGCGATCCGGGCGTGCTGCTCGACGCCGTCGAGGTGGCCGGGCTCCCGCCACTGGCCGGCGACTACAGCGCCGACTACCCGGACTACGCCACGCTGGACCGCACGCTGCCCGTCGTCGTGCCCGGCGGCGACCCGCAGGGCTGCAGCCCGTACGACGCGCAGGCCGCCGCCCGCGCGCGCGGCAACATCGTCTGGCTGGAGTGGCCGGACGACCCGGCGGCCCGCACGTGCAAGTCCAAGCAGCGCGCCGACCGCGCGGCCGCCGCGGGTGCAGCCGGGGTGCTGCTCGCGGCCGGGACGGCCGAGTTCGGCGAGAGCCAGATCGGCGGCGACACGCAGGTGCCCGTGTTCCGCATGACCGGTGCCACGACCGCCGCGCTGCGCCCGCTGCTCGCCACCGGCCTGCGCGTGCGGATGGCCGGGGTGCTGGCCGGGAGCCGTCCCGTCGTGCTGCCGGAGATCGCCGACACCCTCAGCGACTTCTCCGCCCGCGGCCTGCACGGCCCGATCATCAAGCCCGACGTGTCCGCGCCCGGCGACACGATCACGTCCGCCCTGTCCGGCTCGGGCACCGGCCGCATCGTCCAGACGGGCACGTCGATGGCCTCGCCGTTCGTCGCCGGTGTCGCTGCGCTGGTCCGCGAGGCGCACCCGGACTGGAACCCGGCGCAGGTCAAGGCGGCGATCATGAACACGGCCGACGGCGACGTCGTGACGGGCCCGCAGCGGCGGCCCGTGCCGCCGATGCGCGCCGGCGCCGGGCGCATCGACGCCCGGGCCGCCCTCACCCCGCCCGTGCTGGCCACGGACGCCGATCGCCCCGGCGCGGTGTCCGTCGGGTTCGGCACCGTCGACGTGCCGCCGGGGGCGCCGTTCACCGCGACCCGGCGCGTCCGCGTCACCAGCACCGGCGCGGCCGTCACCCTCGACGTCGGCTACCGGCCGATCACCACCACCCCCGGCGTGACGATCACTGCCGCGCCGGCCCGGATCAGCGTGCCGGCCGGCGGCGCCGCGCTGGTGGACGTGACGGTGCGCGTGCCCGACCCGGCGGCGCTGCGCCGCAGCGCCGACCCGACCCTCGCGCTCGTCCAGAAGGGCGACCTGGGCGGCGGGGCGCGGCAGTACCTCGCCGACGCCGCCGGACGGCTGGAGCTCACCGGTGGCGGCACCACGATCCGCGTGCCGGTCGGGGTGGCGCCGCGGCCGGCGTCGAGGCTGCACGTCGCCCGGGACGGGGACCGCCTCGCGTTCAGCGGCCGCGGCGTCGACCAGGGCACCGGGCCGGAGGCCTACGTCTCCCGCGCCGGCGTCTTCACCCTCGTCGCGCAGAGCCCGCAGCTGCCGCGGTGCACCGCGCAGCAGACCTCCGGCTGCGTCGTCAACGGGACCGGCAGCGGCGCCGACCTGCGCTACGTCGGCATCACCCGCACCGCGAACGGCACCACGGCCGTCGCGTTCGTCACGTGGGCCGACCTGGCCGGCGTCGGCACGACCACCAACCCGACCGTTTTGTGGGACCTCGACGGCGACGACCGGCCGGACCGCGCCACCGAGCTCGTCACCCTCCCCGACACCGACGTGCTGGTCAGCCGCACGGTCACCAGCGACGGGCGGGTCGTCGACGTGCAACCCGTCAACGGGTTCGACGGCAGCACCGACACCCACACGTTCGACACCGACTCGTGGGTGCTGCCCGTCGGGCCGGGGGTGCTCGGGGCCGGGCCGATCCGCATGCTCGCCCTCGTCCGCGGCGACTACGGACCCCCCGACTCGCCCGATCGGGTGGTGGATGCGATGCCCGGTGCCGTCCGGATCGATCCCCGAACCCTCGGGCCGCCGCCGGCGGCGTCACTCGTCCCGGTGACCGACGGCACCCGGCTCCTGGCTCCGGTGAGCACATCCGCCCTGGTCATCGTGGATCGCAACCCCACCGGTGGCCGCGCGTTCGTGGTGCCGCCACCGCGCTGATCCCGTCACGACAAGTGGGGGGCTGGTGACGGTGTGCCGTCGGGCAGGGGCACAATGGCCCGCTCAGGGGGTGTGTCGCTCCCGCGGTCGGGCACCGGCGCCGTCCCAGGCGCCCCGTTCACCCGTGAGGGCGACCACCAACGGGTGAGGAAGCGCCGGCACGCGCCGTCGCTACGGGTAGCGTGCGGCGGGTTGTCCCGAGCCGGGACCGCCGAGACGGAACTGAGCAGGAGAAGAGGGAACAGGATGCGCCTTGCGGTCATCCCGGGGGACGGAATCGGGCCGGAGGTCATCGAGGAGGCGCTCAAGGTCCTCAACGAGGTCTCCCCGGGCGCCGAGACCACGACATACGACCTCGGCGCAGCCCGCTGGCACGCCACCGGCGAGCTCCTCCCCGAGACGGTGCTCACCGAGCTCCAGCAGCACGACGCGATCCTGCTCGGCGCCGTCGGCGACCCGTCGGTGCCCAGCGGCATCCTCGAACGCGGCCTGCTGCTGCGCCTGCGGTTCGAGCTCGACCACCACGTGAACCTGCGCCCCGCGAAGCTCTACCCCGGCGTGCGCGGCCCGCTCTCCGGCGTCAACGAGATCGACATGGTCGTCGTGCGCGAAGGCACCGAGGGTCCCTACGTCGGCACCGGCGGCATCCTGCGCAAGGACACCGAGCACGAGATCGCCACCGAGGTGTCCACCAACACCGCGTTCGGCGTCGAGCGGGTCGTCCGCGACGCCTTCGCGCGGGCCGAGCGCCGCCCCCGCAAGCACCTCACGCTCGTCCACAAGACCAACGTGCTCACCTTCGCCGGCGCGCTGTGGTCGCGCATCGTCGAGGAGGTGTCGCTGGAGCACCCCGAGGTGTCCGTGGCCTACCAGCACGTCGACGCCACCACGATCCACCTGGTCACCGACCCCGGCCGGTTCGACGTCATCGTCACCGACAACCTCTTCGGCGACATCCTCACCGACCTCGCCGCCGCCGTCACCGGTGGCATCGGGCTCGCCGCCAGCGGCAACCTCGACGTCTCGCGGCGCAACCCGAGCATGTTCGAGCCGGTGCACGGCAGTGCCCCCGACATCGCCGGTCAGGGCATCGCCGACCCCACCGCCGCCATCCTGTCCGTGGCACTGCTCCTCGACCACCTCGGCCAGGTCGACGCCGCCCGCCGCGTCGAAGCCGCCGTCGCCTTCGACCTGGCGACCCGCGACCACAGCGCCACCGGCCACACCCGCTCGATCGGCGACCGCCTCGCCGCCCTCGTCAGCACGCACGTGGCGGCGCCGACGAGCTGAGGCCGTCGCAGGTTGGCTGCAACGGAGCCAGCGCAGCCAGTCGGCATGGTGATCATGGGCAAAACGTGGCGCACAGAGATCAACGAGCCACGTTTTGCCCATGATCACCACAATCCCCGGCGCCAACCCGGCACGTATAGCCGCACAGCCCGCCCCGACCGCCCTCTCGCGGCGGGAGACGCCGCGATCCCAGGCCGGGCGGTGTCTTGACGGTCCCGTGTGGTGGGTGTGGCGGTGATCAAGGGCAAAATGTCGTTCAGCAAGATCGACAAGCGACATCTCGCCCTTGATCACCGCACAACCGCTCGCCCGACCCCGGCCGCCTCCTCCCGCCACCGAGGTGCGGCGGCCCGGCCTCCCGCGGTCCAGCGGTGTGTGATCATGGGCAAAACGTCGTCCGCGGAGATCGACAAGCGACGTTTTGCCCATGATCACCGCAACTCGCCCGCCCCAGCTGGTGGACGGGGACGTTCCACTCGGCGTCGGGGAGACCGGTCGACGCCCACAGCCGCCTCGCGTCGCGTTCCGCTGCCGACCGCCCGGCCGTCAGCTCCCGCAGGACGAGCCGCGGCGGTAGCGCTGCAGCCCGGGGACTCTCGGAGCGAGGGGCGCGCGGACCTGGAGCACCGTGGTCCGGAACATGCGCCCTCCCTACTACAACCTGCGGATCTCCCACGATGTGGGAACGAGATGTGACACAGCGGGACGGCCCGTGCCACTCTCTGCGCTATGACGCAGTTCGCAGCGCTCATTATCGGCAGGCGCGTCGGCTAGCAGGACCCGGCCGACGCGCAGACCTCTCGCACCCGCGGGGGGTCTTTTTTGTTGCCCGACCCACCACAGCAACCATCACTGGAGCCCCCGGATGTCCCGCACGCAGCCTGCCGGTACGCCGCTCGGAGACGCGTTCCACGTCTACGACACGACCCTGCGCGACGGCGCCCAGCGGGAGGGGATCAGCTACTCGGTCGCCGACAAGCTGGCCGTCGCCCGGCACCTGGACGCGCTCGGGGTGGGGTTCATCGAGGGCGGCTGGCCGGGGGCGCTGCCGAAGGACACCGAGTTCTTCGCCAGGGCCGCGGCCGGTGAGCTGCAGCTGCGGCACGCGGCGCTCGTCGCGTTCGGCGCCACCCGCAAGGCCGGCACGACCGCGGCCGTGGACCCCCAGGTGCGGGCGCTGCTGGACAGCCAGGCGCCGGTCGTCACGCTGGTGGCGAAGTCCGACCGCCGCCACGTCGAGCGCGCCCTGCGCACCGATGTCGCGGAGAACTGCGCGATGGTGTCGGACACCGTCGCGTTCCTCGTGGGCGAGGGCCGCCGGGTCTTCGTCGACGCCGAGCACTTCTTCGACGGCTACGCGTTCGACCCCGACACCGCGCTGCGGGTGCTCGACGCGGCCGTCACCGCGGGCGCCGACGTGGCGGTGCTCTGCGACACCAACGGCGGCATGCTCCCCCTGGGCATCGCCGAGGTCGTCACGGAGGTGGCCGCCCGCACCGGCTTCCGGCTGGGCATCCACTGCCAGGACGACACCGGCTGCGCGGTGGCCAACTCCGTGGCCGCCGTGCAGGCCGGCGCGACGCACGTCCAGTGCACCGCGAACGGCTACGGCGAGCGGGCCGGCAACGCCGACCTGTTCCCCGTCGTCGGGAACCTCGTGACCAAGCTGGGGATGCCCGTCCTACCGGACGGCGCCCTGGCGGAACTCACCCGCACCTCGCACGCGTTGGCGGAGATCGCCAACATCGCACCCGACACCCACCAGGCCTATGTCGGGTCGTCAGCGTTCGCCCACAAGGCGGGACTGCACGCGAGTGCGATCAAGGTCGACCCCGAGCTGTACAACCACATGGACCCTGTGGACGTCGGCAACGGGCAGCGGGTGCTGGTCACGGAGATGGCCGGCCGGGCCAGTGTCGAGCTCAAGGGTGCCGAGCTCGGCCTGGACCTGGCCGGCCGGCCCGACGCCACGTCGGCGGTCGTCGCCACCGTGAAGGAGCGCGAGGCGCAGGGCTGGTCGTTCGAGGCGGCCGACGCGTCGCTGGAGCTGCTGATGCGGGCCGCGATCGGCGACCGCGCCCCCGCCCCGTTCACGCTCGAGTCGTACCGGGTGATCACCGAGCGCCGGGCCGACGGGGAGGTGGTCGCCGAGGCCACCGTCAAGGTGCTGGTGGACGGGCGGCGGTTGATCGCGACGGAGGAGGGCAACGGTCCCATCAACGCGCTCGACGCGGCCCTGCGCTCGGCCCTCACCGCGTCGTGCCCGTGGCTGCAGGACGTGGAGCTGGCCGACTACAAGGTCCGCATCCTGACCCCGGGCGGCGCGCAGGACGAGCACGGCACCGCCGCCGTCACCCGCGTGCTCGTGGAGAGCGCGGACCGGGACGGTGCCTGGACCACCGTCGGCGTGCACGGCAACGTCGTCGAGGCGTCCTGGCTGGCGCTGGTGGACGCGCTGGCCTACGCCGCACTGCGGGCCAGGAGGCCGGTGGCGACCTCGGCCCGCTGATCCCCGAGCGGTGCACGGGCCGAGCTGGTGGGTGGTCTCGTCGCCGACGCGACCGGCATCGGGTTGGATCGGGCTCGTGATGGAGCGGATCGACCTGTTCTGTGACACCGTGCCGCGCCAGTGGGCCACGGTGACCGACACCGGGCCGCTGCGGATCTTCACGCGGACCACGCCCGGATTCCCGTTCTACGCCCGCCCGATCCCCGGTGCCGGCCCGGTGACCGCGGAGGACGTCGCCCGCGTGCGGGCGGCGCAGCGCGGGCTGGGTGTGCCGGAGACGTTCGAGTGGGTGTTCGCGACGGCTCCCTCCATGGACGCCGCGGTGCGCGCGGCGGGCCTGTCGGTGCAGGTGTGCCCCATCATGGTGCTGGACGGGATGCCCCGCCCGATGCCGTTCCCCGACGGGTTCAGGGCCCGGCTGCTCGGCCCGGCCGACGGTGATCTGGCCGCCGCGGCGCACGCGCACCTGATCGTGGCGTCGACGGCGTTCGGCGCGCCGATCCCGGCCGCGCCGACGGCGCAGACGGTGGCCGCGCTGGCCGCCGACCTGGCGGCGGGGCGGATCGCGCGGCTGCTCGTCACGGGCCCCGACGGCGTGGTGGCGGCCGGGTCGATCCAGCGCAGCGGCGACGTGGCGGAGCTCGTCGGCATCGCCACCGCGGCCACCCACCGCGGGCTGGGCATCGGGGCGGCCGTCACCGCGCGGCTGGCCGAGGTGGCCCGTAAGGCGGGCGTGGACCTGGTGTTCCTGTCGGCCGGTGACGCGTCCGCGACGCGGGTCTACGAGCGCGTCGGCTTCCGGCAGGTGGGCCGCTGCGGCATCGCAGAGCCGTAGCAGCGCGACCTCACACAGCGCGCGGCCACCGCACACACCGCCCAACCTGTGTGACGGGGCCGTGCGCTGTGTGACGTCCTCAGGTGCGGGCCGGGGTCGCGGGGCGGCGGGCCCACTCCGGCGCGTGCTCGGGCAGCGGGCCGATCGAGACGAGCCGTGCCGGCAGACCCTGGAGCACCGGGAACCGCTGGAGCAGCCGCAACGGGAGGGGGAGGCTCTCGAGCGGCGCGTCGGGGATGACGGCGTCGGCCATCCCGGCGGCGGTGGCGGTGTGCGGCAGCTGCGTCGGCTCGTCGCGCATGATCTGGCCGAACAGTCCCTTGTGAGCTGCGCGCTGCACGCCCTGGATGATCGCGGTCGGGAGCAGCCGCCGGCGCTGGACGCGGTGCAGCAGCGACCGCGGCACGATGCCGCCCGACCGCAGGGCCGGGGCGAGGATCCGGGCCGCGGCGACGGCGTCGGCGACGGCCAGGTTGATCCCGACGCCGCCGACCGGCGACATGGCGTGCGCGGCGTCGCCGATGAGCAGCAGCCCGTCGAGGTCCCAGCGGCGGAGCCGGTTGAGCTGCACGTCGAGCAGGCTGACCTGGTCGAACGACTCCAGCTCCGCCATCCGGTCGGCCATCCACGGCAGCAGCGCGGCGAAGCGGCGGCGCAGCTCCTCGATGCCGGCGGCGCGCAGCTCGCCGTCGCTGCCCTTGCGGATCAGGTAGGCGCACTGCCAGTAGTCGCCGCGGTCGATCATCACGCACATCTGGCCCGTGGAGATCCGCCCGACGCCGCCGACGGGGTCGCCGTCACGGCGGGAGAGCCGGAACCACCAGACGTCCATCGGCACGCCGAACGAGCGCGGCGCCAGCCCGGCCGCGGCGCGCACGGCCGAACCCCGCCCGTCACAGGCGACGGTCAGCGTGGCGCGGATCTCGTGCTCGGTGCCGGCCACGCGGTCGCGGTACCGGACGCCGACCACCCGGTCGCCGTCGCGGACGACGTCGATCACCTCCGCGTTGCGGCGCAGGGTGAACGTGGGCTCCTCGGCCGCCGCGTCGGCGAGCACGTCGAGGAAGTCCCACTGGGGGACGAGCGCGATGTACGGGTGCGCGCCGGGCAGCCGGCGCATGTCCGCCACGGTGATGGCGCCCTCGTCGAACTGCATGCGCATCGTCTCGATGCGCCGGTGCGGGACCTGCGCGAAGCGTGGGCCGAGGCCGAGCTCGTCGATGAGGTTCTGGGTGGAGGTGTGGACGGTGTCGCCGCGGAAGTCCCGCAGGAAGTCCTTGTGCTTCTCCAGCACGGTGACCTCGATGCCGGCCCGCGCCATGAGCAGGCCGAGCACCATCCCCGCAGGGCCACCGCCGACGACGAGGCAGGTCGTGCGCTCCATATTCGTCATGTGTTGAATTTAGCGCGGCAGGAGGTCTGCCACAAGACCGCTCACCTGGTCGGACGGGTGACGCCGGGCCGGTGTGCAACCGGCTCGACCGCTCGGCTACAGTGGTGCACACAGGGCGCGACCGGGCCAGGTCGCGGATCCCTTGGGGTATGGTGTAATTGGCAGCACGACTGATTCTGGTTCAGTTAGTCTAGGTTCGAGTCCTGGTACCCCAGCGAAACTCCTCGCAATCACCTGCTGTACGATTGCGGAGCTTGTTTCAGAGGCCCCGTCGTCTAGTGGCCTAGGACGCCGCCCTCTCAAGGCGGTAGCGCGGGTTCGAATCCCGTCGGGGCTACACCGAAACGCCCGGGCTCGCAGAATTGCGAGCCCGGGCGTTTTCGTCATTTGCGCCTGGTCCGAGCGAGCCGCTACTCGCGGTTGCGGCCGACGGTTCCGCCCTCGCCATCGGGATTCGGCGTCTTCGTCGCCGATGCCGACGCCGACGGGCTCGCCGACGGCGGCTCCGACGAGGGCGGCGGCTCCTTCGACGTGGGCGGCACGGTCGTGGTGGGCGCGACGGTGGTGGTGCGCGGCGCCGGAGGCTTCGGCTTCGGCGTAGGCGTCGGCCGCGGCTCCGAGGTGGGCACCACCGTCGTCGGTGCCGGGGTGTTCGGCAGGTCCACCGCGACCTTCCCGGCCGGCGTGATCACCGCCGACGTGTGCGGCAGCAGGAACGCCGCCCCGATCACCGCCACCGCAGCGGCCGCACCGCCGACGCCCACGAGCAGGGCAGGTGACCTGCGCCGGGTCGGGGGCTCGTCGGGGTACTCGGCGTAGGCGACGCCGTAGTCCTCGGCGTACGGGCCGTAGTCGTCGCCGTAGGCGTCGCCCTGGTCGTACCCGTACCCGCCGGCGTGGCCGTTGGATCCGTTGCGGTACCCGGCGGCGCCCACGGGCGGGCGGTCCGGGAACGGGGCGGGCATCGGCGCGGCAGCTCGCAGCGGCGGCGTGCCACCGGTGCCCGACGGGCCCGGCCAGGCGCCGGTGCCACCGGGCAGCCCGGCGACGGGCGGGCCGAGCGGGCGCCGCGCGTGCCCGCCCGTGGCGGACGCCGCGGCCGGGGTGAGGGCGAGCGCAGCGCCCTTCGCGATGGCGTTCTTCGGGTCGGCGTCGACGGCGACGGGCCGTCCGAGCTGCTGCGACACCAGTTCGCCGACCAGCGGGATCCGGGAGGAGCCGCCGACGAGCAGCACCGCCGTCAGCTGCTCCGGGGTGCGACCGGCGGAGTTGATCGCGCGCCGCAGGGCCGCGACGGTCTCCTCGATCTGCGGGCCGATCATGGCCTCGAACTCGCTGCGGTGGAGCCGCACCGAGCCGCGAGCGCCCGGCAGGAGCACCGGGATCGTCACCTCGGTGTCGGACGAGAGCGCCTCCTTGGCCTCCCGGCAGTCGCGACGCACCGCCGCGACCGCGGCGAGCGCCGCGGGATCGTCGTCGTCCAGCGCGTCGAACGCGTCGGGGAGTGCCTCGCGCACGTGGTCGAAGATCATGTCGTCGAAGTCGACGCCGCCGAGCCGCTCCACGCCCTCCGGCCGGCCGAGCAGGGTGAACGTGCCCATCGGGTCCTTGTGGACGACGGCGGCGTCGAACGTGCCGCCGCCGAGGTCGTAGACCGCGATCGTGGAGCCCGGTTCGACCCGCTCGGCCGCGGCGTAGTGCAGGGCGGCGGCCTGCGGCTCGGCGAGGAACATCACCTGCAGGCCCTGCGCGGCCAGCGCGTTGCCCATCAGCTCGATCTTGTGGCCGCCCCAGGACGCGGGGTGGGTGACCGCGATCCGGGTGGCCGGGCCGCCCTCGCGCTGCGCGACCCGGTCGACCGTCCAGCGGGCGAGCCGGGCGGAGAGGTCCTCCGGCGCCCACGGCCGGCCGCCGACGACGATCGGGGTGGGGTCGCCGATGCGCCGCTTGAACTCGCGCACGACGTGGTCTACGTCGGTGACCGCACGGCGCTCGGCGGCCTCGCCGACCACGATCGAGCCGTCGTCGCCGAGGTAGAGGACCGACGGCACGGAGCTGGCGCGGTCGCCGAGTGCGACGACCTCGATGTCCCCCGGTCCGCTACCGGCGTGGGAGATCGCCGCCGACGTGCGCGTGGTGCCCACGTCGATGCCGATCACGTAACTCATCGCTCTCCCATTCGGCCAGGTCGAGGCACACGGTAGCGGCACTGCGCTGCGCGACGGACGGGCGGCGCACCGTAACGGCCGTCTCCGGGTTGCACAAATGCGTCGAGAACGACGTTGTGGTGATCAAATAGCCTTGTTGATCACCGCAACGTCGTTCTCGACGAGTGCCCGGCTACAGCCTGTGCTGCAACGCCTCCGCGGCCGCGAGGAGGTCGGCGGCCCAGCGCACGCCGGGGCGGCGGCCGATGCGGTCGATCGGCCCCGACACCGACACCGCCGCGATGACCTGGCCCGAACCGTCGCGCACGGGCGCGGAGACGCTCGCCACGCCCGTCGCCCGCTCCGCGACGCTCTGCGCCCAGCCGCGGCGGCGCACGTCGACGAGCACCCGTTCGCCGAACGACGCCTCGGCCAGCACGGCGCGCTGCACGGCGGGCTCGGCCCACGCGGCGAGCACCCGGGCGCCGGAGCCTGCGGTCATCGGCAGCCGGCTGCCGACGGGCACGGTGTCGCGCAGCCCGCTGGCCGGCTCGGCGGCGGCGATGCAGACGCGCTGGTTGCCGTCGCGGCGGTAGAGCTGCACGCTCTCGCCGGTGATGTCGCGCAGCCGCGGCAGCACGGCGCCTGCGGCCTCGACGAGCGGGTCGGCGCCGCCCGCGGCGAGCTCGGCCAGCGTGGGGCCGGGGCGCCAGCGGCCGTCGTTGCCGCGGTGCAGCAGCCCGTGCGCCTCGAGGCCGACGGCGAGCCGGTGGGCGGTGGCGCGGGGCAGCCCGGTGCGCTGGCAGAGCTCGGCCAGGCCGCACGGCTCGGCGGCTGCGGCACGCAGCACCCCTACCGCCTTGTCGAGCACCCCGATGCCGCTAGACTGTCTCACGAAACGATATTAACTTCCCGAAATGTGAGACGTCCAGAGGAGGCGGCCGACGTGGGACGCGAATCTCGCCCGAGAACGTTGGCGGAGAAGGTGTGGGACGACCACCTCGTCCGCAAGGGCGAGGGTGAAGAGCCCGATCTGCTCTACATCGACCTGCACCTGGTGCACGAGGTCACCAGCCCGCAGGCCTTCGAGGGGCTGCGGCTCGCGGGCCGCAAGGTCCGCCGCCCGGACCTCACCGTCGCCACCGAGGACCACAACGTCCCCACCACCGACGTCGAGCTCCCGATCGCCGACCCGGTCTCGCGCACGCAGGTGGAGACGCTGCGCCGCAACTGCGCCGAGTTCGGCGTGCCGCTCTACCCGATGAACCACGCCGAGCAGGGCATCGTGCACGTCGTCGGCCCGCAGCTGGGACTCACCCAGCCCGGCCTGACCGTGGTCTGCGGCGACTCGCACACGTCCACGCACGGCGCGTTCGGGGCGATGGCGTTCGGCATCGGCACGTCAGAGGTGGAGCACGTGCTCGCCACCCAGACGCTGCCGCTGCGCCCGTTCCGCACCATGGCGATCAACATCAACTCGTCCGACGGCCGGCTGCGCGAGGGCGTCACCAGCAAGGACGTCGTGCTCGCGATCATCGCGAAGATCGGCACCGGCGGTGGCCAGGGCTACGTGCTGGAGTACCGCGGCAACGTCGTCGAGAACCTGTCGATGGAAGCCCGCATGACGATCTGCAACATGTCGATCGAGGCGGGCGCCCGCGCCGGCATGATCGCGCCGGACGACACCACGTTCGAGTACCTGAAGGGCCGCGACCGGGCTCCGCAGGGCGCGGAATGGGACGCCGCCGTCGAGGCGTGGCGGCAGCTGCGCACCGACGACGACGCGCAGTTCGACGCCGAGGTCGACATCGACGCCGACGCGCTCACCCCGTTCGTCACCTGGGGCACCAACCCCGGCCAGGGCCTGCCGCTGTCGGAGCGGGTGCCCGACCCGGCCACGATCGTCGACGAGAACGAGCGGATCGCCGCGGAGAACGCGCTGGCCTACATGGGGCTCGAGGCCGGGATGCCGCTGCGCGACATCAAGGTCGACACGGTGTTCGTCGGCTCGTGCACCAACGGGCGGATCGAGGACCTGCGCTCCGTCGCGGAGATCCTCGACGGCCGCACTGTGGCCGACGGCGTGCGCATGCTGGTCGTGCCGGGATCGATGCGGGTGCGCTTCCAGGCCGAGTCCGAGGGCCTGGACAAGGTGTTCACCGCCGCCGGCGCCGAGTGGCGCTCGGCGGGCTGCTCGATGTGCCTGGGCATGAACCCCGACACGCTCGCGCCCGGTGAGCGCAGCGCGTCGACGTCGAACCGCAACTTCGAGGGCCGCCAGGGCAAGGGCGGCCGCACCCACCTCGTCTCGCCGCTGGTCGCCGCTGCGACCGCCGTCCGCGGCACCCTCTCCAGCCCGGAGGACCTGGTCTGATGGAACCCTTCACCACCCACACCGGTATCGGCGTGCCGCTGCGCCGCTCCAACGTCGACACCGACCAGATCATCCCGGCCGTCTACCTCAAGCGGGTCTCGCGCACCGGCTTCGAGGACGGCCTGTTCTCCGCGTGGCGTCAGCACCCGGACTTCGTGCTCAACCAGGAGCCGTTCAACCGCGGGTCGGTGCTGGTCGCCGGCCCCGACTTCGGCACGGGCTCGTCGCGCGAGCACGCGGTCTGGGCGCTCATGGACTACGGGTTCCGCGTCGTCATCTCGTCGCGGTTCGCCGACATCTTCCGCGGCAACTCCGCCAAGCAGGGCCTCGTCGCCGCGCAGGTGGCGCAGGACGACGTCGAGCTGCTGTGGAAGCTGCTGGAGAACCAGCCGGGCACCGAGGTCACCGTCGACCTGCGGGAACGCACGGTGCACGCGGCCGATCTCACGGTGGCGTTCCGCATCGACGACTACACGCGCTGGCGGCTGCTCGAAGGGCTCGACGACATCGGGCTGACCTTGCGGCACGCCGAGGAGATCGCCGCGTTCGAGGCGGCCCGCCCGTCCCGGCTGCCCACCACCGCGCAGGTCTGACGAACCCCGCACGTCGGTGAATCCGTTGTGCCCCAACGGGTTCAGCGGCGCGTGTCACGTGGCGTCCGGCCCCGACCAGGCCTTACGGTCGGCGGCATGAACAAGACCCAGCTCGTGGACGCGCTCGCCGAGCGCCTCGGCGACCGGCGCACCGCGGCCACCGCGGTCGACGGGCTGCTCGAGACCATCGTGGACACCGTCCGCGGTGGAGACACCGTGTCGATCACCGGTTTCGGCGTGTTCGAGGGCAGGGCCCGCGCTGCCCGGACGGCCCGCAACCCCCGCACCGGCGAGCCGATCGCCGTCCCGGCGGCCACGGTACCCGCGTTCCGGCCAGGTGCCGGGTTCCGCAGCGCGGTCGGCAACGGCAGCGCACCGCAGCCGGTCGCGGCCGCCGAGCCCGTCGCGGAGGCCAAGCCGGCGAAGAAGGCCAAGTCGAAGCAGTCCTTCGCCGCAGCCCCCGCGAAGCCGGCCAAGAAGGCCGAAGCGAAGCCGGAGAAGAAGGCGAAGAAGGGCGAGGCGAAGGCGAAGAAGGGCAAGAAGTAGCGCGACGAACGACGTCACACAGCGCGCGGCCGCCGCACACAAGGTGCAACCTGTGTGCGGCGGCCGCGCGCTGTGTGAGGTCCGTCAGCGGGCGGGGCGGTCGAGCAGCTCCAGGTGGTCGTCCGAGGAGAGGTCGCGCCCCTTCGTCTCCGGCATGAGCACCACGGTGACGACGGAGATGACCGCGAGGCCGATCGCGTACCAGTAGAACGCGCCGGGCGCGCCGATCGAGGCGAACCAGGCCTGCAGGTAGGGCGCGGTGCCACCGAACAGCGCGACCGCGATCGAGTACGGCACGCCCAGCCCGGCGGCCCGGATCGACGTCGGGAACATCTCGGCGTACACGGCGGGGCCGATCGAGGAGAACCCGCCGATGATGATCAGCGCGATGGACATCGCCACGGCCAGCATCACGGCGCTGTTGCCGATCATCGCGTTCAACGGGATCAGCAGGAGGCCCATCGCGGCGCACGCGATCAGGAGCACCGGCCGGCGCCCGATGCGGTCGGAGAGCATGCCCCACAGCGGCAGCACCGCCACGAAGATCACCTGGGCGACCACGCCCGCCCACAGCGCGCCCCGCGCGTCGATGCCGCGGTTGGTGATGGCGAACGACGGCGCGGCGACGGCCCACACGTAGTAGATCACCGTGGCGCCCATCGTCAGGCCGATCACGCGCAGCAGCAGGATCCGGTGCCCCGCGATCTGCCGCCACAGCGCCGGCCGCTCGACGGGCGCGATCGCCGCGGCCGCCGCGGTGTAGGTGTCGGTCTCGTGCATCCGCGAGCGGATCCACAGCGCGAAGAGGCCGAAGACGCCGCCCAGGACGAACGGGATCCGCCAGCCGTACGCCGCCATCTCGTCCTTGGTCAGCACGGTGGCGAGCACGGCACCCATCAGCGTGCCGACGATGATCCCGCAGGTGCCGGAGAAGTAGATCAGGCTCGACCACAGGCCGCGCTTCTCGCGCGGCGCCATCTCGGACAGGTAGGTCTGCGCCGCCGGCAGCTCGCCGCCGTGCGCGAGGCCCTGCGCGAGCCGCGCCACCACCAGCACGACCGGCGCGAGGACGCCGATCGTCTCGTAGGTCGGCGTGAGCCCGATGACCAGGCTGCCGGCCGCTGCGAGCCCGACGGCCAGCATCATCGAAAGCTGCCGCCCGCGCCGGTCGGCCACCCAGCCGAACACGAACCCGCCGAACGGGCGGGCGACGAAGCCGACCGCGAACACCGCGAGCGTCTTCAGCACGTCCGACGTCGTGTCGCCGCTGTGGAAGAACTGCGCCGCGAGGTACGCCGTGAACGTGGCGTAGATGTTCCAGTCGTACCACTCCAGCGCGTTGCCGACGCCGATCCCGACGATGGTGCGCGCCTTCGACTGAGTGGCGCCCGGCGCGCTCACGACCGCACCGCCAGCTTCGCGACGGCGAGCCCCGCGTACACGGCTGCCGCGTCGGCCAGGACGCTGTCGTCGAAGCGGGCCCGGGGCGAGTGGTTGAACGGCGCCTGGAGCGGATCGACGTCCGGCGGGCAGGCACCGAGCCCGACGAAAGCGCCGGGCACCGCCTGCAGCACGCGGGAGAAGTCCTCTGAACCGCTGATCGGCCGTTCCAGCTCCATGTAGCGCTCCTCCCCGACGAGCTCACGGATCACGTCCGCGGCGAAGCCCGCTTGCTCGGTGTCGTTGACGGTGAGCGGGTACTCACCGACGAACTCCCACTCGGCGGTGACCCCGTGGGTCGAAGCCACCCCGTCGAGCACCCGGCCGATGACCGTGCGCAGCCGATCGGCGTTCACCTCGCTGAAGCGCCGCACGGTGGCCTCGAACGACGCGGTGTCGGGGATGATGTTGCGCCGGGTACCGCCGTTGATCACCCCGACCGAGAGCACCACCGGGTCGAAGACGTCGAACGTCCGGGTGATCATCGTCTGCAGCGAGGTCACCATGTCGGCGGCGGCGGTGATCGGGTCGCGGGCCAGGTGCGGCGCCGAACCGTGCCCACCCGATCCGTGCACGGTCACCTGCAGCCCGTGCGACGCAGCGAGGATGGGCCCCGGCCGGCCGACGAAGGTTCCCTTCGGCACGAGGCTGGAGAACACGTGCATGCCGAACGCGTGGTCGACGCGGCGGCCGGCCGCGTCCAGCACGCCCTCGCGGAGCATCACGGAGGCCCCGTCGTAGCCCTCCTCGCCGGGCTGGAACATGAACACGACGTCCCCGGAGAGCCGGTCGCGGTGCTGCGCCAGCAACCGGGCGGCCCCGATCAGCGCGGTGGTGTGCAGGTCGTGGCCGCACGCGTGCATGGCGCCGTTCGCGGACGCGAACTCCTCCCCGCTCTCCTCCACGACCGGCAGCGCGTCCATGTCGCCGCGCAGCAGCACGGTCCGCGGCTCGGTCGTCGAGGCGCCGCCACGCAGCACCGCCACCACCGAGGTGGTGTCGGTGCCGGTGGACACCTCCAGGGGCAGCCCAGCCAGCTCGGCGAGCACCCGCTCCTGGGTGCGGGGCAGGTCCAGACCCAGCTCGGGCTCCGCGTGCAGCGCGTGGCGCAACTGCGCCAGATCGTCCTGCAGGGCGAGGGCGTCGGCCCGGATGGTGGCGAGCATGCACTGTCCCTTCCTCCGTGATGCGCCACAGTTTGAGCCTGATCGACGCAGTCGGCTGGCCGGAACCACGGATTCGCCGATCTCAGCCCGTCGGGGTCGGGTAGTAGTCCGCCGCCCGCAGCCGGCCTCCGGCGAACGTCAGCACCCACACGCTCGCCTTGCGCGACGGCACGTCCGCCAGGTCGACGCCCAGGTCCTGGCCGCTCTCCTCGACCAGCGCCGCCACCACGTCCGGGATCACCCCGCCCTGGCTGGAGAGCACGGTGACGCCGGGCGCGGCCGCGAGCGCCCGCACCCGGTCCACGCCGGCGTCGGGATCGGCCCAGTAGCCCGCCTCACCGAGCAGCGGCTCGATGCCGATGGTCAGCTCGGCCGCCGCGGCGAACGTCGCGACGGTGTCGATGCACCGGACGGGCGGGGCGCTGCTGACCCGGTCCGGGCCGAACAGCGGCAGCAGCTTCGTCACCTGGGCCGCCTGGTCGCGGCCCGTGCTCGACAGCGGGCGCTGGTCGTCGTCGCCGTCCCACTGGCTGCGGCTGCCCGCCTTGGCGTGCCGCACGAGCAGCACCGTCGACCCGGGCACACCGATGGCGGCGAACCGGCGCAGCACGCCGGCGTCGTGCGGGTAGCTCAGCAGCCGGGCCGCCTTGGCGAGGTCGACGAAGCGCAGCTCGTCGACCTCGTCGTTGGGGGTGAACGCGCCGCCGCGCACCTCCGCGGCCCAGTAGTGCACCACCTTCGGGCCGGTCGGACCGGTGTAGGACACGCGGCCCAGTCGGGCGCCGAGGCGCACCGCCAGACCGGCCTCCTCCGCCGTCTCCCGCACCGCGCACGCCAGCAGCGTCTCGCCGGGATCGAGCTTGCCCTTCGGCAGCGACCAGTCGTCGTAGCGGGGCCGATGGACCAGCGCCACCTCGACGCCGGCCGGGCCCACCCGCCACGCCACGCACCCGGCGGCCTGCACCGCCGCCGCGCTCGCCGTGCGGCTCACGCCGACTCGTCGTCCGTCTCGACCGCGGCCGGCGCGTGCACGATCATCATCTCGGACTGGTGGTCGCGGACCGGGGAGATGCCCGAGTCCGCCTCGGGCGAGGGCACCCACGAGCCGTCGGCGTGCAGGACCCAGCAGCGGGTGGCCGGGTCCAGGCAGGAGTCCAGCACCTCCGCGAGCCGCCTGGCCGGGCGCTCCGACACCCGCAGCAGCACCTCCACCCGGCGGTCCAGGTTGCGGTGCATCATGTCGGCGCTGCCGATCCAGTACTCGTCCGCGGCCCCGAAGTGGAAGATCCGCGAGTGCTCGAGGAACCGGCCCAGGATCGACCGGACGTGGATGTTGTCCGAGAGCCCCGGGTAGCCGGGCCGCAGCGCGCAGATGCCGCGCACCACGACGTCGACCGGCACGCCGGCCTGCGACGCCCGGTAGAGCGCGTCGATCACCTGCTCGTCGACCAGCGAGTTGACCTTGATACGGACGCGCGCGTGGGAGTTGCCCGCCCGGTGGGCCTCGATCTCCTCCTCGATCCGGCGCACGATCCCGCGCCGCACCCCGTACGGGGCGACGAGCAGGCTGCGGTAGCTGGTCTGCCGCGAGTACCCGGTCAACGTGTTGAACAGGTCGGTGAGGTCGGCGCCGATCGTCGGGTCGGCGGTGAGCACGCCGATGTCCTCGTACAGGCGCGCGGTCTTGGGGTGGTAGTTGCCGGTGCCGATGTGGCAGTAGCGGCGGATCGCTCCGCCCTCCTGCCGCACCACCATCGACGTCTTGCAGTGCGTCTTCAGCCCGACCAGGCCGTACACGACGTGCACGCCGGCCTTCTCCAGCTCGCGCGCCCAGCGGATGTTGGCCTGCTCGTCGAACCGCGCCTTGATCTCCACCAGCGCGACGACCTGCTTGCCGGCCTCCGCGGCGTCGACCAGCGCGTCGACGATCGGGGAGTCGCCGGACGTGCGGTAGAGCGTCTGCTTGATCGCCAGCACGTTCGGGTCGGCGGCGGCCTGCTCGATGAACCGCTGGACGCTCGTGGAGAACGAGTCGTACGGGTGGTGCACCAGCACGTCGCCCTCGCGCAGGGTGGCGAAGATGCTCTGCGGGTTCTCCCGGTCGGCGAACGCCGGGTGCGTCGCCGGCACGAACGGCTCGTCCTTGAGGTCGGGCCGGTCCACGGCGTGCACGGCCCACAGCGCGGTGAGGTCGAGCAGGCCCGGCACGGTGATCACGTCGGCGGGGTCCACGTCGAGCTCGCGCAGCAGCAGCTCCAGCACGTGCTCGCTCATCTGGTCGGTGACTTCGAGCCGCACCGGCGGACCGAACCGGCGGCGCGCGAGCTCCCGCTCCAGCGACTGGAGGAGGTCCTCGTCGCGGTCCTCCTCCACCTCCAGGTCGGCGTTGCGGGTGACCCGGAACTCGCCGACCTCCGCCACCTCCATGCCCGTGAACAGCTGGTCGAGGTGCGCGGCGATCAGGTCCTCGATCGGCAGGAACGTGATCTCGGTGCGGTCGCCGCCCGGCGCGGTGGCCACCCGCACCAGCCGCGGCACGTTGTTGGGCACCTTCACGCGGGCGAACCGCTCGGTGCCGCCCTCCGGGTCGCGCACGGTGACGGCCAGGTTGAGCGAGAGCCCCGAGATGTACGGGAACGGGTGCGCCGGGTCGACGGCGAGCGGCGTGAGCACCGGGAAAACCTGCGCGGAGAAGTACTCCGACAGCCGCTCGCGCTCGTCGTCGGACAGCTCGTCCCAGCGTCGGATGTGGATGCCCTGCTCCTCCAGCTGCGGCCGCACCTGGTCGAGGAACACGTGCGCGTGCGCGTCGGCGATCGCCTGCGTGCGCGCCGCGATGCGCGTCACCTGCTCGCGCGGGGACAGGCCGTCGGCGCTGCGCACCGCGAGGCCCGTCTCGTCGCGACGCTTCAGGCCCGCCACCCGCACCATGTAGAACTCGTCGAGGTTCGACGCGAAGATCGCCAGGAACTTCGCCCGCTCCAGCAGCGGCTGGCTCGGGTCCTCCGCCAGCGCCAGCACGCGCGCGTTGAAGTCGAGCCACGACAGCTCGCGGTTCAGGTAGCGGTCGTCGGGCAGCTCGGAGACCGGAGCGGGGGTACGGGCCGGTGGGCTGACCGGCACGGCGGCCGACGGTGCGGCACCGTCGGTGCGGGGTGCGGGCACCGCAGGGACCGGATCGGGGACGGGCGCGGTCACCGGCCGGGCCTGCGCCTCGGTCGCCGGCACGGCCGCTGCCGCCATCCTGCGCGTCGTCGGCCGTGGCGGCCGCCGGCCGGACCGGGCCTTCCTCGCGTCGTTCTCCTCACCCACAACGCTGATTCTTCCCCACGCGAGCCGGATCCGTCGGGTCCCACACCTACCTTCCGGGTGACCGCGCTCGCGGTCACGCCCCGGCGTACTCGATCACGGCCAGGTTGCGCCGTCCGCGTCGCAGCACCAGCCAGCGGCCGTGCAGCAGCTCGGCCGGCGACACCACCGCGTCCTCCGCGGCGACCTTCACGTTGTTGACGCTGGCGCCGCCCTCGTTGACCGTGCGCCGCGCGGCCGACCGGCTGGGCGCCAGGCCCGTCGCGACGAACAGGTCGACCACCTCGCCCAGCTCGCCGACCGTGGCCGACGGCAGTTCGGCGAGTGCCGCCGCCAGCGTCGCCTCGTCCAGGTCGGACATGTCCTCGCGCCCGAACAGGGCCTGCGACACCGAGATCACCGCGGCGCACTGCTCGGCGCCGTGCACCAGCGTCGTGAGCTCCTCGGCCAGCGCGCGCTGCGCGGCCCGGGCCTGCGGCCGCTCCGCCGTCACCTTCTCCAGCTCGTCCAGCTCGTCGCGCGACTTGAACGACAGCACCCGCAGGTAGCGGGCCACGTCGCGGTCGTCGGTGTTGAGCCAGAACTGGTAGAAGGCGTACGGCGAGGTCATCTCCGGGTCGAGCCAGAGCGTGCCCGTCTCCGTCTTGCCGAACTTGGTGCCGTCCGCCTTCGTCAGCAACGGGGTGGCGAGCGCGTGCACCTCCGCCTGCGGCTCCAACCGGTGGATCAGGTCGAGGCCGGCCGTGAGGTTGCCCCACTGGTCGCTGCCGCCCTGCTGCAGCGTGCAGCCGTAGCGGCGGAACAGCTGCAGGTAGTCGAACGCCTGCAGCAGCTGGTAGCTGAACTCCGTGTAGCTGATGCCCTGCTCGGACTGCAGCCGCTGGGCCACCGAGTCCTTCGTGAGCATCTTGTTGACGCGGAAGTGCTTGCCGACGTCACGCAGGAAGTCCAGCGCCGACAGGCCCGCCGTCCAGTCCAGGTTGTTGACCATCGTGCAGGCGTTCGCGCCCTCGAACGACAGGTACGGCTCGATCTGCGCGCGCAGCCGCCGCGCCCACCCCGCCGTCACCTCGGGGTCGTTCAGCGTGCGCTCGGCCGTCGGACGCGGATCGCCGATCTGCCCCGTTGCCCCGCCGACCAGCGCGATCGGCCGGTGCCCGGCCTGCTGCAGCCGGCGCATCGTCAACACCTGCACCAGGTGCCCGACGTGCAGGCTCGCCGCGGTCGGGTCGAACCCGCAGTAGTACGTGACCGGACCGGCCGCGAGCGCCTTGCGCAAGGCGTCCTCGTCGGTGGACTGGGCCAGCAGCCCGCGCCACCGCAGCTCGTCGACGATGTCCGTCACGGTCGGGTCTCTCCTCGGGTGCGTGGTCGAAAGCCCGTCCAGTCTATGGCCCGCCCCCGAAGGCGTTGCCGCGGCGCAACCCCCGTCGCCCACGGGCCAACTCGCCGTCGTGAACGGGGCAACTCGCGATCCCGATCCGGGCAACTCGCGATCCCGATCCGGGCAACTCGCGGTCCCGATCAGGGCAACTCGCGATCCCGACCCGGGCAACTCGCGGGGCCGCGCTCGTGACTCGCCGCGAGTTGCCCCTCTCGGGACGGCGAGTTGCCCGGATCGGGTCGGCGAGTTGGCCGTCTTGGGACGGCGAGTTGCCCGGATCGGGATCGCGAGTTGGCCGCTTCGGGATATGCCCGGTGGGTCAGCAGCCGGGGGCGCTCGGGGCCAGCACGCAGCGGGTGTGCGGGCCCAGGCCCAGTTCGGCGGCGACGCGCAGGTCGTCGGCGGTGTCGACGTCGCGGCGCAGGCCCGGCCACTCGCCCACGAGCTCGACGGCGCCGGCCGCGCGGTGCCGCGCGGCCGATCCGACGCCGAACCGCGGGTCCAGCTCGTGCCCCGGCGCGGTGACGAGCATGGTGGTGCCGGTGCCGTCCGCGTCGGCGCAGAAGGCGGCGCGGGCACCGGCGGTGAACGCTCGCCACGCCGCGTCGAGGGCCGCGTCCAGCTCGGCGGGACGCAGCGCCGGGAGGTCGGCCTGCAGCGCCGCGACGGGGCCGCTCGTGCCGAGCAGCCGGGCGCCGTGCCGGTAGGCCTCGTTGAGCCCCGCGACGGGTCCGTCCGGCACCACCTCGACGCCGACGGCGGCGAGCTCGGCCGCGACGACCGGGTCGGCGCTCACGACGACGAGCCGGCCCACGCCGATGGCCGCGCGGACGGCGGCGATCGTGTCGTGCGCGAGGGCGAGCGCGAGTCGGGCGTGCGCGGTGGGCTCGCCGACGCCGTCGTCGGCGGCGCCGCGCAGCCGGGTCTTCGCGGCGTCGAGCGACTTGACCGGCACGACGAGGCCGAAGGGCGGGGGAGGCGTCCTCACCCCACCATGGTGCACCGCACAGGGCCCGTAGTGGACCACGGGCGGCGGGGCCGGGAGACTCTGCGCTCGTGAAGCGTGAGAAGGGCGGGTTCTGGATCGCGTTCTGCGCGGTCTTCTTCTACCCGATCGGCTGGCTGGTGGGCCGCACCCGGTACGAGGGCAAGCAGTACCTGCCCCCGACGGGTGGGGCGCTCGTGGTGTCGAACCACGTGTCGCACCTGGACCCCGTCATCTCCGGCCTGATCGTGCACCGCGCCCGCCGGGTGCCGCGGTTCCTCGCCAAGGAGAGCCTGTGGAAGGTGCCCGTGCTGGGCGGCGCCCTGCGCGGCTCCGGGCAGATCCCCGTGCACCGCGACACCGCCGACGCGCAGCAGAGCCTGCGTGACGGGATCGCGGCCCTGGACGAGGGCAAGGTCGTGCTGATCTACCCGGAGGGCACGATCACCAAGGACCCGGACGGCTGGCCGATGCACTCGCGCACCGGGGTCGCGCGGCTCGCGCTCGGCGCGGACGTCCCGGTCGTGCCGTGCGTGATCTGGGGCACCCGCGAGGTCTACGACGGCTACAACAAGAAGTTCCGCCCGCTGCCGCGCAAGCCGATCACGGCACGCTTCGGTCCGCCGGTGGACATGTCCGCCTACCGGGACCGCCCGATCGACGCCGCGTTGCTGCGGGAGGTCACCGACATGCTGATGGGACGCGTCCGCGACCTCCTCGCCGAGGTCCGCGGCGAGGCCGCCCCCGCCGAGTTCTACCGCCGGAGCGCTTCATGACGCAGGACGTGCAGCGGGTCGCCGTGCTCGGCGCCGGTTCGTGGGGCACGGCGTTCGCGAAGGTGCTCGGCGACGCCGGCCGCGACGTCGTGCTGTGGGCGCGCCGTCCCGAGGTGGCGGCCGGCATCAACGAGCGGCACATCAACCACGACTACATGGCGGGCATCGTGCTGCCGCCCACCGTCTCCGCCACGACGGACGCCAAGGCCGCGCTGGACGCCGCCGACGCCGTGGTGTTCGGCGTGCCGTCGCAGACGCTGCGCGCCAACCTGGCGGAATGGCGTGACCTGCTGCCGTCCGGGGTCACGCTGGTGAGCCTGGCCAAGGGCGTCGAGCTGGGCACGCTGAAGCGGATGAGCGAGGTCGTCGTCGAGATCACCGGTGTGCCGGCCGACCAGGTGGCCGTGGTGTCGGGGCCCAACCTGGCCCGCGAGATCGCCGCGGAGGAGCCCAGCGCCACGGTGATCGCCTGCGCCGACCACGACCGCGCGGTCGCGCTGCAGCACGCCAGCACGTCGGGGTACTTCAAGGCCTACACCAACACCGACGTCGTCGGCTGCGAGCTGGGCGGGGCCGGCAAGAACGTGATCGCGCTGGCCTGCGGCATGGCCGCGGGCATGGGCTACGGCGACAACACCCGCGCGTCGCTGATCACACGCGGGCTCGCCGAGACCGCCCGGCTCGGGGTGGCACTGGGCGCCGACCCGCTCACCTTCGCGGGACTGGCCGGGCTCGGCGACCTCGTCGCGACGTGCTCGTCGCCGCTCTCGCGCAACCGGACGTTCGGCGAACGGCTGGGCCGCGGCGAGACGCTCGCCCAGGCCGAGGAGGCCAACCACGGTCAGGTCGCCGAGGGCGTGAAGTCGTGCCTGTCGATCTGCGAGCTCGGCGAGCGGCACGGGGTGGAGCTGCCGATCGCCGACGCCGTGCGGCGGGTCTGCCACGAGGGCCTCTCGGTTGCGGAGATGGGCAAGGAGCTGATCAGCCGTGCACCCCGTCCCGAGTAGCGGCGACGGCACCCGCTGCGTCCACGGTGGACGCCCGCACGCCGGCCCGGGCGCGCCGACGCACGCCGGGCCCGTCCTCTCCTCGACGTTCGACCTCGGCTCCGGCCCGGACCTGCCCACCGACTTCTACGGCCGCGCCGGCAACCCCACCTGGCGGGCCGCGGAGGCGGCCATCGGCGACCTCGACGGCGGCGAGTGCGTGCTCTTCGCGTCCGGCATGGCCGCCATGGGCGCGGTGCTGCGGCTGGGCGCGTTGAAGGGCGACCTCGTCCTGCCGTCCGACGGGTACTACCTGGCCCGCTCGCTGGCGCTGGCCGAGCTCGCGCCGCTGGGCGTCGTGGTGCGCGAGGTGCCCACCGGCCCTCCGCCGGACGCGGCCGGCGCCGGGTTGGTGCTGGTCGAGACCCCGTCCAACCCCGGGCTCGACGTCGCCGACATCGCCGCCGCGGCCGACGTCGCGCACGCCGCCGGGGCGCTGCTCGCCGTCGACAACACGACCTGCACGCCGCTGGGGCAGCGGCCGCTGGAGCTGGGCGCCGACCTCGTCGTCGCCAGCGACACGAAGGCGCTCTCCGGGCACGGCGACGTCGTCATGGGGCACGTGAGCACCCGCGACCCGGCGCTGGCCGCTGCGTTGCGCGAGTCCAGGTCCCGGTCCGGGGCGGTGCCGGGGCCGATGGAGGCGTGGCTGCTGCACCGCGGGCTCGGCACCCTCGACCTGCGGCTCGCCCGCCAGGCCGAGAACGCCCGCGCCGTCGCCGAGCTGCTGCTCACCCACCCCGCGGCGAGCGACGTGCGCTGGCCGGGGCTCGAGTCCGACCCCGCGCACGCCGTCGCCGCGCGTCAGATGCGGCGCTGGAACGGGTTGCTGCGGTTCACGCTCCCGTCCGTCGAGGCAGTCGGCCGGTTCCTCGACGCGGCGCAGCTCGTCGCCTCCGAGACGAGCTTCGGCAGCCTGCGCAGCAGCGCCGACCGCCGCGCACGGTGGGGCGACGCCGTCGATCCCGGCACCCTGCGCTTCTCCGCCGGATGCGAGGACACCGCCGACCTCGTCGCCGACGTGGCCCGAGCACTGGACTCCGCAATGGACTCTGCAACCTGATCGTCATCGGCCGGTCGGGTGATCGTCACCTGTGATCTGCGCGACGCGCCCGGGCGCGCGGAAGCGGACCCATATCACACGTGCGTAACCCAGCCTCGCTATGGTCTGATCTGCGCGAGGAGGTGGTCGAGGTGAAGCACCGACAACCCGACCCCAACGGCGTCGACTCCATCCAGGAGCCGGTGCCGGGGAGTCCGCCTTACCCGGGCGTGCTCCCGACGGGGTCCCGGGTCCTACTTCTCAATGCCACCTTCGAACCGCTCGCCGTCGTCACGGCGAAGCGTGCGGTGGTGCTCATGCTCTCCGGCAAGGCCGAGTGCGTGGAGGCGTCGCTCGACGTCGCGTTCCACTCGGAGAACCTCACGATCGTCGCGCCGTCGGTCATGCGCCTCTCGCGCTACGTCCGCGTCCCCTACCGCCGGGCCGTCCCGATGACCCGTGCCGGGGTGCTCCGCCGCGACGGGCGCCGGTGCGCCTACTGCGGGCGCCGCGCCGACACGATCGATCACGTCGTCCCGCGCAGCCGCGGGGGCGGGCACACGTGGGAGAACTGCGTGGCGGCGTGCAAGGCGTGCAACTCCCGCAAGGCCGACCGGCTCCTGGAGGAACTGGGCTGGGAGCTCGTCGCGCCGCCGCGGGCGCCCAGCCGCGCGGCCGGTGGGGTGCTCGTGCTGGCGTCGGAGCCGTTGCCGGCGTGGGAGCCGTGGTTGTCAGCCGCCTGACGTGACGGCCTGACCGGCCCGAACGCGCATACCGGACATCCGGCCCCAGGGGTGACCCTGGGGCCGGTTGCGTGTCGATGGCCCGTTAGGGTGACGCTCGACCACGATCGGGATCACGCGCCGCCGTCCGCGGCTCGGATCGGGGCGGGTGAACTCAGGGGGAGAAGCGTGGCCGAGAAGCTCCCACCGGGCGCTGCCATGTCCGTCGACTCGCCGACGGTCAAGATCGCCGCAGCGGCCGTGCGCGACTTCAGCACGCTGGCCGGACCGATCACCGAGGCGCCCACCGACGGCAGCTACCGGGTCGCCTTCAAGGGCGTGCACCAGTCCCGCGGGCGCGGGCCGTGGATCCGCTCGCTGCTGATCATCACGGCGAACATGGCCATCGAGATCGCGTTCGTGGTGTGGCTGCTGCTGCCGGCGCACCGCCCCGACATCGACGAGAACCAGCCGTTCGCCATCTACGCGAACATCTTCGTGATCGCGACGATCGTGATCGTCGAGGGCCTGCGGATGATCAACGTGATCTCGCTGTCGATCGCGACCGCGCTCGCCCGCGACCCGATCCCGGTGCGGCCCGACCCGCGGCTGCGCGTCGCGTTCCTCACCACGATCGTGCCGGGCAAGGAGCCCATCGAGATGGTCCGCGCGACCCTGCGGGCCGCGCGGCGCATCCGGCACACCGGCGTCCTGCACGTGTGGCTGCTCGACGAGGGTGACGACGACGAGGTCAAGGCCATGTGCCAGGCCGAGGGCGTGCGGCACTTCTCGCGCAAGGGCATCGCCGAGTACAACCGCAAGAAGGGCGGTTTCAAGGCGAAGACCAAGCACGGCAACTACAACGCCTGGGTCGACCGCCACGGCTACCGCTACGACGTGTTCCTCTCCGTCGACCCCGACCACGTGCCGCTGCCCAACTACGCCGAACGCATGCTCGGCTACTTCCGCGACCCCGACGTCGGCTACGTCGTCGGTCCGCAGTGCTACGCGAACTTCGACAACTTCGTCACGAAGGCCGCGGAGTCCCAGCAGTTCCCGTTCCACTCCGTGATCCAGCGCGCCGCCAACGCCTACGGCGTCCCGATGCTCGTCGGCACCAACAACGCCGTCCGGCTCGACGCGCTCTTCTGCATCGGCGGCCTCGCCGACTCCATCACCGAGGACATGGCCACCGGGCTGCTCATGCACTCCCGGCGCAACCCGGCCACCGGCGCCAAGTGGCGCTCGGTCTACACCCCCGACGTCGTCGCGGTGGGGGAGGGACCGTCGTCCTGGAGCGACTACTTCAGCCAGCAGCTGCGCTGGTCCCGCGGCACGTTCGAGATCCTCACCGGCGCGTTCTGGCCGCGGTTCCACCGCCTCTCAACCGGCGCCAAGCTGCACTACCTGCTCATCACCACGTTCTACCCGTCCATGGCGCTGGGCTGGATCCTCGGCGCGATCGACGCCATCCTCTTCCTCGTCTTCGGCGTCACCGGCATCGTCGTGCCGCCGCAGCTGTGGCTCGCGCTCTACATCGACGCCACCCTGTTCCAGGCGTGGGTGTACATCCGCAACCGGCGCTACAACGTCAGCCCGTACGAGCAGGAGGACTCGCCGGGCCTGCGCGGCATGGCCATGTCGGTGCTCTCGGCGCCCATCTACGCCAGCTCGCTCATCGCGACGCTGCTGCGCCGACCCGCCCGGTTCGTCGTCACCCCGAAGAGCGATGCCCGCACCCGCGACCGGCTCATCACCTTCCGCCGGCACATCCAGTGGGCCGTCGTGCTCGGCGGCGCGCTCGCCGCATCGGTGTGGCTGGGCTACGCGAGCGTCGAGGTCATGATGTGGCCGGCGCTGGCCCTCGTCATCTCCCTCACGCCGATCGCGATCTGGCTGCTCGAGTCCGACCGCTCCGACGCCCCGCCCGTCACGGGCAGCCAGGCCGTCATCTCGCAGGCCGCGGCGGTGCACCAGGCGGCGTCCCGCCCGGTGCCGCGCACCCCGCACCCGGCCCAGACCGCCCGCCCGCGCCCCCGCAACGAGGCCCCCAGCCGCCGCTGAGGCCGTCCCGCGAGTTGGCCCGTTCGGCAGGGCGAGTTGGCCGGTTCGGCAGGGCGAGTCGGCCGGTTCGGCAGGGCGAGTCGGCCCGTCCAGCAGGCGGGAGCGGCGGCGACCGATGCGGCCGGGATGGCCAACTCGCCCTGATGGAATGGCCAACTCGCCGAGTCGAACCGGGCAACTCGCGCTGTCAGGACGGGCGACTCGCGGAGGTCGGGGCACGGCACAGTCCGAACTCGCGCGGGGCCTCGGTGGGCTCCGCGCGAGTTCGGGAGGGTGGACGTGCGAGCTCAGTAGCCGCTGGACGCGGCGTCGGCCGGTGGGGCCGGGTCCTGCTGGGCGGGCGGTTGCGGCTGCGCGGGCTGCGCCGCCGAGGCGTCGGACGCGTCCGTGGGGGCGCGGGTGGCCGAGCCCAGGACGGCCGTGGCGAGGCCGGAGGTGAGCTGTCCGGTGGCCGCCTGGATCTCGTTGACGAGCCCGGTGAGCGCCACGGCGGGGTTCTCGGTGACGTGCTCGAAAGCGCCGATGTCGATGCCGCCGGTGCGCTTGGCGCCGGTGATGTCGAAGATGGGCGCGCCGTCGGGGCTGCCGGCGCCGATGGCCTTGGAGCCCGCGACGACCTTGAGCGCGTTGTCGAGCAGACCGCCGATGCTGCCGATGATGTTGTGGTCGGCGGTGAAGCTACCGGTGCCGCCGGCCGAGCCGAGGATGTTGTTGCGCAGGATGTTGAGGCCGGAGAAGTTGCCGCCGTCGATCTTCAGGTCCGACCCGGAGTTGTTGACGACCGTGTTGTTGAGGATCTGGATCCCGGAGAACGTGCCGCTCGACTCGGTCCAGAACCCGATGCCGCCGCCCGCGTTGCCGCGCACGACGTTGTTGTAGACCTTGATGTTGGCGGCGCGCTTGGTGTCGGAGAGGTTCTCGACGGCGATGGAGATGCCCGCCTTGGACTCCTCGGTGGTGCCGGTGACGGTGTTGTTGAAGACCTCGACGTCCTTGGCGGAGTCGACGTAGATGTTGGGCCCGCGGTTGCCGTCGACGGTGTTGGAGAAGATCTTGCCGGCGCTGGACTCGTACTTGGCGTCGATGCCCTCTTCGCCGTTGCCGTGCACCTTCGAGAAGCTGATCTCGAAGTTGTCGGTGTGGTCGAAGCTCATGGCCTCGTTGGACGCGCTGGTGCCGCGGGCGTTGTTGCCGTGGATGTCGCAGCGCTGCACCTTGATGTTGGACGACTCGAGGAAGACGATGCCGCCGTCCTGGGAGTCGGCGACCTCGCAGTCGCGCAGCACGATGTTCTTGGCGCCCTGGGCGAAGATGCCGTGGCTGTCGGAGCCCTTGACCCCGATGCCGATCATGGTGATGTTGGAGCGCCCGCCGAGGTCGATGAGCCCGTTGCCGCCGCCACCGCCGGTGATGGTGACCTTCTGGCCGGGCACGGCCTGGATGGTGATCGGCTTGCCGGGTGCCCCGTTGACGCCGACGTCGAGACCGCCGGAGTAGGTGCCGCCGGGGACGAGCACGGTGTCGCCGGGCTTGGCCTTGGCGAGGGCGGCGGAGATGGAGCCACCCTTGGCGACGTTGATGACCGGTCCGGTGGGCATCGACGGCAGCGGGGGCGGGACCGGTCCGACCGGCTTCTCCTGCTCGACGACCTGCGGGGCGGCCGCGGGAGCGGGAGCCGCGAGGGCGGGGGCGAGCTGGCCGGCCGGCTCGGCGGCGGGCTGCTCGGCCTCCTGCTGGTCGGCGACGGCGCGGGTGCGGCTGGTGTCGAAGAGCTCGGCGAGGGGTGCCGGGGTGGCGTCCTGCAGGCCGAGCGCGAACAGCGCGACGCCCGCGACGACGGCGCCACCGAGCCCGGCCTGCAGCGACCGGCCCTTCCGGCGGGCTGCACGGCGGCGTGCCGCGCGGCCGGTGTCCGTCACTCGCTGTGCGCGCATGGGTCTTTCAAATCCTTCCGGGGTCCTGCACGGTCGGAACTCGTGCGGCGACGGTAATCATCCGTCACCGCGAACGGGTCCTCTGCGATCCCATCGGGTGACCGAGGGGACCGGGCCGGGCGACACCCGGGTGGGGTGGTTGGGGAGCGGCCGACGTCCATGTTGTCCCGAGGTGGGTTAGCGGACAGCAAAAAAACGACGGCACGTCCTTCAGGAGCGGTGGACGGTAGTCACGACTCGACGGAAGCGTCCTCGAGCCGGTAGCCGAACCCGCGGAGCGTGACGATGCGGGGCAGCGGAGCGGTGACCGGTCCGGCCGACTCCAGCTTGCGCCGCAGCGCGGCCACGTGCACGTCGAGGGTCTTGGTGGAGCCCATCCAGTGGTCGTCCCAGACGTCGGCCATGAGGGTGGCCCGGGACAGCGCCACGCCGGGCTCGGCGGCGAGCCGGGACAGGAGGTCGAACTCCTTGGCGCGCAGCGGCACCTCGCGATCGCCGACGAGCACGCGCCTGCTGCCGGTGTCGACGGTCAGCCCGCCGAACACCAGCACGCCGGCGGGCACCGCGTTGGCGCCGCCGCGGCGCAGGTGCGCCCGCACCCTAGCCAACAGCTCGCCGAGCCGGATCGGCTTGGTGAGGTAGTCGTCGGCGCCGGCCTCGAGCCCGACGACGACGTCCATCTCCTCCTGCCGCGCGGTCAGCATCACGACGACGCAGGCGGGCTGCAGGGAGCGGATCCGCCGGCACACGTCGATGCCGTCCATGTCGGGCAGGCCGAGGTCGAGCAGCACGAGGTCGACGGCGCCGGCGGCGGCGACGTCCAGCGCCTGCCGCCCGTGGGTGACCCAGGTGGTCTGGTTGCCCGACGACGCGAGGCTGGTCTCGAGAACCTTGCCGATCGTCGGGTCGTCCTCGACGAGCAGGATGCGGGCCACGCCTCCAGCCTAGGGCGCCCCGTCAGGGCCTGGTCCAGCCGGACGGCAGCTGCAGGACGCTCTGCACCCCGCGCTCCGGGGTGCTCGGCCCGGGATCGACGACCGGGGGTGCCGTGACCGGCAGGAAGATCGTGAGCGTGGTCGGGTCGGGGGAACGCAGCTGCAGCCGGCCACCCTCGGCCTCGACGAGCCGGCGGGCCAGCGCGAGCCCGATGCCGTGGCCCTCGGCGTCGGGTTCGCGGCGGTCGAACAGGTCCTGGCCGGCGCCCTCGGACACGCTGCCCTCGTCGGCGACGTCGATCGCGACGGCGTCCTCGATGTCGCGCACGGAGACGGTGACGGTGCCGCGGCCGTGCTCGACGGCGTTGCCCATCAGCACCGTGAGCACCTGCCGGATGGCCGCCGTGGACGCCTCGACGGGCGGCAGGTCGTCCTCGACGCGGATGCGCAGGGCGCGCTGCTGGCTGCCCAGCCGTGGACCCCACACCTGGTCGACCTCGCTGAGCAGGCCGTTCAGGTCGAGGATGCCCTTCTGCCGGGTGCCGCGGGCGAGGGCGAGCAGGTCGGTGATCGTGCGTTCGAGCCGGTCGACCTCGGCGAGGCTCGCGAGGATGGCGGGGGTGTGGTCGGTGCGCCCGGACCGCAGCGCCGCCTCCAGCCGCAGCTGCAGCCCGGTGAGCGGGGTGCGCAGCTGGTGGGACGCCTCGGCGGAGAAGGCCCGCTCCCTGGCGAGCAGGGCGTCCAGCCGGGTGGCGGTGGCGTTCAGGGCGGAGCGCACCTCGTCGATCTCGGGGATGCCGGTGACGCGGTCCTCCGTGGTGAAGTCGCCGTCGCCGAGGCGCAGCGCCCGTCGCGACAGGTCCTCGACGCTGCCGCCCAGCTTCGCCGCCTGCCGCCAGGCGAGCAGCCACGTGACGAGCACGGCGAGGATGGCGAGCAGCGCGATCTGCGCGTACCGGTAGGCGAGGTTCTCGATCACCTGCTCGCCGCTGCGGGTGGACCGCACCACGGCCTTGACGTCGCCGTCGTGGAAGATCGGGATGGCGACGACGAGCTCCTTGAGGTTCTCGTCGGAATGCTCGACCTCGCCCTTGCGGATGGCCGCGAGCACGGTGTCGCCGCCGAGCCCGGGCCCGTCGCCGGCGATCTTGACGCCGCGGTCGTCGTAGACGGCGGCGTCGATCTCGTCGTTGATCCAGGCGGGGGACGGCGCGCGACCCCGCTGGACGTCGCCGCTGACGTCGGAGACGACCGAGCTGGCCTGCCGCTCCAGCTCCGAGACCTCGGTGTTCATGTAGAACCGCTCCGCGACCAGCGCGAGCGGGATGACGAAGAGCCCGATGGCGACCGAGGCGACCGCGACGGTCAGCCAGACGATCCGCTTGCGCACGCCGACCTCCTCACCGGTCGACTCCAGGCGATCGGGTGGCTCCATGATGCCCGTCGGCCCCGGGCCGGGCGATGCACGGCCCCTGTCCGGGGCGTGTGAGACTTCCGGCGGCCCTGCCGTCGACCCCGAGGAGTGCTGCCCGTGCGCTGCACCAGTGTCCGCCCCGCCGAGCTGGGCAGCACCGAGCTGGCGCGCTGGCGGGAGCTCGCCGCGGCGACGCCGGGCCCGCGCAACCCGTTCCTGGCCCCGGAGTACGCGCTCGCCGTCGGCGAGGTGCGCCCGGCCGCGCGCGTGCTCGTCGCGGAGGACGCCGGGCAGCTCGTCGGGTTCCTCGCCGTGGAGGTGGACGGGCGGATCGCGCGTCCGATCGGGTCGGGGCTGTCGGACTGCGAGGGCTGGACGCTCGCCGCGGGCGTGGACCTCCCGGTCGGGCAGGCGCTGCGCGCCGCGGGCCTGACCGGCTGGGACTTCGAGACCCTCCTCGACGAGCAGGTGCCCGACGGCGCGTATCGGCTGCGGCGCGAGCGCTCACCCGTCGTCGCGATGCCGGACGGGTACGAGCCCTACCTCGAACAGGTGCGCGGGCGGTCGAAGAAGTGGCTGGCCTCGATGTTCCGCAAGCAGCGGAAGATGGAGCGCGAGGTCGGCGAGATCCGGTTCGAGTTCGCGTCCGGCGACGAGGCCGCGCTGCGGTCGCTGATGCGCTGGAAATCGGGCCAGTACGCGCAGCTCGACGAGTGGGACCGGTTCGCTGACCCGGGCATCGTCGCGCTGGTCAGCGGCCTGATGCGCAGCTCGGCGCCGGCGTGCTCGGGCGCGCTGTCGGTGCTGTGGGCCGGTGACGTGCCGGTGGCCGCGCACGCCGGCATCCACTCGGACTCCGTGCTGTCGTGGTGGTTCCCCGCCTACGACCCGGAGTACGGGAAGTACTCGCCGGGCATCCTCGTGCTGCTGCACCTGCTGGAGGGTGCGGCCGCGCACGGCATCGGCCTGGTGGACCTCGGCCGCGGCCAGCACGACTACAAGGACGCGACGAAGACGGGTGAGCTGACCGTCGTCACGGGATCGGTGGACGCGCCCGTCGCGGCGTCGTTGCCGCGGCGGGCCAAGCGGCTGGCGCGGGCCGGCGTGCACGCCGCTCGCCGTCTGCGCTCCTGATCCCGGGCTCAGTTCGTCCGGGACGCGGCCAGCCAGGCCAGGCCGAGGCCGACCAGCGCCAGCGCGGCGCCGGCCAGGCCGTTCCAGCGCAGCGCGCCCGCGGCGACGAGGCCGCCGCCGAGCGCGGCGCCGAGGGCGTTGGCGAGGTTGAACCCGCTGACGTTGACGGCGACCGACAGCGTCGGCGCCTCGGCGGCGTGCCGGAGGATCAGGCCCTGCAGCGGCGCGATCGTCGCGGTCGCCAGCAGGCCGAACACCAGCACCGTGACGACGACGGCCGGCTGTGACGTCGCCGCGAACGGCAGCGCGGCCAGCACCACCGTGAGGCCGAGGAAGACGAGCCGGACGGTCACGGTCGGCGAGACGTCGGTCAGCCGGCCGGCGACGAGGTTGCCCACCAGGCTGCCCACGCCGTAGGCCAGGAGCAGCAGCGACGCAGCACCGGCTGAGAAGCCGCTGACCTCGGTCAACAGCGGGACGAGGTACGTCAGCACGGTGCCGACCCCGGCGAACCCGACGGCCGTGGTGGCGATGGCCAGCAGGACCGGGCGGCGGCGCAGCACCCGCAGCTCGGACCGGGCACCGGTCGTCGGTGCCGGAGTGCGCGGCATGGCCGCGGCGAGCACGGCCCCGCCCACCGTCGCGACGACCGCGACGGCGAGGAACGGCGTCCGCCACCCGAACGCCTGGCCCAGCAGCGCGCCCAGCGGCACGCCCAGCACCGTCGCGACGGTGAGCCCGAAGACGACGACCGCGATGGCCCGCCCGGCCCGCTCGGGCGGCACGACGGCGGTGACCACGACCAGGGAGACGGCGAACAGCGTGCCCTGGGCGAGCGCGGCCAGCACCCGCCCGGCCAGCATCAGCCCGTAGGAGCTCGCCAGCGCGCTGACGACGCTCCCGGCCACGAACAGCGCGACCAGGCCGAGGGTCAGCCCCTTGCGCGGCAGGCGGGCGGTGAGGACGGTGATCACCGGGCCGCCGATCACGACCCCCAGCGCGTAGGCGGTGACGAGCTGGCCGGAGCCGGCCACGGACACGTCCAGGTCGGCCGCGATCTGCGGGAGCAGCCCGCCCACCAGCAGCTCGGCCGTGGCGACGGCGAAGATGCAGAGGAGGAAGCCGGCGATGACGGGGACGGCGCGTCCGGTGCGCGCCGACGTCGCGGTGGTGGTCATGCCGCGGACCGTAGAGTCTCACATCGATGTGAGAGTCAACCGTTGCCGGTCGCCCGCCCGACCTCACACACGGTCGGGCCCGTTCACACACGTCCGAACGTGTGTGAACGGGCCCAGCGCTGTGTGACGTCGTCGGGACGGGCGCTACGCGTGCTTCGCCGGCGAGCAGAGCACCGCGGGCAGGGCGCCCATCGCGGCCACCACCGCGGGGGTGTGGCTGGAGAACACGCCGGCCCGGGCGATGTCGAACTGGTCGCGACCGCCGCTGCGGTCGTTGACGCCGCCGTAGAAGCTGAACGCCCGACGGATGCCGCTCTCGGCCATGACGGCACGGGTGCGCTCGTCGAAGCTCACCTTCGCGCCGACGGGGTAGGCGAAGAGGTCGATGCGCTCGTCGAGCTCGGCGCGCAGCCGCTCCACGGAGCCGGTGACCTCGTCGGCCTGCCGCTCGGCCGACAGCGTCGCGAGCACCGGGTGCGTGACGCTGTGCGCGCCCACCTCCATGCCCATGCCGCGCAGCTTCCGCACGTCGTCCCAGGTCATCCAGCTGTCGGCGGCCTTCTCGCGGTCCAGCCGCGGGCGGCCGGTCCAGCCGGCGAGCGCATCGAGGAACTCCTCGCCCTGCGTGCCCGCCTTCGCCTTGTACGCGGCGTTGACCACCTTGCGGAACTGCGTCGCCGACGTCGGGTGCAGCCCGTCGGGCAGCCACGGCGACGGGGGCAGGTCGACGGGTTGCCGGGTCAGCCAGGCGATCTCGTCCCACCAGGCGTGGTGCGGCCGGTCGACGAAACCGGTGGTGACGAAGAACGTGCCCGGCAGGCCGCGCTCGGCGAGGATCTCGGCGGCCAGCATCTGGTCGGCGTACCCGTCGTCGACGGTGATGGCGATGCGGCGGGCCGGCCCGCCGTGCTGCCACTCGGTGCTGCCCGCCGGGACGATCTCGAACCGGTCGGAGAGCAACCGCACCTGTTCGGCGAAGTCCTCCGGCGTGCAGCTGTAGAGGTCCGGGTCGTCGGCGTCGGTCGGCCGGCCGAACCGGTGGTAGTTCAGCACCAGCAGCCCGCGCCACGACAGCCGCGCGAGCCGGTCGAGCCGGGTGCGTTGCAGGAGCGTGGCCAGTTGGTCGGTGCGAGACATCGCCGTTCCCCTCAGGTACGGCCCGCCACCCGCTGGTAGAGCGACGATGTGCGGACGCGTGCGTACCACTCACTGTTCTTGACGCGGAACTTCCATGCCGGGTTCCCCCGGTACACACCGGTCCGCGGCACGCTGAACGGACCGGCCTCTTCCGGGCCCTCGGGCAGCGCTACAGCCACACGGTACCCAGCTCGGCGGGCCGCCCGCCGCACGTGCTCGGCGTGGTGACCGAACGGGTACGCCAGTGTGGTGACGGGCGCTTCCAGGAGGTCCTCCAGCAGCTGCTTGGACTCGGTGAAGTCGGCCAGGCACTCCGCCTCCGACAGCGTCGGCATGTCGGAGTGGCGCATGGTGTGGCTGCCGATGTCCCAGCCGCGGTCGTGCAGCTCGCGGATCTGCTCCGGCGTCATCAGCGGCGGGGCGTCGGCCGCGTCGAGGCCGCGGATCCAGTCGACGGCGATGCCGCCGGGCTGCAGCGAGCCGGCGACGATGTACATCGTCGCGGTGAGCCCGTGCCGCTCCATGATCGGCACCGCGTGCTCGACGTAGTCGGCGAACCCGTCGTCGAACGTGAGCACGGTGGTGCCGGCCGGGCAGTCGCTACCGGCGGCCAGCCGGTCGAGCACCCCCGAGAGCGGGACGACGGTGGTGCTGCGCTGCAGGATCGCGCACTGCTGCCTGAAATCGGCCGTCTCGACCGACACCGGATCGTCCCAGCCGTCGGTCACCGAGTGGTAGCACAGGATGCTCACCGGGCAAGGGTTACACGTTCTCAGGAAGTGGGGACGCGCACCCCGGCGAGCCGCTCGAGCACGCCCTGCGCGACGTCCACGCCGCCCGGGTTGCCGTGGTAGTGGTAGGCGAGCCCGGGGGTCGTGTTGACCTCCAGCACCACCCCGCCGGCGGCCGCGAGCGGGACGCTCGGGTCCGGCGTGATGATGTCGACGCCCACCAGGCGGCCGCCCACGAGGCGCGCGGCCCGGGCGCCCTCGCGGACGATCTCGGGGCACAGCAGGTGCCAGGCCGGCTGCTGCTCGGCGATCGCGCCCTCGTTGACGGCCGTCTTGAGCGCGACGACGGTGCCGGCTGCGGGCACCGACGCCAAGGTGAGGCGCTGGTCGGCGAGGGTGCGGCGCATGTCCTCGTCGATCGTGACGGGCAGGCCACCGTGTTCGCCGGGGTCCGCTGCACGGTCGGCGGCCAGGCGCGCCACCAGCGCGCGAACCGTGCTGTGCCCGTCGCCGACGACGGTCGGCACGGCCCGGCGCACGGCGTCGAGCAGCTCCCCGTCGAGGTAGAGGAGGCGGTAGTTGGCGCCCCGCACCTGCTGCTCGACGAGCAGCGGCACGTCGGCGAGGTCGCGGTACTTGGCCCGCAACCGGCCGAGGAGCGAGCCGGACCGGCTGGTGCGCCCGGCCCGTGAACCCGCCGCGGCCGCGGCGACGGCGGCCGTGCGCAGGGCCGCCGCGTCCCGCACGGACGTGGTGACGCCGCGCCCGGCCGACGTGTCGCGGGCGGGCTTCACCACGACCGTCCCGCAGCGGGCGAGGAACGGCTCGACGTCGGACAGCGTGGCGAGCGTGGTGACGACGTGCTCGGGGACGGGGATGCCGCGCTCAGCCAGGGCAGCCGCAGTGCGTTCCTTGTCGCCGGCGCGTTCCAGCGCGTCGGCGTCCTCGATCGTGCTGCCGCCGCGGCTGATCGAGAACGGGCGGTCGGGCAGCTGCACGGTGACGGCGGAGCCACCGGTGGCGGTCGCGGGCAGGCCCAGCCGGCTGGCCGCGGCCAGCCACAGCTCGCGGTTGAACGCGTCGCGGCGGGCCTGCACGGCACGGGCCGCCGGGAGCTTGGCGCGCAGCACGCTGCTGACGAGTGCGCGGCCGGCGCGGCGGACGTCACGGTGTACCGAAGCCATGCGTCAATTGTGTGCGGGCGCAAGCAAGCGGAAGGCAAAGCGTAGCTAGGCGGGCCCCAATTCTCGGCGAGGTGACACGACCCACGTCACACATCGTCGGGCCCGTTCACACACGTTCTGACATGTGTGAACGGGCCCGGCGGTGTGTGAGGTCGAACGTCAGGGGCGGGCCGACTCCAGCGCGTCGTGCACCTGTTGCGCCACCGCCGGCCACGACGCGACCTCGGCCAGCCAGGCCGCCCCGGCCGCGCCTAGCTTCCCGGCCAGCGCGGGGTCGGCCAGCAGCCGGACCAGCGCGTCGGCCAGCGCCGCCGGGTCGTCCGGGGTGACCAGGAGACCGGTCACCCCGTCCTGCACGACGGACGGGATGTCGCCGACCGCCGTCGCCACGACGGGCCGCTCGAACGTGTACGCGAGGTGGACCACGCCGCTCTGCGTCGCCCGCCGGTACGGGGTGACGACGACGCGCGCGTCGGCGAACAGCCCGTGGATGTCCTCGGTGGCCACGTATCCCGGTCGGGCGTCGACGCCGAGCGCCCGCGCCCGCGCGGTGAGCCCCGGCCCGTCCACGCCCAGCACGGACCCGGCGACGACGAACCGCGCGTCGGGCACCTTCTCCTTGACCGCCGGGACGGCGTCGAAGAGCAGGTCGATGCCCTTGTAGGCGGTCCAGGCGCCGAAGAACAGCACGACCGGCTCGGTCTCCGCGGCGCCGCGCAGCGGGCCGGCGCCGCGCAGCGCGGCCTCGTCGCCGTGCGGGATCACGAGCACGGGGCAGGTGATCTCCCAGCGCTCGATCGCCTTCGCCCTGGCCGCCTCACCCAGCACGAACACCGCGTCGATGCTCTGCCAGGCCTTCTTCAACGCCGGGTCGAGGACGCGGCCGTGGCGCTCCTTGGTCGTGTCGGCGCGCACCCGCGGCACCGGCTCGTGCGCGACGAGCGCGAGCGCCGCCTTCGGCAGCAGCCGCCGCACCGCGAGCACGCCGGCGGCGTCCATGCTGAACCGCCACGACGACCAGATCACCGCGTCCGGGCGCAGCCGCGCCAGCAGCCAGAGCACCTTCACCCAGGCCAGCGCGAGCTGCCCGGCGCGCAGCGCGCGGCGGACCTTCTTGACCAGCTTCCCGACCGGCTCGGTGTCGGCCGGGTGCCACGTGGGCAGCACGGCGTGCAGGGCCACCCCGGGGTGCTGCGCGCCCAGCTCGGGATCGGGCCCTGTGTAGAAGTGCACCTCGTCGCCGACGGCGGCCATACCGCCCGCCAGCTGCGCGGAGAACTGGAACAGCCCTCCGGACGGGGTGAACTCGACGAAGGCGACCCGCCGCGTGCCCACGGGTGTGCTCAGGCCTGGAGGAGGTCGACGGCGCCGATCTCGGCGAGGCGCAGGATGGCCGCGCGGACCTCGGCCGCGGAGCGGTCCGGCCCGGCGAGCTTCTCGGCGACCTCGGCCAGCGGCACCTCCGCGCCGAGGTCGCGCAGCACCGCGTACTGCAGCTCGGTGACGCCGACGGGTTCCTCGCCGTACACCTTCGCCAGCAGCACCTCCTGCCAGTCGTTGCGCGTGGCGACGCGGGCGACGGAGTCGAGCCGGCGGGACACGACGGGCACGAGCGCGTCGACGCCGGGGCTGGAGAGGGCGGCCACGGTGGCGGCCCGGACACCGGCGGTGGTGAGGTCCTCGCCCAGCGGGTCGCAGCCGAAGTCGTTCATCTTGAAGTAGACGTTCACCGAGCGGGCCGCGCGCCGGCGCAGGTGCCAGGTGGTGGACCCGGGGAAGATGACGACGTCGCGGTCGGTGTCGGCGAGCTCGACCTCGCGCGCGGCCGGCAGCGTGTTCTCCGGCTTGTCCTCGGGCTGGAGGTAGCGGTTGTAGTCGGCCGCCTTGTTGAACGGGTTGATCTCCCGCTGGTCGGACGGGTAGAGCACCAGCCGCGACTCGGACGGGATCGTGATCGACAACCCGACCGAGACCTGCGACGGGTAGCGGTCCTTGTGCGCGTGCGGCTCCGGGTTGGCGTTCGGCTCGTACGCCTGGATGTGCCGCTCCGAGAGCACCATGCGCTCGCGCACGAGCCCGCACATCGACGAGATGGCGTCGAACAGCTCGGCCTGGCTCTCCTCCGCGTCGGGGAAGTCGAAGAGCGCCTGCTCCTTCTTGCCCGCGATCGCGTAGTCGTCGAGCAGGTGCGCGTTCAGCTCCTTCTCGACGTACGACAGCAGGTAGGCGTGGAACTCCGGCGTGATGCCCTCGCGGATGTGGACGTAGCCCTGCTCGGCGTAGGCGGCACGGTGCTCCGCCGGGTCGAACGTGAACATCTTCATCCTGAGCAGGTCCTCTCCTGGTCCCCGTGGCCCGCGCCCCCGAGGCGCTGTGTCGATCCTCGTGGCCACCCTCTGGCGGTCGCGAGTCTGTCATACCTCCCGGTGACGGCCGCCCGCCCGTCGTGGTCAAGAATGGCCGCCATGGGGAACTCGGGCGATGCTCAGGAAGGCGCCAAACCGCCACGATCGGCGGCCATCCACCCAGGTCCGGGCTTCCGGATCCGCACCGACTTCCCGCGGCTCGACGCGGGGATCGTCAAGGCGTTCGAGCAGTACGCCACTCCGGAGATCTCCGACCTCCTCAACCGGCTGTACGCGCTCGACTCCGAGATCGTCTGCATGAGTGGCGGCGGTCGCCCGACCGTGGGGCTGGCGTGCACGGTGCGCACCTTCCCGGGCGACAACCTGATGGTCCACAAGTCGCTGGACATCGCGCACCCCGGCGACGTCGTCGTGGTGGCGGCGAGCGCCGGCCGCAACAACGCGGTGATCGGCGACACCGTCGCGATGAAGGCGATGCACCGCGGGATCGCCGGCTTCGTCGTCGACGGTCTGATGCGCGACCTGCCGGCGGTGCGCGAGCTGGACTACCCGATGTTCGCCCGGGGCACCACGCCCGTCGGCCCGCTGCACCGCGGCCCCGGTGAGATCAACTTCCCGGTGGCCTGCGGAGGCGTCGTGGTCAACCCGGGCGACATCGTCGTCGGTGACGACGCCGGCGTCGTGATCGTGCCGCAGCAGGTGGCGGAGGAGCTGCTCGAGCGGCTCGCCCGGCACACCGCGGGCGTCACGTCCTACCTGGCGAAGGTCCGCAAGGGCGAGTTCTCCAACGCCTGGGTGGACGACTACCTCACCGAGCACGGCTGCCCGGTCACGGGCGCGGAGCCGGACCCGATCGCGGAGCTGCCGCTCGAAGCCGGGATCGACCACCCGACCACCGCAGGCTGAATTGGGAGCCATGGACCCGTCCCGACCCCCCGTCATCGTCCTGGGCGGCGATTCGAACGCGCTGTCCATCGCCCGGAGCCTCGGCCGGGACGGGATCGAGGTCCACGGGCTCGGCGTGCCGCGCTTCGTCACGCGGTCCCGCCACTTCGCGTCGCACCTGCCGGTGCCGCCCGGCGAGCCGGAGAAGGCCTGGGCCGACGTCCTGCTGGGCCCGGCCACCGAGCACCTGCGCGGTGCGGTGGTGCTCGCGGCGAGCGACGTGGGCCTGACGGTGCTGCTCGACCACCGCGACGAGCTGCAGCAGCACTACGTGCTCGACATCTGCGACGTCGCGGCGCAGCGGGCGCTGCTGGACAAGCTCTCGACGTACGAGCTCGCGCGCAAGGCGGGCGTGCCCACGCCGAAGTTCTGGCGCATCGACACCGCGGCCGACCTCGACGAGCACCTCGACGAGTACGTCTACCCGATGATCGTCAAGCCGCTGCTGTCGCACCTGTACCAGGCGATGTTCCCCGGCCTGTCGAAGTTCCGCATCGTCGCCGACGAGGCCGAGCTGCGCCGCCACCACGGCGAGCTCACCGAGCGCGGGCTCGCCGTGATGCTGGTGGAGCAGATCCCGGGCTCCGACGAGCAGCTGTGCAGCTACTACACCTACCTCGACGAGTCGGGCACGCCGTGCTTCGACTTCACCAAGCGGGTGATCCGGCGCAACCCGCCCGGCATGGGCGTCGGCTCGCACCACGCCACCGACTGGAACCCCGAGGTCAAGGACGTCTCGCTGCGGCTGTTCAAGCACGTCGGGCTGCGCGGGCTTGCCAACGCCGAGTTCATCCGCGACACCCGCGACGGCACGTTGAAGCTGATCGAGTGCAACGCGCGGTTCACCGCGGCGAACCCGCTCGTCGCGGCGGCCGGGCTCGACCTCGCCCGGTTCGTCTACCGGCGGCTCACCGGCGACCCGATCACGTTGCCCGGCACGTACCGGCGCGGGCTGCACCTGCTGTACCCGTCGAACGACTTCCGCGCCTACCGCGCGCTGGCCGCCCGCGGCGAGCTGACGTTCGGCGGCTGGCTGCGCAGCCTCGTCGCACCGCAGACGTTCGCCTACTTCGCCGCCACCGACCCGCTGCCTGCGGTGGCGCGGGCCGTGCACCGCTCCGGGGTCGCCGTGCGGCGAGCCCGCCAGCGCCTCCTCAGCAGGTAGGACGCTTCAGCGCGGCGAGCGCGGCCTCGGTGGGGGCGGTGCGGTCGTCGCGCAGCGGTTCCCACGCAGTGAGCAGGGCGGCCGCCTCGGCCACCATGCCGGACGGCAGGCCGCTCGCGTCGAGCGTCGCGATCACCTCGTGCAGCTCCGGCTCCCACCGCCACGCCTTCGACGCGGCCACCGCCACCATGCGGGGTTCGGCGAGGGGCGAGCCGGTGCCGTCGGCCTCGTCGAGCAGCTGCTCGGTGACGCCGTGCTCGGCGGCCAGCGCGAACGCCAGTGCCGCCAGCGGGCGGGCCGCCTTCTGGAACGTGGAGTGGGCCATCTTCAGTGCGCTGGCCGTGCCCATGGCCTCGTCGAGCACGGCGGGGGTCACACCCGAGCCGGCCGCGAACAGGGACGCCACGGCGGGCGCGCCGGGGCCGGAGAGCGCGAAGCGCACCCCCGGACGGTTGGGGCGGGCACCGAACAGCGCACCGTCGACGGGCGTGCCGCCGGCCGCCGTCACGCGCTCGCCGATGCGCCGCGCCCGGTCCGGCGCAACGGCGTTGGCGTCGACGAACGTGCCGGTGAAGCCCAGTGCCAGTACGGCGTCGGCCGTCTCGTCGGCCGCGGCGGGCGGGCAGACGGACAGGACCGTCCCGGCACCCTCCAGGGCCGCTGCGAGGCTCTCCACGCGCACGAGACCGGCCTCTTCGGCGCGCGCCGCGGTGGCCGCGCTGCGCCCGTCGGCGCTCCAGACGACGCGCGCGCCGGAGCGGACGGCGGCGGCCGCCACCGCCGCACCCATCTCGCCGGGGTGCAGGACGACGACGTGCCCGGTCAGTGCCCGTTGCACCGGTTGCCGACCGTGCCCGACGCGTTGTCCTTCTGCGGGCCCATCTTCATGACCTGCAGCCGGTCCGTCGGGATCTTGCTGAGGTCGACCCACGTGTTGTCCGGCAGCATCCCGCCGTAGCTGCCGCCGGGGACGCTCTGCGGGTGCTGGGCGTAGATCGTGAAGCCACCGCTGGTGTCGCCGAGGATCATCCCGTACTGCTGCAGGGCGCGGGCGATCATCATCTCGTAGCGGTTGAGGCCCAGGCTCGCCAGGTTGATCGACGGGTCGAGCCGCAGCCGCGCACCCTCCGGGATGGCGTCGTCGCCACCGGACGAGCCGTCGCTCTTGGTGGCGGGGGAGACCGGGCCGCCCGACCGCGTCTTGGGGTAGGCGAACACGAGCGCGTGGTCGATCGAGCCGCGCTTCATGTCCTCGTAGGTGATGAGCCCGGCGGCACCGGAGAAGCCGGACGCGCGCGCGCCGAGCCCGCCAGGGTCGATGCCGTTGGCGGTGGTCGGCATGGCGTTGCCCAGCTTGGCCGACAGGTTGCCGCCGCTGCCCGAGGCGCCCCAGAAGTCGTAGACGCAGCCCTTGGACCGGTCGATGATCGTGAGGTGCGCGTCCTCCGACGGGTCGGGCTTCGCGTTGGGCGGGACGGGCACGTTCGGCAGCGAGCTGAACTCGGTCCAGCCGGCGGTGATCGGCACGTCGTGGCGCGGGGTGCTGGCGTCGGCGTAGTACACCGGCACCGTCCACATGCCGGTGGACATCTGGAACTTCTCGCCGGCGAGGCCGGCCACCATGGCCGCGGAGTTGGGGTCGATGGCGCCGGTGGCGCGCTGCACCCACGGGCTGTTGGCGCCGGCGAAGACGGTGGCGACGCCCTGCCCGAGCGCGTCGCCGAGCCCGTTCACCCCGGGGGCGGCCGCCTGCTGGCCGGCGGACGGCGGGTCGAGCAGGGTGCGCGGCAGCTCGGCGGGCGGCGGCGCGTCGGGGAAGATGCCGAACCCGGTGTTGTCGATGCCGACCGGGGACTTCCCGCCTTCCGCCACGTGCACGAGCACCCCGACCAGCGCGGCGACGCACAGCGCCGACACCGCGGAGAACGCCAGCTGCCGGCGGCCGCGGGAACGCTCGGCGGCGGGACTGCGGTGCGCGGGCCCGTCCTGGACGACGACGGCGGTGCCGGTGTCGGCCTCACGATCGAGGAGGGCGGTGGCGGCGGCCGGTTCGTCGTGGGACGTCCCGATCACGTCGGCGACGATGGAGCCGGCCAGGTCCCGGTCGTCGTGATCACCGGAGTGGCGAGACGAACGGTGGCGGCTCGGTCGGCGCGCGGACGCATCGGGCGCCCGGTGTCGAGTCACGCGTCCTGTCCCCTTCGTGTGGCCGGCCCGGTCCCGTGCGCCGGCGGTCTCTCCCCCGAGAGGCCCTCAGTGTGCCAACCGGTTGCTCCGCGAACGGGTGACGACCCACCCCATCGGCGACACGCTGTGAACGGATCGACGACCGGCACGCCCGTTCAGAGTAACAACGACGCGGCTGATGGCGTGGATGCCACGCGGACGGGTTGACTTTCGCCGCGCTCCGCACCAGTGGGCACGGTGGGTACCGTGACGGCGGGGTACGGCGAGTCGAAGGAACGTGGATGAGTGCTGCGGGTGCGCGACACCTGACGAGGCGCAGGCTCCTTGCGCTGGTCACCGGGATCGCGCTGGTCGCGGGACCGGCACTGGCCGGCTGCGGGGGTCGCGAGCCGACGCACGGCGGCCCGATCGACGGCCCGAACGGCGCGGATCTGTTCTCCGGCGCGGGCAGCGTCTGGCACCAGCCGGTGCCCGATGGTGCCTCGATCGACCCCCGTTCGGCCGACTACGTGCGCCAGCTGATGGTCAGCAAGGACAAGGACAAGCCGAGGGTGCTGCCCGTCGTCTCGGTGAACGGGTACACCGTCCCCGTCTACGACGCGGACGCGAGCACCCCGCGCTACCGCGTCGAGGCCACGGAGCAGTTCGTCTCCGGCGGGTGGACGCTGCCGGCCGTGCCGATCCCCGCTACTGCAGCGCCCGACAGCCGCGACGACCACCACATGGTGGTCGTGGACCGCTCCGCCGGCTGCGTCTACGAGTTCTGGGGCGCGCAGGTCAAGGGCTCGGTGTGGACGGCGTCGTGGGTCAACGCCACCCCCGTCGACGGCACCGGCGTCTACCCGGACGGGCTCGCCGCCCGCGGCACCGGCATCTCCGCCGCCGCGGGGCTCATCTGGCCGCAGGAGCTCGCCGCCGGCCGCATCGACCACGCCCTCGTGTTCGCCACGCCCTGGACGCGCCGTGACGCCGCCGTGCCGCCCGCCACCACCAGCGACGGCCAGAGCGGCCCCGACATCGCCGCGCTGCCCGCAGGAGCCCGGCTCCGCCTCGACCCGGCGGTCGACGTCGACGCGCTCGGGCTCACCCCGGAGCAGCGCACCATCGCCGTCGCGCTGCAGAGGTACGGGATGATCCTCGGCGACACGTCCGGCAGCGGGCTCACGCTGTACGCCAGCGCGCCGCAGAGCTACTTCACGTTCCCGTACCCGGCGGAGTGGGCGAAGGGCACGTGGGCGTCGATCGACGCGATCCCGTTCGACCGCATGCAGGTGCTGACCCTCCCCACGCCGTCCCGCAAGCCCACCGGCGGGCCGGTGCTCAATCGCTGCACCCAGGACGCCGTGCACGGGCAGAGCCTCGGCACGGGCAGCCGCGACGACGAATAGCCGACCTCACACAGCGCACGGCCACGTCACACATGTTGCGAGGTGTGTGAGGTGGCCACGCGCTGTGTGACGTCGCGCGGGTCAGACGAGCGCGCCCTGTCTGCGTTCCTCGCGCCGGATCCGCGCCGACAGCGAGATCACCACGAGGATCTCCACGATCGTCGCGATGAGCACGATGCGGATGGTCGTGGTGGTGATCTCCAGCTTCGACGTGGGCGGCTTGGTGTCCACCAGCTGCGTCCTGAAGATGGCGTTCATCTTGACCTTGTCGATCGAGGCCTGCGCGTCGCGCACGACGGCGTCGCGGCGGGCGATCGCCTCGTCCGGGCTGTCGGCGACCGCGGTGACGGCCATGACACCGCGCGGCGGGTCGGCCGATACCGTGGTCTCCGGCTGCGGAGCGAGGTGCTGGATCACCGCCGCGTAGGTGGGCAGCACGTCCTGCCGGTTGCGGATGTTCAGCGCGTACCCCGGGAAGTTGCCCGGATCGTTCGAGGGCAGCAGCGTCAGGTCGGTCGTCGCCACGTACGTGGTGCGCGAGAGCGCGGTGAGCAGCGTGCCGGCGACGAGCCCGGCGGCGATCGTCGTGGCGATGGTGGCCACGAGGCCGAACCGGAAGCCGCGCTCCGCCCGCCGGGTGGCGGCGGCCGCGTACGGGCGGTCGAGGCGCCGGTCGGCTGCCGACACGGAGAACAGCAGCCCGGCCAGCGCGCACGCGAGCAGCAGGATGCGCGGGTAGGCGATGTGCAGGAAGGCGCTGGCCACGGACCAGCCGACGAGCCCGGCCAGCACGGCGGCGGCCAGCGCGCGCGTGGGCCGGCCGTCGCGTCCGCCGTCGGGACGGGCGCCGGCCATGCGCGCGACCGCGCGCATGGCCAGCAGCATCGCGCCGCCGACGAGCACGATCCAGCCGGCCATCCCGACGATGCCGGTCTCGGAGAGGATCTCCAGGTACAGGTTGTGGGTGGCGGTGATGTCGCCGATGGAACCGGCGTTCGACAGCGGCGCGTACTGCCCGACCACCGAGCGGAACGTGCTCGGTCCGGTGCCGATGATCGGGTTCAGCTCGAAGACCTTGAGCGCGACCTTGCCGACGTTGCCCCGCTCGAGCAGCGACTGGTCGGCGGCGTAGCTGGGGCCGCTGAACGCCTCGGTGAGGGTGAGCAGCCGGTCGCCGATGCCCGGCAGCACCAGTGCCACGAGCGACAGCGGGAGCAGGAACAGCGCGATGCGGCGCATCTGCGGACCCGCTGCGATGATCCAGACGACGACCACGATGCCGGCCGCGAGCAGGGTGCCGCGGGACTGGGTGAGGTAGATCCCGAGAAGCAGCAGGAACGTGTGGCCGATCCACCACAGCATCGGGATGCGGCGCTTGCCCTTCCACGCGCAGTGCGCCAGTGCCATCGCCAGCGGCAGCCCGATCAGCAGGAAGCGACCCCAGTAGTTCGCGTCAGGGGTGGGGCCGGAGTGCCGAGCCGCGGCAGCGCCCGCGCCGACCGCGGAGGCGATCGTGGAGAACCCGCCGAAGGTGACGTTGTTGCCGACGACCCACTCGTTGAGCGCCATCATCACGCAGATCACCGACATCGGCAGGATCGCGGCGACGGCGAACGCCCACGGCCGGTCCGACATCTGCAGCAGCAGCAGGATGACCGCGAGCATGAGCAGGTTCTTGACCCAGTCGTCCAGCGTGGCGGCGGTGGCGAGGGGGTTCTGCGACTCGATGGCGGCCGGCACGACCGAGACCAGGTAGACGACGACCAGCGCCACCGGGACCCACCAGTTGCGGCGGATCCGGGAGCGGTACTGCGGGCGGGCGAGGGCGGCCACCGCGGCGGCGATCGCCAGGCCCAGGAATCCGACGTAGACGCCGGGCACCTTGAGCTCGAGCACGCCGCTGAGGTTGCAGAACTCGCCGGCGACGAGCAGGGAGAGCGCGATCGTCGGGTTCCACACCGCGTACCCGACGACGGCGACGCCGATCACCGCGCCGATGGCCAGCAGCCCGGCCAGCGGGTTCACCGCCAGCGACAGGAAGACCGCGAGGACGCCGATGCCGACGGCGAGCACGCCGACGTGCAGCGGGGTCAGGCCCAGGGGCAGGCGGTTGCGCCCCCGCAGGGGCAGCGACGCTGCTGCGGTCACCGCGGCGGCTGCTGGGCCCGCGGGTCACCGGCCGGGCGCCGCGGCGGGCCGTACTGGCCACCGCCGTTGCTGCCCGGTCCACCGTTGAGCGGACGCCCCTGCGGCGGGCCGACCGGGCGGCCGTAGCCGCTGCTCTGCACCGCGCGGAACTCGCCGCTGTCGAGGTACTCCGGCTCGTCGTCGGACCGGGAACGGGCCCGGGCGATGATCAGCGCAGCGCCGGAGCCGACCAGCAGACCACCGATGAAGACGACGATCAGCAGCTGGCTGGCGGGCACGCCGGACGAGACGGCCGTGCCCTCCGGCGCCTGGATGACGTTGATGGCGACGAGCGTGCCGCCTGCCGCCTGCGTGGCTTCCTTCTGGCCGTCCTTGATGATCTGGGCGGCGGCCTGCTCGGCGACCTGCGGTGCCGGCGCCTCCACCGAGAGCTTGATCAGCGTGGTGGCCTCCGGCGGCGGGCCGGCCGTGACCTTCAGGTCACCGCCGGCGACACCGAGGGCCTGCGCCGCCGCGTCGGAGAACCTCGGCTGCGAGTAGACCTCGCTGGCGATCTTGCCGGCCTGGCCGCCGTTGAGCGCCTCCCACACCGACAGCTGGTCCCCGGCCTGCGGCGAGGACTGGACCGCCGGGCTGGGGGTGACCGACAGCAGCGCCGACGCCGTGTAGGTGGGCTTGGCGTTGCCGACGACGAACATCGTCGCGAGCAGCGCGACGACGCCGACGATGAGGCCGGCCGCCATGATGGCGATGATCGACCGGCGGGAAAGCCGCTCCTCGTTCACGTCACTCCTCCGGCTTCGCGGTCGCGCGGGACGCCGGCGTGCTGCGGCGTTGGTCGGCGCCGAGTGCCTCGGCGTACAGATCGGCGAGCCGGCCGGCCCACCGCCTGAGGTCGAATCTGTCTTCCGCGAGTCTACGGCCCGCGGCTCCGTACTGGGCTCGCCGTGCGCTGTCAATCAGCAGATCGGTGACTGCTGCGCCGAGCGCTTCGGCGTCCCTGGGCTCCACCAGGATGCCCGTCTGCCCGTGCTCGACGGTCTCCGGGGTGCCGCCGACCGTCGTGGCGACGACTGCTAGGCCCGTGGCCGCCGCCTCGATCAGGGAGGTCGGCAGCGCCTCGGTCAGCGACGGGAGCAGGGCGAGCGTCGATCCGCGCAGGATCGCCGGCACGTCCTCGCGGGCGCCGGCGAACACGATCCCGGTGTCGGGATCGTCACCCACGAGCGCGCGCAGCGCCGGCAGGTGCGGCCCGTCCCCGACGATCAGGAGGGTGGCGTCGGGCACCTGCGCGCGCACCTTCGGCCAGGCGGCGATGGCGTACTCGTGACCCTTCGGCTCGCGCACCGCAGCGACGATCGACACCACCGGTGCGCCGGGCGGCACGTCGATGCCCTCCGGCATCGGCTCGGGCGGGCCGTCGACGGGGTTGAACGAGGTGAGGTCCACCCCGTTGTGCAGGGTCCGCCACGAGCGGTGCGGGCGGTAGAGGGCCGCGGCGGCGTGCCGGGCCGCGTCGGACACGAACACCAGCGCGTGGCCGCGCTCCGCGGACTGGATCTGCAGCCAGTTCTTCACCCGGTCCGACAGCTGCTCCTTGCGCCGCGGCAGGTGGTGCAGCGTGCTGATGCACGGCACGCCCGCGACCCTGGCCGCGATCGGCACCAGCGTGGCGGACGTGCCCAGGTGGGCGTGCACGACCTCGCAGCCGGACTCACGGATGGCGCGCGTCAGCTTCGGCACGCCCCCCGGGTCGAGCAGCTTGTGCACGTCGGCGTACGCCGGGCGCAACCCGGCCGCCTCCAGCACCGGCAGGCTCGCGTTGCGGCCCTGCGAGGCCGGCGCGAGGCTGGTCACGGTCATGTCCAGCCCGGCGGCGGGCGCCACGGAGTTGAGCGTGGCGAGGAGCCGTTCGGCTCCTCCGTAGCTGAACGAGTCGATGATCTGGAGGATCCGCACGGTGGGATTCTGCCGGTCAGGACGTGCGGTGCGTCTCGCGCGTCGGGCTGTCGTCCACGTCGGCACCCTCAGCAGGGGCTTCGGTGAGCGCCGGCGGGTTCGGCACCGGCAGGACGGCCTCCGGCGTGCGCCGGGGGATGAGCTGCTGGACGGTCCAGATGGCGATCTTGACGTCGAGCCACAGCGACCACGACTCGATGTAGAGGTTGTCGTAGTGCGCCCGCTGGTGGATCGACGTGTCGCCGCGCAGCCCGTTCACGGCCGCGTAGCCGGTGAGCCCGACGGGGACGCGGTGCCGGTAGCGGTAGCCGGGGATCGTCTCGTTGAAGCGCTCGACGAAGTACGGCCGCTCCGGCCGGGGCCCGACCAGGCTCATGTCGCCCTTGAGCACGTTGAACAGCTGCGGCAGCTCGTCGAGGCTGGTGGCCCGGATGAACTTGCCGACCGGCCCGAGGCGGGTGTCGGTGTCGATGTTCCAGCGCACGTCGCCCTCGCCGGCCGCGAGCTGCAGCGAGCGGAACTTGTACAGCGTGAACGGCTTGCCGCGCAGGCCGATCCGCTCCTGCTTGAAGATGATGCCGGGGCCGGTCTCGCGACGCACGGCTGCGGCGATGACGGCGAGCGCCGGGCTCACCAGCAGCAGCGCAATCCCCGCGACCACGACGTCGACGACGCGCTTGAGCCGCCACGTCGGGCTGCGGAAGGCCGGGCGGCGCAGCTTGGCGACCGGCACGCCGTCGATCAGCTCGGTGGCGCCGCTGTGCTGGTTGAGCTCGTACATCCGCGGCACGACGTAGACGTCGCACGGAGCGTCGCCGAGGTCGCGGATGGCGTCGACGACGTGGTCGTCGGGGTGGGCGCCGAAGGCGACCAGCACCAGCTCGATGCGGTGCTCCTGCACCAGCTCCGGCAGCGACTCGACCGAGCCCAGCTTGGGGCCCAGGTCGGCCAGCAGCGGGCGGTCGTCGTCGACGTAGCCGACGACCTCCACCCCGTACTCGGGGTTGCAGTCGAGGCTGTGGCCCAGCCGCACGCCGGCGTCGTCGCAGCCGACGACGAGCGCGTGCAGGGCGTCGCGGCCGGCGCGGCGGCGGCTGCGGATCACGGCGAAGGCGCCGAAGCGGGCGGCGACGAGCAGCAGGAAGACGATGGCGCCGACGAGCAGGGCGGCCGAGCGCCCGGCCAGGCCGAGCGCGGGCAGCGCGACCTCGACGAGCAGCGTCGGCACGGCGACGACGAGCGCGATGGCCGGCAGGTCGGCCAGCACGAGCGGGTGGAAGCGCCAGGCCCGCCGGCCGGCGAGCAGCAGACCGACCAGGGTGGCGGCGCCCACGGCGACGGCCGGGACCGGCCCGACGAGCAGCGCGCCGACCGCCGCGCCGGCGACCAGCGCCACCAGCTCGGCGGAGAAGACGATCGCGCCGAACGTGGAGCGCGACGAGTGGTCCCCCGCATGAACGGGGCCGCCGGTCCTCACACCGGACGTACCCCGCGTCCCGGTGGAGTCGAACACCTCGGTCAACCTGTCCTCCTGCGTACCGCGTGGACGTCCCCCCGCCCCGGCCCGAGCCGGGCGAGGGCCACGCATCCATCACGCCTATCGCCACCCTGTCCAAAGACGTTTCACGTCTCGGGATACTCCGAGTGGGCGGCCAAGACTCGATCAGGTGAATGTGTTCCCTCACCCGATGAGACCCGGCTCCTCACCGTGATGGACGTCTACCTCCCATCGAGGTTGCACCAACCTTCCTGAAACGTTCCTGAGGATGCCGAAACCGCTGCGGCATTCGGCCGTACGAGCTGGTCAGCGGCCATCCGGTGACGGTTCGGGCCGGCGGCCGGCCACCTCGTCCGGTTGGGTACGGTCTCCCCCGACGAGTTCCGGGCCCACCGGCACCCGCACGGTCCCGCCGCGCCGGTCGGCGCAGCGGCGGCGGTCACGGGCCGTCCTGGCCCCCGGACGAGCGCGAGAAGGTGGAGCACGTGACGAACCCGACCGACCCGAGCGGGGCAGCGCACACCATGACCACACCGGAGACGTCCGCGGCGGCCGGCCGGGACACCGACGCCGACCTGGTCACGGTCATCATGCCGGCGCGCGACGAGTCCGGGTTCATCGGCGCCGCGCTCGACGGCATCCAGGCCCAGGACTACGCCAACCTGCAGATCGTCGTGGTCGTCGACGGCGCCACGCGCGACGACACGGCCGACATCGTGGCCCGCCGGGCCGCGGCGGACCCGCGGATCGAGCTGCACCACAACCCCGACGGCGGCATCCCGCGCTCGCTCAACATCGCCCTCGCCGCGGCCCGCGGACGCTGGCTGGTCCGCGTCGACGCGCACTCGACCGTCGGCACGGACTACGTGCGGCGCAACGTCGCACGTCTGCGGGAAGGCGCGTGGGGCGGCGTAGGCGGCCGCAAGGACGGTCACGGAGTGACACCAGCCGGCCGGGCGATAGCTGCGGCGCTCGGTAGCCCGTTCGGGGTCGGTGGATCGGTCTACCACCACGGCGAGGCCGAGCAGGAGGTCGACCACATCCCGTTCGGTTCCTACCCCGTCGCGCTCCTGCGCGAGCTCGGTGGCTGGGACGAGAGCCTGGTCGCCAACGAGGACTACGAGTTCGACTACCGGCTGCGGATGGCGGGCCACAAGCTGCTGTTCGACCCGGACATCAAGATCGCCTGGCACTCCCGCCAGACGGTCGGGGACCTCTACAAGCAGTACCGCCGCTACGGCCACGGCAAGGTCGCCGTCGCGCTCAAGCACCCGGCGTCGATGCGGCCCCGGCACGTGCTCGTGCCCGCGTTCCTGGCGTGGCTGGTCGCCGCCGGGCTCGTCGCGCTGCGCCGGCCGAAGCTCGCGGCCGTGATGGTCGCGCCGTACGCGGCCGCGCTGGCCGCGGCGTCGGTGAAGACGGGCCGGGAGCTCGCCACCGCGGAGGAGCGGCGCACCGTCGCGCCCGCGTTCCTCGCCATGCACATCGGTTGGGGGGTCGGGTTCTGGGCCGGGGTCGCATCGGCGATCCGACAGCGCCTGACCCGTTCCGACGATCGGAAGGCTTAATGGACGAGCCCCAGAAGTTGAAGGTCCTGCTGGTCGGCAAGGCCGCCCCGGACCGCGGCGGCATCCCCACCTTCCTGGAGATGCTGCGCACCGGGGAGCTCTCCCGGCTCGCCGACGTCGAGCTGCTCAACGTCGCGCACGCCGGCACCCCGGAGGGCGGCAAGTTCACCGGCGGCAACATCCGGCGCACGCTGGCCGACGCGCGGGCGGTGCGCCGCATGGCCAAGGGCCGCGACGTCGTGCACATCCACTCGGCGCTCGCGCCCACCGTCACCATCATCCGGGCCGCGCTGCTCGCCGCGGCCGGCCGGAGCGCGGGTGCCGCCGTCGTCATGCACGCGCACGGCGGGGAGCTGCGCAGCTGGCTGTCCTCGGACCGGCGGCGGCGGTTCCTGCGGCGGGCCCTGCGCCCGGTGGCCAAGGTCGTGGCCGTCTGGAGCGCGGGCCTGGACATGCTGCAGGAGGTGTTCCCCGGCGAGCGCTCCGTGCTCGTCGACAACGGCATCGAGCTGGAGCGCTGGCACCCGGGGCCGCGCGACCACTCGCCGCCGCGGATCCTCTACGTCGGCCTGCTCACCCCGCGCAAGGGCGTGCTCGACCTCGCGAAGGCGTCGAAGATCCTGCGCGAGCGCGGCGTCCCCCACGAGCTGCGCATGCTCGGCGGCACCCCCGACGAGGGCCCGGCTGCCGAGGCCGAGGTGCGCGACAACCTCCCGGAGTGGGCCGACCTGCTCGGCCGCCGCGAGCCGGAGGACGTGCCCGGTGTCTACTCCGACGCCGACATCTTCTGCCTGCCCTCCTGGTGGGAGGCGCAGCCGCTGTCGATCCTGGAGGCCATGGGCTCGGGGCTGCCCGTCGTCGCCACCGACGTCGGCGACGTCGGACGGCTCGTCGAGGACGGCCGCACCGGGTTCGTGGTGCCCGTCAAGGACCCCGAGCGCCTCGCCGACGCGCTGGAGAAGCTCCTCGCCGACGCCGGCGCCCGCCGCGCGATGGGTGACGCCGGTCGCGAGCGGGCGGAGGAGCACTTCTCCGCGGAGGTAACGGCGCGCAGTCTGGAACGCATCTATCGCGAGGTCACGGCCCGGTCGTGAGCCGCGGCGCCGGCGCGTTCGGGGGACCGTGACGCTTCTCGGGTGACCGTCGCCCCGGCAACGCCGTTACCCTCATGGTGGGGGCGTCGCGCTGAACCGGCTGCGGCGGGCGATGACGACCGAGGGGACCGTGTGACCAGCGCTGCGGCGGCACCTCGACACGCGCCGATGCGGCGCATCGAGGGAGTGCGGTGACCGCCCCCGCCGACACGGAGAAACGGCCGGGCGGGAAGCGCCCGAGGGGCTGGCGGGAACGCGCCCGCATCTCCACGGAGAAGGCCACCTCCCCGCCCGACATGGAGGGGTTGAACTCCACGCTGAAGCGTGGGGCCACCTACTCGGCCATCGCGCTGCTGTTCGGGCAGCTGGTCTCCTTCGTCCAGACGCTCATCCTCGCCCGCCTGTTCGGGCCGGACGACATGGGCATCTACGTCGCCGGTGCGCTGCTGTCCGGCTTCCTCATCAGCGTCTCGGAGGGTGGGCTGCGCGGCGCGCTCATCCAGCGCGAGAACGACGTCCCCAGGGCCGCCAACACGGTCTTCTGGGCCACGGGCGGCACCGGGGTGCTGCTCGCCCTCGTGGCGCTGGGCACCGCGCCGATCGTCGGGATGGTGTCGGGCTTCGCCAACCCGGACTTCGTCTCGACGGTGACGGCCATCGCGGCCGCCAACTCCGGCGTGATGATCATCCACGCCCTGACCAACGTGCCCGACGGCCTCATGCAGCGGCAGTTCAACTTCCGCAGGCGGCTGATCGTCGACCCGGCCCGCATGCTCGTGTTCGCCGTCGTGTCGATCGCGTTCGCCGCGATGCACTACGGGCCGTGGGCCCAGGTGATCGGCAACTACGCGGCGATGCTCACGTGGCTCGTGCTGTCGTGGTGGTTCGCCGGCTGGTGGCCCGGCTTCGCCAAGCCGTCCTACCGGATGTGGCGGGAGATGGCGAAGTTCGCCTTCCCGCTCATGCTCGAAGGGCTCGTCGAGAAGGTCCGCACGGGCATCGAGACCGTCCTGATCGGGCACGGCCTCGACGCGGACGGCGTCGGCAACTACCGCTACGGGCAGCGGCTCTCGCTGATCCCCGGCAACGCGGTCGTCCAGATCGGCTCGTACGTCCTCTTCCCGGCGTTCGCCCGTCTGGCCAGCGACCCCGACCGGTTGCGCAACGCCTTCCTGCGCGGCCTGCAGTGGGCGTGGATCGCGTCGGTCGCCGTCGCCGGGCTCGTCGTCGCGATCGGCGAGCCGGCCGTGGTGGTGCTGCTGGGCGAGAAGTGGCGCGGGGCCGGGCTCGCGTTCGTCGCGCTGGCGGCGTTCGGCCCGGGCATCGCCCTGCAGGCGGCCGGCAGCGAGGCCATCAAGGCCACCGGCCGGTCGCAGCTGCTCAACTGGACCACCGCCACGAGCGTGGTGCTCGGCCTCGGGCTGCTGTTCGTCCTGATGCCGCCGCTGGGGCTGGTCGGTGTGGGGCTCGCGGCGTCCGTCACCGAGCTGGCCGTCGGCGCGGTGATCCTGCTGCTGACCTACAAGGTCATCCCGTACTCCGTGCCGACGATGCTGCGGACGCTGGTGCCGCCGCTCGTCATCGCCGCGATCGCCGGCGCCGTCACCGGCTTCGTCGAGCACGCCGTCCTGCACGCCGACCGGTTCGTCGCCGACGGCGGCGTGGTCGGCCACCTGCTCGCCGTGCTCGCCCTGATCGGCGAGTCGCTCCTCTTCATGGTGATCTTCCTCGCCGGCATGGCGCTGGTGGAGCCCAAGCTGGCCCGCCGTGCCGTCAAGGCCGTCAAGTCCAAGCTGCGTCGCGGCGGCGAGGACGAGGAGGACGAGGAGGACGAGGAGGACGACGGCATCGAGCGGCGCGACCCGATGCTCGACCCGCCGACCATGTTCCTGCCGACGTTCCGCGCCGACGAGACGATGGAGTTCGGGCGCCGGCCGATCCGCGACTGGGGCTCTCCCACCGCCCAGACGATGATCATGCCGATCATCCGGCCCGCGCAGCCGCGGCGCCCGTCCCCCGTGGCGGCCGAGACCACCAAGCTGCCGGCCCGGGTCGCCGAGGCCGACGCCGCGGTCGACCGCGCGGAGGACGCGATCATCTCCGGCGAACGCATCCCGCCCGCGTCGCCGATGGCGCCCGTCGACGGTCCCACCGAGCTGGCCATCCCGGCCCGCCGCCCGGCGTCGGGGCGACCGGCTCCCGGTGGGCGCAGCGGCCCGCCGTCCGTCCCGCCCATGCCGGTGCCCGTGCCGCCCGGTCCCGTGCCGCCCGGTCCCGCCCCGACCCGCGACAGCGCGTCGTCGCTCCCCCCGGGAGGCGTGCCGCTCTACGACGCCCGCGCCGACGCCGGCCTGCGCCGTCCGCCCGGTCCCGGCCCGTCCGGGGCTCCGCCGGCTGGTCCACGCCCCGCCGGCCCGCCCCGGCCCGGCCCGCAGGCAGCGCGTCCCGAGCCCGGTCCGCCGCGGCCCGGCCGTCCCCGTCCCGCCGAGCCGGCTCCCGGCCCGCGCCCGTTCCCGCCCGCTGGACGACCGGCCGGTCCGGTCCCGCCCGGCGACGGTGATCCCGGGCCCCGGCCGGTCCCGCAGGGCCCCCCTGGCCGCCCCTACGGCCCTCCCCGCAACGGTGCTCCGAACGGCGCCCCCAGGAACGGGGCGCAGGGCGGTGGGCCCGTGCCTCCTCCCGGCCGGCACTCCCCGCGGCAGGCCCCGCCCAACGGCGGTCGCGGCCCGCGGCCCCCGACGCCGCCGCGCGGCGTGCCGGGACAGCCGCTCCCGCGCCCGGTGCCGCCCCCGATGCCGCCACAGAGCCCGCCGGCCGGCCAGCCCGTTCCGCGCCGCCACCGCTACCTGGACGACAGCGGCCCGCAGCCCGTCAACGAGGAGCCGCGCCGGCATCGCTACATCGAGGACGACGACGCCCGCCCGGACGACCGCCGCTAAGCAGGCTGCTCAGGCCTTGAACCACTCTTCCCAGCGGTCGAAGGCCCCGGCGAGCGCAGCGCGGAAGATGCGGTCGTCGTCGAACTTGGTGACGAACGTGCGGGCGACGGTGCCGGGGGAGCGACGCTCCACCGACTGCGCGTAGACGGTGTCGTAGCCCGCCTCGATCGCCGCGGACTGGGCCTCGACGGGCCAGTTCCCGGACTGCCCGAACGGGATGGCGAACTCGGTGGTCTCGATGCCGATCCGCTCGCGCAGGGCGATGCGCGACTGCTGGATCTCGTCGACGATCTGCCGCGGGGTGAGCGTGGAGAAGTTGGGGTGGGTGACCGAGTGGCTGGCGATGGTGACGCCGTCGCCGGCCAGCTTCTCGATCTCCGCCCAGTCGAGGAAGTCCTCGTGGCCCTTGCGGCCGTCGGCGAACCCGCTGACGACGAACGCCGTCCACGGGATGTCGAGGTCGCGCAGCAGCGGCGCCACGGTGGTGAGGATCGACCGGAAGCCGTCGTCGAAGGTCAGCGCGAGCCGCATGTCGCCGGCGACGGGCACGGCCTGGTCGACGTCGGCGAGCTCGCGGGCCGGCACGAACCGGTAGCCGGCGTCCTTCGCGGCCGCGAGCTGCGCCTCCATGCGGCGCAGGGAGACGTCGTTGATGCCCATCTTCGGCATGCCGACGGTGTGGTAGCAGAGGATGCGGCTGGTGGGCGTGGTCTTCTTCGTGGTGCGCGCGATCGCCTGGCGTTCCGCGAACGCCCGCACCTGCGAGGCGCGGTCCCACGCCGCCTCGATCCGCCACTGCGCGGACTTGCGCGCCCGCTCCACCAGCCCCACCGTCAGACTCCTTCGTCGATCAATCTCTGGTCCCGGCCGCGCTGGCGGAGCTTGCGCCCGACCGCGGTGAGCACGAGCGGCGAGAGCAGCGGCGCGACCCGCGGGCCCACCGCCTTGCGCAGCTGCAGGGTGCCCCACTCGGGCAGGCGCTGCGCATCCTCGCAGGTGTCCCGCGCGAACGTGACGAGCTCGTCGACGGCCTGCGTGCCACCGTTGCCGCGATCGTAGGCGCGCCCGGCGCGCAGTAGCGCCTCCTTGGCCAGGCGGCGGCGGAACAGCCGGTCCAGCTCGGGCACGTCGGGCAGCAGGTCGCCGTGGTTGGTGAGGATCTCCTCGAACGTGAGCGACCGCATCTGGAGGTCCTTGAGGCCCAGGTCGTGGTCGTAGTAGTCGCTCGACATGTTCGACTCGTGCACCCGGAACACGCCCTGGTCGGCGCCGGAGACGAAGCCCACGTCGCCGTACAGGGCGAGCTTGAGCCACATCTCCAGGTCGGAGGTGTGCAGCATCTTCGGGTTGTAGCCGCCGACCTTCTTCTGCAGGTCGGTTCGCACCACCACGGTGGGGGAGAACACCGGGTTCGAGGCCGCGTCGAACCGGCCCTTGATCCACGAGTGGCCGTCGTAGACGATCGGCCGCCACGCGCCCTGCCGCAGCTGCGGGCGCGGGTTCTGCACTTCCCAGCGCGGGGCGTGGCCGTAGCAGAACGCGACGCTGGGGTTGGCGTCCATCAGCTCGGTGGCGCGGCGCAGCGCACCGGCGTTGAGCTCGTCGTCGGCGGAGATGAGCAGGGTGAGCGGGGCCTCGGCCCACTCGAGCACGCCCTCGTTGAACGTCGCGATGTGCCGCTTGTTCTCGGTGTGCTCGCGGGCCTCGACGCGAGGATCGGCTGCGGCCAGCTCGCGCGCCACGTCGGCGCTGCCGTCGCCGGACGCGTCGTCGATGATCAGGACGCGGACCTCGACGTCTTCCTGGCTGAGGATGCTGTTGACGCAGTGGGGGAGGAGGTGGCCGTACCGGTAGCAGGGCACGACGACGTCGACGGAATTCACTGACGAACCTCCGGGCGGGGGATCCGGGGGAGCTGCGCTGAGCGGGGAAGCCCGGAGTCTACGACGAAACCGCCTGAAGTCGACCAGAGGAGTCGTCGAGGACATATGCCTCGTCGCCGTCGGCGCAGCGCCACACGCCCGCGTCGTCGGCCACGAGGCGGGCGCCGCACTTCCCGACCCAGCCCTTGTGGACGGCCGGGTTGCCCGCCACGAACGAGTGCGGCGCGACGTCGCGGGTGATCACGGCGCCGGCGCCGGCGAACGCGTACTCGCCGATCTCGGTGCCGCACACGACCACGACGCCCGCCCCGAGCGACGCACCGCGCCGCACGGTGGTGGGCACGACGTCGTCGGGGCCGAACGCGGTGCCGGAGCGCGGCCGTAGGTCGTTGGTGAACAGCACGTTGGGGCCGAGGAACACGTCGTCCTCGACGGTCACGCCGCGCCACACCAGCACCGCGTTCTTCACGGTGACGCGGTCGCCCAGCACCGCGCCGTCCTCGACGAACGCGCCGTCGCAGATGTTGCAGTCCCGGCCGACGACGGCGCCCTTCAGGACGTGCGCGAACGCCCAGACGCGGGTGCCGTCGCCGACCTCGTCGGACTCGCAGAGCCCCTGCGGGTGGACCTTGACCGTCATGAGACGGCAGCCGTCAGGACCTCGACGACCCGCTGCTGCTGCTCCTCGGTGATCTCCGCGTAGAGCGGCAGCGTGAGGATCTCGTCGGCCATCTTCTCGGCGACGGGGAAGTCGCCGCGGACCTTGCCCAGGCCGGCGAACGCCTCGGTGAGGTGCACCGCCACCGGGTAGTGGATGCCGGCGCCGATCTTGGCCTCGTGCAGCTTCGCGAGCACGCCGTCGCGGTTCTGCACGCGCACGACGTACAGGTGCCAGACGGGCTCGTTGCCGGCGGCGACGGTCGGCGTGACGACGCCCTCGACGCCCTTGAGCAGCGTGTCGTAGCGCTCGGCTGCGGCCCGGCGGGCGGCGTTCCAGCCGGCGAGGCGCTTGAGCTTCGCCGAGAGCACGACGGCCTGCAGCGTGTCGAGGCGGGAGTTGAAGCCGAGCACGGTGTGCTCGTACTTGCGCGGCGAGCCGTGGTCGCGGATGAGCCGGACCTGCTCGGCGAGCGCGTCGGAGTTGGTGATGACGGCCCCGGCGTCGCCGTAGGCGCCGAGGTTCTTGCCCGGGTAGAAGCTGGTGGCGGCGATGTCGCCGAGGGTGCCGGCGGGCACCCCGTTGCGCGTGGCGCCCTGGCTCTGCGCGGCGTCCTCGAGGATCGGCAGGCCGGGGGCGGCCTCCTTGATCTTCTCCACCTCGGCGGCCTGGCCGTACAGGTGCACCGGGATGACGACCTTCGTGCGGTCGGTGACGGCGGCGGCGACCTTGGTCGGATCCAGCAGCGCGGTGTCGTCGGTGCAGTCGACGAGCACCGGGGTGGCACCGGCGCGGGCCACGGCCTCCGCGGTGGCGATGAACGTGTTGGCCGGGATGATCGCCTCGTCGCCGTGCCCGACGCCGAGGGCGCGCAGCGCGAACTCGATGGCGTCGGTGCCGTTGCCGACGCCGATCACGTGGTTCGCGCCGAGGAACTGCGCGTACTCCTGCTCGAACGCGCCGACGGCCGGCCCGTTGATGAACGCGGTGCGGGCGAGGACCTGCTCCCAGCCGGCCGCGACCTCGTCCTGGATCTGGTCGCGCTGGGCGCCCAGGTCGACGAGCGGGATCGGGGTGGGGTCAGTCATCGGGACACTCCGGTGGGGACGCGCACCGCGGACGCGAAGGCGTCGACGACGCGGTGCTGGTCGGCTTCGGTCAGCTCGTGGTGCAGCGGCAGGATCACCGTGCGGCGCGTGAGGTGCTCGGTGACGGGCAGCTCGACGTGCGGGTGGCCCTCGTACGCGGGTTCGAGGTGCGCGGCCATGATCCCGCGGCGGCCGGAGACCCCGGCGGCGGCCATGGACTGCAGCACGTCCTCCGACGAGGGGGCGTCCGCGGGCAGCTCCACCCAGTAGGACTGGAAGTTGGCGGTGCCGAACTCCGGGTCGCGCACCGGCCGCACACCGAGCGGGGTGAGCAGCTCGTCGTAGCGGGCGGCCAGCTCGCGGCGGCGGGCGATCATGCCGGGCAGCCGCTGCAGCTGCACCAGGCCCATCGCGGCCTGCATGTCGGTCATGCGGTAGTTGAACGCCGTCTCGAGGTACTGCTCCAGCTTCACGCTCCCGGCGGCGTGCCGGTCGGCCGCCGAGACGGACATGCCGTGCTCGCGCAGCCGCCGCAGGCGGGTGGCCCACTCGGGGTCGTCGGTGGTGATCATGCCGCCCTCGCCCGTCGTGACGAGCTTGCGGGGGTGGAACGACCAGGCGGCCAGCAGCGCGCCGGTGCCGACGGGCTCCCCGTTGAGCGTGGAGCCGGCGGCGCAGGCCGCGTCCTCCAGCACCGGGATGTCGCCGGCGACGGCCTTGAGGGCGGGGATGTCGGCGGGCTGCCCGCCCTGGTGCACCGCGAGGATCGCCTTGGTGCGCGGCGTGATCACCGACGCGACCGAGGCGGGGTCGAGGTTGCCGTTCGACGCCTGGACGTCGGCGAACACCGGGGTGGCGCCCACGTAGCGCACGCAGTTGGCCGTCGCGATGAAGGAGAACGAGGGCACGATCACCTCGTCACCTGCGCCGATGCCGAGCAGGTGGATCATGAGGTGCAGGCCGGTGGTGCAGTTGGACACCGCGATGCCCTCGGCGGCACCGACGGTGGCGGCGAAGGCCTTCTCGAACTCCGCGACGCGCGGCCCCTGCGCCACCCACCCGGAGCGGACGACCTCGGCGACGGCGGCGGCCTCCTCCTCGCCGAGGAGTGGCTTCATGACGGGAATGACGGGCAGGTCCCCGCTCACAGGTCGCCTCCTCGGGCGCACGTCACACATGGCTGGGCCCGTTCACACACGTTCGAACGTGTGTGAGGGGGCCCAGCGGTGTGTGAGGTCGTCGTGGTCACAGCTTGGTCCCGGCGGCCGTCTCGGCCGTCCACCACTCCACCAGGCCCTGCAGCCCGGACTTCATGTCGAGCGTGGGGCGCCAGCCGAGCTTGTCGGCGGCGTGGCTGATGTCGGCCAGCCGGCGGGTGACGCCGTTGACGGCGCGGGCCGGGCCGTGCTCCGGCTTGAGGTCCGAGCCCATGACGGCGAGCAGGTCGTTGGCCAGGCCGACGAGGCTGGTCTCGGTGGCGCTCGCGATGTTGAACACGTCGTCGGTGACGTCGGCCTGCGCGGCCAGGATGTTGGCCCGGGCGATGTCGTGGACGTGCACGAAGTCCATGGTCTGCAGCCCGTCGCCGAAGATCAGCGGCGGCTCGCCCTTGGAGATGCGCTCCATCCAGCGGATCAGCACCTCGGTGTAGAGGCCGTAGGTGTCCATCCGCGGGCCGTACACGTTGAAGTAGCGCAGCGCCACGTAGTCGAGGTCGCGCATGGCCTTGAAGCTGCGCAGCATGCCCTCGTTGAACGCCTTGGCGGCGCCGTAGAACGTGTCGTTGTTGTACGGGTGGTGGCGCTCGGTGGTCGGGAACTCCTCCGCCAGCCCGTACACCGAGGCCGACGACGACGCGATGACCTTGCCGACCCCGGCGTCGGCCGCGGCCTCGATCACGTTGAACGTGCCGTCGACGAGCGACTCCAGCGCCAGGCGCGGATCCTCGGCGCACTGCGTGATGCGCAGCGCGGCCAGGTGGAACACCACGTCCTGGCCGACGGTCTGCTTGCGCACCAGGTCGACGTCGGCGATGTCGCCCTCGACGAGCACGACCCGGTCGCCGCCCGCCGCGAACGCCTCGGCGAGGTTCTCCCGGCGGCCGCGCACGAGGTTGTCCAGGACCGTGACCTGGGCGGCGCCCGCGGCCACCAGCTGGTCGACCACGGCCGAGCCGATGGTTCCGGCCCCGCCGGTGACCAGGATCCGCTGGCCCTTGATCGGCTGTGCGGCGGTCATCTCACTCACCTCCGTTGGATCGCGCGACCTCGCGGATCGGGACGAACGCCCCGCCGCTGGCCAGGCTCTGCGACGCCGCCTCCAGCGTGGCGAGCACCTGCAGGCCGGCCCACCCGTCGGTGAGCGGCGCGCGCTTCTCGTTGATGGAGGCCACGAACTCGGCCATCACGCCGCGCAGCGCCTCGTTGTTCGGCATCGCCGGCGCGACCATGTCGCCGTTGCGGTAGGCGACGATCGTGGCCGCGCGGCCCTCGGTGTCGAGGCTCGCGGCGCTGATCTCGGCGCCCGAGTCGTACACCGACAGCTTCTGCGTGACCGACAGGTCGTCCCACACCACCATGCGCTCCGACCCGCCCACGATCATGTTGCGGATCTTCGTCGGAGACAGCCAGTTGACGTGCACGTGTGCGAGCACGTCGTTGGACAGCTTCACCGTCAGGTAGGCGACGCAGGCCCGGCCGGCGCCGACCGGGTCGGAGCCCTGGGCGGCGACCTCCACCGGCTTCACGTCGTCGGGGAGGATGTTCTCGAAGATCGACAGGTCGTGCGGGGCCAGGTCCCACAGCACGTCGACGTCGCGCTGGATGAGGCCGAGGTTGATGCGCACCGAGTCGAGGTACTGCAGCTGCCCCAGCTCGCCGCCGCGCACCATCTCGCGCAGCTTCGCCACCGCGTTCGTGTAGCAGAACGTGTGGTCGACCATCAGGACCAGGCCGAGCCGCTCGGCGGCCTCCGCGAGCGCGAGGCCCTCGTCGAAGGTGGGCGCGATCGGCTTCTCCACGAGCACGTGCTTGCCGGCTTCCAGCGCAGCCATCGCGACGGCGAAGTGCGTGGCGGCCGGCGTGGCGATCGCGACGGCGTCGACGGCCGGGTCGGCCAGCACCTCCTCCACCGACGTCGACACCTTCACGGTGGAGTACTCGCCGAGCACGCGCCGCGCGCGGCTCTCGTCGAGGTCGCAGAGGTACTCGACGCGCATCGACGGTGTCGCCTGCGCGTTGCGGATGAGGTTCGGCCCCCAGTAGCCGGCGCCGATGACCGCGACACCGAGTCGCGGAGGCGTGGATTCCGTGGTCGCGGCGGCGGTCACGCGGTGGGTCCTCTCGGCAGGCGATGCGGATGCCGGACGACGGCCCGTCGGGCCGCCCGGCCGGCCACCACTATCGCACTCGGCAGAATCCACCCTGCAGGTGCTCCGCGCGGCCGACTGCGCTGACGCACAACCTGACGTGCCCACGCACACGTCCGACCATGTGCGTGGGCACCAGGAGGTGTGCGTGAGCGGTTGTCCTCAGCCACGACGAGGGCCGCAGGGTGCCGCGTTCCGCTCCTCGAACGCGCGGCGCAACGCGTCCGTGGTCGAGCGCAGGGCGGGCCCGGTGACGATCTCCTGCAGCGGGCTGACCCGGACGTTGCCCACGGGCAGCCAGCGCGCGAAGACGCAGGGCCAGACGTCGCCCGTCGGCCCGATCGCGACCTTGCCCTGTGCGCAGCCGCCGCAGAGCGCGTCGACACCGGACGGTCGATGCCCGGTTCCGCGCCCGGCCCGCACTGCCGGGATGCGCGATTCGTGCTCCTCGAGCTCGTCGGAGTAGTAGCTGGTCGTGAGCCGTACCCGGGGGAGCCGTGCCGGGACGCGGACGAGGTCGCTGAGCACCTCGACCTCCATGCCGGCCTGCAGTGCGTGGTCCGCGAGCGTGGGGAGTGCCGGCTCGCCCCCGATGAACTGCACCATCGCGACGCCGAGCGCGGCGGCCTCCTCGATCACGCGGTGCCAGTCCTCGATGGTCATCGTTGCGGGGCCCGCGCTGGGCCCGGGTCCGGCGATCTCCAACCAGACGAAGGTCGGCCCGGTCATGCGGCACGCGTCCCGTCGAGGAGGTGGTGCACGACCTGCCAGACGTGGCACGGCCAGCGCGACGGCAGGCCCCATCGGCTGCGGCAGGTGGGGCAGTGGGTGCCGTGGAACGGCATGTGCATGGCCAGCAGCTCGCGCAGGCTGGATGCGGCCCGCCGCAGCTCCTGGGCCGTCCAGCGGTCCCGACCGTGCTCGGCGGCGAGGTCCAGCTCGTGCAGGCGCCGGCGCACCTGGCGGTGCAGCCGGACCGCCGCGACGGGGAGGTGCCGGGGCAGGGACTCGGCGCGGAGGAATGTGCGGTGCCGTGGGGCCAGCACGGGTTCGTCCAGTTCGTCGCCGCACTTCATGCGTTACTCTCCCTCATTCGGCGCCAGGTCGAGCAGGGTACCGCATCGATATCGGTGGAGAAAGGTGGACGATGGCGAACTCGCCAGTAGTGGCCGCGTGGGAGCTGGGCGTGCGGCTCCGGCAGTGCCGGGACGCCGCCGGGATGACCACGACGACGGCCGCCAAGGGGGCCCGCTGCACGCAGGGCTACGTCTCCGACGTCGAGCGCGGCAACACCCGGGTGAGCCTGGACAAGCTGAACGCCCTGCTGCGGATCTACGATGTCGAGGCGGGCGAGGCCGCCGAGCTCCGCGCGCTGCGCGAGGAGGTGCTGCTACGCGGATGGTGGCAGGAGTACTCGGCCATCTTCGACCCGGTCGTGCTGCGCATGTTCGGGCTGGAGCACGGGGCGGTCACCGTGCGGGCTCACCAGAGCCTCCTCATCACCGGCCTGTTGCAGACCACGGAGTACGCGCACGCGCTCGGCGGCGGCGACCCGATCTTCCGATCGGCCGACCTGCAGCCCCGGATGGAGGCGCGCATGACGCGCCAGCGCCGCCTCGACGGCGAGGATCCGCTTCGGCTCTCCGTGGTCATGAGCGAGGGGGCACTCCGCCAGCAGGTCGGGGGACCGGAGGTGATGCGGCGCCAGCTCCAGCACCTCGCCGCGACGATCGACACGCACGAGAACGTCGACGTGCGGATCGTGCCCTTCACGGCCTCGCGGTACTCCGCGCTCGGCGCGGGCACCTTCCACATCTACGAGTTCGACAGCCCGCGGCTGCCCGCGGTGCTGTACCAGGAGAGCGTCTCCTACGCCGAACTGATCGACAGGGCGGCGCTCGTCCGCGAGTACAGTGTCGCCTGGGACGACGGCGCCCAGGTCGCGCTGGACAGGGAGCAGAGTCTGGCGCTGATCCGCCGGGTGGAGACGGAGATGTGATGTCAGCGGACGTCGACGCCGCTCGCAGGGCTGACGGCTGGTTCACCTCCAGCTTCAGCAACGGGGGCAACGAGTGCGTCGAGGTCCGCTTCGACGGCGACGACGTGCTCGTCGCCGACTCCAAGCAGCACGGCCGGGGCCCGGAGATCCGGTTCGCCCGCGCCGCGTGGGACGCCTTCGTCGCGGCGGTCGTCGGGGGTGGCGCTCCGGCCGGCGGCGACCTGGCCGTGGTGCCGGGCGCCGACGGCGGTCGGGCGCTGGTCGCGTCGACGGGCGTCCGGCTCGAGTTCACCGCACGCGAGTGGGCCGCGTTCGTCGCCGGCGCGCGGAACGGCGAGTTCAGCCTCGTCAACGCCTGACCCGCGGCCGGACGACTTCGCAGAGCCGAGGTCGTCCTCGCACGAGTTCGAACCTCTGCGAGGACGTCTCAACCTCTGCGAGGACCGGGTGGTTCACCGTGACCTCCCGCACGCCGCCCGTGTTGTAGGAGCGTGGGGCAGACCGTGGGCCGGATCACTCGGCGTGTGCTGCGCGGCGTGTCGCGCCCGGCCGCGGCCGCCCGCGGCGCGCTCCGCCGCCTCCCCGCGCCGGCGCGGCCCCGCCAAGGAGGCGTGTTCCGGCTGGTCAGGACGCTGCCGCCGGCATCCCCCGGCCGCGCAAGGAGGGGGCGACGGCGAGGCTCCGCGCCGATGCAAGTTGCTCCGTTCGGCCCTGGCGGACTGCTCTCCCGCCGATCTCAGGGGCAACCTTTCGCGGCTCCGCGGCGTCTCTCTTCACGTATGCGCGACGTGCGGCGGCACGGCGAGGTCATCTTCGGGGACGGTCTCACCGGTCACGCACCGTGCGACGCGACCGGTGGCCGCCGGTGGCGTAACAGGCTCGGAAGTGTCGGCGATCGGTCTGGTGGAGGCTGTTCGACGACGAAGGCGCGATCTCCCGCCCGTCGCGGGGGGCTGAGCGTTTCCAGCCGCACCGCAGACACGAGGGACAACGGGGGATAGACCAGAATGGCCACGATCACGCCGGGCCGGATCCGTGCGTTCACGACGCTGGCCGGGCCGATCACGGAGCCGCCACCGGGCGAGTACCGCGTGGCCTACCAGCGCGTCGGCTCGCAGAGCAGGGGTCGCGTGCTGCGCACCATGCTGGTGGTGCTGGCGAACGTCGCGCTCGAGGTCGGCTTCGTCATCTGGCTGCTCGCGCCCGCGCACCACCCCGAGTACGACGAGTACCGCTGGTGGGTCAACGCCGCCAACATGTTCGTGCTCTGCTCGGTCGCGCTGGTCGAGGGCCTGCGCCTGGTGAACGTGTTCTCGCTGTCGCTGGCCACGCTGCTGGCCCGCGACCCCATCCCGGTCCGTCCCGACCCCCGCATGCGGGTGGCCTTCATCACCACGATCGTGCCGGGCAAGGAACCGGTCGAGATGGTGCGCCAGACCCTGCACGCGGCGCGGCGCATCCGCTACCCCGGCCGCCTGGACGTCTGGTTGCTCGACGAGGGCAACGACCCCGGCGTCAAGGCCATGTGCGAGGCGGAGGGCGTGCGGCACTTCAGCCGCAAGGGCATCGCCGAGTACAACACCAAGAAGGGCGCCTTCAAGGCGAAGACGAAGCACGGCAACTACAACGCCTGGCTGGACCGCCACGGCCACCGCTACGACGTCTTCATGTCGGTCGACCCCGACCACGTGCCCGTGCCGGAGTACGCCGAGCGGATGCTGGGCTACTTCCGCGACCCGGACGTCGGCTACGTCGTCGGCCCGCAGTGCTACGCCAACGACGAGCGCTTCGTCACCAAGGCCGCGGAGTCGCAGCAGTTCCCGTTCCACTCGGTGATCCAGCGCGCGGCCAACGCCTACGGCGCGCCGATGCTCGTCGGCACCAACAACGCCGTGCGCATCGAGGCGCTGGGCTGCGTCGGCGGCCTCATCGACTCGATCACCGAGGACATGGCCACCGGCCTCGCCATCCACTCGCGGCGCAACCCCTCCACGGGCGGGCGCTGGCGGTCGGTCTACACCCCCGACGTCGTCGCCATCGGCGAGGGCCCGTCGTCGTGGGGCGACTACTTCGGCCAGCAACTGCGCTGGTGCCGGGGCACGTTCGAGCTGCTCATCGGCCCGTTCTGGCGGCGGATGCACCGGCTGGGCAAGTTCCGCCCGCTGCACTACATGCTGATCGCGGCGTTCTACCCGTCGATGGCGGTGGGCTGGATCCTCGGCTGCGTCAACGCGATGATCTACCTGACGGTCGGTGCCACCGGCATCGTCGTGCCGCCGCAGCTGTGGCTCGCCCTCTACGTCGACGCGACCCTGTTCCAGCTCTGGGTGTACGTGCGCAACCGCAAGTACAACGTCAGCCCGTTCGAGCCGGACGGCTCGCCGGGCCTGCGCGGCATGGTCATGTCGGTGCTCACCTCGCCGATCTACGCGGCCGGCATGATCGCGACGATCCTGCGCCGGCCCGCCCGCTTCGTCGTCACGCCGAAGGCGCTCGCGTCCACCACCGACACGGTCTGGACGTTCTGGCGGCACCTCATGTGGGCCACCCTGATCGGCGGCTCGATCGCGGCCGCGTTCGTGCTCGGCTACGCCAACTTCGACGTGCTGATGTGGCCGTCGCTGGCGCTGCTGATCACGGTCACCCCGATGGTGCTGGCGTGGCTCGACAAGCCCGAGACGCAGCCCGGTGTCGTGCCGGCCCCGCGCACCGAGCTGTCGCCCGAGCTGGCCTACGAGCTCGATCCCGAGCGGACCGTGAAGATCAGGGCGGTCGCGTGAGGAAGGCCATCCGCGGGCTGCTGCGGCAGCTCAACAAGCGTCGCAAGATGATCGCGCTGATCGTGCTGCCGGTGGTGCTGCTCGCGGTGAACGTGCCGCCGGCCATCGCCTTCGTGAAGGAGATGCAGCACCAGTGGCTGATCGACAGCCCTGAGTACAAGCGCCAGTACGGCCGGTGGGACGTCATCGACCTGCCGGAGGACGTGCAGGTCAACGCCATCCACGCGGCCCTGCTGCCGACCGGGAAGCTGCTGCTCATCGCCGGTTCGGGCAACGAGCAGAAGCAGTTCGACGCGGGCAAGTTCCGCACTCTGGTCTACGACCCGGTCACCGGGCAGACGAAGCTCGTTCCGACCCCGGCCGACATGTTCTGCGCCGGGCACGCGTTCCTGCCCGACGGCAAGCTGCTCGTCGCGGGTGGCACGCAGCGGTTCGAACTGCTGCCCCCCGCGGTGAAGTTCGCCGCCGGCGCGATGCGGGTGAAGAACGAGAGCCCCGACAAGGGCCACGACTTCCCCAAGGGCACCGAGTTCGTCTCGCCCGACGGGCGCCGGTACAAGGCCACCAACGCGTTCTCGGTGCCGCCGGCGGCGAAGGTGCCGGTGAACCCGCGCAAGCCCAACGGGCCGGTGACCGTCCAGGCCAGCGAGACCAAGGTGTTCGTGGAGTCGGAGACCGAGGGCCCCGCCGGCGTCACCGACGTGCCGGCGCAGTACACGATCACCGGTCTCGAAGGTCTCGACGTCAACAACCTGTACGGGCTCGCCGAGAAGCTCAACCTCGACAAGCAGGACTTCCAGGGGATCGCCGACTCGTTCGAGTTCGACCCGTTCACCGAGCAGTACGTCCGGGTCGGCGACATGAAGTACAAGCGCTGGTACCCGTCGCTCCTGGGGCTGCCGGACGGGCAGATCCTGTCGGTCTCCGGGCTCGACGGCGTCGGCCAGATCCTCAACGGCGACAACGAGACCTACGACCCCGTCACGAAGGTCTGGACCGAGCGCAAGGACCTCTACCAGTACTTCCCGACCTACCCGGCGCTGTTCCAGACCGCGACGCCGGACGTGCTGTTCTACTCGGGCTCCAACGCCGGCTACGGGCCGGCCGACAAGGGCCGTGACCCGGCCTTCTGGAACCTGAAGAAGAACACCATCACCACGGTGCCCGGGCTGCGCGACCCCGACCTGATGGAGACCAGCGGGTCGGCGTTCGTCGGGCCGGTGCAGGACCAGAAGGTGGCGGTCTTCGGCGGCGGCGGGGTCGGCGAGTCGCCGAAGTCCACGGCGCGCATCGACGTGATCGACCTGAAGGCGGCCAAGCCGGAGTTCAAGCCCGGACCCAACCTGCCGGCGCCCACGCGCTACCCGAACGTCGTCCAGCTGCCCGACGACTCGCTGCTGATCTCCAACGGCTCCCAGGACTACCGGGGCAAGCACGCCAGCTGGAACTACCTCGCGAGCATCTACCACCCCGACACCAACACGATCACGCCCGCGGCGGATCCGACGGTCGGCCGGGACTACCACTCCGAGGGCATCCTCCTGCCGAACGGGCAGGTCATGACCATGGGTGGCAACGCGCTGTTCCGCGACCCGGAGGACCTGAAGCCGGCGACGTTCGAGAAGCGCCTGGAGATCTTCACCCCGGCGTACCTGTTCAAGTCGCCGCAGCCGACGATCGCCGACGCGCCGAAGACGGTGCCGCTGGGCGGCTCGATGACCGTGTCCAGCCCGGACGCGGCCCGCATCACGAAGGCCCGCCTGGTGCGGCCGAGCGCCGCCACGCACGTCACCGATCTCGAGCAGCGCACCGTCGCGCTCGACGTGGCGAAGAAGCCCGACGGCACCCTGACGCTGGGGGTGCCGAAGGAGGACACGATCGTCCCGCCCGGCTTCTACATGCTGTTCCTGGTGGACGACCAGGGCGTTCCGTCGATCGCGAAGTGGGTGCAGGTCACGCGATGACCAACCGGCACGGCCGCCACGAGCGCAGCGCGGTGGACGCCGAGCAGGAGCGGCCCGAGATCGCCTACGGGCCCGAGTACGCGCCCGGCTACGACGCGGACCGCCGTCCGCGCCGCCGGCTGGCTCTGGAAGACTCGCCTCCCGTGCGGACCCGTCGACCCCAGGCGCTGCTCTTCGGAGCCGTGGCCGGAGCGATCGCGGTGGCGCTGGTCGTCGTGTTGATCACCGTCCTCAGCGGTGGGGGGCAGGAGGAGCCCGGTCCCACCGGCAAACCGCTGCCGTCGGCGACGGGCCTGTTCGTCGATCCGAGCTCGCCGGCCGCCCTGCAGGCGCAGGAGTGGCAGGCGCAGGGCCGCGCCGAGGACGCCCGGCGGATCGGCGCCATCGCCGCCCAGCCGGTGCCGCTGTGGGCGACCGCGCCCACCGGGCACGTCGCCGCGCAGGTCACGGCCTACGTGAAGAAGGCGAAGTCCGCAGGTCAACGGCCGTACCTGGTGGCCTACCACGTGCCCAACCGCGACTGCCAGAGCTTCTCGGCGGGCGGGGCGGAGAACGCGAGCGACTACGCGGCGTGGATCCGGGAGCTCGCCGGCGCGATCCAGGGCACCGAAGCGCTCGTCGTGGTGGAGCCCGATGCCGTCCCGCACGAGGTGTCCGGTTGCGCGGGCGGCAAGGCGCAGGAGCGCTACGGCCTGCTCACCGACGCCGTGCAGGTGCTGAAGGGCGCCGGTGCGAAGGTGTACCTGGACGCGGGCAACCCCGGCTTCGTCACCGACACCGGGGCGATCGCGGACGCGTTGAAGCGCAGCGGCGTCGAGCACGCCGACGGGTTCAGCCTCAACGTCGCGAACTTCTACGAGACGAAGGACAACATCACCTACGGGCGGAAGATCTCCGACGTCCTCGGTGGCACGCACTTCGTGATCGACACCAGCCGCAACGGCAACGGCCGGCCCACCACGTCGGGCACCATCAACGGCGGACCCGCCTGGTGCAACCCGCCGGGCCGCCAGATCGGGCAGGCGCCGACGCTGTCGACCGGCGAGGACCGGGTCGACGCCTACCTGTGGATCAAGCGACCCGGAGAGTCCGACGGGTCGTGCCGCGACGGCGAACCCGCCGCCGGCCAGTGGATGCCCGACTACGCGCTCGGGCTCGTCTCCAAGGTCTGATCGTGACTGCTGTTCCCCGCTGGGCCGGCCTGCTCGCCGCCGCCGTCGCCCTGTCCGTCACGGCGTGCTCGTCGCCGACCACCCCGCCGAAGCCGTTGCCCGCGCCCGCGCCGACCACCGCCGGCCCGACGCAGGACGGAGCCGCGGCCCTGTTCGTCGACCCGGACACGGCGGCCGCCAAGCAGGTGCAGCAATGGCGCGCCGAGGGCCGCTCGGCCGACGCCGACCTCGTCGCGAAGATCGCCGCGCAGCCGCAGCCGGACTGGCTGACCAAGCCGACCGGCCACGTCGAGGACGAGGCCCGCAGCTACGTCGAGAAGGCGAAGGCGGCCGGCAAGCGGCCCTACTTCGTGACGTACCACATCCCGGGACGGGACTGCAACAGCTACTCCGGCGGCGGCGCCGACGACAGCGACGACTACCGGCAGTGGTCGAAGGAGGTCGCCGACGCCGTGCGCGGCTCGAACGCGCTGATCATCGTCGAGCCCGACGGGGTGCCGCAGACGATCTCGTGCGGCAAGGGCGAGAGCCGGCTGGACCTCATCCGCGACTCGATCGGGCAGCTGAAGGACGCCGGCGCCACCGTCTACCTCGATGCCGGCAACCCCGGCTTCATCGACGACACCGACCAGCTGATCGACGCGCTCAAGCGCAGCGGCGTCGACCGCGCCGACGGGTTCAGCCTCAACGTCTCCAACTTCCGGGAGACGAAGGACAACCTGGAGTTCGGCAAGGAGCTGTCGTCCGCGCTCGGCGGCAAGCACTTCGTCATCGACACGGGCCGCAACGGCAACGGCGGCGTCCCCGGGGACGTCAACGGCGGCCCCGGCTGGTGCAACCCGCCCGGCCGCGCCCTGGGCGTCGCGCCGACGTTCGCCACCGGCGAGCCCCTCGTCGACGCCTACCTGTGGGTCAAGCGCGTCGGCGAGAGCGACGGCGACTGCCGCCCCGGCGAGCCGCGGGCGGGGCAGTGGATGCCGCAGTACGCGCTGGAGCTGGCGAAGAACGCCAAGAACTGACCTCACACACCGCGTGCGGTCCGCACACACGTTCCAGCATGTGTGAGGACCGCACTGGCTGTGTGACGTCGTTCGGGACCGGCCGCTTCACGGCACGGTGCGGAGGAACCGGCGCAGCTCGGCGTTGAAGGCGTCGGGCGCCTCCAGGTTGCACGCGTGGCCCACTCCCGGCAGCAGGACGAGCTCGGAGTGCGCGATGCCGGCGTGGAGCGCTTCGGCGACCGGACGTGGCGCGCGTACGTCGGCGTCGCCGTGGATCAGCAGCGTGGGCACCGCGACGGTCGGCAACACCGCGCGCAGGTCCGCCGCGGCGAACGCGTCGAGCATCGGACGCATCCCGGCGGCCCGGACGTCGAGCATGATCGAGCGGACCAGGTCGAGGGTCTCCGGCGGCACCGCTCCGGCGAAGAACCCGGGTAGGTAGCTGTCGATCCAGGTCGCGGGCGGGCGGGCGAGCTCGCCCAGCAGCCGGTCGCGGCGCGCCTCGATCTCCTCGGGCGGCAACGATCCGCGCCAGCCGGCGTAGGCCGAGGCCAGCACCAGCGACCGCACGATGCGCGGATGCCGCTCGTACACCGCCAGCGCGAGGCCACCGCCGAACGACAGCCCGCACAGATGCACCTGCCCGAGACCGAGTGCGCCGACCAGGCCGGCGACGGCGTCGGCGTAGTCCGCCATGCCGGCCACCGGCGGGGTGTCGGCAGAGTCGCCGCACCCCGGGGCGTCCCACGCGATCACGTCGAACTCGTCGCAGAGGCCGGCGAGCTGCGCCCGCCACTCCCGCCCGTCGCTCAGCGCGCCGTGCAGCAGCAGGAGCGGGTGGCCGCTGCCCGCCCGCCGGACGGCGATCGCGCGGCCGCGGACGTCGATGATCATTCGATGCTGTGTGAGTGGCTCAGCCGAGCGGGCGCATGTCCGCGTCCAGGGTGCCGGCGGCCTGGCGGTCGGTGAGCACCGCGAGCCGGGTGAACCGGCGGTCGAACGCCTCCTGCGTCAGCTCGCGCTTGCGGTACTCGGTGACGAGCTGCTCGGCGCCGTCGGGGATCGACCACGCGGCCTCGAACCCCAGCTCGGCGCGGGCGCGGGAGAAGTCGACGCGGTACGAGCGGGGGTCGTTGCCGGCCTCCCCGGTGATCTCCAGCTCGGCGCCCGGCACGGCAGCGACGACCGCCTGCGCGATCTCGGCGACGGTGGCGTTGTTGCGCTCGGTGCCCACGTTGTAGGCCCGCCCGCGGACGACGTCGGCGGGCGCGGCCAGCGCCGCCACGACGGCGCCGGCGATGTCCTCGGCGTGCGCGAGCGGCCGCCACGGCGTGCCGTCGGAGAGCACGGTGACCCGACCGGTCAGCACGGCGCGGCCGACGAGGTTGTTGAGCACGATGTCGGCGCGCAGCCGCGGGGAGAACCCGAACGCCGTGGCGTTGCGCAGCGAGACCGGCACGAAGTGGTCGTCGGCAAGCTCGACGAGGTCGTCCTCCACCCGCACCTTCGAGATCGCGTACGGCGTGACCGGCTTGAGCGGGGCGTCCTCGCCGACCAGCTCGTCACCGGACTGCGCGCCGTAGACCGAGCACGTGGAGGCGTACGCGAAGCGGGTGACGCCGGCCTCCTTCGCCAGGCGCGCGAGCCGGGTGGACGCGTGGTGGTTGATCGCGTACGTGATCTCCGGCGCGAGCGAGCCGAGCGGGTCGTTGGAGAGCGCCGCCATGTGCACCACCGCGTCGAACCCGCGCAGGTCGTCGACGGTGACGTCGCGCAGATCCTTCGCGAGCCCAGGCACGTCGGGCACGTCGAGGTCGCCGAGCACGCACGCGGCGAACAGCCCGCTGTCGAGCCCGGTGACCGCGTGTCCGGCGGCGGTGAGCACCGGAGCCATGACGGTGCCGAGGTAACCCTGATGTCCGGTCAGCAGTACACGCACGCCCATCGGGTCGTTCTCGCCGGCGCGGACGTTATCCGGCGACCCGGCCGAAGCCGATCGCCAGCTTCGCGACGTGGAACGCCTCGGCGTAGCGCGCCCCGCACTGCACACCGCGGACGCGGGCCAGCCCGGTGAACGTCTCCGCGTCGAACCAGCCGCGGCCGTGCTGGGAGCCGTAGTGGGCGTGCAGCTTGGTCACCTTCTCCTGCAGCACCGGCTCGGCGAGCGGGAGGTACACCGACGGCTGGATGAGGTCGCCGTCCCACTTGAGGATCTCGTAGCCCAGCGCGAGGTGGTCGCGGTAGACGGTCGGCACGAGCTGCGCCAGTGCCCGGTGGTCCTGGTGGGCGTCGTGCGGCGACGGGGCGATGACGAGCTCGGGGTCGCCGCCGCGGCGCAGCTCCTCCAGCGCCTGCTTGGCTCGGCCCCACTGGGTCGGCACGCGGCCGTCGGGCAGGTCGAGCACGGTGACGTCCAGCTCGGCGCCGGGACAGAACGCGCGCAGCGCGCTGCGTTCCTCCTCCTCGCGCAGCGAGCCGCCGCCGGTGAGCACGAGCGCGGTGACGGCGACGCCGGGGTGGGCCCGGCACAGCTCCAGGAGGGTTCCGCCGGCCCCGATCGCGATGTCGTCGCAGTGCGCGCCGAGCGCCACGACCCGCTCGAGGTGTTCGGGGAGCAGGTTCAGCATGCGCTCACGGCTTCACGATCTCCAGCTGCGGGATGGGGAACACCAGCGCGCCGCCCCAGTCGCGGACGTGCGCGAGCTGCTCGGTGAGCTCCGCGCGCAGGTTCCACGGCAGGACCAGCACGTAGTCGGGCCGGTCGGCGTCGATCTGCTCGGGCGGCAGCACCGGGATGCGGGTTCCGGGGGTGAACCGGCCGTGCTTGTACGGGTTGCGGTCCACCGTGTAGCGCAGGAGGTCGGGCCGGATGCCGCAGTAGTTGAGCAGCGTGTTGCCCTTGCCGGGGGCGCCGTAGCCGACGACGCTGCGGCCCGACCGCCGGGCCTCGATGAGGAACGCGACGAGGTCGTCGCGGATGCGGGCGACGGCGTCGGCGAACCCGGCGTGCCCTGCCACGGTGTGCAGGCCGGCGGCCTCCTCGGCGGCCAGCACGTCGCGCACCCGCTGCGACGGCTCTCCCGCCACCGCGTCCGGCCGGGCCCACATGCGGATCGAGCCGCCGTGCGTGTCGAGCAGCTCGACGTCGACGAGGGTGAGCCCGCCCGCCGCGAGCGCCCGCTGCCCGGTGAGCAGCGTGTAGTACTGGAAGTGCTCGTGGTAGATCGTGTCGAACTGGTTGCGCTCCACCAGCGTGAGCAGGTGCTGTACCTCCACCGACACCCAGCCGTCGTCGGCGACGAGCGCGCGCAGGCCCTGGGTGAAGCCGACGAGGTCGGGCACGTGAGCGTAGACGTTGTTGAGGCACACGAGGTCGGCCCGGCCGTGCTCGGCCGCCACCGCGGCGCCCGTCTCCGGGCCCAGGAACGCGGTGTGCGTGGGCACGCCCTTCTCCCGCGCGGCCGCGCCGACGTTGGCCGACGGCTCGATGCCCAGGCAGCGGATGCCCCGGGCGACGACGTGCTGCAGCAGGTAGCCGTCGTTGCTCGCCACCTCGACGACGAACGACTCGGGGCCGAGCCCGAGCCGCGCCACCGCGTCGTCGACGAACCGGCGGGCGTGCTCGACCCACGACGTGGAGAACGACGAGAAGTACGCGTACTCGGTGAACGTGTCCTCCGGGGTGATCGTGGGCGGCAGCTGCGCCAGCAGGCAGCGGTCGCACACGCGCACGTGCAGCGGGAACGTCGCTTCGGGGGCGTCCAGCGCGGCGGCGGTGAGGAACAGCTCGCACGGTGGGGTGGCGCCCAGGTCGACCATCGTGGTCAGTTCCGTGCCGCCGCACAGCCGACAGACCGTTCCCCCGCGAGACGCTTCGATCACGGCCTCAAACTCGGTGCTGGACCGCCAAAGCGTTACCGAGGGTGGCGACGACCCGGTCCACGTCGCCGGTCGTGAGGGCGGGGTGCAGGGGCAGCGTCAGCTCCCGGGCCCCGAACTCCTCGGTCCGCGGCAGCTTGCGGGCCGGGTCGACCGTGCCGTACGCGGTGAACAGGTGGACGGGCGGGTAGTGCACGCTCGACTGGACCTGGGCGGCCCGCAGCGCCGCCATCACCGCGGCCCGGTCGGTGCCGGCCGGCAGCAGCACCGGCAGCAGGTGCGCGGTGGTCGGGTGCTCCGCGGTGAACGGCACGGTGACGGCAGGCAGCTCGGCGGCGAGCGCCGCGCGGTAGTGCGCCGACAGCTCGCGGCGGCGCGCGTTCCACTCCGGGAGCCGTTCCAGCTGCACCAGCCCCAGCGCGGCCCGCAGCTCGTCCATGCGGAAGTTGTGCCCGCACTCGACGACGTCGTAGCCGACCGCGCGGCCCCGGTCGCGGTCCAGCGTGCTCGCCGTCATGCCGTGCGCGCGCATCCGCCGGGCGCGTTCGCGCCGGTCCGGGTCGGGCACGAGCAGCATCCCGCCCTCCGCGGTGGTCATGTTCTTGTTGGTGAAGAAGCTGAACGCGGCCGGTCCGTGCACCCCGGTGGGCGCGCTGGTGCCCGCGCAGTGCGCCGCGTCCTCGACGAGCACGAGGTCGTGCTCCTCGGCGAAGGCGCGCCACGCGGTGAGGTCCATCGCGTAGCCGCCGAAGGGCATCACCACGACCGCACGGGTGCGGGCGGTGAGCCGGCGGCGCGCGTCCGCGAGGTCCAGGTGCGGCGTGTCGGGCGCGACGACGTCGACGAACACCGGGCTCGCCCCGACGGCGACGACCGCGTTGACCGTGGCGACGAACGTCATCGACGGCACCAGCACCTCGTCACCGGGACCGATGTCGTGCGCGGCGAGCGCGAGGTGCAGTGCCGCAGTGGCCGAGGAGACGGCCACGGCGTCCGGCACGTCGTGCAGCTGCGCGAACGCCGTCTCGAACGCCCGGACCCGCTCGCCCATCGTGAGCCAGCCGCTCGTGATCACCTCGGCCAGCGCGTGCCGCTCCGCCTCGCCGAGGGTGGGAGCGGCCAGCTCGATCAGGGGGAGCACGTCAGGCACACAGAGCACCCTACGAGGCCGGTGCTCCCAGCTTCGCCACCAGCTCGCGCCACGTACCCGCGGTGCGGTCCCGGTCGCTGATCGCCGTGACGGGCAGGGGCCACGCGATCGCCAGGTCGGGGTCGTCGTGGCGCACGGCGAGGTCCTCGGCCGGGTCGTGCGGCCGGTCGATCCGGTAGCAGACGTCGGCGACCTCGGTGAGCGCCTGGAACCCGTGCAGCAGCCCGGGCGGCACGTACAGGTGGTCGAACGTCTCGTCGTCCAGCGTCACCGTGAGGCTCTGCCCGAACGTGGGGGAGTGCGGGCGCGCGTCCACGAGCACGTCGAGCACCGCGCCGTGGGCGCACCGGACGAGCTTCGCCTCGCCGCGCCCGCCGCGCCCGTGCAGGCCGCGGATCGTGCCGCGACGCGACCGGGACTGGCTGTCCTGGAGGAACGACGCCGGATGCAGACCGTGTTCGGTTGCGAGCTCTGCGTCGAATGTCCGGGTGAAGAAGCCCCGTTCGTCCCGATGCGGAGTCGGGCGAAACACCACGACCCCGTCGAGCGACTTGGCGAGTACGTCCACGCGACGTTCGTCGCGTGTGGAGGAGGATTCGTTATGGCGGCCGTTACCCGGGGCGCCGTCGTGTGCCGGTACTGCCGGTCCACGGAAGGGAAACACGTTCTCGATCTGGGGTTACAGCCCGCATCCGAATGCTTCCCGATCGTGACCGATCCTGGCCCGGACCCGATGTCGCCGCTGCGGCTCTGGTGGTGCGCCGGCTGCGGGCTCGCCCAACTCGCCGACGACACCGACCTGCCCGAGCGGCCGGAGGGCGACGAGCCCGACGCGCTGGTGCGCCAGCGCCGCGACGCGGTCGCCGAGCTCCGTGCCGCGGGCCTGTTGCGCGCCGGCGCGACCGTCGCCGAGGGGGCGACGCCGCACGGCGGCACCTGGCTGCCGAACCTCACCGAGCTCGGGCTCCGCCCGATCGCCGAGGGCGAGCGCGCCGCCGACGTCTTCGTGGACGGGGTGTTCGGCATGATGCACGCCGTCGATCAGGCGGCGGCCCTCGACGCATCGCTCGCGCGGCTCGCTCCGGACGGGTTATTGCTCCTCCAGTTCCACAGCCTCGCCGCGATCGTCGGTCACGAGCAGTGGAACGCGGTACGCCATGGGCACTACGCCTACTACTCCACTCCGGTGATACAGCGGATGCTCCGTGACCGCGGTCTGACCCTCACCCACGCGTGGACCTTCCCGCTGTACGGGGGAACCGTCCTGGTCGCCGCGAGGCGGGGTGCGGCGGCCGCGGTGGACGCCTCGGTCGAGCGCACCATCAGCGCGGAAGTGGCCGCCGGCGTGCTGGACCCCGACGCGCTCGCGGGGCTGCAGCATGCGGTCGACAGATCGACGAGCACGCTCGGGCACCTATTGGACACGAGCAGTGCCGAAGGCCGGGTGGTCTACGGATACAGTGCGGCATCTCGCGCAGTGGCGTTGCTCCATTTGACCGGTGTCTCGAAACGCCGGCTTCCGGCCGTCGCCGATTCCTCTCCGGGAAAGCACGGTTGTCGAATGCCCGGCACGGACGTTCCCGTCGTGTCCCCCGCGGAACTGGTCGCCGCCGCCCCTGAGCTGGTGATCTTGTTCGTCCCCGATCTGCTCGCCGAGGTGCGCAGAGCATTGCCCGAAGTCGAGCGACAGGGCGGTCGGTGGATCGATCCCGGGGTGATCCGACTGCCTTCTTCTCGCGTAACGCCGTGACATTCCCGGACGAGTGAGTGGAGGCCCCAATCGTCACGTCTCAGGGCAGTAGGGCATTCGGAGCAGTACCTGCGGCACCAGCGAGGGGATCCGTGTCTTTCGAACTCGGCTTGAACGCTCAGCGCTCGTCGCCGGCGATTCCTCAGGAGTCGACGACGAGCGCCCGGCCGGTCGTGCACGGCGACCGGGTGGTCCCGGCACGCGATCGGTGGGAGTCCCGCTACGTCGCCGCGACGGTCGCGGCGGACCTCGCCGCGATCACCCTCAGCGTCGTCGTCGGCTACGTGCTCGGCCTGGGCAGCCACATCCCGCAGCTCGGTTACGTGTCCCCGGGTGTCGGGGTCGTGGCCGGGCTGCTGATGATCGGCAGCCTGCTGGCGTGCCGGGCATGGGACCCGCGGATCCTCGGGCAGGGCTCGGAGGAGTTCAGCCGGCTCCTGCGGGCCGTCGTCACCAGCGCGGTGCTGCTCGGTCTCCTCGGCCTGGCCTTGCAGGCGCTGGCCGCCCGGCCGTGGGTGTTCGGGCTGATGCCGATGGCCGGTGTGCTGGCCGTGGGCGGCCGGCTGGTCCTCCGGTTCAACCTGAGCCGGCTACGGGCCCGCGGTCGCTGCGTGCTGCCCGTCCTCGTCGTCGGCACGCCGGAGGCCGTCGGCGACCTGGTCGACCGCACCCGCCGTGACGGCACCCGCGGCTGGGTCATCACCGGTGCGTGCACGCCCACCGGGCGGGCCCAGCACGGCGACACCGACGTCCTCGGCGTTCCCGTCCTCGGCGACCTGGACGCCGTCGTCGACGTCGCGAACGCCGGCCGGCACCGCATCGTCGCGGTGTGCCCCACCCCTGGCTGGTCGCCGAAGCGGCTGCACCAGCTCGCGTGGCAGTTGGAGGGCAGCGATGCGGAACTGGTCGTCGACGCCGGCCTGATGGAGGTCGCCGGCCCGCGGCTGCACGTCGAACCGGTGGACGGGCTGCCGTTGCTGCGGCTGACCAAGCCGACGTTCTCCGGGATGTCGTGGCTCGCCAAGCACGTGGTCGACCGGCTGGGCGCGTTCCTGCTGCTGCTGGTGGTGGCGCCGCTCTTCCTCGCGGTCGCGCTCGCCATCAAGCTCGACGGCCGCGGCCCGGTCTTCTTCCGGCAGGTCCGGGTCGGGCGGCACGGGCGCGAGTTCACGATGCTGAAGTTCCGCTCGATGGTCGTCGACGCCGAGGCGCGGCTGGCCGACCTGCTCGCCGACAACGACGGTGCCGGCCCGATGTTCAAGCTGCGCGCCGACCCGCGGGTCACCAGGGTCGGCGCGGTGCTGCGCCGGTTCTCGATCGACGAGATGCCCCAGCTGATCAACGTCCTGACCGGGCAGATGTCGCTGGTCGGGCCGCGCCCGCCGCTGCCGGAGGAGGTCGCCAGCTACGGCTCGGCGGCGCAGCGCAAGCTCCTCGTCCGGCCCGGTCTCACCGGGCTGTGGCAGATCAGCGGCCGCAGCGACCTGTCGTGGGAGCAGTCAGTGCGGCTCGACCTGCGCTACGTCGAGAACTGGAACCTGGCGCTGGACGCCCACATCCTCTGGAAGACCGTCGGCGCGGTGCTGACCCGCCGCGGCGCGTACTGATCCACCCCCAGACCAGCACGAGAGGCGCGTTCGTGAACGTCCGGTTCGACCGTTCCACGGCGATGCAGGCCCGACTGCACGAGCTCGTACCCGGTGGTGCGCACACGTTCGCGAAAGGCTCTGACCAGTACCCGGAGGGGATGGCCCCGGTGCTGTCCCGCGGGCGCGGAGCGCGCGTGTGGGACGTCGACGGCAACGAGTTCGTCGAGTACGGGATGGGCATGCGGGGGATCACCCTCGGGCACTGCTACGAGCCGGTGCTCGAGGCCGTGCGGGACGCGCTGGCCGGCGGGGTCTCCTTCTCCCGCCCCACCGAGCTGGAGCTCGCCGCAGCCGAGGACTTCCTGTCGCTGGTCCCGGGCGCCGACATGGTCAAGTTCTGCAAGAACGCCTCCGACGCCACGAGTGCAGCGATCCGGCTGGCCCGCGGCGCCACCGGCCGCGACCTCGTCGTGCTGTGCGACGACCAGCCGTACTTCTCCTCGCAGGACTGGTTCGTGGGCACGCTGCCCATCCGCACCGGGGTGCCGGAGGCGGTCCGGTCGCTCGTGCGCACCTTCCGGTACAACGACCTGGAGTCGCTGCGCGCCGTGCTCGACGCCGAGGGCGCCGACGTCGCCTGCGTCGTGCTGGAGGCGGCGACCGGGCAGCTCGAGCCCGACCCCGGCTTCCTCGAAGGGGTGCGGGCGCTCTGCGACCAGCACGGCGTCGTGCTCGTGTTCGACGAGACGATCACCGGTTTCCGGTGGGCAGCGGGCGGCGCGCAGTCCGTGTACGGCGTCCGGCCCGACCTGTCCACGTGGGGCAAGGCGATGGGGAACGGGTTCCCGATCGCGGCGCTCGCCGGCCGCCGCGAGCTGATGGAGCTGGGCGGGCTCGCGACCGACCGGCCACGGGTCTTCCTGCTCTCCAGCACGAACGGGGCCGAGACCGTCTCGCTCGCCGCGTTCCGCGCCGTCGTCGCCGCGTACCGCACCGGCGACCCCGTCGGCGTGATGGAACGGCAGGGCCGCCGGCTCGCGGCGGAGATCAACGCCGCCGCGGCCGAGGCGGGCGTCGGCGAGTTCCTCTCGGTGACCGGACGGCCGTCGTGCCTGGTCTTCCGCACCGCCGACGCCGACGGCGCGCCGTCGCAGGCGATGCGGACGCTGTTCCTGCAGGAGATCCTGCAGCGCGGGGTGCTCGGCCAGTCGTACGTGATCTCCGCCGCGCACGACGACCGTGACGTCGACCAGACCGTCGACGCGGCCGTCGGCGCCATGTCCGCATACCGGAAGGCGCTGGAGTCGGGCCGGCCGGAGGCCCTTTTCGCGGGCCGTCCGGTGGCGCCTGCGCACCGCCTGCTCGCCGCGCCGCGGCGGCTGCCGTGACCGAGGCCGCGCCGCGACCCAGCGTCGCCGGCGCGCCGGTCGGGTCGCCGCACCGGTTTCCGCTGCTGGACGGGCTGCGGGCGATCGCGGCGCTGATGGTGGTGGGCTACCACGCCCACTCGCCGGGTCTCCAGCTCGACGCACCGGCCGCCGGGCAGTCCCTGTGGGACGGCGGGCAGCAGCTCAACATGGGCGTCACGGTGTTCTTCGTGCTGTCCGGGTTCCTGCTGTACCGGCCGTTCGCGGCCGCCCGGCTCGCCGGCACCCGCGCCCCGGACGTGCCCGGGTACCTGGTGCGCCGCGGGTTGCGGGTGCTGCCCGGGTACTGGGTGGCCATCACCGTGTTCGGGCTGCTGCTGCCGCAGCTGGTGCCCGTGCTGGTGCAGGACTGGTGGATCTTCTACGGGTTGGTCCAGACGTGGGTGCCCGGCCGTATGTTCGACGGGCTGTCGCCGGCGTGGAGCCTGTCGGTGGAGATGTCGTTCTACCTCGCACTCCCCGTCTACGCGCTCGTGGCGAAGCGGGTGCTCGGCCGATTGCCGGTGCGGCAGCAGGTGCGCCTGGAGTTCGGGCTGCTCGCGGCCGCGGTGGTCGGCACCTACCTCGCCCGGCGGTTCGTGTTCGACCGCGGGGACGGGCCGCTCGGCTTCCTCGTGTGGTCGGTGCTCGGGCACGTCGACTGGTTCGCGGGCGGCCTCGCGCTCGCGCTGGCCAGCATCCTGTGGGGCCGCGCCGAGGCGCGACCGCGGTGGGTCGAGCTCGTCGAGCGGCACCCGAACCGCTGCTGGGTCGCCGCGGTGGCGCTCTTCCTCGCCCTCGGCTTCGTGCACGGCAGCCCCGGCGACGTCGTCCACGTCGCGAGCCTGGCCGCGGCCGTGCTCCTCGTCGCCCCCGCGGTGTTCGGCGGCGAGCGCACCGACCCCGTCCGCCGCGCGCTGGGCAGCCGGCCGATGCAGTGGCTGGGCCTGGTGTCCTTCGGGATCTTCCTGTGGAACGAGCCGCTGGCCTCGTTCTTCCACCACCTGGGGTGGGACGACTGGGGCCTCGGTGACAGCGGCTACCTGCTGTTCCTGGTGACCGCCGCCGCGGCGATCGTGCTCGGCGCGCTCAGCTACTACCTGGTCGAACGGCCCACGATGGCGCTCGGCCGGCGGCGTTCGGCACCTCGTGTGCCTCGGCAGGTCGGCGGGGGTGAGGGGCGGCACCGGGCTCGACCGGGCGCGGCCCCGTGGTCCGTCGACGACATCTCGTCCCGTGGTGGTGTCCGGTGAACCTCGTCCGTCCCTACGTCCTTCCGGTCCTGCGCCGGTGGCCGATCGTGCTGGCCGTCGCGCTGCTGGCGCTGGCCGGGTCGGCGTACTGGTCCTTCGTCGTGGCACGGACGTCGTGGAGCGCGACCGCGGCACTGACGACGCAGTCGCAGAACCGCGCGCCCGAGCAGGACGCGGTGCTGTCGATCGGTTACGTCGACTACTTCAACCAGGCCGCCTACCAGCAGACGCTGCGCGCCGCGGCGCAGATCCCGGCCGGTGTCGTCCTCACGGCGAAGACGGGTGCCGCGAGCCCGATCATCTACATCGAGGCCTCCGCGCCGAGCGAGGACCTCGCGCGCAAGTCCGCAGAGACCGCCGCCGAGACGTTCCGCGACGACATCCGCAACAGCCTCGTGGACGAGCGCGCGCGCGAGGTGCGGGACCTGCAGGCGCAGGTCGACGAGGCGGTGAAGCAGTTGCAGAGTCCGGGCGTCACCTCGGCCGAGGGCAACGTGATCCTCGACCAGATCCGGTCGCTGCAGGGGCGGATCACCGACATCTCCTCCGACGCGACGAACCACCTCAAGCGGCTGCAGCCGGTCGCCGGCGTCGCGTCCACGAGCCGCAACCACGTCGTCGACCTGGCGACCGGTGCCGTCGGTGGGCTCCTCCTCGGACTGGTCGCGGCGCTCGCGCTCGCGCTGCTGGACGGGCGGGTGCGTCGAACGGACGACCTGCGCCGGCTGGACCTGACCGTGCTCGGGGAGCTCCGCCGCAAGCAGCGGCCGGATGACCGGCGGCTCGCCCTCGACCGGCTGGTCAACGCGCTCAGCGTGACCGACGGCCCGCGGGCGAGCGTCGTCGCCGTCGTCGGGGTCGGCACCGGTGCGGCGGCCACCCGGTTCGCCAGGAGCCTCGCCGGCGCGGCGGGCGCGCGGCGCGCCGGCGCCATGCTCGTGCGCGCCGACGTGCGGAGCGCGGCGGCCGCCGGTCCCCGCGGCTTCGCCGAGTTCCTGGCCGGCGGGGCACGCCTCACCGACCTGGTCCGGCCCGAGGCCGACGGGGTGCGTGTCGTGCCGGCCGGTGACCTCGCCGGGCGCGACCCGTTCCGGGCGATGGACCCCGACCGCGTGCGCGAGTTCGTCGCCGAGGCCCGGCGCGCGTGCGCGTTGACCGTCGTGCTGGCCGCGCCGCTGGAGGTCGCGCCGGAGTCGCAGGTCGTCTGCGCTGCTGCGGACCGGGTCGTGCTCGTCGTCGAACGGGGCAGCGCGCGCATCGCGGACCTGCGCCAGGCGGTGGCCCTGCTCGCGGAGGTCGGGGTCACCGCCGGCGGTGCCGTTCTGGACGACCCGACCGGGCCGGAGTCGCCGGCCGAGCCCACGCCGGTGCCGGAGGAACCCGCGAGCACGTCCGTCGACCGGCGGCCCGCGGTCGCGGTCGACGCGCAGACCGTGACGCTGCCGGTGACCGGGCCCAAAGAGCAGCCGGTCGCCCGCGAGCCCGACAGCCGGCTCGTCGGGCAGACGGCCGCCCGCGGTCGCCCGGCGCCGTCGGACGGCGACGGCAGGCGCCCCGCCGCGAAATGATCACGCAGCTCATCCGGACCCGGGCGCCCGCCGTGCCCGAGATCCTCCCCCTGTCCCGGCTCGAGGGCAGGTTCGCCGTCGACCGGGACAGCCCGCTCCGGGTGGCGGTGGTGCTCGGCGTCGCCGTCGTCGTGATCGCGGTGGGCATCCTCGCGGCGCCCGTCCGCGGCCCGCTCGGGCTCGTCGTGCTCGTCGTCGGCGGGCTCGCGGTGTGCCTGACGCTGAGCTCGCCCCTGGTCGCGCTGACCCTGCTGGTCGTGACGTCCTTCATGCGGTTGGCGCTGCAGCTGCCCGGGCTGCCGGCCGAGCCGATGGTGCTCGTCCTGTGCGCACTGGTCGTCGCGCTGGCCCTGGCGATCCAGCGGGGCGCGGTCACCGTGCCCTTCGGGGCGGTGGAGGCGGCGATGCTCGCCTACCTGGCGTGGAACGTCGTGTCGGCCGTGCTGCCGCACGAGTACCCGGCGGAGGTGCCGGGTAACGGCGAGGCGATCTCGGTCTACCGCTTCGTGCTCACCGGCACCGTGATCCCGTTCGTCGCGTACCTGGCGGGCCGCGCGCTGCTGCAGAGCGAGGACCGCGTCCGCCGGCTGATGATCGCGCTCGTCCTGCCGGCCGCGTACTCGGCGGTCGTCAGCATCCTCCAGTTCACCGGCCCGGCTTCGCTGGTGTGGCCGCGCTACATCGTCACGGCCCCCAGCTACCCCGAACGCGCCGTCGGTGTGGTCAACCAGCCGCTGGTGAACGGGCTGGTGATGGTGGCCGGGTTCGTGATGGCGATGTTCCTGGCGCAGCAGCGAGCGCTCCGGCCGGGGCCGCGGCTGCTGATGCTGCTGTGCGCGGTGCTGTGCCTACCCGGCATCTACCTCACGAAGACGCGGGCGGCGTGGCTCGTCTTCGGCGTCGGGGTGATCCTCTGCGCGCTGTTCGGCCGAGGCGCGCGGGCCGGGTTCGTCGCCGTGCTCGCTGCGGCGCTGCTGTTCATCGGCGTGAACTGGTCGACGTTCACCAGCTCCGACCGGACCGCAGGCGGGGTCGCGTCGGCCGGCGAGGTGGACGACCGGCTCAACTCGATCGCCACCTCGTTCTGGGCGATCGAGCAGAAGCCGCTGCTCGGGTGGGGGATCGGCCGGTTCGCCCAGGTCAACACCCAGCACCACAAGCAGTGGACACCGAGCACCGACTTCCGCCGCGGCTACGCGATCGCCTCCCACGAGAACGAGCTCGGCATCGCGACCGAGCTCGGGCTGATCGGGCTGGCGCTGTGGCTCGCGGTGATGCTGCTCATCGCGAGGACGCTGGTGGCGGCCCTGCGCAGGCTGCCGGTGCACGGTCTCGCCGGTCGCGCGCTCGGGCTGGTGTCGGTCACCGTGCTCGGCACGTGGGTGGTCAGCGGCTTCACCGCGGACCTGCGCTTCTTCGACTTCGCGAACCTGCTCACCTTCCTGCTGATCGGAGCGACCGTGGGGGTCGCCGACCGCTGCGCCCGCGAGGTGGCACCGTGAGGGGCCGCCGCCGCGCGCTGGCCGTGTCCACCAGCCTGCAGACCCGCGGCGGCATCTCGTCGTACGTGCGGATGCTGCGCGGCACCGAGCTCTGGACGCGCTGGAACGTGCAGCACATCGCGACGCACCGCGACGGCGGGGTCGGCGCGAAGGTCGGTGCGTTCGCCGTCGGGTTGGTGCGCTACCTGGGGGCGCTCGCGGTCCGCCGGCCCGACGTCGTCCACGTGCACATGTCGTCGTACGGCAGCTTCGTGCGCAAGGCCGTCGTGTGCTGGACGGCCTGGGCGGTGCGCGTGCCCGTGGTCCTGCACGTGCACGGGTCGGAGTTCGACGTCTTCCACGACCGCCTGCCGCGACCGCTGCGCGCGACGGTCCGGGCGACGTTGGAGCGGGCCGCCGTCGTGGTGGCGCTGGGCGAGCGGTGGGCGCAGCGCCTGCGCGACATCGCGCCGGCTGCCCGCGTCGTCACGATCCCGAACGCCGTGCACGTGCCCCCGCCCGCCGAGCCCCGGAACGGGCCGCCGCGGGTGGTGTTCCTCGGTGAGATCGGGGAGCGCAAGGGCGCCTTCGCGCTGCTCGACGCGTGGACGGCGCTGGCCGCGGAGGGGCTCGGCGGCGCGCACCTGACGATGGCGGGGGACCGGGAGCACGAGCGCGCCCGCGCACTCGTGGCCGAGCGCGGCCTCGCCGGTTCGGTGTCGGTGCACAGCTGGCTGTCCCCGGCCGAGGTGGCCGACCTGCTCTCCGCTGCCGACGTGTTCGTCCTGCCGTCCCGCAGCGAGGGACAGCCGATGGCGCTGCTGGAGGCGATGGCGCACGGGCTGTGCGTCGTGGTCAGCGACGTGGGCGGCATCCCCGAGATGGTCGACGACGAGACGTCGGGTCTGCTCGTCCCCGCCGACGACGTCGAGGCGCTCACCGACGCGCTGCGCCGGGTGCTCGCCGACCCGGAGCTGGCGGCCCGGCTGGGCGCCGCGGCCCGCAAGCGGGTGCTCGCCGAGTTCGACGTCGACGTCGTGTGGCGGCGCTTCGACGCCCTCTACGAGGAGGTGCGGGCCCGATGAACCCGTTCCGCCGGAAGCCGCGGACCAGCGGACCGCTTCGGGTGCTGTTCGTCGTCCCCGACCTGCGGGTCGGTGGCGCCGAGCGGCACGCGGCCACGCTGGCGCCGGCGCTGGACCCGGCCCGGTTCACGGCCTCGCTCGTCTGCATCGGCGAGGAGGGCGAGCTGTTCGCCGGGCTCGGTGTGCCCGCCACGGCGCTGCGGAGCCGCACCAACCCGGTCCGGGCGCTGCTGGGACTGGTCCGGATCATGCTGCGCGAGCGGCCCGACGTGGTCGTCACGCGCGGGTACAACGCGGAGGCGCTCGGTCGCATCGCCGCCGCGCTGACGCGGGTGCCGCGCACGGTCGTGTGGGTGCACAACTGCGGCGACGTCGAGCCCCGTGGCCGGGTGCGGTGGCTGGTCGACCGCGTGCTCGACCCCGTCACCGACGCCTACTACGCGGTGGCGCACGGGCAGCGCCCGTACATGACCGACGAGCTCGGCTACCCGGACGCGAAGATCACCGTGATCCACAACGGGGTGGAACCCGACCGCTACCCGGCCCGGCCGCCCGTCCGGGACGCGGACGTCCGCGCCGAGCTGGGCATCCCCGTCGCCGCGCCCGTCATCGGGGTGGTCGCGGTGCTGCGGCCCGAGAAGGACCACGCGATGCTCCTGCGGGCCACCCGGTCCGTGCTCGCCGAGCTGCCCGAGGCCCGGCTGGTGGTGATCGGGGACGGCCCCGAGCGCACCCGGCTGGAGAAGCTCGCGGCCGAGCTGGGCATCGCCGCCGCGGTCGTGTTCGCCGGCTCGCGCGCCGACGTGCCCCGCCTGCTCGGCGCCGTCGACGTGCTGGCGCTGGGCTCCTACACCGTGGAGTGCTTCCCGATGGCCGTGCTGGAGGCCATGGCCTCAGGCGTGCCGGTGGTGGCGACCGCGATCGGCGGGGTGCCCGAGCTGGTCGACGACGGCGTCACCGGCCGGGTCGTGCCGAAGCAGGACCCGGCGGCGATGGCGGAGGCCCTGCTGGACGTGCTCCGCGACCCCGCCCGCGCCGAGGCGATGGGCCGTGCCGGGCGCCGCCGGGTGGAGACGGAGTTCTCCCTGGACGCGTCGGTGCGGGCGGCGCAGGACGCCTTCCTGCGCACCGCCGGCCGGGGACGGCCGGTGCGGCTGACCGTCGTCATGGACCTGACGTTCGTCGGTGGCGCGGAGATGCTGCTGCTCAACGTGCTGCGCCGGATGGATCGCGACGCCGTGCGGCCGCGGCTGGTGTGCCTGCGCGAGGCCGGCCCGCTGGCGGACGAGTTCCGTGCGGCCGGCGTCCCCGTCGAGGTGCTGGAGCGCACCGGTCGGTGGGACCTCTCGACCGTGCCGCGGCTGGTCCGCTCGCTGCGCGCCGACCGCACCGACGTCGTCCTGGTCAACCACCACCACCGCGCCGCGCTCACCCTCGGCCGGCTCGCGGCGCGGCTGGCCGGGGTGCCGGCGAACGTCGTGGCCGCGCACGACATGGACCTCACCGCGGTGGGCGGGCGGGTGCTGCCCCGCCACGACGTCGAGACGCTGTTCCTGTCGTCCGCGCTGGTCCTGCTCGCCCCCAGCCAGGGCCGCTACCTGCGCGAGCAGGAGGGCGTCGGCAGCAGGCCGTGGCGGCGGACCCGCGAGGTGGTCATCGGCAACGGCGTCGAGCTCCCGGCCGCGGCCGACCGCGCCACCGGCCGGGCCCTGCTCGGCCTGGACGACGACGCGCAGGTGATCGGCATCGTGGCCCGGCTGAGCCCGCAGAAGGCGCACGAGGTGCTGCTGCGCGCCGTCGCCGCGCTCGCCCCTTCCCGCGCGGGCCTGCGGCTCGTCGTCGTCGGGGAGGGCCCGCGGGCGGCGGAGCTGCAGGCGCTGGCCGCCGAGCTGGGGATCGCCGACCGCGTGCTGTTCACCGGGGTCCGCCGCGACGTCGACCGCCTGCTTCCCGCGTTCGACGTGACCTGCCTGTCGTCGGTGCACGAGGGAGCGCCGCTGATCGTGCTGGAGTCGATGGCCGCCGGCGTCCCCGTCGTGGCCACCGACGTCGGGGCGATCGCCGACCTCGTCGCCGACGGGCTGGAGGGCCGCCTCGTGCCCAGCGGGAACAGCGACGCGCTGGCCGCGGCGCTCGCCGACCTCGTCGACGATCCGCGGCTGCGGGCCGCGATGGGCGCTCGGGCACGCGCGCGGGCCGAGCGCAGCCACTCGATCGACCGGACCGTCGAGGGCTACACGGCCCTCCTGGAAGAGCTGGTAGCGCGATGACCCGAGTCCTGATCCTGGTCGAGAACCTGTCCGTGCCGTTCGACCGCAGGGTGTGGCAGGAGTGCCGGGCACTCGTCGACGCCGGGTACGACGTGGTCGTGATCTGCCCGATGGGCACGAAGCGCGACACCGAGCCCGAGCAGGTGCTGGAGGGCGTGCGCATCCTGCGCTACCCGCTGCGCGCTGCGACCGGGGGTCCGGCGGGGTACGTCCGCGAGTACGGGCTCGCGCTGTGGCACACGCTGCGGCTCGCCCTGCGGGTCCGCCGCGAGGGGCCGGTGGACGTCGTGCAGGCGTGCAACCCGCCGGACCTGCTGTTCCTCGCCGCGCTGCCGCTGATGGCACGCGGGGCGCGGTTCGTGTTCGACCACCACGACCTCGTACCGGAGCTCTTCCGGTCGCGGTTCCCGCGCGGTGGGGAGTGGCTGTTCCGGGTGGCGGTGGTGCTGGAGCGGATCACGTTCGCCCTGGCCGCCGGCGTGATCTCGACGAACGAGAGCTATCGGCGGGTCGCGCTCACCCGCGGTCGCAAGCGCCCCGACCAGGTGCAGGTGGTGCGCAGCGCCCCCGACCTCGCCCGCTTCGTGCCCCGCGACCCGGACCCGGCGCTGCGCCGGGGCAAGGCCCACCTGGCCGCCTACGTCGGCGTGATGGGCCCGCAGGACGGCGTGGACTACGCGTTGCGGGCACTCGCCCACGTGCGCCACGACCTCGGCCGCGACGACCTGCACACGATCTTCATGGGCGCCGGCGACGCCCGCGACGAGATGATCGAGCTGGCCCGCGACCTGAAGATCGACGACGTCGTCGAGTTCCCCGGGCGGGTGTCCGACGAGTTCCTCCAGCGCTGCCTCTCCACCGCGGACGTCGGGCTCTCACCCGATCCGTGCAACCCGCTCAACGACGTCTCGACGATGAACAAGGTCGTCGAGTACATGGCGATGGGCCTGCCGATCGTCTCGTTCGAGCTCGTCGAGGCCCGGGTGTCCGCGGGCGAGGCCGCGGTCTACGCCGCCGACGACGACGAGCGGGCGTTCGCGGAGCTGGTCGTCGAGCTGCTCGACGATCCGCAGCGGCGTGCCGCGATGGGCGCGCTCGGCCGCGAGCGGGTGGCCCGGCACCTGTCGTGGGACGTGTCGCGCGCCAACCTCCTCGACTTCTACCAGCGGCTCGCACCGAGCACGAAGGAGCACCCGATGACCGTCGAGCCCGCCTACCAGGGTTCCGCGCACGAGGACACCCACGCCGGGGCGCAGCACTTCTGCCGCACGGTGACCGCGCGCGGCCCGCTCGCCCCCGGCAGCCGCGTGCTCGTCGCGGGGTGCGGGCTCGGGCACGAGGCCAAGTACATCTACGACACCCTCGACGTGGAGCTCGTCGGCGTCGACGTCGCGGTCGGGTGGGACCCCGCGCTCGCCTCGCTGGACGACGGCCGGTTCCAGCTGGTCGAGGGATCGGTGCAGCAGCTCCCGTTCCCCGACGAGTCGTTCGACCTGGTCTTCTACCACCACGTCATCGAGCACGTGCCCGACCCGCCGGCGAGCCTCGTCGAGCTGGCGCGGGTGCTGCGCCCCGGCGGGCTGATCTACGTGGGCACGCCCAACCGGCACCGGGCCGTCGGCTACATCGGCTCGTACGACTCGTCGTTGCGCGACAAGCTGCGGTGGAACGCGGCCGACTGGACGGCGCGGCTGCGCGGCCGGTTCCGCAACGAGCTGGGCGCGCACGCGGGGTTCGCCGAGACGGAGCTGCGCCGGATGCTGGAGCGGAACTTCACCGACGTGGAGTTCCTGACCGCGGGCTACCTCGCGTTCAAGTACGGCTCGCGGCTGCCGGCCGGGGTGCTGACCGTGCTCGGCAGGCGACCGGTCCGTGAGGTCGCCGCGCCGTCCGTGTACGCGGTGGCCCGCCGTTGATCGGGACGACGGTCCAGCACCGTCTCTCCTGGTACCGCTCGCGCGCGCTGGCCATGAGCCCGCGCGAGGTGGCGTGGCGTCTCCGGGCCCGCGCCGGGGCGCACGCGGCGCCGGTGCGGGACCGGCTCTGGCCCGTCCCGGTGCTGTCGGACGGGATCGGCTGGGCCGCCGCGTACGACGGCTTCCGCCGGGGGTCCGGGCGCCCGGTCCTGCTGGACGCGGCGCGCGTCGAGCAGGTGGTCGCGGCGTGCCCGCGGGACGTCGCCGCGGTGGTCGCCGCCGCGGACACGGTGCGCGAGCACCGGTTCGGCTTCTTCGGCGAGGAACCCGTCGGCTACCCCGACGGCGTCGTCGACTGGAACCTCGACCCCCGGCACGGCGTCCGCTGGCCGCACCGGCCGGCCGGCCGGATCGACCACCGATCCGCAGGCGGCGACCCGAAGTGGATCTGGGAGCTCAACCGGTTGCAGCACCTGCCGTGGCTCGCGCAGGCGTGGCTCGTCACCGGGGACGCCGGATACGCGGAGGCCGCGCTCGCGGACCTCGACGGGTTCATCGAGCAGAACCCCGTCGGCTGGGGCATCGCGTGGCGCGGCGGGTTCGAGGCCGGCGTCCGGGCGATCTCGGTCGCCGTCGCGCTGCAGGGGCTGCGGGACGCCCCCGCCATGAACCCCGAGCGCTACCGGCGGGCCGTCACCATGCTGGCGGCCAGCGCGGACCGGTCGTGGCGGGAGCGCTCGCTCTACAGCTCGGCCAACAACCACCTGCTCGGCGAGCTGGTCGGCATCGTGACGATCGCGCTCCTGCACCCGGAGCTCGACGTCGCGCAGCGCCTCGGACCGCGCGCGTCGGCCGCGTTGGCGCGCGAGGCCGAGCGGCAGATCCTGCCCGACGGCATGGGCGCCGAGCAGTCGGCGGCCTACCAGGTGTTCGCCGCCGACCTGCTGCTCGTGCCGACGGCGCTGCGCCGGCTGCGCGGCGCCGGGTCGGATGACCCGATCAGCGCGGCCCTGCGGCGCAGCGCCGCGCACCTGCGGTCGATCGCGGCTCCTGGTGAGCCCGCGCAGCGCTTCGGCGACGACGACGGCGGCTTCGCGCTGCGCCTGCACGCCGACCCGCTGCCGTCGCCCGGGCGGCACCTCGCCGCAGTGGCCGCGGTGGCCGGCGAGGCGCCCGCCGGCGCGGACCTGGCCGCGGCCTGGCTCGGCGGTACCGCGTGCGCGGTTCCGGCGGCCCGGCCGGCCCCGCCCGGAGACCGGTACGCGCGCGACGGCGGGTTCGTCGTGCTGCGCCGCGGGTCGCGGCGGATCTGCATGGACGTCGGCCCGCTCGGCTACCTCGCCCTCGCCGCGCACGGGCACGCCGACGCGCTGGCCGTGACCCTCGCCGACGGCCCGCACGACCTGATCGGCGACCCCGGCACGGGCAGCTACTACGGCGATCCCGCGTGGCGTGCCGCGTTCCGCGGCACCCGGATGCACGCCACCGCGTCGGTCGACGACCGGGACCAGTCCGAGGCGACCGGCCCGTTCCTGTGGGGGCGCAAGGCCGTCACGACGGTGCTCGCGGTCGACCTCGCCCGCGGTGTGGTCGACGCCCGGCACGACGGGTACGCGCACGGCGACCGGCCGGTGACGCACCGCCGGTGGCTGGTCGCGCCGCCGTCGTCGGACGTCGCCGTCGTCGTCGACCTGTTCACCGGGGTCGGCGAGCACCGGTTGCGGACGTCCTGGCCGCTGCACCCCGATCTCGACGTGCGCACCGACGGGCGCACCCACGTCGGCACGCGGGACGGGGCGACGGTCTCGATCACGGCGGCGGCGACCGTGCCCGTGCAGAGCTGGGCCGTGCGCGGTGACGAGGAACAGCGGCTCGGCTGGTGGTCGACGCGGTTCGAGTCGTGGGGCCCGGCCTGGCTCGTCGGCACGGTCGCGGACGGCGTCGCGCTGCCCGCCGCCGTCGCGACGGTGCTGGCCACGGGAGCCGGACCGGCGGACCTGACGGTCACGCTGGAGGACGAGGTCATCGAGGTGCGCTGGGCGCACACGGTGGTGCGGATCGACGCCCGGGCAGACGGCTCGGTCGCGTGGGACCCGCTGGGCGGGTCGGACGGGGGGAACGCGGAGTGTGCGGGATCGTCGGGATCATGCGCTTCGACGGAGCGCCGGTAGATCCCGCGCTCATCAGAGCGATGACGGACAGGCTGACCCATCGCGGCCCGGACGCCGACGGCCACTGGGTGGACGGGTCGATCGGGTTCGGGCACCGCCGGCTGTCGATCATCGACGTGGCGTCCTCGACGCAGCCGATGGCGACCCCGGACGGCCGCACCCACCTGTGCTTCAACGGGGAGATCCTCAACTACCGCGACCTGCGCGCCGGCCTGCGCCACGAGTTCCGCACCTCGGGCGACACCGAGACGCTGCTGGCGGCGCACCACGAGCGCGGCGCCGCCGCCGTCGACGACCTGCAGGGCCAGTTCGCCTACGCGGTGCACGACGCGGACCGCGCCGAGCTGCTGCTGGTGCGCGACCGGCTGGGCATCCTCCCGCTCTACTACACCGTCGACGCGACGATGATCGCCTTCGCGTCGGAGGTGAAGGCGCTGCTCCCGGCGCTGGGCCGGCGGCCGGAGGTCGACACGGCGAGCCTCGACGACTACCTGGCGCTGCGCTCGGTCCCGGCGCCGAACACGCTGTTCGTCGGGGTGCGGAAGCTGCCGAGCGGGCACCGGCTGCGCGTCGGCGCCGACGGGACGGCCCGGCTGGAGCGCTACTGGTCCATCCCCGACGGGACCCGGGCCGGGACCGACCCCGCCGCGGCCGTGCGGGAGGTCGCGGACTCGCTCGACCGCGCCGTCGAGGCCGCCATGGTGGCCGACGTGCCGCTCGGCGCCTACCTCTCGGGCGGCGTCGACTCCAGCCTGATCGTGGCGCTGATGCGGCGGCACCGCGACGGCGCCCCGATCGAGACGTTCGCGGCGGGCTTCGGCGATCCGCGCTTCGACGAGCTGCCGCACGCCCGCCGGGTCAGCGAGGTGCTGGGCACGCGGCACCACGAGGTGTCGCTGCGGCCGGCCGACTTCGTCGAGCTGTGGGAGCCGCTGACGTGGCAGCGCGACGGGCCCATCTCGGAGCCGTCGGACTTCGGCGTCTACCGGCTCGCGCAGGTCGCGCGCCAGCACGTCACGGTCGTCCTGTCCGGGGAGGGCAGTGACGAGCTGTTCGCCGGCTACCCCAAGTACCGCTACGCCGCCGCGGTCGCGCGCCTCGCCCGGCTCCCGGCCCGCGTGCGGGTGCCGCTGGCCGACGCCCTGCAGCGGCGCCTGCCGCCGGTCGCGGCCCGCGCCCGGATCGCGCTGCGGACGCTGACCGAGGCCACCGAGGACGACCGCAACCGCAGCTGGTTCGCCCCGTTCACGGCCGCGGAACGGCGGGAACTCGTCGGCCTGCACGCCCGGCACCCGCGCACCGCCGGCCCGTACGACGGCGACCTGATCCGCCGCATGCTCGCCACCGACGTCTCCTCGTGGCTGACGGACAACCTGCTCGAACGCGGTGACCGGATGTCGATGGCGGCGTCGCTGGAGCTGCGCCCGCCGTTCCTCGACCACCGGCTCGTGGAGCTCGCGTTCAGCCTCCCGTCGTCGGTGAAGGTGCGCGGCGGCGTGACGAAGTGGGTGGTCAAGGAGGTCGCCCGGCAGCACCTCCCGGCGGACATCGTGGACCGGCCGAAGGTGGGCTTCCGGGTGCCGATGGACGCCTGGTTCCGCGGCGGGCTCGAGGACATGGCGTGGGACCTGCTGACGTCGCGGGACTCGCTGGTCGGCAGCCTGATGAACCGGCCGGCCGTCCTGCGGCTGCTGGAACGCCACCGCGACGGCGTCGCCAACGAGGAGGCCCGGATCTGGCCGCTGCTCTCGCTCGAGGTCTGGTACCGGCGCTTCTTCCTGGACGAGGCGGCCCGAACGGTGGTGTCAGCGAGGCCCCCTTCAGGACCGATCTCGTCGTGAAGGTGCCCTTGCTGTCACGTGAACGACACCGGCCCGGCCACCCGCGCCACTACAGTGACCGTCGGCTGGGAGGGTCGGTGATGCGGGTCAGGGCGATCGCGGCGACGGGTGCGTGCGCGCTGCTGCTCCTGTCGGGCTGCGCTTCGGCGGTCGCGCTCGACGTCGACCACGCCGTCGCGCCCGCGGCGGTGCCGGCGGGGCCGCCGCTGTGGGTCGGCGACCTGGAGACCGGCGACCTGTCGCAGTTCCAGGACGGCCCGTGGAACGACGTCGGCGGCACCCCGCCCAAGGTGGTGACGAGCCCGGTGCGCAGTGGCCGGTACGCCGTCCGGCTGCAGCTGACGGGCGCGACGGACGCCTCCGACGGCATCTGCTGCGGTTCCCGCAACGAGCTCCTGCCGAAGTTCCGTGATCTGAAGGAAGGCGACGACCTCTACTTCGGGTTCTCCACGTACCTGCAGAAGGGGTTCGCGCTGCACCCGGAATGGCAGTTGATCACCCAGTTCAAGCAGAACTTCGACGGCTCCCCGCCGCTCGCGCTGTACGTGGAGGACGCGCAGTACAAGGTCGAGGGCGGGTACGGGTACCCGTTCGGTCCGCACCCCTTCGCGGTGCCGATCGGTCCCGTCACCACCGACGTGTGGGTCGACTGGGTGTGGCACGTGAAGTTCTCGACCGATCCGCGGATCGGGTTCGTCGAGGTGTGGCAGGACGGGCAGCTGGTCGTGCCGCGGTACGCGCCGGAGACGGGCACCCTGTACCCCGGAACCGGGGATCGGGCGGGCAGTTACGTCAAGACGGGCCCGTACCGGGACCCCACGGTGACGACGCCCGCCACCATGTACCTGGACAACTGGCGCATTTCCACCACATTGGCGGCAGCGGTCGGCTGAGCCGCTTGCAGTGCGTAACACCGGGCCGATGGGCGTCGAGTTCCACCGAGGAATCTCGGGTTCCAACCCGACCGGGCGGAGGGCAACCCGAATGCTCGACCCATCGAGTGGCAGCGGGGCGGCCGATGCTGCGCGGCCGTCGTTCAGCATCCTGTGCTCGGCGTACCGGTGCGAGGACTACCTGCCCGCGACGATCGACTCGGTGCTCGCGCAGTCCGTGCCCGACTGGGAGCTGATCGTCGTCGACAACGGGCCGTCGGACACCGTCGCCGAGATCGTCGAGCGCTACACGGCGGACCCCCGGGTCCGGCTGATCCGCCAGGAGAACGCGCGCCTCATCGGGGGCATCCGGACGGCCGCCGCGGCGGCCCGCGGCCGCTACCTGGTGCCGCTGGACAGCGACGACCAGCTGGCGCCGCACTTCTGCCGGCGGATGGGCGAGGTGCTGGACGCGCGCCCGGAGATCGACGTCCTGTCCTGCAACGCCGCCCTGTTCGAGGACGGGCAGGTGCAGGACCTGGCCCGGTCGTTCCTGCGCCGCGTGACGGGCCTGGAGCACCGGCTCACCCTCGCCGACCTGATCGGGCAGCACGACGTCGTGCCGTACTTCGCCGCCTTCCGCCGCGAGGCGTGGTTCGCCGCGGGCGGCTACGCGGCCGGCACGGACCTCGTCGAGGACATCGCCCTGTTCCTGCGGCTGGTCGGGTCCGGCCACGACGTGCGGGTCCTGCCGGAGCGGCTGACCCGCTACCGGATGCGGGACGACTCGGCGTCCCGCGACCCGAGCACCGTCGAGGCGTTCGAGCTCAGCCGCGAGCGCGTCTACACCGAGGCGGCGGTCGAGTCGGGCGATGCCGCGACGCTGCGCGCCCTCGACCGCAGGCTGCGCAGGCTGCGGTACGAGCGGGAGCTGCGGCGGGCGCGCTGGGCGTTCGTGAACGGCGACACAAGGGGGGCGCGGGAGGCGGCGCGCGCGGCGTTCCGGCAGCGGCGCACGGCACGCAGCGTCGCGGTGGTCGCGGGGCTGGGACTCGCCCCGGCGGTGCTGCGCTGGATCCACCCGGCGAAGCAGCACCTCACCCGGTTCGCTTCGCGGTTCGCTTCGACCGTAACCGGTGGGCTCCGCGCGAACGCCTCCGGCGCAGCGAGACGAGCAGTTCGGACACGGTCCGGGGCATGATCATCGTGAACGCGCTCACGTACAGGACGAGGAAGGTGAGCGCGTCCAGGAGCAGGAAGGCCACCCCGAGCGCCGTCGACCGCTGATCGGGGTGGAGCACCTGGGCGTCGAGGGCGTGCGTCACGACCGCCGCGGTCAGGGCAGCGAGCACTGCCGGAACGGTCGCGCGCGCGACGTCGCGGCCGCGCACACCCAGCACCCGACGCGCGGTCAGCACGCACTGCACGCCCACCACCAGCGCCGTCATCGAGATCGCCAGCCCGACCCCGACGAGTCCGAGCGGGAACACCAGCAGGAGCAGCCCGAGCCCCAGCACGACCTCGACGGCGGTGAACCAGTTGATCACCGACGTGCGGCCGGAGCCCTTGATGGCCTCCTCGCTGACCGAGGCGAACGCCTTGCCCAGGCCGAGCCCCGCCATGGCGACGAGCGCGATCCCGGCGCCGCGCCACGGCTCGCCGAGGACGACGACCGCTGCCGGCTCGCCGATGGCCAGCAGCAGGCCCGACACCGGCGCCGAGCAGAGGGTGACCCAGCCCAGTGCCCGCAGGTAGGCCTGCGCGAGCCGGTCGCGGTCGGCGGCGAGGCGGGAGAAGGCGGGGAAGAGCGCGTTCGCGACGATCTCGATCAACGCGTTGGTGGGCACCCGGGCGATCCGCAGGCCGTACCGGTACTGGCCGAGCGCGGCGACGTCGAGGAAGCGGCCGACGACGACCGACTCGGCCAGCTGGCGCGCCTTCGCCGCGAACGACCCGACGACGAGCGGGAACCCGTACCGCGCGAGCTCCCGCCACAGGCGGATGCTCGGTCGCGCCCGACCCGGTCGCCAGCCGCACAGGCACCACACGGCCACGACGAGCGTCACGTACGAGGCGTAGTTGCCGGCGACGAGGCTCCACACCCCGGCCCCGGCCGCGGCGAGCCCGATCGTGACCCCGGCGAAGGCGATGGAGACCGCCGGCCCCACCACCAGCCGCCGCCACACGCTGAACTCCCGCTGCAGGTACGCCTCCGGCACGTTGGCCAGCGAGTACAGGACGAGCCCTCCCGACGACACGGCGGCGATCCACCCGGCCGTCGGGTCGTCGAACAGGAGCCCGATCAGCGGGGCCGCGGCGAGCGATCCCAGGCACAGCGCCAGCCCGCCGCACAGGGTGGCCCAGAAGACGGTCTCGGCGGCCTCGTCCACCTCGTGGCCGCGGTTGACCAGCGCCGAGCGCAGCCCGCCCTCGGTGAACTCGGCGAGGAACGCGGTGAGCACGGTGCCCGCGGCGAACAGCCCGACCTCCGCCGGCGTGAGCAGCCGCGCCACCACGACCGTCTGGAGCAGCGAGATCGTCTCGCCGAGTGCCTGCGCCGCCGCGGAGGCCCAGGCCACCCGCTTGATCCGCTGCGCCAGCCGGGGAGCAGGAGGCGCGTCCGGGCGGTCGACGGTGCTCACCGCAGACCCGGCCCGATGGCGGGGCCGCGGCCGTTCATCGACGTCGGCGGCACCACAGGGGTGGACTCGACCGGGCGCGCACGTTCGTTAGCGCGTCCGGCGGTTAACTCCCGCGCTCCGCGGAACGACTGGACACGCGGAGCCCGCACCCGGGAATCGGCGAGGAATCGAGGACACACATGTCGCCTGACGGCGAGTCACCGGGCGGACCCGACGCCGGAGCGGGGGTGCGGGTGGTGCTGCAGAACGGCGAGTACTGGCTGCGCAACAACGGCGACCTCGCGATGCTGGAGGTGACGGTCGCGCGGATCAGGGAGCGCTGGCCGCTGGCCACCATCAGCGTGATCACCAGTGCGCCGTCGCTGCTCGTGGCCTACCTGCCCGGTGTCCACCCGCTGTCCGACGGGCGGTTGCCGGGGCTGGCCGCGCCGTTCTGGCGGGTCGCGGCGAAGCTCGGGCCCGCGGTGGTGGGGCCGGCGTCGGCGCGGTGGTTGGAGCTGCGCCAACGCCTGTCGGAGTACCTCGCGGCCCGGCGCCCGGCGCCGGAGGAGGCACCGGAGCAGCCCGCGTCCGGCGAGGCACCGGCCGAACCGGCGCTCCTCCCGGTCGTCGCCGACGCGGTGCGCTCGGCGTCGCTGGTGCTCGCGATCGGCGGCGGCTACGTCACCGACGTCGACCCGGCGCAGGCGCTGCGCACCTTCGACGTGCTCGCCGCCGCACGGGAGCGCGGTATCCCGGCGGCGATGGTCGGCCAGGGCCTCGGGCCGCTGGTGGATCCCGCGCTGGTCGCCCGCGCCGCGCAGGTGCTGCCGGACGTCGACCTCATCGCGCTGCGCGAGGGCCGCGCGGGTCCCGCGCTGCTGGCCGAGCTGGGTGTCCCGGCGGAGCGGGTCGTCGTGACGGGCGACGACGCCATCGAGCTGGCGCACGGCGTGCGCACCGCGCGGCCGGGCACCGACCTCGGCATCTGCCTGCGGGTCGCGGACTACTCACCGGTGGGCGTCGCCGCGACGGCCGCCGTCCGCGCGAGCGTGCACGCGCTCGCCGACGAGCTCTCGGCCGGACTCGTCCCGTTGATCATCTCCGAGTACCGCTCCGAGGACCGGCGCTCCACGCTGCCGCTCGTCGAGGGAGCGCCGCGGGTCGTGCCGCCGCTCGGTCCGTTCGTGAGCGCCCGCGACGTCGCGCGCCGGGTGTCGCGGTGCCGGGTGGTCGTGACGGGCGCCTACCACCTGGCCGTGTTCGCGCTCTCCCAGGGCATCCCGGTCGTCGCGCTGACCTCGTCGGAGTACTACGACGACAAGTTCCTCGGCCTCGCCGCGATGTTCGAGGGCGGGATCGAGCTGGTGCACCTGGACGACCCGGCCCTCCAGGAGACACTGACGAAGGCGGTGCGGACGAGCTGGGAGGCGGCGCCCGCGCTGCGCGACCAGCTGCTCGCGCGCGCCGCCGCGCAGATCACGGCGAGCCGGACGGCGCTGGAGCAGGTGTTCCGGCTGATTCGGCGGGAGTGACGCGCGCACCGCGCGTCCGCGGCGCGTTCTCCGCGGCGGCGCGCATCGCCTCGGCCAGGCCGCCCTCGGGCAGCTGCTCGGCGGTGATCGCCCAGAGGTCGTGGTCCAGGCGGCGGCCGCCGACCTCCAGGTAGCCCGCCATCCGCCCTTCCTTGCGCAGGCCCAGACGCACGACCGCCCACGCCGCGGCGCGGTTGCCGGCCGCGATCGGCGCGATGACGCGCTGGACGCCGAGCACCGACGTCGCGTGGTCGAGGAGGAGCCCGCCCGCCACCCCGGACACGCCGAGTGCGCCCCAACCGGCCTCCAGCCAGGCACTCATCTCGGCCGTCGCGGTGTGCGGCGCGATCCAGGCGAGCCCGCACTCGCCGGCCACCTGGCCGTCGACCTCGATGATCAGCGGGAACGCGTGGCCGGCGCGCGCCTGCTGCCGGGCCTGCAGCCACCCGGTGACCCACGCCGCGTCGGTGTGGCGCTCGGCCCAGCTGCGCGGATCCGACGCCCACCACGGCTCGATGCGGCGCCGCTCGCGCAGCCGGGCGGCCCGCCACTCGGCCGCATCGGCCACGCGCGGGGTCCGCAGGACGACGTCGTGCCCGCAGACCCGCACGGGCCCCAGCACGACGTTCCAGGTGCGTCCCTCGCACTGTCGGAACGTGGTGAGCGACCGGCGGAGCGGGCGCAGGTAGTACCGCGCGACGGGCACCGCGCAGCGAAGCAACTCACGTGTCGTCATCGGTGCCGGCACCCTCCGTGGACATGGCCTGTGGTGGCACTCGACGTGCCGGGCAGGCCCGTTACCTGATCGCCGCGCGGGGGAGGTAACGACTGCGCCTGTTCCGCGAGTTCCACCGCATGAGCGCATCCGGTCTGCCGCGGCTGAGCGTCTTCGGGCTCGGTTACGTCGGCTGCGTGTCCGCGGCGTGCTTCGCCGCCCGCGGCCACACCGTGCTCGGCGTCGACGCCAATCCGCAGAAGACCGCGTTCGTGGCGGACGGGCGTTCCCCGATCGTCGAGGAACGGATCGGCGAGCTCGTCGCCGAGTCGGTCGCGGCCGGCCGGTTGCAGGTGCGCACCGACCCGGCGGACGCCGTGCTCGAGTCCGACATCTCGTTCGTGTGCGTCGGCACGCCGTCCGGGTCGGGGGGTTCGCTCTCCACCGAGTTCCTCGAGCGGGCCAGCGAGGAGATCGGTGCCGCGCTCGCGCAGAAGGACGGCTGGCACGTCGTCGTCTACCGCAGCACGATGGTGCCGGGCACCGTCGAGGGGCTGCTGGTGCCGCTCCTGGAGCGGACGTCGGGGAAGCGGGCGGGTGTCGACTTCGGGGTGTGCCTCAACCCCGAGTTCCTGCGCGAGGGCACCAGCGTCAGCGACTTCCTCTCCCCGCCGAAGACGGTCGTCGGCGAGACCGACCCGCGCAGCGGCGACCTCGTCATGGGTCTCTACGCGGGCCTGCCGGGCCCGCAGTTCCGGGTCCCGCTCGCCGTCGCCGAGATGACGAAGTACGTCGACAACAGCTTCCACGCGTTGAAGGTCACCTTCGCCAACGAGATCGGCGCCGTCTGCGCCGCCGCCGGGCTCGACTCGCACGCCGTCATGGACGTCTTCCTCGCCGACACCAAGCTGAACGTGTCGCCCGCCTACCTGCGGCCCGGGTTCGCGTTCGGCGGCTCGTGCCTGCCGAAGGACGTCCGCGCCCTGCTCCACACCGCCCGTCGCCACGACGTCGACGTGCCGGTGCTCGCCAACGTCCTGCAGTCCAACGAGGCGCACCTGCGCCGGGCCGTCGATCTGATCACGTCGCAGGACCGGCGCCGGGTGGGGATCTTCGGGCTGTCGTTCAAACCCGGCACCGACGACCTGCGCGAGAGCCCGCTCGTCGAGCTCGCGGAGCGGCTGGTCGGCAAGGGCTACGACGTGCGGATCTACGACCCGACGGTGGCGCTGTCGCGGCTGCTGGGCGCCAACCGCGCCTACCTGGACAAGCGGTTGCCCCACATCTCGGAGCTGCTGACCGACGACGCCGACGCGGTGCTCGCCCACGCCGAGGTCTGCGTCATCGGCTCGCGCGCCGCCGCGGTGTCGGCGGCCGCGGCGCGCATCCAACCGCACCAGACGGTCGTCGACCTCGTCCGGCTCCCCGACGCCGCGGCCCGGCGCGGATCCGACGACTACGTCGGCATCGCCTGGTGATCGTGGACGATGAGCGAGTTGCCCGAGCCTGACGCAGTCGGGAGACGTCCGCTCTTCAGCATCCTGACGTCGGTCTACCGCACAGAGCGCTACCTGGCCGAGACCATCGAGTCGGTGCTGGCCCAGACGCTGCCGGACTGGGAGCTGATCGTCGTCGACAACGGGATGTCGGACGAGGTCGTCCGCATCGTCGAGCGCTACGCCCGCGATCCGCGGATCCGGCTCCTCCGGCAGGAGAACCGCGGTCTCGGCGGTGGCGTCGACGCCGCGGCGGCCGCCGCCAGGGGCCAGTACTTCGCGGTGCTCGACAGCGACGACCTGCTCATGCCGCAGTTCTGCGAGCGCACCGCCGCGGTGCTCGCGGCCCACCCGTCGATCGACGCCGTCGGCATCGACGCCGCCATCTTCACCGACGGCGACACGCACGACCAGATCCGCAGCTACCGCCGGTCGGTGGGCGCCACCGCCGAGGTGGGCCTGCACCGGCGCGTCACGCTCGCCGAGATGGTGGGCGGGGAGGTGCTCTACTACACGGCCGCGATCCGCGCCGACGCGTGGGCGCTGGGCCGGGGGTACACCTGCGACACCCCGAAGGTGGAGGACCTGGCGCTGTTCATGCGCATGCTGATCGCGGGCTGCGACATCCGCGTGCTGAACGAGCGCCTCGCGCGGTACCGGGTGCGCCGGGACTCGTCCTCCCGCTCGAACGAGCAGGTCGAGCTGTTCGAGCAGAACCTCGAGCGGGCCTTCCGCAAGGCCACCCTGTTCAGCGACGCGCCGGACGTCCACCTGGCGCTGACCGCCACCCTGCGGCGCATCCGCTACGACCAGTCGATGCGCCGGGCCCGCGCCGCGCTCCTGAACGACGACGTGATCGCGGCGCTGGAGCACGCCAAGCACGCGTTCGCGCAGCGGCGCTCGGCGCGGCCCGCCGCCGTGGCGGCCGGGCTGATGCTGGCGCCGGGGGTGCTGCGGCGGATCCACCCGGCGAAGCAGCGCATCACCCGGATCGCCGTGGTCACGGTGCGCAGCGCCCGCGGCCTGCTCAAGCAGGGCATGCGGCGTTCCACCACATGACGCCACCGGCCGGGCGGCTCGGCGCGATCCTGCGCCGGGGTGCGCTGATGTCGACGGCCGCGCTCGTCGTCGTCCAGGCCGTCGGGCTGGCGCAGACGCTCGTGCTCGCCCGCCTGCTCAGCCCGGCCGAGGTCGGGGTCTTCGCGGCGGGGACGCTGCTCACGACGGTGCTCGCAGCCATCGGCGAGGGGGCGCTGACCCAGGCGCTGATCCAGCGCGCTGACGCCGACCTCGACGACGCGGCCGACACCGTCTTCTGGGCCACCCTCGCCGGCGGCGTCGTGATGAGCCTCGCGGTGCTGGCCGCGTCGCCGCTGGTCGGCGCGCTGTTCGGCAGCGCGACGGCGGGCACGGTCGCGGCCGTGACATCGGGCGGCCTGGTCCTGCACGCGCTCACGAACGTGCCGGACACGCTGATGCAGCGGCGGTTCGACTTCCGCAGGCGGCTCGTCGTCGACCCGGCGACGGTCCTCACGTTCGCGGTCGTCTCGGTGTCGTGCGCCGCGGCCGGGCTCGGGGTGTGGGCGCTGGTCGTCGGCTCGTACGCGCAGCTGGCGGTGTGGGTGGGCCTGGGCTGGGCGCTCGCCGGCTGGCGGCCCGGTCGGGGCCGGCCCACCGTCGCGATGTGGCGGGAGCTGGCCCGGTTCGGCCTACCGCTGATGCTCGCCACGCTCGGTGAACGGCTGCGGGAGACCGCCGAGCTCGTCGTGCTCGGGCGGGCGCTCGACACCGCAGCGCTCGGGTTCCACCGCTACGCGAAGCGGATCGCGCTCCTGCCCGGCATGGTCGTGCTGCAGGCCGGCGCCTTCGTGCTGTTCCCTGCGTTCGCGCGGATCGCCGGCGAGCGTGAACGGTTCCGGGACGGGTTCCTGTCGGCGCTCACGTGGGCGTGGCTCATGGCCCTGCCGCTGGCGGGCCTGTTCGTCGCCGCGGGCGAGTCGGTCGCCGTGCTGCTGCTCGGCGAGCCCTGGCGCCCCGCCGGTGTCGCGCTGACGGCGATGGCCGGCATCGGGCTCGGCCAGACCGTGACCGCCGTGGCCGTCGAGGCGCTGAAGGGTGCCGGCGCGCCGCAGCGGCTGTACCTGCTCACCGTCGTCGGGCTGGTCACGGCGACCGGGCTGCTGCTGGTGCTGGTGCGGTTCGGGCTGTTCGGGGTGGGGCTGGCGATGTCCGCGGCAGCGCTGGCCGTCGCGGCCACGGCGCTGTGGCAGGTGCGCGACGTCGTCGGCGTCGCGGGGCGGGAGCTGGGCGCGCGGCTGCTGGGCCCGCTGGCCGCAGCCGCCGTCGCGACGGCGATCGTGGCGACCCTGGAACGCACGGTGATCCGCGCGGCCGACCACCCGGTGGCGGCGGGCCTCGCCCTCGTCACCGCCGAGGCGCTGCTGCTCGCGGGGCTGCACCTCGCGCTGCTGCGGCTCGCCGCACCGGCGGCGGCCAGGACGGTCGCGGCAGCGGCCAGGGCAGCGCTGCGCCGAAGGTAGCGCGGTGGCCTTCAGCGTTCGTGCTCTGTGTTGACCGTCAGGCCCGCCATGGCCGGCTGCAGCGGCTCCCGGTCGTCGCCGGGCTGCCAGACCATCCACGGCGACCGGCCGGAGCGGTACAGGGCCTCCAGCGCGGCGCGCTCCTTGATGGTGTCGGCGGCGTGCCAGAAGCCCTTGTGCCGGAAGGCGAGCATCCGGCCGGCCTTGGCCAGCGGCGTGCAGGCGTCGGCGATGAGGTCGCCGTTCTCCGGCAGGTGGTCGAAGATCTCCGGGCGCAGCACGAAGTAGCCGCCGTTCTCCCAGAGCGGGAGGTCGGTGAGGCTGTGGATCGCGTTCAGCTGCCCGTCGTCGGCGACCTCGATGCAGTGGAACGCGGCCTGCGGCGGCACGGCCACCAGCGAGCCGACGGCGTTGCTCGCGGCGAACTCCTCGATCATGGTGTCGAGGGGGAGGTCGGTGAGCACGTCGGCGTAGTTGGCGAGGAACATCTCCTCGTCCTGGACGTGCTCGCGCACGCGGCGCAGCCGCTCGCCGATGGGGGAGTCCTGCCCGGTGTGGACGAACGTGATCCGCCAGTCCTGGATGTCGGAGCCGAGCAGCTCGACCTGCCCGCCGGAGAGCACGAAGTCGTTGGACGCCGTCTCGGCGTAGGTCAGGAAGTAGTCCTTGATGTGCTGGGCGCCGTAGCCCAGGCAGAGCACGAAGTCGGTGTGGCCGTAGTGCGCGTAGTAGCGCATGACGTGCCACAGCAGTGGCCGGGGACCGACGGTCATCATCGGCTTGGGCAGGTCGGTCTGCCCGTCGCGCATGCGCATCCCGTAGCCACCGCAGAACAGCACGACCTTCATGGGGAGTCCTTCTCGAGCGCCGGTTCCAGCCGACGTTGACCTCGCGCGTCACGGCCGGGCCGTTACGACCCGGCGCCCGTCGAGCGGGCGGCCTCGGCTAGATTTCCGCACGTGACGTTGACCGTGCTCGAGACGATCCTCTATCTCGCGGTGGCGCCCGTCGTGATCTACGTGGTCATCGCGCTGCTGGTCGCCCTGCCGAAGCTGGCCCGGCGCCCCAAGCACCGCCCCGGTGACCCGTGGAACTACGCGCCGCTGTGGTGGACGGCCAACCCGGCCGGCGCCCAGCTGCCCGCCGCGGCCGAGCACCCCCGCACCGGCGACCGAGGAGGCGCTCGTGGCAACTGGTGAGCACGGCCACGCAGTGGCCACGATCGACCCCGCCGACCTGCCGTTCGGCTCGGTGGTCACCGGGTCCGGGCGCGTGTCCGCCGCCCAGACCTACCAGGAGCCGACGAGCTCCGACGTGCCCTTCAGCCCGTCGCAGCTCTCCCGGCTCGACGACGCGCTGACGATGGCCAGCCGCGAGACCGGCCTCCTGTTCAGCCTGTACCTCGGCGATCTGGGGCCCGACACGGCCGGTCGGGCCGCGCAGCTGCACGACCAGCTGGAGAACCCGACGGACGCCGTGCTCGTCGCCGTCAGCCCGGACCAGCGCATCGTCGAGGTCGTCACCGGCCCGGAGGCGCGGCTGCGGCTGCCCGACCGCGGCGCGAAGCTCGCCGTGATGAGCATGATCGCGTCCTTCAAGGAGGACGACCTGCACGGCGGCCTGCTGTCCGGCCTGCGCATGCTGGCCGAGCAGGCAGGCGGCCGGCGGCGCGTCCACCCGACGACCGCCCACCGCTGACCGACTTCGCAGACCTGAGGACCACTTCGCAGGGGTTGCAACCTCTGCGAGGTGGTCCTCACTTCTGCGAAGTGCGGGAGCGCCACCGGACCAGCGCGTCCAGCAGCAGGGCCGTGCCGAGTACCGCCGTCACCGCGGTGGCGTAGCCGCCCAGCACGTCGGTGGGGTAGTGCGCGCCGAGCAGGACCATGCCGGTGCCCGCGATCGCCGCCGGTACGACGCTGGCCGCGAGCAGGCCGACGGCTCCCAGCCGCGTCGGATGCAGCACGCCGATCAGGGCGATCGCGGCGACCAGGCCCAGTGCGGCCGCTCCGGCGGTGTGCCCGCTGGGGAAGGCGAGGTCGCCGTCGACGATGGTGCGGTCGATCGCCGGCTTCAGCAGTGTGGTCGCCACCCCGGTGATGCCAGGGCCCAGGACGGCGAGCGCGGCGAGCCGGCGCCGCCCCGTCCAGAACGCGACGGCCGCCGCGACGAGCGCGACCACCACGACCGTCTGCGGCGCCCCGATCCAGACCAGCGCCTCCAACGCCGAGCGCCCCCGGAACCGCGGCCGCAGCAGCGCCCGGTCCAGCCGGCTCATGTCGTCGGGTCCGGTGCCGGCGAAGCGGACGGTGAGCACGGCGAGGGCGGCCGCGGCGAGCAGCACGGCGAGCGCCACCCATCGCCGGACGCCCGCGGGGAGGAGATCGCCGTCCGGCCGTTCGCGAAGCACGCTCCGACGCTACCGGAGCGCGCGTGGGGGCAACCGCGTTGCGACGAACGGCCCCACCTGCGACGAACCGGTAACGCGTCGGGTCACACCGCGAATGTATGGGTTGTACGCGCCATCCCCAGCTCCCCGCAGGCGCGCACGCAGCAGTACGGCCGCGGACCCCCCGACTCCGCCGCGGCCGGCACAGGAGGACGTCATGGGCTCCCCACCCGACGACGGCGGCCGGCACCGCATGCACGAACCGGACATCGGCGCACCGCGCACGATCTCCTTCCCGACCGACCCGGCGACCGTGCACATCCCCGCGCAGCGCGCGGCGCTCGACCCGCCCACCGAAGTGATCCGGCACGTAGTCGTGCCACCGGACCCCGGCTACGACCCGTACGACTGGGACGGCCTGGTGGAGCAGGAGACGCGGTACGCGCAGCGGCCCGCTCCACCCGTCCGCGGCAGCCGCTGGGGCGTGGCGCTGGGGGCACTCGTGGTCACGGCGTGCGCCGGCTACATCGCGGTCGCCGGCATCGGCGGTTTGCGCGGCCACGCGGTGGGCCCGGCGACGTCCGCGGCCGTCGGGCCGGCCGTGACCGCGACGTTCCCGGCCTCGGCGATCCCGCCCGCGACGGAGACCCCGGTCCCGACGTCGGCGGCGCCGGTCAAGCGGTCGGTGCGCGCGACCACGCCGCCGGTGCAGACCACGGTCCCGGCCACGACGCAGGCACCCCGACCCGTCGAACCGAGCGCGCGGGCGGACGTGCAGGCGAACACCGACGACGGCACACCGCAGCTCGCGGACGCGCCGCCGTCGCCGACCTCGGCCCCTGCGCCCGATCGCGGGCCGCAGACCCGCACCGGCCCGACACCGCCTCCGCCGGGCACCAGTCCGTAGACTCGACCGCCGTGCCGGCGCCCGCCTCCGATCTCGACCTGCAGCAGATCGGCCTCTCCCACCCCCGGATCAAGCAGGCCGTGGAGCTGATCAAGAACACGGCGCCGAACCGGCACCGGCTGTTCGTGGCCGAAGGGCTGTGGGCCAGCAACGCCGTGCTGGAGGCCGGGCTGCCCGTCCGCACGTTCTTCTGGTGCCCTGAGGCCATCTACTCCGACGAGGCGCGCAAGCGCAGCGTCGAGCTCGCCGCGCGGGCCGAGGTCGCCTACCGCGTCTCCGAGAAGACGATGGCGCGCATCTGCGAGCGCGACAAGGTCGACGGGCTCGTCTCCGTGGCGCAGATGCCGTTCTGGGAGCCCGACACGGTGCCGCTGTCGGACGGCGCGCTCGTCGTCGTCGCCGACGGCATCGAGATCCCCGGCAACCTCGGCACCCTCATCCGCACCCTCGACGCGTGCGGCGCCGAGTGCCTGGTGCTCACCAACCGCCGCACCCGCATGACGCACCCGAAGGTGTTCCGCGGCAGCCACGGCATGAGCCTCACCATCCCGTACCTGGAGTTCGAGCAGCCCGACGACGCCGCGGAGTGGCTCAAGGAGCGCGGGTTCACCGTGTACCTGGCCGACACCGATGCCTCGGATCAGCCAGCGCAGCACTACCGCCACGTCGACTACTCCGGGCGCACCGCCATCGTGCTCGGCAACGAGCGCTACGGCATCTCCCGGCCCTGGTACGGGCACGGGTTCGGCGCCGTGTTCGTACCGATGCTGGGTGCCGCGGACTCGCTCAACGTGTCGATCAGCGCCTCGGTGCTGCTCTACGAGGCGCGGGCCCGCAAGGACGGGTGGTGAAGCTCAGCTCCACTGGTGGTGCCGGCCGCCCCTGTCGTCCGGACGCTCGATGTAGACGGTCTCGACGAGGTCGGGGTCGGCCGCGTGCCGCCCGTGGCGCGGCTCCGGCTGCTCGTCCTCGTAGTACTCGTCGTCGTACTGCTGGTCGTCGGGGTAGTCGTCGTAGTACTCGTCGTAGTACGCCTGATCGGCCGGGCGGTCCTCGGCCTCGTACTCCTCGTACTCCTCGGCGGCCGCCGCCTCCCGCTCGGCCCGCCGCTGTGCCGTCTTCTGCGCCTTCGCCCACCGGCGCTTGCGGCCCATGTGGTCGACGATGATCCACACCGTGATCAGCATGGCCACGATCGCGCACGCGAGGGTGGCGTAGACGTCGCCGAGGTGCACCCCGTGGGTCGCGGTGAACCGGTACACCACGGGCCCCATGCGGGTGTCGGAGGCGACCGTCACCACGAACGCCGCCGCCGCGACCCACGTCCCGACGATCAGCATCACCGCCCGACCGAGTGACGGTCGGGTCACCCGGTGGGTGTCGGCGCGACGGTCGGTGGGGGCCATGGCTGAACGCTAGCCGATAGGTGCGCCGGCAAGTGATCCGAGGTGACCACCAGCGAACCGATTGTCACTCAGCGGAGCAATGCCCTGCTCCGAGTGGGGTCAGGCGGACAGGCGGCCGGCGCGCACCGCGCCCAGGAGAGCGGTCCAGGACGGGCCGGAGTAGACGTGCGGGGTGCGGGTGCGGTCCTTCGTGTCGCGCACGGCCACGCCGGACGGGAGCGGGGCGACCTCGACGCATCCCCCGCCGTTGCCGCCGCCGCCGCTGAAGCTGCTGGTGCGCCAGGCGAGCCGTTCGACGTCCATCGATCTGGTCCCTCCGCGTCTAGGTCGCCGCGGCGACCTCCCGCAGCAGCGCCAGCGATTCCTCCGGCCCCAGCGCCATGGTACGCAGCTGGTCGAACTTGTTGCGGGCCAGTTGAACCTCGTCCGGTCGGTCGAGCTGGAGGGCGCCGAGCGCGTGCTCGACGAACGCCATGTCCGGTTCGCCGAGGTCGCCGAAGCTCAGCACGAAGAAGCCGGACTCGAGTGACGCGTGCGCCCCCGAGCGCCTGGGCAGCACCTGCAGGGTCACTGTTGGCAGCGCGACCAGCTCGACGAGGTGGGCGAGCTGGGCCCGCAGTACGTCCGGCCCGCCGATGGGGTTGTGCAGCACCTCCTCGTCGACGATGCCGACGAACCGGAGCAGGTCGGCCGGATCGGACAACCGGCGCTGCCGCAGCATGCGCAGCTCGATCTCGGCCGCCAGCACCTCGGGGGTGCGCGGAGTCAACGACGACTGGTACAGGGCGACCGCGTAGTCGGGCACCTGCAGGATGCCCGGCACGTACCCGCTCGCGTACTCCTGCACCAGGACGGCGTCGGCCTCGAACCGCACGTAGTTGTACTGCGCACCGAGCGGGAACCGCTGCCACCACCGCTTCTTGCGCGCCTCGCGCACCAGGTCCAGCGTCGAGTTCCAGCGGTCGCCGCCGATGTCGTAGAGGTCGAGCATGCTCTTGGCGATGTGCACCTCGACGCCCTGCCGCGCGGTCTCGATCCGCGAGAGGCGACTGGCCGAGATCTCCAGCCCCACCGCGGCCGCCTCGATGGTCAGCCCGCGCTCCTCGCGCATCTGGCGCAGCCGCTTGCCGACGATGCGCTGACGCACCGTTCCTCTGCCGTCGCTCACCTGCGTCGTCCCCCTGGTCACCGGTTGGTGACGCATGGTGACACGGCGGCGGTCAGGTTGGGATTTGCAGATCGCCGGGCAGCCTCAGGACCGGTCGAACTCCCGCGCCGCGAGCGCCCGCACGATGCCCGCCCGGCCCTCGGACACCAGCCGGCGCAGGGCCGGCGGGTGGTCGCCGGCGAGCCACGCGTCGGCGGCGTCGACGGTGGACTTCTCGACGGCCCACGACGGGAACAGGTTGATCACGACCGACTGCGCCCGCTCGCTGGTGCGCCGCTGCCACACCTCGGCCACGACCTCGAAGTAGCGCTCCACGTACCCGCCGAGGAGACCGCGCTGCGCCGGGTGGCTGAACCCGGAGATGATCGCTTCCTGGATGGCGTTCGGCAGCTCGTCGTCGTTGACGGCGCGGTCCCAGGCGCGTTCCTTCGCCTCCGCCGTCGGGATGAGCGCGCGGGCCCGCTCGGCCTGCCGCTGCCCGGTGGAGGTGGGGTCGCGCTCCAGCTCGGCGTCGATCTCGGCCTCGCGGGCGTGGCCGTGCGCGACGAGGGCCTGCAGCAGCCGCCACCGCAGGTCGGTGTCGAGGACGAGCCCGTCGGGGCCGCTCTCGGGGTCGTCGAGCCACTGGCGGAAGCTGTCGAGCACCGAGCCGTAGAGCACGCTGCTGGCCAGCGCGTTGACGCAAGCCAGCTGCACGTCGGAGCCGGGACGGGCGGTGTCGAGCCGGAACAGCAGCGACTGCACCAGCAGGGGCCAGCCGCGCTCGGCCGCCCACTGCTCGTCGGCGTACGACGCGATCGCGGTCTGGGCCTGCAGCAGCAGCCGCTGCACCACGCCGATCTCGGACTCGGCGCCGAACCCGCCGGCGGCGAGCGTGGTGAAGTCGCGGGCCTTGAGCTCGGCCTCGCGGGTCATCTCCCAGGCCGCCGACCAGCACAGGGTGCGGGGCAGCGGCTCGGCGATGTCGCCGATCCGGTCGATCAGCGTGGTGAGCGAGCCCGGGTCGAGGCGCATCGCGCAGTAGGTGAGGTCGTCGTCGTTGACGAGTACCAGCTTGCCCGCGGGCTGCCCGACCAGCGCGTCGACGGACGTGCGCTCGCCGGCGACGTCGAGCTCGATCCGGTGCTGGCGGACGATCTTGCCGCCCTCGTCGTCGCCGTAGATGCCGACGGCGATGCGGTGCGTGCGCAGCTCGCCGGCACCCGGTCGGGCGCCTCCCTGGACGACCTCGAAGCGGGTGTACGTGCCGTCGGCACCGACCTCGAACGAGGGCCGCAGCAGGTTGAGCCCGGTGGTGCGCAGCCATTGGGCGCCCCAGTCGGACAGGTCGCGACCGGACGCCTGCTCCAGCGCGCCCAGCAGGTCGTCGAACGTGGCGTTGGAGAAGGCGTGCGCGGCGAAGTACTGGCGCAGCCCCTCCAGGAACTTGTCCAGCCCCACGTACGCCACGAGCTGCTTGAGCACCGAGGCGCCCTTGGCGTAGGTGATGCCGTCGAAGTTGACCTCGACGGCCTGCAGGTCGGGGATGTCGGCCGCCACCGGGTGCGTGGACGGCAGCTGGTCCTGCCGGTACGCCCAGCTCTTCTCCACGTTGGCGAAGGTGGTCCACGCCTGCGTGTACTCGGTGTTCTCGGCCTGGCACAGCACCGACGCCCAGGTGGCGAACGACTCGTTCAGCCACAGGTCGTCCCACCAGCGCATGGTGACGAGGTCGCCGAACCACATGTGCGCCATCTCGTGCAGCACGGTCTCGGCGCGGCGCTCGTACAGGAAGCGGGTGACGCGGGAGCGGAAGACGTAGTCCTCGAGGAACGTGACCGCGCCGGCGTTCTCCATCGCGCCCGCGTTGAACTCGGGCACGAACAGCTGGTCGTACTTGCCGAACGGGTACCGCACGCCGAAGTTGCGGTGGTAGAACTCGAAACCCTGCTTGGTCTCGGTGAACAGCCGCTCGTGGTCCATGTGCGGGGCCAGCGACGCGCGGCAGTACAGGCCGAGGGGGATCTCGCCGCCCTGGTCGGAGAACGTGTCGTGCCACGCCGCGTACGGGCCGGCGATGACCGCCACCAGGTACGTGGAGATGATCTCGCTCGGCGCGAAGATGCGGGTGACCGCGCCGCCCTCGGCGTCGACGGTGGTCTCCACGACCGAGTTCGACACGACCTGCCACTCCGCGGGCGCGGTGATGATCAGCCGGTGGCGCGCCTTCAGGTCGGGCTGGTCGAAGCAGGCGTACATGCGCTTCGCGTCGGCCGTCTCGAACTGGGTGTACAGGTACACCCCGCCGTCGACCGGGTCGACGAAGCGGTGCAGGCCCTCACCGGTGTTCATGTAGCGGCCGGTGGCCTCGACCTTCAGCTCGTTGTCCGCCGCGAGGGCCGGCAGCGCGATGCCGTCCTCCTCGCGGTAGTCGGAGACGTCCAGCGGCGTGCCGTTGAGGGTGGCCGACAGCACCTCGGCGCCGACGAAGTCGATCCACGTCGACGCCCCGGGCTCCCGGCAGGTGAACCGCACGGTCGACGTGGTCGCGAACGTGTGCTCGCCCGGCTTGCCGCCGCCGTCGGTGAGGTCGAGCTCGACGGTGTAGTCGCTGACGGCGAGCAGGGCCGCCCGCGCCTCGGCGTCGGCACGGGTCAGGTTGGGCGGGGCCATGCGGGTACCGGTCTCCTCGTTCGTGCAGGTCGCGTCGAGCGATCCAACCATGACCGCGCCCGGGATGCCCGGCAACCGGGTTCGGGAAGATGTGAAGGCTCACGCACGTTGGAGGTGTTGTGACGACTTCGGACGCAACAACCGACCGTGCCCGCGTCGAGTTCTGGTTCGATCCCCGCTGCCCGTTCGCCTGGGTGACCTCCCGCTGGATCCTCGAAGCGGCCAAGGTGCGGGACCTCGACCTCTCGTGGCACGTGATGAGCCTGTGGCTGCTCAACAAGGACCGCGACATCTCCGACGAGTACCGCCGCCTCACCGAGGCGTCGAAGGGCCCGGTGCGGGTGGCGATCGCCGCCGCCCGCGACCACGGCCAGGAGGTGCTCGGACCGCTCTACACCGCCATGGGCACCCGCATCCACGACCAGGGCAACAAGGACCTCGACGTCGTGATCAAGGAGTCGCTCGCCGAGCTCGGCCTGCCGCCGGAGCTCGCGGAGGCCGCGGAGAGCACGGACTACGACGCGGAGCTCGCGGAGAGCCACCACCGCGGCATGGACCCGGTCGGCGACGACGTCGGCACCCCGACCATCCACATCGACGGCGTCGCGTTCTTCGGGCCCGTCATCACCCGGGTGCCGAAGGGCGAGCTGGCCGGCCAGCTGCTGGACGCCTCCCGCACGCTCGCGGGCTACGAGCACTTCTTCGAGCTGAAGCGAACCCGCACGGAGAGCCCCGTCAACGAGTGACGCGGGGGCCGCTGCGTCGAGAACGAAGTTGCGGTGATTTTGAATCGGTTCAGTTCGCCACAACTTCGTTCTCGACGGGGGACTGGGCCGTGCGCCGGGCCGCCGCCACCAGAACGGCCACCGCGGCTGCTGCGAACACCGCGTTGCCCACCAGGTCCACCGCCGGGGCCACCGGGACGATCGGGGTCTGCGGGAACGCGTGCCAGGCGTAGGTGAGCAGGGCGGCCGCGGCGAGGGCGAAGGTGTGTCGCGGCGTCCAGCCGGGTCGCAGCGACAGGGTCACCGCGGCGGCTGCGAGCAGCGCCTCCACGGGCAGCACGATCAGCGTCGCCGGAACCCCGGGCAACGCCTGCACCAGCATGAACACCGCCCCGGCGACGAGGCCCGCGCCGAGCACCGCCCAGGCCGGCGGAACCGTGCCCGGGCGGCGGTCCAGCCGCGGCAGCCGCAGCGCCAGCACCACGAGCAGCGCGGCCAGCACCACCACCACGACCAGTGACGGGACGGGCGCCAGGAACGGGTCCATCGCCAGCGACAGGGCCAGCGTCCCGGCCAGCCCGGCGAGGAACAGCACCGCCGCGACGGCCAGGCCGACGCGACCCAGCCACGGCGTCCGCGCCCGGTCCGGCACCAGCGCCTCGACGACGACGATCGGCGCGGTCACCGAGAACACCGCGTGCAGCGTCAGCACGAACACCGTCCACGGGACGGCGATGCCGAGCGCCGGGACGAAGCCGTCCGCCAGCAGGTGCACGCCCGCGTAGTTCGGGTTGAACAGCGACTGGGTGCCGATGCCCTCCTCGAGCAGCCCGTACGCGAGGCCCAGCACGAGCATCGTCGGCACCCCGCGTCCGGCGCGCCGCACGACCTCGCGCACCAGCAGCGCCCCGCCGCCGTACAGCGGCGCGAGCAGCACCATCGCCGGCAGCATGCTGATCGGCAGGTTCCCCAGGAGGAACTCCGCCACGAGCGGGGCCAGCAGGAACAGGCCCACGGCCGGCGCCACGCGGCGCAGGGTGCGGGGCCGGTCGATCGTCTCGGTCATGGGTCGAGCCTCGCCCTGCTCACGCGCGCGCACCCGGGCCGAATCGCCGGATCCGACCGTGACGGATGTCAGGATGGCGGGCATGACGGAGACGATGGCTGTCCAGCACTGGATCGACGGCGCCGCGGTGGCGGGGGCCGGGAGCGAGCGCATCGACGTCGTCGACCCGGCCACGGCCACCGTGATCGGTGACGTGCCGGCCGGCACCGCCGCCGACGTCGACCGCGCCGTCGCCGCGGCCCAGCGGGCGTTCCCGCAGTGGTCGGCCGTCCCCGTCTCCGAACGGGCCGCGACGCTCGCCCGCATCGCCGACGGCATCAAGGCGGCGAACGGCGACATCGCCGCCACCGTCACGGCGGAGATGGGCTCGCCGATCACGTTCGCCAGGACGGTGCAGGCCGGGCTGCCGTACGCGGTGGCGAGCAGCGTCGCGGCGCTCGCCGACGGCTTCGCGTGGGAGGAGGAGCTGGGCAACTCGCTGGTCGTGCGCGAGCCGATCGGGGTGGTCGGCGCGATCACGCCGTGGAACTACCCGCTGCACCAGATCGTCGCGAAGGTCGCCCCGGCCCTGCTCGCCGGCTGCACGATCGTGCTCAAGCCCAGCGAGGTCACGCCGCTCACCGCCGACCTGTTCGCCCGCCTGACCGCGGACGCCGGGCTGCCCGCCGGCGTGCTCAACGTCGTGCACGGCACCGGCCCCGTGGTCGGCGAGGCGATCTCTGCCCACCCCGGCATCGACATGGTGTCGTTCACCGGGTCCACGGCTGCCGGCAAGCGGGTGTCGGTCGCGGCTGCGGGCACCGTGAAGCGGGTGGCGCTGGAGCTGGGCGGCAAGTCCGCCAACGTGATCCTCGACGACGCCGATCTCGCCACGGCCGCGAAGCTCGGTCTCGCCAACGCCTGGATCAACGGCGGCCAGACGTGCACCGCGTGGACGCGCATGCTGGTGCCGGCCGCCCGGCACGACGAGATCGTCGAGCTGGCGGTGGCGGCGGCCGGCAAGTACGCCGTCGGCGACCCGACCCACGAGTCGACCCGGATCGGCCCGATGTCGTCGCAGGCCCAGCAGCGGCGCGTGCACGGCTACATCGAGCGCGGCATCGCCGACGGGGCCACCGTCGCGTTCGGTGGCGCCGGCCCCGTCGACGGCCTGGAGCGCGGCGCCTACGTCCGCCCGACGATCTTCGCCCGCGTCGCGCCGGACGCCGTCATCGCGCAGGAGGAGATCTTCGGCCCGGTGCTGTCGGTGATCCCCTACGCCGACGAGGAGGAGGCCGTCGCGATCGCGAACGCCACCATCTACGGCCTGTCCGGCGGCGTGTTCGGCGAGCCCGATCACGCGCTGGCGGTGGCCCGGCGCATCCGCACCGGCCAGGTCACCGTGAACGGCGGGGCGTTCAACCCGGTGGCCCCGTTCGGCGGCTACAAGCAGAGCGGCAACGGCCGTGAGCTGGGGCGGTTCGGGGTGGAGGAGTTCTGCGAGGTCAAGGCCATCCACCGGTAGGGGTGGCACGGCTCACGTGTGAGCCGGCCGCGACCGATCGGCGCTCTCTCAGGCGGGCTCGTTACCCTGGGCAGGATGGCCGAGAGTGACGAGCGCACCCTGATCGGTGGCCGCTACCGCCTTGACGAACGCATCGCCTCCGGGGCGATGGGTGCGGTCTGGCGGGGCACCGATCAGCTGCTCAACCGCACCGTCGCCATCAAGGAACTGCTGGCCGCGGCGGCCCCCAGCACCACCGCCGGCGGCCGCGACGCGCTCGAGGAGTCGCGCCAGCGCATCCACCGCGAGGGGCGCATCGCCGCCCGGCTGCAGCACGCGCACGTCATCCGGATGTTCGACGTCGTGGTGCACGACGACCGGCCGTGGCTGGTCATGGAGTACCTCGAGTCGAAGTCGCTGTCGGCCGTCATCGCGACCCAGGGCACCCTCGACCCGCTCGCCGCCGCCGCGATCGGCCGTGACGTCGCCGACGGGCTCGCCGCCGCCCACGCCGCCGGCGTCATCCACCGCGACGTGAAGCCGGGCAACGTGCTGATCGGCGACGACGGGCGCACCAAGCTCACCGACTTCGGGGTCTCCCGCGCCGTCGACGACGTGCAGATCACCCGCACCGGGCTGATCGCCGGCACGCCCGCGTTCCTCGCCCCCGAGGTGGCCCGCGGCGCCGACCCCGCCCCCGCCGCCGACGTGTTCGCGCTCGGCGCGACGATCTACGCCGCCATCGAGGGCCACCCCCCGTTCGGGCTCAACGAGAACGCCTACGCGCTGCTGCACAAGGTCGCCACCGGCGTCATCGACCCGCCGAAGCGCACCGGTCCGCTCACCGGCATCGTGCTGCGGCTGCTCGACCCCGACCCGGAGAAGCGGCCGACCGCCATGGAGGCGCGCGACGAGCTCGCCGCCGTCGTCCGCACGGGACTCGCGACGTCCGGCCCGGACACGCTGCAGGTCGATTCGCGTCGCCCGCTGGCCGCGCCGGCCCCTGCGGGACCGCCCACTCTCGCCGCCCCTGCGCTGGTGCCGTCGGCGCCGACGCCGGGTCGGTCGCGCCGCCGGTTCCGGGTCGCGGCGACCGTCGCCGCCGGTGTCGTGGCCGCGGGCGGCATCGCCACCGCCATCGTGCTGGCCAGCAACGGCGGGCAGCAGCCGGCAGGGCAGCCGCAGGCCGCGGCGCCGAGCCCGGCCATCAGCACCTCGGCTCCCAGCGCGACCAGTGCCACCAGCGCGCCGACGACGTCGGGAGCGGTGACACCCGTCCCAGCGGACTCCGCCGTCGCGTTCATGCAGAACTACTACGGCCTGCTCCCGGGCAACACCGACGCGGCGTGGGCGCAGCTCAGCCCCAGCGCCCAGAACGCCTCGGGCGGCCGGGCGGCGTTCAACAACTTCTACGGCGGCCTCAGCCGGGTCTGGTTGGAACAGATCCGCCACGAGCCCGACGGCTCGGTCACCGCGTTCGTCGTCTTCACCAAGCTCGACGGCTCCGTCAGCCGGGAGCCGTACCGGTTCGTCGTGGGCGTCGGCCCCGACGGCCGGCAGGTCCTGCAGAGCTTCGAGAAGACCAGCCCGTCCTCCTGATTCATCCTTGTCGAACCACGACAGCTGTCGTACTCTTGCCCAACCACTACAGCAGTCGTTGTTCGGAGGGTTCGCATGCGAGAACTGACCTACTTCGTGGCCGTGTCCCTCGACGGCTACATCGCCGCGCCGGACGACACGTTCGACGCGTTCCCGATGGAGGGCGAGCACATCGACTGGATCTTCGCGGAGTGGACCGACACGCTGCCCGGCGTCGGCCTCGAGATGGTCGGGCTGAAGGCCGACAACTCCCGCTTCGACACCGTCGTCATGGGGTGGGGCACCTACGCCGCCGGGTTCCCGCACGGCGTCACGGACCCGTACCCGCACCTGGAGCAGTACGTCGTCACCCACCGGCCCGACCGGGAGCTGCCCGGCGACCCGGGCGCGATCACGTTCACCGACGAGGATCCGGTGGCGCTCGTGCGCCGGCTCAAGCAGACCGACGGCAGCGGGATCTGGCTGTGCGGCGGCGGGCAGCTCGCCTCGACGCTCGTCGACGAGATCGACCGGCTGGTGCTCAAGGTCAACCCGCTCCTGCTCGGCGACGGCAAGCGGCTCTTCGCGCAGCGCCCGTACGCGGTGCAGGGGTTCGAGCTGACGGAGAGCCGGCCGTTCGCCAGCGGGGTGATCGCGAACCAGTACGTGCGACGCTGAGCGCATGGCGCGCAACGACGAGCGGCGTGCAGGGCTGGCCGACGCGGCCCTGCGCGTCCTCGCCCGGGAGGGCACCCGCGGGCTCACCCACCGCGCGGTCGACGCCGAGGCCGGTGTCCCCACCGGCACGGCGTCGAACTACTTCCGCAACCGGCCGGCCCTGATCAGCGCCATCGCCGACCGGATGGCCGTGCGGCTCGCGCCCGAGCAGGCCACGCTCGACGAGCTCGGCGCGCTGCCGCCGTCGCGGGAGCTGTTCGCGGCCTACATCCGCGACATCGTCCGGCGGCTCACCCTGCACCGCGACGTGTCGCTCGCCCTGTTCGAGCTGCGGCTGGAGGCCGGCCGGCGGCCGGACCTCGCCGCCGTGATCGGCGACTGGCTGCGCGCCAACTTCGAGGGCGACGTCGCGTTCAACGTCGCCGCCGGGTTGCCGGGCGGGCGCGCGGAGATCGCGCTCTTCCACTACGCGCTCGACGGGCTGCTGCTCGACCGGCTCACCACGTCCATCGACCCCGACACGTCCACCGACGACGTGGTCGCTGCGCTGGTCGACGGCCTGCTGCCGGCGGCGCCGGTCGGCCCGCGGGTGGAGGCCTACGTGATCCAGGACGGATCGGTGCTCGTGTTCGCGCACCGGCCCGGTGCCGGGGGAGCCGGCCTGCAGGTGCCCGGCGGGCCGTTGCGCGACGGCGAGGACCCGGCGGCCGCCGTCGTCCGCGAGGTGCACGCGATGACCGGGCTCGACGTCGAGTTCGTGGCTCCGCTCGGCGAGCGCGGCTTCCACGTCCGGCCCGTCGGCGCGGTGCGGCAGGCCTGGGACCGGGCCGGACGCAGCTTCTTCTGGCTGCCGGCCGCGGTCGCGCGACACGCCCTCGACTTCGGAATGGGGGAGCCGCTCGACCGGCTCACCGGCTAGCGTGGCGATCATGACCGACGTCCGCGTGGGAGTGGTGTTCCGTCCGCAGTCGCCGCCGGAGGAGCTGCGGGAGGCCGTCGTCGCGGCCGACCAGGCCGGCATCGACGAGCTGTGGGTGTGGGAGGACTGCTTCTTCGAGGGCGGCCTCACCACGGCCGCCGCCGCGCTCGCGTGGAGCGAGCGGATCACCGTCGGGATCGGGTTGCTGCCTGTGCCGCTGCGCAACCCGGCCCTCGCCGCCATGGAGATCGCCACGCTCGCGCGGACGTTCCCGAACCGGTTCTCCCCGGCGCTCGGGCACGGGGTGCTCGACTGGATGGGCCAGGTCGGGGCGCGCGTCGAGTCGCCCATGACGTTGCTGCGCGAGTACACCGACGCCGTCCGCCGCCTGCTGCAGGGGGAGACGCTCACCGTGTCGGGCCGCTACGTGCACCTCGACGACGTGGGGCTGGCGTGGCCACCGCCGGTGGCCCCGCCCGTCGTCATCGGCGCCCGCGGGCCGAAGACCGTCGCGCTCGCCGGTGAGGTGGGAGACGGCGTGCTGCTCGACGCCTGGCTGGTGACCCGGGACGGCGGCGTCGACACGGAGTACCTCGCGACGGAGTCCGCGCGCGTGCGCGAGGCCGCCGCGGCGGCCGGCCGTCCGGCGCCGCGGGTCATCACCTTCGCGGAGATCGAACCGGAGACGCCGGCGCTCGGCGACCGCGCCCGCGAGCTCGTCGCCGCGATCGCCGCCGCCGGTGCCGACACCGTGGTCCTGCAGTGCACCTCGGAGCACCCCAACCCGGGCCCGCTCATCGCCGCGCTCGCCGGCTGACGGGAGGCGCGTGAAACGCGCCTGCAACCCGCGGGCCGGACCCTGGGCCGATGCGCAGTGAACTGTTCGGCGCGAACCACGCCGAGACCGCCGCCGACCGGCCCGGGATGGTTCTGCAGAACTCCAAGATGCTGAAGGTCGCCCTGAACGGCGAGGTCGTCGCCCGGCAAGGCGCGATGGTCGCCTACCAGGGGCAGATGGCGTTCGAGGCACTCGGCTCCGGCGGCGTCGGGCGCTTCGTCGCGCAGGCGTTGACCGGCGAGGGCATCCCGCTGATGAAGGTGACCGGGCGCGGCGACCTGTTCCTCGCCGACACCGCCTCCGACGTCTTCGTCATCGACCTGGACGGCTCCGACGGCGGGCTCACCATCAACGGCGCCAACGTGCTGGCGTTCGAACCCGGGCTGCGGTGGGACATCCGCCGGGTGCAGGGTGCCGGCGTGCTGTCGAGCGCGGGACTGTTCAACTGCGTCTTCACCGGCGCCGGCCACATCGCGATCACCTGCAAGGGTGCGCCGGTGGTGCTGTCGGTCGACCAGCCCACCTACGCCGACCCGCAGGCGGCGGTCTGCTGGTCGGCCGGCCTCTCCACGGGGTTCCACCGGGCCGACCAGCTCGGTCTCGGCACGTTGCTGGGACGCACCACCGGCGAGGGCTACACCATGAGCTTCGCCGGTCAGGGGTTCGTCGTGGTGCAGCCGTCGGAGGAGCCGCCCGGCAGCCTCGTCGCCGGTGCCGGCAGCGGCCAGCAGGCCGGCAGCGCGGGCGGCGTCGGCGGGATCATCGGCGGCTTCCTCGGCGGGCGCTGACTACTCCCAGGGCACGCCGGGATAGGGCGAGCGGCGCGCGGCCTCCGCGACGGTGAGCGTCCCCTTCCGCACCTGGACGTGCAGCTCGGCGATCTCGGCCAACCGGTCGCGCTGCTCGGCGACGAACGCGGGTCCCACCGGGTCGCCGTGCCCCGGCACCACCACGGCGCGCCCGAGCGCCAGCAACGCCGTCAGCGTCTCCGGCCACGCGGCGACATCGGCTTCGGCGAGGTCGGGCGGCGCACCCTGCTCCACCAGGTCACCGGCGAACACGACACCGGCGTCCGGCACGTCCACGAGCAGGTCGTGGTCGGTGTGCCCGCGCCCGAGGTGGCGCAGGACGGCCACCCGTCCACCGAGGTCGACCTGCGGCGGCGCCGGCGACGGCAGGACGGGCGCGGAACCGGCAAGCGCGTCGGCGGTCGCGTCGTCGCCGCGGTCGCGGTAGTACCCGACCCACTCCGTGCGCTGCGCGTCCGCCGTGCGGGCGATCGCGGCCGCGCACCCCTCGTGCGCCAGCACGGGCACCGGGCCGAACGCCGACGTACCGAAGCAGTGGTCGAAGTGCGCGTGCGTCACCGCGACGGTGACCGGCAGCGCGGTCCGCTCCCGCACCGCCGCCGCCCACTCGGCGCCCTGCGCAACGTCGCCGCGGGTGTCGACCACCAGTGCCCGTTCCTCACCGAGCACGAGCCCGACCGTCAGGTCCAGCTCCGCGTAGCGGCGGGCGAACACACCGTCCGCCAGCTCGATCCACGTCCCGTCCATGGGGTCATGATCGCCTGAGGAGGCCGTCGACGAGGCGCGGAGCCGTGTCGCTCGTGTCGTGCGCCGCGGCGATCGCGACGTCCTCGGCGAAGCCGTCGGCCACGAGCTCCCGCCCGGACGACAGCTCGGCGAGGACCGCGGGCAGCCGGTCGGCGACCGCGCGGAACTGGGCCACGGCGAGCTCGGCCTCCGGCGAGCGCCCGTCGAGCGCGGCGGCGATGGCCGCGGCGCCGAGCAGGTCCTCCACGGCGACGCGCAGGGTCCCGTCCGGCCACCGCTCCCCGGCCGGCACCAGCCCGATCGCGCCGTCGCCTGCGACCTCCGCGGCCGCCGCGGCGACGGCGGAGGCATTGCGCAGGCACCCAGCGAAGACCGTCGCCGTGCCGGTGGCCGCCGCGAGCGCGCAGAGCGTCGACCCGTTCGGGGACGGGAGTGCCAGCCGCGTCCCACCCGGCAGGGTGCGCAACGACGCCGGCGACAGGGACGGCCCCGAGCTGCGCCGCGGACCGGCCAGCACCGCGCCGGCCGCCTCCGCGGCGGCCGCGTCGCGGCGCGGCATGGGCAGGACATCGACGCCCCGCGCGGTCGCCACATCGACGCAGGTGCTGAACGACAGGACGTCGACGACCACCACGACCGCGCAGTCAGCAGCCAGCACCCCGACGCCCTCCGCGCCCCACTCCAAACGCACCCGATGCCCGCGCTGCCGGTGCTCGTCCCGAACGATCATGGGGACGACGCTAGTGCCGCGACGATCAGGCCTCCACCAGATTGAACACGGTGCGTGACGGCGCCCCGGTGTACAGGAGGCCGATCACCACCGCGGCCATGGCCTCGAGGTGGCGGGCGCGGTGGAGCGGCCCGATGTCGCGGGGCTCGCCCCCGATGTCGCGGACGAGCTCGGACACGACGTCCTTCCCGGCGGGGTCGTCACCGGCGATCGGGACGACCAGCGAGCGGTCGTCGAACCGTGGTGGTTCCATGGCCCACACGTCGGCGTGGCACTGGTTGAAGGCCTTGACGACCCGGCTGCCCGGGGCGAGCCGGGCGATCTGCTCGGCCAACGAGATGTCGCCCGTGGTGAGGGTGAAGCTGCCGGTCTCCACCGGGTTGTTGCAGTCGATGAGGGTGCGACCGGCGAGCGTCCCGTCCGCTGCTCCGGCTTCGAGCAGTGCGGGGATCACGCCGGTGGGCCAGATCGCCAGGAGGGCGGCGTCGCCGTACACCGCGGCCTCGCGCAGGGTGCCGCTCGGGACGTCCGGGCCGAGCCGCGTGGCGAGTGCCTTGGCCCGTCCGACGTCGCGGGCACCGATCATGACCTCGTGTCCGGCGGTGGTCCAGCGTGCGGCCAGCACGGACGCCATCATGCCCGCACCGATGATGCCGATCTTCATGATTGATTCCTCCCGGCCCGGGGCGCGTGCCCGATGCCGGCTACGAGGATGCAGAGCCGTGGGGAACCACCCGGTGCCCTACGCGGTGCGTTCGACGGCCGCGGCGACCTGCTCGCCGTGCTGCTCGGCCCAGCGGGCCAGCACGGTGACCGGTTCGAGCAGGCTCTCGCCGAGGTCGGTGAGCGCGTACTCCGCGCCCGGCGGTGCCGAGGGGATGGAGCGTCGCCGCACCAGCCCGCTGGTTTCCAGGCGCCGCAGCGTCTGCGTCAGCACCTTCTTCGAGATCCCGCCGATGCGTTCCAGGAGCTCTCCGTACCGCAGCGGACCCTCGCGCAGCGCGAACACCACGACGACGGACCAGGTGCCCGCGATCAGGTCGAGCGTGGTGCGGGCGGGGCAGTCGGCCAGGAAAACGTCCGTGTCCACCCCATCAGTTTCACAGGCACAGAGAGCTCGGCGCAGCGAGTCGAACTAGAGCCGCCAGACCTGATCGGTGGTGAGCACGCGGTGCGCTTCCAGCAGCGCCAGGACCGACCGATCGCGGGCGGTCAGCCGGCGGTGGCACCGCCGGCGCCGGATCGGGTTCGGCGTGGGGCGTCGCCGCCGTCCGTCGGAACGGCGGCCCTGGTCATCTGCCGAGTCCACCCATGAAGATCCTCGAGGTGCCAGCTGCGGACCATGCGGCCGTTCTTGATCTGGTGGAACTCGTGGATCGTGATCGAACTCGGTCTGCCGGCCGGGGGACGCCGAGGAACTCTCCGCGGTGGGTGCCGGTCAGCGCGCCGCGCACGGCCACTCGCCCCGACGCGGCGACGACGTCGTGCAGGACGACCCGCGCGTTCGCGAAGCACGCGTGGAACTCCTTGATGTGCGGCTTGAGGCCCTCCGGCCCTGGAGGCTGACCGGGGATGCTGGGGATGTCCTCCCAGTCGGGGGCGAGTATGTCGTCCAAGAGGTCCGGCTCCCCTCCGACCGCCCGGTAGAGCGTTTCGACGATTCGTCGTTCGTCATCGGTGGCGCCGAAGACCTGGGGCCCGTCGGGTACGTCGGTCATGGTGTTCCTTCCTCAACGGGATGGACTCGAGGCTCGGGAGGCCCCGATGGTTCAGCGGGTTGCGGCGGCGAGGGCGCCGCGCACCCTCGCGGCGTTGCCGGGTACAGCGACCTGGACCGTCTCCCCGGCGTAGATGACGTGGGCCGGGGTGCCGGGCTGCCAGCGCCAGCCCTCGGCGAGTGGGCCGGCGTCCACCGTGTCGTAACCGATGGCGTCCAGGAACCGGGATGCGTCCGCCTTGGCGTCGGGGTCGTCGCCGGCGATCGGCAGCGCGGTGCGGTCGGCTGCCCCGTTCGGGCGGGTGAGGGTGCGCAGCGTGTGGAAGAAGATGTTGTTGAGCGCCTTGACGACGTGCGACCCGGGCAGGCGTTGCTGCACCATTTCGCTGGTGGTGATCGAGGCGTCGGCGAGTGCGGCGTCGAGTTCGGCGATGTGGCCGTGGAGTCGAGGATCGTAGTTGATCGTGTCGAGCACGGTCTTGCCCTCGAGCGGCTCGACCGGCACCTCGGTGTAGGCCCGCACCGGCACGGAGATCACGACCAGATCGCCGGCCTCAGCTGCTTCGGCAGGGGTGGCCGCCCGAGCTCGGGGACCGAGTTCAGCGACCAGGTCCGCGAGGGTCTCCGATCCCCGTGAGTTGCTGACGACGACGGAGTAGCCCCCCGCGACGGCGAGCCGCGCGACCGTGCCGCCGATTCGACCGCTTCCGATGATTCCGACAGTCCGCATGGGCGTTGGCTCGCTCTCGATCGGGACCGGTGCCTCCACTAAGGTGGAGGCACCCCTCCGCGGAGGGGTGCCTCCGAAGGTAGCGGAGGGGTGCCTCCGCATGCAAGCGCTCGTCGAGAGGAAGGCGTCATGGCGACTGCCCCTGGCACGTCCGAAACACCCCGGGTCGCGGTGACCCGGCCCCAGCGCGCCAGCAGCCGACAGAAGTTCGAGGCGCTCATCGCCGCAGCTCGTGACGTCTTCGCCGGCGACGGCGTCAACGGATCACTGGAGGAGATCGCTCGGCGCGCCGGGGTCGGCATCGGCACGCTCTACCGCAACTTCCCGACCCGGCAGGCGCTGCTCGAGGCCGTGTACGTCGACGAGGTCGAAGCCCTCGCCCGCGTCGCCGACGAGCTGAGGGATCTGGACCCGTGGGAGGCGCTGGCGATCTGGCTGCGCCAGTTCGTCGGGTACGCCACCACCAAGCGGGCCGTTGTGGAGGGTCTCAACCTCGACTCGCCGATGTTCGGCGCGTGCATCGCCCTGATCCATCGCGCCGGCGAGCCGCTGCTCGAGGCCGCCCAGGACGCGGGGAAGGCCCGCAACGACGTCGGCTTCGAGGATGTACGTCTTCTGATCAACGGCATCGCGAGCTCGAACTTCGCGGACGATGCCCAGCGAGAACGAGTCCTGGGCATGGCACTGGACGGCATCAAGACGCAGGGCTGACGGTCGCGGCTGGTGGATGCCGGGCGCCGCTGAGACGGTCGTCGACATCTCCAGCCTCGTCCGGTACGGGCGCGACGGATCTCCTTCCAAGGCCTCGCCGCGCGCCCCCACACCGACGTCCAGCATCGGTTCGCGCTCGTTCCCATGACGGGTCGGCACGTCGCGCTCGCCCGTCGCTGGATCCACGCTGAAGGACCGGAGCGGTGGCTCCCGCCGTGTCACCGCACCGGTTCGGTGGTCTCCCGGCGGGCGCGCGCGTACACCAGTGCCGCGAGGAGGCAGGCGGCAGTCGCGGGGAGGAAGCTCGCGCCGCCGGGCAGCGCGCCCATCACCGCCACCCCGACGGTGGCGCCGGCCTGGCGGGCGGCGTTCAGCATCCCGCCGGCGGCGCCGGCGACCTCGGCGGGCACCGCGGAGACGGTCGAGCCGGCCAGCGCCGGCAGCGCGAACGACACCCCGAACCCGACGCCGAGCAGGCCGGCCGCGAGCACCGGGTACGGCGCGTCGAGGGCCACCGCGCCGGCCAGCGCGGCGGTGCCGGCCGCGAGCAGACCGAGCCCGAGCAGGATCGCAGGCCGGGGACCGCGCCGGGCGACGAGCCGGGCGGTCACGGGCGGGTTGGCCACGAACGGAACGGTCATCGGCAGCAGGGCCAGCCCGGTGCCGAGCGGCCCGAACCGCCCGGCCAGCACCAGCGGCAGCACGAACAACGTGCCGGCCAGGGTGAGGTTGACCGCCGCACCGGCGATCAGCCCGGCCGGCACCCCGCGCACGCCGAGCACCGCCGGGTCCAGCGCGGGCGCGTCGCTCGTGCGGTCGACGCGGACGAGCACCGCCCCGATGACCGCTGCGCCGACGGCACTCAGACCCGCGTGCGCCCACGCGCCGGCGCCCGCCGCGATCAGGGCGTCCGTGCCGAGGGCCAGTGCGGCGATCACGGCGGCGTGGCTGCGCAGGTCGATCCGCCGCGCCGACCGCTGCTCGCCGGCCCGCCCGGCCGTCGCCGCGAGGACGGCCATCGCCACCGGCACGTTCACCAGGAAGGCCGCCCGCCAGCCCGCTGCCCCCACGAGCACACCTCCGACCACCGGGCCGAGCGCGACCGCCGAGCCGCTGATCGTCGCCCAGGTCGCGACGGCCCGGGCCCGCCGGGCCGGTTCGGGGTGCAGCCGCGCGACCAGCACCAGCGACGCCGGTACGCACGCCGCCGCGGCTGCGCCGAGCAGTGCGCGCAGGCCGATCAACACCTCCACCGTGGGCGCGGCCGCGCACAGCGCCGAGAGCGCGCCGAACGAGAGGACGGCCGTGCGGAAGGTCCGCCGGGCGCCGGCGGTGTCGGCGACCGCGCCGGCCGACAGCAACAGGGCGGCGAAGACGACGGTGTAGGCCGTCGTCACCCACTGCAGCCCGCGCACCGACGCGCCGAGCGACACCGCGAGATCCGGTTCGGCGACGGCCACGACGGTGGTGTCGAGCAGGACCATGAAGTACCCGAGGGAGATCCCGACCAGCGAGACGTTCGTGCGCATGCGCTCAGGCTCACCGCGGACCCCGGCCCGCTCCACCGGATCGGCACTACGCTGCGTTCGGAGAATCCGAACGGTCCGCAGGGGGGCAATGGTGGAGCTGCGGCAGCTGCGCGTCTTCGAGGCGGTGCTGCGGCACGGGTCGGTCACCGAGGCCGCGGTGGCGCTGGGGTTGGCGCCGTCGAGCGTGTCCGCGCAGATCCGCGCGCTGGAGGCCGGGCTCGGCACCGCATTGTTCGAGCGCGCCGCCCGTGGCATGACGCCGACGGCGGCCGGCGAACGGCTGCGGCCGTGGGCACGGCGCCTTCTCACCGACGCCGAGCAGGCCGCGGCTGCGACCCGCGGCGCCGCGACCGCCGTTCGGCTCGGCGCGCTCGAGACCATCGCCGCCGCCTGCGTGCCCGCGGTCCTGCACCGGCTCGGCGCCCGGCGGCCCGACGTCGCGGTCCACGTGCACGCCGAGGCCCGCCGCGACGTCCTGCTGGGCGATCTCGCCGCGGGAGCGCTCGACGCGGTCCTGCTGCTGGACAGCGGCACGGCGCTCGGCGAGCTCGGGTTCGGCGTGCCGGCCGAGCCGCTCGCGTTCATCGATGTCGACGCCGTTCCACTGGTGCTCGTCGCCGCGCCGGGGCACCCCGCCGCGGCCCGCGACCATCTCGCGCCCGACGATCTCGCCGGCGAGAAGCTGCTGGTCAACGCGCCCGGCTGTTCGTTCCGCATGGCGGCTGAGGCGGTGTTCGGCCCGGCCGTGGCGCGGGTGCCCGCCGGTGGGGTCGCGGTGATGCGGGCGTGGGCCGAGCAGCGGCTGGGGATCGCGGTGCTGCCCCGGTTCGCCGTCGAGGATGCGCTCGCCGCCGGCACCCTGGTGGCACTGCCGCTGCCGTTGGGGGAGCTGGCACTGCGCCTGGTCTGGGACGCGGCGCGCGAGGCGCAGGTCCCGGGGTTGCGGGACGTGCTCTACGCGGCGTGCTGAACGCACCCCCTGTTCACTCGGCGCCGGTAGCGTCGTGGCACATGTCCACCCACGACGTGCTGGGCCGCGTCGGCCTGCCGATGCCCCTCTCCGAGCTCTCGGCCCGCACGTGGGACGTGGTGCTGGTCGGGGGTGGGCACAACGGGCTCGCCGCCGCGGCGTACCTCGCCAGAGCGGGCCGGTCGGTGCTGGTGCTGGAGGCGCGCGAGCAGCTCGGTGGTGCCGCGACCCTGACCCGGCCGTTCCCCGAGCCGGAGTACCTGGTCAGCCCGTGCGCGTACGTGGTCGGGCTGCTGCACCCGCTCGTCGTGGAGGAGCTCGATCTGCGCCGGCACGGGTTCGACGTGGTGCTGCTCGACCCCAGCCTGTGGTGCCCGTTCGAGGACGGGACGTCGCTCGCGCTGGGGACCGACGCCGCCGCTTCGGTGGCCGCGCTCGCCCCGGCCGACGTCGAGGGCTACCTGGCCTACGAGGAGCTGTTCGAGCGCATCCGCGCCGGGCTGCGGACGAAGGCGCGCGACACCTGGGTCGGCGCGGCGCCGGATCGCGCCGAGCTGGCCGAGCTCCTCGACCCCGAATCGCTCGACGTGCTGCTGCACCGCTCGATCGCGGACGTCGTCGAGGAGCACGTCCGGGACGAGCGGCTGCGTGCCGCCCTCCACGGCCAGGGCGTGATCGGCACCTGGGCCGGACCGCGCGACCCGGGCACCGCAGGCGTCCACGCGATGCACGCGCTGGGCACGCTGAACGCCGGCCGGTGGGGGTACGTGCGCGGCGGTACCGGTCGGGTGTCGTTCGCGCTGGCCGACGCGGCGGTCGAGCACGGCGCCGTGCTCGCCACCGGGGTCGCGGTCGCGGCGATCGAGCCGGGGGAGGGCGTGCGGCTGGCCGGTGGCGAGCTGATCCGCGCCGCGACGGTCGTGTCGAACGCCGACCCCGTCACCACGACCGCACTGTGCTCCGAAGTACCGGCCGCCTGGCAGCATCGGGTGGACGCGTGGCAGTGCAGCAGCCCGGTCATCAAGATCAACTGCGCGCTGGAGCGACTCCCCGTCTTCCCGGCGGCGCAGGGCGCCGACCTGCCCTACCGCGCGATGACCACCATCACCACCGGCATCGACGCCACCCAGGCGGCGTTCGGCCGGGCCGTCGCAGGCGAGCCCGCCCCGTCGTGGGCGGAGGTGTACTTCCCGTCGTTCTACGACCGCACGCTCGCCCCGGACGGCCGGCACGTGATGAGCGTGTTCGCGCAGTACGTGCCCTACACGCTCGCCGACGGCACCTGGGAGAGCCGGCGCGACGAGATCGCCGACGCCGCGCTCGCCGAGGTGGCGCGGTTCGCCCCCGACGTCGTCGACGTGATCGTGCACCGCGAAGTGCTCGGCCCGCCGGACGTGGAGGCGCGCATCGGCCTCGCCGGCGGCCACATCTTCCAGGGCGACTGCTTGCCCGACCAGATGTACGACCGCCGGTTCACCCCGCGCACCGGTATCCCCGGGCTGTACCTGTGCGGCGCGGCCACCCACCCCGGCGGCAGCGTCATCGGGGTGAACGGCCGCAACGCCGCGATGGCCGTGCTGGCGGACACGGAGGTCCGGCCGTAGTGCCGAGGTCTGCGCCGCACCGCGCCCGCGTCAGGGCGTCAGCCCGAGCAGTTCCGGACGGGTGGCGCGGGAACGCCACACCGCCGCCGGATCGGCTACCAGCGTGCGGTTGCGCAGATCGAGCAGCCCGCTGACCGTGCGCACCCGGGCGGCCACCACGCCGTCCGTGCGCCGCACCTCGTGCTCGACCGTGTGCGTGCGGCCGGAGCCCCAGCCGAACGCGCACGTCACGTCCACCTCGTCGCCGCCCCGCAGTTCGTGCAGGAACCGGATGGTGGTCTCCAGGTTCACCGGACCCATGCCGTCGGCGATCAGGTCGTCCACCACGACCCCGGCGGCGCGGACGCACTCGAACCGGTTGTGGTCGGCGTACTGGTGGTACACCGCCCCGTTGACGTGCAGCTGCGGGTCGAGCTCGTAGCTGCGCACGGCCATCCGCAGGCGGAACGGCTCCGTCATGTCCCGCTCACCAACTCGCGCGAGCGGGCGGTCATCCGGCGCAACCCGTCGGCGCCCGTCTCCATCCAGCCGCCCTTGACCCAGCCGCCGACGGCCTGCGGCGCGAAGCCGTGCCGCCGCAGCAGGGCGATGCACTCCGGCCCGGTGAGGGCGCGATCGCCCCACTCGAGGATCGCGGCCCGGTACCGCTCGTCCTGGGTCGGCTCGCCGGCCGCGCCGGTCAGCGCGTCCGCGAGGGCGCCGAGGCTGCGGCCGACCTGGCGCAGGGCGGCGGCGATCGCCGTGAGGTCCGGTTCCGACGGCACCGCAAAAGCATAGCAATCGCTAGCGATCGCTGGAACGATCAGGCGCCGGCCAGCGCGACCTCCGAGGTGGACGGCTGGTCGAACTGCGTGCGGTGCAGCTCGGCGTAGCGGCCGCCGCGGGCGAGCAGCTCCGCGTGCGTGCCGCGCTCGACCACGGTGCCGGCCTCCAGCACGAGGATCTGGTCGGCGCTGCGGATCGTGGAGAGCCGGTGCGCGATGACGATCGCGGTGCGCCCGTCGAGCGCCTCGCCGAGTGCCTCCTGCACCGCCGCCTCCGACGTGGAGTCGAGGTGTGCGGTGGCCTCGTCGAGCACCACGATCCGCTGGTTCGCGAGCAGGACGCGCGCGATGGTGAGACGCTGCCGCTCGCCACCGGAGAGCCGGTAGCCGCGCTCTCCGACGACGGTGTCGAGCCCGTCGGGCAGCGACGCCACGAGCTCTGCCAGCCGCGCGCGCTCCAGCGCGTGCCACAGCTGCTCGTCGGTGGCCTCCGGCTGCGCGAGCAGCAGGTTGGAGCGGATCGACTCGTGGAACAGGTGCCCGTCCTGCGTGACCAGCCCGACCGCCCGGCGCAGGTCGTCGAACGAGAGGCCGCGCACGTCGACCCCGCCGAGCCGGACGGATCCGCCGTCGGTGTCGTAGAGCCGGGGGAGCAGCTGCGCGATCGTCGACTTGCCGGCGCCCGACGAACCGACCAGCGCGATCATCTGCCCCGGCTCCGCACGGAACGACACCTCGTGCAGCACCTCCTCGCCGCCGCGGTCGTCGAGCCGCGCGACGTCTTCCAGCGACGCCAGCGACACCTTCTCCGCCGACGGGTAGGCGAACCGCACGGCGTCGAACTCGACGGACAGCGGACCCTCCGGCAGGTCGACCGGGGTGGCCGGCTCGGCCACCAGCGGCGCGAGGTCGAGCACCTCGAAGACCCGCTCGAAGCTCACCAGCGCGCTCATCACCTCGACCCGGGCGCTGGCCAGCGCCGTGAGCGGCGCGTAGAGGCGGGTGAGCAGGAGCGCCAGCGCGACGACGTCGCCGGCCGCGATGCCACCGGTGAGGGCGAAGTAGCCGCCGAGCCCGTAGACCAGTGCCAGTGCGAGCGCCGACACCAGCGTCAGCGCCGAGACGAACACCCATTGCACCATCGCGGTGCGCACGCCGATGTCGCGCACGCGGGCCGCGCGGGCGACGAACTCGGCCGTCTCCTCGGCGGGCCGCCCGAACAGCTTCACCAGCGTGGCGCCGGGCGCCGAGAACCGCTCGGTCATCTGCGTGCTCATCGCCGAGTTGTGCGCCGCGGCCTCGCGCTCGAGCTGGGCGAGCTTGCTGCCCATCCGCCGCGCGGGCAGCACGAAGATCGGCAGCAGCACCAGCGCGAGCGCGGTGACCTGCCAGGACAGGCTGAGCATCACCCCGAGCGTGAGGGCCAGCGTGACGATGTTGCCCACGACGCCGGACAGCGTGCCGCTGAACGCCTGCTGCGCGCCGATCACGTCGTTGTTGAGCCGGCTCACCAGCGCGCCCGTGCGGGTGCGGGTGAAGAATGCGACGGGCTGGCGCTGGACGTGGTCGAACACCGCCGTGCGCAGGTCGAGGATCAGGCCCTCGCCGAGGGTGGCCGACTGGTAGCGCTGCAGGACGCCGAGGCCGGCCTCGGCCACCGCGATCACGGCGATCAGGACCGCGATGCCGACGACGGCCTCGATCGGGCCGCCGCGGACGATCGCGTCGACCGCCTGCCCCGCCAGGATCGGAGACGCCACCGCGAGCGCAGCGCCGACCACGCTGACCAGGAGGAACATCGCGATCAGCCGACGGTGCGGACGGGCGAACCGCCCGATCCGCGCCAGCGTGGCCCGCGAGAACGGCCGCTTCTCCTCCTGCGCGTTCGCAGCGTGGTACATCGAGTGCCACGCCACCATCTCCATGCTCATCTGACTGCCTCCTGCTGCGGGTTCGCCGGAGATGACCTGCCGGCCGTCCCGAACTCATCGGTGAGCATGCCGCGATACCCCGACAGTTCCGGTCGGGTTTGCGGCGTGCGTCCTCGCGACAGAAGATAGGAGCTGAAGTCAGGTTCAGGTCAACCGTGGAGATCCACGACGTCGCCCGGCACGAGCGGAGCGTCGGGGTCGTCGACCGCCCAGCCGACGGCCGCGGAAGCGGCTCCCCGCGTCGCCGCCCGTACCTCGACCGGCCCGCTGCTGGTCAGGACGGTGACGAGCGGGGCCGGACGGGCCCGCGCCGCCCGGTACTCCTCGATCCGGTTGACGTTGAGCAGCGAGTCCAGGTGCGGGTCGGCGGCGGCGAGCGCAGGATCACCCAGCAGCACGGCCGCGTCCGGCCGCTCGACCCGCAGCTCGGTGAGATCGCGCGCCGGGCGGACCCGGCCGGCCGCGAGCAGCCCGTGCAGGTGGCCGACGATCGCCGTCCGGTAGGCCGCAGCCAGCGGCTGCGGGTGCCCCAGTGCCTGCGGCATGACGACGTCGACGCCGGGACCCAGGCGCGCGAGCACCGCCCGCACGAACGCCGGGTGCAGCAGCGGGAGGTCCGTCGAGCAGACGAACGCACGGGCGGTCCGTGCGGCGACGGCGCCCAACCCGGACGCGATGCCGTGCATCGGACCGAGCCCCTCGTCCGGGTCGTCGACGACCTCCACCGCGCCGGGTAGCTGCGGCAGTGGCTGGCCCGGGGCCCGCGCGACGACCACGGGACCCGCGACTGCCCGGAGCAGCAGCCCGGTCACCCGTGCCAGCAACGTCGAGCCGTGCCACTCCAGCGCCGCCTTCGCGGTGCCCATGCGGGTGGATCGACCGCCGGCCAGCACGATCCCCGCGGCGTCGGGCACGCGGGGTTCGGTGGCCATCGGCCGAGAGTAACCACCGGTCAGTACGCTCCCTCGCGTCCGCCGCCATGGGGGTGGCGCAGCGAGGAGACAGCCATGAGTCCGGTCGACGAGATCCTGTCCCAGATCCCGATGCAGCAGCTGGCCGGCCAGCTGGGCGTCGACGTCGATACCGCCGCGCAGGCGGCGCGTGCCGCGGTGCCCGCGCTGCTGGGCGGGATCCAGGCCAACACCGCCGACCCGGGTGGGGCGGCCTCGTTCGCCGAGGCCGTGCAGCAGCACAGCGGCGACCTCGTCGACGGCGGCGTCGATCTCTCGCAGGTCGACACCAGCGAGGGTCAGAAGATCGTCGGCCACGTGTTCGGCGCCAACGAGGGCCAGGTCGTGCAGCAGCTCGGCGGGATCGGCCAGGGCGGCTCCGGGATCGGGCAGGAACTGATCGCCAAGCTGCTGCCGATCCTCGCCCCCATCGTCATGTCGTGGCTGGCCAAGCAGCTGCTCGGGGGCAACGCCGCGGCTCCCGCCGGAGCCCCGGCCGGCGGCAGCATCGGGGACGTGCTCGGCGGGCTGCTGGGCGGCGTGCTGGCCGGTGGCCTCGGCGGCGGGGGCACCGCGCCGCAGCCGCAGCAGGGGATGCCGGACCTGGGCTCGCTGCTCGGCGGGCTGCTCGGCGGCGGGCGCCGCTGAGGGCCCCGACACGCCCGACCACCGCGTAGGGCAGGATTTCCTGCCGTGCGCGTGTACCTCGGTTCCGACCACGCCGGCTTCGAGCTCAAGGCCCACCTGGTCGCGCAGCTGACCAGCCTGGGCCACGAGGCGATCGACGTCGGCCCGGCCACCTACGACGCGCAGGACGACTACCCGCCGTTCTGCGTCGAGGCGGCCCGCCGCACGCTGGCCGACGCCGGCAGCCTCGGCGTCGTCATCGGCGGCTCCGGCAACGGCGAGCAGATCGCGGCGAACAAGGTGCCGGGGATCCGCTGCGCGCTCGCCTGGAGCGTCGAGACGGCGACGCTGGGCCGTCAGCACAACGACGCGCAGGTCGTCGCCGTCGGTGCGCGGATGCACACGCCCGAGGAGGCCACGGCGATCGTCGAGGCGTTCGTGACCACCCCGTTCTCGAACGAGCCGCGCCACCAGCGCCGCATCGACCTGCTCGCCGAGTACGAGCGCACGGGCGTGCCGCCGGCGTTGCCGGTCGACCAGATCCCCGGCTGATGCCGGAGGGGCACACCCTCCACCGGCTGGCGCGCCGGCACCGCGCGCTGTTCGGCGGCCGGCCGGTGGCCGTCTCGAGCCCGCAGGGCCGGTTCGCAGCGGGCGCCGCCGCCGTCGACGGCATGGTGCTCAAGCGGGCGGAGGCGCACGGCAAGCACCTGTTCCACCACTACGCGCCCGACCGGGTGGTGCACGTCCACCTCGGTCTCTACGGCACGTTCGACGAGGCGCCGGCGCCCGCGCCCGAGCCGCGCGGCCAGGTGCGGATGCGCATGGTCGGCGAGACCGCGTACGCCGACCTGCGCGGCGCGACCGCCTGCGAGCTGCTCACGGCGGCGGAGGCCCGGGTGATCCGCGCGCGGCTCGGCCCCGATCCGCTGCGCCGCGACGCCGACCCGGAACGGGCGTGGGCACGGGTGTCGCGCTCGCGTGCGCCGCTGGCGACGCTGCTCATGGACCAGGCCGTGGTGGCCGGGGTCGGCAACGTCTACCGCGCGGAGACGCTCTTCCGGCACCGGCTCGACCCGCAGCTGCCCGGGACGGCATTGGCGCGCGAGCAGTGGGACGCGCTGTGGGCCGACCTGGTCGCGCTGATGAAGGACGGTGTGCGGCGCGGCCGGATCGACACGGTGGAGAAGGAGCACGACCCCCGCCGTCAGGGGCGGGCTCCGCGCAAGGACCGGCACGGCGGCGAGGTGTACGTCTACCGGCGTGCGGGGATGCCGTGCCTGGTCTGCGGCACGCCGGTGGCGCACACCGAACACGCTGCGCGGAACCTGTTCTGGTGTCCGTCCTGCCAGCGTGGATGACCGGATCCACGCCGACTGGCACCGCCGGCGTGGACCCGGGACCGGTCACGGGAGGGTGTGACCGGTCTGGGCGGTGTCGAGCGCAGGTGCGCACGTGCACGACCGCGCACTGGGGGTGCCCGGGATCGTGCGCCACCGCCCCGCCTGACCACTCGTACGACATCGGAGTGGCGTTACGAGAGCCTACTGTGGTGTCCGGGTGCGTGAAAATGACAGACCTGTGATTTACCGTGGCTCGCATGGAGACGACGGACACGACCGGATGGTGGCACTGCCCGGGCTGCGGCGTCGACGCCGAGCTGGAGCTCGATGCGGTTGCCGCCGAGCCGACCACCCAACCCTGCCCCGACTGCGCCGAACCGATGCTCGAACGGCAGCCGTGGGGAGTGGCAGCCTGAGCGCCTACCCGACGAACCGGGCCATGAGCACGTCGTCGACGTAGGCGCCGTCGAGGAGGAACTCCTCGCGCAGGACGCCTTCCTCGGTGAACCCGCACCGCGCGTAGAGCCGCCGGGCGCGGTCGTTGTGGGCGAGCACCCGCAGCGTCACCTTGCGCGCACCCCGTGCCTCGGCCTCGGCGACGGCCGCCTCGACCAGGCCGGCGCCGAGGCCGTGGCCCGTCGCGTCCGGGTGCACCGCGAGCCCGTTGATCTCGAGCACGTGCTGGTGTGACGGCGCGTCGCCGAAGACGTTGCGCAGCACCACGAACCCGACCACCCGACCGTCCAGCTCGCCCACGATGACGTCCTCGACGGGCGTACGGGCGAAGAACGACCGCGGACTGCCCGGGTGCGGCGCCGGCGACGTCAGCGTGCTCCAGGTGGCGTCGTCGGTCACGACCAGCGCGTCGTCGTCGAAGAGCTCGGCTTGCCGGGTCGTGATCACGCGAGCGAGACTGCCAGATCCAGCTCGTAGTCCAGCCCTGTCACCGGCACGCCGAAGCCGTCGTGCGGCGCGCGGGCGATCTCGCGGAAGCCGCGGCTCGCGTAGAGCCCCCTGGCCGCGGTGAGCACGTCGGTGGTCCACAACCGCATGCGCCGGTAGCCTGCGCCGGCCGCGAAGGCGACGCACGTGTCGACGAGCCGCCCGCCGACCCCGAGACCACGGGCATCGGGGTGCAGCAGCAGGAGCCGCAGCTGGGCGACCTCCGGGCCGGCGTCCGACGGCGTGCAGACCACCGAGCCGACCCGGTGCCCGTCCAGCTCGGCGATCCAGCCGCGCTGGCGTGCCCGGTCGGCGGGTCCGGCGATCTCGGCCACGGCCCGCACCACGTGCCGCTCGAAGCCGGCGTCGAAGCCGTACTCGGCGGCGTACAGCTCGCCGTGGGCCATCACCACCCAGCCGAGATCGCCCGGCGCTCCCCATTCCCTGATCCGCACGTCACCCATGAGCCACTCCACTGAAACAAGTGTTTCAGTGCAGAATGGCCCCGTGCCGGCTCCACCGCAAGCGCCTTCCGCTCGGCGCACCGAACTGCTCGAGCTCGCCTACGCCTACGTGCTGCAGCACGGGATGGGCGGGATGTCCCTGCGGCCGCTCGCGGAGGCGATCGGCTCCAGCCCGCGGGTCCTGCTCTTCCTGTTCGGTTCCAAGGACGGGCTCGTGCAGGCCCTCCTGGAACGCAGCCGGGCGGACGAGGTGGCGCTTGTCCAGCAGGTGCGTGACGGCGACGGGGGCGCCGCTGAGGCAGCCTGGCGGATCTGGTCCTGGCTCGCCGCCCCGGCTCACCGGGACCTCCTGCGGCTGTGGGCCGAGGGCTACGGGCGGTCGCTCGTCGAACCCGACGGGGCGTGGGGCGGCTACGCGCAGCGCAGCGTCGCCGACTGGCTCGCGATCCTCGGCGACACCGGGGCGGACCCGGTGGCGGCCACGGCGGCACTCGCCGTGCTGCGCGGCGCGCTGCTGGACCTGCTCGCCACCGGCGACGAGGAGCGCACCACGGCGGCCGTCCGTCGGGCGCTCACCCCGCTGCGCTGAGGAACTCCCGCAGCGCGGCCAGCGTCTCCGCCGGCCGCTCCTCGACGAGGAAGTGCCCGGCGTCGATGCTGACGCCGCGCACGTCGGACGCCCGCTCCCGCCACACGTCGACAGGATCTTGCGGCCGGTTCCCGACCACGCCGCGGGCACCCCACATGACCAGCAACGGCACGTCGACGCGGCGGTCCAGGTCGGCGCGGTCGTGCTCGAGATCGACGGACGCGCCGGCCCGGTAGTCCTCGAGCATCGCGTGCCGCGCCTCGGGATCGGCGAACGCCCGCTCGTAGGCCGCGAGCGCCTCCGGGGCGAAGTGGTCCGTGCTGCCGCCCCACGAGCCGAGCAGCATCCGCAGGTAGCGGAGCGGGTCGCCGGAGATCAACATCTCCGGGAGGGGCTCGGGCTGGATGAAGAGGAACCAGTGGTAGTAGGCGGTGGCGAGCGTGCGATCCACGTTCTCGTAGACGTGCAGGGTCGGCAGGATGTCCAGCACCGCGGCCCGCTCGACCAGCGCAGGATGGTCGAGCGCCATCCGGTGCGTGACCCGGGCGCCCCGGTCGTGCCCCACCACCGCGAACCGCTCGTGCCCCAGCTCGCGCATCACCGCGACCTGGTCGGCGGCCATGGCCCGGAACGAGTAGCCGGCGTGGTCGGGCCCCGACGGCGGCCGCGACGACTCCCCGTACCCGCGCAGATCCGGGACGACCACGGTGAAGTCGTCGGCCAGCTGCGGCGCCACCGCGTGCCACATCGCCGACGACTCCGGGAAACCGTGCAGGAGCAGGACCGGCGGCCCCGACCCCCCGTGCGCGACCGCGATGGTCGCCTCGCCGGTATCGATGCGCTGCCGCTGGAAACCGTCGAACACGGGTCCGACGCTAGTGGTCGGGGTGGCGGGATTTGAACCCACGGCCCCTCGCTCCCAAAGTCCTGGCAGACGGTGTGAGGTCGGCTGCCACCTGCGGTGGGACGTCGAACAGGACCGTTGCCGTGCAGCTGCAGCAGAGGCCGTTGCTACACGACTGCTACACAACCGGCCTCGACTGAGTCGTTGAAGTTAGTCGAGTCGACTGACTTTGCTCGGCGTCTCACGGTCAGGTGGCGGCGCGCTCTCAGCTGAGTCGGGGGCATGAGCTGATCTTGATCGCCGCACTTCACTGAGAGATCTCACTTCTTTCCAGCCGTCCCGGCGCCTACAGAGTTTACCGCCGTAAGGAATGCAGTGTGCCGTCCGGATCCGAAGGTAGCTGCCACGCCCAATGCAAGAGTCAGGATAGAAACGGTCAGCAGCCACTGTCGTAGCTCAATTGGAAGAAGCCCCATGCCGTCTGCCAGAAATATGATCGCCGCGGGAGCGAAAGATGCTATTATTCGTCGCAATAGTGATGTCCAATTCCATCTTGGCCCACTATCGACGAGAAGCGAGTCCTTGTTAGCCATGGGCAGCTTGTGTAGATTGCCTGATAAGACTGCTGCCAGCGTTGTTAGGATTTGATCTTCTATGTCACGTCGTGTGCTCGGCTGAGGTACTGTCACCCAACCTGCCATCTCGGAGAAATGTAGGCCGGCGAGGGTGAAATGCTGCCTAATATCATCATTCACATTCTGGAAGATGTATCGCGACCCGAATAGCCCGCTCTCCATCGAGCGGCCGACCCGGAGGAGTCTGACGGCTAGGCGCGATCGGCGACGTGAGCTGAGAATCTTGGCGTTTGGCTCGTTTAGGATTGAGAGAATGTCGATTAGGTGGAACAGTACGAATGGCTCGTGGTCGTATTGGGGTATCAAGCGGGCGAGCATTGGCACGAAAAATCGGGAGAATAGGTAGGAGAGCAGTGTTATCCATACGATTAGGAATGCCAATGCTGACCCCAGTGCGCCCGGTCGGTCGCCGCTCCCAGGCGATAAGGCAGTGATGCTGGCGGACCCGCCTGCGCCGAGGGGATACGCAGGCTCAGCGCATCTGCGACGCCAAGCGTTTCGGACGGCCTCAACTGCGCCGATAAGAAAAATGGTGATCGCGGA